>JAUMTW010000006.1 GCA_030531005.1 Corynebacterium sp.
GTGCGGCCAGGAGAGTGCGGTTGTGTGTGGGGGGGTATATCACCACACACAACACAACGTATGATTGTTGAGTGAGAGAAATCTATCCTCCAAGCATTATCGTCGGCGTGGGCGCCGCTTTCGGCGCAGCACTGCGCTTTTTACTTGGATTACAATTCGATGCTTTTACAACCATGTTTTTCACCAATGCTCTTGGTTGTCTAGCTATGGGTTATTGGCGGCCAGCATTATTCTGGGGCACTGGCTTTCTTGGCGGCTTCACCAGTTTTAGTAGTTTTATTATCGTCGTTGGTCTACTAAGTCAACCACTATGGCTCATTGTCTGCGCGGTACTGATCTTAGGGCCAATTTTTATAGCCTGTTATGCCTTTGGGGAGTGGGTACGCCAACACTATTTTCCTGACGCTCGGTGGGAGTCAGCAGCGTGAATCTACTTGCAGTTTTTCTCGGAGCGTTTGTTGGCGGGTCGTTGCGTCAAATGGTCCAGAGTCGTGTTCGGGTCTCCCTCGCTCTTTGGATTGTGAATGTAGCTGCTTCCGTCCTCTTTTTGGTTTCTCTTCTCGCACATATTAATGGTTTCTTGGGCGCGATGAGTTATCTTTTTATCACCGCTGGGTTCTGTGGTGCGTTATCGACTTGGTCGAGTTGTGCCCGGTACTGCTACGTATTGTGGCAGGCCAAAAAATTGTGGCAGCTTCTGCTTTATTATCTGCTCCTTACGCTGCCCGTATTGGCAGTCGTGCTAGTGGTACGTCCTTAGTTAGTTCGTAGCCTCATACCAGTACTAATTCGTTCTTAGCCGCAACGGTTTGCAGTTATCTTGGTTTTTCATATTGAAAAGGGCAACTTAGCTTGCTACGAGCTCTGCTTTGGATACACAGGATTTTGGTTACTTTTATTGGTGACTAACGATATGTTTAGGCCCAATTGGAGAACGACAGTTTTTCGTACTATTTATACTCTTTCATCTGGTTTCGGCTTTTGTTGGCACCTGGTGTGCTGTCCTTCGTGAAGTCGCAATGGTTCTATTTTTAGTTCCATCTCGATGGATGTGGGAAAACATCAGCAACTGATGCGTTTAGGCTGCTTCGAACAATAACGGGTCACATCGGCTTTCGTACAAATGACAATGATGCCATACGTAATCACAGCATGCTTATAAAGGCGAGTGTCTAAAAGATAAACTCAAAGAGCGTGATTGGCATGATGCTTGGCAGTGAATTGGATGTGTTTTAATTTACCTCCGGGATCGCCTGTGTACTGCTATCATCTTGGCGTCCGTTTCCGGGCTGTTTCAGTTCATACGCCCACTATGTCTACTCACTAACGATAAGCTCTCATAGGCATGGAAGCTCGCGCTCTTTTTCATACTCGCTCCATTGAAGAAGCAGCACAATGGGGCGTTGGAGTCTGTGCATTGCAAACATCTCATAATCGAATGCCCAGTGTGTTCGGCTGCGCCGTTTTCGTATGGTTTTCAAATGTGTATATAGCAAGTTTTGCCTGCTGCGGTGCATATCCTGGCTCTGTGGCTATGGGCGGCCCGAGTTCATTTTATGTCCTCACGGTTCCAGCAGTATTTGCCGGCACACCTCAAAATCTGCACGAGAATTACAATCTATGCCGGGTAAATGAGCATTTGGTACCATCATCATCCTCGATCTTGTACGGGGACTCGATCGTTCCTGTTGGTGGGGGGGGGGAGGCGCTGCCACTATCAAAAATGCCTCAGGCCTTAGGACAATTCCATAGATACGCATATGATCTTTACAATCTTCCCAGTAGCCCGGAACAACAGGTCAAACATCACAAGGGTAACCGCGCATATCTGTACTGTTGCGCGCGGCCGCATAACCTGATGCGCAGGTCAAGGAACCCAAGAAATAGGCCGATTTCGCTGCTGCCTACCCGATACGAGTCCATACTGCGGGCTTGCCATAATCGCGGCGCGATTTCTTCGGGCAAGTATGCCAAGGGGATCAACTATTTCTGTTGGTGTAACTGCAGTGTGGAATAAGCGTAGTTGTGTGGCTCTAGTATTTGCGGTTTTTTCGCTAAGGTGTGCTCTAAAGCTGAGTGTTGACATTGATCCTTCTGGTCCGTCATTCTTTCAAGTTTCACTAGGAATGACTGGTGGCAAAGACTCAATTGTTGTCATCCTTTCATTTTCCACCGCAACTAAGTAATTTCGCTGGTAAACGTTTCTTCTGTGACTTCGTTTTTTGTAGAAAAGAATCCTCATGATTTGCTGTTTGACCGTGTATCCTAGAAAAAGTTAGGTCAACCAACGGTCTGAAGGGAACGTAATGCAGCCACCGTATCCAGGCTCCCAATACTCGCCATCCCAGCCCACGTATTCGCAGCAAGCTGAGAACGTTCGAGGCGCGAGCGGGGCCAACAACGGCGGGAATCAGCCTGCTGATACCCAATATCCAAACGGTGTTCAAGGATCGGCCGGGTATCAATTCCCTTATCCAACGGATGTCCCAGGCGAACGTACTGCTCCCTTTGCACCTCCTGTGGGATATGGGCAAGGCTTTACTCAGCAACCACCTGCAATGCCAGATGCACAGCCGCAAGGCTTGCAACCGCACCAGCAACCTGAGGGCCACAACCCATTTGGTGCGCAACAAACGCAAAATGCCCCCCGTTTTCCACAATGGCCTGGTAGTGCCCCGCAGTCAAGTGGGAGCCCAGCCACGAATTATGCAGGCAGTGGGCAACCTAGTTCACCAGCTGCAGAGCCCTCCTTTGGGCCACCAAGCAGGGTTCAGCCAGGTGCTAGCGAGTTTGCAGGCCCCGGTATGCCTGATTTTGGGGTGGCTGGCAACTCGACAGCACCAAATGAAGCTCCTGGCGTAGCCGGATACCAGGCTGCAGCCTCCTACCCAGGCGGTGGTTTTCCGGGCGCAGCTCAAGTTTTCCCTTCCGCTGTCGCCGCCCGTGCTGAGCATCTTTCCAAGATCTATGGGGAAGGTGATGCGCAGGTTGTCGCCTTACGCGGTATCAATCTGTCTTTGAACCAACGTGAGTTCACTGCCATTATGGGCCCATCCGGTTCGGGTAAGTCCACACTCATGCACTGCATGGCGGGTTTGGATCGCGCCAGCGAAGGTAATGCCTATTTAGGCGATGTAAACCTCACCGGGCTTACGGATAAGCAGATCACAGCATTGCGTCGCGATCGTTTGGGCTTCATCTTCCAGTCCTTCAACTTAGTGCCAACGCTCACCGCGCGAGAGAATATCACCTTGCCGAGTGATGTGGCTGGTAAGCAGGTGGAGGAAGCCTGGTTCAATGAGGTTGTTCGCCGCCTTGGCATCGCCGACCGTCTTGAGCACCGCCCCGCCGAACTTTCAGGCGGGCAGCAGCAGCGCGTAGCTTGCGCCCGCGCTTTGGTATCGCGTCCTGAGATCATCTTTGGCGATGAGCCCACCGGCAACCTGGACTCGAATAGTTCACGGGAGGTACTACAAATTCTGCGCAGCGCGGTCAATGAATTCCAGCAGACTGTTGTCATCGTTACCCACGACCCCAAGGCAGCCTCGTATGCAGACCGTGTAATCTTCCTTGCCGACGGCCATATCATTGCTGAATTACGTGATCCTACCAGCGAGGCAGTGCTGGAAATGATGGCAGAAATTGAGAAAAGGGTATAGATGCGTACACCAGTTTCTTCCCAAGGCGGTTATGATGCCGCCCCGGGGCAGCCAATGCCCGCTGCACCCACTGCAACTCCAGAGATCAGTACCAATGATGATCATCGCGTGATGCGCAGTATTAGCTGGCGCTCACTGAAAGCTAATAAACTTCGCCTGGGGTTGACTATCCTGGCAGTGATCTTGGGTACCTCGTTTGTGGCGGGCTCATTAATGTTTACCCGTTCGCTGAGTCAGACCTACGATAATCTGCTCAACGCTACTATCGGTGAAGCAGATGCCGTAGTCACAGCAGGTGAGGAGTATATCACCCAGGATTCCTTGCAGAGCTTGCGCGAGCGCGATGATGTCGCCAGCGTTGCACTCGAGGATTCCACTTCTGTGGTGGTTGCTGATGGCAATCGGGAACGACTTCCCGGTAGCTCGGCCAGTGGCAACCTGCAGGCGTGGGTAGATGCGAAAGATTCTGATAATCCAGTACCCACGGCCGCTACACTCCTCGATGGCGCGGCTCCGCAGGGCGACGATCAAGTCGCTGTTGATGCCGACACCTTTGATTCTGCGGATCTCGCTCTTGGCGACCCCCTGATTTTGGTTGATGATCAAGGTCAACGCGAGGTCACTATTGCCGGTGTCTACGAGGTTGATGATGCCAGCCAGTCGCTGGGCTTGCGCATGGATGAGCAGGCCTACATCGATAATTACACCGATGGTGAATTCTTAACCGTCTTAGTACAAGGCGTGGATAGCACGAGTACCTCGTTGGTCGCAGATCTTTCCGACGATTACCCCGGATTCGAGGTGAAATCCGGTAAAGATTATGCTGAAGACATTAGCACCGCAATTGCGGATGCCATGCGCTTTGTCAGCTACTTCCTTATCGCTTTTGGTCTGCTGGCACTTCTCGTCGGTGTGTTTATCATCGCGAATACTTTCTCTATGATTGTGGCCCAGCGTATGAAGGAATTCGCACTGCTGCGCGCCTTGGGAGTATCGAAAAAGCAGCTCTCTCGCTCGGTGCTGCGCGAGGCTGCTATCATCGGGCTCATTGGCTCGCTACTTGGTGTTGTTGTTGGCGTGGGCTTAGTTCAACTCATCTTTAGGATCATGAATGCTCGCGGCATGAACCTGCCATCCGGTGGCTTCGGCCTTTCCCTTGGCTCGGTAGTAGTGCCGGTCATCCTCGGCGTGATTGTGACCATGATCAGTGCCTACACCCCTGCCCAACGCGCAGCTAAGGTGCATCCGGTTGAGGCGATGCGTTCTGGTGAGGCAAATACCAAGTCGTCGCTCAAAGGCCGCACCATTGTCGGTTCAAGCCTGAGCGCTCTAGCTATTCTGCTGTGTTTGCTCGGGGCTTTGCTTACCTCGGCGAGCACTGAGCAACGCACCAGCTTTGTAGGCTTGGGCACGTTGCTGTTGTTCTTGGGTATTTTCTTGGCTGCGCCGGCATTATCTATTCCACTGGTTGGTGGTATTGGAAAAATTGTTGGCAAGCCTTTCGGGGCGGTTGGAAACTTAGCTGCAACGAATTCACACCGTAATCCGCGTCGCACAGCAACGACAGCGTTTGCTTTGACGATTGGCATTGCCTTGGTCACTTCTATCGGCATGCTCTCGGCAAGTATGAAAAACAGCGTTGAGGCCGCGATCGAAGATGAAGTGAAGGCAGATTTTGTGATCGCTCCGCCGATGAATAGCAGTCTTTCCATCCCGCTGAATTTGCTCAGTGATGTCGCCGAAGTCGATGGGGTGGGAGCATCAGTGAGCTTCGGTAGGCCTGGGGTGCTCATCGGTACTGATGCCGCCCAAGCTCAGCAAAATAACTTCCGTTACCCCATCTCGACCATGGATGGTAATCCAACTGATGTCTTTAATATTGAAGATGTCGAAGGAGATTTTTCCCTCAGTGAACCTGGTCAGTTGCTGGTGAGCCAAGATGTCCTCAATGATTTCTCTTTGCACATTGGCGATACTCTGACCATGTTTGGTTATGACGGCAGCGAACTGCGTGAAGTCGAAATCGTTGGTTCTTTTGGCTCGACCCAGTTGCTAACGCCAATGGTGATTTCGCGTGCGACATTTACCACTGGTATAGGTGAGGGCCAAACAACTGAGGAACCTGCAGAGGAAACCCCCGAAGAAGCCCCCGAGGAAGCAGAAGAACAAGATCCCGAAGCTACTGAGGGAGAAGAAGTAGCTGAATCTGATGATGATTCAGCGGAAGAAAATACTTCCAATGACGCCTCCACGCAGACCGGTTCGAGTTCCCAGGATGATCCAGATGCCAACGTGGATGAAACCGTTGTGGTCTTTGAAGATGATCCTCAAACGGAAGAGCAACAGCCGCAAAGCCTCGATTACGATGTTTCGCATATGGATATTGAGCCTGCCAGCTACAATATCCGCCTGACTCAAGATTCTGAGCCGCTAGAGGAAGACGATGAGCCAACTGAAGTTGTGCTCGTCAATGCCAGCATTAGCACCTATGCCGTCTATGTCACCAATGATGGCAGCATCAGCGATACCCAGCTGCGCAGCTCTTTGGAGGATGCGGTCCGCGACTACATTGTGGTTGATGTCTATTCTTCGGATGAATATGCGGGTATCGCTACTGCGCTCATTGATCGGATGATGAATATCCTCTACGGGCTGCTGGCCTTAAGTGTCTTGATCGCAGCTCTCGGCATCATCAATACTTTGGCACTGAATGTGATTGAACGGCGCCAAGAAATTGGCATGCTGCGCGCTATCGGTACGCAACAGGGCCAGATTCGCCGCATGATCTTCCTAGAATCCACTCAGATTGCACTGTATGGCGCCTTCGTTGGTGTTGCCGCCGGCCTGCTTATTGGCTGGTCGTTCCTGCGTTCCTTGGACGAGTCCGGCATGCAAGATGTTGTGGTGAGCTGGAGTAGTATTGGCGTACTGTTTGTTGGCGCGGCACTCATTGGTGTTCTAGCAGCGGTGCTGCCGTCACAGCGGGCTGCGAAGACCCCACCTTTGGAGGCAATTAGCTCCTAAAGTATTTGTACAGCGCTAGAATGGGGCCATAGTTGTTTCTTAGTTGGAAGGATCCCCCTATGGCCCAAGAACGCGCTGGTCAACTCGCGCAACCGCGTGACCTCATTGATATCGCTTCTTTGGTGAGCGCCTACTACACACTTCGTCCGGATGCCGAAAACCCTGATCAGAAGGTCGCCTTCGGCACCTCCGGGCATAGGGGGTCTGCCTTCGATCGGGCCTTCAACGAAAACCACATTCTGGCCATTACCCAGGCAATTGTGGAATATCGCAAAGCTCAAGGTATCAATGGACCTATTTTTATCGGCCGGGATACCCATGCTCTCAGCGAGCCAGCGATGCTCTCGGCCTTGGAGGTGTTGCTCGCCAATGATGTAACAGTATTGGTCGATGACCGTGGCCGTTATACCCCAACCCCTGCCGTATCCCACGCCATTTTGCAGGCGAATCGCGGTAAGGATGCCAAGGATCCAAAGCGCGCCGATGGCATTGTAATCACCCCTTCGCACAATCCTCCGCGTGATGGTGGCTTCAAATACAATCCACCAAATGGTGGCCCCGCAGATACTGATGCCACTGATTGGATCGCCAAGCGGGCAAATGAATTGCTTGCAGCGAACCTGCAAGGTGTGGCGCGCGTTAGTGTGAGTGGTGTACTCGATGAGCGCTGCCAGCGTTATAACTACCTAGACTCCTACATTGGCGATCTTGACAATGTCATCGATATCGCAGCAATTCGTGACGCCGGTATTCGTATCGGAGCAGACCCCATGGGGGGAGCTTCGGTAGATTATTGGGGCGCTATTGGTGATGCCCATGGGCTTAATATCGAGGTCGTTAACCCTCATGTGGATGCCACTTGGAGGTTTATGACCTTGGACACGGATGGCAAGATCCGCATGGACTGTTCCTCACCGGATTCCATGGCATCTCTGGTGCATAACCGTGATAAGTATGATCTCGCTACCGGTAATGATGCCGATGCTGATCGGCACGGCATTGTTACCCCGGATGCTGGCCTGCTGAACCCCAACCACTATCTCACCGTGGCGATCGATTACTTGTACTCGCATCGTCCTGGCTGGCCTGGTGGCATTGCAGTAGGGAAGACGTTGGTGTCTTCTTCCATGATCGACCGGGTAGTTGCGGAACTTGGTCGGGAGCTGTGGGAAGTGCCTGTGGGCTTCAAATGGTTCGTGCCTGGGTTGATCAACGGCACCATCGGCTTTGGCGGTGAAGAATCGGCTGGCGCGTCCTTCTTGCGCAAAGATGGCACAGCTTGGTCCACTGATAAGGATGGATTGATCCTCGATCTACTCGCCGCGGAGATGCTGGCTGTTACCGGTACGACCCCATCACAGCGTTACGCGCACTTTGCGGATAAGTATGGTGCTCCGGTGTATGCCCGTACCGATGCCCCAGCAAATCGCGAGCAGAAAGCTATTTTAAAGTCGCTTTCTCCAAATCAGGTGCAGGCCGATACCTTGGCTGGTGAATCGATCACTGCGAAGCTCACGAGTGCACCGGGCAATGGGGCCGCAATCGGTGGTTTGAAGGTCACCACGGAGAATGCCTGGTTCGCAGCGCGTCCTTCGGGGACCGAAGATAAGTATAAGATCTATGCGGAATCTTTCAAGGGCTCAGAGCACCTGCGTGAGGTACAAGCTGCAGCCCAAGAATTAGTGAGCGAAGCACTGCAATAGGGTAACCAGGCACATAGCCTAATCATTAAGGGCTCGGAAAGTATTAAACTTTCCGAGCCCTTTTGGTCATGCCTTAAAGTATGGCAGTGGCCTTTAAAACACTAGTTGAGTTATTCCACTGTGGAATGCCCTGGCAGTTCAGGGCGAATAACCTTACCCATTGGGTTTCGAGGGAAGTCTTCGACGAAGAAGACATCGCGTGGCGCATGGGCCTCAGAGAGTTCTTGAGCCACGAGGTCCTTGACCGTTTCTGCGCTGAGCTCATCCTTGGTGACACCTTCAGCACGAATAATATAGCAACGCAGCGCTTGCCCGTACTCTGGATCCTGCACCCCGTGGACATGCACATCATGAATGCGGTCGTCGCGGATCAGCAGATCTTCGATTTCAGTTGGGAAGATCTTCTCACCATATTGGGTGATGACGAGGTCATCGGCACGTCCCAGAACCCATAGCTTATTGCCCTTCTTATAGCCTTTATCGCCCATGCGGTGCATGCCGTCGATGGTTGGGATATTGATGCTTGGGTCGGTGTAGCCGGCGTACATGTCGTAGGTGGCGGTGTACACCTCGCCGACTTCGCCGTCTGGTACTGGCTTGCCATCTTCACCGATGATCTCCACACGGTTACCGGGGTAGACAATTCCGGTCAAGGTAGGATCTGCAGCCAACTGCTCAGCGTTGGAAGCTGCCAATACGGAGGTCTCGGTAGAACCATAAGCATTGGTCAGGATGCGGCCGAACTTCTGATTCACTTTTTCAACCTCATAAGGCATGATCTTGGAACCGGAGCACACGATGAACTCTAGGCCGTTGACATGATCGATGTTCTCTTCATCCAAGTACGAGCAAACCTGGCGCAGACGAGAAGCAGCGGAAGCCCAACCGGTGATCTTGTACTCTTCGATCTCCTTGACTACTCGGGCTGGATCAAAACGACGCTGGGTCACGATGGTCGAGCCACTGAGCATCAAAATGATCATGAAGCCCCAACCATAGAAGTGGAAGAGTACGGCAGTAAGCAGGACGGTCATCTCGCGCTGGATTGGCCAAGCAGCAAGTGCAGGGGCAATGCCCTGGCTCGACTTCAGCATGCGGCGTACAACGCCCTTTGGCATGCCGGTTGTACCGGAGGTCATCACAACGTGCTGAGACAGTGATGGCTTCTTTGGCAAGAAATCATGACCACCTTCGAAGGCAGAGCTTGGGACATTCGCCTTGTCGATGAGCCGCTGCAAAGTCGGCAGATTATGGTCAGCCGCTTTAAACCCATCCTCTTCGAAGCCAATGATGATATCGGTGTTGGCCTTGGTCTCATCGGTGAGGCGATCGTAGAAGTTGCTATCAACAATCAAAGTAGGAATCTCGTGGAATTCCAGGATGCGCTGGATTTGTGGGCCAGAACTGTTGGCGTTGATCATGAAGCTGTTGTAGCCCAGCAGCTGGCGGGCACACAGTGGCAGAATGGCATCGCGTCCGTTCAGTGCCAATACTGCAACGTTGCCACCATCGCGCACGCCATGCTCCTGTAGGCCATGTGCCAGGCGCACAGTCTGCTCGAAGAGCTCGCGGTAGGTTAGCTGCCCCTTGTCATCAATCAAGGCTTTGGTGTTGGGGTGTCGGCGTGCAGTATTGGCGAGAATGCCACCTTCCAGGCCACCCCAGCGCTTTTGAGTCTTCTGGTCCTGGATAATGTCCTTCGGGGAACCTAATTCCAGAACTTTTGCCTTGCGCAGCTGCTGCAAGAAGAAGAGGGATTGGCGGGCAATATAGGACTTCGGGGTATTAAGGTCGTTTTCTGGCTTTAGCGTATACTTCGCCATAGTCAGGTCTCCTATTTCTTTAGGGGTAGGGGGGTTAGCTGAAGAAATCAGTAGCTAAACGTTGGTCATCTTTTTCGAAGCGGCGCAAGGCAGCGCCAGCTTCACTTTCATCCATGCCATAGTGCAGGGCCGCAATCTGGCCGAGCACTGCGCGGGTATCTTGGGCGAAACCACCGGCAGAGCCACACACGAAAATACGTACGCGTGGATCTTCCAAAAGTCGTAGAACTTGTTCGCGCTGCTCCCAGAGCAATTGCGGGGCATAGTGCACTTCTGTGTCATTCACGATCTCCGGCGCTCGCGAGAAAGCTATATGCTGCTCGAGCACGTTTGTTTCGACAAGAGGGGTGAATTCCTCTTGGCAAAGGAGATCGACCTCCGGAGCACGGCAACCGTAGTACAAGTGACTTGTAGCCGCCGTGTTACCAGCTGCCGTGATACCGCGATCGATCAAGAAAGCTCGTAATGGGGCAATACCGGAACCTGCACCAATGAGTAGCATCGGCACATCCAGATCCGCTTCACCGCGAAATTCTGGCTTGCCGGGCACCACAGCTACGTGGATCTGCGCACCAGGTTCTAAGCCCGCCATCCAGGAAGTCGCTACACCGGCATATTCACCGCGGCCACTACGTGCAGGGCCTTGCACTAGTGAAAAGATTAACTGCACGCAGCTTGGATCTTCTTGCGGGCTACTTGCAATCGAATAACGACGTGGCAGTAGTGGCGGCAGCGCGCTTAAGAACTCGGCGAAGGAGATATTAACAGAGCGATATTCCTCCACTAAATCCAGCAAGCTACGGCGCTTAGCGGCGATCTCTACGTCGTAGTCGGCAGCAGCAAGCTGCTCTAAGGCCATAGCCTCAGGCGGGCAGGGACAATTCTGGGCAAGCAATTGGATATGCCGTTTGCCCGCAACCCCGGCGAGCTCTACGAAATTCGTGAGCAGTTCCCAAGCAGAGATAGCTTGTTCAGCAGGCAGATGCTCAGGAGCATCATGCAAGGTCAATGCAGTATCTGCAGCAAGACCGAAACGGTTAAGTACTCGTTGCACCTGGGCGGCAGAATTCTGTGGCAATACATCGAGGTAGTCACCAAGCTCATACGTGGCTCCCGCAGGCAGTCCAATCTTAATGGAGTACTTCTGTGAGCTGATGTCCGCAGTATCTTGGGAGACGCGCTGACACGAATGCACGACAGCGTTCAAATAGCCAGGAGCATCCGCAGCCTTCAACATCTGCGTACGTGGCGCCTCGCTTGTGCTTACGCTGAGCTGAGAGCCAGTTGCGCCAACATTGAGTTCCACGCCGGTCGCAGCAGCCACTGCGGGCCAGAGCAGATCCTGCCAATCTTGGAAGGGGCTGAGGTAATCAGTATGCACATCGCCAACACCCCGTTCGACGAGGCGCTGGCCTCCACGAGCTGCTAAGGCATCATCAATGAGTGTGGGCACCTTTTGGTAGGTGGCTACCCACTCGATATTGCCCACACCGAAGACGCCATAGCGAATATTAGAGAGATCAGCATCAGTATGTGTCAGCCAGGAGACAAACTCCTGGGCATTATCTGGTGGTTCGCCCTCGTAGGAACTGGTCACGATGAGGTTGAGGTGTTCCGGATTCAAGTTCGCAGCGGCATCATCGAGGTCACGGACTTGGCATTCAAAACCCTGGGAAGCGCCTTTATTTGCCAATTCTTGGCCAAGGTTGCGACAGATTCCAGCATTCGAGCCAACATAAATGTCGATGTGTTCGCCATTTGGTTCCACAGTGGTTGCGGCAGCAGTAGTGGTTGATCCGAAGATATCGCCGATCTTATTCTGCAGTACCTCGGCTCCAGGGCTCAAATATGGATGACCCACACGTGGAGTGATGGTAATGCGGAAATTATTTGGCTTTTGCGCCAAACTACCGGAGGTATCCAACTCGTAGTCATCAGCGAAAGCTACATCGAAATGGCGTACCAAGAGTGAGATGATGATTTTCGCCTCTTGAAGCGCAAAAGCACGTCCGATACAAGATCGCTGGCCATGGCCAAAGGGCTTCCAAGCATTTGGCGGGATTACATCACCGTTTTCCACGTTGAAGCGCTCTGGACGGAATGCTTCAGGGTCTTTCCAGACAGCGGGATCGCGGTGCAGGCGCTCTAAAAGGATAAGGATTGTGTCGGAGACATCCACCTCATAGCCTTCGTGCATGTCATCCTTGCCGATGGTGGTCTTTTCTAGAGGCCGTACTGCATAGGCCCACACAGGTGGGTTCAAGCGCAGGGTCTCGAACATGATCTCATCAATATAGGTGAGCTTCTGCAGGTCATCATAGGTAGGGAAGCGATCGCCGAGAACCTCATCGACATGGGTACGTGCCTTCGCAAAAACCTCTGGATTTTCCAGCAAACGATAAACCACAAAAGCCAACAAGCTAGAGGTGGTTTCGTGACCTGCAATCAAGAAGGTCAACAGCTGGTCACGAATATTTTCATCGCTCAGCGGAGTTTTGGTTTTCGCGTCCATTGCGCTCAGCATCACATCGAGGAGATCTTCTTCCCCGGGCTTGGATGGATTAGCGCGACGATCAGCCATAAGTTCATCCACGAACTTCTTTGCTGTTTGGGTATTGGAGTCGTAGCTGCGCTGGGAGAGCTTCTTGAAGAGATCAGGCAGCAAGGCGCGCGGACCAGTGAGTTCTAGATTGCGCTGGAAAGCATTGACGAATGGATGGAACTCTGAAGAATAGAAAGAGTTGAAGCGATAGCTAAACGAAGTCAACGCAATGGTATCCAAGGTGACTCGAGTAAAGTCTTCTTGGGTATCAATAATCTCGCCTTCAGGCAGGCGGGACCACTTCAGTAGCAGCTGATCGGCGCAATCCACCATGTCACGGAACATACGCTCCAAAGCGACACGGTTAAAAGCTGGCATCAAGATACGGTGACCTTTTTGCCAATCAAGATTGTCAGTATCTGCGGTAAAAAGACCATTGCCGGCGAATTGGCGAATTTCCCGGAAGGAAGCATGTACACGCTTATCAAAGCGTTTTTGGTCGGAAAGCTCATTGACGAGCCGATAGCTGCCGACCATGGTTACAGCGCCTTCACCTGGGAAGACATGGCGATAATACTCGCCGTACCTTTCAGAGCCCTTAGAAGCCTCATCTTTGAAGCGTAAAGGGTTGAGTTCATAAAGAGTCCCGAGAACCGGGTAGGGTTGGGGGCCTGGAACTTTTTGTCCCATGCAAAAAACCGCCTTATATAAAGCTAGTAGGGGTGTACAAGACATGGTGAACTCGTCCCAGAGAGAGTCTCCGGGACGGCCAGGGTTAGAGGTACACCTCCGTGTTTAGGAAAGACCTGCAGAATTAGAGGAAGTACTGCAGATAGGGGACCGTATTCGCAAGTTGGGTCGCCCAGTCATTCAGGTTCAATACACCCGTGACAAAAAATGGGGGAGTCTGGGGCGCCAAGGAGAGCAAAGTATCAATATTCATGGGGTCCTGCCTTCAGGGAGTGTGTTTACAGAACGCTCTGGATGCGGTCGGCGTAGTACTGGTTGCCATTAGCGGTGAGGTGACCCCACAACTGGTGTTCGGCACTATCAATGAGGGCAGCGGAATAACGCTCTGGGTTGTTGCTGCAACCGTTGTTGTTATTCGCGACGTTGATCTCCTCTTTCATATCCAAGTACGTGATACCCAATTGGCTGGTGATGGTGCGCTGCCAATCCTGGATCTCGTTTTGTGCGAAAGTGAAGAACGGACTGTAAATGTGCGAAGTCAGGCCAAGCACATTGGTAGGGCAGATATTGTTCTGACCATCGGTCAGATCAGGGTATCCGGCCATGATGATGCGGGCATTAGGCGCAGCAGCACGGATGCGTTGTACTTGAGCCTCCATAGCTGCGCTGGCTTCTGCCTTGCGCTGTTCAACTGGCTTTTCTCGATCAGGGTCCTGGTAGAAGTCATTGTAACCAAAGGTCATGGTTACAACGCGCGTATCCGCATTTAGTGCACCTTGCTCGATGGCATTAGTGGTCTGGAATTCCAGGTTAGTGCCCATTACAGGAGCTACTTCTACGGTGCCACCGGCACATGCGTAATTTTCTACCGGCAGGCCCAATTGCTGGCCGAGTCGAATTGGGAAATTATCTGCGCCATTGACGCACTTCCCAGGTGCTGTTGGAGGGATATTTAATTGCTCCCGCAGTTCTGGGTTATTAGCGGCAGCCAACTCAAGATTATTAGGATTCGCGCTCAAGGAATCACCAAGGGCGACAATGTTGGCTGTTTGTGCGCTGGCATTGGGGATAGCCTGCGTTCCAAGTCCAAATACCAAAAGGGCTGCAGTAACTACGCTGCCGACCCTCTTAGGAAATTGGCGGGTATGAATTTCCATAGATGTCTCCATTTTCAATTGAAAGTCGCGGGATTAAAGCGACAGCCGCATTTGCTCTCTCCTTCAAATGCAGAAGTCTTCCCGTGGTCATGGTAACCATTACCGATATCGTAAGGCAATCCCGTGGTGTTACCTTTGGTAATGATGTGAATGATCTAAATACATGTTGACATGCGATTTTTGGGCTGAAATGTCAAAATTTTGGGTTTTTATTTTGTGGCAAAAACACGATACGTTTTAGTGATTTGAGGAGTGAAAACTTAATAATGATACCGTGGTCTACCATTCTTGTAACATATTTAGCCGTCGACTGACGTTGACTGATTTGTTCGAAGTATGATGTTGTACGCTGTTTGTCGCCGCAGGGTATTGGCAAATTATTCACTAGGGTGGGTAGCCTAATTGCTGTTCGCCGCCTGTGGTCTACATTCGGTCCATGCTTGGCGGCTATTCTCACCCAAAAAATTGCAGCAGTCGCAGTGTTAAGGGGCTGAAAATCCTAGATTAAAAACAAAAAAGGCTTCTTACCAGTGAAGGTAAAAAGCCTAGAAGTGGAGCTAACGGGATTCGAACCCGTGACCCCCACACTGCCAGTGTGATGCGCTACCAGCTGCGCCATAGCCCCGTAACTGTTTTGTATTAACAGCACTCGCATAAGCATACACAGCGATACTCACTTTGACAAACATGCAGTTTGTAGGCATAAAAAAGAACTCCCAAGCCTATTGTGGCTTGGGAGTGGAGCGCTTGTGCCCGCGGCGCGACTTAGTTGGAGCTTACAGCAGAGCTCACGGCATCGGTAGCTTCTTCGATGGCGGAAGAAGCTGTCTCGGAAGCTTTGCTGGCTGCGGAAGAAGCTGTCTCGGAAGCAGACTCGACGCTGGAGCTAGCAGCAGTGGAATCACCAGTCGTCTCACGGGCGATGCTGACCCAGTTCTGCAGCTCACTGGAGTCAACCTCTTCGCCGTTGATAAATACGTGTGGGGAAGAAACACTGCCAATGGCGGCTTCTAGGCGGTCTGCATTAGCCTCGGCGTCGGCAGCGAACTCCTCTTGGTGCTTGAAGTCACGGATAGCGCTAACAGCGTCATCGGAAGCACCGAACTCGGCTGCAGCATCGGCCAGCTTATTGAGGTCGAAGTTGTTATAAACTTCGGTTTGTTCCTCCAGAGCCATGGCGCGCAGGTTCCAGTAGGCATTGGCATCGCCATCAGCGGCCAGGGCGTAGGCGGAAGCGCCTACGCGGTTGGAGTTGCCATCAGTCTGGCCGCGGTCCATGAAGTTCAAATCGCGGATATGCACAATGATGTCACCATCTTCGATGGCAGAAAGCATATCGGCATCTGTTGCGGTAGCCAGTTCAGCACAGTGCTGGCAGGAGAAGTCTTCGTAGATCTCGACAACGGTAGCGTCGTCCTTGGTGTTTTCACTGGTGATGACCACAGACTCATCATCGAGTTCGACTTCGACATTGGTGGAAACTTGGTTCCAGTCAGTTGCGATGCTTTCGGAGTCGGAACCACGGTTGGCCCAAACAATGTAGCCGATTACGGCGATGATGATGACGATAAGTGTGATCATGGCCCACATGAAACCATGGGAGTTTTCATTAGGGTTGATCACATTGGATTTCTTGCTCACTATCGTAACTTTCTATGTGAGTGTTGATCGAAATGGATATTGGCGATTGTAGGCCAATTTTATCGGGGTGTATAGAGCGCGAAGCGGCGGTATGGCCTCAAGGCAGTCCACAGTGTTAACAGCATAAAGAAGGCATCGCGCACAAGGGTGCGGCCGTAATCCATGCCGATGCCGTCTTCGTTTGAGGCCTCGAAGCAGCCGCAATCAATATTGAGTCCGCGAGCCCATGCCTGGGCGATCCCGATCATGAATAGTGCGAGAACAAAGGCCGCGACCCAGCTCGAGTGGCGCAAGAACAGGCCGAAGAGCAGCAGTAAGCCGCCGGCGATCTCCAGGGGAGCGATGAGCTGGGCTAAATAATTGGACCAGGTTTCGGTGAAGATTTCGTAGCCTTGGATGGACTGGGCAGAGGTCATCTCATTGCCCAATTTGCTGATGCCAGCATCAAGCCAGATATAGGCCATGTAGAACCGGGCAAAAGCACTGATGATATCGAGGAGGATTTCCTGGATGGAACGCTTTCCGGTTGAATGTGCAATTTCGGACATGGCATTTACTGTATACGACGGCCATGCCTGGTCAATAGGGCGCCGAGCGGAAAGGGTAGAAGCTTATATTAGTGAGATGGGTAGATTTATCTACGAAATTTGTTGCCACCTGTATATATGTTCATCTGTGACCGGCGATTATGCCTGTGGTGGATGACTTCGAGTTTCTCTGTGCCGCAGATGGCTAGACCTTGGGGCTGATGGAAAATTTTCAAAATTTTGTTGTGGCTGTTGTTTCGGGGAAGGCTGTGGCGCGCTTTGCCTGGCCGGGTCTTGTAAAGCGTTATAAGTGAATATGCCAGGGCTGCCTTTAAAGTAGCGATCGCACTTCTCGAGTTTTCTCGCTTCATGCAGTCTCGTAGGGGGGGGGCAGTGGGTAATGGGGGATTTTTCGCTGTTAGACGTCTATTCTAGAATCTTAAATTGTTAGTTTGGCAAAAATATATAGTATATTTGCTCGAAGTCCCGAACATCTGATAGGTGGAGAAAAGGTCAAATGAGTAATTATACCCTGGACCCAATTAAGAACCATGGGGTATCCAAGAAGCTTGCACTGCGTCAGCTTGGACTTTTTGTGCAAGTTGCCCCCAAGGTGGGGATCGTTAAGCCCCGTGATGGCTTGCGCTCCATCGTAGATTCGTTGAAGACTATCCGCCGTTGGGGTGGTTTTGAAACGGGTGCATTGGTCAACAGTGCACGCAAGTATCCTAATCGGTTAGCCATCGTTGATGACCTAGGTCAACTTACCTATGCAGAACTATTTGGAGAAACAGTTCGTTTTGCCTATGCCATGCAAGCACGGGGGATAGTGGAGGGGAGTAATCTTGCAGTATTAGCGCTTAATAGCCGTGCTGCCATCATCCCGCTGTGTGCGCGTCAGTTGCTGGGCTACAACATCTTCATGATCAACGCCAATAGCTCGGGCGCTCAGGTGCAGCGCATTATGGAATATCATGACACTTCCACTCTTGTTGTCGATTCCGATTTTGTGGACCGCTTAACCGAAGAAACCATTGCAAACTCCGATATCATCATCGGTTTCGAAGTAGATGGTGCTGAAGTTTCTGCAGAACTGCCACGGATGATGGATCTAATTGCCGAGGCTACATTGCCTGGCGGAAGCGTGGAGCGCGCCGTAGAAAATCTACCCAAGAGTCCGAAATGGGGCGCGCATGTGGTGATGACTTCTGGCACTACCGGCATGCCTAAAGGGGTAGTGCGACGTGCGAAGGCCTCGCTACAATCCTCTGCACCTGTTTTTGCCTCTGTGCCTTGGCGCCGGCATATGACTGTGCTGCTTACCGGCGTACTCTTTCACTTCTATGGTTGGGGCAACCTGGTGCTGGCATTGCACACTGGATCCACCGTGGTGACTCAGCGTAAATATGATGCGGCGGCGGTTGTCAAGGTGATGCAAGATCAAGGTGTAAATGCGTGGATTAGCGCGGCTTCCCGTTTGCGTGCAATGTGTTCCTACTTGGATGAGCATGGCATCGAAAGGATTGATGGTCTGGAATTTATCATGTCTTCCGGCTCGCCGCTGACTCCTTATGAGGTGCATGAAATCCACGCCAAATTTGGAAACGTGCTGCATAACCTCTATGGCAGTACCGAATCCGCAGCTATTGCGATCTCCACTGCTCGGGAACTCGTTGCTGACCCAGCGTTGTCGGGTACCATTCGTCCCGGCACGGCGGTGCGCATTGTCGATTCTGCTGGGAATGATGTATCCGACGGTGAAGTTGGCGAGATCTACGTTGGTGATTACACGATGTTTGATGGCTATACTGACCCAGATATCGAGATTCCATTGCTCGATGGCCTGCTGCGCATGGGGGATAAGGGCTATCGGGTAGGCGACAAACTCTACGTGAAGGGTCGTGCCGATGATCTCGTGATCACCCAGTACGGCGAGAAGATTTTCCCGAATGAGGTGGAAGATTCCCTCCTTTATGACGAGCGTGTCAAGGATGTCTGCGTGCACGGCGTGGAAGACAATGAATTTGGTCAGGCATTGCGTTGCTATGTCATCCGCGAAGAAGGCTTGAGCAAGGATGACTTGAGCGCTGACGATGTCGCAGGTCTTGTGCGTGAGCGTCTCTCTGATGCCCATGTGCCGCGCGATATTTACTTTGTGCAGAAGTTTCCGCGCAATCCCATGGGTAAGGTAATTCGCCCAGAGCTGCCCGGTAGGTCTACCGTTGCGTAGCGCTAGGCTTAGCTCTTGGCAATTGCACGCTAAGTTTTGGGGAGCCTATTAAGGTGTGGTTTTTCCGTAAATATGTGGCGATAATCACCCGTAATGTCCGATCGGACAGGGCTTAAAAAGCAAAAGCATTTTTCGCAGGTAGTGCCCGGAAAAATCCCACATTGAACGGTGATTAAGGCATATTCAGACATGAATCGTGCTCATTCTCACATGAATCAGGCACTATGCGACAATTTTATGGCCTAGATTGTGAAGTATGAGCCCTAAAAAGATTGGAGTGACCGAAGTCGCTCTGCGCGATGCGCACCAAAGTTTATTCGCCACCCGTCTTGCCATGGAAGATATGGTCGGCGCCTGCGAGGATATCGATCAGGCCGGCTTTTGGTCCGTGGAATGCTGGGGTGGCGCCACCTATGACGCCTGCATCCGGTTCTTGAATGAAGACCCCTGGGAGCGCCTGCGTACCTTTCGCGAATTGATGCCAAACTCCCGCCTGCAAATGCTGCTGCGGGGCCAAAACCTTCTCGGTTATCGTCACTATGAAGACATGGTGGTCGATAAGTTCGTGGAGAAATCCAAAGAAAATGGTATGGATGTCTTCCGTGTCTTCGATGCCCTCAATGATCCTCGCAACTTAGAGCACGCAATGAATGCGGTCACCAAGGTTGGCGGGCATGCCCAGGGCACGATCTGTTACACCGTCTCCCCGCTGCACACTGTAGAAGGCTATGTGCAGCAAGCCGGCCGTTTGTTGGATATGGGTGCAAAGTCCATCGCCCTGAAGGACATGGCTGCACTGCTCAAGCCGCAGCCGGCATATGAAATCATCCGTGGCATCAAAGAAACCTACGGTGAAGATGTGCAAATCAACGTGCACTGCCACTCCACTACCGGTGTCACCCTGGTCACCTTGATGAAGGCTATTGAGGCTGGCGCTGATGTGGTCGATACTGCTATTTCTTCGATGTCGCTAGGCCCAGGCCATAACCCAACAGAATCACTGGCAGAAATGCTTGAGGGCACTGACTATACCGCTGATCTAGACATGGATCGTCTCATTAAGATTCGGGATCACTTCAAGAAGGTGCGCCCGCGCTATAAGGAGTTCGAGTCCAAGACCTTAGTTGATACCAATATCTTCCTCTCACAGATCCCCGGCGGCATGCTGTCCAATATGGAAAGCCAGCTGGCCGCTCAGGGGGCGGCCGACCGCATCGATGAGGTCATGGAAGAAGTCCCACGCGTGCGTAAGGATGCCGGCTACCCACCACTGGTGACCCCATCCTCGCAGATCGTTGGCGCTCAGGCGGTGTTCAACGTGCTCATGGGCCGTTATAAGGTGCTTACCGCAGAATTCGCTGACCTCATGCTCGGCTATTACGGCGAGTGCATTGGGGAACGCAATCAAGAGCTGATCGCCCAAGCTCAGGCCCAAACAAAGAAGGATCCAATTACCTGCCGCCCCGCCGATCTGCTTGAACCCGAATGGGATCAATTGGTCACGGATGCCAAGGCTCTGGAAGGCTTCAACGGCACCGACGAAGACGTGCTTACCAATGCACTGTTCCCAGGTGTGGCTCCAGGCTTCTTCAAGGCCCGCCCAGAGGGACCAAAGAATGTGGGCAAGGACCCCTCGACTGCCGCCAAGCGCGAGAACGAGGCTGTCCTTGAACCAATCACCTATAAGGTCACCGTAGGTGGCCGCACCGAAACCGTTCACGTGGAGCCGGCCGAATAAGCCGCCGCAATCCCAAAGAAGGAAGTATTTAGGACATGGCTCAAGAACCTTCAATGGCCGAGCGCCTGGAACAACTCGCTGAAGCCCGCCAAAAAGTAGAACTCGGTGGGGGCGAGTCCAAGATTGAAAAACAACACTCGAAGGGCAAGCTGACCGCCCGCGAACGCATCGACGCATTGGTCGATGAAGGCACTTTTTTCGAAACCGGTATGTTCGCCAAGCATCGCACCACGCACTTCGGCATGGACAAAGCTGAGGCTCCTGCTGATGGCGTAGTCACTGGCTCTGGTGCTGTCTTCGGTCGCCCCCTGCACATCGCTTCCCAAGACTTCACCGTCATGGGCGGTTCTGCTGGTGAGATGCAATCCAATAAGGTAGCTGCCATGATGGAAGCTTCAGCGACCACCGGTACACCTTTCGTTTTCATCAATGACTCTGGCGGAGCACGCGTCCAAGAGGGCATCGACTCCCTGTCTGGATACGGTAAGGTTTTCTACCAAAACGTGCTGCTTTCCGGGCTAGTCCCGCAGATCTCCATCATTGCCGGCCCTTGTGCTGGTGGTGCAGCGTACTCTCCAGCACTCACTGACTTCATCATCCAGACCCGCCAGGCCAATATGTTTATCACCGGCCCCGGGGTAATCAAGTCGGTTACCGGCGAAGATGTGACCGCCGAAGCTTTAGGTGGTGCTGATGCCCACATGCAAAAGGCTGGCAATATTCACTTCGTAGCTGAAGACGACGAACAGGCCATCTTGATCGCCCAGAAGCTACTGAGCTTCTTGCCGCAAAATAACACTGAAGAGCCCCCGGTAGTGGACCCGGACCCCATCGTGGAACCAGACCCAGAGCTGCGCGATATTGTGCCCGTTGATGGCAAGAAGGGCTATGACATCCGCGATGTGATCACTCGCATCGTCGACCGCGGAGATTTCCTCGAAGTCCAGGCCGGCTAT
The DNA here is from genome assembly GCA_030531005.1 of Corynebacterium sp. Taxonomy (GTDB): domain Bacteria; phylum Actinomycetota; class Actinomycetes; order Mycobacteriales; family Mycobacteriaceae; genus Corynebacterium. Next base: position 21,691 of record JAUMTW010000006.1, read on the forward strand.
GCCCAGAACTTGGTGGTCGGCTTCGCCCGTGTGGTGGGGCGCACCGTGGGTATCATCGCAAACCAACCCAATGTGATGTCTGGCGTACTGGATATTAACTCCTCCGATAAGGGTAGCCAGTTCATTCGCTTCTGCAATGCCTTTAATATCCCCTTGGTCACGCTGGCCGACGTCCCCGGCTTTATGCCAGGTGTGGCCCAAGAACACGGTGGTATCATTCGGCACGGCGCGAAGATGCTCTTCGCATACTCCGCTGCCTCGGTGCCAAAGATCACCGTGGAGCTGCGCAAGTCTTATGGGGGAGCACATTTGGCCATGTGCTCCAAAGACTTGGGTGCAGATCGTGTACTGGCCTGGCCCACCGCGGAGATTGCCGTGATGGGCGCTGATGGCGCTGTCAATGTGGTCTTCCGCAAGGAAATCGCCGCCGCCGAAGACCAAGAGGCCAAGCGGGCAGAGCTCATCCAGCTCTACAAGGAGACTTTCTCCACCCCATATATGGCTGCCTCGCGTGGCTTGGTTGATGACATCATTGATCCTGCCGATACTCGCATGCACATTGCAAATGCCTTAGAGTTGCTGGCAAATAAGCGGGTAAGTCGCCCAGCCAAGAAGCACGGCCTCGGCCCGGTATAAGGAGAAGAAACCATGAGTGAGCAAGAGCAAGAGTTGCGTGAGCTGGTTGCACAGCTTGCCACCCGCCTGGATGCCGCCGAAGCTGAAATCGCTGAATTGCGGCGCCGCTCCGACGCCTCCATTCCGGAAGATGTGATTATCGCGATTTCCGCAGCCGTCTCCGCCTTCTTAGGCAATAAAGGCCGCGTGAAGGCAGTGCGCTATAGCCGGCACCGCACTTGGGCGGCCCAAGGACGCCAGCGCGTACAGAACCACATCCCGAGCCAGCTCTAAAACAGCAAGGACCCACATCAATGAAGCTGAATGTCACAGTAAATGGTATTGCCTATTCTGTGGAAGTAGAAGTAGAAGAAGAGCAGCGCCAACTCGGCTCCATCGTCTTTGGCGGCAGTGCTCCAAGTACTGCTAGTGAACCTGCCACTGCCAGCGTGCAGGGCGTATCCGCAAATGCGGTGGTTGCGCCACTAGCCGGCTCCGTATTTAAGGTGCTGGTTAGCGAAGGTGAAGAGATCGAAGCTGGCCAAGTGTTGCTGATTCTGGAGGCCATGAAGATGGAAACCGAAATCACGGCACCAGCTGCAGGCACCGTTAAGGAGATCTACGTGGCCGTGGGCGACCCCGTTCAGGGTGGCCAGGCCTTGATTGAGATTGATTAGCTCTTGGCAACTCTGTGATTTTGCGGCAGAATAAATACTCATCTGCTTTGCACAATCGAGGAGTGCCCTTCATGAAACTACGCCGCATTGCTGCCGCTGCAGCCACCATCGTCATAGCCTGCAGTGGGGCAGCGGTGGCGCACGCCGCCGGCATCGACAACGATCCAAACTACCAGTGGTCGAGTGATCCGCTCGATAAGCTCATGGCTCAGTCCGCCGGTGACGTGTTGCGCCGCACTACCGGCAACTGGTTCAACTCCCCAGCCGCACCGCAGGAAGCACTCGATGCTGAGGCCAGCGGCCACGCCCTCATCGGGCCGGGTACCCCGGTCTATGCGGGCGATTCTTTTTGCACTATCGCCGCTGCCGGCTATGACAAACAAGGTAACCCCATTGCGCTGACCGCCGGCCACTGCGGTGGCGTAGGCACCCCGGTAGTATCGGCAGATGCCACCCTCAGTGGGGAAATTGGCTCTATAAGTCGGGTCAATAATGAGTTGGACTATGCGGTGGTGACCTTGAATACTCGCGCCCTGCCAACAAACTCCTACAACCAGATCACGGTCAACCACCTTGGTGGAGGCGTCGTAGCTGGCGAGCAAGTATGCAAGCAAGGTATAGGTAGTGGCTATAGTTGTGGGGTAGTGCTCGCCCTAGATAAAAATTCAACCGTGGCCCAAATCTGCGCCACTCATGGTGATTCCGGCGGCCCGGTGCTTGTCGATGGCCGCCTTGTAGGACTTATCTCCGGTGGGTTACTCGGGCAAGGTCTCTCATGTGTAACCCCCTGGCAGGGCCCAGTGCACCAGCCCACCGTGATCACTACTATGGATGCGATCCTCGCAGATCTGCCTGCAGGTTTTACTCTGGCATAAGAACCCGGCGTACCTGCTCATGAAGCAGGCCATTTGTAGCTAAGGCATCGCCCCCGTGTGGACCATGATCGCCTGCAAGCGACGTAAAAGTTCCGCCGGCTTCGGTAACCAAAATGCTCAAGGCAGCCAAATCCCATAAAGAGACTTCAGGCTCGGCTGCAACATCAACCGTGCCCTCGGCTACCATGCAATAGCTCCAAAAATCACCAAAGCCACGCAGGCGCCAGGTATTCGCGCTCAGCCGCTCAAAATTTTCCAATAAGCCGCGTGCCTCCCAGCCTTCGAGTGAGGAGAAGGACACCGAAGCAGAGCGCAAGTCGCTAACCTGGGAGACTCCCAATTTTTTCGGGGAGCTGCCCTGGAAGCTACGCCAGGCACCCCCACCAGCCGCCGCCCACCACCGCCGGGCTAAGGCCGGGGCGGAGATGACACCAACTACTGGTTTGCCATCTTCGAGCAAGGCAATCAACGTCGCCCATACCGGTACGCCGCGCACGAAGTTCTTGGTGCCATCAATTGGGTCGATAATCCATTGACGGCCTTGCATTTCTACGGCCCCGCCGAATTCTTCTCCTAGGATCTCATCCATGGGGCGAGCTTGCCCAATGAGTTCGCGCAGGCGCTGTTCACAGGCGACATCGGCATCAGAAACTGGGGTCATATCAGGCTTGGAATCAACTTGGAGATCAGCAGCCTCGAAACGCTCCAAAGTAAGGGCATCGGCTACTTCAGCCAGCTCCAAGGCGAAGGCTAAGTCATCAGCATAAGTACTCATAATGGCCCCAAGTCTAGTCGTTTTGAAGCAGTTCAGTGAGCTCGGCAACAGCCTGGGAATTTCCGGCCACACTCCAAATAACCCCACGCGCCTCCACCTGGGTCGCGACGCCACCCACACCCTCAATAAGGCAGCGCCCGGGCAGCCAATCCCAATCTGGCACGCTGTGCTGGAACCAGGCACCCACCGTGCCATCAGCAACGCTGGCTAAGTCCACCGAACCGGCGCCAAGCATACGAATGGTGGCAGCTTGAGATGCGGCGCGCTGCCAAGGGACAAAATGTGACTCTTGGGGCAGAAAGCTGGGGTGCAAGTAGGTGGCTACACAAGTCTGTGACAATGGAGTGTCGCTGAGTCGGGGTAGAACCTGGTCATCCTTCTTCGTTCCCAACTCGCGCCCTCCAACCCAGGTGTAGCCCATAGCCGGGCGATGTACTGCACTGACAATCGGCTTCTCTCCTTCAACAAGCGCTAACGCACTGCACCAATAATCACTGCCTGCGGCATAGTTGTAGGTGCCATCAATTGGGTCGATCACCCAGGTGCGCCCGGAGTTCGAGGAGCGATGATTGCCTTCCTCGGCCACAATGCCATCATCTGGGCGTAACAGCTCGAGTACGTGGGTTACAAAAGATTCGACGGCTATATCAGCCTCAGTAACCACATCACTGACAGAAGTCTTCTGCTGCGTACTCACGCCCAGTTCGCGCAGGCGCCAGGCATGACGGCCAGCATTGAAAACAAGGGCCTGGGCTAAACGGGCATCATCGGCGCCTTCAAAGGAGAGGGCGAAGGTTTTCGCTAGTGCCGGGAGGGCTTGGAGGTATTCGGCATTCATAGCTCCTATTGTGCCCTACGTTTGGGCTAAAGTAGAAGATTATGCACCCAGATATTACTGCCCTGGAATCCACCCTCACCACGATCGCCGCGGTGATTAACCCCGAGGAACTGGCCCAGGATATTCGCGAACTGGAAGCAAAGGCCGCCGACCCCGGGCTATGGGATGACCCGGCGACCGCCCAGGAGGTCACTTCCGCACTTTCGGCCAAACAGGCAAAATTGCGACGGTTGACTAATTTGCAGCAGCGGGTCGAGGATCTACCGATCATGTATGAACTGGCCGCTGAAGAAGGGGAAGGCGTCGAGCTAGCCGATGCCGAGTTTGCCGAACTACAAAACGCCATTGAATCGCTAGAAGTCCAAACTATGCTGTCGGGCCCCTATGATGCTCGTGAGGCCGTGATTACGGTGCGCGCCGGTTCCGGCGGGGTAGATGCCGCGGACTGGGCCGAAATGCTATTTCGCATGTACACGCGCTGGGCCGATAAGCACGGGCATCGAGTTGATATCTATGACATCTCTTATGCAGAAGAAGCCGGCATTAAGTCGGCTACCTTTCAGGTGCACGACGAATATATGTATGGTCAATTAAGCGTGGAGCAGGGGACCCACCGCCTCGTGCGTATTAGCCCCTTTGATAGCAACGCCCGCCGGCATACCTCCTTCGCCGAAGTTGAGGTATTACCCCTCGTAGAACAGACCGACCATATTGAGGTGCCAGATTCTGAGGTACGGGTCGATGTTTTCCGCTCCTCGGGCCCTGGTGGACAATCTGTGAACACCACGGACTCGGCAGTGCGTCTAACTCACCTCCCAACGGGCATCGTCGTGACTTGTCAGAATGAGAAGTCGCAAATCCAGAATAAGGCTTCGGCCATGCGCGTGTTGCAGGCCCGCCTTTTAGAGCGCAAGCGGCAAGAAGAACGCGCCGAGCTGGATTCGCTCGGCGCGGGTGGTAATGCCTCTTGGGGAAATCAGATGCGCTCCTATGTGCTGCACCCATACCAGATGGTGAAAGACCTACGCACTAATGTGGAGGTCAATGACCCCTCCCGGGTTCTCAATGGGGATTTAGATATCTTCCTTGAGGCCGGGATCCGCTGGCAACGCAGCCAGCAGCAAGAGTCTTAGTCTGCCTCATATTCCTTGGGATCAACTTCATTGAGATTGCCCCGCTCCTCCTCCACCACGGTGTGGAGGAGCTTTTCATTATCTGCCTTCGACAGGTTCAACTCGTGCTCCAGCTCCAGGGAGTTATCCACATAAGTCTCGGGGTGGATATGGATACGGGTGAGCTCACGAATGGTCTCACGACGCTCCTCTTCTCCCTTGAACAAGCGTGACCAACGGATACGCCAGGCCACGAAGATAATGCCAATAGTCATACCCATGTAGCCCAAGATCGGGAAGATGAACTCGACCAAACTAGTGAAGCCAACCTGCGCAATGCACCAGCTGATGACCAGAATCACGGCCAAATTCACTGCGGGTGGGGTAGGGACAGCCACGTTCACACGCTTGGAGAAAGCGTAGACATCACCTAAGGCCGTATTGAAGATCATGATCAGAATCAGGATCGACAAAATAGTGCCTGCATAAGGGTTGATATGGTCGACAACTGCCGCCATCGGAACATCAGCATCAATGGCCTCATCAACGTAGATGAACAAGATGACTGTCTCCAAGATCATCAGCAGAGTCAAGATGGCGCCACCGATCATGCCGCCAATTGCTACACTGCGCAAGCGGGTGTGCGCGCCACCAATCACCAAGGACATACCAATCGCACAAGAAAGGGTCATGCCTGCCTGGTTCACCGCAGCCCACCACCATGGTGTCACTGGGGATGGGGCAGTACGGGCCACCTCATCGGCCTGCTCCATATTGAAGTCAGCAGGAATATTAAAGACGGTCCAGAAAAAGACCAAAATGACCGCGACAACCATCAAAGGGGTTACCGCGGCAATAATATTCGACACCCGCTCGGTATCCAGGAAACACATGAAATAGACGATGACTGCAAGAATCGCCGAGCCGAGCGCGCTGGGAACCCCGAAACTTTGCTCCAGGGTGGAGCCGGCACCGGCGAGCATGATCACGCCCATCACCGCCATGGTGACCGAGACCGAAGCATCCAAAATCCAGGAAATCTTCGGGTGCGCTACATTCTTGAACACGTGACCATGCTCATCAGCGAGGAAGTAGCTACCGATCTGCATGATCACTGCACCAGTAATGATGATGACCACACCAGCTACGGCGATATTGGCGAAGCCCAAGGTTCCGAAGGACACGAAATACTGCATCATCTCGCGCCCGGTGGCGAAACCGGCTCCTACCAGGAGCCCGACGAATGCCATCGCAATGGACCAACTTTGTCTCATAAGAGCTTCTCCTTCTACCTTTAAAGTAATAGAAATTATGGCATGGGCGATGGCTCTGGTGCAATATGAAGAGACATAGGGATAAAACCCCTGAGCCGCCACCATAAGGAAAACACCGCACTAGGCTGGCGAAGGGAAGAGGATCATCAAAAAATGAAAATATACCCCCGACATCCCTTTATAAAGAGACACTGACATTATTTGACTATGGGTTTTTGAACTTAGATGCTGCATGATCCCTGTGACGTTGTGTTTCAGCCTCACTGGGGAAGTCAGAGGCCAGGTACTCAAAAATATCTCAAGGACATGCACGGCAGGGAGGCTAAAGAATTCGTTGCTACCGAAGAATCTAGTTCGAGAATTCCCTTGGAGGCTTTGAAGTTGGGATCCTCGAAGCGTGCTTCGTAGAGGAGCAGCGCCACGATCGTTGAAAGTTGAACCTTTTCGCCAAATTAGATGATTATCAAACTAATGTTGCGCTTGCGGTAGCAACGACAGAGACTCCTGTATCTGGAGGCTTCCTCGTTGGGGACAAGTGGAGTAGCAATCAAATTCAAAAATCCATATGGATCTGCCAATTTCGCCATCTGGCACCGGATTTATGGCTGAAACCTGCAAGCTTTTGCCGATGATTCCTGCTAAGGAGGGACCTAAGATATTGGCAGTACAGTTTGCCGAAGTGGTTTGCACCTTCGCACAGCGCGTTCATGGGGGAGGATCAATGCAAAGTCCACATTGTAGCGCTCAAATTAGTGGCTAATTCTTATGAGGGAGCGGGTATTCGAGGGGTGGGGCTCGAGCCCAGTTCTATATGAAGAAGATGATTTTGCGCGTCTTCAGTAGCATTGACCGGAGTAGCGAAGTGTGAATCTGAGGAGACAGGAATTATGTGGACGACACCTTTGGGGTAAGCGGTGGAACTAGGAGTCAGCACCGTACAGCTACGAGATTTGGAGTGATCGGGCGGTTCAGTGAGTTCCGCGGCAAGACATATTGGATTTCAGGGCCTACAAAACCTTGAGGAATTGTCCCAATTGGGTAAATACCTTGCGAACGTAATTCCATGATTGCTCTTGGTGTCAAGTGTATACCCTGGCATGTTGCCCTCATGGTGAGAATGATGTGGTAATGCAGTATTTTACTGCTGGTAATAGCAAAGGTGTGAAGCTTGTTATGCGGTTGTGAGGGTTCTTATCTGAGCTGGATTCGCTGCTACTTAAGGTGTGTGGAAGTAGAGCGAAGAGCCACTGTATAGCTAGACGGTTCTAGATTAAAGCTTTAATTAGCTTATAAAAAATTCTTTGGGAGAAATTGCTGGAATGTATGGATGGTTTGTCGCAATGAAGGTAATAAAGCACAGAAGGCGGCCATCAACAGTGATGACCGCCATGTGATCCGCGCTAAGTGCCTAGTTAATAGTGTTTATCGATAGAGAAACACTGCAATCGGTGGAAAATGGAGGAAAAACCACCGTGTTAACTACATGAGTCCTACGACAAACTGTATGCCGTGGTGAAAATTGGAAAGAAAAACCACCACATTTGGGCATGACTTAGAGCGGAAGATTATTCAGAGCGCCGATAATTCCTGGAGTGATGTTATCGACAAAGACCATGAGCTGTTGGGCAAGGGTATTCCACATCTCGAGTGCGGGATTACCTGCAGGCAAATTAGTAAAGAAAATCATGGGAGGTCCTTTCGTTTAAGCGATTTGACGAGCGTACTCGGAGGATAGGGCGTAGACACCGGCATCGGTTAAGTGCAGGGCCAGGTTGTGGCCGCTAGAAGTGGTGTCCAAGATGATGCCGCCGACCCAACGGTCTGCGGGAGCAGTGCATTCGGTGTGGTCTTTGGAAAACTCGCGTACATCAGCGAAGGTAATGCCATTTCGCTGTGCCGCTTCGGATAGCCATTTTTGGGTGTTGCGCTCGCCCTGGGTATTCTGTGCCACTGGCACTGCATAGGTCAGGTTCCACACATTGGCAGCACCATTGCCTTGGCCTACGTGGTAGATGCACTGCCAACCGGCTGGAGTATCAGGAGTAATGGTGTGGTAGCCGAGCAGGCTGATCTTGGCATTTGGTGCGGAGGCTCGCACCTGGGCGATTAAACTATCAATGGCATCCGCGAACAAGTCGCGTTGGGTTGCCGTACCCTCATCACCTGGGATGCTGGCGCCTTCTTCACCGGTGGGGCGAAGGTAATTGCTATAGATGTCGTTATATCCACCCTGAATTACGACATATCGAGTACTTTCATTCAGTGCGCCATCAGCAACTGCGGCAGCAACCTGGCCCGCCAAGCTATTCTTTTCAAGGGTGTACAAGGTTGCTGCGGGGCAGGCGTAGTTATTGACTGGTACACCGAGGTTCTTGCCGATTTCATCAGCGGTATTCGGGGTTCCCTGCGCGCAGCCTTGTGGAGTGATGTTGTTATTGAGGGTACGCACGATATCGCGTACCTCTTCTCCGGTTACCTGGTTCATAGCTGCATCACCATATGTAGGATTCGCCATGATGGAGTCACCGAATGCCACAAGGTTGTCGGGCAGAATCTCCCGCTCGATTGGAGTGGGGTTGGTGTAGGTATTGGGGTCTAAGGCCAACTCCCAATTGACATTAGGGACCTCTCTGCCAGGGGAGGAAAGGAAAGCATTCTGTGCCTGGGCTACCGGGGTAGCAGACAATACGAGGGCAGAGGCTGCCAGAGTCGCACCGAGTGCACGAATCTTCATATTGAGCTCTTTTCTGTTATGGAGGGGTGGCGGTCGTACCATGAAATAAGGTGTGGGAACATAGCCGACCGCCACGTCTAATTAAGTGGTGTAGTGTTGGTTAGTCTCATCCGGCTCTGGTAGATGCCGGGAAATAACTTTGCCAGTTGGCCCACGTGGGAAATCGCGGATGTAGATAATATCCCGCGGGACGTGGGCATCAGAGAGATTTTCGCGAATACGGTCTCGAATCTCTTCTGGAGTAATTTCAGCCTGGGCGCTTACATAGGCCCGCAGGGCCTGACCCGTCTGGTCATCCTTCACTCCGTGGACGAAGGCATCGGTAATACGCTCATCACGCAGCAGTTCATCTTCGATCTCGATGGGGAAGATCTTCTCGCCAAATTGAGTAATGACTAAGTCATCGGCGCGGCCCAGGATATAGAGCTTGTCGCCCTTGCGGTAGCCGCGATCGCCCATGTAGTAGTAGCCGTTGATCATAGGGACTTCAACGGAAGGATCAGTGTAGCCCGCAAAAAGATCGAAGCAGGAAACTGCGACAACTCCCTCAGTGCCTTCTGGTACTTCGTTGCCATCCTGGTCGAAGATCTTGACGATGCAGCCTGGGTAGACACGACCAGTCAGCTGTGGGTCATCGACGAGTTCCGCAGCACCAGCCACGGCTACAGCCGAAGTCTCGGAACTGCCATACATGGAGCACAGCACAGGGCCAAACTTGTCATTCGACTGCTGAATCTCATACGGCAGCAGCGGGCTACCAGAGTTGGTGATGACCTTCAGCCCGTCATAGCGCTTGATACCCACTTCATCCATATATGCGATGACGGTGCGGATGCGGGTAGCTGCGGCAATCCAACAATTGATGTCATATTCCTGGAAATCCTTGATGACCTGCTCGCCAGAGAAGTGACGGCGTGTCACAATGCGTGATTGTGCCAGGAAGAGGAAACCCATATAGGCCCAACCATAGGCATGGAAGAGCACAGCGGTAAGCAGTACATTCATATTGCGTTCTAGCGGTACCGCGGCGGCCACCGAGGCGAAGCCTTGTGGAGAGTTTAGGGAGCGGCGAACCACACCCTTAGGCATACCGGTGGTGCCAGAGGTCATCACCACGTGCATACTCTTGGAGGGCTTTTGGGGTAGTTCGCGATCAGCAGGCGCCTGATCAATAATTTCCTGCAAGCTGACGAACGGACGGCTGCCATCCTGGCGCTGCTCAACTGGTTCGCTTTCCAAGTGGCCGAGGATGACAGTGCGCTGTCGGGCGCGGGAAGTCAGGCGTGGCAAGAATTCCTCATCAATAATGAGGAGTTTGATGTCGTGATAGTCCAGGTACTCTTCGATCTGGTGGGCCGAGGCATTTCCGTTGATCATGAAAATGTGAAAGCCAGCCATGTGGCGGGCTGTCAGCGGCAAGATTGCTGCACGGCCATTGAGGGCCATCACCGCGACATTTGCGCCATTATGCAAGCCGCGGGAATCAAGGTCTTGTGCCAGGCGGGTAGCCTGTTCGAAAAATTCGCCGTAGGTTAACGTGCCATCGTCATCAACAAGGCATTCCTTGTCGGGAACTTGACGCGCGCCGCGCGCCATGATGGTCGCTTCCAGCCCCCCCCATCGCTTTATATTAGCCAAATCCTTTTTCAATTCGGATCGGCCACCGGATTCAACCATATTGCGCTCACGCATTTTCTTTAAGAAGAAAATGAGTTGGCGGAAAACTTCACGGCGAGGAACCGCCTTCTCAACGCGAGTCGAGAGAGTGTAATCTGTCATGCAAATTTTCCCTTACGTTACCATCAAAAATGACACAAGACAGTATTGATAATGCCGGAAATCTACCTGAATAGCAACACACATGTAGCCTGGAAACATGGTTGCTCAACACAGAAAAACTGCCACTGGAGGGGCTGCACAAGCCGAAGCCGCAGGTTTGTACTGGTTGCGTGAAGGTAGTTCCGCTGTCGTAGAGGTGCTCGGCGTAACAGAAAACTCTATAACAACTCGTTATTATGAGCCGGCCCGCCCCACAGCGGCTATGGCGCGGGAAGCCGGCCGGGAACTCGCGAGTATCCATGCCGCCGGAGCTGCTTCATTTGGATGCCCACCAGACGGTTGGGAAGGGCCAAATTTTATTGGCCGCGTTCAGCAGTCATGTGAGCCGAGCCCTTCATGGGCTACATTTTTCGTACAGCAGCGGGTGTTGCCCTTTCTCGCCGCGGCGCATGATAAAGGCAATCTAAGCGCTGATGAAGTTGCGGTGGTAGAGCAGGCCTGTACCTGCTTGCTTGACGCAGGGAAAGATTTCCAAGTTCCCCCGGCCCGAATCCACGGAGATTTGTGGGCGGGAAATCTGCTGTATACAGAGCAGGGGCCGAAATTCATTGATCCGGCAGCCCATGGAGGGCACCCAATGACGGACCTAGCGATGCTAGACCTATTCGGTGTAGCCCATCAAGAGGCGCTGTTTGATGCGTATAGCGAAGAGGTCGGGCTGGAAGGAGATTGGCGCGCAACCTTGTGTATCCATCAGCTGCATCCGCTCGCGGTTCACGCTCTTACGCATGGACGAGCATATGGGATGGCGCTAGCCCATGAAGCGCGCAACGTGTTGCATCTTTTATAAGCGCCACCAGGTTTCTTGGGGCCCCGGAGGCAATTCGCGCTTATGCTGCCCAATTTTCCATAGATGCAGCAGGCGGTCGGTGGCGTGGGCATCCGCAAGCTCTTTACCTTCGAGGAAGTCATCGATCTGGGCGTAAGTAATGCCCAAAGCGGCCTCATCGGCAAGGCCGGGAGCGTCCTCTTCCAGGTCGGCGGTAGGTACTTTTTCCCAAGTGCTGGCAGGCGCGCCGAGATGTGCCAAAAGGGCTGCTCCTTGGCGCTTTGTCAAGCCGAACAGGGGTAGGAGGTCTGCGCCGCCATCACCGAACTTAGTAAAAAAGCCGGTCACGTTCTCGGCGGCATGGTCAGTTCCAACGACGAGCAGGCCACGCTCGCCTGCGACGGCATATTGCGCGGCCATGCGCTGGCGGGCCTTGAGATTGCCCTTATTGAAGTCAGTGAGCTCCTCATCGCCTAATGCTGCAGCAGCTTGGGCAGCTGCGGCATCGGTGGCCTTTTTGATGTTGATAACTGCGGTGTTGTCAGGCTGGATGAATTGCAGGGCGCGCTGGGCATCGTCTTCATCGGCTTGTAGCCCATAAGGCAGTCGGAGTGCCCAGAATTCGGCGGAGGTGCCTTGGGCGCGCAGGCGCTCGACCGCCAGCTGCGTGAGGCGGCCTGCAAGGGTCGAGTCTTGGCCTCCAGAGATTCCCAGGACGAAGCCTTCGGCGTGGGCGGCTTGCATATAGTCCATGAGGAACTGAATGCGGCGCTCGATCTCGGTGGCGGGGTCGATGCTTGGTTGGGCTGCTACGGCGGCGATGATGTCTGCTTGTTCAGGGCTCATGGGGCATATTCTAATACGCTACTGGCCCTTACTTTGGCTAGTAGGAGGGTGGGTTGGGCGAAAAAATGTGGATAACCTTTGCTTACTGTAGGTGGTTATCCACAGATCCGAAAGGCGCCATTCGACGTATCTGACCTGCGGTATTAGGGTGAAAACTATGGATATTAAAGCCGCATTTGAAGCGTTCGCGACCCAAGGAATTGACGTCGCCGAATACTTCTATCGGCATGTTTCCACCCCACAAAAACAGCGTGACTGGGCCCATGTCTTCGGCGAATCAAAGGCGAAGGTACGCCAATTGGCTGCGATGTCACGTCGTTTCTTCGCGAAAGATCCAGTGCGTGCCCAGGCAGTTGCCCGTGCCCGCGAAAACAAGCTCTCGTTAGCAACTCTGATGGTGATTTCTACCGGAGTAAGTCACCTCAATAAGCAGGCTGCCAAGACTGAACCTGAGCTTTTGCTTGAATTGGTGGATTTCGCCCGAGATAAAGATGTCGACCTCATCAAGACGCATGTGAGGGCGCGGGTTAAGCAACTTAATGGTGGCAAAAAGGAGCCGTGGCGGCGCTGGGTGCGCTGCTCCAAGCACCCAGATGCCAATGGGATGCGCTACATAATGGCCAAACTTGATGATGCCACGGTTGCGAGCATTCAGAATGCTTTGGAGTTCCAAGCCCGCAAACTGCGCACCCACAATCAGCAGCTCTCGCATCAACAGGCCATGGCTGATGTATTTGCCTCCCAGATGCTTACGGGTGGGGTAGGTGCGAGTGAACAGAAGCGTGAGGGGCTGATTTTGTTACCCGCTGATGGGATGCGTCACATCGGCGATGGCCTGCTTGCTACCACCGATGGGGCACAGATTCCGGTGGCTGAATTGGCTTCCCAGTTGCTGGCCGATTTCGGGTACGCAATTGTTTATGACGAACAATGCGAGCCGGTGGATCTATTTCGCACGCGTCGTCTTGCCAATACTAAACAGCGGTTGATGCTGGCTGCAGACCAATTATTATGCGTGGATCCCACTTGCGAGCGCCCTGCAATCAGCTGCCAAGCCCATCATTTGGAGGCGTGGCAGCAAGGTGGGGAGACGAATTTGGTGAATCTGGTAGCTGCCTGTGCAACGCATAATGCACTCAATGATGACAATAAGCAGTGCAAACGAAATGGCTACTATGCGCGGGATCCGGTCACTGGTAGGGCTGGATATATGGGGCCTGAGGAGGAAGAATTGGAATTTAATGAATTTCCAGTGGCTTTAAAATCGGGCAGAATGTGGGCGGTGCAGCACTTCGCTGCAGCGAGAGTTTGATGTGCGTGTCGAAGTCGTATACACTGTTTCATCGTGTCATAGTCGACTGTCATTAGATTGGTGGTCGTCGAAGTGAAGAGCTACTTCGTGGCTCGCGCAGCAGAAAGGAGCGCCCGATGAAGGTTCGCAAGTCCCTTCGGTCGCTGAAGAATAAGCCGGGCGCTCAGGTTGTGCGTCGTCGCGGCAAGGTTTATGTGATCAATAAGAAGGATCCCCGTTTCAAGGCTCGTCAGGGCTAATTTGAGACAATGAAGAGCGTGTAGCACCAATTTGGTGTTGCACGCTTTTTCTTTGTTTTATGCACGCCAATTGTTAATTGGATCACATACAATTTTGTCCACCTGGGGAAACGTGGGACCTAAATGCTCTTCATGAGAATGAAATGACCAACATGTGGGGTTCGAACCCCGCATTTTCCAGGAATTACATTGCTGTAACCACAATATATTGTGCCCCTTGCGCATTGCTGTCACTACGTATAGTGTCTTTGTTGTCGCCGGAACGAGCGGACATTTTCCAAGTTCCAGGCTATTTTTTGACCAAATTTCTACCAATAGTGCGTTAAGGATCCATCATGTCGATCACTATTTACACCAAGCCAGCTTGCGTCCAGTGCAATGCTACGAAGAAGGCCTTCGACCGTGCGGGCTTGGATTACGAGCTCGTTGACATTAGCGTCGACGATGAGGCTCGCGATTACGTGATGGCTCTTGGCTACTTGCAGGCTCCAGTCGTTGAGGTTGATGGGGAGCACTGGTCTGGGTTCCGCCCGGAGCGCATTAAGTCGCTGCAGGCAGCAGCTGTTGCCTCCTAAATCATTTGAAACGAGCTGCTAGGTATCTCTCCTAGCAGCTTCTTATTTTGCAAGGATAGGAACCTCGCAATGCTTGTGGTGTATTTTTCTTCCGCAACTGAAAACACCCACCGCTTCGTGCAAAAGTTGGGATTTCCGTCGCAGCGTATTCCGTTGCATAATTCGGATCCGGATTTGCTGGTTGATGAGCCCTATGTACTGATCTGTCCCACCTATGGTGGTGGAGCATCCATTCATGGGGAGAATTCGCGCCCGGTGCCACGCCAGGTAATCCATTTCCTCAATAATGAGCACAACCGGCAATATATTCGAGGAGTCATCGCCGGCGGCAACACCAATTTCGGTTCCGATTTTGGCAGAGCTGGCGATGTTATTTCCCAGAAATGCCAGGTTCCTTATCTATATCGCTTTGAACTACTGGGTACCGACGAGGATGTGGCGAAGGTGCGCGATGGCTTGCGCCAGCATGCGGAAACTCTCGGCCTTATTACTGCTTGATGAAAGATGACTGCAATGACCAATAGTGTTGGCAAGACTGTAGCCGAACCAGTACAGCTGGATTATCATGCGCTTAATGCGCTGCTGAATCTCTATGACGAGACCGGACATATCCAATTCGATAAAGATCGTGAGGCTGCAAACCAGTATTTCTTGCAGCACGTTAATCAGAACACCGTCTATTTTCATGATTTGGAAGAAAAGATCGGTTATCTGCTAGGTAATAATTACTATGAGCCGGAAGTCTTAGAGCAATACGACTTCCAGGATGTCAAAGACCTGTTTAAGCAGGCTTATTCTCATCGCTTCCGTTTTAAGACTTTCCTCGGTGCCTATAAGTACTACACTTCTTATACTCTGAAGACTTTTGACGGTCGCCGTTATTTGGAGCGCTTCGAGGATCGCGTGTGTATGGTGGCCTTGACCTTGGCTGCTGGTGATGTCGATTTAGCGAAGAACCTCGTTGATGAAATCATGACTGGTCGGTTTCAGCCAGCGACACCAACCTTCCTCAACTCAGGTAAGGCGCAGCGCGGGGAGCCAGTGTCCTGTTTCCTGCTGCGTATTGAGGACAATATGGAGTCCATCGGTCGCTCCGTCAACTCCGCCCTGCAGCTGTCTAAGCGCGGGGGTGGCGTGGCCTTATTGCTGAGTAATCTACGTGAAGCTGGCGCTCCTATCAAGAAGATTGAGAACCAGTCTTCTGGCGTCATCCCTGTGATGAAGCTTTTGGAGGATTCCTTCTCTTATGCCAATCAGCTTGGCGCGCGCCAGGGTGCAGGTGCGGTGTACTTAAGTGCGCACCACCCAGACGTGATGAGCTTCTTGGATACTAAGCGCGAAAACGCTGATGAGAAGATCCGCATTAAAACGCTTTCGCTCGGCCTGGTTATCCCAGATGTGACTTTTGAGCTTGCCAAGCGTAACGATGACATGTACTTGTTCTCTCCATATGATGTCGAGCGCGTCTATGGCAAGCCTTTTGCCGATATCTCCATTACCGAACATTATGAAGAGATGGTAGAGGATCCGCGTATCCGTAAGACGAAGATCAATGCACGTGAGTTCTTTCAGACCATTGCAGAGATCCAATTCGAATCGGGCTATCCGTACATCATGTTCGAGGACACGGTCAACAAGGCGAATCCCATTGCTGGTCGCGTGAATATGTCCAACCTGTGTTCGGAGATTCTACAGGTCAACACTCCATCCGAGATGAACCAGGATCTTACTTATGAGACCGTGGGCGAGGACATCTCCTGCAACTTGGGCAGCCTGAATATTGCGATGACCATGGATTCCCCCGATTTTGCAAAGACTATTGAAACTGCTATCCGCGGCCTGACTGCCGTCAGCGAGCAGACTTCTATTGATTCGGTGCCGTCGATTCGCAAGGGCAATGACGCCGCCCACGCTATCGGATTGGGGCAGATGAATCTGCACGGTTATTTGGGTCGTGAGCACATCGAATATGGTTCCGAGGAAGGGCTCGATTTCACTAACGCCTACTTCGCTGCGGTGCTCTATCAGTGTCTGCGCGCTTCTAATCGTATTGCACGTGAGCGCGGGGAGACTTTCGAAGGCTTTGCAGACTCCGAGTATGCAAGTGGGGAGTACTTTGATCGTTTTGATCCTGGTGAGTTCCTGCCGCAGACCGAACGAGTAAAGGAATTGTTCGCCAATTCCAGCATCTACACCCCAACTGTAGAAGACTGGGCAGATCTTAAGGCTGCGGTTGCCCGCGACGGTCTTTATAACCGTTATTTGCAGGCCGTGCCGCCAACCGGTTCGATCTCGTACATTAACAACTCCACTTCATCGATTCACCCAATCGCATCCAAGATCGAGATCCGCAAGGAAGGCGCTATCGGCCGCGTCTACTATCCAGCTCCTCATATGGATAATGACAACGTCGATTACTACAAGGATGCCTACGAGATCGGCTACGAGAAGGTTATCGATACCTATGCAGTAGCCACGAAATATGTTGACCAAGGTCTTTCGCTGACTTTGTTCTTCAAGGACACCGCTACCACCCGTGACATCAACCGTGCCCAGATCTATGCATGGCGTAAGGGGATTAAGACCCTCTACTACATCCGCCTGCGTCAGGTTGCTTTGATGGGTACCGAGGTTGAGGGCTGCGTCAGCTGCATGCTTTAGGCGCGAGAAAGTCCCCCAATCTATATGAAAGGGGGACTTTTGTTTTTTCGTGTTTAGCGAGCGCCCAATTCTGCATCAATGCGCAGGATTCCGTTGCCGCCATCAGCTAACTTCAGGCGATCCAGGATTTCCTTCACGGTGGATTCTTCTTCAATTTGCTCGTCCAAGAAACGGTCGAGCAGGGGACGAGAGTCGTAGTCCTTGACGGATTCCGAGATGGAAGCGAGTTCGCGGATTAGACCGGATACCTTCTGCTCGTGAGCCAGGGAGGCTTCGAAAGCCTCGATGGCCGAGTTTACGTCCAGCTTTGGAGGTGCGATGTCGCCAATTTGTGGGCGGTAGTCGCGGTCGAGCAGGTGGTTGGCGAAGGCTTCGGCGTGCTCGAGTTCCTCGGCGTGCTGGAGTCGCATCCAGTGTGCCATACCGCTCAATGAGAGATCATCGAGGACGTAGGAGAGCTGGAGGTATGTTAAAGCGGCCTCGAGCTCGGCGGTTACTTGATTGTTCAGTGCAGATGCAAGCTTTTCATTGATTGTCATGCTTCCGATGATAAGACGCTTGATTGCTTTGTGCAGCTAAGTAAACGCATACTAAAACCCCGACTTTGGTATTGGATTGCCTATCAATATCGCAGGTTCATAATGAAAGATAATTATCTAAACGATGAGGTCAGTTCGGGTATTTTTACGGTGGGGAGACGTGGACATTATTGACCATAGGAAGCCTAAGCACAGCTATTGACTGTGATGTAAAACACTGTAGCAAGAATGCGCTACATTAGAGAAAGACGCTCAAACCAAGCAAAGGAGCAATTGTGTCTACCGTTGACGACTATCTAGCAAGCCATGAAAAGCCAGTATCGGCGATTAACTGGAATACCATCCCAGATGAAAAGGATTTAGAAGTCTGGGATCGCCTTACCGGTAACTTCTGGCTGCCGGAAAAGGTGCCAGTCTCAAATGACGTCAAGAGCTGGAAGACGCTCAACGAGCTCGAGCAGCAAACTACGATGCGCGTTTTCACCGGCCTGACCATGCTGGATACTATCCAGGGTACGGTGGGCGCAATCTCTATGATTCCGGATGCGAACACTCCTCATGAAGAGGCTGTATATACCAATATCGCCTTCATGGAGTCGGTGCACGCGAAGAGCTATTCAAATATCTTTATGACCCTGGCTTCCACCAAGGAGATCAACGAGGCGTTTCGCTGGTCGGAAGAAAATGAGAACCTGCAGCGCAAGGCCAAGATTGTGTTGGCGTACTACGAAGGTGATGATCCAGAAAAGCGCAAGGTTGCTTCTACTTTGTTGGAGTCCTTCCTCTTTTATTCCGGTTTCTATTTGCCGATGTACTGGTCGAGCCACGCGAAGTTGACCAATACCGCGGACATCATTCGCTTGATCATTCGCGATGAGGCCGTGCATGGCTACTATATTGGCTACAAATATCAGCAAGCGGTGCGCCAAGCGACGCAGGAGCGCCAGGATGAGTTGAAGGAATATACCTTCGATTTGCTCTATGAGCTCTATGAGAATGAAATCCAGTACACCGAAGACCTTTATGATGGGTTGGGCTGGACTGAAGATGTGAAGCGCTTCTTGCGATACAACGCAAATAAAGCGCTGAATAACTTGGGCTATGAAGGCCTTTTCCCAGCTGATGAGTGCCGCGTGTCTCCGGCAATTCTTTCGGCTCTGTCGCCAAATGCCGATGAAAACCACGATTTCTTCTCTGGCTCTGGCTCGTCTTATGTGATCGGCCGTGCGGAGAACACTACAGATGACGACTGGGATTTCTAGCAGGCGCGCCGTTCATTCTTTAGTATGAATACTGGCGGGGGTACGCGAAAGGTGTGGATTGGCGCAGGTATTTAAAAAATGCCTCACTATAAGCGCCAGGAAAAGTCTCCAACCTTGAAGAATGATGTGAATTTGAAGCCCGCCCTTGATGAAGCGCGAAGCGACATGAGGGGTGGGCTTTTCAATAACTCTACCCAGGATTAGAATCTGTGGGGAAACCGGTCTAGCGGCTGGTGTGTAAAAATTTGATGTGAGCGAGCTGGAAAGCAGCTCATATCCATTTGTCAGGAGGAATACATGACTACTGTGGCGCCACGGCAGGAGAATCACACTCCGCCAGCCCGGCCTGAGCCGAAGGGAGGAGCCCCAAAGGGGTCTCTTTCTTGGAAGCTGCTCACCACCACAGATCACAAGACTCTGGGCATTATGTACATCGTGATGTCCTTTATCTGGTTCTTCGTCGGTGGTCTGATGGCTCTGCTCATCCGCGCAGAGCTCTTCCGCCCAGGACTCCAATTCTTATCTAATGAGCAGTTCAACCAGCTGTTCACCATGCACGGCACGATCATGCTGTTGGCATTCGGTACTCCGATCGTATGGGGCTTCGCGAACTACATCCTGCCGCTGCAAATTGGCGCGCCCGATGTGGCCTTCCCGCGATTGAACGCCTTCGGTTTCTGGGTCACCCAGATCGGTATCGTTGCTATGCTCTGCGGCTTCCTCACTCCAGGCGGTGCTGCAGACTTCGGCTGGACCATGTACTTGCCATTGGCTGACTCTATCCACTCCCCAGGTATCGGATCTGACTTCTGGATTGTGGGCGTTGGTGCAACCGGTGTAGGTACGGTAGCTTCGGCCATCAACATGCTGACGACCCTGCTGTGCATGCGTGCGCCAGGCATGACCTTCTTCCGTATGCCGATCTTTTGCTGGAACGTGTTCGTTGCTTCGATGATCGTGTTGATGATCTTCCCACTGCTGTTGGCTGCTGCACTTGGCGTGCTTTATGACCGCAAGCTGGGCGGACACATCTACGATCCAGGCAACGGTGGCGCCATCTTGTGGCAGCACCTCTTCTGGTTCTTCGGTCACCCTGAGGTGTATGTTCTCGCGCTGCCGTTCTTCGGCATCATTTCCGAGATCGTTCCGGTATTCTCCCGGAAGCCAATGTTCGGCTACATCGGCCTGATCTTCGCGACCTTGTCGATCGGTGCTTTGTCAATGGCTGTGTGGGCGCACCACCTGTTCGTTACCGGTGCTATCCTGCTGCCATTCTTCTCCTTCATGACCTTCCTGATCGCCGTGCCAACCGGTGTGAAGTTCTTCAACTGGCTCGGCACCATGTGGAAGGGCAACATTTCCTGGCACACCCCAATGGTGTGGGCTATGGGCTTCTTGGCCACCTTCCTCTTCGGTGGCATCACCGGTGTTATGCTGGCCTCCCCACCACTGGACTTCCAGTTGGCTGAGTCTTACTTCCTGATCGCGCACTTCCACTACACCCTCTTCGGTACCTTGGTATTCGCGTCCGTTGCCGGCGTCTACTACTGGTTCCCCAAGATGACCGGTCGTATGCTGGACGAGCGCCTAGGCAAGATCCACTTCTGGCTGACCTTCATCGGCTTCCACGGCACCTTCTTAATTCAGCACTGGGTAGGTAACATGGGTATGCCACGTCGTTACGCCGACTACCTGGAGTCTGATGGCCTCACCATCTTCAACCAGATCTCCACGATCTTCTCCTTCATTCTGGGCCTGTCGGTCATCCCATTCATCTGGAACGTCTTCAAGTCCTGGCGCTACGGCGAGATCGTAACCGTTGATGACCCATGGGGTTACGGAAACTCCCTGGAGTGGGCAACCTCTTGCCCTCCACCGCGCCACAACTTCACCGCGATGCCACGTATTCGCTCCGAGCGCCCAGCGTTCGAGCTGCACTACCCACACATGGTGGAGCGCATGCGTCGTGAAGCCCACGTTGGCCACGCCCCCAAGACTCCAGGCACCATCGAGGAGTAAATAACCTCTTCGCACCTTCCTGACACTGCAGTGAGCGTTTTGCTCACTGCAGTTTTTGCATGGTTGAATGGCTTGGTGGCTTTTGAACAATACAATGTGCAACCCGCCGAGGGCGCTATAGTCGCCGTTATCACCGTCACCGGTACTGACCGGCCAGGTGTAACCGGATCCTTCTTCCGGGTGCTCTCGTCTCATGCGGTACAGGTGCTCGATGTAGAGCAATCCAAATTCCGTGGCTTCTTGAACTTGGCCGCATTCGTAGGGGTTGATCCTGCGCGTATGGACCGTCTGCGCGAAGGGCTCACCACCACCTTGCAGGCCTATGGTCAGACTGTGCAGGTGGAACTGCCTGAATCTCCAGAATTTTCTCGCCCTCGCTCCACCCATGAGATTGTGGTTCTTGGCAACCCCGTTCCCGCTCGTGCGATCTCACGGATCGGCCAAACCTTGGCTGATTACGGCGCCAATATTGATACCATTCGTGGCATCGCGGACTATCCAATTACTGGCTTGGAGCTTAAGGTAACCGTCGAGGACGATACGCCAGGTGCTGCGCAGCCCCTGCGGAAGGCGCTCGCCGAGGTAACACAAGAAGTTGGCGTTGATATTGTCATTGAGCGTGCTGGACTGCTCCGCCGCTCCAAACGCCTGATTTGTTTTGACTGTGATTCGACTTTGATCACTGGCGAGGTCATTGAAATGCTCGCTGCTCATGCTGGGCGGGAAGCAGAAGTTGCTGCAGTTACCGAGCGAGCCATGCGCGGCGAACTCGATTTTGAGGAATCCTTGCGCGAGCGTGTGAAAGCATTAGCTGGTCTTGATGCATCTGTGATTGAATCGGTAGCTCGCGATATCACGCTAACTCCAGGCGCGCGCACCACCATCCGCACCCTGAAGTCCCTGGGTTACACCACGGCCGTGGTCTCTGGGGGGTTCGTGCAGGTACTCGAAGGCTTAGCCGAAGAGCTGCAGTTGGATTATTTGCGCGCCAATACCTTAGAAATCATTGATGGCAAGATCACCGGCAATGTCATTGGTGAGGTCGTTGACCGGGCGAAGAAGGCCATGTATTTGCGCGAATTCGCCGCTGATGCCGGCCTAGAGATGTACCAGACCGTTGCAGTGGGCGATGGTGCCAATGATATCGATATGATCTCTGCAGCCGGCATGGGCATTGCTTTTAATGCCAAGCCTGCCCTGCGCGAAGTCGCCGACGCCTCCGTCAACTCTCCTTTCATGGATGAGGTCCTACACATGCTGGGCATCACCCGCGCTGAAATTGATGCCGCTGATGAGGACACCGTTGGTGCTCAAAGGCACCCGCTATGAGTCCCTTAGAGCAGCTCCGGCATGTGCTAGCTCAACGCCTGCCGGATAATGAAGATCCGGCCAATCCAGATTCTGTGCAGGCCATGCAGCTGGTCTTGCACCTGCCTAACCAGGTAGTAGCTACGCGCGCGGACTATCTTGCAGCCGCAGGGCAGGCCGTCGTTGACGTCTGTCTTGATGAGCGTGCGATTACAGACCCGATCTTTCAAGAGGGACTGCTTGCTTGGTACAACCATCGCATCCGCAAAGTAGCGCGCCGGGCCCGAAACTCTTCATGGGAACATGTACAAGTGCTGCCCGGAGCAACGGCCACAGTCGGGGCAGCGCAGGTGCGTGCCTTCGTACCCACTGCGGTCTATCAAGTACCGCAGCTCATCAAAAAAATGCAAATTAAAGGTACTGATTTGCCACCTGATGATGGCCTGCCGGAGCCGGATCCACAGCGGGGGCTCGTCCTGGTCAACAAAGGCCTTGGGATGTCCTTGGGAAAGGCAGCAGCGCAAGTCGGACATGCCACCATGCTTCATGTAGCGCGCCATGAAGTAGATCTCGATGCAGGTTGGGAAGTCCGTGAAGTGGAGGCGCAGGTCTTCGAGCGCTACCTGCCTCAAGCGGCGGAATTTGTACGCGATGCTGGCTTCACTGAGGTGGCGCCTAATAGTGTTACTGTCGCAGCCTTTGCAAAGCGGCCGTGGTAACGCTTAATTCTTGAGTGCGCCAAAATGGCGGCATGGAGTTAATGAGGAAAGTACCATAGCGGCGGGTTGCCAAGCGTGGGTCCATAATGGCTACAACACCGCGGTCGGTGGATGAGCGTAGCAAACGCCCTGCTCCCTGTGCCATCAAAAGGGCGGCGTGGGTGCAGGCTACTTCCATAAAGCCATTACGGTTTTGGGCATCGGCGGCATCCTTGCGTGCTTGCAGCAACGGGTCATCGGGGCGAGGGAAGGGGATTTTGTCCATGATCACCAGGGAACAGGAGGCCCCTGGGACGTCGACGCCTTGCCATAGGCTTAAGGTGCCAAAGAGGCAGGAATTCTCTTTGGCGGCGAACTTGGCTATTAATGTAGCGGTGCGATCTTCATCTTGGCAGTAAATATCAAAAGGAATGTGCGGTGCGAGCTTCTCTTTGGCCTCGCGCATTGCTGCCCGTGAGGTAAATAGCGCGAGTGTGCGCCCACCGGCAGCCATAATGAGCGTGCGCATTTCTTCCAGGACCTCGGGCTGTAGCCCACCTCGGCCTGGTTCTGGCAAGGTGCGAGGGGTATATAGGATCCCGGAGCGTTGCGGTTGGAAGGGGCTGCCGGCATCCAAACTGTCCCAGGTGCCTTTGGGCAGGCCCCACTGTTGGGCCAGGATATCGAAGCGCCCTCCTAAGGCTAGGGTGGCAGATGTCAGTATCACGGTGTTCTCTCCGAAGAGGCGGGTGCGTAGTAGACCGGCCACAGAGATGGGGGCTACCCGAATGGTGCTGGTCTCATCGAGCCAGACGACGTCGGAATGCTTCTTGATGTCGGGTTCGGCAAAGACTTCTAACACGCGCACCACGGCATCGTGTTGTTCTTCGACGTGACTGCTTAAGGTGGTGCGCTCGGTATAGCGTTCGGGGTCGTTACTTGCTTCGCCCTCGGGTGGGGGATTGATTGCCTCACGGACTCGCCATAAGGCGTCGCGTAAACCGCGGAATGGGGTAGCGAGGTAGTCCGGCAGCTCATTAATGCGCCCTGGTGCAAGTTCATCAATGGCTTCTTCCCATAGGGTTGCTGCCTCGGTGAGCTGTGTGATCGCTTCGTCTTGGCTTAATTTTTCTGCGCGCCGGGCAGTCGTTGCTAAAGCAGTGCGCCCGATTTCGGTGGTTGAGACCGCAGTGATGCGTGAATCTAGTTCATGGGCCTCATCGATAATGATGGCGTCGTGTTGTGGGAGGATTTCGACATCCATCATGGCATCAATTGCCAGCATTGCATGGTTGGTTACGACTACATCGACGTTGTGGGCTTCTTGGCGTGCGGCTTCGGCAAAGCATTCCTGGCCAAAGGGACACAGGCTTGCCCCAATACACTCGCGCGCGGTCACGCTCACCTGCCGCCAGGCCTCATTGTTGACGGGGAAATCGAGGTCATCACGATCTCCGGTCTTGGTAGTATCGGCCCATTCATAGAGTTTGGTAACTTGGCGCCCCATGGGGGAGAGCTCCGCTTCGCTCATCAGCGCTGGGTCATCTGTTGCTGGCGCGGTATTGACCCGGTGCTTGCAGAGGTAGTTCGATCGTCCCTTTATGATGGCGAAACTCGGCTTATTGGGCAGGGTGTCGGCGAGTGCTTCGGCTAGCCGTGGTAGATCGCGGGCTACCAGCTGCTGCTGCAAGGCGATGGTGGCAGTAGAGACGATCACCGTGCTTTCAGTTTTCTGTGCGTAGGCTAGAGCAGGAACTAGATAGGCTAGTGACTTACCGGTGCCGGTGCCGGCTTGTACGGCCAGGTGACGCTGGGTGGATAGAGCACGCTCCACGGCCTCGGTCATTGCTGTTTGGCCGGGGCGGTTCGTGCCTCCGAGGGCAGCGACTGCTTCATGGAGGAGCTGGGTTGCGGACATAGTGTTTTAGTGTAGTGGCTGGCAGCAAGCTGTATGTATTTACCCCGTTTGAGGGATATAAATTCTTGGATCTTTCTTATGGGGCAAGTTTTTCTAAGATAAGAATGCCTAAACTACCTGCTTAAATGGCATTAATTAGGGACCTGTCAAAGCTTAAAGGAATCTGACAATTGAATCTTAGGGGTTGGCATGGGTAACCTAATCATGAATTGGATAGGCATTTCGTCAACCTTTTTATCTCTATACCCACAACCTCTACGGTCTCCCATATGCCTGCCAGGGAGCTGAAAGGAAAGATTAATGAAGCTGAATGCTTGCCGGATCGCCGGAAAGCGCGCGATTGCGGTTTTGGCTGCAACCGCCGTTATTTCCACCGGTGTCGTTGCGCTGGACCCAGTCATCGCCCAAGCCCAAGAATACGTCTCCGCAACTGGCAAAGAGCCACGCGGCCAGGTTTCGCCAGATCACCTAAGCATTACCCCTCAGGTTGAGGCTGGTGGCACTGTCGATGTGACCCTGACCGACATGCCAACCCGTCCAGCAAAAGATGCTTTTGTTGGCATCCGCTTGAACGACGGAGACCTGAAGCTGGGCCCACAGCCATCCGGTGAAGGCAACCCGGAGAATGCAGATGACCGTGGCGACGTGTACTACAACGTTGAAGGTGGCGCTTCGAACGCAACTTTTAAGTTGGACATCCCAGCTGATCTCAAGCCTGGCTACTACTGGCTGCGTATTCTCGGCGGTAATGACGGTGGCGACGCGTTCTCTTGGTACAACTGGTTCGAGGTTGTTGATCCAAATGCACCTGCCGAACCAAGTGCAGTTCCAGAAGGTTCTAGCGTAGCAGTTTCTTCCGTTGCTACCCAGGCTGATACTAGCGCACAAGTTGGCGTTGATGTTTCTGGCTTCGAAGCTGGCGAGACCATCACAGCGAAGGTTGGAGATACTGCTGCTTCCTTCCAGGCAGGCCGTAGCACTGCTGCTGAGGTCACCGCTGATGACAAGGGCGCTTACACTGGCACCGTTGTTGTTCCAGCGGGCACCGCAGTAGCTGGTGAGTCCTACACCCTGACCCTGACCGGTTCGAAGGGTACCACTGCTGAGACTACGTTCGAGGTACAACCGTCCATGAGCCTGGACAATACTTCTGCTAATGGCGAGCTGAACGCTAGTGTTGGCAACCTACCTGAGGGTGCTGTCGTAGAGAAGTTGGGTACTGCTGCCAACAACTGGCTCAGTGAGCCCATCACTGCAGCTGATGGTGTGGCTACTGCTTCTGGTCTGACCATTTCGGATGAGCCAGGCGCAGAGATCATCGCGGAGGTGCGTATTGGTGATAAGACCGTGACTGTGAATAGTGGTTCCAAGGTCACCGGTGATGCCAGCGCCTTGAACGCTCATGAATTCGACACTCAGCGTCTGGACTTGGCATCTGGCCTGTACCAGTCTGCTTACTCTCCAAAGAGTGACTCTCTGTTCGTGACCCGCGCTGTGGGTCGCCCACCAATCAAGGAGTCTACCCTCTACAAAGTCAACCCCAACACCATGGAAGTGGTTGCTCAGGTAACCCCAGATGCAGTTGAGGGCACCGAGGGTCTCTACGCTGTCTATGGTGTGGGTGTTGATGACGTACACAATGCGGTGTGGGTAACGAACACCCGTCAGAATACCGTGGCTGTCTACAGCCAGGATGACCTGTCCCTTATTAACCAGTTCGATGCTGACTCCACTGGCCACTCTCGTGATGTAGTGATCGACGAGGAGACTGGTCTGGCCTATGTATCTTCCCCACGTAGTGCCGGTGGTTACATCGATATCTATGACATTGAGAAGGGCAAGATCGGCAGCATTCAGCTAGGCGATGACTTCGGTTCAACCATGGCTCTGGACCTGAACCAGGAGACTGGCGAGCTGTTCACTGTTTCTTTGGAGAACCCAAAGGCTGCCAAGATTGATTTGCGCAACGATAATGCTGCCACGATCTATGATGTGGATGGCTTGGATACCGGTTCCGGTGTTGCTTTCGTGCCAAGCACCCGTGAGCTTTGGGTTGTGGGCCAAAATAGCAGTGAGGCAATTGCTATCAACGTTGATTCTGGCGAGGTTGCAAACCGTGTGACCATTGGTGCTGGTGCGCTTAATGCTGAGTACGAGCCAGTATCCAACACTGTCTTTGTGGTCAACCGTGCCGACGGCACTGTAACCGTGATCGGTGCTGCTACGCACAAGATCCTCGGTCAGCTGGCTGATGAGCCAGGCGGCCTGGTCAATCACCTTGAAGCTGATGGCAAGGGCAATGTCTTCTCCGTGAACAAGGCTTCTGAGGGCGAAGATGGTGCTACCACCAACCGCCTGGTGAAGATCACTCCTAAGTTTAAGGATGAGGCTCCAGTTGACGAAGACTCCAGCACTGACAACAATACTGGCAGCACTGACGACAACACTGGTAACACTGGTACTGATGCCAATACCAACAATGGTGGATCCACTACCGCCAATGCGTCTGGCGTCTCCCTGAGCATCAGCTACAGCCTGTCGATTGTTTTCGGCAACGTCTTCCGTGCCATCGGCATTCTGGGCCTCGGTAGCCTGGCCTTTGGTTTGGCTGGCCTGACTCTGCTTCAGAATTGGATCACCCAGGTCTTCGTGCCTACCTTCCTTGAGGTATTTGGCAGTTAAGCCTTAAACTAGATTCACACTCATCAAAGCCACCAGTACCTTTTCGATCCTGGTGGCTTTGGGTGTGTGCTCTCGGAATGAGTTATGGACTCCATTGGTCGTTGCCGAGAGCATTCCCCTGGTCTCACCCCTGCATACTCCGGAGTTATGAAAATGAATATTAGCCGTCGCCATTTCCTGGCGGGAAGTCTATTAGGTGCCGCAGCGGTCGGGTTAACCGCCTGCGGTTCTGGCGGAGGCGCTACGCCAAGTGGCCCATCTCGCACAATTGTTGATGTAGAAGGTACTGAGGTTTTAGTGCCCGAAAACCCAGTGCGCATTGTGACTCTTTCCGAGCCCACCTTAGATGGCCTGTTGGCTTTAGGGGTGGTGCCGGTAGGAACCGTAACTGGTCGTGGCCAGTCCACGGTCAGTTCGTATCTGCTGGATCGCGCCGGCGACATTCCATTGCTCGGTGCTGTGTCTCAGCCGAACTTTGAAGCCATTGGTGAAGCTCAGCCGGACCTCATCCTGGTTGACGGCACCAGTATTAATAACAATCCACCAGCTATTGAAACGCTGCGCCAAATCGCGCCCACCGTATACACGGGTTATGCCGGTGGCGACTGGCGCGACAACCTGCGCTTGGTAGCTGATTCGATGAACCTTGCTGCTCAAGGTGAAGAAGTCATCAGTACTTTCGAAAATGATGCCACTGGGTTGCGTGATGAATTGGCTGGTCCGTATGGGGAATCTACTTTCTCCATCATCCGCTGGCAGGGAAACGCCCCTTCGCTCATCTTGAAGGAACTGCCTGCAGGTCGTGTGCTTGAAGAAGTTGGTTTGCGCCGCCCAGAGTCCCAAGATCGCTTTGGACGTGGCCACTCTGAGCCAGTGTCGGTTGAAAACATTAACACCATTGATGCTGACTACATGTTCTTCGGCACTCTTGGTGGTTCGAGTGTGTCCAACCCAGATGCCGGTGGATCTGCCGATATTGCTGGCGCATCCGATGCCCTGGCTCAGGCGGCAGAAGTGCCCGGATTTACTGACTTGCAATGTTTCCAAAACGATGCCATTATCCCTGTTGATGGCGCGGCATGGACTTCTACCGGCGGCCCTTTATTGGCGCACAAGATTCTCGATGATATCCGCTCCAATCTGCTGTAATTGCTGAGGAAATGAGTGAAGTGATGAAGCAGCATAACATTTTGCGCCCGGTAGTAGCTCTGCTCACCGCGGCTGCCTTAAGCCTTGGAGCCAGTGCTCCAACGGCTTTTGCCCAAGACAGCAGCGATTCCGCTAGCTCCCAGGAGTACTTTGAAGTCGCCGTAGCCAGCGATGCGAATTCCAAGGCCTGGATTCAAAAGGAAGTGACTCCTGGCGGCCAGTTGCGCTTGCGTGGGGAGGGCTGGACCAACAGTGCTGGTGATGGGGGAGCCCGGGTGACCGTTAAGCTCCAGACCGGGCCTGGTGAATTCATCGCACGGACCGACAATATTCAAATCCACCCTAATTCTGGTCAGGAAGATTCCACGATCTGGGCTTACGTCACTCCAGAATCGAATGGGGACTTTGATACCGAGCTGGACTTACCTGACGATATTGTTGCTGGCCAGCGGCTGCAGGTCTCGTTGGCAACCGGCTTCGGTGATCCAGAGCGCTCCGTAGTCTCGCCTTCGCTGTTCATTGATGGCGAGCAGTGGGTAGCCGAGCAAGGGGAGACCACCACATGCGTGCCTTCAACCGAACGCGCTGAGCTGAGTATTCCAGAGGGCCCGGATGCAGAAAACCGCATTAAGATCGTCGGTAAAGGATTCTGTAATAATTCCGACGGTGCCTCCGTTGTGGCTCTGAAGCTCGGGGCACGTGGCCGATACTCTCGCATTGATGATGAAGCCAATATCAGTGACAACCTCTCCATTTGGGTTGTGCTGCGCGACGAAGTTGACCCAGAGACCGGTGACTTCGAGTACTGGTTCACTTTGCCAGATGGCACTACCGAAAAACCGAACGGTTCTAAGCCCGCTTTCACCGAAGGTGAGCAATCCATCATTGCGCTGACTGGTTCGTTAAAAGATGACGATCCTATCCGCAATGTCACCGCTACCTTCGATTACGGTGAATATTCCCCGGCCGCTGGTGCTCCAGAACCTCCCGCCTATGATGACTTGAACGATGACATCAAGCAGGACATGCAAATTCACATTCAGGGTGAAGAGGCCATCGTTACCCTGCCACATGCGGCAGAAGGTGATTTTGTCTTCTTTACATACTTCCTGACAGATACCTCGCAGCGGCTGCCATGGTCCGACTGGTATACGGTCGACGCTAACCGCCAAGTCAAACTCGATATCAGCGGCATCACTCGCAATGGTACCTACAAGCTGGTCGCCCAAAGCGGCAACCGCGGTGCCGTCGGTGAGGTACGCGGCTGGGAATGGTTCGAAATTAATTCCCGCGGTACTAACGAGCCCGCCACCGATGATCCTGGAACCCAAGCCGATGTGAACACCGGTACCTATGGTGTAACTGATGATGGGGTTGCGATCCCAACTGGTGCGGTCAGCCGCAACGCCGGCAACAATGAGAATGTTGTTATTGTGCGCGAGCCAGATGTCATCATCGAAGAAACCACCACCGCATCTGCACCACGAGCTGCAACCCGAAGTGCAGCACCAACAGCGCAAGAGCCAGATGGCGCGGACACCCCAGCTCGTGGCAGCCGCCCGCGCCCAGACTTTGAGCCGGATGCGCCTTTCGATAAAGCCTGGCGGCTGAGCCAGAACAATGCTGGTGACGTCACTAGTACCGCTGATGGGGAAGAGCTGATCATCAACGTGCCTGAGGCCGAGGAAGGTGACTGGTACTTCATTTGGGCGTATACCCCAGAACCTACCGCAGCAGGCTGGCTGCAAACCGATGATGCCAGCGATGTGCGCGTGGATGTCTCTGGCCTGGCCGATGGGGAATACAAGTTCGCCCTCATCGATGAAGAATCCGAGTTCATTGGATGGACCGGCATCACCCTAGCCTCGCTCTCCGAAGAAAAATCTGGCACGAACCGCAGCACCTCTGCTGCCGCAGAAGAAAGCTCTGGCATGTCGAATAGGGACTGGTGGTTCATCCTGGGTGCCCTGGCCATTGTCTTAGCCGGAGTCACCGGTGTAGTGATCTACCAACGTCGGCAACAAACCTCGTAAGAAAGACCCCGAATATGCGTAAACCATTTATCCGTGCGAAGGCAGTCGCCGTTCTCGCCGGAGTCCTGGGCCTTATCTCCGCAGCACCTGCGGCAGTGGCGCTGCCACCAGCCGGTGCCGGCGATAACACACCGGGCACCAGTTCCTCTGTATCCCCAACCTCGCTGAAAGCCTGTGACACCCTGAACTACCGGGTGACGGGCTTCCCCGCAGGCGAGACCGTATACGTCAAAATTGATGACGGCGCTGGTTCGAATACCGCCATCCAAGGTACCGGCGTTATCGCGCAGCAGCGAGTGGGTTCCGATGGTGTGGCAAGCGGTTCCTTCGAACTTCCTTGTGACATTTCGGAAGGCGACCACTGGTTGCGTTACCTGGCATCCGAAGATTTAGGTGATGGTCAATCCCGGGGTTATACCAACCGCGGTGACTCCAACTTCACCGTGACTGGAGGCTCTTCCTCTGGTGGCAGCAGTGGAGGCTCCTCTGGCGGATCCGGTGCTGGCTCTGGATCCTCATCTTCAGGTGGTTCGGGATCCTCTTCCTCTGACTCTGGTTCTTCTTCCTCCTCTGGTGGTGGCACCGTTATCCGCCGTGGTTCCTCAGACTCCGGTGATGCCGGAGGCGAAGAAACCAACGAGGAAAATGCCGCTGAAGGCGAGAATGCTCAGGGTGAAAACTCCGAAGGTGAAGACGGCGAGCTAGACAACTCCTTAGCACTCGAGACCGACGGCGATGGCTCCGATGATGCCTCCAACAGCGGCAGCGGAACTCGCAACACCACTTCTGCGGCTTCCTCTGATGAATCCCGTCTTGGTCTCTGGATTGCCGGCGCAATTCTCTTGCTAGGCGCCATTGGTTTGGGCGTGTACCTGTACATGTCTAAGAAAAAGCAAAAGCAGGCTGAAGAAGAGACCTACACTGTTCTCGAAGAGTCCGCCTACCAGGACCCCTACGCCACCGGACAGTTCCCAGCTACCGGGGTCTACTCAGCAGCCCAGTCTGATCCGAACCAATACCAAACCCAGTACTTCAACGCTCCGCAAGAGCCGTATTATGGTCAGCAGCAGCCTCAGCAGCCACAGCAGCAGCCGTACTATGGTCAGCAGCAGCCCCAGCAGTCCCAGCAGCAGCCGTATTATGGTCAGCAGCAGCCCCAGCAGTCGTATTATGGTCAGGATGCGCAGCAGGTGCAGCAGCCACAGCAGCAGCCGTATTATGGTCAGCAGCAGCAGCCCTATAACGGCCAATAAAATCATCTCATGAGCTGACTCACTCACCCGAGTTCCTGGATTTTCAGGAACTCGTCGGCTTTTTATTCCCCCTCTCCCCAAGTAGTAAGCACATGGATTATTCACAACGTCGCCTGTGGGGACTCGTCGGCATTCTGATCGGATTGGTGCTTCTTACCTTCGCATCAATCTTCATCGGATCAAACAGCATCTCAGCTGCCCGAGTCCTCGAGGTATTAGGGAATCGTGACGATTCCTATGAGTCAACTGTCATCTTCGAACAGCGCATTCCGCGTACCCTGCTTGTCATTGTTGTCGGTTCCGCCTTAGGCGTGGCCGGTGCGCTGATGCAAGCTCTTACTCGTAACCCTTTGGCTGATCCGGGTATTCTTGGCGTGAATGCAGGTGCATCGTTGGCTGTAGTCATTGCGGTGGCAGCAGTCGGTAATACCAGCATCTGGTTTTACATGTGGTTCGCCTTTTTGGGCGCTTGCCTGGCATCGATAGCCGTCTATGTTCTCGGCAGCCTCGGTGGGGCTACTCAGGGTGGTGGCTCGCCCGCTCGCTTGGCGCTAGCCGGTGTAGCGATCTCCATGGCTGTGAGTTCCATCGTGCAGGTGGTGATCCTGTCGAACCAGAACGCCTACAACGAGTTCCGCTTTTGGGCAGCAGGATCCACGGAGGGGCGCGGCTATGCAGTCTTTTTCGCTGTGCTCGGCTTCATTATCGCTGGAATTGTGATCGCCATTGCCACCGCTCCGGGCCTTAATGCCATCGCCCTTGGCGATGACACTGGTGCAGCCCTCGGCGTGAAGGTCCAGCGCTTGCGTATTTGGGTCATGATTGCCGTGACTTTGCTCGCCGGTGCTGCCACCGCCGCGGTGGGGCCGATTATGTTCATTGGCTTGGGCGTGCCATATATTGCCCGTGGTATTTGCGGGCCGAACCAGCGGTGGGTGATTCCATTTTCCGCAGCGGCAGCGCCCCTGGTCATGTTGGTTGCCGATCTGTTGGCCCGTGTGGTGATCGCCCCACAGGAAATCCAGACGGGTATTGTTACGGCAATCCTTGGTGGCCCGCTGTTTATCTACGTCATTCGGCGTCGGAAAGTCGAGGCCGTCTAATGCACCCACAACCACAATTGCAACCTGAGCCCAAGAAGAGCAAAAAGCGGCATCTTTCCTTTACGCTGGGAAGTTGGCGCCTGCGCACAGAGCGGCGTGGCTTCTTCGTGGGCATCATCTTAGTCGCAGCAATTTTTATCGCTGCTGTCGTAGCGTTGATGTTGGGTGATTATTCCATGACTCCATGGCAGGTCGTGCGCGCCATGTTCGGTGATCGCAGCGATCCTATGGCGTATTTCTTTGTCACCGATCTGCGTGCCCCTCGTGTGGTGTTGGCCATTCTAGTTGGCGCCGCGCTGGGGGTTTCTGGTGCGATTTTCCAATCGTTGACGAATAACCCCTTGGGCTCGCCAGATATTACGGGCTTTACTACCGGTGCAGCTACTGGTGCGCTTATCCAGATTCTGCTGCTTGATGGGGGTCCGGTTGCCGTGGCTATTGGTGCGGTGGTCGGTGGCCTGGCTACTGGTTTGGTGGTCTATTTCCTTTCCCGCCAGCAGGGTATTTCTGGCACAAAATTCGTGTTGGTCGGTATTGGTGTGTCCTTCATCCTCCAGGGTGTGAACTCGCTTTTGGTGGTGCGTGCAGATCTGTCTGCCGCCCAAACTGCAGCGCAATGGTTGGCGGGCTCTTTCAACGCCGCCACTTGGACTGAGGCCAATATCCTCATGGCGATTATTATTGCGGTCGCCCCACTGTGCCTGATTCTCGCTGCCCCTATGAGTGCGATGGAATCCGGGGAAGAGCTAGCCACCGGTTTAGGTGTGCATGTGCCGCGTCGGCGCCGTGAGCTGATCTTCCTAGGCGTATTTTTGGTTGCCGTTGCCGTTGCTGCGGCTGGTCCGATTGCCTTCGTTGCATTGGCAGCGCCACAACTAGCCCGGCGGTTGAGTCATTCTGCGGGCGTGGGGTTGCTCAATGCAGCCTTTATGGGTGCGCTGCTTGTTGTTGTATCCGATATTGTGGCGCAGCGCCTGTTCGCGCCAACGCAATTGCCAGTGGGCGTTATCACTGGTTCTCTGGGTGGCCTGTACCTTATCTGGTTGCTCGCAAGTGAATGGAGGAAGAAGTCCTAATGTTCCCGAATCAGCAGCCCTATCATCGCCCTGCACCTCCACGCCTGGCTGCCCAAAATCTGAAGGTCACCTACGGCAATTCGGATAAGCCCATCATCGAGAATATGAATGTGCAGATCCCTACTGGGGAATTCACAGTCATCGTGGGTCCAAATGCCTGTGGTAAGTCGACCTTGTTGCGCACCTTAGCGCGTATGTTGCAGCCCGAGTCAGGGCAGGTCATCTTAGATGGTAAGGAGATCGGCTCTTACGATTCCAAAGAGGTTGCCCGGCGCATGTCGTTGCTGCCGCAGTCTCCAGTAGCTCCGGATGGCATCCTGGTCGAAGACTTAGTTGGCCGTGGCCGTTACCCACACCATGGCGTAATCCAGCAGTGGACCAAAGAAGACCAGCAGGCTGTCGACTACGCTATGGCGCGCGCCCGGGTGACAGAATTGGCAGATCGCTACGTGTCCGAGCTTTCTGGTGGTCAGCGCCAGCGGGTTTGGATTTCTTTAGTTCTGGCCCAAAATTCTCCCATCGTGCTGCTCGATGAGCCCACTACGTACTTGGATATTACGCACCAGGTTGAGGTACTTAACCTTGCGCGCAGCCTGCAGCGTGAAGGCTTTACGGTGGTGGCCGTGCTACACGAGCTGACCCTGGCTTTTCGCTATGCCACTCATTTGATCATGATGAAGCAGGGCCGCATTGTCGCTCAGGGCCCCGTGAATCAAATCGTGAATCCGCAGCTGCTTTATGATGTCTACAATTTGCAGTGCGACCTGCTGGCCGACCCCCGTACTGGCCGGCCAATTGTGGTTCCACGCGACTATTAATTAGGATAGGCCGCTAAAATGCGGCAAAAGTACGGGATCATCCTTACTTAAGGCCAGGCCTTCCCAGGGGAGGGAAACGAGCTGGCCGGCCAGATAGGCGCGTGATTCCTCCAAGGTGGGCAGGTTCTCTACGACCTGCCCATCACGCATATAAGGAATCGTGAGCTCGCGAATATCTAGTTGCTCACTTTCTGGCTTGGGGGCATCGAAAGGAATAATGAGCTCTTCCACCGCAGTGCCGGTAGCTCGGTGCGAGCGAATGCCACGCTTGGTGCCGCCGACCATCTTTTTGCCCCAGGAGCGCTTTGCTACTGGGTACCCATCGACCTCGACTAGTTTGTAGACCATGCCAGCAGTAGGAGCGCCCGATCCGGTTACTACGGAGGTGCCTACGCCGAAAGAGTCCACTGGGCTACCACGCAAACCAGCAATGGCATATTCATCGAGATCTGAGCTCACCACAATTTTGGTGTTGTAGGCGCCCAAATTGTCGAGCTCTTGGCGCACTAGGGTGGTCATTTGGCCGAGATCGCCGGAGTCGATGCGCACTCCGCCGAGGTTCGTGCCTGCAACCTCAATAGCGTTGCGTACCCCTTGGGAAATGTCGTACGTATCTACCAGAAGGGTTGTGCCCACACCTAAGGCATCAATTTGGGCCTGGAAGGCTGCCTTCTCGTTGGGGTGGCCGGCATCGGTGTGCAATAAAGTCCAGGCATGCGCTGAAGTTCCTGTGCTGGGGATGCCATAGCGGTAGGCGGCCTCCAGGTTGGAAGTACCCTCGAAACCTGCTAGATAGGCGGCGCGGGTGGCGGTCACTGCAGCTGCTTCATGGGTGCGGCGTGATCCCATTTCAAATAGGGGGCGCCCATCAGCGGCTACAACCATGCGGGCTGCGGCTGAAGCCACGGCGGAATCCGCATTCAGGATTGACAAGATAACGGTTTCTAAGATCACGCATTCAGCGAACGTGCCGCGTACGGTGAGAATGGGGGAATTGGGGAAGTAGAGTTCGCCTTCACGGTAGCCATCAATATGGCCGTTGAAGCGGTAATCGGCGAGGAAGGCCAGCGTCTCGTCATTGAGAAAGTGCAGGGATTCTAGCTGCTCGGGGGTGAAATAAAAGTTTTGTACAGCTTCAATGACACGAGCTGTGCCGGCAACGACACCATACCGGCGTTCATTAGGGAGTCGGCGGCTAAACACCTCGAAGGTGCACTGACGGTGTGCGGTTCCATCTGCGAGTGCGGACTGCAGCATCGTCAGTTCGTACATATCTGTTAACAAGGCAGTTGAGGCCTGCTGGTGATTATTCACGCAATATAGCCTACTGCACTGTACGCTATATGGTATGAATGGGCGAGATTTTGAAATCCGAATGTCCTCACCTATGGCCAGCCCTGAGCTCGACCAGGAGGTGAGCGTAGACGTCATGTCCAGTGAGAATCTTCCCTGGATGTGCATCGTGTGGGACGACCCCGTCAACCTCATGAGCTACGTGACCTATGTATTCCAAACTATTTTGGGATACAGCAAAAAGCGTGCCACTGAGCTCATGATGCAAGTCCACACTGAGGGAAAGGCAGTCGTCTCCTCTGGTGAGCGCGACAAAGTAGAAGCCGATGTGAAGAAGCTGCACACAGCCGGCTTATGGGCAACTATGCAGCAAGGGGGATAAGCAGCAGTGCAACCGTGGAAGAAGAAAAAGGGCCTTCGCCGTACCGCACATTACCAGTGCGTCTTAGAGCCCATCGAGCGTGAGATTCTTGGTAATTTAGTTTCTACCGTCAGTGAGGCCTTGATGGCGCGTGCGCGCTCTGCCCCGAAAGATGAGCTGGCAGAACTCACTGGCATTAACTCCGGGCATAAGGACGCTCCGAGTGATCCTTCCTTGGCCCGGCTATTGCCAGATTTTGAGCGCGAAGGCGATGAGGAGTTCGAAGGTGATAACGCTTTGCTCCGCTCTCTTCATGAGCAAGACATCACCCGTGCCAAGCTAGAGAACCTCCAAGTCGTAGGCAACGCACTCGGACCCGATGGTTCGGTGCATGTCAGCGTCGATGAATCAGAAGCCCACGCCTGGGTAGCAGCGCTTAATGATGTTCGTCTTTATCTGGCGGCTGCGGATGTTGTCGCCGATGCGGCCGCCTATGAGCGGGAGAGTCTTATTGAATGGCTGGCCTATAATCAGGAGACCCTATTAGAAGCGATGATGGGAGATAGCGTCTCATAACGGGGTGCTACATTCTACAAAAGAAGGGAAATGATCCAATGAGTGGGCCTCGTGGTTTTGGGGTAGGGCTGCGCACTGCCTTGCTCTATCTGTTGCTGATCTGGGCGGTGTTCATCGTCAATACGATGCTCTTCCAGGGCAACCTGCTTTATTATGGTATTCACCCGCGAGAAGTATCCGCCATTTGGCATATTTTCACTTCGCCACTGCTACATGCTAATTACACACATTTAGTGGGTAATTCTTTTACTGGTGCCTTCTTCTGCTTCCTCGTGGCCTATTCCGGCAAACGGGTGTTCTGGGAGGTCACCACCATTGTGACCGTGCTCGGTGGTATTGGTGTGTGGTTTTTCGGTGGTGTAGGCACAAACCACGTGGGTGCGTCTGGGTTGATTTACGGCTGGTTGGCCTACTTGGTTATCCGCGGCATTTTTAACCGCAGTTTTTCCCAATTCATTCTGGGAGTTTTCTTAGTGATGACCTACTCCGGTTTGGTGTGGGGTATGTTCCCTACCACCCCGGGGGTTTCTTGGCAGGCACACCTCTTCGGCGCACTGGCCGGTGTTTTCGCAGGCGCGTTCATTACCTCCGATGACCCACCGAAGTTGCAGCGGACGCGCCGCCCGCAGCAACCAACGCCCCAGTACTACCAATACTAAGGATGACTTGTGGCCATTAGTGCTGAATCTCCTATCGGGATTTTCGACTCCGGTGTCGGTGGTCTTACAGTAGCCCGCGCCATTATGGAGCAGCTGCCCGATGAATCCGTCTATTACATTGGAGATACTGCCCGTACCCCTTATGGACCTAAACCCATTGCGCAGGTGCGCGAATATTCCATTGAAATTGGCGATGCCTTAATGGAGCGCGATTGCAAAATGATTGTGATCGCCTGCAATACCGCAACCTCTGCTGCCCTGCGCGATCTTCGCGAGCGCTATGACGTGCCGGTGATCGGCGTGATTCTACCGGCCGTGCGGCGTGCAGTTGCGGCCACCCGCAATGGCAAGATTGGGGTCATCGGTACGGAAGGCACCATCAAATCCGGGGCTTATCAAGAGCTTTTTGCCGCCAGCCCCAATGTGGAGGTTTTCGCCCAAGCCTGCCCCAGCTTTGTGAGCTTCGTGGAGCGCGGTATTACTGCTGGGCGCCAGATTCTAGGAGTAGCGGAAGGATACCTTGCCCCGTTGCAGGCCGCTGGGGTAGACACCCTGGTACTGGGCTGCACGCACTATCCACTGCTTACGGGCGTCATCCAGCTGGCTGTGGGGGATCATGTCACCCTCGTTTCCTCTTCTGATGAAACTGTCAAAGACGTACTGCGTACCTTGAATAGCACGGAAATGTTGGCCCCAGCTGGTAATCCGCGGGTGCAGCGCATTTTTGAATCCACTGGTGACCCGGCATCCTTTGCACAGTTATCTCAACGATTTTTGGGGCCGAATGTGACACACGTCGAAAAGCTGCGTTAGTGTAATTTCCCCCGAACTTGGTGGATACTGCCTGGCAAAGCTGGCAAAGTAATGGGTATGAAGCTTGCGGTTATGGGCAGTTCGGGCAGTCTGGCTGCCCCCACGAATCCGGCCTCGGGATATTTGCTTAGCGATGGCACCACCAATCTCCTCGCCGATATTGGCCCAGGAGTTCTCGGGCAGCTGCAAAATGTGTGTAACCCCGCAAGCGCACACGTCGTATTTTCGCACCTGCACCCGGACCACTGTCTGGATTTTCCCTCCCTGTTAGTTTGGCGCCGCTATCATCCCACCTTAATGGCCACTGAGCGCCATATTTGTGCCGGCCCTAGTGATACCGCCGCCCGGCTGGGACCCTTAAGCGGTGATGCCCCCGGCGAGGTGGATGACATGGGGGATACCTTCGACCTGCACACCTGGGAGCTCGGTGGTGCGCTGGAGATCGGAGATTTCCGCATTACTCCCTTTAGCGCGATCCATCCCATTGAGAGCTATAGCCTGCGCATCGCCCACACCAGCGGCCCAGTGGTAGCCTACTCCGGGGATACCGCATATACCGAAGAGCTCACGAAGTGCGCTCAGGATGCCGACCTCTTTTTATGCGAGGCCACCTGGGGATCGAAAGAGAGCACGATGGTCCCTGATATGCATTTGTCGGGTGGGCAGGCTGGGCGCATCGCCCAACAAGCCGGGGCCCGGCACCTCGTGCTCATCCACATCCCTCCATGGGCTGACCCTGATGAGGCCTATACAGCAGCACGCGCAGAATATAGCGGCCCAATCGATATTGCTACTTCCGGAATGGAATTCCAGCTGCGGTAGAGTAGGGGCCATGACCCAAGAATTCTTACGCAAGGACGGTCGCCGCACCGATCAGCTGCGCACCGTCAGCATCACCCGTGGCTTCACCAGCAACCCCGCCGGCAGCGTTTTGGTCGAATTCGGCCAAACCCGCGTGCTGTGCACTGCCTCTATTAAAGAGGGCGTCCCCCGCTTCAAAAAGGATAGCGGCGAAGGGTGGTTAACAGCCGAATACGCCATGCTGCCTGCTTCCACCCATGAGCGTATGCCTCGTGAATCTATGCGCGGCAAAGTCAAGGGCCGTACCCACGAAATTTCCCGCCTCATTGGGCGTAGTTTGCGCGCTGCGATTGATCTGCGCGCGCTTGGCGAGAACACCATTGAGCTCGACTGCGATGTCCTCCAAGCAGATGGCGGTACCCGAACCGCGAGCATCACCGGCGCTTACGTCGCGTTGGCCGATGCCGTTGCCAAGCTGCAAGAGGCTGGTGTGGTACCCGGCAACCCACTCAAAGAACCAGTAGCCGCAGTCTCTGTGGGCTTGATAGATGACCACGTCTGCCTAGATTTGCCCTATGAAGAAGATTCGCGGGCCCAGGTCGATATGAATGTGGTGATGACTGCCAGCGGTAACCTCGTGGAAGTGCAGGGCACCGCCGAGGATGGCACCTTCACCCGCGCCCAACTCACGGAATTCCTTGATGTCGCCGCCATCGGCTGCGAGCGGCTCTTTGTTGCCCAGCGTGAGGCTTTGGCATGAACGCAGTCGTAGTACTGGCCTCCCACAATGCCAAGAAAGCCAAAGAGCTGGCTGCAATCGTTGCTGGTGCCGGTCTCCCAATCACCGTGCGTACGCTGGCCGACTACGAGGCGTATCCAGAGCCTAAGGAGAATGGGGCTAGTTTTGCCGAAAATGCGTTGATCAAAGCCCGCGCTGCAGCCGCTCACACCGGGCAGGTAGCGTTGGCAGACGATTCAGGGCTGTGCGTTGCCGCCCTCAATGAAATGCCTGGTATCTTTTCGGCGCGCTGGGCTGGTGGTCATGGCAACGACCAGGCCAATCTTGACTTGGTTCTTGCTCAGCTTGCTGATGTCCCGGCGGCTCGGCGCCAAGCAGCCTTCGTCTCCGTGTGCGCTTTAGTGCATCCTGATGGGCAAGAAGAGGTTGTCGAAGGTCGTTGGGAGGGGCGCCTGCTTACAGCAGAAGCGGGTGAGGGGGGCTTTGGATATGATCCCATCTTTGTACCCCATGAAGAAGATACGGCTGGCACCGGGCGTACGAGTGCCGAAATGAGTGCGGCGGAAAAGAATGCTCTTTCCCACCGTCATAAAGCTTTGGTGCAATTAGTGCCGCACCTGGCTGCTTTGGCCTCCTAGAGATCGAAGGTGCGTGTGACTTCCTGGCGGCGCCAATGCTCCACGAAGAAGGAGAGGAATGGCACGGTGCCTGCTAGGGCGGTCACAATCCACTTGGTTGGATCCCAACGTGCAATCGTCCCCAGGTTTAAGGTTGCAACGAGATAGAGCATGTAGAAGAGGCCATGGATCTGGCCAATGTAGCCAGCCCAATCCGGGATATCCATACCGAGTAGATAGTCACAAATCATGCGGATGGTGAGGATAATCAGCCAGACGCCGGTGACCCAGGCTGCTATCGAGAAAAGGGTGAGGGCCTTGCGCACACGGCGCTGCCGTTCAGGATGGACAGGGGTGCTCACTTGGTTATGCTCCTTGGGTGGTATCGCCGCGGCGCTGCTGGTTTAAAGCATTAAATTCTTCAACGCTTAATTGGGTGCGCTGCGGGAGGAAATCCGGGTCAATTTCGGTAATGGTTTCGGGGTCTTTGGGCTCTTCATAAATCTCATCATCACTCTTGTAGCGCTCATTTTCATAGGCCACGAATTTGCGATATGCGATGACGAAGAAGGCGCCGAAGAAGGGCCATTGCATGGCATAGCCTAGGTTTTGGAAGGTGCCGGAACCAGATTTGAATCGGGTCCACTGCCACCACGCTAGCGCGAAGGAGGTGATGACGAGCACGAAGAGAAAGAGAAGGTGCCATAGCCGGACGCGAAACTTCCGGGGTTCTGGCTCAGTCACGTGCTTTCTTCCTTCCTACCGGGAAACCTACTGCATCCATTGTACTGTTGAACTTTACATTCCGTTGAGCTAAACTTAGCAAACGTTGCGCGCCCGTGGCGGAATTGGCAGACGCGCTGGATTTAGGTTCCAGTGTCTTAGGACGTGAGAGTTCAAGTCTCTCCGGGCGCACCATGAGTGGCCTCGCGAAATGCGGGGCCTTTTTCCTTTGGTGGGCTGCCATGTACCCCATTGAGCAATGAGACCTTGGAGTGTGCGCTCCGCGCATTTTCGTGCCCCAATACTTGTTAGACTCGGATGCGAACATATCCCAGCGATACAGGAGTAAGGCGCTTGAAGCAGCGAGGTGTAGTTTTTAGTGGACAAGGTCATCCTTGGGTACCCATCGTGGCTGAATACCAGGATACGGCTGACCTCCAAACGTGGGAGCGGGCAGCAGCCCGACTGCGCGAACATTACGTCGCGTTACCATGGGAGCTCACCCCAACTGCCCCAACTGCCCTAACCGCTCAGCCTATTTGTAGTGTGCCCGGTATCTTGGCTGCAAATTTGTTCCAGGCAGCCGAGCTGGGCGTTGATGGTCGCTGGCCCCTGTGGG
The DNA here is from genome assembly GCA_030531005.1 of Corynebacterium sp. Lineage (GTDB taxonomy): Bacteria > Actinomycetota > Actinomycetes > Mycobacteriales > Mycobacteriaceae > Corynebacterium. The sequence goes on from JAUMTW010000006.1 coordinate 63,891, forward strand.
GTCACTCCCAGGGGTTGCTGGCTAAATATGCGCTCGAACACGATGCGGAAACCGCGATAATTGCCGCCTTCCTCATTGCTCAAGCCATGCAGCAGCATGCCGAGCAGGAATCATGTATGTGGGCGGTTCACGGGGTGCGCCCTGCAGACCTACCTGCACTCGATGGGGTAGAAGTAGCCCTGCGCAATGGGCCGGCATCGTTAGTGCTCAGTGGCAAGCCGCATGCCTTGCGCGCCTTGCCGAAAAGCTTGAAGCCCATCGAGCTTGAAATTTATGCACCATTCCACCATTCCAGCATGCAGCCGGCTGTAGCGCAGGTACGTACGTGGGCGAAAGAAGTCGGCGCCGATCAAGAGGCAATCACTGCTTTGGCCCAGGCCATTATGGTGGATCCGGTGGATTTTGGGGCCGACTTCCAACCCGCGGATCTCACACTGGTTTATCAGCTTGGCACCAAACAACCCGATTCGTTTCTCACCCAAGCCGGGGCCGCCTACGGTTGTAGCGTGGTGGCCCTAGGCGAGCAGCCGCAGCCTGTGCGCGCCTATAGCGAGTATGCGCCCACCCAGCAGGACGGGCATCTCCATACTGCATTCAGTGAGCGCACTGGCTATCATCCGATCATGGTGGGCGCGATGACCCCAACGACAGCTACCCCGGAACTTGTGGTGGCTGCTGCGAATGCAGGCTACTGGGCTGAGCTCGCTGGCGGTGGTAATCCCACCGAAGCAAGTCTGCAAAACAATATCGATAGTTTCCGTGCGGGGCTGCGTCCACAGGCCAGGGCGCAATTCAACACCATGGTTATGGACGAGAAGCAATGGGCTTTCCAATTTGAAGACCCGGCGCTTATCCCGGCTGCCTTAGCAGAAAGCAGCCCCTTTGCCGGTATTACCTTCGCTGCAGGCTTACCTACCGCCGAACAGCTCGCAGAGATACTGCAGTACCCGCTGGCCTGGGTAGCCTTGAAGCTCGGGGGCACTTCCGGCATCGATCAAGCCTTGCAGCTTGCGGCAGCACACCCACATACCCTCTTTATCTTCCAGCTAGAAGGCAGTCAGGCCGGTGGGCATCATACGAAAAAGCCCCTGGATTCCATGTTGCTGGCGCGCTATTCCCAGATTCGTGCCCAGGAGAATGTGCTGCTTGCCGTCGGTGGAGGATTGCGGCCAGCCGATGCCCCGCGCTATTTCTCTGGGCAGTGGGCGCGTGACTACGCTGGTGCGCACACCCCGCAGATGCCTGTGGATGCCATCTTTATTGGGACCCCGGTCATGGTTGCCGCCGAAGCCCCGACCGCACCAGCGGTGAAAGAATTCCTCGCGCGTGCCGATTATGAGGTCACCAGTGAGCTCTCTGCCTACGGGGCCAGTATGTACATGGTGGATAATGACTTCGCCGCCGCGGTGCGGATTTGCCGTGATCCGGAATCCACGCCGGAAGCAATCCGCGCTGCTTTAGATAAGACTTGCCGGCCCTACTTCGGGGACTTCGATGAGCTCACCTATGCCGAGTTACTGCAGCGCTATTGGCAATTGTGCCGGGCTCCACAGTGGTTGCACCCCGACTATGAGCGTTTCTTCACTCAGCTGCTTAACCGGGTGGAAGCCCGCTTGCATCCCCAGGACCGCGGGGAATTCGAGACGCGCCTGGCCGCACCCACCATCGAGGCGGTGCTTGTTGCATACCCGGAAGCTGAACACACCATAGTGCACCCCTGGGATGCCAGCTGGTGCATTGCACAGTGGCGGCGAGGTATGAAGCCGGTCCCATTTGTGCCAGTACTTGCAGAAGCAACATGGTGGCTGCAGCGCGATTCCCTCTGGCAATGCCAATCGGATGCGTATGAGCCAAGTGAAGTGTGCATTACCCCTAGTCCGCAACCGCAGCAATGGCAGTTGGGGGCAAGCCTCACCGAGATTCTCGGCAGCTATGAGATTGCTGTTATCGAGGCGCTTGATCCTGTGCAATTCCAGCCGAGCGCGCCTGTAGCTGTGGGTGCTTGGGCTATTCCAGCCAACCCTACTAAGCATTCCCAGGCATTTTATGGTCCGATGTGGGCGGCAATCTATGAGCTTCTAGACTCCCAACCCCCAATACAGCAGGGCACTCAGCGCCCAGCTGATCTGGCATTATTGCTGCATTTACGCCATGAGATGGCAGTCTACGAGCAGCCTGCCGGCCCCATCACTGCCCACGCCAGTTATAGTCAGGGACACGGCAACGCGATTGCCATTACCGTGAACTTTTATGACGCTGAGATCTTGTGTGCTCAAGCAGTCGAAGTGCTGCATGTGCGTCAGGGCAGCGTGTTTGTACCAGGCCCATTGCCAGCAGCCCCGTTGTTAAGTGCTCCAGTTCTTACAGGTGAAATTACCCGTCGTGGCACTTTGTTTGCCCCGGCTGATATGACAGCCTTCGTACACGCTTCCGGCGATAACAATCCGCTGCATACCGATGTTGGTTGGGCACGTGCCCACGGTTTTCAAGCCCCGGTGGTCCACGGCATGTGGTTTGTGGACCAAGCCCAACACATTGCAGGCCAAGCAACGGTGAGCGCAGCGGAATTCTTTGCACCGGTTCTTCTTGATACGGAGCTGCATTTTGAATGTGCCTCCTTCCGCACGGCCTTACGCAGCGGGGAAGTAGTGCGTTTTTATCAAGGCGAGGTACTCACTAGTGAGATCGTGTTAGAAAACCCACCGAAGTTGGCCTACGTATATCCAGGCCAAGGCGTGCAATATCAGGGTATGGGTCTCGAGTTAGCCGAGCACAGCCCAGAGGCCGCTGCCGTTTGGGAGCGCGCGGAACAGCACTGCTGCACCCTGGGATTCTCCCTGCACACGATCGTGCACGATAACCCCACCACGCTTGAGGTGGCAAGCCACACCTATCGGCATCCGCGTGGGGTCTTGCATCTGACCCAATTCACCCAAGTGGCTTTGGCAGTCGTAGGTGTTGCGGAGACTGCCCATTGGCGGGCCCAAGGCGAGCTACAACCTCACGCCTGGTTTGCCGGCCATTCACTCGGCGAATACGTAGCCTTGAGCGCTTATGCAGAGGTACTGCCCTTGGAAGCGCTCATCGAAATCGTTTATGAACGCGGCCGCACCATGGATGGTCTGTTGGAACGTGATGCAGCTGGCAATACTCGCTATGCGATGGCAGTAGTGCGCCCACACCATTTTCCAGCTGACTTTGACTTGCAAGCCCAGCTGGCTGCGATTGTAGATGCCGGGGAGTTCGCGGAGATCGTGAATTGGAATGTGCGCGGGCGCCAATATTCCATTGCGGGAACCAGGACAGCCCTTGCGCAGCTCCAGACCCTGCTTCCGGAGCGAGCTTATAGCGAAATTCCAGGGGTGGATGTGCCTTTCCACTCCCGAATCCTCCACGATGGAGTGGATACCTTCCGTGCAGTCCTGGATTCCCACCTGCCTGCAACCATTGATGCCGACCGCCTAGCACAGCGCTATATCCCCAATATCATTGGCCGACCAATGAGCTTTACTGAATCCTTTATCGCTGAGCTCTCTGAAATCCCGGGGATCGGGGAGGCCGTGCGTACCCAAACCTGGGACTTTCGAGAACCTACAACTGCACGCCGCCTGCTGATCGAGCTGCTTGCATGGCAATTCGCATCGCCTGTTCAATGGATCGCCACCACCGAGTACCTGGTCTCGGAAGTACCAGTTGCCGAGATCATTGAGATGGGACTGGCCCAGAATCCGACGCTGAGCACGATGATGGTGCAAGCAACCACCGTACCGGTACGCAATATTCAACGCGACGTTGCTGCTCCTACTGTGCAAGCACAACCAAGCCCACAAGAACCTCCTATACCCGCAGCCCAAACCAAAGTGGCTGCAGCGGAGCATACCGCTCCCCAAGGCCCGGACACCCTCCAACGCTTGCGCTTTCTCAGTGGTTGGTGGCTCCAACGTGACCCAGCATCCATCGATCCGACCACCACTGTTGAAGCCTTAACCGGCGGAGTCTCAGCCAGGCGCAATCAATTGGTTGCCGATATACAAGCGGAATTCCACGTTGCCGCTATCCCACAACTCGCCGAGCTCCCGCTTGCAGAACTCGCCCATGCCATCACCGCGCGGGTGGGCGAAACGTATGCATTTGGCTCCGTCCTGCGCGCGGCCATCCCGCACCAGCTACAAGCACAAGGGCTCAGCCCCGCGCAGCTACGTGCTGCGCTTCCCGCACATTGGGCACAGGGCTACAATGCACTCGAACTATCCGTGTTACTTGATCCACCTACAGACCTGGCAGCGCGCGTGGCGGTCCTGGCCCCAGAGTATCCTCAAACCCCACGTACAAACACAGCAGAGGATGCCCAATCCGCGGCACTGCTTCGCGGCCTAGCCGACGTACTCGCTGATGCCACTATGTCTGCGTCTCCAGTAACAAGCACAACTCGGGTGCAAGAGCCCGAGGCGCCTCAGCGAGAGCAGATCCGCGGTACTGAGCCGCAATTTATTGCCACGCACATCCGATGCTTCGATGATGTATGGGCCTATGCACGTGAACGCCGGTGGCATGGCGCAGGACCAGAGTCCATGCCAGATTCCACCCAGCGTGTATTGGTTACCGGGGTATCCCCGCACAGCATTGGAGAACAACTCGTCGCCCAGCTGCTCCACAATGGGGCAGAGGTGATCGTTACCACCAGTACCCGCCGCTTTGGCTTCTTGCGCGCTCTTTATGGGGTACATGCCCGTGGCAGCGCGAAGTTATGGGTAATCCCAGCCAACCTCGGCTCCTTTGCGGATATTGATGGGGTGTGCTCCTGGCTGCACACCAATGAGCTGCTCCCGGACACCTTCTATCCGCTCGCTGCTCCGGCGGTGGGCGGCAGTATCGCTGATATTGATGACTCCTTTGAGTACCATATGCGCGTGCTTGTCTGGGGTGTAGAGCGTATGATCCGCGGCTTAGCTACTACGAGTCGGCGTCTGAAAGTGCTGCTCGCTGGTTCGCCGAATCGCGGCGTCCTCGGAGCTGACGGCGGCTATGGAGAAGCCAAGGCGGCGTTGGATGTACTGCAAAATAAATGGTTCGTGGAGCCTTGGCTGCGGACACATACCGTAATAGGCCAAGTCATCCTGGGGTGGGTAACGGAAACGAACCTTATGCGCAGCTTTGATGCCAGCGGAATCGATAATCTGCTGGACACCCGCAAGGCAGCCAACCTCCTCCTTGCAGCCGCATCCCAGCTACACGACAAGCCGCAAACCTGGGACTTCTCTGGCGATTTCGGTCTGCATGCGACCTGGCTGCGGGCTCAGGCGACTACGCCTAAGGTTATTGCGACCAAGAAGATTCAAGCGCTGCCGAACTTGCCACAGCTACCAGCACAGAACCCACGGATTAACACTCCGCAGCGCAGCCTCGCCGATTTGGTGGTGGTCTGTGGGATTGGTGAAATCGGAGCCTGGGGTACCTCGCACACCCGCTACGAGGCAGAGTTTGGACAGCACTTGAGTGCTGCCGGCATCATTGAACTGGCCTGGGCACTTGGGTTCATCACCTATGAAGATGGGGCCTGGACATATGGGCAGCGCCGCCTTCATGAAGCACAACTGGCCGCGGAACTCGAGGACGTTGTTCTCGCCCGCTGTGGGCTACGGGAATTCGAGCCAGCAGATATTGGCCTCGAAGGCCTGTTTGAAACAACCTGGCAAGAACTCAGCCTTCATCGCAGCCTGCGCCTGCCAGTGGACTACAGCGAACTTGCCGAACAATTAGCCACTCAACCTGGAGTGCAGGCCCATTACGAGGCAACAATTCAATCTTGGGAAGTCGTCTTCGCACCAGGAACGACTATCCGCGTGCCGCGGCGCACCACCGTACTGCGCGTTGTAGGCGGGCCGATAGCAACAGGCTTTGACCCCGCCCGCTATGGCATCCCCGAGCAATTGCGCGCTAACTGGGACCGGCTTACCTTGTGGAATCTCATCGCCACCATTGAAGCTTTCCTAGCAGCTGGTATTGACCCCACGGAACTAACAGCATTGCTTGATCCCACCCGGGTTGGCAGCACCCAAAGTACCGGGATGGGGGCGCAACAAGCTACCGCGAGCCTATATGCCCGCCGCTTGTTCGGCGAACACCTACCCAATGATATTGTGCAAGAAACCCTCGGCAACGTGGTGGCAGCACACATCATCCAAAGTTATGTGGGCGCCCAAGGCACCGTGCAACCTACCGTTGGTGCATGCGCAACAGCGGCAGTCAGCATTGAGGCTGCCATCGACAAGATCGAACTGGGCAAGGCCGATATTGTGCTCGCCGGCGCCATCGATGACTTCACCAAGGACTCGTTGGCCGGATTCGCCATGATGGAAGCCACCGCCGATAACACAGTGCTTGCCAGCGAAGGCTACGATCCCGCGGAGCATTCCCGCCCCAATGATGCCGCCCGCCGAGGCTTTGTAGAAGCCGCCGGTGGCGGAACGGTCATCGTCGCGCGCGCCAGCATTGCAGCAGACCTGGGTCTACCAGTGCATGCGGTACTTGCCGGGGCAGAATCCTATACCGATGGCGTGGCAACATCGATCCCAGCCCCCGGCAATGGGCTCAAGGCCGCCGCACACGGTAACTTGCTCCAGCGCTTAAAGGACTGCGGAGTAGGAGTTGCAGACATCGCTGTAGTCTCCAAACACGATACAAGCACACAGCTGAATGATCCCCATGAAACAGTGCTGATCGATCACATCCTGAAACAATGGGGACGCGAATCGGAGCAATTGGTAGCAGTGATCTCGCAAAAGGCGCTCACTGGCCATGCTAAAGGCGGGGCCGGTGTCTTCCAGTTAGCAGGTCTCATTGATGCCATGCGCACTTCAACCATCCCGGCACAGCGCAATCTTGATGTGGTGGACCCAGAACTCGCCAGCTCGGAGTTTTTCGTGTGGCCGCGCACGCCAGCACGCCGCAGTATCGCAGCGGGTTTGCTCAGCTCCCTGGGCTTTGGCCATATCGGCACGTTGGTTGCGGTGGTACACCCCTATGCCTTTGAACTTCGGCTAGCTGCCGAACGCGGACCCGAAGCCCTGTCCGCCTGGCAGCATGCAGCAACGCAACGCCACAGGCGGGCTTGGCAACGCAAGCAAAAAGCCATGCAAGGTGAAGCTAGCCTCTACCATCCACAGGAGCAGGCATGACCATCGGATGCGATCTGGTACACGTGCCGAGCTTCGCCGCCCAACTAGCTATCCCCGGAACCACTATGTGGTCTTGGTTTACCCCTACCGAGCGAGCACAAAGCCGGGGGCCAGAATCGCTAGCAGCGCGCTGGGCGGCCAAAGAGGCCTTCATCAAGGCATGGTCGGCCCAGCACTATGCCCAGGAGCCTGTCATGACTGAGCAACAGGTGCGCTGGGCCGAGATCGAAGTAGTGTGTGATACCTTTGGGCGCCCCCGGCTGTTTTTGCACGGGGCAATCGAGGAAATCAGTGGGATTTCCCACGCAGAGATTTCTTTAAGCCATGAGGAGGATTATGCCATCGCGGTGTGCACCCTTTAGAGGTCGCGCAGTATGCGGGCTACGTGCCCGGTTGCACGCACATTATAGAAAGCCTTCCCGATGGTGCCATCAGGTTCAATAAGGAAGGTGGAGCGGATAACACCCTGGACTATCTTGCCGTAGTTCTTCTTTTCTCCAAAAGCCCCATAAGCCTGCATTACGGACTTATCTTCATCAGCAAGCAGGGGGAAGGTCAGGTCGTGATCAGTGCGGAATTTCTGTAATTTCGCGGGACTATCTGGGGAAATACCAAGAACTTGGATGCCCAGATCATTGAATGCCGCCAGATTATCGCGGAAGTCGCAGGCTTCCTTGGTGCAGCCTGGAGTATTGGCGCGGGGATAGAAGTAGATGATTACGCGCTGCCCGGCGAAGTCGGCGAGCGTAGTCGTTCCGCCTTCATCATTAGGCAAGGAAAATGCGGGTGCGGTGTCGCCTTCAGCTAAACGATGTGGAGTTGTCATGCCTTCCACAATAGAGGGAATTGCCGGCTTGCGGGAACGCTGCCTGCCTTCGAGGCAATTTCGTACTAGAATGTGGGAAGAAATACTCACAATAATGTTAAGGGAGAACAGCGTTGGCACGCGATATTGATGATATTCAGCGCGATATTGAGCGCACTCGCCGGCAACTCGCCGGAACCTTGGACGAGATCGCTGAGCGCACGAAGCCGAGTAACCTGGTCGAAGGTGCGAAGACGAAGGTGACCACCAAGCTGCAGGATCCCACCGTGCAAAAGGCTCTGGCTAGTATTGGCGCCGCAGTAGCAGGGTTAATTGTGGTGGGCGTGGTGCGCTCCCGCAAGAAGAGTTCCGACTTGAAGGAAATCCAGAAGCTCCTGAATCGCTAAGCGGAGAGTAAGAAAAAGCGCCCTAGACGTTAGGGTGCTTTTCTCTTTGCTGCTCGTATTGCGGCAACAAAAAACCCGCCATGGAAAACCATGACGGGAAAGAGTGCGCCATCAGGGACTTGAACCCCGAACCCACTGATTAAGAGTCAGTTGCTCTGCCAATTGAGCTAATGGCGCATTGCGGTCGAGAAGTTGTTCTCTCAAGCAACGAGAAGTAATACTACAACCCATTGTGGAATATTGCAAAATCGTACTGTGACCAGTGTGCATGGAGCGTATGCTTCACCTCATTGCGCAATATAAAGGTTCGATAAAAGATTAGGGCAGAAGGCCTAGGATGTCAGTGCTCTCTGTTAGACTCTGTGGAGATATCGGCAAACGACAAAATTGGAACAGATGTTCTGGCGATGAAGTTATATAGGGCCACCGCCCTGTTAGCTTTAAAGAAGTAGGACTGCAGAATATCGAGTTAGGGTACATAGTGCTTGTAGGGCAGAAAAAGGCAGGTCGTGGTCTAGTGGCCATCGCCGCTTGTGCTGTTATTGGGCTTGCGCTTTCGGGTTGCACCATTGGGGACCCGCACGCAGAGGAAGTAGAGGAGACTGCTGCCTCCGCGGCATCAGCTGGCCCAGAGATCTCCATTAAGGATGGCGCCACGGGGGTTTCCCCGATGGCGGATATTAGCGTGCATAGCGCTGAGGGCCTGGATGAGGTTGAGATGACCAATGAGGCCGGCAAGGAGGTTGAAGCTTCCTATTCTGATGACCGCAAGGATTGGGGAACTGATGAGGTGCTGGGCTACGGGCGCAGTTACACCATCACGGCAACCTCTTCTAATGGTGAGGAATCCACGGTGCAGTTCACTACTGTGAGCCCCGTGGCGCAAACCAATGCCTATGTGGTGCCTGCTGATGGCGCCACGGTAGGAGTGGGGCAAACCATTAATTTCGTTTTCGATAATGCCCCGACCGATAAGGAGGCTGTCGAGAAGGCCATAACCATTAAGACCAACCCAAATGTCGAAGGTGCATTCTATTGGTTGAGCTCCAATGAATTGCGCTGGCGACCCCGTGAGTACTGGCCAACAGGTACTGAAGTTGAGGTCAACGCCGACTTCTATGGTCTGAATATGGGTAGTGACTATTACGGTGCTAATGATTACAGTGCATCGTTCACCATTGGTGAGGAAATGCGTGCAGTCGTTGATGACACCACTAAGACGATGACTATCTATAAGGATGGTGAAGAGATAAAGTCAATGCCTGTTTCCTTGGGTACGGACTCCTTCCCAACCTTCAACGGTGTCTATATGGTCGGTGATCGCGTGGAAGATATGGTGATGGACTCTTCTACCTATGGTTTGGCCATCTCGGAAGGTGGCTATCGCACTTCCGTACAGTATGCGACCCAGCTATCCTACTCCGGCATTTACGTGCACGCGGCCCCATGGAGCGTGTGGGCGCAGGGGAGTAGTAACCAGTCGCATGGCTGCATTAATGTCAGCACCGAAAATGCGAAGTGGTTTATGGACAACTTCAAGCGTGGTGACATTGTTGAAGTGAAGAATACTGTAGGTACCGAGCTGCCAGGTTGGGATGGCTTGGGTTCGTGGAATATGAGTTGGGAAGAGTGGAAGGCCGGCGGGCTGACCAATGAATCGTAACCGATAACAGATGAAACAAGAGGCGCCTGCGGGCGCCTCTTTCGCTGTAAGCGATAGGAGAGTGTGAGGAGTGGGCAAAACAAAACGCCCCAAGGAAAACCTTGGGGCGTTACGTTGGGGTGGCTGACGGGACTCGAACCCGCGACACCCAGGATCACAACCTGGTGCTCTACCAACTGAACTACAGCCACCATCGCTGTTTTTTTGCAGCGGAATCTATATTAACGCATCTGCTTCAAATTACAAAAATCGCTGGTAAGCCTGGGTAATTTCCGTTTGCGCGGCCTCGCATTCCGCACTATTTTCCTGTGGCTTGAGCCAGGCATGCCGGTAGTAGTCGAGTTCCCGAATAGATTCCACAATATCGGCCAATGCGCGGTGCTGGAGGCCCTTCTCTGGCTGGTGGTAATACACGCGGGGTGCCCACCGCCGGGAGAGTTCCTTGACCGTGGAAACATCGATCATGCGGTAGTGCAGGGCCTCATCAAGCCGAGGCATATACGCATGGATAAAACTGCGATCACAGCTGATGGAGTTGCCTGCAAGTGGAGCAGGATGGGCGGGGTCACAGTGCTCCGCGATCAGCGCCAAGACGGCATCCTCGGCTTGCTCAATGGTGCAGGTGGATTGCTTGATTGCTTCAACAAGTCCGGAGCGGGTGTGCATCTCAGTTACATAGGAATCCATACGGGAGAGCTCTTCGGTGCTGGCATGCACAACCAGATCAATGCCTTCGCCCAAGATATTCAGGTTGGCATCAGTGACCAAGGCTGCGACCTCCACAATCACATGTTCCTTGGGCTCCAACCCGGTCATTTCTAAATCAATCCATACGATGCGGTCATCGCGAGCAGGGATCGTCGTGGTAGTACTCATTAATTATTCTCCTAACTTCGCATAAAACTTGCCCATTACCGGGGCTAGGACCTTCGTCGGCAACACGGTGGATACTCCATTCATCACCTTACCCAGCGGCCCCGGCACGACTCGGCGCTTCCCGGCAGCCATGGCCTCCAGGGTCTCCTGGGCACACGATTCGTAGGTGGTCCAAAGGAAATTGGGCACCATCTTATCCACAATGCTGGCTTCAGTAGGGTCGATCTCGTCCGCACGCACCGGTCCGGGGGCAAGGAGCGTACAGCTGACTCCGCTGCCTCGCAGCTCATAATGTAAGGCCTCAGTAAAGGCATTCACCCCAGCCTTGGTAAACACATAGGTCGCATTATTTGGAATCGGAACATTGCCGGCTGCCGAGCCCACATTGCAAATAGCTCCACTCCCGCGCTCTAGCATGGGCTGCAGGACTGCGTGGGTCAACTCAAACACGGCGGTGGCATTGACAGCAAATTGTTGGGACTCGTAGCCCCAATCCTGCTTACTAAAAGGGCCGAAGCTGGCAATGCCAGCAGAATTAACCAGGATATGAATCTCTTGGGTCTTTAAATATTGCAGTAATTCTGCGCGCTGGATGCTATCCCCAAGATCACAGGGATACACGTCCACCTGAACCCGGTGCTGTTTTTCGAGCGTGGCCGCGAATGCTTCTAGCACTTCCTTACGGCGGGCTACCAGCAATAGGTTGTGGCCCTGGGCTGCTAACTGGGCAGCTAAGGCCTGTCCAATACCTTGGGATGCCCCGGTCACCAAAGCGCGGGAAGAGAAAGAAGCATGAGGCAAGGGCATAGCGGCATCCTTAGTATTGGGAAGAAGGAATATCCCCTCTAACCTAGCATTTTCTCTGCTCGGGCATCTGCAAACTCAAGGTGCGTAAACCTCCGCAGTGCGCCTGGCTTGATCCTCCACAATGCAGCCCGCAGCTATCACACGCCATGGCATCATGCTGGGCTTGCAAATATCCAATGCGTTCTAATTGCTCCAAGATTGCCGTAACGGTAGCAGGTTCTAAGGCGGTAGCTGCAGCGATCTCTCCCGGAGTGCTCGCTCCATCGGCAATCGCAGCTGTGACTTGACTAACTGGGCGCATTAGAACCACACCCGTAGAATCTGGAAAGTTAGCACCGCCAGAATCCAGGCGGTCGCTACTTGTAACACCACCCCATATAGCGTCCAGCGCAACCCGATTTCTCTGCGCTGCGCTGCTAAGGTTGCCACACACGGGGTATAAGCCAAGAAGAACATCATAAAGGCCCATACCGCAGCGATCTGATGACCACCTGATGCTTCTTCGAAATCCGCACGCACTGCGTTCGCAAGTGGAGAAGTGCCTTGGTCTTCCGGATCCTCATCAGAAGGATCTTCTAAGTCGTAGGTCTGCGCCCAGGAGGAAATTACGGTCTCTTTGGCGATGAATCCGGTAATCAAAGTACCGGTAATCGACCAACTTCCAAAGCCTGCAGGCTCAAATACCGGGCTGACAAAATCAGCGGTAACTCCGTACACGCTATCTTCGACCGGCAAATCCTCATCGGCGAAGCTATAGCCAGACACTGCAGGAATAGATTGCATAAAGAACACCACGGTAACGGTGATGACGATGATGCCACCAGCCGTTTGTAAGAAGCCCTTGAGTCGTATCCACATTACCGAGCAGGCCAGCCTTACTCCTGGTAATTGGTAGGTAGGCAGATCAATAATCAACGGCTCGCGCCCGATGGTGCGCCATAAAGTGTTTTTAACCAAAAAGCCCACCAGAATTACCAGCGCAATGGAGATCAGGTACATAACAAAGACCACGGTGCCAGCATGATCCGGGAAGAAAGTAGCACCTAGCATCACAAAGACTGTCAGCCGCGCACTGCAGGAAGTAAACGGAATTAGAAGGGCTGTCAGCAGACGCTGACGCTGCTGGCCAAGCACTCGTGTGGCTGAAATAGCGGGTACATTGCAACCAAATCCTACAATTAACGGGATAAAAGCCTTACCCGGCAGTCCGATGGTTTGCATTAAGCGGTTTGTCACTACCGCGGCACGCGCCATATAGCCAGAATCTTCTAAAACCGCCAGAATTAAGAACATAATGGCCATGAGCGGTGCGAAGGTCAGCACTGTACCCACGCCGGCAATAAGTCCGCCCAGAATGAACCCGTCGAGGACTTGATTATTAAGACCTAGTGCGGTTAAGCCAGCCTGAGTCCAGTCGGTTAGCGGCCCGTTAAAGAAAGTATCTAACCCGTCTTGGAGCGGGGCGGCGACCGTGGTAGTTAGTTCGAAGACTATCCACATCACCACTAAAAACAGCACTGGGCCGAGCACTGGATGTAAGGCCAGGCGATCAATACGCTGTGACCATGAAGGTGGGGTAGAAGTAGTGGTCGTAGCAGCCTTCGTGGCGGCATCTACCCAAGAAAAGCGGGAATCGGCCGCGGCAAGTGGATCGCTGCTTTCGCGGCGGCGGAACTTTCGCGGCGGACTTGCGAGTACTTCGGCCACGGCACTAGCGAGCTCGGGGGCATGTTTACTATGGCGTGGATTGAGCGCAACAACCGGAATGCCCAAAGCTTGGCTTAAGGCTTTCGGGTCTACATGCACGCCCTGGTTTGCTGCCACATCGAGTTTGGTTAACGCGAGCACAAGACGCTGGGGGTGCTCGGCGAGTTGAGCCACCATATAGAGACTACGGGCAAGAGCAGTGGCATCGGTGACTACTACTACCACATCCGGGCGCTCGCTGGCCTTGGTATCTATGAGTAGTTCGCGGGTGAGTTGCTCATCCGGGCTCAGCGGATCGAGTGAATAGGTGCCTGGAAAATCGATGACATCATAGGTGGCATCATTGGTGACCCAGGCTCCGCGGCTGGTTTCTACACTGGTCCCTGGCCAATTGCCCATGCGGGCTTTAGCACCAGTCAGCGCATTGTACAGGGTTGATTTACCGGCATTGGGTGTGCCAATCATGGCGACCACAGGTGCATCCTGTGGGGCTAAAGATTTGCCGTGACTTTCGCAATGGCAGGTTGTTGTAGGTGCAGGACTCATGATGATGATCTTTCAAAGAGACTTTAAACAGTGAGACTTTAAACAGTGACGAAAATATGCTGGGCACTGTGCTTGTCTAAGGCGTAATGCGTGCTGCCCAAAGAGATTAAACGCCCATTGCCGGAAGTACGTTGGAGCGGAATAATGGCGCTACCAGGGCGTAGTCCAAGTTCAGCGAGGCGTCGCTGGGTGGTGGCAGCGAAAAAATCGTGATCAATTTCGGTGATAGTGCAGCGAGACCCAAGCGGGATATCATGCAAAGATGCGGCGCTCATCAGAGAAAACCTTCTGGAAATGAGGGCTCGAAGCAGCGGTTCGCGCTGGGGCCGGTAAGTGTCGTGGCCGAAGACGTGAGTCGAAGACAGGGAGCGGAATGTGTGAAAACTTTTGCTGATTCAGAGTATAAACCCTAGCTAGGTAAGCGTTAGCAATCATACACGTAAAAGTGAGCTATCTCCCGAAAGTCATTTCAATATTAAATGCGCGACAATTGGGTAATCTTTCCAACTGCGGTAGACTTTAGCGCGCTAAGGCCTCCATAGCTCAGTGGATTAGAGCAGTCGGCTTCTACCCGATTGGTCGCGGGTTCGAATCCTGCTGGGGGCACGGAAGGCACCTGGTAGCAGGTGCCTTTTTCTTTGATGCTGTCTTGGAAGGCGGGGCTTGTGGTTGCCCCAGTGCATTTGCCTTTCAAAGAAGTAAGGCGAAAGTTGCAGGAATGCGGTACTGGCTTCCCTCCTGGTTTAGGCTAGGGCTATGTCTCCAGCCCCTACCACCCGTCGCGTGCAACCCACCTGGCCGATTCTGGCCATCTTGATACTTACCGCTGGCATCATCGCCGGCGTGCTAGCCCGTTTGGTATTAAGTGACTCCCTAGCATTGCTCGGACTGCCAGATCCCGGAGTGCTCACCACCTTTGGTTATCCCTTCGTGCGCACTGCGGTCTGGATGCTCATGGCAGTCACTGTAGGCTCCTATTTAGCCAGCGCCTTTTTGCTGCCAGCGAAGAAAGATTCAGTCTCAGCTGCGCCCTATATGCAGCAGGCGCGCTTGAGCGTGGACGGCATTATCGCGGCCCAAACTGGGGCAATCGCCGCAGGATGCGTGTGCGTGCTTTCTCTGCTGCTCATCCCACTGACCTTGTCTGATGTTTCGGGCCAGTCCCTCGGACAAAGTATGACCCCGGCGAACTGGGCTTATGCCTTAGAGCGCGTAGAAGAAGCTCGTGCTTGGCTGTGGACGGCTCTTTTGGCGCTGCCCTTGGCATGCGTGGGCGGACTGCTGCGCCGGTGGAAATTGCAGCCAGTAGCATTTGGCTGGGCATTGTTACTCATGCTGCCTTTGGGCCTCAGCGGGCACTCCGCTTCTGGTGGGGATCATGATTATGGCACCAATTCCTTGCTATGGCATCTGCTTGCCATGCAGTTATGGATCGGTGGCCTCTATGCCTTAGTAACCTATGCCCGCCGCTTGGGCCCAGACCTGCCAACTGCCGTAGGCCGCTATAGCAAGATTGCCCTGGCCGCGATTGTAACCCTAGCAATCTCTGGCACTGTCAATGCGGCGATTCGGGTACAGCCTGGAGATTTGTTGACCACCGAATATGGCCGGCTCCTCGTAGCTAAATTCGTTCTCACCATTATTTTGGCAGTATGCGGATATATCCAACGCGCGCGCGTACTGCCGCAGCTATCCGCCAATCCTGCAAATAGTCGTTTATTCCGGCGCTTGAGCGTCGGCGAGCTGGGATGGATGGCAGCTGTTATTGGTGTTGCAGTGGCGCTGGGACGTACCCCGCCACCTCCACCACGCTACGATGAGCTGACCCCGATGATGTTGGAGATGGGCTATTCGCTAACGAAGGAACCAACCTACGGCAGCGTGTGGACCGTGTGGCGTTTTGACCTCATGTTCGGCACCGTCGGGCTCTTACTCACTGCCGCCTATGTGTGGGGCCTGGTGCGCCTGCGTCAGCAGGGAAAGAGCTGGCCGTGGCATCGCACCATGTGGTTCTTCTTGGGTTCGCTGGGGCTGACGATTGCCATGAGCTCCGGTATTGGTATGTATATGCCAGCGACCTTCGCGATGCATATGGTGGCGCACATGGTGTTATCCATGGTAATTCCAGTCTTCATAGTGCTGGGAGCCCCACTGCGTTTAGCCTTAGAGGCCTGGCAGCCGTCAGCAGAGGGTGACGCGGGGCCCCGAGAATGGTTGGAAGCTGCAATTTATTCGCGCGGTTTGCGCATCTTGATGCACCCTGCAGTGAATACGGTACAGTTCGTCGCTATCTTCTACCTGCTCTACATCACCCCCTGGTATGAAGATTCAGTCTCCACCCATGCCGGGCATTTGATAATGAACTGGGTATTCTTGTTGTCTGGTTTGCTGTACTTCTGGGAAATGATTGGTCCGGATCCGAAACCGACGGATTCCACCGTGTTGCAACGCCTAGCTTGGCTCATCTTCTCTATGCCCTTCCACCTGTACTTTGGCGTATACCTCATGCAGCTCACCACAGTATTGGCAGAAGATTTCTATCTTGGCCTACAGCTGCCCTGGGAGATTGATCTATTGCACGATCAGCGCGTAGGCGGTGGTATTGCCTGGGCTTCAGGTGCTTTCCCCTTGACTATCGTCTTTGGCGCATTGTTTATCGAATGGATGCGCACTGATAAGAAAGAGGAACGCGCCTATGAGAAGAAGGCCGCTGCCGATGATGAGGCAGAACTAGCATCGTATAACGCGATGCTTGCGCAGTATCAGCAAGGGCATAATCCGATGCTGGAGGGTTACCATCAAGAAGATACAGATGACAATGACAGATCACCGCGATGATTGTGATCTGTGGATAACCATAGGGTGCCTACCTTAGAGTTATCCACAAGTGGCGCTAGTGTGCAGCTAGTGCCCCTTTCTTTTGCTTACTGCCTGATTGAAGATGAAGTCAGCAGAATGGAAAACCATCTGGTACAGGTGCAAAAAGAAAGGAATGAAGTATGCATCATCGCAGTACAATCGTAGGGCGTTTAACGCGCAACCCAGAGATGCGAATTGTGAATCAAGGGCAAACTGTCACCAAGATTCGGATCGCTGCATCACGCAACCGACAGGTGAATCACGATGGGGAAGAAAACCAGTGGGAGGACTTCGACAAGCTCTACATCGATGTAGAGTGCTGGGGTGATTTGGCGCGCAATGTGGCATGTAGCTTGCAAAAAGGAACCCCGGTAATTTGTGTGGGGCACTTAGTCACTAATGAGTGGGTAGGAGAACAGGGGAAGTCCTCTCGTATCATCATGAAGGCAAGTTACATCGGAATGGATATGAGCCGTCACGTACTGAGCGCACAATATAGTCGGAGTACAATCGCTGAAATCATGGTCCCCGCAGAGCAAGTTGCAGGAATAGCGGGGGCGGTGCCTGCGCAGGGCGACGGCGATGTCGCTGGCGCGTCGCCAAGTGTGCCAGCGGATAGCGCTCATTTACAGCCGGCTTTTTAACAGGTGGACGCTCACGCGTGTGGCCCGCACGTTCCGGACTGTGCGCTAGGGGTGCGGGCACGTGGCAGCGTGATTGCAAATTATTTTTAATCGCCGTGCAAGACAATCACATTAATTATTGAAAATTTGCTCGCTATGACGAAAAGAACTACAGAGAAACATGAGATTTTTTCTGGGAAAATTCGGAAAAACCGTGCAGTATTCCTCTTGAATTGAGTAATCCGACAATGGCTGCTGTAACTGGGGAGCATTTTGGCAGTTCTTTCGACTTATTTACAGCATTACAAAAGGTGCGTTTCTTAGTTTAGGGCTTTGATGAATATGTAAGTGTTCAAGTGTATCCCGATGGTTACTGAATGGATGTTGAAAATTTTATCGGAAGCAGCGATGCTATCGAGAACATATGTTGCACCGAAGGTTGCGATAAGTGGTGGTAGAAAAGTTTTATGCCTCTTATTTTATTACATTTTTTCTTGCATGCAATGTCGTCATCTTGGCAATAATAGCCATAATTTCACGTTCTCGCTTCCGGTACGTCAATCTTGGTGAATCCTTATTTCTGTTTTAGGTTGCGGATGGGGGTGTCATTTTCTAGCATTCAAAGATAAAGAGCATTGGAAGAAGCTGGGAATTTTCTCCCTTGTGATTGCCGTGATTGCCAGCAATGAATCCTTTGCAATCACCCCTCGCGCGTCAGGATTGGAAAGTCGGTCAGGTGTTGTTCAAAAACCGAGAGCTGAGCAGACCATTGTTGGCGTTGGTGATTGTTGTGGGCCTTGTGTTCAGCATGGCTAGCGCCATCAGCGTGAGTCAGGCAGATCCAATCGCAGACCCAATCGTCGATGATGCCACCGCAGTGACGGAAGAACCAGATACCGAAGAATTAGGAGAGTCTGAAAAGACGCCGGTCGATGATGCTGAGGACGAGGCAGCGCGCGAAATCGGAGATCAAGAAACCGATAGTACAGCGGAGATCAATCAAGACGATGGCGAGGAAGAAAATCTTCCCAGCACCCTTGATGAATTTCTTCAGCCAAATAGTCTGAGCCTTGGGCAGAGCCGCGCGGGTAACTCGGCTGTTACTCGTGCTGATCCGCGCTATACCTGTGGGCTAACTATTGGGTTGCTTTTTGATGCTTCGGGTTCCACCAAGGGTGAAGCCGATAAAATGGTCGAAGCTACGCGCAATATTGCAGATGTTTTACATAACACCGGATCGTCCCTTGGTATCCATACGTATGCCGCTAAAAGTCCTTCTACAGCTTCGCTTCCGCACTTGCCGCCGACTTATTTAGACGATGCTGGTTTTGCCACTGCGAATGCTCATATCGATCGTCTCGGCTCTGCTTGGGGGCAGGGTAGCGAGGCGCTAGGTGGCAGCAATATGGCTGAAGGGCTCATCCAAATGCAAAACTTGGGCTATGACCTCGTCATTCTTATTTCTGATGGCATCGCATACAAAGCAAACCGAGTAAATACTTTTGATCTGAATCGCAATGGCATTTTCGACGAGGACCTCAATAATTCCATTGCTGCTGCCGAAGCATTGAAGGCTCAGGGGACCGCACTGTTTTCGATTGTGGTGGGATCAGGGTCCGATAAGCCGAAAATTGGGTTACAAGTGTATAACTCACAACCGCAAACCAATAATAAAGGCGCTGGTGTGGAGTGGCATCCTTCGAATAAAGAACAGGTACCCGGAACAAGCAAAGCGATTACTCGTAGAGCAAATGGCACGGTGGATTTAGGTTCCTATCGCATTATTTTCAATGGAAACATCAGGACTGTGAGCGCAAACCAGATGGGGCCGGTCACAGCCGGTGCGGATGGCGGTTTGTACGTCAAATTTAACAACGGAACTTATTTGGTGTACACGAGGTGGGTGTTAGATCCTGCAGCGTTCATGGCATCTTTCTCTGATTATCAAGAGGAAGTCTACGATACTAACGCAGTTGCCGACGCATTAGAGAACATGGTGAGTGGCTGCAATGGATTAGTCACTATTGAAAAAGAAATCGTTGAGGTGGATGGAACAACGAGTTCTGACACCCCGAAGGGGTTTGCATTCACCGCAAATCAGGCGTTGATTAATGGTGACCTTAATAGCAATGTTGTGAGGACCACTGACGCTCGAGGCGAAGTACAGTACTACTATCCAATTTCTGCGGGTGCTGCCTCGATAACCGTTCGAGAAGACCCCACGCGAGATGGGGAGACCTTCACCATGGTCAACCAGAATGTGGGAAACAATCGTCAATCAATAGCACGCTGTACCGCAACTGACGCCCATAGTAATCCACTGCCGGTCAGTTACGGTTCTGGTAACGGCATTGTGGTTTACAGTGATTCTTCGCGTAACCAATTTCGTATCACGGGCCTTGGTCGCGATGATCGTGTGCGTTGTGTGGTCCAAAATCAGAAGCCTGCGGAAGTATCTTTCAAGGCGACGAAGTCTGCTCCAAACGAGCAGCTAGTTCTTTCCCAAGAAGACGGTCAGCGCTTGTCGGCTCGCTTTGATGTAAGCGTGGAAAACCTCGCGCGTACCGCGGGTGCTCCAACCGAAATCACCGAACAGCCGCGAGTGCCTACCGGAACCACCGTTGAGCGCGTCCGTGCAATGCCAACAGAAGGTGGAGACCAAGTGGTTACTTCTGAGGCTGAATTTACATGGGATAGCTCACGCCGCCTCTGGGTATTAAGTAGTTCCAACTCAACCCTGGAAGAAATTCCAGGAAACACAACGGCCAATATGTATGTTCTCGTTACATACCGAGTTACCAGCGCCAATAGCCTCAACACAAATAACCGCACCTGCTCTGGCTCCAATCAAAACCGTGGATTTTTTAACCGGGTGACAGTGTACCCAGGTGAAGATGCATCGAATACTGCTCGCGGTACGACAGACACTGCATGCCTGAGCGCGATAGTGCCGCAGCTGAAGGTACAACGTTGGTTTAACGGAGAAGTTGCCAACTCTCCTGATGAAGCCGCTGTTATCTCTCCTACGACGAATTCTTATCAGCAGCGTTACGTGATTACTAATGCTGGTGAAGTTCCAATAAATAATGTGACATTCCGTGACTACCGGCTACGTAATGAAGATCAAAGTCGTGGTGACGCGGTGTCGCTGTATTCGCCGGTATGTCCAACACCTGGGACGGTGAGTCGCTCGACAAATAGGGCAGGCACATACATCACGATTGACTATCGCAGTGGATCAACATTAGCACCCGGTGAAAACATCACCTGTGAGCAAGTAGTGCGGCAAGCAGAACGGATGCCAGCTGAAGCAGATTTCTACGGCGCAGAAATCGAAGTCGTAGCCCGCTACGCGGTTCCCGCATTTCAAACAATCGACGGCGATGAAGTGTGGCTCACTGCAACCGATCCAGCGTGGATCATGAAAATGCCGGCAGCGGTCGGGGTGATGCCAAGCTCTGGAGGCAACGGTATTCACGGATACCTCTTTTTGGGACTGGGAATGATCCTGGGAGGTATTGGATGGACTGCCTACAGGACCAAGAAAACTTCGTAACAAAATACGCAATACCCGGTGAAAACGGGTTCCTAAGGAAGGAAACACCATGTTCAAACAGCGCCCTCGCTGTAATAGTGAGTGAACAGCGTGACTCACCGCAATCTCATGGGTGTACAACACCCGTCAATCTCCGCCCCTCTTTTGACCTCGAAAGGACAAGGTTCAAATGACCAAGTTCACCCACAAGATGGTAGCCGCGCTGGCCGCGGGTACCCTAGCGATTGCAGGTGCTGGCCTGACACCAGTTGCGGCCCAGCTCAACCCGGTCAACAATGAATATGCACAGCTGATTAATGCGAACGAGACCGGTACTCTGCACATCCACAAATACTCCAACAATACTCCAGGAGATGCGGGCACCGGCACCGAAATCGCTGATACCGGCAGTCTTGGTGATCCACTTTCTGGCGCTACATTCCGGGTACGACAGGTGCGTGATGTAGACCTGACCACCAACGCAGGTTGGCAGGCTGCTCAGGCTATTGCTGCAGGCGATCAAACCCCAACATATGGTGCAGCCCAAACTGTGACTACTGATGGCGACGGCAATGCTACCTTAAGTGGCTTGCCCTTGGGCCTGTACTACGTGGAAGAGACCGCTGCTCCTGCGGGCCATACTGCCTCGGCTGAGCCATTTTATGTCACGCTGCCGATGACAGATCCAAGAAACCAGGAAGAGTGGATGTACGAGGTCCACGTCTATCCTAAGAATGCTGTTCAAGAAGACATCGTCACCAAGACCGTGAACGATGAGAATGCAATCATGGCAGGCGACGACATCGACTTCGCTGTTTCCGTGAAGTTGCCAAGTGTAGAGAAGCTTGAAGCAGCTGAGATCACCGATATCTACCCTGAGGGTCGCTTGGAAAACCCAACCGTTCAATCTGTACAGCTCGGCAATGGCCAGACCGTACCGGCAACGAACTACACCGTAGATAATGGCACTGCAGGCCAGTCCAAGGTGATCTTTAACGAAGCTGGTCGCGCACAACTGGATGCCTTGACTGGTGAGGACCGTACCGTAACTGTTAACTACCGTTTCCAGGTTGCTCAGAATGTCACTGAAAGCAATACCGACACCGTTACTAACCGGGCCATGGTATTTACCAAGGGTGAAGGTCAGGATGTAACTCCTCCAGACCCAGATGACACCGATGACCCACGCGTTGTCCCACCAGGATCAGAGGATGAAACCAAGACCTACTATGGCAACGTCCAGGTCAACAAGACCTCCCCACAGGGTGATGGCCTTGAGGGCGTAGAGTTCGACCTCTATCGCTGCAACGAAGGCGATGGCAGTGATGGATCGCTCAACGATGACTATCTATTGGCGAAGGCATTGAGTACCGATGCAAGTGGTCAACTGATCATTAATGGTCTGCACGTGAACGACTTCGTTAATGGTGCAGCTGGTGAAACTGATCCTACGGGCTACTGCTTGGTTGAGGTGAAGACCGCCGAAGGTTACTCCCTGTTGGCGGAGCCGGCATACTTCCAGGTACTGCGTGGTGCTAACACCGCAAGTGTTGACCTGACTTCCGTAAACATTGAAAACGCGGAAGATAATGCAGGCTTTAACCTGCCATTCACCGGTGGTGACGGTGTGAAACTGCTGCTGATCATTGGTGGCTTGATCATCGTTGTCGGTGGTGGCTACGCATACGTAGCAAACCGTCGTCAGGCCTAAAACTAGGACCTGGCTACAGCTAACAGAGCAGTAGCGAAGTAAAAATTGAGGAAGGGCACGAATGCCATGACAGTAATGGTGGAGCAGCTTCCGGAACAACCGGAACCAGCTGCCAAACCCCGTCGGTTGCAGCGCATGCTGCCCTTCCTCATTATCTTCGTAGGCATCCTGGTGGTGCTCTATCCAGTGGTTGGAACCATCGTGCAAAATATGCAGCAGCAACAGACTGCAAAAAACTATACCAACCGCATACTTGACGAATTCACAGCTGAGCAGCGTCAAGCATCCATTGCGGCAGCACATCGCTGGAATGACGAAAATGCTGGAGGCCCAATTCTGGATCCCTGGCTTGCCCGCATTGATAGCTCGAATATTGAATATCAAGACTACTTACAACAACTCAACCTCGATGAGGTCATGGCGCGTATAATCATCCCTTCTATCGATTCCGACTTGCCGGTGTACCACGGTACGGATGAGGAAACCCTAGAAAAGGGTGTGGGTCATCTTTTCGGAAGCTCCTTGCCCGTAGGCGGGGAAAGCAGCCATGCGGTACTCACCGGCCACACTGGTTTGTCGCACGCAACCCTGTGGGACAACCTCGTCGATGTGGATACAGGCGATGCTTTCTATATCAACGTCGCCGGTGAAACATTGAAGTATGAAGTCCATTCCATCGAAGTCGTTGCCCCGAATGATTCCGAAAGATTAGGCATCGTCGAAGGTGAAGACCTCGTTACTCTGATTACCTGTACTCCGTATGGAGTGAATTCTCATCGTCTCTTGGTAACCGGGCATCGGGTGGATATAGACCCAGCAGAAGGCGTACAAATTCTGGAGCAAAAACGGGTGCCCTGGCAATGGTGGATGACAGCAGCAATCGCCATGATTGTTATTGCCCTCGGCCTTCTTACCTTGCTGTGGGGTCGAATCAAACAACAGCGGGAAGCGGAGGAAGGCTCGTGAGGAAACAACATGGTAGGGTAGCCATCACCGTCATCCTGGTGTTGCTCAGCTCATTGCTGGCCATGCCTGCTCACGCCAGCAATATTGACCCGGATGCCCGCGGCTCCTTATCAATAACCAAGCACGCAGGGGATCCGCTCACACAATTCGGCGACCCGAGCAATCCCAATGCTGATACCAACCGGGATCCTATTTCCGGCATTGAATTCACCATTCAAAGAATTGGTGGCATTGACTTAAGCACCAACCCAGGTTGGCAAGAACTCCAGCACATAGATATTTCGGATTTCTATGCTGGCGGATCTCGCGCACATAACTTAGAGCAGGGACAATCCGCAACGACCGATACTGATGGGGTAGCACATTTCCCAAACCTCGAGCTTGGTGCCTACTACGTCACCGAAACAACCGCGAGTGCTCAGCGTCAAGGCACCACGGTAGCCCGTCCCTTCGTTGTGACTGTGCCAGCAACCAATGCAGAGCGGACGCAGTGGGATTATGACGTTAAGGTTCAAGCCAAGAATCAATTATTAGAAGTAACCCAGGCAACCGGTACTAGTTGCCTGGCCGAAGATTCCCCAATTATCTATGGTGTCTCTGCAACGGTACCTGCTCCCGATGCTGAAATTGGGATCGAGCGAATCGAATTGTATATACCACTGCCAGCAGAAGTGGCCGATCTTGCAGATTCCAAAGTGGCACTGACCAGCAGTGGGGCAGCAGCTGGCGACTTCGATTCTTTAACTGATGGTGCAGTGCGATTAGACGATGCAGACTTTAACACGCAGCTCGTCACGAACAGTCCAAAGAACGCACACCTTGAGCTCACTACGAGGGGTTTAGAAAAGCTTGCCGCCATTCGAGACGGTAATCCAGATGCGCGTATTACCTGGCAATTTCAAGTAACACCGACTGCAACGATAGATATCATTACGACCGCATATCTCCTTCCTGCGGGTTATCCGGAGTTTGAAGCAGGACAAACATATGGTGTTGCTAGCAATGAAGTGAAACTGCACGTCTGCCAACCAGAAATCACGCCTGAAAGCACACCGGTGCCAGTACCGGTACCAACTCCAGACCTGCCAAAAGACCTGTTTCCAGGTTTGCCAGCCGAGAGCATCGAAGCACAGATTTCGGCATCGAAAACATCGCAGCAAAGCGAAACTCCAAGCAGTGGTGTAAAGAAATTCATTGAGGATCTCGCTTCGACAGGCGCCAATGTGCAGTGGATAGTCATTGCTGGTTTGGCTGCGATCGCACTAGGCGTGCTTATGCAACGACGACGTGATGATGGTGAATAGCCTCTGATAGGATAGCTACCGGAAACCGGGTGCATTAAATATCCGGGACGCTAGCGTTTATACGTTTATATATGTAAGGAGACTTTCTGTGGGCGAGTTCATCTATACGATGAAGAACGTGCGCAAAGCCATTGGCGATAAGGTAATCCTGGATAACGTCACTATGGCGTTCTATCCCGGTGCCAAGATCGGCGTGGTGGGTCCCAATGGTGCAGGTAAGTCCTCGATCTTGAAGATTATGGCTGGCCTGGATCAACCAAGCAATGGTGAAGCATTCTTGGATCCGGGCGCATCCGTGGGTATCCTCTTGCAGGAACCACCGCTGAACGAAGAAAAGACCGTTCGCGAAAATGTTGAAGAGGGCCTCGGCGATATCTTCGAAAAGAAGCAGCGCTTCGAGGCTATTGCAGAAGAAATGGCTACCAACTACTCCGATGAACTTATGGAGGAGATGGGCAAGCTACAGGAAGCACTTGACCATGCGGATGCTTGGGAAATTGATTCTAAGATCGAGCAGGCCATGGAGGCACTTCGTTGCCCGCCATCCGACGAGCCAGTTACCCACCTCTCCGGTGGTGAGCGTCGCCGCGTAGCCCTGGCTAAATTGTTGCTCTCTGAGCCCGATTTGTTGCTGCTCGATGAGCCAACCAACCACCTCGACGCTGAGTCTGTGCTGTGGTTGGAGCGCCATTTGGCCGATTACAAAGGTGCTGTCTTGGCTGTGACCCACGATCGCTACTTCCTGGACCACGTCGCTGGTTGGATTTGCGAAGTCGATCGCGGCAAGCTATATCCCTACGAGGGTAATTACTCCACCTACTTGGACACCAAGGCGCAGCGTCTTGAGGTCGCCGGCAAGAAGGATCAGAAGCTGCAAAGGCGTCTGAAGGAAGAGCTTGCCTGGGTACGCTCTGGTGCAAAGGCGCGGCAGGCCAAGAACAAGGCCCGTTTGCAGCGCTATGAAGAGATGGCAGCAGAGGCAGAGCAATACAAGAAGCTCGACTTCGAAGAAATTCAGATCCCAACTCCGCCCCGCTTGGGTAACCAGGTTGTGGATGTCAAAGACCTGACCAAGGGCTTTGATGGTCGCGTTTTGATTAAGGATCTCAGCTTTACTCTGCCGCGCAACGGCATCGTCGGTGTGATTGGCCCCAACGGTGTGGGTAAGTCTACCTTGTTTAAGACCATCGTGGGCCTGGAAGAGCCAGACTCCGGTTCCGTGACTGTTGGTCAGACCGTGAAGTTGAGCTATGTGGATCAGAACCGAGAGAATATTGACCCCGAAAAGACGGTGTGGGAAGTCGTTTCGGATGGACTTGACTATATTCACGTCGGCCAAAATGAAATGCCTTCACGCGCATACCTGTCTGCATTCGGCTTCAAGGGCCCAGATCAGCAGAAGCCATCCAAGGTGCTTTCCGGTGGTGAACGTAACCGGCTGAACTTAGCCCTGACCTTGAAGCAGGGTGGCAACCTGATCCTGCTCGACGAGCCCACCAACGACCTCGACGTCGAAACCTTGGGCTCGCTGGAAAATGCTCTGCAGAAGTTCCCCGGCTGTGCTGTGGTCATTTCCCACGACCGCTGGTTCTTGGACCGCACCTGTACCCACATTCTTGCCTGGGAAGGCAATGTGGCGGAAGGCCAGTGGTTCTGGTTTGAAGGCAACTTCGAAGACTACGAAAAGAACAAGGTTGAGCGCCTTGGACAAGATGCTGCACGCCCATCGCGTGTAACCCACCGCAAGCTCACCCGCTAGGCACACTTCTCACCACGAGAAGTAAGCGGCTGTAGCGTGGCACAAGTAGTCCGCCAGATCCTTGTCAGCGATGAGGGCTGGCGGATTTTGTGTGCAAAGCGTGCCGTTCGCTAGCTGGAGTGCGTCACCACATCCAAGTGAGAGCAAAGACGGCAACAGTGCCCTTAGTTTTTCAATCCAGAGAAAATATTGTGGAATTTTTCAGAAAACCAGCGCATAGTGGAAGCAAGCCACAATCTTCTCAAGTATTGCAATAGTAATTATGTGTCGGAAGGTAAGTAATGACGCAACATGAAACTCACACCACGCAAATCCCATTACGCTGGGGCGACTTCGACCGCTTCGGACATGTCACCAACGCAGCCTACATCGAACTCGCCCAAGAAGCGCGCGTGATTTGGGCGAATGATTCCTTCCTCGCTGCTGGTCACGATATTCCTGCAGTCTTTGTCCGCAAAGTCGAGGTGGATTTTCTGCGTCCCGTCCTGCCATCTAATAAGGCAGTGGAAGTAGAGACTGCGGTGAACTCTATTGGGTCTACAAGCTTCGTTACTCGCCAAGATATCTATGACGTCGAGCATCACCTGTGCGCTACAGTTACTGCCACCCAAGTAGCCGTCGACCTGCAGACGGCCCGTCCCCGGGAGATCAACGAAGAAGAACGCCATGTCCTCACCCAAATCGCTCAGTCTGCGGGTTCCTAGATGAGTGATATTCGCTTCACCCTCACCAAAGGGGAAGCCGGCCTGCATTCCCTTTTGCACCGGACGCAAGGCCTCGATCCGCGGGCTTCTGTGCGCTTGCGGCCCGGGCAAGACGATAGTATCGATGTCTTCGTTTCCACTCCTTTTGAAGTGCTTGCTAGCAGGCGAGTCCGTGGGGAGCTCAACCAACCGGGCGTTATAAGTATCGAGAGCGCATTAGCAAATGGCGGGCCAGATATTAGCTTCACCTGGAGTGGGGCCTTGCCGCCCGAAACTGGATTTGAACTCCTCGATACCATTCCAGTAGCCGTGGTACGCGAATTGGCCGACCAAGGCCAAGCGCTCGCACGCCAATTCGCTGGCCCATTAGGGCCCCCGCGAAACCTCCTCGAACAAACGGTGCTGACAGTCTCTGCAGAACAACGCAGCGTCGAAATTCCGATGCGCCTGATCTTCGGCTGCACGGCCTTAGGCTTTATCCCGGGCTTGGGTGCTCCTGCTGCCGTCCCACGCTATTTACGCGTTTCTCAAGTAGGGCGTTGGACTCGGGTCGATGCTGCCTATGGTTCGGTGTACCTTTCCCGCGGTTTGCCGCTGCTGTTCTAACACTTCTGTTCTAACACTGCCGCTCTCAGGCTGTCATTCTGAGGCTCTTGTGCTGGGGCCACTCACTCATTCTCGCCGCACGCCAGCACTTGACGGGGCAAACGCAGCGAAGTTTCAAAGCCTGGCATAAAGCATTATTTGTTAAAAAAATTTGCCCCTTGGCGCGGCAGTGACAAAGGAAATATCAGGCCTTCATGATGCTGTGGAGACCTGGTTTTATTGGAGGTTTACCCCAAATTGGTGGAGAGTCAAGGTATTGACCTGGGGCTTTAAGATATTTTCCTAGGAAAAAGATACAAATTCTTCATAATGGGGGCAGATCAGAAAACAAGCTCTTTCACCATAAGGAGGCCATCATGACTGGCACATCCCCATCTACGCTCGATACCGTTTTAGTCGCAGGCTCTGGTGTCCTCGGCTCCCAAATCGCCTTGCAATGTGCTTTCCAAGGCAAGAAGGTCACCATCTATGACGTAGCAGAAGAAGCGTTGGCCAAGCTGCCTCAAGCATTCGAGCGCTATGCCAAAGGCTATAAGCACGACCTAGACATTGATCCAGCAAAGGTGCTCGAAGTAGCCAAAGGTATTGGCGCTACCACCGATATCGCAGAGGCCGCCAAAGGCGCCGACATCGTTATCGAGGCGGTGCCAGAAAAGCTTGAAATCAAGCAGAGCTTCTACGAGTCCTTGGCACCTCACTTGCCGGAAAACACAATCTTGTGTACCAACACCTCAACCCTGTTGCCGTCCGCCTATGCAGCAGCTACCGGGCGTCCAGAAAAGTTCTGTGCCCTGCACTTCGCTAATGAGGTCTGGAAGCACAACACTGGCGAGGTAATGCCCCATGCGGAGACTGATCCGGCCACTATTGAAGAAGTCACCGCCTTCGCCAACGAAATCGGGCTCATTGCATTGCCGCTCAAGCGCGAGCAACCAGGCTATATCTTAAATTCCTTGCTCGTACCACTCCTGGATGCCGGTGTTGATCTGATGATTGCGGATGTCGCTGATCCAGAAGTCATCGATAAGACTTGGGTGGCCGCAACGGGCTCGAATTACGGTCCAGCCCAAATTCTGGACATCGTTGGTCTGCAAACCCCGTACCACATCACCTCCAACCGTGCGGAGGCAGGCGATGAGGCAGCCAAGAAGCGTGCAGAATTCCTCAAGCCTTATATTGAGGCCGGACGAACTGGTATCTCTGCTGGTAAGGGTATCTACGACTACGAAGAGGATGCCTAAAATCCCAGCTGTTAGCTGCTAGCCCCAACACATACAGCGATTACTTCCAGTAAAGGCGCGCCACGATAAGAATCGAAGCAGAGTATTTCTTACTCTGGCTGATTAATCAACATATGGGCGACGCGCTGGGCATGCTCCCGGATAGCACTACGTGCTACCGGGGGCAATGCTGTTTCCTCAAAAGTTTCCATGGCTGCATTCATAATCTCCACCCACCGTTTTGCAGCTTCCGGGGTGATAGCAAAGCGGGCATGGCGCATTCGAAGTCGAGGATGCCCCCGCCGGGCGCTAAATTCTGCCGGCCCACCCCAATACTGGATGAGGAACCAGCGTAGGCGCTCCTCCGCACCTTCCCAATCATCGTCTGGGTACATTGGCCCGATGAGGTCATCTGAGCGCATGCGCACATAAAACTCATGGATCAGGCGCTGGAACACATCTTCGCCGACAATCTCATAGAGGCTACTTGGCTGTTGTGGTTGGGAGGGGTCAGGCAGGTAGGTCATCGCTTAATTCCTTGGGTTTTTACAGTCTGATTGTCCATTAGTTCGTGGTTGCTGCGGAGGCATCAGCAGTACCACCGATAGCTGCATCGCTCACAGTTGATGTAGCTGCATCCTGCAATGCTTCCAGAATTTTGGCGGTAACCTCGCGCTCGACCTGCCATTGTTTACCGGGCATCGTGGTAATACGGACCCGAATGGTCATGGTGTCACTTGTGATTTCCTGGACGCCATCAATGCGTGGAGATTCTAAAATTAAGTCTTGCAGCGCAGGGGTAGCGACTGCTTCATTTGCAGCGTTTCGAATGCGGGTAATCGCAGTTTCAGCACCTAACGATTGCGGCAAAGGGAAGTCCATAAGTGCGACTGCGTATTCCTGGCTAAAGTTGCCCACTTGTAGGATTTCGCCATTGCGAATAAACCACACTGTGCCGTGCACATCGCGCAGGGTCGTCACGCGCATGCTTACATCCTCAACCGTGCCAACCACGCTGCCAACCTCAATAGTGTCGCCAACTCCATACTGGTCTTCAATAAGCATAAAGATGCCGCTTAAAAAGTCCTTGACCAGTGATTGTGCGCCGAAGCCTAAGGCCACACCGACAACACCAGCAGAGGCAATCAGCGGTGTCACATTTACCCCAAGGGTCTCCAAGATAGAAAGGGTGGCCCATACCCACACAAAAATGGCCACGGCAGAATGACCCACACTTTGTAAGGTATGAATCCGGCTTTCTCTGCGTTGCTGTTGGGTGTGGGTGAGTGCAGCACTAGCGGCATCATTATTGGTACGCCATAAGCTGCTCACCCGGTTGGAAGGCTTTGCCAGTTGTAGCTGGGTGAGTTTATTGATGGCTTTATTGAGTAACCACTGCAAGATTACTGCAGCGATGAGGGTGAGCACGATGGAAAGTGGGCGATCGATCAACCATTCCCGGGCATTTTCATTGTGCCACCATGCTTCGATGTCTTCACCGGAGGTGGGAACCGAGGCTAAAGCGAGTGCTGGCGCAGCGATCATGAATTTAATTCATTCCTTTCCATAATTGAGGTACAACCTTATGCCGTAACTAAAATACCAGTTCACCACGAACACTGGGGAGTCGATTGCGGCCAAAAAGTAGTGGGAAAGCTGATGAAAGGCGCATGTCAGGTGCAATAATGAAACGCTTGGTCTACTATGTGGCAACAAGACAACCTCTCAGTGGGCATTCGCACTGGGTAGGCAAGGAAAGGAGCCCCATGCCCGCATCTGAAAATTCTGGTTTCACCACTCATGCCATCCACGCCGGCTATGAGCCTGATTCGCTCCTCGGCCCCATCAATATCCCGATCTACGCTTCCACCACCTTTGCCCAAAATGGCTTAAATGAACTTCGTGGTGGCTTCGAATATGGTCGCGTAGCTAACCCCACCGTTGCTGCCTTAGAAAAGACCATTGCCACACTAGAACACGCCAAATATGGTCGCGTCTTCGCCTCTGGTATGGCGGCTACGGATGTGTTGCTGCGTGTGCTCCTCAAGCCTGGGGCGCATCTCATCTTCGGCCATGATGCCTACGGTGGTACCTTCCGCCTCGTCGATGCGGTCTTCCAACAGTGGGGGGTGGATTACACCGTGGTGGATACCACTCATGCCGGTGCGGTAGCTGCAGCCTTGCGGGAAGAAACCGCGGTGGTTTGGCTGGAGACCCCCTCGAACCCTGCGCTAGCAATCACTGATATCGCTGCAGTGAAAGAGGCCATCGGTGCGCACCCTGCCCGCCTGGTGGTCGATAACACCTTCGCTTCTCCATATTTGCAATCCCCATTAGAGCTGGGCGCAGATATCGTGTTGCACTCGACCACAAAATACATCGGTGGGCACTCTGATGTGATCGGTGGGGTAGTGGTGAGCAATGATGCTCAACTCGACGAAGATTTGGCTTTCTTACAAGGTGGGGCTGGTGCCATTGCATCTCCCTTTGATGCCTACTTGGCATTGCGCGGTGTGAAGACTCTCGGGGTACGCATGGATCGCCATTGCGATAACGCCCAAGCCCTAGCTGAGTTCTTAGATGAGCAGGAGGTCGTCAAGCAGGTTCTTTACCCAGGGCTGCCAAGCCACCCTGGTTACGAGGTTGCTCAGCGACAGATGAAGCGCCCTGGTGCCATGATCTCGGTACGCTTCCATGATGAAGAAGCCGCTCGCACTTTTTGCCTCAATACCTCGTTGATCTGCCTGGCAGAATCTTTAGGCGGTGTGGAATCCCTGGTTGAGCACCCCGCATCGATGACCCACCAGTCGGTCAACGGCTCCACTTTGGAAGTACCACGTGATTTGGTGCGCATCTCAGTTGGTATTGAAGACATTGAAGATTTGCTCGCTGATGTTAAGACTGCCTTGACTGCAATCAAGGCCTAACAAACTTCACGGGAGGCCGGAAGCGAGCCTTGCAGTGAGACCCGCCTTGCGGAGGGGGTGTCCCACAGTGTTTATACAGTGCTTGTACCGTGCTTGTACAGTGCTTGGCAGCGCATTGCGGTACTTTGCGGTGCTGAAGAGCTGAAGTGGAACTTGAAATACAGTGTGTCCCGATACAGCGCACACCCAACGGGGAAACCGGTGCTATTTGTGGCACAGTTTTCTTTGTTAAGCTAGACCTACTTATATGCTCACCCCCTTTTCAAGCATTGCTCTATGAACGTTTCCGTCACCTATTTGCGGGCCAGCCAACGCGCGGCCGCGGCCTTCCTGCGCCACTACTCCTCCAGCTTTGGGTTGGCTAGCAGCTTTTTAAGTTCGCAAGTTTCTCAAGACATTCACACCTTATATGCGGTGGTGCGCATTGCTGATGAGATCGTTGATGGTGCTGCTACCACCGATATTGCCGCACAACTGCAGGCATATGAATCCCAAATTTTGCAGGCCCCACAGCACAGCTTTCATACTGATCCAGTTGTCCACGCCTATGCGGAGTTAGCTCGGCGCATCAGCATTCCCACCGCGCAAATGGCGGCTTTCTTTCAAGCAATGGGCCAAGATATACAACCGCGCACCTTTGACCACGATGACCTAGCAGCCTATGTCTATGGCTCTGCCGAAGTCATAGGCCTTTTGTGTTTGCGCATTTTCTTAGATGGGAACCCAGGGACTGCAGTCCAACAAAAAGGTGCGCGCCAACTCGGTAACGCCTTCCAGATCATCAACTTTGTACGCGACATCCAAGCTGATCAAGTACTAGGGCGCAACTATTTCGGGGAGTTTGATGAAGCAGCAAAGCAGGCTCGTCTTACTCAAGCCATCGCAGATATTGATACTGCACTCGCTACTACCAAGGACTTACCACAACGGTGTGTCCTGGCAATCCATGCTGCCGGGATTTTGTATCGCAACTTAGCAGAAAAGCTGCTGCAGATACCGCTGGACATCCTTTATAGCGAACGCATTCGGATTCCAGGACCCCGCAAATTGCAATGTGTGGTGACGCAACTCCCCGCGAGCCTGCGGCGATAGTTCTTTGGAAAATCCTTAAAAACGAGAAAGGCACTGCTTATGCGGTACGATCTTCCACCCGGTGCATCTGTGATCGTCATCGGAGCAGGCGTAGCAGGCCTAGCAACAGCCACCTTGCTCGCGCGTGAGGGCTATCAGGTGCACTGCATTGAAAAACTACCCACCGCCGGTGGTCGTGTCGGAACCATCGATAAAGATGGGTGGCGCTTTGATACAGGCCCCAGCTGGTATCTCATGCCCGAGGTCTTTGAACATTACTTTGAACTCCTCGGCACCACAGCAGCAGAGCAATTAGAACTCGTTCGTTTACATCCTGCCTACAGCATTATCCAGGTCGAGCGTGCACACCCCGAATCCCAGCAGCTAGAAAAATTCAGTGACATCACCGGTTGGGAGCAGATCGCAATCCCAGCTGATTATAGCCAGCTCCAGCAGCTCTTCGAGCAGCGTGAACCCGGAGCAGGGCAACGCTTAGAAGAATATCTCCGCAATGCTGAGCAAGCCTATGAGCTAGCGAAGCAGTATTTCCTGTACACCAGCTTTCGTAGTGTGCGCCCCTGGCTAACTCCTACACTGTTACGCCACGGGGCATGGCTAGTGCGGCTGCTGACCTCGAGCCTGGAAGCCTATGTACAGCGGTACTTCCAGGATCCGCTACTGCGCCAAATCTTGTTATACCCGGCGGTCTTCCTGGCGACCACCCCAAAAAAAGCTCCAGCTCTCTATCACATTTTGAGCCACACAGATCTCGCCCAGGGGGTGTTCTACCCCCAGGGAGGGTTCCATGGTTTTGTGCGACGTCTGGAGTCTTTGGCCATGGCGGCCGGCGTGGAGTTTCACTTCGCAGAAGAAGTCCAAGAAATCATGACCACCGAAGCTTTAGCCACTGGCGTACGTACCAACCAGGGCACGTACCTAGCAGATGCGATCGTGAGTTGTGCAGATCGGGAATTTACGAATCGCATTACCAATTGGAGTGCCAAGAAGGATGCCAATGCAGCAAATGCGGGTGTAGGCGCTGCTATAAAAGCCACGTTGCATCTGGAGAGGCGCACGCCAGCAAACGATGCACCAGCTCTGATGCGGGAGCAGGTCGCAAAATATTGGCAGCAACGCCACCCAGGCATTTCTGCGGTCGTCGTCTTCCTCGGCATTGATGGAGCATTGCCACAGCTACCGCATCACACTTTGATATTAAGCAAGGATTGGGATGCGGATTTCGCTGCTGTATGGGAGCTCGAGAATCCACAGGGCGATCAAGCATCGAGTTCGGTATATGTTTGCCGAACCTCGGCAACTGACCCTACCGCCGCACCAGAGGGCAAAGAAAACCTCTTCATATTGGTACCTACCGCTAGTGAGCCCAGCATTGGCCATGGCAGCTTGTATGGCGTACAAAGCCCCGAGATAGCAAAGATTGCTAGTGCTGCAATCAAACAATTAAGTACGGTGTTAGAAACAGATCTCACGGCCCGTATCGAAGTGCAAGAGACCATTGGGCCAGCTGATTTCGTGCAGCGCTATCATGCCTGGCAAGGATCCGCGCTGGGCTTGGCCCATACGTTGCGCCAGTCGGCGTGGATGCGCGGGAAGCAATACGATCCACGCATCCATAACCTGCTGTACGCAGGGGCAACGAGCACCCCGGGGGTGGGGTTGCCCATGTGTTTAATCTCCGCGGAAAATATTGTGAAGATCTTCCGCGGTGATACCTCTACGCAGCGTCTACCTGCTGATTCTTAAGGCTCCGGGCCACATCAGCACGCGCCTCAGCGAATTTACGCCGCAGACCAGCACTCAAATTCTCGCGAGCTAAGAACTCGTCCATGCGAGCCAGCGTGTCTTCGGAAACTGCCCATGTTGGCATAATGCCTTCGATCACAACCTGCGCCATTTCTGGTTCCAGTTGCTCCCACAACTGAGTAGCAGTATCAAAGATTTCGGTATCGAAATTGTGTAGCAATTCTGCGGCAGCTGCTGCATGCCAGCCCAAGAGTTTATGGCGGATTTCCAGGTTCGACAGCGTATTTGGAATCGCCGTCAGCTCCCCAAAGATTTCCTGCTTGACACCCGCATCATGTTGGGCAGCATACGCTTCCCAACTGTGGTTTTGGGCAGCAGAAGAGTTATCAACCGCAAGCAATGCTGCAATAGCAGCTGGAACATCAGCAATATCCCCATGTGCAATGCGCGCGGTCAAGGCACGCCAGCGGGCATCAGTATCGATCGTAAGCCCCTCAAAGACTTCCTCACCGGCCACAATGTCAGCTAATTCTTCGCGGAGTTCTGGTGGCAGTTGTGCGCTAGTGAGAGCCTGGTAGAAGGCGAGCTGGCGATCTGAACCAGCAGGGGTGGTATCCAGTGCGGCTCGCAAGGTCGCGGCGAACTGGGCATTACCAGTTTCCTTGGCCCAAGCAGGATCAGCATAGGAGCGCAGCGCGGTGGCAGCTTGGCGCAGTACTAGCTGCACTACCGCAATCTCAATCTCAGTTGGTAGGCCCTTGGCAACAAGCTCGATGAAGTCACGAGCTCGCATCCGTCCATCACGGGTCATCTGCCATGCAGTTGACCAGCACAAGGTCCGCGCCATCGGATCACTGATGTCTGCAATGTGCTCAATAAGGAACGCCGCGGAGGCATCATCGAGTTCTACCAGGGTATAGGCTAGGTCCTCATCATTGAGTAGCACCAGATCAGCTGCGGGTACACCGGCAAATTCAGGTACCTCGGTAGACTCGCTGCTGATGTCCAGGCGCTGGCTCTGCGTATGTTCTACCTTGCCATCCTTGAGGTTGTACAGGCCCACCTGGATGCGGTGGGTGCGTAGCTCCCCGGCTCCGGGATACGCGCCTTTTTGGGTAATACTGAAGCTACGGTAGTGGCCATCGGCTACCTCAAAGTCCACGCCCACGGTATTCACACCAGTACTCTTGAGCCACTGGTCAGCCCAATCGCTTAAATCGCGGCCTGAGGAAGCAGTCAACGCTGCCAGCAGATCATCGAAAGTGGCGTTGCCGAAGCGATGATCGGCAAAGTATTGACGTACACCAGCCAGGAATGGTTCCAGGCCTACGTAGGCTTGCAGCTGCTTCAGCACGGAGGCGCCTTTAGCATAGGTGATGCCATCGAAATTTTGTTCCACCGTTTCGATGTCAGAGGCATCGGTGGAAATTGGGTGCGTAGAAGGCAGCTGATCTTGGCGGTATGCCCAGGACTTCTCCACGTTGGCGAAGGTTACCCAAGCAGTGGTGAATTCGGTTGCCTCTGCCTGTGCCAATGCAGAGGCCCAGGTAGCGAAGGACTCATTGAGCCATAAATCATCCCACCAACGCATGGTGACTAGGTCGCCAAACCACATATGTGCCATCTCGTGCAAGATGGTGTCGCAGCGCCGCTCATAGAGGTACCTTGTGACTTTGGAATTAAAGACGTACTCATCCCGGAAGGTAACCGCCCCTGGGTTTTCCATGGCACCCATGTTGAACTCCGGCACGAAAAGCTGGTCATACTTACCGAATGGGTAAGCAATGCCGAAGTTGGCGTGGTAGAAATCAAAGCCCTGCTTGGTTTGAGTAAACAGAGTTTCGGTATCCAGGTGCTGTGCCAACGATTGACGGCAGTAAATAGCCATGGGGATTTCCAAAACCGTAGGCTCACCCTCTGGGGTTTCGGGATGATGGGTGAGGCTACCGCGCCAGGTGTCGGTGGCCTCGAAATACGGGCCAGCACAAATTGCTATCAGATAGGGCGACAGGGGATAGGTGATGGCAGAGTCATGCAGCACGTAGCCGTCTTGTTCCGTGATCTGGTTTTCTGCGTTGGTGACCACTTTCCAACCGTAGGGGGCAGTGATGTGGAAGTTATAGGTGGCCTTCAGATCTGGCTGATCGAAGCAAGCAAAGACGCGCTTGGCATCAGCGGTCTCGAACTGCGTGTAGAGGTACACTTTGCCATCTGCAGGGTCTTGGTAACGGTGCAAGCCCTGGCCAGTGCGCGAATAGCGCATGGTAGCTACGATCTCCAGGTCGTGGGCCCCTGCGGTGAGAGCCAAGCGAATCCCTTGCGAGGCATCATATTGATTATTGCGGAAGCATAAGGCCGCAGCACTAATATCATGGCCGTCTAAGAGCACGGAGTGTACGTGTTCGGCGCGGGCATCAATAAACGTTTCCCCAGCTTCAGATTGGAAGTGCACCCGGGTGCGTGACTCGAAAGTGGTTTGATTTTCTTCATTGGCCTGGTGCAGCTCTAAGGCGACATCATAATGCAGCTCGGAGATAAGTGCGGCCCGAGCTGCGGCCTCGGTGTGAGTCAGATTCGTAGAACTCAAGGGTGCTCCTTGTTATCAGCTTATATGTTTCTCTAGTGGGTAAAGATGCCAACTGGCCACCAGGGCGGTGAGCCGGGGTGCAATCCAATCCCACGATGTCTCCCACTATACAATCTGGCCAAAATACGCGGAGTGGAATATTTGCGGCGGCACAATATTCAAATTGGGTGACACGCACGGCCGAAGCTTGGTGCTTCAGGAGTGTAGGATTGCAACTATATACCGCGAGCGCATGCAGGGTGCTTGTGGATACTTTGCTACCGTCCTGTATGCGGCAATGGTGAAACACTAATAAAAACAGATACAAACAAAGAAGAGGTTGTTATGGCTCGTCAATTAAAATTCTGGTTCGATGTTTCTTGCCCTTATTGCTGGATTACCTCCCGCTGGATCAAGGAAGTAGAAAAGGTTCGCGACATTGAAGTGCAGTGGGTCCCAATGAGCCTTTCGGTTCTCAACGAAGGCCGCGAGGAATTGCCTGAGGACTACAAGCGCAAGATGCAAGCTAACTGGGGGCCTGCTCGCGTGTGTGCTGCAGTCGCCACGGAGCACCCCGATAAGCTTGATGCGCTCTACACCGCTTTCGGCGAGCAATTACACCCAGGCGGCAAGGGCGCGCGAGAAGGATATAGTGCCTACAACGAGGTAATCATCGAGGTACTCGACTCCTTGGGCCTACATGAATACGCCGAGATTGCGGATACCGATACGTGGGATGCCGCGCTGCGAGAATACCACCAGAGCGCTATGGATGCCGTCGGTGATGAGGTAGGAACGCCGGTAGTCCGACTTGGTGATGTCGCCTTCTTCGGACCTGTGCTCACCCGCATCCCACGTGGGGAAGATGCAGGGCGCATTTTCGATGCTGCCTTTGAGCTCGCACAATACCCACACTTCTATGAGATCAAGCGCTCGCGTAACGAGAGGCCTGCATTTGATTAATGCCCTGCTCCTCGGCGTTTCCTAGGTAGCTGCTAGGCAGGTGCAGCAGCAGCGCTTGACTAGACAGCGAAGCGTACAAAGAAAAAGACTCCATGGCCGGATAGGGTCGTGGAGTCTTTGCTTCGTGATGCCAGATGTAGGCGAGAAGTATTGGGCGGATATGCAATTATGCCGGGGGTAGCTTTTGCGGTAGTTACTGCGGTGGTTATTGAGGGCGCTATTGGGGTTGCTATTGGGGTTGCTGCTCAGCCAGCTGCTGAGACGAAGTAAAGGAATTACAACCCTGCTGCGCAACGGAAACTTACAGCAAATATCCCTAGGTGGCGACTGCAAGCAGCGAAAAGGTGCATTCGACGCTGGGCGTGAAGACTTCGTCGAGGAGGCTGCGCGCGTTCGAATCAAGAAATCTCTCACTCGTTGTGTGTGCTCCGTATTGCGCTGCAGCAGGGAAGTTATGCAGTAGAGGGGATCGCGTACCAACGTAATAACTTGGGTTTGGATGCGCGGCGCCGGAAACAACTGCTAGAGAGCACTAATCACCCCTCAGAAATAGGGGTGATTAGTGCAATGTGCGTATTAGTCTTCGCGGCTGAGCTCAATGGACTCACCATCAAGGTTCAAGGTGAGATCATCGCCATCAAGATCATAGTTAGAGGTGGAACCCTCCAAGTCGGAAGCAGCATCGCCCCCGATAGAGGTGTTGCTCCAGAAATCGTTGAGGGAATCGAGCACACTGGAGGCAAAGTTGGTGTTAGCAGTATCCCAGGTGATCTGTTCATCATCGGCGTTCAGGGTGCCGACTAGCTCTAGGGTGTTGTCTTTTTCTTCAGCGGTGAAGGTAGCAGAGTCCTTAGAGGTGTCCAGTACCAGGGTGAATTGGGTGTCCTCGTCAACACCGGTGTAGGTGCCGTCAGTGGTGATGCCGCATGCAGCAAGGCCTGCGATGGAAAGGGCGCTGATCGCGCCGATGCTGAGAAGCTTTTTAGTCATAAGCATCGTCCTTTTCAATATGGGAGTAATACGTTTATGTGCTACCTAGGATAGCAAAAGCGCCCCACCAGGCAGTGGGGCGCTTTTTGAAGCTGTGCTGCGAAGGTATCGCCAGCTACTGCAAAAAATTGAGGGGATAGTTGCGTATGAAGGGGACCTTCGCAGCTACATCCGCATTTATACCTTAGGCAGCAACTGCAGCGGTGGTCTCAGCAACCTCAGACACGGTCTCAACAACGGTGGATGCAGCAGGCTCGGTAGCGCCAGAGCCCAAGAAGCTGAAGTCGAGGCTGGAGATGACGTCGAGGCCGGAACCAACAGTCTCAACAATGGAGGAAGCCAGCAGGCCCCAGTCGCCGTTGACGGAACCGGTTACGATGCCAGCTACGGAATTAGCAAGATCAGACCACATGAGAGGTGTCCTTTCGGAGAGATTTTAGAATTCGGAGGTTTTAGTGCCGCTGCACTTGAATATGAAGATAACCTAAGTAATCAGCTGGGGCAAGTCTCAGAATTGGCATGCCCTAAAACGGGGGTGATCTCCGTCTTGAAACTGCAGGTCAGATGGTGCTGATTGGTGATAGGGGGCATTTTTTCGACAATTTTCCCAGGCTTATGCAGGTTATCTGACAGCAAGCTTAGCAACTAGATATAAGAATACAGTTGGGTGAGCGTAAGATGACAACCAGGGGAATTTTAAGCAAATTGCACGCAGGGGCCGGGTGGAATCTGCAGTTGTGGCCGGCTGCATTACACTAAGGAACATGCGTGTATATCTCGGTGCGGACCATGCAGGGTTCGATCTTAAAAATGCAATTGCAGAACACCTCCAGCAGCAGGGGGTCGAGGTAATCGACTGCGGTGCTCATACCTATGATGCGGA
Organism: Corynebacterium sp.; assembly: GCA_030531005.1. Taxonomy (GTDB): domain Bacteria; phylum Actinomycetota; class Actinomycetes; order Mycobacteriales; family Mycobacteriaceae; genus Corynebacterium. The sequence goes on from JAUMTW010000006.1 coordinate 104,331, forward strand.
GGATGATTACCCCGCATTCTGTATTGAGGCAGCCGCACGAGTCGTAGCAGATCCTGGCTCCCTAGGTATCGTGCTCGGTGGCTCTGGCAATGGTGAACAAATTGCTGCGAACAAGGTGAAGGGTGCCCGCTGTGCTCTTGCATGGTCCGTTGAGACCGCACGCTTGGCGCGGGAGCACAATAATGCGCTATTGATCGGCATTGGCGGACGTATGCATACTAAGGAAGAGGCTTTGGAAATTGTTGACGCCTTCTTGGATCAAGCATGGAGTGAGGCAGCGCGTCATCAGCGTCGCATCGATATCTTGGCAGAGTACGAGAACACCGGTGTAGCCCCAGCGCTCCCAGAATCCTAATACGTTTCGAGCTTTTGGCTTCGGGTATGACAGTATGAGGTTTGCTTGCCGGCAATCAGCTCCTGATGCCTAGTTCGACTTAGCGTGAGGATGCCCATGGCGTCAGGAAAATCCCTACCTCAAGAAAGTACGTATCGCAGAGGTAGGGATTCTTTGTTGGTCCGGTTAATTATGTGCTTAGGGTGAGTTGATTGATTGGTGGAAATACTTAAAAGTCGAAACCGCCAAAGTCGAAACCGCCACCAAACACACCACCTAAATCACCCATATCACCCATGCCGAACATATCAACCATGTCGTCCAGGGCGGCATCATAACCGGCAGCGAAGCTTTCTGCGCTTGCTACACCAGACATGCCACTGAATAAAGAAGAGAACAAAAGTACGGAACCAGCAGTCCACATGCCGCTCACCATCGCGGACTTCCACCAAGGCTCGGAATACCAGCCTGCGGGAACCGGACGGCCTGCAACGGTACCTCCAGGATAATAATTTGGAGTACTCGCACTTGCCGTTGGAGATGTAGTCAAGGTGCGGCCTTCGACCTCAACTTGGCGAGTTTCGCTCACCGCGCCAGCCTGACGCTGACCTTCTAGCTGAGGTAACGCTGGACCTGCTGGCATCCCCATAATTTCGCGCGCAGCTTGTACGTAATACAGGCCCTCGAGTGCTGCCTCGCGCGCAAGCTCTGCCTGGCGTACGGATTGAGCTGTGCTAATTTGCGCCGATGCCGCATTAAAGCGCTCAGAGGCATCTGCTAATGCCTGGGTAGATGCGGTGTCTGCGCCACTGAGCTGTAAAACCTGGGAGCCTAAGCGGTCAATCCAGTGACGAGCTTCGGCGATGGCATCATCAAGGGGAACCTGACCTGGGTATATTGCCTGCGCGTTCGGACCGCGATGAATAGTCTGTCCGGGCTGATGCCGTGGTGTGCGATGAGCGAAAAAATAGATCGCTGCAATGGCTAGTATGAGCAAAAGAAAAGTCGAATTCATAAGCTGCCTTTGTTTGTTGCCCGGGTAGGGATGAGCTACATAGGGGCTAATTCTATGGGCTCCAAAGGCCTCCATTTTACCATCTGAATCGTTGCTGTTCGGATAAAAGTCGCTGGCCTAGGTATCTATGTAGTACCGATCCAAGCGTGCCGGGGCGTAAAGAGAAGTGTGGATCGGGGCTTGAAAAGGTCGCTAAGACTACTTGCTGGCCTCATATAGCGAATACGATTCCACGGTTATGAGGGGGCGAAGATAGCCCACGCGGCGCATGCGGGTCTTACGTTGAGGACTACAGGTGATAGTAGAAATGCTCAGTAGCCATTGTTACGGTCGAGAGCGTCCTTGAAACTTCTGCGGTGCCAGGTAGATAAGTGTTTTGCGTGGACGGAATACGAGTCGCGGAGGCTCGTTTATGGGCCATCGGTGCAATAGCGGCTGCGATATTCCACGGGAAAGAGGGCAGGCTGGGCAGGTATAGCGGGTTATTCGAAACATACTGATGCAACCGAACCTGCAAAGCAAAGACGTGAGACTCGTGGTATCGAGATTCTCGAAGGCAGGGGAGTGCTCCACGGGGATTCGGGTGCTTCTGTGCTCTCGCCAAGGTCGATGCGGGGTTATGTTTGTTTCCCACGGAAACAGCGAAGGAAAGAATAGAAGCAAAGAATAGAAAATCCCCCTCCAACAATACGTGTGGGGAGGTTACGATCGTTTGGGACGGACTATGCCGGGAATCGTGCTGGGATGCAAGGAAAAAGCGTGGCGTGCGCCTGAGAAAACTACCGGGAATGTGAAAGTTTTCGGGGCAAAAGTTGCTAGCCCCGGGGCCTTAGGGGTGTCGGGCTATTCCTCAGAATGTTTGGCGTTACGGCCTTCGATCCACTCCTTGACAATCTGGGAATCCCAGAGAGTTAAGCCATGGAGATGCGCAGAAGGTGCGGGGGCGCGCCCGCGGCCTGCGTAGCTGGTGAAAGTGCCCCGGGCCGTACCGGAATATTTGGCGCATTCGCTTGCGGTCCAGAGCTCCCGCCCGGTGTCAGCGTCAATTATCTTTGGGTCCATACATATAACAATAGCGATATATATCGGGGTGCGCGCAACAATCAAATGTGCTAGCCTTCTTCGCGCGGTATCCACCCCCAAAGGTAGGGAGGGAAACGGCGCTCAATTCGGACATTTTTTGCGAGGAGTATGAAAAATTTGAAGAATGCGTCCGGCTCCGCTAACCTAGTGAAAGCGCGAGCATGGGAATGTCGTATAGTGGCTAATACCTCAGCCTTCCAAGCTGAAGACGCGGGTTCGATTCCCGTCATTCCCTCCACGAATCCCGGAAGCACGATGAAAGGTTCCGGGATTTTTTATGTTCAATTGCTATTTGCGCACTTAAAAAGGCATGTAAGGCGCTTGTCTTAGGGGGATTTTTGTGTCTCGGTGGCAGTGCTGTTGTGTGAAAGACTGTTGCGAAATTTGGGTGAAAGTGCCATTTTGGTGCCACTAAGCTGATGGTAGATGTGGCTGTCAAGATCCTAAGGCGAACGCAATTGAGAGGCTGCAAACATGCTGTCATAGCTGAGCGTATGTGTCTTGAAAATCCTTTGTGATCTTAATCTCCCCCGATTGTGGGGTCGCGAAAATTGAGGCTTTAATCCTCCTTTGACGCTGAATAGGTGCTAGCCGCTTGTAATTAGCGAATTGTCGAAGCTGCTCCCTGGTGTATGAATGCCTGTAAAAAGATAGAGCGAAGATCTGGCTAGGCAATGAATTGTTGACAACTTGTGTGCATGGTGCACCGCGAAAGCTGCTACGGCCTTAGGTTGCGTTGCTTGCGGGGTTTGGAGTTATTGTCGTCGGCTAGGTCTACCCGCGAAAGTGCTGTATCGGGTTTTGCGAGTTCTATCTTCTATTTTTCGGTCCTGCTTCGATGCTATGGATTACTGGGGCCCGCAATGGATTGAACGTGTGCCGTTATAAAACTGGAATGAACGGCAATAAAGAAGAAGGCTATAAAGAAGAGAATGTCATTGCTCCAGGGAAGAAAAACATGAAAGTCTGTAGATCCAGCCTGCGCAACAGCCACCAAAATCAGTGGCCATGTGAGAACTGAGAAGTAACGAGTGGAATCCACTCATTGCCAAATTGGTTTTGGCGTAGAGAACATCATAGAGAAAAAGAAAACAAAGAAAACATTGTGCGTCGTGGTGCCTCATGTGCAGCGAAAGCCGGTGCCGTACTAAATGCAAATGCTCAATTGGTTGTGTTGGTAGGGGTTTGCGGTGGGCGCGCCCTGCGTTTCGTGGATACGACGCGCAAAATGTAGCGCTCACTGAATGTCCCACGCAATCACACGCAATCAGCGGTATAGCGAAAATGCTGCAAAATGCCGTTCTTGATAGTTGTCGTGCGTAGATGGAATAAGAGTTATGCGGAAAAACTGCCGTTTACCTGGCGATTTTTCGAAATTGTGAATTCTGTGTAGAGTACTTTCTCGAGCCTTGAAACAAGCGGTGACGGTAGGTGTTCGCATAGCGTGAACTTTGCTGTTATTCTTGTATGAGGCGAAATCGACCCGGGACGTGGCGCAGTTTGGTAGCGCACCTGCTTTGGGAGCAGGGGGTCGCAGGTTCAAATCCTGTCGTCCCGACAATGTCCCTCCGCCCACACCAGGCGGGGGGATTTTTGATTGATCAACTAAAAGTACTACAGGTTCAGGAGCGTGACTCGTGCAGAGTTCAGTAGAAAAGCTAAGCGAGACTCGGGTAAAGCTTACCGTTGAGGTGCCTTTCTCCGAGTTGGACAATGAAATCAAGAATGCTTATCAGGCTATTGCTGGCCAGATCAGCATCCCTGGCTTCCGCCCTGGTAAGGCTCCTCGCCAGCTTATCGACGCACGCGTGGGCCGCGGCCCAATCCTGGAGCAGGTCGTGAACGACATGCTGCCTTCTCGTTATGAGGCTGCAGTAGCCGAGAACGAGTTGAACCCACTGGGCCAGCCAGAGATCGAAATCACCAAGCTTGAAGATGGTGAACTCGTCGAGTTCACTGCGGCTGTGGATGTTCGTCCAGAGATTACGATTCCAGACTTCAGCGGCATCAGCATTGAGGTGCCTGCCCTACAGAATTCTGAAGAGGATGTTACCGCCCGCATCGACTCCCTGCGTGAGCGCTTTGGCGAGCTATCTGATACCAAGCGCAAGTTGAAGACCAATGACTTCGCTATTATCGACCTCGTTGCTGAGGTTGATGGTGAAGAGGTCGAAGACTCCAAGAGCGAAGGTCTGTCTTATCAGGTTGGCGCCGATGACCTCATCAAGGGCCTGGATACCGCACTGCGCGGCATGAAGACTGGCGAGGATAACGAATTCACCACCACCTTGGAGCAGGGTGAGTACGCTGGCAAGGAAGCTACCGTCAAGGTACATGTTCAGCAAACCAAGGAGCGCAAGCTGCCCGAGCTTAACGACGAGTTCGTACAGGAGGCTTCCGAGTTCGATACCGTTGCAGAGCTTGAAGAGTCCACCAAGCAGGAAGTCGAGCAGATCGCAAAGTCCAACCAGGCTGCTGCTATCCGCGATGAATTCTTGAAGGCTGCTTTGGCTCAGACCGAGTTCGAGGTTCCAGAGGGCGTTGTTGCCGAGCAGGCTGATGCCCAGATCCAGCAGGTGCTGACTCAGGTTGGCGGCGACGAAGCTATGCTGTCCTCCTTGCTCGAGGCGCAGGGTACTTCCCGCGAGGAGTTCGACAAGGATGCCCGTGAGGGTGCCCTGGAGTCCGTACGTGCTCAGCTGTTCTTGGATGCTGTTGCCGATGAACTCAACCCAGAGGTTTCTCAGCAAGAAGTTACCGACCACATTCTGTTCACTGCGCAGAGCTACGGCATGGACCCATCCCAGTTCATCATGCAGCTGCAGCAGTCTGGTCAGATTGCAAACCTGTTTGCTGACGTACGCCGTGGCAAGGCCCTGGCCGCAGCTATCTGCCAGACCACCGTCACCGATGATGCCGGTGAGACCGTTGACGTTGAAGAGTACTTCGGCGAAGAAAATTCTGAGGTTTCCGAGGAAGCTTCCGAGTAGTTCAAAGCCTTAAGCGTTGTACGCTGAACGCGATGAGTGATCCCCTGCTTGCACCCGTGGTAAGTAGGGGATTTCTGTATTTCATCGCGCCAGCGCATGCCAGAATTTTGCACAACCTGGGCTCAATCAAGGCCAAGGTAACAAACTACATGCTGTTAGCGAACAGCTAAGGTTTTAGGTGCTTTAGGCGGTAGTCTGGGAAATTATCTCCCATCATGGGTGGTTGTACCTTCATGTGGGCGATACTCACTAGAACAAAGAAATAAATTGTCTCGTTATTGATACCAAAAGGAGTCAGTACCAATGTCCAACGAGCCGCGTTTGGCAGCCGATAGTGCTGGTATGAACTTAAGCGATTCCGTCTATGAGCGCCTGTTGCGCGAGCGTATCATCTTCTTGGGTACCCAGGTTGATGATGATATCGCCAATAAATTGTGCGCCCAGATTCTGCTGCTATCTGCAGAGGATCCGACTCGCGATATCCACCTGTACATTAATTCCCCTGGTGGTTCTGTAACTGCCGGTATGGCTATTTATGACACCATGAAGTATTCGCCATGTGATATTGCCACCTACGGTATGGGTCTGGCTGCCTCGATGGGGCAATTCCTGCTCTCTGGTGGCACCAAGGGCAAGCGCTACGCCCTACCGCACTCACGTATTATGATGCACCAGCCTTCTGCTGGTGTTGGTGGGACCGCTGCCGATATCGCTATCCAGGCTGAGCAGTTTGCTCAGACTAAGAAGGAAATGGCACAGCTGATTGCCGAGCACACCGGCCAGACTTTCGAGCAGATCACTAAGGACTCCGATCGCGACCGCTGGTTCACCGCCACTGAAGCCAAGGAATATGGCATCGTCGATCACGTTATTGAATCTGCTGCTGGCCCTTTGCACGTTTAAGAACCTTCGGAGAACTTCACTATGAATAACAATATGCAGATGCCGCAAGCACGCTATGTGCTGCCTTCCTTTATTGAGCAGTCCGCTTATGGCACTAAGGAAACCAACCCCTATGCCAAGCTCTTTGAAGAGCGCATCATTTTCTTAGGCACCCAGGTTGATGACACCTCCGCCAATGACATCATGGCTCAGTTGCTCGTACTGGAAGGCTTAGATCCAGACCGCGAAATCACCATGTACATTAATTCGCCCGGTGGTTCTTTTACCTCGCTGATGGCAATTTATGACACTATGCAGTACGTACGTCCTGATGTGCGCACTGTGTGCTTGGGCCAAGCTGCCTCTGCTGCGGCCGTGCTACTGGCTGCTGGTGCTCCAGGCAAGCGTGCCGCGCTGCCAAATGCCCGCGTGCTCATTCACCAGCCGGCTACGCAAGGCACCCAGGGTCAGGTCTCCGACTTGGAAATTCAGGCCAAAGAAATTGAGCGGATGCGCAGCCTGATGGAAACCACCCTGGCTCGCCACACCGGTAAAGATCCGGAGCAGATCCGTATTGATACTGATCGCGATAAGATCCTTACTGCTGAAGAAGCAGTGGAGTATGGCATCATCGATCAGATTTTTGATTACCGAAAGCTCAACGGCTAAGCCAGCGTCAGGCTTAATGGCGAAGTCGCCCAGTACGATAGTGCTCAGCAGACTTCACACTGGTGGTCTCTTCAAACATCCTGCCATTAGGATGCGGAGGAGGCCACCTTTTAGCGATTAATGTAAATCCTTCGTGCAGTATGTCTGCTAGGTATAAGGGGATTTCATGGGTTGTGTGATCTCACAACTGTGCTAGATGCATTTTGCGCCGTGAGCGCGGTAGTATAGATAAGTTCACATCCTCAGGAAAATATCCTGGGATAACACATGTAGGAATCCAATCACGTATGTCGCGAATGCAAGAAACTGCAGATCTTTTAAAGTGCTCCTTCTGCGGAAAGAGCCAAAAGCAGGTGAAAAAACTCATTGCCGGAAGTGGTGTGTACATCTGTGATGAGTGCATCGAGCTATGTAATGAGATCATCGAAGAAGAGCTTGGTGCTGCCGAGCAGCAGCAAGCTCAAGAGGGGTATAGCTCTCTGCCGCGCCCGAGTGAGATTACCGCTTTCCTGGATGCCTACGTCATTGGACAGGAGCCAGCGAAGCGCCGGCTTGCGGTAGCGGTGTATAACCACTACAAGCGCATTCAGGCCGAGGAGCGCGAGGCAACCGGTCGTCGGAAGAGCGATGATGCCACCGAGATCCAAAAGTCCAATATATTGATGCTGGGGCCTACCGGTTCGGGTAAGACTTACCTGGCACAGACCTTGGCGCGTTTGCTCGATGTGCCTTTCGCTATTGCTGATGCCACTAGTTTGACAGAGGCCGGCTATGTGGGCGAAGACGTCGAGAATATTTTGCTCAAGCTTTTACAAGCTGCAGATTTCGATGTGGAACGCGCCAAAAAAGGCATCATCTATGTCGATGAGGTCGACAAGATCTCCCGGAAGTCTGATAACCCCTCGATTACTCGTGATGTCTCGGGCGAGGGAGTGCAGCAAGCGCTGCTGAAGATTTTGGAAGGTACGGTGGCTTCAATTCCACCACAAGGTGGGCGCAAGCACCCGAACCAAGAGTTCATTCAGCTCGATACCACCAATATCTTGTTCATCGTTGCTGGTGCTTTCTCCGGTCTGGAAAAGGTTATCGATGAGCGTCGCGGCAAGAATGGCTTGGGCTTTGGCGTAGACATCCCAGAAAAGGTTTCTGATCAGGTCGATGTCTTTGATGATGTACGCCCAGAAGACTTGGTGAAGTTCGGTCTGATTCCGGAATTCATCGGCCGTCTGCCAGTGGTTGCTACCGTATCCAATCTGGATGAGGAATCGTTGGTACGGGTGCTTACGGAGCCGAAGAACTCTTTGGTGAACCAATACCAGAGCTTGTTCGAAATGGATGGCGTTTCTTTGGAATTCGAAGAGGATGCCTTAAAGGAAATCGCGTCCAAGGCCTTGGATCGAGGCACTGGGGCTCGTGGCCTGCGTGCCATTATGGAGGAGCTGCTGTTGCCCGTGATGTACGACATCCCAGATCGGGAGGATATTGCAGCTGTGGTGGTGACTGCCGAGAGTGTGATCGGGGCAAAGCCCCATGAGTTGGTTCCTAAAGAACCAGAGGAACAGACCGCCTAGTTGCGATGTTGCTTCTTGCTGTTGAGCGCTGTTGAGTAGCCAGCCTCAGCTCACTGTTTACAAAAGGCCCGTTGTACGCCCTAGCGTGCAGCGGGCCTTGTCTATTGAGGCTACGAGGTCACTTTGGACTACGAGGTTTATCGCGGGGATACGAGAGAGTTGTTGTGCGTAGTAGCCATCATAGAGGCGCTATACGTTTCTTAGTGATTTGTCGGGGAGTATGGACGAAACCAGTAATCTTGCTCTGCCAACTACTCGGAATCCGTAGCAGGTAAAGTGCGTCCAGCTTGGCTTAGAAGCGCCTCAAATAAAAAGCAATGCCCCGGTATCCATTCATCCGTACCGAGGATGTAAGGCGCTACCGGGGTAATGGAGCATGCGTCGCGCATATCAGCTCAACGTTATTCGAAGGGATCTACGTTGATCTCGTAGGTGAAGGCTTCATCATTTTCCGGAGACGCGATCGAACTGTCATTACGAGTAATGTAGCTTACTCCAGGACCAGCAGGCAGGTTCGAGGTTAAGAAAGCCAGAACTAGATCTACCGTCATGTGCTTCAAGGCGAAGGTGTTTTCTTCGTGCATGAGATCCACCCCGTAGAGATCCAGGGCTGTGCCATTGCCAATCAGGCGGAAGGATGCGAGCGAAGTGATGAGAGTCAAGATATCTTGGGTAGCAATACCCGGACGGAAAGCTCCAGAATCCTGACCACGGAGCAGTAATTTATCGAGCTGCAAGGTGATATTCGAGTATTCACTTAAGTGCACTGAATCTGAAAGTTTGCTCCACTCATTTAAGTCCTCCAGGGTGAGCAGGCGGATGGCATCAGGATTATCCACATAGTTTTGGAAAATGACTTCAACGACGGTCTTTACGCCATCAACGGGCACCATTTGGGCCACATCGATATTGGGAACTTCACCGGGGCGCAGACAGTCCACCGCGCGGATCAAGCACTGGTTATAGAGGCCTTTCTTGTCCCCGAAGTGATAGTGGATCATGCGCTTCGACATACCCGTGGCACGGGAGATGGCCTCTAACTTGGTTTCTGAGAAGCCACGCTCTGCGAAGATATGCATGGCTGCTTGGAGCACATTTTCCACATTATCCTTCACGGTAACTGCGTCAGCTGGGGTAGTGGACAGGGAGTTCAAGGTGGTGCTGTCAACGCCGGCGCTGCTACGGGCATCGAACTCTGTATCCGTAGCGCTGGTGGCGGCGCTAGTGGGGGCCTGCGCTGGGGCGAATTCGTTGTGGGAATTCGACACAATATCCTCCTTGTAAGCACAGCCACGAATTGGTTTTCGAGGCTGCTTTACCCTCTGGAACGCGCTGTTAGCGAAACAGTCGTTCCATAAACTTCAACCGGGGTACGAAGTAAAGCCGTACCAATACCATGCAGTGGGCAGAATAGTGGTGAAAGCAATATCCTTGCCTTCGCCTTCTGCTTTCGAACTGCTTCCCCGCCATGAGGTGGTGGGAAGTCTATGTTCGTTGCTGCAATGGCGCTGCTTAGAAATTTATCGCATTTTGCGGGGTCATGGCACCTTTGAATGGGTTTCATGGCACAGATTCACCCCTGAGCAGAGGTGACATATTAGGGTAGGACAATAAGCACGATGAATGCTACGTTTCCTTTTTATTTATGGGGGTTAACCTGCGTAATTAAAATCCGATGTCGGTTTACGCCTGTAAAGGGGGTGAAAATGGAGCTTTATGGGGGTGTTTAATCTTGTCCAATTTGGGGGTGTTTTTTTGGGGTCTAAAAATTTGCTGACGGTTATCCACCCCCGCTAGCGGGAAGTTGTGTACATGGCTCCATGGTTTAGTTCACTTTTAAATAAAAATGTGAAATGCCACACTTTTATTTGGGTTGGAGTCATTTTCGGGCAGGTGGGCGTATGTCAGGGTGAGCTAGGTCGCAAAAATAATATTGGTGTGTCGAGCAACATTTGAAATCCGTCGCTAAAATGAATTCTGGAAGCCGCGTTGTTGTACATGTGCCCCGTACACCTAGTCTCAACGTCTCAACAGCAGTTTTGCTGCCAGCACTCAGCAGTGCCGATGGCGAAAATTGGTGACAGAATAGGTCAAGGTACAAGGCAAACGGAGCCAACCGGAATGGAAACTCGTCATTGCGGAGACTGTCTCATATCCGAGACGCAGTATCCCATTGGCAGGGACGCCGGCCGGTAAAGCAATACAACAGCAGCGGTGCAGCCCACACTGCATCACGGTGTCGCTGCAAGCACATATGCTTGGAAACCTAATGAAGGAGAGTAACACTCATGCCTCAATCGCTAAAGAAGATCGCTGTCACCGGTGCAGCCGGTCAGATCGCCTACTCCCTACTGTGGCGTATTGCTAACGGCGATGTCTATGGGCCAGACACCCCAATCCACCTTCAGCTATTGGAGATTCCGCAAGCCGTGGGGGCAGCCGAGGGCGTTGCTATGGAGCTGTTTGATTCAGCTTTCCCACTGCTGCAAGAAATCACAGTCACCAGCGATGCCCATGAGGCTTTCAATGGAACTAATGCAGCCTTTTTGGTTGGTGCAAAGCCGCGCGGTAAAGGTGAGGAACGCGCAGACCTGTTAGCCAACAATGGCAAGATCTTCGGCCCGCAAGGTAAGGCCTTGAATGAGAATGCTGCTGAAGACATCCGCGTTCTCGTCGTCGGCAACCCAGCCAATACCAACGCCTTGATTGCGCAACATGCAGCACCAGATATCCCAGCAGAGCGTTTCAATGCCATGATGCGTCTGGACCATAATCGTGCGGTTGCCCAGCTTGCAAAGAAGCTCGATCAACCATCGACTGCGTTCGAGAACGTAGCTGTATGGGGCAATCACTCCGCTACCCAGTTCCCAGACATCACCCACGCATTGGTAGATGGCAAGCCCGTCACCGACCTGGTGGAACAGGCCTGGTACGAAGAGGAGTTTATCCCACGCGTTGCCAAGCGCGGTGCAGAGATCATTGAGGTTCGCGGCAAGTCTTCTGCGGCATCTGCTGCTTCTGCTGCAGTCGATCATATGCATGACTGGATTCAGGGCTCCAATGGTTGGGCTACTGCTGCTATCCCATCCGACGGTTCCTATGGCGTTCCAGAAGGATTGATCTTCGGCTTCCCAACCATTGCTCGTGATGGCCGCTGGGAGATCGTTCCGGATCTGGAGCTCAGCGACTTCCAGCAGGCGCGTATTGCTGCCAATGTTGCAGAGCTCGAAGCAGAACGCGAAGCTGTGCGAGATCTACTGCAGTAGCTCAGTTGCAGTAGCCCAGCGAGTTGGCTACTGCAGAAACCCTGCAAGCAAAGCTGGTGAAGATGCAGTCTGATTATCTTTCTGATTATCTTTGCCGGCTTTGTGCTTTCTCGACGCGAACCAGCTTCGAATTCGCATAGGTTTGGTGATATTAGCGAAAACTAGCATCAGGAGCAGGGCATCTTCGGTCATCGCGGACCGTGCTTGAGGCCATCATGGGGCAAAAGAAAACGTGCAGGTACCGCCATTTCAGGGTGTCACCGATGTTGCACACGCGGGCCTGTAGGACAGATATGTGCCCTAGTGTGCCAGAACTATTAAGATAGGGCGGGTGAATTCCAAGAACTCTGCTTCCTCAAATGCCGCAACCGCCCTGCCCAAGCAATGGGATCCTCAAGCCGTCGAGGCTGAGATCTATAACCGCTGGGTAGAGGCTGGATATTTCCACGCTGACGCAAACTCCTCCAAACCCCCGTTTTCCATTGTATTGCCGCCACCAAACGTCACCGGCCAGTTGCACATGGGGCACGCATTAGACCATACCTTGATGGATGCGATTGCTCGCCGTAAGCGCATGCAGGGCTATGAAGTTTTATGGCTACCCGGCATGGATCACGCCGGCATCGCGACTCAAACCAAAGTGGAAGCCAAACTCTTTGAAGAAGAGGGCAAGAAACGGTGGGATTATAAGCGCGAAGAATTCATCGAGCGCGTGTGGGAATGGAAGCGCGAATTCGGCGGCACCATTGCTGAGCAGATGCGTGCTATTGGCGACTCCGTGGACTGGGAGCGCGAGCGCTTTACCCTCGACGAAGGCTTATCGCGTGCGGTACAGACTATCTTCAAACAGCTCTATGACCAGGGCATGATCTATCGCGCTAATCGCTTGGTGAACTGGTCTCCAATCCTGGAAACTGCTGTTTCTGATATTGAGGTGGTCTATAAAGACATCGAAGGCGAATTAGTATCCATTCGTTATGGTTCGCTCGATGATGCCGAACCACACGTCATCGTGGCAACCACTCGGGTGGAAACCATGCTCGGTGACGTCGCCGTAGCTGTACACCCCGATGATGAGCGATATAAGGATCTAGTTGGTACAACCTTGCCGCACCCATTCTTAGCGGATCGGGAGCTGCGGATCATCGCCGATGATTATGTGGACCCAGAGTTCGGCACCGGTGCAGTAAAGATCACTCCAGCTCATGACCCGAACGACAATGCCATGGGTATTCGTCACGATCTCGAGATGCCGATCATCATGGACAATACCGGGCATATCGCCAATACCGGTACCGAGTTTGATGGTATGGATCGCTTCGAGGCGCGTGTGAAAATCCGCGAGGCCTTGGCTGCCCAGGGGCGCATTGTTAAAGAAGTACGCCCCTACATTCACTCTGTAGGCCACTCGGAGCGCTCCGGGGAGCCAATTGAACCGATGTTGAGTCTGCAGTGGTTCGTCAAGGTTGAAGAGCTCGCCCGTATGGCTGGTGAGGCCGTGCGCGAGGGCGATACTGTCATTCACCCCAAAGCCTCTGAGCCGCGCTATTTCGACTGGGTTGATGACATGCACGATTGGTGTATTTCGCGTCAGCTGTGGTGGGGTCACCGCATCCCAATCTGGTATGGCCCAGATGGTGACGTAATCTGCGTGGGCCCAGATGAGCAAGCACCAACCGGCTACGAGCAAGACCCAGATGTGCTCGATACTTGGTTCTCCTCGGCACTGTGGCCATTTTCCACCATGGGCTGGCCAGAAAACACTGAGGATTTATCCAGGTTCTACCCAACCTCGGTGCTAGTGACCGCCTATGACATTCTGTTTTTCTGGGTTGCTCGCATGATGATGTTCGGTACCTTCGCTGCCTCTCAGACCCCAGAGATCCTGGGGGAGGGGAAAGAAGGTCGCCCACAAATCCCATTTAAGGATCTGTTCTTGCATGGCCTGGTTCGCGATGAGCAAGGCCGCAAGATGAGTAAGTCCTTGGGCAATGGCATTGATCCTATGGATTGGGTCGCACGCTATGGTGCTGATGCCTTGCGCTTTACGCTGGCCCGTGGTGCTAATCCCGGTGTAGATCTGCCTGTAGGCGAAGATGCTGCTCAAAGCTCGCGTAACTTTGCAACCAAACTCTTTAACGCCACCAAGTTCGCGCTCATGAATGGCGCAACTGTTGGTGAGCTGCCAGCGCGTGCGGAACTCAGTGACGCCGATCGCTGGATTTTGGATCGCTTAGAAGAAGTCCGCGCCAGTGTGGATAACTATCTGGAGCACTACCAGTTCGCCAAGGCGAATGAGGCTTTATACCACTTTGCCTGGGATGAGTTCTGTGACTGGTACCTGGAAATTGCCAAGGTCCAGATACCTCGCGATATGGAAACAGCGGATGCTCAGGCGCAGGCGCAAGGCCGCAACACCCAGTTAGTGCTGGGCCAAGTACTCGATGCTTTGCTGCGTCTGCTTCATCCTGCGATGCCATATGTCACCGAGGTGCTTTGGCAGGCCTTGACAGACGGTGAATCTATTACCATCGCGCAATGGCCAGATACCAGCTACACCAACGGTGGAGCAGCTACCGATGCCACAGCAGCGCAACGCATTGCTGATACCGTCAAGCTAGTTACTGAAGTCCGCCGCTTCCGCTCGGATCAAGGCGTCAAGCCTTCCCAGCAGGTTCCAGCCAAGGTAGACTTCGCCGCAGCTGATCTTGGCGCCCAAGAAGACCTGGTGCGCTCACTGGCGAAACTCCAGGCTCCAGCACCAGACTTCACTGCCTCGGCCACCATCGAGGTACGCCTCTCCCAGGCCACCGTGGCAGTTGCCCTGGATACTTCAGGAACCGTGGATAAGGAAGCTGAGCGCAAGCGCTTGAGCAAGGACTTAAAAGAAGCCGAAAAAGAACTCGAGACCACCACTAAGAAGCTAGGCAACGAGTCCTTCCTCGCTAAGGCACCTGAGGCAGTGGTGGCCAAGATTCGCAACCGTCATGAGATTGCTACTGCTGAAGTAGCCCGTATTCGTCAGCGTTTAGAGGAGCTCTAATCACCTTGCCTACTGAAGATAGGAATGCCCATAAGTCGAACACGGGTGCTAACAATACCGCTAGCACTGGTGCGATTGGCGGGCCTGTTGGTCTGGAGCAGCTACTTGCTACCGCCGGCCTCAGCTTGCAGGATCTTGACCGTCTCGGTATTGATCCCGCAGAAATTAACCCCGCTACCTTGGCGGAGCTCACTACCGAGTACCTGGATGCCGGGGCTGCCGGTGATGCCGATGGTGCCAGCGAAGGCGTTGACGGCGAGATCGACCCAGGTGATGCCACGACCAAGCCTCATGCCAGCCAGGCCGAGATTGAAGCTATGTTTGCCCAGACTGCAGCACACCTCTATGCAGAAGACGATGAGCATGCTAAATCCGATGGACAAAATACCAAAGGTGCAGTTGCCGCCTCCGGGGGACCTGGTGCCGAAGATCGCGGTGCTGAGCCTGATGCTGCCAATGGTGCCGGCCCAGCAGAGCTAGAGGAGGCCCTCGCCATCTTTGGCGCCGGGGGAGTAAGCCTGGATGAAACAGGGCTGTCCCTGCCGTTGGATATTGGGGGCATAGACTCAGACTTAGCCACGGATAGCCGTGATGCCACCTCGGGCCCAAGTGCCACAGACGTCGCTGCCCTGGCTGCAATCGAGGCAGAGCTGGATCAACGCTGGGGGGAGACGGACATCGACCCAAGCCTGGAACGCATTACCACCTTGTTAGACCTCCTGGGAAACCCCCAGCAGAGCTATCCCGTGATCCTCGTTGCGGGTACGAATGGTAAGACCTCAACTGTGCGCATGATTGAAGCGCTCCTCCAAGCCTTTCACCGACGTACGGGACGGTTTACTAGTCCGCATCTGCAGCAGGTGACCGAACGCATTGCAATCGATGCTCAGCCGATTACCCCGGCAGAATATGTGCGCATCTATGAAGAGATCAAGCCTTTCATCACCATGGCGGATGAAATCTCTGCCAGGAACAAAGGGCCACGGCTTAGCAAGTTTGAAGTGCTCACTGCCATGGCATATGCCGCCTTCGCTGATGCCCCAGTTGAAGTAGCAGTCGTTGAAGTTGGCATGGGTGGGCGCTGGGATTCTACCAATGTGGTCGATGCTGAAGTCGCAGTGATTACCCCAATCGGCCTGGATCACACCGACTACCTTGGCGATACTATCGAGGCGATTGCTGCGGAGAAGGCAGGCATCATCAAGCCACGAGCACATGATGACGTACTCGCCATCGCAGAAAACGTGGTCATCATCGGACCCCAAGAGCCTGCAGCATTAGAAGTGTTGAGTAAAGAAGCTATCAACGCCGATGCCGCGGTGGCACGTTCTGGAATGGA
Organism: Corynebacterium sp.; assembly: GCA_030531005.1. Classification (GTDB taxonomy): domain Bacteria; phylum Actinomycetota; class Actinomycetes; order Mycobacteriales; family Mycobacteriaceae; genus Corynebacterium. The sequence continues at coordinate 120,523 of JAUMTW010000006.1, forward strand.
GTTCGGAGTAGCTAGTGCTCAAGTTGCCGTTGGAGGCCAAACCTTATCGCTGCAAGGCTTAGGTGGAACCTACAATGAGATCTTCTTGCCGCTCGCTGGGCCACACCAAGCAAGTAATGCCGCCACCGCCTTGGCAGCTGTTGAAGCCTTCTTTGGGGCTAGCCCTGGTCATAGCCTAGATGAATCCCGAGTGCAGGCTGGTTTCGCTCACGTGCAATCCCCCGGCCGGTTAGAGAAGGTCCGTGCTACCCCGGCAGTATTCGTTGATGCCGCACACAACCCACAGGGCGCTCGTGCGTTGGGCACAGCCTTGGACCATGACTTCGACTTCGCCCGCTTGGTTGCCGTGGTTGCGGTGCTCGGCGACAAAGATGCCGCCGGCATCTTGAGTGCCTTGGAACCTCATGTTCAGGATGTGGTGATAAGCGAAAACACCTCGCCGCGTGCTCTACCCGCTGAAGAGCTAGCAGAGATAGCCCGGGAGATCTTCGGTGAGGAGCGCGTCTATGTGGAATCCTATTTCCCCGCTGCAGTGGAGCAAGCTATCGAATTAGCCGAGGATTCCGAAGTACAATCGGGTTCCGGTGTGATTATCACCGGATCGGTGGTTACCGCTGGTGAAGGTCGTACCTTATTTGGAAAGGAGCCTGCATGAGTGACAAAGAAATCGAATATGGCCCCCTAGGCCCAGGCCATGATCCTGTCAAAGACCCAATGAAGGGGCTGCGCGGGGTGATGGCTGGTACCTTGATGATGGAGTCGATCACCATGTATCTGGTGCTCACCGTCATTTTGCGGGTAGATAATGGTTCCTATTGGACCACCTTCAATTGGGGATATGTCACCACCGTGGCTACCGTAATGTTCATTGCTTCTTTCTTACAGAAAAAGCCGTGGGCTCTGAAGCTGAATCTCGGCTTACAGGTCTTCGCCCTCGCCGGGTTCTTCGTGCATTACTCCATGGGTATTGTCGCCCTGCTGTTCATAGCGGTGTGGTGGTACATCTTGCACTTACGCAAGGATCTCATCGCCCGCATGGAGCGCGGCTACCTTACCACCCAGCACCTCTAATTCTGGAAGAGCATGACATTGGAAGTAGTACGTTGATGGCAGCATCGAAGAGTAAGCACCCTGATTCCACAGGGTGCACTCAAGAACTCAGCCGCTATGAATCCACGCAGCGTCAGCCACAAGCGAGTCAACTATTGCTTTTGGTTGGGTCCTATGGGGTGGCAAGTTTGGTCTTTGCTGTCTTAGCAGTGCTTGCGATTCTCCAAGGACGCGATTGGATCTGGATTATAAGCTATGTGGTGCTTGCCACCGCAAGCATTATCTGGGTAGCAGTCGTGGTTATGCGCCAGCGTTCGAGGATGCAGAAACAAACGCATCCACTAGATGAGAGTGCGTCCTAACTCCTTCACGATTCGCAGATACACGCAAAAGCTTCCGCGGTCAGTCTCCGTATCTATTTCTAAGTGCCCCATTTCTATGATGTGTTAGTTTTGCCACCTGTAAAATCCCCACGCTGTAGGTGGCATTTTGCTAGCATCAGAAAGTATGAGTGAGCGTACTTTAATTCTGGTAAAGCCAGACGGGGTTGCCCGTGGCCTGGTTGGCGAAGTAATTTCCCGTATTGAGCGTAAGGGCTTAAAGCTCGAGGCCCTGCACTTAGGTACGGTTGATGAGGAACTGGCCAAGCAGCACTATGCAGAACATGCCGAGAAACCCTTCTTTGGTGAGCTCGTTGATTTCATTACCTCCGGTCCGGTGCTTTCTGGGGTTATCTCTGGTCCTCGTGCTATTACCGCATGGCGTCAATTAGCTGGTGGTACAGATCCAGTAGAAAAGGCCACCCCAGGAACCATTCGTGGTGACTTCGGATTAGAGACCAACTTCAATGTTGTGCACGGCTCTGATTCCCCAGAGTCCGCTGAGCGCGAGATTGCACTATGGTTCCCTGAGCTAGCTGATTAAGATCTTCCGCTAGATGATTAAGGTGTGTTCGGCACGGTATTACCCTGCTGAGCACACCTTCTAGCTTTTGCAGCTTTTCGGTGGTCTTGTGGTGCTGCATTCGGTGAGCGCCGGCCTAGAGCAGGGGGAAGGGGAGTAATTCGACCGTCTGAAGTGTGAAACTATGACGACCCCCGCAAAGTTAAGCTGAGCTGAACTAGCTCCAATGAGCTGAGCTGAACTAGCTCCAATGAGCTGAGCTGAACCGAGCAAAATTAGGTTGATCCAGGCAGTATGGATGCGCGCTCACCGGACGAGTTCGTGCAGTTATTGAAAGTTTCCTTGCTCATTTTGGGGCAAACAGTGTGCAAAGCCTCGACGCTGTGGAAGAATGGAGTGCAGCGTCCTAGAAGTTGTAGGACACTGCACATAGAGGTAGCACATGCCACTGCCGTAGCGCGCAAGTAAAAGAAATGCGGCAGCGCAGTAGGTGGAGTGTACTTTGAGAAATTTTTCACAATTAAATACGGCAAGTGCCCGTGTGGCGGCGACTTAGATAGGTTCAGCGCCCGGGCAACACATATTAATGAGTAGAACACAGGGAGTATTTTCCGTGGCAACGCAAGCATCCGGTAACGGATCAAAGAAACAATTAACGCCAGAATCCCGTACCCAAATTATGGCGGCTCTCGCGAGCCTGCGCACTACTGGTATGCAAGATGGCGAGCGCGTTTTCAATATCGCACGCATTCTTAAGGTTTCCTCATCGCTGCTAGCACAAACCCTGCAGTCTTTGGGCTTTCATAAACGCCTGCAATCCAAGCTTTCCTATGAGGAAATCTTGGAGGTTGTTGCAGCCAGCACCAAGGAAATTACTGATGACCCGCATACTGCCGCAGAGCGCTTCGCAGCAGAGCACGGCGTACCTTTAGACGAGGCCGCCGGAGAAGCTGCAGACAAGGCGCCGGCAAAAAATACTGAGAGCAAGCAAGCTGCATTTGCAGAAGCTGCCGCGGGCGATACCGAAATCAATGGCATTGAAACTAGCGGGGTGGAAGAAGCATCCCGAAACGATCGCGCTGCAGATTCAGCAACGGTTGAGACGGATTCCGCATCAAAGGAAGCAACGGGATCAGACGATGTAGACACCGCCGATGATGCTAAGCTACGCCACCGGGTGACAAAGGCAGTTGAGAACGAGATTCACCAAATTGAAGACAAAGTGGAATCGGAGCTGGAGGAAATCAGTAAAGAACAAAAACTACGTCACCGCGTGATCAAGGCAGTTGAGAACGAGATTCACCAGATCGAAGAGAAGGTACAAGAAGAAGTCTCTGCTGCCAAGGAAAAGCTTCAAGCCGACGATACTGATACTCTCGAGCAAAACGACGCAGATTCTTTGCCAGCACCAGACGCCGATGGTGCAGCGGCAGAATCTGAAGCAGTACACGAAGTACTGGAGGCTGACGCCGACATTGATGCCGTCGCGGCAGAACTCCTCAGCGAAATCCAGGTTGAGACCCCGGCAGCAGATCCCGTACCTCAGCGTCCTGCCTTACCACGCTTCGTGGCTCCAACTATCCCGGAGGAAGACGATCTCGGAATTGATGTCGACGACGAACCCCGAGAATCCGAGGGTCCCCGACGCCGCGGAAAGCGCGGTCAATCCCGCGGGCGCGGTGAGAACCACCGAAATGAATCAAAGCACGAGCAAGCCGCTGAAGCTCCTGCACATTTCGATGGTGATGACACCACAGAGCTCATTGAAGAGCCCAAAGCTATTCAGGGATCGACTCGTTTAGAGGCGCAGCGTCGTCGGCGCCAAGAAATGCGTGAAGAAAGCCGTAATAAGCGTCACGTCGTCTCCCAAGCGGAGTTTTTAGCACGTCGCGAATCCGTCACCCGCTCCATGGTGGTTTGTGAGAGTCAACGCGAAGACAGTAATGGCTCAATCACCCAGGTTGGTGTGCTCGAAGACGATGTGCTCGTCGAGCACCTTGTTGCCAACGAAGCCCAAGCTTCCTCGATTGGCAATATCTACCTTGGGCGCGTGCAAAATGTGCTGCCAAGTATGGAAGCCGTATTCATAGACATCGGAACCGGCCGTAATGCCGTGTTGTATGCCAGTGATGTCAAATGGCGCGAACAAGGCCTCCATGGTCGCCAACGCACCATTAGCAATGCCTTCTCGAGTGGTGACCAGGTCCTCGTGCAGGTTACCAAGGACCCATTGGGGCATAAAGGGGCACGCCTGACCACCCACATTTCCTTGGCAGGCCGCTACTTGGTCTACGTACCGGATGGCCGCAATGCAGGTATTTCGCGCAAGCTACCCGAGCCTGAACGTAAGCGCCTCAAGGGTATCTTGCGCAAGGTTGTGCCTTCCCAAGGCGGAGCAATTATCCGCACCGCTGCAGAAGGGGCGAGCGAAGAAGCTATCGCCACCGACGTACAGCGTCTGCACAACCTATGGGAACAGATCCAGGAACGTGCTGAGGCAGAAAAGAACAGCCCAAAGGCAAAGCCAGTCACTCTCTATGAAGAGCCGAATCCATTGGTGCGCCTGATCCGCGATCTGTTCAACGAGGATTTCAACTCATTGATTGTTGATGGCAAGCGATCCTGGAATACGGTGCAAGCCTATGTGAAGTCTGTGGCCCCCGATCTAATTGATCGTCTCGAACACTATGACCCATCCGCACATGATGGACGCAGTGCCTTGGAAAAGTACCGCATTGATGAGCAACTTCAAAAGGCATTATCCCGCAAGGTATGGCTTCCATCTGGCGGAACCTTAGTCATCGATCGTACTGAGGCGATGACGGTCATCGATGTGAACACCGGCAAGTTCACAGGCGCAAAGAACAACCTGGAAGCCACCGTCACCCAGAACAACCTGGAGGCAGCAGAAGAAATCGTGCGTCAGATGCGCCTGCGTGACCTCGGCGGCATGATTGTGGTGGATTTTATCGATATGGTGCTGCCAGAAAACCAAGACCTCGTATTGCGACGCTTGACTGAGGCGCTGGGTCGGGATCGTACTCGCCACCAGGTCTCCGAGGTAACCTCCTTGGGCTTAGTGCAGATTACCCGTAAGCGTTTAGGCGTTGGGCTGCTGGAAACCTTCAGCACGCCGTGCCCACACTGCGATGGTTCCGGTGTTCTTATTCACGATTATCCCGTGGACTTCTTGGATCAGCAGTCGGAGCATCATGACCACGGTGTGCGCCACCAAAATCCGCAGGAACATCCAGCTGCAGTGGCGATGCATAAGCGTGAAGAGGAGCCAGTAGCCAAGGGGTATGCGGACACAGAGATTGAAGCACAGTATGTAGAGCCGGCAGCTGGGCAGTCGGCCTCGGATAAGCTCAGCTTCGAAGAGCTCGCTGATGCGGTGATTGCACCTGTAGTAGCAGCAAATAATGATGATCACAATCCTGACAACAGGGAGGAAACTGCCCAGGAGAATGCTGCGGCGCGGAAATCACGTCGTCGTGGCGGCAAGTCGCGGAATAACCGCGACAATCGCAAGAATCGTGGTGACGTCCGCAAGGCTGATAAACAAGCTGCTACCACCGTAGATATTGATGCCGCTGATGCCTTATACGACATTGTGGACTCAGCATTAAGCACTGCCAAACAGCATGATCCAGATGAGCCAAGCGGGGCTGATCATTTGCCACGCGAGACCTATGAGCAAGCCTTGGCTGCTTTTGAGTCTTCGCCACGGCGTAAGCGCAAGACCCGTGGCAACTCGATATCTGATGTGCCACCAAAGCAAGAGGATTACACCCCTGCCCAGAATCAGGCGCAAGAGCAAACTAGTGGTGTAGGCAACGCAGCACCGACAGCAGAACCCATACAGGTGATTCGTATGCAGCGCTCGAAGCGTCGTCGCGTGCAACAGGCTCCCGTCGCTGAAGTAGTGGTAACCCCCCAAACTCATGACGCCGACGATGCCAGCCTAGATGCTCCGGTCGAAACCATGACTGAGCCTAAGGCTGTGAGAGGACAGTCTCGACGCCGTCGCACCCAGCAAAGCCGTGCTGAGAACACTGCATCCCGCAAGCAGCGTGCAGCGAAACAAGATAAGCCAGCACAAGGCAGCAGCGGAAAAAGAAACATGCAGCAAGCCGAGCAGTCTGAAGGCGCAAAGACGGTGCCGGAAGTAGTACCACAGGTCGTTCAGCGTCGTCGTCGCAAAGTGGTAACCAACCCGGCTACCGGGGGTGCAGACTCCCAGCAGGGAGCCAAGCGACAGCGCGCAGCCAAGAAAACTGGCCGTAATGATGCGCAAGACTCCGCAGCAAAGGCTAGTGAGGATCAACGTACAGAGGCCAAAAGTACAGGAGCCAAGAGCGCTCGCGCTCAGGGTACTGAAGCTAACAACGCGCAGCGTCGTAGCAGCCAAGCACGTCGCCGTCGTCGAGTGAGTAACGCGGCCAAGTCAACAGACGGTAGTCAAGGTGATGGGAGTAAAGAATCAGTTAAAGACACAGCCAGCAAGCCAGAGCGCGCTAAAAATGTGCAAAACCGTGGCAGCCAGGCTGTAGCTCCTCGACGTCGAAACCGGCGGCGTGCGGCGCGTCGATAACCTGCATTTGCGTCCCGGTCTGGTATCGGGTAGTCTTTGACAGTCGCCATTTTTAGGGTGCGTGTATTATGCGCGCCCAATGGAAATGGCATAAGTAATTAGGAAGTTTCTTCAGGTGTCTCGACAGTGGTGCGCCTGATACTAGAGTCTAGAAAAGGGGTAGCCCTCGTATGTACGCGATCGTCAAGACCGGCGGCAAGCAGTACAAGGTTGCTGAAGGTGACCTCGTCAAGGTCGAGAAGATCGAGGGTGAGCCAGGCACTGCCGTTGACCTCACTCCGGTTCTGCTCGTGGATGGTGCAACCGTAACCACTAAGCCTGAAGACCTTGCCAAGGTAACTGTATCTGCAGAAATCGTAGATCAGGTAAAGGGTCCAAAAATCAAGATCCTGAAGTACAAGAACAAGACCGGTTACAAGAAGCGTCAGGGTCATCGTCAGAAGCTGACCGTGCTGAAGGTTAACGGCATCAAGTAAGGCAGTTAGCCTACCGCGAGTTTCCTAAAGGAGGGAAAACCACATGGCACATAAGAAGGGTGCATCAAGCTCTAACAATGGTCGCGATTCAGAGGCAAAACGCCTTGGTGTGAAGCGCTTCGGTGGCCAGCAGGTCAAGGCTGGCGAGATCCTCGTTCGTCAGCGTGGTACCAAGTTCCACCCAGGCGAGAACGTAGGTCGCGGTGGCGACGATACGCTGTTCGCTCTGAAGCCAGGTGCAGTGCAGTTCTCTACTCGCCGCAACCGCAAACTGGTAAACATTGTAGAAAACGCACCTGTTGAGGTGTAAGTTTTTCTAGCGTTACCAAACGCTGCTTCTGCTCGTCTGCATCATTGGTGTAGGCGAGCTTTTGCTTTATATCCCCACTCTAAGTCCGAGCGCACCTTATAAGCGTTGTCGGCTGGGGATACAGAGGAACATTTTTCAATAACAAGGAGATCCAATACCCATGGCTCGTTTCGTAGACCGCGTGGTGCTGCACCTGCAAGCCGGCGATGGCGGCAATGGCTGTGCCTCGATTCACCGCGAAAAGTTCAAGCCCCTCGGTGGTCCTGACGGCGGCAACGGCGGCCATGGTGGCGACATCATTTTGAAAGTCTCCCCGCAGGCGCACACCTTACTGGATTTGCACTACCACCCACATATCAAGGCCCAACGCGGTGCTAATGGGGCCGGTGACCACCGTAATGGTGCCCGCGGTGAAAACCTTACCGTCGAGGTTCCACCAGGAACCGTAGTCTTTAATGATCAAGGCGAAATGCTTGCAGACCTGGTAGCAGTCGGTGAAGAGTTCATTGCAGCCCGCGGTGGCTATGGTGGTCTCGGCAATGCAGCACTTGCCTCTGCCGCACGTAAGGCGCCAGGATTCGCACTTCAAGGTGAGCCAGGTGAAGAGCATGAAATCATTTTGGAGCTCAAGACCACCGCTGATGTTGGGTTGCTCGGCTTTCCCTCAGCAGGTAAGTCCTCGCTCATCTCGGTACTGTCCGCAGCAAAACCAAAGATTGGTGACTACCCTTTTACAACCTTGCAACCTAATCTAGGTGTGGTCGAGGTTGCCAATCAGACCTTTAGCATCGCTGACGTCCCAGGTCTGATACCCGGGGCATCAGAGGGCAAGGGGCTAGGGCTCGATTTTTTGCGTCACATAGAACGCACTGCCGTACTTGCCCACGTAGTGGATACCGCCACGTGGGAATCAGGGCGCGATCCAGTGAGTGATATTGCAGCGCTCGAGGCAGAATTAGCTTCCTATGAGTCCTCGCTGTCAACCGATGTTGGCTTAGGGGATCTGCGTGATCGGCCGCGTATCGTGCTGCTGAATAAGGCAGATATTCCAGAGGCAAAAGAACTTGCGGAATTTGTTCTTGATGAGATTAAGGAACAATATGGCTGGCCTACCTTCATTATCTCTACCGTGACCCGTGAGGGCTTGGATGAGGTACGCTATGCCTTGCTGGAATATGTGACTCAGTCGCGTAAGCAACAAAAACAGCGAGAGGCTGAGCGGCCCACAATCGTGCGCCCACAAGCTGTGCGTTCGCGCAGGGCTAAAGAGCCGGAGTTCAAGGTAGTGCCTGATCCAGAGATAGAAGGTGCCTACATCGTAGAAGGCGAAAAAATCCAGCGCTGGATCCGTCAGACCGATTTCGAAAATGACGAGGCAGTGGGCTACTTGGCAGACCGCCTAGCCCGCCTCGGCGTCGAAGAAGCCCTGTATAAGGCCGGCGCTGTTGAAGGTTGTGAAGTTACCATTGGTGCTATCACCTTTGAATGGGAGCCAACTACTGGTGCTGGGGCTGCAAGCCCTATGTCACGGCGCGGCTCGGATGTGCGTATGGAGAAGGTCACCCGTACGCCTGCTTCTGAGCGCAAGCGTGCTTCCCAAGCGCGTCGTGGTCTGATTGATGAGTTCGACTTTGGTGATGGCCAGGAAGCCGATCGAGAGCGATGGCAGGGCTAATGGAGACACAATTGCTTTCCGAAGCCGCATTACGAGCACGTATTCGCAATGCCAAGCGCATCGTGGTGAAGCTTGGTTCTAGTTCGCTCACTGGTCCGGATCACCACATTGATACCGCACGCATTGACGCAATCGTCGATGCACTCGAAGCCCGCATGGCAGCCGGTAGTGACGTGATTGTGGTGTCATCTGGTGCCGTGGCAGCCGGCATGGGGCATCTCCAATTAGGACAACGCCCCAAAGAGCTTGCGATGAAGCAAGCAGTCGCGGCAGTGGGCCAGGCCTATTTAGCCGACACTTGGGGCCGTAGCTTTGCTCGTTATGAGCGTAGCGTGGGTCAACTGCTGTTGACTTCTGGGGATTTGGGCGTACGCGAACGGGCTCGGAATGCTCAACGCACCTTAGATCGGTTGCGCCTACTAGGCGTGGTCCCGGTGGTCAATGAAAATGACACGGTGGCAACTGCAGAGTTCCACTTTGGCGATAATGATCGCCTGGCGGCTCTCGTCGCCCACTTGACTAGTGCGGATGCCCTCGTGCTGCTTTCTGATGTCGATGGACTCTATGATAAGAATCCGAATGATCCAACCGCAAAATTCATTTCGCAGGTTCGCGATGGGAATGACTTAGCTGGGGTTGTAGCCGGTGCAGGCAGTGCAGTAGGCACTGGAGGCATGGGCAGTAAGATTACCGCAGCGCGCCTGGCGTCACGTAGTGGTATTCCCGTATTACTTGCAGCTAGTAGTGATATATGCACAGCCCTTCGTGATGCTAACGTCGGTACGGTTTTCCATGCTAAGGAAAATCGGCTATCTGCCTGGAAGTTTTGGGCCCTACATGCAGCCGACGTTACGGGTGGATTGCGTATTGATGCTGGTGCGCAGCAGGCTTTAGCAGCAGGAGGTAACTCCTTGTTGGCAGTAGGTATTACCGAGATTATTGGTGACTTTCGTACGGGCGATATTGTAGAAATCATCGGCCCACACGGTGAGGCGCTAGGGCGAGGGGAAGTGGCCTATGATTCAGAAGTATTGCGTCCCCACTTGGGTTTGCATACCCATGAAATGCCACCAGCTTTTCAAAAGCCAGTGATTCACGCCGATTATATTTCTCACTTTGCAAGTAGAGCCTAGATTTCCTGGGCTACTCTATGTCAAAGGCCACCAGCTATTGAAGCTGCTGGCCTTTTTCGCTGTGTTTCCAGCCGAGTATCGGTGTGTATGCGGTGCGGGGAATATTTGTGAGCAGAGGTGAAGCCAGCATACAGGCTGCCACGATACGAGTAGCGCTGCCTTATAACAGCAGTTGAAGGGACATGGAAGTGGATAGCCTGGGTATCCGTGTCTGCTCGTAACTACTGGGGCTGCATAGTCGAGTACCTGGAGAGACGTGAATAATTTCGGGGGTAAATTAGCCTCAACTCACCCACAGTGAGACTCGCTTGGTTACACTGGGAGCTACCATCTACCGGGCAATGGTGCGAAGACCCGGTGCGTAGCTACTCAGTAGTGGTCTCATATGTGTGGTCGAGCTGGGTATTACAGCGTAGCGGTTTGAAGTGCTCTTTCTGGTAGATACTGCCACACTATGCCTCATAATCATGCCAAGGAGTTGCTATGAAGTTTACTGTTCGCCCCAATCCTGCTGATTGGAAACAAGCAATAGCTACCATGAAAGATGCCGGCTACGAATATGTTGATGACATCAATGAAGCAGATGCTCTCTTTTTCGGTGGCACCCCTGATCAGTTCCCCGAACTCCCAGATTCCCTAGGTTTTGTGCAGCTACACCTAGCCGGTATGGATGGGCTGCGGGTGGCTGGCAAACTCGACCCCAAGGTGCGCTGGGCTAATGCTGCTGGGGTATATGCAGATACGGTAGCAGAATCCACCATTGCCATGACTCTTGCGGTGTTGCATAAGTATCCAGCAATTTTGCAAGCAAAGTCGTGGGGAATCCAGGATTACGTGATGAACCACCACCAATGGCTCACCGGGGAAAAGACGCTTACCATTTTCGGTGCCGGTGGCATTGCGAAGAAAGTTTTCACTTTCTTGTCAGGGTTCCCTCTGCACACCATTGCAGTCAATCATTCCGGGCGTACAGTCGAAGAAGCTGATGAGACTGTAACAATGGACAATTTTGATGACGTGCTGCCACGCACCGATATTTTGGTGTTGTTGGCTCCGCTCACCGAAGATACGCGCCAGATTATTAACTTGGATGTATTGAAGAAACTGCCAAAACACGCGATCGTAGTTAATGTAGGTCGAGGACCGTTAGTGAATACGGCTGATCTGGTTACTGCTCTAGAGACTGGGGAAATTCGGGGCGCAGCCCTGGATGTTACCGATCCAGAACCACTGCCAGATGGGCATGTGCTGTGGAATATGGATAACGTTCTTATCACCCCGCACGTTGCTAATACCACAGAGCGGATTAAAGCCTTGGCAGGCGAGATGTTCCTGGCAAATGCGAAAGCCTTTGAAGCCGGAGAAAAGATGCCCACAGAGGCTGATCCTACCCGTGGTTATTAAAGCCGATGACGCAGCTTCGGGTGCCTAGATCGGCAACAAAAGCCAGTGGCAAAGCCGCAGTGCAGACGGCACTCAGTAAATCTCACCCTGGCAACACCGCAGGATAGTCTTTTCAAAAAGATTGATGTCAGCTGCCACCGGCAGGGCTGAAGCGGCAACAGCGGCTAAGAATATACCCCATCAAAAGCGCCAAGCGCATTGGTGCGTGCGATGGGGATATGTTCTATAGCCTCGATACCAGGAATACAGGGAGATTCTCAATGATGAGAATATTTCGGCCGAACCTCAGGTGTTGATTCTCACCTTCGAATCGTGCCGAGTACAGAGTTATTCAGTATGCGGGGCGTATGTATGTAAGCACATCACAAGTGCATAGAGCCACAGACGAGATACAGAATACGCTAATATTTACGAGCAAAACCTTGTCATTGACCTGGTTTCATGGCCAAGGCGGCGGGAACAACGAGGAAAGAACTATCACCATGAATGAGCGAGCAACCCAAGAACGTCAACGAGTTTTGGAGATGGCCCAGGCCGCAAAAGCAATTACTCCAGTTTTAGCAATTTTGCCTAGTGCGAGCAAAGATGCCATTTTGCGAGCAGCAGCTGAGACACTCCAAAATCGCAGCGCAGAAATTTTAGAGGCTAATGCGCAAGATATTGCTGTCGGGGAGCAGCGTGGACTGAGTGATTCTTTGCTGGACCGGCTTCGGTTGGATACTTCGCGCATTGCGGGGATTGCTGCTGGTCTAGAACAAGTAGCAGCTCTGCCAGATCCTGTGGGTCAAATTGTGCGTGGGCACGTGTTACCGAATGGGATTCAGCTTACCCAGCTACGGGTGCCGCTAGGCGTGATGGCTATGGTGTATGAGGCCCGGCCGAATGTTACTGTGGATGCTTTTGGACTGGCACTTAAATCTGGAAATGCTGCGCTGCTGCGGGGCTCGAAGTCTGCGAAGTATTCCAACCAGGCTTTGGTGAAGATATTGCAGGATGTTCTCGCCGACTACGATTTACCACGTGAATCAGTCCAGTTGTTACCTTGTGAAACGCATGAAAGCGTGCAGGATGTGATTACAGCGCGCGGACTAGTTGATGTAGTCATCCCCCGGGGAGGAGCGGGGCTCATTGAGGCAGTCGTCACCAATGCAACGGTGCCAACAATTGAAACTGGCACTGGCAATTGTCACTTCTATATTCATGCGGATGCAGATATAGCAGAAGCCATTGCTTTAGTTTTGAACGGGAAGACCCGCCGCCCTTCAGTATGTAATGCCACGGAAACCGTGTTGCTCGATGCTGGCCTGTCTCAAGAATCTAAGCAGGAAGTACTAAGCGCATTATTGCAAGCCGGGGTGAAAGTACATGGTAAGCAAGCTGATTTTGTGGACTTTGATGCTGCGACCAAGGAAGCTATTATCCCCGCAGAAGAAGCCGATTGGTCAGAAGAATATTTGAGCATGGACATTGCCGTGGGAATCGTTGATGGACTCCAAGGGGCTATTACACATATTCGGCGCTATTCATCTGGGCATACTGATGCTATTTCCACTAGCTCCCTAACGGTATCCCAGAAATTCGTGGCTGCTATTGATAGCGCCGCAGTAATGGTCAATACATCAACGGCGTTCACCGATGGGGAACAATTCGGGATGGGCGCAGAGATTGGCATTTCGACTCAGAAACTCCATGCGCGCGGCCCTATGGGATTGCCAGAACTCACCAGTACAAAGTGGGTGGCCTATGGGCAGGGACAGACTCGCCCGTAGGATGCCTTGGTAGCAGAAAGCAGAACGTGGATATGCTATGGTGCGCCTGAAGGGCCGCCAGGCTCATCGGGATGCCTATAGTGAAGCCACGTTTTTTAGTTGATTCCGCAGTAATGCGGGGCGTATTGAGGCTTACTGGCTATTCGCGTAACCAATCAGATCCAATGGGTGTGGGATATGGCATTGGAAGTGACTGTGAAAAAGCTGCCCTTTCGACCATCTGCAGAGCGTGATAGTCTCATGATTTTCTATGTCGAATTCATCGTTTGAAATTGATTGGGTGGAAGCTGATATAGAAAGGAATTATCTTGTGCGGCGGAACATTCCGACTAGTGGGTATAGTGATGCCGAAATAGCCAGCTATTTTGAAAGCACAATCGTGAGTGAGGCCGAAAAAATTGAACATACCCTGTTCTTTGCGGTGCTCGGATTCTGGCGTGTTGAAATCTGCGTTGTAACAAGCACTGGCAGGTAGGCGCCCGTTGGTGACAACCCGTCAGAGGCACCGGCTTTCTTGGTTGGCGAGTTGTATGGACTCGCTACGCAAACTGTGCCGGTTGAGAGGTAAGGCGACATTGTCATAACCATGGATAACGACTCCGGAGAGATAACTGGTGCATGTCCAGATGGCACCGATGGCTGGTGGTATCACCCAGTTCCATGGAGGGGCCGACTGCCTTGGTACTGGCCCGCCGCTGCCAGGTCCGGTGCTAACACCCTATGTAACGACATGGTTGGGATACTCAGGCAAAACAATACCTGGGTTATTTCACTCTAACTTCGCCTTTACTAGGGCAACGCCGGAAGCTTGTGGAAGCTTCGAGGGCACAACGTTATTCATTGCAATGCAATGGACAGTGCCATGATGGCGATAACGATTCGGTGAAGATGTGCTGAGGATGAAGACCCTAAGTCTTTAAGGGAGTTGGTGGGTGCTGGCCACCTTTTTGCGGTAACTGAATGGAAGTACAGGGGTTTCATTCGAGAAGGCTATTTCTGTTTGCACTCCTCGGTGAGCATCGTATTTATAAGTTCACTGAAGCTTCATTACGACTATGAACTTGGGCTTTCGTGTTCGTGACGAATTTATTTTTCAGGCATCAGTGATGTGTCTATGCTGAATCTCAATCTTTTGTGTCAATAAGCTGGCAATCAGGTGTGTATCGGCTAGAACTTCGGGGGATAATAGATTATTATTGCATGTGATCAAATTTTTCAATGCTCACCGTAAGGAAAGAGAGACTGGTATGGCTGAGGGAAATCAGGGAAATGAGTGGATGAATCCAGGCACCGAAGCCTTCCCCGTCCAAGAAGCACCCCAACAACAGATGCCGCAGCAATATGCTGCTGCCCCGCAACAGCCAGCAATGGTTTACGCTCCAGCGCCGAGCTCAAATAACGGGGTTTGGATCGTGGTTGCGCTTATTCTCGCCGCCGCAGTTATTGGAGGTGCCCTTTTGTTCACTCGCAACAGCGATTCCAGTGAAAGCGTCGCAGCTCCGGCAGTAGTAACTACTACGGAAAGTGCTACGGAAAGCACTACGGAAGAGACCACTCAAACGCAGGCCCAACCTGAAACTCAAACCCAGACTCAGACCCAGACTCAGACCCAGTTTGTCGAGACTGTAACTCAGAAGGCACAGTCACAAGCTAGTGTACGTACTTTTAATATCTATTCGGCAATCGGGACTACCAGCAGTGGGTTTGCATATAATGTTTATACGGCGTTTCTGAGTAAGTATTCTGGTAATGGCAATCTCACCCTATACGATGTCTATAGCCCAGCTACCAACTTGTACTACACCATGAATTGCACGGATTATGGCAGCTACGTAGACTGCACCGGCGGTCGTAGGGCTCATGTACGCATCTCCTGATTTGGCAAGCTGAGGGTAATCCCAGTGGTGTTTTTTAACTGCCCCGGTCTTACTGGGGGTAGTTGTTGGCAAAACGACCTGGTGCGGGAGTCTACTTTAGCTCGATCACATCGTTGCTTTTTAGATAAAAGAAATTCATGAAAAAACCAAAGTAGTTATTTTTATATAGCCAGAGTGGGGTGCGGTTGGGCTTATGTCTGCCTGTACTCTTGGCAGTGGCAATGAGGAAATCGCTCCGGCATCTCAAGAAAGTTCGGAAGCTGGCATTCCTGCTACCCCAAGTGATGCAGAGCTCATAGACACGATGTCAGAGACGACTCCGATAGATGCAGAATCGGTAGCACCTATCCTCACAGGTGAGTTAAGCGATGCTGTAAATAATGAAGTGCTACAGGCAGACGTGCAGTCTTTGGTAGTACCACACGGCGCAATTTCGATAGCTGGGCTGGGGAGGCAAATCAACTTGATTTCACAGTTCCTGCCTGGTCCACAATTAAAGTTCCAATCTCTATCGCAGCCTTACGGCAAAATCCAGGGCTGCGTGGGGATGTAGCACTCGCGATTCAGCAATCAGATAACGATGCTGCCTCTCGGTTATGGAACTCTTTAACCAACCCGGCAAACGATACTGCAGCGATCATCGCAGAAGGCAATTCGAGTGCGCAGGTGCAATCGCAACAAGTAGCACCGCCATACTCGGCATTTGGGCAGTCCCAATGGTCGGTGAGTGAACAAGCTACTTTTGTAGCGGGGCTTCGCTGTATTGCGGGCTCTCAGGAAGTTGTGAGTGATATGAGCAATATCGTCAATGGGGGAAACTACGGTTTAGGGCAGATTTCCGGAGCAATTTTCAAAGGTGGTTGGGGTCCAAGCCCGGCAGGTGTCTATGGCTTACGCCAATTTGGACTCGTTGCGAATGGTGATGGCTATGTAGCAGTGGCACTAGCAGCTACCAGCCCTGATGGCAGTTATGAGGGTGGGCAAGCAGTTTTGAACGCTATGGCCGCAAATCTTCAAGCGGTCGTGGGGCAACTACCGGCGAATGCCTGTTAGGATGACCTTGGAATGCGGAGTAGCTTGCAGGTAAGCTGTCCGCTATGACCAAACGCATTGGGGTAATGGGTGGTACCTTTGACCCGATCCACCATGGCCACCTGGTAGCTGCTAGTGAGGTAGCTGCGAAGTATCACCTGGATAAGGTGATCTTTGTACCCACCGGTCAACCATGGCAGAAGATTCAGGGGAACGTCTCTCCGGCAGAAGACCGCTATTTGATGACCGTGATCGCAACTGCATCAAACCCACGCTTTGAGGTAAGTCGCGTTGATATAGACCGGGATGGTCCGACTTATACAATTGATACCTTGAGTGACATTGCCGCCGAATACCCCGATGCAGAGCTGTTCTTCATGACTGGAGCGGATGCGCTATCGAATATATTGTCTTGGAAGCAATGGGATAAGCTCTTTTCCATGGCGACCTTCGTTGGGGTTACTCGTCCTGGCTATGTACTGGATGAAGCCGCCGTTCCGGAAGAATTTCGCCACTTGGTGCAAATAATGGAAATCCCTGCAATGGCTATTTCCTCTACTGGGTGCCGGCGTCGGGCGCGCGCTGGGTTGCCTGTGTGGTACCTCGTGCCTGATGGCGTGGTGCAATACATCCATAAGCGTGGGTTATATCAGCAAGACCCGGAATAGGGCTTGGTGCAATTGTCGTCATTTTTGGCCTTATACATGCTGCAAGAGCAGGGGCTAGGATAAGGGATGTCCCAGGAAAATTGGCGGGCGTGCTAACCTATAGTGCATTAAAAAACTGTGCCCTGAGTACAAAAATGAAAGGTACATATGACTGCAACCGCAGATACCATTGCTTTAGCCGAGATTGTGGCCAAGGCTGCTGATGAAAAGAATGCCAGCAATATTGCAGTTCTTGACGTCTCCGACGTTATGGCCATTAGCGAGATTTTCGTCTTAGCCTCTGCTGATAATGAGCGCCAGGTGCGCGCAATTGTCGAAGAGATCGAAGATGCGCTCACCAAGCATGGCCAGGAGCCGCAGCGCCGCGAGGGCAACCGTGAAAACCGTTGGGTCTTGCTGGATTATGGCATGTTAATTGTCCACGTGCAGCGCAATACCGAGCGTGATTTCTATGGCCTAGATCGACTCTATCGTGACTGCCCACTATTAAACGTCCAGGGCATTGAGACTATGCAGCGCAGCGATGATTTAGTCGATGAGGTTGATATCCGCGCGGTAGAATCCCTCGATGAGATTCCATTGGCTGATCCAGAGCCAATCGATGAGGATGAATTCTAAAGGCACAAGCTTGATGGATCGTCGAATCATTTTGCTGCGCCATGGCGAAACCGAGTTTAATACAGCTCGGCGTATGCAAGGCCACCTCGATACTGCCTTATCTGAGCGTGGCCGGCAACAAGCCCACAACGTGGCCCAGCTGCTCAAGCAGTATCCCATCCAGCGCATTATTTCCTCTGATCTACAGCGTGCAGCGCATACGGCTCAAGCTGTTTCGGCAGTCATTGATGTGCCTATTACCTATGATGAACGCCTACGAGAGACGCATTTAGGCGAGTGGCAAGGTAAGCATCATTGGGAGGTCGATACTGATTTCCCCGGAGCGAGGGCAATATGGCGCCATGCACCTTCCTGGTCTCCGCCAGGTGGTGAGTCACGTTTGGACGTTGCCCGCCGCGCCTTACCGGTTGTCAAAGAGCAATTCATGGATTGGGAATCGGGCGATATTTTGTTCGTTGCCCACGGTGGCACAATTAGTGCATTGACCTCTACGCTACTAGGTTTTGCCGAAGAGCAATACCCATTGCTTTCCGGCTTGGGCAATGCCTGCTGGTCGCAATTAACAGTGCGTTCAGCGCTTGATGGCCCTGGGGTGCAGTGGTACCTTGACGGTTGGAATGTTGGTGTGCGCATTCCCTAGAAGGCCCTGGCAACTAAGCGAGCCGAAGTGCAAGTGCACTCTTGTGCACTTTGAGTAACTGTGGATAACTCAAATGTACTGTGTCCTGAGTTATCCACAGTTGATTTCTGTTAGTCGTTTTGCGTTAGCAAACAGCAGCAAAGCGTTTTTACAGTGCACGTATGCACAACATTCAAGAACGTCTTCACACCCTGACTTCTACAGCCGATCCGGATGCCCTCCAAGTTGCATACCCCTCCAAACAACGCTGGGGAATTACCAGGGCACAGGCTATCGGTTTAGTTACTATAGCTCTCGGAATTTTGTGTGTCCTGGGCATATACCAAAACAATAAGGGCACGCCTTGGGAGCAAACCGGGACGGAAGTACTTGTTTCCACCACCCCAGAGGCGGACCCAGAAGCAATTGTTGTTGCGGTCGTTGGCGAAGTCCAATCCCCAGGACTCTATACCTTCGGGCCTACAGCACGTGTTGCTGATGCATTGCATGCTGCAACCGTTGCTCCAGATGGTGATACCCAGGATTTGAACCTGGCCGAAAAGCTCATTGACGGCGTTCAAATAGCAGTCCCGCACCGAGATGCCATCCGAGTACTAGAAGAAGCTACGCCTGCAGGAGTAGAAGATAATAAGGTATCGCTGAATTATGCCAGTCTCACAGAGCTGATGACCTTACCCGGTGTTGGGGAGAAGACTGCCCAAGCCATCGTAGAATATCGTGAGGCTAACGGACGTTTTCAATCTTTGGCAGAACTTCAACAGGTCAAAGGTATTGGCGCAGCAAAGTTCGCCACGCTCGAGCCGCTGATCCGACTCTAGGGAAAAGTGATGGCAGCATGCACGCATGATAAGCATCATGAGTGATCTGCGCATGGTGCTGCCAGCAGGTAGCTTGTGGTTATTCATGCTCGCCTGGGTGTATGTCGATACCCGTACGCTCCTCATGTTCTCACTTGTGCTGGCTGCGGGTGGGATATTGCTTGCGTGGCGGTTGCAGGGGATACGATGGCTGTTGCTGGTGACTATTGCGTTGAGTATTCTTGGCGCCGCTCATCTGACATGGCAGCAAGAGCAAATTCATGTCTTCGAACAGCAGTCTGAGATTAACGCACAGCGAGAAGAGAACTTGTTCGCTGCAGCAAGTGCGGAGAAAGCAGCACGCAGCACGCATCAATTTGCTGCCACCATAAGCGCTGGCGCGCTCGCTATCCAATCAGGTTGGTACTTTCGGGTACAACCAGCAGGGATGCGTGGTGAAATCCCATGCTTCGTAGGTGCTGATGGGATCACTGACCCAGAAGATTTTGCGTCTGGTGCACAGGTCGTATTGCGCGGGCAGATCATCTCGCGGGTGGGGTTTCCAGGACTTCAAATGTATGCCACGAGTGTGGACTTACTACAAGAACCAACAAGTCTTGCCGCCTTTTCGAATGCAGTTCAGGATGAGTTTCGCACGCGTGTGTTTGCAATCATGGAAGCACCGGCAGCAGGTTTATTGCCTGCCATGGTGTTGGGTGATACCAGTGGGCAATCTCCTACAGAAAAGCAGTGGTATATCGATACTGGCTTAGCCCACTTAAGCGCTGTATCCGGCGGCAACTTGAGCATCATTATCGCAATGTTGGTGGCTATTGGAACCTGGTTTGGATGGAGTCCGCGTGTCCAGAGTTGTTGTGCGTTGGCAGGGATTGCAGTTTTTATTGTGGTGGTTGGAACAGAACCCTCGGTGTGGCGGGCAGGGGTGATGGGTGCTGTTACCCTGAGCGCACTATTGGGCTATCGCCGCACCTATTGTATCCAAGCGCTTGCCGTCAGTATCTTTATCCTCTTGCTGTGGCAACCAGAACTCGCTTTTTCCTTTGGATTTGCGCTCTCTGTCGCTGCGACTGCCGGCATTGTGGTGGGTTTTCCGGCACTCTATAAAGGGCTGTGCTTTTCGTGGATGCCAGACGTTGTCGCCAAAGCACTAGCAGTAGCTATTGCTGCAGATATTGTCACCATACCATTAGTAGCGGCGATGGCAGGCAAGATTCCTGTGTTTGGCGTGATTACCAATGTGTTGGCGGCCCCATGCGTTGGGGTGATCACCATTGGCGGGATCTTTGCGGTGATCATGTTGCCCCTGCCTTGGATCTCAGAACTCATCATTTGGGTATTACAGCCTGCGACTTGGTGGATTGCTACGCTAGGCCGTGTGGGGGCAAGCCATAAACATGCAACGTTTGAAACTGGCAGCACGCTGCTAGCACTTGCATGGGTGACAATACTCGGGGCTTGGTGTTTTTGGCTGTGGAGCGCACGCAAAGGTTGGGTAGTGGCAGCAGGCTGGTTCATACTTTTCATTGGAACAGCGCTGGGCTGGACAACTCAGCCCAATCAGCACTGGGCAGATATTGCGACCCTACCGCAGTTGGAAGTTTCTGATACTGCAAGTATTCCCCCAGAAATTCCCACGGGGGTGGTGATAGTAGTACTAGAAGAGGGCAAACCTCATGATCGTCCAGTGTTCCATCCAGATGGCAATCTGGTGTGGTATCCAAATCGTGATGGGGGAATAGAGGTCAATGAGTTGGGGCAGCAGCGTGCAGTTTCAGGATATTTCTAGATCGCCTTTTGGCATAATGTCGGCACGAAGCACACAAACGGCTGCGCGGGTAGGGCCCCAATCGCCGTAACAGAAGAGAAAGGTTGGAATCTACGCACTGCACTAATACCAGGAGCCTTCGTAGCCTAGGAAATGTAGGATATGAGTGTGAGTTATACAAACCCCAGCCTGCACTTAGTGCTTGGCGATGAAGAATTTTTGGCTGAGCGCGCTCGCATCGAAATTACACGCACCTTAGAGGAAATGGTGGGCCATGCAGAGGTGACTCGTATTCGCGCGGCGGAATTGAGTGCGGGCACCTTAATTCAACTTACGAGTCCCTCCCTGTTTGACGATAAGCGCATTGTTATCTGCGAGCATGTGGAAGAGGCCGGCAAGGAAGCAGTTGCGGCCTTAGTGAAACAGGTCGTGGACGTACCACCTGGGGTCGCATTTATTGTCATGCACTCTGGTGCGGCACGCAACCGTGAAGCAATGCAGAAGCTGAAAAAAGTTGCCACCGTTCATGAGGTCGCCAAGCTCAAGCCCCAAGAGCGCTCGCGCTGGTTGATGCAAGAATTTCAACGTCATGGAGTACGCCCCACCCCAGATGTTGTGCATCTTGTACTTGAGTCAGTGGGTTCTGATCTACGTGAACTTACTGCAGCAGTTGACCAGCTGGTTGCAGATACTGGCGGAGAAGTCTCGACACAGGCCGTGAAACTTTACTACGCTGGCGTGGCGGAAGTCTCTGGCTTTGATATCGCAGATCTGGCTGTTGCTGGTCAAGCTCGCAAGGCAGTAGCTAGTACGCGTCGGGCCCTTCAGATCGGAATCGCACCTAATGCTTTGGCGGGGGTTTTAAGTCGCAAGATGCGCGGGATCGCACGACTATATGATCAACGTGGCCGAGTCGATAGTAACGGATTGGCCCGCGAACTTGGTATGCCACCATTCGCGGTGCAAAAGACGGTGAATGTCGCCCGCCAATGGAATCCCACTGCCATTAGTGAAGCAATGGTACTGCTTTCCGATGTTGAAGCAGGCCTGCGTGGTGTGGGTAAGGATCCAGATTATGTGATCGAAGATGCAGTACGTCGTATAGCAGAATTAGCAAGTCGCTAATCTCTTCTTTATACTTCTTTGCTGGCGCACCCTACCCATTTTTAAAAGGTTTGGCTAACAATTCTGGATATTTGAATGCGGGTACCTATAATTGTTAGCGTGACTGACATTGACCCAGAACTCCAAGAACTTATTAACACTCTGTTCCAACTAGCGCGCAGGGGGGATGCGAATCTTTTAGCACAGTACTTAGCAGCTGGAGTAGATCCTAATATGCGCAATCATGAAGGAAATTCCCTCATTATGTTGGCTGCATATAGCGGGAACTTGCCTGCAGTGCAGGTCCTGATCAAAGCAGGCGCAGACGTAAATATGCTCAACGACCGTAACCAGAGTCCGCTAGCTGGCGCTATCTTTAAGAAGGAAGATGCGATTGCTGCTACTCTCATCCAAGCAGGCGCAGATGCCAAGGTTGGTACTCCGAGTGCCATTGATACTGCGCGAATGTTTGGTCGTGTAGATCTTATTGCTCAGATGGAGGCAGACACGAACGCGTAGTGCGTGGAGAAGCGTTGAGCAGTGTGTGGCATGCAGCAGCACTATAGTGATCTGGTATCGAGGAACCAGCTTTGTGTGGGACTGCGCTATATACGATAAATACTGGCGCAGCTACTTATATTCGCGTACGGAGGATAAGGTGGTGGCGTATCTGCCAAATAAATAAAATACATGCAAAATATACTCTACGTTAAAGTAGTCCTAGAATGAAACAGTTTGGATATCTTCTGCACGCCTAGCGATGGGGGTACCACCCATAGTGCGCGGGCACTTAAGGCTTATTAGAGGCAATGTTTTATCCAGATATTCGTGATTCTACGGCTTGCGATGGTCTTTATCGGTATCGTACGTTATCGTCAGTAGGGGGTATCATTAATTCTGACCGCAAACCTGTGAAAAGCTTATAGAAAAGGAGTAGTCGATCCGTATGCCTATTCATTTGCAGCGCATTCTACTTACCATAGCTATTATCACTGCGTTTACACTCATTTTTCAGGATATTGCATGGGGGCTTCGTTTGGCTGCAGTGCTGATACCGTTCCACCTTCTGCTCTGGGGCTTCAGTGAGTTTAAAAAAAGAAGGAATGCATCCTAGAATTTCGGGAAGTGTGGAATCGACGTATTTCAGTTCTGGCATCATAGCTACACGGTGGGAATTGTTGGATGGTGAAAAGATCGCCTGCAAGATTTTGGTGATTTTTTCCAATTAGCATGGGGCACGCGACACTCGAATTCCGCTAGACGGTGGGGGGATGCACGGTTGTGCTCTTTCCAAGTCACGCTACCGTGTTGTGGTGTAATAATTTGAATCCTTGGACTGGATGGCAGGTATGGCATCAGGATAATCGGATTTTGAAGATATTTGTGTACTACTTATAGTTACATAGTTATCCGTAGAGCGATGCTGATAGCAGCTGCTAGCGCTGCGGATATAGGTCGATATGCAATTTTCTTGGTTGCTTTCCTTTGATCAAGGAATCGAGTGATATGTACAGCCGTAGGGAACGATAATCAGCCTAGGGTTGAAGTACGGGAGCAGAGGCTGGGTGTAATTTAAATATCGTGGATGCTCTACTCGCCTGTGTGATAGTGCAGATGACGAACTGCCCCCATGCGGCTATGGAAGTAATGGCCAGCTTTGTAGAAGGTTCATAGTTGTGAATGGTCGTGACTCAGTTTGTATACATGTATCCTGACGCGCGAAAGTATGCGGAAAACTATAAGGAGTATAAATGGGGTACTGATGCCATAGTTTGCGTCCCATTATCAACGCCGACTAATGAATGTAGGAATAGTGCCCAAGCGCTAACGCCCCTAAAATCGCTCCTGATTGTCCGCGTCCATAAATCCATGGATTTATCTTTGGTGGCACGAGTATAGCTATGCTTCGCCTTCGTCGGTAACACTAATAGCAAATCCAATCGAATTGCTATTAGTGTTAACCGTCAGCTTTTTTTTGGGGGGGGGAGCTGGATTACATTCGCTGACTCATTAAAAATGTGAACGGAGTTGTCATCATCGACAAGTTGATATCCATCATCGAGGTTGCTAGTTAAGGTACGCATTTCATCGAGCTTCTTAAAAGCTGAAATTGGCAACTATGGTTTATTGTTTTATGTATAAGTGCATCTTTGGTGTAGAGCGCATAAGGGCAGTGCTCGCTAGATTTTCACGGGGAGAGACTGACTACTGATTTTTTGACAAGTGATAGGCTGTCAGATTCGCACAGATTAAAAA
Source organism: Corynebacterium sp. (assembly GCA_030531005.1). Classification (GTDB taxonomy): domain Bacteria; phylum Actinomycetota; class Actinomycetes; order Mycobacteriales; family Mycobacteriaceae; genus Corynebacterium. The sequence continues at coordinate 144,615 of JAUMTW010000006.1, forward strand.
AGGCTGGAGTTTTCCAAGCGGTTGAAGGCGTGGCGCTACTCATTTGTTCGGGTCTTTCTTTGATTGGGCAATTGCTTTTAAAATTGGTTCTTGGGTGATTTCCCGGAGTGCTCTCCGTATTTCACGGTGGAATCTGCGACCGTTCGATGCGGCTGACTGGTGGTGGCCTGCCGCATTGCATTAGCGGAGGTTAAGTTGTTGGCGAATGTATAACCACCATGCGCAGATTTTAGCTGGCAACGGCGTGCAAATTTTTCGTAACTCTATGGATCCAAGTGTTACAGGCAATGCACTTGCCTGGAAAGATTGACTTCTCTATTGGTACCGTGCGTTTAAGTTGATCCCACCCGTTATTACCCTCGCATTCGCACAACGATAGTTGGAAGAAATTTGGTTTGGTAGCGTTGAAATTAGTTAGATTCTCTCACACCTAGGAATTTTGATATGTGAGGTGTTCGTCTTTTGGAGAAAATGCATTATAATCGCATCGGCAGCGGTGCTAGCATTCGCTGTGTTACCTGGCGTAATACATGCGCAAGATCTAGGATATCTTCTTCCGAATGAAGGAAGAGAACTCGCAGCATACTTGAGTGTGGCGCGAAGGCGCCCGATGCCCCTCCAAAAAATCACTAGGTTATTTCGTCCGCAATCGCTTATGGAGGGGACAGTGAATGTGCTGACTGCTAGTAGGGTTTGTTGTTAAACCTTAAATTATCTTCTTACTTGTCGTGAGTGCTCCTAGATTTACTTATGTTGTAAATTGCATGACCGATTATGTTTATAGAAACGGCCATAATGACTGCGAAATTGCCGCGAGGCATGTCGAGTTGGTAACGATCTCCCATTAACAAAACAATGCAGTAAGACGCTATTAACAGAAAAATCATTCCGAAAAACTGTCTTTTTGTTCCCAACATCCGCATTCCAGACCATTGCCTCCTTAGTGAGTTATCATTTAAATTCTATCATATGTTAGAAAATGACCCCCTTAAAGGGTGCTTATCGCTAAGTATCGCGATCTAGGTTGAGATGGCGGGGGATTCGTAGCACGCAGATGCTTAGGTGTGAACGTATTGAGAAGGGCATCTGATCCATTAGGTGGTGTAAACGCGTCACATGCACGAATTACTGCATTAGAACAGGACTAGCAACCTGAAGACGGACATAATAAAAGTCATCGACGCCTGAAGATAGCATGCAGGTAGAAGGCTAAAACCATCGCATGACACTCGCTGTTGCATTTACAGTGTTGTCAAAACACCTTAAAAGAACACCCGGAACCCCATTGCAGAGATCCGGTTGCGTCTGTTTCCAAAAGAACACTGAACAGAACGCTTGGTAGTGGTACACCGATGGAAGAAATCTTCTTCACCCTCAACCAAGCAGCCAACCAAGCGAAACTCTCCAAAACAACCACCAGCAGAGCTATTAACAACGGCAAACTGCCCAACACCCAGCAACAATCTGATGGTTTGTATCGCATACCATTAAGCGATCTCGTCGCAGTAGGCTGCCTTGACACAGTGCGATCAACGAAGAACGACGACCGCGAACACGAAGGTGTTTCAAGTGTTCCAGGAGAACAGCTAGAGCTACGTCATGAGCTGGAACTAGTGGAACAGCAACTCAAAGCTAAAGAAGAGCAACTGCAACAGATGGAACGTCTCATTGCAACGCAAGAACGAGCACTCAATGCGCTAGAGAACAGCCGCACAGCATTAGAAGCGCCCAAGGCTCATGGAGGAGGCTGCAGACATTGCCGAACCGCCAGTAGCACCCGCACCACCGGAGCTAGAACAAAAGAAAACCACCGCCCCACGATGGTGGAAACGGTGGATCGACAGAAGTAGGGGTTAGAACAATTGCTCAATGTGCGGCTGTTGTCTTGCTCATCTTCCGGGGTAGACCAGTAGATAAAAAGCTAGTTCGACAGCAATAACGCTTATAACTGCTAGTACTGCACATACAGATCTAGAAAATCGTGGGCGTAAGAAATAAGGAACTCCACCTGCTACTGCGAAGCCCAAAGCAAATGCATACAAGTCCCAGTTCTCTCCGATGTTCAGCGTACCGGTAAATATGAGAGATATGACGACAGCAAAGACAAATAGTCCTATTCCTTCTTTCAGCCAGTTTTTAGCAGAGAAGAATTCGGAAAAAAATTCTTTTAGACCGATCTCGTTTTTAGGATGCGAATTCTTTTTCGTAGACATATCGACTTAGCAATTACTCCTCAAATATCCCCAGACTCCTGCTTCTCCTAGCCAGGGTGCTGCGCGTACATAGGGGTTCACTCCCGCGAGATTGAGTGCGGTTTGCCATGCGTCCTTATGGATAGCTCCGGTATCTGTTGTAAGTGCCGTACAAATCGCTTCGGTGTTCAAGGAGCGTGATTGGCCTGGCTCGGTAGATACTGCTTGGGCTTCTAGAGCTAAGTGAGCTATTTCGCCAAGTTCTTCAAAAGTGATTATTTCATGTTCACCGTGTCCATCGACCATAGTGATGGTCTCTGCGAGAAAGTTATATATGACTTCGATATTTCCGTATCCTTCAACGAAAACAGGTTCAGTTTCAATGAGGCTTAGGCCTTCTTGTGCAAGCTCTGCCTCAAGATCACTTATTGTCTCTTGTGTACTTATTATACTGGCAGGGGTGATTTCTTCTGCTTGTACAGCTGCTGGCATTGATGTAAAAGCAATAGCGATAGTTGCTGCTATGGCTGTGTATTTCTTTGCTGGCTTAGGGGTGGATAACATGTAGTCTTCCTAGTTTTTGGGGGCGAAAATGGATCCTCTCCAAGTATAGTTAGGGGTAGCAGTGTTTCGCTATTTTTGTTTCCGGGGGATAAAAAAGGGGGTGGCTTAGAATAATGCCAAGCTGGAGCGATCGTTCTATGTTCTACGCGGGCTCTGGAATCTTTCTATATAGATGGCGAGCACCGCTTTTGTTTTAAAAGTGTTGGGTATGGGCATGATCTCTCATGTTTTACTGTACTGGTAGGCACATATTGGCAATAAGGGGTAATTGGTGCTGGGAAATGACAGATTACAGGGACAGTGCTGCATAGGATGCAGATGCTTAAAATGTTAAATGTGTAAGAACGAAGTGGTTATCTGCGTTAAAGTGGTTGGGCAGAATGTTGTAGCGCCAGTATAGGAAGGCGTGAATAGTGGCTGTGCTAATGAGTGTGAGCGCAATGGTTTCGCAGTTTGCCTCTGAGAAGAAAAATGCAGCTAGGCGCAGCAAAGTCGATGCGCATAGTGATGGTCGGAAAAAATGAACTCACCCCAACAATTACTCCGTGACATGCAAAAAGGATAAGTTGACGTGATGGTATGAGGATAATCGTACATTCTCTATGGGGGATGTTAAAGATGGTTACCAAAAAACGTAAAAACTGGATTGGTCATAGTAGTAGTCGCGATATTGTGTGTTGATGGTTCTGCTGTGCAGGTGCATGTTACTGAAATAACCGGCCCTCGTTATTGAGGGGGCATCCCCGAGCGCAGAGGGGGGGGGGAGAGAGAAGTTAGTTATTTCGGCTGATAATGGCGATTTCGTTGAAGAAGATTTGGTAAAGGGCACGATCGTGATAGGCCTTGAAAATGAAGAAGAATAAGAGTTCGATCGTGGAGTGATAGCTGAGGAAATCGAAGCAGAAAACAGGGGGGGACTGATGGACTACGAAATTATTGCTGGGGAGAGAAAATAGCGAATCTTAAGCCGTTTGTATCTCGCAGTAGCATGAGTAACGCTAGGTGAATATTCTCTAGCCTAGTAAGTGGCTATCTAGCAGCTATGGCTACTAATGTAGCGTTGTACATGGGCTAAACCATTCTTCCGTTCATCTTGCTAGAGGTGATGTGAACGGCATCATTGTTATGACTCGGCACGAAAAGGTTTCTTGGGTGTGCCCAAGGGATTCTGTCAGGAAGAGGGGAAGTTTTTATGCCTGCCTTTTCTGTTGGCTGGAAATGGTCGTCTCCGTGTGGTTTGTACCAGGGTGTGATTCGTTGGAAGGACTACTTTGGCGAGTGCCGAGGAGGTTTTTGTTGTTGCGAAGCTTGAGGAGCGGGTGTTGCGGATTTTCCAGTAGAATTGTGTGTAAGAGTGTATTTTAATCGATGCTGCCTAAGAGTTTTTAAGTGTATGTCGCCACTGTAGAGAAGTAATGACTTCTGCTGCTATGCATCGATTGTCTGATGTGACAGATGCGAGAGTGAAAACACAGATGCCTGGTGTCCTAAACCTTGTCCATTTTATGGATAGAGGCACAGGTGTTTTCCTTCCCTTGGCTCCCGTTGCAAGGCATCCCGGCAACACAGGATCACAGTAGAGCTATTACAGCCACTCTAAGCCAAATAAACAGCCTTAACCAGCACCAAACAGCATGATGGAATGAGATTGAGGGAGTATAAGCACGGTATGAGAGCTTGCGAGGAATTCCTTTTCAGAGGTGAATGATGTGCTTTCCATAGCCCGGAACTTGGAAGGAGTGGTACCTAGATGAAATATTTGTCATCATTTTTTGCCGCTTTGACATTGCTTTGTTTTCCTGGTGCCCAAAAGGATTATGCTTCGGGAGGAGTACTAAGTCCTACGTTTTGTACGACTTTTCTCTTTAGACTTCAAGTAGCCTGCTGTTGGGAATAATTGAGGGCCACAAGCTGAATAAGGTGAAAAGGTAAGTGATCGATAGCTATGAATGCTACCAGTGACTTTTGTTGCTGTTGCTAAAATTAAACAATCATTCTGCGATTATTGCGAGCTCTAGAATTTTTCTGCGTAGGTGGCATGTATACAGGTTGTGTTTTAAGTGTGTCGGGTATGAGATAGGTGGTGCAAGCACGTCATGTGCACCACCTATCTCAATATGATAGAAGCAGCGGAACGTTGTGGAGCGTCTAAAACGACGATTGTTCCTAAACGAAAAAATGGGGAATTTTCCAAGGTCGTAGAGACAATATGATGGTATCTCCCGTATCTCTGTTGAAGACCTTATGAGTCCTGGGTTGTTTGATTCGGTGGCTGGTGCAACTGCGCCACCAGGTTGAGTTGCTAGAGCATGAAGTTAGGGTACTTGAGTGAGAACCATTATTAGCAGATGAATCATCAGAGGTGGTAGTTGAATACTTAGTTAGTGGACAAAATAAAGCCACCACTTCGAGATGGTGGAAGTGGTGGCTTTGAGGCGTGGCGTCTACTCGGAAGTAGACGTCTGTTTTGAGAGATTGTTAATAAAAGATCTTTGCGCGAAAAATCCAGCTGTGAGGCTGATGAGAGCGAATATGAATGCTTCAATTGTTCCTACATTGCCGGAAAATATCAATCTTCCTAGCATGGCTAAACCTGCAAAGCATAGGTATGCCACGATTGCGAAGATGATTATGCGGGCAAGCACTTTAGCCATTATTTATTCTCCAGAAGTATGTGAATAGTCTCCACCTGGGTAAACTTTGAAATCGTTGTACGGATTAATAGTCATTATATCTACGCCAGCAGCGGCATTAGTAACTTCATACATGATTCGAACATGTCCTTCGGGCGTGCCGATCCCGTCTATGAGATGTGTCTTCTCGTCACCTATAGATGCGGTAACTGCGACATCATCAAACGTGGTGTTGACGTTATCGATGCTGGAGATTTCTCCGTTTTCCCAGCAGAAGTCGAAGGAGGTCTTCATTTTGAGGAAGTCCCCGCCTAGCAAAGTTGTGCTGTGTTGAACACCTTCTGCTCGTTCGCATCCACTGTCTCCGCTAGCAAATGCAGCAGGAGCCAATAAGGATACACTAAGCGCAATAGCACTAATTGTAGCCATTATTTTCTTCATATCTTTATCCCTTCTTTGATGGAAATTGGGTAATTATTAGGTTACATAAATCTTGGAATCATCGCCTTAGCTTAACCTAATGTGGGGGTGAATCGGTGTTTACGCGGAAAAGGGCGTGGTAAACCAAAAATAGGTAGTTAAAAACTAGGATCTGAAAGAGAAATAGAGTACTTAAGAGCTGCATCAGTGTTTGCTTCCGCCAAAACACCACTTTGGACTAAAGCATGGAAACATTCTAGCTAATATTTATTTTAAGGGTCGAGCAAGGCTCGCCAACCCAACTCATTAATGGTTGGTGCAATCAACAGATGCTCGACACACTCAAAGGCCATATAGGCAAAGGTGCTTATCATGGTTGTACCCACAAGAGATTTCTCTAAGGTCGATCGAACCACTAAAGTCGGCGACGTAGCATCGAAGATGTATTGTATCGAAAGCAATACACTAGTACGCATGCCGTACATCAAGTTAGCCTTTCCAAGCTATGCAGTGGTAATTGTCACAGACATAGACTCTCCCGGTAGTGAGGGGCATAGTGAATGTTTCTGATGTAGTAGCCAAGAAACTTGCTGTACTAGCAGTTGAGAGAATTTAACCGGCCTGGGGTAGGGGATTAACCGAATTAATGCTAAAAGTTAGCTCGTAGGGCAAATGAAACCGGTTTATGGGGCTACGTTGAAGAATGTGCGGTTGCTTAAGGTTGTTCCACAAGGAGTTAGAAAAATTTTTTGATGCAAGCATCCACGTTTCACACGGTTTTAGTCGGAGTTCCTTTTATCGTGCCAATGGTCCCGCGGCATATCGGTGACACTGCCAGCACCAATGAGTCGACAATTTGGGTTATATGTTCGCAGAGTTGAGGAGAATCATGGAGAAACCAGTCGAAGCACCTCATTCTGGTAAACAGCAATTTTCTAGTGGGCGTGTGCTTTTTAGAAGCTGTTAAGACGCGGAGAGAAGAAGTTGAGGCCTATTGAAAGCTGACAGAGAGTGTTCAAGGTGATATTAAAGACCGCAATAAGTACGACGTGACTTGGGGTGATTGCGTTAAAGTGCTTTGGATCGCTGATGGTGTGGTGCGCGTAATGAGACCGCTTTCCGGCATGCTCTCTACAGTGCTCATAAGCCTCGTCAAACCGGGAAAACGATGAAAGATAACCACATCGTCGACGTTTACGAACATGCTTATAACGTTGCTCAGACCGTTGGTGGTTCTGGCCGTCTGCTAGATATGCCACCAATGTGAGATGGGCAGACTATGGCACGGCGGGTACGCGGTATGGCTTGCTGGCAAAGATGGTGAAAAGCGGTCTCTGTAGGCTCTACAAGCGCCGCAGGGGCCGCAATTACGAGGGGGCGTAAGGGGGTGTAGCTACTTTGAGGCGTAACGGCGGCCAGAAAGCTGCTAAGCGGTGGGAGGGCCGAACTAATGAGTACTGTGTTGGATGCTTAGCGGATATGAAAAAGACGCAAATTTGCAAGAACGCTCAAAATGCGAGTATACGAAGCAGAACAGGTGGCTTTATCAATCAGACCTTCGCTGAGACGGGTCCTGTGTCCACATGGCAGGAAATACAGGCTGAAATAGGCGTATCGTGTACCACCGTTGCTGGGCATTTAGCGGCATTAAAAGCGGTTGATAGGTATCCCGGTGAGTAGGGGGTCTCGTACCATAAGCGATATACGGTTCCCTCTCAGAGAGACTCCAAGGCTACATTTTGCTCGCTCAGAGACTCCTACATTGCTGCTGCTTTTAGAGCGGGTATGACAGCATTCACCGATGTCATGCCTAGGCAATTAATCCAGAATTCTTGTTTGAGGAAACCTGCCATACTGTGGGCGATGATGGCAAAGACGAAGTATGCCAGTACGCCTACAGTTACCATTCTCGTGCTTGAAGAGTTACTCATAGCAGCATAGGAAAATGTCTCTTAGGATTGCAATAATGGCGGCTTTAGGGTTTACATTTGTGTTGTGGTCTTTTGGTAACACGTTATTTGTGGGTATTTGTTGTGTGTTCTGTGGTGTATAGTGTATTGGACACGGCACCCTGAACACGATCTCTTCCGTTCCGTCCAGGCTCCATCAGTTAACCTTCTGGACCCCGGCACCGGCTCGGGAAAATGTCCGACGTTACCGCCAGATACCTTAGGACACAGCGCCGCCCGGATACCCTAGGTTCGCCCGAAGCTCAATCAGGCCAGTACACGAAGCCCTCTGCAGTGCCAAGGATGTCTCAGCGAAGCACCCCCTTAGATCCCGCCGAGCTCTCCGCTTGCGTCGAGGTGTGCGCGCCCGTAACGTTAGGATTACAAACCTATGTATCCCCTCACGAAACGGAAACCCATGGAACCTTCCGGGCACATATTTCTAACAATAGGAAGCTTTCTCCTTACGATTTTATCGTACAGCATGGCAAGGGCATCCCAGGGCGGAAACCTCTCCAGAAACTCCGCATTGGGAATAAGAACCAAGCAAACAATGCGTTCCGATGCCGCATGGGACGCCGCGCACAAGAAATCCGCACCACACATGATGGCATCGGCAATGGTCGGGGCAGTGGCGATCGTCCTAGACATCGCATTCCTCATTATCTACGGAATATCAAATTCCGACTACCCTGCACTTCTTATCATTGTTCCAATCGCAGGGTTCATTTCGCAGATAGCTGTTCTGGTGCGCGCGATGATGCTAGCAAATTCTGAAGCCAAAGCAATTAAAGACTGAAAGATATTACCATGAATAAGAAAACGCTATCCGCCATCGTCGCAGTTGCTCTCGCTGCAAGCGTTACCACCCCCCTATGCGGCGGCTGCTAACTCAAGTGGCAATCAAAATACTCAGATGCGCAATGGCCCAAAAAGTCGTGCGACGCTAGTTTCCGAAAGTATTCCCGAGGGGAAATTTTCAACAGCAGAAGTCCTTCAACTCCTCCTCGTCGGGGGACAGGTCCGATGGCTTTCGATGAGCTTGTTTCACTACTCGGATTCGACGAAAATCGACCGAACCCTGACATGACAGAACTCTTCCCGATCATCGATCAATACATTCAAAGCACTGACCGCATCGAAGAAGAGGTAACAGTGCCATTCCAAAGTGGTGACCCCGCTAAGGTTGACAGTGCACTGCGCGTATTGTCCAGTACCTTCAACGACTTTATACAAGAAAAGACTGGCGGGGCTAAAGGGTCCCAGATTGCCAACAGCTTGTCTCAGGCCAAGGGTTGGACTTGGATGGGGGCCAACGTCGTTATCTATGCGAACGCAGTCGGTGTTGCAAATGCGGTCGGCTACGCAAATGTCGGAGTTGCCACCTTGGCCCTTGCAACGATCGGGTTCGTCACGTGGTATCTCCCCGATGAGGACTCTGCGGCTGGAAGCATCGATCGAGATGAGCTGGTTGAAAGCATTACCAGTGCTCTGAGCAGGATCTGAAATCCTGGGCCGTGCGTACAGTATACCAAGGTGCCGTGGGACTAGTTTCACTATTCCTTCTCGCTTCCCTATTTCTGATAGCAGTATTTTACTCAATGCCCAGCAATGTTGTTGATAGGCGAGACGGGTCAACCCAGAGAACATCATTCACAGAGGTACTGCCGGAATCGTGGGGTTTCTTCACGAAGCCGCCAAACGACCCAGAACTCGCAGCATTCTCTGTTAACGGAGACTCGATAGAATCAGCGCTCGATTTCCCGCATTCCCAACGGAAAAACTGGTATGGGATAATGCGTGATCATCGAGCTCAAGGTCCAGAAATTGCCGACTTAACAAACGGTATCCAGGACACGGATTGGGTCTCCTGTGACGATGTGGAAGGGGATTGCGTCGCTTATTCAATGAGTAGAGGTGCGGCCATTTCTCTAGATAACAACTTCTCGGTTCCCACTATTTGTGGAAACATCGTGATTGCGGAGACGGTGCCGGTCCCCTGGTCCTATCGAGATAGTTACAACGGGTGGCGTAAGGAGAACCGAGTGGCACACTTGGATGTGAAATGCAGTTAGCTGGAAAAATACTCACCTCAATCGAACGTGATATATCCCAGACTGTCCTTGGGTCGAGAATGCTCGGTGTATCACGAACGATTATGGCGGTTGCGCAGTTAAGCTTCATAGCTTTGACGGATCCGAAGTACTTCTTTGTTCCGGTTGGCGGCAAGGATTTGAGCGCAACATGTTCCGACAAAGTAGTCAACATTTCCGCATATTGCATTTCCCCGGACAACTATGAAGCTACCAATATAGGGATGATAGTAATCCTTCTAATTGTCGCTTCTGGGTTCGCTCCTAGAGTAACTTCTGTACTGCATTTTTGGGTAAGTTACTCTATCGCTTCGTCGGTATCCCTTCCAGACGGAGGGGAAACGACAATGCAAGTTATGTCACTGTTTATTATGATCGCTTCGCTTTCCGACTCGAGGTTATGGCATTGGCAGAGACCTTCGAGAAGGGGTAAATCTCAGGCGCTGGCAGCAGTGGCTTGGGCAGGCTCTTGGATGGTTAGAGTTCAAATAGCCTACATATATCTCCATAGCGGACTAGCTAAACTGTCGGTAGAGCAGTGGGCGGATGGAACTGCCACCTACTACGTCTCACGGATGGAGTACTTCGGGGCCGGAGGACTATTTGCTGATATATTTAGAGAATTGTTGTCTGTGCCACTCTTTGCCCTGTCCTCTACCTGGGGTTCGATTGTAATCGAAGTTATTATCGCCATACTGATTGTATCCAATAAGTCACCGTTGGCTAAGATTGCATTAGCGCTTAGTGCGTTTGTGCATATCTGGATCGCCCTAATGATCGGAATTATAAGCTTCGCATTTATAATGGTCGCTTCGGTAATGGCTGCCGCATCGTTCTCCATTTGCAAGTGGCCGGAGAATAAAGAAGATGATTCAGACGAAGAATATAGCAATAAAGAAATAAATCCGAGAAATGAATCAATTGATACTGTCTGACACGTCTGAAATATAGTATTATTCCGGAGTTCCTATTGTGGTGTGATGGGGTTGGGCGCTTGTCGGAGGTGGACTTCCTACCGGAAAGGTGAATTAGTGAACTGACCTCGACTACAGGATTGGGGTGCCGTAGGGCCGCGGAGGATCGTTGTGTGGTATGGTTGTAGTTGCTACGTTTGACGCAGGCGCAGTCTTCATGAACAGGAGTGTTACAGTGGGCGTTAATCAAGTTGACGAAGTTGTAAACTAGAAGTTTTCTGGCGTTAGCCCGGGGATTGGTAGCCCATCTTCGTTGGGAAGGGTTAGAGCTAGGGGATTCATCACTACTATCGGTGGGGGATCAAGTTTTATAACTGGGGGGCTGCCGACTGTCTGCATGGTTGCTGTCACATAGCGGGGTGGCCGTTGCTCGATGTGGTGGTTGTTGGGGCAGGTCCCGCTGGAGCATTGCTAGCTAGCGAGTTGGAATTTTGTGGAGTGCAAGTTGCGCTTATCGAAGCCAGGGACGAAGTGGAGTCCGTTCCACGTGGTGGATTGATCCACACCAGGACTCTTCAGTTGCTTGCGAGAAGGGGTGTCTTTAACCCTGATTCGGGGAGTGCCTCATCGCCATACCACTATGGGTGCGTTGAAGGTGCGCTGACCTTGCGAAGTCCGAAACAAGAGTATACGTTTGTCACTGTAGAAAGAGTGCAGTGTAAGAAAAAGGGTTAGCCCACATCCATCACCGCCACTGAAAGAGCACCACCGGCTGGGATGTAATCGATCAATAGCCGCACACAAACCGGACATAATGCCGTTTTTGGCAGAAAACAGGGACATGCAGGTAGTGGGGGCATTAACGCCATATGACGAAGATGGTTATATATGGACGGGGTGGGGGTACCCCTAAGGAGAGTGCTCACAATCCCATTACCAGGTTGTCACTGTTGTAGACGCAACCACTTTCGCCTCTGGTTCTGTTGCGGATTTGGAGGAAATGTATTTCACACTCAGCCAAGCCGCCAATTAATCCAAGGCAGCGAAATCAATTATCAGCGGGGACATTAAAGACGCCCAAATGCAGTAGATGGAACATCTCATAGTAACGTAAGAACGCGTAACGAGTGCTCAATGAGCTTGAATCGAGTCTGAAAGTTCTTGAAGCCTCCTAAGGTTCATGAGTCTGCAGAAGACACTGTAGAGCAATCAAAGCCACCAACCACAGCGCCGGAGTCAGAACAACAGAAGACCACCTCCCCACGATAATGGAAACGGTGGCTATAAGAGTAAATATGATGACCTTATGCCATATAGGAATAAGCGACTATAAGGCCAGCAATGCTCACAAGAGATACAATCGCCAAGCGTACCGGTTGATCCTTCCAAGTGCTTAAACGATCATTTGCAATCTTAAACGGGAAATATAAGACTATTGCCAATACTAGCCACTTAACTGCGTACATCCAGTAGGGATCATGGTCATCCCGAAACAGCTGTATGTCTAAAGTAAATATCGTTGCAAAAGCTATTCCCATAATCAGCGTAGATATATCTAATTTGGGGTTCTTAGTGTCACTCATAGCGGCCTTTCTACATATGTCCTAGCGACATTGTGCACCGGTAGGCACGACAGGTGGAATCCCTGGGATTCCGGTTGCTTGTAATCTAAACGTTACGCGTAGGGTTCGCTGATTGCTGCATATCCCATTATCTGACACATATTGAGAGGCCATACCAGCAATAGCACCTGCTCCAATGCATCCAGATCTAGTGGCAGCGCAGAACACTCCGGCTGTGGTGCCAATGCCACCTTGAGCCATATACTGTTGTTCAGTGGGAGTGAAGTCTATATAAAACCTGTTGAAACCGGTCCTGCCTCCAGTTGCACGTGGTTGTGGGTGGGTTAGAGCAGCAGGCATTCCTTTTCCGCCATTCTCTAGCTCATACAGGATGAGCACATCATCACCATCTTCAACAACCTCACGCGGTAGTTCAGAGTCGAAGAGTGCCTGAGCAAATTCTCTAGCGTCGAATTCTTCGGCGGAATCTACTTGTACATCTGGACTAGCAACGGGGGGTTCTTCTGCTTGTGTAGTTGCAGCTACAACCGTAAACAGAAGCACTACCGCTGACGCTACGGCCAGGTATTTCTTTACTGTCTTAGGGTGGATAACATACAGTCCTCCTATGTTTGGGCGACTAATGGATCCTCATTAATTTTAATTAAAATGCTCGACTTGCATCAATGATTTTTTGTTTTGTGGTGAAAAACGGGGGGGGGATAGCATTCCGGAATGTGTGGGATGGTTAGCGTCTGAAAAAACCTAATATCGTATACCAAATTAGACGTATGGCGTGAAAAATCTCCCTGGGCGTGCCTGGGGTTATGTTTTCATATTTCAGTAAGTTAACACGGTAGTTTGCGCATCGTTGAGACTCAAAGAGACGTGTCAGCTATGGAGTGAGAAGAGGAAGCTTCGCACCCGCCTTTAATCTGACAGGAAAATAAACTAAATATACCCCTCCCGCTAACACCGGGGGCTGAGTGAGCTGTTAGAGGGGCTGTTTTAACGAGCTTAAAAACAGCAGGTGCTCCTTATACTCGTGAGGTATGAGGGTGAGGGTGTGCCGAACCTGGCCAGTAGAAGTACGGGCGACAGTATATTTTGACTGACACTGTCCGAGAGTTTTAAGCACATGCCGCTACTGCCAAGAAGTAATGACCTTGGCCACTATAATTCGACCGACCGACGCGACAGTTAAACCATAGATACCTAGTGCCCTAAACCTTGTCCATTTTATGGATAGAGGCACAGGCGTCTCCCTCCCTCAGCTCCCTCTGCGAGCTATCCAGGCAGCACAGAGCCACTGTAGAGCATTTACAGCCACTCTAAGCTGAATAAACAGCCTTAACCAGCACCAAACAGCATGATGAAGCTAAGGGAGATGAGAGAGGGAGACAAACACAGCATGAAAGCGTTCAGCGAAAATTCATTAAGCCACCTAAAGTAACTGCTCTTGCACTACTTCCACTGCCTGCTGTAGCACCTTATCCGGTGGTGCGACTATCTCTTCGACGCTGTGAACCCTTCGCCAAAACGCCTGCACACGTGCTGGCTCATAATTCTTAAACAGCGCAGCTGGCGCCAAATTCGAGATGATGATCACCCTGGTATACCGAGCGAACTTGTTAGAGTACCGTGCACCGAGTTCAGTAGGATACACATCTAGGAGGTTCAACAGCTCAGCTAAAGGAATTTGTCCGGCGAACTCATCCAATACCAATGTTGATTGCCCAGCATAATTGTCGAAAGGATGCACATAATCAGTGACACGGTACGTGTCGTGAAACCCATTAGTTTCTTCCCAAGCGCGCATGGTTTTCCCTGCACCTGGTGCCCCCCACCAATACGACATAGATAGCTTGCGCAGCTGATTTTCTTCCTGACGCTGACGCTGCGTATCGCGTGCTTGCACTAAAAACCTGACTTGGCTGGGATAACGCCACGCAGGGCAGTCAAAATCAGTTAGCAGATCTTCAAATGTTTCATTCCCATCTAAAATGCGCTGTTGAAGCTCCTGCAAATCAGTTCGATTACCCTGATTATCTGCAACATTGATCCGACCAACCATCACCGGCAACTCATCAGGAACACGTGAATCTTTCTTCGTGCAATACTCATATGCTTGAGCTTTAGAACCACACCGAGGCTCTAAATGTGCAGTCGGCAATTTTTTCTGCAGCGTCGAAAAGCGAATCGCACTCGAATGCTCCACATAGAGTTGCCAATGCCGATACCCAGTCTCCTTTCCTTCCTCTAATTGACCAACAACCCCTGCATAATCGCCAAGCGCTTCGATAATATCTTCACGGCTAAACTTCTCAGCCGAAGCCGTGATCACCCACCCACGAGACTGCTTACGCTGCGACAAAAGTTGCTGATCTTTCTTCCCTGTTTTCTTCGATGATGTCGCCATAAAAATGCTCTATGACCTCCATCTTTATTCATTTTGCGACAGCTACAGAAGTCGCCTGGTAACATTAAAATCCCCTCTCTTCATCGAATATCGGAGAGAGGGGATGAAATCGATCAGCTTAAATGCTTAGCTGTACTTCCTTTGGTTCGGATCTTCTATATAAGAAATTTCCTTATTCGAAGATGCACGTTTTACGAGCCAAACAATTAGCCAAACTATAAGTGCAATGACTGCGATAGCTGCTAGAAAAACAATAATTTCAATAGGTCCAATAGCCATACAGAATCACTCCTTCATTTCTACACAAGCCCACGTGGAAGTCCCGAAATCCATCCTATACCGACCGCAAACGTCAGTATTTGGAGCGAATGTTTCATTGGAAAGATCAAAGCTTAAATAGTGGTCAGGCCAGTTAAACTGAAGCACCGTAGTACAATTGTCAACGGCACCGCTTCGTTCTTGATGATTCCCGTCGGCATCAGTCCATTGAAGATCGAACTCACCACCATATACGTTACTAGCTTCAGTTGGATTGATTGGATCTCCGCGCCAGCCAACTTGTGCATAATTAGCACTGAGCCCGTCACCATCAACATAAACGAAAACCCGGGAACTCATAGTCGGCCCAGGACCCGCCGATTCCCCTAGGGCACTTCGAGGTTGTATCTGATTAGCCGGAGAGGCATCTACTTCGACATAGTGCCCGGTAGTAGCACTCTGTTCGGGTGGAACTGGGTAACCGTCTGCTTCGATTTGGTCTTCAGCTTCACAACTATTGAGATCTACACGTGTAACTTGTGCACCAGTATTGTTGGCACCTATTCCATGTTGATACTCGGTACGCTCATTACCGGATTCACCTACGCAACCTTCATCCGCAATCGCCAATGAGGGGACAGTGAATGTGCTAGCTGCTAGTAGAGCCGCTGTTAATCCTGAAATTACCTGCTTACTTATTATCAGTACTCCTAGATTTACTTATGCTGTAAATTGCATGACCGATTATGTTTATAGAAACGGCCATAATGACTGCGAAATTGCCGCGAGGCATGTCGAGTTGGTAACGATCTCCCATTAACAAAACAATGCAGTAAGACGCTATTAACAGAAAAATCATTCCGAAAAACTGTCTTTTTGTTCCCAACATCCGCATTCCAGACCATCACCTCCTTGGCAAGTTATTATTTAAAATCTATTTTACGTTAAAAATTGCGCCTTAAGGGTACTTATCGCTAAATATTTCGTTCTAGGTTAAGATGATACGAGGGAAAATCCATGACACACAGATGCTTAGGTGTAAACGTGTCACATGCACGAATTACTGCATTAGAACAGGACTAGCAACCTGAAAACGGACATAATGCACGTTATCGGCGCTCAAAGACAGCGTGCAGGTAGAAGCCTAAAAACCATCACGTGACACTCGCTGTTGCATATACAGTGTTGCCAAAACACCGTAAAAGAACACCCGGAACCCTATTGCAGAAACCCGGTTGCGTCTGTTCCAAAAGAACACCAACCAGAACCCCTGCTAGGGTTGCAACTATGGAAGAAATCTTCTTTACGCTCAACCAAGCAGCCAACCAAGCGAACGTCTCCAAATCAACCATTAGCAGAGCTATTAACAACGGCAAACTGCCCAACACCCAGCAACAACCCGATGGTTCGTACCGCATACCATTAAGTGACCTCGTGGCTGCCGGGTACCTTGACACAGTACGACCAGCGAAGAACAACGAGCGCGAACACGAAGGTGTTTCAAGTGTTCCAGGAGAACACATAGAGCTACGTCATAAGCTGGAACTAGTGGAACAGCAACTCAAAGCCAAGGAGGAACAACTGCAACAGCTGGAACGCCTCATTGCAACACAAGAACGAACACTCAATGCGCTTGAAAACAGCCTGAAAGCACTAGAAGCACCAAAGGCTACTGAGGACACTATAGAGGACTCCAGAGAGACCACAGTACCAGAGCCAGAACAAAAGAAAACCACCGCCCACAATGGTGGAAACAGTGGATACAGCCAAAAAACCGAAAGTGACGCACGTCATAGTAGCAACACGGCATGAAAAAGCCCCCCGAGGGTGCTTGGGGGGGGTGTGCTTTTTCATGTCAAAAAAATCTAATAAGTCAGTATAGTCGCTAAGACAGATAATGTCACATATCGTGGCTATGCCAAGGCTGGAGGAGAGGGAAGCACTCCAGGCCGCCTGAACCGGTAGGAAGCCAAACTAAAAAACCCCTCCCGCTAACACCGGGGCAGAGTGATCCGTTAGAGGGGCTGTTTTAACGAGCTTAAAAACAGCAGGTGCTCCTCATGATCGTGAGATATGAGGGTGAGGGTGTGCCGCACCTGGCCAGTAGAAGTACGGGCGACAGCAAATGAGATTGATACTGTCCGAGAGTTGTAAGCACATGTTGCCACTGCCGAGAAGTAATGCCCTTGGCCACTACAATTTGACCGACCGACGCGATCGACGCGAGAGTTAAACCATAGATACCCTAGTGCCCTTTGATCTTGTCCATTTTATGGATAGAGGCACAGGCCTCCTTCCTGCAGCTCCCTTTGCCAGCTATCCAGGTAGCACAGAGTCGCTGTAAAGCATTTACAGCGACTCTAAGCTGAATGAACAGCTTAAACCAGCACTAAACAGCATGATGGAGGTAGGGGAGATGAGAGAAGGAAACAAACACAGTATGAAAACGTTCAGCGAAAATTCATTGAGCCACCTATAGTAACTGCTCTTGCACTACTTCAACAGCCTGCTGTAGCACCTTATCCGGTGGTGCGACTATCTCTTCGATCCTGTGAATTCTCCGCCGAAGCCGTTATCAGCTAACCGCGAGACTACTTAACTTGCTACAGAAGTTGCCGATCTTTTCCGTGTCTTTCTTCGATGATGTCGCGATAAAAATGCTCTATGAGCTCAATCTTTATCCATTTTGCCACAGCTACAAAAGGCGCCTGGCAACACCTTGAGCTACGTCATAAGCTGGAACCCGTGGAACAGAAGCTACATGCTAAAGAAGAGCAATTGGCCACTTGTTTTCTGGTGCTCGGGAAAGGCATGTTTGATCTCCGCGGCTGGTCCTGCGCGGATTACTGAACCGCAATGAGGGCATGACCAAATTGATCCGCACCTCTCGATACCGGTTTATCCAGCCGGGCGGGTGCTGTCATGCATGATCCCTACGCCTTGGCTAAGCGTCCAAGAACACCGCGCGGGGCAGACATGGCGTGGTTGATCGGATTGGATCGTGTCTACTGCAAGGGGTGCGAGAAACTCGCCAGATTTCCGCTAACGCTCCCACCATTTCAAGCTCAGCTTTTGGGCTCTGACCTGGGGTGGCTGCATTATTCGCGAACAATGAACAATGAACAATGAACAATCAACCATGAACACGGATCAATGAACAATCATGGGGCGCTCGCGCGCCCGTGCTCACTGCCCGGGTTCCTGGGCGTAGAGAGCTGGAGATTGGGAGGGGAGGCCAGCAGTGCGCGCGCAATCATCTCACCCACGATTTGTATGTGCGTGTCTGGCGGTGAGCATCGTGGGACTGCGCCTCAAACCCCGCCAGTATGGGGCTTAACGCCCCATACCCCCAAAAAATTCTTTTTAGTGGTCGGCCAAAATATTTTCGCCACTGACTCCAGATCGGAACTAAAAAGTTCGGTACACTATGGGTAGATCAATTTGCGGGGGCGATAACCTGTGCCACTCGTGTCTTTGGCGGTATTCGTTTGGCTCGCTTCCGCGCGCTCTCTGACTGTTTCAGGCTGAGCCCGTGCTCTTGTCTCTTAGGACTCATTGGCAACCCTCGTACGCTCTTTCGCGCTCCGCTTTCGTTTAGCCGACCGTCCCCGTCTTGTTCGGCCTCACTGATTTTTCAGCGCCCAAGTGACATCACACTATATGCACTTTTAGTCTGAACGATTGAGATGGATTTATCTTGGGGTGCGCTAGCGTAAACTAACTGCGGCATCTGGTGCTTCGTCCGCGTTCTCCGGCTCGGTTCTTCCTCGCGCGTTAGCGCGTCGATGAGTTGAACAGTGGCATACCGTCGCCGATGCCGTCGGGGCGTGAGAGTAAATCTTGTGCACCGGTCATCGTCTTCGTCAGACAGTTCCATCGGTGGGCGGATCATCGCTAGCTCCGTCCCAGCCTCCTACGCCGACGGGCGTCAATTGGGCTTTGACGCATATCCCTTGAGCGGCGTGCTCTTCCTCTCTCCGGCGTAACAATAAACCTTCCTCTGATATTTGGCTATAGCAAGGAAGGGGGCAAGCTGGATTAAGAGTTTGTTATAAGAGTGAAACAGCGAGGCCTAAGTTGCGAGCCAACATGGGTGAGCTAACGGACATCACGGGGCAGTGTGGCTTGAGTATGCAGGCGGCGAGGGTGCGACATCGCTTGTCCTTAATAACTCAATGTTCTTTTTGTTTTCAAACGAAAGGCGCGGGGTAGTGCTTGAAAGCTTTGGCCATGGTCGTTTCCAAGCTGCGATAAACGCACCTAACATGTTGAAACACAGCATGAAAAGTCTTGGGTGTGTCGGGGTCTTTCGCGCGAAAGACACTTCAACACGGTAGTTTGGCGCGCTGCCGAGGCCTTTGTGTGTCGGGCAAGTAAGCCAAGACCCAGGAGAAGAAGATTATGCTAGAGCAAAATTGACACCAAAATATAACATCCAACGCAAGTCAATATTGCATTAGCGACGAGCAGAAAAGGATGGAAACCTGCTCCATTATGGTTTTTCTTCGCGAGAGCGTTAAGTGCATATGACGATAGAATGCCGGTGGCTATGGATGCCATGGTGAGTGCACCGATTGCTCCAGCCCCGTTTCTTAATGCTGAAAAGATGAATATAAGGACGCTAACTATCCATGCGCCGATAATTCCGCGCAGCGCTGCTTGGGCATTGAACTCAAGATAGTTTGTTTTCCTCATGAATGTTACCTCCGAATTATGGCGAAGCCGTATTTAGCATTGCGTACCGAGTGCTGCCCAAAATGCTCCAGCTGCTGCGCCAGCAGCTATGCCAGCCGGACCTGCGACAGTTCCTGCTGCTGCAGACCACAGCGCGCTATGGCCCACTCCTGCAATGCCTGTGGCTACTTGGCAAGAATTAGGGCGCTTCAAATTCTTGGTCTTAAGACTTTTGACTTGTGGGGTAGCCGGTGCGGATTCGTTATGTGCATGGGTCTGCACTTCGCTCAAGCTAAACACGTAGTGTTCATCATTGTCTGCCGTTATCTCGATCGTGTCTTCACTCACATCCACTTGGATAAGGGCAGTTACTCCGTTGGCGAGTGTAACGACTTGTGAAGCTTTATCAGCTATATCGCCAATGATTGCACTTTCATAGACGATAGTAGAAGTGTCTGATTCTGACGCTATTGTGTATCACTTGAAGTTGCGTCAGTAGCTGGTGGTGTGACGATAGCAGTAGCAGCTAACAATACGGAAATAGCTAGGGCGCTATTTTTCATAGTTTCTCCTTTCGGGGGTGGATAATGTTTAGGGTATTGAAGTTTGAAATAAAAGTCACGCAATTTTATGCAATAATTGCTTACAAATAGGATAGTGCCAGGCGGCAAGGTAATTTTCTTTCTCTTAAGGAGAACGTTTTATGTACCCCCTAAAGTAGGTAATTGCTGTGTTGGGCTGATTTCCCTGTTAGATAACATACAAGTGAGATGTAGTACAAAGGGGGTGGTGGAAGCGCCGGGATTTTTGAGCCAAAACAATTCAACATAGAAGTTTGTATGTCATTGAGGCTCATATCAATGGGGGTATGTAAATCGGGGCAAGAAGATCGAAGTCTTGCATCCGCCTTTGATCTGGCGGGAAAATAAAAACATGCCCTTTGCATTATCACTGGTGGATGCGTGTGGTCGTGAAAACCATTAGCGAGTTTTTTCTAGGTTTAATCCTAGTAGTTACGTCTACGTCTTTTGCTTTTGGGCGCAGTTAGGTACTCCAACAACGTAAGTCGAGGGCAATTCAGCTCACCTGTCATCAATTTCGAAGCCGTAGCGCCACCAGGTATCACAAATTCTCGGCGTTTTGATACGCGACGATCAGCCGCCTGGCCGGGGTATTGTGATAATTGGGGATTGTTCAAACAGTAAACTGCACCCTGCTTATTTTCTGTGCAATGTTCGTCGGTGTCATGTTGGCAGCAAAACTTCGGTAACCGTTGCGTTAATCTATATCGGTGCGACGGCCTAGTTGCGGATTGATAGATTATTCGCGTTTAAGTGCCATTCAGTAGCCTGTGAGTAAAATGGGTTCAATGCAATGGTCACGTGGTGGATGGAGATTCCAGTGCTGGGCCAGCCGGGGGCAGCGTTTGATGATTTGGATTCTAGTAATCCAATGACCGACTATGGTATGCGCCAATTTTTCAATGGGGCAGGTGTTTCCATCAATCAATACTAGAGTTCAAATCTTGCTTGAAAACAAACAAAAACCCGGAGGTGCCTTCGATCTAAAGGAACCTCCGGGGCTATGTAATTAGCATCTCGTATGCACATTCTACCTCCGCTAAGAAAGTGGGGTAGTGGGGTGCGCTGCGAAATGGAATTAGCTCATCTTGTTGAAAGCCAGCGCCATAGCGGACTTCTTGTTGGCAGCGTTGTTGCGGTGCAGTACGCCTTTGGACACAGCCTTGTCCAAGGAGCGGGAAGCAACGCGTAGCTGCTGCTCTGCGATTTCCTTGTTGCCAGCCTCTACAGCTTCGCGGAACTTACGGATGTCGGTACGAACTGCGGAACGGACAGCCTTGTTGCGCAGACGTGCCTTTTCGTTGGTGAGAATACGCTTCTTCTTGGACTTGATATTAGCCATGGTATATACCTCTTACATTCTTGCATTAAGTCAGCCTCTAGTCCTGCCCAATCCCTGATGCTTGAAAAGCATCGTCGGAACACCAGGAGCAACCCCAAGGTCTTGGCCGCCACCGCTGGAATTCAGGGGAACTAAAGAACGTGAATGGACTTGGTGTCGTAAACCAGTGATAGTCGCAAGGACTGCACGATTGACAACCTGTACGACTTTAGCAGGCGGGAACGAGAAAAGCCAGCTGAAAAACGCATCAGAGTGAGGTTCAAGCGTCGTAGCGCAGTGTGGCAGCAGTTACCGATCAACATCCCCAGCAATAGCCAGTAAATTTAGCTCCAGCCATAGTCAGTGCGCAGGCGATTCGCAATACGTTCAAAACGGCTGTGCGGCACAATCGTGCCCTGGCGGCGAATGCTGGTTGCTGGTACGGCAATAACCTTATCCAGGCGTACCCAACATGGCCTGCCCGCTTCATCCCAGGGGCCAGAACCAATATCGATCCAGTGCGGATCCTTGGCGTTCTCGGTATTCGGCGATACCAGCAAGCCTAAAATGTGTTGGTGTTGGTGGCCTACAACAATCATGGCGCGTTCCAAATGCGACTTTGGTTCTGGGCCGCAGGGTGCCCAGAACCATACCACTTCACCCGGGTCTGCTTCGCCATCCATGTCCGGGCCATAAACTAAGGTGCGTGCACAAGACTGACTGGCATACACCATGCAGCGATCTGGGCGGTAAGAGGAAGTCACCGTGTTTGAGAGGCGTTGATGGCGCGCGAGCCCTAAACGGTCACGCAAAAGATCGAGACCTTCATCCAATTTGGTGCGTCGATGTCGGTGTGTCCGCATGTGGCATCCCCTCAAAAAATCCGGCTTAAAAGTAGTGTATGCCCACTCTAGGTGCGTCGCCAAGTGCTCTCGGGTACGCTATGGGGGATAATATCTAGAAAGGCTACTAATTCCCTCATGGCAGAGAAGTTCGCTGAACAGACCTTTACCGACCCCGCGCAAATTCGCAATTTCTGCATTATTGCGCATATCGACCACGGTAAGTCCACCCTGGCTGATCGAATTCTGCAGCTTTCCAACGTCGTTGATGCCCGTGATATGCGCGATCAATACCTTGACAACATGGATATCGAGCGCGAACGTGGCATCACTATTAAAGCCCAGAATGTTCGCTTGCCTTGGATTCCTCGCAGTGGAAAGCACAAGGGCGAGAAGATCGTTATGCAGATGATCGACACTCCTGGCCACGTGGACTTCACTTATGAAGTATCCCGAGCCTTGGAAGCCTGTGAAGGGGCAGTATTGCTCGTTGATGCGGCCCAAGGCATCGAAGCCCAAACCTTGGCCAACCTGTATCTGGCTATAGAAAACGATCTGGAAATAATTCCAGTTCTCAACAAGATCGATCTTCCTGCTGCCGATCCAGAAAAGTACGCGTTCGAATTAGCTAATATCATCGGTTGTGAACCAGAAGACGTGCTGCGTGTTTCCGGTAAAACTGGTGAAGGCGTAGCAGAACTGCTTGATGCCGTAGCAGAACTTATCCCGGCACCAAGCAGTGAGTTTGACGATGATGCCCCAGCGCGTGCGATGATTTTTGACTCCGTTTACGACACTTACCGCGGTGTGGTCACCTATATCCGTATGATCGACGGCAAGCTGGAGCCACGCCAGAAGATTACGATGATGTCCTCTGGCGCTATCCACGAACTCCTCGAGATCGGCATCGTCTCTCCAACGCCAAAAAAGTGCAAAGGCTTAGGTCCTGGCGAAGTAGGTTACTTGATTACCGGTGTGAAAGATGTGCGCCAGTCCAAGGTAGGCGATACCGTAACCTGGGCGCATCATGGTGCTGAAGAACCGCTGCAGGGGTATGAAGAGCCAAATCCGATGGTGTATTCGGGGCTGTTTCCAATCTCCCAAGCAGATTTTCCGGATTTGCGTGATGCCCTCGAAAAGCTACAGCTCAATGATGCATCCCTGACTTTCGAACCAGAGACTTCAGTAGCGTTGGGATTCGGCTTTCGTTGTGGCTTCTTAGGTCTGTTGCATATGGAGATCACCCGTGATCGGCTACAGCGAGAATTCGATTTGGACTTGATTTCGACTGCGCCTTCAGTGAACTACCGTGTTATTGCTGAAGACGGCTCCGAGACACGCGTGCACAACCCCTCGGATTGGCCAGCTGGCAAGCTTAATGAGGTGTGGGAACCAATCGTGAAGACCACCATCATTGTGCCTTCAGATTTCGTGGGGACCACCATGGAACTGTGCCAGTCTAAGCGCGGCCAAATGGGTGGCATGGATTATCTGTCTGAGGACCGTGTAGAGCTGCGATATACCATGCCGCTCGGTGAGATTATTTTCGATTTCTTTGATAATTTGAAGTCCCGTACCAAGGGTTATGCTTCTTTGAATTACGAAGAGGCAGGCGAGCAGATCTCTGATCTAGTGAAGGTCGATATTCTGCTCCAGGGTGATCCTGTGGATGCATTCTCGGCCATTGTGCACCGGGATAATGCTCAGTGGTATGGAAATAAGATGACCAAAAAGCTCAAAGAGCTTATCCCTCGTCAGCAATTCGAAGTCCCAGTGCAGGCAGCCATTGGGTCGAAGATCATTGCGCGTGAAAATATTCGTGCCTTGCGCAAAGATGTGCTCGCGAAGTGCTATGGCGGTGACATTTCTCGAAAGCGCAAGCTATTGGAGAAGCAAAAAGAAGGTAAGAAGCGCATGAAGTCCATTGGATCGGTCAGCGTTCCCCAAGAGGCTTTCGTAGCAGCATTGTCAACTGATGAAAATTAAGTTCTAGCGATTCGAAAATGGCGCCCTAGTTGTCTTGCTAGGGCGTTTTTCGTATAAATTTCGAGTTCCGCCCTTGCTCTTTCAGTACGTCGCGGTAAGACAGGAGCACGGTGTAATTGTGGAGATAAGGAAGGCATTTTCTGAGGGGGTAGATGTTTCTCGTGCTTGCGGCGTCGATGGCGCAGCTCATGTGCTTGCGACGCTGTAATTGTGGTTGCGAGTTGTATGGATAATGGAATTGGAATGAATCCACCCTATCTTGGGGTGTCTACTGCAGTGGGGGACATCGAAGAAAAGCAGGTAAGAACCGTAAACCATAGTTTGTGACGTAAAACATAATACGCGGTGGTTTCGGTGTTCATTATCCTGGGAGTGAGTAACCGCGGAATTTCAAAGTCATGCAGGTTCATACCGAATCAGCGACGCCCTCATGCGATCCGCGGTAACGATTGCAATTTTGAAACTACTTATAGTAAAGGAAGTTCATTCCATGCGGGCAGCCCGTTTTTATGATCGTGAAGACATTCGCATTGAAGAAGTGGATCCGCAACCATTGACTTCAGACAGTGTTCGGATCGATGTAGCTTGGTGCGGTATTTGTGGTACGGATTTGCATGAGTACCTGGACGGCCCAATTTTCTGTCCAGAACACGGACACCCTCACCCAATTTCTGGAGAAGATGCTCCGGTGACCTTGGGACACGAATTCTCCGGGGTTATTGCTGAAGTGGGTCCAGAAGTGACTGGTCTTGAAGTAGGGGACCATGTAGTCGTGGAGCCATATATTGTTGCTGACGATGTAGACACCAGTGAAGATTCCAAGACTTATCACCTCAGTGAGAATATGAACTTCGTTGGCCTGGCTGGTCGTGGTGGCGGGCTCTCTGAAAACATCGTGGTTGGGCAACGCTGGGTGCACAAAATTTCCAAAGATATTCCGCTGGATCAAGCAGCCCTCATCGAGCCACTGGCTGTGGCTTATCATGCAGTAGAGCGTGCCGGAGTGCTGGAGCTTAGTGAAGCAGAACGCGCTAAGCTCACTGCTCTTATCGGTGGCGCTGGCCCTATCGGTGTGCTCACTGGTGCTGTGCTGAAGGCATTGGGTGTGCGTGTGATCATTTCGGAATTGTCTGAATTGCGCCGCCAAAAGGCTTTGGATTCTGCAGCCGCAGATGTAGCACTGAACCCAGCTGAGCAAGATGTTGTGGAAGAAGTGCTGAAGCTCACCGATGGACGCGGTGCCGATGTGTCCTTCGAGTGCACCTCCGTTGAAGTTGTGCTCAATACTCTCCTGAAAGCTATGGCACCTCGTGGCATCGTGGTTAATGTCTCCATTTGGGGCAAGCAGCCAGTAGTTGATTTGCACACCGTAGTCATGAAGGAATTGGATTTGCGTGGCACCATCGGCTACGTCAACAACCACCCAGACACTATCAAGTTGGTCGAGTCCGGCAAGATTAATCTGAAGCCTTTCATCACCGGCAAGATTGGCTTGGAGCATATCGTTGATGAAGGCTTCGATACTTTGATTCATCGTAATGAGACAGCAGTGAAGATTCTGGTTTCTCCTTCCGGAAAGGGATTGGAATAACTTTCTTGAGGGAATGATTTTTCCTGCCCCCACGCAGCGCGTTACTTTAAAAGGAGTAGCGCGCTGTTGCGCATTCTCATCAATTTTATGAACTCATTTGTGAAAGGACAGCCCGTGGTAAATGCTCAGTCTCTTATTGATCGATTGCCTGCCGCAAAGTTTTTGACGGAACCTGCGGAAATGGAACCCTATACCGTGGATGCATCTCCGGCACCAGCTGATGGCGTACCATTAGCAGTATTCTGCCCGCATAGCACTGAGGAAGTTGCTACGGCTATGGCCTGGGCGAATGAGCATGAAGTCCCGGTGTCAATTTGGGGTGCCGGTTCCGGTGTTGCCGGTGGAGCTTTGGCATATGAGAAGGGGTTGGTTGTTGCTCTCCATGAGATGAATGAAATTCTGGAAATTGACCCTGCATCTCGTATTGCGCGTGTGCAAGCCGGCGTAATGAATGAAGACTTGGATAACGCTGCACGAGAACATAATCTCTTTTTCGCTCCGGATCCAGCCAGCTCCGCTATCTCAACGATCGGGGGAAACATTGCCACAAATGCTGGTGGATTGCGTTGCATTGCTTATGGAAATACAGCACAAGCAGTAGCAGAGCTCACTGTGGTATTAGCAGACGGTAGCGTCGTGCATACTGGTTCACGGACGATGAAAAATACGACGGGTCTGAACCTTACCCAACTCTTTGTTGGGTCGGAAGGCGTATTAGGCGTCATTACCGAAGCTACAGTGTGGCTGCTTCCAGTTCCTGTCGGTGGCGCAGAGTCCTTCCTCGCTAGCTTTGACAGCATTGCTGATGCAGGTAGAGCAGTAGTTGGCATCATGAGCTCCGAAGCCCAATTGGAAAACTTGGAGCTGCTCGATGCCCAAACTGCTGCTTGGATTGAAGAAGATACAAATGCGGGGTTGCCTCAACCAAAGGCTGCGTTGCTCATGGGAATGGCACGAGGGACAACTGCTGCGCAAAGTGTTGACGTAGCAGTGGGAATTTGTGCTGCTATGGGGGCTGTGGAAGTACGCCGTGAAGAAGGGGATGCCGCGATGAAGCCGCGAAAATTGGCGCACTCGGCTCAAGTCTCCCGTGGAGAATGGGTCTTCGGCGATGTTGGAGTGCCAGTGCCTCGGCTTCCAGAATTGATTGAGGCAATTGAAGAGATCGAACGCGAAGTTGGCATCCCCATTCGCCACATTGCACATGCCGGTGACGGTAATATGCATCCTTCGGTACTGGTGGTTGATGGGGACCGTGAGGGAGCGGAGCGTGCCCTAGATAGAATAACTATGCGTGCACTGGAGCTGCACGGTGTGATTACGGGCGAGCATGGTATTGGTAAATTGAAGCATCATGAATTGACGCACCAATTTGATGATGCCACGTTGGATTTGCAGCGGCGTATCAAAGCTGCCCTGGATCCCAAAGGAATCCTAAGCCCGGGACGCGCAGTGTAGCAGTTCGCAATATCTACTATCTACTCACCACAAGAGGCACCCTCCCTATGCATAGCGTGTCAGGCGTGTAAGGAGGGTGTTTTTCCTAATGCCGTCTCTGTGCGGTTATACCTGGCAAGACGTGAATATTTGAATATGGGTCAACTATGGGAAGAAATTTTACAACGAGTGCTTTGCGAGTATTTTGCCACGCAATGCGCCACCTGTAAGATCCGCGAGAGCCTGGGGGATTTCTGAAAATTTCACCTCAGTTCCCTGATGCGGATACAGGATGCCGGCATCGACAAGCTTGGTGATCTCGGAGAGGTCCTGTCCATTCGGGGAAACAAAGAAGAAGGTGTAATGAGCGCCTGCTTTCTTTGCTGCTCGGCGTACTCGGTAGCTGAGGGTTTTGATAATCCACTGTACTGGCTTTTTCGCTCCAAGGCTGCGGGCGAAATCGATATCTGGTGGGCCAGAAATTCCCACTACCGTAGCTCCCGGAGCTACAATTTGCATTGCCCCTAGGAGAGTTTTTTCGCCTTGAGTATCGAGGACAAAGGTAGGATGAATATCTTCTTGTTTGGCAACCTCCACAAAGTCTTCGGTCCGGTAATCAATCACCCGAGAAACACCTAGTTCTTCTAGACGCTGGCGATCTTTCGCAGATGCCGTGGTGACAACTTTCGCTCCCAGATGCAAGGCCAATTCCACGGCAAGCAGGCCAACACTACCTGCGCCACCTTGAATGAGAACCACATCGTCGGTCTGTACCCTGCCAATGGTCGTCAGCGCTTGCCACGCCGTTAACGCGTTGACTGGAAGTCCCGCAGCCAATTTCAGGTCGATGGTTTCCGGGATTTTGCTTATGAGAGTTGCTGGAATTGGGACATATTCAGCCCAGGCCCCGCTTCGTTCAAGTTGTACGTGTGCGTAGACTTTTTCGCCAATTCTCCAATCAGTAACTTGGGAACCTGTTTCGACGATTTTTCCTGAAAATTCGGATCCGATAATCATGGGTAGGTCGAAGTGAGCTACCGCTTTGAATTCACCAGCGCGCAAGCGCTCATCACCGTGGTTCAGCCCAGAGTATTCTACTCTAACCAGTACTTCATTTGGCATGGGGGTCGGGCGTTGAGTGTCCACGAAGCGTAGTGGTTCCCCATATTTTTGTAGTTGGATGCTTTGCATGAGAAAGTCCTTGCAACTAGGTAGTTATAAAATGTAAGTACTAGCCTAGGTGAACTACTTTCAATATGCAATTACTTGGGTGTAGAGTGAAAGTAAATATAGCTAGAGAGTGGAAGAGTATGGATCCACAACGCTCAGAATGTCCAATTAATCGCACCGTGGAGATTTTAGGTGACAAATGGAGTCTGCTGATTTTGAGGGACGTCTTACTCCGGGGAGCGCGCAGTTTCGGCGATGTCTTGCAGGCGAATGTTGAACAGATTAGTGCGCCGATGCTTTCCCGGCGCCTCAAGCATTTGGTGGCAGAGGGATTTCTAGAGAAAACGACGGCAGCTCGCGGCATGCAAGGCCACTATGCGCCTACGCAAAAAGCGATAGATGCAATCCCGATTTTGGTGGCGTTCGCCCAATTTGGCTCTGATTACTATCCAGAAACTGCGGATTATTTTCCGGAAGAATTTCGAGATAGCCAGAAAATCGAAGCTGCCATGCGGATGCTCAAAGCAGAGTAGCCGAAGGAAACAGTCTGATGCTTCCATCCTGAATACTGGGGAAATAGCTTCAGTAGCGAAAGATCCTGAACTTACCATCGTGTGCGAATCAAATCAATGGTATTACTTCTCGGTACGTGTACGGATGACGTAATACGCGGTAGGGGTTGGTTCTCGGGATGTATGTCGGCAACATATTCATCAGGATTCCCGGTGTTTATGGGGTAGCCAATATGCTCTCTCGTCGGAGGCGTTGCAGGAAGTTTTCCTAAGTTTCCGCTTGGTTTATTGATGGCATTGGTGTTGGCGGTACTTTGATGAGCTCGGTGGCGGTGCAATGCTGCGCTGAGACGCCGTACTGTGGTGGGATTGATTGTTACGGCGCATTTTTATTGTGGGGTGTGATGTGTGTGCTCGGGGAAAAGAGGGAATTGTTAATAACTTTTGAGCTATAGACAGGTGTAGCGTACAATCAGGCTACCAACAGTGCTTGGGTGCCCAAAGTTCCATATCCAACTACTAGTCCTATCGATAGGGATTAGGTAGCTTCAGTATGAAAATACACAGGATAAGGGATAGAAACGGGTATCAACGTAATGAATCGTAGGAGGTAACCCTTCATGCCAGTGCCAAATAGTGCAGCCGGTAAGCGTGCATACGAACTTGATCGCGCCCACGTTTTCCACTCATGGTCGGCGCAAAAAGCCTTAGATCCCCTGGTTATCGAAGGCGGTGAGGGTTCATATCTCATCGACGCCGACGGCAACCGCTATCTGGATTTCTCCTCCCAGTTAGTATTCACCAACATAGGGCACCAGCACCCCAAACTGGTCAAGGCGATTCAAGAACAAGCTGGCAACCTGGCAACCTTGGCACCTGCGCACGCCACCAGTAAGCGTGGTGAGGCTGCGAAAAAGATCGTGGACCACTTGCCAGAAAATCTCAACAAGGTGCTGTTCACTAATGGTGGGGCCGATGCCGTTGAGCATGCCATCCGCCTGGCACGCCTGCACACCGGTCGCTATAAGGTATTTTCTCAATTCCGCAGCTATCATGGTGCAACCCACACCACCTTGAACATTTCTGGTGATAATCGCCGCTGGCCAAATGACTATGGTGCTGGAGCCACCAGCCGTTTCTTCGGTCCATTCTTGTACCGCAGCGCCTATAACGCCACTACCGAAGAAGAAGAGCGCGATCGCAGCTTAGCAGCTTTAGAAAATTTGATCGCCTTTGAAGGCCCGGATGCTTTTGCTGCTTTGATCTTGGAATCCATTCCCGGAACCGCCGGATTCATGCCGCCTCCAGCAGGATTCTTGGAAGGCGTCCGCGAGATTTGCGATAAGTACGGTATCGTGATGATCCTCGATGAGGTCATGGTGGGCTTTGGCCGGACCGGTACGTGGTTTGGTTTCCAGAACTACGATGTCAAGCCAGATCTGGTTACCTTTGCAAAGGGTGTGAATTCCGGTTATGTCCCACTTGGTGGTGTCGCTATCTCTGATGAGATTGCGGCTACCTTCGATGAACGCGCCTACCCAGGTGGCCTGACCTACTCTGGCCACCCGCTGGCGACTGCCGCAGCAGCTGCCACCATCGACATCATGGAAGAGGAAGGCACGGTTGAAGCTGCCGCCAAGATTGGCGCGGAAGTCTTTGGCCCTGAACTTGCCAAGCTGCAAGAAAAGCACCCAAGCATCGGTGAAGTTCGTGGTAAAGGTGCATTCTGGGCGCTGGACTTAGTCGTTGATCGCGAGACTAAAGAGCCGTTGAGCCCTTATGGCGCTGTCAATGAGAAGATGGCCGAGGTCGTTAAGGCTTGTGTGAGCCGTGGCCTGCTCATCTTCTTTAGCATGCACCGCATTCACATCACTCCACCATTGAATATTTCTGAAGAGGATGCTCGGAAGGGGCTGGCAATTCTCGATGCTGCGTTGGATGTAGCCGATAGCTTCTATACTGGGAAAAAATAGCTTCTTCGTGCAGGCTGCTGAGGGTTTTGTTTAGCGTAGAAGCATAGAAAGGTTTTCATGACAACCACACACGAAGTACGTGCTTGGGGAACCACTGCCTTGGGTAATTCCTTGGAGCCAGTGACCATCACCCGGCGTACCATGCGGGACAATGATGTGCGCATTCGCATTGAATATGCCGGCATTTGTCACTCGGACATCCATACCATGTATGGCGACTGGGGCGAGCGCCAATATCCTCTGGTGCCTGGCCATGAAATTGTGGGCATCGTTGAAGAGGTAGGCTCTGATGTTTCGAAGTTCAAAGTAGGCCAGCGCGTAGGCGTGGGCTGCTTTGTAAACTCCTGCGAGCAGTGCGAGCCGTGCGAGGCAGGGGAACAGGGCTACTGTGTCAACGGGGTTGTCGCTACCTATGGCGGCACAGATAAGTACACCGATGGCGAATATACCCAAGGTGGGTACTCTCAAGAGGTCATTGTCCAAGAGCATTTTGTGCTCAATATTCCCGAGGCAGCAGATGCTGCTGCCACCGCCCCCTTATTGTGTGCTGGTATCACCACCTACTCACCTCTGAAGCATTGGGGCGCTGGTCCTGGAAAGAAAGTCGGCATAATTGGTGTTGGTGGCCTCGGGCACGTGGGGGTGAAGATCGCAGCAGCACTAGGCGCAGAAGTGATTGCGTTCTCGCAGTCTGACTCCAAGAAAGACGATGCCCTAAAGTTTGGAGCTAGCCGCCATGTTGCCAGCGCGGATGGTCTTCCTGAAGATCTCGTTCATAGTTTGGACTTGCTGATTAATACGGTTTCAGCAGACTTAAACATGGATGAATATCTGAATTTGTTGGCTTTCAATGGCACTTTTGTGCAGTTGGGCCTGCCACAGGATCCTATGCGTATCGCGGCCCGTTCCCTTACGCAGCGGCGCATTTCTGTGGCGGGTTCCCTGGTTGGAGGTATCCCAGAAACCCAAGAAATGCTGGACTTCTGCGCAGAGCATGGCATCGGGGCAGAAATTGAGCTCATCGATGCTCACTACATTAACGAAGCCTATAAGCGCACGGTAGATTCGGATGTACGGTATCGCTTCGTAATTGATGCCGAAAGTTTCTAGGACGCGACTATAGTCAGCAGCAATTGCTGAAGTGGTAATCCGAGTATCTCATGTGATGGGATACTCGGATTTTTGTATGGGTTTGCATGAGGCGGAAAGCCACTGTGGAATATGGCAGAGCTATACCTCTTTGGTGAAGATATCCTTGTCACTAACGTACTTATGAAATGCCCTAGCACCGCTTCGATCACAACTGTGAGTCCGAGATCTAAGCGCAACCAAGTAGCTGCATAGCCTTTGGTATTGGCACAGTAACTTGGAATACCACATTCAGTGCCAACAAATAATGCTGCAAACGAGTATGTCGTTCACGTGCCAAAAGAAGAAGCATTGAAAATTGCTGCGGTGCAGCATATCAATTCTTTGATGCGAACCGGATTCTTTCATCTCGTAATCCAACTCGTAACTGAACTCATCATCGAAGGTGCCTCGTTGGCTCAATGAGTACTCGATGGAATTGGCTGCGCTTCCTTAAACAAAAGCTGCTACAGTCCCGCGTTGAATGCGATTCGGCATGAAGCAAATCGCATGCTCTGGTAAGGCGCTGTGTTTTGCCTCTGGCGATAGTGCCCGGGGACGAGCAGACAGCTCATCGTTGTGTAGTAGAAATGCTGCCGCTGGTATCGCGCATGAAAGGCCGGCAAGTTTCGCGCAAAAAATATGGGATCTGTGGTTCTCACAATTTTGCGCTGCTTTGTGGCGCAGTATTGCCTTGAGAGATTTGAAGGCTAGACGGGAAGGTCGTGGCGACTACTGGAGATGATGGACCTAGCAATCGGGGAGATTATCGTTGCGAACTTTTTGGCGGTAGGCAGCATGAGGCTCACCAAGGGCAGAGAGACCATAGAACCACTTGATATGCTGAGTCACTTCCTTAGGTGCAATGTGCGCATCACCGCTCGATACAGCCCGAAAAATAGCGCGGTGTTGGCGTTGTAATTCTTCTTTAGTTGCTGACCAATCTTCCAGGTATGGTACTGCTTCTTGAACATAGCCCACGGTAGCTAGATGGAGGGACTCAATGACCGTCTGAGTGACCATATTTCCAGCTAAATTAGAAATTGCGTAGTGGAAATGCGTATCACAATAGTGAAAGTGCTGATCGCTAATAGTGGGATCATCCATCTGCTCTAACAACTGGTGGGCCTGAGCCAATGTGGGGGCATGCTCTGGTGCATGGGCTACCTGAGCTGCTTGGGCGGCAGCTTGACCTTCCAGCAATATCCTGGTTTCGACAATATCCGCAACTGGAAGGGTGCGAGTAGCAATATGCATCCGTAATGCCCAGCCCAAAGCGTCTGAGGGCTCAGACACCACAATCGCCCCGGCCTTGGGTCCAGATCCAACTCCGGAACGAATCAACCCCACAGCGGATAATATCCGCAAGGCTTCGCGTACTGATGCCCGCGAGATACCGAATTCTTCTGCTAAGGTGCGCTCACCCGGTAAACGGTCCCCAATGCGCAACTGTCCGTGGCGTAGGCGATGCTCGATGGAATTCAGGAGGCCTGTATAAGTAGGGGGCTTGGCATTCATAGTAGAACTCCTTTCTCGAGTCGCGCGTCCTTTAGGAGACGCGGCCAGAGCATTGTGGTTGGTCGGGCAATCTGGTGGGCGGGGAGTGATGGATAAGGCGGTGCCAACCGGTCTGTGTTTTCCGGATGGACACCGCCTTAATGGAGGTGAGGGGAGCGCAGGTTATACCCGCGCACTCTCGTTTATATCGGCTGGTCTCTAAAGTTTTAGAGGTAAGGCTCCACTAGTAGCCCAGAAAGCACCGTTGCCTGCAGCAAAACCAGAACACAAACTGCGACCAGCAGGATGAACGACCAGTGTAGTACAGATTTGAAGATTTCGGACTCTTTGCCTTCCATGTCCACTGCGGTTGCTGCGATAGCCAGCGATTGCGGGGAAATCATCTTGCCGACCACTCCGCCGGTGGTATTCGCGGCCAGCATTAGCTCGGGGTGAGCACCTGACATACCAGCATCTTGGAGATGCTCGGCGGCAGTGACTTGCAGCTTGGCGAACAAAGCGTTTGCGGAGGTATCAGAACCGGTCACCGCTGTGCCAACCCAGCCTAATACTGGAGCTAAGAAAGCATAGGCAACACCAAGGGATGCGACGTACTCGCCAATTGCTACGGTCTGGCCAGAATAGTTCATCACGAATGCCAAGGCGAGCACGAGGGTGATGGTGGCTGCAGACCAGCGCATCTTGTAGGCGACGTTACCAATCTCCTTGAAAGCAGCTCCCATAGTCAGGGAGTACTTGCCGTTTTCGTTGAAGGTTGCGTAGAGGATTGCAACGATGATGCCAGAGATGAGCAGGTATGTGCCAGGGTTTGCTAGCAATGCCCACTTGTAATCACTGTTAACGGCATCGCCATTCGCGTCGAATAGGTTGCCATCAAGGAGAGGCATACTGAAGGAAATTGCGGTGCCTGCCAGCCAGTCAACCAGCGGGGTGAAGAGATTGGCCAGTCCGAATATGACGATCACGATAGCGTATGGCATTAAGGCCATCCAGATGCGTACACCAGGCAGCTCGATGGATTCTGGGGCTTCTTCGATGCCGTAACGCTCGCGCACACCAGCAACACCACGCGGCTTGACGAAGTGTAGGAAGACAACTGCAGCAGCGATGGAAACGATACATGCAATCACGTCAGTGAGCTGGTAGACGAAGTAGGTGGCAGCCCACCACTGAGCAACGGAGAAGGACAGGCCGATGACGAAGGCATGCATCCAAGCATCCTTTAAGCCCTTCTTTCCATCCAGAATCCAAAGCAGAATGAATGGAACGAAGAAGGCGATAAATGGGGCCTGATGACCAACGATGGCAGCGATGGTAGCGGAATCGCGGCCACCAACTTCACCGGCGGTGGTAATTGGAATAGCCACCGCACCGAAGGCTACAGGAGCAGTATTCGCAATCAGCACAGTGGTTGCAGCGCGTAGTGGCTTCACACCTAATGCCATGATCATGGTTGCAGTAATTGCAACTGGGGCCCCGAAGCCGGCCAGAGCTTCAAGCAGACCACCGAAACAGAAAGCAATCAGAATGGCCTGAATGCGTAAGTCGCCACCGCCGATGAGGTCGAAGGTGCGACGTAAGTCCTCGAAGCGACCCGATAGGACGGTGACTTCGTAGAACCAGATGGCCATCAAGATAACCCAGACGATGGGGAATAGACCATAGATGCCGCCACGGAAGGCAGACATGCTAGCAAGCTCCCATGGCATATTGAAGCCGAAGATGGCTACTGCCAAAGCGACAAGAAGGGAAACCAAGCCAGCAACATGGGCACGGGCCTTAAACCCGAGCAGCATGATGAAAAATGCCAAAAGCGGCAGGGTTGATGCCAGGGCACTAAGGCCGAGGCTATCACCTACGGCGTTAGTGACAGCGGTAAAAGTGTTATCCACTGTTATCTCCTTTTGAAACACGGTACTCAGGTAAGCGGCCTACCTTCTCGGGAGGATGCTTGCCACAAACTTCGCGAGGTCGCCACAGCGTGTGGTCTGACCATTAATGCTGAGACTCATGCTACATAAGTGTATTTGTGTCGGACAAATCACTATTTTGACAAAATTACCCCCATGTTACTGGCAGCGGGCTGACAAAACCCCGTATGCAGCGATTTTGGTAGAGCTAGATATTTACACCGGGGGCACTGCGCGTAAAGCATTATTTCGCTGAGCGCGGGGATGATAGGAGAAGGTGTGAGGTGTGCACAGTACGGCACGGTTATTGCTATGAGCAACAAAGGTTGGCTAGACAAATTGCTTTCACGTGCTTTATACAGGCAACCGCACCAACCAGGCTCTAATCCCTGGGAACCAGGGTTCTGGGTGGCTTTGCGCTCGGCATCAGCATTGAAGAATTCCGAGAAGTATAATCCGCACGCCGCGACCATCGTAGAAATTTAGAACATTACCTGAGGCCGTATTCGTTCCACGTGGGGCCTGTTGAGTCACTGTAACTGTCGCGGTGAGAGGCGCTGCACCTTAACGTTGGCGCTGCATCCTGTAAAGAGAGTAGTAGTGAACATCACCCCGTCGTTTATGCTCAAGCGGTGGAGGGTTTCAAAGTACAGTATCTGAGTTTGCGTACGAACCTGCCGCTAAGGAACGCGAATACTACACAAGAAAAGATCATTTCATGGAATACAAGATATTTGAGATGCCAGTTGCTGAGGTGTATCCACACTACGTAGCTCAAGTACAAAGTAAAGGTCACCTGCTGACTTACTGGTTATAGCGAAGATGAATGACAAGACTTACTTGAAGCAAAGGTTAGCTTCCGCGAGTTCTTTGCAAATGCCGCCTTGCACTCCAACGCCCACCTGATCACGGGCAGTATTTGTGGTGTGCGGATCCCCGAGATCGAAGATGGACTCATACGCTCAATCCGATTCTTGGACAAGCTGGTCGATGGGGTAGCCAAGGACCGTCCAATGGAGAAGATCTTGCGTGGGAACAAGGCATAACGCTCCGGACATCAGCGCTCAAGGTCCAATGCATCACATAGAGAATAACCCCGCCACAATGAGCATGGCAGGAAGTGCCAACAAAGTAGAAAGCAAAATCGTATCGCGAGCAACCACAGTGGCCTTTTGATAGGTTGCGGCGTAGTTGTACACATTCTGGGCTGCCGGCAGGCTCGCTAAAATCACCACCGCGTAGAGATCCTCACCGCGAAGCCCAAAAATCCAGCCAAGCAGACCAGCAATAATTGGCATGCCGAGAGTCTTCATACCCAATGCGACCAAAGTGGCTCCACGCTGGGTGGCATCATGTAATGGACGAGCCTTATACAAAGACGCACCGAAGCTCATCAGGATCAATGGGATAGAAGCCCCACCAATCAAGGTTAATGGTTCGGCTATGAGCTCCGGAGTCTCCCACTGTTGCAAGCACACCAATAGGCCGCAGCCCGCACCAATCACAATGGGACTACAAATGCCTTGGATTACCGCCCCGCTGATCCCTCGCAGCCGGGATTGGCCAGGGGCCGGATCACTAATGAGTGCCAGAATAATCGGCGTCAACACCACCATCTGCAGCACCAACAAAGGGGCTACATAATCTGCCTTGCCCAGAACATACATGCCCACGGGCAGGCCAATACTATTGGAATTTACATAGCTAGCCGTAGCAGCACTTATCGTGGCTGTAGGACGGTCAGCATTAAAATATAAGACAGCGATCAGCGCGGTAATCAGTGCTGTCACCGCAGTGGCGAGGGTACTAATACCAATGACCGCGGAGAACAATGCGCTGGGATCTGAGGTTGAGACCACCGTGTACATCAGTGCTGGGGTGGCGACGAAAAATGCCACCCGATTGAGGATGAGCCGGCTTTCTTGGTTGGGGATAATCCGGGTACGCGCGAGCAGATAGCCCGCCCCGATAACGGTGAAAATAATAAAGAAACCCTCAAGTACCCCAAGCATGCCTACCCCTAGGCGTTATAGTCGCGGTGCCCAAAAATTGCCGAGCCCACTCGCACAGTGGTCGCCCCTTCAGCAATGGCTAATTCAAAGTCACCAGACATCCCCATGGATAGATCATCTAAAGACATCCCATCAGGAGCTTCAGTGGTGGCAGCTAATTCCCGTAATGTAGCGAAGCTACGGCGAATCGCGCCTTCGTCAGTGGTATTCGCGGCCATAGTCATGAGTCCGCGAACTCGGAGGCGTTGAAAAGGCAGCAGTTCTGTTAAGAAAGTAGGCAGTTCTGCGGGAGTAGTGCCACCCTTCTGAGGCTCTGCAGAGGTGTTGACCTGTACGAAGACATCCAAGGTACGGCCGAAATCATCGAGGCGATTATTCAAGGCGCGAGCAACTTTGATCGAATCGAGTGCTTGGAATTCATCGGCGAATTCGGCGATCAACTTCGCCTTATTGCGCTGCAAACCACCGATGGCGCACCAATGTGCCTGTGGGTATTCAGCTGCCTTGACAGCTAATTCTTGGGGTCGATTTTCCCCAAAAACGTGCATGCCAGCATCCAAAGCAGCACCTACCGTGCTGGCTGGGTGAGTTTTGCTGACGGCTACTAATCGCACTTCTTCTGGCTGACGTCCAGCTTTGGTTGCGGCGGTGGCAATGCGTTCTTGGACTTCAGCATAACGTTGGGAAAGCAGCGCGAATTCAGATTCCATGATTGTTTATCCTACCCAAGGTTCGTTGCAGCAAAAAGATGCAGATCGGAAGGAATCCCAGGACTTATAGCGAAGCAGTAAAAATCGGTGCCCGCAACCCCGAGTATCATAAAAGCCACAAGGTTGAACAGTCCACGTACGATGGTAAACATCCCACGCACAGGAGCAGCGCATGAGCGAAACCCCCGCTTTCGGTGGCACCCACCGCACCATTGAGTCTCGTCATTTTGGACTCGACATCCGTGAGCACTTCTTAACAGTGCCTTGGAATTGGGATCAGCCAATGGAGACCTTTGAGCTGTATGCGCGGGAGCTTATTCCGCAAGGTGGGGAAGAATTGCCCTTATTAGTGTATTTCCAAGGTGGACCTGGTTGTGAGGCGCCACGCCCGCTTGAGGTTTCGGGCATTATCAGCGAAATGTTGCGCTCATACCGAGTCTTGTTATTGGATCAACGTGGCACGGGGCGCTCACACCGCATTGATAGTGCTTCACCTGCAAGCGATCGAGGCTACGAGCGCTTAATACAATTGCGCCAAGAAAATATCATCCATGATGCCGAAGCACTCAGGCAAGCTCTTGGTGAAAGGCAGGTTGCAGTCTTTGGGCAAAGCTATGGTGGGTTTTTGATCATGACTTACCTCACCTTGTATCCAGCGGCAATTTCGAAGGCCTATATGACCGGTGGAATGCCAGGATTAAGCCACAGCATTGATGAGGTCTACACCTCCACCTATCAACATTTAGCTATTCGCCATCAGCGCTGGTTCCAGGAATACCCCGAAGCCCAAGAGAAGCTGCGCGAACTTTGCGATCATCTTGAAAACCACACAGAATTCTTACCCAACGGGCAGCAACTCACGAGCAGACTATTTCGCACTCTCGGGATTCAACTCGGTCGTGAGTTTGGGCCACATCAGTTGAGCTATCTACTGGAAGCGCCCTTCCATCAGCTGCGTGGAGAAAAGCGCTTGACCGCGAATTTTCTTGCCAGCGTTGGTGCTCAGGTAGAGACGCAGCGCAATCCCTTGTATAGCGTCATTCATGAATCAATTTATGGGGGCATCGGCGGGCAGACTACAACCGCATGGGCAGCAGAACGTCTTCGCGAAAGAATTCCCGGCTTTGCAGCAACCCCTGAAAAAGATGAACCACTGTATCTGACCGGCGAGCATATATTCTCTTGGCAATTCGAGGAAGACCCAGCGCTTCAGCCGTTCGCACAAGCAGCTACACAACTTGCATACCACCAGTGGAACTCAAGCCCCTATAACGTCGAAATCCTGCGAGAGGTAGAGGTTCCCATTGCAGCAACAATGTATGTGGATGATATCTTTGTGCCTTTTGAGATATCTCAAGCCAGTGCAGCGCAGCTTGCCGACGTGCGCGCGTATATGACGAACCAGTGGCAACATGATGGCATTGGTCATGCGGGCAAAGATATCTTCGCCCGCATGCATCAGCTCCTTACCAGCTACTAAGACTCATTACGCTTGACAACAGACAAGTACTGTATGCCAAACTGGCCCATCGAGCCTAAAGTAATCGACGTAATTCTTTGTCGCCCTTACTGGTGTGCCTGGCTAATAAGCTGTGGGATCGCCTGTAATAATTCCTTGGTTACCTGATGCTGGGGGTTGGCGAAGATCTCGGAAACACTGCCGGTTTCTACAACCTGACCACCAGCAACCACGAGTACATCATCACAAATTGCCTGGATCACGGCTAAGTCATGAGAGACCATCACGAGAGCGGCATTCTCGTGTTCAATAATGGTATCGAGCATACTGAGCACCTGGGCACGCACCGTCATATCAAGTGCAGAGACAGGCTCATCTGCCAGCACAATTGCCGGGCGGGCGGCAATCGCCCTGGCAATGGCAACTCGCTGGCGTTGCCCACCAGAGAGAAACTGCGGATACGTCTCAGGGGATATATGGTCCAAGCCAACTTCAGCGAGCAATGCAGGTACGTCGGCATCAGCTTTGGATTCTCGAATGATTTCTGCCAGGGTCAGTTTAGGATCTAGCGAAGAATTTGGGTCTTGGAAAATCACTCGCGACGTCCCTATCCGCTCTAAGGAGCCGTGTTGGGGCTGGCGTAAGCCTGCGAGCAAGTGCAATAAAGTGGTTTTGCCGGATCCGGAACTCCCTACGATGCCTAAGCGCTGGCCGGCATGCAGGCGAATGTTCACGCCTTGAATCCCGCTACCATCGTGATGGCTAAAGCCTACGTTATGAGCGACAAGTACTTCCTTGCCAAACTTTTTCTTCCGCTGCTGATCATACGACGGCGCAGACTCCAGCAGTGGCGACTGA
The DNA here is from genome assembly GCA_030531005.1 of Corynebacterium sp. GTDB lineage: Bacteria > Actinomycetota > Actinomycetes > Mycobacteriales > Mycobacteriaceae > Corynebacterium. The sequence goes on from JAUMTW010000006.1 coordinate 185,301, forward strand.
GCAGCGGCAACCAGAGCCTGAGTATATGGATCTTGTGGTGTTGTAAGTAGGGTCGCTACATCGCCACGCTCTACAGCTACCCCGCGGCGGAGCACAATGGCATGGGTGCATAGTTGGGCTACGACGTTTAAGTCATGGCTAATAAAGATCAATGCCATATCGTGTGCGGCAACTAAGCGCTGGAGTAATTCAATAATGCCGCGCTGGGCGGTGGCATCGAGTGCTGTTGTGGGCTCATCACAAATCAGCACCTCTGGGTTGGCAGCCAATGCCATAGCTAGCAGAATGCGTTGGCGCTGCCCACCAGAAAGCTCATGTGGATAGCGTTGTGCAATAGAAGGAGGTAGCTGTACTTCTTCGAGTAACTCTGCAATGCGCACAGCTCGTTGCGCGCGAGCAAAGCCATGGCGGCGTAGCACTTGGCCGATTTGGGTACGAACGCGCTGATTGGGATCCAGGGCGGTCATCGGCTCCTGGAAAATCATAGAAATCCGCTTACCCCGAATCTTGGTTAAATGGCGCTCCTTCAGATCCTCCAATACCTGTTCCTCGAGGAGTACCTGGCCTTCGTGGCCAAACAGCTGCAAGGTAGCCAAGGCACTGATGGTTTTGCCGGAGCCAGATTCGCCAATAATTGCCAGTCGAGATCCAGGGGCCAGTTCAAAGTTGAGGTCCTCCAGGATCTCAGGTACGTGGAGATTGCGGACCTGCAATAAGGCGGTGGTCATAGCATGAAGTCCTCTGAACAAAGGTGTAGTGGCGTGGTCATAAGCGATGCGGTCATAAGCGATGTGGTCATAAGTAGTGTGGGCATAGGGGGCAACGTGCACAGGGCTAGTAACCCGCAGTGGATTGGTCACGGGTGCGGAGCCCATCTGAACGGAGCCCATCTGAAAGGAAATAACAGGCCAGAATGCTTAACGCCAGGAACAATCCCGGCCACAGAGCTAAGTGCGGGGCAGAAGCTAGCGACGATTGCGCGGAATAGAGCATGCGCCCCCAACTCGGCTCTGGTGGGGGCGTGCCTAAACCTAAGAAACTCAAACCGGCCTCTGCCAGCATAGCCAGCGCACAGGTAATTGCAGCTTGAGCGGCAAGCAGACTGCGAATATTCGGCAGAATATGTACCTGAGAAATCCACCACCGGGCATGCCCAGCATCCCGGGAGGCCAAAACGAAGTCCTCGACTAACACCTTCGTGGCAGCGACCCTAGTAATGCGGGTAAATATCGCAATATTGGCGATACCAATAGCAATCACGGCAACTACAGTAGAGCTGCCCCAAATCGCCGTGGCAACAATCGCCAGTAATAAAGCAGGAAGGGCAACCAAAATATCGCAGGCTCGCATGATAATGTGGGCACGCCAATCCGGATACCAAGCAGCAATAAGCCCTAAGGGAATGCCGATTCCGGCGGCAACCAAGGTGGCAGCCATACCAACGCCCAAGCTGCGGTGGGCACCAGCTAAGATTTGAGAGAAGACATCTCGGCCATATCGGTCCGTGCCAAAGAGATGCTCCCAACTACTGCCGGCTAAACGGTTTATTGGATCAACAGCCAAAGGATCATAGGGCGTCCACACCAATCCGATGAAGGCTAGCAACACCATGAAGCCGAGTCCGAAGAGTCCCGCGTAAAAGGAGAAAACTCGCACGTGGGTTTTCATGACACCACCTTAATAGTCTTGGTCGAAGACGTAGTATCGGTGACACTAGCATTAGTGACAATACTTGCAGCTTGAGCCGCGTGGAACCCCTGAGAGTTACGAGTGCGCGGATGAAAGACTCGCTGGCTGGCATCAACTAGGGTATTGATCGTCAAGGCGATAAAGACCAGCACCATGAGCACTGCCTGAATCACAGGCAGATCGCGCTGGGCGACAGCCTCCAGTAGGTACTGGCCGATCCCTGGAATAACAAAAACTTCTTCGACGAGGACCGCACCGATGAGCAGCGAGGCACTTTGTACGCCAATAGTGTTCAGGATTGCTGGTGCCATCGCACGGAAACCATGGCGCCATAAGACTTCCCAAGGCCCAGCGCCTAGAGCACGGGAGGTGCGAATGAAGTCTGCTTGTAAAAGTTCTAAAGTTTGTACGCGTACATAGCGAGTAACAATGGCTGCTTGCATGAAAGCCAGGCAGCCAACGGGCAAAATGAGGTGGCGTGCAAATGCCTCAGGATTACTTGCAGGAATGATCCAACCACCGGTTGGTAACCAACCCAGTGCGATGCCGAAGAATGCAATGGCGAGGATTCCGGCAAAAAAGCTGGGGATGGCAAGGCCGAGTTGACTGGCAATGGTCAGGAGTTGAGCATCGAAGCGACCATTGCGGCGGGCACTGTATATGCCAAGCGGGATTGCGAAAATGCAGGCCAACAACATTGCCAGACCCACGATGATCAAGGTGACATGCAAGCGATCAAATAAGGTGGGGGTAATGGGAGTTTGGCTAGCCAGCGAAGTACCGAAGTCCCCGGTGAGCATGCCAGTCAGCCAGGTGAGATAGCGCTGCCACCAGGGGGCATCAAAGCCCATCTTGGTACTTAAGGCTGCAATATCTTCTTCGGTCGCATGGACCCCAAGTGATACTGCTGCCGGGTTGCCAGGAACTAAGGCGAGCAGGATGAAAATGAGCAAACTAGCACCGAGTAGTACAGCAAGGTAGCGCAAGAGGAAACCTGCGACATACCTACCCCAACGTACTTGGCGGTGTGGGGAGGCTCCAGTTATTTGATGCTGGGTTGGTTGTGCTCCGCTAGCGGGGGAGATCATTGTTCGTCCTCCCAGTGTATAGAGCTTACGGGCAGTCCATCGGCTACGATATTCGTAGGCAATCCAACCAGACCAGGGCGGGCGACCACAATATTGGGCATATTATACAAAGTCAGCGCCGCAGCTTGATCCATAATCGCTGTCACTGCTTGGCTCATTTCGGCATTATATTTTTCAGCACTTTCCTGCGGAGTTTCTCCAGTTGCGGTATCGGCAGCACTAAGTAGTTCCTGGGTGGTGGCATCATCGAAGCCTAGATAATAATCGGGACTGCCGAACATCGTGGGTATATCTCGGGCTTCAACGTGTGCCACAAGTGACATGTCATAGTCATGGGAGCGATGGACCTGTTGCAGCCAGACTGCCGGGAATTCCACAGTTTCTAAGTGCACCTTGAAACCAATGTCGGTGAGCTGGGCATAGAGGATCTCTGATGCTGCTTGAGCATAAGGCAAGCTAGGCACGCTAATGGTAATAGGAGTACCGACGGCATCAGCATCTGCGAGTAAGGCTTGGGCACGGGGAAGATCGAAATCGTAGTATTCCTTAGCCGTGGCCTGTTCAAACCAGGGATCGGTAGGGGCTACTGGAGCGCCTGCAGTATCGACACCGTAGCCTTCCCAGGTGGTATCGCGAATGGCTTGGCGGTTGACCCCATACATCACGGCTTGGCGCACGCGTAGGTCATCAAAGGGGGCGCGCTGATTATTCATGCTCAGCAGTACTTCGCCATTCGTAGTGCCAACAGAGACTCCATGCGAATCATCCTGGAGGATTTCATCAAGCAGCTCGGGGGCTTGCAACCCGATGATGGCATCAAGCTGCCCTGAGCGTAACGCATTAGTCAGTGCTGTAGCATCGCTGATATAGCGCAGTTCTACTTTGCTATTGGTTGCGGGCTCACCCCAATAATCCTTCCGGGCCGTCAGGCTCAGGCTGCGGCCGACTGCCCAATGGGATACCTCATAAGGGCCTGTACCGACGGGAGCAGTGGCAAGTGCGTCCACACCATGAGGACTAAACATTGCTCCTACGACCCCGCCCAGGTTCCAGAGGAAGCTATTCGAGGGTTTGGAAAGCACTATTCGCAAAGTGTAGGGGTCAATCACCGCGATGTCTTCAATGATGTCGAGCTTCGTTTGTTGCGGATTCGTCCATGCGGCGGATTGGGCCCGTTCGAGGGAGAATTTCGCACTATGAGCGTCAAAGCTACTGCCATCAGCGAAGCGCACTTGTTGCTCCAAATAGAAAGTGTACTGCGTACCGGTGGGATCAATATCCCAATGTTGCGCCAGGCAGGGTTGGACATTGCCTTGCTGATCAATACGCACCAACCCCTCATAGACGTTGCCAAGTAAGGCCTGGCCAATAGCAGCCCCGGAATTTGTGGTGAAGTCTAAACTTGCAGGGGCAGTGGTCATACCAAGGGTAATTGCAGTGGCATCGGCGGCATCACCGGGATTGGCACCGGTATACCCAGCGCTACAAGAGGTGAGCAGCCCGATACAGGCCAAAGCGGCGGCAGCTCGATGGCGCAGGTGGGGGCGCATCAAGGCAGGAAGTACAGACATAGGCTTACAGGGTACCGCATGACCATACCGGTTTTGTCCGCCGCTGAATCCCTTTAAGATCCAGCCCACCGACTTTGGGCTTAAGCGCGGATATGTGCGTGATCGCTGGCATCTAAAGATAGGGGTCCGTGATAGCGCTGAGCCTGCATATGCAGGTCATATTTCTCGCGCAATGCGGCAATATCACTCATCAGTTTTGATTCGTGGTGGGCATCCAAGGCCGCTTGGTTATCCCAAGTGTCGATGAGCACGATGGTATCTGGGGTGTCCAAGGGTTGGAAGAATTCGTAGCGTAGGTTGCCATCGCGGTTACGGGTTGTACTGATGATGCCATTCTCGCGCATTTCTTTGGCGAATGCTTGGGCGGCACCTGGTGCACCAGTGTAAGAGAGGATCATGGTCAACGACATTTGCGTTCCTTTTAGGATGGTGGGTTGCGGAGATTACTCTTTATTCTAGTTCGTGCTGGGCGGTTCTGTGGTCGGCTTCGGAATGGAAGTGGTATCGGTGGGGCAGCCAAATTAGGGTTTGAGATTTATAGTGTCAACGGTGTTCAATAAAGCCTTATGCAACAAGTTTTGCTGGGTTTTAGCGTCATCGTTATGGTGATCGCCTTAGGTTGGGCGCTTGCGCGTACTCGCGTGCTTGGCGAACAAGGAGCCCCAGTATTAGTGAGCTTCGTCTACTACGTGGCCCTGCCTGCATTGTTGCTGCGCACCCTATTGACCTATGAACTCTCGGTGTTATTCTCTGCGCGCTTTGTGATCATTATTGTGTCTGCCTGGATCATTGCTGGGATAATGTACGTAGTACATCGTAGATTGTGGCGGCACCAAGCAGACACCGCGGTGATCGGGTTGCTTGCAGCAAGCTATGCCAATAGTAGTAATTTGGGTATCCCATTGGCGGCTTATGTGATTGGCGATGCCAGCTTGGTGGTGCCCCTGCTGATCTTTCAAGTAGCTATTTACACTCCGCTAGCCATGGTGCTTTTGGATTTGTTGCATTCACCCCATGGCATTCGTTGGCGTACGATCATACAAACTCCACTGCGAAATCCACTCTTTATCGCAGCTATTTTTGGTGGGGTATTAGCACAGCTACCGGCAGATATACCGCAGGTGCTCTATGACGTCATCGATATGCTTGCAGATTCTTCGATCCCTCTAGCACTCATTGTTTTTGGGATGTCGCTATATGGGGCCGGGGTACTGCGCAGTGGGGAATACCCGGCTAAGCAGGTATGGGTGACCGTGCTAGCGAAAAATATTGGCCATCCACTACTTGCCGGACTCCTTGCCTGGGCGCTGGGGCTTGAAGGTGCTGCATTAGCAGGAGCGGTGTTCTTGGGTGCGCTTCCTACTGCCCAAAATGTCTACACCTATGCGCTGCGCCATCAAACAGCAACTACCTTTGCTCGAGATACTGGAATAGTTTCGACCGTGGTTTCACTGCCATTGCTGGCGATGATTGCGGTTGTTTTCGGAATGTAATTTGTAGGCGAGGAATAAGTACAGGTTCGGCGTTCAGCATCCTCGGAAGGCAATTTGCAAGGAGGGAGCAACTGGTCCAATACGCCACCATCCAAATACCATAAAGGGCCGCGTGTCTTGGCTGGCAAAAAATTTTCTTGGTCAAATTTTTCTATCCTTGCCTATGCTGCTACAAAAAGCACAAAAAGCACAGGTGAAAGGCCCTAAAAGTCAACAATCCAAGTGCACATGTAGGAGGAGCTGTACACCCCAATTTTCCGGTTAAGCGACCGAAACTCTTTGCGTCCTGCTCAGAGACTTCTTAGGCTAGTAGTGATGCCCATGCCCGAAAAGCGAGAAATGAGAGATATGGACACCCCGGATAGCACAGCTATTTCCGTCAAAGATGAACAAGCACCCCAAGTTAAAAGATTTGGGGTCCTATCGGATCCGCTTATCTTCTACGGATCCTTAATCTTCATCGGTGCCTTCGTAGTCATTACGATCGCCTTAGGAGAAACTGCCCGCGAATCCTTTACCACCGTTGCCCAAGGACTCATGGAATACCTCGGCTGGATGTATATCGGGGGTGTGAGTTTGATCTTCATCTTCCTCGTGGGCATCTTCGTTTCCCGCTATGGCCGGTTGCGCCTAGGCGATGATGACGAAGAAGCAGAACATTCCTTGATTGCCTGGTTCTGTATGCTCTTTGCAGCTGGCATTGGCGCGGTGCTGATGTTTTGGGGTGTGGCTGAACCCCTGTACCACTCGGTGCAACCGCCCCAAGCACAGCTAGATCCAATGAGTGAGGCGGCCATTGAAGAGGCCTTTGGCTTTACCTTCTACCACTTTGGTATTCACATGTGGGCCATTTTGGCTCTGCCTGGTTTAGCGCTGGGTTACTTCATCTACAAGCGTAAGCTGCCCCCACGCGTAAGTTCTGTATTCTCCCCATTACTTGGTGGCAATATCTACCGCTGGCCTGGCAAGCTCATCGACATATTGGCCATTATCGCCACTATCTTTGGTATCGCCGTTTCCGTAGGTTTAGGTGTGCTGCAGATTAATGCCGGAATGAACTACTTGTGGGGTGTCCCGCAAGTGTCATGGGTGCAGTTGCTCATCATCATGGTGATTACCGGTACAGCCTGTATCTCGGTGGCCACCGGCCTGGAAAAAGGCATTAAGACGCTTTCGAATGTCAACATCTTGCTGGCTGTGCTATTGATGTGCTTCATCATTATTACTGGTCCTACCTTGGTATTGATGCGTTTTAGTGTGGAAGCCTTCGGTATTTACGCCTCCTATCTGCCAGAGCTGATGTTCTGGACCGATGCTTTTGATGACAACCCCGGCTGGCAAGGCTCGTGGACGGTGTTCTACTGGGCCTGGACTATTTGCTGGTCGCCATTCGTCGGTATGTTCGTCGCCCGCATCTCGCGTGGACGCACCGTACGTGAATATATCGGCGGTGTGCTCGCCTTGCCTGCAATCTTCTCTGTGATTTGGTTCTCGGTCTTCGGTCGTGCCGGTATTGATATTGAAGCAAATGATCCTGGTGCCTTATCTGGTCCCGTTGTCGATGAAGGCAACACCCCGTATGCATTGTTCGGCTTCTTAGAGCACTTCCCAATGGCAACCGCAGTATCCATCTTGGCGCTAGTTGTGGTGATTATCTTCTTTATCACCTCCATCGACTCCGCCGGCATGGTGATGGATATGTTTGCAACCGGTGCAGAAAACGTCACCCCAACCTGGTATCGCGTGTTGTGGGCTTGCGCGATTGGCGCGGTGACTGCAGCTTTGCTGTTGATTTCTCCAGATACTGGTATTGCCACATTGCAAGAAGTGGTCATCATAGTTGGTCTGCCATTCTTTATCACCCAGGCAATTATGATGTACTCACTACTCAAGGGCATGAGTGATGATGCAGCTGCAGAACGCCGTATCCGTACTCGCCAGTGGGAGGTTACTGATACTGCTGAAAAGCTCGAAGAACACGAAGCTATGCCAGCGCCGGAACCCCCCGCGGAGTTTGGTGTTGCAGGCCTGCACCAAAATGAAGAAGGTGCACTTGTTATTAGTGGTGACGTGGTCATCGATGGTGACCTTGGTGTTACCGGTGATGTTGTTGATGAAGAGGCCTATAACGAGGTACAAGATTCAGGGCAGACGAAGATCGTCGAGCAGCAGCGCCCGAAGTCAAAAGATGACTGGGAAGAATAATCGCTAACTCGGTCGTTGGTACAATGACAAAAATGACAAATGAGTGAAAGACTCCAACCACATGTGGTTGGAGTCTTTCACATTGCTACTGATAATAACTACTGATGCGTTATAACTGCTTGAAGTAATAGTTTCCGTTGTTAACTGAGTTCCTTGGATCCTTCGGCAACCAATTGCATACTATGCAAGGCATCCGTCCACCGTGGGCCTTGGAAGGTCAGCATCAATTCATCTGTGCCAGTGCGCTGCTGGAATTGTGCAATCTGGGTATGAACTTCTGCCTTATCACCATGGGCGGTATAGCGCAGCATATCCAGGATCTGCTGGGCGCCATATGACTCCATGAATTCCGTGAGTTGGGCTTCGCTAATGGGTACTTTGGTGTTGAGCATATTGCGCACCCATTTACGACGGACTGCTTGCCACTGCTCCTCAGCATGTTTGCTGGTATCAGCAGCCACCACATTCATAGCCGCAATAATATATGGCTTGTCCAAGATTGCTGATGGCTGGAATTCAGCACGATAAGTTTCAATCGCCTCATCTAGGTGAGTTGGAGCAAAATGCGAAGCAAAGGCATAGGGGAGGCCGAGCTTTGCGGCTAATCGCGCGCCGAATAGGGAACTGCCCAAAATATACAGTGGTACATTAGTGCCGGCCCCAGGAATAGCGCGCACACCAGGGATCTGAGAATCATCAGTTAGGTAGCGCTGGAGTTCAATGATGTCCTCGGGGAAGTGCTCTGCTGCTGCGGGGGAGCGGCGCAATGCCCGCCCTAAAGTATTTTGATCCGTACCCGGAGCACGCCCTAAACCAAGATCTATACGCCCAGGGTGGAGTTCAGCAAGCATGCCGAACTGCTCGGCAATAATGTATGGGGAGTGGTTTGGCAGCATAATGCCGCCAGCACCTAAACGAATGTATTCGGTATGTGCTGCCACATGGGCGATAAGGATTGCCGGACTACTTGAAGCAATAGTGGGCATATTATGGTGCTCCGCATACCATACGCGAGAGAACCCCAATTGTTCGGCGTGCTGTGCAAATTGCACGGACCGCTCAAAACTCTTACCCGGGGTTTCGCCATCGAAGATGCGGGCAAAGTCTAAGACAGAGAGTTTCGCCCCATTGAATTCAAGTTCTAAGCGATGTCCGATGAGATCATTCATATTAAACGCAACGTGCTGTGCCCCAGAGCTATTCCCGTAGCAGTCCCAGGCTCAGAGTTGGGCGAATGAAACCGCTCAAAGCCGCTTTAGCACACGAAGATATTGCAGGCAAGATGGCTTGAGCTCTTTCACATCTCCTCTACTTGTTTACTTGGTATGACCTGATGGATTCCACCATCTGATCGAGCGCTTGGGAGAGGAGCCCGCGGGATGTAGCGAAGTTTAAACGCACGCAGCCGGAGCCTAACTCACCGAACCATTGGCCATCATTGAAGGCGACCTTGGCATGCTCCAAGAAGAACTTGTGCGGGCCACCGGGTAGATCGTAGGCGGTAAAGTCGAGCCACATGAGGTAGGTGGCGGTGTGCTCGCCAAATTTCACCTCTGGGAGGCGCGTAGCCAATTGCTCGTGCAAGAAATCGCGATTACCACGTAAGTATTCTAATTCTTCACGTAAGAACTCGCGGCCTTCGTTATACGCTGCTGTTGCGGCGAGCAGACCAATGGTGGACACACCATCTTTAATCACGGGGCTGAGCTGCTTCCAGCGGCGTACATCGTCTTCATTGGAGAAGATTACCTGCGCACATTTTAAGCCCGCAGTATTCCACGCCTTCGAGGTAGCAGTCAGCGTAATACAGACCTTGGCTGCAGTCTCGCTCAAGCCGGCGGCAACCACATGTGTACCTTCAAAGACTAAAGGCGCGTGGATTTCATCGACGAGTACACGGGCATTATAACGAGCTGCCAACTCAGTGAGTTCATTTAAGAATTCGGCACTAAAGATATACCCCAATGGGTTAAAAGGATTCGCGAGCACAATGCTGCCAGCGCCCTGGGCGAAGGCACTTTCGACCGCACTGAGATCGATGCCATCGCGGGCATCAATGAAAATGCCTTCGCGCCCGGTAGCACTGAGTAATGCAAAAAACGGCGGGTATGCAGGCAGTGGAATAACCACCGGGGAATCCGGGGCAGTGAAATGCTCAATGGCTATGTATAGGCCGCGTACCACATCAGGAATTGGGAAGACCCAATCTGGGTTAGCAGCAAAGCCATAAGCATCGTTATAAAACTGCGCGGTGGCCTGCTCTACAGAGGTGCCATCGGGTTTATAACCGAAGGTCTCATTGGCCACGGCCTGTTCTAACGCCTTGGTAATTGCAGGACACGTGGTGAAATCAGATTCGGCTACCCAAAGTGGTAAAACATCCTCGGGGTAGCGAGTCCACTTCATCGTTTTGCGATTACGCAATTGTTCTAATGTTGGGAAATCCATGGTACTTACTCTAGTAGTCTTGGGCTTAGGATGGCCTCATCGGTCTATTTTTATTGAATAAAAACATATTGGCCGCTGGGGATGAGGTGAAGTGCCCTAGGTTTTGTTCCTAGGTATTTGCCCTACTTTCCATTATTCCTTG
>JAUMTW010000018.1:0-605 GCA_030531005.1 Corynebacterium sp.
AGATGGTGCTCGGACCGTTTGGTTACTTCCTGACGCTATTTGCCGTCTGGGCGGCCATTAATGCGTTCAACATGGTTGATGGCATTGATGGCTTGCTGGGCGGGTTGTCCTGCGTCTCGTTTGCAGCAATCGGTATGATTTTGTGGTTCGACGGGCAAACCAGCCTTGCAATCTGGTGTTTTGCGATGATCGCCGCCATCCTGCCATACATCATGCTTAACCTTGGTATCCTGGGTCGCCGCTACAAAGTCTTTATGGGTGATGCGGGCAGTACGCTGATTGGTTTTACCGTTATCTGGATCCTGCTCGAAACGACCCAGGGCAAAACCCATCCCATCAGCCCGGTTACCGCTTTGTGGATAATCGCCATTCCGCTAATGGATATGGTGGCGATTATGTACCGTCGCCTGCGTAAAGGCATGAGTCCGTTCTCTCCTGATCGCCAGCATATTCACCATTTGATCATGCGTGCCGGGTTTACTTCCCGCCAGGCGTTTGTGCTGATTACCCTTGCCGCAGCTCTGCTCGCCTCCATTGGGGTGCTGGCAGAATATTCTCATTTTGTCCCGGAGTGGGTCATGCTGGTGCTCTTTTTGCTAGCATTC
>JAUMTW010000018.1:615-1931 GCA_030531005.1 Corynebacterium sp.
TTCTTCCTCTATGGATATTGCATTAAGCGTGCCTGGAAAGTTGCTCGCTTTATTAAGCGCGTAAAACGCAGACTGCGTAGAAATCGTGGTGGCAGCCCCAATTTAACCAAATAAATGAGGATGTGATGACACAACCAATGCCTGGGAAACCGGCCGAAGACGCTGAAAATGAACTGGATATTCGTGGGTTGTTTCGTACCTTGTGGGCTGGGAAGCTGTGGATTATTGGCATGGGACTGGCGTTTGCGTTAATCGCGCTGGCGTATACTTTTTTTGCTCGTCAGGAGTGGAGCTCGACGGCGATTACCGATCGTCCAACGGTGAATATGCTGGGGGGATATTACTCACAGCAGCAATTTTTGCGTAACCTGGATGTCCGTTCAAACATGGCTTCTGCCGACCAACCATCGGTCATGGACGAAGCCTATAAAGAGTTTGTTATGCAACTGGCCTCGTGGGATACCCGCAGAGAGTTCTGGCTGCAAACCGACTATTACAAGCAGCGGATGGTGGGCAACAGCAAAGCCGATGCGGCGTTGCTGGATGAAATGATTAACAACATCCAGTTTATCCCCGGAGACTTTACCCGCGCGGTCAATGACAGCGTGAAGCTGATTGCCGAAACCGCGCCTGACGCTAATAACCTGTTACGTCAGTATGTTGCTTTTGCCAGCCAGCGTGCAGCCAGCCATCTGAATGATGAGCTGAAAGGTGCATGGGCGGCGCGCACCATCCAGATGAAAGCTCAGGTAAAGCGTCAGGAAGAGGTGGCGAAAGCCATCTACGACCGCCGGATGAACAGTATTGAACAGGCGTTGAAAATTGCTGAGCAGCATAATATTTCGCGCAGTGCGACAGATGTGCCTGCCGAGGAATTGCCTGATTCAGAAATGTTCCTGCTTGGGCGTCCAATGCTCCAGGCTCGACTGGAAAATTTACAGGCCGTCGGTCCGGCCTTTGATCTCGACTATGATCAGAATCGGGCCATGTTAAACACCCTGAATGTTGGTCCAACCCTGGATCCGCGTTTTCAGACCTATCGCTATTTGCGTACGCCGGAAGAACCGGTAAAACGCGATAGCCCACGTCGTGCCTTCCTGATGATTATGTGGGGCATTGTCGGGGGGCTGATCGGGGCTGGTGTCGCATTAACCCGCCGTTGCTCGAAATAGCAACACTGCTGCGGTGAGCGCAAAGGCGCTCGCCGCTTATTCGAAGAGAATCGATGTGAAAGTACTGACTGTATTTGGTACGCGCCCGGAAGCCATCAAGATGGCTCCGTTGGTGCATGCGTTGGCAAAAGATCCTTTTTTTGA
>JAUMTW010000007.1:0-95855 GCA_030531005.1 Corynebacterium sp.
TGGTTTGTTTGTTTGTGGTGTGGGTGTGGTGTGGTGGTGTGTTTGCCGGCCATGCGAGTGGTGCGATGCTGGGTGTGTGCGGCCAGGAGAGTGCGGTTGTGTGTGTGGGGGGATATCACCACACACAACACAACGTATGGCTTGTGTAGCTAGTTCTTCTGTGTAACGCGTCGCTGTGCTCCGCAATCTGATTTCAACAATGTCCCTGAAAGAATCGTAGCTTTTCAAAATCCTGACATTTCGGGTTTCTATGGTGGATTTTGTTTAATTGTCTTTCAACTGCCGCACTTTTATCCTGACGCCCCGATATCGTAGAATTTTCTTTGTTCCACTTGGTATCCCTGGGGTACCGATTCGTAGGTTGCTTACGTGCAAATACAGGTAACTAGTCTGGCTCAGAGTCACATCGAAGTGGCCTACCTACAATTTCTTGGATCCGTGAATCTATGCACACGTATTTCGCGTTGCTTTTTCATCTACTTTTCGCTGTGCATTCAGCTGCACACTCACATTTTGGTTTTTCCAAATGTGCCTTTCTCGTTGGTAGTATTCTTCAGTTCTGTCGTTCTTTCTAATCTCGATCTAGGCGTTTGCGTCTAGGCCTTTCTCAGTGGTTGAGATCCCATCCTCGTGCTAATGCATTGTTGGCGAGATGGATGGCGCATGCCATGTGACTTTCGCAACCATTATTCTGCGCGCGCGAAGTAGGCCTGTTTCGAAGAGCGAAAGGACCCAAATGCATTGGCATCTGGGTCCTACAGGGTCTAACTACTTACGCCGCTTCTTTGGATCATATTTGCTTAGTCGCTACGGTAAAGCGTTGATTGTTATGGCGTGGTTTTTCGGCTTCATTTACAATTGCAATTGCAAAATCACCGGTGGAAACGTAATTACCTGCTGGTGAGTCTCCACCTAGCATGAACTCTCCGGTTGCTGGAGCTGGTGCAATCTCAGGAGAAGGGCATACCATGGTCCAATTATCAGTAGAGGTACGATAAGCCTTCAAGACAGCACTAAAAGCTCGGGCTTCTGCCTTGTACTCTTCTGGGAAATCCGGCAGGTCTACCAGTTCTACGCCATCTGCAACCAATGATCCGGCGCCGCCAACAACAATCAGGCGGCCCTCGAAGCCAGCTTTTACTAGGTTCTCATGAGCCTTAATTACAGGTTCTACTGGATCTGGAGAAGCTGCGATAATCGTGACATCACTGTGGGCAATAACCTTCTGTAGCGCAGCGGTATCAGCAAGCTCAAGCGCAAGGGCCTCGGCTGCATCTGGTACTGCCCGGCCACTGCGCGAACCCGCGATAACGGTGTGGCCGCGGTGGGCAGCTTCCGTGATGATGGGTTGGCCAACCATGCCGGGCCCGATAATTGTGATTTTCATAATGTTTCCCTTCCAGGTATGCATCCACCAATTACTTGGCGTTGACTTTTGATCCGGAACTAAATGTAAGCGCGGTTACTATCGTTTGTAAAGTAAAGGGTTGTACAATAATGCTTACTTTGCGGTAAGCAACCTTTGTTTGCCAAAGTTACACGCTATTTATGTGTTATAGAACACGTAAATGCAGTGGCGTCGTTGACTTGTGTGTGGTTGATCCACGTAGGAACCTTTGTGTTCGTAAAACGGAATCGTGCCTGCCGTCAGCTGCGATCCACGAGTATATGAGTGCCAATTGATGGAGCTCGGCTACGATGTTTAGTCCGGAGGGAACCCCGGATTCTTACTCGGTCGTATCGCCTGCGGCGAGGCTGCGTTTCATGTGCGAGGCGTAAAGGGGTGTTGCGCGTGTGAATCGAGAAATCTCTTCCTTTCTCTGTCTGAGCTGTCAGCTGCTCATTAGGGAAAGGGGTGCGCTATAGCTGCAGGAACCTTACCCCACTGCGCACGGTATAGGGGATGCTTGTGCGCCTAGCTGTATTCACTTGCTGCTGGTTGGGACTTCACATCATCAGAGTTTTCTGTTCGGGAGTCTGATGACGGGGAACCGCCGGCTTTGGCGATGGATAAGTGGGATCCACCAAACATTTCCACTCGGTCATATGACTAAATGGTGTCTGGGCAGAGATTTTGCGGAACCCACATCCATCTTCATAAGCATCCTTGGCGGCACCCCCAGATCGCAGTATCCGTAGCTTGCTTAGTTTGCTTATAACGGGTGGTGGTTTCTTGAAGTTCGCGGAGGCTATCGGAGTGGGTCATATTGGGCGTTTTCCCTTGCTCAGCGTGTATCGGTTGCTGAGATTCCTGGGGATGGCTGAGCACTAGAAGATGCGTCAACCATCAATACGCCTGGTGTCACAAGCCGTTGGGCTCAACCACAAACCTTTCGAACTTGCCGCCCAGAAGTGGCGAAAGGGGAAATGAAAAACTTGGCATGTTTACTAGGCGCTTGGGACAACTAGGCGCTTGGGACAAAAAATGTTGTTTCCTGTTACGAAGTGCCGTGAGTGGAGAATTTTCGTGGTTTCCCGCTAATGGGGTCGATGAACTCCATTCCAATAGAAGTCAGGTGCATGGGTATGCGCATATCCTCAACATCTTCTGGGAGTACAACCGGATAAAAGGGGTCGCCCAGAATTGGTGCGTGAGCGCTATTCATATGGACCCGTAGTTGGTGAGTCTTTCCGGTGTGTGGGCGCAAAATATAACGAGCGAGATCGGCGTTGTCGAGATCATGTTGCTGCTGTAAGCGTACTGCTAGCGAGCATCCAAGGGGCTCCACGGCCAGTACCTCTGTGTGTGCATTTGGCTCACCTGCTGCTTCATAACTACAGATGGTGCCGTGTTCTTTCAAGATGCGGGAATGCCAATGGGTACCAGGGGCTATTGAAGTGGTGGTGGAAATTGCTTCGTATGTCTTAGTTACGAGTTTGTTGCTAAAAAGATTTTGGTACGCTCCGCGTAGCTTTCGCTGTTTGGTGAATAGCAAAAGGCCTGCCGTGAGGCGATCGAGCCGGTGGGCGGGCGCAAGCTCATTAATGCCAGTCATGCGGCGCATGCGTACCGTCGCGGTTTCGGTAATGTGCTTTGAACGCGGCATTGTGGCCAGGAAGTGTGGCTTATGGATGACGAGAATATGGGCATCCTCGTGCACAATTTCGCACTCGTACGGTACTGGCGACTCTGGGGCGGGGATGCGGTAGAACCACAGATCTTCGCCGGGCTGTACTAGATCATCTGGCTGTGCGAAATGGAATCTGGGGCCGATGACGACATCGTGCTGCGCAAAGCGTGCAAGTAATGCCTGCTCATTATCCTCTGGGTGGCGGTACCGTTGTGTTTCGATGCACGTGCGCAAGAATTCTGCGGCGGTGAGTGGGGCACTATCGTCGGGTAGGCGTACTCTACTGGGGTTTAAGCCATCACGAATAGGGAGGGGTTGGTGGCCGCGTGGCACGCGAAAGATCCGGGCAGGGCTTTGAGGGGGCATCAGACATCTCCCTTGCTGCGGGTGGCGATATCTTGGAAAGAAAAGAAATCAGGACGGTGTCTTGATTGGGTGTACTCAAACTGCTGGCCCTGGGCATCATAAGTCTGGCTGGTAATGACTGCTACACAATTAAAATCTTGCATCGCCAGATAGTGACAATCGGTATCGGTGGTGCGCTCGACGGTCAAGGTGCGCTTGGCGGTAGCAATACTTAGACCCAATTGATCCTCCACGTAGGAATATACCGAAGAAGATGCAATACCCGAGGTGAGTTCCGGTACCTGGGTGGTACGGAAATAGCTGTAATCCAAAATCAATGGAACGCCTTCAAGGAAGCGTAGACGGCGAAGATACCACACCTCAGTTCCCGAGCGAAAGCCGGTGGGGGCAGCGGTTTCTGCGTCCAAAGTGATGTGATCGAGGCTTAAAACCTTGGTAAATGCTTGCTTGCCATTACGCTGTGCGGATTCGGCAAAGGTCTCAATGCCACCAACGCTAAAGGTGGTTTGACTATGAGGTTGGTAGAGAACGCGCACGCCTTTGCCGTGTACAGACTGCACGTAGCCGTCGGCGGCAAGTAAAGCCAGGGCGCGGCGTACGGTATTGCGGGAGCAATCATAGATTGCAATGAGTTCGTATTCGCTGGGCAGAAGGGTTTGGTAGGGGTAGGCGTTGTTTTCGATTCGGGCTTTGAGGTCGTGGTAAATCCCTAGATATTTACTTGCCATGGCGTCACCAACTTTCTGAGATCTTAGTCTAGTTGCCCGTACTTGTTTGAACAAGATGGGGGTAGGTGGGTGAGTTTCAAGTCACAAGTTTTGATTTGTTTAAACAAGATCACTACTTTGAAAGGCGTTATAGGGAGAAAACTCCGCCCAATTTATGCCAAAAGATGATACGAGCGTACTCCCCTCAAATAGTCCCACCGGAAAGGATCAGTCGATGGGAAAATATACTGAGGATGCTCAAAGCCTCCTCCCACTCGTTGGTGGCAAAGAAAATATTCTTGCCGTCTCCCACTGTGTGACCCGTATGCGCTTTGTGCTACAGGATGCCAAGAAAGCCGATGAGGCAGCCATCGAAGAGCTCGAGTCAGTCAAGGGCACATTCACACAAGCCGGCCAGTATCAGGTCATCATTGGCAATGATGTTGATGAGTTCTACAAGGAATTCACTACCGTCGCAGGCATCGATGGAGTAAGTAAGGACGAGGCCAAGGCAGCGGCGAAATCCAATCAGAATGTAGCTCAACGCATTATAGGTACCCTGGGCGAAATCTTCGCACCCCTCATTCCTGCGCTGGTCTGTGGCGGTCTGGTACTCGGTTTCCGTAACGTCATTGGCGAAATCGGTTTCTACGAAGGTGATCTTTCCTTAGCCGATAAATACCAGTTCTGGGCTGGCATGTACTCCTTCCTGTGGCTAATTGGCGAAGCCGTTTTCCATATGTTGCCAGTGGGTATTGTATGGTCGATCACCCGCAAGATGGGAACTACCCAAATCTTGGGTATCATCTTGGGTCTTACCCTGGTCTCTCCGCAGCTGATGAATGCTTTCACCGCAGCTGACCCAGGAGATGAAGCTATCCCAACGTGGAATTTCGGTTTCTTTGAGGCAGAAATGATCGGCTACCAAGGCCAGGTCATCGCTGCGATCATGGCCGGCTTTGTACTGGTCTACCTAGAGCGGTTCTTTAAGAAAATCACCCCAGCAGTTATTGCCATGATTGTCGTACCGCTGTGCTCCCTGGTGCCTGCAGTCTTCATCGCCCACCTGGTTGTGGGCCCAATCGGTTGGACCTTAGGTGTTTGGCTTGGTGATGCCGTGTATGCTGGCCTATTCTCACCATTCAACCTGATATTCGCTGCAATCTTCGGTCTGCTCTATGCCCCAATGGTAATGACTGGTCTGCACCACATGACTAATGCTGTTGATACCCAGCTCGTAACCCAATACGGCGGTACTGCGCTGTGGCCAATGATTGCCCTGTCGAATATTGCCCAGGGCTCTGCTGTCGTCGCAATGTCTGTGGTCCAGCGAGGTAACCAGCGTGCCCAGCAGGTCAACATCCCTGCGTGGATTTCCTGCTACCTGGGTGTCACCGAGCCAGCCCTGTTCGGTGTGAACCTGAAGTACAAGTTCCCATTGGTCTGCGGCATGATCGGCTCTAGCCTGGCAGCAATGATCTCCATTGGTATGGGAGTGGAAGCCGCCTCCATTGGTGTCGGTGGTCTCCCCGGAATTCTCTCAATTAAGCCGGATTTCTGGGGCTGGTTCTTAGTCTCCATGCTGGTAGCTATCGTGGTGCCGTTTATCCTGACCTATATTATGGCCAAGCGCCACTTCGCCGTTGAAGCCCGCGTGAACGATGAAAAGCTTGCAGAAGAATCTGCGGCCGTGGTCCTTGGTTCCCAAGATGTAACTGCGGACGCAGAAAATGCTGATGGCACAGAAACGATAGTGACCGAAACCGCTGCAGGTGATGAGCGCGCAATTATTACCCTGGAGCGCACTACCACCTTAGTTAGCATTCTTGATGGCGAGGTTCGCGACATTACTGAAGCACCAGATCCAGTATTTGCTAAGAAGGTCATGGGTGATGGTGTGATCATCGAGCCAACCAGCAACATGGTCTATGCCCCATGTGATGCCACCGTAGCGGTTGCAATGAAAAAGACCGGCCACGCAGTGGGCCTCAAACTTGCCAACGATATGGAATTGCTTATCCATGTCGGTGTGGACACCGTATCCATGGGTGGCGATGGCTTTGAAATGTTCGTTGCGAAGGGTGATGTCGTTAAGGCCGGTCAACCGCTGATCCAATTCGATCCAGAAAAGATTGAGGCCGCCGGACATCCAAGCACTACTATGCTTCTCGTTGTGAAGCCCGGTGCTGCCGAAAACATCCAAATGCACACGGACATTTCCGCAATCGCGCAAGAAACCCCGGTTATCACCTGGGATGAGCCCGGCGAGAACTAGCACATAGCCAACATCTACAAGGAAGCACCTCAAGCACATGGCAGAAACATTCCAACGCAGTGTGGTCTACCAGATCTATCCCAAATCCTATTGTGACTCGGACGGGGATGGCCTGGGCGATCTGCGTGGAGTCATCCACCGCCTGGATCACGTAGCCAAGCTCGGCGCGAACTATATCTGGCTCAACCCCTTCTTCGTCTCCCCGCAGAAGGACAATGGCTACGATGTTGCTGACTATTACAATATCGATCCCGCTTACGGCACTATGGGGGATCTTGACGAGCTCATCGTAGCTGCCCAAACCAAGGGCATTGGCCTTATGTTCGACATGGTTTTTAATCATGTTTCCATCGAACATGAATGGTTTCAAAAGGCCATTGCTGGAGAAAGGAAGTATCAAGACTACTTCATTTTCCGTGAGCCGAAGCCAGATGGCAGTGCACCAACGAACTGGGTTTCCAAATTCGGTGGCTCCGCTTGGGAGTATCTGCCAGAGTTGGGTAAATACTACCTACATCTCTTCGATGTCACCCAGGCCGATCTAAATTGGGAAAATCCGGAGCTGCGTGCTGAGCTCTACAAGATCTTGGACTTCTGGATCGCTAAAGGGATTAAGGGCTTCCGCTTCGACGTAGTCAACCTTATCTCCAAGGAGGTCTATGAGGATGACTTCGAAGGTGATGGCCGTCGCTTCTACACCGATGGACCACGTATCCACGAGTTCCTCCAAGAGATGAACCAGCGTACCTTCGGCGGGCACAGCGATATTATCACCGTTGGTGAAATGTCCAGTACCTCCATGGAAGCGTGCTATCGCTATGCAGGGGCCAAGACCGAAGAGCTCTCCATGGTGTTCAACTTCCACCACCTCAAGGTAGACTTCGCTGGCAATGAGAAGTGGGTCATCGTGCCCCCAGATTTCGCCAAACTGAAGCGCCTCCTATTTAGTTGGCAAACCAATATGGCAGACAATGATGCCTGGAATGCCCTGTTCTGGTGCTGCCATGATCAACCACGCGTGGTATCTCGCTTTGGCGATGAAGGTGAGTATTGGAAGCATTCGGCAAAGATGCTCGGCGGCATTATGCACTGTCTGCGCGGTACCCCATACGTCTTCCAGGGCGAAGAACTCGGCATGACCAATGCGGACTACACCAGCATTACCCAATTTAATGATGTGGAAAGTCGCAATGCCTATGAGATCCTGCTGCGCAAGGGCGTGCGGGCCGAAGATGCGCTACGCATCATCCAAATCCACTCACGCGATAATGCCCGTACTCCAATGCAATGGGATGACAGCGCCAATGCAGGCTTTAGTCTGCCAACAAACGCCGCTGCACCCTGGTTGGAAGTCAATACGAACTACCCGCAGATCAATGCCAGCTCGCAATATGATGATGAGGATTCTATCTTCAACTTCTACCGGCGCCTGGTTGCTTTGCGTAAGGATTCCTCCGCCATTGCATTCGGTAACATCACCCCGGTATTCCCAGAGCACGAGCAAGTCTTTGCGTATGAGCGATCCGTCCTTGGTGAGCAGCCGGAGCGACTGTTAGTCGTTGCGAATTTCTACGGCTATGAGGCCTCGGTAGAAACCGTTGGTGAAATGGCAGATGCAGAACTGCTACTTACGAATTACGAGCAGGAACCTGCGAGCGTCCAAGGTGGTGTGCTGCGCCCCTATGAGTTTCAACTCTGGAAGCTTGGTGCAGCGTAAACATGCCGGCGTAAAGCAGGTCAGCGCAGAACATGCCGGCGTAAACCAGGCCAAGGTAAGCGAGTAATCATAATCGCTGCCAACGGATTGGCTCTATAAATGTCTAGCGTGGCAGCGCGCTCAAAGTTGCAAGGCCCAGTCTCTTCATGTTGATGAGCTGGGCTTTTGCTGTGTTGGTGGCTATTACGGGCTACGACATAGGAAAGACTCAGCCGCTAAAATCCGCCCAATGCGGAGTGCATGGAACGGTAATGATTGCAGCTGCAACTTAAGCATCTACCAGTGTGCAGAGTGACTACAAAAATGGGGGCGATTCATTACAATTCCTAGTAATTCTGTATAGCCGAACGTAAAATAGAAGTCGTAAGAACCGCACTGTTACCGCGCCGACTATCGCCTGTAACCTGCGTAGGGGTTGCAGTTGTTGTTGGCACTAGTCAGGGGTGAGAGTGCGACGAAGTCACGGAAATACCGGACTTAAGAGGTAGAAAGGTTCCTACCATGACCGCCGAAAATATTGTTGTTGTCGCTGTTGATGGTTCTGATGCTTCCAATAATGCAGTGCGCTGGGCGGCCAATACGGCGGCTAAGCGCGGTGTCCCGCTACGCCTAGCCGCGAGCTATACCATGCCTCAGTTCCTCTACGCAGAAGGACTGGTGCCCCCACAAGAGCTCTTCGACGAACTTCAGAACGAAAGCATGAAGACCGTTGAGGCTGCCCGTGCCATTGCGCACGAAATAGCCCCAGACATTAAAATTGGCTACACGATCGTTGAAGGTAGCCCTATCGATATGCTCCTGGAGATGTCCAACGATGTCACCATGATCGTTATGGGTTCGCGTGGCCTGGGTGGCCTTTCGGGCATGGTAATGGGTTCGGTTTCTGCAGCTGTGGTCAGCCATGCGAAGTGCCCAGTTGTGGTCGTGCGCGAAGACTCCCACGTTACCGAAACCAATAAGTATGGTCCCATAGTCGTTGGTGTGGATGGCTCCGATATTTCACGCCAAGCTACCGAGTTCGCCTTCAAAGAAGCTCGCGCCCGTGGTGCAAAGCTGGTGGCAATCCACACTTGGATGGATATGCAAGTGCAAGCATCTTTGGCCGGTCTTGCTGCCGCCCAGCAGGAGTGGAATGTTATCGAAGAAGAGCAAACCCGCTTGCTGGAAGAGCGTATCCAGCCATATGTGGATGAATATCCAGATGTCGAAGTAGAGCTTGTCATCGCCAGGGATCGTCCGGTACGTGCTCTTTCCGATAATGCCGTGGATGCCCAATTGTTGGTCGTTGGTTCCCATGGTCGTGGCGGCTTCCGCGGCATGATGTTAGGTTCTACCTCGCGTGCATTGTTGCAGTCTGCGCCGTGTCCAATGGTTGTGGTACGCCCACACGAAAGTTGATACATCAAATTTTTGTTAGACTTGAGTGTGTAAATCGAGGTTAATCGGGACTGTGGTAATCCACACTCACGATCCTCAGATCTGAGAAAGGCGTGTAATAACAATGTAAATGGGTTTCATCGCATGGATCATCATCGGCGGTATCGCTGGCTGGATTGCATCCAAGATTAAGGGCAAGGATGCCGATATGGGCGTTTTCGCTAATATTGGCGTTGGTGTCGTCGGTGGTCTGCTTGGTGGTTGGATCCTCGGGCTCTTCGGCGTCGATGTTGCCGGTGGCGGCTTCTGGTTCAGTTTGTTCACCTGTACTTTAGGTGCCGTGATTTTCCTGTCGATTCTGCAGGCAATCAAGAAATAGTAAGAACACTACAATTGGCGGTAAGCAACAATGCTTACCGCCTTTAGTATGTCTGCGGCAATATATTCTGCGGCAATAGAGTTTATGGCGCAGAACCAGGGGTAGTTGGCCGTAGTCGCTGGGGCGGTACGGCTATGGCATCACGGGTGCGTGGGGAAATGTACAAAAACAGTTCTCGAAGGCGAAAGATAGACTAGTCTGTTCAGATGTGGTAGGTAATGAAGAGCAGGATAACGGTAAAAGGAGTAGCAATGGACAAAGCAGCCGGAAAGGCTCGCGGCAAGAAGACCGCCACCAAGACCACCAAGTCGCGGCGCCGCAATCGTCCTAGTCCTCGCGATCGCCTCCTGGCGGGGGCGACTGCTCTTTTTTCCACCGAAGGAATCCGAGTTATCGGAATCGATCGCATCTTACGTGAAGCGGATGTGGCCAAAGCTAGCCTGTACTCGCTCTATGGTTCGAAAGATGCCCTCGTTATCGCCTACCTCGAATCCTTGGATACTCAATGGCGTGCGACCTATGAACAGCGTATTGCGGGGCTACACGCACCAGAGGAAAAGATCCTGGCATTCTTCGACCAGTGTATTGCCGAACAGCCGGACAAGGGCTACCGCGGTTCCCTGTTTCAAAATGCCGCTAATGAATATCCGCTACCTGAAACGGATTCGGAAAAAGATATTGTGGCGGCAGTGATGGCGCACCGAAATTGGTGCTTAGATACGATGACTACGTTACTGACTCAAAAGAATGGTTACCCGAGCACTTCTCAAGCCCAACAATTGCTGATTTTGCTCGATGGTGGTCTTGCCGGTAGTCGGCTTTCTCGAAGTGTGGAAGCATTGCGCATTGCGCGCGATATGGCTGATGAGATGCTCTCTGCTCCTCCTGCAGACTACTCGATTTAGGCTATTAATACTCCAGCTAACCTGCAGTTTTCCATTTGGGGTGTTAGTGCGGGAGGTACGGGCTGCCGGTAAGCCTTCGTGCATACGGAGATACTCAGTCGGCATGAGCACACCCCTACTTGGGGAAAATTCATATGAATCTTGCTGCAAAAACGCGCGCAATCTGTACCTGTCAGGGAATTCTAGCTAAACTGCAAGGATGTCCTAATTAATTTCTTGGTGTGCTGCGCAACCGATAACTTCGCAAGTGATGGGTTGGGTATGTCGAGAAGCAACATGGTACTTGAGGATGAGATGAACGATCAGCATGGGTATTTTGACCCCCAGGGCCAAAATACCGGCACCCCTCGTGAGAATTCACCGCACTTTCAGCCAGGCAATGAAGAAAGTGGCTATGATCCGCGTTATCGTAGCCCCCATCGGCGCCCTGGAGAATCGTATGCAGAAGGTGTGCAACAACCTCAGACCACGCAGTGGGCTGAGGTTTCTGAAGAGTCCGCTATTAAGAGCGAGGCTATTCACCGCGTCCTTCAGGAGCACTCGGAGAAGAATCCACAAAACAATCCACCGAATCATAACACCGTATCCATCCAGGCTGCGGCAATTCGGCAGGCACTCCAAGAATCCCGTCCCATTCCAGAGTCTGTGGAAGAGCAGGCCGAGCTTATTCGCCGTGCCTTCCATGCCCAGGGTCTCTGGGAGGACAATAGTTCGATTCCCTCCCCGGACTATTTCAGCCCACAGGCACCTAGCTTTGAACCCCCTACGCACAATGCTCCGCAGCAGCCAACTCAACAGCACACTCCTGCGGCACCGCGGCCTGCCCAAGCGCAGCAGGACAACAGCTTCTACCAGGAGCAGCTGGCTCAAGCGCAGCGTGAATTGGAGGCTGCCCGTCAACAACGCCGTCTGGCAGAACAGCGTGCCCGCGAGCAGGAAGAACGCCGAGTCGCTGAGGAGCAGCGTCGCCTTGCGGAGCAGAAGGCTTTTGAGGAGGAGCAGCGTCGCCTTGCGGAGCAGAAGGCTTTTGAGGAGGAGCAGCGTCGCCTTGCAGAGCAGCAAGTTTTAGAAGAAGAAGCTAAGCGTCAAGCGCAGCAGGGTGCACAAGACTCAGCTCAACAGGCCCAACAGGCCCAACAAGCCCAACAAGCCCAACAAGCACAGCACCAGAACTCTATTTCTATAAACCGCAGTGAGTTCTTTGGTACGAATCCTGGCGGCTTTAGTCAGCAAGCCTATGGGCTGCAGCGTGCAAATCTCGATGAAGAGGACTTCGTAGCCCAGCCATATGGTAAGCATGCATCTGGAGAATTCCCAGCACAATCGGCTGATGACAATGAGGACACCAAGATCCTGAACTCCGAGGCTGCACCGAATTGGTTCACCGAGATGCAGCAGCAGCCTGAGCAGCAGTATCGCCATGGTGTGGATGCCCAGGGTACAGATAATCAATCCGATCCACATGCCAATAGCGCGAATGTCGTTTGGTATAACGAGGGTTACCCAGTGCAAGGGGAATCCATCCCACAACCAAACCAGGGAAACATCCAAACACCAGGGCTCAACCAATTCGCTGCTGAAGCAGCTAACGCACCTGAGCGAGCTGCTCAGCCTGGTGTCTTCAGCGGGGCGGACCTCCAAGAGCGGTTGGGGAACGCCCCAGTTGCACAGGAAGAGGAAAAGCCAAAGAAGCGAGGTCTCTTCAAGCGTAAGTCCAAGAAAGAGAAGTCCGAACAAGAGCAGCAGGATTCTGAGCAAAATTCTGCGAACTCCTCCGGAGTAGGTGGTGCACAGCCCTTTCGCCCCGGCGGATTCGCATCCGTATCTACCGGTATTGGTGCCGCATCCGCGGCATCGACACGCAACCCCAACCCTGCTGCAGCGAGTGAAGAAGCTTTTCAGCCGCAAGACGTAGTCAATACTCCCTATGGGGCCACCGCTGATTTCTCAAATCCTATGCAAACTGGGGCCGAGGGGCAGCTGGCCGCAGGATATGGTGTCACCCCAGCGAACTTCGAGAATGCGGAATCGCCTGTCTACCCATTCCAAATGGGCGCAGGTAATGCTGGTTTTGACGATCCTGCTTACCCTGAGTTTCAGGATCCTAATCAGCCAGCTAACTCTGGGGAAGAGGCCGAGCGGAAGAAAGAGCCCCGCAAGCCAAACGCCACGCAGATCGTGGGTGAGGCCCTTCTGACCTTGGGTGTGCTGATTTTCCTTTTTGCTTTCTACGAAGCTTATTACACGAATATTGCTTCTGGTCGCTTGCAGTCTGATGCAGATCGCACTCTGCAACAGACGTGGGACAATAATCCGCGTGGCACGCTCACTCCCGAGTTGGGTGAAGCCTTCGCCCGCATCTATATCCCAGCCTTTGGCACGGACTTCCAATTCGCAATTGTGGAAGGCACCGCAGAAGAGGATCTGCTTGCTGGCCCCGGCCATTATGTTGATAGCCAGATGTCAGGGGATGCAGGTAACTTTGCAGTTGCAGGCCACCGCGTTGGTAAGGGCGCGCCTTTTAATGATCTTGGTAACTTAGAGGCATGTGATGCCATTGTTATCGAGACTCAAGATACTTGGGATGTCTACCGCGTATTGCCGATTGATCCGGCTTCTGAGGACGAGGCTCGAGACGTCGCCAAGGGGTGCCTGTCAACTAGCCAGGCCGAGCGGATTGCTACCGGTGATTATCAAGGAATCTCTGGGCGTTCCATCACTACCCCGGATGATATCTCTACCATCGGTGCTCTGCCCGGTGAACCTAGCAATGAGGCTACTTCCAATATGGAGGCCCTAGTGACGTTGACCACCTGTCATCCACAGTTCTCGAATGCAGAGCGCATGATTGTGCACGGCATGTTAGAAGAGTCCATTGCAAAGCAGGACGGGCAGCGTCCCGAAGTCCTAGAGGAGACCTAAATGTACCAGTACCTATGGAATAAGCTGCCGGGTAATTGGCAAGTTAAGTTGGCCATTACGGTCGTAGCAGCAATCATTATCTTCTTTTTGCTGATGGAAGTTATCTTTCCTTGGGTGTCTTCGCTAATGCCATATAACGACGTGGCAGTGTAACCCCAGCAAGCAGCGCAGCTCGTTTGGCGGAATGCGAAAAGTGGCTAGTCTTCTGATGTGAGGCGACTAGCCACTTTTTCTGTGTTTGCCTGGTGCATGTCTGCTGGTTTGCGTGCGACATCAGCGCAAAAAACTACCAGCAGCAGGACGATGCCATGTGTGTGTGGTATCCAGTACCAGTACAAGCTGCCTACAGGCCGAGGTTTTCAATTGTAGCAACCGCTAAATTGCTGGCCTTCACCGACTGTTGCTGATCACTCCATACCACGACTGCGACATTGTCCTTTTGGACGGCATACACTGCGCCTTCTTCATCGCCTTTGCGACCGCCAGTCCAGCCGAGCGGCTCATCGGCACGGCTTGTGGAATCAACAGGAGCAGCCCAGTCAACCACTGCCCGGGCATCCTCGGCAGTCGGCATGTGGCGCACCAACACCTGAACTTGCGGGCTTTCTTCATAAGACCAGAACACGCATGCCGGGGTATCGAAGCGTTCATCGATGCCCACTGCCATCATGCGCTGCCCATTGGTATCTGCCACGAATTGGCTATCGAGGTAGGGGCATTCCACCCATCCGTTTTTTCCCTCGGGAACTTCTGGCATGGCATCAAATGGCAGGTTTTGATCCAAGACGGTTTCTACTGCAGGGGCATCAATGGCGTTATCAACAGTGGTAGAGGTCTCTTCACTAGAATCTGTGGAACATGCTGCGAGTGCTACACAGGAAAGAAGTGCTAGAGGCGCTAAGCTTCGAATCATGACTTCCAGCATAGACGGCGAAATCCCAAACAGCGATAAGAGCATCCGGAAGGCCATTATCGACGGCCTCAAGATTCCCGAGCGCTCCCCGGAGGATCAATCCCGGCGCGAGGCGATTGGCAAGAAGAGCTTTGAGCGCGCTATTAATGTACTCACCGTAGTGCTCTTAGTTACTTGTTTGCTCAGCCTCATTGGAATGGAAAGCACCCGTGCAATTTGGGGCGTGTTGACCACCGCGCTCTTCGGCTTTGTCTATAGCTTTGGGGCGCTACACAATGGCGGCAGCTTCCGGCGCCAAACCGTCTGGCTGCTTGTGCTCACTATCGTCTGGGTCTTCATGCTGCCGCTGGTGCCCATTGCGGTCTATCTACTGTTCACCCTATTTTTTCTGTATCTACACATTGCCCCAGATATTCGTGGTGTTATTGCGGTTCTTGGGGCCACAATCATTTCGATTATGGCTCAATTCCCAAATCCTTCCGTCGGGGCGATTATGGGCCCGGTGGTATCTGCCATCGTGGTCATCGGTATCAACTTCGCTATTGAGGCCATTTGGCGTGGTGCCCGCCAGCGTGAAGCATTGATTGAAGAGCTCGTGAGCACCCGCACTCAGTTGGCGGAAACCGAACGCGCAGCCGGAGTTGCAGCAGAGCGCCAACGCATTGCGCATGAAATTCACGACACTTTAGCTCAAGGGCTTTCCAGCATCCAGATGCTGTTGCGCGTTGCTGAATCAGAATTGCGCCGTACCGGATTGGATGAGAAGCAATTAGCTAAGCCCCTGCAGCACATGGAATTAGCGCGTAGTACGGCTGCCGATAACTTAGGCGAAGCCCGTGCGATGATTGCCGCCTTGCAGCCGCCGGCACTTTCCAAGACTTCACTTGAAGGCGCCCTCCAGCGCGCCGCCCAGCATGTGGTGGGCCCGGAGGTGACTATCGAAGTCACCGGGGATGACAGGCAACTGCCCATGCGCACCGAAGCCGCACTGCTACGTATCGGCCAAGGTGCCTTAGGTAATGTGCAAAAACACGCTGCAGCCAGTCACTGCAAGGTCACCTTGACGTATGAGGAAGCCCAGATCCACCTTGATGTTGTTGATGATGGTCAAGGATTTGTCCCCGCAGAGGTAGCGCAGCGTCCGGCGGGTATGGGGCATATCGGTATTGATGCCATGCGCGAGCGGGCCAAGGAACTTGGCGGCACGTTCACGGTCGAAAGTGCCCCCGGGGAAGGTACTGCGGTATCGGTGGAGATCCCGATTGACCCTGTAGATCCGCCTTGCGACGAAACTGCGGTGGCGCGGAGGGGATAAGAAATTGGGCGTGGAGCCATAGCATTTTTCAGCTTAGGCTATTGTTCTTTATCCAGGTTACGGTAGGATAGAAGCACTTATAATCTATGCTGCACTTCACACGATCGAAGCAGGCGAGTGCGCCCGCCTACAACTATTGTGATGCCAGTAGTGATCTACAGAGAAAGCAAGAAAGGGGCTTCGATGATCCGGGTTCTGCTCGCCGACGATCATGAAATTGTACGTCTCGGTTTACGGGCCGTATTGGAAAGCGCCGATGATATTGAGGTCATTGGCGAAGTAGCTACCGCTGAAGCTGCTATTGCTGCAGCACAGGCCGGCGGTATTGACGTGATCTTGATGGACCTGCGCTTCGGTCCAGGGGTAGAAGGGACCCGCCTGACGAATGGTGCGGATGCCACCGCGGAAATTAAGCGCACCATGACCAAGCCCCCAAGTGTGTTGGTAGTCACGAACTACGACACCGATGCCGATATTCTTGGAGCTATCGAAGCTGGCGCGCTGGGCTACCTGCTCAAGGATGCCCCACCAGAGGAATTATTAGCAGCAGTCCGTTCTGCTGCAGAAGGGGATTCCACTTTATCCCCAACGGTAGCTAACCGTTTGATGAACCGCGTGCGCACCCCACGTACCTCCTTGACCCCACGTGAGTTGGAGGTCTTGAAGCTGGTCGCAGGCGGTTCCTCCAACCGCGAGATCGGCCAGGTGCTGATGCTTTCGGAGGCAACGGTGAAAAGCCACCTTGTGCACATCTACGACAAGCTCGGGGTGCGATCCCGTACTTCCGCAGTGGCTATGGCCCGCGAACAAGGCGTGCTTTAAGATTCCTGCCAATAGCCTGCCAGCTGCTGGCAGGCTATTTTTATGTCGCAGCTCTTATTGCGCCACTGAATATCCCCCGGGGCCCATATCCCTAGGGGCGCCCACATGGGCCGACATCACTAGGGGTCCAATCAAAAAAGCAACGACCCCATCTACACAATGCAATGGGGTCGTTGTTCTTGAAAGAAAGCTAGTGCGCGCTTAAGCTTGTTGGCGCTGCTGAATTTCTTGACCAAGCATATCTAAATCATTGTTGACCGAACGCAAGGAACGTACGCGAAGATCACGGGTCATGTGCTCGGCGGTATCTACAGCAGACTCTAAGGTATCGAGGCGAGCCTCACAGTCCTGAATGAAGCTTTTGGGTAGCAACTCCTCATCCAAGACATTACGCAGCCCCGCAATGCGAGCACGCTCAGTGGCACCGTGGCCAGCATAGCGCGCCAAATCATCACTGGAGACACCCAGGCGGCTTGCCCGGCGCTGATCGAGAGCCCGCTGCACTTGCACCTTACCGCGGTAGGCCAAAGGCAGCGCGAAGATAGCCAGGGCACGGGAAGCTCCGATGTAGCGCTTGACGGAAGCAGCGTTAAAAGAGCCGGCCTTGAGTTGCTCGAGAGCATTTTCCGCTAATTTTTCTTCATGTTTGCGCTGGGCTTTAAGTCCCTTCTTCTCTTCTTTGAGCAGCCGCTTTTCTTGCTTAGCAAGAAGCTTGTCGCGCTTAAATTCCAGCTTTGAAGCTTCCTTCGCTTCCTGGCGTGCCTTAGCCTCGGCAGCCTTGATCTTCGCCTTTGCTTCGACGCGAGCCTTGCGGATCGATTTGAGCAATCCCATGAACTGTCTTTTCCTTCATCTTCGGCCAGCCAGCAAGCGTAGCTGGGACGATCAATGTGTTTCTTCTAAGCCTATATGTACTCTGACTGCTTTGCAGCTGTTGGCCCGCAAGTCCCCGAGAAAAAAGCCAAATTCCGCCGAAAACGATACGTCGCATGCACCGCAACAGCCAGGACGTGCCAAGCGTTACGAGCTGCTCGGTTAGGCGTTTTTCATTTGCTGGCTTATGGTGGAGTGATTGTGGACTATTTGCAACCGGGTGATCTCGTAGGATGCCGTTACCGTTTGGTACAAGCACAACGCCATCCGAACATTGCTCCAACCGCACATAGCCAAATTCGCCAAGAACGCCTGCGTTCCCATCGTGCGGCGATGTTGGCAACATTCCCAGACCGCCGGGCCTTAGGCGATACCGTCGTGTTTCGTCGTTTTGATGTTGGGGCAAGCTATGCAGATCCCGAACAAGGCTGGTTAGATACTCTCGAAGCCTTAGCCCATGCGCCAACTATTATTACTGAGGCCATGCTAGAGCTGCATGAGCCCACAGCAATGGGAAGCACCTGGTATATCGCCGTGGATGCCTTAGTGCGCCATGAAGACCGCTACATTCCAATTATCATTAGTAATCACCGGGTAGCGCGGCTGCATAAGGAGCAACAGGTGTGGAGCTGTGCCACCTCGCGACTTGGGCTGGGCAGCTGGCAGCAGGTGCCTTTTAAGATAAAAAACCACGCATATGACTCTTTTGCACTTGCTCTTGCCACCCGCGCATTGGCAACGCTTGATCTTGATGCAGCGTTTGGTGGCCTAGTTGGGCAAGATTCCTCCCGGGCGTATTTTGTGCCAGTCGAGCACGTAGAGCGTGGGTTGGATAACGCACTGCAAACACCTGTGCCAACCCAAGCGCTGCGCATTAAGGAGTGCGGACACTGCCGTTATAGTTCCTGGTGCACTGCGGAGCTCGAAGGCAGGGATGATGTCAGCCTCTTTATTCGTGGGCAGCAAGCTTCACAGCTCAAGGCCGAGGGCATTCATACTGTTGATGATCTCATTCATGCCGGGCGCGGGGAGCAATCGCAAATGGCACAGGCGTGGCGGGCCAATATTGCACTATTGCGGCGGGATGCCCCAGTCGCCCAGTTGCGCCGCGATATTGAGATTGACGTGGATGTCGAAGCCTATCTTGATAGTGGCGCCTATTTGTGGGGCACTTACGATGGGCAGGAATATCGCCCCTTTGCTACCTGGGGTGAGCTAGGTGGAGCGGCAGAGGCCGCCAATTTCGCCGATTTTTGGCGGTGGCTCCAAGCTCAGCAAGCTCATGCCAAGGCGCAAGGAAAATCCTTCGGGGTTTATTGCTATTCGGCACATGGTGAAAACCACTGGCTGCGTTTTAGTGCACGGCGCTTCGCTGGAAAATTCGCTGGCGTGCCTTCCGAAGAAGAAATCGCGGCTTTTATTGCCTCTGATGCCTGGATTGATGTCTACGCGGCAGTGGAACAGCAATTATGCAGTCCTTTTTCTTTGGGCTTAAAAGCAGTTGCGCATGAAGCCGGTTTTTATTGGCAGACGCCAGATATTGATGGCGAAGCCAGCGTGGAGTATTTCCAGCGCGCTCAAACACAGTTACAGGCTCGCGCTGACCTTTTAAGCTATAACGGCGATGACTGCAGGGCTACTGCGGTTGTGCGATCCTGGTTGGCTACCGGTACTCCAGAATTGCCACGGCTAGCTGATATAACGCCGGCACTCATTGATACCGCGGGCGCCTCGCACACTTAAAATCCCCGGCGCATGTGGGATGTGCCGGGGCATGTGTCGCAATCTCAAACTGTTTGGATGATTGCGGGGATTAAGTAACTCGAATATGGAATTCCATGCCTTTACTGCGGTGGCCAGCGATAGTGCACCAGCCATCCAGGTCCTTATCGATTTGTCCCACATCTAATTCCACGGTGTCCCCAGGGGCAACACGCTTCGTGTTTGCACCAATTTCGATGTGCAGGTCATGTGCCATGTCATCAACATTGTGGATGACCAGACGCAGTTTGGTGCCACGTGGGACCGAGACATCAGCGGGTGTAAATTTCATATCACCGGCTTCAATTTCTACGGTGGTGACATCATCAGTGCTCGTGAACCCGGGCATGGAACCGCTGGCCATTCCCCCAGTACCAAACATTACTGCAACGATGATGGCGACACCCCCAATTGCTTGCCACCATGCGGGGTGCTGCGGTGCGGTCGCTGGTTCGCGTTGTTTGCGAATAACCCCAAGTTGCGCACGGACAGCGAAGGGAGTCAAGAGCAAGAACACCCCTAACGAACCTATGGTAAGCACAGCCACAATCAGGTTGAGGGTGTTATTAGTGCTAAACATCCATACCAGCATGCCTAGGTTAAACAGGGTACTGCGCAAAATACCGGCACGGTCATACATTAAGAGACCAGTGCGGGTCGCGGCAGGTCCGCCACCGATATTGCTTGGCAGCAGGTAGCTCATCACGCCGATGAGTAACTGACCAGCAAAGCCGATCACAAAGTGTAGGGAGGGGAGTTCAATAGTTGCGACCGTATTGGTGTCTATCGCGCTCCAAATCACACTACTAATGCCGCCGATAAGCCAAAGCGGGGCGGCAGCCACTGCTAAAGAAGAGAAGGTGATGCGATCACGTGGATCCTTGAGTACGTTCGTAATGCATTGTGCCCACTGCCAAGCGGCCAGCAGGATGGCGAGCAGATAGGTACCCAATCCGAATGCTAACAAGTCCGGGGCATCTATGAGGGCACCTAAGGCAG
Source organism: Corynebacterium sp. (assembly GCA_030531005.1). Classification (GTDB taxonomy): domain Bacteria; phylum Actinomycetota; class Actinomycetes; order Mycobacteriales; family Mycobacteriaceae; genus Corynebacterium. The sequence goes on from JAUMTW010000007.1 coordinate 20,403, forward strand.
CTGTGAGTACGCCAGCAATCATCAACACTAATTCCAGGCGAATGGGGGTTTTGGGTGCCTGGGTGCGCCACACTGCGGGGAAAAGTAGAGAAAGCGAACCTACGGCGGCACAGCCCACGAAGCCCAAAACGTTACAGATCATATGGGCGAGCACAATACGGTCATGCCACATGCCACGTGGGTAGATGGACATAATGGAACCGCCAATGGCCCCAAGCGGTAGAAATGTGGCGCTGGCAATATAGGCCAGTACTGCGGGAGCAAAACGCTGGGTTCGGTCGGCGTGAAGATACTGTCGGCCTAAGTAGATTGCGTGATACAGCAAGGAGAGGCCCACGATCAGCGAGCCGGTACAGGTAATTGTCCAGTTGTACTCCCACACACGTTCGAGCAGTTGGCCGATGATGACTAAGGCGATACCAAAGTTGAGTATCCAAAAGCGGCGAACCTGCCAAATTCTGGTTTCTTCGGCTAACGGCTGGTGGAGAAATTTCTCCGTGAGGCTTTGGGACCACAGCATGATCGAGTTGGTCAGTGCCCCGAGCGTGAAGAGGTGAATGAGTAACCAGCGATAGTCTGGGAAGACCGGGTAGAGCGCCGTGCAGATGACAAAGATGATCATCCAAATGGTTACAGGACGGGATGCCTTGCGGTGCCAAGCATTTTTGCGCAATCGAGACTGACGGCTCCCATCGCTAGCAGCAGGCGATGATGAATTCGTAGCAGTCGTGTTTGCGGGCATGAGTATAAGCCTAAACCCTGCACGGTATTCAAGAAAGTAGGACGCTATGGTCTAAGCCATAGCGTCCTACTCTTATATAACTTCAAATGTGGGGTAAACCCCCTGGCCAGATTTAGGCCTTTGCTGCAGCGTAACGAGCGGCAACGTCATCCCAGTTGAAGACGTTCCAAACAGCTTTGACGTAGTCAGCCTTAACGTTCTTGTACTGCAGGTAGAAAGCGTGCTCCCACATGTCCAGCATCAGCAGTGGGGTCAGGTTAGCAGAGATGTTGCCCTGCTGGTCGGTGAGCTGCTCGATGACGAGGCGCTCACCAATGTGATCGTAGCCGAGTACGGCCCAACCGGAGCCTTGCAGACCTAAAGCAGCACCGGAGAAGTGCTCCTTGAAAGCCTCGAAGGAACCGAACTCTTCAGCGATAGCAGTTGCTAGCTCACCGGTAGGTTCGCCGCCACCGTTAGGGGAGAGATTCTTCCAGAAGATGGAGTGGTTGGTGTGGCCACCCAGGTTGAAAGCTAGGTCCTTGGACAAAGCGGTAACAACCGAAGCGATAGAGCCGTCCTTGCGAGCTGCTTCCAGTTTCTCCAGGGCTGCGTTAGCACCGTTAACGTAATTCTGGTGGTGCTTGGAGTGGTGCAGCTCCATAATCTCTGCGGCGATGTGGGGCTCTAATGCATCATATGCGTAATCAAGTTCGGGAAGTTCGTACTTAGCCATTGCTGTAATCCTTTCGATTCGTGTCAATTTGACGTAGTCCCCATGATAGGCGAAGAACTAGAGCTGTCAACCAAAAATTTAGGAAAGGTTATTATTCACAGCTTCCCGCAATGTCCGTATGCAGCCTCTATTCCACCTATCTCCCCGCTCGTATGCTTACGATGCTTCAGGTGCAGCAGCATTCGCTAGATAGTATTGGTGCCTTCGCTCCGATAGTTGCAGGGTGTGCACTGAGTTTTATTCAACGTGCAATAGGGAATGGCCTGGACAGTTTGCCGGTTAGCTACAGCAGTGGAGGTGTGCACGTTAAGGTAAACGCAACCGGGTGTCTCCTACGCTCATAAGAAACTGTGAGGCCGCGAACAGGCCAATGCATTTTCGGCTTGAGACTACCTTGAGACTACCTTGAGACTACGGAGCCGACCTATATTTACTAACATTCAAGATCCACGGTTCACTATCTACGATCCACGAAGCAACAAAGAGACAATAGAGATAGAGACAATAGAGAAAGGACGATGCGCAATGGGATGGCTTTTTGATCCTCCAACCGCCCAACTCGTACCAGCGGAAGAAGCCTTAAAGGGAGGCGAGCATCCGGTATTGGTCGATCCTCAGCCGCATGAGGTCTTCGGAACTTCTTTGGTAGGGCCGTGGCCGCAGCCAGCTGCAGTCGTGTACTTAGGGCTCGGTTGTTATTGGGGTGCAGAGAAGATGTTCTGGGAAACCCCAGGTGTGATTTCTACGGCAGTCGGCTTTGCCGGTGGCCATACCTTAAACCCCACCTATCGCGAGGTTTGCACTGGACAAACAAACCACACCGAGATAGTTCAGGTGGTCTATGATCCCACGCAGCTCGAATTTGCGGACATCGTCAAGCAATTCTTTGAAGCCCACGATCCCACCCAGGGTTTTCGTCAAGGTAATGATGTAGGTACTCAATATCGCTCTGCAATCTATACGAGTAGCCCAGAACAAGCCGTGCAAGCTCAGGAGATTGCCGGTATCTATGCGCAGCAGCTTGCTGATGCGGGCTATGGGCAGCTCACCACGGAAATTATGCCCTTAGCTGATACTCCGACTGGGAATTTTTTCTATGCCGAGGCTGAGCACCAACAGTATTTAAAAAAGGTGCCCAATGGGTACTGTCCGCATCACTCAACCGGAGTTGCCTGCAATATCCCTGAGTGAACCTGACTGGCAGTATTGCTAATTCCGATCATTTTCAGGGCGCCACAACTATTGAAGTCCACTATTGAAGCCCCGCTTATTCTCTTGGAAGCAATGGTGCGAATATCCATCTAGTAGGAAAAGCGTGGGATTTTTGTGAATCTCGTCCCAATTCCCGCCTCTAGAGTGTTCTGAACGGGCACGATGCAACAAAATCGGGCATAATAATGCCTGTAAAGCTCAAATCTGAGCGCAGCATATTGATGCCTGTGGCAGGAAGGTTGCTATGAAGCATATCGTTGGAAACAAGGTCGTACTGATCGGTGCTGGTGACGTCGGATTGGCATATGCCTATGCGCTGGTAAACCAGGGTACGGTCGACCACCTCGCGCTTATCGATATTGATGAAAAGAAGCTCGAGGGTAACGTAAAGGACCTCAACCACGGCGTGGTTTGGGCACCATCCCGTACTCGAGTCACCAAGGGTTCCTACGCTGACTGCGAAGATGCTGCCATGGTAGTTATCTGCGCTGGTGCCGCCCAGAAGCCTGGCGAGACCCGCCTGCAACTGGTGGATAAGAACATGAAGATCATGAAGTCCATCGTTGATGAAGTCATGGCCAACAACTTCGATGGTATCTTCGTGGTTGCCTCCAACCCTGTAGACATTTTGACCTACGCCGTATGGAAGTACTCCGGTCTGGATTGGCACCGTGTTATCGGTTCCGGCACTGTACTGGACTCCGCTCGCTTCCGTTATATGCTCGGTGAGCGCTACGAGGTTGCTCCAAGCTCCATCCACGCATACATTATCGGTGAACACGGTGACACCGAGCTGCCTGTCTTGTCGTCTGCAACTATTGCTGGTGTCTCCATGCGGAAGATGCTGGAGAAGGACGAAGAGTTACACGGCGAGTTGGAGCGTCTGTTCGAGCTGACCCGCGATGCTGCTTATGACATCATCGAAGCAAAGGGCTCTACTTGCTACGGTATCGGTATGGGCTTGGCTCGGATCACCCGTGCGGTTATCCACAACCAGCACGTCGCGCTGCCAGTATCTGCGCTGCTCGAAGGCCAGTACGGCGAATCGGACATCTACATCGGCACCCCAGCCATCATCACTCGTCACGGAATTAGCCGTGTTGTAGAGCTGGAATTGGATGATCACGAGCAAGAGCGCTTCGCCCGGTCTGCAGAGACGTTGCGCAAGGTTCAGTCCCAATTCTTCTAAGCATTATACGGTTTGCGGCTTGCTGCCCAGGCAGCCCACGTTTCTTGAAGAGTAATACCGCCTTCCCGCCAATTTTTGGTGGCAAGGCGGTATTTTTGTAGTTGGAAAGCCTAGACTAGAAGCGTGATCAAAATTATCGCGCACCGGGGATATAGCGGAAAGTACCCGGAGATGACCCGAAGTGCCTTTCGTGCCGCCCTCGAACTGCCTATTCATGGCATCGAATGTGATGTACGCCTGAGCAAGGACGGCGTGCTGCTATGTCACCACGATCGCACCATGGTGCGTGTTGCCGGGTCCCGCCGGATCGTTTCGTGCACCGACGCCGGCGTGCTAGCGCAAATGAATATTGGGACTGACGAAAACCCCGAATACCCTCTCACCCTCGATGAACTCATCGAAATGGTGCTGGAATATGATGACAAGCACCTCTATATTGAGGCCAAGCACCCACAAATTTCCTCGGTGATGGTGGAAGAACAAATTCTACTGCGCCTGCAATATTTTGGCCTGCTTGATGATCCCCGCTTTCACTACATCACCTTTTCACACAGCGCTTTACGCCGTATGTGGCGCAAAGCCCCGCAGCTCGATCGAATTTATTTGCGCCGTGACTGGGAATTCCGTCTTAAGCGCGAAGGATTTGGTTTTGCCCATCCTTCTGCCTGGGGGCTCTCTTTGCTCAGCGCCAAGCTAAGCCCGCGCTTTATGAGTACTGGGCATCCCACCTACCTGTTTACCGTGAATGACCCAGAAGATATGCGTTGGGCCGCAGCACATGGTGCAGAGATGCTAGCTACAGATTATCCCGAGCGGGCACTTAAAGTTCTAGGTCAATAGCGTTTTTGCCTTCGTTGTTGTTCTGTTGTGTGTGCGAAAGTAAAAATGCTCGTTTTGCCTATGCTTCGCATGCTGGCGGAGAAGCCGGTATCTTAAAACCCATGGCGAAGAAAAAGAAGCAGGAAAATCTGCCCGAAGGCATGAGCCGCCGACAAGCAAAGCTCGCAGCTCGTGCTGCAGAGCGTGCGGCGTTGGCGAAGGACCCCCGTCCCTATAAGGATTTACCTTATGAGGTAGACCTGGTCGCGCTCCAAGAGTTCGTTCCCTCTGGTACGGCTGAAGTTCGTGTACAAGGCGTTGACCAGCCCGTGTTGCTTTGTACCGTGCTGCCTGGTGGTGTCGCTGCTTTGTGGCGTGATGCCGATGCCGGTGGAGAAATCCTAGTGGCACTGCAAACCCAACATCGCTCACAGAATCCGCATCGTGATCTGGCGCGCGCTCTGCAGTGGGTACAAGGCGCTGAGCCAGGGCAAACGCTTGAAGTTGCCGTGGGTGATGGCACTGAGCCATCGTTACGTGAGTTGCTGGAAGCACAAGATTCCCTCGAAATTCAGGAATATCAAGACTTCTCTTGGTGGGTGCCGGCAGGCAGTGAAGTAGCTCCGGAGTATGCGCAGATTATTCAGCGCGCCAGTGATCAGGTATTCCCCTCGCAGCGTGTAGATGCGAAGGTCCCAGGTGCAGTGTGGTGGATCGATCCCGGTACCAAGGCACACATCCGCTGGGTTCGCGCAGAGGAAGAAGAGAAGTTGCTCAATGCCTTGGCGCGTATTGCCAGTCGGGGTGAATTGGATCTTGGTGTAGGAACCAAGTTTGCAGGCGTCTTCCGCACACACGGCCTCGTAGTGCCAGTTTGGGATTTGCCACGTGAGGAGGGGACTGCAAGTTTCATCGCCCCCGTTGAGGCATTGAACGAGAAGATCGCGGCTGAGTTAGAAAATGATGAGCCGCTGAATGCAGACGCCCGCCGTCAGCTGCAGAACATTCGGTCACGTCAGGTGACTATCTAAAAGACAGTTTGCTACAGAATGCTGTAGTTCTTTGCAGCTGGGCGCTCATCGACGCAAGCGTCGGGTCATCCCCAGCAATTCTTTACAAGGGAGCACCGCACGGAGCTCCCTTTTTGTTTTTATAGCGGTGACGATTTTGGGGGCTTATGGATTTTTGTGTCATTCTCCCTGGCAGCTGAAGTGATACAAGGAAAGCGAGCCTTGGAGGTTGTTGTAACGCTGCTGGGAAGTCGAAGGCCCCGAACCTTTCGTACTTGCGTCATTCAGCGGCCAGTGTGGCGCTAAGTACACAAGAGCAAACGTAGGTTGCAGGAATGTTTTGCTGCAGTCTGATGAAGCTGAAAAACAGCCTCAAGGCGTGGGTAATGAGGGAAGTAGGCCGCGCGAGGTGTTGGCAGTACTAATTTGAATCCTGTATAACTATCTAGCAATAGGTAAATGCATTGCGTAAGTGCGCCTATCTCGACCAATACCTTGGAAAGGGTTGCTATGACAAATGCAATTGACACCGTAAATTCCCTTGTGTGGTCAAATGCCCTGGTTTATTTGCTGCTGGGGGCGGGCGCCTTTTTTACCTTAAGCACACTTTTTCTCCAGGTGCGCTGTTTGCCTGAAATGGTGCGTCAACTGCGCCAAGGAGAGAAATCCGAAAGTGGTGTTTCTTCCTTCCAATCCTTGATGATGTCGCTGGCAGGCCGTGTTGGTGTAGGTAATATCGCTGGTGTTGCCACAGCTATTGCCTTCGGTGGTCCTGGTGCAGTCTTCTGGATGTGGATGGTAGCTCTGCTTGGTTCAGCTACTTCTTTTATTGAATGTACACTTGGCCAAATTTATAAAGAGAAGGATAAAGACACCGGGGAATACCGTGGTGGCCCTGCCTACTATGTCGAGAAGGCATATCGCCATACTAAGGCTGCTCCTTTCTTCCGGGTTTATGCCATCTTGGTCGCTGTCGTCCTGGTTATTTCTACGAGTTACTTCATGCCGGGTGTGCAGGCGAATGGTGTGGCAACCGCAGTAGAAAATGCCTGGGATGTTCCGAACTGGCTTACCGGCATCATCCTTGCAAGTTTGCTCGCAATGATCATCATTGGCGGTGTCAAGCGCATAGCTACCTTCGCCTCTTTAGTAGTGCCTTGTATGGCCACCGTCTACATTCTGTTTGCCATCGTGATTCTGGTAGTGAATTACCAGCAGATCCCAGAGGTTTTCGGCATGATCATCCGTGCTGCTTTCGATCAAGAGGCAGCGTTCTCGGGCATGCTCGGTGCCGCTATCTCCTGGGGTGTCAAACGTGGTCTCTACTCTAATGAGGCTGGCCAAGGCTTCGGTCCCCAACCAGCAGCTGCAGCAGAGGTCTCGCACCCGGCGAAACAGGGATTCGTACAGTCCTGCGCCGTGTACATCGATACCCTTTTTGTGTGCTCAGCGACTGCCTTCATCATCATCTCTACGGATATGTTCCGCGTGTTCGCAGACGAGAGCGAAGATGGTGCAGTGATCTACGCCGGTGAAATTTCCGATAACATCAGCGTGGGTCCAGGATTCGTTCAAAGTGGCTTGGACACCGTATTCGGTGGCTTCGGTTCATCCTTCGTTGCTTTTGCAATTGTCTTTTTCGCTTTCACTACGATCATGGCCTACTACTATCTCGCAGAGACGAATGCCACCTACTTAAACCGCAGCATTAAAAATGGTGCTGTACGTCATGGCCTCATTTGGGGGCTTCGCGTATTAACACTCATTGCTGTTATTTTCGGTGCGGTAAGTAGCTCTGGCGCTTCGTGGAGCCTAGGTGATATCGGTGCCGGTCTTACTGCCTGGTTCAATATCATTGCGATTCTTATTCTGCAGGTTCCAGCGCATAAATGCCTCTGGGACTACCGCCGCCAGAAGAAGGCCGGACTGGATCCAGTCTTTGATCCAGAAGCCTTGGGTATTAAAAATGCGGACTTCTGGGTCGAGCGCAAGCGTGAGCGCGAAGCAGCTGCCGTCCAGCACGATAGCTAAGAATCAAGCAACCCGGGGAACGAAATAAGCGCTGGGCCTGAACGATATAGCTTTAGGACCAGCGCTCTTCCTATGTACAGATGAGGATCTCAAAGGGGGCTCTATACCCGGTTTCGCTACATATATGTCCGCGTGATACTTAGTACCCCCAACAGTCAGTGGTGATGATGCTCGAAGCCCCAGATAATTACTAATGGTGCGTCACTACCTGCTAGGCAGCGGCAGCAGAAGCAATGAGTCATCACAGGGTGGCTGCAGGGGCAACCGCACGCGAGTGCAGGAAACAGCGCGGGTAAGTAATGCTTTAGCGTAGGGAATCGAATAATTCTGCAGCTGCAGCTTCATCCCACAACACCACATCGCCCACGTCATAGCTGGCAAAGCCACCAACAGGAACAGTGGTCGTTTCCAGCCCGGAACCCATTGCGAAGGCAATGCGGGCGAGATTCCAAATATGATCGCCTTCGCCCACAGTAATACTTGCAGGAACGGTATTGAACAGGCGTAAAACCTTAATCGGATTCATTATGGTTCCGATGCTGGTTGCTGAATTGGTCAGCGAGCTCAAGAATTCGCGCTGGCGCGCCACACGATCTAAATCACCATTGGCAGTTGCACGGGTACGCACATAGCCCAGCGCTGTTAGCCCATCAATTTTTTGGCAACCAGCAGTAATATTGAGATTTGCGAGTGGATCATCGATGTCTTCTTCTGGGCAGACTTCAATGCCGCCGATGGCATCAACGACATTTGCCAGCCCGTTCATACCAATTTCGGCGTAGCGATCCATATGTAGCCCGGTGGCTTGTTCCACGGTCTCGACCAAAAGTGGCGGGCCACCATAGGCGTAGGCCGCATTAATCTTGTCTTGCCCAAACCCGGGAATGCTCACATAAGAATCACGGGGCAAAGACATTAATGTAGGTTTACCCGTCCCCCGTGGGATATGCAGCACCATGATGGTATCCGTGCGCATTGACCCAAGATCGCCACCCGTACCTAAGCGGGCGGCATCCTCGTCGGTATAGCCATCACGTGAATCCGAGCCGACCAGGAGCCAGTTGGTGCCAGAGGTATTCGCAATAGTGGTAGCAGGAGAGGTATCAACACGATCCAATTTGCTATCTAGCCACAGCATTAATGCTCCAGTGAGCACAATGGTAATGACTAAGAACCAGCCGAGAATACGTAAACATCCACCGCGCCGGCGTCGGGGTGCAGTCTGGCGCGGTGGTCCTTGATAGGCAGGCCTTGGCGCTGGGCGGTGCTGCGGCTGTGCGGGTGGAATATATTGGCGGGGTGCACTGTGGGCAGCAGCGCGCTGCCGGCTTTGATGTGGGGCGCGTTGCGACGAGCCCCGGGAGTACTGCTGTGGGGGCGGTTGCTGGCGCGGGGACGAGGTGGACTGATGTGAGCCTGGCCGCTGGGCGGATGCCTGGCGTTGCTCCTGGGGTGGGAAATACTGCTTGGGCGCACCTGCACCCGCAGAGTCTTGATGCGTAGGCACGGCAGCGCTATCCGAAGTGCGCTTGCGCACGGGCCGGCCATATCGATCTCGTATGGGCTTACCTGTTGAGTCAAGAACGAACTCTTCAGGAGAGTATCCACCATTGGTCATGTCTATAAGCGTAGCTAATATTTAGGCTCTGCCATAGCCCTACGCCCTAGCTTCGTATGAATCCCCAGGAACTAGCCCCTAAGGCATATCCGCTAAAGGCCACGGCATCGATAAGGAAATGCGCAATAATTAGGGGCCACACTTTGCCAGTCTTGGCATAAAAGGCAGCAAAGATCAGGCCCATCAGCAAATTCCCGAAACCAGCACTGACCCCTTGGTATAGGTGATAACTTGCCCGCAAGAGGGCAGAAGCCCCAATTGCAAGCGCCCAAGACTTGTCTAGTTGCCGCAGTCTGGTTACTAGGAACGCGACGACTATCATTTCTTCGGCAAAGGCATTCGCGAAGCTATGAACCCATAACACCGGCAATTCCCACCATGCTTGTTCAAAGGAGGCAGGAATGACGTACTTGGTCCAGCCCATCTGCAGCGCAAGTATATATAATCCCAAGCCGGGGAGTCCTATGAGTGCTGCTAAACCAGCGCCTTGGGCCCAGCTACGCCCACGAAAAAGTGCTCGCCACGTAGGCCAAGACCAGTTGTGGGAAGCCCATAATAGATAGGCAGCTAAGCCACCCCAGGCGCATAAAGTCAGCGCGCTGCATAATTGCAGTGCAATATCGAGCCAACTACTTTGTGATTGCTGACTATAGAGTACCGTTGCTTGTTCATTCAGGTTTGAGGTGGCAAGTAAAGCGTCAACCAACTGAAATATTGCGCGCAGCCCAGAACGCCCAAAACTCACAAGCAGCACTAAGGCGATCTCCCACCATAGCCTACCGGTGCTATAGCTGCGGGAGTGTAGGTTATGGGCAGGTATGGTGGTGGTGCCACCTCCATGCGCGGCAGCCGGGCTAGGTGCAGTGGAGGCCGGTGATGCCGAGGCCAGCTCAGCTGACTGGGAGGAAGCAGAAGAAGCTGCGGGATCAGAATGTGCAGAGGCCATCAGCTACTCTTCTCTCATCGCGGCAGGGGCTACGCCAGCTAGTTGTAAAGCCAACCCGCACAGGCTGGCGGCGCCGGCGCGTAACCCACCTAGTTGAATGCTTGGCACATATTCACCCGCAGTAATCCGCGCTTGGCCAGCTTCCCAGGGCAGGCTTAAAGCCGCACTGCCAGACATGTTGTACATCGCACCCCACGGAGTCCACTGGGTTTGGTGATAAAAATTTTCGGCCGGGTCTAAAGACTCGAAATAGCCTAAAGCAGGAGGAGCGAAGGTCAACATGGGGGTGAGTACGATATCTACGTCCCAGGCATGCAGCAAACGGGCACGCACTGTCGACATAGTGGCAATAGCTCGCTCAAATTCCTGGGTGTGCAATTTTTGGCCTGATTCCCGTAACCAGCACACCAACGGAGAGGCTGGGCCTGGAATCTTGGTTGCTCGCTTGGCCATCACTTGCTCGAAGGCCGCAAAAACCTCCGGGCCATAGGGCTGTGGCAATTGTTTGACTTCATGTCCCACGCGGGCACACGCAGCAGCAGCCTGTTCGACGACTTCAAAACACTCCTCATCCCAATTTTGCGGTAAGGGTGCGTGGAGTGGATGCAATAAGACCCCAATGCGCAAAGGGCGAATCCGGGGGCGGATCTGCTGCAATTGAACTAACCCAGGTAAATCAGTGGCAAGATAACCATTGGCAATACAATTACCGCCTGCAGGATTATGAGCTGGCTTGAGTCCCACTAACCCAGTGCATGCAGCCGGGATCCGAATCGAACCACCACCATCGGAAGCATGCGCAGCACCCACCAAGCCTTGGGCGACCATCACCGCAGCCCCACCAGAAGAACCACCTGGGGTACGCGGATAGGTAAAAAGCGGATTATGCGGGGCAGGTAAGCCCACCGGCTCGGTATATGCAGTCATCCCAAACTCACAGGTCGCAGACTTTCCTGGAATAATAGCACCGCGCGCTTGCAGCTTGGCCACAAAAGGATGGGTACTCGTCGCCATGCGTGTGCGGGCGGCACTACCGAAGGTGGTGGGCATTCCGGTGACATCAACTAAGTCTTTCGCCGGGATAATCCAGCCAGCTAAATCCTGGTAAGGATCTTGAAAATTAATATGCGCTACCTGGTCATGAGCCGCTGTGGCATCAAAATAACTAAATCCGTGCGTAGTGGCATCCATACTCGCAACGGCAGCAGTCAAAGCATCAATTGCTGCATGCAATTGGGGTGCAGAACGAGCAACGTGTGGGGCCTGATGGTGCTCGCCAGCGGTGGTGGTGGCGTCCGGCTGCGCTGGAAAAGGTCGTGCAGTAGAAATATCAGAGTCGGCAGCTGGCACAAAAATATCCGGGTGCATGACGAATAGCTTACTTCCCCTATATGGTTAGAGCATGAAGATCGCGTATTTAGGCCCCGCTGGCACCTTTACTGAAGAAGCGCTTTGGCAGTTAGTCGCCCAAAGTGAAGCTGAAAATTTTGGTGGTCTGATTACCTGCTCCGCAACGGATGTTGAAGCAGTTCCTATGCGCAATCCTGGTGTGGCAGTCGCCGCCGTCTACACCGGTGAGGTCGATGCCGCCTGTCTTGCCATCGAGAATTCTGTTGATGGCTATGTCACCCCCACTTATGATGCCTTAGCCGCATACCCGCACGATGATGGCGTCCAAATTTATGATGAGTTCTACTTGCCGATCCGGTTTGCGATTATGGCTCGACCAGGTACCACTTTGGAAAGGGCGCGTACCTTTGCCACCCACCCGGTAGCTCACCAACAAGTCCAACAGTGGCTTGCCCACAATGCCAGCCACCTAGAATTCCAGCCGGCATCTTCAAATGGGGCAGCCGCTGCCGCGGTTGCCTCCGGTGACGTCGATGTCGCCGCCGCGCCCAAGAGGGCAGCGGAACTCTACGGTCTAGAAATTCTCGCTGATGACATCGCGGATTTCCGGGAAGCTCGCACCCGATTCGTTCTCATCGGGCCGAAAGGTAAGGCGCATCCACCAACGGGCAATGACCACACCAGTGTGATGTTCGTGGTCCCCGATGAACCGGGTAGCCTGGCGAGTTGCCTGGCAGAACTCTCCTTGCGTGGTGTAGATATGACACGAATCGAATCTCGCCCGGCCACCCGCATCATGCAAGACATGCCTAAGAGTGAAGATGTTTCCCAATACGGGCCGTATCGCTTCCATATTGATCTTGCTGGCCACATAGCTGATGATGCCGTCGCTGGCGCTTTGCAAGCACTTTATATGCGCACCCGCTTATTGTGCTTTTTAGGATCGTGGCCCGCACGCAAAACTACGGTGAGCCCACAACAATCTTCGCGGGTACAAGAAGCCCTCGATTGGGTTGCCCACGCACAAGGAAAATAGGGGCGTTGGGTCTGGCTCACAGTGTCCGTGCACGGGCTCATGCTTGTGCTCGTGGGGCGTTGGGAGGTGGCTGCCTGCAGCTGGATAGACTGAGTTTTCTGGCTTTAATAGCCTCGTTTGTGAAGGTCGGCATCACTGAGCCCAAAATAATGGCCGATCTCGTGGAGCATGACTCGACGTACGCGCTCTTGCAATTGCTCTTCGGTAGCGCACCTGCGTTGTATCGATTCCCGATACAAGGTGATAGTATCGGGCAATTTCCCGGCAATGCTATATGGACGCCGCGTGAGTGCTACCCCGTGGTAAAGCCCCAAAATATTAGGGTTCGTAGGGTGTTCATCCTCGATAAGGAAGGCCACATTGGCAACCTGTGCAGCGGTTTCGCGCGGTAAAGAATCTAATGCTGCTGTCACAAATTCATCAAAGCGCTGCTTACTAACCGCAACCATCAGCTCCTCCTAACCGCTATAGACATCAGGGTTGACCACCGGATCACGCTCAGCGGGTGCAGCAGGTGGTGCTCCATTAATGGTGAACTCGCCGAGAGCGGAGCCCACTAAGGTGCCCATTTGCCCATCAACTGCAGCAATTAATGCACAGTTTACGCTATGGGAGCCCGATTCCCAGGAGTTTACTTCCAGTGGAATCCAGAAGGGAGTGAGGGTGGAGTGGTAAAGGGCATCATCGCTCCCTAAGAAGGCCCGGGCATCTTCAGTACAGCGGTCTTGTAGATAGGTATCCTGCTCTTCGACTGTAGGTACGGTATCCGGGAAAATATTTTGTAGGTCCACCACACTAGTGACCTCCAGTGTGTGCTCGCTCTCGCAAGCAACCTGGCGCATCACATCATTTTCTGAGGTCTGAATACAATCACCAGGGTTAAAAATACGAGCCTGATCCTGCTCTTGAGCCCGGCCAGTCGTGGTAAGTACGTTGCCTTCTTCATCGGTTACCTGCACCCCGCAGAGTAAGGTGCGATCCCCAGCTTCCCACTGAGACGTGGGTGGCAGAATCGACGCTACCGAATAGCGGCCACGAGAATCATACAGTCCATCCAAATATTGGATAGTCGGATTTAAGCAGAGTTCCTCGCGCAGTTGCGCTTGGCGGGTTGTATCTGGCATCGCGGCATCGCGGCCAAATTCACTGGCAGGGTAGGTGCTGAGATCCTCGCGGCTGGAAACTTCAAAGCGATGTTCATTAGCGCAATCGGTTTGTTCAAAGTTTTCGATGCCATCCTCGGTGGGATCCCACGTCAGGCAGCTACCGGCATCAGCAGTTGTGAAAGACGCAACCTGCGTTGTCGTCTCTGTGGTGGAAGTCTCCAAGGCAGCAGAGCTTTCCTCGGTGCTGCGGGTCGCGAAAAAGGCAATGATCGCGACTATCACTAAAACAATAATAATGGCCACGAGTTGTAGAAAACGCGAAAAACGCCGCAGAGGAGGCTGGGACGCTTTAGGAGATTGGGAGGGGCGCTGCACTCGTTCACTGTGGTAGTAGCCGGACTCGCGGGGGACACGGCGGGGAGTGGGTTCATTGCGCTGACTCATATTCTCTATGATGCCATGCCGGTTGCTTTGGTGCGGAGTGGTGCTGCAGGCTTGGGTAGGAGTCGGAGGAACCTCCGGGTCAGAAAATATGGGCGTCTGCTGGCAGGGGCCTCCATAAAGCAGGTAAAGTACAAGATGTGATCGATCTAAAATTCTTGCGCGAAAACCCTGATGTAGTCCGAGAGTCCCAACGCACCCGTGGAGAAGACCCTGGGCTGGTTGATGAACTCTTAGCTGCTGATGAGCAGCGGCGCACTACTATCCAACGCGCGGATGAGCTGCGTCAGGAGCAAAAAACTTTCGGCAAGAAGATTGGTCAAGCTGCTCCGGCAGATCGCCCGGCTTTATTGGAGAATGCCAATACCCTAAAAGCCAATCTTAAAGAAGCTGAAGCGGCCCAGAATGCAGCTGAGGCAGCCGTTTTCGACCTACAGATGCGTCTGGGCAATGTGGTGGAAGGCGCCCCGGCTGGCGGCGAGGATGACTATGTAGTCCTTGAGCACGTGGGTGAGCCTAAGGCCTTTGATTTTGATCCTAAGGACCACCTGGAGTTGGGTGAATCCTTAGGGCTGATCGATGTTAAGCGCGGTACCAAGGTTGGCGGTGCTCGCTTCTACTATCTGACCGGTGATGGAGCATTGCTGCAATTGGGCATGCTCAACTTGGCAGTGCAAAAGGCCACCCAGGCTGGATTCCAATTGATGATTCCACCAGTGTTAGTGCGCCCGGACATCATGCAAGGCACCGGCTTCTTAGGCGCACACGCTGAGGAAATTTACCGCCTAGAACGCGATGATCTTTACCTCGTGGGTACTTCGGAGGTGGCCTTGGCTGGTTATCACCAAGGCGAAATTATTGACTTAAGCAAGGGGCCGGTCCGCTATGCAGGCTGGTCTAGCTGCTTCCGCCGTGAAGCTGGTTCCTATGGCAAAGATACGCGGGGGATTTTGCGTGTGCACCAATTCGATAAAGTCGAAATGTTTGTGTACTGCAAGCCGGAAGAAGCAGCGACGCAGCATCAGCAGCTATTGCACATGGAGCGCGATATGCTTTCTGCAGTTGAGGTGCCTTATCGAGTTATTGATATTGCGGGCGGCGACCTGGGCTCTTCGGCTGCTCGTAAGTTTGATACTGAGGCATGGGTTCCAACCCAGCAGACTTACCGTGAGCTGACTTCGACGTCGAATTGCACCACGTTCCAGGCGCGTCGTCTCCAGACTCGCTACCGTGATGAACAGGGTAAAGCCCAGGTTTGCGCTACGTTGAATGGAACTTTGGCTACCACTCGTTGGCTGGTCGCCATCCTGGAGAACAATCAACAAGCTGATGGTTCGGTTGTGGTCCCTGCGGCTCTGCGGCCTTTCGTTGGCAAGGAAGTGCTCGAACCGCGCCGGTAAGTCTGGCGATGCAGCTTGGCTGGCTCAGGCTGGCTCAGGCTGGCGCATCGTTGAATCTGGCGCATCGTTGAATTACGGTGGTCACGTCTATTGTGACATTCGTACAAGTGCATATGGTATACCTGCTGGTCCCCGCGGCTTGAACACGAGGAGCGGCTGCTAGCAGGGCCCTGTGTTGGCAGCTGATCAAAAGGAATTCGCATGCAGCAACCTCCACGCTCTGACCTAGAACTTCGAGAAATGTTCTGGGTGCCAGCAGACCTGCCCCACTATGCAGATCACCCGCAAGAAGCTGGCGAGAAATTCTACGGGTTTATCATCCGAGGATTCCGCCGTTTGATGCGTCTGCAACGCCTGGAACTCGTCGTCGATGGCGTAGAGCGGGTACCTGCAACTGGTGGGGCAGTGCTTGCGATCAATCACACCGGCTATTTCGATTTTGTCTATGCCGGGATTGCGGCTCACCTGCGCGGGCACCGCTTGATGCGCTTTATGGCAAAACAAGAAATTTTCCGAGTTCGTGGTTTGGGTCGGATCATGAATGCCATGGGGCATATTCCCGTCGATCGGGCAGCAGGTGCAGGAGCACTCGATACTGCAGTACGTGAAGTCAGCCAGGGTAAACTCTTAGGAATTTTCCCCGAAGGCACGATTTCACGCTCTTTGGAAGTCGCCCGCGATCTACGCACGGGCGCGGTACGCATTGCCCATGATGCCAAGGTGCCGCTTATCCCCATCGCTGTTTGGGGCTCCCAACGCGTGTGGAGCAAAGAAAAGCCCCGCAATCTCGGCCGTTCCAAACTCCCGGTGTGGATCCGGGTGGGTGCGCCGTTGGTAACTACTGGGGATCCGGTCGCTGATACCGCTGTCTTGCGTACAGCTATGGTGGATCTGGTTGCAGAGTTACGCGATGAATATGAACATACCTATGGTCCCTTCCCAGGTGGGGAGCCATGGCGTCCGGCTGCGCTTGGTGGTAGCGCCCCAACTTTGGATGAGGCCGAAGCAATTGCTGCCCAGGAGCGTGCCGCGCGCCAGGCGAAGAAGCAAAAGCAAATAGCCCAGGCTGCCGCATCGGCAGAAAAAGGCGAGCCGAAGAAGGCTTGGTGGGCTAAACTTAAGAGGTAGAAATGAGGTTCCCATGGCAACGAAAGAAACCTGGCGCCCGCGCCTTGTAGTAAGTGATTTAGACGGCACTCTCATCAATAGTTATGAGCGGGTTACTGACCGCCTGCAGAAGGTGATTGCGCAGCTCAGCCCAGAGATGACCTTTATCCTTGCCACGGGGAGGCCCATGCGCTGGGTGCAGCCCATTGTGGACCAAATTCCTATTCAGCCGCTTTGTCTGTGCGGTAATGGGGCTGTCGTATATGACTCTGCCAATGATCGCGTATTACAGACAGATGCCCTTTCTCCTGAAGCTATCGCTTCGGTCATCCGGGTCGCCCAGGAACATGTTGATGATGTGAGCTTTGCTGTCGAGCGTGCTGGCAACAGTGCCTTGGATACTAGTAAAGGTGCGCTCTTCGCAGTGACTGCGGACTACCCTCATGCTTGGGATAGTGATGAGCACCTGATTGAAACCCCTGAAGAGATGGCCAGCCGAGGTGCAATAAAGCTTTTGATTCGCAGTCCGCTGCTTAGCTCGCAGCGCCTCTATGACCTGGTTGCGCCACATATTGCCTCCGATCTCGCGCATGTGACCTTCTCTATGCCAGATGGATTATTAGAAGTATCACGCCCCGGAGTCACCAAGGGTGCGGCGCTGCGCCAGCTGGCCCCTTCCTTAGGCTTTGACTCCAGTGAAGCTATCGCCTTCGGGGATATGCCGAATGATGTTGAGATGCTGCAGTGGGCACATTATGCGGTTGCGATGGGAACTGCTCCAGAAGAGGTTCGTGCAGTAGCTCATGAGGTGACCGCTTCTCATAATGAGGATGGTGTCGCACTGGTTCTTGAGCGCTTCTGTTCCTAAGAACATCAGTTGCCCATTGTCGGCGTACTTGGCGCAGAGTTGTCGTAGAGTCTTTATGCTTGAAATGTTTGGCCTTGAAACCAGGCTTGGTTATTTTGTCTAGCTTATAGAAAATTAGCCGGGCCTGGTTGTGTGCGTTCGGGTGCAAGGCAGCCTCGGGTTAGGAGGCATCATGTCAGTGTAATATGCATAAAAAATAACTCCCCGGTGCTGCTGAAAAGCGAGCGGTGGGGAGTTATGAAATGCGCGCTCGAAGGGCGGCGCGGCAAGAAAGCTTAGGAAGCTACATTGATGTCAACGGCACCAGTTGCTGGGTTCCAGGAGATGCTGCCATTTTGGAACTGGGTCACGTAGCTACCGTTGCTGAGTACTGGGTTGCTGGTTGGCAGCCCCAGAGGACCAACTTCGAAGCCTTGAGAAGCCCAGGCATCACCTAGGGCGCCCCAAAGTGCGTGGGTGCCGGTGGCTTCATTGGAAACAATGATGCCGTTATCGAACAGCGCGTACGCGATTTCCTTGCCATCGATGGTGGAGGAGTACTTCTGCTTTGCAGAGCGGGAGTCGCCAAGCACCTCACCGTATTGGGCGATGATGTTCGCCCAGGCTTGTTCGATCTGGGAAGAGCCATTCCGGCTGAGCAGGTTTTGGGCAACCGCCGGTAGATCGGCTAAGCGCAGACCATTAATAATCTCGACATTCCCTAAGGTATCCAGGGTGCCGGGAATATTGGCTTGGGCAATCGCGCGCAGGCCGAGTGCAACCAAAGAATCAACAGCATCGGTAGCGGTGGCATAACTATCGGCATTGAGTAGCTGGTTAATCAAGGCTACTGCCTGGGTAGGAGTACTTCCGAAGGACGCCGCGATATTGGAGCCGGTAGCCGCAGCGCCAGTGCTTGACACGCTGCTGACAGTTTCCAGAGAAGCAGACGTTTGGTTTGGACTTGGAGAAACGCTCGGCGAGGTAACAGTTACATTTTGGGCCGCACCCAGGTTCGCAGCGCTGGTCGGGGTGGTGGTAGCGACGGTAGCATCCGCGGAAGTGGTAGCAGGCATTGTATTCGTCGTACCTGCAGCGGCACTACTCGAACGAGGAGCTGTACTACTAGTTGTAGGTGCCGCAGAAGTAGCCGCACCGCTTGAAGCGGCGGCACTACTGGTGGATGAAGAGGTGGCAGTAGTAGTGCTGCCTGCTCCTTGTTCTGGTACGGCAGCCTGGGTACTTGGGGTACTTGCAGCCTGGCCAGAAACTATTGAGTCGTACTTACTTTTCGCGATGGCTCGGATATTGCTCATCTGCGCGTAGCCGTAGTCACCAGGGCAGGTGGTCAGACCAACATCGCGGTGTGCAAAGATATTTGGCAGGTTCACGCTGGTGCCAGCGGAGTACTTGGAGTAGCTGGTGCCCTCAGAGACGTGGGTGTGGTTGCCCGTCGGATCCAAGCCGGCAACAGCGGCGCGCCAACCCAGAATTGCGCCTACAGACTCAATCATTGCGGTAGTGGTAGGCGAAGTCTGGTAGTTGCCCATCATTGACACAGCCCAGGTGTTGCGGTTGAAGCCACCTGCGTGGGCGCCGTATACATCCTTGTTCAAGCCGCCATAACGACCCTCGTAGATGTTGCCGTACTTATCGACCAGCGACTGGTATCCGACATCGCACCAACCCAAGGTCTGCGCATGGTAGAGGTATACACCACGGACGATGCCAGGAGCTTGAGATTCGGTGTAATTATTCGAACCCGCGGTGTGGTGCACGGTCAAACCAGTAACGCCACCATCGAAGTACTGTGGGGTTTGGCAACGCAGGGACTCATCAGCACCCCAGCCCGCGCGGGAGATTACTCGTGGCATGCCATCAGAATCTGCGGTTAAGTCAATACCATTGGCAGGCAGCTCAGATTCGCCGCCATCAATGAATACAACTTCATAGTTATTCGGGTCAGAGACCTCTGCAACTGGAGCGATGGTGTCATAGTCTAGAGGGGTAGGTGCCCCGGTGGACTCAGTGCCATCGGTATTGCTGATGGTGGACTTAGTGCTCACACTGGATTTAGTGCTCACGCTGGAAGGTTCGCTGGCGGCAGCTTCAGGTGTGGCTGCAGTGTCTCCGGAATCGGTAGCGCTCTTGGTGTGCTCATCGGCGTAGAAGTCTACACCGGACATGGAGACCTGAATACGAGTGGTGGGCTCCACGTAGACGAGCTCGGTGCCGTGGCGTGCAGAATCAGTCGCATCGGAAAGATCATAAGGATCGGTGTCGTACCACTGCGACCAACTGCCATCTTGAAGCATGGATCGCACGAAGACGGCGACGTCCTTATTACCCTTCCAGGTCACTGCGACCATTGAGAACGGATCTTCTTGGGTGAATTCCTTGACGGTACGTGCCCCACCTTCGCCACCTTGGGCGTTGATAGCAGCATCGTCGACGACGACGTTCTCGCCATCAGAGAGGTTGCTGCTGGCAACCGAAGGGGTAATTGGATCAATAGCAGTGCCGTCGGTACGCAGCACATTGGTTGCTTGCACTCCCACGAGAGCGGAAGCCATAACAGCGACTGCAGAGACAAAGGCAGTTGTCGGGCGCAGGCGCTTAGTAGTGAGTCGGCGTCGTTGCTGCAAGAGAACGATCTCCTAACATCTGGTGCTTGTGTAATTCGTGTGACTGCTGTTAATTAGAGTCAATCTTTGTTAATGGTAGAGGATGGAGTGATAAAAATAAACACTGAATGTCAAAATGCGCCCAAAATAGTGGGAAAGGATAGCGGAATTCATCCCGATAACACCATTTATGGTGGGCCACAGCGGTCGATTCAGGCGCCAGCTACACCTATATATATGGCTTATCTTTCTTGGGGATGTTGTTGCTAAGGCTCGCAGCTGCTGTGAAGTCGTAGCGGTAAACGAGCATATTTAGGGCATGCTGCTGCGGGTTATGTCCACATGCTTACAGAGTTTCGATATGCTCGAAACCATGACTGATTATGATCTCTTTGTGGTTGGCTCCGGGCTCTTTGGTCTTACCATTGCAGAACGTGCTGCCAATGAGTTGGGCAAGAAGGTGCTCATTGTTGAGCGCCGTAACCACATTGGCGGCAATGCCTACTCGGAGGCAGAACCTGAAACTGGTATCGAAATCCACAAGTATGGCGCTCACCTCTTCCACACCTCAAATAAGCGCGTGTGGGATTATGTGAACCGCTTTACCAGATTCACCAACTATCAGCACCGTGTGTTTGCAATGCACAAAGGGACCGCCTACCAATTCCCCATGGGCCTGGGTTTGATCAATCAGTTCTTCGGTCGCTACTACTCCCCAGATGAAGCGCGTGCCTTGATTGCGGAACAAGCAAGTGAGATCGATTCGAAAAATGCCAATAATTTGGAGGAAAAGGCCATCTCGTTGATCGGCCGTCCGCTGTATGAGGCATTCATTCGCGATTACACTGCCAAGCAGTGGCAGACTGATCCAAAGGAGTTGCCAGCTGGCAATATCACCCGCCTGCCAGTGCGTTATACCTTCGATAATCGCTACTTCAATGATGACTACGAAGGTCTGCCTGTTGATGGCTATGCCGCTTGGCTTGAGGCCATGGCGGCACATGAGAACATTGAAGTTCGCCTGGACACCGATTGGTTCGAAGTGCGCGAGGAGCTGCGCGCTGCGAACCCGGATGCGCCTGTGGTCTACACCGGCCCCTTGGATTGCTACTTTGACTATGAAGCAGGGCACTTGGGTTGGCGTACCCTGGATTTTGAAACTGAGGTGCTGGAAACCGGCGACTTCCAAGGTACTCCGGTGATGAACTATAACGATGCAGAATTTCCGTATACCCGCATCCATGAGTTCCGCCACTTCCACCCGGAGCGCGAGTCTTATCCGAAGGATAAGACTGTAATCATGAAGGAATATTCGCGCTTTGCGGAACAGGGCGACGAGCCTTATTACCCAATTAACACTCCAGAAGATCGCGAGATGCTGAAGCGCTACCGTGAACTTGCTGCTGCTGAAACTGAGCAGCGCCAAGTGTACTTCGGTGGTCGTTTGGGGACCTACCAGTACCTGGATATGCACATGGCAATTGCCTCTGCCTTCAATATGTTCGACAACGTATTGGCGGACAAGTTGCGCTAAGCACAGCGATAGCGATGCAGAACGCAGGGGATAAGGGGCGCTGGGAGCTTTTTAGGCCCAGAGGGTCTCTACTTTATAGGTAAAATGACGCTGCTTCGGTCTGCGCTGTTTGAATTGCTGTAAGCCGCACGCCGAGGTCTCAATCTCGATGTGCGGCTATTTGTTTTGGATGTATAGGTGACGCACAGTAACGCACAGGATTTTCGCTTCTTGTTGTAGCGGGGAGGGCGCCCAATTCTGCTTGCATCCTTTATCTACTCTATCTAAGCTGCTCTCGCGTTAATTTCTGACAACAACCAAGGATATTGCTTCGAATATTGCAGCTATTCTTGTCAAAGTTGTGTGCACTAGGTAGGAACTTTGCAAAAATTGCTTTCGCTTTCGCAGAATCTTAGAATTTCTTGTCTCATGTCACCACCCCCACCAAAAGTGTTTTACATCACATTATGGTGGAGGTGTGTAGCGCTGTGGATGTAGGTTTTGGGAAACGGCTCAGCGCATGCCAGACCTCTTATATGTCGTGTGGACTGCATGTTTGATGAAATTGGGTGACTTTGACGTCTGGATTAATGTTTTTGTTTGCCTATGTAGCGCTAAGATGGAGTGTGAGTTAATTGACAGTACGGGGGTAAAATGTAAAGCGAAAAATTCCTACAAGCTTAAATCGAGCTTAGTATCAGCCTTGTACTAAATAAGCGTTGCTCGGGAATAAGCTCCCAAAGCAGAAGTTGGAGCTGTGCATCGAAGTCTGCAGCAGCATCTCTTAGAGGAAGGCATCATACCTGTGAAGAAGACAATAAGCGCCCTGGCGGCAGCCACCATGGCTTTCACCTCTATTGTTAGCGTTCCCGCATTTGCCGCAGATCCTGCCGGCGATGTGCGTACCTACAATACCTACCCCAGCCTAGTAGCTGGCATGGTTGCACCAAACGCTGTGGTGGAAGACGGCTACTTCACTTCCACTGATGGCAAGGGCACCCAGATCTACTGGAAGAAGAACGTTGTACCAAACTCCCGCGGTACTGTTGCCTTGATCCACGGTCTAGCTGAAAATCAAGAGCGCTATGACTACATCACCTACCGGTTGAACCTGGAGGGATACAATGTCTACCGCCTTGACCACCGTGGTCACGGCCGCTCTGCAGAGCCATATACCAATGTCCGCAAGAACCTGATCGATAACTTCGATAATGTTCAAAAAGACATGAAGCAGCTGATGCAGAAGATTCACGCTGAGCAAACCGGCAAGGTCTTCCTGATGGGGCACTCCATGGGTGCGATGGCTGCACAGTACTATGCAGTCAAGAACCCCAATGACTTCGATGCTTTGATCACCAACGGTGGCGGCATCCCAGTCAACCCCTATGGCGCAAACACCCAGCAGCCTGAGTACCTGCGCGCTGATGGCAACCCATCGATTAAGTTCCTGGCGCCATTCCTGAATTCCGAGGGCCGCCCGCTTGACCCATATGATGCAATGCTGGGCTATGACGTAGCTGGCGCACTGGGTGCCCTGGGTGTGGATATTAACCAGGTAAGTAGTTTGCCAGCGCACGATTCTCCGCAGATTCTGCAAAACAACGATGTGCCTAACTCCTTCAAGCTGGGTGTTGTTGACGATCCACAGGTCTTGGACCAACTCTCCAATGATCCACTGAACTCGGATCGCATCAACCTGTCCACCATGTATCAGATTGTCTATGCCCTCGGTTATGCAGCACAGCATGCTGCTAACTACACCGGCCCGACCCTGATTATGCACGGTGATACCGATGGTCTTGTTCCTTACCCAATGGATATCAACTGGTACAACGCCGTTGGCTCCACTGATAAGCAGATGATCCTGTGGGAAGACATGATGCACGAGACAATGAACTCCGTGGCCCGCGATAAGGTTATCGACCACGCCATTGACTTCATCAACGCGCACAACTAGGTGTCGTTTGCTGCACGTGCATAAATAGAAAATGCACGGGCGGTACGTTCAGTACATGCTGATCTCCGCATTATCCCTCTAGAGCGCACGTAGCGCCTTAGAGGGATTTTTGCATGCTTGTGCTCAGTGATAGTGGGCTGCTGCTCGAACAAAGATTTCGGTAGCAGCCGAGTAATACAAGAGCATCGGGCGAGCCAGTTCGCAATTGGCGAAGAGATTTCGGAGGGAAACGCCCATTGATGAAAGAGTAAAATGAAGAAATTCATGTTTTGCTAGAAGACAAAGGTTGTACGCCATCAGGGTGTGCATAACATTAAGGAGCAGAATTGACTTCGCAAGCTGTGGAATCCTTGCAGCGGTTCCTCTTGCCTAAAGAGGGCGAGCCGCACGATGTGCGTATGCTGTATTTGATTGAATCTGAACGCAATCAGCAGCGCCCGAGTTGGGAAAACCGCCACGATATCTACCTGCCCGCAGGAACCGAAGTAAGCTTTCAAACTTACTTTAATGCCTTCCCGGCAGCATACTGGCGGCGCTGGACTCAGCTCGAGGAGGTCATTCTCAAAGTCGAGGTCGTTGGTGCCGCGCGCGTGGATATTTTTAAGTCGCGCCTGGACGGCAACGGGCTAGCAGTGACTGGTCGTCTGCTGGAAAATGAGACCGCAGAATTTCCGCTCTCCCTGGCTACCTTCGAAGATGGCGGCTGGTACTGGTTTAGCATTACTGCGGAGACCGATGCGCAGGTCAAAAACACTGGCTGGTTCGCGCCTGTGGCCCCAGGTCCACAGGTTATGCCTGATGGCAGCGAGATTCCGGCACGCGAAAAGCGTGTGACCGTTGGTATTCCTACCTTTAATCGTCCAGCTGATGCTGTGGCTGCCTTAGAAGCCCTCGCCGAAGATCCAGAGGTCGACGCAATTATTGACGCCGTGATCATGCCAGATCAAGGTAATAAGCACCCCGCCGACGAGCCCGGATATGAGGCAGCTACCGCCCACTTTGGAGAGCGCTTCTTTGAGTTCCGACAAGGTAACTTAGGTGGATCTGGTGGCTATTCCCGCATTATGTTCGAAGCCTTAGGTGGTGTTGATGGCAAGGGTGCTGCCGGTGCTGCAGAATCCCCCTTCATCTTGTACATGGATGATGACATCGTTGTCGAGCCTGAAAGTATTCTGCGAGCTGTGCAAATTGCTCGCTATGCACGCCAGCCAATCTTGGTTGGTGGACAGATGCTTAACCTTGAGCAGCCCAGCCACTTACACTCTATGGGTGAGGTTATCGATCCCGATTCCTTCATGTGGACTTCGGCACCATTTGGTCATTATGACCATGATTTTGCTCGCTCCCCACTGTCTAATGTGGAGCCTAATGCCGAGCTAAGTGCCGTAGATCTGCACCGTCGCATCGACGTGGATTATAACGGTTGGTGGATGTGTCTGATCCCACGCGTGGTTGCCCAAGAAATCGGTCAACCATTGCCACTGTTCATCAAGTGGGATGACGGTGAATATGGTTTGCGCGCGGGCGCTGCTGGCTTCCCAACAGCCACCTGGCCTGGTGTGGCCATCTGGCACTTGGCATGGTCTGGCAAGGATGATGCCATCGACTGGCAGGCCTACTTTCACCTGCGCAACCGGCTGATTGTCGCAGCTCTGTACCACGAGGATTCCCGCAAAGGGTTGCTGGCTTCGATGCTTAAGGCCACTACTAAGCATCTGGTATGCATGGAATACTCCACCGTCGCTATTCAAAATCAGGCTATGCGGGACTTTTTAGCTGGTCCGGAGAGTCTCTTTGGGATCCTGGAAACCTCGCTGCCGAAGGTGAATGGTATCCGGAAAGAATTTTCTGATGCCCAGGTTCTGCGGAGTGCTGCAGACCTACCGAAAGCATCTGGTGCAACGGGCGTGCCATTGACTTGGACCCTGCATGGGGCGATGGCCGGGCCTAAGAAGTACATGATGATGGCAAAGGGCTTGACCCATATGCTGCGCAAAGAAAACCCGCAACACCATGAAGTGCCGCAGGCAAACCTCGCGCCAATTAATGCGCGCTGGTTCAGTCTCTCGTTGCTTGACGGAGTGACCGTGACCACTGCTGATGGTCGTGGTGTGGTTTATCGCAAGCGTAACCGCCGCTTGGCAACTGACCTTTTGCGTGAATCCATGGAGCTCCAGCGAGAGGTGGCAAACCGCTTCGAGCAGCTCCAGCAGGACTATCGCTCCTATAAGAACACCTTGACCAGTAAGGAAGCCTGGGCGGAGGTTTTTGCACAGTATGAATAAACAACACATCAACGGCGATCCATTGGGTGAGTCTCAAATCCTGATAGCTATCCAAGATGTACTCTATGAGCGTCCAGGAATACCAGCAGCTGCCCGCGGTTTGAGTCACTTTGGGGAGCATGCGCTTGGTTGGATGGGCATTGGCGCCGCTGGCGCCATGATCGCCCGCAAATCCCCTGCACAGCGTCGGTCCTGGCTGGCCGTAGTTGCTGCGGCTTTGAGCTCCCACGCCGCTAGTGTGATTCTCAAGCGGGTGGTGCGCCGCCCGCGTCCACACGCGCAAGAGATTCGCATAGGCGTTGGCACACCGAGTAAGCTGAGTTTCCCTAGTTCGCATGCCACCTCAACAACGGCGGCAGCTATCGCGATTTCGCGGGCCTTAAAGAACAAGACTCCGCTGGGCATTATCCCTATCATGATGGCATCGCGAATGGTATTAGGTGTGCACTATCCCAGCGATGTGCTTGCCGGTGCCGCATTAGGTGCAACGAGTGCAGTGGCAGTACAACGCATTATGGAGAAGTAACTAATTCGTACTGCTCATTTATGCACAGTGATAGAGCAATATACGTACAGTACGGTGAGTTGTAATTTGCGTTGCGTCATTTGAGCGCAGCGCTTGGCACGTCAAAAAAGTGGAGACAGCCCGGTGGAAAGGAAACGAAGTGGCTAAAGAGGTCAGTTTTGACACGGTTATTGGATCAGAGCCTCATACAGAGGGCATTGATCCAGTTAAGAAGCGTCAGCCTCCCAAAAATCTCTTCGATGGCATCATCAAAGCACTACGCCCAAAGCAGTGGGTCAAGAACGTCCTAGTTCTGGCTGCTCCGGTAGCTGCCGGCGCAGAGATACTTTTTGATGCTCAGAACTTGGCATCGGTGGCTATCGCCTTCGTTGCTTTCTGCCTGGCGGCGTCATCGATTTATTTGATTAATGATGCCCGCGATGTGGAAGCAGACCGCGAGCATCCCACCAAGCGTTTCCGCCCGATTGCCGCTGGTGTAGTGCCAGAATCTTTGGCCTACGTGCTATCCGTGCTCTTGATACTGCTGAGTGTCGGCATTAGCTTTATGGCTCAAAATGGCCCCGGCTTGGCACTGGTGATGATCATCTACATCGCTTTGCAGCTTGGCTATTGCTTTGGCTGGAAGCATCAACCGGTGTTGGATATCGCCTTGGTCTCTTCGGGCTTCATGTTGCGCGCAATGGCCGGTGGTGTGGCTGCAAGTATTCATCTCTCTCAATGGTTCTTGTTGGTAGCCGCTTTTGGTTCGCTGTTTATGGCGTCTGGAAAGCGCTATGCCGAAATCCTTTTAGTGCAGCGCTCTGGCGCAAAAATTCGCCGTTCGTTGGAGGGCTATACCGATACCTACCTGCGCTTCGTATGGACCCTCTCGGCAACTGCTGTGGTGATTTCATATGCTCTTTGGGGCTTTGAGATGGCGGAAGCTGCGGATGTTGGTGCAGTTTGGTACCAAGTTTCTATGGTGCCGTTCACCGTCGCTATTTTACGTTATGCTGCTGATGTTGACCGAGGTGATG
Source organism: Corynebacterium sp. (assembly GCA_030531005.1). GTDB lineage: Bacteria > Actinomycetota > Actinomycetes > Mycobacteriales > Mycobacteriaceae > Corynebacterium. The sequence goes on from JAUMTW010000007.1 coordinate 47,893, forward strand.
GCGGTGCACCAGATGAGCTTGCACTGTCTGACCGCACCTTGCAGATCTTGGCTATCGCCTGGTTGGCCTGCATTAGCATTGCGGTCTTTGTAGTACCGGCGCTGTAAAATGAGAGCTGCCGAGGTAGCGACGAAGCAACACAATTGAAGGCGCAACCCAGTTGATAGCAGGGTGTTTTTGGTTGTAGTAGCGAGCACAATAGCTTCTGGTATAGGCCATACGCCGAAGCCTGTTATTATTGTTACTAGTGTGACAAATGTTGCTTTTTGAGGGTACTGTTTCTCAAATTCAGCGAAAAATGGTAGATTTTCGCTGTAATGATTGGAATCAGTCTGGCGATATAGTTAGAGTCTGGTAAAAGTATCCTGGTCGCCGGAAAGAGGATCCAAGAAACTTCCGGCTGAAATACCTGTTTTGAAGGGATGAGAATGAAGAAGACTGCAACGTCTGGCTGGCGCCGTAAGCTGCTGGCAGGTTTGACCGCGCTGGCAACACTCGGCACCGTAGCTCTGGCGGGGCCTACCCAGGCTCAGGCTGGTCCGCGGGACTACCTGCGCCCAGATTCTAATGGGACCTGTGAATGGGACGCAGTGAACTACTGGGTACAACGCTGCGAGGTGTTCTCCCCAGCATCTGGCCGTGTTATTGAAGTTCAGATCCAGCCCGCACAACGCGGTGGCGACGCTGGTCTGTATCTGCTTGCAGGTGCAGCAGCCGGTCTGGACGGCAATAATAACTGGATGACCACCTTCGGCAACGCTCCAGCAGAGTTCGTGAACAATAACGTGACTCTGGTTGCCCCAGTTGGCGGTGCAGGTACCTTCTATACGGACTGGATCGATCCGACCGGCAAGCCTACCGATGCGTGGGGAACCTTCCTGACTCAAGAGCTGCCTGATTATCTGGCTCGTAATTTCGGGGTGAGTCGAAATAACAACGCTGTTGCTGGTATGTCCATGGGTGGAACTGCTGCAATGAGCCTGGCGGCCCGCTATCCGCAGCAGTTCAAGCAGGTGCTGAGCTATTCTGGTTACTTGACCCTCGGTGGCGCCACCGGTAATGCTGCTGCAGCAGCCGCTTTGAGCCAGTTCCACCGGATGTCTGTGACCGCCGTGTACAACACTTTCATGGCTCCAGGTACCCCAACTCACGATCCAATGCTGCACATCCCCGCATTGCGTAACACGGATGTATACATCTCCGCAGCAACTGGTGTGCCAGCTCCTGCTGATCAAGGTCTGCCCCTAGATGCTCAGATTGCTGGTGCATCCATGGAGGCTGCTTCCCTAGCTGGCACCGCTGCTTGGGATGCTGCCGCTCGCTTGCAGGGACTGAATTTCACCGCGCACTATGAGCCAGTAGGTCTACACAATTGGAACAACTGGCGTCACGAGTTGGTCCTTACCCATGATCGTATTTTGAATACTCTGAACGCGTGGTAAGCCATAGTAACCAGGTGTAGCTACGACTAATCTTGCAGGTATTTTGCTCCTCGCCCCATGAATTTGGGCGGGGAGTTTTTGCATTATTTTTTTTTGGGGGGGGAGGTAAAACCGTGCGCTTTTTGTAACGCTTGACGCACCTGCACAGATTTCGCCCTTAGAGAGACTTCCCACGGCAGAAATGTGTTTCTTTAAGCGAGGCCCTTCCATCGCCGGCCCTATCGAGTGTGCACTCTGCCTGAAAAATGAGGAGCATCGTATGGTTTGGGGTTCTGTAGGACAGCATTCTGTGGGGCAGCATCGAGTACGTGCAATAATAGCCTGGCTAAGCGCAGTGGCAGTTGCTGTGGCGATGCTGGCATTTGTGCCAGAAGCGCAGGCTGCAAACCGTGCGTTCTTGCGCCCTGACGCTACTGGTACGTGTGAGTGGGATCCGATTGCCTATTGGGTGCAGCGATGTGATGTTTATTCGCCGGCGATGAACACCACAATCGTGGTGCAAGTGCAACCAGCAAAAAATGGCGGTAACGCAGGTTTCTATCTTCTTGATGGCGGCCGCGCGGAGGATACTTCCAGTGCTTGGTTGGCTGCTGGCAACGCGCAGGCTCGATTTGTGAACGACAACATCACCATCGTGATGCCGGCTGGTGGCGGTGGTAGTTTCTACACCGACTGGGTGCGCGAAGGGCGCCCAGGGGATCCGAGTACCAACTATAAGTGGGAAACCTTTCTTACCCGCGAGCTGCCAGACTACTTGCAGCGCCACTTTGGAGTAAGCCCGCAAAATAATGCGATTGGCGGACTTTCTATGGGTGCTACTGCAGCAATGAACCTTGCCGCAGCGCATCCACAGCAATTCCGGCAGGTAACTTCGTTCTCCGGTTACCTCACCATCGGTAGTCCGGCAGGGTATGTAGGCGTAGCTCTGACGCTGTGGGAGCTGGGGAAGTTGGATGTTAACGCCATGTATGGCTCTATGTTCTCCCCGCGTGTGCACGAACTTGACCCCTTGTCCAATATTCCGCGTCTGCGTGGTAAAGATGTCTATGTTTCAGCTGCAACTGGCATTTGGGGCCCAGGTGAAGCGCAATATGCTGTGAATGATCGCATTGTGGGTACCGGGCTTGAGTTAGCTTCAGCTGGGACCACCTTGGCTTGGGAAGCCGCTGCGCGCGCCCAAGGGCTTCAGGTAACCTCATATTATGCGCCAGTAGGTAGCCATAATTGGGAGCAGTGGAACCTGCAGCTCGAACGTGCGCGCCCACATATTTTGAATGTCATGAATGCTTGGGGTTAAGGGGCATGCTGCCACCGCGAGCATTGGTGCAGCGCTCATAAACGCTTGATCTATATCTGAGCGGGGTGTGAGTTTCTCTAGTACTGAGTACTGGGGTACAGCTTTCGTGTAGCAACAAGTATTGCGACAAAGCAAGATCGAGGAATTATGCTCCAGAAATAGCAGGTTGAGCATAACCGTCCAGATAAAAGAAACCTGCTTGAATTGCCCACAATACGGGGTGTCGCCCGCGAAAACTTTAAACCTAAACTTAAACTTGATTGCAATCAATGGTGTAGTCATGCGTCCTTGAGATGCTCGACGCGGTTGTCTTCCAGGTGCGGGGAACGCCTGGAAATCTTCCTCCCCGAGCGGCTGACGTATCTAACAGCGAAGGAAGAACTCCATGCGTGAGAAGGTATCCCACGTGCGCGCAGCAGCCTTAGCCCTGCCTGTAGCGCTTGCAGTCGGCAGCGCCGTCATAATGCCAGCGCATGCCCAAATTTCGGCTGAAGCAGCACATACTAATCTTGAGCAATACCTCACCAAAGAAAACCCCATCAAGGCGAATGCGGTCCAAGCTGCAATCGATGCGGCGAACCTACCGGCGGGTGTAGCAGTTGAGCGCACTGAATGGCTCAGCGACCATCGCCTGGCATTATTCATACGCTCCGCGGCAATGCCAGAAGAACTCATCCAGGTGCAATTGCTGCTTGCGCGGGATTGGTTCGCGAATCCAGAGGCCACTTTCCCAACTGTATGGGGTCTCGATGGCATGCGCGCGAGCGACTTGGCCAATGGCTGGACTCAAGAGGCCAATGCACTAGATTTCTTTGCCGATAAGAACGTTAACGTTGTCCTGCCAGTGGGTGGCGAGACTTCCTTCTATACCGATTGGCAGCAAGAGAACAACGGTAAGAACTACAAATGGGAAACCTTCCTTACCCAAGAACTAATGCCATTGCTCAAAGAGGCTTTCCGTGCCAATGACCGTGCAGCAATCTTTGGGCCATCAATGGGTGGTACTGCTGCAGTGAACCTCGCCGCACATCATCCAGAGCTCTTCCAATTCGCAGGTTCGTTCTCCGGCTATTTGGATACCACTACCACCGGGATGCCAGGTGCTATCAGTGCAGCTATGGAAGAAGTGGGCGGCTATGATGCCACCGCTATGTGGGGTGCCTACTCAGATCCAGCCTGGGCTTATAACGACCCCAAGCAGAATCTTGATAACCTGCACAACACTTTGCTGTATGTTTCTGCTGGCTCTGGCAAAGATGATTACGGTCAAGCTGGATCCGTAGCTACCCGCGAATCGAACTATGCCGGCAAGGGTTTGGAAGTGCTTTCACGCATGACCACTCAGACCTTTGTGAGTAAAGCTAAGGATGCCAATGTCAATGTTATTGCGGCCTTCAGGGATTCTGGTGTGCACGATTGGCCATATTGGCAGTTCGAATTGGGGCAAGCCTGGCCATATATGGCCCAAGCCTTAGGCTTGGAAGATGCTGATAGTCAGGCACATTGCTCGGTGGAAGGAGCAATCTCGAAGGCCGTTACTGACTTCTACGGTGCTTGCCTGACCACGGAATACGCTCCCGCTGCCCGCCCTGAGGCTCGGGTACAGGATTTCGAACGAGGTCGTGTGTACTGGTCTGAGGCAACTGGTGCGCAGGCATTACAGGGCCGCATTAGTGCTGCTTACTCTCAGTTGGGAGGCGCGGACTCCTGGCTGGGGCTGCCTATTGCTGAGGAAATAACCATCGGCGCTGGTGGCGAGGGACGCCTGGTGACCTTCGAAAATGGGGTTATGCCATGGTCTCCAACTACCGGTGCTTTTGCAGTACCAGCAGCAATTGCTGCCTTGTGGGAGGAAACTGGAGGCGCTACTGGCCAGCTTGGCTACCCCGTTGATGAGGCCGTGAACTTTGGGGAGGTAGTTGTTCAGCGCTTCCAACACGGCTTTGCTATTCAACATGGCGAGAAGGCTTATAGCGTCGATGGTGCTATCGCAGAGAAATATGTAAGCCTCAACTCCTTAGAATCCCGCTTGGGTTTGCCGATCTCTGAAGAGATCGCAGTTGCGGGTGGCTCGGTGCAGCGCTTTGAGCACGGTCAAATGTACTGGTCGGAAGCAACTGGTGCGCACCCGGTATACTATGGTGATTTCTTTACCGCCTGGGGTGAGCACGACTTCGAGCGTGGTGATCTCGGCTGGCCAACCAGTGATCAAGCAGAGGTGGATGGGGTAGAGCAGGTGAGCTTCCAAAATGGTGTACTGCACCGTAATGGTGATGTGATTGAGGTAGAACTACGGTGATGAATACAACAACGGCTAATGCCACACGCCGGGGTCTTTCTGTTGCAGCACTTGTTGCAGTTGGGAGCATACTCGCTGCCTGTGGTGGCGGTACTACGGTGGAATCTGATACTGATGAATCCATCGCGCCACTGACTCGTGAATTAGCAAGTAGCAGTACGAGTAGTACAAGTGCGGAAAGTTCGAGTGCGCAGGAAAGTGCCAGCACGAGTTCGAGCACCGGAGCCTCCGCGGAGCCACAAGGTCCGGATCAGCCCGCTCAGGAAATCTCTCAGCTCCCAACCACGGAGTTCACTAGTGTTGATACAGAGTTTTTAGCAGCTTTGAACGAGACTGGTATCGATGTGGCTGGAATAGAATCCGAAATGGTAAGCGCCGGGATGATGGTATGCGGTGATACCACTGATGCTTTAACCCAAGCCACGGTTGATGCTGTTGCTGGGCAGGTAATCGAGCAGCAGCGCACCACTGCGAGCCACGATACGGTCGTTGCTGAGATTAAAGAGCAGGCAAGCAAAACGTATTGCTCCTAAAATGGCGGACTATGTCTGCCTAAGTAGGATCGCTGGAGCAAGTAGTATCAAACTGTAGTTTTTCGTTGTTGACTATTTCGTTCCTTTGCTGCGCCGGCTGATAGCACAAGCACTCTGCATAGATATTTTGCGTTGCTCTGAATATCAGCGAGGAGATGAAAACGCAGCTAGGGATTGTATCTCGATAGGTTGGACATGTGACCAACCGCAATGGCGAGTTCATGAGCAACCGGCTCAGCGCTGTGGCAGATAGGCTGCATCATACGTCCACGAGATTACCAGTGTGCCGTGAACCGACCTGCACGTATGTCCATGATATTTTGCCAATGAGCATATGGACATCAAGAAACTTGGCTGTATCCCAACCGATGGTTCCTGGGGTGAATAGGGGCACGGCGATAAGCCCAACTGCAGCTGCTCTGCGCTTGGCAGCAATCTGCCTGTGGTACGTCGAACATGCTTAACCGTGCCACGGCGATTCGGAAGCGCTTTCCAATAAATCGAAGGAATCCGTCGTCAGGTGATGGTGCGAGGGCTACAACGTTAATGCTCGATACTTCAATGTTGACGTGTGGGCAGCGGCTTTCGGGTTCTCGATTGATGACCATGTTGCGTATTGATCTACGGATTCCCCCAAGAGATCAAGCACATCTTCACTTGTTGTGCCGGTAGTAGAGCAATGGTTCGCCTGGGTAAAGCAATATCAATGATATTTGCTTGCGTGTAATTGACACCGACCTCATACTTTATTGGCGGATTCTTCCCTTGAGATGCCCATCGTAGCCTCATGCGATGTATACCTAGCGCTAGCGTCCACATTCTTTATGGCCACTCGTTTTACTGCTGAGTTGCCCTTTCTTGTTTTGGTGGCGCGCTGCTTGCTACACGCAGGGTGCGGCTAATGCTGGCCATAGCGAGTAGAGTGAACAATGTTATTATTGGGGACTTTGCAACGATAGGAAACGCATGAAGAAAATTCTCACGATTATCGCCGCTATTGTGGTGCTTGGCCTCATTTTATTCGGGGTCATGCGTTGGCTGGGTGAGGAAGAAACCGAACAAGCAAGCCCGGAATCAAGTCCGGAAGAAACCTCGGAGCTCGCGCAGCCGGAGTGGTGCGCAGCCGTTGAGGTGATTTCCGCACCAGGAACGTGGGAATCGTTTGCTGACGATGACCCGTATAACCCGCAGGCAGTGGAAACGGCCATGCTGGAAAATGTCACGCGCCCCTTACAAGAACGCTATCCCGACGGTGACGTCAAAGTATGGACGCTGCCCTATACCGCGCAGTTCCGTAATCTTAATGCTCTAGGGGAGATGACCTATGACGACTCCAAAGCAGAGGGGATAGCCAAGGTTCGCGAGGAGATTGGTGCGGTGCACACCGAATGTCCGCAGACCAAGTTTATTCTCATGGGCTTCAGTCAGGGTGCGGTCATTGCCGGCGATGTTGCTGCCATGATCGGTGTGGGGAATGACCCCATTCCGGCAGATCGTGTTGTTGGTGTCGCTCTGCTTGCTGATGGTCGTCGCACTGCTGAAGCTGGGCAGTTTGTTGGTAATCCAGTTGCTGGTGTTGGTGCTGAGGTTGCATTGCAACCAGTAAATGCCTTGATCCAAACGGTATTACCGGGCGCTACTATGACTGGTGCGCGCGAAAATGGCTTCGGTACACTCAATGATCGCACCTTTGAGATTTGTGCCCCGGATGACAATATTTGCGATTCTCCTACCGGCGTTGTTGATGGAGCGCTGCGCGCCCAAGATCTCATTGCCGCGAATGGCGTTCACGCAATGTATGCCACCAATCCCAATGTGATCCCTGGAACAACTGCAACTCAGTGGATGGTGGATTGGGCGGCAGGGCTCATTGATACCAACCGCTAATAAGGCCCGCTCATAACAACTGTGAAGATGGCCCGGTGCGACAGTACACCGCTTCGCGGCAGTCCCAAAGCCCCGGGGTTGCGGTACTGTAGTCCCTAACCTCTATCGTTTTGTCCCCAAAATCATAAAGGAAGGTGCGGCGTGGACATTCAAGCGCTAGCCCAACAATTTAGCGATGAGCATGGTAACTTCCGGCTCGACCCCACCTGGACGTTGCCGATGCTCGGTGAATTCGTTTACGCCCAAGAATCTCACGATAAGCAGCGCACCACCGTACGCTTTTTCGATCACAGCCAAGGGGAGGCTGAAATTACATACACGCGCGAGCAGGTTCGCACCCGCATTCTCGCGGTAGCAGCTCGCTTACAGCAGGTGGGGACACCAGGCCAACATGTTGCTATTTGCGCCCCAAATTCTCCGGAGTATCTGTTCGGGTTCTTAGGTGCCATGTATGCCGCCATGGTGCCCGTGCCACTGTATGATCCCCAAGAACCCGGGCATAAAGACCAGCTCGCCAGCGTCTTGGAGGTAGCCCAACCTGCAGTGGTGCTGACTAATCGGGCAGCTGCTGGTGCGGTACGTCGCCACTTTGCCTCCCGGCCAGTAGATAAGCGTCCTCGTATTCTCGCAATCGATGCTTTGCCAGACACAGTGGCTGCAAGTTTTGATCCTGCGCATCCTGCAGTAACGCAGTGGGCTGCAGACACCGGTACAGCGCTCTTGGATGCTCCGGCAATGCTGCAATTTACTTCTGGGTCTACCCGTACTCCGGCAGGCGTCGAGCTTACGCATAAAAATTTGCTTACCAACATCATGCAAATCGTGCTCACCGCCAAGCTCTATGAACCTTTACGCTTTGTGAGCTGGTTGCCACTGCATCACGATATGGGCCTTATTCTGGCAGCTCTATCCTTGCTCATGGGGCACGAGATGGATCTACTGACTCCACGTGACTTCCTCTTTGATCCTCAGCGCTGGGCGCAGCGCCTTGATGCCAAACATAGTGATGCGATGGTCGCCACCTGTATTCCAAATTTTGCCCTGGAATTAGTCTCGCGCCCAGGTGTCGTGGATTTTAGTGGCATTGATCTCTCACGCGTGGGAGCATTTGTGGTGGGATCGGAACCGGTAAACCCTACAGCGGTGCGCAACTTCATAGATGCGGCCATCCCGTACGGTTTCCCCGCAGCAAGTATGTGGCCTACTTATGGCTTGGCCGAAGCTGCTTTGCTTGCTGCCGTACCACAACAAGGAGCACTGCCAACCTCCATGTACTTTGAGCGCGCTGAGTTAAGCATGGGTAAGGCAGTGATTGGTGCAGCTGGTACTACGGAAATCATGGCCTGCGGTCGTACCATTTTTGGTCAAAGTCTCGCTATTGTGGATGCTGCCAATGGGCAGGAGCTTGCCGATGGGGAGATTGGGGAGATTTGGATTGCGGGCGGCAATGTGGCCCGCGGCTATTACCAAAACTCGCAGCAAACCGCAGCAACCTTCAGCAATAGAATTCGTGCGCGCGAGCAGGATTCGCGTGCTGCAGGTCGCGAGGATGCCCAGTGGCTCGCCACCGGAGATTTGGGCGTGATCATTGATGGTGACCTCTATATCACCGGGCGCATAAAGGATCTCATCATCGTTGCGGGACGTAATCACTATCCGCAGGATATTGAGCTCACAGTGCAAGAGGCTAGTGAAGATATCCGCCCAGCAGCTGTCGCTGCCTTTGCGATCGATGGTGTCGAGGGGGAGCAGCTTATTATTCTGGCCGAGCGAGATGTCAACGCAGATCCCGCTAATGATGCCGCAATGATGCCAGTGATTCGCGAGGCGGTTGCTAGCGCCCATGGCATTGTTCCCGCTGATATTCGAATTCTGGACCCAGGCACGATCGCGCGTACGTCGTCAGGTAAGATTGCGCGCGCTAACAATCGCCTCCAGTATCTTGCATCTCGGGAGCAATAAAGGGTGGAGAGAGAATGTGCGCACCGCGAAACGCCCGGCGTTCGGCCTCGTGTATGTGTGTCACGAATGAGCCTACAATGCTTCTATCTGGTGGCATGTTGGCCTTTGCTGTGTGGTTGAAATGATTGCATCGTGCCTTAAATTTACGTTTTTGAAGTGCGGTTAAGGTTCGCTTTATCTTTGTGCTCTGGGGGTGCAAGATGGGGGTAGGTAGGTGAATGGGCATGATTGGGATGAATTGGCGCTTTTCCAGCTAAAACGTAGTATATGTGCAAAATTTGAGCTGCGTCAGAGCGATGAGCGTGTGTCATCTCACGCACATATATTTCAGTGATAAATACACTGCCTCCGATATACTAAGGGTATGACTGCCACTCATCCCAAAGCCACCCATGAACGCGTGCACAGCCATGCACACTCAGAGAATCCCATCACTGTCACCGCTGCCGCCCGCAGCGCCCGTTTTGCAAAGTTTGCCGAAGAATTAAGCAAACTACCAGGCAGAACTATCGAGCATACGGATGATCCTTTAACACGGATCGCTAATGCCCATGATGCCTCCCACTACCTGCTAATCCCGCAAGGAGTGGTGCGGCCCCAAAGTGCGGAGCAAGTAGCGCGGATTATGGCTGCCGCGGATCGCTGCAATTTGGAAGTCAGCTTCCGCTCTGGCGGCACTAGTCTTTCCGGCCAGGCTTCTACGGATGCCTTGATGGTCGATACCCGGCGCGGGTTTCAGCATGTCACCGTTTTAGATGAGGGCAAGCGGGTTCGCGTCCAACCCGGCGCTACTGTCACCATGGTGAACTCCTACCTCGCACCATATCAACGCAAGTTAGGCCCAGATCCGGCATCTTCGAATGCTTGTACCATCGGCGGGGTTGTGGCTAATAACTCTTCGGGTATGCACTGTGGTACGCAACTGAATACCTACCAAACCCTAGACTCCCTGCAGTTCATCTTGCCAAGCGGCACCTTTATAGATTCTGCAGCTCCAAATGCTACTGCGGAGTTTAAGGAAAAAGAGCCTGAGCTTTTCGAAGGTCTTACCCGTCTGCGCCGCTATATTCTGGACCACCCAAATTTGGTGCGCAAGATTGAACAGCAGTACTCCATGAAGAACACCATGGGCTATGGGTTGAACTCCTTTATCGACTATGAGAATCCCCTGGAAATCTTCACCCATTTGCTCATTGGTTCGGAAGGAACCCTGGCCTATATTGCCGAAGCAACTTTTCATACTATTGAAATCAAGCCTGAGGTATCCACTGGCCTGCTGGTATTTTCCAATTTGATTGATGCTTCTTCGGCCGTGCCGCAATTAGTCGCTGATGGCTTCCAGACTGCTGAGCTGCTTGATGCCACTAGCTTGAAGGTGGCCCAAACCACTGGCTCCGCAGCGCGTTCGATTATGAACATTGATGTGAAGGACCACGCAGCCTTGCTGGTGGAATTCACCGGTTATTCCAAACAAGAGCTCCAAGATCGTTACCAGGCTGCTCTGCCAAATCTGCAGAGTTTGCCTCTAGCCATCCCACATGAGATGACTTCGGATACTAAAGAACGTGGCTTGCTGTGGGCAACTCGCAATAACCTTTACGCCGCGGTTGCAGGTGCGCGCCCTTCGGGGACCAACGCTTTGCTGGAAGATGTCGTAGTACCGGTCGAAAAACTCGGCCACGCCTGTGATGACCTCACCAAGCTTTTTCATGAGCACAACTATCCTGGTGCCGTTATCTTTGGTCATGCTAAGGATGGCAACGTCCACTTCCTGCTCAATGAGGAATTCCGGGATGCTCACAAGCTGGATCGCTATAAGCAATTTACCGAAGACATGGTAGATGTCATCCTCGGCTATGATGGCTCACTGAAAGCAGAGCACGGCACCGGCCGTATCATGGCCCCATATATTGAGCGCCAATTTGGCCCCGAACTCTATGGCGTGATGCGCGAGATTAAGAACTTGGCAGACCCAAAGTGCATGCTGAACCCGGGAGTTATCATCACGGATGACCCCAACGAGTACGCGCAAAACCTCAAAGTCGCCGACACTATTGAAAAGGTTGCCGATCGTTGCGTGGAGTGTGGTTACTGCGAGCCAGTGTGTCCTTCGCGCAATCTCACCTTGACTCCACGCCAGCGCATTGTTGTTCGCCGCGAAATCGCTGCTGCAGAAAACCGTGGCGACACCGAACTCGCCGCTGAACTGCGAAAGCAATGGCAATATAGCGGCCAAGACACCTGTGCTGTAGATGGTATGTGTCTGACCCGCTGCCCAGTGGGCATTAATACGGGCGACCTCATCCGCCAGTTGCGGGCCGAAGACGCCGGTTCGGTTGCACAAGCTGGGTGGAAGGCTGCCGCACTTGGCTGGAAATATGGTGCCAAGGCTGGGTCCGTAGCAATGACAGTGGCAGATCATCTGCCGAATTCGTTGGTGAGTGGCATCACTGGGGCAGCACGCAAAGTGGTCAATGAAGATATGTTGCCAATGTATAAAAAGGAATTACCCGCTGGTGGCCCTTGGCGACAGGAAGTAACCACCTACCATGCAGACTTTGTATTCTTCCCGGCCTGCGTCAATGAAATGTTTGGTGGCATCGATGGCGCTGGCAACCCGGCAATGAATTCGACCCAGGCATTCGAAGAATTAGCAGTGCGTGCCGGACTACGCTGGCGCACCCCCAAAAATATTGGGGCAATGTGCTGTGGTACCCCATGGAAATCTAAGGGCATGACCAAAGGGTACGCAGTGATGCAATCGCGGGTTTTACGTGGGCTCTGGGAGGCTAGCGAACAAGGCACGATCCCCATTGTGTGTGATGCTGCTTCGTGTACTGAAGGCCTGCAGGTAATGCGTGACATCATCAAGGAAGCTGCACTCCAAGATCCACAGTGGAGCCAGCTCAAGATCCTAGATGCGGTAGAATTCTGTGCCACTACGGTGTTACCGCTACTGGATGTGCAACGACAATTGCAATCCTTGGTTTTGCATCCCACTTGCTCGTTGACTCACCTGGGACTTATCGAACAGATGCGTACTCTTGGGCAAGCTGTCGCCCAAGAAGTGGTGATCCCTCAACACTGGGGTTGCTGTGCTTATGCGGGTGATCGGGGTATGTTGCATCCTGAACTAACGCAAAGTGCTACCCAAGCAGAGGCAGCGGAAGTCAATGAGCGTCCTTATGAGGCTTATGCTTCTATTAACCGGACATGTGAGCAGGGTATGACGGAGGCAACTGGGCAAAATTATCAGAATCTCTTTCAACTACTGGAATGGGCTACACGTAGTGAAGCCACAGCAACTGCAGGTGCCAAGCAAGCGGATGAGTAGGAGGAATCCTGCCCCTGAGTTTGAAGACAGTGTTGCTATTAATTGTCAGTAGTTGTTAGTCGGGCGCTGACGCTGCGGCAACTCGATAAGGGATGCTTGAAAGCGGTAAGCGCCTACTCCGTGTTTGTGCTGATTCGAAACATCAGTTGCAGCAGAGCAGCAAAAGACGAAGAGTGGGTGCGCAGTTTTGCAGCCAAGAACCAAAAATGGGCATTCATTGAGAATTCTAGTGCTGGGCACTACATTCTAAACAATGCGGTTTGCTACGGTGCAGGCCTTTTGCAAGCCAATGGCGCCATGGGCATTTGTGTAGGACCACTACCGCAATGCGACATGGTAGCCCGAATTTTTTCCTTGGATGCACCCACAATGAAAGGTGTCCTCTGTGTCTGCTGCTGCAAAGCTGAATGATGCGCAATCTGCCGCTGATGTGCCATCGGCAAGCTGGAAGCAGCGAGTATATGACCGATGGAATACCAACGAACCCTACCAATACCACTGGTCGTGGTTGCGAAAACTCAGTGATGAGCAACTGCACAAAATTCGCTGGATAGGGTTTGGGATCTGGGCATTATCGGTGGCACTCGTGGGCCTTTTTATGGGCTGGTCCGTAATACTTGGATCCTGGTTTACCCTGGCATTTGTGGGCTTTGGTATAGCCTGTATTGGGCATAGTAGGTTGCTGCGATTGTATGTAGACTGGGCCCCATTTGTATTGTTCATCATAGTATATGGGTGGATTAAGCATCTAGCTCGTTGGATTGAGATTCCGGTGCACTGGCACTTAGCACTCAATATAGATCGTTGGCTCTTTGGCGGTACCGTGCCAAATGTGTGGGTGCAAGAGCACTGGCGCTATGCCACCCCGCCGTGGTGGGAGTTTATTCTCATGGCGGTTTACTCCTCTTATTTCTTCATGCCGTATCTGGCAGCTTTCTTTATTTGGGTGCGCTCCCGAGTGGAATTTCGGCGCTATATCCTGGGTTTTCTAGGGGTAACCCTCGTAGGATTTAGTATCTATACTTTGCTACCAGCAGCGCCCCCATGGGCTGCAGCCCGCTGTACTGCAGCCGATGTGGTAGAAAAACCAGCACATACTCCGTGCATGTTTTCAGCAGAGCACGCTGGACAGGGATCGCTCTTAGGTGCGGTAGAGAATCAGCATGATTCCCCAGAACCGTGGGTGCTGCGCTTGACGGCTCGGGCTTGGGGTGAAATAGCTCCCGGCAACTTAGCGAGTGGTCTCGAAGAATTCCAATACGGCGCCCGCCGAGAACTACGTGAAGCAGATAAGCCGACTCAAACTCCAGTAGCACCAGTCGATTCTGGAGAAGGCATTTTGGTCAGCGCCTATGAATCGACGAACCTGGTAGCAGCTGTACCTTCCCTCCATGCAGCCTTGACCATGTTCATAGCGAGTCATCTATTATTTGCACGCCGCTGGAAAACTGGATTGTTGGCGCTGGCTTATGCACTCACCATGGCCTTTGCCCTCGTATTTTTTGCCGAGCACTATGTTTTCGACATCATCCTTGGTTGGATACTTGCTATTAGCATCCCAGGCTTACTAGCCCGGCGAGCCAGACGCAAGGCTGTCCGACTTTAGCATCTGGTTAGCACGCACCGGGCAACCTCCATGGCAGGACAAATCTAGCTACGCAAGTTCTCCAAGGTTAGTGTTGCGCTGAAAAGAGGGTTTACCCGGGCAGATTGCTCTTTCATATTCCTCGTTACTTCCAGCAACAAGCAAGATATGTGAGGAAGTCCAGGTGCTTTAGGTGCTATAGTACGAGCTACCACTACTAAGTTAAGTTTCTAAGGACAGCATGATGGCAACAGGCACAGTTTTGGTCATCCGCCATGTAGGTTTTGAAGATCTGGGAATCTTGGAAGAAGTTTTCCACCAGCGCGGACTGAACGTGCAATATTGGGATGCCGGCATTGATGAGGTTTCTGCCCTCCAAACTGCAGAAGCAGATATCGTGGTAGCGCTGGGTGGCCCACTTGGCGCTAATGATGAGGCCCGGTATCCCTGGTTGAGAGCGGAGCGTGATTTCTTGACCAAACACATTGAATCCAAGACACCTATATTGGGCATCTGCTTGGGTGCGCAATTGCTTGCCCAAATACTCGGTGGGCGGGTGCAACAGCAAGCCGCACCAGAAATTGGGTGGGCGCCAGTGACTTTGACCCCACTCGGACAGAATTCTTTGCTACAGCCGGTGGCAGATTTACCAGTTTTACATTGGCATGGTGATGGATTTGTGGTGCCCGAACCAGCAGAAGTGCTAGCTTCGACGGAACTTTGTCCGCAACAGGCATTTGGATGGCGCCCCTCCCAGAAACGTGACGAAACTGCTTATCAAGTATTGGGATTGCAATTTCATATTGAAGCGCAGAGTCAATATATTGAGCGCTGGTGTATTGGGCATGCGCATGAATTAGCGGCTCATGGTTGTGATTTAGCAAAGATTCGCAGCGATAGCGCCAGCTATGGTCCCCAGTTGCAACCTATAGCGCAAGACATTTTGCACACTTGGCTAGACCAGCTACTCCAGGCAGGGTATCTGAGAGCGCAGCAGTCCAAGAGTCTGACGAAGCGTTCAAACAGGTCATCTTAGGGGTTTATAAGCTCGCTACCTTCATCAAGGTCAGTGAAGAACTCCTGGTCGATTCCGCGTTCAACATTGAGGCGTATTTGGCCAGCGAGTTCGGGCGGCGTATCGGCGCTGCTGAAGAAGAAGCCTTCCTGGTTGGGGATGGGTCCAATAAGCCCACCGGCATTTTCGCCAAGAGCGACGGCGCCGAAGAAGGCCTCAAGATCGCCGGCCAGACCGCGATCACCGCAGACGAGCACATTGATCTATTCTATGCGCTTCGCGCTCCCGTACCGCAAGAACGCCGTATGGATGACCAACGACTCCCCGGCCGTTAAGGACAATCAGGGCCAGTACCTGTGGCAACCAGCCCTCACAGCAGGCGCACCGGACATGATCCTAGGCCGTCCCATCCACACTAGCTCCTTCGTTCCCGAACTCAAGGCAGGAGCAAATGCCGTGGCGTTTGGTTGCCTATCTTACTACTGGATCGTAGACCGCGAGGGCCGCTCTTTCAAGCGTCTCAATGAACTGTTTGCGACGACGGATCAGGTGGGGGGCATGGCAACCCAACGCGTCGACGGCAAGTTGATCCTGCCCGAAGCGGTCAAGGTCCTGCCCCAGAAAGCCTGATGGGAAACCTAGTTGGAGGGGAGGTGGTGTAAAACCATGGCACGCATGTTTAACCAAACCCAGTTCATCGAGGCCCTCAAAGCCAACCTGGTGCTTGAGCACGGTGAGGATGATGAGCTACTGGGTGAGTTGATTTTGTCGGCTCTTGATTACGCCACCTCCTACCAACACCATCCCCAAGGCCACTATGACAATTACCCGTTGTCTGAATCGACCTACCGGGCGGTGATCATGCTGGCAACCCACTTCTACGAATCCCGCGACGGCTCGACCGGAGGGTTTTTCGCTGATAACACGCACGCAGCCGCCCGGGTGTGGGAGGCCGTCAACCGGCTGCTCATTTTGGATCGCGATTGGAAAGTCTAAAAGAGAGGGAGGTGAACGCGGTGGGTGTTGGTCGTTTAGGTACGCGCATGCTTTTCCTTAATTCGCCGATGATTGCCGATAAGGAGGGGTTTGCCCGCCCGGCTTCTCGCAGTGGTCATGAGTGGCATGGGGCCTTTGAGGAGCGCTCTGCTACGACCAGGTGGGCGAACCTTGCTGGTTTCCACCAAGTCGATGCCATGGCAACCATCCGCACCCCCAAGGGCTTCACCCCAGTGGTCGGAGCACAGGTGTACGTCAACCATCAAACTTTCACGATCATGGGGATTGAGAACGTGAAAAACCGAGGCCGCTACCTCATCTTGTTCCTACGCAAGGAGGTGCACCGTGGCTAAAACCAGCATCAAAATGCCCACCAAAACCCTCGAGGCCTTCGCTCACCTGACCACAGCCATGCCCGACATTGCCGATGAAGCCGTCACCGCTGGCGGACGCGTAGTCGAAAGCAAGGTGCGAGCAAACCTCACGGCTGCCATTGGAAACACGAAGGGCAAGTCTCGCTCTACCGGGCAGTTGCTGGGCGCTTTGGGTTTGTCTCCGGCGAAGGTGGACCGCAAGGGTGATCACAATGTGAAAGTCGGGTTCACCGAAAACAGGCGTGACGGGCGGCCGAACGCCCTGATCGCCAATGTTTTGGAGTATGGCAAGGCCGGGCAGGCGCCCCGCCCATTCCTCAGTCCTGCACGTGCCTCATCTCGCCGGGCGTGTTTGGAGGCGATGAAACAAGTCCTGCAAAACCGGATGAAAGGCAGGTGATCGGGGTGGAGTGCCTTGAGCTGCTGATGCGGTTGTTGAACGGGCTTGGCATGCCAGTGTTCACTGGTTCTTTCCCACCCCAACAGGTAGGCAACTACATCGTCTTAACGCCCTTGGCCGATGTGTATGACCTGCATGCAGACAATGCGCCTGGTGTGGAGATCCAGTACGTGCGGATCAATATTTTCACTACCGGTAGCTACAAACTGCACGCTACTAACGTCCCACCCATGCTGCGTCACGCTGGCCTGACGATTACTGAGCGCCGCTATATCGGCCACGACCCAGAGACAGGTTATCACCATTACGTCATCGAGGTCGCCCTCGCAGTAGACCCCCACTAACAGCCCCAGAACCACCTACTGGTCTGGGGCTTTCCCATGCCCACACACACGCTCTGTCTTTGAAGGAGGACACCATGGCCACGATTGGTCTTGACAAGCTCTACTACGCAACCATCACCGAAAACGAAAGTGGTGAGGAAACCTACGTCACACCCAAACCCCTAGCCAAAGCCATCTCCGCAGAGTTATCTGTCGAACTAGCCGAGGCAATTTTGTACGCCGACGACGGTGCTAGTGAGGTGGTCAAGGAGTTCAAATCCGGCACCCTCGCCCTGGGGATCGATGATTTGAAGCCCGAGGTTGCTGCGGAACTGACTGGCTGCACCCTGGACGACAACAAGGTCCTGGTCGCCACATCAGAGGATGGGGCCAAGCCGGTCGCTATCGCCTTCCGAGCCCGCCGGAGCAACGGCAAGTACACGTATTTTTGGCTCTACCGGGTCAAGTTCGCACCGCCCGCCACGTCCCTGAACACCAAGGGTGACAGCATTAGTTTTGCTACCCCTTCGATTGAGGGGACGATCATGCGGCGTAACAAGGCGGAGAAGAATGGCCTGCACCCGTGGAAGGCAGAAGTCACCGAAGGTCAAGACGGCCTCAAGCCTCAGACGATTACGGATTGGTACAAGAAGGTTTATGAACCCACCATCACCAAGGGCGCCTGAGGCGGGAAGGAGAAGACTGAATCATGAGTAGCCAAACCCCGACCATGAAAACCCCGGACTCGATGGCCGCACCGCTTCTGTGACCATCGCAGGCCGTGAGTACACCCTTGTCCTTTCGACGGGGGCGACCAGGAAGATTGCTGCCCGCTACGGCGGCCTAGATCAGCTCGGTGAAAAACTCCTCACCGGTGAGGATATGGACCAAGCCTTGGGTGAAATCATCTGGATCGTCACCCTGCTGGCCAACCAAGGCATCCAAATCCACAACTTTGCCCACCCTGATGACAAGCAGGAGTTGCTCTCCGAAGACCTGGTGGAGCTTTTGACGTGTCCTGCTGATTTGGCTGGTTACCGTGAGGCCATCACCGCCGCGCTGGTCAACGGCACTCGCCGTGAGATCGTGTCCCAGGAGCCGGTGGGAAAAGACCAGCCGGCCGGGTAGCAGAGGGTGATGAGGCCACGTTTATCCGCCTGCTCCACTGGGGCGTAACTGTCCTGGGCTTGGGGCAGGCGGAAACCTGGCTGATTCCGCTCGGCCTCCTACTTGACCTGATCGAATGCCACCGCCAGATGAACGGCACCGCAAGCCCGGTGCGGGAGACATTCATTGATGACGTGATCCCGTACGGGGTCTAGGCTCAATCATTTAAAGGGCCAATAATGCTGGTTTTGTTTAGGTTTAGGAGAAAGGATGTGCCCGTAACTTCCGACTACCTGATCGAAGACATCACCCGAATCAACAATGTCAAACTGCCAACCTATCCGACGCTCAGGTTCACCATTGCCGTTCGAGACCGAATATGCCTCCCAGGTATTCGGCTTTATACGGAACAATCCCCGCGTAACACCTCGATGAGCCGCAACCACGTATTCGATTCCCTTATCTTGAATGGTCCGCTCGCTTAATTTCCACCAGGAGCAACAGGACTCGCCAATTTCTTGGTAATGCTTCAATCGCTCAGATGATTCAAGCCATTCTTTTTTGTAGCCATACCCCTGCCGCTTTTTTCCTCCTGGTATGTCCTCGGAAGTATTTACCCATGGCCCTAGAGTGATGATGAGTAACGGCTTGTCGTATTCAAGAACTGGAGCACCTTTCTCAGCAATCAATGTATCAAGACGAACGATTCCGTGTCCACGAGAAGCCTCCTTGCGAAGATTCGTCAATTGAGCACTTACCTGATCAGGAAGCCTGAGTGAGCCCTCATTCAGAGGTATGACAGGGAAAGAACGCAGAATATCTATACATGCGGCCTCTACAGAGGTGTATTCCGATTTAGTTAAGCCGTAACGAAGAATCCAGATGTCGGGCTCAAAGTTAGCTTCTTTGATTTTGTGTAGTTTCGCGTTGACTAACTTTTCTTCTTCGACACTTTCAATTTCTCCATGCGTAAAAGTCCAGAGAGCTTCTTTGCCGTGGGCTGCGAATCGGCTCCCCGTCCCTTTCCCTACGTAAAAAGGAACTCCATCACGCGGGTCAACCAGTGCATACACATAGTGGCCGAGCTCATCTGCAACCTGCTGAATAACAGCGTCACTGATCTTGTTTTTAACAACTGTTTCAGCTGCCATAAATCGAATCCTTTTCTTAGGAAGTGAGGTGGGGGTGGTCATGAGGCAGCCCTAAGAGTTTCTTATAGACGCCACACGTTAATCATCCCACACACACGCCTATTACGCAGGAGGAACCGCTCATGGCTGAAGATTTCGGACTGAAGATCGCACTCCAGGGTGAGCGGGAGTTCAAGCGCGCTATCACTGAGATCAATGCGTCCTTCCGCGTGCTCGGTAGCGAGATGAAGCTGGTGGATGCCCAGTTCAAACGCTCTGACGATGCCCAGGCCAAGTACGCCGCCAAAGGCAAAGTGCTGGCCGAGCAGATTTCCTCGCAGCGGGAGAAGATCAGCACCCTTGAAGCCGCTTTGAAGAACGCGGCTACGAACTTCGGGGAAACGGATCGGCGGACGCTGGCGTGGCAGACGCAGTTGAATAATGCGAAGGCGGCGTTGGCTGATCTTGAAGGCGAGTTGGAGGACAACAACAAAGCCCTCAGCACCTTCGGGGATAACGTTGATGATGCTGGGGACGACGCACGCGACGCCGCCAAAGACGCCGGCCGCCTAGAAGACGCTGTTGACGATCTTGGCGACGAGATGGACACCAGCGGCAAGAAAGCCCTCTCCTTCGGCGACGTGCTCAAAGCCAACCTGGCTAGTGATGCCATCGTTGCTGGGGTGAAGGCCATCGGCACGGCGATCAAGGCTGTGGGGCGTGGGTTTGTGGACGCGATGAAAGATGGCGTTGCCTACAACGCGACCATGGAGTCCTACACTGCCTCGTTTACCACGATGCTTGGGGACGAGGCCAAGGCCCACCAGCTCGTCGCAGATTTGAAAGCCCGGGCGGCTTCGACCCCGTATGGGATGCAGGATTTGGCTGATGCCACCAGAACTTTGATGTCTTTTGGCATCAGCGCGCAGGATGCGCAGAAGTACATGGGGATGCTTGGGGATGTCGCCCAAGGCGACAAAGAAAAGTTTTCCTCGCTGTCTTTGGCATTTGCTCAGGTCTCCTCTGCTGGCAAGCTCACGGGCCAGGATCTGATGCAGATGATCAACGCCGGCTTCAACCCCCTCGAAGAAATCAGCCGTAAGACCGGCAAAAGCATCGGTGAGCTCAAGGAGAAAATGTCGAAGGGGGCTATCTCGGCTGAGATGGTCGCCTAGTCCTTTGAGTCAGCGATCGCTGAGGGTGGGCGTTTTTATGGGGCGATGGAGAATTAATCCAAAATCTTCAACGGTCAGTTAAGTACGCTCCTAGATGGCGTTGCTAACCGTAAAGGCCAGTTGGCTGGTGGTGGGCTGACCGAAATGCTGTCGCGGTCCGTGATACCGATGGTGGGGTGTTTGGGTAAGTGTTCTATCGGAGGCGTTTGGGAAGGATGGTGTGGATGGGCTGATTACCGTTTGGGGTCAGGTCATTCAAGAGGCCCTCGCTTTCATCAGCTTCATCAGCGAGCAGCTACCGGCCTTCCTCGATACGACACTGCGGATCGTGACCAGCCTGGCTGCTGGTTTGATTCAGGCTTTGCTTGCGTTCACCGAGGCTGCAACCGGACTACTACTCATCGCGGACACCTTCAGCACTAATCACATGGAGGCCCGCCTTGCACAGTGTGCTATCCGTCTTGACCGCGCCAGGGAAGCCTTCACCGCGCTGGTGGCCTACCAAAACGCTAGGGACGCCCTCACCAACGAAGACTACGAAGCGCAATCCGCACAGTTAGAGTCTGACTATGACCAAGCACTTGCCGACTACCATCAGGTCGAGGCCGACTTCACCGATTTACGAGAACGCGCAGCGAAATACTGCCACTGCACCCAAACCCTCAGACAGTTCAAAGGGCAAAGCACCACGGAATTCATGCCAGTGCTATGGCGCACCCTGATCGACCACGCGACCATCGACCACGGTGGCACCCTCTACGATGGGCAGACAATCAACATGCCAATAGCCACCAAAAAAACTAGCCAACAGGCGGCCACAACACACAGGCCAGTTATCTAGCAAGACTGGCAATCAAAGCTCTCACCCGACACCGCAACACTACTGGTGGCTGCGTGGGATTTTTCGTTGCAAAACAAGGAAGAAAAACGGGGTTAACACGCCCCGAATAAAAACGACCCATTTTTGGCCTAACCCCGGGAAAGCGCCCCGTTGCATCCAAATGAGTCAAAATGGAGCCGATGACGGGAATCGAACCCGCGTATTCAGCTTGGGAAGCTGATGTTCTACCATTGAACTACATCGGCATTATCGCGCTTGCGACTCAAACTACTTTAGCACGTTTTCCATTTCATGCCAGCATATGCGACCACCTATCATTCCCACACGCGGTGACGACTGGAGATTCGGTAGTAACACCGGCAACACTGCCTAGGTTAAAATAAAACTGTGTTGTACTCTGATCGCGATATTCGCCAAGCTATTTCTTCAGAAGGTCTGCTCATCGAACCTTATGATGAGCAACTCGTCCAGCCCTCCTCGGTAGATGTGCGCTTGGATCGTTTCTTCCGAGTATTTAATAACTCCCGCTACACCCACATTGATCCAAAGCAGGAGCAAGAAGATTTAACCTCACCTGTCGAGGTCCCAGAGGGCGAAGCCTTTGTTTTGCACCCAGGTGAGTTTGTTTTAGGCGCAACCCTAGAGAAATTTACCCTGCCTGACCATATTGCGGGTCGCTTAGAAGGCAAGAGTTCCCTGGGGCGTCTGGGATTGGTTACCCACTCGACGGCAGGCTTTATTGATCCGGGGTTCTCCGGCTATATCACCTTAGAGCTCTCCAATGCAGCCAATCTGCCTATCACCTTATGGCCAGGCATGAAGGTGGGCCAGCTGGCATTATTCAAACTTACTTCGCCGGCAGAGCATCCTTATGGCACCTCTGGCTTAGGCTCGAAGTACCAAGGCCAGCGTGGCCCGACTCCTTCGAAATCTTATCTGAACTTCCGGGAAGCCTAGTATCGCGTATTTCTCGTTCCAAACTAAAAAGGGCGCCTAGCACTAGCCGTTGCTGTAATGCAGGGAGAGCAGATGCAGGTGTAGAAAAATATGTATTCTGCAAGCCTGGTAGGGGAGCGGATAAATACATAACTTTGCGAATAAACGTGATGGGGGCAAGATACGTGGGATTTGTCCAGGCAGCACGCCTGTAAATCAACGGCCACGAGGTCATGGTGGTTGAGCATGATTCACCTCATATTCATGCCCTTCCTACAAGGCAGATTCATCTGAGCGAGCCTGACCCATGAAGTTTTACTAGTACCAGAACCCTGATAGGGTACACCGGGCACCGGGTGTAGTAGCGCCGATGAGGGGTACCACAACTCATATCATTGCGGTGGGAATCTCATATGATGCGGCACATGGTCGCATTAATCGTGGCCCGGTCACTCACGCTTCCCGAGAACTGGTTGAGTAGCTTACATTTACGCAGGCGAGGCGCTTAAAGGCCATCATCGAGAAATCCAGAGTGCCAGTAGGGACAGCACTCAAATTACGGGAGCAGATCCCAACACGTATCGGCTTGGGGCAGGGGCGAAATTTCTTAGAAGAGGCGGTACTCTTGCGGACACTCAACATCCCACCCACCAGGTCATTGCGTTACTAGCTACCACGCATTTCAGTTTTGCCTTTACGCAGCAGCGTTAGCCATTGTTGCCTCCTGGCCACAGCATCGGGAAGCCTTACGAGCACTTGCTATGCAGCGGGTAAATATTTCACAACTGCTCGAAATTTGCGGTTTCGTAGATATACACCAATGGTAGGTGCCAGGGATGGCAGCTACTCAACTAAAAACCGGCAGGTAGTAATGCTCTAGGCCTTACGTAGCCGGTTGTATTGCGGCCTGTTGAATCTTGCGATTCGGCACAGTATAGGCGGCAAACAAGGTAGTCAGTGGCACGGCTAAAGTAAGGGCCAAAGCGCCAACACCAGTGCGTAAGAACTCAGTGGCCATCACATCACTGGTCAATGTTTGCCCCAGAGGACGATCGGCAACCGAAAGCAGCAACAAAATAGGTAGCGAAGCCCCGGTATAGGTCAGTACCAAGGTATAGACCATCGAGGTAATGTGATCTCGACCCACCTTCATTGCGCTGATAAACAGCTGCCAGGAGGATGCGCTGGGATCTAATTCTGCCAACTCATTGACCGTGGATGCCTGCGCGACAGTTACATCGTTGAGTACACCGAGCGCGCCGATAATGAAGCCACAAAGCAAAATGCCGGTCACCGAGATCTCTGGAAGGAAGCGCAAAATTTGAAGATTCTCCTCATCCCCCAGGCCGCGCAAGTTAGCAAACTCAATGGCTAGATAGGCTAATAAGGCCGCGATCGCCAAGGCTGCCAGGGTGCCACCAAGAGAAGACGCCGCTTTCCAATTCCACCCATGGACCAAAAATACCGTGGGCAATAGCATCAATGCGCCACTGAAAATGGCAATTGCAGTAGGAGAGAAACCTGCAAGCAATGCTGGCAAAGTGAATAACACGACCACACCGATGGTAAAGGCTAAGCCCACTAGTGAGCGCAGCCCGCGCAGACCAGCCAGAATCAAAATAGCGATGAGAATGGCCGCACCCCAAATGATCAAGGCGGTAGTCCGCTGATAATCACCAAAGCTATAAGTGCGCTGTCCGGTGGTGTCCTCTTGGACTAACAAGGTGATGGCATCGCCTTCGACTAAGTCCGGTTCCCCGGCAAGTCCCGAGCTAATGAGCAAACTTCGTTTGCCGGCATCTTCTCCGGAATCAAGCCTCACAATATACCAGGTGCACTCTGCATCAGTTGCCACAGCGTCTTCTGGCGAAATGCGAGGTGAGGAATCAAATATCGTACCGGCAGCAGGAGAACTGCAATCCCCTGGATTACTGGTGATGACAGTGGCATTGACCTGTTGCTTACCCAGGGCAAAAGTAGATTCAAAATCATCGCTCACCAAAGGATCATGATTGCCTGGCCACATGCGCACCAGCCCGAAGGCAGTGGCAATAATCCAAAGGCCAATGAAGATCATCAATACCCAGCGCCAGCCATGCCATGTATTGATGCCTTCGATGCGATTGGCGTGACGATCATGGGAGTGCACGTGGCTATGGCCATGCGAACCATGTGCACTCAGCAGCGGCGAGGAGTGTTCATGGGCGCTTTGAGCCGGAGGCTGCGTCACTGCACCTGCTTGTGCTGTTGAGCTGGATGATGCCTTAGAGTGCCGACCCATGCAGTCTCCTTTATTGTTTGTAGCTGGCTAAGAAATTGCCCAAACGCTCAATGGCTTCCTGCAGCTCCGAGGCCCATGGCAAGGTGACCACGCGGAAGTGATCTGGCTTATCCCAGTTAAAACCGGTGCCTTGTACCATTAGAATCTTTTCGCTCCGCAAGATATCCAACATGAGCTGGGCATCATCATGAATATCGTAGTAGTCCAAATCTAGTTTCGGAAACGCATACAACGCACCCATGGGTTTGACACAACTGACACCCGGAATATCATTAAGCTTTTGCCAGGTGATATTGCGCTGGCGGGTGAGACGGCCATCAGTAGCGGTGAGTTCATAGATAGACTGGCGCCCACCTAAGGCTACTTGAATAGCGTGCTGAGCTGGCACATTGGGGCATAAACGCGTACCGGCTAGCAGATCTAGTCCTTCAATGAAGCCGCGGGCATTATGGCGCGGGCCAGTAATAACCATCCAACCAGCACGATAACCGGCTACGCGATAAGCTTTGGAAAGGCCGTTGTAGGTAATACACAACAGATCCGGGGCCAAAGTAGCAATAGAGATATGCTGCGCACCGTCATAGAGGATGCGGTCATAAATTTCATCAGCCAGAATCAGCAGATCATATTCTCTGGCAATGGCCACAAGTTCTTCTAGGATCTTGCGGGAATAGACTGCTCCGGTGGGGTTATTGGGATTAATCACCACAATAGCTTTGGTCTTCTCAGTGACCTTGGAGCGGATATCCTCGATGTCCGGATTCCAATTATCTTCTTCATCGCATAGGTAGTGCACTGGTTTGCCGCCCGAAAGCGAGGTCGCAGCAGTCCACAGCGGATAATCTGGCATCGGGATTAAGACCTCATCGCCATCATTGAGCAAGGCCTGCATGGTCATGGTGATCAGCTCGGAAACACCATTACCCAGATAGACATCATCGACATCAAAGTGAGGGAAGCCATCGATGAGCTCATAGCGGGTCACAATAGCGCGGCGTGCGGAAATGATGCCCTTGGAGGTGGAATACCCCTGCGAAGTTGGTAAGGAAGCGATCATATCGCGCATGATTACATCGGGAGCCTCGAAACCGAAGACCGCAGGGTTACCGGTGTTGAGCTTTAAGATGCGGTGACCATCTGATTCCATCCGCTCGGCTTCCGCGGTAACCGGCCCACGAATTTCGTAAAGTACGTCCTTCATCTTCTCGGATTGATCGAAGATACGACGTTTGCGCGGAGTGGAGGAATGATTCTGGGACATGGAAACTATGTTGCCATGTTTTTAGATCTAAGGGTAGCGCGGTGCACCCACTGCCAGGCAAAAAATCCGGTTCAGCGCGAGTGTAGGAAGCACACTTGGAATAGTGGTTGCTAGTGGCCGATACGCTTGACAGAACGCTGTGCGATTTCGAGAGCCGCATCCTTGAGTTCCTCTTGGCGCAACTTGCGGGCCTGGCGGCGCTGCTCCAATTCCGCACTATGGAGCATACGCTGAGTCTGACGCCGCTGGGCTGCAAGTTGGCGAGGCGATGGGGTATGCCAACGATCTGGGCCCACCTTCATCACATAGAGCAGGATGAATACCACTGCAGGAAGCAGAAAAAACAGCGGATTATTGAATCCTGCCATCAAGCCGATACCAGCCAATGTGCTGAGTGCAAAAAGACCTCCGCGGGTATGTTGGGCCTTGCGCCGGGCATCCGCGATCTCGACGACGGTGTATGTATTCTCTGGCAGACGGGCCACATCAACCGGGGCGACTGATACATCCATTGGCGGTAAGTCGCGGAAGATATCCTGAATGTCTCCTTGATAACTCGCCTGGCGGACGACGTCGAGGCGTTCTTGATAATCCTCATAACCTAAGCGGCCTGCGGCGTAGTGTGCATCCAGTTCTCCCATGGCCGTGCCGCGCTCGGAATCACTGAGGCGGTAGTGAGAATTCTGATACGCGTCCATGTTCACCATGATAACAGTGTGGCACCAGTGGGTACTCAATTGGGTACTCAGTGATGCCCGCTGCTTTTGCGAAATACGTGCCAAAAATCGCGGCACGTAATGCTAGCTTTCCTCGTTGCTAGCTTCAGCCGTCTCTGTCTTCGGGGACTTTTGTTCTCTAGCGCCAGGCGCAGGGTTTGCAGTTGGTGGCACAGGAACCGCTGAGCCTGGAGTTGGCACTCCCAATAAGGGAGTTGCTGCCTCGGATGTGGGCGCAGCACCACCTGGAGTGGGCACTGCGGATTGTGGTGTAGGGAGTGAGCTATTGGGCACGGGTACTGCACTAGCTGGGGTTGGTGCGGCCGAATTGAGGGATGGCGCCGGTGCGTCAGGCACGGGGACTCCAGGAGTTGGCGGTGGGGTGCTGCTTTGCGGTTCCTGAACAGCATTGTTGGGAGTAGGTACTGCAATGCCAGGGGTTGGAATATTTGGGGCAGGCGCGCTGGGCTGTGGAGTTGCCGCACCCGGGGCAGGTACAGCACTATCTGGTGTTGGAATGCTCGGCGCTGTTGGCTCAGGTGTCTGTGGAATAGTAGCTCCTGGGGTTGGTATTGCAGACCCTGGGACAGGTGCATTGCTTTTTGGCGTGGGCGCTGCGGCGCCTGGTGTTGGCACCGATGCACCTGGCGTTGGCACTGCACTACCCGGTGTAGGTGCTGTGCTACCAGGAGTTGGTGCATCACTCGCTGGTGTGATGTTGCCAGATACCGGAATCCCTGGAGTGTGAGCCGTAGTAGGAACACTCGGTACACCAGGTGCTGCCGGCATACCTGGAGCGCTAGGAGCCCCTGGGGGGATCGGGCTACCAGCAATCGGAGTAGCTGGAGTTGCCGGAGCTGCCGCTGGCGGTACTGGAGGTGTAGGCGTAGAAGGGGTAGCGGTTTTGGTAATCTGCTGCTTCGCTGGTTTTTGCGTTGCTTGAACAGCATCGCGTGGTGTGGCATGAGGGGATAGGCGAATGCGCTCGCCCAAGAATTGCTTCGGGTGAGGCTCGGGCAGCTTACCATCAACAAGCACGGAATCGCGCAGCATTTGGGCCACGTCCTTCACTGCGGGTTGGGCAGTCTTTTCTTCTTCCATTGCTTTTACGCCAGAGGTCAGCATGGTGTTACAGAAGGGGCATCCTACTGCAATGGTTTCAGCACCGGTTTCTATGGCTTCTGCAGTGCGATTCTCGTTAATGCGGGTGCCTAGGTTTTCCTCCATGAACATGCGCGCACCACCGGCACCACAACAGAAACCGGTATCGCGATTGCGGTCCATCTCCAAGAGGTTCGCCCCCGTAGCAGCAATAAGTTCCCGCGGCGGGTCGAACACCTTGTTGTGACGGCCCAAGAAGCATGGATCATGGTAGGTGATTGGGGCCCGATCCTCGGGGCGACGTGGGATTGGGGTTAGGCGTTTTTCGCGCACCAAGCGGTTGAGCAACTGGGTGTGGTGGAAAACTTCGTAGTGGCCATCAAAGTCAGGGTACTCGTTGCGAATGGTATTAAAGCAGTGTGGGCAGGTGGTGATGATCTTGCGCTGCTTTTCGGGCACTCCTGCAAAGACCTCGTCTAGGGTCGCTATATTTTCCGCGGCTAGCATCTGGAATAAGAATTCATTACCCGCGCGGCGGGCGGGATCACCTGTACAAGTCTCGCCTTTGGAGAGCACTGCAAAGGAAATGCCTGCAGTGTGCAGTAGTTCCACGACTGCGCGGGTGGTTTTCTTGCCATCATCGTCGAAGGCGCCGGCGCAACCAACCCAGTAAAGGTATTCGATATCAGCGAAATCGGTGACATCCTCGCCAAAGATCGGCACTTCAAGGCCATCGCGGCGGGCTTCCTCAATCCAGGTTTTTCGCTCACTAGAGTTACGGCCCCAAGGATTGCCCTTGGTCTCCAGATTCTTGAATAATCCGGTGAGTTCAGACGGGAACTGAGATTCGGCGAGTACTTGGAAGCGGCGCAGATTGGTGATGTGATCAATATGCTCAATATCTACAGGACATTGCTCCACGCAGGCGCCACAATTCGTGCACGACCACAGCACATCAGGATGCACAATGGCAGATTCCCCAACGAGGGAGAGTACGTCTACCCCGGCATGACTGTTGTCTGCGGCGAAGGTGACTGGGTTTTGGAGATAGTCGGCATGTGCGACTGCAGCATCGCGAATATCGCGGATGAATAACTTAGGGCTGAGTGGCTTTTCAGTATTCCAGGCAGGGCATTGCTCCTGGCAGCGACCGCACTCGGTGCAGGTGCTGACGTCAAGCAGCATCTTCCAGGAAGCATCGGTGAGGCTACCGACACCAGGTATGTCATCCTCCTCAATAGTCTCCATAGTGAGCTCTTTGTCGCCAGAGCGCATAGGAGCAACTGCACCTAAGGCCTTGTGCCCATCGGGGTAACGGCGGAAGAAGATATTGAAAAAGGCCAAGAAGCGGTGCCATGCCACACCCCAGGTCAGGCGACGGGCAACGACAACCAGCCATATCATGCCGGTGAGCAGCTTAATTAAGGCGAAGAAGCTAACCAACACCGGGGATGCCGGCAGTAGGTGTGCTAGCTGGCGAGTGGCGAAATCTGCCCACACAGAGCTATGTCCGTAGGTGGCAATCTTGGCGGCCTTAACCATGAGCATGCCTAAGCCTTCGGTAAAGACCACGGCTTCAACAAAGTAGGCAGCTTTGGCGTTCGAACCATAAAAGCGGCTCATTCGATCCTGCGCTTTTGAGCGGATGCGAATCAGCCACAGGTAGCTAATGCCGACGACTGTTCCAAGGGCCAAGATTTCCTCGGCACAGTGATATAGGTGCCACTTAGATAGAACGGGCCAACCGCCAGCGGGGTTAAAAGTCTGGATATAGGCTTCGAACCAGACTAACGAACCAATGAGGAAGCCTAGCATTACGAACCAGTGCGCAATAGCGACTGCAGGTTTGCGCATCATCTCCGTGTGAAAGAAGATCTCCTTGAACATCGTCCACAATCGGCGAATAGGTTGATTCCAGCGCCCCGGTTCAGGTTGGCCGGCGGTTATGAATCGAAAGAGTTTCGCAGCGGCCCGAATGAAAAGGAACCACGCGGGTGCGGAAAGTACGATTCCGAGCACCCCGAAGAGCGTGGTGATGGTCTGTTCGCTGGCTGAAAGCATAGTTGAGTCAGGGGTGTCCTACACAATTGGCGGAAAGGCGCGGCAGGGGCTGGCTGCCGAGCCTTCTTGTTGGTTGTCTATTACTCTAACTGCTTACAGACACTGCCTCCAAGCTGCGTTGGCGCTGCTTAGAAGCAAATTGGTGCACCATGAGCTGCATGAATAGCCGCCTCCCACTGTGCCAGATTCCAAGTTGTGGGCAGTTTGAGTGGATTTTCCCAGGTGGTATGCACGACATTACGCTGGGCAAGGATGTTAGCGACATCGATGACTGGGTGGAATTCCTGGGCTTGCAGCTGATATACCAGCTGCGCCACCTCATGGCTGATCGCCTGCTCGGTGTAGTTCGTGCTTGGTTGGGTGTATAGCACAGCATCGTAGAGTAATGGCAGCTCAGCGCTATTAAGGCCCGTGTTGGTGATATTGGAGCCGATCTGCACATTCCCAAGTAGTCGTACTGTGGCGAGTACTGGCTGAGGGCTGTGGGGTGTGCTGGCATTAGCAACTTGCGCGCTTGTACTGACACTCAACGGTGCGGCCGCTGGATCGAGAATGTCGATGTGTAGCTTGCGAGCAGGAGAGATGCCGGGGATTTGGGTGGCGCAGCGCATCAACAAATCGGAGGCGTAGAGTCCGGTGGCGGTGGCACCGACGATGGCAATGCGAGGCATCTTGCTTCCTTTCTGCTGTATGCGGGTGTGTGGCCGTACTTAATTTCTCAGCACTGACACCCTAGTAGACTGAACTGTCTGTAATGTTAGCAAGTAAAGCGCAAATTGGACAGCTATTTGCCCGAAAAATGTGCGAATTGCGAATGGAATCACTGAAATGCCTGGTCGTTGAGTAGACAGATCGGTACGATTCTGTCTGCTGGTGTTAGCCAGGGTGTGTGAAAATTGGGCTCTCGTGTGACTGGTCGTGCTATAGGTTTCTGCGGATTCACGGTTTCGCTGTGCTGCATGGCCGTCAGCGGGAAAGTTTCACATGGTAGGAAGATCCCGTTCACCATGCGTTTACCTTAATCAGTCATGCTCTACGCGTAACTCATCTGGTGGGAGCTAAGAATGTAGCTCCGTTTCTTGGAAAGAAATACGCATGAATGATGTCCAACAGGCGCCATCGCCGGCGCCCCAGCAGGAAAATAACCTGTGGTGGCACTTAAGCTTCGGCGGCGCTTTGACCGTAGCGGTCGTAGCCTTTTTGCTGTGGTCGCTCGGCTATATCGATGCTGATGCCAGCCGCCCCATGTTGATCACGACCATCGTGCTCGGCACTTTTATGGCCTTTAATATTGGCGGCAATGACGTAGCAAACTCCTTCGGTACCTCTGTGGGTGCCGGCACTTTGACTATGAAGCAGGCGCTGATTGTTGCAGCTGTCTTCGAGGTTAGTGGTGCAGTGCTTGCTGGTGGTCAGGTTACCGATACTGTGAAGTCCGGCATTGTGGATCTCGATGCCATCACCTTGGATGCTAACCAGTTCGCCTTTATTATGATGTCCTCCTTGGTAGGTGCGGCGGTCTGGCTGCTGCTGGCAACGCGCATGGGTTGGCCGGTGTCAACCACTCACTCGATCATTGGCGGTATTGTCGGCGCTGCGCTGACCTTGGGCGCCGTTGAAGGTATCGGTGGTGCGGATATGGTGCAGTGGGACAAGATCGGCCAGATCGCGATATCTTGGGTGCTTTCCCCACTGCTTGGTTGCATAGTTTCAGTGGCTTTGTTTGGCTTCATTAAGCGCAATATCTTGAGCTATAACTATGAGGTCGACGAGGAAATTCGTAAGCTGCGCGCAGAGCGTATTGGCCTGCGCCAGAAATTTAAAGCCTCTTTCGAGCGCCTCAATGAGATTCAACAGTTGGCTTACTCCAATGCTATGACCCGCGATGCAGCGCTGATACAAGCAAGTGGTTTTAATCCAGATGAGTTGGAGTCGGACTATTACCGTGATCTCTACAGCCTAAATCAGCGTTCCAAGGAATTAGATTCTCATCGCGCCCTTGAGCGTTGGGCTCCAGTCTTGGCAGCTGGTGGAATGATCATTATCTCTGCGATGCTGCTATTCAAGGGCCTGGATAACCTGAATCTCAATATCTCGACCTCGGCCAGCTTCATGATTATGGGCATGCTTGCGGTTGTGGTGTGGCTGGCTATTTCCATTGTCGCGCGCTCCCTACGCCACATTGAGATCGGCCGTGCCACTTTCGTTATTTTCTCTTGGCTGCAAGTGTTTACCGCTTCGACTTTCGCTTTCTCGCATGGTTCCAACGACATTGCCAATGCGGTTGGTCCTTTTGCAGCGGTCCTCGACGTGCTGCGCACCGGTGAAATTAGTTCCAAGGCAGAGGTGCCACGTGCAGCCTTGTTGCTGTGTGGTGTGGCGCTGATTGCGGGCCTCTGGTTTGTTGGTCGCTTTGTCATTCAGACTGTAGGCCATGGTTTGACCGAGATCCACCCAGCTTCTGGTTTTGCGGCAGAGCTTTCCGCTGCTGCTGTGGTGATCGGTGCTTCTGCGCTGGGGCTGCCGGTTTCTTCCACCCACATTTTGATTGGTGCGGTGTTGGGTGTCGGCATTGTTAACCGTGCTGCCAATTGGAAGTTAATGCGTCCAATCGTTATGGCTTGGATTATCACATTGCCCGTTGCAGCAGGTATTTCTGCTGTTGCAGTGCTGGCCTTTAACGGTATCTGGGGCTAGTTGCTCCCCGGGCTCTGAGGCTCCGTGGGGCGCGCTAAGCGCTGGGTACAGAGATCTAGTTCGAGCCCAAGGGTCTTCAAGAGGCAGACAACGATAAGTTTAAAGAAGACAATTAGCCACCTAGCTTCTTGCTAGGTGGCTTCTGTTATGCCCGTGTTTTGTTGCGCCTGTAGATGGGTGCGGGGTGCCGCAGTACATGGTTGAGTTGAGATATTAAAATCCTGCCCCGCAATCTGGGAAGGGGGCAGAAAAGCGACCGCGCCAGCAAACTTATTGAACTCTATTTTCATTAAGAAGGTAATGCTTTGGGTCATCTGCGCCATTTTTCACCCCTACATAGGTGTATTTGAGGCATGGAGTGCAGATTTTGGTTGCTGACGATGTGGATGTTGAATATCGTGGCGATAAATCATACAACCAGCATTTTCAGGCGTAGATCATTTTTGCTTCGTCCGAGCACGGTGGCCGCATAGCAAGATCTCGTAGGGATAAATGCGCAATGGACACAAGGGGTCCTCACATGACTGTTTATGCCAATCCCGGTAGCCCAGGTTCCATCATCAGCTTCCGCGAATGCTATGACAACTACATCGGTGGTGCTTGGGTGCCACCAGTCGATGGTCAGTATTTAGATAATCTCACCCCAATTACTGGCGATATCTTTTGCCAAGTAGCTCGTTCCAAAGCTGCTGATGTAGAAAAGGCTTTAGATGCGGCTCATGCCGCCGCAGCGCAGTGGGGTGCTACTTCCCCAACCGAGCGCGCCAATGTGCTGTTGCGCATCGCTGATCGCATGGAAGCCAACCTCGAAAAGCTCGCCGTAGCTGAAACCTGGGACAATGGTAAGGCGGTGCGCGAAACTCTAGCTGCGGACATTCCGCTGGCCATTGATCACTTCCGCTACTTTGCCGGTGCGATTCGCGCGCAGGAAGGCACCCTATCCCAGATCGATAGCAATACCGTGGCCTATCACTTCCACGAGCCAATTGGGGTTGTTGGTCAGATCATCCCATGGAACTTCCCGCTGCTGATGGCCGCGTGGAAGATCGCCCCAGCCTTGGCTGCAGGTAATACCATCGTGCTCAAGGCTGCAGAGCAAACCCCGGCATCCATTTTGTTTTGGGCAGAACTCGTTGGTGATCTCCTTCCAGATGGAGTGCTCAACATCATCAATGGCCTGGGTGAAGAAGCCGGAGTCGCCTTAAGCGGTAGTGATCGTATTGGCAAGATTGCCTTTACTGGTTCGACCCAGGTTGGAAAGCTTATTAATAAGGCAGCCGCGGATAAAATTATCCCGGTTACCCTGGAGCTCGGTGGTAAGAGTCCATCGCTGTTCTTCCCGGATATCATGGAAGCCGATGATGCCTTCCGCGAGAAGTGCCTCGAGGGCCTGGCAATGTTCGCGTTGAACCAAGGGGAGGTTTGCACCTGCCCGTCGCGTGCCTTGATCCACGAAGACATCGCTGATGAATTCTTGGAGCTTGCCATCGAGCGTGTGCGCCGCATTAAGTTGGGTAATCCTTTAGATACCGAGGTAATGATGGGGGCCCAGGCGTCTCAGGAGCAGGTAGACAAGATTTCCCACTACCTGGACCTCGGCCCCAAAGAAGGCGCAGAGGTGCTTACCGGCGGCCACATCAACTCCCTTCCTGGCTTGGAGAATGGTTATTACATTGAGCCCACTGTCTTCCGTGGCGATAATACGATGACTATCTTCCGTGATGAGATCTTCGGCCCTGTACTCTCGGTGGCAACTTTCAAGGATTTCGATGAGGCCATCGAGATCGCCAATGACACCAACTATGGTCTAGGCGCAGGTGTATGGACTCGCCACCAAAACACTGCTTATCGCGCAGCGCGTGCAATTCAAGCAGGTCGAGTATGGGTGAATCAATATCACAACTACCCAGCTCACGCCGCTTTTGGTGGTTATAAGGAGTCCGGTATTGGTCGCGAGAACCACCTGATGATGCTTGATCATTACCAGCAGACTAAGAACCTTCTGGTCTCCTATGACGAGAACCCAACAGGTTTGTTCTAAACCACAGGGATACTTTCTTTCGAGCGCGTTGCCTGGGGAGATTATAACCCCAGGTTGTATCCCTGGGCGCCTATGGTGCCCGCACGACAATATAGAAAATGTAAGAAAGGATTTGCCATGAGCACGAAGGAAACATTTGATGCAGCTGTTGTTGAGAAGTTCGGACCAACTCTCAATGTTTGCGAGGTTGATCTCCCGGAGCCAGGTCCCTTTCAGGCGCTGGTGAAGCTGCAAGCCTCTGGTGTGTGCCACACTGATCTGCATGCTACAGAAGGTGACTGGCCGGTCAAGCCAGAGCCACCATTCGTGCCCGGTCACGAAGGTATTGGAGAAGTTGTGGCCTTAGGGCCGGGCGAGCATGATGTCAAAGTTGGCGACACCGTAGGTAACGTGTGGTTATGGTCTGCATGCGGAACTTGTGAATATTGCCGCACTGGCTGGGAAACCCTGTGTAATGAAGCAGAATATGGTGGTTATACCGTCGATGGCTCCTTTGGGCAGTACATGCTGGTTGACACCCGCTATTGCGCACGTATTCCAGAAGGCTCCGACCCAGTTGAGGTAGCCCCAATTCTGTGCGCTGGGGTAACCGTTTATAAGGGGTTGAAGGTAACCGACACCCGTCCAGGGCAGTACGTGGTTATCTCTGGGGTGGGCGGCTTGGGCCACATCGCAGTACAGTATGCAGTGGCCATGGGTTTGCGCGTGATCGCTGTTGATGTTGCTCATGAAAAGTTGGAGCTCGCAAAGAATCACGGTGCCGAATTCGTGGTTAATGCTTCCGAGGAAGATCCGGTTGAAGCCATCGTGAAATTCACGAATGGTGGTGCCCATGGTGTGCTGGTAACGGCAGTGCACCCACAGGCCTTCGGTCAGGCTATCGGCATGGCGCGCAAGGGCGGCACCATCGTCTTTAATGGCTTGCCGCCAGGAGACTTCCCGGCCCCGATCTTCGACATTGTCTTCAAAGGACTCACCATCCGTGGATCCTTGGTGGGTACTCGCCAAGACCTTGAAGAGGCCTTGGACTTTTATGCTCGCGGCAAGGTTCACCCAAAGGTTACCGAGTGCGATCTGGAACATATTAATGACGTCTTCGAGACCATGCGCAAGGGTGGTATCGATGGACGTATGGTTATCCGCTATTAGGATGCCTTGTCTGCAGCCCAAAAACATGCACTCGTGAATAGCAATAGGTCCCTGAAGAATATCCAGGGACCTATTTTTATGATGCCAATCCGTGTAGGTCGCAAAGGGGTACGACGTGGCCTTGGTACAGGCGCTTGCACCCTTACAAGCAGTACTACCAATGCATTCGCGTAAAGGAATCGCGGCGTGGTAGCGCAGATCAGTACGGGCGTGGATCTGCGCTAGCGTGAATTTTCTCTAGCGTGGATCTTCAGATTTTACGACTTTTGAGGTTGGTTTGTTTTCGCGAGTCGTGGTGTTCTGGCGTAGGCGTGCCGTGAAGGCTAACCACGCATTACGAGCAGATGGATTTTGCTCCGCACTTTCGGCAGAGGCCATATTGATGTCATCAATAGTGATCTCACCAGCGCGCAAGGAAACCAACTCTTGGTGATAGCGAATCAGCACGGCGACAGCGGCAGCTACTGGTACAGCCAAGAAGGCGCCAATGATGCCGAATAGCGCCGAACCAATGGTCACCGACAGCAGCACAACCGCAGCATGCAGGTTCATTGCCTTGGACTGCAGAATCGGCTGCAGAATATTGCTTTCGAGTTGCTGTACAGCAATGATCAGGATCAAGGTCATAATCGCGGTCTGTAGGCCATTGGAAACCAGAGCCACAACCACTGCCAGCGTGCCCATGGTGAAGGCACCAACAATTGGGATGAACCCGGCGAAGAAGGTAAACACAGCCAAGACGAATGCCAGTGGCACGCCAAGTATGAGCAGGCCTAAACCGATAAAGACGGCATCCACAGCTGATACGATCGCCTGGGTTCGGATGAAGCCGGACACCGTGTTCCAAGCCCGGGTCAAAGCCTCATTCATGTGCCAGCCAACATTAGGGCCAAAGATGCGGCGGATCATTGGCAAAAAGCGATCCCCATCTTTGAGGAAGAAGAACGATAATACGAGCACGAGTACTAAGGTCAGGCCAATGCTGCTGATAGTGGAAATTCCGGAGTAGACACCGCTGGTAATCTGGCCAGAATTATCCTGTAGTACATCGCCAATATTGGAGGCATAATCCGAGATCGTGGTACTGAGCTCATTTAAGTCTAAATTGAGCGGAGGGCCCTCCAAATAATCCAAGGCCTTTTCGAAGCCTACCGCAGCCTGGTTTGCCAACTCGATGGATTGCGTACGAATGCTGGGAATCATCGCAGCGATGATGAAGCCGAAGATGGCGAAAAAGGACAAAATCACCGTGATAGCCGCCAGCGCATTTGGGAATTTTAGCTTGCGTAGCAAGACCACGGGAGGCCACAGCACCGTACATACCAATATAGCCAGCAGGACAGGGAGCAGGCCTACCCAGATGATGCCGAGACCACGCCATAACAGGATGCTGGCAATGACCACAATAATAAAGCGCAGTGCCCAGCCTGCGGCCCACCGCATGTCAGCGCCAAGAATCATGGCGCGGTCCTTGGCGGGGAAGCTGGCATCAGGGGAGGGGATAATGCCGGCAGCAGATTCGCCAGCTTGGGTATTAGATGTCTGATCGGCGTTATCGACGACGTAGGTTTCAATAGCCTGGTCGATATCAGCACGCGGGCGTGCCGAATTTTTGCGTTCGTTGTTGTTCATATCAGAAAAAACTCTGCCACATTTAGTAAGGGATTGCTACTTTTTTGGCGCGCTGAGCGGGGAATTTGCAAAATTTTCCAAAAAGTTGAGTCAGATGGGAACAACTTTGTGGTCACAGTAGTTATAGTCAATGTCAGGGTTGAGTGGCACACACTCAAAGCCTCTGGTAGATTGACTGGAGGTTGCGGAAGAGGGCATTAAGTTGCTACGCCGAGACTCAACCTTAATACTTGTTATAAGCACTTAGATGAAAGGGAAATTGAATAATGGCACGTGCAGTAGGTATTGACCTTGGTACTACAAACTCTGTTGTTTCCGTACTGGAAGGCGGCGAGCCAGTAGTTATTGCGAACTCTGAGGGTTCGCGTACCACCCCATCCGTTGTCGCTTTCGCAAAGAACGGCGAAGTGCTCGTTGGGCAGTCGGCAAAGAACCAGGCTGTTACCAACGTTGATCGCACCATCCGCTCCGTGAAGCGCCACATTGGCACTGATTGGACCGTCGAAATCGACGACAAGAAGTACACCCCACAGGAGATCTCCGCTCGCACCTTGATGAAGCTGAAGCGCGATGCAGAGTCTTACCTCGGCGAAGATGTTGCCGACGCCGTGATTACCGTTCCTGCATACTTCTCTGACGCACAGCGTCAAGCAACGAAGGAAGCTGGTCAGATCGCTGGGCTGAATGTTCTACGTATTGTCAATGAGCCAACCGCAGCTGCTCTGGCATATGGCCTGGAGAAGGGCGAGAAGGAACAAACCATCCTGGTCTTCGACCTTGGTGGCGGCACCTTCGACGTTTCCCTGCTGGAAATTGGCGATGGTGTGGTAGAAGTACGCGCAACCGCTGGCGATAACGAACTCGGTGGCGATGACTGGGATCAGCGCATCGTTGACTGGTTGGTAGAAAAGTTCAAGGCTGCAAACGGCGTTGATCTCTCCAAGGACAAGATGGCTATGCAGCGTCTGCGCGAGGCAGCTGAGAAGGCAAAGATTGAACTCTCCGCACAGCAGAGCGCTTCGATCAACCTGCCTTATATCACCGTTGACTCCGATAAGAACCCACTGTTCTTGGATGAAACTCTCTCGCGTACTGAATTCCAGAAGATTACTCAAGATCTGCTGGATCGTACCAAGACCCCATTCAACCAGGTTATTAAGGATGCTGGTGTCTCCATCTCAGAGATCGACCACGTTGTTCTCGTTGGTGGTTCCACCCGTATGCCAGCTGTCAGCGAATTGGTAAAGGAACTTACCGGTGGTCGCGAGCCAAACAAGGGTGTTAACCCAGATGAGGTTGTGGCTGTTGGCGCGGCCTTGCAGGCCGGCGTGCTGCGCGGTGAAGTCAAGGATGTGCTGCTGCTCGATGTAACCCCACTGTCACTTGGTATTGAGACCAAGGGTGGCGTGATGACCAAGCTCATCGAACGTAACACCACCATTCCTACCAAGCGTTCGGAGACCTTCACGACTGCTGAAGACAACCAGCCTTCGGTACAGATTCAGGTATTCCAAGGTGAGCGCGAGATGGCTGCCGCCAACAAGCTGCTCGGCTCCTTCGAACTTGGTGGTATTGCCCCAGCTCCACGCGGAGTTCCTCAGATCGAGGTTACTTTCGACATCGATGCTAACGGCATTGTGCACGTAACCGCGAAGGACAAGGGTACCGGCAAGGAAAACACCATCAAGATCCAGGAAGGCTCTGGCCTCTCTCAGGACGAGATCGATCGTATGGTCAAGGATGCTGAAGCTCACGCTGAAGAGGATAAGAAGCGCCGCGAGGAGCAAGAGACCCGCAACGCAGCTGAGTCCATGTCCTACCAGACCCGCAAGTTTGTTGAAGAGTCCGGCGACAAGGTCTCCGATGAGATCAAGGAAAAGGTTACCGCCGCTGCCGATGCCGTTGATGAAGCACTGAAGGGTGATGACATCGAGGCTATTAAGACTGCTGTAGATAACCTGTCCACCGAGTCCCAGGAACTGGGTAAGGCCATCTACGAAGCTGAGGCTGCTAACGCTGAAGCCGGCGAGGAAGCTGACCCAAATGTTGTTGACGCTGAGGTTGTAGATGCCGAGGTTGTCGACGAGGACGAGAACAACAAGTAAGCACCGGAGGTGTTTTGGGGATGACCCAGCCACAAGACCCGCTATCCCAGGATCCCGGGAACCCGGAGCAAACTGATCCGGAAGCTACCAGCCCTGAGTCTGCAGAAGCCGCTGCTGATGCTGCCGCGGAAGCGCAAGCTGCCGCAGCAGTCGAAGAAGCGCTGGCCGATGTGGACCTCGGAGATCCTGAGTCCCAAGATTCTGAATCCCAAGATACGCAGGCGCAAGCAGCCGAGGCCAATACCGAAGATATGCTGGCCGAGCGTACCGAGGACTTGCAACGGCTGAATGCGGAGTACACCAACTACCGCCGGCGTGCCGCCCGCGAACGCGAAGCCGCAAAGGATAATGCGCGCGCCCAGGTGCTCCAACAGCTGCTGCCAATCTTGGATGATCTTGATTTAGCTGCACAGCACGGTGACTTAGAAGAGGGGCCGCTGAAGGCTTTCGCCGATAAGTTCACCAAAACGGTCACCGACCTTGGGGTAACACCGTTTGCAGAAACAGGTGACGAGTTTGATCCAGAACGGCATGAAGCCGTCCAGGATCTCTCGGAAGGTGATGAGAAAGTGATCGCTACGGTATTGCGCCGCGGCTATGCTGCACAGGATCGGCTGTTGCGCACAGCCATGGTCATCATCGGCGATCCAGCCTAGGCCAAGCCTAGGAGGGAGGGAACTACCAGAATAGTTTCCTAGCGAAAATAGGCGGGGCACAAATAGTCGTTTGTGTCCCGCCCTTTGTATCAACCAATTACAATATGAATAGAAAGGAGGGCAGTACACAGTGGCTATGAAAAGCGAATGGGCTGAAAAAGATTATTATGCCGATCTGGGGGTTGCCCCGACTGCTAGCGAGAGTGAAATTAAAAAAGCATATCGCAAACTAGCTCGCGAAAATCACCCGGATTCGCACCCAGGTGATGCCGCCGCAGAAGAAAAATTTAAGAAAATTGCCGAAGCCTATGACGTTCTGGGCAATGAGCAAGAGCGTCAAGAATATGACCAGTTCAAAACCATGATGCGCAATGGTGGTTTTGGACAGAATGTGGGGTCCGGCTTTGCCGGAGGGTTTCGCAATTCGACTGAATTCGATTTCGGAGACATTTTCGGAGGAGCTGGACAAGGCCAAAGTGGTGGCTTCGAAGATATCCTCGGCGGCCTATTCAACAGCAACGGCGGTACTCGCCGAGCAAAAAAGCCGCAACGCGGGGCGGATGTCGAAACTAGCATCACGCTGGAATTCCGTGAAGCCGCGCAGGGAGCGGCAATCCCGATCCAACTAACCGGAGAAGCTCCTTGTACTGTCTGCCACGGCTCCGGCTCCAAAACAGGAAAGGTACGCTCCTGCCCAGACTGCCAGGGTAGCGGGTTTAGCACCGAAGAACGCGGCACATTCGGCTTCTCTCGCCCGTGTCCTACCTGTCACAGCACCGGCAAGATAGTTGAAGATCCTTGCAACACCTGTTCCGGAAGTGGCACGGTGCGCCGTACCCGCTCGATTACTGTCAAGATTCCACCCGGAGTCGTCGACAGCCAGCGTGTGCGCCTCGCCGGTCAAGGTGAAGCCGGACCTAATGGAGCCCCTTCCGGTGATCTCTACGTCACCGTGCACGTGAAAAGCGATGAAGTATTCGCCCGTTCCGGGGACAATCTCGAAATCACCGTACCGGTGAGTTTCGCAGAACTTGCCCTGGGTGGAACTATCATCGTCCCAACCTTGGATCAACCTGTACGGGTAAAGATCCCCACCGGTACCCCGGATGGGCGCGTCTTACGTGTGAAAGGCCGCGGCGTGCCTAAGCGCAGTGATAAAGCCGGCGATTTGCTTGTCAAGTTACAGGTAGAAATTCCTGCCAACCTGGATCCAGCAGCATTAAGCGCCTTGCGTGCCTATGCGCAGGCAGAGCGTGATGCCGGATTCGATCCCCGGGAAAACTGGGTGGGCAATAAACACTAAGGAGTGCGGATTATGGCAGAGAAGGAATATGCCACCGAAGGCTACGTCATCTCCGTAGCCGCGGAATTATCCGGGATGCACGCCCAAACTTTGCGCACCTATGACCGACTGGGCATCGTCACCCCGCAGCGAACCCGCGGCGGGGGACGCCGCTACAGTCAGCAAGATGTTGAACTCTTACAAACGGTGCAACGCTTAAGCCAAGAAGAGGGCATGAATCTCGCCGGCATCAAAGCGATTATCGAGCTTAAGAAGGAAAATGCTGAACTGCGCTCTCAACTGCAAGCAGCACAAGCAGAGATTGACCGTTTAAATTTCCAACAGCGTGGCGGCGAACTCGTCCACGTTCCTCGCTCTACTGCGGTGGTGATGTGGAAACCCCGGTGGCGTAAGCGTGAGCAATGAGGGCATGCAGCTCTTGTACTAGCAGTAAGGAACGCGAATTTTGCGCTTAGTGCTGTGCATAATGTTTGCGTAAGGCCGCCAAAAATTCCGGATCCTCAAAATACGATGAGTGATCCCCGCGCAGGAACCACTGCGAATCAATCGGACTACGACGACCCTGGGCGCGTGCCCCAGGGTCAATTCCGTGTAAGGCAACCTGGTTAGTACCCGCAATCCCAATTGGATCACGATTATTAACAACACCAACAATTTGCCCCGGCTGCCTATTACGACCGTGCAGCTCTAAGTGGTCAGGGACTCCAGGCGAGCCCACCAAAATCAAACTATCGGCCGCTAATCCCTCTCGAGCTGCAACCCCGGCGACTGTTGAGCCATAACTATGGCCCAATACATGGAGTGAGGCGTGTGGCCAGTCCGCACGCAGCTGGTCTTGAAACTTGCGTAAGCGCTGCGCGCCAACAACTGCTGGCTCTTGGGCAATCCCGCCTGTAACATTCGGCGGGGCATCATAGGATAACCACGCGATAGTCGCCGCCGATGTCTGCTCAGTTAAATACTCTGCTCGCCCAATATTGCTCATCCACCGCTGCGGATCTGCGGAACCAACACCTGCAACTACCGTGGTGATATCGGAGGCCTGCGCTAAATCCCCAAAAGCAACGACGACATATTTTTCGGAGTGCTCCAGGATTGTGGCATCCGGGTAGGTGGCTAATATCTCTTCCTTGCTCGGACCGGGGGCATAGGATTGATGGGCACAACTGTTGGAAACCGCACTAATTTGGCGTGCACAGGCCTCATCTAAGATCAGCCCTGCCTTTTGTACATCCCGCAACAATGCAGAAATAATACGAGACTCATCAATCACATATTGATTCCAATGCTGCAGGTTTTGGTAGCACAATAATAAGCGCTGCCACAGTTCTTCGAGCAACTGAGCGGGACTAATGGTGGTAATGAGCACCGCGGATAATCGGCGTAAGATCCCAGCTTGTTGCTGGCTTGCCAGATGAAAGTGCCGTAGCCGCTGCTGAGCCCGGTACGCAGCACTCCCGCGCCACTGGTCTTGGGCTAACTGCCAGTGGTAGGAAAGCTGATTCCACTGGCCCTCCCAAAAGTGCTGGGCTTGGATGAGTTGTGCAGCATGGTTGCGCAAATCACTAGCGCGTAATTGTAAAGACTCCATGACGACTCACTTCTAGCGCGCCGGTGCAGCCAAGCGTGCAGCTAGTGGAGGACGTGTTGGTGTAGTACCAAGGTGTGTCGGATGGTGTTGCTTAAGCGCTCGGGCATGGTCACAATCAGCAGTGGAGCACTCCCAAAAATAATGGCGAATCTCTTGTTCGGTACGCAGCATCGAGTAGTTGAGATCCCGGGCGGCTGCATCAAAGATATCGCGGGCAGTAGCCAGTGCTGCTGCCGTGGCACTCCACTTGAAAAAATGAGGATAGGGAATGATGGTTTCCGGCCCATCGTGTTGAAAATAATTAAATGCCTCT
Organism: Corynebacterium sp.; assembly: GCA_030531005.1. Classification (GTDB taxonomy): domain Bacteria; phylum Actinomycetota; class Actinomycetes; order Mycobacteriales; family Mycobacteriaceae; genus Corynebacterium. The sequence continues at coordinate 91,436 of JAUMTW010000007.1, forward strand.
GGGGTAAATAACATAACTTCACTATCCCCAGTAACACAGCGGGCTGCCAAACACGAAGGCGCGAAAAATGGTCAACCTGTGGATAACTTTCCCAGAAATAGCTAGCCTGGGGATTATGAAGATAGCTCTGGCTCAAATCACCAGCGGCAGTGATAAAATGGAAAACTTGCGCCTTGTGCGTGCTGCCGTTGCAGACGCTGCAGAAAAAGGCGCGCAACTGGTCATTTTTCCCGAGGCAACTATGCAGGGCTTTGGCACCGGGCGCCTTGATACCGGAGCAGAAACCGAGACTGGCCCTTTTACCACTGCACTCTGCGAACTTGTCAAGCAATATCGTATTGGCATTGTGGCTGGGGTTTTCTATATTGCTGATCAAATCCAACAGGACGGAAAGGCCATACAACGCGTAGCCAATGTTGCCTTGGCGGTCCTCCCTGCGAGTAAAGATGCCGCCGAAGATGTGGCATTGGTGCGCTACGACAAGATTCATACCTTTGATGCCTTTGGTTTTAAAGAATCTGCGACGGTGTGCCCAGGTGATCAGCTCGTGACTTTTGATTACCAGGGTATCTGTTTTGGCCTGGCTACCTGCTACGATGTTCGCTTTCCAGAATTATTTCGCCAATTGGCACATCAAGGAGCGCAAGTAATTATTCTTCCAGCCTCCTGGGGTACCGGAGCTGGAAAACAAGCTCAGTGGGAATTACTCACCCAAGCACGCGCCCTTGATTCCGGATCCTATATCTTGGCGTGCGACCAAGCCAGTGCTCAGGAAGAACGTACTGCCGGAGCACCAACAGGTCTAGGAGCAAGCGCCGTCATTAATCCGTGGGGACGGCGTATTGCTCACGCCGGGGATGATCCAGAATTGGTCTTCGCAGATATCGATATTGTCGAGGTAGCTGCAGCGCGTGAGGCCATTGGAGTGCTTGCACATGCGGAGAACTACAGCGCTATAGCCCACCATCATTATGGGAAGGTGAGCTCATAGGGTTGCACTCAGAAGCAGGGGAATGACCTGCTTGCAAGCAAAAAGATTTAGGCCTGCAAAATTCCAGAAGCATCATAGTTTAGCTCAAAGATTTGCTCGGCAGAGGTGCCGCCCCCTCGTAATTGCCGGCGGGTGTGCTGCACGAACTCTCGTGGCCCAGCTAGGAAAATATCGTGATTCTCCCAGGCACCGAATGCGGCAAGCATATCCCCAGCTTCACCGAGTTGGGGGAGCGGCAATCCTGGGGGAGGGCTCGCCGACGGGCTGGGCTCTACCCACCAGGCATCCTGGGCTTGGCGCGTCATAGGAGTCACATTTAGCCAGGGGGCAGTTGCCGCATATTGCCACAGATTCATCAGTGGATATAGCTGACCGGGATAATCAGCAGAGACATACACCTGCGCTGCGCGCTGTATCCCCTGCTGCAATTGATCGAGCAGCAATGATTGGATAGGCGCAAAGCCGGTGGCATGCGCGACATAAATGCGATTGGCATCCCGAGCATAGACTTCTTCATAAGAACGCGGAGATGCTTCAGAAACAAAGCCGCCCTGACCAGGAGTGAGGTTCCAGCGATCTCCGGGTTGGGAAGTCATCAGGAGACGGGAACACACGCCCCGACGCTGCACATGTAATTCGACCTCGCCACGCTCGTTGGGCGGAGTAGCAATGGCGTAGTCGCGCCAAATGCCAGGCTGCAGGTGGGAATGCACACTAGTGAATTGGCCAGGTAACCACTGCATTTCGGGGTCAACAAGCAATCGCACTACCGCAATTTCATTGCCTTCAGAGACGACCTCAGCAACCTCGCCTTCAAAGGAGGAGGGCAAGGTAGGTAGTAACGCAAGCAGAATTTCTTGGCTGCGCAGTAGGATCTCTTCCAAGTGGATCTTTTGAGTGAAGCTCAAATCCCGGCAGTCTTGGCGAATGGCGCTAATCGCGCTGGAGATTAAGCCGATGACCCAGTCGGCGCTGATATCGCGTGCGGCGAGGGTCCCGGCAACCTCAGCGCACCAGATCTTGGCATCTGTACTTAAACTGCCATAATCGGGGCAGCGGCTTGAGAGGCTTTCGATAAAACCCACCACAGGGAAATTCTTGGAGGCATGGCGGAAGTGAATATTGAGATCGTGCTGGACACGGGAGGTAATGCGTTGCGCATCAGCTTCGCTTAGACCTGTAGAGCCAACCACATGAGAGGAAAGGTTTTGGGCGCACACCTAGTCTATTCTTCCAGGTTTAGCTGTGATTATCTCGGGAAAATTGCTAAGAGGTTGCATAGAATATTCCTTTAGGCTTAAATTGCGTGCTCTCACTCATAGTTCCTGGTCATTTTCCCTTTTTTTGTGTGCTCCGACTGGGGGCAGTCGCTTTGTGGATCTTCGGCGGATGTTTCGGCGGATGTTTAGTTGAAGTCTTGACTCCATGCTGAATGCCCGTGCCGGAATGCTTGTTGAGCGAGGTTATGGCGCTCAGCTCTAGAGACGCTCGCTAGGTGATATGCCGATAGATGTCGATACAAGTGATTACGCAATATGTGGTAACCCAGATATTGGCATCGTGGATCAAGATGTAGTCCTGTTCTCAAGTCTTCAACGTCGTGTGGATCTTGGACCTGCAATTCGAGGGAGTTCGCGGTAGCAGCGTACTTTTTCTGGTCTGGGTTATCTAATGTGACCGCGATAGTAGGCATCCTGGGTTAACGGCTCAAGCTGTGATTAGGGCCCTAGCTATTGGCCATGCTGAATGCGGCGCCCTTAGGCTGCCAACAAACAGCAGTCGAAAACCCGTAGGGTATATGATTCGGGCATCAAAAATATTTTGCAGCCCCAAATGTAGGTGATGCGTGAGGAATAGATGCATCGACGTCCATGCCCTGGAATATGCACATGCATCCCACATTGAGCCATGGTGACCTGGGTAATCTCGGTAAATGGAAAGGTGGCAACGAGGCTCGGGAGTGTTGCGGTGACCTACGGCTGGGAATTTTAGTAAAAGCCTGGCAATATCTTGGCAATCTGTATGCTAAGTTAAAACTGTTCTAATTAGGCTTCCCTTTCCACACTGGCGAAGGGGTTTTCAAACGGAGGTCATGCGCATGAAGATTACGCGCGCATTGTGGCGCACTGGCGTCACAGTATTGGCGACGACCGCTCTAGTTACTCAGTCGCTAGTTCCAGCAGCATCTGCTGCTATCGAAGACGTAACCGAGGGTTATGTCGACTGGGGTATTAAAACAAGCTGGCGGAATTATGTCGGTGAATCTGCTACCACCTTGACAGATGGTGTGACCCAAAATGCCGACGGCACCTATCGCTGGCCAGTAACGGCGGGCCATTTCGACGCTGACTCTGACATCATGGAGCTCAGTCTGGCTGGTACCATACACTTTCAAAAGCACTGCCTCGCAGACCGCTGTGTTTTGGACAGTACGTACAGTAACCTCTCTTTAGTCGTCACCGAGGATGAAGCCTTTATTGAAGGTGACTATTCAGGAGTGCTGCGTGAGGAAATCGGCAGTGGTGTGCAAACTTTTACTGATCAGCGCATTGCGGATCTGACGCGCACCGCGTTTAGTCAGTCTCACGAGGGTGATTGGTACTACTACAATGCGGTGCCAGCGGTTGCCGGTCCCGGCAATTATCTCTATGACGCTGGTACAGAGCTTGATCCAGTCAACATTGCCTTGAACCTGGCTGAGGCAGAAGAGTCCACCTCTGAAACACCAGTGGCTGACGATGCGGCGCCTGAAGATCCTGCAACTGATGAACCAGCAACATCCGGTGGCATCGCCGGTTTGATTACCCGACTGGTTGATCGCCTAATCAACGCCATCATCGACCTATTCAAGAATGATGATGCTGCTGCTGAGGAAACTTCTGCTGAGCCTTCCGAGGGGTCTTCTGAGGCTGAGTCGACTGGTGTTGAGTCCAGTGAGGAGTCTGCTGCTGAGGAAACTTCTGCTGAGCCTTCCGAGGGGTCTTCTGAGGCTGAGCCGACTGCTGTTGATTCCAGTGAAGAGCCTGCTGTTGAGCCAACTTCTGAGGTATCCGAGCCAGAATCCTCCGAGCCAGAATACTGCGAGACAGCATCCTCTGAGCCGGCATCCTCTGAGGTAGAGACCGCCGCTGAGGAATCTAGCTCTGCTAACGAAAACCCAGCTGTCGAATCTACTGAAGAAACCACTGGAGAATCTGCTGCGGAAACCACAGGGGAAAGCGCCGTGGAAAGCACCGAAGATGTTGCTGTAGAAACCAGCGAAGATTCTTCTAAAGCTGAGCCAACTTCCGCTGAAGCAACCCAAGAAACGACTGCAGTAGCAGAAGCCACCTCCGATGCTGAAACCACTGCAGCATCCACCGAGGAAACCACCGCTGCATCCACCGTGGGCACCGGGGCCGGCGCGTCCGAGGCGGGGTCCGCGGGCGC
>JAUMTW010000007.1:95865-167474 GCA_030531005.1 Corynebacterium sp.
CCGACGACACCACCGCGGCCTCCACCGCGGAACCCCCTGCAGCATCCACCGAGGCTAGCACCGAGGTCGCTACTGAGCAGTCGACTGGAGCATCTTCTGAGGAGTCAACTGATGTCTCCACCTCCGGTGATTCTCAAGAAAGCTCCCAAGCGGTATCGACTCCAGCAACCTCAATCGCTCAGGCAGATGGTGAGAATGCCGCTGGCAAAGGTTTGCGTATGACCATTAACTGGAGCCTGAATATTCAGCTTGGTAATTTCTTCGGTCTGTTCACCTTGATCTGGATGGCCATTATCAATTCCTTGTTTAACGCCCTTGTGGCCTAAGTCAGTACAACTAGGCGTTGCCCAACAAGAGGCTGCGCACTTGGGGCAACCATGTGTGTGGCCGAAACCTAAAAGGCGAGCTCCCCATCACGAAAACATTGTGGTGGGGAGCTTCTTGATGTCCGCAGTGTAGCTGGAAAGCGCGTTTGCTCGATGCATTAGACCCGGGGACAGCTGAAACGCCATAACCCGGGTCTTTAACTATTTTTGACTTAGATCTCGTAACCGGTCACTAAGCCTTGGCGGTTGTCTTCCCAGCCCAGTTCAGGTGCAACATACTTGGCGAAGTTGTTCAGAATGCTGGTGTTGACCTCAACACCAGCCTGGTTAGGGATAGTGAGCATCAAAGTATCTGCTGCCTGTACCGCCGCATCGTTCTTTAATTGCTCGATGAGTACATCAGGTTCAGCCGCATAGGTGCGCCCGAAGGTAGCATTCTTGCCGTCGATGTAGCCAATGCTATCGCTATCGGCGGTGTTGCCGAAAAGTTGGGCATCGGTGGCGCTCACGATTGGAAAGACGCTGCGAGAGACGGAAACGCGTGGGGTCCAGTCGTGTCCGGCTTCCTTCCAGGCATCACGGTAATGTTGCATTTGTTCAGCTTGCAGCTCGCTTAACGGCTGACCAGTTGCTTCGGTGACCAGGGTGGAACTCATGAGGTTGACACCATCTTGAGCTGCCTGTACCGCCGATTCGCGAGTGCCGGCACCCCACCAAATACGTTTATCTAACCCTTGAGATTGCGGGAAGACTGGCAGTTGCTTACCTGGTACATACAGGTGTGGGTACTGTTCTTCATACGGGGCGGCTTTGGCCTGGGGTGTGCCGCGTACTGCGCTTAGGAACTGTAGGAACTTATCGCGCGCTAGATCTTTGCCCTTTGGGTCTTCAGCCTGGTAACCAAAGGCCTCCCAACCGCGCTGGGCTGCTTCTGGGGCACCACGCGAGATGCCTAGAGCTACCCGCTTATCTGCGATGAGGTCTAAAGTGCCAGCTTCCTCAGCAAGGTAGAGCGGGTTTTCGTAGCGCATGTCGATAACGCCGGTACCAACTTCAATATTCTTGGTGCTGGCGGCTATTGCACTGAGGAGTGGGATGGGTGCACTCGCCTGGCTAACGAAGTGGTGGACGCGGAAGTATGCGCCGTTCACGCCAATCTCGTCGGCGTTTTTCGCTAATTCGATTGCTTGATGCAGCATAGTTGCTGCGTCGTAGAAGTTGCGCCCATTGGAGCGATAATGTCCGAAACTTAAAAATCCAAATGCTTTCATAAACCCCAATCTAGTTGATACGTCAACAATTGGCAAGTTGTCAATGGTTTCCGTGGTCAGGGGCATTTTCTTGAACCCGGGGGTGGCGCGATAGCGGATTTGGCTGCTGGCAGCCGAGGTGAAACGGTAACTTAAGTGGACTACGCTCAACTTTTTTGAAAAAATATGAACTTGAGTGGAACAAACTCAACTTGCGAGCTGTTATGGCTAATGTAAGCAAACAAGAGCGAGCGTAAGACCCGCTTTTGGAAAGTGAAAACACATAGAAAACACATAGATGAAATCGGTGCGCAGGCGCCATAACAATAGACATAGTAATAAAGGAGAAAGCAATCATGGCTTTTCAGCTGACAACAAAAACCCAAGAAGCATTGCAAGATGCAATCCAGCAAGCTGCAACTCGTGGCAACCCTGATGTGCGCGTTGAGCACCTGCTAGCAGCAATTTTAGGGCAAGAAGATAGTATTGCTGTGCCCGTACTGCAGGCAACCGGCGTAGATCCGGAATTTATGCGCAAGTCCGCTCAAGAATTAGTCGCAAAGGCTCCTAGCGCTGAAGGCTCCAATCTGGCGCAGCCGAATCTCAATCGGGATGCCTTGAATGCGTTAACCGCCGCCCAAGATTTAGCCGGAGAATTAGGCGATGATTATGTTTCCACTGAGGTGCTGTTAGCTGGCATTGCTCGTGGTAAGTCTGATGCCGCCAAACTCTTACAAGAGCGAGGCGCAACCTATGATGCTATCAAGGCGGTGTTCCCTAACGTGCGTGGCAATCGCACGGTGACGAGTGAGGATCCAGAGGGCCAATTCCAGGCTTTGGAGAAATATTCCACTAATCTCACGCAGCGCGCACGCGAAGGCAAAATCGACCCAGTCATTGGACGTGACCAAGAAATTCGTCGCGTGGTTCAGGTATTGAGTCGTCGTACCAAGAATAACCCTGTGCTCATTGGCGAACCTGGTGTTGGTAAGACAGCAATCGTTGAAGGTTTGGCGCGTCGTATTGTCGCCGGTGACGTTCCAGAATCGCTGCGCGGGAAGACTCTGATCAGCTTGGATCTTGGCTCCATGGTTGCTGGTGCGAAGTATCGCGGCGAATTCGAGGAGCGCTTAAAGGCGGTGCTGGATGAAATCAAGGGCGCCGAGGGTGAGGTTATTACCTTCATCGACGAGTTGCACACCATCGTTGGTGCGGGTGCCACCGGAGAATCCGCTATGGATGCCGGCAATATGATCAAGCCACTGCTGGCCCGTGGTGAGCTGCGCTTGGTTGGGGCTACTACCTTGGATGAGTACCGCAAGTACATCGAAAAAGATGCTGCCTTGGAACGTCGCTTCCAGCAAGTCTTTGTTGGTGAACCCAATGTTGAAGATGCTATCGGTATTCTGCGTGGGTTAAAGGAGCGCTATGAGGTCCATCATGGTGTACGTATTCAGGACTCTGCACTGGTTGCTGCTGCTACCTTGTCGGATCGCTATATTACTTCGCGCTTCTTGCCGGATAAAGCTATTGACTTAGTTGATGAGGCTGCCTCTCGGTTGCGTATGGAGATTGATTCTTCCCCACAAGAAGTCGATGAGCTCGAGCGTGTGGTCCGTCGCTTGGAAATCGAAGAGATGGCTCTGGCTAAAGAAAACGATGAGGCAAGTAAGGAGCGCTTGGAGAAGTTACGCGAAGAGTTAGCTGATGAGCGCGAAACCCTAGGTGAACTCAAGGCCCGCTGGAGCAATGAGAAGCGGGCCGTTGATCAGGTTCGTGAACTCAAGGAGACCTTGGAATCCTTGCGTAGCGAATCTGAGATCGCCGAGCGTGATGGGGATCTGGGCAAGGCTGCAGAGCTACGCTATGGTCGTATCCCTGAGATAGAAAAACAATTAGCTGCAGCCCAGCAAAATACCCAGGAAACTACCATGATTGCCGAGGAAGTTACCCCGGATACCATCGCAGAAGTTGTTTCTGCTTGGACCGGTATTCCAGCAGGCAAGATGCTCCAAGGGGAGACAGAAAAGCTGTTGCATATGGAAGATGAGCTCGGCAAGCGCGTGGTCGGTCAAGCCGCTGCGGTACAAGCTGTTTCGGATGCCGTACGCCGTGCGCGTGCCGGTGTTGCTGATCCAAACCGCCCAACCGGTTCCTTCCTCTTCTTGGGTCCTACCGGTGTCGGTAAGACTGAGTTGGCAAAGTCGCTCGCTGAGTTCATGTTCGATGATGAGCGCGCCATGGTTCGCATCGATATGAGTGAGTATGGTGAGAAACACGCTGTCGCTCGCTTGGTTGGTGCTCCTCCCGGATACGTTGGCTATGATCAGGGCGGTCAGCTCACGGAGGCGGTACGTCGGCGTCCATACACTGTAGTGCTGTTTGATGAGGTTGAAAAGGCGCACCCAGATGTGTTCGACATCCTGCTGCAGGTACTTGATGAAGGCCGCTTGACTGATGGCCAGGGACGCACTGTGGACTTCCGCAATACCGTGCTGATTCTGACTTCAAACTTGGGGGCTGGTGGTAATCGCGAGCAAATGATGGAGGCTGTGAAGCACGCGTTTAAGCCAGAGTTTGTTAACCGTCTGGACGATGTGGTCATCTTCGAGGAGCTCACCCAAGAGCAGCTTGGCGGCATTGTGGATATCCAAGTTGCGCAATTGGCAGACCGCCTGCGTGCACGCCGCCTGACACTTGAGGTCTCCCCGGCAGCTCGTTTGTGGTTGGCAGATCGTGGCTATGATCCTGCCTATGGTGCACGTCCATTGCGTCGCCTTATCCAGCAGGTTATTGGCGATACGCTGGCCAAGCAACTTCTTGGTGGACTTGTTCACGATGGGGATACCATCTATGTGGATGTCGCTGATGGTGGCGAGACCTTGGATGTGGGAACCCGCGGCTAAGTCGCTCACTCAGTCGCAATAGGGGTCGAGCCGTAGAGATGCGACGGGGCAGTGAGGACAATCCTTGCTGCCCCCGTTGTTATGCAGGAATCATTTCCGAAAATTCGGTTGCGGTGATTTTTCTTTTTACAGGTTTGTTAGTGTGACTGCTTTCGTATGCCTGAAAGATTTTTTGTTTGAAGGCAGCAGCTATAGCTAGCTATTGGAAATTGACTGTCGTCTTGTTTTTGCTCATTGCCGTAGCTGCTGGGCTGTGCGTCTAAAACCTGCACCTATGTTTGGGATGGAACCCTCATACCCTTAGGTGAAAATTCGTTGGAGCTGAGGCCTTATGTGGCCGGAATTGGGAAAAGCTAAACAGTTTGCCCTGAATGCCTCGCAGCGGTTACTGGGGCCACTTTGGCTTTACCTATAGTGTGCCCCTTATGTAATTTCTCATTTATTGATAGTATGAGCAATGTATAGCGATCAGTTTTTCTCCTCATCTAAGGAAATTCGCCATGAAATCCAGAATTTTGAGGAAGTTGCTTGCCGCTTTCCTTGCCTTAACCGTACCGATGGTCGCCTTGCCTGCGATAGCTGCAGCGGAGACCACAACGACTACAGCTTCGCCCACCCAGAATTCAGAAGCCGTGGTCCGGCTTGAGCCTGAACTGCGCACTGCTCTCAACGACATAATCGCAGAAGAGGCGTCTATCGCTCGCACAATTGCGGCAGATTACCCTGAGGTAGTCGCGGTGCGTGTCACCGAGGAAGAAGTCGTTCCCCTGGATGCCGAACGTAGTGAGATTCAGATACGTTCCGGATGGGGTGAGGCTTGGAACGCCACTAAGTACACCGCGGCAATCTCTGCGGTTTTGGTTCCTGGTACTGCTACCTTCTGGGCGGTCAGTGCCTTGGGTGGCGTCGGCAAGGTTGTCCAGATTATCCAACAAGCGAAGACGGTTGCTGCTGCACTCGCAGCGCTGGGTGGAACTGCAGGACAGATTCTCGGCATCGCAGCTGTTCAGGAGCACTGCTTCTCATGACCCAGGCACCCCAGATTTCATTTCGGTCGACTCCCTGGTATATCGCCCTCTACGCCGTGAGGTTCTACCTGATCACCTATGTCACCCTTGCTGTGGTGTTCCGTACAGTTCAGTTGGATTTCATGGTGATGAGCGTGGTACCTGGCATTCTCGGATATGTTACAGCGAGGATCTTTGGTGTGAAAGCTACCATGACCTTGGTCATTGTTCTTATAGTTTCAATCGCACTTGGAATCGTAGCAACATTGTTCAGCGCGGCTTAAATGCCTGCAAAAGGAGACACAACCACAATCCTCGGAGCTTCGCCGTAGATGAGCGCAACTCGGCGGTCCGCAGGAAGGACTTCCCGGAGATCGTCAGCACGTAGGACATGCTAGACAGCAGCGCCGCAATCATCGGTGACGGTCTCTGGCACGGAGCAATTCGCTAAGCAGATCGCTGCCCTAGTGCATATCAATTGGACCGGCCTCATGTACGGCGTTAACGGTGTACTTGTACCTTTAGTGGACGAGGGGCTGTCATCTGATCAACTGGGATTCTAGCTCCGGTAGTTATGGGGAGACATGCGTCGCTTCGACCTCTGCCGCAAAGTTCTTCGTTAACGGGTTCGCCCAAGGTATCGACCTGGAGTGGCGCAGTGGGTGTTAGTGGGTGTTGTGCTGTTTCAGGAGTTTCTGGGTGGTGAAACTGGTATTTCCTTCTGGTTTCCAGTGGTTGGTGTATACCTTGCTCTTTTTTGGGCTCTTTTGGCGTGCTATGGGTGGGCAGGGGCACCTGGGGCGGGAGTGGCATTTCCTTTGGATTCTTTGGATAGCTGGAGTTTTAGGTATCAAGGATTGATGCAGGTGAAGTTATTCACCGGCGTTTGTTTCGCTTTATGTGCCCTACAGGTTTGTTGCGGGTTGCAAATATTTTTACTGCATACCTAGGAGGGCTAGCTTAGGCCCACGATACTGTGGTGGGCTAGAGTAGGAGAAACTATTAAGTGCAGGTGTTTAGTCCGCGCATTCTACAATGTTGGGTGGATGTGTGTAGCGCTTGAGCTGGGAAAGTGAAAGTAGAGGAACGATTGTCGTGTTTACGCAGAAACTTCTTCGCGTCTTTATCTTTGTGATCGTCTCTTACCTTCTTTATTTGAGCATGGTGGTTATTCTCGCCGGAGTCATTGGTATGGCTTTAAATATGTGGAGTGCTGCTCTTGTAGCCTTTTTCTGCGGCTTTGTAGGCTTTGCAGTCCAGCGTGAAGTTAATTACCGTTTTTTACAGCGCCGGGGATCTCGGGATTAAAAATTTGATATGCGTTTCGTGCTTGCGTCGCTAAGTGCATCGCAATTCAGAAAGCATCCGGCGCCTAAAGTATCTTCGAGTTAATCTTTTAAGACTTTCATGGTCATATGTGAATCTACGCGAGTAATGCCGGGAAGCGGCATAAAATGATCCACCAACCAATTTTCATATGCCAGGGCATCGGAAACGCGCACACGAATCACATAATCTGGCTGACTAAACATGCGCCGAACCTCCACAACCTCTTGCATAGCAACCAGCTGGCGTTCGAAGCGATCTACCGTCGAACGATTATTGACCGAAAGGTTCGCGAGCAAGAGTACTTCAAAACCTTTACCTAAGGCCTCATCATTGAGAACTGCCTGATATTTGGTGATGATGCCATCTTCTTCTAGCTTGCGTATACGACGCATCGTTGGGGCGGGGGTGAGTCCTACAGCCTGCGCAAGATCCTGGTTGCTCATCCGTCCATTTTCTTTTAGCTGCGCAATGATTGCTAGATCGATGGAATCCATATGTTAGATTATGTGCAATTTTCTACCTTTAAGCAATAATAGCTAGGGACATTGGGTTTTACGCATGTACAATATTGCTGTGGATACGCCCGCGTTGGATGCTTGTGCATCGCAAGAACCTGTAAGTACTGCAGCACATAGCCCTGGCACGCGTCAGATTGTGCGTGAGACTATAACCGAAACAGCGCCAGTATGGCTCGGCATGGTATTGGTCGGTCTTGGCTTCGGCATCCTCGTTGTTGAAGCCGGCTTCCCGGCCTGGTTCGCCCCAGTTGTCTCTGGGGTTGTTTTTGCCGGGAGCGTGGAATTCTTGCTCATTGGCATGTTAGCCGCCGGGGTGCCCTTGGCCTCTATTGCGGCTACTACCTTTTTCACAAATGCCCGTCACCTGGCGTATGGGCTGACCTACCCGCTGGAATTAATCGAAGGCAAAGGAAAACTTTTTAAACGGTTTTTCGCCATTTACAGCCTCTGCGATGAATCCTATGCCCTGGCCGCAGCCACCCCACCAGCAAAGCGCAGCGGAACGCGCATCATGGTCACCACTATTGGCATTTATGCAGGTTGGGTATCTGGCAGTGCCATTGGCGCAGTAGCAGGGCAGAGCTGGCTGCCAGAATTGCTCGGCTTGGACTTTGTGATGACCGCGCTTTTCCTGGTGCTTGCCATTGACGCTTGGAAACAAACGCAAAATTGGCGTATTAGGATCACCGCACTCTTGGCAACTGGGCTGGCAGCAGTCCTTGCCCCAGGACAACTCGTAGTTGTAGCGCTGAGTATTTTTGCAGTCTTGGCAATCGGCCAGCAGGCTTACCTCAATCGCCAGTAGATTGCTTCCATCACGAATGGATCACAAAGTCTAGCGTTCTACACGATGGCCTCGTGCGGTCATCTCAACAAGGGAAAGATGTAAACCACTATGGATACGGGATATTTAGCAGCAGCACTTGCCTTGGCAGCTGGCATCACCTTCAGTCTGCGTCTGCTGCCATTCGGGCTGCGTGCTCGCGGGGAAAACTCCCAATGGCTCCTTGCTTGCGGAATTTGGCTTCCTCTCGGTGCCATGGTGGTCCTCGCTGCCCATGGCATTCAAGTCACACCAATCCTGGAGGGATCGCGCGAAAGCCTCAGTTATGGCATAGCCATTCTCATAACAGTGGGCTTCCATCTGTGGCGTGGCAATGCGCTGCTTTCCATGGGAGTTGGAACTGCTACCTGCATGTTGCTTTTGCAACTGGTGGCGTAGACAACAATTTTGGCGCTGGCCCAAGCTATCGGAGCAGCTCACCTGCTTCTTTGGCTCTCATGTTTGAGAGCGGAAAGTGTCATCTTGGTAGGCCTTGAAATCGCAAATTGATAGTAAACCTCCTACGATTGAGACTATGAGTCTTACCATTTCTGTTCCAGAACTCGCACAACGTGTGGAACAAGGTTCCACCAACATCATCCTGGCATCCCTGTGGTCGCCAGAAGACGGCGGCGGCGAGGCCCTGTTCAACTCGGAGCACATTCCAACTGCACGTTACTGCGATGCAGTCCGCGCTCTGGCGTCCGCGCCAAGCTCTGTACTTGGCCGTAACCCCCTGCCAACCAAGGATATTTTGGATCGCTGGTTTGTGCGCTGGGGTATCACGGATGATCGCCAGGTCATCGTGTATGACAACGGACGAGGCTTGTTTGCTGCTCGCGCATGGTGGATCCTGCGCTGGGCAGGTGTCGAAGATGTTCGCTACCTCAATGGTGGGCAGCACGCATGGGAATCTGCTGGCTATGAGGTCCTCGGCGGCCCTGGTAATGCTCGCGGCTACTCCAATATCGAATCCAACCCTGGTCAGCTGCCGGTAGCAAGCATTGACGAGGTGAAAGAGCACCAAGGCATTCTGCTCGACGCACGAGAGCCAAACCGCTTTGCAGGTCGCAAAGAATTCCTAGACCTCAAAGCTGGCCACATTCCAGGTGCAATCAACCTACCGGCTCGTGCGGTTGTTGATGAGTATGGTGAATTCAAGGAGCCAGCTGAGCTACGCGAGATCTTTGCAGCGCAAGGTGTTACCGAAGAGACCATTGATGACGTCATCATCTACTCAGGCTCTGGCAACCACTCCGCTCAGGTCATCCTGGGCATGAATATTGCAGGTCTCGGCACCCCACGCCACTTCGTTGGTGGTTGGTCGCAATGGTGCGCAGACCCTGAAAATCCGGTTGAGGTTTAGCCCTGGCGATTTTTCTTACCCACGCGCTGTAGTCCCACTCATAAAGCTCGGTGACTGGCACGTAGCGCAGGGCGCATGCAGCGTAGTAGCAGTTAGCTTGGTGTAAAGCTGAAGGCTTCCTTGGTACAAGGAAGTGCTACTTGCGCTGCTTTGCTTTATGCTGGACAAAGGAAAGAGTTATCGCTGTACAAGTGATACGGTCTCGGGGATTTGAGATCGCTCACCGGTATTTTTAGCAGCTGCTCAAACTCTGCGAACCTGATCGACCCCACGAGTAGCGTTAAGCAAGGAGGCCGCACCATGGTCTACATCATCTTCGGGCTGGTGCTCGGCTGCTGCGGGCTCCTGCTATGGTGGCTCGATCGACGCCGTAAAACGACAGTTGAAATAGCTCCAACGACAACTGATGCGCTGGCATCCGATGCGGATGGTGCCGCAGAAGAATCGGCCTCTCTGGTTGTCGGTGGAGTAGAGGTACACCCAGTGCCTCTAGAAGATGAGGATGCCCCCGCCCCAGTGAAGCCTGCCGCAGTTGGTGTGGCTCAGGGCGAAGAGGAGATAGATTCCGCGGAAGATATCTTAGCGGCGCAGGCCGTTGCCGATGATACGGTCCGCGAGGAATTGAAGCACAACGCTGAGACAGACGTAGCAGCAGAAGAGCTGGAATCTACAATTGCGGCTGAGGATGTCGTCGTAGACGAAACTACTGTCGCTGTAGACGATTCTCCAGGACGCGACGCTTCTGCGCCTGCGTCTGAGTACGAATCTACAGAGACTGCACAAACAACTGCGCAAACACAGGTCTCTGCACAAGCTGCGGCTGAAACAAATGCGAAGGCGCGCAGTCGTTGGCGTCGCATTCACTTGCCAGGTCTTAATCCGCACAAGAGGGAGCGTCAGCAGTGGGCCGCCCAGCATGGTTTTGAATACACCAAGTCGGATGCGTTGCTCGCTGATGAATGGACCCGCAATGCTGCAGCAACTGGGGCGGCTGCCCGCGATGTCGTTTCGGGCATCATTGCTGGTTATGAGGTGCATCTCGCCGATGTTGCCGGTGTCAGCATTCTGGCTCTTCGCCGCGCAGTGGCTTCGGAAGTCATCGTCGAATTTGAGCGCAAGGATCAATCCAGCACTCCGCAGCAAGCAGTCGATGAAACCTTTCAAGAAACCGCTCTCGTGCCGGTCGCTACCTTGGGTGACTTTGCCTATAGCAGTACGGAACCCGCAGTGGCCCAACGCATGATTGATGCGCGTCTGCATGCAGCCATCGCTAAGCTCAATGCTC
The DNA here is from genome assembly GCA_030531005.1 of Corynebacterium sp. GTDB lineage: Bacteria > Actinomycetota > Actinomycetes > Mycobacteriales > Mycobacteriaceae > Corynebacterium. The sequence continues at coordinate 106,676 of JAUMTW010000007.1, forward strand.
ACATTGTGCGAGTATGGACGGAATATGAATGGCTGCTGTTGGAATGGGATGAACACGCTACCACTGCAGACTGGGATGAAAGCCTCACGGTTGCGGCAGATTTCGCTGATATTACCCGCGTGCTTCCACCGATTCCAGGCACCCAAGAGCGCGCGATGTGTAAGACTCAGATGGATCCCTCACGCAATCTGCCGGACTACTTCCCAGAACCGGTGCATCCCCCGGAGCACAGCGAAGATACCTTGCCACAGGTTGCCCGCGAGGCAGTAGCTGTGAACTTACCCACTCGCGGTCAGGCCCAGCAGCATGGAGCGGTGGAATTACGCGGTTTGGGCACTGATGAGGTCAGCGCTATTGGTGATGGTCAAAAGCCTGCTGATGACCACTTTGGCACCCGAGTGTTGCGTAGTTCCATGGGCTCAAGCATCTTTGATGATATTGCCGCTGAACTTGGCACGGACCCGCTAGAGGACAGGTCTTTCCCGGGTTTGGAAGAAAATCCTTCGTCGAGTGCGAAGCTTTTGGATACTGAATCCGATGGTGGAGTCGATGATGCCAGTGCGGGCCAGCAAGATTAGTGGCCTGCAGTCTTTAGGCGCCTGTTGGTAGCAGCTACAATGGCCGCGTGCTTGCTTCGGAGTATGCCTCGTAAAGGTACGTGTTAACAGGACTCGGGTAGGTTCTGCTTGCTTCATCGCCTAGAATCAGTGCCCAGAGAAACCTGCGCAACGCAGCTTGCCTGGAAGAAGCGCAAAGACAGGTGAATGATCCTGCCGGTTCCCCGTATGTTGAAAGGAAACAACATGGCTATTGATGCTGCGAAGAAAGAACAACTTGCCGCTCTCGTGCGAGAATTCGCCGTCATCCACCAGCACGTAATTTTGTCCTCGGGTAAGGAAGCTGACTACTACGTGGATCTACGCCGCGCCACCTTGCAGCATGAGGCATCCAAACTTATTGGTACTTTGCTGCGTGAAGCCACCGCTGACTGGGATTTTGATGCCGTGGGTGGTCTTACCCTCGGCGCAGACCCGGTAGCCACTGCCGTCATGCATGCCGAAGGTCGCCCAATTGACGCTTTTGTGGTGCGCAAGGAAGCCAAGAAGCACGGCATGCAGCGCCGTATTGAAGGTCCAGACATCGTGGGCAAAAAGGTCCTCGTTGTCGAAGATACCTCTACCACCGGTAATTCTCCGTTGACTGCTGTTGCAGCCCTGCGCGAAGCCGGAGCAGAGGTAGTTGGGGTGGCTACCGTCGTTGACCGTGCTACCGGTGCAGCTGATGCCATTGCCGCAGCTGGATTGGAATATCGCACGATTTTGACCCTTGAGGATCTCAACCTTGCCTAGTCAGCAACCCGAAGCAGCGCCGGGCCCAACCGAGTGGAATGAAGGCCGCCATGGCGTTGGTCCTTGGAAGGAAGCACACCCCGGCCAGCCCCTGCCTACTGGGGAGCACTATGACCCAGAGTTGCTGGCTGTAGGGGATCGTCGCAATGTGGTGGATGCCTATCGCTATTGGCGTCGCGAGGCTATTGTGGCTGATATTGATACCCGCCGTCACGAGTTGCATATTGCCATTGAGAACTTCGAAAACGATGCCAATATTGGAACCGTGGTTCGCACTGCTAATGCCTTTGTCGTGGATACGGTGCACATTGTGGGACGCAGGCGCTGGAATCGGCGCGGCGCTATGGTAACCGATCGCTATCAACACCTGCGTCACCACGCAGATACCACGCAGCTATTGCAATGGGCAAAGGACAATGACCTGGTGGTCGTGGCTATCGATAATACCCCTGGGTGTGTACCCCTAGAGACCGTGGAATTGCCCAAGCGGTGCCTGCTGCTTTTTGGGCAAGAAGGCCCCGGGGTTACTCAGGCTGCCCAAGAGCAAGCCATGATGACTTGCTCTATTGCCCAATTTGGTTCCACGCGTTCAATCAATGCTGGTGTTGCGGCCGGTATTGCGATGCATGCCTGGATACGTCAACACGCGGACCTCTCCCAAGCGTGGTGAGCCGCATAACTTCGTTATAGCAGTCAACGCTGCCTTTCCGGGAAAGCGTTTCACGCGGTTGTATCCTTGCGCGAATTTGCCGGTGGCAATTATCCGGTATCCTTAAAGGCACTATTGTTCATCCGGGGAGGACACTATGGGGTTGGATATTGAACAAATCTGGCAAGCACGTGCAGAGCTTGCAGCCGAAGCCATTGAGGATCGGCATGCCCACAAAGTCTGGCGCCTCCCCCGCACGAATATCGCGGAAATTGCGTGGCCACCGCACAGCCATCCCTTCTTTGGCAGTTGGCATTATTGGTGGCAGGCGCATTATCTCAACTGCCTGGTGACTGCCGCACACCGTGATCCTTCGCGCAAGCACGCGAAGCAGATTGCGCTTACCGTTCGTGGCATCCGTACGCGCCAATTGCTGCCTTTGGAGCGCAATAAACTTTATGATGACCGCACTTGGCTGGCCCTTGCTTTAGACCGGGCCCGCAAATTCCATGGCGCGCCGAAGTCACGCCCACTGCGCAAGCTGGAAGAAAGCATTATCGCTGCCCAAACCTCGCCTGTAGGTGCGGTGCCTTGGCAGGTGAAATCCGAATTCTTCAACGTGCCCACCAACGGTCCCGTTGCCATCATGCTGGCACGCAATGGGGAAATCGCTGCAGCCAAGCAGCTTGCTGACTGGATGTGGGATACCTTGCGCAATGAGCAGGGCCTCATCATGGATGGCTGGCACCGCGATAACAATGAAATCGAAACCGCCGTCTACCCTTATTGTCAGGGCGTCATCATCGGGGCTTATACCGAAATTGGATTAGCCCTATGCAGTGGTGGCACCGTTACCCCTGCTGCCCAAGAGTGCTTTGGGCGGGTTCATGAACTCATCATTGCAGTGCATGAGCATATGGCGAATGCCCGTGGCGTGCTGCATTGGGAAACAAGCGGTGGGGATGCCGGATTATTCCAGGGCATCCTGGTGGATTATCTTGCACAAGCGGTGGCTCGTATTCCGGAATATGATGCGGCTCAAACCCAAGCCCGTCGTTTGGCAATGCGCATGGTGATTGCGTCTGCGGAAGCATTATGGCGCCATCGCTTAGAAGTTGATGGGCTGCCACTGTTTTCAGCTGATTGGACTGCGGATGCCCATTTCCCGGTGGCAGCAGCTACCGATAAAGCCCCGGTGGTTGCCGAGCGTGATCTTTCGGTGCAGTTGTCTGGCTGGCTGTTATTGGAGGCGGCAGCAACGGTGACTCACGCATATATGGTAGGTCGGAAGAGCTAAAGGGTGGCCAAGCACACAATCTGTAGACTGTATTGTCAGTTTATGCGATGCTCGCGCGGAATTGTGTGGCATTAGCCTGCAGTTTTGCGGCATTTTACCCACATGGGCTTTCTGATTCGTTGCGAGTATGTGGGAATGTGTGGGATTTATCTCCCTTATTTTTTGCCCATAATCTGTTTTAGCTACACATAACTACGAACTAACTGGCATAATAGGTTGGTAGAGCGGGTTTCCCGGACGGACATGCCTAGCCGGGTTGCACGCACGAAATTGTCCCAGTAACGAACTATTGTTCATCACTGCAATCGACCGGATTGCAGATGATTGTTAAAGGATTGGACTTATATGCCTATTGCAACTCCTGAGGTCTATAACGAGATGCTGGATCGCGCGAAGGAGCAAGGCTTCGCGTTCCCAGCTATCAACTGCACCTCTTCTGAGACCATCAACGCTGCGCTGAAGGGCTTTGCCGAAGCGGAATCTGATGGCATCATTCAGTTCTCTACCGGTGGTGCGGAATTCGGTTCTGGCCTTGGTGTAAAGAACAAGGTGAAGGGCGCTCTGGCACTGGCTGCATTCGCGCACGAGGCTGCAAAGAACTACGGCATTAACGTAGCTTTGCACACCGACCACTGCCAGAAGGAAGTTTTGGACGAGTACGTTCGTCCACTGCTGGCCATTTCTCAGGAGCGCGTCGACCGCGGCGAGCTGCCTCTGTTCCAGTCCCACATGTGGGATGGCTCCGCAATCCCAATCGACGAGAACCTCGTCATTGCTCAGGAACTGCTGGAGAAGGCCCGCAAGGCTCACATCATCCTCGAGGTTGAAATCGGCGTTGTTGGTGGCGAAGAGGACGGCGTAGAGGCAAAGGCTGGCGCCAACCTGTACACCTCCCCAGAAGACTTCGAAAAGACCATTAATGCCATCGGCACTGGCGACAAGGGGCGCTACCTGCTGGCTGCTACCTTCGGTAATGTGCACGGTGTTTACAAGCCAGGCAACGTGAAGCTGCGTCCAGAGGTGCTGCTGGAAGGCCAGAAGGTTGCTGCTAAGAAGCTGGGTCTGTCTGACGATGCTCAGCCATTCGACTTCGTATTCCACGGTGGCTCCGGCTCCGAGAAGGAGAAGATCGAAGAGGCACTGCGTTACGGCGTTATCAAGATGAACGTTGACACCGACACCCAGTATGCTCTGACCCGTCCAATCGTGGATCACATGTTCTCTAACTATGACGGCGTTCTCAAGGTCGATGGCGAAGTTGGAAACAAGAAGGTTTATGACCCTCGCTCCTACATGAAGAAGGCTGAGCAGGGTATGTCCGAGCGCGTCGTTGAGGCTTGTCGCGACCTGCACTCCGTTGGCACTACGCTTTCCAAGTAGGCTGACCGCAGCAAAGGTATAGGCTGTACGCGAAGCATGAAGCGCAGCGCAGCAGCGTACCACGTTCAAAGGCCCCAGGTTTCCTGGGGTCTTTTGGTGTGCCAGCACCGGCAGGGTGACACTCCAACCATGCCGTCGGTGCCCAAAGCTCTCACCCGAACACTCATGTCCCTGGTGGTGCTTGGTGCGTCCGCACTTTGTTCCGGCACAGTTATAGAATGAATGGCAGTGTGCACTCACTGTGAGCAAGGAAGATTCCATGAGTACTTTCGCAACTGGCCGTCTGCGGCGTCGTACCCGCAACTATGTGCGTTCAGGCCTGCTACGCCTGCGCCAAACATATATGGCCATTTTGCAATGTGGCGTGGCAGCAGGCCTAGCCTACTATCTCCTCAACGAGATCATGGGCCATGATCGGCCTTTCTTCGCGCCCATGGCTGCGGTTATTGTGCTCAGTGCGAGTATTCAAGGTCGTGTGCGCCGTTCAGTAGAGTTGGTTATTGGCGTGGCAATTGGGGTGGGAGCCGGTGATGTTTTCGTCTCTACATTCGGTACTGGCGCGCTTCAGATGATCATTATGGTGTGGATTTCCCTTGTGATCGCCACCCTGATTGATAAATCCCCGCTGGTCTATACCCAGGCCGCCCTTGGTGCGGTCTTGATTGCTACCATCTTGCCGCCGGGTTCTGGTGGGGGTATAGAGCGCATGTTTGATGCCTTTATGGGGGGCCTGGTTGGTATTGTGATTGCAGCTCTTATCCCGAGTTCCCCGCTGAAGAAGGCCCGCCTGGAAGTCTCCCGGGTGTTAGACATGACCGCAACTGTGCTAGAGAATGTCGCTCAAGGTTTAAAAAACCGCGATGGAAAGCTCATAAATGATGCCTTGAAAGACGCGCGTGGTTCCCAGGCAGCGATCAATGTGATGCTGCTACGTGCCCAAGAGGAAGAAGAGCAAATTGCAGTATCACCTCTTCTATGGAGGCATCACCGGCGGTTAACCTCGCTGCAGCGCATCTTAAATCCAGTTGATAATGCGATGCGCAATACTCGTGTGTTAGCCCGGCGGGCAGTCTTACTTGCCGAAGACGATGATGAAGTCAGTCACGCCCAGATCACCATTATCGAAGAACTCGCCGATATTGCCCATGATCTTTCTAAGCTCTACACCACCACTGATGATATTGATAAAGGCGTGGCGATTCCGGAGCTGACTAAGCGCTTGCGTCATGTAGGTCGCCAACTGGATGAAGATATTGTGTCCGGCAATGTGCTCTCCGCAGTGGTCATCTTTGCCCAAACTCGCTCAATTACGGTGGACCTGCTCGTGATCTGTGGCATGTCGCGTCAATCCGCCTTGGCAACCTTGATACCAACCTCGAAGCATCCAGGTGTTCCCAGTGAAATTGCCCATCGGGCTGAGCACATTCGCGCCATTCGCATGCTCGATGCCGACCCAGATCGTCCCGCTACCGTGCCTATGGCAGCAATCCGCTCTGATCATCCAGCAGTCGAGGAATTTTCCGCAGTGAAAGACAATGGCACCACTAGTACCCAGCCCCCTAAAACTGCCGCGGTACATGGCGAAGGGGATCAAGAGGAGGAAAATGTGCACGACTCCTTCGATGACCTGCAATCACACAAGAGCAAGAGTACTGGCGTGCCCAAGGAAAAAAGATCACAAAAGTGAAAATGCCGGCATGGCGCAAAAGTAGGCCGGGAACAGACAAATAAAGAAAACGACTGCTCCATGCAGCGGTAGTCTTCTAGCGGCAGTGTTTGGTACAGGGGTTATAAGCAAGTATTGCCGAGGGCACATCTTATTGTACTGGGCGCACAGATTGTAGGTCGCGCAAATGCCGGTAGAAGGTGGCACTACGTACGGGACGCTTGCGGCTGACCCCATCAACGCGCACCTGCAGATCCACCCCACCAGCTTGCATTGCCCGACCAAAGAGTGGATCACCAGAAGTCATACCTGCCGCTAAAGTCTTGCGCCCGAAATGCTTTTTGGCTGGATGCAGGGAAGTTTTCAACATCCAGCCAGCAACACCTGGCGCATCTACTGTCGAAGTCAGCAGCGCCCCATACACACCAGTACGCGGCCGTAGTTTGGTCGCCTCATGACGGGCTAGCGTTGTGGAATCCACAATTATCTCGCCGGTCAAAGCATTGCCTTCCCAATTGCTCATCGTGGCAGTAGCAGCAACCGCCACCCCGGCATCATCACGAATCAATGGCTTAGGCACCACCGCGGCATCTAAAGCAAAGGCCAAGGCATCATGTGCAAAGGTGGGCAGATTCCAAACGGCGGCAACTGTACTGGTGCCACTGGGAACAAAACCAACTTCTGCCCATAAATTGTCCGCGCGCATTAAGCGGGTGAGCACGGCTGAAAGAGCAGCATCACTGCCATGGACGATAATGCGCAGGGGTTCCTCGATCGGTTGCGGGGCGAATTGGGGCTCGCCTAAGAAAGGCACATCGGGTTGCGCCATAATCTCATCAAGCGACGGGGTCGGGTCTTCGGGTAAAATCTCCCGGCACGCTGCATCCACAACACGTAACTCTTTACGGGTTGGGATGGCAGAAACTCGGTGCACCTCGACTCCTACTGGGATCGTTTGCAGGATATCGGGCGTATCACATTCAAGCAGTAGCAAGCGCATGCTCTTAGTGTAGCTAGCAGGGACACGCTACAATGCAAGACGGAAATTCTTTTGCCCCTTATGGCCGGTATGAGTTGGCATGCTGATGCCAGCAGGTGGTCACGGGGCAGGGCGCGAGATTGAAGCGGAAGATTAGATTATGGCAGCAATTGTTATTGTTGGCGCCCAGTGGGGCGATGAAGGTAAAGGCAAGGCCACCGATATTCTCGGCGGGCAGGTTGACTACGTAGTCAAGCCCAATGGTGGCAACAACGCCGGGCACACGGTGGTCGTAGGCGGCGAGAAATATGAACTCAAGCTGCTGCCTGCCGGCGTGCTCTCGGAAAATGCCACCCCAATCCTGGGCAATGGCGTGGTTATTAACCTCGAAGCTCTCTTTGAAGAAATCGATGGCCTGGAAGCTCGTGGTGCGAATGCATCCCGGTTGAAGATTTCCGCGAACGCCCACCTGGTAGCTCCGTATCATCAGATCCTTGATCGCGTTCAAGAGCGATTCTTGGGTAAGCGCGCTATCGGTACAACCGGCCGCGGCATCGGCCCCGCCTATGCGGATAAAGTCTCGCGCGTTGGTATCCGCGTGCAAGATATTTTCGACGAGTCCATCTTGCGTCAGAAGATCACCTCGGCACTCGATGTGAAAAATCAGATCCTCATCAAGCTTTATAACCGTCGTGCGGTTGTTGCTGAAGAGATGGTGCAGTACTTTTTGAGCTTTGCTGAGCGCTTGCGCCCAATGGTCATTGAGACTGAACTGGAGCTCAATAATGCCCTGGATGCTGGCCAGCACGTGCTGTTCGAAGGCGGCCAGGCCACCATGCTGGATGTGGATCATGGCACCTACCCCTTCGTGACTTCCTCGAACCCGACCGCTGGTGGTGCCTGCGTTGGTGCCGGGGTGGGGCCAACCCGAATTACCTCCTCCTTGGGCATTATCAAGGCTTACACCACCCGCGTTGGCGCCGGCCCATTCCCCACTGAACTTTTTGATAAATGGGGTGAGTTCCTGCAAACTACCGGCGGTGAGGTCGGCGTAAACACCGGCCGAAAGCGTCGTTGTGGCTGGTATGATTCTGTGATCGCCCGGTACGCCTCACGAGTGAATGGCTTTACTGACTTGTTCTTGACCAAGCTGGACGTGCTCACCGGCATTGGTGAAATCCCAATTTGCGTGGCTTACGATATTGATGGCGAGCGCTTTGATGAAATGCCATTGACCCAGTCGCAATTCCACCACGCCACTCCGATCTATGAGACGATGCCAGCATGGGATGAGGACATTAGCAAATGTCAAACTTTTGAAGAGCTCCCAGAGAAAGCCCAAGACTATGTGCGCCGCCTCGAAGAGCTCTCGGGCTGCCGTATCTCTTATATCGGTGTAGGCCCTGGTCGCGACCAGACCATCGTGTTGCACGACGTTATGGAGTCCTAAGACCCCGCTCAAACAAGGTACCTTGATCCTAGCCTAGGGCAAGGTACCTGCTCTTACTTGTTCCAGCCACTTGGGCTGGAACACCAACTCCGCACTGAAAACCTTAGTGCTAGAAGTACCGCAGTGAATTTCTTTAACCTTCTTGATGCCACCTGGACTATTGCCGGATATCCCATTTTGTGGCGCGAAATCATTGGCAACCTTTTCGGTTTGCTCTCTGCTATCGGTGGCATGCGCCGTGTGGTGTGGGCCTGGCCGATTGGCATGATCGGCAATGTCTTACTCTTCACGGTCTTCTTAGGAGGGGTCTTCCAAACTCCCCAAAACCTAGACCTCTTTGGCCAGGCCGGCCGTCAGGTTATGTTCCTCATAGTCAGCGCTTATGGCTGGGGTCGTTGGCACCAAGCCCGCCGTGCTGGTATGCGAGAACCTGAAGAGACAGATCCAGCGCGTTCAATTGTCTCTGAGCCCAAAGAAGAGGCAGTGCAACCGCATTGGGCTACGAATAAACAGCGCTTGATCATGCTGGCAGTTGCCGTTATTAGTTTGATTACCTGCGCCAAGATTTTCGAGGCTTTAGGTTCGTGGGGGCCATGGGCGGATGCCTGGATCTTTACTGGCTCGATGCTGGCGACCTATGGCATGGCTCGTGGCTGGACAGAATTCTGGCTTATTTGGATTGGCGTGGACATTGTTGGTGTGCCACTGTTGCTGTCTGCAGGGCTATATCCGAGTGCAGTGCTCTACCTGGTCTATGCCGGGTTTGTGCTGTGGGGCTTTGTGGTCTGGCTGCGCCTGACGCCTTCAGTGCAGCGCCGTGTTTCGGTGCAAAGCTAGCGGGAGTTGTTTGGCGTATCCACTCAGCGTGCGCAGACTCGATACAGGTCAGGGGAGAACCCTTGGCCTGTTTGCGTATGCGTGGGGACCCCCGCCGGCCGTGCGCGTTGCTTTCTCATTACGATAGGTAGCAGGATTCCTTCATAAGTTCTTAGCCATAGCTGAGACAGACAGCTATTTGTTGGTGCTGGTGAGGAATATCGAATCTTTCACGTTGCAATCTGAAAGGACCGAGATCATGTCTACCGGACGCACTAAGAAAACCCTGGCACTGAGCAGCGCACTTCTCTTGAGCGCTATGAGCCTTTCAGCTTGCGCTGATAGTGCTGACGATGTCGAGACGACCACGAATACGGATACCACCACTGTCACCAGCACAATAGAAACCGTTGCAAATGGGCAATCAGCCGGTGAATGCGAAGGATATGAATACGAGCAGGCTGTTCGATGGCTCCAACAATCCACTGAGGCTGCAGCCTTGCAAATGCAGACCTACCGTTTTGCCACCGAACGCCTTGCGGAGCTCAACGCCGCGCACGAAGCAGGTGGTGCAAGTAAGCCCGCAGCAATTGTGACTGATTTGGATGAAACAGTGATCGACAATACGGCGCTGCTGGCATCAGAAATTGCCAGTTGTGAGGATTATAGCGATTGGGATCGCTGGGAGGATTGGGAACTTGGAGGTCATCCGACTTTAATCCCAGGGGCGCTGGAATTCTTAACAGCCGCAGATGCAGCCGGCATTTCTATCTTCTACATTTCTGATCGCTATGAAGACAACAAAGACGCCACGGTTGCGACTCTACAAGAACTCGAGCTGCCGCAAGTCGATGATACTGCCGATAATGTATTGCTGCTTGGCGAACCGAAGCTCGAGCGCCGTGAGAGTGTTGAGGCAGATTATGAGATCTTGATGTTGCTCGGTGATACTATGCACGACTTTGATGCGGCTTATGCCAAGGATCAGCTTCCAGAAGGTGCTCGTGCTCAAAAGGAACAGCTACAAGGAGATGCTGAGCACCTTGGTTACGATTGGATAGTTCTGCCAAATCCAAGCTACGGCACCTGGAGTGAGCACCCACTGACTACCTGGGAACAGCAGGAGTGACCCCGGGCATCGGTGCCAGCTGCGCGCAGCCGTATGGGCATGTTTCGTGCAAGGGTATGCTGCGTGCAGGGCTGTTGACGCACCCTAGCATAGAAGTAGTAATTCAATCTTAGGCAGCTCAAGCACAAAATATCGCCCCACCACAAAAGATATCGACGTGAACCTATGCGCAGCGTTAGTGCACATTCGTGGTGGGGCGTAAAGGGGGCTGGTCTTATAACGCACGGGGTTTTGTGCGGGACGCACCGAAAGAAGTACGAGCAGTTCTTAGGAAGCTGGGGTCACTGGAGGCTCAGCTGACCAAGGGAACACAATCCACTCATCGGTATGGCGCCAGGTGTAATCCGGGCTAATAACCGAGCGGCTCTTTGAATAGATCACTGCAGAGCGCACATCTGCAGCATGTGGACGCAATAGGTCTAATACCAATGCTAGCGTGCGGCCGGAGTCTGCTACATCATCGACAACCAACAGGCGCTTGCCGCTAATTGCCTGGACATCGAGCAGGGGCTCTAAGAGGATTGGGTCCGGCAAGGTTTCGTGCACATCGGTGTAGAACTCTACATTGATGGCATCGGAAAGTTTCACGCCCATCGAGTAGGAGAGAGCACCTGCGGGTAGCAAACCGCCGCGGGCGACTGCAATGATAATTTCTGGCTCAAAGCCAGAGTCCGCAATTTGTTGGGCGAGCTCGCGTTGGGCGGTGCCGAAGAGCTCCCAGGTGAGAATTTCTTTTTGTGTCAGCTCACTAGAATCTGCATGGTATGCCATAGATTTACTTTAGCTTGAGAGGACTCGATGTGTCGAAAACTTCGGAAATTTCTCATAGCAGACCAGAATGTGGGTAGGGTAGGGAAGTATGTTGGTTCCTGAATATTTGGCGCCCCCAAACCAAAGTGACAGCACCCGGGTGCTTATCCTGGGCGAATGCTCGCTGGCAGTCTCTCTTGCCAATGCATTTGAATCGCTGGGCGCCTTTGTGACCATGTTGGGCAAGCACAACGGCATCGATGACCCGAAGGTGCTCCAAGAGATTGTGGCACGGTTTAACCCCACCTACATCGTGCCCGCTAGTGATGACATCTCTATTGATGCTTTACAGCAACTGCATGCCCATAGTGATGTTGAGATCGTGCCATCCTCAAAGTTCATAGAGCAGGCCTATGATCGTGAACGCATCTATCGCGTTGCCCGCTATGACCTTGGGCTACCTACTCCACGATTCCGATGTGCAAGCAGTGCGGAAGAAGCTGCAGAACAAGCCATCGAATTGGGTTTTCCCTGCATAGCCCGTGCGGTGGAAAATACCGGTGAGGGACACAGCTTCATGGTGAACAATGCCGGAGGCGCGGAAAGTGCCTGGGAGAAGTTGGCAACCAACCGCATCATTCTCGAGCGCGTGGTGGAGTATGACTATGCCATGACCATCGTGGTCGTACGTTCTATTGATCCAGAGACTTCAAAACTTGCCACCTGGTTCTGCCAACCCATTGGTAAGGTGCTAGAAAATGATCAACTTGTTGGTGCTTTCCAGCCCCTGGTCTTGGAGCGGGGGGCTTTGGATAATGCGCATAGTGTAGCCGCACGTATTACCAATGCTATTGGCGGGCGCGGTATTTTCAGTGTGGATCTTTTCGTCGCTGGTGAAGATGTGTATTTCAGCGGACTTTCTGCACATCCCAAGCAAGCTGGTGCAGTCACCGACGTAAGCCAACGCATCGGTCATGCCATGCTGCATGCCCGCGCAGTCCTTGGTTTGCCGATTGATGTCACCTTGACTTCTCCTGGCGCAGTACGTGTGAGCCAAGCTGCAGATACGCATGTTTCCCAGCAAGCTGTGGCCCAAGCGCTCACAGTGCCAGAAGCTGGTATTCGTTTCACCCGAGGTGGGCTCATATACATTACTGCTACTGCGGATACAGCAACCGAGGCCTACCAACGCGCAGTTGCTGCTCAGACCTTACTCGGCCTCGATGCCCAGGCTGAAGATGCTGCTTTGGGGACTCCTGCGCCAGCAATCGTCCCGCCCGCAAGTCCAGAGGCTGCGTCACCGGATCCGGCAACCCCAGACCCAATCAGCGCGGCAGGCTTAGGAAATCCAGAAAATGCCGAGGCTGATGCGCGAGCACAAGCGCACGTTGCGGACGCCAACCTCGTTGACGCTCCAATTGCCGATACCCCCGCACAAGATTTTGCAACGGCCAACGCGGAACCGGATCCAACTACAGCATCAAACTCCCTGGCTACCGAACAACACTAAGCTTGCGTTGCATATCGCAAATCCATCGGCATCAGCCGCACCAGTAGCGTGAAAATGCCGGTAATCGCACCGTAAGTGACATTAGCGGTGCAGGAACGCTGGCATAAATACGCCCCATGCCGAAGACTTTAGGCGTGGGGTGTACCCATTGCAGAGTTGTTAACTGAACCTAGGTAATTCCAGGTAGAATTTTCCTAGAATAAAAACCCATACATAGGGGAAAGGAATATCGGTGACAACCTACCGCCCAACGACTGCGTTATTAACCCGTGCAGGCCGTAATTTCGATGGATTCGACGTTAATGGCTTCGCCGACCACCTGGAATTAGAAGTTCGTCAACTCATCACTGGTGAGGCATCAGTGGCCCAGGTACTGCGTGATTTCTCTCACCTTGATACCCCAGTGCTGCTTATTGGAAGTGGCAATGTGAACTTCGATGCCAAGGCAGCTTCTGCTTTGGGCATTCCACTGCTCTTGCTCGTGGATGGTCAGGGCCTGCACGTTGATCTTGCCACCGCTGAAGCTGATGACTTGGGCGCTGTGGTAGCTGCCACCTTCCAAGCTGATCAGGCTACCAACGCAGAAGGCCTGGCTGCCATTAAGCAGGGGCTGCAGCAACCAGTCGAGCAGGTCATGTCTGCCCCGGTATTTGAAACCCAGCTCCTCGAGCGGGCTCAGTCGGCGGGGGCGCACATCGTGCTGCCAGAAGGCGATGATGACCGCATCCTCGAGGCCGCCCACAAGCTGCTTGCCCAGGACATCTGTAAGCTCACGATTCTTGGCGATCCTGCAGCTATTAGCAGCCGTGCTGCCGAACTAGGCTTCGATCTGTCCAAGGCGACCTTAACTGATCCCACCCAGGATGCCCGCTTAGATGAGTTCGCTGCTGACTTCGCTGAACTGCGAAAGTCTAAGGGTGTTACTGTCGACCAGGCTCGAGAGATCATGCAGGACATCTCCTATTACGCCACTATGCTAGTACACAAGGGCTATGCCGACGGCATGGTATCTGGTGCTGCACACACCACCGCACACACTATCCGCCCAGCATTCCAAATCATTAAGACTAAGCCAGGCACCTCGGTGGTTTCTTCCATCTTCTTGATGGTGATGCGCCGCCGGCTGTGGGCCTTCGGTGACTGCGCCGTGAATCCTAACCCAACTGCAGAACAGCTGGCAGAGATCGCCACCGTCTCTGCTGATACGGCAAGCCAATTCGGCATCAACCCGCGTGTTGCTATCTTGAGCTATTCCACCGGCACTTCCGGCAGTGGCCCAGATGTGGATCGCGCGACGACCGCAGTGCGTTTGGCCCGAGAAGCTGAACCTGCGCTGAAGTTGGATGGCCCGCTGCAGTTCGATGCTGCTTCAGATCCAACTGTTGCTGCAAAAAAGCTGCCAGAATCTTCTGTTGCAGGCCAGGCGAACGTTTTCATCTTCCCAGACTTGGAGGCTGGCAATATCGGGTACAAGACTGCACAGCGCACGGGCCACGCGTTGGCTGTGGGCCCAATTTTGCAGGGGCTCAACAAGCCTGTGAACGATTTGTCCCGGGGTGCTACCGTCGCCGATATTGTTAATACCGTGGCCATTACTGCTATTCAAGCCGGAGGTAATTAATTCATGTCCTATGTACTCGTGCTGAATTCAGGTTCATCCTCGATTAAGTTTCAAATCCTGAATCCGAAGCATCATGCAACGGATACTCCCTTCGTCGCAGGTCTTGTAGAGCAGATTGGCGAAGAGCAGGGCAAAGTCACCATCAAGGTCAATGGCGAAAAGACTGAGCGTGAGGCGCACATTGCCAACCACGAAGCCGGCTTGGACCTGGCCTTCACCTTGATGGATGAGCTCGACGCTGGCCCTAATAGCGTAGAGATCATTGCCGTTGGACACCGCGTGGTCCACGGCGGTGTGCTGTTCTCTGAGCCAGTTCTGGTGGAGGGCGACGTGCTGACCATGATCCGTCGTTTGATTCCGTTGGCTCCGCTGCATAACCCCGCAAATGTGAAGGGCATTGAAGTAGCACGTCGCATGCTGCCAGAGGTCCCGCACGTTGCGGTGTTCGACACCGGCTTCTTCCACAATATGCCAGCGAGCGCTTCGACCTACGCGATCGACTTCGACAGTGCGCAAAAGTACGGCATCCGCCGCTACGGCTTCCACGGTACGAGCCACGAATACGTCTCTCAGAAGGTACACCAGCTCTTAGATGCCGACCCAGGTTCAGTCAACCAGATCACCTTGCACTTGGGCAATGGTGCTTCCTGTGCGGCAATCCGCGGTGGCGTAGCTGTGGATACCTCCATGGGTATGACCCCACTGGCTGGTCTGGTTATGGGCACCCGTACCGGTGATATCGATCCAGGCATCATCTTCCACTTGCACCGCCAAGAAGGACTATCCATTGATGAGATCGATGAGATGTTCAACAAGCGCTCTGGTGTGAAAGGGATCGCTGGTGTGAACGACTTCCGTGAGCTGCGCAAGCTCATCGAGCAGGAAAACCGCCAGGCATTCTTGGCTTATAGCGTATACATCAAGCAACTGCGCCGCTATATCGGTGCTTATATGGCAGAGTTGGGCCGCGTGGATGCCATTACCTTCACCGCAGGTGTCGGCGAGAACGATCCATATGTACGTGCCGATGCCCTGGCTAATATGCAAGGCTTTGGCATTAAGCTCAACCCAGAGGCGAATCACGCTCGCAGTGATGAGCCGCGTTTGATCTCCGCGCCTGAATCTAAGGTGAAGGTCTTCGTTGTGCCTACCAACGAGGAGCTGGCAATTGCTCGCTATGCTTCTACCTTCGCTTATTGGCGCGACTAATTATTGGGCCACTTACGTCAAGCCACCTATGACTGCCGCGCACTATAAGTGGCGATGCCCACATTGATTACTCCCCCGGAGCAATGTGGCGGACATCGGCACGGGAAAGCAACGAAGGCCAGGGAAGCAAATTTTTCTTCCCTGGCCTTTTGCGTATCTAAATTGTGCATGCTTGAATGCTTTTCCACCGATGGAGGCAGCGCAACCGCTTACATGCCGTTTTTCTAGAAGGCAGTATGCTCCATGCGGGCGGGGTTACCACCAGGTCATCGGTCGAATCTTATTCGCGGTGTCCACCAAATTATTGCGCTGTTCGCGTTGAGTGACCGTGCGGGCTAGCTGCAACAAACAATCGGATAAACCTTGACGCAATCCCTTTTGATGAAAGGGCGCATCAAGGAGATTGCTCAGTGATGCTGCCTGTTGCAGGTTTACCGAACGCAACCAAGTCAACCCCGCCTGGTAAATCGCAATCTTTGCAAGTAAAAAGCGTGGCTCATTCGTTGGAATCGCTTCTAGGCGCCGCGCTGCCCGCCGGATACGGAACTCATTGAGATCCCCACCAACCAAATACAAAATTGCTGTCATCTGCGCCATGCGATAATGCGTAGAAGCAATCGGCACCTCATCTAAGGTAGTAACAGCCAGCTCCACTAATCCTTCAGCCTGGAGTTGGCGAGCTAATCCGAAGGCGGCAGAGACTGTGGTGGGATTGGTGCGCCACACTAGGGAGTATAGATAGATCACCTTAAAGCGCAATGCAGCTGGCTGTTGGGTAAGCGCTTGCCAGTCACCACCGATTTGGGAAATGATGCCACCGTCTAAGTGCGCTGCAGCAGTGGCAACTCCTGCGGGGAGGAGGGATTCCTGATTACGCCCCATACTTTGTAAGAAGAGCTCACCAATAGCACTGCGGGCCAACTTCGGAGCAGCCTCACCAGGTAAAATAGTATAAACCTCATTAAAGGCCGCCTGGGCTGCATCATAATCTTCCAGCAACAAGGCGGTCACCCCGGAATACCAATGATGCCGCCACTCAGAGCCCATCGTTGGTGCCAAAGATTCCAGCCACGATTGCGCCTCAGTCGTAAAACCCAAGTCAAGCAAAGCACGCACTACGCCCAACGGAATTTCTTTCGAAGTTGCGAACTCATCTTGGGTTATCGCCAAACGTAATGTTTCCAAGGTTTCTGTCGGTTCGGCATAGGAAGAACCAGAAATCAAAATTGCCCCGGAATCATTACGGTCTAACAGTGGCACGGGCAGGGCAGCATTAATCTCAGTTGGCGTAATCCTACTGGTACGGCTAATGCTATCCACAAGCTGATCCAAGCGAAAGACCACATGGCTGGTGCCATAGGTTGAACGCTGCGGAGAGAACAAGGAGTGTTGTGAAGGATATTGGCGATGCAAATGCACTGCTAAGTACTCGCGCAATACCCCATAAAGCTGGGTCTGTATCTCTCGAATGGAACTAAAACGCTGCGCCGGATCTGTATGCGTTGCACGCCGCAATAAGCGATACAACGACATATTCGAGGCAAACAAAGGCTCCTGATCTGGCGATGGTAGGGGATCCGTTGGTGCTAATCCCACCACCAAGGTGGCGAGGGTGCGGCCAATGGAATAGATATCGCTGGCTACCGAAGGGCCATCACTGACGACCTCAGGAGCTTGGAAACCTTTCGTACCGTAAATGAAGCCGAAAGCCCCGATCCCAGAAACTGCGCCTAAGTCGATGAGCTTGACTTGGTCTTCAGTAACGATAATGTTATCCGGCTTGAGATCGTTATAGACCACCCCGCGGGCATGTAAATACTCTAAGGCGGGGAGGACTTCCAGCGTGTAACCAATGGCAATATCGATGGGGAAGACCCCACCTGGTTGCTGGGATTGGCGCAGTGCTAACGAGGGGCCGGGCACATATTCCATCACCAAAATTGGTGGGTCTTCGATGAAATTATAGGACTTCACGATGCCCGGGTGAGTGATATCTGCCAAAAACTCGCGCTCCGCGACTGCAGCTAATTCATAATGCGAACCCACCCGCGAGCGTATGCCCTTTAAGACGACGGTTCGCCCGGAGACTTTGCGATCATGTGCCAGGTAAATCCAACCCATGCCGCCATGGGCAATGACCCCTTGAACCTCATATTGTTCGGCGACAACATCACCAGGCTGTAGCTCTGGGGTAGAGTCCAAAGAGTTTGGGTCTATCAGTGGCGAGTCATCCTCAATCGGAACGAAGGGCAATATGACCATGCCATTAGCCACAGCGCGGCCTTGCCGACTTCTGGTACGCCGCGAGCGGAAGGTGCTCAAGGCATCATCGCGGGCCCGTTCCCCAACAGCCTGGCGATAATCCGGGGTGCTCTCAGTTTCGGTAAAGCTCGGCACAAACTTCGCTGCGGTTTCAGTAAAGGTGGGGACGAAGCTTGCGGCGGTCTCACTAAAATCTGGCACGAATTGGGCGGAGGTAGCCTCCTCGGAGTCGGCCGGGGTGCGTAGGCGAGCCTGGGTGGCTTGCACAGCATCTAAGTCTTCGATTAAGGCTGCATAGTCGGCTGGCTGTACGCCTTCAGCGCGACTATGTTCTCCATTAGCCTCGGGTGTCATGAGCCATTGCCTCCTTCGCGGGCAGCCGTAGCCTGTTCATCTGTAGCCTGCTGCGCGGCATCGTGTTCAGTAGTAGAGAGGGGCCTGCGCCGCGCAGTTTCCGGGATCAATTGATTCAGGGGCGTTTCCGCGCGGTAATGTACCTGCGGCACTGGTTGGGGCCCTAGATAATCGCCAAGCCAATCCTGGACTAACGATGTCCACGTACCATCATTGAAAACGCGCTCCAAGGTGCCATTGACCTGGCGGATTAGCCCAGTGGTGTCATTAAGTGCGGTGGGTTTGGCAAAGGCAATGCCATATTGTTCGTGCCCCAAAAAATCCTTGGTCAAGGTGGTGAAAGGATCTTGTGCAATCATCCCCGACAAAATGGCATCATCGGATAAGATCGCGCTGACTTGATTTTGCTGCAGGGCGAGCAAACAGTCCGCGGCAGAAGTCACCACGAGTAAATCCTGGCCGGGATATTCGTTGGCAATGCGCTGGGCGCCTGTGGAATTTTCGGTCACACAAATCTTCTGACCTGCTAAGTCGGCCAATTCGGAACTACTCGAAGTAGTCGGTACGAGTAATCGTGAGACTGCCTGAAAATATGGAGTGGAAAAGAATGTAGCATCCTGGCGCTGCCGGGTAATAGAGATGGAATTAATTACAAAATCTACTTCACCGGCAGTTAAGGCGCTCAGCCAAGTGTTTGTATTAATAAAGCGGAATTCAATGGCATCGGGATTGCCAAAAATATCGCGGGCGATCTCTCGGGCAATTTCTGCCTCAAAACCTTCTACCGCACCGGTTGCCGGATTACGGTAGGACAACAAGTTCTGCGATTGGGAAACCCCTACAATTAACCGGCCGCGCTGATAGATCTCTGGGATGTGCTCTTGCACACTGCCAGTATCTGGTGCCAGGCTTCCTAAGCGCACTTGGGAAGAATCGCCGCTAGCAAATTCGCTGGCCTGGGCTAAGTATGCGCCTTCTGGCAGTGGCATCTCAAAAGAATCCCGGCGTACACTTTCGCCGACAGGGGCAGGCACTTCCGAACCGCAAGCAACCAAAGACATTGCCATGATTGTGCTCAGTAAAGGAAGAGCAAGGGTCTTGAAGGCTTTCATTAGCGATACTCCTGCAACCGGGGCCAAATGCCTAACCAAATAGCGGCTAGCGAAATGACGAATGCTAAGTTTGCAATGTGGGTTAAAATCGCTGATGCCGCTGAACCTTGCGCGACGGAATCTTGTAGCGAACCGCGGGTGGAGCTAATTAACTGTGCCAGCGCATTATCTAATTTCGTAAAGGAACTTCCGGCAGTTGTGGGCTGGTTGAGCTGGATCGTTTCCAGGGCAGTGTCATAATCACCTGCGGCTAGCTGCATGGTTAAAATCTCATGCTGTTCGGCCCAATGATTTGCCTCATCATAGGCACTGAGCAAGGCAGTAGCATTTGACTGATCCTGGGCAAGATCAGTTTGGCCATAGGTATCTAAAGCCGTAGTGATCTCATCCATCACGACATCAAAGGATTGGTTACCTGAATGTAGGTTGGTGCGACCGGCCAATGCCAAGGTTTCTTGGGAACGGACCTGCTGAGCAGCAATACGAGCAGTCGTTAGTTGCTCTAGTGGGTCTGCTGCCTCGGAGTAGGCATTCGTGCCAGAGGTCCACGTCAAAATGCTTGTTGCAATAGCCCACAGCGAGGCAATGGTCATAAATGCCGTCGCGCATACAAAGCCGATATTCAAGCGACGGCGGGTGGTTTGCAACAACCAAAATTGCGCCAAGATCAAAAACAGCACCGCGGCAAGCATGCCAGAAATTGGCAGCGACAGTGGTCGAGTCAAGGCACGTTGGTCGGCAATGACTGCTTTGCTGGTGATGTCGTGCAAACGCGCAGCCTGCGGCAAGATCTCTTCTTGCATAACTGAGCTGGCCAATGCCATATAGGCCGCGCCCACGGGATTGCCTTGGCGATTGTTCGCCCACGCGGTTTCCACCAACCCGGTATAGGTAGGGAGGAGCGTGCTGATGTCCATGACCAGCTGTAACTCTTCAGTAGAATCTTCCGGTAAATCTGCGGCGGTAGTGGTTAACCTTTCGGTGGCGGCTTGAATTGCCTGGCCATACAGCGTGCGATTATCCGAGGTTTCAACGCCAGCGCCCACAAAACCGGAGATTGCGGTGGTATCGGCAATAGAGAGATTCGAGTAGATTTCCTGGACCGCATTAGAGACCGGCTCGGTGGTGGTGGTTAAGGTATCTAATTCTGCGCGGCGCTGGGCGGCTGATTGTGACACTGAGAAACCTGCCGCCAGAATAGCGATGCTTAAGAGCAGGCAGATGGCTACCATCTTGCCGGGAGTGGATTGGAAGTAGGACCGGAATTTCCGTATGAGTTCTGCGGATGGTGTACGCCAGGAATTGCCTGCGGCATTGCGGGGCGCGGTAGTTTGGGTGAGGGTGTCCAGCCAAGTGTCGTCAGCGGTTTCGGGCACCACAGCAATAGGGCTGGGCGAGCTTTGCTCCGGTTCGACCATCGGTGCCTCTACTTTATCGCTGGGTAGTGCGCGCACAATCCACAATGCGGCGCGCAGGTAGGATCCATTATCGCATAACACCAGTCACATGCGCACCAAAAATTTTGTTGTCCCTGCAGCATCGGGGGTGCCGAGGCTGCTGGCGCGTAGCTCAGGGGCGTGGTGCCCGGCTGGTTGCGGCGGTGGCAGCGATGAGTACCGGGTTGGTTGCTAGAGGGTGGAGCCAGACGCGCCAAAACCACTGTGAAGTGGGTACCATGAAGATATGGCAGGCGAAGGTAATGGATGGGCTGCAGGCCCTAATGGCAGTCAACTCTGGGGCCGCTTTGGGGCAGCAGGGCTCTTGCTTTTTAGCCCACACAGTATCTTGCTGCAACATCGTGCCGCCTGGACTGCGCAAGGTAACACCTGGGCACTGCCTGGAGGGGCACGAGATCCGGGAGAGACTGCGCGTATGGCCGCAGCCCGGGAAGCCTGGGAAGAAACCAGGATCAGCGATACCCAATTCACTTTCGTGCGTGAAATTCGCACGAGTGGGCCATTCCCCGCAGACCCAGCCAGGCCTGAGCTTGCCGGGGAATGGACCTACACCACAGTCTTGGCTTTTAGCGAGCAAGAATTAGCGACCGAGGCTAATGAAGAATCCCTGGAATTATTATGGGTTCCCTTTGCTGATGTCGCCACCTATAATCTGCTGCCCGCATTTGGTTCTGCCTGGCCGCAGCTCTACGCGGCAGTCGCGGAGTACTTGCACGACTGTCACAATATTGAACTTCCTGCGCCGTACAACACCTAAGGTAAATGCCCAGAGAAGAAATCTTGGCATGCTACGACCTGCTTAATTTTTGCGCTGCTTAAAGATATAAGTGCAGCGAATCGGGATGCTGGTGCATGAAAAATCAGGTCTGCTGGCATCGTGACTCAAGCTGTGTCAGGTCGAAACAGGCAAGGCGAGGCGCTGGTGCTATACTTTTGCACTTGCTGCGGATACTGCCGTAGCGCATTGTGCATAAGGAGATATTTTCGTGGTCCGCCCGGTACCCCAACGTATTACGACAGGTTTTTTGATTGCCCTGGCTTTTATTACCGCCTCGGGACCATTTGCCACAGATCTTTATCTTCCGGGTATGCCCGAAGTCGCCCGCGACTTGCATACCACTTCATCCTTAGCCCAGCTCACCTTGAGTGCCTTCATGCTGGGTATGGCGGTAGGCCAGCTCGTCATTGGCGTGCTCAGTGATGCCTCTGGTCGTATGAGGCCTATGCGCATTGGTGCAGTCATTGCACTTATAGGTGTGATTATGTGTGCGGTGGCTCCGAATATTACGGTGCTGATTCTGGCACGCTTGATCCATGGATTAGGTGCAGGTGCTTGCTTAGTGGTGGCGCGTGCGATGGTGCCAGATATCTCCACGGGCAAAGAAACGGCCCGCGCATTTACTGTGCTGATGATGATTCAAGGTATCGCTCCGGTGATCGCGCCTATTGCCGGTGGTTTGTTGGTTGGACCTGTGGGCTGGCGCGGTATCTTCTGGACGCTTACCGCCATCGTGATGATCCAGGTCACTATCGCCTATCAGCTGCCAGAAACGTTGCCGAAGGAGCATCGCGGTGAGTTCGGGGTTAAGGCCTTGGGCCGCACCTTCAGTAGCGTGTTGCGTAATCGCGCATTTTGCTGGTACACCGTATCGTTTGCGACCTTATTCGGTGGTTTCTTCGCATATATTTCGGCCTCGTCTTTCGTGATCCAAGAGCAGTGGCACTTCGGAGCAACCACCTTTTCTTTGATATTTGCGGTGAATGCTATGGGTCTGATTTTGAGTGGCTTTGTGAGCAATCGCTTGTTGCACAGTTTTACCGAATATCAGATTGCGCGTGCCGGTTTGTTGGTACTTTTATGCGCCGGTATCGGGACTAGTCTCTTGGCGCTTATGGATGGCCCGGTTGCGCTGAAGATTTTCTTCCTCTTCTTCTCTGCGGCGCCGTTATCCCTGGCTACCGGTAATATCACCGGCATCGCTGTTCAAGAGGTGCCAAATAATGCTGGGTCTGCTGCTGCGGTGATGGGCTTCTTTCAATTCGTGACGGCTGCGGCGGTTTCTCCACTGGTAGGACTGGGGAATAATGAAAACCTGACCATGGGTATTTGCATGATTGTTGGCTACAGCATTTCAGTAGCAGCACTGCTAACTGCAAAGAAGATCAGCGATACTAACACCCCGAGCTAACCGTTGAGCACAAAGTGCTGCGCCAGAGTGCCGAATATACGCAGTATGTGGTTGCTGTATGCCGAAAGCCCCTGCAATAAGTAGGGGCCTTGTTGTAGGTGCGGAACATTACTCGTAAGCCAGGCACGGACCCAGCTTGGGGCAGCCGGGCAGTGAGTAGGCAGCGAGTAGGCAGCGGGTAGATATAGTGCCCGGTATCGCTTTTTGCGTTTTATTGCAGGGCAGAGGTCAAGCGGAAGAGATTGTCCACATACCGGCGCCCGAATGAACGCTCGTTCCATTCTTCCAAGGTTAAAATGTTCGAATTCTTTTTATATTCTTCGGTAAGTTCGCGCAGCTGGTGAATGAGGTTGCCGTGTGCGGTCATCAAGGTGATCTCGTAGTTCAGGCCGAAGCTGCGCATATCCATATTGGAGCTGCCCATTGTTGCCAAAGACTCGCTACCAGCAGCGCTATAAGGATCCGCCAACATGAACTTACTATGCAGCACAATTGGCTTGTGATAGCGATAAATACGCACGCCTGCTTCAAGTAAGGCTTGGTAATAGGAGGACTGTGCGTGATCTACAGTCATTTGATCTGCTTGTTCGCTCACTAAAAGATCAACCTGCACCCCGCGATAACATGCCGAGGTAACTGCCTCCAGCATGGATTCATCTGGAATGAAATAGGGGCTGCACATCACCAGATGATCCTTGGCGTGGTGAATCATCGAATTGAACAGGCGCAGGTTCGGCTCGGTCATATACCCCGGACCAGACGGGATAATTTGCAATACATTGGTATCGCTATCCCGGTCATCATCGAGTGGGGGATTCGAAATGTGCTGGGTGAACTCGAGAATTTCGCCGGATTCTAAGTACCAGTCCACCGAAAACACCTGCTCTAAGTGCGAGACCACCGGGCCAGAAAGCTCGACCATAATATCGCGCCAATGCCGGCCAATGCTTACATTCTTGCGCTTGAGGTAGGACGAGTCGATAATATTTTGGCTGCCCATAAAACCCACGCGGCCATCGATGACCAACAACTTGCGGTGGTTACGCAGATCCGGGCGTCGGAAACGCCACCGCCAAGGCTTCAGCGGCAACATGAGATGCCACTGCACCCCGATTGCAGTAAGCCGTTTGCCTAAAGAGAGATAGTGCGGATACTTCCACGAACCCACCTGGTCGAAGAGTAACCGCACTGGAACCCCACGCTGAACGGCACGTTCTAAGGCGCGAAAGAAGGGGTCCGTCACCTCATCCCAGGACATAATGTAGATTTCTATATATACATACTCGGTTGCAGTATCAATTGCCCGGGTCATCGCTGCTAAAGACTCTTCATAGTCGGAATACAAACCATGATTTGTACCAGTCACCGCGGGGAAAGAGGTGAGAGTCCTATTCAAATGAATAATGGAGCGCACCTCAGAATCAATACGGGCTTCTGGTGGATAATCGGGCTCGGATTCCAAGGTGGTACTGATCTCTTCGATTGCCTCTCGTTGCACGCGGTGGCGGCGGCGATTGATCCACGGGCTACCCATGAGCAAGAACAGTGGCAAGCCCACATAGGGCAACAGCAAGATGGCCAGTAGCCACGCAGTTGAAGAACTGGGGCGCCGGCCTTCTGGCACAATGCCGATAGCTAAGATCTTGATGGAGTAATCAATGATCAGCAGCACGGTCTGCCAGGTAGAAAGATCAATTTGGAAACTCATGGCCGTAACTTACTTTTATGCTTCAAACAAGGCAGGTTGTTCCTTGGTAATTTCTTGGCGCGGCGCTGGCCAATCATAATCCACGATTACTAAGGTGTGATCGCTTGCTCCCTTACCTTCGCGCTCAGCAACATCAATCCAGGCGTGCTCCACGGGCAGATCTGGGGTGGTGAGCTGGAAATCGATGAGCATCCCCTCATTATTTGGCCAGCGTCCGGCCGTGTAATCCCAATACGAGTAGCCCTGCTGTGGGGAAGCGACCCGCAGCCCGGCATCCATCAAGGCGGCAAAGGCCTGACGCTCTGGTTCGGTGATATGGGTCTTACCGGCAAAGAAGGTGGGATCCCAAACATTGTCGTCTTTGGGGGCGATATTAAAATCCCCCATGCACAAAAATGGGTTGTGCTCGCGGTAGCGTATGTAGTCAGCAAAGGCCGAAAGCCAGCGTAGTTTGTATTGATAGTGGCGATCAGTAATCTCACGCCCGTTTGGTACGTAGAGACTCCACATTTCCACCCCAGCGCAGACAGCACCAACGGCGCGGGCCTCAATGTTTTGGGGCTTGGCTGGATCCTTGGCAAAGCCAGGTTGGTAGGGGAACTCGGTGCGTACATGTTCTAAGCCCACCCGGGAGATTAAAGCCACACCATTCCACTGGTTGAGCCCAAAATGGGCGACTTTATAGCCGGCAGCCTCAAGGGGTTCGAAGGGGAATTGCTCATTCTTACATTTGGTTTCTTGTAAGGCCAGTACATCGATGTCATGCCGCTCTAAGGCTGCTACAACTCGGTCGATGCGGGTACGGACCGAGTTAATGTTCCAGGTGGCTACGCGCATTCCTATACAATATCAATTTCTCTGCCGCAGGGGAGGCCACCTGGCAAAATTACTATTAGGCAAGCGCATATATTGCTGCCGGGATGGTACCATTGGTCCATACTTTTGCCGGCATGCTCTAGCGCACACACGGAACCAAATAGTGCGCGCTGTGAGAATTGCACCGGGAAACATCAGCATGCATTTAGACCTGGAATGCTGCAGCATCTTTGAGTACAGCATAGTGATGCCGATGATGCTCTACAAAGCCTAAAGATTCATACAATTTTTGCCCGGCCACATTCGAGGCGACCACTTGCAAATATGCAGTATGCGCCCCATGTGCGACACCCCAGTGCAACATGTATTGGCCCAATGCGCGGCCTAATCCTTGGCGGCGAAAATCTGGATCTACCTCCACGGCAGAAAAACCTAAATAGCCATCCGTAATCGTGGCGCGCGTAATGGCAACAGTGCGCTGGGTAGCGGTGTGCACTATGCGGCCAAAACCTAGGATGCCTTGGATTTGTCGTTGCAATAATTCCAAAGCCTGTTGCGGCAGTGGGGTACCCCGGAAGTTATAACGGGCGAGCCAAGCAGCATCCGGCTGCTCCAAGACCTCTGCATGGAACCCTTCGGGCACCGTCGCCGGCGGTAGAGGTAGGGGTACAGGGCTCATTGGAGTGCGCTGCGCTCTCGTGTTGCTGGCCTGGCTGCTACTGCCAGCAGGGGTGCCTGTGCTGACATCTGGGGCAGCAGCTGGCAAAGGGCGCGTGAGCACGAGAATTTCTGGGCCAAATTCCCACGCCGGGGGTTGACACAAACCGGCTGCACTACGGGCAATACGTTCAGGCAATAACACTTGAACTGGGAGATCGTGGCGCTGATAAAAGGAAAGGATCTCATCCCACGGCACGGCAGCAAGTCCGGCTGATGCCCCTAAGGGGGCAGCGGAATTAGAGCGCTCCGTAATACCGTCGCCAGCGCGTAAGAGCCACTGGCCATCACTGGTCCATTCATGCGCGATACCGGGGAAGGCTGCTGCGGTGGCAATCTCAATCGCTCGAATTTCGGAATTGCGTACGCGACGCGGGCTGAGTTTCTTGATGATGACCACAGCGTCCTGGGCAATACTGATACTTGGCAGCGTCGATGGAAAACCCCCCACGCTTTGAGGGCGTATCTCTAAGGTTTCTGGATCACATGCGGTGATATGGCCGATGACATCACTATGAACCCCATTGCCAAGATCGCGGCGTACGACCACTCGATCCCCAACGTTGACCTCATCAGAGCGAAAAATATAGGACACCGCGCATCCATCCTTTCAAAACCGCTGCCACCAAGCGGTGCTTCAGAGAGCCCAGACCAGAAACATTGTGGGCTAGGGCAGCAGGCACTGTGAGCTATAAAGCTGGAAAGTTGTGTGGAAAACTTATTCCACCTCGTGATCATCCCAGCCGAAGGGGTCTGGATCTACCCCTGGCAGCCAGGATTGGCCGGCTTCAGTCCAACCTTCCTGCTTAATGGCTTTCTTTGCCTTGCGGGCCCACCGTCCAACCAACATATCGGTGTATGCAAAGCCATCCAGGTGCCCAACCTCATGCTGCAAGCAGCGGGCAAAGAAGCCAGTGCCACTAATGGTGACCGCTTCGCCGTGCTCATTCACCCCGGTGACCTCAGCGAAGTCTGCACGACCGGTGGGGAAACTCATCCCAGGAACAGAGAGGCAGCCTTCTTCATCGCTGCCGTCATCATTAGGCATGGTCTCCGGAATTTCGGAGGTGTGCAACACCGGATTAATCACACACCCGCGGTACATCTTGCCGTCATCATCCGGGCAGTTGTAGACGAACAGCCGCCAAGGAACACCAACCTGGTTCGCAGCTAGGCCTACGCCGTGGGCGCGGTCCATGGTCTCGTACATATCTGCAATCAGGGTTTGGACTTCTGCGGATGCAACATCTGCAGTGACTTCTTGGGTGGGGTTATGCAATACAGGATCGCCGTAGATCACAATGGGACGAATGGTCATACATTACAGTGTAGGCATGACCGCTCGGAAAGACCCCATTAACCCAAAACACCCGCAAGGGATGGGGCGATCAGACGAACAACCTGATCTGCTTGCTGATTTTCTTGTGGCTAAAAATGCAGAAGCCTCGGCAAGTTCGGCAACCTCGGCAGTTGGAGCAGGATCTGAAGCAAAAACAACTGCAGGAAGGGAAGCAGATTTTCACATAACCGATGCCCAACCTGGTGCCGCACACCCCGTGAAATCTCGCCCAGCGAAACCTCATGCCGCAAATGCCGTGATAGCAACGGAAGCTGCAACCGAAGATGAAGGTGAGCCTCCGGTACCACCGGCTCCAGATCCTGCAGAATCCCCGGCATCTGATGTCCCCAAGCCAGATCCTGGTATCGCCTTGGTGCGGTTTGAAATGACGGCACCGACCCAACGCGGGCGGAAAGAAGATGCTATTCGCCACCGCTTTGGCCTGTCCATGCCGCAGTACTATTACCGGCTGCGGCAAGCATTAGATTCACCCGTGGTATCCCAAGAATTGCCCGCAGAGGTTGCCTTCTTACGCAAACGCCGTAGTAGGCGCGCCGACTTCCATTCCCAAGGAAAGCCCAACGTGCTTTAGAATTGGCAATGTGACGAAACGTGATCCAGAATTCCCCGAGAACGAACTTAGCGATGCCGCAGCCCTGCCGCACTTTGATGAGTTCCGCGATTATGAGCAATTCGACGATTATCACGAGGATGATCCTCAAGTAGCTGCAGAAACTGCTGTCGGAGCAAGCCCAGTCGCAGCTGATGGCGCCGGGGTTGCAGACGATGGCGAAGGGGAGGCAGCGGGTGCTGCCGCAGCTACTACCGCGCGTCCGAAGCGCACCATTCCGTTGCGTGGCCTGGCCATGATCTTGATTACCGTAGCAGTGTTGCTCGTGGCCTGGGGTATTTTTGCCACCATCTCTAATGATGACGATGCTGATACCCCGGCAGAGACTACCGCATCGGAAGCACCCATATCGCCAGTTGAAAGTGGCGTTATCGGTACCGATGGCCAGGTGCCACCAGTTGAAGGGGCAGATCCTGCCGCCCCAGCACCTGATGCTGATCCGGCCGCCGAGAATGCGGATACTGCTGCCGAAGATGCTGGTGCTGCTGATGCTGCTGCAGGTGCTCAGGCAACCGATCCGTATCAAGTTGACGTGCTGAATAACTCCATGGTCCAAGGCTTAGCTGCAGATGTTGCAGCAACGTTAGAGGCCAGTGGCTACCCTGTGGCTGAAGTCGGTAACTATGCTTCCGGTGTGGTACCGCAGACCACGGTGTACTTCGACAGCAGTAAGGAAGGGGCTGAAGCCCAGGCCCGTGAGATTGCTGATCAGCTAGGTGGTATCGCTGCACCCCAGGATGCTGGTACCCCTGCAGGCAACACCGTCGTGGTCGTGCTTGCCGGCTAAAAACCTGCGCCATCACTTATTTTCAGCGCACACAACCTGCCACCTGATTCCGAGTCGTAGAGATGAGTGCAGGGTGGGTGCGCCTTTACAGAATTGCCTCACAGAATTGGATGAGCCACGTGGCACCTCATACTGCGGACATCTCCGCCCAACCATTTAACGCTTCACCACGGCCCACCCTGGGCGTGGAATGGGAGCTGGCCTTAGCCGATCCCGAAACCCGAGACTTAGTGCCTTATGCCGCTCAAGTTATCGAGATCGTTAAGCAGCGCCACCCGGAGGTGCATTTAGAGCGTGAATTCCTCCAAAACACCGTGGAACTTGTCACCGGGGTGTGCGATACCGTGCCACAGGCCGTGGCGGAATTGCGCCATGATTTAGCAGCTGTTCAAGAAGCCGCTGATGAGTTGGGCTTGCGTTTGTGGTCGAGCGGATCGCATCCTTTCTCGGATTTCCGGGAGCAGGCGGTCAGTTCCAAGGGCTCGTATAACGAGATCATTGCGCGCACTCAGTATTGGGGCAACCAGATGCTTATTTGGGGTATCCACGTGCACGTTGGTATCTCGGATAAAGAGCGCGTGTGGCCGATTATCAATGCTATGCTCACGCTCTACCCGCACTTGCTGGCGCTGACTGCCTCCTCACCAGGATGGGACGGCATCGATACTGGCTATGCTTCGAATCGCACCATGCTGTATCAGCAGCTGCCTACGGCTGGCATCCCATACCAATTTCAAAATTGGGAGCAGTGGGAGTCGTATATGCATGACCAAGAAAAGTCGGGCGTTATTAATCACACCGGCTCCATGCACTTTGACATTCGTCCAGCAGGTAAATTCGGCACTATTGAGGTTCGCATTTGCGATTCCACTTCGAACCTCACTGAGCTGTCTGCCTTGGTGGCACTGACGCATTGTCTGGTGGTTTACTTCGATCGCATGATTGATCGGGGGGAGGCCTTGCCTTCCTTGCAGGATTGGCACAATGCCGAAAATAAGTGGCGAGCTGCCCGTTATGGCATGGAAGCAATCGTGATTACCTCCCGGGATACCGATGAGCGTTTGGTTACCGATGAGCTGCGCGATTGGGTTGAGCGCCTGCATCCGCTGGCTGAGGAATTGGGGTGTGCTGCGGAGCTAGAAGAAGTGCTCATCATCGTTGAAAAAGGGGCTGGGTATCAGCGTCAGCGCCGTATCTATGAGGAGACCGGTTCTTGGATTCCTGCCGTAGATGCCACAATCGCGGAGATGGATACCTTCAAAGCCGCTGAAGCAGAGTAGATATCTGAAGCACAGTAGCTACCCGAAGCATTGCGAGCACCGATGGTGCCTGTGCGGTGATTATACGACACTTCTTAGCGTGTACTGTGTGTTTGCCACTGCATGATTTTTGCCGGGGTGGGATGCTGGGCGTAGCCCTCCCCACCCCGGCTTTGTGATGGTTTGAGTTAGGGGTGTATGAGCGGGAAAGGCATCCAGTGCAAGCAGGTCTAGAGAGCCGGTGAGATCGAAACCAGCCGCATAGTATGTTGAGCGTCTTTGGTGGTTTGATCCCGAGTGAGATAAGTGACTTCGTAGAGCCATGAGACTTGGACGGTGCTGCGAAGGTATGAAATCGACAAGTATTGCTCGGTGGATGGTTTTTAGGTGCGTTGCACCCGTTAAGGGCATTTTTGGGACTAAAATGAGTTGGATTCGACCAATTTTGTGTGCTGTCACGCAGCAGTGCCGCATACGCAGTGCTGCTTGAGGCATACCAGGTGAGAAACGTTTGCTGCGATCCTTTCCAGAGCCAGCCCTCCTTGGAGTACCGCAGTAGGCAAAGAGAGAGAAAGTTCGTAGAACCTTGACGCAGCATGCAGCCCCGGATGCCTCGATAACCACCCCACACACTACTGCTGAATGGCAAGAATGGGTAGCCGGATGGATCCAGCACACTACCGGGCTGTCAGCTGCAGAGCTCAGTGTTGATGCGCCTCTGCAGTCTTTAGGGCTTTCTTCACGCGATGTGGTTATCCTTGCTGGCGAAATCGAGCGCACCGCAGGCATCAATATCGATGCCACTGTGGCTTACCAGTATCCAACCATCGCAGCCCTGGCGGCTTTTTTAAGCTCCGGTGGTCCTGCAACACAGCAGAGTATACCTGCAGCTGCAACTCCCAGCACCAGCTCGGGTAGCCAGCAGTTCGCTTCCCAGCATGATATTGCGATTGTGGGTATGGCTGGGCGCTACCCAGGTGCTGCAGATACCGATGAAATGTGGCGAATGTTCTTAGAAGGCCGCGATGGCTTAGGGCCGTTACCGGTGGGACGTTGGTCGGAGTATGCGGGGGATCCCGTAGTCAGCCAAAAAATTGATAGCACTCATCTGACCGCAGGTTATTTGGATGATATTGCAGATTTTGATGCTGAATTCTTTGGGCTTTCCCCCGTCGAAGCCGCCAATATGGATCCGCAGCAGCGCATTATGCTGGAGCTGACTTGGCGGGCCTTAGAACATGCCAATATTGCTGCCTCTAAACTGCGCGGCGCCCAGGTGGGCGTATATGTGGGGTCGGTCAATAATGACTACGGCATGCTCATTTCTGCCGACCCAGAAGCTGTTCACCCCTATGCGGTTACTGGTAATTCCTCGGCGATTATTCCGAACCGTATTTCCTATGCGTTCGACTTCCGCGGGCCGTCGATCAGCGTGGATACTGCCTGTTCCTCCTCGCTAGTGGCTACCCACCAGGCTGTGCGGGATTTGCGCAATGGGGATGCCGATGTGGCCATTGCCGGTGGTATTAACATCATGGCGCATCCGTTTGTGACTACGAGTTTTGGCACGCTTGGGGTACTCAGCCCCACCGGTAAGATTCACGCTTTCTCTGATGATGCCGATGGTTTCGTGCGTTCTGATGGCGCAGGCGTATTGGTCTTAAAGCGCGTGGCTGATGCGGTAGCTACTGGTGATCGTATTTTGGCAGTGATTAAAGGTTCGGCGGTTAATTCCGATGGCCACTCGAATGGGCTCACCGCACCGAACCCAGATGCCCAGATTGCGGTACTGCAACGCGCCTATGCCGATGCCGGAGTAAGCCCTACGGAAGTGGACTTCGTCGATGCCCACGGTACTGGCACCATTTTGGGCGATCCTATTGAAGCCCAAGCACTCGGGGCTGTCCTAGGTGCAGGACGTCGCACAGAGCACCCGTTGTTATTGGCGAGTGCCAAGACTAACTTTGGCCACACAGAGTCTGCTGCTGGTAGTGCTAGCTTGATTAAAACGGTGTTGGCTATGCAAGAAGATGTTTTGCCAGCATCCTTGCACTTCAATGCGCCGAATCCGTACATCGATTTTGATGCCAATCACTTAGAAGTTATCCAAGACCCCCGCGAATGGCCAGAGTATTCTGGGCATAAGCTTGCCGGTGTTTCTGGATTTGGTTTTGGCGGCACCAATGCGCATGTAGTTCTCAGTGATTTCCAACCAGCTGATTATCCTGAGCTGGCAACACCAGTAAACCTAGCGAACCCAGCGAACCCAGCGAGCCCAGCGGGCCACGCGAAGAGCTCCGTAAACGCAGCAAGCCCAGCGAATAAAGGCATTTCAACAACTCCGGAGCAGCAAACAATTCCAGCAGGCCTGGATGATTTTGCTATTACTGCGGTGCGTAATCCTAACCAAGGCCCGCAACTTGGCCAGGGGGCGGCACAACTGTCTGATACAGAGGTTCTGTTGCCTGTTTCTGGATTGGTAGCCTCGCGCATGCGCATAGCTGCGCACACCTTAGCGAGTGCGCTTGCAGAAAGTGTCGATAGCGAATTGCCGATGATCGCGCGTAGCCTGGCCCACCAAAACCAAGGTCGCGCTCGAGCAGTGGTGCAGGCTAGCACCGCTGCTGATGCAGTCCGCCGCCTGGAGCTCGTGGCACAGGGGAAGGCCGCCCCGGGGGTGAGCTTTGCCAATGGTCCTCAAACTATGGGACCAGTTTTTGTGTACTCCGGTTTTGGATCTCAACACCGCAAGATGGCTAAGGAGCTCTATGAGCTTTCGAGCATTTTTGCTGCGCGTCTTGCAGAGCTCGATGAATATGTGCAGGCCGAGTCGGGCTGGTCTGCAGTAGAACTGATCCTCGATGACTCGCGCACGTATGACACTGAGTCTGCTCAGGTTGTCATCACAGTCATCCAGATCGCACTCACCGATTTCCTGGCAGCCCTGGGTGCGCGCCCAGCGGCTGTAATGGGTATGTCCATGGGCGAGATTGCCGCAGCCTATGCCGCCGGGGGCTTGAGTGCCGAAGACGCCCTGCGTATTGCCTCGCATCGCTCGCGGCTGATGGGGGAAGGGGAGAAGTCCTTAAGCGAAGATCAGCTTGGGGCCATGGCCCTAGTGGAATTCGCTGCCGCAGATCTAGATATTTTTATTTCCGAAAACCCGGAATTTGCAGGTATTGAACCGGCAGTCTACGCAGGTCCTGGCATGACAACCGTAGGCGGACCGCGCCAGGCGGTGAAAAAACTCGTCGAGCTGTTGGAATCCCAGCAGAAGTTTGCTCGTCTGCTTGATGTCAAGGGCGCTGGACACACCAGTGCAGTTGATCCAATCATGGGTGAGTTGAGCGCGGAAATCGCCGATATTCAGCCCCAGCCATTACGCATCCCGCTGTTTAGCTCTGTGGACCGCAACGAAGTTTATCCAGCCGGGGCACTTGTGCATGATGCCGACTACTTCTTGCGCTGCACCCGTCAGCCGGTGTGGTTTAGCGATGCCACCACCCAAGCCTTTGCCCATGGGCATCAGATGTTAGTGGAGATTTCTGCGCATCCAGTGGCTTTGATGGCGATGATGAATACGGCCTTCGCTGTTGGCAAGGCAGACGCCCAATTGTTGTTCACCTTAAAACGCAAAGTGCCTGCAACCGAATCGATCCACGCCTTGCTTGCCAAGCTCTACGTGCATGGTAGTGATATCGATTTCGCCCGTCTGGTGGGTCGCGGTTCGTATATCCAGGCGCCGGGAATGCAATTTAAGCACCAGGCTTATTGGACGAGTGCCCGACCATCCTTACAGAAGCAGGCTAGCCTGCCTGGTACCCAAGTAGTGCTGTCAGATGGTCTGGCCTTTAGCACCGTGGCAGAAAACGTACCTTCCTTGCCTGCGTTGCTCGAGGCTGCAGTTCAGTTCGTCAACCCAGAGGCCCAATTGGTGCGCAGCGCGGAAACCCAGCAGCTACCTGCCTCCGGTGAGCTCACCACTATTGTGCGCAAGCACTTAGGTGGTTTGAGTCTGCAGGTCTACCGCGTGATGGGGGACACCACTATCTTGTTGGGTGAGGGAGTAGCAAGTGAAGGATCAACAGCAATTCCAAGGCTCGATGGGTTAGGCCTGGAAGGATGGGGCGCGCTGGGCGATGATACTGCTGCAGGCACCCCGGTTGCCCCGGTCGTTGATCTAGCCCAGGAGCATATTGCTGCTCAACTACCAGATATTTCCAACGATGGTTTTGTTTGGGATCCTGCCAGTGGGGAGAGCGTTGAAGAACGTCTACGCGCAATTGTTTCCGAATCCATGGGCTATGATGCCGAGGATCTACCAGGAGAACTACCACTGATTGACTTGGGGCTTGATTCCTTGATGGGCATGCGAATTAAGAACCGCATTGAGCATGATTTCCAGATCCCACCACTGCAGGTACAAGCATTGCGCGATGCCTCTGTGGCTGATGTGGTACACATCGTGGAAGACCTGGTGGCAAAAAACCAGCGGGCTGACAGTGCGGTCGACAGCGTGGGCGGAAATGCCGGGCCTATTCCAGTTGCAAATCCCCCAATCAGTGTTGAGGGGAACGAATCCAGCGACGCAGCAGCCGAAACCTCTGCAGAAGCTACTATTGCAACCTTTGCGGATACTGTTGAAACCTTGGCTGGGCGCACCACACAAGACTCTGCCGTACCAGTTGCTCCTCGTGATGCCGCTGAGCGCCTTGTCTTTGCAACATGGGCTAATATCACCGGAGCAGCAGTGCCTGGTATCCAAAGTCCACTGCCAGTAATCACTGAAGCTCAAGCACAAGAAATCGCCGAACGACTGCATGACCGTAGCGATGCTGACGTGAAGGTCGAGCAGGTCCTTGCAGCAGGAACCTTAGAATCGCTAGGCAATATTGTCCGCGAGAGTTTAGAGACTGAGGTCGAAGGCAATGTGCGGGTGCTGCGTGCTCGCCCAGCAGACTCGCATGCCCCAGCAGTCTTCATGTTCCACCCTGCCGGTGGTAGTTCTGTGGTTTACCAGCCATTGACGCGTCGCCTACCGGCTGAAGTCCCGGTTTATGGCATTGAGCGCCTCGAAGGTGAACTTCGTGAGCGGGCGGCAGCCTACCTACCGGAGATCGTGGAACTTGCAGCGGGTGGCCCCATCATCGTAGGCGGCTGGAGCTTTGGCGGGGCACTGGCGTATGAGGTTGTCGACCAACTACGCCAACACCACCCCGAGGTTAAGGTCGCATATATCGCATTGCTCGACACCGTCAAGCCGCGTAATCCTGCGCCCGATACCATTGAAGAGACCGTAGCGCGCTGGTATCGCTACGCCGCCTTTGCTAAGAAGACTTATGGTCTGGAGTTCGAGGTGCCAACTGAGCTACTGCGCACGGCAGGCGAAGCAGCCATGTTAGAGATGGTGAAAGATTTTCTTGGCAATGCTGATACTTCGGCAACCGGCGTTTCTGCCGGAGTGCTAGAGCACCAACGCGCTAGCTTTGTGGATAACCGCATCTTGGACCAAGTGGATATGCAGCGCTGGGCGCAGGTGAATGTGCCAGTGATACTTTTCCGCGCGGAGCGTATGCATGATGGGGCCATAGAACTCGAACCCGCCTACGCCGATATCGCCCCGGATGGCGGCTGGGCTGCGATCGTATCTGAGCTGGAGATCGTGCAGCTGCACGGCGATCACCTGGCTGTGGTTGATGAGCCAGAAATTGCTACTGTTGGCAAGGTTTTAAGCGCCAAGATCGCAGCTTTAGAAGAGTCCAAGCGATAAAATATGTGCTGGACTCTCACGGACTCTCGTCCAAGAAGTCCGTACCGTGTGCACTTATGCTTAGTAGTATGCGCAACGCCAAATAGTACGTATAAGGCCTGGTCCTGGCAGTGAATAAGCCTGACAGAGTAAGCCTGACAGAGGAATGCCTGGCAACAGCGCACCGTCTGGCTCAACAGCCTGGTAAGCATTATGAGCATCGTTGCATTATGACAAAAGGAGACACCGTGACCGTAGGTCTGCCAGAAGAGCACCCCCAGCTGGCAACCACTGCTGAGAAATTAGCAGATCTGAAAGCTCGCCTACGGCAAGCCCAAGATCCCGGCAGTGAGCGCTCCCGGGCTAAGCGTGATGCTGCTGGGCTGACCACCCCGCGCCAGCGCATTGATCGTTTACTCGACGTGGGCTCCTTTGTGGAGATTGGCGCTCTTGGGAGAACTCCGGATGAACCCGATGCCCCTTATTCCGATGGGGTGGTTACCGGCTACGGGCGTATCGATGGCCGTCCCGTTGCGGTGTATGCGCATGATAAGACGGTGTATGGCGGCTCAGTGGGTGTGACCTTTGGGCGTAAAGTCTGTGAAGTCATGGACTTTGCCATCAAGATCGGTTGCCCGGTGATCGGTATTCAAGATTCCGGTGGTGCGCGTATCCAAGATGCGGTGACCTCCTTGGCCATGTATTCCGAGATTGCCCGGCGGCAGCTGCCGCTCTCTGGGCGCTCCCCACAGATTTCGATCATGATGGGCAAATCTGCCGGCGGCGCGGTCTACGCTCCGGTCACCACAGACTTCGTGGTAGCAGTTGCAGACCGTGCCGAAATGTATGTCACTGGACCGGCGGTCATTAAAGAGGTCACTGGCGAGGAAATCACCTCAGCAGAGCTCGGTTCCGCGCACCAGCAAGAGCTCAACGGAAACGTATCCTATGTTGCTGCTGATGAAGATGATGCCTTCGCCTATGTGCATGATTTGCTACAGCACCTGCCGCTCACCTGCTATGATCCAAACCCAGTGTTTGCGGCTCCCGATGATGCCGAGGTAGCTATTACCCCAACTCTGGATACCTTTATGCCAGATGATACGAATGCCGGCTATGACATGCATGATCTGCTCACCCAGCTCTTTGATGATGCTGATTTTTTAGAAGTCCAGCCCGGATTTGCCCCGAACTTGATCACGGGCTTTACCCGCGTAGAGGGCCGTTCAGTGGGCGTGATTGCTAATCAGCCCATTGAATATGCTGGTTGTATTGATGCTGATGCCGCTGATAAGGGGGCGCGGTTTATTCGTATTTGTGATGCCTACAATATTCCGCTGGCATTCGTGGTAGATACCCCGGGCTATTTACCGGGTGTCGAACAAGAAAAGGTGGGCCTCATCCACCGTGGTGCCAAGCTAGCCTTCGCTTTGGTGGAAGCTACCGTGCCTAAGGTTTCACTCATTGTGCGAAAAGCTTATGGTGGTGCCTATGCGGTGATGGGTTCGAAGGGTTTGACCGGTGATATTAATTTAGCGTGGCCAACTGCCCAGATCGCGGTAATGGGAGCTGCTGCTGCTTCGGTGATGATTCAAGGCAAGCAGCTCGCGCAGATCGAAGACCCGGCTCAGCGGGCGTATATGAAGAAGATCTTCATGGACTTTTATGACGAGAATATGACTAGTCCCTATGTGGCTGCGGAGCGTGGCTATATTGATGCCATGATCCAGCCGCACGAAACGAGGCTGGCGTTGCGCCAAGCATTGCGTCATTTGGCGACGAAAACGGAGTACGATCTGCCGAAAAAGCATACGATTGCTCCAATGTAAGCCAACAACGAAGGACCTGCACTCCGACATTCTGGAGCGGCAGGTCCTTGGATCATGTGGCGGACTAGCACAATGTGTTGAGCACCGCTGAGGCTCTGGCCGGGGCCGGGGCCGGGGCCGGGGCCTGGGCCTGGGCCTGGTGGCCTGGGACTTGGCGTCTTGCTGTCCTGAGGCCGGGGGAGCTCTACGCGGTCTACTTCTGCTTGAATTTGGTGACCAAGGCGTAGATTAAGCGCCAGCCCACAATCAAGATGAAGGACATGAAGCTGGCCACCACAAAAAAGGACCAATGCGGCATACGCATATTGCGCAGGAACCAGATCACCAGGCCGGTAACCAAGGTAAGCAGCCATACTCGGGTACCTGATTCTAAGGATACGCCGGGGGTCTTTGCTACCTGGAAGCTAACCCAACCGATGTAGACTCCGAGGCCGAAGGGCCAGAAGGTGTGGAAGAGGTGTAAGCCCTCATGCGATTGGGTGGCTAAAAAGGCAAAGAGCAGCATACAAGCAGCATCGACCCAAAAGATTTTATGCCTCAAGGGGGCAAGGAACCGGGCAGCATTCATGACAACCTCAATACAGCAATATCTCGGGGATAGGGAAGGGGTATTAGTGCAGCGGTAAAGATTCGGCTTGGGCCACATGGGTATGCAGTACCCGGGCCCCACCACGTAATACCGATATTAAGTATGCTACCCAACCAATGATGGTGACAAGGGCGAAACTGAAAATACGGTAGACAAAGACTGCACCGAATGCACTAGAGGCAGTCATACCGACCGCAACCAAACTGGTGGTCATAGCCGCTTCTACGGGGCCAATACCTGCTGGCGTGATCTGTGCGGTGCCTACGATCTTGGTGGTGACGAAGGCAAGCACGATACCCAGAATAGAGGGGATTTCCCCAGCGCGTTCAAAGCCAGGGATGTGACCGGTGACCGCCCAGATACAAAAACCCATGGAGATAATGTCGAATACCCAGTTCATCAGGGAGCATAGTGAGATGGTGCGGAATTGGTTCGGCGTCATCCGTACGGAATTGAGCTGCAAAATATGGCGGTGTAGGGCGGGGATCCAGCGTTCGGAATCCGCGCGGCAGAGGCGGTTATAGCGGCGCACAAACCCACAGATAATGCGCGAGGTGGTACGTGTGTTATTAATGGCGGCGAAGATTACCAGGATAAGTACGGACATGAGCACGAGCATGCTCACCACCCGCCAGATGCCGATGGAGGCATCCATGAAGACGATGGCAAAACCACCTAAGGCCATGAGCCAGATTGTGGATAGTACCCCGGAGACCACAATGAACCAAGAGATGATCGCGGGAGGAATGCCCCAGGTACGCATGGTGTGGAACTGATACACAGTGGAAATGGCAGGACCACCAGGGAAGGTTGAAGACCACGAATTGGAGATCAAGGTCAATTCCGAGGTGTGCCATAAGGAGACCTCTCGACCGCCGTAGCGCAGCATCCTATGCATGACAATTGCCATGCATTCGATTGAGAGTAGGACGGCGATCACAGCCAAGAGGATGGGCAGTGGTTCAGCATTGAGTACCGCTTCGTACCCTTCGGCGAGGAAGGGCATTTTATCGCGCAGTAGAAAGCCTACGATGGCGAATAAGACGAGCGGGCCTAGGAAACGGAGCCACTTACGGCGCATACAGTTAATTACTCCTTAGTTTTTCTTGCGGCGATCAGAGAGCTGCTGTTCAAGCTCTGGGAAGGGGATGAGGTGTTCGGCTGTATCAGCCGGTAATCCAGAGCGCACTGCGGTCTGCGGGGCAGGTTTGGCCGCACTAATGGCGGTACCGGCTGCAGGAGTACCGGCATCAAATGAGGCGGCACTGGCTGTTTCAATTGCTTCGTTTTCGTGATGGCCTAAAGCACGTGCTGCGCGCTGAATGAACTGGGGAGCCCACCAGTTATCCTCGTGGAGTAAGTGCATGATTGCCGGAACTAGGAGCATGCGGATGATAGTGGCATCGAGGAATAAGGCAATGACCATACCAAAAGCGATGGTCTTCATCATGACGATATCGGAGAAGCCGAAGGCCCCACTGACCACGATCATGATTAAGGCTGCCGCTGTAATGATCCCACCGGTATGTGCGGTGCCATAGCGGATTGCCTCATCGGTGCTTTGGCCCTTTTCTTTGGCCTCAACCATGCGCGAGACCAAGAAGACCTCGTAGTCAGTGGATAGGCCATAGAGGATAGCCATGATGAGCACCAGAACGGGGCTCATCAGCGGTCCTGCAGAGAAGTTGAATACGTTTGCTCCAACGCCATCAACGAACATCAAAGTGAGCATGCCCAAGGTGGCACCCATACCCAAAATGGTCATAATGACGGCCTTGGCTGGCAGGATGATAGAGCCGAAGACTAGGGCCATCAGGATGAAGGTAGCGATGATGATGTAGAGCACCATCCACGGCAGGCGATCAAAAAGTGCCTCCATAGATTCCACTTCGAGGGCTGGGGTGCCACCGATGTAGAGCTCGACACCCTCAGGGGCTTTGATCTCTCGGAGTTGCTGGACGACGGAATCGTTGAGCTCACGGTTTTCAATACCCGCGCTGAGGATCGTGGTGCCATCCGTGGTGGGGGTGGACGGTGCCAGGCGATCTGTCAAGCCTTCAATGCTGGCGGCCTGTTGGTAGACCTCTACGAGCTGGGCATTATCAGCATTGGTTACCACCAGCTTGATAGGTTCGGTGCGGAATTCCGGGAAGAGCTCATCGAAGGTTGCCTGGGCGGTGCGTACCTCATTATTTGGAGGCAGGTAGGTTTCGTTGAGGCCGCCGAATTTCACATTTGCCAGTGGTGCAGTCATGGCCAGCAGTAGGATCACAATCGCGGTGGTTACAATGCCAGCCCGGCTCATTGCCCATTTCG
Source organism: Corynebacterium sp. (assembly GCA_030531005.1). Taxonomy (GTDB): domain Bacteria; phylum Actinomycetota; class Actinomycetes; order Mycobacteriales; family Mycobacteriaceae; genus Corynebacterium. The sequence continues at coordinate 147,595 of JAUMTW010000007.1, forward strand.
GAATGCGATACCAGAAGGTGGAGGCTAAAGGCTTTGCGGTGCGATTGATCTTGCGTACTGCAAAGCGGTCAATATTTTTGCCCAGAAGGCTGAAGATGGCAGGCAGCACAGTAATCGAAAGTAAGGCGGCAAGACCCACGGCACTCATTGCACCATAGGCTACTGATTTGAGAAAAGCCTGGGGAAATAAGAAGAGTCCGGATAAAGCCACCATCACCATGGCTGCGGAGAACACCACGGTCTTACCTGCCGTATTGGTGGTAGTGACCACCGCAGCATGCACGCTTTTCCCCTTATCTAATTCTTCGCGGAAGCGTGAGACCATGAACAAGCCATAGTCGATAGCTAGCCCTAAACCCAGCAGGGTGACCACGGATTGGGCAAAGACATTCACCTGGGTGAGATCCGCCAGAATCGCCAGCAAGCCTAGGGAACCCAGAATAGAAAGCATGCCTACGATCAGCGGCATGAAGGCCGCGACCACGGTGCCGAATACGAGTAATAGGAGTAGACCTACTGCCGGTAAGGCATAGACTTCTGCACGAGAAATATCGGCAGCCATGCCGGAATCCAAAGCATCAGCGACGGCGGTGGCGCCAGCAATCTCGGTGGTGACTCCGGTGATCTCGGGCTGGAGATCAGATTGGATGGTGCGGAAGTCTTTGAGCGTTTGCTCTCCATCGCCAGCTAGGGAGACTGCAGCAAAGGTAGTGGTCGTATCGTCGCTGATAAAGGCAGCATTTGGGGTGGAGAAATAACTATTAATCTCGGCAATTTCATTGGGATAATTGGTTGCCAACCACTCTAGATAATCGTCAATAGCTTGGCCGGTGTCCCCAGCAGTAATGTCTTTGTCACCGCGAAAGAGCAGGATGACATCACCGGAATTATCCCGGCCGAAAACCTCTTCTTCGATGTGGGCAGCGCGGGTGGAAGAGGAGTTAGGGTCGTCCCAGCCTTCTTGGCTCATGCGGTCTGCGAGTTGTACGCCGAAGATTCCATAGAGGGCGAGGATGAGTCCCACGACGATCGCTGGCAAAATTTTGCGGTGCCGGTAGGTAAAATTTCCCCAGCGAGCGAACATGAATCCTCAATTCCGTTGTTGAAAAAAGCCAATAAATCTTTGGAAGAGCTTACCTGCTTTGCAGTGGGTATGCCATTAGTGATGTGGGGAAATACCCGCTTAACGCCGTAATAGGGACTCCAAAGGCTGCAGTGGTTCCAGCCAAGCGCCTTCTGCGGGCAGATGTGCCAGATCCACACGTGGTAGCGGTTCTTGGAAGAGGTTCGGGATCGCTTCACAATCCACAAAGGTGATTTCTGGATCTTGTATCGCCCAGTTCGCTTGCTCTCGGAAGGAGAGCACTGTGGTTGCGACCCCGCTGGCAGCTAATTCCTGCAATTGGGTTTTGAAATTGCGGCCATCAGCACTGGCTACGATAACTCCAGCTAAAGAGTCTGTGGCAGCGAGTTCTGCGATTAAGGCTGACATTTCTGGGTCGACATCACTATCGTCACTGGTCTTGGGTTTTGCGAAGACCGCGAAACCGTTGGAGCGCACGGCATCGACCCAGGGGCGCATTTGCTCTGCATGCTGGGGTGGCACATTGCAAAATAAGGTGGCTCGGGCATGTACTGACTGCTCGCTGGTGTGGCTCAAACGCCCTGCTTCAGCCAATAGCCAGCGTCCTAAGGCTTGGAAGCGGGGGCGCTGCGCTCCAGAGGGGCGCGCGCCGATAATGCTCGATAAGGTCATATCCATATTGGGTGCGTCCCATACGAGTAATAGGGTGTCGCGCATTTTTACCTCCGCCATAGGTATTCGCGGATGGTGTGATCTTTGGCTAAGCCCTTGCCTTCGAATTTGGTGATGACATGGCGATCAGTTAGCTGAGGACATTCCGCCCACGGCCATCCCATGTACTCTAATTCCGGCTCCGCATTGACGATCTCATCAATCCAGGCAGCGTACTCGGCGTGGTCGGTTGCGACATGTAATACTCCTCCTGGCTTGAGGCGGGAAGCAATGAGATGAAGCATGCCAGGCTGCAAGATGCGGCGCTTGTGATGTCGGGCCTTCGGCCAGGGATCTGGGAAGAAGATCCGGACCCCGTCTAAACTTTGGGGTTCGAACATGCGATAGAGGACTTCCAAACCGTCGCCGCGCACTAAACGGATATTGTTAATATCTTCGCGCACGATACTGGATAGAAGTTTGGCCAGACCTGGCTTGTAGATTTCTACCGCAATCACATTAGTTTCTGGCTCATGGTGTGCCATAGCGGCGGTAGAGGTACCAGTGCCGGATCCAATTTCAACAATGGTGGGCGCCGCGCTGCGTCCGAACCACTGCTCAATATCAATGAGATCTTGTGGCTCGTTATTCAGTACCCGGCCGAGCCGGGGCCAGTGTTCAACCCAATTGGCAGCCTGGGCATCACTTAAGGTGCCACGCCGGAAGCTGGGATTGCCGAGTCGGGGATAATCCAGGGTGTCATTGAATACGGCATTGAAGTCGGTTTGGCGGGGGCGGCCAGCGGGCAATTCGCCCAGGGTAGCCGCGGCCGCTTGCACATTTTCTGCACTACACACCGAAGTAATTGTGCCCGCTGCACAAAGGTTTGGCAATTATTGCGCGGTGGGTACTCGCTTTCTATTAAGTCACCAATACTAGGGGGCGACGACGGCCCAGGGCGGCGTGAACCCCATACATTCGGATACCTATCGAGCTACACCCCTCCTTTTAGGGGCGCCCAAAGCGGGGCATAGTGATCAAAAAATTGAATCTACCTGGGCAAAAGCGATATAGCTAAAAATGTGAGATAGCTCTCATAGACACACCCAACGTGACGTATATCGAATTACTAAGCTGGGTGCTGTAAGCAAAATTCACCGCCACCTTTCAATACGTCAGGAGTACTAGGATGTCGAGTGTGGATATTCCCGGCCTTGTCGGCACGGCCCCTACGAAAAACGAAGCTTTGCTGCAGTGGATTGCAGATAATGTAGCCCTACTGGAGCCGGATGCCGTGGAGTTCGTCGATGGCTCCCAAGAAGAGTGGGATCGGCTCACCAGTCAACTGGTTGAGGCGGGGACCTTAATTCGCTTGAACCCAGAAAAGCGCCCTAATAGCTTCTTGGCACGTTCCAATCCCAGTGACGTTGCCCGTGTGGAATCTCGCACCTTCATCTGCTCTGAGCAAGAAGCAGATGCTGGTCCGACCAATAATTGGTACGACCCCACCGAAATGAAAGAAAAGCTCACCGGACTATTCCGGGGCGCAATGCATGGGCGCAAGATGTACGTTGTGCCTTTCTGCATGGGGCCATTGGATGCCGAGGATCCCAAGATCGGCGTGCAGCTGACTGACTCCCCATATGTGGTGCTCTCTATGCGCATTATGACGCGCATGGGTCAAGCTGCCTTGGACCGCCTGGGCAATGGCAGCTTCGTACCCTGCCTGCACTCTGTGGGCGCCCCGTTGGAGGAGGGACAAGAGGACGTCGCCTGGCCTTGCAATGATGAGAAATATATTGTGCATTTCCCAGAGACCAAGGAAATTTGGTCCTATGGTTCTGGCTACGGCGGCAATGCTATCTTGGCGAAGAAGTGCTTTGCCTTGCGCATTGCCTCGGTAATGGCCCGCGAAGAAGGCTGGCTGGCCGAGCACATGCTCATCCTGAAGCTGACCGCACCAGATAGCAAGACCTATCACGTTGCAGCCGCCTTCCCATCGGCTTGTGGCAAGACCAACCTGGCAATGATCACCCCAACCCTACCGGGCTGGAAAGCCGAGGTTGTGGGTGATGATATTGCTTGGCTGCGCTTCGGCAAGGACGGCCATCTCTATGCCTTCAACCCAGAACATGGCTTCTTTGGTGTTGCTCCAGGTACCAACTACAAGTCCAACCCGGTTGCAATGAAGACGATGGAACCAGGTAATACCTTGTTCACGAACGTTGCCTTAACCGATGATGGCGATGTGTGGTGGGAAGCTCTCAGCGAACCACCGGCACACCTGATCGACTGGACCGGAAAAGACTGGACCCCAGACAGTGGAGAGCTGGCCGCTCACCCCAACTCCCGCTACACCGTAGCAGCAGAACAGTGCCCAGCCATTGCACCAGAGTTCAATGACCCTGAAGGTGTGCGCATTGACGCAATCCTCTTCGGCGGTCGTCGCCCAGATACAGTACCGCTGGTCTCTGAGACTTACAGCTGGAACCATGGCACCATGGTTGGCGCCCTGCTCTCCTCCGGACAGACTGCCGCAGCTGAGGGCGAAGTTGGTGCCCTACGCCACGACCCAATGGCTATGCTGCCATTCATCGGCTATAACGTGGGCGACTACTTAAATCACTGGATTGAAGTGGGCAAGAAGGGCGGTGACAAGATGCCAAAGGTCTTCTTGGTCAACTGGTTCCGTCGCGGTGATGATGGCCGCTTCTTGTGGCCAGGATTCGGTGAGAATACCCGCGTACTGAAGTGGATTGTTGATCGCATCGAAGGTCGAGTGGGCGCGGAAGAAACTGTTGTCGGCTATACCGCTCGTGCCGAAGATCTGGATCTCGAGGGCTTAGAGGAGCCAGTTGAAGATGTTGCTTTAGCGTTGACTGCGCCAATTGGACAGTGGAAGCTTGAAGTTGCTGATAACACTGATTATCTCAAGAAGCTAGGCGATCGCGTGCCAGCAGAGGTATTTGCTGAGTTCGAGAAGCTGCAAGAGCGTATCGCCGCAGCTGATAGCGAATAGACACGCTTACGCCACGTGCGTTAGACCGCATAATGCCAGGGTTCCTGACACCCTGGCATTATGTTTTGCCTAAATTAGACCTGCACATAAGATTCGCGAATAAGGCTTGCAAATAAGGCCCGAAATACGACATGGTGCCAGCAGCGCAGCTTGGAGCCGATGCGCACAACATATGTGTACGTATGCGCACAATATGAGTGCGTAGATAGGGGGAAAGTCTGTCGGGCATATGTTTGTAAAGTGATAGCTGCACAGATTGTGGCTAACGAATAAAAATTCGCAGGCGAAAAGCATGTTTTCGCCTGCGAATTCCAGCGCGCCTTGAAAAAGGCATGAAAAAAAGGCCATCCGCCCAGGGGGTGCAGATGCCCTTTTCTTCGTTGCTTTTAATTGTAGCGGAATCCGTCTACGCTTGCAAGCAATTTCAAGAATTATTTTCGCAAATAATTTTAGGAACGAGCGCCACGTTTGGTCAGCAAGAAACCGGCGCCGCCTAAGGCCAATGCGGCAAAGACCATACCCAAAACCTCAGGGCCGGTATTTGCCAAGGTCTTACGCTTGGAGGTATTGGTTACTTCTTCCTCGGTGGCAGCAGCAGCGCTGGATTCCGAAGCATCAGCAGTTGCATCAGCATCGGTGGTGGGATCGGTGTTTTCGGTGATCTCGTTGATAGCATCATCGATAACATTGTTGATTTCATCAACCACACCAGGCAACTCGACGTTGATGTTTGCATGGTCATCTGTGATGGTGGTCAAAGCCTGTTCGAGCAGTTGATTGAGCTGTTCGTAGAAGGCGGCTGGGTCTTCCAGTAGCGCGCTGATGTTTACCACGCCATTGATGGCTATTGCCATTTCCTCGCTGGTGAGGTTGAAATCAGTGCCGGAAGCTTCCAAGAACGCGCGGGTACGCTCAGCAAGCAGCCGGTTAAACTCAGCGATCTGTTCTGGGGGCACGTTGTACGTAGGGCCCTGGATGTTGATATTGCCGTTGACATCGATGTTGACATCGCGTACGCCATCAACTGCGGCAGCGGCAGCAGAGGATGCAGCAGCACTTGCAGAAGAAGCAACAGCAGCGGCATCAGCAGCGGCGGCAGAAGCCTGCGAGGAGGCAGCGGCCGCAGAGGAAACTGCAGCAGAGGCATCGTTAACGCCCTGGTTCACTGCATCCTGCGCAGCAGCGGCAGCATCTTGGGCGGCCTGTGCAGCAGTAGCGGCAGCCTGATTGATCAAGTTCAGCAAGCGGTCGATCTCAGCCTGTAGAGCTTCATCGGCCTGCGCGCGTGCCGCCTCGAGTAGGGCCTGGAGGTTCTGCAGGCTAGCAGCAGCATCGGCGGTGGCGTTATCGGTTTGCTGCTGAATCTGGTTGATGAGGTCCTGCAGGTTTGTGGTTCCCTGGTTGATCAGATCAGTCAAAGCGGGGGTCAAATCTGGCAGGGAAGCAGCAGTGCTGGATGCAGCAGTGCTGGAAGCAGGGGTTGATGCTGCAGGGGTAGACGTATCAGCAGCTGCACTGGTGGTCTCTGGAGCGTAACCCTGAGCGTGTACGGTTACACGGGCACGTACGTTTTGGACGTAGTCCTGGCCGGTACGAGTCAGTGAAGAGCCGTAATTCACGGTGATCAAGAAGGTGTAATCCGATGGGGGAACCTCAGTACCTGGGTTCACGGTGATTTCACCGGTGCGACTATCTACCGAGAACCAAGCAGTATTGTCGGTAGTAGAGAAAGTGATATCTGGGTTGCTCGCGGCATCTGGATCTACACTGGAAGGCTCTTCGGTGGCCTCATCGCCCTGAGATACGTCGATATTGTCATAAGAAATACGAATATCGCGGTTGATGTTAACGAGGTCCTCGGAAATGGACCACAGAGGACTAGATTCCTGGGCAACCGCGGTAGGGGCGAAGCCGACTGCAGCGGCAACTCCCAAAGCAGCAACGGCGCGGATTGCCTTGTGCTGATAGATCTTCATAGGTTAGGGCTCCGTTGGATAGAGGGAAGCGTGTGTGAAAAGACAAAAGTCTCTTCTGAACCAAGGTTTACCTTAACGCATAGTGCGTCTGATGGAAAGCGTAATTCTGTGAAATCGCTACAAAAATTAAAAATCCCCATGAACGGGGGTGGATTACTATTATGACCAGCCAGAATTTAATTCGATAATTTGAAAGGTATCGATGCTTTTGGCGTGTTGCGATACTATTCTGTTCAAATTTATGCTGAAACTGGCAGCTGACTTCAGGGTGTCTTAGCAGACTCGTATTTGTAGCAGATGCCCGGGCGTTCCGTTTGTCGAAAAGCGTTCAGCGTGAAAGGTAATGCTCCCGAACTATTCTTCAGACTTTAAACCAATGTGCTCGGTGCGCTGGCGCTGAGTGATTGTACTACGTGGGCTGCGGGTCACGAGTACGAAACCTGTTACTAAAAAGCCCAAGGCAACCATGTTGAGTAGATAGCCAATGACGCGCACAATCTGCAGAATCCGCGTCGTGGGCACTGCTTGATCTAGGGCAGCTTGCTGAGTCTGTTTATCCCAGGATAGCGAGGTGCGCAAAATGGTTCGCTGGTTTTCTGAGGAAGCTGCAAGCGCGGCAGCCTCAGTGCTATCGAAAGCGTAGAAGAAGAAAATGTCTTCGGTCTGATCTACGATTACGCCACTTTTGGGCTCCACTTCAATGGTGCGGGTGACCGTGTAATACGGATCTAAGGTGATCTCTTGTGTTGCCTGCGGATGTAATGCGGCCAAGCTCTCTGGCAACTCGATAGGAGTCAAGCTGGGGTTTTGGCTGGGATTGGTTGCATCTGGCACTCCGGCTGCAGTATTGGTGGTGCTATTTGCTTCTGCAGTGCTGGCCGTAACACCAGTGACATGCTGTGCAGCTGGCGAAGTAGCTGACTCAGCGGCCATTGATGATGCAGTAAACGATGATGCGGATGCAACCGCATTCAAGGAATCTGCCGGCTCTGCAGCGTCTTCCTGGGTTTCCTCTAGGGTAAGGCTGCTGGCATCGTAATTTTCGGTGCTGATGTACTCCGGGAATTCCGCTGGATAAAAACTCGCTACTGTACCTCTGACCTGCATTTTTGCGAGCAATTGCTGTTGTTGCTCTGTTAGGTGTGAGGCATCTACCGGTGCATCTGGACCATCACTAATATCTTTTGGATGGGTAAACGCGCGGATAACTCCACTGCGTAAGCTGGTGACGGGAATCTTTTGTTCAAAGATGAAATGGTCGTTTTCTTCGCGCACAAAATCTAGGGGCCAGGCATCCTGGGCAAAGACATCAAAATATTGATATGAGCGTCGCTCGGTATTAAAAGGGAAGAAATACTGCAGGCCATCGCGGGTAAAGTCACCGGTATCAATCGTGAGATTCATCGGATCCGCTTGTAATTCGAGGGAAGAAATAGGCTCTAATACCGGGTAGGTGGAGTGGCGGATGAGGACCACGGAATCGGAAATATTAAAAATGTCTGTGGGATCAACCTTGCCATTTGGTTTGGTATCACCGAATAGGGTCTCTTTACCGGTGGTGCGCAAGGATTCTTCCACTTCAAGCAAGGCTTCATCATTATCCTCGCTCGCAGAGGTATGCAAAGTGCGCTCTAAATAGGATTCGGTAGCGGTGATGTGGCAAGAGAATGGCGCATTATCTGGGCATTCGCGCTGCGAATTGTAGAGCACTGTTGCTGCGGGCTCGGTGGTAATGGTGCGCTCGAGATCGAGTGGTAGGGGCTTCATTTGGCTATACGTCACCGACTGGCCCAGGCTCGAACCGATCCACAAAACTGCAGCAAGGCTAAAAGCAGTGACTGGGGTTAGCTTGCGAGCCCGAGACTTTTTCACGTTGCGCACCCTTTCACGCCTGAATGATGAAGCTAGCAGATGAACGTAGCAGAAGAATGCTGCCTTCTATTCTTCCTAGCATTCTAGCTGGCAGCGCAATACTGCCCAATTAGAAGGCTGAATCTAAAGCAAGTGAATCGCAATCTGGCGGGGTGCAAAACGCATCTGCTAGGCAGGCCATGAAAAACAAATGTGGCAGCTGCATGAAGAACTCATGAAGAACGCATGAAGAACTCAGCAGAAGCTGCCACAGAAAAGTGCGCGCCCGAGTCTACTGTCCGGGCTCCTTAGCGATAGCGTACGGGTACATCTGGCTCACCTAAGCCCAACATCAAGCGGTTTGCCCAGTTAAAGAAGGACGCGGCATTGATGGTGTCGATAATGTCGGTATCATCAAGGCCTGCTGCACGCAGGTGAGCGATGTGCTCAGAGCCAAATTCCAAGGTTGTTAGGGCAACTGCAGCATCACGAATCGCATTCCACGCAGCTGACCCTAAGTCCGCATTGAGATCACTGAGGAGGGCATCGACAGCCTGCTCATTGCCAGATTCCACCACGGTACGCCCAGCATGTACAGAGGTGCAGAACTCACAACCATTATGTAAGGAAGCAGCAGTAGCGGCCAGCTCCCGCTCGGCACGGCCCAGGCCACCCGTGACGTTGTAGAAGATATCGAAGTCGGTCAGGGTGCGCGCCTTCAAAGCGGCCGCATCACGGGCAAGCAGGCGGAAATATGGTGAAGAAGCGCGGTCTGGATTAATGAGTGCATCCCACTGTTCGGAGGTCAAAGCATCGGTGGTCAGCGGCTCAATCCAAGGCAGCCAGCCTAAAGAGTGGCGCACAAACGTGGTGGGATGTACGGCCTCAGGGTGGGTGAGGACGCGCTCCGTTTGAGTCCATGTACTGGTATCTGGCTGTATGCCTCGCATGCCAAGGTTCACTTCTTGTCCTGCAAGGACGCGCAGCCCATGGACGACACGGAGTTGGAAGGCTAAGAAGGAAAGTAGCTGGAAAATGCTGATGATGTCGTCATCGGAATACCACTGGGTAAGGTGTCCTAGGACTTCACGGCTGGCGGCCTTCGGTTCTATCGTGATGAGCTGGGCGACTTCGATAGCGGCTTGGACTCGTTCTTGGTGCGCTGCAGCTACTGGTTCATCTTCGGCATACTCGGAGTACAAGGCGAGGGCTTGGGGCTGTTGGTGAATCTCGGCGACAGCAGCAGCAATGGCGTAGCGCTCGGCTCGGGTTAGTGTGGTATCTGCTTCAAGAAGAGCTTCGAAACTAGCCTGCGCCTGGGAGACGGCATCGGGGCGTAGGTTGCGCAGCTCTTGGATTTGTGTCGGGATTTCCGCGAATTCCCGAATAACGTCAGCGTTCATACCACTCTTCTTTCCAGATTTGTGAGACAAAAACACCTCGAGCGAGCTCGAGGAACAAACACCATAAAAGTTTACTGGAATTCTCAGCATGGAGTCGGGAAATGTGTGCAGTCAATAGGTAAGCGGGCTTTGACCAGGGAGATCAAATTCATGCAGATGGTGGTGCGTATGCAGCGCACACGTAGAAACTGGGGAGCGTGTGTGCAGCAAGGCTTCATCGCGAAAATTGCGTATCGTTAGCAAATACTCGCGAAATACAAGACTCCGGCAGGAGAGAGGAAACCCAAACGTATCCAATCCCTACCTGGAATCTCATTACTGAAAATAGCAGCTGTGTGGCAGCGCACAGCTACGAAGCGTGCAGCGTATTACAACCCCAGATTCAAAGAACCATCGCGGAAGCGCTTTCCTGGAATGGCATCGAGTAAATGCTGAGTGAATTCCGTTTGTGGATGTTGGAAGACTTCTGTCGTTGCGCCAGATTCCACTTGCTGGCCGCCGCTGAGCACAGAAACCGTGTCAGAAATCTCGTGCACTACAGCGAGGTCATGTGAGATAAATACATAGGTCAATCCTAGTTCTTCTTGCAATTGACTTAAGATGCGCAGGATCTGAGCTTGCACGGTGACATCCAATGCAGAAACTGCCTCATCAAGGACAACCAGTTCAGGCTCCAAGATGAGTGCGCGTGCAATCGCCACGCGCTGGCGCTGACCACCAGATAATTCCGCGGGGCGCCGGGAGCGGAGCTGCGATTCCAAAGCCACTAATTCCAGGTAGTGATCTACCTTCGAAGCTATCTCAGCCTTTGAGCCCAGCTTGAAATTCTTCAAGGGCTCTCCTACGATCTGCTGTACACTTTGGCGCGGGTCCAAGGAGGAGTAGGGGTTTTGATAAACCAGCTGTACTTGTTTGCGTACCTCGCGTTGTCCGACGGCAATCGGCGAACCACCGAGCAAGATACTGCCCGAGGAAGGGGCGCGGAACCCAGCAATGGCCCGCCCAGTGGTGGATTTTCCAGAGCCGGACTCGCCAACTAAAGCATGCGTACTGCCAGCACGCACCGTAAAGGAGATATTCTCAGCGGCAGTAAAATCCCCGAAAGTTTGAGTGAAATTATCCACTTGTAGGAGTACGGGGCTGGCCGCATCGAGAGGCTTCCGTTGTGGGGCCGCTGCAACAGTGAGCGAGGGGGCATCGGCAAGTAATTGTTGGGTGTAGGCATCTTGGGGGTCAGCTAGTACGGCCGAGGCATAGCCAACTTCACGCACACTCCCGTGCTGCATCACCACAACTTGATCTGCACGGTCGCCAGCAACTGCTAGATCGTGGGTAATTAGCAAAACGCCAATGCCGAGGTCGTGACGCATCGAGTCAATGAGATCCAGGATCACCTTCTGCACGGTTACATCCAAAGCGGAAGTGGGCTCATCGGCGATGATGTAGTCTGGCTCCAACACTAAAGCCGCGGCGATCAACGCGCGCTGCTTCATACCGCCTGAGAGCTGGTGCGGGTATTGGGAATACACGCGCTCTGGATCGGAAATTCCTACCTTAGTTAGCCACTCCAAGACAGTGGCCTTGCGCTGGTTGGCAGTGAGGTTGGTATGTAAAGCCAGGCCTTCACCAACGGATTGGCCGATGGTGCGGACCGGGTTTAAAGAATTATTGGGATCCTGGGGGACGAGCCCAATGCGAGTGCCGCGGATGTCGTGCCAGCGGTGCTTGTGCTTGCGCTGGTTTTTGGTGCGTAAACCACTGACCAAGGTGGTGTCATCAAGACGAATTTCGCCCGCGGTTACCTGCGCGTTAGAGGCGAGTAAGCCAATGATTGCTTGCGCAGTGGTGGACTTACCAGAGCCGGACTCGCCCACAATGGCGGTAATGCCCCCGGCCTCTACGGTGAAAGACACATCCTGAACAGCTTGGACCACGCCCGCACTCGTGCTGTAGGTTACGGCGAGCTCTTCTACCTGCAAACTCATGCGTTGGTCTCCTTTTGTAAGAGGTGGCTGAGGTGATTAGTGGCCATTACTACGATGATGATTGTTAGACCCGGTAGTACGGTAAGCCACCAGCTTGTAGCAATATAGTTGCGGGCGTCGGCAATGATGACACCCCATTCTGGCGTCGGTGGTGGAGTACCGTAGCCCAAAAAACCCAATACAGCCAGCTGCAAGATGGCCGAGCCGAATTGTACTGCGGCTAAAGCTAATACTGGAGTTAGTGAATTAGGCAGAATATGGCGGAAGAGTACTTGGGAGCGTGTGGCGCCAGAACCATAGGCTGCTTCTACATAATCCAACTGTGCTACCGCGAGCACCCGGGAGCGTGCCAAGCGCGCAAAGGTGGCCACCGAGGTAAGACCAACAGCGATTGCTGCGTGGAAGGTGCCAAAACCTAACAAGATGATGACTGACAGACTGAGCAAGAGAGCAGGGATAGATAGCAGCACATCCACAAAACGCATGAGCACAATATCTACCCAGCCGCGCAAAGCGCCGGCGAGCAGACCTATCAAGGTGCCGAGTACCAGGCCGACGCTCACAGCAATGAGGGCACCGAGGAGAGATTGGCGGGTACCATAAACCACTCTGGTATAGAGATCGCGCCCCACCGCATCGGTGCCGAACCAGTGCTCTAAGCTGGGAGAGAGCAGCGGCTCTGCGGTACCGCTATCTGGGTTACCGGAGGCGAATAGCCCAGGGAATAAAGCTGACAATATCGCCAGACCGAGGATGCACAGCGCCAGGATGGCACTAGGGGTTTTAAAGGTTTGAGCATGCATTAGTTGGCCTCTTCCTGTGGTGCGTGAGGGGCAGAGTTGCCGGGGGTGCTTGCCTTTGCGGCAGACTCACTTGCAGCTGGAGCACTAGCTCTAAGGCTGTTAGCTACAGGCGGGTGTGCGGTTGCCGAGTCATGAGTACGCAGCCGGGGGTCGATCAGCGGGTAAGTGAGGTCAACGAGCAGATTAATCAGCACATATGCGGTGGCAGTAATCAATACAACGGCTAGTAGCACTGGGGTATCGCGGTTAGTTACTGCATCCACAGTGAGCTTGCCAATGCCGGTGCGGCCAAAGACTGCTTCAGTCACTACAGCGCCACCGACGAGCTCTCCGAAGAGAATGCCGGCCATGGTGATCGTTGGCAGCATGGCATTGCGGAGCACGTTCTTAAAGAAGATCCAGCTTTCACTAGCGCCTTTGGCGCGGACCACACTGATGAATGGCTGTTGTTGGACCTCTGCAATGGAACGAATCATCACCTGGGAGAGAGGTGCGGCAATCGGCACACTTAAGGTCAGTGCCGGGAGGATAATTGCCTGTGCTGGGGATGCCTCCACGATGGGGATCCAACCTAATTGGAAAGAAACGACCTGGATTAAGATGATGCCCACCCAGAAGCTTGGCAAGGAGACAAAAAAGCTGGGCAGATTCATGAAAAATGAGCGCGCTACAGGAGATAATGATGAGGCAAGAGCCGTAAGGAAGGCGAAGATTATCGCGAAGAGAAAAGCAATCAACGCAAGCGCCAAGGTCGAGGGCAAGGCCTCAGTGATCAGCGTGGATACCGCGGTACCGGTTTGTACTGAGTAACCGAAGTCGCCAGTGAGAAAGCCACCCAGATTGGAAAGGTATTGCAAGATCAACGGTTTGTCCGCACCATAGGATTCGCGGATAGTGGCGATCTCTGTCTCAGAAAGCCCTAGTTCCGGGCTGGCATAGCGGGCGAGTACGCCATCACTTGGTAAGGCGGCTAGCAAGAAAAAAGCCAGGGTGTAGGTCAGCAGCAGTACGACCAAGGCTTGCAGGATGCGGTTGCCTACCGCATGAAAACTGCGGGACGTTTTCGGGCGAGTCTTGAACTGCGCCGGGGTGGTGTGACTCATGAACGCTCCTCTAATGCAGCGGTGTTAATGCGGGTGTTGTAGAACCAAGGGCGTCCCACGGCTTCTTCGGCAAAGCCATCGACGTACGGTTGAATACCATAAACCTGAGGCTCTTCGAACAACGGCAGGATATAGGCTTGCTCGGTTAGATAATCCTGTACGGCGCCAGTAGCTTGCTTGCGGCCTTCTTCATCTGGGGTCGAAGCTACCGCCTCCAGTAATTCCTCGAGGTATGGGTCACCGAGCTTCCCAGTCTCCGTATCGAGGTTGAGAAAAGAATCGCGATTATCGGAATGGTAGAGCGATTTGATGACGTCATAGTCCGCGCGGCCAACCATGGTATGGCGGATTTGGATCTTATTCATATCGAGAGAATCGGTGTCTTGGGTTGCTCGGTCGCCCGGGTTCAGTGAAACATCGATGCCAATGCGGCGTAGCTGTTCTTGAATCTTGGTGATGACTTCTCGCGAGCGTGGCTGGGCGGTCGAGAGATTAATGGTAAATGCCAGCCTCTCGCCATCTTTGGTGCGGATGCCATCTTCGTCATCAGCAGGGCGATGCCAGCCGGCAGCCTCGAGGAGCTCTGTAGCCTTGTGTGGATCATAGGTGTAAGCATCTCCTTGAGATTTGTAGCCCAAGGCGGTGTGTGCCATGGCTGAATCTGGCAGCGGGTAAGAATCGGAGAAAAGAGTGCGAATGATTTCTTCGCGGTCCACTCCAGCAATGATCGCCTGGCGCACTCGAATATCTTGTAAGAGGGGGTGGCGGAAGCGGAAGGCCAGCTGGTTATTCATGCCATTGGTCGAGTGCGCAGAAACGATAAGGCCCTGCTCTTCGAGGTGTTTTTCCTCGGGAGCTTCAATCTGGCGAGCAATATCAGCCTGACCTGCAACTAAGGCGCCAACGCGTACCGATTCTTCGGCGGCCAGAATAAACCGGATACCATCAAGATATGCGCGACCTTGATGTGCGCTTTCCTGGGGAGCCCAGTCATAATCCTCGCGGGCGGCGAGAGATAGTGAGGTGCCCAGTTCTTCTTCGCTAATAGTAAATGGGCCAGATCCAATAATATTGGTCGCATTACCAGGGCCGAAGCCCTCGTTGCCGAGATCTAAAGTGGAATTGGAGAGCAGGCCGGCGTTAAAAGAACTCGTGGCTTGAGCAAAACCCGGTGCCGGGGCACTGAAGTGGAAGCGTACGGTGTAGTCGTCAACCACTTCACCATAATCATAGTTGGTGATCTGCTCAGAGCCGGTGAGCTGCCGGTTCTTATCGCCATTGGCGAAGAGGTTGAAGTTTTTTACAACGTTTGCAGCATCTAAGGGGGAACCATCAGAATAAGTGACATCCTCGCGCAGGTGGAAGGTGAACTCCGTGGCATCCTGATTGATCTCTGGCAACTCGGTGGCGATCCAGGGTGAGAGTTCCAGGGACTCTGGGTCTTGGTAGAGCAGGCGATCGGTTATCTGGTTGAGCACGCCACCATTGGGGTAATAGCCCGCTGATGGCGGGTACAAGGTGGTAAAAGTGTTGGGCTCTAAGTAAGTCAGAACATTATCTGCCGCCTGGGTACTCTGCGTAGTGCTGCAGGCACTCAGGGGGATGGCAATGGCTGTGAGCACCGCGGCGAGCGTACGGGCTGCACGCCGAGGAAGGGCCTTCGTTTTCATCGTATTTCCTTTACAATTTTGGCAATTTCTAAGGAGAAAGCTGTATATGTTTCTTCCGCAATATAGCATGAATTTAGACGAAAATGTATAGCTAAAACAGACTGAGCGGTATATATTACATTTTTGTTCCCCATGGGGAAAGATTCTTGATCAACACTCAATAAAAACGCAGGTCATAGCCAATAAAATAAGAAGTGGCAGAATGCGGTGTTGGGATTGAAGACTTCCCACAAACGGAAGGTGTGCCGTACCAGCGTGTGCACGGCTAAGCGGAAAGGGATAAGCTGGGACCCGAACGTTTCCCTGGAGACCGCTCCCAGCTATATAGGTGCGTTCTCAAAGCTTGTGATCCTAGACCATGCGAGGCCGCTTTCACGCTCCCGGATGAGAAGAAGTTTGTGGAAATGCAGTGCAGGATGACGAAGCCGCGAAAGAGGCAACACCAGAAACCGCAAGGGTAGCGCGCCCGCGCTACCTGTGAACCCCAAGGAGGAAAAGAAAGTGAATGCAGCAGCTGTAAATCCTTGCAGCATTGCAATTATTGGAGCCGGCCCTCGGGGTATCTCTGTTATTGAGCGCCTCGCCGCGGCATTACAGGATGATTCGCAACCAGTCGCACTGCATGTAATCGATGATGCCCAACTCGGTGCCGGGCGCATCTGGGAGACTACCCAAACACCCACTTTGTGCATGAACACCTTGGCAGGTGCGGTAACCCTATTTACTGAACCGGAATCTACAGTGCATGGAAAAGTGATGGAAGGCCCCACCATGTATGAGTGGATCCAACTCTTGCGTGGAGATGAAGCCCCAGAGATCAATTTTGCCAAGCGAGAACTACTGGCCAAATATCCTGTGAAGTTGCCTACGGAATTTATTGCGGAGGCAGTCGAAACGCGCCCGGAGTCAAATCCGTCACGAGCCTTCTATGGTTTGTACCTACGCTGGGCCTACCGTGTAGCCGTAGGAGAGTTGCCGCAGCAAGTACAACTAATAGAACATCACAGCCGCGCAGTGCGCCTCGAGTCAGTTGGCCAACAGGACGAAATTACCTTAGCCGATGGCACCACATTGCTTGCAGATCAAACCGTGCTAGCGACAGGATGGCAGCGTCCTGCTTGGAATGCCGAAGAAGAGCAGCTCTCCCAGGCTGCCGGTATCTGGATTGCACCAGATAACCCAGTGGAACAAGACATCGCCCAGTTGCCAGCAGGCGAAGAAGTGTTGGTGCGCGGACTGGGAATGGGCTTTTTCGATGTGATGGCTCTGGCTACTATAGACCGTGGCGGCAAGTTTGTTGCCGATGAATCAGCGTGCTCAGGATTGCGCTATGAACCTAGTGGTAAGGAACCCGTGCTGGTAGTGAGTTCTGGGCGCGGCTATCCATATTTACCAAAATCCGAATATAAATCGCTGCCACCAGCAGCAGATCTAAGCAATTTGCAAGCAGTGATTGCTAAATGGAATGCCCCAGAGCTGGCTGGGCAACGCATTGATTTTAGCTCCGAGGTTTGGCCTGCGGTGGTGCGCGACACTTACACGAATTACTATCGCACCCTTGCTGCAAATACTGAAGTCGAACTTGATCTAGCGGCTATCGAAGCAATCATCGCCACGGCTAACCCCGACAATATTGAAGAACGACTTGCCCCATTGGTCACTGCGGTCGAGCCATTTCACATGGCACGCTGGGAACAGCCCTTGGCTGACTATCAAGCAGGCATTGCTGAGCTTACGGAGTATATCGCTACTGGAATGACCCGTGACATTGCCGAGGCGGTGGCTGCACGGAAGAGTTCGGTGAAAGCAGCGCTGTGGGCCATTAGTGCGGCACGAAAGTCGGTATCCATCTTGGGTGCGGAAGATCGGTATACCTATGAGTCTCGCGCACAATTGCAGCGTTATATGGCCTTTGGGCAAATGGTAGGATCCGGACCGCCATTATTCCGCACACGACAACTTTTGGCTTTGATTGACGCAGATTTAGTACGATTCCTAGGTACTTACCCAAACGTCACTGTTACGAGTGATGGTTTTTGTATGGAATCCGCTACCACGCAAACTCCGGTGGAATCGCGATATCTCGTTGATGCCTGGATGCATAGTCCAGATGTTCGTGCGCTAGCGGACCCGCTTATGAAGTCTTTGGGCGACCGAATTGCGCCGTTTAAGTATCGCGCGGCAGAAGCGCTCGTACCTAGTGCTTCTCCGGCTGCGGATCCGGTAACACGTGCAGTGATTGATGTGCATGGAGAGCATGATCCGCGAGTGCACCTTGTCGGCATTCCGACGTATGCGCAATTCCCGGATACTACGATTTCACCTATGCCGGGCACCGATCCTTTGATGCTTCAAGAAACCGATAAGGTGGCACAACATGTTGCGGCGCAGGTCCGTAAGGTCGTTGCAGCAAAGTAGAGGGTTCTAGGTCTGGGCATACAGTTTTACAGCACGCGAGTGAGGTCGACTCTCCGTTAGGGGGGCGGCCTCTTCTATTTTGAATAGTGGAGACTGGGTTACTGGAGCCTTGTGTGCTCGGGGTTGCTACAAATCTTATTGCGCAAAGCTCTCGGAGCTATCGGAAGGAAGGTAGTTTTGATGTCGTTAAGGTGCAATTTAAGCTGTGAAACCTGTTTGTCAATTGAGGCGCGAATTATTTTCCAGCTTTTTCGGAGAGGCGAGAAGCTGGTCTAGCGCTGTCTCCAGCCAACGGTACTATGTAGTTAATTTGCGGATCGATTGCCGAGTTTTGGATCGAATTTGGCGCACAAAGATTCCTTTCACCCCCCTCATGGGGGAGGGGGGTAGCGGGGGTGGCTGCCAGCGAAAAATCTGAGACCCTACAGAAATATTGCTGTGTACTGCATCTTTATGTCCCTAACGTAACCGGGAGGAAAAGATTGTACGGTCCTGGGAAAGCTGGGGGGTTTTCTGTTTACATCCTGTGTGCGCAAGGTGATAGGCTGCATTCCAAGACTCTATCCATGGGAAAGCTGTGCCCTTTTTGCAGATTTTCTTGGCAAAAGGAGTCGTGTTAACGCCGATAGGCCCTTATCTATCGGAAACTTCACTAGGAGATTGTTTATGGAAGGCAGAACTCAAGATTCCGCCATGGGAAATTGGCTTGCAGGAGGTGGCAAGCGGGTATTGGCATTCCTTGCCGTGGTCGCTGCTGCGACCTGGGGCATTTCCATGGTTGCGAACAGCTCGGATGGATCTGATGTGCAATCTGTAGCTGTAGTGAATTCCACTACAGAATCTGCGAATGTGCGTCTTGTTGATCCGAAAAACACTTTGAAAACTTAAATGCCTCATCGAAGGCTACAGCCGAGCAATACGAAGCGAATTCTACTTATGGATATTCCAGTGTTGCCCGCTACCCAGGCTCGAATATTAATTCTTCCAAGGGTTGGGGTAGCCCAACGGGCAACCCGCGTACCGGTTTCGATAGTTATGCACCGGACCTGTATTACCCTAATGGCGGCATTGCAATGTGCTACCAGGAAGGTGTCGTTACTACCTTCGGCGAGACCACTGACACGATTTTCGTGACAGGCTCTGATGCACCAGGTAATAACGCCCCAAATAAAGATTTCACCTTAACTGATGCGCAGGAGCGCCAGTCCAAGGCAATGTCTGCGTTGTATGAGCAAGAAGCGTCCAACTATTCTGCCGATGCGTGGAAGTATGTAAACTGGTACTTCTCAAATGACTTGACACCTACTTATGCCAAGGCTTCTTTGCTACGTAATATGGGTCAGGGCGGCGTTATCGGAAACCTTACAACCGCTGCTGCCGCTGCGCTTTATCGCAACGACCCTGAAGTTCTTGAAGCTCAGGAGATCATTCAGAAGGTAGAAAATTCGTACACTTCGTATGCTACTAATGCTGAGATCTTCGACAGCCTGAAGTTCCAGATCGACACCAACAGCGATGGTACTCACACCGTTAAGCTTGTTGGTCTTGACGAGGCCATCGAGGCGCTCCAGAAAGCAGATAATGCGAATGGAACCGTTACCATTAATGGGCAAACATACACCATTGAACAAGCTATTCAGGGCGTAAACGTTCAGGTTGAGTGTGTGAATGGTGAAGCTACCGTTAACGCTGAATTTGATGCCAATATCAAGCTTGGCGGACTTTATGTACGTCAGTATGCCTTCAGTAGTGGCCAGGCAGTTGCCGGCCAGGGCTTGGTATTCATGAATGAGATTGAAGTTCCAATTCATGGTTGGGCTCAAAAGACGGTCCCTTGCTCTGATGTTCCACCAGAGCCAGAATCTCCGATTTCCATTGGTACTACTGCTACTGAGAAGGGTTCTGGTGCTAAGAGTG
>JAUMTW010000019.1 GCA_030531005.1 Corynebacterium sp.
TTCTGGTCTGGAGCGTCTGGCATACTCGCTCGTGATCGTTGTGGTCGCTACCGTGGTTGGTTGGGCTGTTGCGATGGTCGTTCACTTGCGCCCAGAAAACTTCCCAAGCTTAGCGCTGTCACCACTGGTATACATGCTTTTACGTCTGCCCGCTAGTTTCTGCGGTGTCTTCGGCTTCTCGATTATGTTTAATTCCACACCGAAGATGGCTGCACTGGCCGGTGTGATCGGTGCGGTTGCAAATACCACGCGTCTAGAACTGGTCGACCTGACTGGTGTTCCTGCAGGTGTAGCGGCATTTGTCGGTGCGACGATCGCTGGTCTTTTGGCCTGGGTCGTCAAGCGTAATGTCCGTCACCCACAAATCTCAATTACGGTTCCATCGATCGTGATCATGATTCCGGGACTGTACTTGTACCGTGCCATGTACAATATTGGCCTGACTTCTATCAGCGTTGGTGCTCTCTGGGTTACCAAGGCGATAATGATTATTATTTTCCTGCCATTGGGCTTAATTACCGCGCGGATCCTCACAGATTCCAAGTGGCGTCACAATGGTTAATTAAATGAATGTGATTAAAAGCCGGGAAACCCCGGCTTTTAATTATGGACTCAAGGAGGGATTGATTTGGACAATCAACGCAGAATAAAGCTGGTGACGGGGGCGCTGCTCTTGTCCAACATCATGGCGGGGATGGACGGTACGATTGTCAACACCGCGCTTCCGGCCATCACCAGTGACTTGCACGGGCTACAATACATGGGCTGGATCGTCGCAACCTTCTTGTGTGGGCTGGCAGTGGCCACGCCTTTGTGGAGTAAGATGGGTGAGCACAAGGGTAACAAGCAGGCCTACATTTCTGCCACGTCACTCTTCCTAATCGGTGCAATTTTTCAGGCCAATGCGCCCAACATCATTTGGTTTATCATTGCTCGGACCGTGATGGGGATTGGTGCCAGTGGGATGAACACGATTCCTTTTATTGTCTACGCTGAGCTGTATCCCAACCGTCGTAAGCGGGCGAAAATTCTCGGTATCGCCAGTGCCGGCTTCGGGACAGCATCGATTGTCGGACCGCTGCTAGGTGGATGGATTGTGGACACCTGGAGCTGGCACTGGGTGTTCTACGTGAACGTGCCCATCGCCATTATCACGATCACACTGGTTTCTATCTTCTACCAAAACCCACCGAAACAAGCTGCTGGTAAGCCCGTCGACTACCTGGGTGCGGTACTTCTTGTTGTCAGTCTCATCACCATCCTGGCTGCTGTACAAATGATTGGTTCTACGTCCACGCTGGTCGTGCTTTGTCTCGCCGTGATTGGTTTGATCCTACTTGCCGGGATGGTCAAGGTCGATAATAAAGCCGAAGATCCCATCATTCCCAACCGGCTTTTCACCAACCGGGAATTGATGATCGACTTCATACTTTTCGTCATTATCTGGGCCTCCTTCATCGCATTTAGCACCTATGTTCCAATGTGGGCGCAGGGGATCCTGGGTGCATCGGCCTTTCTCGGTGGTATAACACAAATTCCGGGTGCGGTGACGAGCTTTATTAGTTCCGAAATGGTGCCATCCTTACACGAACACGTCGGTAAGTACTGGGTGGTAACGATTGGTGCCGGGTCAATCTTTATCTCCATCCTTGGCATTCTGATTTGCGGCCAGTCAACACCATTCTGGCTCTTTTGTGCGATGGGGGCCTTTGAAGGGGTGGGCGTCGGATTGGTCTTCAACGTCTTGCAGATTAGTGTCCAAACTGATGCGGAAATGCGTGATATCCCAATTGCGACCTCGCTCGGGTACCTCTTGCGGAGTCTCAGTCAAACCT
>JAUMTW010000020.1 GCA_030531005.1 Corynebacterium sp.
GGCGGATTCTAGTGGTCGTGGAAACACCTGAGATGGTGTTAGGACAAATCCGCTATGGTCTCACGCTGGGATCCCGACCACGTTGTTGTTGACCGGTTCTGTCGTTTAGTTCGTGCTGGCAGTTCTATTAGAGCTGCTGCAGCAACTGTAGGCCTGCCACTGTCGGTGGCATATCGGCTGGCAGATCACCATGATCTGCCTAAGATCTGCCGAGTTCGCATCAGCAAAGATCTCGAAGACCGCATCGCACAGCTGTGGCGGTTAGGGCATGCCCCGATGGATATTGTGCGAACACTGCAGGTAAGCCCATCGGCGGTGTATCGCATTGGTGTCCAACTGGGACTGTGGAGGCGCAATCCCCATGGCAGACGAGCTGGAGCAACAACACGCCGATGCGCCTACCTGCAGCTCCGTGCGGCGTCGTTGACCCGAAAAGATGCTGCCACAGCTTGTGGTATCAACCCACGAGATGCCCTTGATATCGACAAGGGCGTGATCAAAGTAGGGAACATGCGCATCCCGTTTGTTCCCGACGGGCCGGATACAGCGCTGTATAAAAGGCTCATGCAGGTTATCCCTTATTGTGACGGGCGCGTCTCTGTCCCCGTCGAGGTCATCCCACAGCAGCGCATTGACCAGCGTATTGATCGGCGTTATCTGTCTGTTGAGGAGCGCGAACTGATCTTTGACCTTTATCGACAAGGCCTCGGGGTGCGTGCCATGGCTCGTAGACTCGGTCGATCTCCTGGCACGATCAGCAAGGAACTCAAACGTAACCGCGATGATTTCGGACTGTATTTGCCTGTGGTTGCTCACCGGAAATCTGTCTTACGGAGGTTTCGACCGAAACAACGCAAAATTGATGCGAATCCACGTTTGCGTGCGGCTGTAAGGGAGATGTTGGCCCAGCGATTCTCACCTGAACAGATCTCTGGTCGGTTGTATAAAGACTATCCCGATGATGAGACGATGAGAGTGTGTCCTGAAACGATTTATCAGTGTTTATACTTCCAAGCCAGAGGCGAGTTGAAAAAGGAAATCGCAGCCTGCCTGCGCCAAGGGCGTGCCAGGCGTACACCGCGTCATCAACGGGTAGCACGGCAGCGCTTTACCGATTCGATGGTGATGATTTCTGATCGGCCAGCCGAGGCTGATGATCGGGCTGTGCCTGGGCATTGGGAAGGTGACTTGATCCTAGGCAAGGCGAATAAGTCCGCTATTGGCACCCTAGTTGAGCGCAGTACGCGCTATGTGATGTTGGTGCATCTGCCTGATGGGCATCATGCCCAAGCTGTGCGTGATGGGTTGGTCAAAACTATTGGGACCTTGCCTGAGCATCTCAAAGCGTCGTTAACCTGGGATCAAGGCAGTGAGATGGCAGGGCATAAGTCTTTTACCATTGCTACTGATTGTCCGGTGTTTTTCTGCGATCCGGCCTCTCCTTGGCAACGAGGTAGTAATGAGAATACCAATGGTCTGCTTCGCCAGTATTTCCCTAAGGGAACTGATTTGAGTGCGTATTCTGCCCAGGATTTAGCAGCCGTCGCCCAACAGTTGAATAGACGTCCGCGTAAGACACTTGGCTTTGACACACCGAACGAACGAATGAGCCAGCTATTAGAGTTAAAGGAAACATAGGAAGTGTTTCCACGACCACTAGAATCCGCC
>JAUMTW010000008.1:0-67668 GCA_030531005.1 Corynebacterium sp.
CGACCGCTCGTTGCGACTTCGATAAAGTTACACACCTGAATAAATAAACACAAATCCCCAGGTAAACCCAGGGATTTGTGTTCGTATTGTTGATCAAGGCTCGAGAGTTTGAGAAAAGCGCTTCCAAGTTCTAGCGACTAGTCACTAACCCGTTCAACCTGCGCACCGAGTCGATTGAGGTTTTCTACAAAGTTCGGGTAGCCACGGTCAATGTGATAGACATCGTGGACTTCGGTTTCTCCCTCTGCGCACAACGCAGCAAGTACTAGTCCTGCCCCGGCGCGAATGTCAGAACTCCAAACCGGAGTGGAGGAAAGTTTTTGCACACCACGAAGAACCACATGGTGGCCATCCACTGTGGCATCCGCTCCTAAACGCATAAGTTCATCAACAAATCGGAAACGTGCTTCGAAAATATTCTCCGTGATCACCGATGTTCCTTCAGCAACGGTTGCTACGCCAATAGCCATTGGCTGTAAGTCGGTTGGGAATCCTGGGAAGGGCAAAGTCTGATAGTCGACAGCTAATGGGCGCTGGCGCATTTGAACCCGGAAGCCTTTTTCGTATGTCTCGATGTCTGCTCCAGCTAACTTAAGTTTCGACAGTGGTAAATGCAGGTGTTGTGGAGCAATACCCGTGACTGTGATATCGCCCTGCGTCATCGCTGCCGCATATGCCCATGTACCGGCAACAATCCGATCGCCAATAACTTCATGCTCGGTTGGGTACAGGCGCTGCACACCCTGAATCGTGATCGTTGAGGTACCTTCACCAGTAATTAGAGCGCCCATTTGCTTCAGCATCACGCAAAGGTCATAGATTTCTGGTTCGCGTGCAGCGTTATCAAGCACAGTCTCGCCGTCAGCAAGCACTGCTGCGGTCAAAATGTTTTCAGTTGCCCCTACAGAGGGAAAGTCCAGGCGTATGTGAGCTCCATGGAGGTTTTCAGTTTCCGCCACTACAGCCCCATGTTCAATGTGGGTCCGTGCCCCTAATTTCTCTAACCCACTTTGATGCATATCGAGAGGACGCGATCCGATGGCATCACCACCAGGCAGAGCCACCACGGCACGACCACATCGGGCGGTTAGTGGACCAAGCACGCAAACCGACGCACGGAATTGACGTACGGCTTCAAAATCCGCCAGCGGTGAGATGTCTGCGGGGGTGTCAATCGTTACTGTGCCACCATCAATGCTTACTGCGCAGCCTAAGCCTTCCAGTACGCGCATCATATATGGGACATCGGCAATCTCTGGGCAGTTATGTAAAACTGTGGTGCCCTCAGCGAGCAATGCCGCGGCCATCAGCTTAAGTACACTATTTTTCGCACCCTGAACGTGCACGGTGCCTGCCAAGCGTGCACCACCGGTTACCAAAAATCGATCATTCACAGTGTCCACCCTACTGTGCCTGGCGTATCTTTGGGTATATGGCAGTACATCTCACGAAAATTTATACCCGTACCGGCGACAACGGCACCACGGCTCTGAGCAACTTCGAACGCGTTTCCAAAAACGACCCGCGTTTACAGGCCTACGCCGCATGCGATGAACTCAATGCTGCACTCGGCGTAGTGGTTGCAGTGGGTCATTTGGATGATGCCCCCTTGAGCGTGATCCGCCGGATACAAAATGAGCTCTTTGATTGCGGCGCGGATCTAGCCACTCCGATAGAAGAAAATCCAAAGTATCCACCATTACGCATCAGCGCAGACTATATCAGTGCACTTGAAGCTGATTGCGATGCCTATAACGAGCAATTACCCGCACTGGATTCTTTTATCTTGCCAGGTGGTACCCCGGCTGCTGCCTACATTCATATGGCGCGTACCATTTGTCGCCGCGCCGAGGCCTTAGCATGGGTTGCAGTCGAGACCTTCCCAGAAACGACAAGCAAGTTGCCTGCACAATATCTGAACCGACTTTCAGATCTGCTGTTCATTTTGGGCCGTGTGACCAATGGTGGGGACGACGTGCGGTGGGTTCCAGGTGCAAGCTCTCAAGCAAACAGGGATTAGGTAGGCTTTGAGGCAATACAACAAAAAGCAGTAGCGGCACTCTTGCCTGCTACTGCTTTTCAAAGATTTTCTGATGCTGCCAAGAAAGATTGAAATCTGGCACTCGAACTCATTGCACTACTGCCGATCAGGGCAGTGCACCAATACGGCGAGCAGCATTCACTGCCTCATACCGTGTGTGCGCGCCAAGTTTACGCATTACCGAGCGCAAGTAGCTCTTCACCGTTTCAGCACCAATACCCATTTCTTCAGCCGCCTCGACATTAGTGTGCCCTAAAGCTACACAAGAAAGAACGTCAAGCTCACGGGCAGACAATTTTGCGGTTTGCTTTATGTGCACAGGAGCGACCATCTGATCGCAAAGTTTTTCGAGTTCTAGGCGAATCTCTTCTTCTTCGATTCGGTTTGCCAGCATGCGAAGCTTGGAGTGTGTTGCACGTACCTGCTCCCACTCGGCACCACTCATCATACGACCGTGTTTCACATTCGCAGCACGTACTCCGTCTTGCCGACGCTGCGCATTGAGCACAGCTAAGTCTTGTTCTAAAACCCGGGCGGTCATGGTGACTTCTTCGATCACTTTGTCTCCCAAGCGCACTGGAGAGTGCACTCCCACATAAAGTACACCGGCAACTTCGCGCTGCACGATGACCGGCACCGCAACAATAGAGTGCAGCCCTTCTTCTTGGATGGCTGAGTCCAATTCATGGCTGATAACATTTGCGCGCGTGTAATCACTCACGCCAACAGCACGTCGGGTCTTCAGCACACGCCCACCCACGCCGACACCGGATTCGATACTCAAATTCTGTAAAGCCGGAGTGCGCAAGCCAATCCACTGGCTAATCTGCAGCACGCGGTCGCTATCCAAAGCCGCATACATAGTCACTGGAATACCGGTGGCATTTTTCAGCGTGGTTAGCGCAGCGCGGATGGCCTCTTCATCATCCTTGGGATGCTGCATCTCCATCAGCAAACTCCTTCATCAGGCTGGTTCTTTCCTGCGGGTTTATGCCACTCATACACGAGAACAATA
Organism: Corynebacterium sp.; assembly: GCA_030531005.1. Classification (GTDB taxonomy): domain Bacteria; phylum Actinomycetota; class Actinomycetes; order Mycobacteriales; family Mycobacteriaceae; genus Corynebacterium. Next base: position 3,057 of record JAUMTW010000008.1, read on the forward strand.
CCGATTGTGACATGAGCCACTTTAGTCGAAGAACCATGACAATCATGACAAAGGCTGATTATATAGGATAATCGGGGGTATTCAAATACTGTTGCGCAATTAATTTGAAACAAACACCTAGCACTACTACTACCGGCATTCGGTTAGGCCTAAATTAGGTTAGTTTTTATGTCTGCGCAGTATAACCAGCATATCTTGGCGCATAGCCGAAAATCCGGTCGCTTCACTATTCTTCTGATTCGGAAATTTTATGTGGGATTGCCGAAAAGTTCCCGCCACCCCCGAAACTTTTTCACAACATCACTACCGCAAGCCACGCTTCCATCCGAGCTTTAAGTCAGCGCTTCCCACTCTCGCCCTACTAAGCGTCAACACCCTACCGCACAGCGCTGCGATAGCCGGATGTTCTGAACCATTCCTAAATTATTCAGGCTGTTCGCCAAGGGCATATTTGCTACCACAACCACAAAGGCTACGGCCTTATGGTGGCATTTTGCGCCTTAATTACATTCACTTAGACAGGGCAGTCTAGTCCATAAGACCATGTGGTCTAGAAATTTCCATTCCAAGCGAGTACAGTCACTTGCATTGGCCGAGATGCCCAGGAACCCCTGAGACCGACGCCTCTGGACGCAAGACTGCGCCCTTTCAAAATCAATGATCTAAAGGAGCACGCTTTTCTCATGGCTCAGATTTACAACGACATCCTTGAAACCATCGGTAACACCCCCCTGGTGCGCTTGAATCGTTTGGATAAAGACCTGCCCGGCAACGTCATCGTCAAGGTAGAGTCTTTTAACCCCGCCAACTCCGTGAAGGACCGTATCGGTAAAGCAATCGTGGATGCAGCTGAGGCTTCCGGCGAGCTGAAGCCAGGCGGCACCATTGTTGAGGCCACCTCAGGTAACACCGGTATTGCTCTGGCTCTGGTTGGCGCCGCCCGTGGCTACAACGTCGTATTGACTATGCCAGAAACCATGTCCTTGGAGCGTCGCGTGATGCTGCGTGCTTATGGTGCCGAGATCATCTTGACCCCAGGTGCCGCTGGCATGCAGGGCGCTGTTGATAAGGCTAACGAGGTTGTTGCCGAGCGCGAAGGCGCTATCCTGGCCCGTCAGTTCGAAAATGCTGCTAACCCAGAGGTACACCGCAAGACCACTGGTGAAGAGATCTGGCGCGATACCGATGGCGATATCGATGCCTTCGTTGCCGGCATCGGCACCGGCGGTACTGTTACCGGTGTTGGCGAGACCCTGAAGGGCCACAAGGACGACCTGCGCGTCTTTGCTGTAGAGCCAGAGGCTTCTGCCCTGCTATCCACCGGCAAAGCTGGCCCACACAAGATCCAGGGCCTGGGCGCCAATTTCATCCCAGGTGTGCTGAACCAGAATATCTATGAAGAAGTTCTCACTGTTTCCAATGAGGATGCGGTTGCATACTCCCGCAAACTGGCTGCCGAAGAAGGCATCCTTGGCGGTATTTCCGCCGGCGCCAACATCAAGGCTGCGCTGGAGCTTGCTGCACGCGAAGAGTTCGCTGGTAAGACCATCGTTACCGTAGTGCCTGACTACGGCGAACGTTATGTCTCCACCCTGCTCTTCGACGATATCCGCGACTAATCTTTAGCCGTAGGTGCAGTTCGCACTGCCATATTCTGCCCACCGGCGAAATTTTGCCGGTGGGTTTTGTGTTGAAGAGATTGCTGGGCAAGCTTGGCTGTTTATCTGCTTATTGCCAGCCCATTTTGCCAGCCCATCGTAATCCTGACCTCACCCACAAAGTTAATGAAGTAGGCCTCATGTTCGGAATTATCACAATGATCCGCGAAGACCTCGCCAATGCCCGCGATCACGACCCTGCCGCGCGTGGCAACCTTGAAAATGCCATCGTATATTCCGGGCTGCATGCCATCTGGGCACACCGACTTGCCCATTACCTGTGGGTGCGGGGCCATAAAGGCCCAGCACGCTTGCTGGCACAAGTCATGCGATTTTTTACCGGGATTGAAATTCATCCGGGCGCAACAATTGGGCGCCGCTTCTTTATCGATCACGGTATGGGCATCGTGATTGGCGAGACGACCGAAATTGGGGAAGGCGTCATGCTCTATCACGGGGTTACCTTAGGAGGGCAGGTACTTACTCAGACCAAGCGCCACCCGACTATTGGCGATAACGTGACCATCGGCGCCGGGGCAAAGGTTCTTGGTCCCATCACTATTGGTGCAGATTCTGCTATTGGGGCGAATGCAGTCGTAACCAAGGATGTCCCGGAAAACCATATTGCCGTAGGCATCCCCGCAATTATGCGCCCCCGCAAGAAGGATGAGCAGCTTAAGCTGCGCGATCCGGATTATTATATCTAGGAATTCACGTGGCACTGCCTACCGCATGCTGATACTAACCCCGCTGTTACCTACGTGGTGACAACAATTTTTTGGCTCCCCTTTTTTGGGGAGCCATTGGCGCTTCTGAAGTTGATTACAATTAATCGCAACGGAGTCTGACAATAGCCTTGCCGAGCATTCGCCTAGTTCATCTTCTGTTGCGCCAGATAGTGCGCGACTGCGCTACAACTTGCAACGATCTCCGCACCAGTCGTTTCTGTATCGGCAATAGCCCGTGCGATCAGTGAACGAGAGATGCCTTGACCACGGAATTCTGGCAGCACCACTGTATGTTGAAAATCTCGCACTGCAAGAGCACCTGTATCCGCGTTAAGGCTGTCTTCATAGCTGAGATAGCCTACGAGCCGCCCATCGGCGGTAAACAGCTCATAACGCTTTGAAGACTCATCGTGGCGAAGTGTTACATCCATTATTGCCTCCCCAAGCTCTCACGCACATATGTGCATCTAGTGTAGTGCACGGCGGTTCCGTTGGGGCTACTCTGCGCTACTACTCGCCCACACCGCACCATAGGATGCTATAGACAGAACAAAGACCCCAGAACAGAATGTTCTGGGGTCTTGCGGTGGTGGCACGGACCAGGATCGAACTGGTGACCTTCCACTTTTCAGGCGGACGCTCTACCGACTGAGCTACCGCGCCACTGACTACATAGTAGCCTGCGACCCTGACGGGACTTGAACCCGCGACCTCCGCCGTGACAGGGCGGCGCGCTAACCAACTGCGCCACAGGGCCACTGCATAGATCTGCATGTACTGCAGTCTCTGCAACGGATTTATACTCTACACAGTCGTACCGATTCCCGCAAATCTTTTTGTTAGCTGGCGTTTTGCCGCCGCAAGGTACGGGAGTAGTAAATCGCAATCGCCGCCATCAACAGCAGCGAACTGTAGATATGGAGCTCTTGCACGAACCAGTTGCCGCTTTCAGTTAGTTGCATAAAATTCATGCTTTCCACACTGGCTGCCGCAGCCTGGGGCAGAAAGACAATAACCACCAGTACGCCCGCGAGTAGGCCACCGAGTTCCTGTAGCCACCATAAAACCTGGCCTTCTAGATACTGCGCCAGCTTCTCAGCGAAGATGCGTCGCAGACCATCCATCAACGCAATCACGAGGGGAACGCTATAAACCCAATGGTGGTACCACGAGAAAGGTGAAACCAAGGCTGCAGTGGTACCAGATAGACCGATGGCCATCACATAGTTATTCGTACGAATAGCCCCACGCGCCCCTAGATAAAAGAGATAAAGAACTACTGCCACACCAAAGATCCATAACACAGTCTCCAGCGGCCATTCGCGACGAATCATCATTGCTTTTAGACAAAGTGCGCCGGGATTCTGCTCCTGTCCAATGCGCTCAGTATCAGTAATCTTTCCAGTCCAGAAGGAACTGGCATCCGGCACGAAGACGAAACCGATGCCAACGGTCAACAAGAACACACCGAAAGAGAGAACGGCCGCCCACCACTTACGCTCCACCAAAAACAGCACCCCATGGAAGGCTGGGGTCAGTTTTAAACCAGCTGCCAAGCCCGTGCCCACACCGCGATACTTTGCACCGCGCTTACCCAGAAAATCCCAAGCAATCAGACCCAGTAAGAAGATATTAATCTGCCCGAAGAAGAAGGTGCCTTGAATAGATACAAGATTAAAGCTTGCAAAAAAGGCGATACCCCCAAGGACCAATAGTCGAGTTGACCAGACATAACCACGCTGCCTAAAACAGGCCACAATAACCGCAAAGAGCACGAATGCTGAGCTAATCTGCCACACAATCCCAGCGGTTTCAAAGTCTGTCCAAACCAGCAGTTGCATGAAGACCGCAGCAAACGGCGGGTAGGTAAATGGCAGAATCCCAATCCAATTAGCTTCGTAAAGATTGCGCCCCATGCTCATATTGGCGGCGGCTTCGTAATAAACTTGGAAGTCAATGGGCCACTGAATCAGATAACGCGTACCGTCCTGGCGTGTTTCCGGGTCAAGGTTTGCAGCCAGCGCCCAGTAAGCCAAGAAGAGTAAGACAATGACCATGCCCCAAACTCCGGGCTTTCTGCGTGCGCGACGCGCAGGGTCGGTGGTAAGTAACACGCACTACATCATATCCATTCGCACGAATGCTTCCTAGCCCCATGGCAAATTTTTCTGCAGCCTACGAGCTAAGCACTCGATTTACGATGGCATTCAGGCTTCAGCTGTCGTGATTACACCAGCATCCCGCGAAAGAAAACATTCTAAAAACACAAAATCCGCCACCTTTCGGTGACGGTAATGCGACCCTGACGGGACTTGAACCCGCGACCTCCGCCGTGACAGGGCGGCGCGCTAACCAACTGCGCCACAGGGCCAACAAACCTTTAAAAAAGATTTGTACTCCCAACGGGATTTGAACCCGTGTCGCCGCCGTGAAAGGGCGGTGTCCTAGGCCTCTAGACGATGGGAGCATGTCAAAACTTGAAGCGATTGCCTCTCGCTGACTTCCAAAAGATTACAGCATTTTCCCAAAAACGCAAAACCCAAGCTAAGGAGCATTCCCGCACCGCCAAAAACGTCACAATGGCCCCCAACTGCGCGCAGTCAAGCTGTCCACCCAACAGCACTGCGCGCCGCCCCCCTTGCAAGCCAGAAGCGCCCACCACACACTTCACCTTGCTGCCCCCATGGAGCAGACCCATGGAGCAAATTTTCAGCCCCGCACCACCCCTGCAAAACAGACACTCCACGGGCGCATTCTTTACGAAGAATTTCCGATAGTAAAGGTCGCATTCATTAATACAACTACCCCCACAAAACTATCCCTTTACGCAAACTTGCAGGTAATCGCTCTGTAACGGTTTACATTAACCACCACTTACCCCCGATATAAAAATACCCCTTTACAGTTTTACAAAAAGTGATAGCTTGAAAACATGAGTAAACACACATCACCAAATATGCCCCTCCCACCGATGACCGCAACTCTGTGGGGCACCCCGGCAGAAGCTAAGCCTTTATCCAGTAGCGTTCAGAAGATCCTGAAGACTTTCCTCGACGCTGATATTGATGCCCAGCCCCATCCAGCGGAAGCGGATATCCCTATCGCACAGGTCACCCTGGACGATATCCACGTGCAGGCCCTCAGCAACATTATCGGTGCAGACTACGTTTCCCAATCCCACCAACAGCGCATCCGCCATGCGCGCGGTAAGTCATATCCCGACCTGCTGGCTATGCGTGCGTCAAAGCCAGTAACTGCCCCTGATGTCGTGGTAGCTCCGCACACGGAAGAAGAAGTTCTTGCCCTCTTGCAATATTGCACCGAGCACCACATTGCCGTAGTTCCCTTCGGCGGCGGTACCAGCGTGGTCGGCGGCCTTACCCCACTCAACGAGGGGTTCAACGGGGTAGTCTCCCTCGACTTAGCTCGCTTCGACAGGCTGGAGGACGTTGACCCTGTCTCCTTGGAAGCCACGTTAGGCGCTGGCCTTTCCGGCCCCCATGCCGAATTACTGCTAGCAGAGCACAATTTACAGTTAGGCCACTTCCCTCAGTCCTTCCCCTATGCGAGCATCGGCGGTTTTGCCGCAACCCGCTCCTCTGGGCAGTCCTCTGCTGGCTATGGTCGCTTCGACGAGATGGTACGAAGTGTCACCGTTGTAACTCCAACTGGGATTAGCGAGATAGGCTATAACGCTCCGGCATCCGCGGCGGGCCCCGATTTGCGTCACCTCTTCTTAGGTTCTGAGGGAACCCTGGGCATCATCACCCGCGTGCGTGTACGAGTCCACGAGATCCCCGCTACCAAGCGCTATGAGGCCTTTAGCTTCCCAGACTTCGAATCTGGTGCTCATGCCTTGCGCAAGGTGACTCAGACCGGCACCGGCCCAACCGTATTGCGGCTCTCAGATGAGATCGAGTCCAGCGTCAACCTCACCTCCACGCACAATATTGGCGAGGCCGATACCAATAACAATGGATGCCTGTGCCTAACCATGTATGAAGGTACTGCCGAACATACGGCATCACGGCATGCAGAAACCCGCGAACTGCTTCTTGCCTGCGGTGGCACCTCCCTCGGCGAACAGCCCGTGCGCCAATGGGAAAAGGGACGTTTTGGCGCCCCAGTGCTGCGCGATGGCCTGCTGGATTCCGGTGTGATCTGCGAGACGTTGGAAACAGCTACTGACTGGTCCAATGTCACCCGCCTAAAGAAGGCAGTCACTAAGGCCTTGGGCGACACCTTGGCAGCCAGTGGGGCACCGTCGATCATCATGTGCCATATCTCGCACGTCTATTCCGGCGGTTGCTCTCTCTACTTCACCGTCATTGCAGCCCAGCGCCACGATGACCCCGCTGCCCAGTGGTGGCCCGCAAAGAAGGCCGCAACCCAAGCCATGGTCGACAATGGCGGCACTATTACCCATCACCATGCTGTGGGTACAGATCACCGCGAGCACATTGTCGCCGAGCAAGGCGATCTGAGTATCGCAATTTTGCGTGGTATTAAGCAGCAAGTAGATCCAGCTGGCATCTTAAATCCAGGCAAGCTCTTCTGAGATGAGGACATTATGAATGCACAATCCCAGGCAGCCTATCCTCTGCATTACACCGACATCCATAAGGTTGCTTTACTCACCAACCCCGCCGCCTCCAAGGGACAGGCGGTAGCCAATGCCGCCAAGGCTCGCGAGGAATTCGCTGCGCTCGGCGTGGAGGTCGAAGAAGTCTCCGGCTCTAGTGAACGTGAATCCCTGGTCTTAGCTCAGGAGATCGCTGCGCGCGACGATATTGATGCCTTCGTAGTTTGCGGCGGCGATGGGCTTATCAACCTCGCCTTACAGGCACATGTAGGCCAAGAAACCCCGCTTGGCATCATCCCCTCGGGCACTGGTAATGACACTGCCCGTGCCCTTGGCATTCCGCGCGATGCTAAGGCTGCCGCCCAGATTATTGCTGCTGGTTTGGTCAGCCACGCTGATGTGGGGTTACTACGCCAAGGTGATGCGCAGCGGTACTTCGCCTCGATTGCCTGCGCAGGCTTTGATTCCCTGGTCAACGATCGTGCTAATAGCCTGCGCTGGCCCAAGGGCAAGGCGCGCTACAACGTCGCCATCGTGGTTGAATTCGCACAATTCCACTCCATGCCAGCCAAGCTCACCTTGGCTGATGGCACGGTCTTTGAAGACCAGGTCACCTTGTGCGCCATTGGCAATACCAGTACCTACGGTGGCGGTATGCGGGTATGCCCGCAGGCCTCGGCTCATGATGGCTTATTTGATATCACCATCATCCGGCGCATTAACCGACGTAAGGCGGCTATGAATGTGACCCGCTTCTTTAGCGGCAACTTCGAAGGCTTCCCGGAGGTGCAGACCTTCCGCACTAGCAAAGTGGAGCTGGATATGCCAGGCATCAATATTTATGCCGATGGTGATTTCATGTTCTCTTCGCCGCTCACCGCGGAGGTCGTACCCCAAGGTGCACGCTTTATCGTTCCCCGTTTTTGAACCCAAGGACCTATATTTTTCTCCCAGCTCCGCTAGGTGTGCACTATTTTCCCTATAGAAGTTATTCAAGAATCCCCCTATACTAATCGCTAGGCGCCCCAACAGGGGCTGCACTCTAGCCCTTGTTTCGAAAGGATTCCGCTCATGCAAGACCCAAACCCAAGCTCCAGCCCACCGGATGCCCGCACTGCCTCACTACGCCGGATCCGCGTCACCCGAACCTTGATCGTAATGTTCCTGGTGACCCCACTGCTGCTGGCCACCGCCTGGATGTGGTCCATGTGGGACCCCTCTCACTACCTCCGCGATATCAAGTTGGCTGTGGTCAATGAAGATGAGGGTGTGACCCAAAATGGGGTTGCGGCCAATTATGGCGATGATATTGTCACCGGCTTGTTGGAAACTGACTATCTTAATTTCACCGAGACCACGGCAGATGAAGCTGATGCCGGCTTGCAAGATGGAGACTATATGTTCGTGGTTTCCATCCCGCGTAATTTCTCCGAACAGGTCATCACCGTGATCGACCCGGAGCCGGTTCAGCCCAGCATTGTGATCAGCTATAACGACTTCTATGGCACCAATACTCCACTGCTAACCTCCGGAGTAGTCCCCGGAATCCAACAAGGAATCTCTCAAGGTATTGCCGAGGGCTACGCCCATGAGATCCTCGATGGCATGAACCAGCTGGGTACAGGTTTGCAAGACGCTGCTGATGGTGCTTTCCTCGTTGATGATGGTGCCGGCCAGCTCAATGAGGGTGCGATTGAAGGTATCGACGGCGCTTTGCAGCTTGATGATGGCGCAGCTCAGCTCCACGATGGCACTACTGAATTATTAGATGGCGCCTACCAGCTCGATGACGGTGTAGATCAATTACGTGCTGGTACCCGCGAACTTGGCGATGGCGCAGCCCAAATTGATACCGGTGTCAACCAGCTGACCAGCCTGCTCATCCCACTGCTGCGGCAGGTCGGGGACGCTGCTCAAGTCCTTACCCCTATTGCGAATGCCTTGGATGCCATCGGATTGCAGGCCCAGGCCCAGCAAATCCGTAGCCTGCTATCCAACTTCGACAATTCCAACCCGAATGCTGTGGCTAACCAGCTGCAAATGCTTGAAGATGGCACCGCTGAATTATCCTGGAACCTCAACGCACCAGACGCCCCCTATAACGTTGGACTCAGCCAACTCAAAGATGGCACTACCCAACTAGTTGATGGCGCCCAACAGCTTAATGAGGGCACCTACCTGCTCAAAGACGGTACCGGCCAATTAGTGGACGGGACCTATGAGCTCGTGGATGGCACCGGGATGCTGAAAGATGGCACCGCCGAACTCTATGAAGGCTTAGCTGCAGGTGCATTAGAAGCACCGGAGATTCAGGATATTTCCTCGTCTTCTACCCAGATCGCCATGCCAATTCTCTATACCGATGAATGGCATAACCCTGTACAAACCGTTGTGGATATTACTCAAGATCCAACCGACAAGGTATTGTCCGCTGGCGTTTCTATCATCCTAGTGCTCGTTTTTGGTTACCTCGGTATGGCCATTGTCTCCATGCTCGCGCCACACATTTTGGGCCGTAAGCGCTATGATCGCCCTTATCAGCAAGTTTGGGCTGGTATGTGCTTAACGACATTCGTCAATCTCATCGTGCTCGCCCTGCTCTCCTTACTCTCGGTAGCAGCCGGTTGGACCGCAGCATCTACTGCAGCCATGGCCTTTACCTTGTTGGTCTTTGCCTTCAACGGCGCGGCAATTTACCAGATGCTTCGCATCATCTTCGGCCGACTCATCGGCGGCATCCTGGCCTTAGGTTTCTATGGCTATGGTGTGTTCTGCTCCGGCGCAGTATGGCCACTGGAGACCACGCCATCACCACTGCGTACCCTGCACCACTTCCACCCCATGTCCTATGCACGGGATATGTTCACCCGCGCCACAGATGGTCGCATTGACAGCACCTTCTGGCTCTCCGCCCTGCTGCTTATCGCAACCTCCCTGGTCTGTATCCTGGTTTCTATCTTGATGCGCCGGAAGCACATGCAGCGTATCGCACGGCTCGAAAACGCCGTAGAAATGGAAACTTTGGAAGAAAAAGCCGAGCTTGAAGACTCAGCGGATGCCGCAACCGTCGAGCAGGCAGCGGTCCTGCTTGGTGACGCGAAACACCGCTCCGACTCCGAGACTGAAGATCGCCCAACTACCAAGTAAGTTGGAATCATGAACAGTTGGTATGAAGCATTCCAGAACCCCCAGATTCGCACCATCACCCCGTCCGCAGCCGGCGGGCGGAGCCTGGAGCGACCCAGTCGTGGCTTGGTAACCGACAGTATCGATAGTGCTGTTGTCGAAGCTGCCCGGACGCTGATTATCACTGAAGGAGTCAACCGGCTCACGATGGTCTCGGTGGCACGCAAAGCCAAGATTTCGCGGCCTACCCTGTATGCCCGCTACGCCAATCGCTTGGAACTGACTCGGGAAGTGCTAAACCGGGAGATGGTCAGCATTCTCGATGTCGCCTTCCCCCCACCAAACAATGTGGAAGATCTGGTACGTACCACCGTGACCGTCGGGCGCTTGATTAGTGATAATGAACTGCTGCGGGCCTTAATCGAAAATGATCCCGCCATCTTGATTACCTACCAATATGAGCGCCTTGGCAAGAGCCAAATCACTATGATCCGTTTCTTGCGCAATATCATCCAACGCATCCAACAGCGCGACCAAAACCGCAAGGCCAATGGGCAACCCGGCCCCTATATAAACCCTGGGGATCCCCAGGTCATGGCCACCTTCGTCCTGGCCACCGTCCAAGGGGTTTCCCTGCAATCGCGCATCCTGTCGATGATGCTGAACCGCAATGATGGCTGGCAAGAAGAACTCAGCAAGATTTTGAAGGGATACCTCGTCCAATGTCCACCGCCCACACCCTAGACCCGTATGCTGCAGCAGCCTTAAATGGCACCCGCCGTGCCCACGAGCTCGCCGCGCTCCAAAACAGCGAGGTTGACCTCATTATCATCGGTGGCGGTATAACCGGTGTCGGTATCGCCTTAGATGCCGCCAGCCGCGGGCTATCCACAGTCCTACTCGAAAAGCATGACCTCGCCTTCGGCACCTCACGTTGGTCTTCCAAACTTGCCCACGGTGGGTTGCGCTATCTCACCAAACTCCAGGTCGGTATCGCCCACAATTCAGCAGTCGAACGTGGCGTCCTTATGAGCCACACCGCCCCGCACCTGGTGCGCGCTCTCCCCCAGGTCGCGGCCCTAGGTGCAGATACCACCGTGGTCCAAAAGATTGCAATGCGAGCTGGCTTTTTAGCCGGGGATGCTCTTCGCATTACCGCCGGCACGTCAGCCACAGTCCTGCCACGTTCCCACTATGCCAGCCCACGCAAGACCCGCGAGTTATGCCCTGCTGTTTCACCCCTAAAGTTACGCGGGGCTTGGGTGAACTACGACGGCCAAATGATTGATGATGCCCGCGTGGTCACCGCCCTCGCCCGCACCGCGGCTGAAGCTGGTGCGACAATCCTCACCTACTGCGACGTCCGAGAAGCCACCGGCGATAGCGTAGAAGTGCACGACCGCGAAAGTGGTGAAACCTTCAGCCTGCGTGCCCAAGCCGTTATTGCAGCCACCGGCGTATGGGTGGCCCAGCACGACCGCAAGATTAAGGTGCGTCCTTCGCGCGGTACCCACATCGTGGTCGATGCCGATACATTGGGCAATCCCACCGGCGCCCTCACGGTGCCTCTGGAAGGATCTATCTCGCGCTATCTTTTCATCCTTCCCGAACAGCACAACCGCTGCTATATCGGGCTGACTGATGAAGAATCACCTGGCGCTATTCCTGATGTGCCCCCAACTCCGGAAGAAGACATCACCTTCTTACTCGATGGGGTCAACCGTGCCCTGGATCTCCACCTGCAGCGCAGTGATGTACGCGCCGCCTTCACTGGGTTGCGCCCCCTCATCGATGATGGCACCGGGGCAGCCACCGCAGATCTTTCTCGCCGGCATGCCATCTTAGAAGCTGACTCCGGATTGATCTCCGTTACCGGTGGCAAATTCACGGAGTACCGGCTTATGGCTGAAGAAACGCTCGACTATGTGATCGCCCGCCGCAACTTGCACCCCACCAAGGGCTGTCACACCAAAGAACTGGCTTTCGTTGGCGCTCCCGCGCATGCAGCCAGTGCCGGGGTGAGCGACTATGAGCTCTCCCAAATCCCACCCTGCATCGTGCATCGCTTTGGTGCCGAGGCCGTGAACGTGGTGGCGCACTGCCCTGTTGCCCGCCCCCTCGAATTCTTGCCTGGCTTCGATGTCACCCGTGCGGAAGTTGCCTATGCCTTTAGCCACGAAGGTGCCCTCTACCCCGAGAATGTTGTCGATCGGTGCACCCGCATCGGCCTGGTCCCTGCAGACCGACAGCGTGCGCTGCCCTTGATCGCCGACATTGCCACCGAAATGGGTATCGATGCCCAGCAGCAATCGGCTTAACCCCTGAAAGGACGAAACCATCATGTCGCAGTTTTCTACTATTCTCCGCCGTCGCGTTGCCCAAGCAGCCGTCTGGGCCCAGGTAGAACACCCAGTAGGTACCGGCAAAATTATTCGCAAGGTCACCGCCGCAGGTTCTTCGAAGAAGAAGGCTCAAGCATCGAAAGTCTCCGGGCGCCAGCACGGCATGGCTGCTGCAGAAAGCGTAGCTGGTATCCCCCCAACCACTGAGCGCGTCGATGGCATCATTGCGGCCAATATTGCCGCCAGAGTCCCTGGTCACCACTAAAGATTGGAGCACCCTCATGTCCCGTCCTCTGATGGCAGTGGCCCTCACCACCTGCCTCAGTCTTTCCCTCACCCCCGCCTTCGCTTACCCCGGCTCGCAATTATTCACCGGTATTAGCGACGGACTCCAGCAGATCCCCACCCCAGCTGAGACTAAGCCGCTCCCTCTCGGCCCTTTGCAGCAACCCGCTGCTGCCATTGGCATCAGTGGACTCGCGGCCACTGCGCCCTTCACCCCCACTGCTGGGCTGATTCGCACCACATATGGGGCCTATGGCACCCACCCAGTTGCCTCGACTGGAGTGATCACTGAATGTGGTCCCTTCTACCAGCTCTACAATGAGGTGCTGCGTCTTACCCATGGGGTGACCACCGATGTTTCCTGTTATGGCACCGCCCCTGCCGGGGATACTGCCTGGGTAGGTAGTGAGTTGATATATCCGGCCGATATCAGTGCAGCGAACCCGGCGCCCCTCATCGTACTCAGTCCCGGTATTGGCGTGGAGCCAGGCATGATGCAAGCCCATGCCGAGTTCTATGCTTCCCATGGATACGTGGTGGCTTTGGGCTATTCCATGGCCAATTGGTTCGGAAATCAAATGCTGCTCGCCGCCGGTAATGCGGCTGCGGCCAGCCAGGACAGCAACCATCCGCTGTATCAAGCCATTGATTTTAGCCACAGCTCTGCCATTGGGCATTCTGCCGGTGGCGGTTCTGCTCTGCGCATCACCGAGCTGCTCCCCCAGGCCCTGCGGGCAGTCGGGGTGAATGATTTCCAGCTGCAAGCAACCGTCGGTATTAATCCCGGACCGAGTGATTTTGGGCTGGGTTCTGCCCCCAGCGCCATCCCCACCTTAGTGCTGGTAGCTGAGCATGAGACCTTGGTCGCCCATCCCCTTTCTCGAATTGCCTATGACCGCGCCACCGGTGAAAAGTGGTGGGCGGAATTGCGCGGGGCTTATCATGGAACGTACCTCGATGATCCCCAGCTCAACGCCTATGATGCCACCATCTTGGCCTTCTTGCGTTATGTTGCCGGGGATGCCACTGCGGCGAATGTTTTCACCGGAGAGTTCCTGCTGAGTCAGGACGCTGAGTGGCAATCCGTTGAGCGCGGCTAGTTTTCAGCCGGGGCGACACGCTTGTCACCGCCTGCCCGACGTCGCTCAATCCCAGCCCATGCCCCGGCTAACAGGGCAAAAACCAGCACGCTCAGCCCAAACAGGGGCGCAATAAGCCCGTAGAGCACTACGGCTGCTAACCACCAATACGAGAAGCGGGCAGGGCGTGTTGGGCGCTGGTGCCGGCGTGCCCCGCGATAGCCCAGCCAGGCCATAGCAACGATGCATAGCGCCAATACTGCCAAGGCCAGTTGGTTGACCCAGCCGAGCAGCAAACCCATATGTAGAGGGATGAGCCAATCAGTGAGCTTGGCAACCAGCGGCCAATCGGCAAAGTTCACACGGTCATGTACGCTGCCATCAGCAGCAATGGCTACGCTATCGCGGCTGAAGACCCATGGCTGCCGAAGTTCCTGGGCGATCCAGGCATGCCCGGCCTCCGGAGCCTGCAGCTCAAAGGGAGTATCTAATTCTGCGCGCGCAGTGGCCCAGACGGCATCGATGCCAGCCATATCCCCGGTGCCTGCGGTCGGCATGTCGTGATCTGCGTGGACATCTGCGGCTGCAGGGGTTACGTCCTCGGACAATTCAGTGTGGGCTTGCGGCGCCATCCACGATAATTGCGCGCGTACTTCTGCGATATTGTTACCGGCCACGGTGGACCAGGTCAGTCCGGTGGCTGCTAAAAAGAGCATGCCTGGCAGCAGGATGATTCCTAGACGGGAATGCCAGCTGCGCTTGCGCGCCTTGCGCCGGCGCCACCATAGATAAGTCCCACTCAAAGCCAAGGCACCAAGCCAGGAGGCGGCGAGTTCGGAATACCAGCGCATGCCATAACCAAATAATAGGCTGCGATGCAAATTTGAGAGGAAGGTGCGCACCGGCAGCGCTCCGGAGGAACCATACTGGATGCTCTCTCCGGTAATGTCGAGCGTCACTGGGTCAACGAAGACTACCTGGCGCGTGCTAGCGGGTAAATCTTCATCCTGAAAGAGCACCCGGGTGGTCTTCCCTGCTGCAGCCGGCTGAATGCCACTCACAGCGAGGTCTGGGTGTTTTTCCTGGGCTACGGCCACTTGGTGCGACAGCGGGTGGAGGGGGCCACTGCTGGAGGTGGTGAGCATATCACGATAGGTCAGCTGCTCGGCGGCCGGCGCCGCGGCATAGAGCAGACCGGTGAGAGCTGCAACGATGATAAAGGGTGCAATGAACACACCAGCCAGGTAATGCAAGCGGTAAGTAAACGCATGAAGCGCTGCGTGTGGTTTCATAACTGTTTTAGTCGCCTGCCTGTGCCCAAAAGTTCCCTGGAACCGAAAAATCCCCCTGCCCGTATGGGGCAAGGGGGATGAACAGTGGGCCCTGTGGGGATCGAACCCACGACCTGCGGATTAAAAGTCCGTAGCTCTACCAACTGAGCTAAAGGCCCACGCACGCATGCGCGCACCATGCAATGATAGCGCATGCGAGAAGGTTTGAAAAACTAGAGCTTGCGCATGCTTCCTGTTTCCTGGAAACGCTGGTGGAAGGAGAAGGCTTGAGTCAGATCATGCGGCGTTTGCATGGTCTTCTTCTCCTGGGCTTGGTGCAGCGCACGCTCGTAGTATTCCTCCAGCAATGGACGATAATCCGGGTGTGCCAGGGCGATGATCTTTGGTACGCGCTGGCGCGGTGCCAGGCCGCGCAGATCCGCATAGCCGTATTCGCTAATGATGACCTTTACATCCTGTTCGGTGTGATCCACGTGGGAAACGAATGGCACGATCGCGGAGATGTCGCCCCCCTTAGCAATCGATGGGGTGATGAAGGAGGAGATGTAGCCATTACGCGTAAAGTCCGCAGAGCCTCCGACACCATTCATCATGCGTGATCCAATCACATTCGTGGAGTTCACATTGCCGTAGATATCAGCCTCGATAAGGCCATTGGTGGCAATCAGCCCCAGGCGGCGTACGACCTCAGGATGGTTGGAGATCTGCTGTGGGCGCAAGATGATGTGCTTGCGATACTTCGCAGCCTCATCATTCATGCGATCGGCATACTCCGGCGATAGCGAGAAGGCCGTGGAAGAAGCCACGGTCATCTTGCCAGCATCAATGAGATCAACCATGCCGTCCTGGATAACCTCGGTGTAGGCCTGGATGTTTTCAAACTTGGAATCCAGCAGGCCAGCCATCACGGCATTTGGCACGTTACCCACACCGGACTGCATGATGTATTTGTCATATGCCAAGCGTCCGGCAGCGACCTCGCCTTCGAGGAAGTCGAGGAAGTGTCCGGCGATTTGCTTGGACTGCTCATCCAAGGGCTTGAATGGCGCATTTCGATCTGGGGAATTGGTCTCCACCACGGCCACAACCTTATCGATGTCGATATCGATATATGGGGTACCAATGCGCTGGCCGACCTCGGTAATTGGTACTGGAATACGATTTGGCAGGGATGGGATGCGATAAATATCGGCCATGCCCTCAAGATCCTCGGACTGCCAGGAGTTCACCTCAATAATGATGCGCTCGGCTGCATCCAGGTATTCGACATTATTACCGATGGACGATGAAGGGATCAGGTGCCCTTCTTCGGTAATGCGCACGACCTCAACGATGGCAACATTCATAGTGCCGAAGAAGCCCTCTTCGACATACATGCCAGACTCCGAGAGGTGGTAGTCGGCATAATAGGTGGTGCCATCATTGATCTTTTGACGCAAGATTGGGTCAGATTGGTATGGGGTGCGGAAACGCAAGGCATCGGCTTCTGCCAAAACACCATCACAGTCTGGGGCGGTGGATGCGCCGGTGAACAGATCGATTTGGTAATCCTCGCCGCGGCCATGGGCTTCCTTGGCACGCGCGGCGATGGCTGCGGGCAGCTCTTTCGGGTAGCCAGCGCCGGTGAAACCGGACACGCCTACGCGATCCCCGTGCTTGACGAATTCAGCCGCCTCCTCTGCGGTCATGACCTTGCCACGCAGCGTGGCGTTCGCAATACGATCTGACATGGAGTCCTCCTCGCAGGTTGTGGCCACAAAACAGCACACAACGGGTTATCTATCGGTCACTGCGCTGCGCGTCACTTCTCGCCGCACAGTAGGGCAACACTCACAATGAGTTATGCAAACCACAATATCGCATATTCGGCACCTCGCGCCGGGCACTTTTCCATATTCACCCCCAAATGCCCCCAACTTAGGGGTAACCTCGCTATCAATCCTCACGGCACGCACCCTTGCGGGAATTGGCAGCGTGTACTCGAAAAGGCACAATATAGAACGTGACTGTTCGTATTGGAAGCATTGAACTGCAATCTCCGGTAATTCTCGCCCCCATGGCTGGGGTGACCAATATCGCTTTCCGCACCTTATGCCGGGAACAAGAACTCGCCCGCACCGGCACCGTGTCTGGGCTGTATGTCTGCGAGATGATTACCGCTCGGGCTTTAGTCGAAGGCAATGAGAAGACCATGGGGATGGTGCACTTTGCCCCAGAAGAACAACCTCGCAGTATGCAGCTTTACACCACGGACCCCAAGTACACCTATGAGGCGGTACGCAAGATTGTGGCCGAAGATCTCGCCGATCACATCGACATGAATTTCGGCTGCCCCGTACCCAAGGTAACTCGGCGCGGAGGTGGGGCTGCCCTGCCTTATAAGCGCCAACTCTTCCGCAATATTGTTCATGCCGCCGTGCGCGGGGTGGAGGGAACCAATATTCCAGTGACCGTGAAATTCCGCATGGGCATCGATGATGCGCACCTGACCTACCTGGATGCCGGACGCATCGCGGTGGAAGAAGGCGCCCAGGCTGTGGCCTTACACGCGCGCACTGCCGCACAGCGCTACTCCGGCACCGCGCAGTGGCAATACATTACTCGTCTCAAGGAGTCGTTGGCCGATACTGGGATCCCTGTGCTTGGTAATGGAGACATTTTCCGCGCTCAGGATGCCGCAGACATGATGGAGCAGACCGGCTGCGATGGCGTCGTTGTAGGTCGCGGTTGTTTGGGCCGGCCTTGGTTATTTGCGGAACTGTCTGCAGCTTTGCGTAACCAAGCGATTCCTGCCCCACCAACGCTAGGTGAGGTAACCGAGATTATGCAGCGCCATGCCACCTTGTTGGCAGAGTCGCAGGGCGAGGAGCATGGCTGCCGTGATTTCCGCAAGCACATTGGCTGGTACTTACGCGGTTATCCGGTGGGCGGGGAGCTGCGCCGGAATTTGGCGCGGGTTACTAGCTTGTTCGAGTTGCAGAAGCTACTAGCACCCTATGCGGATAGCACTGCGATGGCCGCGGATGCCTCCGGGCCGCGCGGGCGGCAGGGGTCGCCTGGCAAGGTAGCTTTGCCTGATGGCTGGTTGGATGATCCCGAGGATGCCACGGTGCCAGTGGGTGCGGAGATCGAAAACTCCGGTGGCTAAGGCTTCCAGCAGTTAGAATTACCGGTATGAGCATCACCTACCGGGAGCATTTGGACGCCTTTTCCCGCGATCTCACTTTAATGTGCGAGACCGTGACTACCACCTTGCGAGCAGCCTGCTATGGACTGACTGACACCTCGCTGCGTAGTGCAGAGGAGGCTATGACGCTAACCGACGAACTGCTCGAGATTCGGGAGCGCTGCACCAGCCGCGCTACCCAATTGCTAGCACTCGAGGCTTCCAAGGCCCGGGATGTGCGCCAGGTATTGGCATCGATTTATATCATTGAAGATTTTCACCGCATGGGCGTGCTTGCCATGCACATTGCCTCGGTGGCGCGGCGCACGTATCCGGAGCCTGCCGTCGCCCCAGAGCTCATGGTGCAGTTGCGTACCCTCGCACGCCTTACTCTGGATATGTCCGAGAAGGTGCACGGCATTGTGTCGGATCCAGATCCAGAGGCTGCAGTGGATTTGGCCGTGGATGATGATGCAGTCGATAGCATCTATGACGAGGTTATGAATGCGTTGCGCCAAGATGACTGGAGCTATAGTCCACAGATGGCCGTGGATATGGCATCCTTAGTGCGCTTTTTTGAGCGTTATGCGGATCATACGGTGAATGTGGCCCAACAAATTCTCTTTTTGGTCACCGGGATGAAGTCGGCGGATTATCAAGCGCGACGCGCACTTGGCGATAAGCCAGAAGAAATTGAACAGGCCTCCGAGGACACCAAAGCGGCCACTGGGTTCCAGTGGCCGCGGGTTATACGCTTACCCTTTAAGGGCGAAAATTAGGCGCGTGCCTGGCGTACGTTGAAACGTACGGAAGCAAAGTTATCCAAGAAAGAGGCCTTGGCCTCGTTCTCGCGTTCCATGTTCGCAAATGCAACGTCGGCCGCTGCCATGAGGTCTTCAGCGGTAGGAACTTCCAACTTCGTTGCGGAGACTGCTACAGACATTGTGGGAACCTTTCTTGAAAGCATCTTCATCTTTCAACCTGATGATTTTGAAGATAAACCCCGAAGTTTTCCGAAAAGTACCGCGTAGGTTAACAAAGAGTTAACCACTCCTCTGTGCTGGGGAAACGCGTTTCGCGTCAACCAGAATTGTGAGTAGTATCACTCACTTTTCCCATAGAGGGCGTGCGATTCCGAAACTTCAAAGCCCAACGCCCGATAGGTTGCTACTGCCGGCGTATTATCGCTTTCCACGTAGAGCTCCACCTCGTGCAAGTTCCGCGCCCACATATGCTGGGTCCCCACCAAGGTCAAGGCCTTGCCCAAACCGCGGCCCTGGTACTCCGGGGAGAGCCCCACCACATAGACCTCGCCAACTCCCGGTTTTTCTTCAGGCACAATTTTGACCCAGTGGAAGCCTGCAACCTGTGGGTGCGCTCCTGTCGTATCAATGAGAAAAAGCACGTCCTTCGGCGTAAACCAGGTGGTCTCTTGCGCTTGTTGTAACCGCTGGATATCCCAACCGCCTTGTTCTGGATGCCAATCGAAGGCGGCATTATTGACTGCGAGCCACCGCTGCGCGATATTTGGGATCGCAATGCGCGCACGTTGTAAGTCCCAAACCGCAAAACCTACAGGTAACTGGGGTGCGTCCAAGGGTAAGGCAGCGCGCATCACAAAGAGCTCGCGACGCAGCTGCATACCTTGGGCGGCGGCGAGGGCTTGGGCACCGGCGAGATTGCCATGCGCCCACACGGGTGTGCCGCCGAGCTTAGCAAGCAAGGCGCTACCGATTCCGTGGCGGCGGTACTTGGGGTGTACAACCAGTTCCGCGGTAGCGCCATCACTAGCGGCGAGGCCAATGACAACATCACCATCATTGGCCACCCAGTGGGTGTGCTGGCGAGAGGCATCCTCTAGTCCTATGAGAAATTGCTCAGAAAAGGGAGCCACGCCATCAGCGGCGGTGGCGGCATCGAGGAGTTCGCTAGCAGTTGCAACAGTGGTTTCAGAGCGAATGTGCATACCGTTAGCCTACCTTCCACTCAACGTGCAAAGATAGGACTATGATCAAACGCCTGCTGCCTCGTCTCCTGCTTGCACTCGCGCTGCTTGCCGGGCTGGTTTGGGTTGGGGATTCCGCGGTGGCAGCCCGGGTAGAGGCCGCAATTTCGCGTAAGATCCGGGCGCAGTCCGAGCTCGATGTGCCCCCAAGCGTGTATGTGGGCGGCATCCCCTATACCCAAGCACTTTTCAGTGGGGAGATTAAGACAGTAGCGGTGACCATTTCTGATGTCGAGTTGCCGGGGTTTGGCATCGTTACTACCAGCAGCGTGGCTACCGATGTCACTGCAGACTCCTCCCAGGTCTTCAGCGGAGATATTGCCGGTGCCCGGGCACAGCTGCTCACCCAGACTGCGGGGCTCGATGCGGTGGCAGTGGGCACGCAGCTGCACATGCCGGAGCTGGATATCTCAAATGCCTATGACATCTCCCCCGCTGGTTCTAATGCTGCCGAGGTGCAATTGCGAGGCACGGTGCCAGGTGATGATGCCCCGGTTACCGTAATCGCAGAGCTACGCCTCCAAGGCCCTCGCTTTAGTTTGCAGCCCATTCGGGTGAGTGAGCGTGCAGGCAGTCGGTTACGCAATGCCGAACTTATTGATGCCTTTCAGTGGAGCTTCGACACCCGCGAGCTCATGGGGAGTCGCCAGGCTAGCTATGTCTATGTTGGTGGCGGAACTATCTATTTCGAATCCCAGGAGCGCAATGTGGTAGTGGATTGGGAAGACTTCGCCTTAAACCCTTAATCTTTGAGCCAGCCAAGAGGAATAAAATTGCGCAGTGCTTTTAACGACGACACCGCACCACGCCCCTGCGGCTTTGGTGGGGCATAGACTTCAATGGCTGCGGGCACCGCACCAAATTCCATGGCGGTAACCGGGGCTACATATTCCCCATCCACCTGGAATTTCAATGGGGTTTGGCAGCGCACCTCAATTCGTGCGGCATTATCAAAGCGAATGCGCCGACGCGCCACCCGCTTTTGGGCTTCCGGGCTTTGGCCTAACCCCACGAGGTTCGCCATGGCTAGCACACCAGTAAGCCCCCGTAGACTGCGCAGGGCGTAGACTCCCAGCCCACGAGTCAGCGAGTTACTGGGGTTTGTCACCACAGGCACAGGGCCGAAGAAAGTCCATGGATTAGTATTTGCCACGAAGAATAGCGGCACACCTTCAAAGGACACTGCCCGCCCGTGGCGGTCGGTGGCTGCAAAGGAAATGTGCGGTGGTTGTTGGCGCACCCGACGCCAGGAATTCAATCCAAAGAGGAAGTAGCGAACCGGGGTGGCTCGGGCACCGCGGTCGCGCACCTTTTCCATGGAGGCGATCACCTCAGCGTCAATGCCAATACCGGCATTGGCAGCAAACCAATGGGAATCCCAGGTGCCTAGATCCACAGTTTGGGTTACGCCATTCTCAATGAGGGTGGCGCCGAGTTTAGCGGCATCAATGGGATCTTGAGGAAATCCTAAGGCGCGGGCAAAAACATTCGCCGAACCGGTGGGAACAAAGAAAAGCAAGGGAAGTTCCGCTGCCGGCTTTTGGCTTCCTGCTGGGCCCAGTAACCCATTGAGGACCTCGTTCACGGTGCCATCGCCGCCTACAATGATGAGGATGTCATAATCTGCGCGCGTTAAGCCACGTACCATCTGGCCTGCATGCTTGGGATAATGGGTGAATTGGGCACGCAAGTGGAGATTAGGAACGCGCAGCAGGGCCTGCACGATGTGCCGCTGCACCCGCGGGGTGAGCGTGGTGGCATTTGGATTCGCAATTAACAAGGCCCGCATAACTTGCCAGTCTACGGGATTTTTTCTTGCGGAGGTTACTACACCCTATCTAAAGTTTGAAGTAATATGGGAAGCTGATTGATATTGATATTGTCGTTTCCGCAATAGATAAAGGTTTAATTTTCATGAATCCTGGATACCCGTCCCAAAATCAGCCAGCCGGCTTGAGCGCAAACCAGCAGATTGATCGTGCTGCTCAGCAGTGGAAGGAATCCGCCCACCGCAATATTCCAGGCCTCGGTGACCTTCCTGTGCCAGATGACACCGCAAACCTGCGCGAAGGCCCGAGCCTGAATGATGGCTTGCTCGCCCTGCTCCCTCTGGTTGGTGTATGGCGTGGTACCGGCCAGGCTGATAGCCCTGAGGATGGCCAGTACTCTTTCGGCCAGCAGCTCACCTTTGCCCATGACGGCGAA
Organism: Corynebacterium sp.; assembly: GCA_030531005.1. Taxonomy (GTDB): domain Bacteria; phylum Actinomycetota; class Actinomycetes; order Mycobacteriales; family Mycobacteriaceae; genus Corynebacterium. The sequence goes on from JAUMTW010000008.1 coordinate 25,525, forward strand.
AACTACCTTGCCTACGAGTCCCGCATCTGGAAACTCAATGAGAAGGGCGTGGCCACGAGTTTGGACGTGCGTGAGTCTGGCTTTTGGCGCATTAGCCTCGATGATGAGATCGAGGTTGTGTGCACTCACTCCACCGGCGTGGTGGAGATCTTCTACGGACAGCCGCTGAATGAGCGCGCCTGGGAGATTGAGGCTGCCTCCACCATGGTGACCTCTACCGGTCCTGACTCTCTGGGTCCTGGAAAGCGCCTCTACGGCCTGATGCCAAATAATCACCTGGGCTGGGTGGATGAGCGCCTTATTGATGGCGAACTGCGGCCTCGTATGTCTGCGGAATTGCACCGCGTCATCGGCTAGTCTCCAGCCGCAAATACCCAGGCACCCCACTGCTAGTGGGGTGCCTTTCTTTGTGTGCTCTAATTCGCGGCAGTCAGCGCCTTGCTAAATAGCTTGCGTAATTGGGTGCTATTTTCCGGGCGCCGCAACTTCTGGCCATCAATCCGCTTGACCCGGCTGGCAATACGCACCGAAGAGACCAACCACACTGAATCTGCCTTCTCCAGCAAGTATTCCAGGTTCATCACCTTCGCCTTACAATTCCAGCCCTGCTGGCGCGCATAATCAAATATTGCAGCCTGCGTAGTGCCCGGCAGAATATCCCCGCCGGATAAGGGGGTGCGGAACTTATTGCCGCGCACCGTAATAATGGTCGAAGTGGCCCCTTCGAGTACGCGCGAACCATCTGTGAAGATCACATCATCGAAGTCGTTGGCACGCGCCCAGCGCAACGCAGTCATGTTCGCGGCATAGCCCAAGGTCTTTGCTCCCAGCACCATCCATGGTGTGACCGGTGCATTATCTTCTTCGGTACTGGTTCCCATGGCTGGCAGTTCGGTGGGTGTATCGAGGCGATAGCCGCGCGGGGCGGTGCACACTTTAATGCCACCTTCACGTTGGGCTAGTACGGTGGCATCAATGGCGGTCATTGTGAGCCACGCCGAGGGGATACCGGTTGCTGCGCGCCCACGGGTGTACGTCCATACACATTTGGCATCCATACCATGTTCGCGATACCACTGCTGCCCGGCTTCTTCAGTGGCCTTAATCCAGTTCTCAAGTACTGGCTCGGGCAATCCAAGCAGACGCGCACTTGCTTGGAAACGCGCGGCGTGCCGGGACAGGTTGGCAGGCCTCCCCTTGTGGATGAGTAGGGTTTCGAAGACCCCTTCTCCGCGCGTTACGGCCGCATCATCCCAGAATAAAAGGGGCAGTTGCGGTGAATGTTGGCGCATGGAACCACCAAAAGGCTCAATGACGATAATGAGGGGATCCGGGGTAGATATGACCGCCTGGCTATTCATAGCTTCTATTATGCCTGCTATTTCCAGGCGATTGAAATGGGTAGACTCGATACAATGAACGACACTTCTCCCTTACTCGCCCTGCCCCAGGCAGTGGACTATGCGAGCATGCAAGATTCGATGCCGGCTACTGACTTAGCCGGGGTAGCCTGGCATTATGGCAATCCTTTAGGCGAGCAGCGCGTCTTAGAAACTTCGCCCAGCTTTGTGGATCTCTCCCACCGCCAAATTCTTTCGGTTACCGGCCCGGATGCGCCCGAGTTCTTGCACAAATTGCTCTCCCAGCAGCTTATTGATGCCCCCACCAACAAACCGCGCCTGGCCTTAGATTTAGATGCCCAGGGCCATATTCTGCATATGCTGCGCGTAATTCCTACCGCAGACGGTTTTTATCTAGATTTGGCTCCCTCCCAGGCACAGTCGCTGCAAACCTATCTCGAGCGCATGATCTTCTGGTCCCAGGTAGAAATCGCTACTACCGACTTGGCACGCTTGCATGTGCATAGCTCAATACAGCCCGCAGGCGACTTAGTCTACGCGGCAGGCCCGGAACACTGGGATGTGTATGTGCCACGGACGCAATTGCGTGCCTATGTCGATGCTACGGAGCTGCGCCCGGTGGGATTGATGGCCTATACGGCAGCCCGAGTACGGCAATTGGAGCCGGAGCTCTCCTTGGACATTGATGCCAAGACCATTCCCCATGAGATCCCACACTTCATTGGCCGCGGAGAGCATGTAGGGGCTGTCCACCTAGAAAAAGGCTGTTACCGGGGACAAGAGACGGTAGCGCGCGTAGAAAACCTAGGCCGGGCTCCACGTCAACTGGTGCTGGTGCATTTGGACGGATCAGCCCCGGAACTGCCGGAGCCCGGCGCAGACATTTTCAGTGGGAAACGTCGGGTGGGCCGTTTGGGTACGGTAGTCCAAGATTACGAGTACGGCCCCATTGCTTTGGCACTGGTAAAGCACTCTGCCCTGAGAGCCAACTTACAGGTGGCAGAGATGGATATCGCCGTGGACCCTGATTCCTTGCAGGTCACGCAGTCGGAGCAGCGCGGTAAGCAGGCGATTGCAAAACTTCGCGGCCAATAGTGGCACAAATTGGGGGTTTCGGGTTAAGGTATTCAACAGGAATAGACATTGATAGAAAGCCAATGGGGCACAATAATCCCACGGTGCTCCAGCTCACTCCAAGGGGGTCATGCCATGGGTCGCGGTCGCGCGAAGGCAAAACAGACCAAAGTTGCACGTCAGCTAAAATACAACACTCCAGACATGGATCTGGATTCTTTGCAACGGGAACTGGCCGGTCAATCCCCGAATCAGCATTCTGCTGCTGACGAGTACGAGGATTTAGCACGTAAGTACGCTGATTGGAATGTGGACGAGGATTAGCCCCCTTTTCTCATAGAAATCACGAAGCCCCCAGAGAGAATTGCTTCCCTGGGGGCTTCTTCGCCTGCTTAGCGATAACTGCCGTTAAGGACCACGCTGGGTTCCTCGGCATCCACGGATTCCACGGTGCCTAATTCCCATACCTTCATATGGCGGGCGGTGAGAATTGCCAGCGCACGATCGCGGTCCTTTTGGGAAACCACAGCGACCATACCAACGCCCATGTTGAAAGTTTTTTCCATCTCTTCCTCGGAAACCTTGCCTACGTTGGCAATAAGGCGGAAGATCTCACCAGGACTCCAGGTGCCACGGTTGAGCTTGGCTTGTAAACCAGCTGGAATTACTCGGGCCAAGTTATTGACCAGGCCGCCACCAGTGACGTGGCAGAAGGTGTGCACATCGCATTCCTCGACCAGAGCCAGGCAATCCTTGGTATAGATGCGAGTTGGCTCCAGTAATTCCTCACCCAAAGTGCGGTCGAGTTCCTCCAAATGGCCATCCAGTGGTAGGCCTGCTTTCTCCAGCAGCACATGGCGCGCCAGGGAATAACCATTGGAGTGCAGTCCAGAGGATTCCATGGCAATGACCACATCACCAGCGCGCACTTTATCAGGGCCTAAAAGCTCCTCGGCTTCCACAACACCCACGGCAGTAGCGGAAACATCGTAGTCACCTGGCTCCATCACACCTGGATGCTCAGCGGTCTCGCCACCGAGCAGAGCACAGCCGGCCTGCACACAACCTTCGGCGATGCCGGAAACAATTTCAGCCACATGCTCCGGCACTACTTTTCCTACCGCAATGTAGTCCTGTAGGAATAGCGGCTCAGCACCACAGACGACAAGGTCATCCACACACATGGCAACCAGGTCAATGCCGATGGTGTCGTGCTTATCCAAAGCCTGGGCGATGGCAAGCTTGGTACCCACACCATCAGAGCCCGCAGCCAGCAGTGGCTCCTTATACTTGCCCAAGGCGAATAGGCCTGCAAAGCCGCCGAGGCCACCACGGACCTCTGGGCGGGTAGCACGCTTGGCGTGGGGTGCAAAGAGTTCTACGGCCTTGTCGCCGGCTTCAATATCGACACCGGCAGCAGCATAACTTACTGCAGGATCTACTGGATTCTCACTCATAGTTTTTCGAAACTTTCGTTGTCGGTTGTCGGTAGCTTAGACGAAGGATTCGTCCACCCCACCACAGGAACTGCGCTTCATGGCGGAAACTAATTCCGCATTCTTGTTACCCTTCGGCATACCCACCGGATACTCGCCATCAAAGCACGCACAGCACAGCTCATTCGCAGGCTGTTCAGTAGCGGCAATCATGGCTTCGGTGCTCACATAGCCCAGAGTGTCACTGCCAATGGCTGTGCATACCGACTGCACCATCTCCGCCTCATTGGAGCCAGTAACAGCATTCGCAATAAGCTCCCCGGGGCTCGCAAAGTCAATGCCATAGAAACAGGGCCACTTCACCGGTGGAGAGGCTATGCGCACATGCACTTCCGCTGCCCCGGCCTCACGCAGCATGCGAATCAGGGCACGTTGGGTGTTGCCACGAACAATGGAATCATCCACCACCACTAGGCGCTTGCCCTGGATGACTTCGCGCAAAGGGTTAAGCTTGAGGCGAATACCTAATTGGCGCAGAGTTTGGGAGGGCTGGATGAAGGTGCGGCCTACGTAGGCGTTTTTCACCAGTCCTTGGCCGAAAGGGATGCCAGATTCTTGGGCATAGCCTACCGCAGCCGGGTTTCCCGACTCTGGAACCGGGATGACTAGGTCGGCATCAATGGGGTATTCGCGCGCGAGGCGGCGGCCGATTTCCAGTCGGGTGGCATTCACATTGCGGGCGTTAATGGTGGAGTCGGGGCGCGCTAAATACACATACTCAAACACGCAGGTCTTACGTTGCGGCTTGGCAAAGATTTCACTGCGCACGCCAGCGCCATCAATAGCGACTATCTCACCTGGTTCAATCTCACGCACAAAAGATGCACCGATGATGTCGAGGGCGCAGGTTTCTGAGGCCACGGCCCACCCCTTGTCCAAACGACCTAGTACTAAGGGGCGAATCCCCCAAGGGTCGCGAGCAGCGTAGAGCGTACTGCCTTCGGTTATGGTGAGGCAGAAAGCTCCACGAATACGTGGGAGCAATTCGCGCATGGCATGGAACATATCCCCATCGTGGGTGACAGCATCGGCAAGCAAAGCTGTCATCACATCAGAATCCGAGGGATGCTGTGCGGGATTGACCAGGCCACGATCAGCAGCTTCATCGAGTAACTCCAGATGATTGACCAGGTTTCCATTGTGGCACAGGGCCACATCGGTGCCGTTGGAGGCTACCCGGAACATAGGCTGAGAGTTTTCCCAGGTGACTCCACCTGCTGTGGAATAACGGGTATGACCAATTGCCACATCTCCGTTGAGAGAATCAAGCGTAGACTCGTCGAAGATTTGGGAGACTAGACCCAGGTCTTTATAGACCAAGACCTGTTCCCCATCACCGACGGCGATGCCGGCGGCTTCCTGCCCGCGATGCTGGAGTGCAAAGAGTCCGAAATAAGAAAGCTTGGCTACTTCTTCGCCCGGAGCCCACACACCGAATACACCACATTCTTCGCGCGGCGGCTGCTCGTTGTGATCGTCAAGGGATACTGGCATGGTAACTGTAGGGTGTGCCACGCCCCCCAATGGTAGCCGGGAAGCGGCCTTTTACCTAATGAGAGGCAAAAAGGCCCCAATTTCGCCCGCACGCGTACCCGAAAGCTGGATTTGGGGGTGAGCTCTGCCACTTTCTTGCCATAATGCGACCTCGCCCAGTACCAGACCGAGCCAGGTATGCGGATCTGTTTCCACCACATTCGGCGGGGTGCCACGGGTATGGCTGGGCCCCTCAATACACTGCACGGCCACAAACGGTGGGATCCGCACCTCCACACTATGGCCCGGGGCATCTTGAGCAAGCAAGCGGGCACTGACACGTACCGCTCTGGCCACCAGGGCGCGCGGTGGACGCGCCATGCTCGGTTCAACGATCCAAGGTCGCAATTCCTGCAGGTCAGCGCGCAGGCCGGCAATATCTATTGGCGCCATGGTGCTTATCATACCCCCCCTGTTTCGGGGAGATGTCCGCGGGCAGTGTTAGTCTCATGGCATGTCACCGGAAATTACGCTGCGTTTTATGGCTGCCCCTACCGATGTTCTTTTAGCAGATAGCCAAGGCATCGGTGGCGGCAAAGTATTGGAATGGATCGATAAAGCCGCCTATGCCCTGGCCGTGCAATGGTCCGGCGCCTATTGTGTTACCGCCTATGTGGGGCATATTCACTTCACGCGCCCCATTCCAGTGGGACACTTGGTCGAGGTGCGTTCCCGTATGGCGATGACCGGGCGCTCCTCAATGCACATTGTGAATGAAGTCTTTTCCGCTGACCCCAACAATGGAGTATTTACTCGCGCCTGCGACTGCCTCGTGATCTTCGTGGCGAAGGATCCACAAACAAAACGCTCTATCGCAGTTCCAACCTACGAGCCGCAGAATGCCGAACAAGAGCGCGTGCTGGAAGCTGCACGCTCACGAATCCAACTGCGCCAGGCCATCGAAGAAGAGATGGAGAAGCAGACCTATGAGGGACCTTCAGAAGCCCCACGCACCATCCACCGCTTCCTCGCGAAACCTATGGATGTCAACTGGGGTGGCAAGGTACACGGTGGTACCGCGATGGAGTGGATCGATGAGGCCGCTACTGCCTGCACCATGGAATGGTCTGGGGAACGCACTGTAGCTGTGTACGCCGGTGGAATCCGCTTCTACCGCCCAATCCAGATTGGCGATCTTATCGAGGTCGATGCCCGCATGATGCGCACCGACGCCCGAAGCATGCAAATGTCCATTCACGTACGCGCTGCTACTCCTACCGCTGGCGTGGCGGGCTTGGAGACCAGCATTCACGCCACGATGACCTATGTAGGCGTGGATTTAGATGGACGGGCGCTGCAAGCACGCCAATTCCGCCCCCACACGGAAGAAGACCTGCGCCTAGCTGAGCATGCAAACACCCTGCGCGAATTGCGCTCTGCTTACTCCCCAGTGCCGTTGATTACGCCTTCCCCGGTACAGCACTTAGATTAAGGGAAGTGCAGCTCGGCGCAGGTTGTAATCGCCTGCGCTTTCGTTTGGATCTCCGCGTACTCTGCTTCTGGATCGGAGGCATGCAGGATGGCTCCGCCCACCCCATAGTGCAGCTGGGTGCCACGGGCTACCAAGGTGCGAATCACCATGGAGAGCTCGGCATCCCCGGTTGCCGCTATCCAGCCAAACGCTCCAGAATAGATGCCCCGCGGACATTCTTCTATCTGCTCGAGGAGCTCCATCGTGCGTTCCTTGGGGGCGCCGGTCATGGATCCGCCGGGGAAGGTGGCTTGCAGAATTTCCGGAATTTCGGTGGCGGTCTCGGCAGTGATTGTACTTATCAGCTGATGCACAGTGGCGAAGGTATAGACTGCCGCTCGTTCTGTCACCCACACTTTCGTCGGGTGCGCAATTCGCGCCAGGTCATTACGCACGAGATCTACAATCATGCGATTTTCGGCCAGGTCCTTCGGGTGAGTGGCCAGTTCCTGCGGATCCATATGGCGAGGCCGCGTGCCCTTAATCGGGCTCGAACTCACAATACAGCCTCGCACTTTAAGGAAGGACTCAGGACTAGCACTCAAGATTTGCGTGATGCCACTGCGCCAATAGCCTGCATATGGACTGTGATTATGCGAGCGCAACTCCAAGTAGGTGGCGAGGTTCACGGCGCCCTCCCCCACCAACGCGGTGGTCAGGCAAGCTTCGTAGGTATTCCCGCGCGCCAACTGGGCGCCCACTGCAGCTATCTTTGCTAAGTATTGCGCCTTAGTATCCCGACAGGTAAGTCGAAGCGGGCTGGGCACTGTAGGGGCGGGTTTGGCCCTCTGCAGCAGCTCTGCGGCCCACCGGGTATCGCCATCCCAGCTGAGGGCTATGCAACGCTCGTCCTGCCATACGAGGGCGCGCTCCACGTCAAGCAATTCAACATCCGGTGCAGTGGTAGGCAAAATGTCCTGCGTGGTCGTCTGGGCCGGCAACGTGAAATTGCGGTATTCGTAGCCGATATACCCCACCCAGCCGAGTTGGAAATCCACAGTGGATTCACCTTTTAAAGCGCGCGGTCGCAGCCAGGCCTCAATACCACCGGCATAGACGATCCCATCCACGTCGACTCGTCCCGGCTCCTGCCAGGCTCGCAAGGACCTAGTGGCCTGCGCAAGCACCGTGGTGCCTTGAAATTCTAGCCACACCCACTGGTCCTTATCCTGCAAGCAGGCTGCGACCTCTTCCGGGACCCGGGTAGTGGCAATTTCTTTTTCCTGTGCATATTGCCAACCGGCGAAGCGCAAGAAATTCGACAATAAGGTGCGCCCGAATTGGGTGTCGATACTTTCTGGATGAAATTGCACTGCCCACCATGGCTTGCTGCGGTGCTCAAAAGCCATGATTACCCCATCAGCACTGCGCGCGGTCACCCGCAGTTCCGGGGATTCCGCGCAGGCTAAAGAGTGATAGCGCACGGCCTGGAAATGTTCCGGGATGCCAGCAAACAGCGCAGCTTCCCCATGGGTTATGTCTGCCACAACACCATGGGCAGGTTCAATCCGCTGCACCTTCGCTCCACTCCGCAAGGCGAGTAATTGGTGCCCCAAGCAAATACCGAAGATGGGCTTCGCAGTATCGCAGGCGACTGCGCTCAAGCCCACATCGGCCGACCTGGCAGGATTCCCCGGCCCTGGGGAAATAATGATGGCGTCAAAACGCTCACAAAAAGACTTTTGTGCGGCATAGGAAGCGCCTGCTGCACGATCATCATTGGCGATCACGGTGTACGCCACCCCAAGATGGCGTAAGTCCTCCACCACGTTGTAGGTGAACGAATCGTGATTATCGATGAGCAGCAGGCGCACGAGTACTTACTCCACTACAGAGTTAGCTCCTACAGCGTGGCCAAAGAGCTCCAGTAGCGTGCCTTCCCAAGCCGCGCGAACCTCGGCCAAGGACAATTCGAGAGTCTTATCCCCGGCAGCTATGCGCAGCTTCGAACCGGCAACCTTACCCAGGCGCACCATAGGCAGATCTAACTCGGCAGCACGCTGCTGTAAGGCTTCGGCATCCGCGGCATCCACGGCGATGAGAATACGCGAAGCAGTCTCGGAGAACAGCGCTGCGGCTGGATCCTCGTGCACGGCAGCCAGGTCTACATCCAGACCAATGCCGGCATCATTCGCGCCATGCAGAGCGAATTCCACCAACGCCTGGGACAAACCTCCCTCAGAGAGGTCATGGGCTGCCTGCACCTGCGAGTTATCCACGAGGAAGTCGCACAGGCGCTGCTCATTGGCCAGATCTATTGCTGGTGGCATGCCATTGAGTTCACCGGTGGTGACTTGCTGGTAGATGGAACCACCAAACTCCGCCTTCGTAGCGCCGAGCAAATAAAGCTCTTGGTCGGCAGCTGCACGCAGGGCATGTGGGATGGAATCGGCAACATTATCGATCACACCGAGTACACCAACCACTGGAGTGGGCAGAATGGCCTCATCACCGGTCTGGTTATAGAAAGAAACGTTACCGCCGGAAACTGGGATACCCAATTCCTTAGCCCCATCAGCCAGACCGTGTACAGCTTCTTTAAACTGCCACATTACGGCTGGATCCTCTGGGGAGCCGAAATTTAGACAGTTGGTAACAGCAATGGGGCGCGCACCGGTGGCGGCCACATTGCGGAAGGCTTCGGCTAAGGCCAAGCGCGCACCAGTGTTGGGCTCCAACTTGGTGTAGCGCCCGGAGGCATCAGTTGCCACGGCGACACCACGACCAGTTTCCTCATCAATACGCAGCACACCAGCATCAGCCTGGCGGGCTTGCACAGTGTTACCGCGCACATAGCGATCGTACTGATTGGTAATGAAGGCACGAGAGCACAGTGCTGGGGACGCAGCCAAGTCCAAGATATCCTGGCGCAGCCCTGCCGCATCGGTAGGCAATGGCAATTCGCCGGCAACCTGCAGCTCATCCTGCCACTCGGGACGGGCATAGGGGCGGTCATACTCGGGACCCTCATTGGCAATGGTGTGGGCTGGGGCATCGACGACCAGCTCACCGCGGTGCCGGATAATCAGGTGCTCACCATCGGTTACCTCGCCGATCTCAGCACACTGGACGTCCCAGTGAGCACAGATCTCGCGGAACTTCGAGACATCTTCAGGACGCACTACTGCGCACATGCGCTCCTGGGACTCAGAAGAAAGAATCTCGGCTGCAGTCATATTCTCGGCACGCAGCGGCACGGCATCCAGGTTGATTTCCATGCCACCGTCCCCGGAAGCTGCCAGCTCAGACGTTGCGCAAGCCAGGCCGGCCCCACCTAAGTCCTGAATACCGACAACTACGCCAGACTTATACAGGTCCAGGCAGCACTCAATGAGCACTTTCTCGGCGAAAGGATCGCCAACCTGCACGGCAGGCAGCTTCCGCTCGGCGCCCTCTTCGAAAGTATCCGAAGCCAACACCGATACACCACCGATGCCATCGAGGCCGGTACGCGAACCGAAGAGCATCACCTTATTACCCAGACCAGAAGCGAAAGCCAGCTTGAGATCTTCCACCTTCAAGGTGCCCACACACAAAGCATTGACCAGTGGATTGCCCGCATAGGAGGCATCAAAGACGGTCTCACCACCGATATTTGGCAGGCCCAGACAATTACCGTAATGGCTAATGCCATCAACCACGCCAGGCAGCACGCGCGAGGTATCAGGGGCATCGGCAGGACCAAAGCGCAGCTGATCCATCACCGCAATGGGACGGGCACCCATAGCCATGATGTCGCGCACAATACCGCCGACACCGGTGGCTGCACCTTGGTGCGGCTCTACATACGATGGGTGGTTGTGAGATTCCACGCGGAATGTCACCGCATTGCCATCTCCGATGTCGACCACGCCAGCGTTCTCGCCGATTCCGGCCAGAATCTTTTCAGCCATCTCAGGCGTCGTAGTCTTACCGAAGTAGCGCAGGTGCACCTTTGAAGATTTATAGGAACAGTGCTCCGACCACATCACGGAATACATGGCCAACTCGGCATCGGTGGGACGGCGGCCCAAGATCTCCTTGATGCGCTGGTACTCATCATCCTTGAGCCCCAAGCTGATATAGGGCTGCTCCAGACTCGAATCAGCCTGAGCAGCTTCTACAGTGTCATTGAAAGTTTGTTGCGTCACCTGATTCTCCTAGGATCCGACGGCGGATAGGAACAGCTCGAGGCCGTCGAGGGAAGGACCAGTCAAGGCCTCAACAGCATGCTCTGGGTGTGGCATCAAACCCACCACGCGGCCAGTCTCATTGGCAATTCCGGCGATGCCATGAATGGAGCCATTGAAGTTCTCGGTATAGCGGAAAACCACGCGGCCTTCCCCCTCAAGCTCAGCTACAGTTTCCGCACTCGCCTGGAAACGGCCCTCACCATGTTTCGAAGGGATGTAAATCTGCTGCCCCTTCTCAAAGGTATTAGTCCAAGTAGTATTCGCGTTTTCAACCACTAGATGTGTATCCACACAGTGGAAGTGCAATCCCTGGTTGCGCGTCAGCGCGCCAGGCAGTAGGCCGGCCTCGGTGAGGATTTGGAAACCATTACAAATGCCCAAAACAGGGAGACCGCCCTTGGCCTTGTCGATGACAGTACGCATCACAGGGGCCTGGGCGGAGATAGCACCAGTACGTAGGTAGTCGCCATAGGAAAAGCCGCCGGGAACAACTACAGCATCCACACCGTGTAAGTCTGGGTCGGCATGCCACAAGGACACGACCTCAGCGCCAGCTAAACGGGCGGCACGGGCGGCATCGACATCATCGAGGGTGCCGGGGAACGTGATTACTCCGATACGTACGCTCATTCAGCATCCTCGAATAGCACGTCGAACTCTTCAATAACGGTGTTGGCCAAAAGGACCTCCGCCATCTTCTCGACATCTGCGCGGGTCACGGAGTCGTCGACCTCTATCTCAAATCGCTTACCCTGACGCACATCGGAGACTCCTTCGACTCCAATACGGCCCAGGGCGCGAACTACAGCTTGGCCTTGCGGATCCAGAATTTCCGCTTTCGGCATCACATTGACTACAACACGGCTCACGTTGACAAAGCTCCCTTAGCTTCGGAGAAATTTGAACGGTGCGCGCGGGCGCGCGCGTCGCCTCTTACTGTACCTGCTCATATCCCTAGAACCGCAATTACCCCCTCCCTATAGGCAATCACCTATTGACCTCACGGACAGATAAGAGATTGCCTATTAATTTCGTTATCTGCGCGCAACAAAATCTCAGAATTGTTACCACTTTACAACCACCCCCAAATTACCCCCGTTCCCCATGGTGGAAGTGGACAATTCGGGCCCATGGAGCGCAATGACCCCAGAAATATTGGCGCATTTGTGTAGCTTTTTCTAGCTAACTCCCCATCGCAAGGTAGCAGTTATGCCACCTCGCACATTTCCCCACGTTACCTGGCCGTTACACTACCGCTACCTCTCCCTTATCTAGCGGCGGGGGTAGAGCTGAATATATCTTGAAAAAATTTTTTGAAGCGACATTTTCGCTGGTCGAGCCAAGTTTTATATAGCGCGAACCGAATTGCCAGGAATCTGCCATCTTTACGCCATCGCAGTGTACTTTTTAGCATCGACTCTACCATTACCGCAGGTCACCACAATTAAATACACATATAACAATCCTGCCAAGAGCATGAAAGCCCTGCACAACGGCCACTTTCCAAGTTGCAGGGCATCTCCGAGCATGTCACAATGGAATTAACGACAGCGAAAGTTGTCGTAGTGAAGACGCCAAAAGGATTCCTCGTGATTGTGGTTTTACTAACAATCTCCGCCACTTCATGAGGAACATTGATCGAAGCCTTGCACGTTGAGGGACACGCAAGACTTCCGAAACCATCCAGAAGGCATGACCTTCCTCCCGTTGAGGGGCGGGAGCAGGATGGTGGGATAGATCCCCTACAGGCGACTTTCCTTTCTGAGATAGAGGGTTAAATGGGCCTCACGGTTATTACAATCGTGAGGCCCATTCTTTTAATGAATCTGATCCACGAGCCAGGCATACTCGAAAGCCGTCTGCTCCCAGCGCGCATAGCGCCCCGACACACCCCCATGGCCAGCTGCCATTTCAGTCTTTAGCAAGAACGCACCTTCCGTGGCAGTAGCACGCAGCTTTGCAATCCACTTAGCCGGCTCCACATAAAGCACGCGAGTATCATTAAGCGAAGTCACAGCCAAAATATTTGGGTACGCCTTAGCCTCGACGTTTTCATACGGCGCATACGTGGCCATATAGTCGTACACTTCCGGCTCATGATAAGGATCGCCCCACTCATCCCATTCTGCCACCGTGAGCGGCAGTTCAGGCATCAAAATACTGGTGAGCGGATCCACAAAAGGCACAACCGCCTCCAGCGCCTTAAAGCGATCTCCCGCCATATTAGCTACCGCGCCAATAAGCAGGCCGCCCGCAGAGCCACCCAATCCAGCTAACTGCTCGCGGCGCGTAATTCCTTGGTCAAGCAAGGCATCAGCGACTGCAATGAAGTCGGTGAACGTGTTCTTCTTCTTGAGCCCCTTGCCATTGTCATACCAAGCACGCCCCATCTCACCTCCGCCGCGGATGTGCGCGATGGCGAAAATAATGCCGCGATCTAGCAGCGAGAGCCGCGCCACGGAGAACCCGGGATCAGTGGAGGACTCATAGGCACCATAGCCATAGAGCAAAGTGGGCTGCGGTTGGGAAATATCCAAATCCGCGCGATGTACCAGCGATACAGGGATTTGCACCCCATCAGCAGCGGTGACCCACATGCGGCGCGCCACATAGTCAGCCGGGTCATAGCCACCCAACACCTCTTGCCGCTTGCGAACAATACGTTCCCCTGTAGCAACCACATAATCAAAAATGGTGGTTGGCTGCGTAAAGGACTCATAAGCCATCCGCAATACCGGCGCATCCCACTCAGGATGCCCCAACGCGCTCAAGGAATACAGCTCTTCATCGCCTGCGACTTCCTGAAAATCAGTAAACCCGGCATCATCAAGCTGCATGACGGCAACCCGCCCAATCGCACTCTCGCGGTAGCCCAATACAATCTGGTGCTCGTAGCAATCCACACCTTCAATGCGCACCTCCGCACAATGTGGAACCAAGACATGCAATGCGCCAAAATCCAGTGCCTGACCCACCGGTAGAGCCCCCACCTCATGATTGGGACCATGCGCATTGTGCGTGACGATCCACGTATCCTGCCCGGCTATAACCGCATGATCCAATTCATATTCGATGCCGGTCTCACGTGCCCGAACACACTCGAAGTCCCCCTCAGGGTTATCCTGTTCGAGCACCCACACCTCAGTAGTGACCTTCGAGGCGACCTCGATGATCAAATACTTTTCACTACGCGTGCCACCCACACCCACGCCGAAGCTCTGATCGTCCTCCCGAAAAACGCACACATCCTCGGCGACATCCGTGCCAATCTTATGGCGCCACACCGAATCCGGGCGCCAGGCATCATCAACACGCTGATAGAATAAATAGTCCTCGCCGACCCATGATGCCCCATAAAAAACATCACTGATGACATCGGGCAGGTGCTCCCCGGTCTCCAAATCTTTCACACGCAACTCAAAGCGCTCATCACCGGCCGTATCCACAGAATAAGCCAAGTAGCGACCAGAAGTCGTAACCGAGGAAGCACCCAAGGAAAAGAATTCATGCCCAGCGGCCAACTCATTCAAATCAAGGATGACCTGCTCACCCTCAAGATCGCGAGGCGGTTCCCAGGCATCCGCTCCCTCCACGACCGGAATGCGACACGAATAACCATAGTCCTTGCCCTCTTCAGTACGGCCATAATACCAATACTGGCCAGCACGCTGCGGGATGGAGAGATCAGTCTCTTTCACCCGCGACTTAATCTCCCCATAGATAGCCTCCTTCATGGGGAGCAAATGCGCGGTCTCCTGCTCAGTGTAGGCATTTTCAGCCTCTAGATATGCCAACGTGGCTGGGGAATCCTTATCCCGCAGCCACTCATATTGGTCTTGAAAGGTACGCCCGTGACGAACCCGCTCGTAGGGTTGCTGGGCGGCGATCGGAGCATTGAGTTTTGTCATGCCCCCGATCGTACAGTTAAGCGCAATTGCCAATCCAGTCGTGGAACTTCTTCCCCGTGATGAGCTCGAAGGCATCCACATAGCGATCACGGGTAGCCTCCACCACGCTGCCAGGCAGACTTGGTGGCTGAGCCCCACTGGCTTTATCCCAACCGGACTTCGGGCCAGTAAGCCAATTACGCAAATATTGCTTATCGAAACTCGGCTGCACCTGTCCCTCCACATAATCAGCCGCAGGCCAATACCGAGAAGAATCAGGGGTGAGCACCTCATCAGCAAGCACCAAATTGCCCTCGGCATCCAGGCCGAATTCAAACTTAGTATCTGCCAAAATGATACCGCGCTCCTCAGCCAGCGCGGCCGCCTTGCTATAGATATGCAGGGTGGCATCACGCAGTTCTTCGGCGCGCTGCTGCCCCAACTTATCTACCACAGCATCAAAGCTGACGTTTTCATCATGCTCCCCAAACTCCGCCTTCGTGGCTGGCGTGAAGATAGGCTCCGGGAGCTTGGAAGCCTCGGTCAAGCCCTCCGGCAGAGGAATGCCACAAACAGTACCGTCTGCCTGATATTCCTTCAGACCCGAGCCAGTCAGATAACCACGCGCCACACACTCAAATGGAAGCATGTCGAGCTTCTTAACGACAATAGCTCGTCCCAGCACCTCCTCCGGGATGGCTGGGTCATCAATAGGGCCGGCCAGGTGATTAGGGAAATCAATATGCTCAAAGAAGAACATACTCATAGCAGTGAGAATGCGTCCCTTATCGGGAATTTCCGGATCCAGGATGTAGTCGAATGCCGAAACACGGTCGGAAGCCACCATGAGCAAACGCTGCTCATCAATTTCATAGATTTCGCGGACCTTACCGGCCGAAACATGCTGATACTGGGACAATTCTGGTCGCATAGCACCAAAGTCTAGGCTGGCAAGCGCAATTACACAATATCGCCCGGCGCGTACCCAGCAGCCTCCGGATGCTGCTGCACCAAAGTATCCACACGCTTAACCACGCGGGCAACTTGACGCTCAGCCGCCCCAATAAAGGCATGACGGTCCGCCAAAGCATCAGCAAGTGCCGACTCATCTAATGGGAAACGCTCATCAGCAGCCAAACGAGCTACAAGATCCTGCTCACCGCCATTCTCACGCATATTCAAAGCCACAGCAACAGCATGCTCCTTAATGAGCTCATGAGCAGTCTCACGGCCCACACCGGCACGCACCGCCGCCATAAGAATACGAGTCGTAGCCAAGAACGGCAGATAACGCTCCAACTCCCGCTCAATCATGGCCGGGAAAGCACCAAACTCCTGCAACACAGTCAAGAAAGTCTCAAACATGCCATCCAAAGCGAAAAAGGCATCAGGCAACGCAACGCGGCGGATAACTGAACAGAAAACATCACCCTCATTCCACTGCTGGCCAGCTAAATCAGCAACCATAGTGAGATAACCACGCAAGATAACCTGCATACCACCCACACGCTCACATGAGCGAGCATTCATCTTATGGGGCATCGCACTAGAACCAACCTGGCCTTCCTTAAAGCCCTCGGTTACGGTCTCATTACCAGCCATCAGACGAATCGTAGTAGCCAAACTCGAAGGGCCCGCACCCAGCTCCACCAAAGCCGAAACCACATCGAAATCCAACGAACGCGGATACACCTGTCCCACCGAATCAAAAATGCGCTTAAAGCCAAGATAATCGGCAACCTCAGTCTCCAAGGCCTGCAGCTTAGACTCATCGCCACCAACCAGATCCAACATATCCTGCGCCGTGCCCATAGGGCCCTTAATTCCACGCAGCGGATAGCGGCGCAACAAATCCTCCACCCGCTCAATACCCAGCAAAACCTCCTCAGTAGCAGAAGCAAACCGCTTCCCCAAAGTGGTCGCTTGAGCCGCCACATTATGAGAACGCCCCGCCATCACAAGCCCCTGATACTGCGCAGCCCGCTCAGCCAAACGCGCCGCCACAGCCACAGCCTTATCGCGCACCAACTCCAAAGAGCGCACAATCTGCAGCTGCTCCACATTCTCCGTCAAATCGCGAGAAGTCATACCCTTATGCACATGCTCAAAACCCGCCAACGCGTTGAACTCCTCAATACGAGCCTTCACATCGTGACGCGTAACACGCTCCCGGGCATTAATGCTATCGAGATCAACCTCATCAACGACAGCCTCATAAGAATCAATCGCCTCCGACGGAATATCCACACCAAGATACTGCTGAGCACGCATCACGGCAATCCAGAGCTGGCGCTCCATAATGATCTTGGACTCCGCACTCCAAATATCAACGAGCTCCGGAGAAGCATAACGAGAAGAAAGAACATTGGAAATCTGCTTTTTTTGAACCACGTTCCCCATTATCGCATTAAAAGCGCAGCTGTTGATAACTCTCCCCATGGAGAGGGATACTTTTCCACAGGGCGCGTGCTCCCCATGGGAAAGCACTTGTCCCATGGGAAATTTGCTGCGTACCTTCATAGCCATGGACGCATTCGTAGCACTAAACTTCTTCGCCACATCCGGCATTGATGTGCTCGAAGCCGTCTACGCTGCCGCAAAAACACCCCAACAATGCCGCGAGCTCAAACATCATCTACAGATGAGTGGCGAATCCATAAATAAAATGCTCAGCACCGCGCGGCGCTTCTACACCCAAGACTCACAACGCGGCCTTCGCAATCAAGCCCGCCAATACGCCCGTCAGCACCAACTGTCCCTCGAGGCCTTAACCACCATTTCCACCGCACTCAGCCACTTGAGCCCAAATGCGGCTATGTCTGAAGCCCAATTGCTTGTAGAAGTCGTGGACTGGGCCAAGGGGGCTGAAATTGAAAAAATTAAAACGCACGTCCGCGCTCGTATCCAGCAACTCAACGAACCTGCCGTACCCACACGCCCACGCCAGTGGCTACGCTGCTCTAAACACCCCGATGCGGACGGCATGCGCTATCTCATTGCCAAACTTGATGATGTCGCTCTGGCCTCAATCATGGGGTCTTTACACCCAATCGCATCGGCGATCCGTAAAAAGCACCGTCACATCACCCAGCAGCAAGCATTGGCTGAGGCCCTACTAACCCGCGTTACTACCGGCGGTAACCAAAAGCCCGTGTTGCAACGCCAAGGCCTAATCCTGTTGCCTGCTGATGGTTATAAGCATCTGGGCAATAATATGTTGGCCACCACTGATGGCGCCCAGATCCCTGCGGAGAAATTAGCTGAACACCTACTTGCCGATTTCGGTTATGCTTTGCTCTATGACGAGAATTGCGAACCGGTGAATTTGTATCGCACCCAGCGACTAGCGAATCGCAAACAGCGACTAATTTTAACCGCAGACCAACTGTTATGTGTGGATCCTAATTGCGATCGCCCCGCTTATACTGCCCAAGCACATCACGTGCAGGCTTGGAAAAATGGGGGCGCTACGAATTTAGAAAATTTAGTCGCCGCCTGCCCCACGCATAATGCGCAAAACGACGACGACCGAGAAAAATGCCGGAACGGTTACTACGTCCGCGACCCTGAAACTGGACGGGCCGCATTCCAACCTCCCGATGGTGGAAGGCTCAGATACAACACTTTTCCCCTAGCCGAAAAGTCCGGCCGGGCCTGGGCGATTAAACATTTCCAAAAACCCGACAATCAATAGGCGATCGCCGGGCGTTTCGCCTGCCCAATTCACTCTGGGATGCAAATTTCCCCACGAACTGCAGGCGCTGCGATATCTTTACGGTAAAAACTACCTTCAAGTTCAATCTCTTCTAGCACCGCGTAGGCTGCATCGCGGGATTGCTCCAAAGTGGCGCCCTGGCCAATCACATTGAGCACACGACCACCGGAGGCAATAAGCTCACCATGCTCATTGCGATCAGTGCCGGCGTGTAAGACCGCATCATTATCTGCCCCAGTGATCACACCCCCAGTTACCGGGCTTGCAGGATAGTTTTCTGCAGCCAATACCACGGTAAGCGCATATCCATCCTTCCACTGCAGCTCTGGAAAATCTGCCAGTTTGCCATCGGCCACGGCATAGAGCACTTCACCTAATGGGGACTCGAGCTGAGCGAGGACTGCCTGAGTTTCTGGGTCGCCAAAGCGGCAGTTGAATTCCACAACCGCCGGGCCGTTCTTGCCCCATGCGAGACCTGCATACAACAATCCTGAATATGGGGTACCACGTCGCACCATTTCTTTCGCAACTGGTTCACACACTTCACGTACGATGCGCTCCACACCACCTTCGGGAAGCCATGGCAATGGGGTATACGCACCCATACCACCAGTGTTTGGGCCTTCATCATTATCGTAGGCGCGCTTATGGTCTTGCGCTGGCAACAGTGGGACCACAGTTTCCCCATCAACCAGACAGAACAGTGATACTTCTGGGCCATCCAAAAAGGATTCCAACAGTACGGGGTTGCCTTGCTCTAGTACGGCATCCACATGGGCGCGGGCTGCGTTACGGTCTGCAGTGACGACAACTCCCTTACCACCGGCGAGTCCATCGTCCTTCACCACGTATTGAGGGCCGAAGCGATCCAGGGCAGACTCGATTTCTTCTCCACTAACACCAGGTTGTAGGGATTCAGCGTGCGCAGTGGCGACATCAGCTGCAGCCATAACATCCTTGGCGAATGCCTTAGATCCTTCGATTTGCGCCGCAGCAGCGTTGGGGCCGAATACCTTGAATCCAGCTTCACGCAGTACATCACCGACCCCTGCTACCAGTGGGATTTCGGGTCCAATAACTACAAAATCTGGGGAGATAGTCTCGGTGAGGGCGAGCATTGATTCTGGGTCAGCAACATCCTTAACAGCCGCGTGCACCGTGGCAATGTCCTCCATTCCAGCATTCCCGGGAGCTACATGAACTTCTTCACCGGATGTGACGAGGCCTTTAACGATGGCATGCTCGCGGGCACCGGAACCAATTACTAATACGCGCATATTTTGTCATTCTATAGCTATCATGGGGAACATGGCGAGCGTATTCACGAAAATCATCAATGGGGAACTCCCCGGCCGTTTTGTTTATCGCGACGATAAAGTCGTGGCATTCCTGACCATCGAGCCCCTCACCTACGGTCACGTCCTAGTAGTGCCGATCCAAGAAGTAGATAAGTGGACGGACCTTCCCACCGAAGACTGGCTTTATCTCAATGAAGTGGCTCAACGCGTCGGCAAAGCTGTAGTTCAAGCTTTTGATGCCCCCCGTGCCGGTTATATTATTGCCGGCTTTGATGTGCCCCACACGCACATACATGTCTTCCCTTCCTCGAATATGGCAGAATACGATTTTTCTCAGGCATATGCCATGGACGAGACTGATCCTGACTTAATGAATGAAGCTGCCGCAAAGATCCGCGCTGCATTGGAAAGCAATGGCACCATTTCTTAGTCGCATCCCAACTCGAGGTATCTTGCCTCTATCCCCCACCGATCCCAACCAGGTGCCGGTGCTATTCCTTCATGGAATTTTGGGGTCCCCGGGTAATTTCGAACTCCCCACCACTGCTTTAGCCAAACACGGGCGACCATTCTATGCCCCAGCCTATGGGGAGCACGGTACCGGTGCGCTAGATATTTCTTCCCATGAGCTGCTCACATATTTCGATTCGCTCAATGTCGATAAGGTCGATATTGTGGGGCACTCTGCTGGCGGATTGCTTGGCTTGCGTTTGGCACAGGCCCGTCCCGATAAGGTGCGTGGTTTGATTGGCTTAGGCGCTGCGTTTCGAGGGGTCCCGCGCAAGATTCCGCTACGACCTGTAGTACGGATGATCGGGGGCGAGGCAGTGTTGCAAATTACCAAGGAGCTACCGGCTGAGATTCCCCATGGGGTGCGGGTGATTTCTGTTATTTCCAATGCGGATAGAATCGTCCCAGCAGCTTCAAGCGAACTGGGACAATTAGTGTGGATTCGCGGGGTACGCCATGAAGACCTGCCTCGGCAGACGACGGTTATCTTGCGTCAATTAAGTGACATCGCTCAGGGTTGATGCAGTGGGAACTCAATACGGAAGGTCGTGCCAACGCCTACTTGGCTGGCCACCCCGATAGTACCTCCGTGGGATTCAACGAGGGACTTGGTGATTGCCAGCCCCAAGCCGCTGCCACCAGTTGCCCGAGTGCGCGAAGAATCAGCACGGTAGAAGCGCTCAAAGATGTGTGCTGCATCCTGCTCAGAGATGCCCACTCCGTTATCGGAGACTTCCACAATCACACTCTTGTCACTATAAGTAATCGAAATTTCTACATCCGCATCTGGCCCCCCGTGTTTCAAACCATTCACAGTGAGGTTTGTGAGCACCTGGTGTAAACGGGATGCATCTCCAATAACCATGGGGATCTGCGAACAGTTCGCTTGCACACGAATATTGCGCTCAGGATAAGCAGCACGTAGCGACATGGTCACAGAGCTCGCAACTTCTAATAGATCAACTGGAGACTGTTCAAATTGGGCGCCCTCTGCACGGGTCAACGCTAACAAGTCCTCAACTAAAAGGCTCATACGCGCAGCTTCTGCTTCAATGCGGTCGATCACCATGGAGGAATCCTGGGTTGCCCCACTTCGGTAGAGCTCTGCGAATCCCTTCACAGAGGTCAATGGGGTGCGCAGCTCATGGGAAGCGTCCCCCACAAAACGCCGCATCTGCTCTTCTTTTTCCTGCAACTCCTCAATCAAGGCTTGCAATCGCTCAAGCATGATATTCAACGAACCGCTTAACGAAGCAATCTCGCTACTCGTGCGCCGCTCTGGCACACGACGGCTCAAGTCTCCATGGGCAATGGCATTTGCAGTTTCTTCTACCTCACGCAATGGACGCAGCGTACGCCCCACCCACCAATAAGCCAGTAAGCCCATGCCGAATAGTAGGGTCAATGCGATAAGGACTTGATAGAAAGTTAGCCGGGTTAGAATGCTCGCCTCTTGTGAGACATCTTTGGCCACGATGGTGGTGACACCATCCTCGGTGACAGCCATTGCACGCCAGATGGTACTGCTGGACCCCTGGGAAGGGATGTTTTGGGCGCTACCATCGAGGCGTAGATTCCGGAAGTCCGGGGTGGTGGTTGATTCTCGGAATTCCAAGGTAGTGCCATCATCAAGAACGCGGTAGACATAGAATTCCGTTGGGGGCCGTGTGGTACCCGAGGAGTTGTCGTTAAAAAGCGAATCCTGGTTGGCCCAGCCATTCAGGCCGTGCTCGAGATCTTCATCGATACGCGAATAAACTAACTCCGAGGTGGTGCGTCCCACCGCATAGACGTTTACTGCAAGTCCTGCCAAAGAAATGAAGGCCACGATAACAACGACTCCCCATCGGAGGGAGAAGTGGCCGCCAGTTTCTCCATTAGCACGGGTACGCCGCGATGATCCTAGGCGATGCCACCGCGATTCCGTTTCCGGAGCACTGATCGCCGCTTCATAGGGGTTGGGTGCAGACATTGGTCCCCTGACGTCTTAACGACGTGGTAGGCGTAGCACGTAGCCAACGCCGCGCACGGTGTGGATCAGCATGGGCTCTTGGGTATCAATCTTGCGGCGCAAATACGAGATGTAGCTTTCCACAACGTTGCCATCACCACCAAAGTCGTAATGCCAAACGTTGTCGAGAATTTTGGACTTCGATAGTACTACTTCGGCATTGAGCATTAGGTATCGCAGTAGGTTGAATTCAGTTGGAGATAATTCCACAACCTTGCCGGCTTTGGTGACCTCGTGGGTGGCGTCGTTTAACGTGAGATCTGCGTAGGTGATGGTGCTCTCATCGTCAACGGGCTCTGGCTGGCTGCCGCGGCGCAGAATAACGCGCAGACGAGTAATAACCTCTTCTAAGGAGAAGGGCTTAGTCACGTAGTCGTCTGCACCAATCGTCAGGCCGTGGATGCGGTTTTCTACGGCATCCTTAGCGGTGAGGAAGAGTACTGGACCATCGAAGCCGGCTCCCCGTAGTTTTGGTAGAAGTTCAAAGCCGTCCATGCCGGGCATCATCACGTCGAGGATGAACGCATCAGGGTTGAATTCCTGGGCTACGGCGAGGGCCTCGTCTCCGGAGTTTGCGGTTGCGACTTCGAAGCCTTGGAACTTTAGGCTTACGGTAAGCAATTCTACGATGTTCGGCTCGTCGTCAACGACGAGCACGCGGGCGCCATTTTCATTCATGTGTTCCATTTTGGCTTAATCTCTCGATAGGTTTCAATATTGTCTCCATAATCCAACTTGTCTCTCCTGCATGGGGACTTGAAGTTTGCTGTGAAAGGGTTTCTTTGTTGCTGATGGTTTAGAGTAAGGACGTGACCTCTACTACTTCTTCAATCCATGCGGTCGACGTTGTACCGCCCGCGCCTAAGCTTTTCACCTTAGGTTTACAGCATGTGTTGGCGTTCTATGCAGGTGCGGTCATCGTGCCGCTGCTCATTGCGGCTTCGCTGAACCTCGATACCGCTACTACCATTCACCTCATCAATGCAGATCTTCTGACATGCGGTGTTGCCACCTTGATTCAGGTTGTGGGCGTTGGCCCACGTGTCGGGGTGCGCCTGCCCATCATTCAGGGCGTAACGACCACCGCCGTGGCCCCCATTATCGCGATCGGGCTGGCCACTACTGATGGCCAAGGTGGCGTGGAATCACTGCCTACTATCTATGGGGCGGTAATTTGCGCCGGTCTCTTCACTTACTTCGCTACCCCTGTGTTTGCGAAGTTTCTTCGTTTTTTCCCTCCCATTGTCACCGGCTCCGTGCTGCTCGTTATGGGAACGTCCCTGCTCGCAGTGTCGGCGAATGACTTCGTCAATTACGCCGATGGTGTACCGGAGGGCCGTGATTTGGCTTATGCCTTTGGCACTATGGCTTTGATTATCTTGGTGCAGCGCTTCTTCCGCGGTTTCTTGGGAACCATTTCTATCCTCATTGGCTTGGTGACGGGTACGACGGTTGCCCTTCTCCTCGGTGATGCCTCCTTCAATGAAGTTTCCCATGCGGATGCTTTCGGCATTACCACACCGTTCTACTTCGGTTTGCCCGAATTCCACGTGAGTGCGATTTTCTCACTGATTATCGTCATGATCATCACCATGGTGGAGACCACCGGCGATGTGTTCGCCACCGGTGAGATCGTCAAGAAGCGCATTCAGAAGGAAGACATTCAGCGTGCACTGCGTGCTGATGGCATTTCTACTTGCATTGGCGGCATCATGAACTCCTTCCCATATACCTGCTTTGCGCAGAATGTCGGACTAGTTCGTATCACTGGCGTGCGTTCACGCTGGGTGGCGGCTTCGGCTGCTGGCTTCATGATCGTGCTAGGCCTGCTCCCGAAAGCTGGTGCGGTGGTTGCCTCCATTCCTGCCCCAATCCTTGGGGCCGCTTCCCTGGCTTTGTTCGCCAATGTGGCTTGGGTCGGCATGCAAACCATTGCCAAAGCCGACATGAGCGATAACCGCAATGCCGTCATTGTCACCACTGCTTTGGGGCTGGCCATGCTCGTCACATTCAAGCCGGAGATTGCCGAAACCTTGCCAACCTGGGCACAGATCTTCGTGTCCTCCGGTATGTCCATTGGGGCGATCACTGCTATTGCGCTGAATATCCTCTTCTTCCATGTGGGCAAGCGAGAGGAAAATGTCCTGGTTTCCGGCCAGATTTCTCTTGAGGAGATCAATTCTATGGACCGTGAGACCTTCGTGCAGACCCTCAAGCCACTTTTCAACAACCAGGTGTGGCCCCTGCAAGTTGCGTGGGAATCCCGCCCCTTCGAGGATGTGGCCGATTTGCGCGCTGCCATCCAAGTTGCGGTCTTAAGCGCGCCCGATGGGGAGCAGCAGGCCCTCATCGAGGATTATCCGGATATGAACCAACTCTTGCTGCACCCAGAGACTTCCGCTGCCCGTGGTTCGTTGTCTTTAGAAGAGCTCGATGATGTCCAGCGGACGCAGCTACAACAATTGTGTGATTCCTATCGCGACTGCTTCGCGATGCCATTTGTTGCTTATCTGCGCACCAACGATAGTTTCAAATCGATCATGGAAGCAGGAACGCGGCGCCTGAGCAATACTGCTGCTCAAGAACGCCGCGTGGTACTCTCCGAAATTGTGGAGATCGCTAACGATCGCTTTGACATGCTGCTCGCCGATGCTGACCCGGTTCAAGCCGCATGGGAGCGTAAGTTCGCCGATTAAGGCCGCGGAATATTCCGCAAGTTGGAGGAGGCCATATCAATCATGTGGCCGACTCCACCTTCCAAGACCGTCTTCGTGGCGGCCTTGGAGAATCCCAGCATCTGCTTTGCAGTGATACTTGGGGGCATTGATAAAGCATTCGGATCAGTAACAATATCAATCAGCACAGGCCCATCATATGCAAAGGCCTCTTCCAGCTGCTTCCGGGCCTCCCGCGGATCAGTAATGCGCACAGCATGGATGCCAATAGAAGAAGCTACAGCCGCATAATCCACGGACTCATGATCAGTTTCGTGCTCAGGCAAGCCCTGCACCAGCATTTCCAGCTTCACCATTCCCAATGAGGAATTGTTAAATACCACAATCTTGGACTTGAGCTCATGGAGTTTCACCGTGAGCAGCTCTCCCATGAGCATGCCTAGGCCACCATCGCCAGAAAAGGTCACAACCTGTCGATTCGGATGTGCTGCCTGCGCGCCGATTGCCATGGGGACCGCATTAGCCATGGTGCCGTGGCGGAAAGATCCCAGCAGTTCACGCTTCCCATTGGGGGTGATGTAGCGCGCGGACCACACATTGTTCATGCCGGTATCAGCCGTGAAGATGGCATCATCGGCTGCGATCTCATCGATCAGGTTCGCGACAAACTCGGGGTGGATTGGGGTGTGCTTCTCCACATTCGTCGTGTAGGCGTCCACCACCTGCTTGAGCTTTTTGTGGTGCAAGCGGAGCATCTTATCCAAGAAGCTGCGGTCCTGCTTTTCTTCTACATGGGGAAGAATATTCTCAATGGTGGCAGCCACATCACCAACAACGGGGTAACTGATCTTGGTACGGCGGCCAATGTTGGCACCCTTGATGTCTACCTGGGCTACATTCTTGCTGGGCAGGAAGTCATTATATGGGAAATCCGTACCTAGCAGGATCAACAAGTCTGCCTCATGGGTGGCCTCATGGGCTGCACCATAACCGAGCAGGCCAGACATACCAACCTCGAAGGGGTTGTCATACTGGATGTACATCTTGCCACCCAGAGCGTGCCCAATGGGGGACTTGATCTTTTCCGCAAGGGCAAGTACCTGTTCACGGGCATCCTTGATGCCAGAACCAACGAACAAAGTGACGGTTTCAGCTTCATTGATGGCTTGCACCAGTGCGGCTGCCTCGGCTGGGTCCGGATATACCTTGGGACGGCCAGCGGAAATCTTGGAGGAGCTGAAGCCTTCATTAGCGGCATCCTGCATGGTCACATCGCCAGGGATGACCAAAACAGAAACGCCGTTACCAGCCACGGTGGACTGAATAGCGTGGTGCAAAATGACCTCACCTTGGGCTGCGGAATTTACCATCTCGCAGTAGCCGGAGCATTCCTGGAAAATCTGCTCTGGGTGAGTCTCCTGGAAGAATTTAGAGCCTATCTGCCGCGATGGGATGTGACTAGCTAGGGCCAGCACCTTCGCCCCATTACGGTGGGCATCATAAAGGCCCTGGATGAGGTGAGTATTGCCAGGGCCACAAGAAGCAGCACACACGGCAAGCTTACCGGTGGTCAGGGACTCTGCCTCTGCAGCGAAGGCGGCTGTCTCTTCATTGCGAACATGTACCCACTCCATTTTGGAAGTGCGTACGGCATCGACGATCGGGTTCAGGCTATCGCCCACCACACCATAAATGCGTTCTACGCCTTGGGCTTCAAGTACTTCGACGATTTGATGGGCATAATTCTTTGCCATCACACCAACCTTCTTCATTGCTTCGATAGTGAATGATTTCGTATACTTCCCAGTATCCCGAGGATGTAGCACCTGTGCAACAATTGTGCATGATATGCCACATTGGGACAGTAACTTGACGCTCACCATAGGGGGATACATGAGATTTTTTCGGCGTACCAAGCCCCCAATGACAGATATCCCAACCCCGCTGCTGAATCCCGACAGCGCCACTGTCAAGGAAAACCGGCGCCCAGCCACCAGCAGGCTGGCAACCATCGATGAGGCAGGCACTCCTCCACTAGCGCCTCTGGCCCCGAATCACTTCGAGAGCCGCGGGGAGATTTCGGGCGTACTCAACATAGCTGCCCGTATTGGAGAAATCCTCATCAATGCCGGCGTGACCAATACCGATGCCGCAATATATGTGCGTTCCGTGCTGGAATCCTTCGGCCTATGGGGAGTGCACGTCGACCTCACCCACCAACGCATAAACCTGTATGCGAACATTCCTGGGGAGCATGGAATAAATATGGTGCATGTGGTCCGTGGCGGTGCCCAGAACTATCGTCAGTTAGCCCAGTGTGATGCCCTCATTAGGGACATCCACGCTGGTAAAGCCGGTCCGGCTGCCGCCGAAATTCGCCTCGACTCCATTGCTGCCTATGACAAAGACATGGAAGATTTTGGGGTCAAACTTTCCTGGTCGGTCCTGGGCGCAGCGGTCTCGGCCATGATTGGTGGCTCCATATATGTCATCCTGGTGACCTGGGTGGCTTCCCTGCTCATCATGCACCTAACCTACTGGCTGGACAAGAAGGGACTACCCGTTTTCTTCCAGAATGCGGCTGGCGGTGTGCTGGCCACATTCATTGCCGGGGTGACCTATCGCATCGGCATGGAATTCGACGTGTTGATTAGGCCTAGTATGATCATCGCGACCTCGATCGTCGTGATGCTTGCCGGCCTAACCCTGGTACAGGCACTACAAAACGGAGTAGCCTCCGCCCCTATTACGGCGATGGCACGACTCTTTGACACCCTCATGGTGACCGCAGGTGTGGTGGCCGGTGTTGGCATGGGGATCATGCTTATGAGTTATCTGGGAATTTCCCTACCTCCCATGGAGACCACGGCAGCGCCCAATTTCAATTCAAACTTTGTGCGAGTCTTAGGTGGCACCTTCGCCTCTGCGGGATTCGCGCGGGCCTGCCAAGCACAATGGCCGGCGGTATTCTCCTCTATGGGGACGGCGTTTATGGCCAGTTGCCTGTACTACTACGTATTCCTGGAAGTGAATATGAGCGATCCCATGGCTACTGCGCTTACCGCAACCACCATGGGGCTATTGGCTGGTCTGGTTGGTCGCCGTTTCCAAGTTCCTCCGGTTATTATCGCTGTCGCCGGCGTTACTCCTCTTCTGCCTGGTTTGGCGATTTACCGTGGTCTCTATGGGTTGCTGAATGACCAAATCCTGGCGGGTTTCACCAACCTTACTTTTGCCTTTGTCACCGCCACGGCGTTGTCTGCCGGCATCGTATTTGGGGAATGGATTGCCCGCCAGCTGCGACGCCCAGTTCGTCTGCAAAACACCTTGCGCTACTATCGCCGCCGAGCGCGTCGCCGTATGCGCTTGGAGCAGCGTAACGAGATCACTGCCACTGATCCAACCGGATTCCCTGCTATACGCCCAGAGCAGCTTCCAGCTGATCAGCCATAACCAGGCCTGCGACGGTGAAGTAAATTATGAGGCCCGTGGCATCGACCAATGTGGAAACCACTGGGGTAGAAAATACTGCTGGATCCACACCAATTTTCTTGGCCACCAGGGGCAGCACGCCGCCGACAATGCAGGCCCACGCACAGATAAACACCACCGTGACCGCAATGGTAACGGCCACTTGGAAGTAATACAGCCAACTGATGATCGGGATGAGCAGCAGCCCGAGGAAGGCGCCAAGCAGCAGGCCTACACGGACTTCACGCCAAATCACTCGGAATATGTCGTTGGGGCGCACCTCATTAACAGCCAGCGCACGGACCACGGAACTCGCCGCTTGCGATCCTGCGTTGCCACCGGTACCAATCACCATGGGGACGAAAACGCTGAGCACGACTACGGCCTCCAAGGTTGCCTCGAAGTACTGCATCACATTGATTGTGAGGAAGGCTGCCAAAATCAGCACAACCAGCCATACGCCACGCTTCTTCGCCAAAGTGAACACCGTAGCGTAAAGATAAGGCTCGTTCAGTGGCTCCGCACCACCGGAACGATAAGCATCCTCTGTAGCCTCGGACTCTAAGATCTCCATGGCGTCGTCTACGGTGAGCATGCCAAGAAGGCGGAATTCATCATCCACAATGGGGAGCACCCAGAGGTCGGCCTCCTGAACCAGGCGAGCGGCATCCTCTTGATCGGTGTAGGCAGTGGCTGTGTGCTGCTCCGGGGAGAAGATTTCATCAATGCGCGTGCCATCCGGCGCGGTGATCAAATCGCCCAGGCTCACCATGCCAAGCAGCGTTCGCTCCGAATCAGTTACTGGGACCATGGCAAGGGATGCATCTTGGGCGCTGCCGCGCACCTGGAGCTTATGGAGAGCTTCCTCGCGGGTAAGTTTTGGGGAGAGCACCGTTGCAATGGGGACCATACGGCGGCCCACCGAGTCTTCCGGGTAGCCCAAGAGTTCTGCGGCTGCAGTACGCATGCTTGGCTCCAGGCCGGCCAACATGCGAGTGGCGACTTTTGCGGGCATTTCCTCGAGGATGCGGGCTACGTCATCAACGGCGAGGTCGGCAAAAATTTCGGTAACCCGCTCGCTGCGCAGTGCCTCCAAGAGATCAACCTGGTGTGGAGTGTCCATAAATTCGAAGACACGCAAAGCCTGATTCTTCGGCAGGAGGCGGAAGGCAACGGCTTGTTCCTCGGCGCTGAGCCAGCCCAAGTGTTCGGCGACCTCCACTGCGGTGTGCGCTTCCAGCCACTGGCGCGCTGTCACCAAATCGCCGTCATCGAGCATATCTTCTAGCTGCGTGCTCATAGACAACCTCCTCAGACTAAAAAGCCCCCGCACGAATGCGGGGACTTGCTGCTTGAGCTGGAGACGAGACTTGAACTCGCAACCTACGGTTTACAAGACCGTTGCGCTACCGATTGCGCCACTCCAGCACGCACATATTAGTGCATCGGGAATGCTACACGATACTTCCCCATGGTGCAATTGTTGCTTAGCTCCCCATTAGGTAAGGTGCAAAGCACAATCCTACTGTAGAAATCCATAAGGAATCACGGTGTCTGTACTCCATCGCCTCCAATCCCTGTTGCCCGGCAATCGGGCTGCGGCCACCTTGGACTTAGCGCGTTCCGCCCCGCCGCCTTCTCCATTAGCGCCGGTGGATTTAACCAATGCCGCGCAAGTATCGGCGGTGATGGATGTGGCCGCCCGCATTGGGGATATTTTGTTATCTTCGGGCACTTCGAATAGGGACACGAAGACTCAAATCCATGCGGTCACTTCTGTCTACGGGTTGCACTACTGCCATGTGGACATCACTTTGAACACCATCACCATCTACACCTCCATTGGCACCACGGAGAAAACCCCGGTGAGTGTGTTCCGCGTGGTCCGCAAGCTCTCCACGGATTTCTCCAAACTAATTCAAGTGGACCGCCTCATCCGCAATATCCAGGCTGGTACCACCCCACCCGATGAGGCCGACCGGGTGCTCGACGAACTCTTTAGCACCCGGGGAAGCTATGGTTTTCCGGTCTCTATGACGGCATGGGGAATACTGGGTGGCGCCATCTCGATCCTTATCGGCGGCAGCTGGTTTGCAGCGCTCCTCGCATGCTTGCTCACAATGTTCGTGACCGGCTTCAATGCCATCACGCGGCGCCGCTCCCTACCTGTATTCTTCCAGTATTATTTCGGGGGCCTCTTCGTCACTGCTCCCACCGCGGTTCTCTATGACCTCGTGGGCAGCAACAATTACCTCTTCATACCCAGTCATGTGATCGCACCTGTCATCGTGGTCCTGCTTGCTGGGCTCCCCATGGTGCAGTCCATTCAGGATGGCATCACCGGCGCCCCCGTTACGGCCGCGGCACGCTTCTTTGAGACGTTCTTGCTCAGTTGTGCCGTAATCGGAGGTGTGGGTACAGGCCTGAGTGCTGCGGATTTCTTCGGCATCACCCTGCCGGCTTTAGAGCCAACAGCTGCTGCACTCACCTCGTTCTCTATCAGGGGCATCATTGCCGGTGCCATTGCTGCGGGCGCATATGTGGTGGCCTGCTATGCGGAGTTATCGACGGTGCTGGTCGCTACGGCGACGGGGGCGATTGGTACACTCACCTACTACCTCATGCTGATGGGGGCGAACATCGGCCCCGTGATTGCGACTGCATCTGCAGCCACTTTGGTGGGCATCGTCGGCGGTCTGCTAGCGCGCCGCTTCGGCATTCCGCCATTGATTACGGCACTGGCGGGCATTACCCCCATGTTGCCGGGGCTCTATATGTATCGGGCGATGTACGCCAGCCTAAATGAGCAGATGCTGGTCGGTATCACGAACTTCGCCGTTGCTTTGTCGGTGTGTTGCAGTTTGGCGGCCGGTGTGGTGCTCGGCGAGTGGATTGCGTACCGTTTGCGTCGCCCACCGACCCTGAATTTCTATGCGAGTTTCCGTAAGGGATTCCGTACATCCTTCCGCCAGGCCCAGGCTGCGAACTATCAGGCAAATGATGCCCAATAGTGATACAATGTGGGTTTTGTGTTGTCCACTCCAAGGA
Organism: Corynebacterium sp.; assembly: GCA_030531005.1. Taxonomy (GTDB): domain Bacteria; phylum Actinomycetota; class Actinomycetes; order Mycobacteriales; family Mycobacteriaceae; genus Corynebacterium. The sequence continues at coordinate 57,247 of JAUMTW010000008.1, forward strand.
GCATAAGTGCCACCGAAGATTTCTGATACTCAAAGTACTTCTGCAGAAGCTCTCCACGCTGTCGAAGCTGAGACCGCCGAAGCCGCCCGTAAAGTCGTTGCTTCCTATGCGAATGACTATTTCGATGGCGTGACCTTGATGTGCATGCTTGGAATCGAGCCGGAGGGTCTTTCCTACCGGAAGGTCGCTGCGGAACAAGAGGCCGCAAAGAAAGCTGCAAAGAAGACCGCAAAGAAGGCTGCGAAGAAGACGACCAAAAAGGCAACCAAAAAGGCCGCAAAGAAGGCTAGCTCTTAGTCGTGGAGCGCTATGAGTTCGTGGTTCTCGCGAATCGTTTGCCTGTGGATATCCATTATGATGCTGCCGGCAATCGAGTTTTCAGTGAGAGCCCCGGAGGCCTCGTAAGCGCCATGCGCCCCATCCTCGCAGCTCAGAGAGGCTGTTGGATCGGATGGCCGGGTGTGATCGATAGCACGCTTGACGAGCTCCGAACCGCTGATGACATCGCCATGTATCCGGTGGCCCTAAGCAGTGCCGAATACGAGGATTATTATGAGGGCTTCTGTAATGCCACCCTCTGGCCGCTCTACCACGATCGCATCGTTACCCCGCAGTTCCACCGCCATTGGTGGGACAGCTACCGAGAGGTAAATCTCCGGTTCGCACAGGCCGCTGCCCAGTTGGCTGCCCCTGGCGCGGTGGTGTGGGTGCAGGACTATCAGCTGCAGCTCGTGCCCGGCATCCTCAGGGAACTGCGCCCCGATGTGCGCATTGGATTCTTCCTGCATATCCCCTTCCCTGCTCCAGAAATTTTCCGGCAGCTGCCCTGGCGTGAGGAAATTGTGCGCGGCCTTAATGGGGCGCATCTATTGGGTTTCCAATTGGATTCTAACGCGCAAAACTATCGTGACCTCACTGCGTCGCATCCGCAGGTGGGGGCCTACCCTATTAGCATCGACCTCACCTCCTATGGGGAGCCCACGCACCCGGAACAGGTGCGTGCTGCTGCCGGCAAACCTAAGCATTTGCTCTTAGGCGTGGACCGCCTGGACTACACGAAGGGCATTCTGCAACGCTTGCTCGCCTTCGAGGAGCTCTTAGACGAAGGCGCTCTCGACGCCGATGAGACCGTATTCGTGCAGGTTGCTACCCCATCCAGGGAGCGCATCGAGCATTACAAACAAACGAGGGCGCAGGTAGAAGAGGCCGTAGGGCGTATCAACGGACGCTTTGGCAGCTTGCACCATGCCGTCATCCAGTATCACCACCGCCCGCTGGAAAAGTCCCAATTACGGGAGCTCTATGCGGCAGCTGATGTCATGGTCGTCACTCCCTTGAAAGATGGCATGAATCTGGTGGCCAAGGAATATGTTGCTTCCCATGGGGAGGGGCACGGCAACCTCGTACTCAGTGAGTTTGCTGGTGCCGCACAAGAATTGCGTGAAGCCCATGTATGCAATCCCTTCGATATTGATTCGATCAAAGCCGCCCTCATGGAGGCAATCAACAACGTAAATCCGGCCGCGATGCAGACGATGCATGCCACCGTCAGTAGTCACCCCGTCCAGCAGTGGGCCGCAGAATTCCTGCGTGATCTGAAAGCAGCACAATGAAGCGACTTCTTCTCCTTAGCGTTCTCGGGCTCGTCGCCTGTAGCAGCGCCCCCACCACCACCGGCACTACGTGGCAGGTTACCGAGCTTTATGATGGCAGCGACTCTCCTGCCCCATTAGGCGAGAGCGTGGCCGGCTCTTTGCTGCTGACCTTCGGAACAAGTTCCCTTAATGGGGAGACTGGGTGTGGGCAGTTCCAGGCATCGACGAGCTATCGGGATGCCGATAATATTCAGGATGCCGAGTACGTCGAGATTGGGGAGCTGAGCTTCGAGGATGCCGAGTGTACGGGGCAAGCCCAACACGCCCATGACAGCTTGGTTGCTGTGCTCACCCCCGGCGAATATCATGTGCGCCACGATGCCAGCGACATGATCGCCATTATGCACCCGGAATCCGAAGGTGAGCTCCACCCCACCGGGCTGCAATTGCTTGCCGAAACCCCTCGGGAGGCAGAGTGATCCCCGTAGATAAGATCGCAGAGGCCGAGAATCTTCTCCTCATCTCGGATTTTGATGGAACTCTAGCGGAGTTCGCGGTGAATGCACTTGAGGTACGCGTCAATCAGCAGGCAATCACTGCCTTGCAACAGTTAGCAGCTGTTCCTGGCACCCATGTGGCACTGTTGTCCGGTCGTAAACTGAGCGAATTGCGCACAGTATCTGGGCTGCACGAGCCTGTCATTTTTGCTGGTTCCCATGGGGAGGAAACCTCTGCAAGTGACAGGCCCGCCCTTAATAGGGGGCAGCGGGCCGCCCTCGATCAAATCACCCTCGCCTTCGAGGAACTCATCACCGACATTCCCGGTGCCTACGTGGAGCACAAGCCTTTCCATCGGGTGCTGCACTATCGGGGCGCAGCTCCTACCCGCGTGGCTGATTTGGAACAGCGAGCTAGCCAGCTCAAAGTATCTGGAGTGCAAGTGCATCGCGGAAAGATGGTTTTTGAAGCCAGCGTGACCGATTACAACAAGGGCAGCTGGATCGAGCATGCACGCTCCACCTACGGGGAGCCACTCATCGTTTTTCTCGGAGATGATCGCACTGATGAAGATGGGTTCGCAGTATTACGCCCCGGAGATTACGGCATTAAGGTGGGCGCTGGAGCGACGCAGGCTGCCTACCGCTTGAACACTATTCCTAGCGTTGGCGATTTTCTCCATCGGTTGGCGGCGGCCCGATCGTAGTTCCGGGTAGCCAGGTCGTCTCGAGCAGGGTGCGCCGTGGCTGTTTCTCGTGGGCCATCTCCCCATGGAGAATTCGACCGGCTTGGCGCCCCTTTTCTTGATTGGGCTGCACGATTGTGGCTAGATTTCGTTCCCGCGCCAATGCGATCCCGTCGAAACCGGTCACGCTGAGGTCATGGGGAACACTCCAATCGCGCCGAGCGGCATATTCTAGTGCACCCAGGGCCATAGTATCGGTTGTACACAATATAGCGGTGCACTCTGGATATCGTTCCATGAGCTCGGCGGCAGCTGCCTCGTTTTCGGCGGGGGTATTCAGATAGCGCTCCACTACGGGGGTTTGTTCCCTAGGGATGCCTGCCGCCGCGAAAATTTCAAGCGCCCCATCAACTCGACCTCGCTGTACATGGTGGCGCGCCTTTGCAAGCCGTTCGGGGCTCACCGGCCCATTATTTGGGGTGGAGTCCAGGCGGATGCATAAAATTCCGATACGCCGATGTCCTGCAGCTATTAGCGCATGGGCTGCTGGGGCGATCGCTGCGGCATCATCGATTCCTACGAAGGGGAGGCGGTGGTCATTGGGTTGGTCGCACAGGACCGCTGGGCGTTTGCTCGCACTGATTGCTGCGAGGTACGGGTCGTCGCAGGCTACGGAATAAATGACAAACCCATCGACCATGCTCGAATGGATGAGTGCCTGCGCTTCCTGTTTGGTAGCTGTTTCGGGTCCTACGGGGATTAGCGTCATGGAAGTGCTATGCCCGGCCGCACTATATGCAAGACCGGCCAGGAAATCTACGGAGGCGGCATCCTCGAAGGCGTAGGTGAGGTCATCGGTAAATAGCACTCCGATACTGCCATATTGTTGGGTGCGTAGGGAACGAGCCCCAGGGTGCGGCCCTGGATAGCCAAGTTTATTGGCGGCTGCGAATATCCGGTTGCGTAATTCTTCTGATAGATGCTCTGGGTGGTTATAAGCGTTGGATACAGTTGTGCGGGAAACGCCCACGGCCTCAGCGACGGTGTTGAGTGAGGGGCGGGGTTTCGGCATAGGTCTTTCCTTTTGTAGGCTAGGGCTATGTTCACTCTAGAACGATTTGGGCAGCGCCGCTATGGGATAGTGCGCCCGGCATGCCCTAATGGGGAGCTTTTCGTTTTTCTCCATGGGGCGAAGCAGTCTGGCCGGGTACTGCGCGAGTTTTCTAACCGGAATTTTGACGCCTTCGCCGGGCAGGGCGTGACGGTGATTTATCCAGATGGCCTGCAGCGCCATTGGAATGATGCCCGCGTCGGTATGCAGGTTCACACGGAAGATGACGTTGCCTTTTTGAGCGAGCTCATTGCGAGTTTTCATCCTTCGCGGGTTTGGGGTGCTGGCTTCTCTAATGGGGGCGAGATGTTACTGAGTTTGCTCCATGCGGCCCCGGGGCTGCTCCATGGGGCGTGTATTATTGCAGCGACGCAGCCTTCGCCGGATAATTTTCTTCTCGATGCCACTGGGTGGGTGCCTACTCCGATTATGGTGGTGGTTGGCAAGGAGGATTCGGTGTATCCCGTTCGTGGGGGCAATATGCGCGGTGGGGTGTTGTCTGCGCAGGACAGTGCCCACTATTTTGCCGGTCTTAATGGGGCGGGCCCGCGAGTGCGGCGCAACGCCCAGTGCTGGGAATATGGAGGCCCCGCCCCAGTGCGCTTATGGGAGCTCGATGGGGTGGGGCATGTGGTGCCTTGTGATAAGGCGGTGCACTCTACGTTTCTGGGGCCTGCTCCTACCGATTGGCAGGTAGCGCCAGAGATTGCGCGCTTCTTTTGGTCTTAGCGCAGACGGCGCTGGCGGGCGAATTCTGCCAGTACCACGCCGGCTGCTACTGATGCGTTGAGCGATTCCACCCAATCCGTGGTTGGGATGGAGATAATGGAGTCGCAGGTGGAGCGCACCAGGCGGGAGATGCCCTTCCCTTCCGAGCCCACGACGATTACGGTTGGGCCGTCGGCTTTGTAGGTATCGAGGGTGTCCGTGCCATCGCCGGCGAGGCCGACAACCTGGAAGCCTTTTTCTTGGAGGTCGCGCAGGGTCCGGGTGAGGTTAGTGACTTTCGCCACCGGCATGCGGGCCGCAGTACCTGCGGAGGTTCGCCAAGCTACGGCGGTTACGGCTGCTGAGCGCCGCTCAGGGATGATTACCCCATGGCCGCCGAAGGCAGCAGTTGAGCGGATAACCGCACCCAGGTTGCGGGGGTCGGTGATGTTATCAAGCAGCACCAAGATTGGGTCATCACGATCAGCTAATGCTCGTTCGGTCAGTTCGTAGATGTCGTCGTATTGGAAAGGGCTCACCACCAGGCCGATACCCTGGTTCATTGGAGTGTTGGCGAGCAGGTCAAGCTCGTAGCGCATGCACTCGGTGATGGGGATGCCCTGGGCATGAGCCAGGTTCACAGCCTCCGTGAGGCGATCGTCGTTTCGAGTCCCTTGTGCTACATAAAGGTGTTCGCTCGGGGCCTTGGTGCGCAGACATTCCACGACTGGGTTGCGTCCAACGACGACATCGGGCATCACGCGCTCGTGGCGGCCACTGTTGGAGCGTTCGCGTGCGGCCTTGCGCTTGTAGGCCTTGTGGTATTCGCGGTCTTCAGCTTTCGGGGTGGGGCCTTTGCCCTGCAGGGAGCGGCGACGCTGCCCACCGGAGCCTTTAACCGCGCCCTTCTTGTTGCTTTTGCGCTGACCTGGACGTTTTGGATCGTTTCCAGCCATGATACCTCTTTACTTATCCTGTAGTTCCCATTGTGCACCTTGGGCAGTGTCCACTACCTGGATGCCGGCAGCTGCCAGGCTATCGCGCACGGCATCAGCCTGCGCCCAGTCCTTCGCGGCTCGGGCTGCATCGCGCAGTTCAAGCTGACTGCGCACCAGAGCGTCGAGCGCCGCATAGGTGTCGTCGGAAGCTGCGTTATCCCAATGCGGGGCCAAAGGATCAAATCCTAACACAGCTGCCATGGAGCGTACCTGCCCAGCCAATTCTTGGGCAGCTGCGGCATCCCCCTGTTGCAGGCGAGTGTTACCGGAGCGCACCACGTTGTGGAGTACTGCCAGGGCCTTTGGCACGCTAATGTCATCGTCTAACGCAGCAGCGAACTCTGCGGGCAAATCCCCTAGTTCTACGGCATCGAAAGCCTTGTTTTGGATGAAAGCTTCGATGCGGCGATAGCCTGCGGCGGCTTCTAGGAGTGCTTCCTGTGAGTATTCCAGCACGGAGCGGTAGTGCGCGGAGCCTAAGTAGTATCGTAGCTCTACGGGGCGCACCAGTTCTAGCATTTTGGGGACACTGAGCACATTTCCCAATGATTTACTCATCTTCTCCCCTGCCATGGTGACCCAGTGATTGTGCATCCAATAGCGAGCGAATCCATCGCCGGCCGCATGCGACTGGGCGATCTCATTTTCGTGGTGTGGGAATTGCAAATCGAGGCCACCGCCGTGAATGTCGAAGGTTTCCCCTAGATACCAGGTGGCCATGGCAGAGCACTCCAGATGCCACCCGGGGCGGCCATCTCCCCATGGGGTGGGCCAGCTAGGTTCACCAGGTTTGGCAGCTTTCCACAAGGCGAAGTCTTGCGGATTGCGCTTGCCCTTATTATCGGTCTCGCCCTGCTCCATCTCGTCCAGGCGGTTGCCGGAGAGATGGCCGTAGTCGGAACCAGGGGCGGCATTCCAGGCCGCCACGTCGAAATAGACTGAGCCATCGGTGGCATAGGCGTATCCGGCATCGATGAGGCGGTGCATATAGTCGACCATTTGGGTCACATGTCCGGTGGCACGCGGCTCTACGGATGGAGGCAGCACGCCGAGGGTATTGTAGGCCCTGGTGAACTCGCGCTCATAGGTGGAAACCCATTCCCACCAGGGGCGGCCGTGCTCGGCGGCTTTGTTTAGGATTTTGTCATCGATATCGGTGACGTTGCGTACAAAGGCCACATCAAAGCCCTTGTGCTGCAGCCAACGGCGCACGATATCGAAAGCTACTCCGGAGCGAAGGTGCCCAATATGAGGCTGGGCTTGGGGCGTTGCCCCGCATAAATAGATGGAGGCATACCCCGGACGCACAGGCTCGAAGTCACGCAGGCTACGGGTGGCGGTGTCATAAATCCTTAAAGTCACGCCCCCTATCTTAACTTAGAGCTGCCAGACCACTGCAGTTGCCACTGCGACGCGTCCTTCGGATCGCCCCGTAAAGCCCAGGCGGTCGGTCGTGGTGGCCGATACGGAGACTGGTGCGCCCACGTAGCTGCTCAGGACGCGTTCGGCTTCTTCTCTATGGGGCGACATCTTAGGGGTCTGTGCAACGAGCTGCACAGCAACATTGCCAATCGTGTAGTTGTGCGCTGCCAAGAGGGCTACGCATTCCTCGATGAGCTGCTTACCAGAAACATTGGCATATTCGGCGCGGTCGACCCCAACGAAGGAACCGAGGTCTCCTAGTTGGGAGGCGGAAAGCAATGCGTCAACGATGGCGTGGGCAACCACGTCGCCATCGGAATGCCCCGCGCAACCGGGGACCCCGGGGAATTCCAGGCCGGCAATCCAGCAGGGCTTCGTTTCATCTAAGGGGTGGGCGTCGGTGGCGATGCCTACTCGTGGGATGATCATTTGACCTCATATACGGTTGGTTCGACTGTGGCGGTTACGGCTTGCGCCAGCGTGAAGTCCATGGGGGTGGTGATCTTCAGTGCCATGGGATCACCTGGCACGCACGCCACGGGGACGCCGTACCATTCCATGAGGCTGGCATCATCGGTTGCTTCGAAGGTGGTGGGACCGGCGAAGTAAGCTGTGTTCGCAGCTTGGAGGAGGCCGACCCGAAATCCTTGGGGAGTTTGAGCGATACGCAGCTGCTGGCGCACCGGTGTTGCGGTCACGAAGTCGCCAGAGACTTGCTTAATTGTGTCGGCTACCGGCAACACTGGGAGTACGGCATCGGCCCCGTCGAGTACTTTGCGGGCTACACGCGCGATCATGCCCGGTGGGGTGAAGGCGCGGGCGGCATCGTGGACTAGGACCACTGCATCAGGGTCTTTGATGGTTTGCAGTCCCGCCCAGACACTATCGGCGCGCTCCCCGCGGCCATGCACCCACCGCATTGGGAAGTCGAACTCGGCAAGAAGGCTGCGGGCGTAATCCTCCATGCTGGGGGCTACGACGATAATAAGTTCATCGACGATATCCGCGGTGATCATGCCTTGCACGGAGCGGGCGAGCAGACTGCGCCCATGGACTTCGACATAAGCTTTGGGTAACTCCGCACCCAGCCGGGTGCCTTTGCCTGCGGCGGCGATCAGCCCATAGACGCGGGGAGTTGGGGTGCTCATCAGTCTTCGAAGGAAAGATTGTCTAAGTCCAGATCCTCGGGCTTGACCTCCGGGGCGATCTCATTGTCGGCGCGGTGACGCTCGATGGTCTCCTGGATTTCTTTCAGGAGGGACTCGGACTGTTCCTTATCCTTGATTTCAGCTAGTGCTAATTCGCCCACCAGAACTTGGCGTGCCTTAGCCATCATGCGCTTCTCGCCGGCAGATAAGCCCTTACCCTGGTCCCGACGCCATAGGTCACGCACTACCTCGGCCACTTTGTTCACATCACCGGAGGCCAGACGCTCCTGGTTGGCTTTGAAGCGGCGAGACCAATTGCCGGCCTCTTCAACATCGGTTTCGCGCAGGAAGCCAAAGACGGTTTGAAGTCCCGCATCATCGACAACGTCGCGGACACCAACGAGTTCGGCGTTCTTGGCGGGCACGCGCACTACGAGGTCGGACTGGTGGATCTGTAGCACCAGGAATTCCAGTGTTTCCCCATTCATTTCGCGGTGCTCAATAGCCTCAACAACAGCTGCGCCGTGATGCGGGTAGACGACGGTGTCGCCAACTTGGAATTCCATGAACGCTCCTTAGTTCTTAATCCGTAGACGCTGGATAACCTGATCATTCTAGCACGAAAGACTAGGCGCTTTCTTTTTCTCCATTCAGGGCTTAGACTGGCCATATCAGGGGCAATGACCAGCAATTTGTCTACTTACGCCTTTCGTTTCCCCCCATCTGGCTAGATTCAGCTCACACTGAATATGCCAGAGACTCAACGGGCACTAAAGTAGGAAAAGCATATTGCCCGAACATTGACGCACCCAAAATCTTGGAGGATTTACCCGTGAAGACGACCATCCGCCGCGGCCTAACCCTTTCCGTGCTGACAGCCAGCGCCCTGGCATTGAGCGCTTGTAGCGCCGGCCAAATTACCCAGACCTCTGATCAGGTTGCTGCAGTAGACGGCGCTTCGGCAGACTCTGAGAACAATGAGATTGCCCTGCGCGACGTCACCGTGCATATGACTGCCGATGGCGCTACCGCCGGTGTGAAGTTCACCGCCGTTAACCAGAACCCTGCCAATGAAGAGCACACTCTCACCCGCGTCACCGTGAATGGCTCCGTTGCAGACTTCGATGGAAACACCACCATCCCAGCGCAGGGTAGCCTGGTTTCCGATATCCCAGCAGAGATCGAGGACCTCACCAAGGCCGACGACATGCACATCAGCTACGTCGCCAACACCGTCGCCAATGATGACTTTGCATTCGGCGGCAATCAGACCGTGGTCTTCACCTTCGACAACTCCTTTGATATTGAAGTAGTGGCCACTGTTTCCGAGCCACAGCCAGTCTCTGGCACCCTCGACCGCGAAGCTGGCGAGGGCGACCAAGAAGCACACTAGGCTACAATCTACGGGCAAACTTCAAGCCCGGAGTCCCTATTGGGATTCCGGGCTTTTCTCTTATGTCCTAGCGGCGGCGAATCCACCACAAGGTACCAATACCAACCCCAGCAACTGACAGTGCCAGCACATTGTAGAGCATCGCATTGCGCATGAAGCCATCTAGGCGGTCTGGGGCAGCCAAGCGCACTACTCGATCAAAAAACCCTTGGTCCTCTTCAGCACCCTGAGCTTCTTCTTGGATAGAGCCAGCACCAGTGCCGGTGCCCGTGCCTGTGGCGATACCGTCGTATGCGGCGCGCTCTTGGGCAAGCTCTTCCATGGCGCCATGGCGAGAACTTGAACTCGCGGTCGCATTGGCTACAGCAGTGCTAGAACCGGCGGCGGTGCTCACATTCACGCTTACGCTTACGCTCCCACTCGACCGCGCAGAAGTCGCAGCTGTGCTTTGTGCGGTACTACTGGCGTGATTCTGGGTAGAGCGTGCCGATGCTAAAACACTCGCCTCAGGTACAACTGACTCGCGCCTTGCAGTGGAAGTTGCAGGCTCCGAAGTTACGGTTTCCCCATCCTGCGAACGTGGGAAGGGATTTTCTCCCAATTCCGCAGCCTTCGTCACCTCCGAAGCAACTGGCGTCAGCTCAGTTGAGGATGCCGGGGTCGAGTCCTCAGCAGATTGTCCCTCCGGGACAGGGTCCGTCGTGAGCTCAGGTTGAACCACTGGCTCGGTGGTGGAAGGCTCAGGCTCCTCCATCGAAGCTTCTTCGGAAGTCTTCGTTGGTTCCAAAGTTGAGACCGGCTCCATGGAGGTCGTGGTTACGGTTACCTCAACTGTTTCGGTCTCAGTTTCAGTGGTTGTCTCAG
>JAUMTW010000008.1:67768-144665 GCA_030531005.1 Corynebacterium sp.
GTGGTTGTCTCAGCCTCTTGGGGTGGATACTGGACAATCACGGTGTCTTCATCGGCGCCGATCACCGGTATCTCAGTGGTTGCTACCGCAACCGCTTCAGATGTTGCGCTTTCCCTCACCGTCACTGGCTCAGATGTTGCGCTTTCTCCCACCGTCACTGGCTCAGATGTTGTAGCCTCAGCGACAGCATTTGAACTCGTAGCAGACGGAACAACCTGCTCTTCACTGGGAACGGGCTCCACTTGAGTTTCTATAACGGTCGAAGTTGGAGTTGCACTCGTGCTTGACTCGGTTGTAGCGGTCACGGCATCAGTTTCAGCAAAAACACCGTTTGTGTCAGAGGCCTCACCCACCTCAACGAGAGCGGAGCCTTCCGAAATTTCCTGAGAAACTGCGGGGATAGTTAAAGCAGGCAGCAATAAAGTGGCGCTTGTCAGCACAATTGCACCATAAGCACGGTTTAGCATGCTCCCCTTTCTCCTTCGCAGTTATAGTCATTGCTCAGTAAAAAATGCACATTTCTAGGAGGCTCAACCTTGAATTAGAACCCAGAGATTTCATCTGGCTTTATCTTATACAAGCATCACGCATTAATAAAGTGTTAAGAATGGTTCGCTCCTAATATCCGTTTTTCTTTATATTTCTCCATAAATTTCGAACGGGAGTTCGACCTCTAGTCCGCTCTTCCCGTATGGTGAAATCATGGCTGCTAAAGCAAAGACGTACCACCGCTGTGAAAACTGTGGCTACCGCACGGCAAAGTGGATGGGCAAGTGCCCCAAATGCCACGAATGGGATACCTTCGTGGCCGAAACCACCACCCCGCAAACCCAATCCATCCCCACCCCTACCCTGGTGCCTACCCACAAGGCACAGCCTATAACCAGCATTGATGCCACCCAGACGCAGGTGACCTCCACCGGCATTGGAGAACTTGATCGGGTCTTAGGGCGCGGCATTGTACCTGGCAGCGTGGTCCTCTTAGCCGGCGAGCCTGGCGTGGGTAAATCCACCTTGCTCCTGGAGGTCGCCCATCAGTGGGTGCAGCAAGAAGAGCGCAAAGTTCTGTATGTCACCGCGGAGGAATCTGCCGGCCAAGTGCGGCTGCGCGCTCAACGCACCGGAGCTTTACATGAGCACCTCTATTTGGCAGCCGAGGCCCATCTGGAGGTCATCGCTACCCACATCGCCAATATTGAACCGGACTTGGTCATCATCGATTCCATCCAGACTATGATCGATCCCAACACTGAGGGTGTGGCCGGTGGTGTGGCCCAATCTCGCGCGGCCACTTCCATGTGCACGCGTATGGCCAAGGAATCCGGCATTCCCTTCCTGCTGGTGGGCCATGTCACCAAAGATGGTAACGTTGCTGGCCCCCGGGTGCTGGAGCATTTGGTTGATGTCGTGTTGAATTTCGAAGGCGACCGGCATTCCCAGCTGCGCATGTTACGCGGCATAAAGAATCGCTTCGGTCCCACAGATGAGGTAGGTTGCTTCGCTCAAGAGACTGATGGCATCCATGAAGTGCCCGATCCCTCGGGGCTTTTTCTTTCCCATAGGGGCAAAACTCCCGATGGGACCGCTGTTACCGTGATGCTCGATGGGGTGCGTCCACTGCTCACCGAGGTGCAGGCTTTGGTGGTGCCTACTGAGTCCAAGAATCCGCGGCGCACTGTCACCGGGTTGGATCCCACCCGCGTCCCCATGATTCTGGCGGTACTGCAGGCGCGCGCCTCAAAGCGCACTCAGGATAAGGAAGTCTATGTGGCTACTGTTGGTGGTATGCGCGTACAAGAACCGGCGGCAGATTTAGCTGTTGCCCTAGCAGTGGCCAGCGCTCTCACCCGTACCCCCATTCCCGAGGGCACCGTGGCTGTTGGTGAGGTAGGGCTGGCCGGGGAGATTCGTCCTGTGCCTGATTTGCCAAAGCGCTTATCTGAAGCGCAACGCTTGGGCTATCAGCGCGCCTTCGTGCCCGCGGGCTATGGGAATAGTCGCAAGTTACGTGAAATGACCAGCGGGTTGCGCCCTGATCTGCCCTTCGAGGTGATTCCGGTGGGTAATATCCGCGCTGCCTTGGAGCAGGCGCTGCGCTAATACAACACAACGCGCTGTCTCCGTTTTGAAGACAGCGCGCTCAGTGCTTACACCCTTATGCCAGATTGAATGTGTGCGGGGCGGATACGTTCTCGCCGAGGGCCACTCGCAGGTAGTAGGCTCCAGCCGGGGCGGCCTCGCGGGCGGTACATGCGCCGGCAGCACTCGTGGTGCGCGACCAGATGGCCTGGTAGTAGCGTTCCTGACCAGCTTCTAAGGAAATGAGTTCTTGGGCAACTGGCTCATTGCAATCTGTGTCTGCCCAAATGCGGGTATCCGTGACTAGATCGTAGACCTGGAAGCTCAGCGGTAGGTCGCCGAGGTTCAAGGAGCAGTCCACGTCGGTGGGATTGCGCACAGTAACGTAGAAGGTGGGTTGCTGTACGCCGCTATAGGTACTGGCGGAGCTGCTGGCGACCAGTTGCAGGGTGGCAGGATCACAAATAGCCTCCGGGGCGGCTTCGGCACTGGTACTGGAACTCGATTCAGTGCTGCTTTCTTCCGAAGACGACGTGGTGGATTCTTCTGACGTTGTGGTTTCTGTAGCAGACGACGATGCCGTTGATGTCGTTGCTGTTGCCGCAACCTCCGGGGTTTCCTCAGAGGAGCCGCCACAGCGACTCAACGTAAAGACCAAGACCAGCAGGAGGACTAAAAGCACGCAGAGGGCCGCCGCCCGGCGCCGCTTGTAATAGACCTCGGGTAGACGTGGGGGCTTGTTTTCAGATCGCACACCTTTAGCCTAAGCGAAACGCCTGGCCCACACACCTATTGGGCGGGGTGTGTCTGTGCAGAATCCTCTTTATGCAGGTAGTACACTTCGGTGACCTTAGAGGTTGTCAGCTCAAAGTGCGCCGCCACACCTACCAAGTCCCCTGCTGTAATGGCATCGGCAATCAGCGGCGAGGTTTGGCGGATTTTTTCTAAGGTCATCTTGGCGTGGTGACTCTCCACCTCCTTGGCCTCTTTCTTGCCAGCCCCATAGCATTCCAGCACACTCGGAGTGATCTGTTCTATGAGCACACGCTGATGCGAGGGCAGCATAGTACCACCTGTGACCATGGAGGTAGCAGCACCTACCGCCCCGCAGAATTCGTGGCCGAGCACGACCAGCACTTGTACGCCCAATCCGCTGACCGCGTACTCCAAGGATGCAAGCACCCCATTATCGAGGACCTCTCCGGCAGTGCGCACCACGAATATGTCGCCGAGCCCAACATCAAAGAGTAGTTCCACGGGGACGCGGGAATCGGCACAGGTGAACACGCATGCGCGGGGACGCTGCCCGGCGAGCAAGGTTTTACGATAAGCCAAATCCTGGTGCGGGTACAAGGACTTCTCCACCGCGAAGCGCTCGTTACCGTTGAGCAGTGCCTCCCACACTTCGCGCGGGTTGGTGGCAGCAGGTACAGTGTCCACAGGTGCATTCATACCTGCATTATTACACTTTTATCCAGCCGAGATTCAAAATTGACTGATATTCGCCTCACCCAAGTGCGCGCCTGGTACGATGCCAACGCCCGCACCATCATTTGGCGCAACCCCCACACTTCCCCATGGGGAATTCTGCTCAGCGAGGTCATGAGCCAACAAACCCAGGTAGCCCGCGTGGAACCGATCTGGGCCAATTGGATGCGCCGCTGGCCCACGCCCGGATCCTTCGCCGCTGCCAGTCCCGCCGATATTCTGCAAGCATGGGGTTCGCTGGGGTATCCGCGTCGCGCTCTGCGCCTGCATAGCTGTGCCCAAGAGATTGTGGCCCACCACCATGGGGAGGTTCCCGATACTCTGGAGCAGCTGCTCGCCCTCCCCGGAATCGGCACTTATACTGCCGCCGCGGTGGCCGCTTTTGCCTATGGACAGCGGGTGCCAGTCATCGATACCAATGTGCGCCGCGTACTCTCACGCGCCTTTCATGGGGAATTTCATCCGGGTGGGCCATCGAAAAAGGAGCTGGAGTTCCTCGAACAGCTTCTACCAACCGATGATGCCCCGACCACCAATGTGGCGCTCATGGAGCTAGGCGCTTTGGTGTGTACGAATCGTCGCCCCGCCTGCGCCCGCTGCCCCCTGCAGTCATCCTGTGCATGGGTAGCAAAAGGTGAACCTGAACCCGCACCCTTGCAGCCGAAGCAGGCTCGTTTCGCCGGTTCGGACCGGCAGGTGCGGGGCAAGATCCTCAAGGCTCTGCGTGCGCAGCCTCAATTGCCGCGCACGGAGCTCGACGCTCTCTGGGAAGATTCCACGCAGTTAGAGCGCGCCCTGGCGTCTTTGCTTGCGGATGGCTTGGTTGAGCAGCAGCGCCTAGGAGTGATTTCGCTGCCAGGTTTCGAAGTCAATGGTGCGTCCGAAGGTCCAGGCATCATCGGTGAGCATACGGGCCACAGTGAGTCCGGTGGCGATCGCTAGGATCGCCATGACGGCGGTGGCGGTATGCGCCAGCCACTCGTTCATATTGCCATCGTTGAGGTAGTACATTCCGCGGAATAATGAAACCCCGGGAATCAGGATCACACTGGCTGGTACGGTGGTGGTCACGCGTGGCAGGTGCTGCCATTGGGCGAGATAGCCTCCCAGCACCCCGATGATGAGACCCGCGGCAAAGAGTGCGAAAAATTGGTTTGCCCCCGCCGCTAATAGCCCAAAGCGAATCATGTTGGCTACCATGCCGACACTCGCAGCTACCAGGATCATGCGCCGGGAACAGTTAAAGAGCAGGGCAAAGCCACATATCCCAATGAGGGATGCTCCGGCGGCAGCCACATACCAGCCGGTGGTGGGATCGCGCAGTTCTGGCTCGGGATTGAGTCCCGTGAACCAGGAAATCATCGCCACTGCGAAGGTTGCGGTGAAGGTCACCACGGCGGCATAGGCGAGACGTGCCACCCCGGCATCAAAGTCGAAGCGGGCCAAATCGATCATGGCGGAAAACAGCGGAAAGCCCGGCACCACGAAGAGCACGGCCGCGACATAAGCTGCACTGAGGTTTTCGGGAGCTGCGGGAACCACTGCACCCACCACCGATGCCATCCCGAAAAAGCTCAATGCTGCCACCGCCGCCGCACCAGACACGCAGCCCAGCTGGTTGAAATGTCGGTGGATAAAAAAGCTGCGGGTCAGCTGCCCACACGCTGCGGCTAAGGCCACCAGGGCCGCCTGCCACCAGCCAAAAAGGTTCAAGATTGCGAAACTGGCGCAAGCCATCCCGGCAGCTATGGCCAATATCCAAGGCTTCCACCGCTTGACTACGAAGTTCTCAATATTGTCGAGTTCCACATTGATTTCAGCGGCGGTCATGCGGTGGTCGAAGCCGTGGGTGAGGTTTTCGATCGCCTCAATACGAGAGGCATCGATGCCGGGGTTGTCTTCGCGGGCAATAACTGTGCGGAAGCGTTGACCTCGATAGAAGGTACAGGTGATCTGGGTGACCCCGACATTGGCATCCAGGGCATCGAACCCGAGAGTGCGTGCAGTGCGTTTCATTGCCCTCATCACCCGGTATCCAGAAGATCCCGCCACCATGAGTAGGCGCCCAACCCGCAGCACGGTAGCCGCCTCGATGCCAAGTTGGTACTGACTGGGTTCCGGAGTGGTATTCACGCTCTCAGATATTAAGAAGATCCAGCTGCCGGAGCAACTGGATCTTAGCTTTGGGGGTTATTCTGCTACGTCACGCAGGTCGGTGTCCTCAGGAAGGTTCTCCGGCTCAGTGGCAGCATACAATACTGCTTGCTTGGCCTCGACAACTTCCTCGGACTCTTGCAAGCCTTCAGGCAGCGGACGTGGGCTTGAGCTGAAGGTGAGTTTGGCAGAATCGGTGTTCTTGGATTCGCCATCCCAGCCGGTCACGTCCACAGTCACGATCTCGCCGGCACCGATCTCGCCGAAGAGGATCTTCTCGGAGAGCACGTCTTCGATCTCGCGCTGAATGGTGCGGCGCAAGGGGCGGGCACCAAGCACTGGGTCGAAGCCGCGAGTGGCCAACAGCTTCTTGGCCTGCTCGCTGAGTTGGATGTCCATATCCTTCTGGCGCAGTGCCTTGGCAACGCGGGCAACCAACAAGTCCACCATTTGCACGATTTCGGCCTGGGTGAGCTGGTGGAATACCACAATGTCATCAATACGGTTCAAGAATTCCGGACGGAAGTGCTTCTTGAGCTCATCGTTAACCTTCTGCTTCATGCGCTCGTACTGGCCATCGGAATCAGACTCTCCCACGGCAGAGAAGCCCATGCCCACTGCCTTGGAGATGTCCTGGGTACCCAGGTTCGAGGTGAAGATGAGCACGGTGTTCTTGAAGTCCACCACGCGGCCCTGACCATCGGTGAGGCGACCATCTTCCAGTACCTGCAGCAAGGTGTTGTAGATTTCCTTGTGTGCCTTTTCGATCTCATCGAAAAGCACGACGGAGAATGGCTTGCGACGAACCTTTTCGGTCAGCTGGCCACCCTCGTCGTAACCCACATAGCCTGGAGGGGCACCAAAGAGGCGCGAGGCGGTGAAGCGATCGTGGAATTCACCCATGTCGATCTGGATCAAGGCATCATCCTCACCGAAGAGGAATTCAGCTAATGCCTTCGATAGCTCCGTTTTACCCACACCTGATGGGCCGGCGAAGATAAAGGAACCGGATGGGCGACGAGGGTCCTTCAGCCCAGCGCGAGTACGGCGGATGGCCCGCGATACCGCCTTGACTGCATCTTCTTGGCCGATGATGCGCTTGTGCAGCTCTTCTTCCATGCGCAGGAGACGGGAGGATTCTTCCTCGGTGAGCTTGAAGACCGGGATGCCAGTCCAGTTGCCCAGGACCTCGGCAATCTTCTCCTCATCGACCTCGGCGATCTCTTCGAGGTCGCCGGAGCGCCATGCCTTTTCTCTTTCAGCGCGCTCATCACGCAGCTTGTGTTCCTTATCGCGCAGGCCAGCAGCTTTCTCGAAGTCCTGCTCATCAATGGCAGCTTCCTTCTGGCGGCGTACCTCGGCGATTTGGTCATCAACCTTGCGGATAGAATCCGGGGCGGTCAGACGCTGGATGCGAAGGCGGGCACCGGCCTCATCAATGAGGTCCACAGCCTTATCTGGTAAGTAGCGGTCGTTAATATAGCGGTCCGAAAGCTGGGCGGCTGCGGCCAACGCCCCATCAGTAATCGAGACGCGGTGGTGGGCCTCATAGCGATCACGCAGACCCTTGAGAATCTCAATGGTCATGTCCACGCTAGGCTCTGGCACATTCACGGGCTGGAAGCGGCGCTCTAAGGCAGCATCCTTTTCGATGTGCTTGCGGTACTCATCCAAGGTAGTGGCACCAATGGTCTGTAGCTCACCGCGAGCCAACTTTGGCTTGAGCAGGCTAGCGGCATCAATTGCGCCCTCGGCAGCACCGGCACCAACTAAGGTGTGGATTTCATCGATGAACAGGATAATGTCTCCGCGTTGCTGGATCTCCTTCAGCACCTTCTTCAGGCGCTCTTCGAAGTCACCACGGTAGCGTGAACCCGCAACCAGTGAGCCCAAGTCCAGCGAGTACAGCTGCTTATCTTTCAAAGTCTCCGGCACTCGACCGTTAACGATGTCTAGTGCGAGACCCTCAACCACAGCGGTCTTACCGACACCGGGCTCACCAATAAGCACTGGGTTGTTCTTGGTGCGACGGGAAAGTACCTGCATAATGCGCTGGATCTCATTCTCACGGCCCACTACTGGGTCCAGTTTGCCGTCCTTAGCTGCCTGGGTGAGGTTCCGGCCGAATTGATCCAATACTAAGGAGTTGGAGCGCTCGCCAGGGCCACCACTACTGCGGCCGCTTAAGCGTGGCCCACTGCCAGCACCGACGGTGTCGCCACCGTTGCCGGAGGTATTGGTCTCGCCTTCTTGGCCCTCGTAACCGGAGAGCAATTGAATGACCTGCTGGCGCACGGTTGGCAGATCGGCACCTAATTTCACTAACACCTGAGCAGCGACGCCTTCACCCTCACGGATGAGGCCGAGCAAGAGGAACTCCGTACCAATGTACTTGTGCCCCATCTGCAGCCCTTCGCGCAGGGAGAGCTCTAGGACCTTTTTAGCGCGCGGGGTAAATGGAATCTGGCCTACTGGCGGCTCATCGCCTTGGCCGATGATGTCTTCTACTTCATGGCGCACTGCCTCCAGGGAGATGCCCATGGACTCTAAGGCCTTGGCGGCTACACCTTCGCCTTCACTAATGAGGCCAAGCAGGATGTGCTCGGTACCAATGTAATTATGGTTAAGGCCGCGCGCCTCATCTTGCGCCAAAACAATAACGCGTCGCGCACGATCGGTAAACCGCTCGAACATGTATGAATCCCCTTGCGTAGATAGAGTTTTATCCTTATGTTGTCTCCCACTCTAACGCGGGGCGCCTAGGAAGATTTCGCAAATATTCCGTCATCCTCGGACAATCCGTTATTTTTGCAGGTCAATGGGGTGTACGCCTTCAGCGAACAGCTCCACTGTGGGGATATCTGCCGGGGCCCAGGGCACACTCCATAGCTGCTCGCGGGTAAGCCAGCGCGCTGCTAGGTGTTCGCGCAATTGGGGTATGCCTTCTACCAACGTGCATCGGTATGTTGCCAGAGAAATTCGTCCCTGGGGCGTCGTTATCAGGTGCTCACCCACAGCAACGGTACATGCCAGCTCTTCCTGCAATTCCCGCACCACAGCCTGCTGTGGGGTCTCCCCCGGTTCGATTTTGCCACCAGGAAATTCCCACAGCCCAGAATCCGCGCGTTGGGCGGCAAAAATCGCACCCGCCTGTACGATGACTGCGCCCACAACCGCTCGTTGCTCCATAGTTGCTCCAAACATATAAGAGGCCACCGCTGTAATAAGCGGTGGCCTTGGTTTTAATCTTCTGCTTTTACCTTCGGAATGAACATGGAGCTCAAAATGGAAAGCCCCAGAATCACCGCACCAACTAAGAAGGCTGTGGTATAACCAGCGGTCGAGGTCGAGCCTTCCGGCGAACCGGAAACCATGAATACCGGCAATACCGCGAAGGAAATGCCAGCACCTAGATTGAAGCTGGCTGAAGTCATGCCAGGCAGGAAGCCCTCATAGTCCTTTGGCGAATTCATCACGCCGAGGTTATTGAGCACAATATTGGCAATACCAGCATAGGTGACACCGAGCAGAATGACGCAGATAATCAGCACAGCTTTAGAATGTACGCCGACCAGCGCAAGGGCCACCAGTAGCAGCGCGGAGGCACCATTTCCTATGCGCAGTAGGCGCCCGTAGCCAATGATTGGAGCCCAGCGCCCCGCGAATGGGCCCACTGCCCAGCCGATAAGCGCATACGGCGTCAGCAGTATCAAGCTGGCGGTATCTGCCTGCAATCCAAAGCCGGCATCGGAGTTTTGAGCCAGCGAGATTGCCAAACCATTCACTGCGGCGAATACACCCACCATGGTCAGCACGGTGGTCAACAGTAAGGCCCAGGTATGCGGGCGCTTGAGATACTTTGGCGCAACCAATGGTTCTTGTTGTTTATTTTCGTACTTCCAAAAGACTGCGAAGACCAGCAGACCACCTAATACCAGACCGATGACCAGGGGCCAATTAGCCGCACTGCCATTGCCGGCTTCATTAGCGGCGAGGGTCACCATGAGTACCGACGCTACCAGCACGCCGGCTCCGATCCAGTCCATGCGTACGTTTTCACTTGGCTTAGATTCTGGCGCCCACAGGTAAACGGCGAGAGTTGCCAGCGCACCGATTACTGCGATGACCCAGAACACTGGACGGAAGCCCCAGTTCTCAGAGATCCAGCCGGAGATGATGACGTCGATACCGGCGATACCACCGTTGACTGCGGCGATAACGCCCATCAGAGTTCCCAGGCGCACCTCATTGCGCACCTGGCTGCGCAGGATGATCAGGGTCATAGGGATAGTGCAGCCCGAAATGCCTTGTAGGGCGCGCGCTACTAGTAGCAGCTGAATGTTTGGGGCCAATGCGGCCAAGACGGCGCCAATACTCATCACGCTGAGCATGATGAGCAGGACCTTGCGACGGCCCACCATGTCGGAAAGACGAGGCAGAAAGAGGCCGCACATCGCGCCGGCGGTAAAGAAAGCGGTCTGGGTTAAGCCCGCGGTGGCCTCATCGGTACCGAGCTCGCTGGCCATAGTAGGTAGCACTGGCGAGAGCATTGAGGCATTGAGCTGAAATGCCGTGGCTGCGGCCAGCAGCACGAACATCAGGAGGGGGACGCCACCCCGTCGCTGATCTACGGGGTCTTGGATTTTCTCGTTCATCACAAGCTTGGGACTCTCCATGTAGGGGATAGAAATATGTTTTTAATTTAGCACTGGAATTCGGTATCTCCCAGGCGGATCAGGGCATCACAGAGTAATTGGAAGAAGCCCTCGGCATCACAATCGATTGCGACATTATGTTGGCGGGCCTGTGGCTGAGGATCATCGCGGGTGGGCAATATAGCCGGATCGTGAGCGAAATTGCGGCGGAAATCCACCACCGTTTGTCCACGAGTGTATTGACCTTGGGTTTCGACGTCTACGTGGGCGCGTACAGTGCGTACTAGACCGGGTTCTATAAGGGCTGCAACCGCCAGTGCATCATGTAGCGGAGGGCCGGGGAATCCATATTCCTGTGTGTATGCCTGACCGAAGAAATCAATGAGCTCGGCTACGAAGTGGGCAACATCAGTGCCCACCGCCTGAATTTGGGCGAGACGATCTGGGGTGGCCAGCACCTTGTGAGTGACATCTAAGCCCACCATGGTGACCTCCCAATTACTTTGGAAGACGATGGCTGCGGCCTCTGGGTCCGCCAAAATATTGAATTCGGCGGCTGGGGTCATATTCCCTACTTGGTAGGCTCCACCCATCAAGGTTACGCCGGCAACCTTTTCCACCAGCTCCGGGTAGGTGCGTGCAAAAAGCGCGATATTGGTCAGCGCCCCGGTAGGCACCAGGTGGATGGTGTTGTCCGGGTTACTGCGTACGATGTCAGCGATCAGATTGACGGCATGGCGATCATCCAGGGGATACTTTGGTTCGGGTAGCTGTGGACCATCAAGTCCAGATTCTCCATGGATAGCTTCAGGCACTATCTGCTCGCCGACTAGTGGCTGAGCAGCACCTGCTGCAATGGGGACATCATAGAGCTTGGCGACCGTAGCCATGCTGCGCGCATTATTGGTCACTTTCTCAAGCAGTTGGTTTCCAGCCACGGTAGTAACGGCGGCTAGTTCGATGCTGGGATTCGCCCAGGCTAAGAGGAAGGCAATAGCATCGTCGTGGCCGGGGTCGCAGTCCAAAATGATCTTAGGCATCAAGGGGTCCTTTCTCTCGGGTTAGTTACTGTCTATTCTGCACGTTTTGACGAGATCGGGCATAGTGGAAAGCATGTCTGCACTGCCCCAACTCCAACATTTCTCTACGACGGATCCGCGCGCCACTGTACTGTTGCTGCATGGCTACGCGGAATATACCGGCCGCTACCCCAAACTTATTACCCTATTCAATGATGCCGGGTTCGAGGTTTTCGCTTATGATCAACGCAATCATGGGGCATGTGCACCCAAGGATCATGCGGTGGTCGATGTGCGTCAGCTCCTAGACGATCATCTGGAACTACGCGAGCAGGTGCGTGCGCGTATGAACACGGAACAGCTCTTTTTATTTGGGCACTCCATGGGTGGGTTACTCAGTGCGGCATCGGCGTTGGTGAACCCACGGGGACTAGCTGGGGTTGCCTTATCAGGCCCGGCTTTCTTACAGTATCCTCCGGTCCCAAAATGGGTGGCGCGCCTCGCATTGCCACTTGCCCGCCTGGCCCCTCGTTTTTCGGCGGCTTCCATCGCCTCAAAGCAGTTGGCTCATGATCCCCAAATCGCGCGCGACTTCATTGCCGATCCACTCAATTATCAGGGAAAGGTGCCACTGCTTACCGGGACAACCATGGCCTTAGTAGGCCATGAAACCTTAGCGGATGCCATGAATTGGGATCAGCATCTTCCTTTGCAGATTTTTCATGGGGATTCTGATGGCTTAGCAAATGTACAAGGCTCGCGTGATTTTGCCCGTGCCAGTGGAGGCAACTTGGTGGAGGTGCCGGGTGGTTATCACGAGATTTTCCAGGAGCCGGAGGCCGATGAGTTGCACCAACAGCTCCTGGATTTCTATCTCGCACAACTCTAAGTTTCGGTGCGCTCCCTCTGGAGGGCATCGGAAACTTCCTCATAGAGGAATTCCACTGCTGGTCCAATGATGACCTGCACCGTATTTTGGGAAGGGCGCACAATACCCAATGGCTCCGCAGCTTGGAGGCGACTTTCATCCACCAGCTCTGGTTCGGCCACGCTCACGCGCAGGCGGGTGGTGCAGTGCTCCATACTCAGCACATTATTGGGGCCACCGAGACCTTCGAGAATGATTTCAGCGCGCTGACCTTCGACACCATCCACAGTAGTGGCTGGGCCTTCCCCGGCAGGATCCACTGCTTCGCGCCCTGGGGTACACAAGTTAAAGCGCCCAATGAGGTAATAGAATATGGCGAAGTAGACCACAAAATAGATCACACCCATGATCAGCAGCATCCACCACTGGTTAGCTAATGGGTTGCGAGCCTGCAGGATCATGTCGATAGTGCCGGCAGAGAAAGCGAACCCAGTAGTCCACTGTCCAAGAGCAGCAATGAACAACGATAGGCCGGTGAGTAGGGCGTGCACCAGGTAAAGTAATGGGGCTACGAACATGAAGGAGAATTCCAATGGTTCGGTTACACCGGTTAAGAAGGCAGTCAGGGCGCCGGCAAGCATGAGCGAGCCCACTGCTTTCTTCCGCTCGGAGCGAGCGCGCAGGTAAATGGCTAGGGCTGCACCGGGCAGGCCGAACATCATAATGGGGAAGAATCCGGCTTGGTATTGCCCAATTACGCCGACAACCTCGCAGGTGCCGTCTTCCCAAACTCCAGGGCAGCTGGCAGCATCAGTGGCAGCGGCTGCCTCATCAATCGTGGCGCCCCCACCTAAGAATTTGCCGATGTCATTGATACCGGCCACATCGAACCAGAAGATAGAGTTCAATGCGTGGTGCAAGCCGGTCGGGATGAGCAGGCGATTAAAGAAACCATAGAGGCCAGCTCCGACCGCGCCGAGTTCCTGGATCCAACGCCCGAAGTCAAACAGTACTTTGTAGAGCACGGGCCAGACGAAATACAGGATTCCGGAAAGTCCGATCGCAAAGAAAGAGGTGAGAATCGGCACCAGGCGCCGTCCCCCAAAGAAAGCCAAGAAGTCGGGCAGCTTGACTTTATGGAAGCTATTATACGCCCAAGCTGCAATACAGCCGATCAAAATGCCGATGAGCACATTCTTGCCATTGATGACATCCCAGCCGTGGCTAGTCCAGTCCATTGCTTCAGTCTCACTCATGGCGCTGACGTCTTCGATCCCTTTATAGCTGGCCACGGCATCCGGGCCAATGACGGTGACCACTGTGGCAAAGCCGATAAATCCGGCGAGTGCCGCGGCGCCACTGTTGTCTTTGGAAAGCCCATAGGCAATGGCGATGGCGAAGATCCAGCCCAAATTATCCAGGACGGCAGATCCCGCAGTGATGAGAACCTGTGCTGCAATATTGTTGGTACCCCACCCATCGGGATCGATCCAGTAACCCACGCCGAGCAGGATGGCAGCCACTGGCATGACCGCCACTGCCCCCATAAGGGCTTTCCCGAGTTTTTGGAGGCTAGTCATGATGGTGGACATGTCGCTCCTCATAATACGTCTTCAATATTTCACCTTTATTATGGGAGCACCCCAGTTAGAAAATCACCGGTTTGAATATATTTCCCCTCTTCGAGGGGTAAAAAAGACCCTGGTCAAAGACCAGGGTCACAAAATTATAGGGGCTTAGTTGAAATTCAACTTATAAAATTCTGGAGAGATCCAACCCAGCTTCGTGCCGTAGAGCCAATTGAAGAAGAAGCCGAGCACAATTGGCAGAATAAAGAAGCACAGCAGCACAACACCGACGTTGCCTACGGTCCAACCCCAGCCCTCGTAGTTCAGAGCAGCCAAGGGACCAGCAAAACCAGAGTTACCGAAGCCCGCAGAAATCGCGGTACCAGGGATGGAGAATATGCCACCGACCATACCGACGATTGCCGCCGATGAGATGCCAGGCAAGGCAGCCTTGGGATGGGCGAAGAAATTCGCCATCTGCACCTTTGAAGATCCAAGCACGTGAATCAAGCTGGTACCGAAGCCATTAACCTTGTAACCGGCAATCATGATTGAAATGCCCATTGCACAGACGCCAAGGTTAGCCGCGCCAGAGGATACGCCTTCCATCATAATGGCGGTTGCGATACCCACGGTGGAGATTGGGGAGACAATCAAGATAGAGAATAGGACTGCCAAAATGAGACCCATAATCATTGGTTGCAATTCGGTAGCACCGTTCACAAGATGACCCAACCACTTAGTGAAGACCTCCACGATTGGATAGGTCACAACCCAGCCAATAGTACCGACAACAACAACCACAGTGGTCGAAAGCAAAATGATGGTATAGCTACCCAGGCGGTCGCCAATCCACAGCAATAGGCCGACAGCCATGGCGGCGGTAAGGCCGGAGTTGATCACCAGACCGGTGCCAGAAAGATGGAAGCCGCCGGTCTCCATCGGTTGGGCAACACCGGAACCGAGTACAGAAGCGATACCAACGGATGCAATTTGCATCGGAGTCATCTTGAATTCCAATGCAACCATCACACCGATGATCGCTGGCAACATAGTGCCGGTTAGCTGGACCAGATCAATCAGGGTCTGGCCTTGCGGGAAAATCGGGAGCAAAGCGGTAAAGAGCTCACCGATCAAAGCCTGGGGCACCAGGGTTACCACAACGGCAATTGAAATACCGTTGAGCACCTTCATAATGAAGTCCTTGGCACCGGTGCCGGGTTTCGATTCTTCTACCTCTAAGGGCATGTGGAGCTCAATATGCTCCTCGTTGCCGGCCAAAGTCTTGGCGTGTTTCGACATTGTGTGGATTGTCCTTCGATTTTGAAAGCGGCACTTCCCCACGGGGTTTAGGCCGCAAGCCTTGTCATTTGCTTACCAGCAAGCCATCCAGTGCGGCATGATGCTGAGTTCGTGCTGCATACGTACCAGCGGTACATATCCAGTGTCATGGTGAGCAAACATAACGCCTCCATCTTTGTTTTCTGCTTGTTTGCCCTCAATCGCGCAATGGGGTGATGCCCCTGCTTTGAAAGTTGCCAGCACCCAATTTCCCATAGGAATATGTGGGGCCTAGCAACGTAACAGCCTGGCACAGTTTTTCAACCGGCGCCAAGTATGTGCACAAAGAGTTCCTACTATTTTGTGATTTCTCACACTTTTTCAACGCTGTACACGAAGGTTTCCCCTCGGACACCACCTGCATACCACAGCCCCTGCGCAACTAGATTGCTATTCTGAGCCCTAAAAAGCAAGACAGTATCAAAAATAGCGCATAATTTTTGCATTAGATTGCAAATCGTGCGCAATCAAAACCTAGCTCGTTAATTACGCGCCGGATGTAACACTTTCCCCATGACGCACGACGTCAAAATTCCGTACGTTTCATAGGACAAAAATCCAGCACAATTACCCCGCACTGAACCTGAAATCCTCAACCACCATCTAGCCAAACCCCTTCGTTCCAGTTATGATTGTGGTCAATGTTACAAATGTGACTAGTGGGAAATTAGTGTTTTCCTATGAATAGCACTATTCTAACTATGCACCTTTCCAGGAAAACTCCTTGCCATCCGCTGGGAAAATCCTGGAAACACCCACCACTTGAGAGGATTAATAAGGCTCATGAGCACCACCCCGCGCAGGCGCAGCCTGACCACGGTACTCAAGACCGCAGACCTCGTACTCGCCTCCGGCACCGCTGTCCCGGATCTCAATATCCGCTCAGGGTTCACTATGATCCACTGTCGCCGAGAAAGCTCTGCAACCACCCTAGCGATGACTATCGCTGGGCGGATGAACCCCAAAAAAGGCACGGTCACCCTAATGCAACGGCATCGTGCTTGGACTAAGACTGGGGAAATTCATAAGCGGGTAGCCTTCGCCGGCGTGCCCGAGCTCAGTGAGGTCGAGCGTCTGGTTACCGTACACACCGCCATCCGGGAACGCGCAGTGTGGGCTGGAAGTTGGTGGAAGCTCACCCCACGCAATATTGAAAAGATCCCCGCCTACACAACTGCAGCCAAGCTGGTGGAATTTAATTTTGATAATGCCACCGCAAAAAAGACCTTGGTCGGCGAGCTCGATTTATTCGATCGAGTTAAGCTACACGTAATGCAGGCACTCATTTCACGCCCGGATCCACTCGCGCTCATCGTCGATGACATCGACTCGCTGCGCAGTCTAATCTTGCGCCGCAATTTCCTACACCTACTCTCTCGTATAGCGACGAATTTCCCGGTGATTGTGCTGACCTCCAATGCCGCAGATCGCCAATACACCGACGAGTACCTACAGGTGGACATCACGAGCAAAACGGTGCTCTCTATGCCGAATGCAGATCGTGGCACTGCTTTGCCTAAAGCAGATCGCAAAGCCATTGAATCTAGTGAATCCACGGAACCCGCCATTGTCGAAGGCGAAATTATCAGCGAAACATATCTGCCTGCTGATGAAACCCCCGCCGATTAATCCTTTCTGAAAGCCAGAGAATTTCGCATGAATCTTTTTTACCTCGGCTCCGAGCTGCGCCGCTTTGGCCATGGCAAAATGCCCCCGCTGACGATCCTCATCATTGTGCTGTTCCCCCTCCTCTTCGGTGGCCTCTTCGTCTCTTCCTATTGGAATCCTCAAAGCAAGGTCGAGGATTTCCCCGTTGCCTTGGTGAACTCCGATGATGGCGTAGATGTCGCCGGCCAGCAGCGCAATGTGGGTGCAGAAATTACCGATTCCCTCGTTGATTCTGGTCGAGTGGACTTCCAGGTTGTGGATGCTGAACAAGCTTCTGAGGGCCTGCAAGATGGTACGTACATGTTCAGCATCGAGATCCCCAGTGATTTCTCTGCAGTCGTCGCCGCCGCCACTCCTGAAGCTCCGCGCCAGGCCACCATCAATGCGGTCTTCAACAATGCCAATGGCTACCTCACTACCGTTATGGGCGATCAAATCACCAAGAATGTCGTCCAAAACGTCAATAGCATGCTCGGCGCTGATGTTGTCGCGCGCCTGCTCGTTGGCTTTAGCGATATCAGCGATGTGGCTCAGACTGAAACTACCGCTGATGGCGCCTTTGCTTTAGGTGAAGGCATCTTGGCTACCAATGAGGGTGCCCAGCAGCTTGCTGATGGCATGGATGAATACCAGGCCGGAATTGCCCAAGCTGCCACTGGTGCAGCTCAGCTACAAGAGGGCTTGACCCAGCTCGATGCCGCTACTGCCGAATTGGGGGCGGGCGCCGGGCAGATTGCTGGTGGTGTCAATAGCATGCAAGAAGCAGCAACTGCCAACCAGGCAGCAATGACCGACCTGAGTGGCGCGCTGGTCTCCTTAGATGCTCAGTTGCGTGCGATGGGTACGGCAGAAGCCACCGAACTGGCGAATCAAACGAACGCCATCGTCACCCAACTCGAGGCCAACCAGAACCCCGAGCTCGAAACCCAACTGACAACCTTGAGTGAGGGTGTTGCCCAGTTGCAATCGCAGCTCGCTGATGAATCCTCGGATTACCGTGCCGGCATCACCCAATCACAGCAAGGGGCAGCAGAGCTCTCCAGCGGCTTAGCAACCTTAGATGAGCAAGGCACGCAGTTGGTTGTAGGTGCGCGCAAGCTTGCTGATGGTACAAGTCAGTTAGTCGCAGGCAGCTCCCAAATGTTGGTTGCTGCGCAGTACCTATCTGGGGGATTAGTCGGTCTAGACCCCTCCTCCACTCAGCTGGCATTGCGCATTACTGATGCCGCAGCAAACGCCCCCGCAGACAATACCGGTGGCCTACCTGAAGATGACCCACAGCATGAAATGTTTACTGCGAATGGCCAAGCCATCTCCGGCGTCGGATTATCGGCAGTGTTCATCACCATGGGACTATTCATGGGTGCAACCACCTGCTTTATGGTCTTGCGCCCCTTGCAGCGCCGCGCTATTGAGTCTGGGGCGGCTCCACTCAAGGTGGTCTTAGCGTCCTTCCTGCCGGCATTCCTCATCGGTATAGCTCAGGTAACAGTGATGTACTTGGTTCAGCGTTTTAGCATAGGCCTCGTCGCCGACAATACCTGGGGTCTCTACGGCGCAATGATCCTGACTTCCTTTACCTTCATGGCCATCGTGCAGGCGCTCAACGCCGTTTTTGGTGTGGCTTTGGGCCGCACCCTATCGACGGCACTGATGAGTTACCAGATGGTGGCCTCGGGCGGTTTATACCCCAAGGAATCACAACCTGGCTATATCGAGGGCTTCCATACGTGGGATCCAATGACCTATTCCGTGGAGCTGTTCCGCCAAATGATTTTCACCACTGATTCCAGTGTGGACCCGCGCGCTTGGCAGTCCGCATTGACCCTCTTCGGCATCGGCCTTATCGCGCTGCTGCTTTCTGCACTCTCCGCGCGCAGGGCTCGCCAGTTCAAGTACGATGAGCTGCGCCCACAGGTAACGCCTTCCTAAGGTCACCCCTACGAATATGCTTTGGGCTATTCGCATCTCCCGTGCGAATATCCCTTTTTGCACGGTTCAAGCATCCACTTGCCTATTTTTCTAGGTATAGCGGCTGAAAATCCAGGAGGCCTGCCACGGCTGCAATGGCATCCAAGCCGAGTTCCCCAGGCTCACCGGAGGAAAATGCACGCTACACGAGCAAAAATCTCCCTCCAGCACGGCGATTGACTTCACATTCACTCTTGGGGTGCAAGGGTATGACCAATGCTTTCGATGGGTTTGCTTGATTTCAATCAGCTTCTAGTATGTTTGGCCTGCACTATTTTTTCGCGTTCTTCAAACAGTCAATAGCCACCGCAAGGCAATCGAAAAACATGTTTTGCCCAAAAGTTCCACCCAATTTTAAGCGCGGTACTTAGCGCCACAAACAAGGAAACGCCCACCCCGAACTCACAAGATCGGGGCGGGCGGAGGCGTGTTGCTTCTAGCTTATTGCTCAGGCTTAACCATAGGGAAAAGCACGGTTTCTCGAATTCCCAGTCCGGTTAGGGCCATCAAGAGGCGGTCAATGCCCATGCCGCAACCAGCTGTGGGAGGCATGCCCTGCTCCATCGCAGCCAAGAAGTCCTCATCGAGTACCATGGCTTCGTCATCGCCACCTGCTGCCAGGCGAGCTTGGTCTTCGAAGCGCTCCCGCTGAATTACCGGATCCACCAACTCGGAATAACCGGTAGCTAATTCGAACCCACGCACATATAGGTCCCATTTTTCCGTAACCCCAGCCTTAGTACGGTGTTGACGTGTCAGCGGGGAGGTCTCTACCGGGAAGTCACGTACGAAGACGGGGCCTTCGAGCTGATCCTCGCACAGGTGCTCCCAGATTTCCTCAACCAGCTTGCCGTGTCCCCACCCTTTGCCAACAGACAGGCCGATGACATCAGCAAGTTTGGTGAGCTCTTCGACGGTGGATTCGATGGTAACCTCCGGCTGGCCGGGGAATTTTCGGGCCAAGGCCTCATTCAAAGAGGGGTACATCTCCATGGTCTGCCACTCGCCACCAAAGTCATATTCAGTGCCATCAGCTAGAGTCACGGTGGTAGAACCGAAAACTTCTTGAGCAACGTACTGGATCAGGTTCTTGATCATTGCAGCACCGTCATCATAGGTGCCCCAAGCCTGGTACGTCTCCAGCATGGCGAACTCCGGGCTGTGGGAAGAATCCACGCCCTCATTGCGGAAGTTACGGTTGACCTCGAAGACACGCTCCAGGCCACCTACCACACAGCGCTTCAAGTAGAGCTCTGGGGCAATGCGCAAGTAGAGGTCGATATCTAAGGCGTTGGAGTGGGTAATAAATGGCCGCGCTGCTGCCCCACCGTGCAGGGTCTGCAGCATAGGGGTCTCCACTTCTAAGAAGCCTTCGGACTCTAAATAATTGCGCAATGCCCGCATCACTTTAATGCGCACCAATGCATTCCGGCGAGCTTCTTCGCGCATGATGAGATCGGTATAGCGTTGGCGTACTCGAGTATCTTCGCTTAAATCTGCAAAAGCTACTGGTAGCGGGCGCAAGGATTTCGAAGCCATCTGCCAGGAGGTAGCCAAGATGGAAAGCTCCCCGCGCTTGGAAGCAATCACGCGACCGCGAACAGCGACAATATCGCCCAAGTCAACAGTGGACTTCCACAGGGCAAGGGATTCTGCCCCCACCTCTGCCAAGGAAAGCATGGCCTGGATATAATCGCCATTACCCTGCTGCAAGGCCGCGAAGCACAGCTTGCCGGTGTTGCGCAGGAAGAGAATGCGGCCGGCTACTGCGACTTCATCCTTGGTCTCCTCGCCCACCTCCAGATAGCGTACGCCCGCTGCTGGCTGCTCGGGTGCTTCGCCTACGACATAACGGGCGCGGACATCAGAAATGTCTTCGGTGCGATCGACCTCCACCGGATAGGCGGGGATGCCGGCCTCGAGCAAGGATTCGCGCTTGTTGCGGCGCACTTGCTCCTGCTCACTAAAATCTGCCTTAGTATTTTTTCCTTGACTCACGTCTGTCTAGGGTAGTGCATGTCAAGGGCGCGGCAAAGTGCTTCTTATTCCCGTCGCCAACCCCAGAAAATGCGACTGTGCATTCCAGCTCACAAAACAATCGTTTGCGTGACTCATTTCACCTATTTTAGCGTTTTGAGTGCCTGCCTTCGGGCTTTTCCTCGCTACTATTGGGAACATGATTATTTGCGGGGAAGGTCTCATTGACCTCGTACCAGGCCAAGATTCCCAACAGTTCCAAGCAGCCCTCGGAGGCGGCCCCTTCAATGTCGCAATCGCTGCAGCCCGCCAAGGCGCTGCGGTGAGTTTTCTCTCTCGCATCTCCGAGGATAATTTTGGCACCCAACTCTTCGCGCGCTTAAGCGAAGAAGGCGTCGATACCACGCACATCCAGCGTGGCTCGGAGCCAACCTCTTTAGCAGTATCTACTTTGAATACTGATGGCAGCGCCAATTACAACTTCTATGTTGAAGGCACCGCTGATCGCCTCTTTGATATCAACGCCACCAATCTCTCCAAGATAGACATTGCCTGCTTCGGCACCATGTCCCTCGCCTTGGAGCCAGGGGCAAGTAGCTATGCTGCCCTCGCCCAGCGCCTACATAGCGAAGGCACTTTTATCGCATTAGACCCGAATATTCGCCCGCTGTATGCAACCGCTGCCCATAGCGAGTTCATCAATGGTTTTCTGACCCATACTGATCTGCTCAAGATGAATGATGAGGAAGAAGAGTTCCTTGGCCCGCTGCGTGCTCCTATTACCGTTATTACCCGCGGAGCTGCTGGCATTCAGATCATCGTGGCAGAAAGTGCTGATGGCCCCCTGGATTTGGACATACCTGGGGTGCAGACCACTGTGTCAGATACGATCGGCGCCGGCGATACCATTATGGGCACGCTGCTGGCAGAGATTCGTCGTCGCACCAGAGATACTGACGTACGCACGGCCGCCCAGCAACTCTCGCGGGATGATTGGCAGGCTATTGGTACCGCCGCGGTCACTGCTGCTGCCATTACTGTCTCGCGTCCGGGCGCCCAGCCACCGAGTAAGAAGGAATTAATTGCGGCTTTAGAAGGCTAATTCGGCATGCGATAGCCTCGCTAAAAAGCTCCGTAGCACTGGGCGGGGAAACTTCGTCGTGTTAATTCTGGGATTCGTTCAGCTGCTTGAACCCTGTGCCCATAGCCAGTCCCACGCTATCGCATAAGAACACCTCGTCCCAGTGAGCGCCGACCACGAGGCGGGCATCGCCAACGGTTGGAGGTACATCCCAATTCCGAGCACGCACGAAAATATAATCTGGGGTTACCCCCGCACCGTTTAAGACCTCTACCACGGTGGTCACGACAGCTTCGACACCATGCTCTGCACAATGTGCCCCGGCTGTCAGAGCTGCCCCCAGGGCCAGAGCCTGCTCGCGAAACTCCGGGGCAAGGTACGCATTGGAACTACTGACAGCCAGCCCATTGGCGTGTCGTACCACCGGTACACCATGTACGCGCACGGCCAATCCGAGATCATGACTTGCCTGGGTAAGCCAGACAAGCTGTTCATAATCATCCTCACCGGCAAAAATATCGGTTGCCCAGCTGGTAATAGCCACCCGCACTAAGGCGGTGGTACGACGAGCTAGTGTGGTTACATCCTGTCCGCTTTCCCCAAAACCACGCCCAAAGGTGCTCGCATCCCAGGCATTAGCATCGCCGTGGAAAACCGGGGCAGCCTGGATGAGCGTAGTTCCACTAGGAACAGGAACTTGATAGATGGCATCCACCCCTGCCGCAGCAAACAAGGAATTGAGTTCGTCAGAAAGCTCCGCGTGCACCGCGGCAAGCACCTTGGCGCCGGGAAGCAAGTGAGCCTGGCGCAGCAGGGATTGATGCCCGGCATGGAAGCCATGTTGGATATTAACCACAGCCACTGGCTTGCCTTTGCTGCGCCACACCCGCCCCCAGGTAGCAACCTGGGCGGTATCAAGAATTGGGGGTGTTGGAACTGGCATACTCTTTGCTCTGCTTCCTAGTCATAGCTTTCGGGTTGGGTGATGGTGGCCCATAGCTCGGTATCGCGATCATCGAAATATGCAGCACTGTGGTTCACCAGCGCCAAGAAATCGCGGGCGAGGCCTGGGGAATCAATTGTTGCTAAGGCACGCTCTAGATCCGCGATGGGGAGGGGGCGCTGTGGGAAATCCTGCGCTAATATCTCTTCGACAATCTGATCATTGCCGAAGACTTGTTGGAGGCTATCACGAGCTTCTTGGCGTACGACCCCTGCAAACCCAACAAAGCTCAAAGACAGCAACAGCTTGTCATAGGCGGCCGGCGGGATGGGCACGAGGGGCACGCCTATCTCTGCAGCGAGTAATTCCACAATGGTATATGCCAGCTGGTCGCTCGCTTGCACTCCGTAACTGCCGCCGGGGAGGGGCAGAATTACGAAGGCAAGGTTGTCGCGCAGAGAATCCAAATCCTGCAGACTGCACCCAAAGCCAGCACAGATTTGGCCGGGGCGCACTTTTTGTTGGGGATCAAAAACTAACTCGGCCTCAGCAGGAGTACTGGCGAGGTGTCCAGCATCCAGGGCGGCACGCACGAAGGGGTTATCGCCAGAGATGTGCAGGCGCGGAGCGGCGCCGTAGGTCATGGCTGCTCATTCCGTGATATCAAGTCGGCCACAGACACCGCCGTACCGCGTTCATCGCGGCGACGGCGACCGCGATTCGCCCGCAACGTGCGGGACTTTGCACTCTGTTCAGCTGCCGAATCAGTAGGAGTGTTTTCCGCAGCAGGATCCGGGTACTGGGTAACTGGCTTTTCATGTTGGCCGGGCTTGTCCCCTGTATCAGTGGCGGCCGGGCTGGCAGCAGGATTCACTGTTGCTGGAGCACGTCGACGGCCTACTGCCGGGGGTTCTGCCTCAATTCGCGGGATGCTTTCCTGCGGCGTCGAGTGGCTTGGACGCTGCCGCTGCTGCTCCTGCCAAGCTTGCCAAAAGTCTGCTTCCTTAGAGCCGGGCTTGACATTGGCCGTCATCGAAGGTGGCGCGGTTACTCGCGGTTTGTCAGTAGCCGTGGTCTGGTTGGCAGCGGGCACGGATTGCGGTTCAGCTTGCGTACGCAGTGGCTGGCGTTGTGGTTGTTCGGCAGACTCTGGCTGAAGCTGTTCTTCTCGGCTGTCCTTTGGATTTGCTGGCTTGCTGCTGCGGGCATCACTAGGAGCAGCGCTCGCAGTAGAGGCGCGGTGGGCAGCCTTGGAACTGGGCGCGCTGGTAGTGCGGGTTACCTCCGGCTTTACTGCGCTAAAACTAGCAGTCTCTGGATCATCAGATTTTTGCGCCGGCTTCGCAGTTGGCATGGTAGCTGGCTCGCTGGGCACGCCCGTCGTAGCGGACGAATCGGCGCGCACGGCATCATCGGTGTTCGTGGCGCTTTCATTGCTCAGCTCGCGCAGACGTACTGCCTCAGCACGCAGCAGGGTTGGAGTCTCCCAATTCGCGCCGACGAAAGGCTCAAGCTGTTCTTGCAACTGACGCAACTGTGCATTGATGGCAGCCAGCGTCTCCTCATGCTGGGCATCGCGTTCTTTCAGGGTTGCTGCTTGTTGCGCGGCAAAGTCTTGCTGGGCTTGTTGGTGGAGGTCGCGTTCAGTATCAAGTGAATCGCGCACCTCCTGGACCTGGGCGCGATAGCGCGAGACCAGGAAAAAACCAAGGGCTGCTGACCACAGCGCCGCTATCAGGGCGATCTTGAGGGCAGCTGAGTTATCCGTCACGAGCATCACGACACTCGCCCCTAGGGCAAGCACCATGAGCACGACGTATAGCTTCTGGCTCTTATCGTTTTCCATGCTTGTTCACTGTACTCCAACTGGGCCAGGATTCTCGGAGCCAGGCGGAGGAACAGTACAAGATCGCTCCAACCACACCCCCGCAGCCGCTAAGGCAATCGCTACGGCGGTTGCCCCTACCGCACGTGGGGCATCGGCCCGAGCTGCGGCTAAGTCATTTACTCGAGGCAGCACATAGGTGCTCAATCCCCCATAGAATCCCGCGGCGAGCGCGCCAGTAACGGCAGAAGCCTGCCCAACTGTCAAACAACGCGCGGCAGTAACCGGATGCAATTGGCGGCGATCCTGCCCTACCGCTTGGTCATCAATTTTTTTGCTCACCCACCGCGCCAACCCAGCATTGAGCAGTGCGAGCGCACCTAAGGTGAACAACACCAACAATGGAATGCTCGCAAATTTGCCATAGTTGCGGCTGACAATGATCAAGGTGGCGGCAGCAACGAACCCGGCCCCAGCAATAAGAACAGGAATGGATAGCCGCTGCATAGTCTAAGCTCCTAGCATTTTCATCTGCGCAGAATCTTCTTCCAGCTTAGCCAAAAGCTGCACAATAGGCTGCCCAGCGAGCTCAGCATCCGGCTCAATTTCAGCCCATGGCAGCAGCACAAAGGCCCGCTGCTGTGCATAGGGGTGCGGCAGCAGCAACTCCGGGTCAGTTGAAGTGACTTCTTCCCCACCGGAACGTACCTGAATGAGATCGATATCGAGGGTACGTGGGCCCCAATGTTGCAGGCGCCGACGCCCAAACTCTAATTCCCAGGCCTGCATTTCATGCAAGAAATCCAAGGGAGCGAGTTCGGTACGCACCAGCACCGTGGCATTAAAAAATTCTGGCTGCTCCACCCCACCCCACGGCGCACTGGTATAGATATGCGATGCCGCCTGCACTTGCGAGCCAAGTCGAGTGATTACTGCCTGCACCAGATCCTGGCTGGCCAAGCGAGCATGAGTGGATGCACCAGAATCAGCCGCATCCTCCAATGCTTTCCCAACCGCATCCTCAGCTGCGTTGCCCCGTGCTAAAGGAATATTCGAGCCTACCGACAGCACGATCTCATATTCAGCCATAACTACTACTTCCTTGCTCCTGCACTACTTGCCTACTGATCGTCCCGGCTACAACGAACCACGTGCGACCCTCATAACCTCAAGCCATGCGCCCTTATTGTGTGGGCTGATGCCGATGCACAACTACCGCCACATCTTCAAAATTCAGTGGTATAGGTGCCTTTGGCTTATGCAGACGCACCGTAATCGCCTCGAGCAATGGGAATTGCGCCAGGGCAGCTTCGGCGGCTGCTACCGCGACGGTTTCAATAAGATCCTTCGAAGGCCCGGCCACAATGCCGTGGATGAGTTCTGCAAGCTCGCCATAGTGCACGGTGTTAGCGACATCATCACTGGCCGCTGCCGCAGCCATATCGACCCAGCAGATTATGTCTACGATGAACGGCTGGCCGGTGGCCTTTTCTTCGGCGAATACCCCATGGTAGCCATAGACCTCCAAGCCCGTAAGCTCTATGTGATCATGAGGGTGGATGCAGGTGTGGGACATTGATGTCTCCTTGGGGACTGAAAAAATGTTCAAAGTGCTCCACGTGGTTGGGTGCACCCAACCACGCCAGCTGTTTCTAGCATCGTAGATATGACGGGCACGATGGGTACGGCATCACATCCACACGCCAGCTAGCCTCGCTGCCAGTAACTGGCTACGGTAACTGCATCACGGGAGGCAGCCGCATCATGCACGCGTACTGCCCAGGCGCCAGCTTGAGCAGCCAGGGCAGTTATCGCCGCTGATGCCGCATCGGCATCCTGTGGGCCGGCCTCCATACCACGCTCTGTGCGCAGCGCTACCAAAAAACGCTTACGTGAAGCTCCAACGAGCACTGGGAATCCGGCTTCGCGTAGCCGCGGCAGGCCGGCGAGCAACTGCCAATTTTCCTGGGCATTTTTGGCAAAGCCGAGGCCTGGATCCCAAATAATATTGTCTGCAGTAACGCCAGTAGCCAGCGCCGCATCTGTGCAGCGTTGCAAGTGTGTATAGACGTGGTTAATGACATCACCCTCATGCTCGCCCTGGCCGGCAGCATCCCCAAACGCCTGGGTATTCCAGTGCATCAAAGCACAGGGCACCGCAGTATCTGCCATCACTGCATACATTGCCGGATCAGCAAGACCGCCGGAGACATCATTAATGAGCACTGCCCCAGCATCAACAGCGGCGGCGGCAACCGTAGCACGCATGGTGTCCACCGAACAGGCAATACCACGCTCGCATAATTCGCGTATCACTGGTACAACCCGCTGAGTCTCTACCTCTGCGGTCACCCGGGTTGCACCGGGGCGAGTGGATTCCCCGCCGACATCAATAATGTCTGCACCGGCGGCCACCATTTCTTCGGCATGGGCAATAGCCTGGGGCAGGTCCAGGTAGGCACCACCATCAGAAAAAGAATCAGTGGTGATATTCAGAATGCCCATTACCCGG
The DNA here is from genome assembly GCA_030531005.1 of Corynebacterium sp. GTDB lineage: Bacteria > Actinomycetota > Actinomycetes > Mycobacteriales > Mycobacteriaceae > Corynebacterium. The sequence goes on from JAUMTW010000008.1 coordinate 94,918, forward strand.
GTGCGACCAATCGGGCGAAACAAAGCCTCATTCGGCATTAAGCACCCCGGATAAAGGTCAATGCTTCTGCGCGCGATGCCGCATTGGTCTGAAAACCACCACGTACTGCAGAGGTAGTGGTCACAGCACCTGGCTTACGAATGCCGCGCATTCCCATGCATAGGTGCTCGCATTCGACGACCACGATCACTGAGTGCGCTTCCAGCTTGCGCTGCAAAGCATCAGCAACCTGGGAAGTTAGGCGCTCTTGGACCTGGGGACGCTTGGCATAGAGATCTACCAGACGAGCGAGCTTAGACAGGCCAGTCACCTTACCGCTGGAGCCGGGAATATAGCCAATGTGTGCCTTGCCAAAGAAGGGCACCAGGTGGTGCTCGCACGTCGAGTACACCGGAATATCGCGAACCAGCACTAATTCTTGGTGGTCTTCATTAAAAACCTTCTCCAACACGGAGTCGGGGTCGGTGTGCAGGCCCGCGAAGATTTCCTGGTAGGAACGCGCTACACGGGCCGGGGTTTCTTGGAGGCCTTCTCGGTCGGGGTCTTCTCCTACGGCCAGTAAGAGTTCCCGAACTGCAGCTTCGGCGCGCTGTTGATCAAAGGTACTCATGAACGCAGGTCCTCTTCTGGGTTCGGTGGGGTATGGCCAGCATCATCAGTGACCTTGTCCTGCGCCTCATCAAGCATATCCGGGGCAACGGCCAGTGGAGTCTGCTCTGGTTCGTTATCCCCGACCGCACGGGTCTCGCGGTGGTCCGGCTGCTCATTTTCAGGCAAACGGAAGCCGATCTCCTCAACTTCCTGATGTCCCATGGGCTGCTCACCAGCACCGGCGGCATTCTCTGCATCCACAACACCATTGAAACCTAAGCCACGTGGCTGGGCCGGGGGCTGCTTCTGCTTCTCAGCATCCTTTTTCTTAGAGTCTGCCGGTGGCCAGCCAGGAGCTGTCCAGTCTGCGGGTGGCGGGGTGCCGACATAGCGCTGCTCGCTTGGGGCATCCGTGGTTGGCTGCACTGCCTGTTTCTGAGCTAATTCCGCAGCCCGCTTTTCTCGAGCCTGCTGAGAAGCCTCCAATAAGGAAAAGGGCTTTGGTGGCTCTTCGCCACGCTCTAAGGCCAATTCGGTTGGGGTCTTTACTGGCTCGCGTCCCTCTTGTCGTGGGAAGCGGGCAGCTTCTTCTGGGAATACTTCCCCTAATGCGCGCGGCTCAATGCCTTCGAAAAGGGCCTCGAGGTCAGGGCGACGCAGGGTTTCCTTCTCCAGCAGCTTCGCAGCCAGAGTATCGAGGTAGTCGCGGTTTTCCGCCAGTATGTTGTAGGCCATCTCATGAGCCTTATCCATTAAATACTGCATCTCGCGGTCTACCTCAGCAGCAACCTCTGGTGAATAGTCAATGGAACCTTGTCCACCGCGACCGGAGAATGGATCACCTTGGACCTCACCGTACTTCACGGTGCCCAAGGCTGGAGACATACCGTATTCGGTGACCATCGCCTTGGCAATCTGGGTGGCCTTCTCAATATCAGAAGAAGCACCCGTCGTTGGTACGCCAAAGACCAGTTCTTCAGCCGCGCGCCCGCCCATAGCGAAAACCAGTTGGGCGAAAAGCTCGTTGCGGTTATACATGCCCTTATCGTCTTCGCCAGCAGTCATGGCATGACCACCAGTGCGACCGCGGGCCAAGATCGTGACCTTATAAACACGTTCAATATCTTGCAGCGCCCATGCCGATAGGGTGTGGCCACCTTCGTGGTAAGCGGTAATCTTCTTCTCTTGCTCGGAGATGATCTTCGAGGAGCGACGTGGACCACCAATAACGCGGTCAGTTGCCTCTTCTAAAGCATCGGCAGTAATTACATTGCCACCAATGCGAGCGGTAAGCAGCGCAGCCTCATTGAGCACATTTGCTAAGTCTGCACCGGACATTCCCGCGGTACGACGTGCCAAGGCCTTCAGATCCGCATCTTTGGAGAATGGCTTGCCTTTGGAGTGAACCTGTAGGATCTGCTCGCGGCCTTTCAAATCTGGGTTGCCCACTGGTATCTGGCGGTCAAAGCGGCCAGGGCGCAGCAGCGCAGGATCCAGAATATCTGGGCGGTTGGTTGCGGCCATCAAAATGATGCCTTCACGATCCCCGAAGCCATCCATCTCAACGAGCAGCTGGTTCAAGGTCTGTTCGCGCTCATCATGGCCGCCACCCATGCCTGAGCCGCGCTGGCGACCCACGGCATCGATTTCGTCAACGAAGATAATACAAGGACTATTCTCCCGTGCTTGCTTGAAAAGGTCACGCACGCGGGAAGCGCCCACACCGACGAACATTTCCACAAAGTCCGAACCGGAAATGGAGTAGAAAGGCACTCCTGCCTCACCGGCTACGGCACGCGCTAAGAGGGTCTTACCAGTGCCGGGAGGGCCATAAAGAAGCACGCCACGGGGAATTTTGGCGCCCAGCTCCTCATATCGGGAGGGGTCTTGGAGAAAGTCTTTGATTTCGTGCAGCTCATCAACGGCCTCGTCTGCACCGGCGACATCGGCGAAGGTGTTGGTGGGCATGTCCTTCGTTAGTTCCTTGGCCCGGTTTTGCCCGAAACCGAACATCCCCATGCCGCCGCCTTGCATGCGGGAGAAGAGGAACATCAGCAAGCCAAAGATCAGCAGTAACGGCAGCATATAGCCCAGCATGGAAGCAATAAAGCTCTGCTGAGTGACCTTAGTATTAAAGGATTCCGCCTCGGAACCGGCTACGGCTTGATAAATATCCTCGGCTGCCCGGGCAGGGTACTTCGCCTGGATTTCGGTAATGTCACTTTGGCCCTCATATTCGATGCCGTCCTTGAGCTCAATGCGCAGGCGCTGCTCACGGTCGTCGATTTGGACTTCCTTAACATTCTTATCGGCTAATTGCTCTACGGCCACCGAGGTATCGACCTCACGGTACCCGCGGGTTTCATCACCCAATAAGGTGAAAACATAAATGCCCATCAATACTACGGCGGCGATAACACCCCACCGCAATACCTTATTATTCTTCATTCCCGCACCGGCTAAAACGCCAGAACCTTTCCTCGTAATATTTTAGCTGCTCAAGATCAACCAGCTTAGCCGGGAACTAGGATGCGAGAAAAATTCCGTGCCTCGCACTTCCATTCAGTCCAAGCTGGGGCCTTAACTATTATTGCTACATACTTTATACCGCCCGCCGCCGTTTCCGGGCTGTGCCCGCTATGGGCGAACACAGCCCTTCATACCCATGCCTGCAGTGGAGGGCCGGCATGACTGGGGCTCCTAGGCGCTTCTTGGGACAAAACCTGGGCTGGAACAAAAGGAGCCCCGATTACCTGCTGCGCGCAGCGCCCGCCGGCCAGTAACCGACCCAGTAACAGCGCCCCGGCGCCCGCGGCCAGCATCATATCCATAAATAGCAACAGCGCCACCGCTTCTGGTGACGCTGTTTATCGCTGGTGCCCGTGCCGAGCAGGCTGACCCTGCTGCGCTGCACAAATTATGGAGGAATTAGGAATATACCTCTGGTCGCAAGGATCCAACGAATGGCAGATCACGGTATCGCTCGGCATAGTCTAAGCCATAGCCGATGAGGAATTCATTCGGTAGATCGAATCCGATGTCGAAGAAATCGATCTCGGCCTTGACAGCATCTGGTTTGCGCAGCAAGGATACAACTTCCAGGCTCCGCGGTTTGCGACCGCGCAAGTTGCGAAGCAGCCACTTTAAGGTGAGGCCGGAATCGATCACATCTTCGACCAAGATGACATCGCGGTCTGCAATATCGCGATCCAAATCCTTCAAAATGCGTACCACCCCAGAAGAAGTAGAAGCATTGCCATAGGAGCTCACTGCCATAAATTCCAGCTGGTTTGGGATATCAAGGGCACGGGCGAAGTCCGTGATAAAGAATACTGCCCCTTTGAGCACACAAATTAAGATGACATCGTTTTCGGTCTCCTTATATTTTTGGGATACCTTGGCTGCCATTTCAGCAATACGCGCTTGCAGTTGGTCTTCTGGAATCAGAACTTCCAAGACATCATCCCCGTATGGATGGGGCGGGATAGGGTGGTTTTGGCCCTGGCTAATTTCCTGCACGGTCATGAGCTGCGTTTCTCCTGTGTTCTCACTTGCAACATGCTCTTCCTACGGTACACTGCCCAGCCGCCAGATATGGCCACCTCCCCCTGTCCGTGCCAGCTATATACCAAAGCCATCACGGCAGCGCTCTGTCCTTGACTCAGTGTGAGACCTGCTTGTTGCAGCCAGAGTCGGATGGTCTGAGCACTCAAGACCTCCGGGTGCCGGGCCAGTGCGCGAGCATTGAGCTGACCGCACATATGCAGCTCTTGTAACTCTGCCGAGTGGCTGCACTCTGCCATCGGTTGCTGGATCTCTGCTAGCAGCACCCGAGCTTGGCTGGTGAGGTAGTGCTGGGCAGCTTGAGCTTGAGTTGCGGCGTAGGCAAGTGCGGGGATGATGTCCCCGCCACTGACCTCTGCTAGCAAGGGCATAACCTCATGACGCAGGGCCACGCGTCGAAAATCGCGATTCTGATTATGCGGGTCCTGCCAAATCTCTAAGCCCAATTCTTTACATGCTTGGGCAGTATCGGCTCGCCGCATGGTAAGAAATGGTCGCCAAAGCTCCACTCGTTCGCCAGCACTGGAAAAAATGGTGGTGGTTCGCTCCATGCCGTGAAAATTGGCGCGCACGAGATGCAAAAGACCAGTTTCGGCTTGATCTTCCATAGTGTGGGCAACGACGATGGGCAGCCCAGGGGCACTGAGCGCCTGGTAGCGTGCGGTGCGAGCTGCAGCTTCCATATTTTCACCTACAGGCACCTCGACGGGGACGACCAGCCCATATGCTCCACGTTCGCGCAATTGTGTAATCGCGGCAGTACTCACTGCAGCGCTACCGGCTTGAAGTTGATGATCGACACTCACGGCATAGACCGGATACTGTTCTGCCACCATGGCGCAGGCCAAGGCCATGGAATCTGCCCCACCAGAGACGCCAAGTATGTAGGGCTGGTGCGGCATGCTGCGCACCGCAGCCCGCAAGCGTGCAAAGGCAGGACTCGTGCGCGGCCAAAAGGGCTGGCGGCGCATCGCAGGTGCTGCCTCATTGCCAGCACCTGTAGCAACAGCCCCAATTGGCGGAGCGACCGTTGGTGAGGCGACAATTGGTGGGGCGAAAGCATCAAGCCCCCACGTGTTTCCCGGTGGCACTAGTGCTCCCGCAGCAAGGAGAGCATCTTATCCATGTGTGCCCGAGCATCCAGAATTGAGGCCTCATTAGAAATCAGGGCAAAGGTATAGAGGTGGCCTTCCACGCTGGGGACCACCCCAACCATGGCGCTGACTCCGGTTAGAGTACCGGTCTTAGCCCGCACCCAGCCTTTGCCTGTATCGGTGGTATAGCGCGTTTCAAGGGTGCCAGTACCGCCTGCAACGGGCATGCCCAGGATTACATTGTGCAAGGACTCTGTGGAGACCACGAGGTCCATGAGATCAGCGAAGAACATTGGACTGATGCGATTATCAATGCTCAACCCAGAGTTATCGCTGACTTCGAGCCCGGAAACTGCCAGGCCCTGGTTGCCAAGTATCTCGAGAGTTGCCCCGACAGGATCCGTGCCGCTGAGCTCGCGGCCGATGGCTTCGGCCATCACATTATCGGAGTGGGCCATCATCTCATCCACCCGCTCACTTAAGGCGGCAGAACGCCAGGTGGCGACGGGCGTGCCCTCATCAGCTGGGGTGAATTCAGTGAGTGTGCGGATTTCTGCTTCTGGCAGCCCCAGGGTATTAGCTAGGTTACTTGCCACCTCGGCCATTGGTGTGGTGGTACGAGGCAGATCGCCGGTAGTCCCCTCTTGCCGCGCGCCATAGAGCATCGCTGGCTGCATAGGGGCGATATAGCCACCGGCAATATCAGCTTCATCCCAACCACTATTAAATTCCTCGACTTGCCATACGGTGTTGCGGATCTCCACGGTGGTGATCGTGCTGAGATCCACATTGGCCTGGATTTGCGCGGCAAGATCGGCCAGGGCGGCATCATCAAGCCAAACATCACCGGCTGCATTGATGACTAAAGTGGTTGGATCTGGCTGAGTAATCGTAGTTTCTATTTGCGCACCCGGGCCGAGCTCCAGGATGGCTGCCACTGAGGTAAGCATCTTGGTCGCAGAGGCTGGCAGCATCAAGGTTTCTGGCTGTGCAGAATAAATGGTTTGGCCACTGGTGGCATCACGAATGACTGCGGAGAATTCCCCCAGCTTGTCACTCCCGCCAAATTCAGCCAGCTGGGAGGTGAGCTCAGCCGTATCGAGGTTGGGAGTTGCTTGCAAAGCAGCAAGTCCGCCTGCAGGTGCGGCGATCGTGGTGGCAGCTGCCCCTTCATAATCATCTTGCTGATTTATTACATACGCTGTACCCAAAACTCCTGCAGTAATCGCAGTAATTGCAGTACAGCCAATCCACCATTGTCGCGCCTTCATCGCCTCTATACCTTAATAGGGCGCTACAAACTTGGAAAGTGCCCGCGCCGGAAAGCAAGGGGCAGCAGCCGATAGCTCTGCTCTAGAAGTGCAGTCTCCGCAGGTCCATGTACTTCCTGAGATGGCCAGCGCTGCTGCCAGCAATGCGCACACAACCGACCTCGATTACATTGGCAAGAAAGCAGCCCATCGGGGGCTTTCCGCCTACGGTTTTGGGCGTATGACCACAGTGCTACCTGCTAAAGCTGATGAAAAGCTGTATGATGTGAGAGCAGTTTCTAGTTTTCACCATGCCAAGCTGAGTTTGAATCACAGCTGAGTTTGAATCACAGCGTGGCGAAAGCCTATTAATCCCTAGTTGCTACAAGGAGTAATTGTGAGCATTGAAGTAACCATTGAGATCCCTAAGGGCTCGCGCAATAAGTACGAGGTTGACCACGAGACCGGCAAGGTTTACCTGGACCGTTACCTGTTCACCCCCATGGCGTACCCATTGGACTATGGTTTCATCGATCACACCTTGGGCGAGGATGGCGATCCATTGGATGCCCTGGTTATTCTGCCAGAGCCAGTATTCCCAGGTGTCGTAGTGAAGGCTCGTCCACTGGGCGTTTTCAAAATGACAGATGAGGCCGGCGGCGACGATAAGCTGCTGTGCGTTATTGACGATCCGCGCTGGGAGCACTTGCAGGACATCACCGATGTGTCCAGCTTCCTGCGTGATGAGGTTGAGCACTTCTTCGTCCACTACAAGGATCTGGAGCCAAACAAGGAAGTGACTGGCTCTGGTTGGGCCGATAAGGCTGAGGCTGAGCGCATCTGGCAAGAATCTATCGATCGCTTCCAGGGCTAACATATGCGCGAAGTACTCGTAACCGAGGTTCCGGCAGATGCTCAGCTCATTGATGTCCGGGAGACAGGCGAGTTCGCGGAAGTGCGCGCTGTGGGCGCACACAATATTCCGATGAGCATTTTCCCATCCCGCCTTCATGAGCTTGATGACGAGCGCGAGATCTACCTGATCTGCAAGGTTGGTGGTCGTAGTGCCCAGGTTGGCCAATACTTAGAGGCCCGTGGCTTAGAAGTCATTAATGTCGTTGGCGGCACCGATGCTTGGGTAGCAGCTGGACTGCCCACCGAGAGCGACTAATTCCTCTGGCATCATTGCGATCTATGGCCCCCATTCGTGGGGGCTATTTTCTGTGCTGCGCTTGCTCGCACGCGACCACTACACAACTTCTATATCACTGCGATGTTCGGTACGCATGTGAAACCTGGTTTTACGTGCACGTTTTGAGCACGTCACTCATCATGGCAGCAGCTGTGCAGCAATATGCCGATGAGCTGGCAGAAATGTGGCCAGTCTGGCATGAGAATTCCGCCACCTCCCGCCCCTACCCGGGATATAATCGGAATATGGCAAGTACTGATAATGATCTCCCCGTTGTTGACCTCGCAGCTACTGCTGGCTATTCCGTGGATGACTCCGACGAGGATGATCCGGTGCTGCTGACCCCAGAGGGAACTCCAGTAGAAACGTGGCGGGAGGACTACCCCTACGATGAGCGAATGACCCGCAAGGAATACGATCATATTAAGCGTTCCCTGCAAATTGAGCTGCTCAAATGGCAAAACTGGACCAAGGACACCGGCCAACGCCACATCATCATCTTCGAAGGCCGCGACGCCGCCGGTAAGGGTGGCACCATTAAGCGTTTCAACGAGCACCTCAACCCCCGTGGCGCCCGCGTTGTGGCCCTGGAAAAACCTTCGCCACGCGAATCGACCTCGTGGTATTTCCAGCGCTACATCCAGCACTTCCCAGCTGCCGGAGAGATTGTCTTCTTCGACCGCTCCTGGTACAACCGTTCTGGTGTGGAGCGAGTTATGGGATTCTGCACCGAATCGCAACACGCTGAGTTTCTGCGCGAAGTCCCCATGCTGGAGAATATGATTCTCGGTTCAGGCATTTCGCTCACGAAGCTATGGTTTTCTGTTTCCCCCAAGGAGCAGCGCACCCGCTTTGCGATCCGCCAAATTGACCCAGTGCGCCAGTGGAAGCTTTCGCCTATGGACATTGCTTCATTGGATAAATGGGATGACTACACCCGCGCGAAGGAAGAGCAGTTCCGCTACACCGACACCGATGAGTCGCCGTGGATCACGATCCGCTCAAATGACAAGAAGCGGGCGCGCATTAATGCAATGCGGTATGTGCTTAACAAGTTCAATTACACCAACAAGGACTATGAGCTCGTAGGCGAGCCAGATCCTAATATCGTAGTTCGCGGGCGCGAGCGCATTGGTGAGGCCTACTAGTTTCACCCTTCGAGCAAACAGCACCTTCACCGGAATCGTCTTTCGACGCTCTTTTCGAGGCAGCAACGCTATCCACCGTCAGTACTTCAAATATGCCGTCAGATGCCTGAAGAGAACTCTGACGGCATATCAGGTTATCTCCGCGTAAACTGGACACATTAACCAGCAGCTTTACGGAGGGTACAGAGCACCCAGTAAGTGCGCTTACACTATAAGTGTCCTGCCTTTCAACGTGCAGAATTAGTTTTGCTTTAAACCGGCCTAACCAACATACACTTCATCTTTACTATTTTGCGACGGCCGCACCCCGCGCATGCCGCTACCAGTAATAAATATGAACATAACGTACTTGATGCGAAATTAAATGGATAGATAGATCTCATGTAATCACGGCTCCTCTAAGGCCACCTGTAGTTACCTGCTCCACAATCAAAGGGGCTAGAATAGCCGAAAAGCCCATAATCTTCTCACCCGAAAGCTGGATATGCCTGTGCCTCACAGTGATATGGCCGCTACCGATTCTAATTCCACATACCGGCAACTTCGCATTACTCTCGTTGGCTGGTCTGGATCTCCAGGAATGATGCTGCAAGGTATCATCCGCGGGCTTGTAGCCCAATCGCTTTCTTTAGAGATCACTCACCTACCACAGCCCCCAAAAAATGCCGCGGATTTAGCAACGGATATCCTCTTCTTACAGGGGTTCGCCAATCCTTCTGAATATTTACCGTTGCGAGATCTCCTCGCTGCTGTGGATCCGCAGCCCACTATTATTGCCTGCGGAGTGCCTTGTGGCCCGGAGCTTTTAGAGCTTTCGGCCGCACCGTCCCCAGGTATTGCTGCCCGGCTACGGGCCGCATTGGCAAGTCTCAATCCAGCAGCTTTAAGACATGCGATTTTGGTGGCAGCTTCTGCGGTGGATTCCGCGCGTCCTGACCCGGGCGCGCTAGTAGAAACGCAGCCACACGGATTCATCCAACTTGAGGGCATCGAAGCAAATCTGCCGGCGCAGCGCGGCCGCGTAGGACTCATGTTGAGCCCTTTCCAAGTATCAAACAAAGATATGGATGTAGCCCATGCAGTCGCTCACGCATTACAAAAACACCATCTGCAATGCATTGCTTGGGCTGGGGATCCCACCACAGATCCCAAAGCCCCTCACGTCGATGCTTGGATTAATTTATCTGCTTTTACGCTAGCCGGCACTCACGCTAATCCCCGGGTACCAGAAGGTGTGAACTTCTTAGAAGCTCAGGGAACTCCGCTCTTTACCCCAGCCATTTTGCAGCGGACGAGTGCTGCAGATTGGGAAGACATGCCTGGGCTGACTCCTGGACAATTGTCTATGAATATCGCCGTACCAGAATTCGAGGGTGCCTTATTTCCGTGGGTCATTGCCTTCAAAGGTGATTCGGGTCTGGAACCATATGAACCTGGTGTCGTATTACTAGCCCAGCGCGTTGCCCGCACCATTGCACTAGCGCAGAAGCCGATGGCTGATCGTCGAATAAGTATTACTCTTTTTGGGCATGATTCCGATGGAACGATCGGTACTGCCGCGAATTTGGATGTTTTTGCGTCTTTGTGGCATTTCTTGCAGGAGCTATCTCAGGCTGGTTATACGGTTGCAGTGCCGAATTCTCCAGAGCAGCTGGTGGATACCTTGCTCAATGATGCCAGTACCCAGCGTTCCCAGTGCACGGTAGCGGATCGTTGGCCGGTGCCGGAGTATATTGCTGCCTTGAATGGGAGCCCTACTACCCCAGCGCAAGATCATATCGCTCGTATTGATCCTTTGTGGGGCCGGGTTCCGGGCGCTGTGGACACTGATGGGCGCCATATGGAGATCCGGGGTGCGCATTTTGGCAATGTTTTTGTGGGTATTCAGCCGGACTTCGGGGACTATGCTGATCCATTGAATGTCTTGATGGCACCTCAAGCGGCGCCTTCACACTCGTTTGCTGCATATTACACCTGGTTATCCCAGGTTTTTGAACATGATGCCATGGTGCATTGGGGTACACATGGTGCATTGGAGTTTATGCCGGGGCGAGCTACTGGCATGGTGGCGGCGGATTGGCCACAGTTGCTTACTGGTGGGGTGCCGCATTTTTATCTGTATGCGATGAGCAATCCTGCTGAAGGGACCATTGCGAAGCGGCGGAGTGCAGCGGGATTGGTGAGTTATTTGACTCCACAGTTGGTGGAAGCTGGATTGTATGGAGCGCTGGCTGCTGTGGGCGAGGAATGTCAGCGATTGCTGACCTCCGCAGAGATTGATGAGCGTGCTTGCGCTGAATTGGTGCGATTGTGCGCTGATGCACATTTGGTGGAGCTTCCTGCCCCGGGGTCTTCAGAAGTAGTTGCTTGGCAGCAGTGGGTTGCAGAAGTTTCGCAGGCAGTGGAAGCTATTCGAGCGGCTCCAATCCCAGAAGGGTTGCATACGGTGGGAGTTCCTATTGCTCCAGAGAAGACTGTAGATATTCTGCAATTGGCTATAAGTTATCCCTTGGGTAATGCTGCTCCTTTGGACGAGCAGTGGACTGAGGCGGAGTGTACTGCGCTAGTGGGGGTTGTTGCCCGGGGCGGGACGGTAAAGGAGTTATCTCAGGAGCTCCAGGAGCGGCCGGAAACTTTGGGCTGGTATCGTCATCTGCACCATATTTGGTATCACACCACCCATAATGCAGAGGTTACTGGGCTGTTGACGGCTTTGGCTGGGAAATATGTGTTACCGGTTGCTGGTGGAGAGCCGGCTTCTCATCCAGATGCTTTGCCTACTGGGCGCAACATTCATGGGGAGGATCCAGCGGTGTTGCCTACGGCTACTGCGGTGCGGCGTGGTGCTGCTACTGCGGAGGCTTTAGTGCGAGCGGAGCTCGAGGCCACGGGAAGTTACCCTGAGTCGATAGCTATGGTGATTTGGGGTTTGGACAATATGAAGACCCGTGGCGAGGGTATTGCTCAAGCGTTTCGGCTTATTGGGGCTTCCCCAGAGGTTGATGGGCGTGGCAGGGTTACTCAGTACACTATTCTTTCCCCGGAAGAGTTAGGTAGGCCGCGTATTGATGTGGTTTTGACGTTGTCTGGGGTGGGGCGTGATTTGTTATCTGGTCCAATGCAGTTGCTTGATGATGCTATTCGCGAGGTTGCGTCTCTCGAGGAGGATCCTGCTGAGAACTTCCTTGTGAAACATGCTCGTGCCAATCAGGATGCTGGGCTTTCAGCGAATGATGCCATAACGAGGGTTTTCGCTATGGCTCCCGGTAATTATGGTACCGGGGTGAATAAGTTGGTGCAGGCGTCGACGTGGGAGGATCCTGCTGAGATCGCGGAAGTGTATTTGCAGCGTATGGGTTTTGCTTGGGGTAAGCATAGTGATGGTAAGTCGGCTTCGGAAGCACTCGCTGCGGCACTAACCCCGGTACGTACTACGTTCCAAAATGTTGATTCCACGGAAATTTCTTTGGCCGGGGTGGATCACTATTTTGAGTTCCTGGGTGGGGTGTCTACTGTGGTGGAGCATCTGAGCGGTAGTAGGCCCCAGGCTCGGGTGTCCCAAGCTTGGCAGCACGAAACTAATATTGCGACTTTGGAAGATGCTATGCGTACAGAGTCACGGACTCGATTGTTGAACCCAACGTGGTATGAGGCTCAATTAGAGCATGGGTACCAGGGAGTCGCGATGGTGCGTACCCGTTTTGAAAATACTTTTGGGATGCAGGCTACGACGCAAAGTATTGATGACTGGGTCTTCGATGAAGCTGCCCAAACATTCATTTTGGATGATGAACTACGGGAGAGCATGCTTGAGGAAAATCCGGCGGCAGTGTTCTCTATGACGCAGCGGCTCCTGGAGGCTGCCGAACGTGGTTTGTGGGATGCAGACCCCGATATGCTTGATGAGTTAGAAGATTTAGCGGACGATATTGATGCTCAGCTAGAAGGAATGGCTTAAATGATGGATACTGCAAACTCCTCTAATCCCACCGAAAATGTCGGAATAACGACACACGAAGATGTCGCTGGTGGAGCTGCTAATCATGCCCCAGTTTTTCCGTTTACGAGTATTCGTGGCCAAGCAGAGCTCAAGAATGCGTTACTACTCACTGCAGTCGATCCTGGTATTGGCGGGGTGCTGGCGTTTGGAGATCGCGGTACCGGTAAAACTACTACGGTACGTGCCTTGGGTGCTTTACTTGCTGCCGGCGGTATCCAAGCTCCCGTGGTTGATGTGCCACTTGGTGTCACGGAGGATCGCCTGATTGGGGCCCTTGATATTGATGTGGCTTTGCAAGAGGGGCGCTCCCAGCTCCGCCCGGGGTTGTTGGCAGAAGCCCATGGTGGATTCTTGTATATCGATGAAATTAATTTGCTCGATGATCATTTAGTTGATGTGCTGCTTGATGTGGCCGCATCCGGCAAAAATATTGTAGAGCGCGATGGTATCAGTCACGTCCATGATGCCCGTTTTGTGTTAGTAGGTTCTGGTAATCCAGAAGAAGGCGACCTGCGCCCGCAGTTGCAAGACCGTTTTGGGTTAGCTTTGTGGGTGCATACCTTAGAGGATGTGGCCCAGCGCTTAGCTGTAGTCCGCGACCGTTTGGCTTTTGATGAAGATCCGGAAGGCTTTGTGTCCAATGTAACGGAGCAACAGCGTGCGTTAGCGCAAGAAGTTGTTGCCGCCCGTGCGAATCTCACCGCAGTGGAGTTGAGTGATGATATGCTCCTGCGGATTATCGAATTGTGCACCCGATCTCAGTGTGTTGGGCACCGAGGCGAGGTGGTGCTTACGCGGGCTGCCCGAGCACATGCTGCTCTCGCGGGACGAAATGCTGTAAGCGCAGTGGATGTTGCTGCTGTGGCGCCGGCTTGTCTGCGACACCGAATTCAAAGCGATGCTTTTGAGACGCCTGTAGATATAGATGCCCGTTTGCACGGTTTAATTCAAGAGATTTGTGGGGCTTAAATGCTGAACGATGCCACTGTACTGGCATCTTGTGTGGCTTCTCGCACTAGTTGCCTTCTCATTGGGGATTCTTTACGTGTACACCGTTTACGGCAAGAAGTCCTCAATGCATTCACCGACCCAGCTATGAATGTTAACGGCGCACCAGATGCTGCGGATACTTCGCATGCTGCGGAGAATCCACGGGTGCAGTATATCTCCCCCGCGTTAACTCCCGAGGATATTTGTCATTTGCCAGCCGCATCTATTGTGGTAGTTGCCAGTGCAGAAAGCCTTCCCATCAGTAGCGCCGCGGCAGTGTGTGCACATTTCAAGGAAAGCATGCTGCTCATCGCGGCTACCACAGGAGCGGAAGTTCCCAGTATTTTGTGGGATCACTGCCCTGTTGCGATCATGGTGAACTACCAATTAGATCTCGACTTAGTGCGCTCCGCAGCCACCACTGATGGTTTAGCAGCTTTGTCATTACCGCAAGAAGTTCCACCAGCACTATCGCAAGAGACGGTCGGCGCTGCTATCGCCCAGTTAGGGACTGCGGGAATTGCGAATTTTCGCATTATTCTCGGGGCTTTGCGCGTGGCCCGGTATTTTTCTGCCACGGTTTCGGAATTGGTGGATTCATATATCATCCACCCGCGGGTAGCTACAGCTGGTCTTGAAGCTCCACCTCCCGCTGAACCGCAGCCACCCGAGCAAGACTCCACTACAGAGCCTCCGAATGAGCCGTCTGCTACAGAACAATCTCCCCAATCAGAGACGGAAGAACCAACCTCTGCAGATATGCCGGATACTCTTTCCTCAGCTGATCCCCCTTCGCTTGATGCAGGAAACCAACCGGCTCCAGCTCCCGAAGACGATGCCTCAGCAGAATCTCCAGCAGCTGAAGATGCACCGGAGCATCTTCCGGAAGGCGATTCTGAACTTCTGCCTCCTGCACCCCGTCCGGGACGCAGTCATGGTGCTAGTGGTGGTTCCGGGCGAAGCGGAAATCTCGAATTAGGGATGCGGGGAAGACCCCGACATCCGCGTCCCTTACGTCAGGATAATGAGCCTTTAGCCCTAGCAGCTACCCTGCGGGCGGCCGCTCCCTGGCAACGTGTGCGCCGTGCCCAGAATCCACAGCACCCGCACCAAGTTTTGGTGAATAAAGAGGATATGCGCACGGTAGACCGGTTGGCTCCCGCGGGCGAATTAATACTGATCATTGTGGATGCTTCTGGCTCCATGGCTGCGAAAGCATTACGTACTGCCCGCAGCACTGCGGTGGCTCTTTTAGAGAAGTCTTACCGGGATCGCAGCGAAGTTGGCATTATCGTGGCGCAGGGTACCCAGGCGTTTATTGGCTTAGCTCCTACCCGGAGCACGAAGAAAGCTCGGGAATGTTTGGCTTCACTACCGGCTGCAGGTGGCACTCCATTGGCTAGTGCCCGTATGTTGGCTGCACAAATTGCCCGGAGCAGCTCTTCTCGCATGGTGCGGGTCATTGAGCTATCTGATGGCCGAGCTAATGTTCCTTTGAATTCCCCGGATCCGTTACCTGTGGGCAACCGCCCGGCTTTGCGAAGGTTACGGGCGCAGGCAAAAGCCGATGCCCAGCAAGCTGCCCAGCATTTAGAATCAGTGGTGGATGATTTTCAAACTATCCCTCTAGGAAAGCGGCGCCGTTAGAGCACTGCTTGGAAGAGATAATGCGCTAGAACTACGAGGAGAATACCCACGCCATAACTGAAGACCAAGGTGGACTTCTTTGTGGTCTTCAGCCCTATACCATCCTTATAGTTCAACCGCAGTAGGTAGTTCATTACCCCAAAAAATACGAGCCACTGGATGCTGGCGAATATGAGCGTGAGCCAAAAACTATCTAGCCCTCTAAGTAGATTCGGCAAGGTGCATATGGTGGCTAAGCCGATCGAATTTCCCAATGCTTGAAAATTACTACTTGCTGGTTGAACTTCTTGCGGTGAGTTTTTCTTGGCCATAGGCTTCCTCCTTAAAACCACGCCTTATTTTAATAATACCAGGAGGGTTAATTTTTAGGTTTTTCTTTTCCTAAAGCCAGATCTACAAACTCATATGCTTGATCTACCACATGGGCGGTCGCTGCTTGCACTTCAGGCGGAGAACAAGGAAAACTAGCCGCTACGTGTGCGAATTGATGCATTGGAATGTCATTCCACGAATCGCCAATGGTGTACACCGCGCAATCTTCGGTTGAGATATGCAGATAATTATCCATTAAGCGACCTAAACCAGTTCCCTTGGTAGAGCCTTTGGGAACCACATCGAGGATATAGGAATTGCGCTGGCAATCTATGCGGTCGCCGTAGTTACTAATGATCCATTCATATGCAGTTTTTCGCAGCTCCGCATCTTCGATAAGTAAGGGAACCACCACAAGATCCACGCCATCTAAGGATGCCAGCTCCACTGGCTTAAAGTGGGAAACTATCGTGGCATCCGACTGTTCCCGATTCAAGCTGAAATCCTGCTCCAAACTAGTTGCATACACGGCCGCTCCGGGAACTTTTTGAAAATGCTGAATGATTTCCCTAGCTACCTGCTGCGGAAGCGTGTGCGCATTCAGTACTTTTCTCTCGCTGTCCGCGATCACTGCCCCGGTGTACAAAACGTAGTAATCAAATGGAAGCGAATATTCTTGCAACCCCTGAATAACGGCTTCCATGCTGCGCCCGGTATTGCACACCGTGATATTTCCGGCATCATGCCAGCGCCACAAAGCATCCAAATTCTGTGGGGAGATCTTTTGATCAAACAAGATGGTGCCATCAACATCAAAAGCCATTAATTTGGACATGGGCGATGCGGCCTTTCTAGATTGGCGTCGTGGTTACTCCTAGCGCAAGAACCGTTTTCCGTAGCGTAATACCATGCTCACTACGTCGGCTAATTGGTTTGGAGCTAGCATTGTGCCCCCAGAAATATTAGTCAGGCGCTGCTGAGCAACCGTGCGGGTTTGGGTATATTTTAGCAAGCCGCTATCGCCATGCCGCCGCCCCAATCCTGAAGCTTTCCAACCACCCATTGGAGCTTTGATACTTCCCCACGCTGCCGAGAACCCTTCGTTGATGTTGACGGTACCAGCAGCGAGTTGCGCAGCAATTTGCTGGGCAAGTTTTGGTTCTGCCCAGACACTGGCGTTCAGGCCGTATTCTGTATCGTTGGCCCTACGAATTGCTTCTTCTACAGTATCTACGACTTCGATATAAACGACGGGACCAAAAACCTCTTCCCGATACAGTTCGGCTGTATCCGGCACATTCGTTAGTACGGTAGGTGCATAAGCAGCTGGACTGAAGTGATCGAGACACTGTCCTCCAGCCAGGATTTCCGCGCCCTGAGCTTTTGCATCAGCAACGAGGGCAGCGACGTGCTCGCGGTGTTCTGGAGAAATCAAAGTCCCCATATCAGTGGTCCAGTTTTTATCTGCGGCCACCTGCATATTTTTAACGTAATCGACGAACTCAGGAATAAAAGTGTCCGCTTGGCTTTCGTGCACATAAATTCGCTCTATAGAGACACACAGTTGTCCGGAGTTAGAGAAGCAAGCAGCTGCCACTCCAGGAATAGTACGCTTTTCGGGTGCTCCTGGGCCCACGATCAATGGATTCTTTCCTCCCAATTCTGCGGAATATGGGATTAGTCGGCGCCCCGCAATTTCTCCTAGAAGTCGGCCAGTTTTCGTTGATCCAGTAAACATAAGGAAGTCAGCATGCTCAGCTATAGCCTGTCCTACTTCTTTGCCGCTCCCCAACAAAACTTGAAATACTCCCTGTGGCAAGCCTGCCTTTTTGAATAGTTCCGCTGCGGCCAATGCACAACGTGGGGTTTGCGAATCTGGTTTCAAAACAACCACATTACCCATGGCGATAGCAGCTAACGCATCTGAAATTGCCAAGGTAAATGGATAATTCCACGGCGCAATAATTCCAACAACACCGAGCGGAGCATGTTGAATGCGGGTTTTCGTCAACATGGGTAACGCTCCCCCAACCCGCTGCGTCTTCAATAGCCTAGATGCTGCATAGGCGCAATGCCGCGCCGTGATAGCGACATCCATAACTTCTTCGAAAGCACTGGCCCGATTTTTTCCGGTCTCCTCTTGAATCAAGTCCAAAATTGGGTCTTGATTCTCCAGGATTAAGTCGTGCAGACGCAGCAGAATCTGCTTTCTGTCACTTTGTTTTGGAACAGAAACATGTTGAGCATTGTGCACCATTTTTCGAGCTTGTTCGTAATTAAGCAACTCCAAATGGGGGGTAAATTCCGACCGTAAAACATCATTACTTGCATTCATAGTTCTATACTTTAGCGTATGCAGAGTATTTTCATTTCAGGAGGCGCCGCTGGCATTGGGCGCGCCGTCGCCAACAAGTTCGCCAATGCAGGATGGCTTGTCGGAAGTTACGACATCGCCAAACAAGACCATACCCATCCAAATATCATTTGCGGTGAATTAGATGTTCGTGATGCCGAGAGTTGGGATGCAGCGCTATCTAACTTCTGCGAGCGCACCGATGGGCAGCTAGACGTTCTCGATAATAATGCCGGAATCATCCGTGCAGGCGAGCTAAGCACCCTAAACCCCAGCGATATCGAGGCCCAAATCTCCATTAACACCCTGGGGCCTACCCTCGGGGCAAGAGCGGCGTTCCCGTATCTCAAGCGTACGCCTGGCGCCCAATTGGTAAGCATGGCATCCGCTGCCGCAATTTTCGGACAACCAGAGATATGCATCTACGGAGCCAGTAAGTCCTATGTCGGCTCGCTTACTGAAGCGTTAAGTCTGGAATGGCGCCATGACGACATTCGCGTTGTTGACATTTGGCCGTTATGGGCAAAGACCGCATTAGCTGACAATTCAGCCACGTCTATTAAGCGTCTTGGCGTACATATCACTCCAGAACAGGTTGCCCAGCGCGTTTGGGATGCCACCCATCCCAAAAATCGTTGGCAACGTGGTCGAATCCACTATGGAGTTTCTGTCGTGGATGAGACTTTTTACCGTATGCGCTCAGCTTCACCAGATCGCCTGGCCAGAGCAGCCACTCGACTATTTAGTGCTAAATAATTCGAGGAATTACTTTTGTGAAGAGCTTGCGTTTCCCCCTGTTTTCTTATCTAGCAAAGCCTAGCCGCCCATGGAGATATATGGGAGGCATATGATTGCGGGACATAAAAACTCAGGAGCTTTTGCGTTCTAGATAGGCGTGCAACATACACACTTTCCGTCGCACCCCCTTGTCGAATACCCCCTAGGGGTATATCCTGGGGGTTGAAATTTTCAAGGAAAGATTGGGCATGCCGCAAAAGCTATCTTCAACGAGCATAAATCTGGGAATCACCGGGATGACCTGTACCTCATGCTCAAATAGGGTCGAACGCAAACTCAACAAAATTGCTGGCGTACAAGCCACAGTAAACTTTGCCACGGAAACCGCCCAAGTACAGTATGATTCAGAAACGACGGATCCCAGCGCATTAATCAAGACTATCGAAAATGCAGGTTACGGCGCCTTCGCTCTGCAGGATAGCGCCCAAAGCAACGAAAACTCTCCCAGCAATCCTGCTCTCGATGCCCGGAAGCAGGAAGCAGCAGATCTCAGGTTTCGGCTCATCATTGCTGCGTGTCTTGCCATCCCTGTTACCGCCTTAAGCATGTTCCCCCTACTGCAATTCCCAAACTGGCAGTGGGCAGTCCTTACCATGGCGACCCCCATATACTTTTGGGCCGGCGCTCCTTTCCACAAAGCAACTATAACGAATCTTCGCCATGGCTCCTTCACTATGGATACCCTGATCAGCCTAGGAACCACGGCAGCTTACTTGTGGTCACTATGGGCGCTCTTTTTAGGCGATGCTGGCGAAACCGGCATGACAATGCACATGCATGTGATGCCGGAAAATGCCCAAATGAACGATATCTACCTGGAAACTGTTGCCGTGGTCATCACCTTCCTACTCTTAGGACGCTGGTTCGAGCTTCGCGCAAAAGGCCAATCTGCTGCAGCCCTCAACGAGCTTTCTGCATTAGGTGCAAAGCATGCGACGATCATCCACACAGATATTGAAGGCAACGAACAAGAACAAAGGATTCCTATTTCCGAGCTTAAGGTAGGGGATGTTTTCGTCGTGCGTCCAGGTGAAAAGATTGCTACAGATGGCACAGTAACCCGCGGCGCCTCCGCTGTTGATGAATCATTACTTACCGGTGAATCAGTACCCGTTGAAGTCAGCCCCGGAGCACAGGTGACCGGAGCTACTTTAAATACCAATGGTCGTATTTATATTGAAGCCACCCGTACTGGAAACCAAACCACTTTAGCTCAAATGACCAAGCTGGTCACTGATGCGCAAGCTCAAAAAGCCCCTATTCAAAGACTCGTAGATCGCATAGCGCAAGTTTTTGTTCCGATCGTCATCATCGTTGCTGCGCTAACACTTGTAATCCATCTAATCATTGGATCCGGTATAGCAACTGCTTTCACTGCCGCTGTTGCAGTTCTGATCATCGCGTGCCCTTGCGCCTTAGGCCTAGCTACTCCCACTGCACTACTCGTGGGCACTGGACGCGGCGCTCAATTGGGCCTGCTGATCCAGGGACCTGAAGTTTTGGAGTCTACGAAGAAGATCAACACCATTGTGTTGGATAAGACAGGCACCATTACCACAGGGACCATGCAGGTCAATGCGGTATATACGAGCAACATATCTTCCCAAGAGTTATTATCTTTTGCTGGTTCGGTAGAGGCTGCGTCTGAACACCCCATAGCCCAAGCTATTGCCCAAGCAGCACCTCACAGACGAGAGGTTACCGAATTCGAGAACTCTGTGGGAATCGGAGTTACCGGCACTGTTGCGGGCAAGAGAGTACAAGTTGGCAAGCCCGCTGGCGAATTACCGCCCGATCTTGCAAGCAAATTCACGGAAGCTGAAAAGATAGGTGCCACCCCGGTTGTCGTCTACCTCGATACCATCCCCGCAGGCGTGATCGTAGTATCCGATACGCTAAGGGCCTCCAGCAAAACAGCCATCACTGAATTGCAACATCTTGGCTTGACGCCCTGGCTCCTTAGCGGTGATTCTTATGGAGCCGCGCAACACGTTGCCAAAGAAGTAGGTATTCCTTCGGAGCAAGTATTCGCTGGGGTGGCTCCAGCCGACAAAGTTTCTAAAATTTCCGAATTACAGTCCATAGGAAAGCAGGTGGCCATGGTCGGCGATGGCGTCAATGATGCCGCGGCCCTCGCGCAAGCTGATCTAGGTTTAAGCATGGGCGCTGGCACCGATGTTGCTATTGCCGCAAGCGATATCACCATAATGTCTAATGATCTTATCGGTGCTGTAACAGCAATTCGCCTCGCCCGGCGTACCTTGAATATCATCCGCGGTAATTTATTCTGGGCCTTTGCATACAATGTCGTTCTCATTCCTGTCGCCGCATTAGGTTGGCTCAACCCCATGTTGGCAGGCGTTGCAATGGCATTTTCCAGTGTTTTTGTGGTGACCAATTCCCTCAGATTGCGATCTTTTTCGCAAAAAGTCTCCTAAGCACAGTCACCCTATAGTTTTCAGTACGCCACCTCGCTATGAACATCTCAAATATTTATGCAGCAGGCCTGCCCCTCATCTGGATTGAGCATTCGGTCGCTAGACTATAGGCCTCGGACAGTTTAATCCCCCTACAGCGTCAGCATGTACCTACATTTTTGAAAATAGAAAAGAGAGCGGCATGAGCCATGAGCATGGTTATATCCAAGAGAAACAGCGTTATCTTACTCGCCTAAAACGCATCGAAGGTCAGATTCGCGGCATCCATCGCATGATAGACGAAGATCAATACTGCATTGATATTCTCACCCAAATATCAGCAGTCCAATCAGCGCTTCGCAACGCAGCTCTATCCCTTCTTGATGACCATTTACGGCATTGTGTTTCCCAAGCAGCTATAGAAGGCGGGGAAGAAGCCGAGACCAAATTCCAAGAAGTAACTGACGCCCTGCAGCGCTTCGCACGTTAAGCAATACTCTCATGCTTCCCCGTACGCATGGCAAAAGGCCTCCGCAAGCGAAGGCCTAACTTCAAAATATCCGTTAACAGCTGAGCCGGACATACGAATCTAGTGACTGTGAAATCTCATGGCGAAAGCTTCAACAATTGCGTCTGTACCTTGCCAACTCTTTGCCAGCAAACCATAGACCAATACACATTAAAACTATGCTCAGGGGTGCAGCATAGGCAATACGCTCTGTGCTAGCGCCAGTGTGTGGCCAGGCAGGAATTGCTGGGACCCAGAGGAATGTATCAGCTAGTACGTCCCCACCGAGTGTAAGAGCTACGACCGTCCATAATACAGTCAGCCCAATCGTCGCACCAGGGCCAAGCCTAATGGTCAAGCCTAGAGCAATACTGCAGAGTCCCGTGCCTACTAAAAACCAGAGAAGGACATGGCGGAACAGCTCAGCGATTGGCATCCCAGTCACTGATAAACAAATACCTGAAACCATTACCAGTATGAGAATAACCATCATCTGGAATGCGATCAGTGCAGGAACAATTCTTTGATTATGTAGATAGGTGACAACATAGCCAGGTTCAAATACCCTCCAACAAAGAATTGGCAACAGACCTACGCCAACCGAAAAGAATCCAAAGGTTATCACTTGTTCAACTGTCTCATATGAATAAGTGAAGCTTAATCCGGCGATCAACAAGAGAGTAATAACTACGGCGGGGATAATTCCAGACCCCCGCAAAGCTAACCCAATACCCGGCAAAGGCAACCTAGAGATCGAAGTATGCCCTTCAGGCCGCTGGGTAAAATCATAGGAAGCTACTCTTGAAGAGTGCACTGCCGAATTTTCTAATTCAGGTTCTACTGAGTTGGCTTCAGAGGTTTTTCGTTGAGAGCGTCGCAAATCAAAATGGAATTGTCGATGACTGGCAGTCAATACTGCCACCCCCCATACAAACACCGCAAAAACCAAGCAAAGAAACACTCCGAGGAATGGAGGATCCTCAAGCACTGGGTTTGAAGGATCAATCGGTGTCCCGTTGAAATTGACCCCTATGGGCTCAAGCAAGATCCGAATTGGCCATGCTGCTGGATTAGCCCACCAGAATGAACCTTCAGCAAAAAATCCACCAACGATTTGCCAGCCAAAACCGCCCAAAAGGGCACCGACCATTCCTGCGTACCGAGCTATGATTGCACCTAAACCTAGGTATCCTAGAGCTCCAAACCAAGAATAAATGATCCCTATGAGCCCCTCTTTCAGAGGTCCATGAGAGAAAATAATCACCGAGCCAAAACTCAAGATTTGAAAAAGGAAAGCAGTAATTGCAGCTCCAAAAAGCCGAGCTAACTGTTCATACCGTGGATTGGATCCTTTCCAAAGTACACCAGCAAGGCGAGCCTTCTTGTCTCTCGACTCTTGTAATGCTGCCACTATCATCATCATCGGCGCGGCGATACCGGTGAAATACATGACCTGCCAGTTATAAGCAGCTGATTCAAACCCTGCAGCACGAGTTGCTTGTGCTAATAAAATACTAAGAGCACCAAAAATAAGGCCAATAAGACTGAAATATGCTGTGGACGACTTGTTCCACCGCAACAATTCAGCCCGTAGATGTCCGACAAGAGTATCCATTATTCTATATGCCTCGTCACTTCAAGGAAGCGTGCTTCCAAGTCCCCACCCCGGACGAAATCATCGGAGGCACCAGTAAAAATCGTTCGTCCGTCATCGATAACAGTAATATCATCAGCTATGCGGGCTACTTCACCCAGTTGATGCGAACTTACAATTACCGTATTCCCTGCGGCTACATAGCTGTGCATCATCTCCCGCAATTCAGTGATGCCTTGTGGATCCAATCCATTCTGTGGCTCATCCAAAATAAGTATCCGAGGCGACCCCAAAAAAGCAATTGCTAGAGCCAAGCGAGTTTTCATCCCTGTTGAAAAATCTTTAGCCTTTTTCCGACCTGTACCTGTAAGACCAACCAATTGCAAAACACGGTCTGCCTCATCGTCCGACATGCCGAAAACTTTGGTATGAACTCGAACATTATCCCGTGCAGATAAATGCCCATAATAAGCGGGGCCGTTAATAGAAGCGCCCACCTGTCTCAACAATTCTGGTTTAAAATCTTGGCCCAAGATTTTCACACTTCCGGTATAAGGCACCAGGCCTAGCAAAGCCTTAAATGTTGTAGATTTTCCGGCACCGTTTCGACCAAGTAAGGCATGAATACGCCCGGGTTGAGCCATCAAACTAACATCTTGCAGGATTTGTCTTCCTTTAAGGGTGACTGAAACTCGTTGAAGAGATACAGCACTAGGAATATTAAATAATTCTTGAGAATCCACACTTTCAATATACAAATTCGCAACAACCAAATCAATACAATTCAGATTAACCAAAGTTAGCCATTTGGATCTTCTATAATCACATTCCAGCTATGGCCTCAAGTACAAAACCCACATTTTAGCTAAATTGGAGGCATCTCGATGACTGTACAAATTGACGCCTACACCTATTTACGTCGATAAATCAAATGCAGTAAACCATTCAGTTATTTTTATCAACTGCCCATTATTGAGAAAAAATTAAAACACCCATAGCAAGATTAAGCTCGCCTGTAAATGGGGCTTACAATTATACTTGATGTTTAAAACGAGAGAATCAGCTCTCTTACGCATAAAGAAATTACACCCCCAACATATTATTTATTACTAGGCTACAAAACTAAGATCCAGAAGCTCCCGCACGTTGCTGAACAACCCCGGAATATAGTCCCAACATCAACAACTAATTGAAGCTGACAGTTTTCACGGCAGGAGACACAAGAACTTATCCATTCCGCTATAGGCCCATTACAATTGCGCAATACATTAACGCGCCTTCGGACAACGTTTGAAAGTGGGATGACTCAGAATCGCCCTTGCAGGCGATGCCGGCAGACCATATATGCCCAGCAACGAAGCCCAACAAAAGTCGCCTTCTACGATAAATGGGTCTTATTTTTCTTATTGACGGCTTAGCGACACCGACTCTAGTTCTACTATTAATAAAATGATTATTAGAGATGTTAACAATGCCAGCAATTACACGTCGCCAAACACCCCTTAAATGTTAGCCTTCAGATTTTAACCTTCAGACACGAAAATAATTCGATGCTCTCAGCGTTTTGTTGCGACATGCTTAACGCGATGGTACCCAGTGAACAGCTGAGACCTACTAGAGACAACGCTAGGGCAATCCATATTCGGCCCCAATTTTACGCGAAGCCGTAATAAGCAAAAACAAATAGGGCAGATCCTTCAAGTTACGTTTTCACTTCAAACCCGCCACTAGCTTAAATACTAGAATTACACGTTAGAGCAGCACCTAAAAGTGGGGCTGCAGTATTTGGAAGACACACACCCCTACCACCTCTCTACTGCTCCCCTACGAGAACACGGTAAAGACCCCAAGAAGAACTATAGTTTTCATTGAAGCATGTTATACCCTCATCAGAGCGAGGGTCTAAATCCCCACAGTTCTCTCGCACGCTACTTTGCATGCTTAACGTAGCTATAGCAGCAAAGGCAATCCCCACCAAGCTAACTATCAATGACGCTGAAGCCAAAGCAAACTCACGACGTTTTATCCCGAAGATCAAAACTAACACTGAGGCAATTGCAGCCAGCACCGAGAAAAGTCCGCCCACCACCGAGAAAAAGGCAAAAATAGCCGAAGCAACAGAAAAAGCACAGACGATGACTGAAGCTATTTTGAATGATTGCACAAGAAACCTCGCAATTGCTGATTTGATTAGTGGATAACTTCCTATTGTAGCCTTAGCTCCTGCTTTAGGTGAACAGCGAAGACGATACTCCCATGCAAACTAGGAGCATCACAACCGCAGATACCGTGCCGGAAATTAAGCCACCAAAGATTGTATTTAAATTAGCTACCGACCAGGCAGGACTTGCGTAATGAATTCATCATTGCAATTGATGACATGCATTTTACGGTGTCCAACTACATAGAAACTTTCCCAATTTCGAATTTGATTTCGCCAACGAAGCTCGACGAACACGGTTGGCACCCAGTCGAAATCAAATTCGTTTCTACACCCCAGGTTGCATCACCGTATTGCTGCACGACTGCAAAACCTTCAACCTGCGACATGTAATCGCCACATCTCGGAAGGAGTACATTCTGCATGCTATACCATGCGCAAACACAAATGTGCTGCCCTACACTTGCTTTTGAAGTGTAGGGCAGCACATTTTTAGCTGGATATATCTTATAGTCGGTCGGAATACAGGATTTCTCCATGTACCAATTGATTCATCGCTCACCAATTCGCTATGAACTCAGCTAATTGCTTCTTAGCATTTATGGAATTCAATCTACAGAAACCATCCGTAACTCTATCCATCAAATTTTTGGTTCAAGTTAAACCATCATGCGAAAGAACACTCACTTCACTATCTAAATGCATTTGTTATGCCTGTGTTCAACGGGAAAATTGTGGCTATACCCATTACCGTTCAATCGCTTACAATCGCAAAATATAGACCAGTTACCAAAGCTACAACCCGCGGATTCCAATCATACGTTGAATACAAATGCCCTAAGTAATTTATAGCTAAGTTTCGCGTAGAGACTTTTTGGCACAACGAACAAAATCAGGCTACCGCGGAGACATCGATTAATTGTTCGTAAAACCCAGATCGTTGCGAGAAACCATGTGGTTACCTGCCTACTCCTCAGATGATTTGGGATCAGAAGTAGTCGAGTAACGATGAGAACACTCTCAATCGAGTTCGAGCGCATCAAAGCTTAACGCTATACGGACGAAATAAAACAATGCTTGGAGTAAACAACAATTGAGGTTAATTCACTCCAAGCATTCGACACCATGCGTCTAAACGCGAACTTCGGGGATTAGAAGCCCATGCCACCCATCTCATCAGCGCCAGGCACTGCAGGAGCAGCTGGTTCTGGCTTATCTGCAACCACAGCCTCAGTAGTCAGGAACAGGGCTGCGATGGAGGCAGCATTCTGCAGTGCAGAGCGGGTTACCTTTACTGGATCATTGATACCAGCAGCCATAAGGTCAACGTACTCGCCACTAGCAGCGTCCAGGCCTTCACCGGCAGGGAGGTTAGCGACCTTATCTGCAACAACGCCTGGCTCCAGACCAGCGTTGTGCGCGATCTGCTTCAGTGGAGCAGACAGTGCCTCGCGGACGATCTTCACGCCGGTAGCCTCATCGCCGGCTAGCTCAAGGTCACCATCGAGCACGTGTGCAGCCTGTAGTAGAGCCACGCCGCCACCAGCAACAATACCTTCTTCGACAGCAGCCTTTGCGTTACGTACGGCATCCTCGATGCGGTGCTTGCGCTCCTTGAGCTCAACCTCGGTTGCAGCGCCTACCTTGATAACTGCCACACCGCCGGCCAACTTAGCCAGGCGCTCTTGCAGCTTCTCGCGGTCGTACTCAGAATCGGAGTTCTCGATCTCGGCACGGATCTGCTTTACGCGGCCTTCGATCTGCTCTGCGTTGCCAGCACCTTCAACGATGGTGGTGTCATCCTTGGTAACGACGATCTTGCGGGCACGGCCTAGCAGGTTGATGTCAGCGGTCTCTAGGGAGAGGCCAACCTCTTCTGCAATAACCTGGCCACCGGTCAAGATAGCAATGTCTTGCAGCTGAGCCTTACGACGCTCACCGAAGCCTGGGGCCTTTACAGCTACAGACTTGAAGGTGCCGCGAATCTTATTCACAACCAGGGTAGACAGAGCTTCACCCTCGACATCCTCGGCGATGATAACGAGTGGCTTGCCGGTCTGCATGACCTTCTCCAACAATGGGAGCAGGTCCTTAACGTTGGAGATCTTGGAGGAAACCAGCAGGATGTATGGATCTTCGAGCTCTGCCTCCAGGCGCTCCATGTCGGTTGCGAAATAGCCAGAGATGTAGCCCTTATCAAAGCGCATACCCTCGGTTACCTCGAGCTCCACACCGAAGGTGTTGGATTCCTCAACGGTGATGACGGATTCCTTGTTCAGCTTGCCGCCGCCCACAGCGTACATAGCCTTGGCGATCTGCTCACCAATGGCAGGATCAGCAGCGGAGATACCTGCGGTTGCGGCAATCTGCTCTTCAGTTTCTACGTCCTTAGCCTGGGCAAGCAACTTTTCCGTTACGGCAGCTACAGCCTTTTCGATACCACGCTTAATGCCCATTGGGTTAGAACCAGCAGCCACGTTGCGCAGGCCTTCGCGTACCAAGGCCTGCGCCAATACGGTTGCGGTAGTGGTACCGTCACCAGCGACGTCGTCGGTCTTCTTGGCTACTTCCTTCACCAATTCCGCACCGATTTTCTCGTATGGGTCTTCCAACTCAATTTCACGGGCAATGGAAACACCATCGTTCGTAATAGTTGGGGCGCCCCAGCTCTTCTCGAGCACTACGTTGCGGCCCTTTGGCCCTAAGGTAACCTTAACGGCATCAGCCAAGGTGTTCAGCCCCTTTTCCAGGCCACGGCGCGCTTCCTCTTCAAAGGCAATGGTCTTTGCCATAACTTTTTCTCCTCAGTTTAATTTCGCTTCGTCTGCCCCGACACGCCCCAGGATTGGTAGTGCGTGCAGACTAGGTATTATTGCAGCGCTCGTAGACACGAGGCGCTAAGTACGTTCTATCAGCACTCTGGCTGCTTATACAAGCAATTTACGTAAGCTCTAAGAGAACACTCTAAACTAGGCTCTATGACCTCATTAGACAGTCTCACTAGCTCGTTAGTTTCCGAGATTTCCGGCGAACGCGATCTCATTTTTCAGCAACTCTCAGAGATTACCGCGTTGCATTCCGTGCACTCGGTTCCTGAATTCGCGGCAGACCATAAAGCAGCTTGCGACTGGGTAGTTGCTGCATTGAAAGAAATTGGGCAGGACTTCGGTTTAAAAGTCCAACGCCTTCCCGCAGAATCTGGGATCGATACCATTGTTGCCCATAAGCCAGCCCAGAATGGAGCACCCACCGTATTGCTTTACAGCCACTACGATGTGGTGCGCGCGGGTGATCCTGCCACATGGCGGACTCCGCCCACACAGCTCACGGAAGTTAATGGGCGCTGGTATGCCCGAGGTGCTGCAGACTGCAAAGGTAATCTGATCATGCACCTTTCTGCCTTACGCGCTTGGAAGCGTCATTCTCCAAGTAGTCCCCTAGGTCTCGTGATCGTAGTGGAGGGGTCAGAGGAGCAGGGTGGCGCTGAGATGCATGCGTTATTAGAGCAGCAACCAGAGCTGTTCCAGGCGGACGCCATTTTGGTGGCAGATACCGGTAACGAAGCCGTAGGCGTTCCCACCTTAACCACCGCCCTGCGTGGCGGAGCAGATTTTACCGTAACAACACGCACCTTGGAGCATGGGGTACATTCAGGCAGTTTTGGTGGCGCCGCACCAGATGCGGTAGCTGCCCTCGTCCGCATCTTAGATTCTTTCCGTGATGAGGACGGTAACACGGTGATCGACGGCGTTGACATCTCTACTACTTGGCCGGGTACCGGGTATCCTGCAGAACACTTCCGCAAAGATGCGGCAATACTACCGGGAGTGGATGTACTTGGCAGCGACTCCGACATTGCATCTACGGTGTGGGCTCGACCAGCTATTACCACCATTGGTTTTACTTCAACGCCGGTTGTCCATGCAGTCAACGCAGTACCAGCGCAAGCTCAGGCCCGGCTCAATCTCCGCGTACCGCACAATTATGATGTGGAAACGATTGTTACCGCGGTTAAACAGCACATCCAGGCTCACACGCCTTGGCATGCCCAGGTAGAAGTTAGTGTTGATACTATCAACCAGCCATTCACCACAGATATTCAAGGACCAGCTATCCAGCAACTCGCAGCTTGCCTTGCGGCTAGCTATAACGCAGCGGAGACCCACTCGGTTGGCAATGGCGGGTCTATCCCGCTGTGCAGTGATTTGATTCAGGTAAATCCGCGCGCGGAGCTTGCCTTATTTGGTGTTGAAGATCCGCTTACCGCCATTCATTCTCCAAATGAATCCGTG
The DNA here is from genome assembly GCA_030531005.1 of Corynebacterium sp. GTDB lineage: Bacteria > Actinomycetota > Actinomycetes > Mycobacteriales > Mycobacteriaceae > Corynebacterium. The sequence goes on from JAUMTW010000008.1 coordinate 124,829, forward strand.
GATCCCACCGAGATTTTCCATGTGGCCGCCGCAGAAGCCGCATTTTTGCTTACGTACCCAGAAATTCAGCGCTAAATTCTAAGTTTTCCAGATCCAAGCGGAGCAAGCGATTCAACCAAGGACCGCATGCTCCGCTTTTAAATTGCGGTGCCTTCAACCACAAGTCTCTCCCCATCTGATCTTGCACAAGAATTTCCACAATTTTTGTTAGCGATGAGCATCACAAAGCTAGGACAGAAATAGATCTTGATCACTTTTAACTGCCACTATGATTTTGCTGGCAGCAAGGCCATTACGTAAATCTTCGGCTTACAAGAAATTTTTATCTTTGCTACTGTCCACACTTGCCGCCCAACGTTTTGGGACATTTTGCCAAGTGAGGAGCATCTACTTGACCCGCACAATTCCAGATCGAATGACAACTGGATTACTCATTGCCTTAGCCTTTATTACGGCTTCTGGCCCATTTGCCACAGACCTTTACCTACCCGGGATGCCAGAAGTAGCTGAAGATTTAAACACCAGCACTTCGATGACACAACTTACATTAAGTGCCTTCATGTTCGGAATGGCCCTTGGTCAGCTTTTCGTGGGCATCCTTTCTGATGCCACCGGCCGGCTGCGTCCCATGCGTATCGGAGCAATTGTGGCACTGGTTTCTGCTATTGCCTGCAGCATTGCCCCAAATATTGGTCTCCTCATCATCGCCCGCCTCTTCCATGGACTCGGTGCCGGGGCCTGTTTGGTTATTGCGCGCGCTATGGTGCCAGACATCACCAAAGGTAAGGGCGCTGCCCGCGCATACACCGTGCTCATGATGATTCAGGGCATCGCACCAGTTTTCGCCCCTGTCGTCGGTGGCATACTTGCAGACCCCATTGGCTGGCGAGGCATTTTCTGGGTGCTGACCATTCTTGTTGCTGCGCAACTAGTTATCGCATACACCTTGCCAGAAACCCTGCCCCCAGAACAGCGCGGATCCTTTAATCTTGCAGAACTCACCAAAACCTTCACCAGCGTGATGAGCAGCCGGGCTTTCTGCTGGTACACCTTCTCATTTGCCGTTGGATTCGGTGGTTTCTTCGCTTACATTTCCGCTTCAGCCTTTGTTATCCAAGATTCCTGGGGCTTTTCGCCAGCAGTCTATTCGATCATTTTTGCCTGCAACGCCGGTGGTCTAATCCTGGCAGGTATCATCAGTAACCGCATGTTACAAACCTATAGTGAATATCAGATCACTGTGGCTGGGCTCATCATCATGCTCATTGCGGCCGTAGCCACCACGGTCTTTGCGCTGACGGATGCTTCCAATATTTTACGCCTTATCGGCTTGTTCTTCGCGGTAGCTCCACTGTCCCTAGTGGTAGGCAATCTCACTGGACTAGCTGTAGCGGAAGTGCCAGATAATACTGGTTCAGCCTCCGCTGTCACCGGATTCTTCCAATTTATTATGGCGGCCATTGCCTCACCAATCGTTGGTCTAGGCACAAATGAAAATTTCACCATGGGTATTTGTATGTTGGTTGCCTATGCTTGTTCCCTATTCGCCATTATTATTGCCAATAAAGTTTCCACCCAGTCCGCTTCTCATCGCACAGCGGGAGACTTTTCCTAAACCAACAGTCTAACCTCCGCAACAACCCAGCGTAGCTACAAAGCTACGCTGGGTTGTTCGGTACATGAACTACATGAACTATGTATGTCTCAGCGATGTGCACCCAAGTAAGTCGCATCGCCTAACTAGCAAAAATTCCATTTTAGCTATCCATAGTAACTTTCAATCACACCTGCTCGTATAGATCGCAGCTCTGAGCTCTTCCCCGAAAAATTTTTCATTGCATGTGCCTCCAACCAACCCTTGATCTAAATTTGCCAGGGTTAGGTTTTGACTGATCAGCGCTGGTCTTAGGTGTCAATCCCACACTTCCACCCCCTGTATCACCTCCAATCTAGGGTGGATAGACAAATTCATGCAACAACCCCCACAGCTTTTAGAAAGCACACTCCACTGAGTGATTCACAAACATTCGGCCAATAAGCAGGAAAAATACTTCACGGTATCGCCTTGGTAGCTAGTGATATCTCCGCTCCATCGACGCCCTGCCACAATTTTTAGATGCTATTAATTTTCACTAAACCATTGTGAATGTAGTATCCGCCACTTATACTAGGCACCAGTATGATGAATCACATATTCCAATGTTGCTCAAACCAAAAGTTGGAGGAAGCGCTCCGCTCCTGATCTCGCTTTTGGTATAGCACCAACCGTCAGGAGAAGGTCATGAGCCCCGCCACCCGCCGCCACCAAGAGTCAGTTCACCCGGGCACAATTCTGCTAGAACACATCGTGATCCCGCTCCACTGGTCAACATCAGATGCAGCAATCCTTCTCGATATTGACCCCCAGGAATGCGCCAGCATACTTGAGGCCCAAAGACCGCTGAGTCCAGAGCTAGCCCAGGCCCTAGAATGCCATGGCTTCGGCCAAGCGGATGCATGGCTGCTCCTGCAACAAGAATATGATTTTGCCTGCAACCCTCGTTCTCAAACAGCAGACGAAGCCAAAGCCGCATAGCCAGCTCTGTATCCAGCCCTTCATTCAGCAGCCTGCCAAACAGCGCACATCTACCTTGGCGCGCTGTTTGACAGGATCTCCTTTACCCCCGTATATCACACCCACCACTACTAAAGTGTCCGAAATATACTAGAGTGGTGCCATGTTCATCTTCCATTCCTCTCCCAGGCTCCTTGCAGGACTCGTCGCGCAATCCCTCGTAGCGCTACGAGTGCTTGAGGCTCGCTGCCTGCATGTAGGATAGAACGGATCGACTCCCTACATGCAGGGAGTGGCCGTAACGAACCATAATTGCCGCCAAGAGTCGGTCCATCCCCCTCACACCCCAAGGATGAACCATGGCTTTTGCTACCCCTTGCTTGCAGCATTCCCAAGAAGCTAACGAATTTCTGCCCTTCCGACAGCACACGCAAAAAGATCCTCAAGTCCCCCACTCGGGTGCGGGCTTATCCTCGGCTCATTGGCCCATCACTTCCGCACTCACTACTAAGGATTCTTATTCCCCCCAGCAAGCAGACACTGCTTGGGACTATTGGAATGAACACTGTGCTGTTCGCATGCCTCAAGAATTACAGGATGCTGCAAGTAACAGCACCTGGCAAGAGTTTCTCAACAAGTTGGCCCCGGCACGCAAAACCCTGTGGCAACTTAATTCCTATTCCACCCCGCCGCATGGTCTGTCTACCTGTATTTTTGAAAATGATAAAGGGCAATTCCAAACGGTAGGAACCGGACCGATTGCTTGCTACAGCAATTTACTTGCCTCGGCTTTCGCCAGCGTTGAAATCACCCAATTCCATTCTTATAACTTTGATACCCAACATTGTGTTTTGCTCCTTGGTGCCACCCCACGGAATGAATGTTGGGCTATCGGCTTTGGTCCTTCACCATCCCATGCTGCTTGCTCTGCCTTAGGCCAAGCTGCCCATCAATTACACCCCTAGCGATGGCTGCGTCAGTCTCCAAAGTTTCTTTGGCGGTGCGGGGCGGTACTGCTCTCACGTGCCCGGCATCGCCCTTACAAGCGGTATTCCTATAACTTTGCAAGACGTTGTGTTGCGGGGTAAGGTGGTCGACCTTTCGGGCCTGCAAATATTTTCGTAGTTGCCCACAGATGGTCACTCCGTAGATACGTGGACATGAAAAGAACCAGTTTTTCTGCCAGTGCTCATGCTGTCCCTTTTTTATAGGTATCATCAGATAGCAGATGTAGTGTTCGCGGGGCAATGCCAGCCACTTTCTACTCCTTACACCTTGGTATGCTGAACTTTTCCCGTAGAATACGCATACTTAGCTCATCCTCAGCAGCACGCATCAATAAGACATAAGGAGCATGTGACACTGTGCTAGTACTTCTGTGCGCACTAGCCCTTGCCGCTATCATCTCGCCATATCTCATAAGAAATTTGGGGAGACCAGCTTTTGGGGTGCTTTCTTTAATACCACTGGGCGGATTTGCCTGGGTCATATCGTTATTTGCCACCGGCACCTTTAAGAATGAGGGAGCACTTACTCGCCATTACGGCTGGATGACCCCGGCGCACCTCGACCTCACGTTCCGGCTGGATTCGCTCGCTGGTTTCTTTAGCTTGATCATCTTAGGCATCGGCGGCCTAGTCCTCATCTATTGTTGGGGCTATTTTGATAAGATTCCGCGTCGCCTCCAAGCCTTCGCTGGGCAAATGACCGCATTTGCCATGGCCATGTACGGGTTGGTTATCTCTGACAACTTCCTGCTCATGTACGTCTTCTGGGAGATTACTTCCGTACTTTCCTTCCTCTTGGTTGGCTACTACGGCGAACGTGCAAGCTCCCGACACTCCGCCACCCAAGCATTAATGGTCACCACTCTCGGTGGGCTTTCCATGTTGGTTGGTATTATCCTGCTCGGTCGGCAAACCGGTATCTGGAATCTTTCGGAGTTCGCGAACGTCCCCTTGGACCAAATCCCCCATGCATCGTATGCCATCATCTTGATTCTGGCCGGTGCACTCTCTAAATCTGCCATCGCCCCTGCTCATTTCTGGCTGCCCGGTGCCATGGCCGCTCCCACCCCAGTATCGGCCTACCTACACTCCGCGGCGATGGTAAAGGCTGGCATCTATCTGATCGCCCGTCTAGCGCCAGACTTTAATGCCAATATCACCTGGCATATGATCATTATCCCGCTTGGAATGTTCTCTATGCTTATGGCTGGTTGGATGTCTCTGCGCCAGCGTGACCTCAAGTTGGTCTTGGCATACGGCACCTTAAGCCAATTAGGTTTCTTAGCCACCGTGGTAGGCATCGGTTCGCGCGAAGCATTACTCGCTGGCCTGGCATTGACCGTTGCGCACTCGCTATTCAAGGCGACCTTGTTCATGATCGTCGGCGCCATCGATCACTGCGCTGGTACGCGCGATCTCACCGAGCTTTCTGGTTTGGGTCGCAAACAGCCCTATCTCTATAGTCTGGCGATATTGGCGGCTGCCTCCATGGCGGGACTACCTCCAATGTTCGGCTTCATTGCAAAAGAATCGGTCTTTGAAGCTGTCCTCCACGAGGAGCTACTTACCGGCCTGCCTGGCCAAGCAACCTTGGTCGCCATGGTGCTGGGATCCATCCTAACTATGGCCTATAGCCTGCGCTTTGTTCAAGGTGCCTTCGGAGGCAAGGAGGAATCCGAGGCCGTTGCCAAGATGCACCACATGAACCCCAAGCTCCTGGTTCCCCCGACGGTGCTGGTTACCTTGACTGTGTTCTTTGGCGTGTGGCCACACTGGTTAGATGCTGCTATCAACACCCACCTGGATAACACCTTCGGCCCCTCCAGTACTGGCAGCCACTTGGCTTTATGGCATGGATTTAATATTCCACTACTGCTCAGTGCGATTATCATCGTTTCCGGTAGTATCCTGCACTGGCAGCGCGCCCAGGTAGCTCGCTTGAATTTCGAGGTGCCCGCCTTCGGTGATGCCAACCGTGCGTATGATGCGGTCCTCGACGCCCTGCGTTGGGTCTCCCTACGACTGACCGCTTCTACCCAGCGCGGATCCCTGGTCTACAATCTAGCCACTATCTTCACTGTGCTTGCGGCTCTGCCATTAGTCTTGTTACTGCTCAACGAAAAAGATTCCGTACGCATTGAGCTTTGGGATTCCCTACCGCAGGCTGCAATTTCAGCAGTGTTGATCATCGTCGCTGTTACGGTGACCGTACAGCAAAACCGCCTATCTGCTCTGATTCTGGTTGGCATTACCGGCATTGGCATGGCCATGGTCTTCGCGCTACAAGGCGCGCCGGATCTGGCTTTGACTCAGCTGCTAGTAGAGACCATTACCGTGGTGATCTTCATGCTGGTACTGCGCCGCTTCCCAGCCAATACTCAATGGGTCGCCCCACCACGTAATCGTCGCGCTCGTGCTTGGCTGTCAATCTCGGTGGGTTTAAGTGCCGTTGTGGTTTCAGTTTTCGCTGCAAACGCACGCAATACTGAAGCTGTTAGTGCTGCTATCCCAGATCTGGCCTATGAGATCGGTCATGGCGCAAATGCCGTCAACGTCCTACTCGTTGATATCCGCGCCTGGGATACTTTCGGCGAAGGTATCGTGCTGGTGGTCGCTGCTTTAGGTGTGGCATCACTGATCTACCGCACTCGCTCTTTCTCTGCGAAATCGCGTCGCCCAATCTTACTGGCCCAAGGACGGCGCTGGTTAGCTGCAAATGCCGATGATGAACGCGTGCTGAATCGTTCTTTGATGGTAGACGTGGTCACTCGCCTGCTCTTCCCATCGATGCTAGTGCTCTCCGTGTACTTCTTTTTCTCCGGCCACAATGCCCCTGGTGGCGGTTTCGCCGGCGGCTTGGTTGCCGGCTTAGCATTGACCCTACGCTATTTGGCAGGTGGTCGGCGCGAGTTGGACTCTACTATGCCGATTGATGCCACCACCTTGTTGGGGGTTGGCGCCTTGACCAGTACCTTGTCTGCGGTATGGCCGATGTTCTTTGGTGATCCCCCACTAACCTCCTATATCTGGGATGTGGAGCTGCCACTGATCGGCGATATTCACGTCGCCTCCGCCTTACTATTTGACCTCGGTGTGTACCTCATCGTTGTCGGCTTGACCTTGCACATTCTGCGCGCTTTGGGTGGACAGCTAGACGAGGATGAAGAAGAGCGTAAGGAACGCGCCCGCGAGCGCGTCCAAGCACTGCGTGAGCGTCAGACAGTGGGTGCAACCAAAACTACCCGCGTCACCCAAGCTGGAGCCCGCCCAAAGCCGAGTGTGCATCAGTCCTCTGGTCCGCAGATCACTCCGCCCAATATTCTCGATGCAGGAAAGGATGCCTAATGGCTGCTAATCTCTCCCTCCTGCTCGCCGCAGGAGCATTAATCAGCGCAGGTGTCTATCTCCTGCTCGATAGGGCCATGACCAAGATGATCATGGGTGTGTTGCTCATGGGCAATGGTGTAAACCTGCTCATTCTCGCCGCTGGCGGTAGTGCTGGTTCCCCACCTATTATGGGCCGGGAATCTTTGCAGCATGGCGAGAATGTCGCTGACCCCTTGGCACAGGCTATGATCCTGACCGCTATTGTGATCTCCATGGCGCTGACGGCCTTCGCGCTCGCCTTGGCCTATCGCCAGTATCGCTACCGCACCCAGGACGTCATTGAAGATGATGCCGAGGACGCCGCAGTCGCCGCGCGTCCAACGGCTGCATCTGCAGCGCCAGACCATGATGCTTCCGATGACCCCACCACTGGCCGTATGACCCAAAGTGGTGATGCCTTCGGTCCGGCATCCTTCGAGGCGCCAGTGCGTAATGAAACCAGCTCACGCAAGGCCGGGACGAAAAACTCTAAAGCCGTATCACTTGCTAAGGAAGAGGAAAAACCATCGCAGTCTTCTCCCTCCCAGGATGGTGATGCATAGTGCTCACCCAATACTTGACTGAACCTGGTAACTCTTTTACTCACTCACTCATCGAGTGGGCGCATATCCTGATTCCGTTACCCATCTTGCTGCCGCTGATTGCAGCCGGTGTCATTATGGTCAGTGGCCGCCACCGAAAGTGGCAGCGGCTCATTACCATGGGCACTTTAGCGACGCTGATTGCCTTGAATCTGTTATTGGTCTACATCGTAGATCAAGAAGGCATTCAGACCTTGCAGATCGGTGGTTGGGAAGCGCCCGTTGGCATCACCTTAGTTGCCGATCGGCTTTCCACGATCATGCTTGCTGTCAGCTCCGTCGTGTTGTTCTGTGTGATGTGGTACGCAGTGGGCCAGGGTGTACGCGATGCCGACGAAGATGAGCCGGTCGCCGTATTCTTGCCGACCTACATGTTACTGAATATGGGCGTGAATTTAGCCTTTTTAGCAGGCGATATGTTCAACCTGTACGTAGGTTTCGAGATCTTCTTGGTCGCCTCCTATGTGTTATTAACTTTAAGTGCCTCGAAGAATCGAGTTCGCGCCGGTGTGGTCTATGTGGTGGTCTCCCTGGCCAGCTCCATGGTCTTCCTCATTGGCCTTTCTTTGATCTACGCCGCAGTGGGCACTTTGAACATGGCACACGTATCGGTGCGCATGGCAGAGGTGCCAGCTGGCACCCAGGCAGCCATTTTCTCTGTGCTGCTGGTGGCCTTCGGTATTAAGGCTGCTGTATTCCCCTTGGAAAGCTGGCTGCCGGACTCCTACCCCACGGCACCTTCATTGGTGACTGCGGTGTTCGCTGGACTGCTCACCAAAGTTGGCGTGTACTCGATTATCCGTATGCGTTCCTCGGTGTTCACCTCCGATCTGCTCGATGACCTGCTCATGTGGGTGGCGATCGGTACCATGATCATCGGCATCTTGGGCGCTATGGCCCAAAATGATATCAAGCGTCTGCTGAGCTTTACCCTGGTCAGCCACATTGGTTACATGATCATGGGCGTATCTCTCGGTACTGCCCAGGGGCTCTCGGGTGCGATCTTCTACGCAGTGCATCACATTCTGGTGCAAACCGCCCTGTTTTTGGTGGTAGGCCTGATTGAGCGCCAGGCAGGTTCTTCCTCTCTGCGTCAGCTGGGCTCGCTGGCTCGCTCCTTCCCCTTCTTAGGCGTGCTCTACTTAATCCCAGCACTGAACTTAGGCGGTATTCCACCGTTTTCCGGTTTCTTGGGCAAGATCATCTTGGTCGAGGCCGCTGCTTATGAAGGTGGCTTCATGCCATGGTTGATGGTCGCAGGTGCGATCATCTCCAGCCTGTTGACCCTATACACCATGGTCATGGTGTGGTCCAAGGCATTCTGGCGCGACCGCAAGGATGCCCCAGATGGCGATACTGCCGCCGAGCGACCCAGCATGCTGGCTGAGCGACCTACTCAGATCCAGTTGGATGAGCGTGCTGATGTGGGCCGTGCACCCTTTGGCATGGTGTCCGCAACCACTGCCTTAGTGGCTTGCTCACTCGGCGTGACCTTATTAGCCGGACCATTATCGGCCATTACTGGTCGCGCTGCAGAATCAGCTCAAGACACCAGCATCTACCAAAATGCAGTCTTAGGGAATGACTACGAGAACCCTTCACGCGATTTGTATCCCACCCGATTGGATGATGGCGAGGATAACTTAAGCAATCGCACAGAATCGTCTACCACAACACCGGCAGCTGCAAGTACTGCTAGCTCCAGCAGCGTGACTTCCGAACCAGCTACTAGTGCGACCACGACTACTGCCACGACCACCGTCACCGTAGAGGAGCACCCAAATGGCTAAAAAGTTTCACCCGCGCGGGGGCTTTCGCCGGCGTTTCCGCCCGTACTTCATGGTATGGGCAATGCTCATGTGGGTTCTGCTCATGGGCGAGGTCACCATCGGCAACATCGTTGCTGGCTTCATCGTAGGTTTGTGCGTATGTATGGCTTTGCCTCTGCCTGCAGTACCTACCGAGGGCATTGTCTGGCGGTGGGGACGTATCTTCTCGCTGATGCGTTTGTGGTTCCGCAATCTCTTCTTGGCTTCCTTCAAGGTAGCCTGGTTGGCAGTCCGTCCAGCAGAACCACCCCACTGTGCCATCGTCAAGGTGCCAATGCGAGTAGAAAGTGAACTCATCTTCGCTTTCGCCACCACCTTGTACAACCTGCAACCTGGGGGCGCGGTCACCGATATTGATGTAGCCAATCGCCAGTGGACGGTCCACCTCTTAGATGCTCCGGATGACGAACATATAGCCCAAGAAATTGCGGCTATTGCTGAATTCGAGCGCCGCTTAATCCGCGCCTTCGAAATGAGTGCCTGATGAATCCCGATATTTATAATTTTTTCCTGCTCCTGCTCGGATGTGTCTTCGCGGTTTCATTCGTGTTGACTATTTACCGCGTGGTCGCCGGCCCAAACTCACTGGATCGCCTGGTGGGATTGGATGGAGTTACTGCGATGATGCAGTGTTCGTTGGCGGTCTATATTTGTTGGTCGTTAGATACCACCATCTCTAACGCCATGCTCGTGGTCGCCTTGCTCGGCTTTATCTCTACAGTCTCAGTAGCCCGTTTCCGCAAGATGGACCAGCGCCGCAATGAAGTAAGTTTGGAGGCCACGAAGTGAACTGGCACTTAATCACCGATATTGTCTCCCTGCTACTGATATCCTGTGGCGCTTTCCTCTGCTTGTCGGCCGCGGTAGGCATGAACCGCTTCCAGAACACCTTGATGCGTATTCACGCGGTGACCAAGCCACAAACACTTGGCCTGCTGTTTACCGTATTCGGCACCATTATTCGCGTTTCTGGTCATCCAGACTCCGGAGTTGCAGAATATGGCGACATCGGTATCTTATTGCTACTGATGATCTTCGCGCTGCTTACCAGCCCAGTGACTGCTCAGCGGACTGGCCGCGTTGCCCGCCGTGAAGGTTTATATGGCCCAAAGGAACAGCTCACGCGCAATGATGCCCCCGGCGAATTGTCCCGCCGCCGCCCGCGTTCCTAAAAATCGCTCCACAGCTGGCAGGCTCGGACTTCATACCGGGGCCATCCACGGGGCCATCCACGCTACGTTTGGCCGCCGCCCGCCTACCGCCACCGCCGCAAGCGGGCGCGAACACAGACACATGCCACAAGCCGGTGCCAATAGCACGAATCCCTCAGAAGCCTTCCAGCTTGTGGGGGATTTTTCTTTTCGCGCGCTCGTGCACCAACACGGCGCACAGTTCTTGACACCTCCAAACCACAGTCAAGCACAATGGCAGCCTACTTTTGGTTTCCGGAGTTTTCCTTTACACCTTCGAAAAACCCTCGGCGAATTCCGCATGTGCCGGATAAGGAATCCCCAGGTAACTGTGCTATAACAGAGACGTAAAGCACGGCAAGATACTATTTTGTCACCAAAAATATAAGCTGTAACCCACCTGATTTCCAGGCGGTACAGCTTTACTTATACGCCGCTCTATTTACCTAGGGCTTGAACCATACGAGGACAAATACTGTGAGCACACCAGCTTCCGATAGCAGCATGGACTCTACACCGCCTGATAACCACGGTGCACACGCCACCGGTACTGAACCTCAAGAGGATCAGCACATCAGTACCTACGGCTCAGTACCTGCCACCGGCGCTCTGCACGTTGACGAATCCCACGCCATCGAGGATGCTGATCAGTCCTTTGCCGTTATCGCCAGAGGAATTCAGGTCAATGGCGAGCAAGGTCCAGCTTATGGCCCCTTGGATGCCCGCATCCCTGGCAAAGGCTTAACCATCTTGTCAGGTCGCGGTGGTTCCGGGCGCACCGCCCTAGCACTCACCATTTCTGGTCGCATGAGCATCGACGAGGGATACTTGGAGGTATTGGGTACCCAGAAGCAAAAGGAAATCCGCAACCGGGTTGCCATTGCCGGGGTAGAAGATATTGATGCCTTGGATCGCAATGTCTCCGTTCGCGAGGTATTTACCGAGCATAAGGTATGGTCGAGCCGCTGGTTCTCATGGCAGCGTGCCGCCGATGAAGACTACCAGCACGCGCTATGCGCAGAGGTCTACGGCAAACGCGATCTGCCGCCACTGGATGTGTATGTTTCCCAGATCTCAGGTCTGGATCGCATTTTGATCCGAATTTGTCTCGCCTTGAATCCCGCCAATGGCGCCGAGATTGAGATGCTGGTGATGGACGATCTCGAGCAGGTGCGCGAGTTGGAAGACCGCATGATCTTGCTTGAGATCCTCGAGCGGCTCTCCCGCAAGATTCCGGTGATCATCAATGCCGTGAATCCACTGCCAGAAGAAATGGCGCTGCCACATACCCGCATCGATTTGTTCACTGATGCTAGCCACTTGCAGCCGAAGCACAAGGGCCTGCCCCACTTATTCGAGCAGGCCACGGAGCGGTATGTATCCCGCAGCCGCCAGAATAAGTCTGCAGCCACCGACCAGTCCACCGAGCGCTAAGCGCCGTAATATCTGAGGAACCAACGTAGAATTATGATTTCCGCTTCACATGTTGGCACGGAGCTCAAGCGCTTTAAGCGTGACCGCTTGGCTCGTGTTGCTATTACCGCCATCGCTTTCTTACCGCTACTCTATTCCACCCTGTACTTATGGGCTTTCTGGAATCCTTTCGGCAATCTCGAACACATGCCTATCGCCCTGGTGAACTCCGATGAAGGTGCCACCGTTGATGGTGAAAAGTTAGACGCTGGCGCCCAGATTGTTGATGCCCTGCACGACAATGATGAGCTGCACTGGATCACCACTGATGCCTCGGATGCAGATGCTGGTGTACGCGAAGGCCGCTATTACTTCGCCCTAGAGTTGCCGGAGAACTTTTCTTCTGCAGTTGCCTCAGTCGACACTGATGACCCACACCAGGCCCAACTGCGCGTGACCTACAACGATGCTAACGGCTACTTGTCCACCATGATTGGACAAAATGCTATGCGTGAGGTTCAGCTTGTTATTTCAGACCAACTGTCTGCCCAGGTTGTCGATCAGATCCTGCTTGGTGTAGTTGATGCCGGTACTGGCTTAAGCCAAGCTGCTGATGGCGCTGGCCAATTAGCTGAGGGCGCCACTCAGCTTGATGATGGCTTGGTTGAACTGCGCGATGGCTCGGCGACCCTGCACACCAAGTTGGGTGAAGCTTCTTCTGGTGCTCACCAGATTTCTTCTGGTGCTGATCAATTGGCCGTTGGTGCCAACACCTTGGCTGGTGGCGCTGGCCAGTTAGCTGCTGGTACCCAGCAGCTGGATACTGCCGTCACCCAGGCAACAGGCCGCTTAGGTGAACTGACTTCTGGTCTGGGCGAACTCTCCACCGGGGTGGAGGCACTGGGTGCTGGCGCAACCCAGCTCAATGCTGGTGTACAGGAGCTACAGAACCGTGTTGATGACGTCACCGCGGTACAAACTAATCAGGCTGAGCTGACCCGCCAAGTAGCCGCCCAGCTGCGCACTATCCCAGGCGCCACTACTCAACAATTGGCTGCCCAGCTCGATGAGATCGCTACTGCCGTTGACACCCATGCTTTGGGCAAGGATGCTTACTACACTGCACGTATGCAGGAACTTTCCACGGGAATGGCCCAACTGACCTACCAGTTAGCTGATGCCAATGCCCCACTACGCAGTGGTATTACCCAACTTCAGACCGGTACTGGCGCTATCCCAGATCAGATTAACCAGCTCACCAGTGGTGTTTCCGAATTAAATGCTGGCGCCCAACAGTTGGCTACCGGATCGAACACCTTGGCTGCCAATATGGGCACCCTGGCCTCGAGCACCACCACCTTGGCTGATGGTATTGAGCAATTAGAATCAGGTGCCTTCGAACTTAATCAGGGCCTGGTAACTGCTGAGGGAGGCTCCTCGGAGCTGGCTGATGGTGCTGTCACCTTGCAAGAGGCCTTGGAAGATGGAGCCAAGCAGGTGCCAGATTGGAATGAGGATCAGCGTCTATCCACCGCAACGGTTGTTGGTGGCCCTGTAGACTTAGCCTCCCAGAATGATGCCGGTGACAACACCTTCGGGCGTGGTCTGGCTCCATTCTTCTTCTCCTTGGGCTTGTACATTGGCGCTATCGCCATCTACTTCCTGCTTCGTCCACTCCAAAACCGTGCCGTTGCAAGTGGTGTTACTCCACTGCGTGCCGCCCTCGATGGCCTGTGGCCAAGTGCCCTGATCGGCTTGTTCCAGGGCTCTATCGTAATGGCAGTGACCACCTTGACCTTGGATCTGAATCCTGCATACCCAATCTCGTTGTGGCTGTTCTCAATGGCCGCCTCGGTGATGTTCATTGCCATTAACCAGTTCTTCATCGCCGCCTTAGGCACCGGACCGGGGCGCGTGATCTCCATGGTCTTCCTGATGCTCCAACTACTGGCCTGTGGTGGTCTGTATCCAGTAGAGGTCGAGCCGAAGATATTCCAGTGGTTCCACCCAATCAACCCTATGACCTACACAGTGAACGGATTCCGCCAGCTGGCTTACGGAACCTTAGACGAACGCCTACCAATAGCGGTTGCGGCGGTACTCTTCATTACGGCCTTGTTCATCAGCCTCACGGCACTCTGCGCACGCCGCGATCGTAACTGGACGATCAAGCGTCTGCACCCGGCGATTAACGTCTAAAACGAATCACCGCAGCCGCATACCAAGCGCTCCTGCTTCTCATTGCTGGAAAGCCGGGGCGCTTGCCCCTTTTCTACGCTGCTGCTGCCGGATCTATCATCCAGATAGAAAGGCACACGACGTACCCCTAGTAGGCACAAGGGACTCAACTACCGCTCGATGATGCACCTTAAGGGGAACACCCCCAACGACCCCTGCAGTCTCCTCACCCCGGCAATGCCTCTAAGACACACCACCGGTCGTACTTGGTGATGCGAGAATACAAGGCTCTTCTGGCATCTCTCAAGGCTGTTGTACGCCATAGCAAGCTCCACACCCCTCCCCTGGATACCGCAATGCGTCCTCATCCCCCCCATTGTCGATAGGGTTGAGGTAAGCAAAATCCCCGCCGGCAACAACCCGCGGGGATCAATACTTCAAACATGAATGCGTCTAGCTACAGGTCACAATCGGCTGTGGATCATAGACGGTGGTCGTGGTTTCGCGGGAGAGCTCTGCACCACTACGATCGCGGATAATGCGGGTATCCGAGGTCGTGAAGCCCTGAGAACCACTAGAGGCCGCACAGTTAGCACCAGACTGACTAATACGCGATGGAGAGGTGTAATCCCATCGACCATTATTCACCGATTCCACATCCACATACTTAATGCCATACATGCGTACGGTGACCTCATTGCCACTGACGAAGGAGCGAATGAGTACTGGGGTATCGAAGGTATTCTTAAATTGCAGATCGATAGCACCCTCGTACACAGTAGCTTCGCGCCCCGCGGGGTAGCGGGAGATATAGAAGCTGTGCGGCGTGTGCGTGACATCCTCTAGTCCGGCGAAATATGCAGCGTTATACAAGGTAGTGGCGAACTGGGAAATGCCACCACCTACGGCAGTGTCAGACACACCATTAAGGATCACCCCAGACTCAACGAAGCCTTGGGCGGTACCACGCGGGCCGGTATAGCCGTTGAGCGAGAAAGTCTCACCGGGGATCACGATCGCACCATCGACCATATCGGCGACCTTGGCAATATTCACCCCTGAGGCTGATGTGAAACCACTGGTGGTAAATTCTCCAACAACGTCATCGAAGCGGGTACGTTCTGCCATCTCAGTGGTGAAGGTGGGCAAATCATCACGGTAGGCGACTTCCCAGCTGCGTTCGTGCTCATTGGTGGAAAGCACGCGATCATTGAAACCCTTCATGGTGACTTCCCAATCCACGACGACTCCATCAATGGACGGGGTCATGGTCACGGAATCTCCATTGATGCTCACGCTCGCATTACGCATTTCAATTTCGGTAGGCGCAAGGCGCTCATTCAAGATGTTTTGGGCAATCTCGGTATCGATGATGGGCACTAGTTCGCCGTTCTCGAAGTTAAAACTCACGAACTCATGCATGCGGTCTACGGTGATCAAGCCATCGGTTGCTTCATGACCATGTGCGACCAGGTCACTGGTCAAAATATCTTGTGCTACCCCATCACGGGCGCGTTCTGCGACATCTTGGGTGATTTCAGGCTCGGTGAACTCCACATCAAGTTCAATGCCCTCAGGGGCTAACCACTGGGCTTCTAAAGCAGTTTGGACATCTTCTTGAGAGATGGCCTGGCCTGCTAACGCTTGAGGCTCAATATTGGCGGTACCACCAACGAGATTGAGTCCAGCGTTCACAGGTGCGAAATTGAAGTCCTGCGTCACTCGC
Source organism: Corynebacterium sp. (assembly GCA_030531005.1). Classification (GTDB taxonomy): domain Bacteria; phylum Actinomycetota; class Actinomycetes; order Mycobacteriales; family Mycobacteriaceae; genus Corynebacterium. Next base: position 140,694 of record JAUMTW010000008.1, read on the forward strand.
TGCACTTCGGGGATCAAGGCAACTGGATCAATGTCACTGACTACATCAATCTCATATGTTCGAAAGAAACTCGTCAAACGCTGCCAGGGGCTGCGAGACTGTTCTCCTGCACCATCGACAGTGGCTTCCCAATTGACTGCTAGTCCAGCAACCTCTGGATCCACCATGGCATCGGCATTGCCGGCGGTCACATGGATGGGGCGAGTGGTATCTAATTCTGCTTGCAAGGCGTCCATCGCTTCTTGCTTGCTCATACCACCGATTTCGATGCCACCCACCGTGGCGCCGCGAGGCACATTATCCTTATTTACCGCTAGATCAACGCCATAGGCTGTGCCACCAATGGCAATGAGGCCGAAGAGAAGGCCGGCGGTAAATTTGAGACCACGATGCTTCTTTGGAGCCGAAGTCTGTGCAGATTTTTTACTCACAGTATTCCAATTTACCTGAAATAAGCTGTCAATCCCCCAAACGATGCGCGGGTGCAGCAAATTACCTTATTTTATTATCATTTTATTATCACTGATGCTATCGCATCAATTAGGATAGAAACCATGGCATATCGCGCTGATACTCTTGACCGCCGCATCCTCGGGCCTGTTATCACCTGCATTACTCTCGGCGCCATATTAGGTGGGATCACCGCTTGGACACTTCAGAACAACTCCGAAACCCCACCTCCAGCTATCAGTGGAGATTCTGCCTTATTCAATGATGCCGACTATGGCCCCAGCCCTGCCGAGTAATTCCAACACAATTGACCTCGTGAGCACCTGACGCCGTAAACAACTGTATGAAGCGAGCCGAGAGCTGCGCTGTTATAACCATTGCAAGCCCCCGCATACCATGCTGTTTAGTATATGGCGTCCAAATAGATTTTCAGACCGTGCTTCCCAATGATTTCTTGAGCTAGCAGAGGCACCTGCACATAATCCAGCGGGATTTTGGCCGCATAGTGCTGTAGGTTCGCTTCTTCGTGATCGAAGCGCCGCTGCGAGAGCGCGCCTTCAACTGGAGTACGCCGATTGATAACCCAGCCAGCAATATCAATGCCAATCATTTGCAATTCTTGATAGAATTCCCAAGTTTCCTGCAAAGGAATCCGTTCAGCAGTGCTAACTAAAACCAAGCCACAACGCTTGCTATCGAGCAGAATCTCGCGGAATGAGCGAAAAAGTTGTTGACGCTGATACAGGGTTGCCCGGATTTCTTGATCTCGGCGCATATTGCCACTATCACCGCCCAAATCAACTACGACTTCGCGTAAGTGGGCAGCTTTTTTTCGTTGTTGCAACATCCCTTGCACCCAGGCTTCTAACAGTTCTGGCAACTCCAATAACCGGGTAGTCTGCCCGCTGGGGGCAGTATCGACAATAATATGGTCATAGTCTGCTAGCCCAGCCACAATTAATTGCGCTAATGCTTCGAAGATTGCAGATTCATGCGCGCCCGGGGCTTGGGCTGCCAGACGCAGGTGCTTATCCACTTCCCCCGCCAGGTGCGTGGGCATGGTTGCCCGCAACTGCTTCCCCACCTTAGCTAGATAACTCTGGAGTGCTTGATTAGGATCAAGCTCTTGTACCCACAACCCACTACATTCTTGAGGGGTACTACCGAATTTGGTGTTAAAAATATGCCCTAAATTATGGGCGGGATCCACTGATACCAAGAGGACTTTGGCGCCTTGTTGGCTCAGCCCCCAAGCTAAGGCAGCAGCGGTGGTAGTCTTACCAACACCGCCTTTGCCACTGCAGAACAAAACTTGGTAGTTGGCAACATCAACTAACAACATCTGAAACCTTCCAAAGGCGAATCCTCTAGCCCCATACGTTGATGCCACTCGTGGATATCTTCGTAGACAAAGGGCAAGAGCTCAAGGGTATAGAAGCCAACGGGATTCGGCACTCCGAGCAGCTCGGCGCACACCTGCATCCGCAGGACATCATCAAGATCACGTTGTTGCTTCGCAATAGTGCGCCGATAGGGCGCATTGTAGAACTCGGTGAGCAGCTGCCCGAAGTTTTGTAGCTTCACGCTTGCCAGCCTCGCTTCATATACTTACGGATCCTTAACCGACAGACTCTTTGTCTACGTTGGTCGCTTCATGGTCAACACCGTACGCCGGCACGTCGCCCTTCTTAGCCTTATAAAGGGCATCGAAACCCACCACGATGACCCAAGAAGCAGCGATCAAAATAATGATATCCATAACCAGCAGGAGCCAATTTTGCGCTTGGTAGAACTGGACCATCTGTAAGAACAGTCCCCAGACACTCATAATGAGGACAAAAGCCAATGGGATAACCACGGGCCAGGATGGGCGGCGCAGACGAGCTAAGATCACGCTGATAACGATCAACGATAATGCCGCCATCAGCTGGTTAGTCGTACCGAACAATGGCCAAATCAGCATTCCGCCGGAGCCATCAGCACCAGCGGAAAATGTCAAGCCTAAGGCGACACCGACCACGATGAAGGTGGCGGCGAGAGCATTCAAACGCACATTGACCATCTGGCCGATCTCCTGGACGACCATGCGCTGCAGGCGAATGCCGGTGTCCATAGTGGTTGCGGCAAAAAGCACTGCCATAGTCGCCAATATGGTTCCCGATAAGCTGGTGGAAATTCCCAGGCCCTGGTTCAACAGGTTGCCACCTCCGTGAACGAAGGCACCCACGCCACCATCGCCAAACTCTTGATAAATCTCTTTCCAGTCACGCAAGGACTGGAAACCAGCGGTAGTAGCGATGATGGCACCTAGAGCAAGTAAACCTTCGCCCACAGCCCCCAGGTATCCAACAAAGCGGGCATCAGTTTCTTTATCCAGCTGTTTTGAGGTAGTACCAGCAGCTACGATGCCGTGAAAACCGGAGATCGCGCCACAAGCGATGGTCACGAACAGCAATGGCACCATTGATGGGGTATCTGCCGGCAGCTCATGATTGACCGCGGGTGCAACGATTTCTGGTTGGGTTATCAAGAAAGACAGGTACAAAATACCTAGACCGACAAAGAGTTGCAGACCGTTGATATAGTCTCGTGGCTGCAGCAGGACCCACACTGGCAATAGAGAGGCGATTGCACCGTAAATGAACAAAACCAAAATCCAAAAGCCGCGAGCGCCGATGCCAAGGAAGTCTTCCGGCAGGGAGACTGGGTAAGCATCACCCAGAATCATCAGAGAGTAAAGAGCAACCACACCTACAACGGATACGAGCGGGAGATTCCAGCGCAAACGATAAATGGCCTGACCGATGAGTAGGGCCACGATAATGGCACCCCACGTTGGGATGACTGCAGAAGGGGTAGTAACCAAGAGATCGGAAATGACCACAGCAAAGGCTGCGACCACCATGAGCAGCAGCAAGAACGTTACGATCAAGAAGAGATTACGCCCGCGGCTCCCAATATAACGTCCGGAAAGAGTGCCCATTGACTGTCCCTTATGGCGTTGAGAGGCCCAAAGCGTGCCGAGATCGTGCATGCCGGCAATAAACACAGTGCCGAGGGTGACCCACAAGAAAGCAGGGAGCCAGCCCCAAATCACCGCAATTGCAGGACCAACGATTGGGGCCGCACCAGCTACGGAGGTGAAATGGTGGCCCCAAAGCACAAACTTGTTGGTCGGCACGTAATCCACACCATCTTCCATGCTGTGTGCCGGGGTTTCATAATCCGGATCGAGCGCATAGACCTTGCGTCCTAAGAATTTGGAATACATCAGGTATCCACCTGCCATCATTGTGATGCCGATGACAAAAAGTACAAGTGCGTTCAAGGGGATCTCCTCACACTGGGGGAAATTGCATTTGCCTAATAGTAGCCGAAGACATGAGCTGCACCACTATTAAGCAAAGCGGTTACCCCCATCACATTTTCGTAATGGCAGAAGAAAACCCCGCTGCGTTGTATGCAGCGGGGTTTGTTACAGGTCTTAACCTGTCCCGAACAAGATATTAATCCTGATCACGG
>JAUMTW010000011.1 GCA_030531005.1 Corynebacterium sp.
GGGAAACTGAGCGAGTTTGGCGAGGATGCGGGTTGCCGTGGTGTTGGTGGTGTAAACCATGCGTGACTTGTCGATATCCACCCCTTCGGACTCAACCATCTTGTTCCATAGTGAGAGCATTTTGTCGTTAATAATCTGGCAGCGGTCTGCATGCGGACGCAAGTCGAGTTTGCCCTCTTCATCGCGTAGTGAAGGAATGAAATTTCCCTGGGGCATGTACTTTAAGGTTTGTGATGCCGTTTCTGGGTGGTAAAGATTGGCCATATTTATGAACTCGATGATCTGTGATGAGTTTTGATAAATGTGGACGCCGAATGTGATTTTTGAGTCGATGTCAAAAAGTTGTTTGGCATTATTAAAGTGAAAGTGTCGGTGCAGGCGGTAGTAGGCAGCTTTTCGCAACGGCGCTGCTTTAACCTCAGTGAAATGAGATTCGGGGTGAATTAGTCCGATTGAGCCCGTTTGCTGATTTAGAATTCGCCAACTTTGAACCATAAAGGCTCGATAAAGATCAGGCTGCTGATTGAGAAGTTCGGGGTACAATAATTTATCATTGAGGATCTTCGACACCACAATCGGAATACTCATGGCCGACACATAAGATGGCAGGAACTTTACGTCCATTAGAGCGATTTCTCGCTCGGAATTTCGCGCAGATTGAGTTGGTTTATTGATGATTTCCCACCACGGATCAAACTCCGCGAGGGCTGCGTTTTCATCGGCGGTCGGTCGTACCCAAGGGGGGTTACCCACTATTAGGTCGAAACCACCTGTGGCGAACACCTGGGAAAACATCAGCTCCCAGTGGAAGAAATTCTGTTCCTGGGAGATTTGCTGAACAGTTTGTAGCCATGGGAAAGCTGCGATTACATTGTCGATGTTCTCATCTATGTTGGTGAAAGCAAGTGCGAAGTTCTCTGACTCGGCAGCCTCAAGAGACTCCCAAGTGGTTATTTCGCCGAAGGAAATCTGACCATTCTTCGTTGATGCCGCAGGAACATAGTCACCAATGATTGCATCAATGGCCTCGAGAATCTCATCGTACGAAGGTGGCACGATTGCGTTGCCTGACGAATCCGTCGGAACAATGATTGGCCAGAATTTGAGTGCGCACCAGATGTCCATCACAAGCTTTAGCCGCTGGAGAGCACTGGTTGGATTTTCGAGAGAGTCTTCGATCTGCTGACGGGTGACCTCACGGTCTTGGAGATTGGGGTCAAAACCCCAGATATGAAGGTCGCGTTGAATCTGCTTTTCAGCAAGTTCGAGACGGGTGGTGGCGAATTCCCACAGCTGGTTAATGCGCATGGATAACTGCTCCAGGAATTCGAGGCGAGTGATATTACCGACCTCGTACTTGGTAGAATTCGTGTCTGTTTTGAATTGATAAGGACGTTTTACCTCAAAGGGAACAGCAGCTAGGAGGTTTGGCTTGGAGACTTTTTTGATCCATGTCTTGATAGCCTTAATTTCGTCGCCGAAGCGTTTCTTCACATGGGTCTCGACTTTGGAGGTGACAGCACCCCAGGTAGGGGATGGCAGAAGGAAGCTATAAATTTTTCCGTTAAATGGTTCATTAGTGTCGTACTTGGCGGCGATAGTGTCGAGCCACGGATAAGCAGGCTTTTTCTTCTGGGCGTCTTTAGCCAGGTCCTTGGCATTGAAAGTGGTTCGATTAGCGCCGATGAGTGCATTACCGGCACGAAGATGTAGGCCGAACCATGGGGCGCGAAGACCAGGGGTCATGGAGTCCAGCCACAATGCAATTTGGCCAAGCTCCACAGCGGTCTCATTCAGATCCACACCATAGACGTTGTGTAGGGCAATGTAAGCCTTGATCTTTTGGATCTCGGCTGGACGATCCTCAGGGTTGAGCGGCTCATAGTCCTCACCTAGCTCTTCCTTGAGTTCTTGCTCCCGCATGTCGAGGTAGCGCTCGGCCAGGCGGCGAACAGCCTGGACCGCGAATGCACCTGAACCCATGGCAGGCTCACACACCGTGAGGTGTAGGTAGTCTTCTGCCTTGGTGATGGCATTTTGTTCGTCCAGAACTTCCAAAACTTGGTCAACAGTGAACTTGGTTAGAACCTCTGGAGTATAGAAGGATGCGGAGCGTTCACGGTCGTAAGAGGATTGGCGATATACAAAACTACCCACAGGATAAACAACCGGGGAAGAAATTCCGGTCTCCTCATTGACCGTGGTGACAAGATCTTTCTGGCTGTACTTGTTTTCGTTTTCCCGCACTACACGAACTGGTAGTACCCACGAGCCCTTTGAGGAGTCTCCACCTGGGGCAATTTCGTAGAGTTCTTCCTCGGCGATGAAACCCTTATAGGACATCAGGCCCTCGTAGACCTGGCCAAGTTCTGTCACGCCCAAAGACGCGTAGGAGATAAAGCCACGATCCTTACCCTTCTGCTTCTCCGTAAGTAGAAGCTTGTTGAGGATTTGGGCTAGTGCCTTGTTCGATAGCTTCACCTCGGTAATGAGTGAGGTGCTCTCTGGGAGGAAGATATCTGCTTCGACACCGGCAAAGCTCATGTAGTGGGAAGCGAATTCCTCACCAAGATTGGTACCACCATTAACATTACGGAACAAAACATTCAAAGAATCGTAGAGGTAGGTGCCGTTTTCCACGGTGTAGGAGGACGGTGTTTCCAGGAACTGGTTACGCAGACGCGTCAAACCATAACCAAAGTCATACTCATCCGTATTCACAGGCAGCACCCCCAACTCCGGGGACGCCTCAGCAAAAAGAATGAACAGGATACGGTACATATAGCGCAAAGACTGGCGAGTCAACAGCTGTGCGGTTTCATCATTGTTGGTAAGCTGCTGATTCCTACGACGCTCGAGTACATCATTACCAATGATCTGGACACAGTCACGCACAGCGTGGCGCAACGTACCAGACACCTTCGCCGTGTGCTCCTTGGCAGACTCCAACACGTCATCCCACCAGCAGGTGCTGTCAGGGTTCTTCTTGAGATTCTCTATCGCGAAAATACAGGTCGTGAGATCATCAAGACCAGCAACCTTCGTTTCATTCTGCTCCAACACCCACAGCAGGTTGACGGCAAGGAAGCGGCCCAAAGGCCACGCCTCACGAGAAGTGAATAGCAGCCAATGGCCGGCAACGACCACGGCGTATTCTGGTGGCGCCTCCAAACTAAAAATGGTGCTCAAGGTTTTAGAGACTGTGTAGTCGACGGGCTTCTCATCCACCACTAACTCGTGGCGAAGCTTCGAGGCCACAATATCCTCGCTGGTAGCGGCTGGCTGCGCATCAAAAATAATGACGTGGTTTTCCTCATCCCGGAAGAACCTGCCAGTAAAGTCACGCATGTTATCACCCTCAGTAGCAAGATTCTGCTGGGTGAAGGCAGCGTCCTTCAGACCAATAAACTCATGGATGAGGTTATATACGGTGTTTGGGTTCTGATCTTCATCGCCGAATAGTGCGTAGGCATCCAAGAGGCGTGCGCGCACACCGGAGAGGCGCTTGAGTGCTGGTGCCTCGTCAAGACCGAGCAGCTCATTCTTTTCTGCTTTCCAGGCCTTCACACGCTTAACCACCGCAGCAGTAAACGTGCCCTTCTTCTCATCAGAAGTCAAGAAGAAATCAGAAACGAAAGAATCATTATTGATAATCGCGTCATACACAGCCATGGAAAACCTCAAAACGCCAGAGGGGACAAGAATAAACCCAATTCTACTCGCCGCTGGTGACAACAATATAGAGCGCACCGAGGGCAGTAGTGATCTCGATAGCAGCACCAAGGACATCGCCATTAAGCCCGCCCAGGCGCTTGGATACATGGGTGCCAAAGATAGTGGCCACACCAATGAGTGCGAAGGGCAGTGGTAGAAGCCAAGGGGAAATAAGGCCAGCGGCCAGGGTAGCGAGCACACCCCAGAGAATGACAGTGCGCTTAGAAGTCACACCGATAACCAAGGAACCGAAGCCGGTGGGTGACAGAGGTGCAAAGCGGGTGAGGGTGAGCTGCATGGCAGCCAAGCGTGCGAGCACTGGCAGCAGGAGCAGCGCTAGGAGGCTCTTCATATTGAGGTCCGTCAGGATCTCTGCGATGGCACTGACCTGAAGCAGCGCCACAAGAATGAGGGTGATAATTGCAAAAGGGCCAGCGGTCGGGTCGCGAAGAATCTCACGAGCACGCTCCGGGGTAGCCCATGAACCAAGAGCATCAGCAATATCGCCGAGACCATCCCAGTGCATGGCGCGGTTAAAAAGCGCCCAGAAACATAGACACAAAACCGCAGCAAGCAGGGGAGTAGTGACAGTGGCGAAGGCTGCGGCCACCAGGGCAAGAAGACTAAAAGGAAGAGCCACGAGGGGCAGCGCCGCCATTGCGCGGCGACCCAGGGCACGGTCAAAAGGAGTATCGGCCGGCAGGCGGATCGGAATAATCGTCAACCACGAATAGATGGTGCGAATGCCCTCAACCGCAGCCTTGATGGCGGGAAGTGGGCGGGGAGTATCCGGATCTGTAGTGGGGCCGGCCTTATCACTCATGCAGGACTAGTCCTCACTTTTAGTGGAGACACCTGCAGAATCGAAGGTGGCCATCTCAGAGAGAATAGCGGTGGCGGCCTTGACCAGAGGAAGGGCCAGGGCTGCCCCGGAACCCTCGCCAAGGCGCATGGAGTAATTATCCACCAGAGGGGTGAGGTTCAAAGCCTCCAAAGCGCGGGTGTGGGCAGGCTCCGCAGAACGGTGGCCAGCAAGCCACCAGGCGGAAGCACCAGGGGCCAATTGATTAGCCCACAGGGCTGCAGCAGTAACAACCACGCCATCAAGAATTACTGGGGTGGCGCACACCGAAGCCTGGGCGAGGAAGCCAGCCATGGCAACCAAGTCAGGGGAAGAAATAGCGCGAAGAACAGCGGCAGGATCATTGCGCAGAGTACGAACACGGAACATGGCGTCCCGAATAACAGACACCTTGCGCTTCCAGCCCTCATCGTCAATACCGGTGCCACGACCAACAGCCACTACTGGCTCCAAACCGCAGGCCGCACCAATAAGGGCCGCAGCAGGGGTCGTATTACCAATACCCAGATCACCCGCAATGAGAAGATCACAGCCCTCATCCACAGCCTTATCGGCAAGACCGCGACCAATAGCCAAAGCACGGTCGAACTCCTCTAGCGACATGGCATCCTCAATATCAATGCGGCCACTACCGGAGCGCACAAAATAAGGGCCAACCTCAGAAGGAACAGTGACCTCACCATGGTTGAGGGAAATATCGGCCAGAACCACCTCGGCGCCAGCCTGGTTGGCAAGAACATTAATAGCAGCGCCGCCTGCATTAATATTGGCGGCCATCTGCAAAGAGACCTCAGCCGGATAAGCAGAAACCCCGGCCTGGGCGACACCATGGTCGCCAGCAAAAACCACAATGCGTGGCTGCGAAATAGGCGTTGGGGTAGAAGTGCCCTGGCAGGAGGCAATGAAATTACCAATCTCCTCCAGACGACCCAAGGAACCGGCTGGCTTGGTAAGAGTCAGCTGGCGTGCCTTGGCGCCCTCGAAAGCTTCAGTACTTGGGGGAAAAATCTGGGGAAACATGGACACCATTCTACCGCAGGCGAAGAGGAATACCTGCGGCCACAAAATAAACATGGTCAACGCAAGAAGCCACATCAGCATTCAAGCGACCAATAACATCACGGAACAACCGGCCCGAGGAAAAAGCAGGACTAATACCCATACCCACCTCAGGGGTAATAATGACAAGATCCCTGTCCTCCGGGAAAGCACTGATTGCCTCCAGAAGGGCCGGAATGCCCGTGGCCTCATAGACACTGTCCTCATCCGACTCCCATGCGGCTGCGCGATCAATACGATGGGTGAGCCATGTGCCGAGGTCGTCGACAAGCAAAGAAGAAGAGGGGGTAGCACGAAGAACCTCAATGAGATCGCGCTCATCCTCCGTCACCCAATGAGCCGGCCTACGGGCACGGTGCTTCTCCACACGGGCGGCAAAATCAGAATCCCCAGGGACGCGGGCCGTGGCAACATAAGTCACCTCGGGGTGAGTAGCAAGAAGGGACTCGCCAAAGGAAGATTTCCCTGAGCGAGCCCCACCAAGAATAAGAGTGCGCATAAGGCCTAGTCGACAGTAGCGCCGAGCTCAACACGTGGCTTAGGACTGCGCCACTTACGTGGCTGAGTTGCACGAGAATATGCATAGAAGCGCAGTGCAATACCAGTATCAGGCTCACCAGGGAACTTAGCCTTAGCAGCGCGGCCTGCGCGCCAACCAATCAAAATGCCCTCGGCGAAGAAGACCAAAATAATAAGGGTCGTAATCGAAGAAATAATGCCCGCATACTGTGGCAGAGAGCTACTGATAAACAGAATGACAAGAAGAACCAGGGCGGCACCCATCACCGTATTATTCAAGAAACGGCGGGAATCAACCCAGTCACGGATATAGCGGCGGACCTCGCCCTTATCGCGTGCAGTCAAATAGCGCTCATCACCGGCATCAATAGCAGCCTGGACCTTACGCTGCTGAGCGCGACGCTCCTCGCGCTCCTTGCGCTTGGCCTCACGAATCTCTTCCTTAGTATGAGTGCGCTTAAATTCCTTACGGCGGGCGCGCGCCTCCTTAGGAGTCAGCGGTGGGGTATAAGGACCACGGCGCAGACCCTTGGAAGCCTCCACATCCCTACGCTTTGGGGTTGGGCGGCCCTTACGAGAGTTATTGCTAGTCTCAGAATTTTCAGTCACGAATATAAGAGTACCATTATGCTGGCCTCCTGCTGGCTCGGCACAATGACAAGTAATTTTTAGGGTACGCTAAGTTCAACTTTCCGAAATGGGTGTACAATGGTCGCTATCCCAAATTTTTCCTTCTACACCTACTTCAAAGGAGAACTCGCTCTATGACTGCGACTACTACCGGCGTGATTTTGACTGACGCTGCTGCCGCTAAGGCTAAGGCCCTTCTTGACCAGGAAGGCCGTGAGGACCTGGCCCTGCGTATTGCCGTTCAGCCTGGTGGCTGCTCTGGCCTGCGTTACCAGCTTTTCTTCGATGACCGTGCCCTTGATGGCGATAAGAGCGACATCATCGGTGGCGTGCGCCTCGTTGTTGATAAGATGAGCGCACCATACCTCACCGGTGCATGCATTGACTTCGCTGACACCATTGAGCAGCAGGGCTTCACCATCGACAACCCTAATGCCAAGGGCTCCTGCGCCTGCGGTGACTCCTTCAACTAAAGAGTCGCTAACTAAAGAGCTACACCCTACCTCACCGGCTTCGCTATCATGGCGGGCCGGTTTTTTAGTACGTACTATGTTGTGGCAGTGGAATTGTTACTTCAATACTGGGCGGGGCGCATTGGGGATTTAAAGCACATATTTCGCGAATATTATCATTCGTAATGTATATTGATTAATTCAGCTTCATTAAAGATGTTTTTGTATTATGGCTGGTAGTTTACCTAAAGGTAAATGTGCTATTTGCGGCTTAGGATTGGTGATTTTGATCCTATGACTTGTTGTCAAGTCAACATCAGGTTTCATGATAGTGGAAAATATGCGGACCTGTGGCGGGGTGTGGGGTGCGTAAACGGGTATAGTGCAAATTGTAAAAGTTGGGTTCGGGGGAAGCCTTGACAATTAATGGCATGTTAATGCTAGAATAAACACCGATGCAGTGACCATCGATGCTGCTTGCTTGGGATTATAGAATTCTATACTCCCTTGTTATAGGCAAAGCTGGGGTGCTCCTTTTTTGTTCAACATGTGCTAGTATGTTGCCCATTGTGTTTTACTGAAAGGAGCTTACGTGTCAGCTCGACACCGTGCATCTAATTCCAATAAAGGCCGCAACCTTGGCGGTGCTCTCGTAACCGGCGCGGTGGCGATCACGTCAACCACCGTGGTCGCATCGCCGGCTTACGCAGATGAAATTGTGCAGGCACCACTCTGCCTTGAAGCGGATGGCAGCTATAGCACGTGTGAAATCAACCTGACTGCATGGGCCAATTGGTATGCGGCCCCATCGAATACGCGGTTTACAAGTGACACGACGGCACATCGAGCACCTTATGAGCCTATTGGTGTGACCACTGGGTCCCCTAATGCCAGCCCACTAACGGTTGACGATCTGAAGAAGACCATTGCTCAGATTGAAAAGATGAACGGCACAGTTGTGCCAACCATTATCGCTTTTAATTCAAAGTACTTGAATAATGCTGATGCTTCCACTGCCTTAGGTTATTCAATTCCGTGGCTGCGCGGCATTTTCGGTACCCAGCAAATGGTGAACGACAAGCTTGTGGCGGACGCTGCGGGTTCCCGCTCAACCTTCACCCACACCAACCTGGACAGCCGTATTAACGTGGCCACCGCAAAGGCCGTTGAAGGTATTAACAAGACTATTGATGCCACCATTGAGGTGCTCAAGCAGAAGATGACCGAAGATGGCGCTGATACTGCGTGGATCCAAAAGCAGATTGATCAGCTGAGCAACTCAAAGGCTACTACCACCACTGTTTATGATGACACCTACAATGAGACTCTGCGTGGCATTCTTGAGAAGGCCGCGGAGATCATTGAGGATCCGACCCAAGGTGATACCTCCGGTCCAAGCCGCACAAATCTCGATGATGCTATTGCAACAGTAAAGCAACAGATCGCTGACTCCACTACTCTCACTTCTGAGCAGAAGAAGGCTATGACCGCCAAGGTTGAAGAACTGGGTACGGTCGCGGAGGATGCGGATCAAGAAACCATCGATGCAGCCACTGAAAGCGTCAAGGCTTACGGTACTAATGACGTGACTGCTCTGGATACGAAGATGGGGCATAAGCCGAGCGTCGACAAGCAAAGCAATAATTACAAGTTTGCTGATGCTGATAAGCGCAACGCGGTCGACAGTGCACTCACTGCTCTGGACACGACTAACGATACCAACCCTAACACGGTATTTAGCACAGTCAATAGTGCAATTAATGCACTTAATGGTGATGCCTATGTTGCGAATCTTGTCGAGGAATTGAAGAACCTCGACTACCTGTCTGAATCGCAGAAGAATCAGCTTGAGTCGGCTGCCGAGTCGCAGACAAGCCGTGATGCTTTGGATAATTGGGCAGCCACCATCCGCACACTCGCAGCCGATCAGAAGCAGTTCAATGACCTTGTTGCTGAGAAGGATACGGTAAAGGCCGACGCCAAGTACCGCAATGCAGATTCCCAAAAGAAAGCCGCATATGACGATGCGGTAGCAGCCAATGTGGATATGACTCAGCTCACCGCTGATCCAGCGCTCGCGGATGCAATCCAGGCAATCAAGCATGCAAAGAATGCCCTTGATGGTGTTTCTGACCTGCAGAAAGCAAAGAATGATGCCATCGCAAGCTTGGCTGATCTGAACCTGAATGAAGGCCAAAAGACTGCTGCCAGAGAGGCGATCAATGCTGCGGACAGCACGGATGCCGTATCTACAGCTTTGAACAAGGCCCAGGATCTGTCTGCAAAGCGCACTGAGGCTCAGAATGCGATTGATGGGTTAACCAAGACCACCGACCCAAATTACATCCTGGCTGATGATGCGAAGAAAACAGACTTTGATTCTAAGGTCCAGGCGCTCAAGGATGCATTGGCCAAGAATGATGCCACCGCTGATTCTGTGTCAAATGCGCTCAGTGATGCTAAGACAGCAGATTCCTCCCTTAACGGCACCGCCAATGCTGCGGCTGCCGTCAGCCGACTCAATGATGTCGAATACCTATCTTCGGAACAGAAGAATCTGCTTGGTTCCACTGCAAAGCAGCAGGATTCCAAGAGCGCCTTGGATGCCTGGGAAGAGTCCATCAAGGACCTTGCCGCAAAGCAGAAGGAACTGCGTGAACTGCAGGACTCTACTGCTGTTAATGCGGTGAAGTCGACTGTTAATTACACGAACGCGGACGTCGCCAAGAAGGTCGACTATGACCAAGCCGTTGCCGCCGATATTGAAATGACCAATCTTGATAACAAGGCTGCGGTCGACACTGCCATTAGTGATATCAAGAATGCGACGAATGCTCTTAATGGTGATTCGAAGCTGAGTGATGCGAAGACTGCTGCCAAGGCGAAGTTGGCGGGCCTTGATCTTTCTACCGCTCAGCGTGAGGCTGCTGAGCGGGCTATTGATGATGCTTCTTCTGATGATGCGGTGAATGCGGCGTATCAGAATGCTTCTGATCTGTCGGATGCACGTAAGGCTGCTAAGACTGCTGCCGCTAATCTGACTGGCTCGGATGCTGCCAAGTATAAGTTCGCTGATAGTGGACTGAAGACTACTTTTGATGGTGCGAAGCAGGAGTATGCAACTGCACTTGATGCGGCTGATGCCATTGCAGCGACTGTGAATTCTGCTTTGACTAAGGCGCAGGATGCTGATGCTGCGCTTAATGGTGATACCAAGCTGCAGGAGGTGCTTACTGATCTTGCGGATGAAGACTATCTGTCTTCGGAGCAGAAGGCCAAGCTTTCTGCTGCTGCTAATGAGCAGGCTGATCAAGCGGCCCTTAATTCGTGGGCCTCTGATGTGAAGGCATTGGCTGCGGCACAGAAGGAACTGCGTGAGCTCCAGGACTCTACTGCTGTTAATGCGGTGAAGTGGACTGTTAATTACACGAATGCTGATGCGGAAAAGAAGTCGGCCTATGATGAGGCCTCTTCCCGTAGTGTAGCAATGACGGATCTGGGCAATAAGGCGGCGGTTGATAAGGCTATTGAGGATATTACTGCGGCGAAGAATGCTCTTAATGGTGATTCGAAGCTGAGTGATGCGAAGGCTGCCGCTAAGGCGAATCTGGCGGGCCTTGATCTTTCTCCTGCTCAGCGTGAGGCTGCTGAGCGCGCTATTGATGCTGCGGATTCTAATGATGCGGTGAATACGGCGTATCAGAATGCTTCTAATCTGTCGGATGCCCGTAAGGATGCTAAGACTGCGGCCGCTAATTTCACTGGGTCTTCTGATGCCAAGTATAAGTTCGCTGATAGTGGTCTGAAGACTGCTTTCGATGGTGCGAAGCAGGAGTATGAAACTGCTTTGGATGCGGCTGATGCAACGGCAGCGACTGTGAATTCGGCTTTGACTAAGGCGCAGGATGCTGATGCGGCACTTAATGGTGAAACCAAGTTGCAGGATGTGCTTTCTGATCTATCGGATGAGGATTATCTGTCTTCGGAGCAGAAGGCTAAGCTTTCTGCGGCTGCTAATGAGCAGGCTGATCAGGCAGCATTGGATAATTGGGCTAGTGGTATTAAGACACTGGCTGCTACCCAGAAGTCCTTGCGTGATCTGCAGGACACTGCGGCTGTTAATACAGTGCGCGATAGCTACCAGTACCGTAATGACACTACGGAAAAGCAGCAGGCCTATGATAATGCTGTCGGCACCCAGGTAGATATGAATGACTTGGTAGCCGCATCCAACCTGCAATCCACCATCCAGGCAATTACGGATGCACGAGACGCACTTAGTGGCGTTACCGATTTGGAGAAGGCAAAGTCCGAAGCAATTGCGTCCTTGGATGATCTGAATCTTTCGCCAGCCCAAAAGGAAGCAGCCAAGACCAAGATTGAAGGTGCCACAGACCTTGGTGCCGTAGAGAATGCGAAGACTGCTGCCACTGAACTGTCCAGCGCACGTACCAATGCGCAGGCAGATGATAGCTTTAGCAGTACCGATAGCAATAAGTACAAGGTTGCTGATGATGGTTTGAAGAGCACCTTCGACCAAGCAACAAGCAATTACAACACGGCACTAGATGCAGCTGACGCAACCGCAGAATCCGTGGCATCAGCCCTTGACACGGCAAAGCAGGCGGATGCGGCGCTCAATGGTGAGACGAAGCTTGCTGAGGTCGTCGACTCCCTAAAGAAGTTGGTGTACCTCACCGAGGAGCAGAAGGATCTCCTAGCAGATGCGGCTGCATCCCAATCGTCCCAGTCGGCACTCAATACCTGGGCCGACAGTATCCGTACCCTGGCGACCAAGCAGAATGAGCTCAAGACTCTGGTCGATGACGCGCCGAGCGTGCGTGAGGGGTATAAGTACCGCAATGGCACAGAAGGAACAAAGAATGCCTACGATGAGGCAGTAGGCACCACTGTTGCAATGAACAGCCTGACCCCGGCCGAGAACCTCGATGAAACCATCGAAAAGATCACCGAGGCCAAGGCAGCTCTTGATGGTGAGACCGACCTGGCTATTGCCAAGAATGAAGCCACAAATTACATTAATGGCCTCAACCTGACCCAGCAGCAGAAGGACTATGCCAATGCAGCTGTCGCGGCAGCAGAAGATGCTGAGGCTGTGGAAGCTGCACGCAACGCAGCCAAGGACCTTGCTGATCAGCGTACAGCGGCCACGAATGCCCAGGATGGTTTTGATACCAGCGCAGCTAAGTACAAGTTTGCTGATGATAATCTGAAGCAGGCATTCACAGAAAAGCAGGCTGCACTAGCAGCAGCAATGGACAAGCGCGAAGCCACCGCTGAAGAAGTCAAAGCAGCGATCACCGCTGCCCAGGAGGCCTATAATGCCCTTAACGGCGCAACCAACCTGGCAGCAGTTGTAGCCAGCGCACAGAGTGCCACCTACCTGAGCGAAACCCAGAAGGGGAAGCTTGAAGATGCCGCCACAGCGCTGGCTGATAAGACTGCCCTTGATAGCTGGGCTCAGGACATTGCAACCCTGGCTGAAGCACAGAAGAAGTTTGTGGATCTGGTCAATGACAAGTCCACCGTGCAGCAAAGCTACCAGTACCGCAATGCGGAGCAATCCAAGCGCGAGGCCTATGACCAGGCAGTGGCAGCCACTGTCACAATGGACAACCTGACTGCTGATGCTAATCTGGCCCAGGCAACCACTGCCATTGAGGATGCTAAGAATGCGCTCGATGGTGTGACTGACCTGCAGAAGGCCAAGAATGAGGCCATTGCAGCATTGGACGATCTGAACCTCACCACTGGACAGAAGAATGCTGCCATTGCAGCAATTAACTCCGCCCAGGATGAGAGTGCTGTTCGCACCGCATCAACTGCTGCGCAGAATCTCTCCGATAAGCGCAATGAAGCCGCACTCCCCGCAAATGCGCTGACCGACACAACACTGGCAAAGTACAAGTTTGCTGATGATGATAAGCGCGACGCTTTTGACCAGGCTGCAGCTGCTTTGGCTAATGCACTTAATGCTGATAATGCAACAGCTGACAGTGTTAGCGATGCCCTAAGCGCAGCACAGTCTGCTGATAATAAGCTCAATGGTGACACGGTCCTGGCCGATGCCATTACAGCAATGAAGGCAGCCGACTACCTGTCGGAAACCCAGCAGAATCTGGTTGAGAGTACCGCGCCGGGCAAGGCAAGCCGCGCTGATTTGGATCAGATGCGTGTCGACGTCACCACTCTTGCCACATCCCAAAAGCAGTTGCGTGATCTCCAGGATGAGAAGGCCACTGTTATGGCCGGCTCGGAGTACCGTAACGCTGATTCGGATAAGCAGCAGGCGTACACCAATGCCGTGGAAACTGTCGTCACTATGGACTCTTTGAGCCCAGCGGCTAATCTGTCCAGCACCATTTCTGCTATTGAGGACGCCAAGGCTGCGCTCGATGGCAAGACCGATAAGGAGGTGGCTAAGGACAAGATTGAGGCCATGAACCTCACTGAGGGGCAGAAGGCCAAGGCTAAGGCTGCCATTGATGAGGCAGAAGATAGTGCCCTTGACGGCATTGTTGATACCGCACGTTCCTTGGCTGATGCCCGCACCACTGCCGCTGAGCAGGAGTTCACCAGCACCACTGATCAGAATTATGTCTTTGCGGATCCAACGAAGAAGTCTGCCTTTGATAATGCGGTTGCTGATTTCAAGGCGGCCCTGGATGCGGATAACGCAACTGCTGATTCTGTGACCAATGCCAAGAATGCTGCCACCACCGCTGATGCAGCGCTCGATGGTGTCACTCAGCTTGATGCCCAGCTGGACGCACTAAAGAACTCGGTGTATCTCAGCGAAACACAGAAGAACCTCATTGGCAAGCAGAAGCAAAGCCTGGATACCCTGGCATCCTTGGAGAACTTGAAGACTCAGGTAAGCAACCTTGCCGAAACCCAGAAGTCTCTGGTTGATTTGCAGGGGCAGAAGTCTGATGTGCTTGCTTCGGCGGCGTATCGTAATGCTGATGAGGATAAGCAGCAGGCGTATACCAGTGCGGTGGATACTGTCGTCACTATGGACTCTTTGAGCCCGGCGGATAATCTGTCCAGCACCATTTCTGCTATTGAGGCGGCCAAGGCTGCACTTGATGGTAAGTCCGATAAGGACGTGGCTAAGGATAAGATTGATGCGCTGAATTTGAGTGAGGCGCAGAAGAATAAGGCTAAGGCGGATATTGAAGCGGCATCTGATAGTGACCTTGATGGCATTGTTGATACCGCACGTTCCTTGGCAGATGCCCGCACGGAGGCACAAAAGGCACAGTTCACGGATTCTTCGGCACAGAAGTATGTCTTTGCTGCCCCTGCAAAGCAGTCCGCTTTTGATAATGCTGTTACTGACTTCAAGTCTGCTTTGGATGCTGCAGATGCCACCGTGGATTCTGTGAATGCAGCTCTGGGCACTGCAAGGGCAGCTGATGATGCCCTGGATGGTGTGGCACAGTTGGCTAGCGCCATTGGGGCGCTGAAGAGCCTTGACTTCCTCAGCGAGGCACAAAAGACGCTGCTTGAGGAGCAAAAGACTCAGCTTGCTACCCAGGATGAGCTCAATACACTAAAGTCCACGGTTACAAACCTGGCAGCTACCCAGAAGTCTCTGGTTGATTTGCAGGGGCAGAAGTCTGATGTGCTTGCTTCGGCGGCGTATCGTAATGCTGATGAGGATAAGCAGCAGGCGTATACCAGTGCGGTGGATACTGTCGTCACTATGGACTCTTTGAGCCCGGCGGATAATCTGTCCAGCACCATTTCTGCTATTGAGGCGGCCAAGGCTGCACTTGATGGTAAGTCCGATAAGGACGTGGCTAAGGATAAGATTGATGCGCTGAATTTGAGTGAGGCGCAGAAGAATAAGGCTAAGGCGGATATTGAAGCGGCATCTGATAGTGACCTTGATGGCATTGTTGATACCGCACGTTCCTTGGCAGATGCCCGCACTACTGCACAGCGCCCAGAGAATGCGCTGACTGATACTGGTGCTGTTAAGTATAAGTTTGCGGATGCCGACCTGAAGGCTGATTTCAACGAGAAGGCGCAGGCACTTAGCCAGGCCCTGGATGAGGCTGACGCAACGGCCGATAGTGTGCAGGCTGCGCTTAGCAGCGCCACCGCTGCCGATGCTGCGCTCAATGGTCAGTCTGTTGTGGATAACATTCTGGATGAGCTGCGTGCCCTTGATTATCTGAGCCCAACCCAGCAGGGCGCACTGGAAGATGCTGCGATTGTGCAGCCAAACCAGCAGGCGCTCAATACGTGGGCGCAAGGTATTCGTGACCTGGCAGGAGCCCAGAAGGAACTGCGTGAACTTCAGGCTGAAAAGTCTACGGTGACCGCTACGCCTGAGTATCGCAATGCGGATGCGGATAAGCAGCAGGCATATACCAACGCTGTGGATACCGAAGTGGCGATGAGTAGCCTGAATCCTGCTGATAACTTGGCAGAGACCATTGCTGCCATTAAGGCTGCCAAGGCGGCTCTCGATGGCTTGAGTGATGAGGATGTAGCAAAGAATGCTGCCGATGAGGCCATTGATGCTATGAACCTGACTGCGGGGCAGAAGCAGAAGGCTAAGGAGCAGGTTTCTAAGGCCGCTGACATTGCTGCTATCAATGAGGCAGTTGCCGCGGCACAGGCCCTTAGTGATGCTCGCACCGAAGCACAGAAGGCTGAACTCGACTTCACTGATACAAATAGCGTCAAGTTCAAGTTCGCTGATACTCCAAAGCAGCAGGCATTCACTAGCGCAGTTGCCGCACTGAGTGCTGTTTTGGATGCAGATGATGCGAGTGCTGCGACTGTTAATGCTGCGCTTGACGACACCACCGCGGCGGACACTGCCTTGAATGGCCAGCAGAACTTCAATTCGGTAGTTAATCCTCTGCAGCAGCTTGGTTCATTGACTCCGGGTCAGCGTGGCACAGTGCCAAATGAAGCTCTGAAAACCGCAAACCTCAAGGAACTTGTGGCTTTTGCTAAGCACACGGAAGACGTGAATACTCAGCAGAAGATTCTGCGTGAGCATATGTCTCGTGTGGATAGCGTGCGCAACTCTGTGGCCTATATGAATGCCTCTGCCGAAAAGAGGGAGGCATATGATCAAGCCATCACCCGTGCCCAGGCCTATATCGCCGATAGCTACAGCATTTTGGATTCCACGGTAGTGGAGGAACTCACCTCTGCCGCCGAGGATGTCAATCAGAATGAGGACGCACTCAACGGTGTGACCGTGGACTACTCCAAGCTGCAGAATGCTGTGGACAAGGAAGTTGCGGATGATGTGGAAAATATTTATCCATATCAAAACGCCACCGAAGAGGAGAAGGCTGCATACCGTCAGGCACTGGCCAATGCCAAGGAACTCCTGAATAACAAGAACGCCACCCAGGAGGAAGTTGATGCCGCGCTGGCTGCATTGACTACTGCCCGTGAGAATCTATCGGGTAGGGAAGTAGCGGCTGTCTCCGGCTCCTCCGATTTGCACAAGCTCCTGCTTACTGCGGGTGTCGGTGCCGGTCTGATCGGTTTGATGCTTGTTGCCCGTGATGCGGTTTCACCAGCACCTGCTGCCGGTGAGTCTGCGCCGGCCGCCACCTCCAGTGGTAGCAGCAACGGCGCGGCAGCGAACAATGCTGCCGCCAATAACCCACAGGTAAATGCCCCTGTGAACGCCGCTGCCGATAACACTCTCGCAGTGACCGGTGCAAGCAGCACACCACTTGTGGCCTCCATCATCTCGATGGCAATGGGCGCAATGCTCCTGCTTGGTTTCCGTCGCAGGGAGGATTAAAGGCGCGAGCCCGATAGCTAGTAGAAGCCCGAAGGGAAGCAGTTGACTCTGCAACCCTTCGGGCTTTTTAGGTTCCCAAGCCAGCATCAGTCTATTGTCTGCGCCAACCCGATATTAAGCCAAGAACAATGGAACAGAAAGCCAACGGATCTAGTATTCTTGAGTTTAACTGTGAAC
>JAUMTW010000021.1 GCA_030531005.1 Corynebacterium sp.
GTCCATCATGCCCTCGGAAAATTAGGGCGTGGTCACCGCGGGAAGCAAAAACGGCGGCGATCTTTTCGGCCATCCGAGGGTCAGCGACACCAACTGCTGAGGACCGCACCCGGGCCGGGTTGGTCATGGGCCCGAGGTAGTTAAAGGCTGTTGGGACGCCCAGGGCACGGCGAACCGGTGCTAGATGGCGCATGGAGGGGTGAAATACCTGGGCAAAGAGAAAGGTAATGCCTGCAGTCTGGAGGGAGTCAGCGACATCTTTAATGCTTAAGTCTAGGTTGATACCTAGCTCGGCTAAGACATCTGCACTTCCACTTGAGGATGAAGATGCTCTGTTGCCGTGTTTCACTACGGGCACCCCGGCACCCGCAAGGACCAGCGATGCCATGGTGGAAATATTGACCGTATTTTGCTGGTCTCCCCCGGTTCCCACGATGTCTACAGCATCCCGAGTGACTGCAATATCTTCAGCCTTATCAAGCATACCTTGAGCTAGCGCTGCGAGCTCATCAGGGGTTTCACCTTTAACGTGAAGTCCAACAAGGAAGGCGCCGATAATAGCTTCCGGGGTGGAACCCGACATAATCTCCCGCATGGCCCAGTCGATGTGACTGGGCGAGAGATCCTGCTGGGCTACGAGCTGATTAAGAATAAGTTTCCACGTGATGGTACCTGTCATGGCTCACATTCTACGGCTCTTTTAGCTTGTGGGCGAGCTTGGAATGTACAAGTTTAGCCGGAACCCCTGCCGATAAAGATGGGATTTGAGTTACGCAAGTTTTACGCACAACGTGTCGTTAAGCCACTCCTAAAAACCCCTAGATTAGTAGGGCAGATAGGCAGGATTTACAACACACCTCCTGGTAAAGCCTCTTACCTCTTGGTTCACGGGTGGTTTTACAGACATAATGTCTATGTGACAACTGCAACCCATACCCCAAGTAAGTCGGCGCATGCCGTTCTGAATCGACCCAACCAGGTGTCCGTCGGCACCGTTGTTTGGCTCGCCTCAGAACTCATGTTCTTCGCCGGCCTGTTCGCAATGTACTTCACGCTGCGTGCTTCTCGCCCCGACATCTGGGCTGAGAATACCCCCCTGCTTGAAGTTCCCCTCGCTCTTGCCAACACCATTGTGCTGGTATTGAGCTCTGTTACCTGCCAGTTTGGTGTTTTTAAGGCTGAACAGCTTAAGCCCCGCCGCACCGGCTCCCTCTTCAACGTACGTGAATGGGGCATGGTTGAGTGGTTCCTACTTACCTTCATCATGGGTGCCTTCTTCGTTTCTGTTCAGGCATACGAATACGCAAACCTAGTAGCTGAAGGCGTAACCATCGCTTCAAGTGCCTACGGTTCAGCTTTCTATATCACCACCGGTTTCCACGCACTTCACGTAACCGGCGGCCTGATTGCCTTCCTGCTAATTATCGGCCGTGCCTACCTTGCTAAGCGTTTTGGTCACTACGAAGCAACCTCAGCAATTGTTGTTTCTTACTACTGGCACTTTGTAGACGTCGTCTGGATTGCCCTCTTCTTTATCGTCTACTTCCTCATGTA
>JAUMTW010000022.1 GCA_030531005.1 Corynebacterium sp.
GCTGTGGCCTGATGCGTCCTGCGCCATAACGACCAACGCAAAACATCCTCCAACGGCCAAGTAATCGGAAATAACAACCTCCACACCCATCTTTGCAACTCTGCAATACTCAGCGGCACAATAATCCTCGCCCCACTTTGAATGCAGCCATACTGCTCTGATTGGGATCGTTGAGCTTGAAATTTTTTTGGGCAACTGGCAACGGCTCAACCTGATGCCGCAGCACTGTCAAAAAGGCTTGGGCCGACATCACCAACGTCACATGCCGATGCCAACCGCACCAGGAACGAACTTCGTATTGGCTCAAACCAAGTCGGTCTTTGGCGATGCTAAAACATTCCTCTATCCGCCACCGCGCTCCTGCCACTAATACCATCTCCTCCAAACTAGTCTCAGCAGCAGCATAGACTTGGTAGTAGGTCGTTGAAAGCGGCTCATCTGGCTTCTCAAGATTGCGTCGAAACAGTAGCCATCGATTCATGCCCTGCTGGTGACTACAGTTGACCTCAATTCTGGCCCAATCATACAATCGCTCGCCTTTGCTACCACGACCGCAACTGAGACGGTGCCAAGCCATACTCTCTAGCGATTGAGCCAGTTGCTTGGCGCGATGTTCTTGAGAGCCGATGATGACGCTATGAGAGCTGGACACTGTCAGTAGATAAGGCTGGTGATACTGCTGCTCCAACCCCCACCAAAACTTTCCATCATTGCCATAGACTTCGTCAGCAACGACCCACTCAGGTCGTATCCCCTCCTCAAATGCCGATTGCAACATTTGTTTTGCCAATTGTGGTTTGGTGGCAAATTGAATCGGTTTGGGGACGCCAGCTTTACCGCGTTTGTCGGGGTCACTTGCCCAAGACTGAGGTAGATACAAACGCCGGTCGATTAAGCTGTGCCCTTGAGGAGTGACATAAGCTAGAAACACCCCAACTTGACAATTTTCTAGTCTGCCGGTCAAACTGCAATGCTGCACCTGCACTCCAACAGACTGGTCGCCTTGCTTGATAAATCCGGTTTCATCAACGGCTAGAATGCCATTCTCTGCTCCGATTGCTTCGATGAGATAGTGGCGGACTGCGTAAGCCAGTGCATCGGCTTGCCAGCGGGCACGTCCCAGCAGATGCTGGAATCGATAGGGTGTCTGATGTCCAACCTGTTCTGCCATCTGCCAACCATTTTTACGTTCGACTGGACTGAGGAGGGCTTGCAGGTAATCACAGGCAGTCTGACGAGTCTCTGACCTGGAGAAGTGCTCAGCTATACGAGTTTGAAAAGATTTAAGCAGATGACTCCACTCACAGAGGGCTTCGAGGGCTGAACCTGTGAGGAATGGGCTGTCAAAGTCAACCATGATTGTTTTCCAGCTAGACTGTTCCTCCAATCTAACTTATCTACAACTGTAATACTAAAGGTTTTCAGATAAATTCACCCTGCTGGAGGAACCCGCAACCAGTTGAATGCTTTTAGCCTGACCCTACCCTTTTCTTCCTCAAT
>JAUMTW010000023.1 GCA_030531005.1 Corynebacterium sp.
ACGCGTAGAGGCTTGCTGATCAATGTGATTTTCCAAATAAACATAAATTTTTTCTATGCGGCACTTCATAAGATTATGCAGGCACTTTTCTGATACTGTGAAATTCTTTGGCGATTGTATAAGTTCTTTTCGTGAATCTTAATGCGTGTTTAGGTTGCGATTAGGCTTTCCTTTTATTATCCTTAATAAAGACTTTTTTACTCCCCCGAACTTCATGAAAGGCAAGTCAGTGCTGTTTAAGTCTTCATCTATGGCACGACGCATCGGTAAGGTCGTTGTAGCTACCACGCTCGCCACCGCTTCTGTCGCTGGTGTCGTTGTCGCTCCTACAACCTACGCGGCATCCGCAAAGATTGATCCGCAGTTGATGTCCCAGTATGGTCTTACCCCAATTGCTGGTGATATTCGCTACGATGCTGCTAGTACCAATGTATTTGTCGGTAACACAACCACCCAGACCGACGCGAATGGCAACCCAGATGCCAATGGCGGCTATGTAACTCTCAAGGTGGTTCTGTACCCTGCCTTCGCTAACTACGGTTACTCCGGTATCAACTACCGTCTTGTTAATGCTGATTCCATCATCAACAAGACCACTGGTCAGTCCCTGTCCAATGATGTTTCCGTGAAGTTCTCCGGCTCTGTCGTGAACATGGGCAACTCCAATGCCAACCCAGGTGGTACTCGTGTGCTTACCGACGCCACCTACAGCTCCAACCCTGGCCTCTTCGGCAGCCTCTTCTCCGGTAACTACGTTCAGTACTACTGGAACCAGAGCGCTCAGAACTGGGTTGGTGGCACTGAGTGGACCTACCTCAATGACCAGAACCCAGCTACCCTCACCATCACTGCACCTGCATCCAAGATGAAGGATGTTTATGTTGAGGCACGCTTCGGCCTGATTAGCCCAACCCGCGGTAAGAATGTTGGCAACTGGGATTTCCACAACCGTGTCATCCTGAGCCCAACCCTGGGTGCTAATGATGTTGCTACCGCTGGTGGCAATGCTGCTGGCTACACCGGCTCCGGCCCACAGCTGACCAATGAGGCTGTCCGTCAGGCTGCCCTCGCTGCTGAGAACAAGAACAACTCCTCCAGCGGTTCCGGTTCCACTGGTACCGGCTCCGGCACCAACACTGGTTCCGACGCTGCTGCTGTGAAGGACCA
The DNA here is from genome assembly GCA_030531005.1 of Corynebacterium sp. Taxonomy (GTDB): domain Bacteria; phylum Actinomycetota; class Actinomycetes; order Mycobacteriales; family Mycobacteriaceae; genus Corynebacterium. The sequence continues at coordinate 1,168 of JAUMTW010000023.1, forward strand.
GATTGCAACCATCGCTGCTAATGCTGACTTCTGGGCTGGTCTTGCTAAGAACTACGCCGATGTCGCTGCTGGCTTCGACGCTGTTGCTAAGACCACCACTTCCAGCAATGCCAATAAGAAGGCTGCCCAGGATGCTGTTGACGCCGCTAATGCTGCTGCAAAGATCCGTCAGGTAACCACCGTTGCTGATGCTGTTGCTCAGCTCGATGCTGCTAAGGCTGCTGCCCAGGATGCTGAGAAGCAGGCTCGCATTGCTGCCATTGAGGCCGCTAATGCTTATGCTAAGCAGGCTAAG
>JAUMTW010000012.1 GCA_030531005.1 Corynebacterium sp.
AGGTTCGGGTTCGGGCACGGGTACAGGTTCGGAGTCGGGCGCCAGCACTGGCACTGGCACTGGTACTGGTAGTGGTAGTGGCTCTGAGGGCGAACAGTCCCAGGAGCAGTCCCACGATCAGCAGGGCCAGTCCGAGGCTGAGAAGGCTGCCCGTGAGGCTGCCATTAGGGCTGCTGAAACCCTCACGCGTATTACTAATACTCATACTCAGCTGATTGCTGCTGCCTCTGCCGCACGTACTGCTTCGGATTCTGCTTCCGCTCATGCTGCATTGGCCCAGGTTCAGGAACTTTTCAAGGCCCTGGTTGCTGATGTGGAAGGTTCCTCGGATCCTGATGCTTATGCTGATACTTTGGTGGCTGCCACGGATTCTATTAAGCAGGCTATGACTACTGCTGTTGCTCTTCGTACGGATCTGGATGATGCCGAGAAGAAGAACATTATTGACAGCATTTCTAAGACCACTAATGCTGCGGTCGTGGCTGATATCAATGTAGATGTTTTGGCTGCTAAGGTCCGTGTTTCTAGTGTTGTTTTCGCGCTGAGCAATATTGATGCTCAAAAGCAGCGGTATATTAATGCACTCGCATCTGCCTCTAATGTGGATGATGCTGTAAGTATTCTTGTGACTGCGATTAAGTCCTCTATTGAGAATAATGATGCATTCACCACTGAACAGAAAGCCCAGTATACGGCTGCTGTGGAGTCTAATGCCACGGATATTGATTCGGTTTTGAAGTCTAGCCCGTACTCTACCGATGGTGAGATTCGTGCTGAGGTGCAGCAGGATTCTAATGGTAGCGGCAGCGCAGGTTCGAACTCCAATGGGGATTCCAGCAATAGCGCACAAGTTGGTGAATCTAATGGTGATAGTAATAGTCAGGCTTCTCAAAAGAAGTCGAGTTTTGGTCTGATTGCCTTGATTCTTGCCATTCTTGGCATTGGCGGTGCACTCGCCGCTGTTGCTTTGAATATGGGCGCTTCGCGTTAAGGAAGCATCCTAATGCCCGGCCGAAAGGCCGGGTTTTTGCTATGTTTGGGGGGCCCGCAACACGCCGAACCTAAGAAAATTTAAGAAAACTAAAAAATTTTTCTTAGTAACTTTCAGCTACTGAAACTGCAGGTAGTCTTGTTGCATATGTGCTTCTACTGGGGGAAACCCACTAATTTTGCGGAAATTTTTCATGAGTAGACTTGCAATGTTTCTTAGATTTTGTGTTAGTATCTTAAGAGTCAGTTAGAAATTAAGTCTTTTCTTAAAGTAGTAAGGATTCATTGTGAATAGCTCTTCTCGTATCAGCGCAGGCAAGCTCGCCATTGCTGCTCTTCTTTCCGTTTCTGTAGCCGCACCTATGGTGGCTACTCCGCAGGGCCCTGCCTTCGCTGCCGAGACCGCAACCACGGGAGCTACTTATAATGTCGCTCTTGCTAAGCAGATTCTTGCCCAGGCTGTTACCGACACCAATAAGGTAGTCAATAGCCAGGCCAGCACGAGCAATGTATCTGTAGATGCCACCGTATCCGATAGCTCTTGGGTTGACTTCGTAATCAATAATGGCAGCAAGCTCTCTGCTGACCAGAAGCGCGAAGTTCTCCACACCTTCCTCAATAACCTTCACGGCTCTGTGATTGGTTATAAGGAGCTTTCTAGCCAGGTTGATTCTTTCCGTTACAGCTACATCTACCGCATGGGTTCATACGCCAATAGCCAGCTCTTTGCTTCGGATACTTCTGAGAACCTCTATGAGGGCTATATCTCCGACGTTCTGAACTTTACCGTTGGTAATAAGAACGCTGTTCTCAACCAGCCTGATGCTATTGCTGCTGCTGTTGGTGTACCTGCTGATGGTCTTGAGACCATCGGTGACCTTGACACTGCAATTGCTATTAAGCGTGGCAATGAGGATCAGAATAATGATGCTGCCATCCAGCTTGTTGCAGCTCAGGCCTACCGCGATAAGGCTGTAAAGCACTCTGATTCTGCTATTGCAGCTGCTAATAACAAGGATCTTCCTACTGCTGTAGCTGAGGCTGCCGAGTCCACCACCAATGCTCAGGGTGCTCAGGGCATGGCTGATAAGCTCAACGACAACCCAACCGCTACCCAGGCTCAGAAGGATGCCGGTAACCTGGCTGCCGCTGAGGCTTGGGAGGCTGCGGCTAAGGCTCACGCCGCTGCTGCTATTCTCGCCGCTGAAAAGGGCGACACCGAGACCGCCGCTAAGGAGCTCGAGGCTGCTAAGACCGCTGCCGATAACGCCAAGACCGCTGCAGGCAAGATTCAGAACAACCCAGCTAAGTCCCAGGGCGCTACCGCTGCAGGTAATGCACAGAAGGCCTACGATGACGCTAAGGCTAAGGTTGATGCTGCTTCCAAGGTAGCCGCTGCAGAGTCTGATGCTGCAAAGTACCGTGCAGAGGCTGAGGCTGCTCGCGATGAGGCAATTGCTGCTCGCGATAAGGCCAAGGGTGCAAGCACTCTTGATGAGGCTAAGCAGGCTGCTGAAGAGGCACAGAAGCAGGCTGATGCTGCACAGGCTGCTGCCGATAAGGCTAAGGCTGCTGCTGAAACCGCAGGCACCGACAAGGCCAAGGCAGATGCTGATGCTGCACAGAAGGCTGCTGATGAGGCTAAGGCCGCCGCTGAGGCCGCTAAGCAGGCTGTTTCCGATAAGGAAGCCGAAGAAGCTGCTGCAGCCCAGAAGGCACAGGCCGATGCTGATGCAAGTGCAGCATTGAAGAAGGCTCAGGACGCACGTGATGCGGCTGAGGTTGCTGACAACAATGCCAAGGCTGCTACTACTGCCGATGAAGCACAGAAGCAGGCTGATGAGGCTCAGAAGCAGGCCGATATTGCAAAGGCCGCTGCTGAGGAAGCTGCTAAGGCTGCTGAAATTTCCGGTTCTGCTTCCGCCAAGGAAGCTGCTGCTAAGGCCGCAGAGCTGGCTAAGGAAGCCCAGGCTTTCGCTGATGAGGCTGCCGCTGTAGCCTCACAGAAGAAGGCTGAAGAGGCACGCGATGCAGCTCTTGCTGCACAGACTGAGGCCGAGAATGCTGGCACCGCTGCCGATGCACAGAAGGCTGCTGATGAGGCCAAGGCCCAGGCTGAGGAGGCTCAGAAGCAGGCTGATGCAGCACAGAAGGCCGCAGAAGCCGCCGGCACTGAGGATGCTGCTAAGGCTGCTGAGGCTGCACAGAAGGCTGCCGATGAGGCTAAGGCTGCTGCTGATGCCGCTCAGACTGCAGCTGATAAGAAGGCTGCTGACGAGAAGGCTACCCAGGATGCTGAGCAGGCCGCTAAGGACGCTGCTGCTGAGGCCATCAAGAAGGCTGAAGAAGGCGACCTCACCGGTGCACAGGATAAGGCTAATGAGGCTTCCAAGAAGGCTGAAGAGGCCGGCACCCTCGCTGGTTGGGAAGCTGCTGCTTCCGCTCACCGTGCCGTAGCTGAGGCTGCTGCCAAGGAAGCTGCTAAGCAGGAAGCAATTGCTGCTGAGGCTCTGAAGGAAGCTCAGGACGCTAAGGTAAGTGGCGATGCTGCTGCCGCTGAGGCTGCTGCTCAGAAGGCTGAAGCTGCTGCTGCCGCTGCTGCTAAGGCTAATGAGATTGCACAGTCTGCATCCGCTGCAGCTGCTCACGCTGCTGAGGAAGCATCCAAGATTAACCCAGAGAACAAAGCTACTGCCGATGCTGCTGCCGCTGCAGTTGCTGCTGGTAATGCACAGACCTCCACCAATGAGGCTGCTCAGGATGCTAAGGACGCTCGCACCATTGCTGATTCCATGAAGGGCAGCAATACCGGCTCCACCACTGGCACCGACACCGGTTCTAACACCGGTACCGGCACTGACACTGGCTCTAACACCGGTACCACCACCGGCTCTGACAGCGAGGAGCTTTCCCAGACCAAGGCTGATGCCATTGCCGCTATTGAGGGCATGGAGCACCTGACCGAGGGTCAGAAGCAGGCCTACATCGACGGTATTAACTCCGCACGCTCTGTTGCTACTGTTATCAGCATTGTTCGTGACGCTGCTCGTACCAACATCGACCAGAACCCAACTCTGACCGCTGATGAGAAGGCAAATGCTAAGGCCCTGATTGATGGTGCTCTTACCATTGGTGACCTCGAGGCTTATGCCGGTACTCAGCACGGTTACTCTGATGGTGAAGTTACCAATAACAACACCACCACTGTTGTGAACAAGACCACCGGTTCCAGCTCTTCCAGCATCCCTTGGTGGGTATACCTGCTCACCATCCTGGGTATTGGTGGCGGCGTGGCTAGCTGGGGCTATGTCCACGATGCTGACTTCCGTGCAGTAGTCGATGGCGCTATCGCTAACTTCCAGCGCGCAATTGACGATGCCCTCGGCATCCGCCGCTAATTGCTCCTTGTAGCTAACTGACATAACCGGCCCCATCCGGGGCCTTTATAAAGAATCCGAATCCCTGGTGGATAGTCTAAGTGCTATCCACCAGGGATTTTTCTTATATGCAGATAGGCACAGACTCCTTCGTAAGCAAGGGGATGATTGAGCTGTGTGGCCCTTTGAGCTACATCGGACATGTAATGGGGTATGGAGCCGCTAAGAGCCTTCTCTGCCGGCTGCGTTGGCCCCTAGCGCTATCCATAGGTTCCATGTGTATGGTTCGTGATTTGGTGGCATAGAGCAGGGGAGTTGTGCTGTTTTGTAGGTCTGCGGGGCAGTGCTGCATTGCCGGTGCGTGGTGCGGAGCGGTGGACCCGCAGCAGGGCAGGTCTAGCCGGTGTTGCGCCGTGTTTTCCGCAGCGGATGTTCGTGGCCCCGGTTGGTTGCTGAACGCTGGCCTGAAGGCCGCTGAAAGTGCATGTAGGGACGTGTTTTTGCACCATTAGTACACGGGGTAACAGCGAGTCCTGGCTAATATTAAATTTACTACCCATTAATTTGGCAGATTACTCTAATTAAACGGTAATCAATTAGGTAATTAAATTCCCTAAAAATTACAGCTTAAGAAAACTTAAGAATAAGAAATTATGCGGCGTTAGATATAGCGGAAATACTATTGGAATTAGCTTATGTGGCCGTGAATTGGTAGTGAAGGGGGTGTGAGGCCGCTAAGGGTCTGTATAGTGTGACAAAGGTCATAGAAATTACTTCAATGAGGTGTAACGCCAGGTTAGCAGTGTTTCTGATCGTAGTTGGTTTCAGATCTGTTGCCGCTTCCATGCTTGAAAAATGGGCCGATGTGGTAGGTGGTAGAAAATTTGCGGGAAAAAATCCTAGGAAATATATAGCACGTTAAATATGAGAAAATGCTAAGGAAAATAATTCAAATTTTGCGTTTTTGAGTTCATCAATTTGGATATTCCTGCTAAATTGAGAGCAAATGGATCGACAGGTCCTGATGTCTACTAGTAAGGAATTTATTGTGAAGCACATGCCACGTGCAGCAGCAGGTAAGTTCGCTATTGCCGCGCTTCTATCTGTTTCCGTGATGGCCCCTACCGTCATGGTTCCTCAGGGTGTAGTGTTCGCCGCTACTTCTACAGAGTCCACCGAGAATAACTTGACCATGGATAACCACAACAAGGAATCCGTGACCGAGGATCTTTCTACTGAGGCTTCCACTGTCAATAGCTACAACACAACTTCCAATGTCACGGTTGACGGTGATGTTATCTCTGCTACTGCTCGCTATAACCGTTGGGGTTCTGAGAAGATTCGTAACCTTCTTGGTCTTAATGGCGCCACCGCACTGACTAAGTATGGTTGGGCGCAGGCTATGCAGAATGCCATTGCTTCCTCCCTGAAGGAGAGCAAGTCTGAGGACTCTAGCCTCGACACAACCCACAGTTGGGTGAACCAGGCATACTATGCCGCATTGACTGCTATTGCTCGTGCCACCTACAGCGATTCTTACCTCAATGGCCTGGGTACTGACCAGGTCAGTGAGATTCTGAATGTAATGTACCGCTTGGCTATCGGTGATGATAGCTATGCAATTCCTTCTGATGTTCAGGATTTCTTTGCTGCTGCAGGTCTTAGCGGTAGCACCGTAGGTGAGGCACTCACCAACTTTGCCGGCAGTGATTATGCGGAGTATGCAGCCGAGAAGCTTGCTGCTAATGCAAGCACCGCTGCAGATCACGTAGCTGCCGCCCAGGCCTTCCAGAAGCTGGCTGAGGACAACAGTGCTGATGCAGTAGCAAATGCTGCTACTGACTTGGATTCCGCCAAGACCTCTGCACAGAAGGCTTCCGATTATGCCGCTAAGGCAGAGGCTGAGTATCAGACTGTGGCTGAGATGGCTGCAGCTGGTAACGCAACCGACGAGGAGCTTGCAGCTGCTAAGGAAGCTGCTGCTAAGGCATGGGAAGCTGCCCGTGCAGCATGGCAGGCAGTGGCAGATAACACCACTGACGAGACAGCAAAGGCTGAGGCTCAGAAGAATGCTGATGATGCCAAGACCAATGCCGCCAATGATGGCTATGAGTATGAGACTGAGTCTGCGGCAGAAGCTGCTGCTCAGGAAGCGAAGGACGCTGCTGTTGACGCCAAGACTAAGGCTGATGCTGGTGATGCCTCCGGTGCCGCTGCTGCCGCAGCTACCGCCGATGAGGCCGCACAGAAGGCTTCCGATGCTGCTGCTGAATCCGGTCTTGCTTCCGATTATGTAGCTGCTGCTGAAGCATGGCAGGCTGCTGCCGAGGCACACCGCGATGCTGCCGTTGCCGCTAAGGAAGCTGGTAATACCGAGCTGGCCGCAAGCGAGGCTGCACTGGCTCAGACCGCTGCTAATAATGCCAAGTCTGCCGCTGAGTCCGCTGCCAGCGCTACTGGTAACACTGATGACCTGACTACTCAGGCCAATACTGCCGCAACCGCAGCGCAGACTGCTGCCGATGAGGCTAAGGCTGCAGCAGGCGAAGCCCAGGCTGCTGCTGATCTGAAGAAGGCTCAGGAGGCACAGGCTGCTGCGGAGACCGCTGAGGCTACTGCTGAGGCTGATGAGACCAGTGCTGCTGATGCGCAGACCGCGGCTGATTCAGCGCAGACTGCTGCCCAGACTGCTGCTGATGCGGCTGCTGCTGTGAATAGCAATGAGAATGCTACTGAGGAGCAGAAGACTGCTGCTGATGCGGCTGCTGCCGCGGCTGCTGAGGCTGCGGGTAAGGCCCAGGCTGCTGCCGATCTGAAGAAGGCCCAGGAAGCACAAGCCGCTGCGGAGACTGCACGCGATGAGGCGCAGTCCGCTAGTGACTATGACTTCGCGAAGTCCGCTGCTGATGAGGCGAAGACTGCTGCACAGACTGCTGCGGATGCGGCTGCTGCTGTGAAGAGCAATGAGAATGCTTCTGAGGAGCAGCAGGAGGCCGCCCAGGCCGCTGCTGATGCTGCTCTTGAGGCAGCTAAGGATGCTGCCAAGGCTGCTATTGAGAAGAACACTGATCTGACCGATGAACAGAAGGAAGCTGCTAAGGCTGAAATTGATGCAGCGACCACTCCTTCCGCGATTGATGTTGATACTGCTGTAGAGAACGCAAAGAATGCTGATACCTCTACTGATGCAGAGAAGGCTGCGGAAACCGCAAAGACTGCTGCAGAGAATGCAAAGACTGCTGCTGAGTCCGGCGATGTAGCGGCGGCTGTTCAGGCAGCTGCTGATGCTGATGCTGCTGCCCAGGCCGCATCCGAGGCTGCTGCTAAGTCGGGTAAGGCTTCTGATTATGCAGCTGCTGCTGAGGCATGGCAGGCCGCCGCGGAGGCACATAAGGCTGCTACCGAAGCAGCTGTTGAGGCTGATGACCTCACCACTGCTGAGTCCGAGGCCGCTAAGTCCCAGACCGCTGCTGATAATGCGAAGACTGAAGCAACCAATGCTGCTAATGCGGATGATAAGTCCGATGAGCAGACCACCCGTGCGAATACTGCTGCTGATGCTGCACAGAAGGCTGCCGATGAGGCCGCTGCCGCGCTTAATGTGAAGAAGGCACAAGACGCCCAGGCTGCTGCAGAGTCCGCACGTAATGAGGCGCAGTCCGCTAGTGACTATGACTCCGCTAAGTCCGCTGCTGATGAGGCGAAGTCCGCAGCCAAGGATGCGGAGAGCGCTGCTGAGGCTGTAAAGAATAATGCCAATGCTTCTGAGGAGCAGAAGGATGCCGCCCAGGCCGCTGCTGATGCTGCTCTCGAGGCAGCTAAGGATGCTGCCAAGGCAGCTATCGACCTGAACGATGAGCTGTCCGATGAGCAGAAGGAAGCCGCTAAGGAGGCCATTGACCAGGCAACCAGCGCTGATGATATTGACGTTGATCTGATTGCCACCAAGGAGCGCGCGGTCAGCATCGTTGAGAGCCTGCCTTATCTGACTGATTCGGAGCGCCAGTCCTATGTTGACGCGATTCGTGCCGCAACCACGACTACTGTTGTCGTCCACGAACTTGCCGAGGCCATGAAGGCATCCATCAATGCGAATCCAAACCTCAGCGATGAGGAGAAGGCTAAGTATGCGGAGGCCTTTGATGCTGGTAAGACCATTGATGACCTGATTAATAGCAACCCTTATACCGATGGTGAGATCAGCACTGGTGATGATTCCACCACGACTACTACGGTTGTGTCCGGTTCCAGCTCTTCCCAGGTCCCTTGGTGGGTTTATCTGCTGACCATTCTTGGCGTCAGTGGTGGCGTTCTGGGCTGGGGTTATGTCCATGACGCTGATTTCCGTGCAGTGGTTGATGGCGCTATTGCTAACTTCAACCGTGGCGTGGATGATGCCCGTGCGAATATTGAGCGTGCCCTTGGCATTCGCCGCTAATTCGCTCTTCTGAGCCGCTTGGCTGTGGCCTTGTGGTTCTGCTAGCCCGGTGTGGTGCAACTTTGGTTGTGCCCACCGGGTTTTTTAGTTTTTCTTAAGTGATTCTTCCTGTCATTTGCTTTTCGACGCCCCTACCACAAGCCTGTGATGAATCTCACTAATTAATAAATTGCACTCATATTGCTTGGGTTGTGCAAATGATCCGATCAGTAATTATGCCCTATTTTGCATGGTTGTATCACTATTGGGTACCTGCATGGATAGGCTTGTACAAATTCTTCATGCAAACTGTCATAATGGCGCAACGTTATTTTGTATTATGAGTAAATTCTAAGAAAATACTGAAATTATGCCATAACAAACGTGGTGTACGGGTTTAAAAGATTGCGGAATGCTGCTAGATTGAAGCTTATAAGGCAGCCCGTAACCCCACGGGCCCGCTCCCTCCTAGTAGTAAGGAAGTATCGTGAAGTACACACCACGAACCGCAGCAGGCAAACTCGCTATCGCTGCACTCCTGTCGGTTTCCATCATGGCACCTACTGTGGCTGCGCCGAGTGGCACTGTGTGGGCTACAACCGCCAATACTGTGCAAAAGAACATGGAGATGGATAAGGCGAACAGTGAAGGAATTACTGAGCACCTATCCGACATGGCCGCTGAGGTATCCAATATCCGTACCGGTGGCACGGTAACTGTTGCTGGAGACCAGCAAATCACCGTTACCCGAAATCGCGAGACCGGCTGGCAGGCAGATCAAATTCAGCTCCTTCTTGGTGCCGGCCCTGATGTCAGCTTGGATAAGGACGGTTGGATTCAAAAGCTTCAAAATCAGTTGAATGAAAGCCTAAGTGGCTTCACCACTGATGAGAAGCAGGATAGTTGGGTCGTTAAGGGTTATAGCAAGGCTTTGTCTGCCATTGCGTATAGCGAAGGCTTCACTGATAGCTACTTCGATACCCTTGATAATGAGAAGCTGGCTGACATCCTTGAAGCTCTGTACCATATCGCAATCGGCGACGCGGATTATAAGTTCAATCAGGCTCAATCCGACTTTGTAAAGAATGCAGGATTCCCGAGTGATGATGTCCGTGAGCTTCTGATTGCTGTTTTCAAGTCCGATGAAGACACCGAGGGCCTCGCTCAAGAATTTGAGAAGTATGAGGATGATAAGGCCCTGTTGGCCGCGGATGATGACAATGCTGACAATGATGCCATCTACAGGGCAATCCTGATCAAGAAGAAGGAAGCCGAGGCGAATTGGACAGCTGCACAGGCGGCAACGAGCGTTGTAGATAAGCAGACATATGCAGATGCGGCGCATGCTGCTGCAGTAGCGGCTGAGAAGTATCTGAAAAAGCTCAAGGATCCAGACGAAGATCTGACCAAGAAGGCTGAAACTGCTGTTGGTGAGGCCTTTGCGGCTGCTACATTCGCGTACAAGGACACAGCTGATACCTATCCAGATACGGAGAGGGTAAAGAAGCTAACGGCCTTGAATACTGCCAAGGGCGATATGAAGACTGCTGAAGGATACGGCTACGTATTCGATAGTGACTTCAAGGAATCGCTTCTGAAGGGACTCGCGGAGAATGCGAACACCTCGGCTAGCCATGCTGAGCTTGCTCAGTTCTATCAGCAAGAGGCAGAGAAGTATCTTGATGAGGCACGCAAGGCTACTACTGCAGGTGATGTAGAAAAGACGAAGGCTGCTGCGGCTGCTGCGGCTGAAGCTGCCAAGAAGGCTGCGGAAGCTGCGGAGAACGCCGGTGCAGACGGTGTGCGGACGCGTTCTGAAGCCGATATTGAAAAGGCACAGACTGCTGCAAATGCAGCCCAGGCAGCTGCGACCACTGCAGAAAAGCAGATTGATATTGCTCAGCAAGTAGCAGATGCAGCTACTGCAGATGACAATGCACAAACTGCATCCGATGAAGCCACTGATGCGGCCGGCCATGTCACGGCAGCAGAAAAGTGGAAGGACGCAGCTAAAGCACATGGCAACGCAGTAACTGCCGCGCTTGAAAATGGCGACTATGGCACTGCAGAGTCTGAGGCTAAGAAGGCAACAACTGCTGCCAAGAACGCTCAGGCTGAATTTGATAAGGTCATGGCGGATAGTGATGCCACTGAGCAGCAGAAGACTGCAGCCAAGAAAGCAGCTGAGGATGCATGGGATGCTGCTATTGGCGCATGGCAGGCCATCGTTAACGATCCGAATGCACCTGCTGAGCTGAAGAATACGGCGCAGGACGAGCTGAATAAGGCTAAGGCCGAGAAGGACAAGGTGACTAATACCGAGGTGTCTACGGGCACACCGGAGAAGCCTGAGAAGCCAAGCACGGGTGGCACCGGTGACGGTGAACAGGACTCCGAGAAGGAAG
>JAUMTW010000013.1 GCA_030531005.1 Corynebacterium sp.
GGAAAATGCCAGTTTTAAGCTGGTACCGGTGCTATGTACCAGCGTAAAACTGGCATTTTCCTGCTTAGGGCCAGTGACCCTCACGGTGTAAGTATTACCGCCCTTTAGAGTCTTTGTTGGGACCTCCAGCGTAATAGCATCCGGCTCTGGTTGGACTGTGAGCGTGGCCGAGGAAGACTCACCATTTTCCGTGGCAGTAAGAGTATAGGTACCCGCATCAATATCACTGAGATCCAGGGTAAAACGGGTGCCATCATATGGATCCATGGTTGCGGTGATAGGAGTGCTCACCTCGTCCTTGGTGGCAGTAAAGACAGTATCCCCAATATCTTGCCTTCCATACACGCGCACCTCAGCAGTCTTGTGGGCGTAGACATCTGTGCTGCTAATAGCGAGGGTAATGCCAGAAACAATGAGGGTGGCGTACGCCGTACCATCATCATCAGTGACGCTCAACCTATAAGTGCCCGTATACTGTGGCGCGCCGAGCGTAAATTCCCCGCCCGTAGCATTATCGCTTAGAATTTCGCTGCCCAAATAACGTCGCGAATCCCCCTCCTTAATTGCATAAAAAGAAAGGGTGGAACCAGGAGTTGCCCCGGAAACATCGACAGTAAATTGCCCATTAGGCCCAACAGTAGTCGAGCGCACGCTTAGCTTAAGCGTCGTTTCTTCAATAGTGATATCCACAGTGGCCTTGCGCCCCGAAGACTCTCGTGGGCGCAGAATAAGCTGGGCTTCGCCCGGCGTTAAATCAGCTGGAAGCTGTACGGTCACAATGCCTGGAATATTGCCTGGAGTACCCCATTGGGCCTCAAGTGCCGTCTCAGTATTGCCCTGCTTGAGATAGATAGCAGCTTCCCAATCAGACTCGTCAAGCCCCTGGGTTTGGATGACCAGCCAGCTCTCCGACTTATAGCTCTGCTTCGGGTCTTTAATACTCATGGAAACCGAACCAAAGGAGGAGCTCACAATGATCTGTGTGACCGCAGTCTTTTCACCATCAGTAACAGCAACAGTGTAGGTGCCGGCCGCAGTATCCTCTGGAATGTTGAAATACATATGACCATATTGATTCTTTGCGGCCCCAATATCATCAACCGTCTCGCCATTACTACCCGTAACAGTCATATCCCACGGCAGAATATAGGCAAGGCCAGTTGGCACTGCCTTAACAGTATCGCCAGCAGTAATAGTTTGGGTTTCCGTCTGATCATTAATACTGAGCGAGGTTCCCTCACTGGCAGTAACCTCGGCGGCAAAAGCAGAAGAAAGCAAAGCTGACTGCGCAGCTACGGTGCTCAAGCCGACAGTGCCCAAGCCCAAAACACCTGAGGCAAGGAGGCTAAGACTCGTCGTGCCAGAAACAAATGCGGTAACGGGGCGCTTTTTGGGGGCGTCGGAAAGCATAGGCCAAGCTCCTAGGGTAAAAAAACGAGTTTTGTAGCTCATACTCTACACAAAAAAGGTGCCTCTTTTCAGAGGCACCTTCAAGCAAGAAAACATTAGCCCAGGATAACGGCGGTTCCGGTTGCACGATCGTGGAGGCCACGACCATCAGAATCAACAATAATCGCGGGGAAAATAAAACAAGTCAGCAGCGTACGGACAACGGCACGCCACAAACCAACGCGCTCCTCGGCATCAATACGAGCAACGCCCATGCCAAGAATCAACTGCCCTGGGGTGCGGGCGAAAATCCACACACTCACCACACCCAAAATAAGAAATACGAGCATAGTTACTGTGGAAGTACCACCAAGAGCACTGGTAAAAGCAGTAATAATACTGGCAACAAAGATGCACATAAACCAGTCAATAGCCACGCCACCAACGCGACGCATCACCGAAGCAAGGGCACCCGGACCTGATTGTGGCAGGCCAATTTTCTCACCTGGCCAGCGGGAATAAGCGTTTTCACCATCAAACTCAGCGGGAATCTGAGGACCTTCAAGCCAACTACGGCGCTTCTTTGCAGACATACTTATAGGGTACCAAAACACGATATAGCCACTGAATTTGTATTACCGATTAGTAGACAGGTAAAATCACTTCTTGTACGTTACCTAGGGCTTTACTGATAGGAGTGAAAGCCTGATGGTATTACTGAAACGAAACCTTGCGAAAGGACTCACCGTGGCTTTTGAAACTGCCCAAGATGTCATCAAGTTCATTAAGGATGAAGGCGTAGAGTTCGTCGACGTCCGTTTTACCGACGTTCCAGGTGTTGAGCAGCACTTCACCATCCCAGCTGCTGCATTCGACGAGGACGCAATTGAAGAAGGTCTCGCATTCGACGGCTCCTCCGTGCGTGGTTTCACCACCATTGATGAGTCTGACATGACCCTGCTCCCTGACCTGGCTACCGCCCAGCTCGACCCATTCCGCAAGGCCAAGACCCTGAACGTTAAGTTCTTCGTTTCTGACCCATTCACCCACGAGGCATTCTCTCGTGACCCACGTAACGTGGCACGCAAGGCTGAGCAGTACCTGGCTTCCACCGGCATTGCTGACACCTGCTTCTTCGGCGCCGAGGCTGAGTTCTACCTCTTCGACTCCGCACGTTATAGCACCGATGTCAATAACTCCTTCTACGAGGTTGACTCCATCGAAGGTTGGTGGAACCGTGGCGTTGAGACCGAACTCGACGGCACCCCAAACCGTGGCAACAAGACCCGCCTCAAGGGCGGCTACTTCCCAGTTGCCCCATATGACCAGACTCAGGAAGTTCGCGATGAGATGACCAAGAAGCTCATCGAAGCTGGCTTCGACATCGAGCGTGCACACCATGAGGTTGGCACCGGTGGTCAGCAGGAGATCAACTACAAGTTCAACACCCTGCTCCACGCTGCTGATGACCTTCAGACCTTCAAGTACATCATCAAGAACACCGCATGGGCTGCCGGCAAGGTTGCTACCTTCATGCCAAAGCCACTCGCTGGCGACAATGGTTCCGGTATGCACTGCCACCAGTCCCTGTGGAAGGATGGCAAGCCACTGTTCCACGATGAGGCTGGCTACGCAGGTCTCTCCGACATCGCCCGCTACTACATCGGTGGTATCCTCCACCACGCTGGCGCTGTTCTGGCCTTCACCAACCCATCCCTGAACTCCTACCACCGTCTGGTTCCAGGCTTCGAGGCCCCAATCAACCTCGTGTACTCCCAGCGTAACCGCTCTGCTGCGATCCGTATTCCTATCACCGGCTCCAACCCTAAGGCAAAGCGTATTGAGTTCCGTGCTCCGGACCCATCCGGCAACCCATACTTCGGCTTCGCCGCTATGATGATGGCCGGTCTCGACGGTATCAAGAACCGTATCGAGCCACACGCTCCAGTGGATAAGGACCTCTACGAGCTTCCTCCAGAGGAGGCCGCATCCATCCCTCAGGCACCAACCTCCCTCGAGGCTTCCCTGAAGGCACTGGAAGAGGACCACGACTTCCTCACCGAAGGCGACGTCTTCACCGACGACCTCATCGACACCTATGTGAAGCTCAAGTACGACAATGAGATCACCCCAGTACGTCTGCGTCCTACACCACAGGAATTCGAGATGTACTTCGACTGCTAATCAGTCGACCAAAGCAATTGCTTTAACCGCGCTCACTGCAGCGCACCAGGGCTCGCACCACGTGCGGGCCCTTTTTCTGTGCCGATCTGCATTGTGGGGTGGTTGAGCTGCACATACTGCAACCACACTCCACACCATGGCTCTAAATCGCTTGGATGGAATGCCCTGATTCCTGGCTTGAAAACACCCACTCAATTCACGCTCAGGCCCACGCTCGGTTCAGTTTGAAGACACTCCCCTGCCCGAGTTGTCCAAAATCTACAGAAGTTTACTCATGACACAAAAGTCACAGGAAACTCATGAAATCTTTCACACGATAGTAGACGCGTCCACAAAGTATGCTGCGAGCTGGGGAAAGAAAAAATACGGAAACTTCAATAAAATTTTTAGGCTTTTCGGCGTGTCCAGTTATACCTCTGCTATTTTCTATTCAGACCGAAAAGGGCTAAAATAGCTCACATGAGTTTACGACGCCGCCCTGTTCTATTGAGCGCAGCCAGCATTGTTGCTGCTGTTGGTATTGTTGCAGCTACTTTCGGCTTTGCCAATAACAACGACGCCTCCCAGACCGCCCAGGTAGCCACCGAAGCTACCGTGAGCGATGCTTCCGTATCTGAGGCTGCAGGCTCCGAGGAGCTCGCTGCTGCCCCTGCTGCTGAGGCTTCCTCCGCTGCTGAGGCCGCTGCTCCTGCAGTTAACGCTGACCTCATTGGCAACCAGGTTGCCGATCAGGTAGTTAACCTGACCGCTGCTACCGGCGCTGCCCCTGGTCCAGCTGGTAACTACATCTTCCGTGGTGCTGCCACCATCAACGGCACCTACGACTCCATGGCCTACCACCTCCCACTGAACCCTCCAGGCCCACAGGCCACCATGGTTCGCTGGGTATACGGCATGGGCGTTGGCCCAACCAATGCTCAGGATGGCACCATGTACCTGCTCGGCCACGCTTGGGGTCAGCAGCGCCTGGTATTCAATCCAATCTCTGAGTTGGCAACCAACACCACCAACCTCAACGCACCAGTTCCAGTAAACGCTATTGGTGGCGGCACCGTTAACCGCTACTACACCAATGCGCTTAATGGTTCCACCATGACCATGACCGACGCTGCTGGCAATGCCCGCACCTGGGTTGTGGACACCGCTTACCTCATCCGTAAGAATGACTCCATTGCTGACGCTGACCTCATGAACAACGGTGTTCGTGGCCGTGTTGCCATCATCACCTGTGCCGTTCAGGGCCGCGCTGACCTTGACTACAATGTCATCGTGATGGGCCACCTCGTTTAATCACGAGCTGAATCTGGCTTTGCTAGTACCAACTAGCAGCAACTTTAAAAAGACGGGAATTATTTTCCCGTCTTTTTCGTTTTATATAAAAGAGTCGTTTTCTAACGCCTACGGGCGCTTCGCCTCTGAACTATTGTCGACTGAAAGGTACAACATGGAGCCAATTTACACTGCTGAAGTTCTTGCCACCGGTGAAGGCCGTGGCGGTCACGTCCGTTCCACTGACGGTCTCATTGACTTCGCACTTGCTCTTCCAAAGGAAATGGGCGGTGCTGGTGATGCTCCTAACCCAGAGCTCCTCTTCGCTGCCGGCTATGCTGCCTGCTTCCACGGTGCCCTCAAGCTCGTGGCACGCAATGAGAATGTCGCTATTGATGATTCCACCATCGGTGCCCGCGTCACCATTGGCAAGCTCGACAATGGTGGCTTCGGCCTCGCAGTCGAACTCGAGATCACCATCCCTGAGCTCGAGCACGAGAAGGCTGTCGACCTTGCCAATAAGGCACACGAGGTCTGCCCTTACTCCAATGCCACCCGTGGCAATATCGAGGTAAAGATCACCGTTACCGAAGACTAATCCGTAATTCTTGTAATTACTGGCTCTGCCCCGGCAGAGTCTTCGCCTAAGGCCACTGTGCAGAATGACTGCCAGTGGCCTTTCTGCTACCCATACTTATTTAAACAAGTATTGTGCAAGGCTCTGCACTACCGTAAACTTATTCATTGTGTCTAATAGAACTGCAGCTCAGAATGATCCCACCAAGGTCTTAACCCGGCGCGGCGTTGCCATCTGGTTCTCCGCCGTTCTCTGTT
Source organism: Corynebacterium sp. (assembly GCA_030531005.1). Lineage (GTDB taxonomy): Bacteria > Actinomycetota > Actinomycetes > Mycobacteriales > Mycobacteriaceae > Corynebacterium. The sequence continues at coordinate 5,677 of JAUMTW010000013.1, forward strand.
TGATTTTGGCGGTGACGGGCCGCACCTCCTTTGGTGTTGCTGGTCTCTATGCCATGGACCGCTATGCGATTAATACTGCGCAGCTTGCAGTCTTTACTTCTGTGCAGGTGGCTGTCTATGCTGCCGCGCAGATCCCTATGGGCCGCATGATTGATAATTATGGTCCGCGCCTCATGCTTTTGCTTGGTGCAATCTCCATGTTTATTGGTCAGCTGATTTTGGCCTTTAGTGGTGTTTTTGGCGTGGCTATTCTTGGCCGTGTCTTTATTGGTTTGGGCGATGCCACGGCCTTTGTGTCTGTCATGCGCCTGATTCCTTCGTGGTTGCCGCCACGTAAGGCGCCGCTTTTTGCTCAGCTCACTGGTTCCCTTGGCCAATTGGGTCAGTTCCTCTCCGCTGTGCCTTTTGCTACCCTTCTGGCTACGAGCACCTGGACTATGAGTTTCTTGAGCCTTGGTGCGATTAGTTTTGTCATTTGCTTGGCCTGCTTCCTCATTATTCGTGATACTCCAAAGCCACGTCCCCGCCATACAAGCAGCAGTCTTAGTGAGCAGCTGCGCTATGTGCTCTCCAGCCGCATTGCATGGCGTGCCTTCTTTATGCACTGGTCGGGTTTCTCTTTGTTGACCACCTATACCCTGCTGTGGGGTGTGCCACTAATGAAGTTGGGCCTGGGTTTCTCCGATAAGCAGGCACACATGGTTCTTGTCATTATCACCATTGGCTGTATGGTGACTGCCCCATTTATGGGTGTGTTGTCGGCCCGTAAGCCTAAGCGCCGTGGCCTGATTAATGTCATCTGCGTGGCCATGGTGATGCTGTCCTGGGCTATCTTCTTTATCTCCGGCACGACCAATGCCTCTGTATTCATTCTGGTTAATGTAATTATGGCTTCGGTTGCTGCTGTTTCCGGCTACGGTTTTGATGATATTCGTGAGAAGATTCGCCCCGAGGTTATGGCAACCGCGAGCGGTCTTTCCAATATGGGCGCGTGGATTGGCACGATGATTATGGGCCAGGTTTTTGGTATTTTGCTTGGTCGCCATGAGGAAGTGAATCTTGAGGCTTTTGCTAGCAGCGCCTGGTTCATTGGTGTGGTGTGGCTCTTCGCCGCTGTCATGATTTTTGTTCTGCGCCCCAAGGCCACAACTGTGACGAAGAACAACTAAAACAGCTACTGTCTTTTATCTTTCTCTTGGAGGATATTGCCTAACAGTTCCCATATTCGAGGACTATAATCGGGCACGTGAATACTTCATCTGTTCAGACTTTACCCCGCGACCCTAAGGTAGAACTCACCGGTCGTGGGGTTGTTATTTGGTTGGCTTCGGTTATTGCCATGATTATGGCGGTGACTGGTCGCACCTCTATGGGTGTGGCTGGTGTCCATGCGATGGACCACTTCCATATCAATGCGGCCGAGCTTGCTGTCTTTACTTCTGTGCAGGTGGGTGTCTATGCCCTGACTCAGATCCCTATGGGGCGTCTGATTGACCGCTATGGGTCGCGCCGCATTATTCTCATTGGCGGTATCAGCATGCTTATTGGTCAGCTGATGCTTGCCCTGACGAGCAGTTTCGGCATTGCCATTATTGGCCGTATCTTTATTGGCCTGGGTGATGCTACTGCTTTCCTTTCGGTGATGCGTCTTATCCCTGAGTGGATTCCTCGAAGCAAGGCTCCGCTTTTCTCTCAGCTGACTGGTTCCCTTGGTCAGATTGGTCAGTTCCTATCTGCTGTACCTTTTGCCATGCTTCTTGGTGTGAGCTCCTGGACTATGAGCTTTGTCAGCCTGGGTGCGATTAGCTTCATTATTGTTTTGGGCTGTGCCCTGCTGGTGAAGGACAGCCCAACAGGCTTCCACCGTGTGGAGGAATCCAGTGGCGTGGTTGAACAGCTGCGCTATGTGGTGACTAGCCCTATTGCATGGCAGGGCTTCTTCCTCCACTGGTCGGGCTTTGCTATTCAGGCAACCTATACCCTGCTCTGGGGTGTGCCGCTGATTACTCTTGGCATGGGCCGCAGTGAGGAAACGGCTCACAATATTCTTGTGATTAACACCCTGGCGGCAGTCTGCTTGGCCCCAGTTATGGGTTTGATTTCTTCCCGTGTGGGTAGGAAGCGCTACCGTGTCAACCTAATCATGACCACCATTATTGTTCTGTCCTGGGTGTGCTTCTTCTACCTTGGTACAAGCAGCCTTATCCCACTGATTATTGTCAATATTTTCACCGCAGGTTTGGGCACTGTTTCCGGCTATGGTTTTGATAATATCCGTGAGCGCATGCGCCCAGAAGTCATTGGTACCGCCACTGGCCTGGCCAATATGGGTGGCTGGATTGGCGCCATGATTATTGGCCAGGTCTATGGCATTTTGGTCAACCGCAACGCCGAACTCAATTGGAATGCCTTTATGGGCTCTGCCTGGTTTGTTGGCCTGATGTGGCTGCTGGCTGTGGCAGTCATCCTTATTCTGCAGATGCGCATTAATGCTTCTGAGCAAAAGCAGCGAGCTTAGCCCAAATACTTGGGCCGTAGAAGGCGGTAATAAGTGCCACTAGGAGGATTGGCACATGGTAGTAGGTTGGCGTATCGCTCGAGCAAGCAAAGAAGATCACGACCGGGGTGGCTACCCACCCGTAGGCAAAAATCTTTCGGGCCGGTGGCATGAGCGTAGTACCGAATTGCGTAGTTTCGCATTCATCACAGGTTGGGATTGCGCCCACTGCGTAGCAAATGAGGCAGCCAGTCAGTAGAAACCACATGATGAATGGTGGCTGGAGCAAAGCCAAGGTGGCACAACCAAGACCAACAGCGCCCGCCCAAAGCTGGATGCGAGGTAGCTTCAGTGGCTTTTCGCACCCAACACACATGCGGGGAGAGAATAGCTCATGAAGATAGAAAGCAGAAAGAGCAAGGCAACCATAGGCCAGAATGGATGAGAAGGCCCCCGAATCCATCAGTAAAGATCGCAATCAACAAGCACAGCGAGTAGATTCCGAAAACTAGACCTACACTGCGTAGGCGCGATGGCATTGCGCCTTGGGTGACATTCTTTGGCATGATTGCTCAATCCTCAATATCTGTGAAGGTGTTTTATGTAGCCTGCTTTTGCTGCTGGGCTATCTTCTTGCGGGCACCGACCATAGTTGCCCAAGGATGCTTGTCCAAAAACTCGCGGTACTCCTCCATTGTTGGCTCGTGGTCCGGTGTCGGAGAAAATCTAGGAGCGCAAGCGACCAGCGTAATCACATAGGCGATAGTGCAAATCACAAGGGCGTCCAAGTCACGATCGAATGCGTTGAGAAACACAGAGAGCAGTGCAAAGCGAAGAAGGATGATACCTGCACGGCCAACAGGCGGTGTCTTGCGATCCAAGATTGAAATTACGCCCTGCGAGCAACCACACATGAAGTGGAAAAGCCCCCACAAGCAAGCAAGAGCTACGCCGCGCAAAATAGAGATAATGATGAAATTACCGTCCACACTCAAGAGGTAATCAACCACGGCGTAGCAAATGATGAGCCCAGCAAGACTGACCAACAAGTTTATATTCGAGAATTGGTCCTGCTTTTTACACACTGGACATGTGCCCGGAAGCAAGGCATACCGAAGGCTAAAGCCAACAAGGCTCAGAATCAAAAATAGCCAGCCGATTCGTACGCTATCTTCTAGCTCTATTGGTAGGAACATGGAAACTACAATCATGGCCAAGGCACCATATTGCACATAGGGCATAACTGAGGCTAAAGACTTACGAGTTGCCGAAGATTCCATCACTTTCTCCTTACGGTGCTTGGGGGAAATTCCTGCGGATTTTGCTGGGAATGTCCCTGGTCTACATGAACCATGCCCGGGTGGGCGCTTGGTTTCCGGAGCGGTTTTACAAACCTATACGTACCAAAAATTATAACACATGAAAAATACGGGTTCTACACAGGTCTATCGGAAAATGCGCTGGCTAAAAGTATTTCACACTTGATTAAACATTAGCCAAATGCCTCAATCGCAACCTACTGAAAGCACTAACCTATAATGAACCATCAAGCACTTATCCTAACTTGTACCTACAAGTGCGGAGGCGTAACATAAAAGCGTGCCAAAAATTAAGCTCAATGATTGTAATTCCATCCCTCAGTTTGGTCTCGGTGTTTACCAAATTGAACCAGGCGAACCAACCGCCAAGGCGGTCTATGACGCCATTAAGCTTGGCTACCGCCATATTGATACAGCACACGCATATCAGAATGAGCGTGGCGTGGGCGAAGGTCTGCGCCGTGCTATTGCTGATGGCTTGGTAACCCGCGAAGAAATGTGGATCACCTCCAAGCTGTGGATTAGCGACTACCAGGATCCTGAGGCGGTTCAGAAGACCCTGGATCGTCTTGGCCTTGAGTATGTGGATCTTCTTCTGCTCCACCAGCAGTTCGGCGACTATATCTCCGGCTATAAACTTCTGGAAAAGGCTCAGGCTGAAGGCTTGGTTCGCTCCATTGGTCTGTCCAATTTTGATGAGCTCCTTGATGACCTCTTGGCTAATACCACCGTGCTGCCTGCTATCAATCAGATGGAGCTGCACCCTTATCACCAGCAGCGTGACCTCAAGGAGCGCATGGCTAAGCTCGGTACTGTTTTTGAAAGCTGGTACCCACTGGGCCACGGTGACCCAACCCTGCTGAGTGAGCCAGCCATTGTTGCTGCCGCCGAAGCACACGACAAGACCCCTGCGCAGGCACTACTTCGCTGGCATATTCAGAATGGCCACGTGGTCTTCCCACGCACCACAAACCCACAGCACATGGCCGAAAATATTGACATCTTCGACTTTGAGCTCACCGCTGAAGAGCAGGCCGCAATCAACGCCCTGGACAAGGCGCAGCGCTACTCCAAGTCCACTCTGGAGGAGCAGGAAGCTCGCCTGAGCTCCTTCATTCCAGCGGACTAATTATAAAAAGAGCTCGACGGATATCAACCCTGAGGATC
>JAUMTW010000024.1 GCA_030531005.1 Corynebacterium sp.
GAATAGGTTGTGAAGGCGGATCGCATAAAGGCAAATGAAGAGATACATCGAGATTCCCGTCAGAACGGCAGCACGGTTGTTAGTGTGGCGAGCGAGCCAGCCGTAAAAGAGCGAGAATGGAAAGGCAATTAATTGCACCACCAACAGTACAATCATCAGCATTGACGTGTTCACGCCCATGTCCTTCCCGATTGACGTGGCCATAGTGAAGATTGTGTCGACACCGTCAATATAGAAGAAGTAAGCGATAAGGAACCAGGTAATCTGCCGATACTGTCTGATGTGGTAAAAGGTACTGCGGAGACGGCGGAAACTGTCCAAAAGTGGATTATCCACCGACTGAACGGCAAAGCGCTGTTGACCATGACGAAGCAGTGGCCAGGCGAAGATGATCCACCAGACCGCAGCGATCACGAAGCTAAACCGTGCGACACCATATGCGGACAGTACCCCACCGAAGCCATTGGTCAGCTGTGCGGCGAGGAAGATGATAAAGGCGATGACACCACCGAGGTAGCCCATTCCATAACCAGTCGTTGATACCAGGTCCATCTGGCGGTTGTCAGCGACGTCAGTCAGAAAACTATCGTAAAAGAGATTTCCACCCGAATAACCGACAACACTCAAGATATATACCGCCAGCAAGAGTTGCCAGTGGGGTGGTGAAACAATCGCTAAGCCAAACGTCAAGGCGATTCCGGCCCATGTAAAGATATTGAGCAAGCGCCGTTTCGCCCGGGGATAGTCCGCCAATGCCCCTAACAGCGGAGCCAGCAATGAGATCAGCAGAGTTCCGAAGCTGTTGGCGTAACCCCAATAGGCCGTCGAGTCAGCCGCCGACACACCCGCATCCCCGGCCACCGCCTTAAAGTAGACCGGCAGGACCGCTGTGACAACCAGGATCCCGTAGCCCGAGTTTGCCCAGTCGTAGAAGATCCATTGCCATTGTTGTTTTGTGATTTTCACGCTACACCTACTTTCTGATGACACCATTGATGGCCTTACCAGCAGTAGGAGCTGGATAATGCAGACCTAAGAGCTCCGCAAAGGTTGGCCCCTCGTCAACGAGGTGTGCACCGTCAACCGTCGCCCCTTGCTTGATGTCAGGTCCGACAAAAATGGCTGTGGTGTAGTAGTCCGCCTTGTTTGGTCCGTATCCGTGAACACCACGGTAGCGGTCATGGCTACCAAGAGTTTTTGGATCAACCGTCTCAACTACAGCGGGCCGGTTGACCTCGTCAGTGAAGTAATATCCGGCCTTGGCCTCAACCAGGAAGGCGCATGCGGGATCCGCACCGAGTT
>JAUMTW010000025.1 GCA_030531005.1 Corynebacterium sp.
AGTTTGGACGTTTTCCGTGGAGTCGGGCGTTTTTGCCCGGTTTCCACGTTTTGGCAATACGTGGGTGTTTCCTCAACGTATTGGCCAGTTTTCAGCGTCGCGGCGCACGTCCTACGCTAGTCGGACGTTTCCCACGGAGTAGGCCGTTTTTGCCCGCCATTGGTTCATTCCTCTGTACATGTTTGGCCTATGGTTTCTTCCAGGATTCCTTTGGTATTTCCGTATCGCCATGTTTTCATCTTTGTGCTTCGTTCCCCAAGCAGGTCTATGGTTTCTACCTGGAATCCTTACTGGCAAAATCATGAGCTTTCAGTACTAAAGATAGTAGTGGCATCCATATATGTTCATGGCATGTTCTCTCGAAGTCTAGTATTTATGCTTTCATTCCAGGGACATGGTACTTTCGTATGGCCAAACCCCGATTCCATGTAATAAACTTCCAAGTAAATTTCTGTGGCAGCAAAAGTGCTTGTATGTGGCCTTTGCATATGCTTTCTCACAGACTTGGTACGATTGGGGAAGCACTTGGAATGGTGTGAAGCTTCACACCGATATGCCAAGTTCTTTCCGGTGGCAGCTAAGTGCTTCTCGGCTTCTTTGCATATCCTAGCATCCTTGGCACTTAAGTGCTTGTATGTGGCCTTGTATATATATGCTTTCTTCCAGACTTGTTGCGTTCGGTAAGCACTTGGCTTAATCTGGGAGGCTTCACGCGGATTTCGTGTGATATAATGCCAAGTGCTTTACGGTGGCAGCTAAGTGCTATACGGTGGCATTGTATATCCTTTCTCTCATACTTGGTGCTTTTCGGGAAGCACTTGACAATGTTAGGAGGCATCCTTACCGCAGGGTCGAACCTTTCCGGAGAAGAGAGGAGTTGGGGGAGGGACGAATCCGTGCGACGTGGGGCTGGATCTCAGTGGATCGTGGCAGCAAGGCCACTCTGCCACTTACAATGCCCCGTCGCGTTTTAAGTCGTCTGCAAAGGATTCAGCCCGCCGCCCGTTAGGAAGGGAGCTTCGAGGCGGCCGGCTACGGCGCGTCGGCCGAGCAGGCTGAGCCAATGGCACGGGCCCTTGGGGCGCGAACGCCCTAATGTGGGTCGGGGCGAGCGGCGGGCACAGGCGCCGGTTGCTAGCTTGGATTCTGACTTAGAGGCGTTCAGTCATAATCCGGCACACGGTAGCTTCGCGCCACTGGCTTTTCAACCAAGCGCGATGACCAATTGTGTGAATCAACGGTTCCTCTCGTACTAGGTTGAATTACTATCGCGACACTGTCATCAG
>JAUMTW010000026.1 GCA_030531005.1 Corynebacterium sp.
TCTTCAAGGAAGTGTTCCTTTGCCAGGTGAATCCGCTTGGTGCCATCGAAAGCCACGCCATGCTGGGCAGCTTCATCAGCGCAGTCGGAATCAACCAGGTCAACCCCATTAATCATCGCCATCAAGACGTGCTCAATCGAACCACTCGTTGGCAGGTAGCGGAGTCCGTCTTCTGGCAACATCCCCACCACTTCTTTAACCAAGCGGACTTGTTCAGCTAACTTGACCTCGGTATCCACTCCGGCGATCGCATAGCCCAGTGGAGATTGCTTGATTGCTGTCTCAGCACTGGCTTGGCGGACCCGCTTTAAGCCACCGCCGACGATTGGCAGGAGTGTGTTGTCTCCCTTCTCAGTCGTCCATGATGCGGTGTGTTTTGCGGATGCTTGCAGGTCGTCGACGGGTGAATAATAGTCTTCCCAGCGCCAAAAACCAGTCTGCAGGTCACAGCCGAGTTTGTCTTGCCATCCCCGCGCATCTTCAGGCTTGTAGAGCTTTTGCTGGCCAGATTCTGGCTCGTGAAAACTCACGCCGTCCTTCTTACGGCCACGAGGTTTTGCCCAGCGGTAAGCCTGTTCGCATCCGGGATCACCGATGATCCATCCAGCCCAGTTCAAGCGGTCGTGGAGATCACCAAAGACATCACTACCGTTGAGCCAGTATCGCAGTGCAGACTGCTTAATGGCAACGGTGCCGAGTGACTGCAACTCTTGATTTGTCAGCATTGTGGTATTGACTCCCGTGAACACTACGGCTGGGGTGGTCAACTCTTTGTTATTTATCAAAAGTTTCCCAGACCGGGCGTTTGCGGAGTGTGCCATTAATTTGAATTGTGCTTGCATTTATTTTCCCTCATCACTTGGGTACGGAACGCCGAGGTGCTCGTATGCGGCAGGTGTCACAACCCGTCCGCGGGGAGTCCGTGCAATGAAGCCAATCTGGATCAGGTATGGTTCGTACATTTCCTCGATCGTGTTGGTTTCTTCACCGATATTGGCGGCGATCGTCTTCAATCCAACTGGTCCACCGTGGTAAAAGTTGATCATCGTCATCAGCATCTTGCGGTCGACCTCGTCTAAACCGTTGCTGTCAACTTGGAGTAAGTCGAGTGCTTGCTTAACGGTGGCAGGATCGATGCTGCCCTTTTCTGCGACTTGGGCGAAGTCACGCACCCGCTTGAGTAGACGGTTGGCGATCCGTGGAGTACCGCGTGAACGCAATGCCAACTCCAACGCCCCTTCTTCTTCGATTGTGGTAC
>JAUMTW010000027.1 GCA_030531005.1 Corynebacterium sp.
TGTGGTAGCGGCCGATGACGGTGTGCGTCCACAAACAATTGAAGCTATCAGTCACGCGAAAGCGGCTAAAGTGCCAATTGTTGTGGCGATCAATAAAATTGATAAGGAAGGCGCTCAGCCGGAACGAGTCAAACAAGAGTTGACAGAGTACGGCTTGGTTGCCGATGACTGGGGCGGTGATATTACGATGGTTCCTGTCAGCGCGATCCGAGGCGAAAATCTCGATATGCTGTTGGAAATGATCTTGACCGTCGCGGAAATGGAAGACCTCAACGCTAACCCGAACCGCGCGGCTAAGGGTACGGTGATTGAAGCTCACCTCGATAAGGCAAGGGGGCCTGTGGCAACTTTGCTGGTGCAGAACGGTACTCTGCGGGTGGGCGATATTGTGGTCGCAGGCTCGGCTTTGGGTAAGGTGCGGGCTATGATCGACGATCGCGGCGAACACGTAAAACAAGCAACTCCATCCTTTGCGGTGGAAGTGCTGGGGCTGCGAGAAGTTCCTCGTGCAGGAGACGAATTCGATGTCTTCGCGAACGAAAAAGAAGCTGCGGCGATCGCCGATGCCAGAGCTACATCCCAACGAGATTCACGTATATTGCAAGGTGGTAGGATCAGCCTCAGTGGCTTCTCTCAACAAGCTAAGGAAGGTGTTCTTAAGGAACTCAACTTAATCTTGAAGGCAGATGTCCAAGGCTCCCTCGAAGCAATTGTCGGTGCTCTGACTCAACTTCCTCAAAAAGAAGTTCAACTCCGACTGCTGCTATCTGCTCCTGGGGAAGTCACAGAAACCGACATTGACCTCGCAGCCGCCAGTAATGCTGTGATTGTCGGGTTCAATACTACTCTCGCCACCGGCGCTCGCCTCGCGGCTGACCAAGCGGGCGTAGACGTGCGGGAATACAGCATCATCTACAACCTCTTGGATGATATTCAAGGGGCGATGGAAGGCCTGCTGGAACCCGAATTGGTGGAAGAACCTTTGGGTCAAGTCGAAGTCCGCGCTGTCTTTGCGATCGGTCGCGGGGCTGTGGCTGGATGTATGGTACTCTCTGGCAAAGTCATCCGTAACTGTAAGGTGCGGGTGCGCCGGGGCAACAATGTCGTTTACGAAGGTGTCCTCGACTCCCTCAAACGGATGAAGGAAGATGCCAAGGAAGTCAATGCTGGCTTTGAATGCGGCATTTCCTTGAGCGGGTTTAGCGACTGGGCGGATGGCGATATTATTGAAGCCTACCGGATGGTTACTAAACGCCG
>JAUMTW010000028.1 GCA_030531005.1 Corynebacterium sp.
CCCCAGGCAGAGCGTTTCACCGGAGAAGGCGCTATTAAGTTCGTCGACGCATCTCAGGAAAAATATGATGTAATAATAACCTGTACAGGCTATGAAATGCCTGATTACTCGTTCATTCGTAAGCGTACAGCCTGAACCGTCTGGTCAGAATCTGACGAATTAGACAAAGTGGTGTCCACCAAATAAGTAGTGGGAACCAAAGTGTCAGATATGCAGAAAAATGTGACTCCCGGCAGGCGAAAAGGCTGCCCTAATTATCCTCCCGAATTTAAACAGCTGCTCGTTGCTGCCTCCTGTGAACCCGGGATATCCATCTCAAAACTTGCTCTTGAAAATGGCATTAACGCCAATCTGTTGTTCAAATGGCGACAACAATGGCGCGAGGGAAAGCTGCTATTACCTTCTTCAGAGAGCCCCCAGCTACTTCCTGTGACTCTCGATGCAGCTGCCGAACAGCCAGAATCGCTCGCAGAGGACCCGGAAACCCTCAGTATCAGCTGTGAGGTAACGTTCCGGCACGGGACGCTCCGCTTCAATGGCAATGTCAGCGAAAAGCTCCTGACTCTGCTGATACAGGAACTGAAGCGATGATCCCGTTACCTTCCGGGACCAAAATTTGGCTGGTTGCCGGTATCACCGATATGAGAAATAGCTTCAACGGCCTGGCTGCGAAAGTACAAACGGCGCTGAAAGACGATCCCATGTCCGGCCATGTTTTCATTTTCCGGGGCCGCAGCGGCAGTCAGGTTAAACTGCTGTGGTCCACCGGTGACGGACTGTGCCTCCTGACCAAACGGCTGGAGCGTGGGCGCTTCGCCTGGCCGTCAGCCCGTGATGGCAAAGTGTTCCTTACGCAGGCGCAGCTGGCGATGCTGCTGGAAGGTATCGACTGGCGACAGCCCAAGCGGCTGCTGACCTCCCTGACCATGCTGTAAATCTCTTTATCCTGGTTGTCACAGAATAAGCCCGGTAAAATACGGGCTTATGAACGACATCTCTTCTGACGACATCTTCCTGCTGAAACAGCGCCTGGCCGAACAGGAAGCGCTGATCCACGCCCTGCAGGAAAAGCTGAGCAACCGGGAGCGCGAAATAGACCATCTGCAGGCGCAGCTGGATAAACTCCGCCGGATGAACTTCGGCAGTCGTTCCGAAAAAGTCTCCCGCCGTATCGCACAAATGGAAGCCGATCTGAACCGGCTTCAGAAAGAGAGCGATACGCTGACTGGTAGGGTGTATGACC
>JAUMTW010000029.1 GCA_030531005.1 Corynebacterium sp.
TGGGGTGTCGGCTTTGGCTCGGTCTATCGTCTACGGCTCCATCGGGGCGGCTATCACTTCCCTCGTGGGTGCGGGTATTGGCGCGGCGTTGGGTGCTCTCGCGTCTTACCTGTCTCATGTTCGAATTGGTGCTGGTAATGATGGTGGCGTTAATTGGTTGGATGCCCGCTTGACAAACCAGGGTGGTTTTGGTGACGTGCTATCGTTCCTTCCTGGTTTAAGTGGCGCGGCTGGTCAGTCTGGCACAGCTGCTGCTTCTGCCCAGTCTGCTGTTGTTCCTGCTCAGGTGACTGGGCAGTCGGCATCATCCTCCTCGATGGTGACGGCGGCAACTAAAGCATCGCAGGCTGACAGCATGGGTCAGTACCCGCCGGACGACCCGAACGCCGGGTACTCCTCACTCAGGATCGCTAACCCGCTGTACGGTGTAGACACCTCCGCTAGCGAGATGCCTGTCGCCTCCAACGGCACCATCCCCGTACCAGCATAGGGGTGGTTAGTTCATCCTGCTTAAGGGTGGTATCTGTTCTCTTTGTTCGCTGATTTGTATGGTGAAAAGGAGGGCGGGTGCCACCCTTTTGCGTATTTCACGATGAGTGGTTGCGTGGTATGTGTTTTGGTTTTGCTGGTTGTGTTGTCATGTGATACAATATTGACTTTTACATCGTGTGATTGGTACAGGTAGGTGCTCTTTTTCGCGTGTTAGGTTTGCGTGAAAGAATAGTGAGCGCCGCTCAATGTTTCCTTTCTCTTTTGGCTTTCCTTTCATAAACATGCGAAGCCCCCAAGGACATCAATTCCTCTCACCTTGGGGGCTTCTCCATGCTATAAGCACCTCCTCTTTTATTGCTACTTAGGTAGAAATGGGGGAGGTGTTTGTGCTAGAGTAAAAACTGCATGATCGGTCAACGTAGTTGTTTTCCGCTTCGACTGTGTGCTGGTTGTGGCGGAAGATTAAAAAGCATAATGGATATGTGGATAGGTGAGAGGAGAGTTGTGCGTGTGAGTGATGCTGATAGGGGAGAGTTTCTCGTGGCATCCGATGTGTATACGCCTCGTGTGGATCGTAAAGATGTTCCTATTGTTACCCATCCTGATCACGTTCTTAGAACCCACGATATTGCCACTAAGCGCATGTCGGAGAGGGTGAAGAAGTGGCGTCAGGTGATGGCTTTATTGGGTACTGTGGGGTGTTCAGCCCGGTCTGATCGTCTTGAGATCGCTTCGATTCTTCTTGG
>JAUMTW010000014.1 GCA_030531005.1 Corynebacterium sp.
CTACACTAGCAGGGGCAATACGCTAAAAAACCAACACGCCCTTTGCCTATACCCCCAAAAAAGCAGCATCTACCAGCGGGAATAATGCCAAATCATCAACACATTCCCGCCGTTATTTAAAAACCAGCAGAATTTTTAAAACCCCAAAAAACCTACAACTACCAGCAAAAACAGCTCAAATCATCAACACATCTCTGCCTATAGCCCGGCTTTTTCAAATATGCTTGTGCACATATTTACCTGTGCAAATAAGTGCACTAAAAAAGTGGTAGCCACCAAAGGAAGCTACCACTTAAATGGTAATTAGATTACCAGCGTAGTAAAGAAGTTCATATTTAGAACACGTAAACATTTTACCATGCAATTATAGGAGAAATCAAGCCGGTATCGGTGCTGATATGTGCTGTGGCCTGGGTTACTGTTGGCAATGGGCTAGAAATTGCGCACAGCGCATTTCAGCGATCACTGGGCGCATTAGTCGTAATAGTATGCAACAGAAGTCTTTTCATTCATAACCTGTTAGTGTAGGATATTTAGCGTGCCTGGGTGCTGGCGTTATTCTAAATGGGTTCCGCCGAGGGGATATCTGCAGGCTAGGCACAGAAAAGCGCCTTTTGAGTTTCGTGGAGTGTCTCATAAAGGCGCTTTTATTATGCAGTTGGTGTGCTTATTCGCGTTCTTCGAGTTCCTTCTTAATCCACTCGCGGCGTGCACGGCGCTGTTCACCCCACTGGGCAATGCCCTCAGTGGCGCGGACGCGTAGTCCCTTGAATACAAACATGGACAGTGGGAATGCAATCAAGAGGGCAAAGAGTGCGGACATAATGAGTGGCAGTGGCGCATCGGCCACACCCGCAATAAAGGAAATGACAATAGTCAAAAGCACGAATAGGAAAATACGGGCAAGACCATAGAGAATGACATCGCGAATGGCCTTACGGCGCAAAACGGGATCAATGGTCTTTTCATCAGCAGTAAACTCACTCACGCAACTTAGTCTAGTCTATAAACCATGGATGAAAAGGTAGCATTGCTCATTATTGCCCCGGAGGATCCCCTGGGGGCGCTGCCAGCTGTGGAAGCAGCTTTGGCGGGGCAGTGCACACTTGTGCCGGTGGCCCCGGATAAGGCGGATGATCCTCATGCCTTGGCCGCATGCGAAGCCACCGTGCCGGAAGGCACGGCACTACTGATGGGCACGTCCGGGTCAACGGGCGCCCCCAAATATGCAGCACTGAGCGCGGCCGGCCTGCTTGCCGCGGCTGATGCCTCGGCGGCCGCGCTTGGTGGGCATGGTCAATGGGTGCTGTCTTTGCCCGCCCACCATATTGCGGGCATGCAGATTCTTGTGCGCAGCCTCCGCGCGGGCACTGCCCCCATTCCCATGGACTTGAGCCAGGGTTTTAATGTGGAGGACTTTTTCCACGCCACCTCACGCGCCAAGGAAGCCGCTGCAGGGCGCCCACTTTTCTGTTCCCTAACGCCAATGCTGATTACTAAGATTTTGGATACCCCGGGCGGGGCAGCAGTCCTGGCAAGCTATCATTCCGTCCTTGTTGGCGGTGGGGCAGTGCGGCCGGAGATTCATGCACGTGCCGCAGAAGCAGGAATCACCATGGTTGAGACCTATGGCAGTTCCGAGACCAGTGGTGGAGTTGTCTACAATGGCCGCGCATTACCTGGTGTGAGCATAGAGTTGGAGGGTGAGGATGGCACCCACTGTGGTCGGGTACTGCTGCGTGGGCCAATGATAGCGCAGGGCTATGTCAATGCTCCTAATGACTGCTTTCCCTCACCCGGTTCCTGGCTGAGCAGTGACCGTGGGCGGATTACCGATGACGGCTGCCTGCAGATTATTGGCCGGGCAGATTCACTCATTGAAACTGGTGGTCTTAAAGTGCAGCCGGAGTCAGTGGAGCAGGTCTTTGCCGCAGTCCCCGGGGTTACAGGGGTATGTGCCCTTGGTCTTCCCGATGCCACTTTTGGTAATCGACTTGTGCTTGCCTGGTCGGGCGGTGCCACTGAGGATGTCATCCACGAAGCCGCCCAGTCTTTGCCCGGGTGGATGCGACCAAAGAACTACTATCACTGGGAGACTCTTCCCACCACTGCTTTGGGTAAGGTTGCGCGGCATGTGGTTCGCGAGCAACTGATGCATGGGGCTTAGGGCTTTTCATGGAAGGCTCAATTTTGGCAATGAGTTAGACTGATAGGCGTGAATTTTTCTGATTGGTGGCAGGGGGCACGTCCCCATACGTGGTCAAATGCTATTGCGCCGGTATGCGCCGGCACCGCTGTCGCAGTATTTTATGGCGGTTTTCGTCCGGGCTTTGCCCTGGCTGCATTGGTCGTGGCATGGGCACTTATTGTTGGCGTGAACTATGCCAATGACTATTCTGATGGTATCCGTGGCACCGATGATGTGCGCACGGGCCCTGGTCGCCTGACTGCTAGTGGCAAGGTGAATCCAAAGGCAGTGAAGTATGCGGCCTTCGCATTCTTTGGTCTTGCTGGCGTAGTAGGTCTTGTTATTTCAATTTTGGTGGCACCGTGGATTATTCTTGTCGGCGCTGTGTGTATTCTGGCCGCATGGTTCTATACCGGTGGTAAGAACCCCTATGGCTATCGCGGTTTCGGTGAGCTTGCAGTTTTCATTTTCTTTGGCCTTGTCGCGGTCATGGGTACTGAATTCATCCAACGCGGTACAGTGAGCTTTCTTGGTTTGGCCTTCGCCGTTGCCATCGGCGCTTTTTCTTCCAGCGTAAATTTGGTTAATAACCTGCGCGATATTCCGGAGGATAAAGAATCTGGCAAGATTACCCTGGCTGTGCGACTCGGTGATGCTCGCACCCGTTCCCTTTATTTTCTCTTGAACGCGGTGCCCTATGTGCTCACTATTATTGTGGCCTTGGTGAGCGATCCATGGTTCTTGGTATGCCTTGCAGCTTTGCCTTTGTCTGTGGTGGCGGCACGTCCGATTCGTAATGGCGCACTGGCCAAGGAGTTAATCCCTGTTCTGGGGCTTACGGGTCGCGCAATGCTCCTGTGGTCGGTACTTGGCTTTCTTATTGCAGCGCTTTAGTCAGAGACACAGTAATTAAAGAAGAACGGCGGTTAGTACCTTTAGGGTTTCTAACCGCCGTTGTGCTTCCAGACTTAGAAGTCGTAGCTATCGCAGAGGAAGCGCACTAGTAGGTTAAATTGGGCAAACTGCTCAACATTGACCTCATATTTTCCGCGACGACCATCTCGGATTCGTGTAATAAATCCTGCACGTTCCAGGATGCGAATGTGGTGGGTCACGGTTGGCGCAGAAATTCCAAGCTCTTCACTGATGCGGGCGCCGGTGATTACTTCTTTATCGTTGAGGGCAATGAGGTAAAGAATTTTAAGCCGAGTCGGATCCGCAATAGAGCGGAAGACTTCGCTGACCTCAACAGCGAGGTTATCGGCTTGATTCTGATATGCCTCACCAAAGCGATGCAGTGTTGCGTTAGGGTCGACATACTTTCGGTGGTACATAGGAATTAATATACCGCATACGAAAGTATTATGGTAGGGCTAACCTAAGAGCGGGTATGAAGTGGCCTTTTTCAGTCATTTACGGGGACTATGGGCCATTGTGTTTGGGGATTTTTTATGGCATAACGCGGAAGGTGAATGAAGCGCAGCGGTGCTGTTTTGGGTTGAAAAAGGGGCGGAACTAAACAGCAAACATGCATGTAGGAGGGGTTTGATCTTCCAATTCCTCGCTAACGCTGTAATTCGCTTTAGTACTCTTACTAATTTTGGTATACGATAAAGGCAGATGCCCATATAAGAGATTGGTGTGAAATGAATAAAATTTTCATGGCAGTAACCTTGTGCGCAGCTAGCCTCGTAGCTGTAAACACTGCCTCAATTCAGAATGTCGGTGCTGAGGTAGTTACCTCATCCGATCAGATTGAAAATCCTACTGCTTTCTTTGATCGCGTTCAGTATCCAAACTGGAAGATCGAGCAGGACTACACTGGTTATACAACCGGTGATGATGCGGTCAATAAGTACTCCTACACCGTGACTAAGGATTGGAGTGGTGAGCATTACCGTAAGGTAGCCGTTTCTGGTAATTTCACTGCAGCAACCGCACTTGGCGTACCGACCGTTAACAATGTTGAAGGAGACGCTGTTCCAGGAAAGTGTACAGTCGATGCAACTGGCACTGAGGGTGAAAATACCCACTACACCTATAACTGCGATTCTGTATACTCCCAGGTAACAATCACTGTTGGAACGGGCGATAGCGCCTCCACCGCAGTCCTGAATGTTGAAGAGACTAGTGACAAAGTCATTCAAAAGGATGGCGAAGCGACGCTTACCATTGTTGGTGAATCCAGTGAGGGCACTAATGCAGTGAGTACCCTCCCTGGTAGTGCAAAAGGTGAATTCACCCGTACACGCCCAGCTGACTGCTCTGAGCAGGTAAGCCGCATTGAGCTTAATTATTTTACGGCGAATGCGGAGGGTACCAGGGAGATTAATATGACCTCCGGATTCAACTTCACTGCACCTGATTGCACTAAGGTTGAGGTTGAAAATGCTACTGGCGAAGGCACAGTCGAGTACTGGACCGAATATACCTGGACTCCAAAGAGCGAGGTAGAGCAGGCTCAGACCCAGCTCGCAGCTGATGTTGCAACCTTTACTCCTAAGCTCACTTCTACCGGCACTGTAGTAGAAGGTAGGACCTACTACAAGCCAGTTACATTCACTCGTGTGCTTAAGCTCAACGAGATGTCTGCCGATTATCCAGCGACTAACAGTCAAGTGCCTTTCGAATATGACGGTCCTGCAGCGGCTCCAGGTGAAGGTCGTAAGTGCAGTGCGCAGCCAGATGGCACTGCAAAGACAATCACTGTTACCTGCACGATTGATCCTGTAGTACCTGGTGCAACTAGGGTTGGTTCCGCCGTGGCACTTGAAGGTGAAGAACCTAGCCAGGCTGAAGTTTCTTTTGATGCCGATCCAGATGCGACTGCAACCGGTGTGGCTGCATTCGAAGGCGAGCTTAAGAAGTATACGGATGCTCGCAAGTACGTCCTTGACTTCAACCGTTACGGCACTGAGTCCAGCTATGACCTAAACTACTCCGATATCATCAAGGCGACCCGCACTGATGCTGGTCCTGCGACCAAGATGGTTGTAAAGGTCATCGATGAGGATTCTGCCGATAAGGAAGTAATCTACACCGGTGAGTATGACGTTGATGAAACCACTTCCAAGGAACTTCCACTTGAGCCAATTGCTGTAGAGCAGGGTGCAACCAGGAAGTTCAAGCTCGTTACCACCATTGGTGAAAAGTCTGATGAGGTCACCTTCAGTGTTACCCGCGCTTCTGCAGACGTGGTAAACCCTGAGCAACCAAAGGAAGAAAAGCCTGAGGTAGATGAGTCTACGGATCCGGAAGTAAAGGACGAAGAGAAGACTGAGACTCCAAAGGAGGAAGAGGTAAAGGAAGAGGAGACCACTCCTAATCCTGTCGATAATTCCGTTGAGGAGTCCAAGAGCATCCCTGCTTGGGTTTGGATCATCCCAGCCGCTTTGGTTCCAGTAGCTCTCATCGCTCTTGCCCCAGCACCAGCTGCAGCCCCTGTACCAGCAGAGGCACCAGTTGATCCTGTTGTTCCTGCACCAGCTGAGGCACCAGTAGTTGTTGAGCAGCCAGCACCAGCACCAGCACCAGTTCAGGCTTCCGGTTTGCTTGCAACCACCGGTTCCAGCCTGTGGCCAATTCTTGCCGGTCTGATTCTGGTACTTGGTGGTGTAGCCCTTCGCTTCGGTGGTCGCACCAAGCGTAGCTAATAACCCAATTAGCGCAGCTTTTAGCTAGCTAATACTTAAGCCGTGAGGCTCATCCAAGGATGGGTCCCACGGCTTTTCTTATGCCTTGGTTGTGTGCGTTGGGGTTGAGCCCAGGGGAACACATGGCCGTGGACATGAAGAAAGGCTCCGAATTGCTTCGAAGCCTTAAAGGTTTTAGGCGGGCCAACCCCACCGTCATCTTCATAAACCCCCACCCCCGTGGGGTGACGTTGGTCCCTAAGGAGGAAGTCCTTAGTTGCGTGCCTCAAGCACGGCCAATGGGGTGAGGGTGCTACCCATGGTGAACCAGTTCATTACGCGGTTAAGGGCGTTGCGGGATGCTTTCATGATTTCCTCCAATGATTGGTGCGTTTCAACTATTTAGACTATACACAAGAGGAAACTGATATGCAAAATCCCCCATGACCAGGCGGTCTATGGGGGATTGGTGGGTTAAAACAAGTATTTACTTGAGGCTTAACCTTTCGTTAACCCGCATTTGCACAGCTAGTTGCATAGATCGCAGGCTGTGCGCGATGCTGGTTTTTAGTGGCCGTTGCTACCACCAGTGCCGAAGATATCGACGCCAAAGTAGTGGTAAATGGTGCCCTGGGTGACCCAGAGAACGCCAATGATAATGGCGGCGATGATAATGATGAAGCAGATAGTTCCGCCAATCTTACCCAGCAGGGTGGCATCCTTCGTATGTGTGACTGTGCCATCTTCGTTGATAACGCCGGTGCCGGAGATCCAGCGGGTGCCGAGGGCGAAGAGGGCTGGGAGGCCGGCGCCCAGGACGATGGAAGCAATGAGGACTTCGAGGAAGTCATTGAAGAGTGTTGAGAAATCCATCTTTATCTATTCTTTCGCGTGTACGTGCAGTGCCTATGAACAGTGCTTACTAAGACCTGTTCGGGCTTACTTCTTATCGGCAGGGATGACGGAGTTGGATTCCTCGTCCCATTCGGCGTTGACATTGCTGTGGTCAACCTTCTGCTTGCGGGAGTGCAGGACCATGTAGCCACTGAAGCCCACGAGGATAAGGAAGGCCACGATAACACCGGCGAGTTCGCCACCGAAGTTGCCAATGACGTGGGCCAGCCACCAGGTGACAAAGCCAACAATGCCGGCGGCAGGGAGGGTGATGAGCCATGCGGAGGCCATGCGGCCCGCCACAGACCAGCGAACGGAGCTGCCCTTGCGGCCAATACCGGAGCCCAGGATGGAGCCGGTGGCCACGTGGGTGGTGGAGAGGGACATACCGAAGTGGCTGGAGGTCAGAATGATGGCAGCAGAGGAGGTTTCAGCAGCCATACCCTGTGGGGAGTCAATTTCGACCAGGCCCTTACCCAGGGTACGGATAACGCGCCAACCACCAAAGTAGGTACCAACAGCGATAGCAACCGCACAAGAGACCTTCACCCAGTCAGGGATATTATCGTCCGGATCGAGGACACCGCAGGCAACGAGGGAAAGGAAGATAACACCCATGGTCTTCTGGGCGTCGTTAGTACCGTGCGCCAGGGAGACGAGGGAGGCGGAGCCAACCTGACCCCAACGGAAGTAGCGGTTCTTGCGGTCTTCTTCCACGCGGTTGGTGAAGTGGTAGACAAGGTAGGTGCCGATGGAAGCAGCAACACCAGCAATAATTGGTGCGGCCAGCGCAGGAACAACAACCTTGTTGATAACGCCAGACCAGATAACGCCGCTACCACCGAGGGAGGCCATTGCGGAGCCAATGAGGCCACCGAAGAGGGCGTGGGAGGAGCTGGATGGGATGCCGAGCAGCCAGGTCAGCAGGTTCCAGAGGATACCGCCAATGAGGCCGGCAAAGACCACTAAGAGTAATCGGTGGGCATCCGCTTCATTACTCAAGTCGAAGGCATTGAGATTCACAACGCCCTTAGCCACAGTCTTGGCCACCTCAACGGAGAGGAAGGCGCCAATGAGGTTCAGGACGGCAGAGATAGTTACGGCAACTTTAGGCTTGAGGGCACCGGTGGCAATGGAGGTCGCCATTGCGTTACCAGTGTCATGGAAGCCATTGGTGAAGTCAAAGGCCAGCGCCGTAATAACGACGATGGAGAGAATAATTAGCTCAGTCACTACTTTAGTATGCATGATACTGTGACCAGAACCTACACGGATTAATTGGGGCTCTACCAACTATTTCGGCAACCCCATGAAACTCTTGCTGTGATCAGCGCATAATTAACCCTGTCTTTTTCTTATTTTCGCAGGTCGTTGCGTGTGAAGAGAAGGCCTTTTCTGTGGATTTGCTGATGGAGTGGTGAAAGTAAATTATTGGTGAATTTTCCGCTGATTGTGCTGGAAGGGGCGCCGATCTAGTCGACGCCCATCCCATATGCGTCCTCATCGTAGCTTTGGGGATATAGGTAAAAATGTGTTGTCGCATAGGTGGGGGAAAGTCAAGTTGAGGAGTAGTACGTGTGATTAGCTCTTCCTGGTTGGTGATAATTTGTGTACTTCCTGCCGGTTTAGCAAGTGATACGGCCACGTAGGTCTGTTGCAATAGCAAGAACTTAGGCAACTGTGGCGTATAAAATAGCTGGTACTGTTCACGCTCGCTAGACTCACCGTCACATCCTTGTATTGCCAAGACGAAGGGGAAAGACCTGGGTTTGAAACAACTGCCTATCATGGTCTCCAACACCTTTTTGAAGCTCCAAAAAACACGATCTAACAGTAGGAATAATGCCAAATCGACAACACGTCTCTGCCTATAGCCCTAAAACCCAGAAAAAGACCTTCTAAAATACAAGGCGCGATTGCTTACTATACGCAATCGCGCCTTTACTTTTGACTAGCTACTCATCAACGCAGTCGTGGCCTATAGCTTCATTTTTAGCTATTGCGCTGTTCTTCCAACCACTTTTCTCGCTGTTGTTCTTCCCATGCG
>JAUMTW010000030.1 GCA_030531005.1 Corynebacterium sp.
GGAAATGCTCTTTGATCACTTCCAGCAGTTTCGGGCCAAAGTCGGCAGGAGAGAGCATGTTGCGCACGCCGACCACGTATTTGTTGCCGGTCACGGTGATTTCGCCCGCAATGTGCGTAGAAGCGATGATGATATCCGCGCCGCTCAACTCGCTTTTGTATTCGCCAACCGCGCAGCTGTTTACCGTGTGGTCAATGTTTGATTGGGTTAAAAACTGGTCCACTTTCATTTTCATGATCATGGAACTGCCTTGTCCGTTGCCACACACAGCCAGAATACGTACGGTCATAATCAAAACTCCTTATTAAGCAGACTGTTCTGCCAGTTGTTTTTCTGCATCTTCTTCTGCGCGCAGCGCGCGGCCAGCGAAGAACATATAAGCCAGTGCAATTACAATGATGACGGCCATAAAGGCGATACCGATGGAGAAGAAGCCCTGCATCATCGGTGGTGCCAGAATCGACCAGTCCGCCATGCCCATCCAGGCACTCATACCGGTGAGTTTCACCGCCCAGACGCAACCAAAGATTTCGATCATCCCCATCACCAGACAAATCTTCAGCGCCGCACGCCAGCCGCCGAAGTGGTTAGCGAACACGCCGATGGTGGCGTTGGAGAAGAACATCGGGATAAAGCCGGGAATAATCAGGATCGAGGAACCGCAGGCGACCAGGATGCCAACTGCAATCAGCTGACCGATGGTGCCCCACATAAAGCCCCAGACCACGGCGTTCGGCGCGAAGCTATAGATAGCCGCACAGTCAATCGCCAGAACCGCACCTGGGATCAGGCGCTGAGAGATACCGTTAAACGCTTCAGAGAGTTCCGCCACAAACATGCGCACGCCCTGAGTGATGATGAAGATCGCCACCGCGAAGGAGAAACCGGTTTGCAGGATGTAGACCGTCCAGTTCACTTTGCCTGCCATCGCCTGCACGGTGTCGATACCGAAGGAGAGCAGAATGGCACCAAAGAAGATGGTCATGACAATCGCCGTGGAGACGATGTTGTCGTGGAAAATATTCAGCCAGCCTGGCAGTTTGAGGTCTTCAACGCTTTCCTCTTTTTTGCCGAGGAACGGCGCGACTTTATAAGCAATCCATGATGCAAACTGCTGCTGGTGACCGATGGAGAAACCGCAGCCATCCGTCACTTCCTGAGTCGGCTTGTACATCATATTGGAGGTAATGCCCCAGTAG
>JAUMTW010000031.1 GCA_030531005.1 Corynebacterium sp.
AAACTCAGACAGGGTTGACTAATCTTAGACAGGTCAAGCTTCAGAAGGTTTTGAGGCTTACCAAGTACACGTCACCAACAGATATAGGAAGATCCGTGAAGGCTAACCGTATCTCTCTGCTCGCGACTACTTCTGTTTTAGCATTGGCGCTAACTGCCTGTGGTGCGGGCACAACAGACGCTTCTAGCGAGTCCAACACCTCGACCTCAGCTTCCGCTAGTCAGTCAGCTGGCACTATCACCGTCACCGATAACTATGGCGAAGTTACCGTTACAGTACCTCCTCAGAAGGTAGCAGCAACAGACAACCGTACCTTCGAAGTGCTGGCAGACTGGGGTGTCGATCTGGTAGCAGCCCCCCTTGCCCTTATTCCTACAACAGTCGAGACCTACAAGAACGACTCTTCCATCACCGATATCGGTATCCATCGCGAACCTAACCTGGAGCTACTAGCTGCTGAAGAACCCGACCTGATTATCAACGGCCAGCGTTTCTCACAGCACTATGACGCCATTAAGGAACTGAACCCTCAGGCAGCTATTTTAGAGCTTGAGCCTCGCGATGGTGAGCCCCTTGACTCTGAACTTAAGCGCCAGATTACCGTTCTGGGTGAGGTTTTTGGTAAGCAAGCAGAAGCAGAGAAGCTGATTGCAGACTTTGATGCCGCTTTGGCCCGTGCCAAGGCTGCCTACGACGGTGAATCCACCGTAATGGCCGTCAATGTTTCTGGCGGTGAAATCGGTTATATTGCTCCCTCCATCGGTCGTACCTATGGCCCTCTCTTTGATTTGCTGGGTCTGAAGCCCGCGCTTGAGGTTGAAGGCTCATCAGATAACCATCAGGGCGATGATATTTCTGTAGAAGCCATCGCAGAGGCCAACCCCGACTGGTTACTGGTTCTAGATCGTGATGCCGGTACCAGTAGTGATGAAGGTTCACCGGCTGCGGCAGATGTCATCGCCGGTAGCTCAGCTCTTGCTAACGTCACCGCAATCACCAAGGACCAGATTGTCTACGCACCGGCTGATACCTACACCAACGAATCAATCATCACCTACACCGAGATCCTCAATGATCTTGCCGATAAGTTCGAAGCCGCCAAGTAAGGTAAGCTGCTAAAACTCACTAATCTAGGAAAAGGAGTCATCCTGCCTCTGCGGCAGGGTGACT
>JAUMTW010000032.1:0-234 GCA_030531005.1 Corynebacterium sp.
TAGCCAGCTGAGCTAATCCCCCAATTTTGTAGTCCTAGGCTTTGAAGCCTTTACTACATTGGCTTTCGCCGATGAGTAGTCCCAGGCAGACTTGAACTGCCGACCTCCACATTATCAGTGTGGCGCTCTAACCAACTGAGCTATAGGACTATGGTTGGTACCACGCTTGTGGCGGTGAACCACTATATCTTTTAGGTTTAGACATCGAGAAGTACAAGAATGGTGAACTCCATT
>JAUMTW010000032.1:244-1168 GCA_030531005.1 Corynebacterium sp.
CTTACTTTCTCTCTTCCGTCTTAATACGGAATCATATCTTGAATAAACAACAACAGCAGTACAAAAACAAAAACCTTTACTTTGGATCCTCTCCAGAAAGGAGGTGTTCCAGCCGCACCTTCCGGTACGGCTACCTTGTTACGACTTAGCCCCAATCACCGGTTTCACCCTAGGCCGACCCTCGCGGTCACGGACTTCAGGCGCCCCCGGCTTTCATGGCTTGACGGGCGGTGTGTACAAGGCCCGGGAACGTATTCACCGCGCCATGGCTGATGCGCGATTACTAGCGAATCCAGCTTCGTGGGGTCGGGTTGCAGACCCCAGTCCGAACTGAGACAGGCTTTAAGGATTAGATGCGCTTTGCAGAACACCATCTCTCTGTACCTCCCATTGTAACACGTGTGTAGCCCCGGACGTAAGGGCCGTGCTGATTTGACGTCATCCCCACCTTCCTCACACCTTACGGTGGCAGTGTCCCCAGAGTGCCCAGCTTCACCTGATGGCAACTAAGGACAGGGGTTGCGCTCGTTATGGCACTTAAGCCGACACCTCACGGCACGAGCTGACGACAACCATGCAGCACCTTCACAGAGGCCCCGAAGGGCGTCATTGTCTCCAAATCCTTCCTCTGCAATTCAAGCCCGGGTAAGGTTCCTCGCGTATCATCGAATTAAACCACATGTTCCTCCGCTTGTGCGGGCCCCCGTCAATTCCTTTGAGTTTCACCGTTGCCGGCGTACTCCCCAGGTGGGATGCTTAACGCTTTCGCTTGGCCGCGTACCATTAAGGCACACAGCGGGCATCCATCGTTTACCGTGCGGACTACCAGGGTATCTAATCCTGTTCGATACCCGCACCTTCGAGCTTCAGCGTCAGTAACACTGCGGCAAGCTGCCTTCGCAATCGGAGTTCTTCGTGATATCT
>JAUMTW010000033.1 GCA_030531005.1 Corynebacterium sp.
CCTTAGGACCGTTATAGTTACGGCCGCCGTTTACCGGGGCTTCGATCAAGAGCTTCGCGTTACCGCTAACCCCATCAATTAACCTTCCGGCACCGGGCAGGCGTCACACCGTATACGTCCACTTTCGTGTTTGCACAGTGCTGTGTTTTTAATAAACAGTTGCAGCCAGCTGGTATCTTCGACTGATTTCAGCTCCACGAGCAAGTCGCTTCACCTACGTATCAGCGTGCCTTCTCCCGAAGTTACGGCACCATTTTGCCTAGTTCCTTCACCCGAGTTCTCTCAAGCGCCTTGGTATTCTCTACCTGACCACCTGTGTCGGTTTGGGGTACGATTTGATGTTACCTGATGCTTAGAGGCTTTTCCTGGAAGCAGGGCATTTGTTGCTTCAGCACCGTAGTGCCTCGTCATCACGCCTCAGCCTTGATTTTCCGGATTTGCCTGGAAAACCAGCCTACACGCTTAAACCGGGACAACCGTCGCCCGGCCAACATAGCCTTCTCCGTCCCCCCTTCGCAGTAACACCAAGTACAGGAATATTAACCTGTTTCCCATCGACTACGCCTTTCGGCCTCGCCTTAGGGGTCGACTCACCCTGCCCCGATTAACGTTGGACAGGAACCCTTGGTCTTCCGGCGAGCGGGCTTTTCACCCGCTTTATCGTTACTTATGTCAGCATTCGCACTTCTGATACCTCCAGCATGCCTCACAGCACACCTTCAACGGCTTACAGAACGCTCCCCTACCCAACAGTATCGCTACTGCTGCCGCAGCTTCGGTGCATAGTTTAGCCCCGTTACATCTTCCGCGCAGGCCGACTCGACCAGTGAGCTATTACGCTTTCTTTAAATGATGGCTGCTTCTAAGCCAACATCCTGGCTGTCTGGGCCTTCCCACATCGTTTCCCACTTAACCATGACTTTGGGACCTTAGCTGGCGGTCTGGGTTGTTTCCCTCTTCACGACGGACGTTAGCACCCGCCGTGTGTCTCCCGTGATAACATTCTCCGGTATTCGCAGTTTGCATCGGGTTGGTAAGTCGGGATGACCCCCTTGCCGAAACAGTGCTCTACCCCCGGAGATGAATTCACGAGGCGCTACCTAAATAGCTTTCGGGGAGAACCAGCTATCTCCCGGTTTGATTGGCCTTTCACCCCCAGCCACA
>JAUMTW010000034.1:0-646 GCA_030531005.1 Corynebacterium sp.
TGGCAGTGGAGATGTGTGCTGCCTGATGTTTCAACGTGCTGTTCTGGTTTTGCGTCATGCGGATATCGCGGGCCATTGCTGAATGGATGCCTTGATGAGTGTCGTGATCTGACTGATGTTGGCACGGTGAGTTCGTCTCCTTCTGGCGAGGTTGGGTGTCCTTGCATGATGGCCATGAACCTGTCCTAGCGGAGCCCATCAAGGTCCGGGGTCGTCGTCGTGGTCGGACTTGTGAGGCGCCGAACTGTATATTCCCGCCATATCGGCCCGTATTTGGGCGGTGGAAAGCTTGCGAGTGGGGACATGGTGACGGGTGCAAATGTCGCGCGCGAGAATGCGGTCTTCTCTACGGCACCCACATCTGGGTGATAACCACTGCTCGTGGATATAGGCATGTGGCCGGCTGGCAAATGAGGCATCGGAGTTGCTGTTGGAGCATATTTCTATGCTGATGTAATGGGTATGTAGGCGGGCGTGATGGACGACTGTATCCTCGAGTATACATCGAACCTCCATGGATATGTTACCCATGTAATGGGCAGGGGTGGATCGAGTTGTTGAGGTGACATATTCTGCTACTGGCACCGCTTGCCCTAATAAGGGCGACAATAGGAATCCAGCATCGGGGCATCGTGAGTGAAGTGCC
>JAUMTW010000034.1:679-1163 GCA_030531005.1 Corynebacterium sp.
AGAAAGGGGATGTGACACCCATCGTCCTGGGTCTGACAAGGGTAGACGCTATAGCTTAGAAATGTACATAAGTAAGATGTTTCTCGCAATGAAAGACGATATGTCACGAGTTTCCTGGTGCTGTTTCCCGACATGGAACTGTTAGTTTGAATCAATTTTGAACTGAGGACGCCAAGTTGACCCCCTGGTGTGCAACGATGCTTCTTGCTTGCAGTTGCGAGCAATTGTTCCCGATGAAAGGAACCCACAAATGAAGGTTAAGTTCTTAGCAGCGCCGCTGATTGTTGGTGCCTTGATGGCGCCGGCAGCTTTCTCTGGAGCGACAGCTCATGCTGCCCCGGTTGCCCCCATAGTTGCGGTGAGCGCCACTCAGCCCAATAAGACCCTTTCTGTTGCGGAAGCGCAGAAGGAGCTGCAGGTTGTCAATGCCCGTATTGCCTCGCTTCTGGATACCCAGAAGAGCGCAAAGGAAGCCTTCGCGCCC
>JAUMTW010000035.1 GCA_030531005.1 Corynebacterium sp.
GAAAGGTCGCCGGTTCGATCCCGGCTCTGGCCACATCACCCCTACTACACCGATGCGTGGAGTAGGGGTTTAGTGCTATGCGACAAAAGATGGTGCAGATGCGTTGTGGGATAAGTAGCGACTCAGTTAATGACGTGTAGAACTCCTTGATAATATTTGGCCCCGATGGCACCGTAATGGGCAACGGATATTATGTTCGCGCATCCGAGAGCTTTTCCCAAAAATAGTTGTGAGCAATATTGGTGCTGGTCAAAGAACTGACTTTATATCCGCACATAGTGAGCCCACAGGAGAGCATTATGTATCAGACGGCTGCTGAGCATAGAGGAATTGACAGGACACCAGGAGTGTTTGCCTGGTCTATTCTGGCCGTATCTGGTGTTTTGCTAGCAACAGGTGTTTATGTGGCATTCATTCTTCCTCTAGGTGCTGCTATCTGGGGTTTTGTTTCCTACCGCAGAACTGGCCGACAAGGCCGTAAGGTGTGGATGGCATACGTTGGCATAGCTGCAGTTCTTGCGTCTTTAATGGTGATCATGTTGCTATTCATGGCTCCATCAGGTTCCACTGTTCAAGGTCCTACGACTTCAACGCCGTGGGAACCGGTTGGATAGGCCAGTTTATGCCGTCTCAATTGAGATTAGGAGCGATTTACAGAGCCATACTCGAACCGTTGTGAAAGTGACGGCCATCCTTTACTACCGGAAGTAGAGTGGCGTCTCGGTAGCTCGCTCCCCATGCGCGGGGTAATGAAAAGTCCACTCGGCGTTGGTGCACTGGAAGCGGTCCGAGCGCCGACTAGCGATAAGAACGTCAAACACGCGTTGAGCTAGCTCGGCGCTCCAAGGGGAAGAATTTCATCACCCTGGTTACCAGCAAGAGCTTGGAGGGGTCGCTGGTACCGGGTTTCTCATATCCGGGTTCTACCGCTGGTCTGGATAACCCCAGGTTATACGAGAAAAGTGTCCGCGCCGCCTTTTTGTTGCATACCCCTTGTATCTTTCCCATCCGTCTAGAGTGGGCTTATGCCAGATAACGATGTCAATGCCCACGTTAAGCACGAAGCTGACCGTCACCGTTTCATCATTGAAGTCCACGGTGAGGTAGCAGGATTCGCCGAGTACGCTCCCACAGCCGCTGGGGACGTGCGGGATTTCA
>JAUMTW010000001.1:0-203126 GCA_030531005.1 Corynebacterium sp.
GTGTGTGCGGCCAGGAGAGTGCGGTTGTGTGTGGGGGGGTATATCACCACACACACCACAAACAAGTGACCGCTCGATGGCGCGTTTGCCTGTTTCGGCATTTGCGTCTTCTTTGCTCTACGATACAGGTATAGGGGAGGATTCTATGGCTATTTCTGTAGTGAATACACCCAATGGATGGGAACCATTGAACGCAAGTTGTCCGAGTCACTATTTATTAAGACTTGTCGGGGAACGGTGGACCATGCCCGTTATCGCCGCATTATCGGGCGAAGCCCTGCGGTTTGGGGATTTCGAGTCCCAAATTCCTGGCATTAGTCCAAAGATGCTCACGAAGACTCTGCGGGCACTGCAAGATACAGGATTAGTTCAATTATCACAGCGCGTATATTCATTAACCCCAGTAGGCGAGAGTTTATTACCTCCATTGCAGTCGCTCGTTGATTGGGCAGCATTGCACATGGACGAGGTCTTAGCGCAAAAGCCCGCATATAAGGTTGTGAAGAGCCCAGTTGGCAAAATTGGTATTAGCGCTTCTGCCGCGGGTATCACTGCTCTCACTTTTGATGCTACGGGGCACGACGATCTTGTACCCGATAGCTATGCTGCCGCTCATGTAGCTCACGCTGAATCCCAACTCGAGGAATACTTTTCAGCCCAGCGGCAGGTATTTGATCTCACTCTCGATACCGCTGGCATCATCAAGGATATAGCTGGGAATACTTTCCGGTACCGGTCTTGGCAGGTCTTAAAGGACGTTCCCTTCGGTCACACATGGTCCTACTCCCAATTAGCGCATGCCGCTGGGAGTGAAAAGGCCGTACGCGCTGTTGGCACTGCCTGTAAGCAAAATCCTTGGCCGATTATTATCCCATGTCATCGGATTACGAAAGCAAATGGCGATATCGGTCATTATATCGGTGGCTCACAACGCAAAGCTTGGTTATTAGACTTCGAATCCAAGCACGCCTAACCGAGGAGGATATTATGGCTCTCCTGGTGTCCTTATGCACCATTTTCAGGTTGGAGACTTTGTAAACGTCGAGCTGCCTCTTCGAGCACATCCCACTGTTTACAGAAGGCGAAACGAATGTAGCGCTGCCATTTCTCTGGGTGATCACAGAACACTTCAACTGGAATTGCAGCCACGCCCACTTGTTTGATGAGTTCAAAACAATACTCAGCTCCCGTCTTTTCGGTTATTCCACGAATATCCGCCACGATGTAAAAGGAGCCGCTGGTGTGTGCGACCTTGAATCCGGCATCAGTTAAAGCTTGGGCAAGGAAATCTCGCTTACGCTCCAATTCAGCGCGATTCGCATAGACCCACTCCATTTCATGGTTCAATCCTTGGGCTACTGCCGGTTGGGCGGCGCTAAACCCCACAAAGGTTACAAACTGCTTTGCCCGGGTAATCGCTTGGATCAGTTCAGCACGTGCGATAACCCATCCTGTCTTCCAACCGGTGACTTGAAAGGTCTTCGCCGCAGACGATACCGTGATCGTGCGCTCGCTTAGCCCGGAAAAGCTCGCCAGTGGGCGATGGGGTTGACCATCAAAGACCTGATACTCATAAACTTCATCTGCGAGTATATAGAGATCATGCTCGTGCGCTACTTGGGCGAGCTGTTCGAGAGTTTCCGTCGTAAAGACTGCGCCTGTTGGATTGTGCGGGCTATTAATCAAAATCATCCGGGTCCGCGGAGTAATAGCACCCGTTAAGGCAGCGATATCCAAATCCCAGGAATCCTCGGTTGCCTTAAGAGATAAGGTCACTTGCTTTGCTCCAGCCATTGCAATAATTGCAGCGTAGGAATCAAAATATGGCTCAAATACAATAACTTCGTCATCAGGCTCTACTAGGCCTAGCACACTGGCCGCAAGACCCTCAGTAGCGCCAACAGTCACTAATACTTCATTATTCGGATCAACCGGTATCCCATAGGATCGCTCAAAACGCCGCGCAATTGCTTCGCGCAGAACTGGGAAGCCAGCTGGGGGTGCGTATTGATTATTCCCGTTGGCTATTTCTGCTTGGGCTGTTGCCAAGACACTCTGGGGGCCATCAGTATCAGGAAAGCCTTGGCCTAAATTAATTGCCCCAGCTTCTTGGGCTGCGCGCGTCATGGTGGCAAAAATGGTTTCCCCGAACCGTTGCAGGCGCTCCACGCCAGCAGTATTGTTCCCCATCAATACAATCCTTTCGTCTCGAAGATATTGAATTGCGTGTAGATTGTGAATCCTCATCACCCATACGAGAAACAAAAAGGCGGTGTGTATAACACCGCCAACGCTACTCGTATGTCAGCAAGCCTAGCTTGAAAGCTTTCAAGGGGGCTTCAAATTCACCAGTTTCTTTTAGTTTATGCTTTCAACGGTAGCAGGTCATAGCGGGTATCACGCACTTCACTGAGTTTATCTTTGTTGCGGACAAGCATGTCCCACTCCGACTGTGGAATAGCGCGCACAGCATCTTTGATTACCTTGGTATCTTGGGTCGCCCACGCAATTGGTACTGGGGTGGCTTGGTCCCAGGCATTGTGTTGGGACACCGTACGGCGAC
Organism: Corynebacterium sp.; assembly: GCA_030531005.1. Taxonomy (GTDB): domain Bacteria; phylum Actinomycetota; class Actinomycetes; order Mycobacteriales; family Mycobacteriaceae; genus Corynebacterium. The sequence continues at coordinate 2,564 of JAUMTW010000001.1, forward strand.
CGGATACTGCAACGACTGGTACGCGTTCACCTTTGGCGCGCTTATGGCCTTCTAAATTGCTCACAGTACGTGCAGCCAAGGCCCATTTCGGGGTCTCACCGGTAGTGCTGACATCAACTAAAGCCAGGAGACTTACATCGCGGGGATTAACTTCGGCGATGATGGCAGGTGCTAAAGGATAGGTCTGATACACCTGGCTTACCGTACCTACCTGGCGCGGGATGATTACAATCATCGCGAACGACAAAATAGCAAATAAGGCGAAGAGCCCGAAAGCGATCCAGCCTATCTCCCCACCGAGCCATTCCAAGATCAGCCAGCCGATAAGCAATTGAATCAGGCCGAAGAAGAAGGCGGACCACTGCAACCTACGGGTATCCCGGAAAAGCTCATTATGCTTCTTGGCGTAATCCTGGTCGACATCGAATTCGAAGATGCGCATACTGTATTATCCTTTTTGTCCAGCCCGTTTGCAGCTCCGGGGATGTGGGGTGCGTGGCAGAAGATCAACTCACTATGGTAGCTTTCTTTACTGAGTAAAATCTAACAATGAAGCCACGATTGTTCCTGCAAATCTGCTATCCCCGCAAGACATCACGGGCATCAACGATGCGATAGGCATATCCTTGCTCAGCGAGGAAGCGCTGCCGATGCAAGGCAAAATCTGCATCGACACTATCGCGAGCTACTACTGTATAGAAGCAGGCTTCCACCCCATCATGCTTCGGGCGCATTAACCGCCCTAAACGTTGGGCTTCTTCTTGCCGCGAGCCAAACGTGCCAGAGACCTGGATTGCCACGGCGGCCTCCGGCAAATCAATAGAGAAATTCGCTACCTTGCTCACAATTAATAAATTGCGTTCACCAGTGCGAAACTCCTCAAAATAGCGGGCTCGCTGAGCATTGGATGTCTTTCCGTCAATAACAGGGACATCAAGAGCTTGGCCTATTTCTTCTAATTGATCCAAATACGCGCCAATCACCAAAGTTGGCTGTTTGGCATGCTTGGCAACCAGGGCCTGTACGACCTTAAGTTTTTGGGAACTACAGGCTGCAGCACGGTATTTATCCTGGCGCTCTGCTATGGCATAGACCATCTTTTCTGATTGTGTGAGCTCCGTACGAACCTCAATACATTCGGCGGTAGCAATAAAGCCCTGTGCCTCCAGATCCTTCCAAGGAGCGTCATAGCGCTTAGGACCAATAAGTGAGAACACGTCAGTCTCGCGGCCATCTTCACGCACTAACGTCGCAGTTAAACCCAGCCTGCGCCGAGATTGCAGATCCGAAGTCATACGGAAGACCGGAGCCGGCAGCAGATGCACCTCGTCATAGATGATCAAACCCCAATCCCTGGAGTCGAAGAGCTCCAAGGCGCGGTATTCTCCCTTAGTTTTACGGGTGACGACCTGATACGTAGCAATGGTAACCGGGCGAATTTCCTTTTTCTCTCCGGAGTATTCCCCAATCTCGCTCTCAGTCAAGGTAGTACGCCGCAGTAGCTCATCACGCCATTGCCTCCCAGCAATCGTATTCGTCACTAAGATCAAGGTGGTGGTTTGGGTTGCAGCCATTGCAGCAGCGCCCACCATCGTCTTGCCCGCACCGCAGGGCAAGACCACCACTCCGGAGCCTCCGGCGATAAAAGCTTCGGCAGCATGTTGCTGATAATCACGTAACGCCCACTGTTCAGTCTCAGTGGAAAGCGCAATCGGATGCGACTCCCCATCGACGTAGCCAGCTAAGTCTTCGGCCGGCCAGCCTATTGCCACTAACTGCTGCTTGAGTCGTCCGCGCTCGGAAGGATGCACCGCAATGGTTTCGGCATCAATGACTTGGCCTAACATGGGGGCAATTTTCTTATTACGCTGGATCTCCTGCAAAATTGCCGGCTCTTGGGATTCGAGAATCAACCCATAGGCAGGGTGCTTATGCAGGCGAATGCGACCATAGCGGGCCATGGTCTCGGCGACATCAATGAGTAAGGCTTGCGGCACAGGGAACTTTGCGAAACGCTCTAAAGCATCGATAGCTTGCTCCGCGTCAAAACCAACTGCGCGGGCATTCCATAGCGCTAACGGGGTGATGCGGTAGGTGTGGATGTGCTCTGGGGCGCGCTCGAGCTCTGCGAAAGGTGCCAGGGCAGTGCGCGCGGCTGCGGCCTGAGGATTATCGACCTCGAGCAGAATCGTCTTATCAGATTGGATAATGCACGGATTCTCTGGGTTCACGCCGCTCCTTTTTCAGTGCTGAGGAATTCTAGCAAGAAAGAATTCCATGGTTGAGTGCAGTTTAGTGGTGATAGGTGATAGCGCAAGGAAATATGCGCTGCGTTGAGTGAGTATTAGCCTGCGCTAACGACCATTGTGGGTCAGCTCGTTGGTTGCGAGAGAACCCTCGAGGAGTTGCACCGAGGTTACACGATGCAATTCAAAGCGCTCCACTTCATCGCTGCCACTGACAATCGCTGATAGTCTACCTTGGCTCAGCGCAATGGGGGTGAGCTCAAGCCATTGGATCTCGCCAGCACCATCCACACTGCCTAAGAGCACCTGGCGCTGCGTGGCAATCGCCTCCTTTAAGCTCAACACAATATCGTGGGTACTGGTGCGCTGCCCGATGACCTCCTCGCGTTGTAAAGCAGTGACCATGCCATGTATAGCGGCATAATCTACCTGTGGGGCAGGGGATGCCGCCCAAAAATTATTGCTGGCCTTCGTACTGCGCAACACATATTCTTGTTCTAAAGCGATGTGAGCGCCTGCCTCATTCTCGAGCAGTAAACGGAAGCCGGCTCCAGCTAATTGCTGGCGCAGGCGGTGAATCTGTACTTGTGCGATTGCGACTTCAGGTGCGATCTGACGCAACCCAACTTTTGCAGCCACCGGATGATGCAAGATAGCAGCTAACGTAGCCGGATCCGTGCTGCGTACATAGCTGAAAGCACTGCCAATAATCGCCGAGCTATCTGTGCGGGAAGCATCCTCAATGGCATAGCGTAAGGGTTGTGGAATTTCTCCAACACAGTATTGCTCGAGTAAGGCTAAGAAATTCTGCAGCGACTCTCCCCGATCGAGGCCTTGCTGCAAGCTGGTATCGCTGACCCGATATACTGTCGCCAACCCTGGTGATTCCACAGTGGCAAAAGCATGCAACAACCGAGTGGCATTCGCGGGCAGCGGCCCCGGAGCCAGTAATGTCATATCTCCTTGTGCAATGAGATGGGTCACAGGCGGGGGGAAGAGCGCTGTGGTCATCGCCTGAATCTCTGGCAGCAATGGTAAGTGATCTGGTTCAGCAAGTCCTGCAACTTGCACACTATCGCGCCACAAGGCGCCAACGATGGCACTAGGGCCATGCTGAGGCGAAATCAATCCGTACCAGGAAGCATCGTCGAGTAATTCTGCTACGAGTTCTGGATGCAGAGTTTTGGTGATGGGATTCCAAAAAATAGTCTGTTGCTGCACGCTGCAGTCAAAGGCCTGAGCGAACCACCAGGTCTTGCCCAACCGATGCCGAAGCGACTCCAGCAGGGGTACATAGGTGAATTCATCAAAAAGGCGCCGGTCACTCTCGCCATCCATCATCCGAAAACAACCGCGCTGCCAATAGCTTTGGAGTAACCAAGCCCATTGAACTTCGCCAGGACTATCCATCCAGACCTCGGCGTTTGCGGTACAAGTGAGGTAATCATAGAGATCATCCTCCGGGGGATTGGGATGCGGATGCCCAGGCGCTATCAGTTGGGCTGCCACACTTGTAGTGATCACCCGGCTAGCAGTTGCCGGTTCCACCGCTAACAGGCCGGCGATGTATTTTAAGGAACGCACTCCTAGGGTGCCATTCTTTAATAACTTGATGGGGTTCGTGCGTATAGAGGCGATCAAACTCCGGACTAAGCGGATGAGCTCAATTCCCTGTGTCAACGCATATTCTTCAGCAGGACCAACACTCAAGTCGGTGGCAAGCAGTGAGCGCTGGGAGATACGATCCGACTCAGGTTCGGCGCTAGCAACAGCCTCGACCTGAGAACCGGTAGTAGAACGCTCTGCCGTGTAGGTGTGCGGACGCTGGCCAGCTATGTAGGCTGCATGTATGGCAACCAATGGCGTCCAGGGATTCGGAATAGGATCAGCCGTATCTGCCTCTAAGGCATAGCGTGCTAAGGGCGCGAGATAAACCTGTACGTCGTTATGGCGCAGCACCAAGCCTGCTGCGAGCAATTGGGCTACCGGATGCTGGGGATCAATATGCTCTACATCATTTTTGGTGTGGCCATAGTGGTGCGCTTGCAAAGTTTCTAGGACACGCAGTTGCCGCTGATCGCAGGCCGCAAGCTTGGATTCTATCTGCTGCAATCGGAGGTGGCCGAAGGTGGCAAAACTTTCCGGCGGGAAAATTGAACGGGAGTGAAATGGTACCTGTACCCAGGAATGATTACCGAAAACGAGCCCGAGGCTATGCAGGTGGTTGAAGGCAGTATCAAGTAACTGGGGCAGTAAAGGCTCTAAAAGTTCGCGCTGGGCTGGGCGAAGGTCTGGATGAGCATGCAATTCCTGGCTAAGAGTTGACACTAATTCGGGGGCAGACACAGGTTGGAACTGTGCGCCGGCATCAACGAGTAAAGCAAGTACCCCAAGCTCGAATTCATTGAGGTTTTCTAGGGCAGCGTGCGCGGAATGTACACTGCTCAAGCGAGTTGCCAATTGGGAGAAATCCCGCGGTGGCGGGCTTGTTGCATCCGGGCGGCTGGCTAATAGATGGGCTAATTGCCCGGCATCAAGGTGCTCGATGTAGGTGGTGAAATCCGGGAAGTTGTGCGGGGCAGTTGTGGCTGTAGTCATTGCCTTCCTAGTTTAGTGGGGGATTAATAGGTCGGAAAGGTGACATTTCCGGCTTCAATTTGGAAGAATATAGGTATGTCGAGCAAGAAGAATGGTTATGTAGATCCAGGTTGGCCAGAGCACGTACCTGGTGGTGGTCACCCCGTTACGGAATTAATGTCCAAGAAGATCGGTGCGGAAAGCCCCTTCGGCGATGTAGAGTTCCCGGTACCTGCCTCTGAGACTGGCTACGTACACCCTTATACCCGTATTAACCGCTAAAGCCCTGCGGTTCTTCCCTGAGGGCACAGCTGTTCGTGTGGAGCAGCGTGCCCCGAGCGGTTTTGGCTTGCCTTTTTCACTTTTTCGGTGTTGCCAACTGCTTGAAAATTGCGCCTGCCTTTCCTAAGGCAGGCGCTTTTGGGTCATGTAGCATTGGCTGGATGCTGCATGGTTTGGCTGCAGGGGCTTGGATGCTGCATCAGCCTTATACAGGCACTAGGATCGGCGCCTGTCTGCTTTGCTGGCCCTTCCCCGTTGGGCATAAGCTGAGAGATACAAGAAGGTCTCCTGGAAAATCCAGGAGACCTCATCGTTATAGGCTATTCGGAGCTTTATGCGGCCTCATTGGGGCGACAAAGCTTTTAGCGAAGCTTAGGAAGCCAACAGGTTATTGAAGAAGCTCTCGTGTTCTGCTACGAAAGCCTCAATGTTGCCCTGAGCGGCAACATATGCGTCAGTAACGAACTGTGGCATAGCCAGACCGTAGGCAGCGAGGCGAGCCTCTACAGCAGCATAGAGTGCATCAGCGTTCTCATAGGCCTGGACTAGAGGGGAAGCGCTCAAGCTAGCAACGGCGCTGGAATAATCATCCTGGCTTGCGACAGTGTTGGAAGCAGGGACGCTGGAAGTAGGTATGGTGCTTACGCTCGTGCGTGGGGTAGCGGTGGAGCTCAGGCCCAGCTTAGCGGAGCAAGCCGGCCATGCTCCCCAACCCTGGGAAGCAAGAACGCGCTCAGCGACGACAATTTGCTGTTCGCGGCTCGCCAAGTCGGCGCGTGCTGCGAATTCATCGCCATTGAAACCGTTCCAGGTTTGTGCGTGGAACTGCAGACCGCCGTAGTAGCCGTTGCCGGTGTTAGCGGCCCAGTTGCCACCAGACTCGCACTCTGCAAGGCGATCCCAGTCAGAATCAGGTGCTGCGGAAGCAGTAGGTGCAAGGGCAGCAACTGCGCCGATGGTAGCGGTGGATACAACAGCTACCTTGGCGAAGCTGGAACGGTTCTTGCTCAGGTGACGTGCCATGTAAATAGGTTCCTCTCCTCGTGCCATTAATGTGCAGTCAGTATTAGGCTGCCGCGTGAGCGTCTGTGCCTAAACGTTCTGCTCATCCCTGTCTGCGCTGAGTACTTGTGCCTTTCGGGCTGTGCACTGTGGGTGTACAGCTAGTGGTCAGTTGCTCGTTTGTTCTGCGCTGCCTGCTTGTTGCCGGGTGGCAAAAGCGCCTGCGGCAAATGGCCGCACGGTAATGCAGTGGGGAATGCCTGGGCCCAGACAGGTTCATGGAAGCGCCAAAGCGAGTCCCCAGAAGAACATCTATGAACACCGTAGCTACTCAATGGGCAGTTGTCATCTATTTTTGCAACTCCAATGTGTCTAGTGCCCGGTTTTCTGGTAGGAATTTGGCGTATTTCTGCAGGTAGAAGTGGTTCCTGGCAAAAAGTTATCAAAAAGTGACCAATAGGCTGTTTTGTGACTAAGTTCACGTGCGCGGCAATGTATTTTGAGCTTGGATGGTGGCGCGTCGGCGATTGTGAAGCAGATTTTCTTGAGTTAGCTGGGGTTTTTGTGATTTTTGTTTCTGATGTGAACGGTAACGAAAAGGTAACGTACGCTTTGATGCTGCTAAATCCCCCGCAGGATTTTCTCGGAGTGTTTTTGAGTAGCATGCTAAGATATCTCTCTTGGTTTCAAGGCGATTCTCAGGTGAGGAAGCGTAATTGGCCTGCAAGTTGCCAAGTGCCGGCACTGATTGCTTGGAGCTAGCATGCGCTCGGGATAATGGGTACGTGCAGTATTCCAGTACCGGGGGAATAGGTCAGGCTGGAAAGTCGTTGGTGCCAAGTACGAAGGCGATGGATATCGCTCGATGTAACTCGCAACAGTGAGTGATATACAGGCGAGACAAAAGAAAGGAGAGCACTCATGCCAAGTGGCAAAGTGCGTTGGTATGACGCTTCGAAGGGGTTCGGTTTTATTGCAAACCCTGAAGGCGAGGACGTGTATGTCTCTAAGCAGGTTTTACCGCGCGGAATCACAGAGCTTCACGCGGGACAACGCGTAGAATTCGACTATGCCTCTGGCCGGCGCGGCCCACAGGCATTGCGCTTGGCAGTGCTTGAATCCGCGAAGCCGCGCGCCCGCCAGCATAAATACTCCCCGGAGCAACTGAGTAGCATGATTGCGGATCTCACCACGGTGCTCGAAGCCCAAATACAACCGGCGTTGCAGCGGGGGCGGTTCCCAGAGCGCAAAGAAAGTCGTCAGGTAGCCAGTATCTTGCGTGCTGTTGCTCAGGAACTCGATTCTTAATCTTCGAACTGCATAAGCTGTGCCGCAGGAGCACAGGGACGTAGAGAAAAACCAGGTACTTCCAGTTGGGGCCGGGAAGTACCTGGCTTGCGCTTATGAGTTGAGCATTTAGCTCTCTTCAAAGGCGATAGACCATGTGGAGGTTACCGGAATTTCGTTGCCGTCAGCATCGTGATCGATTTGCAGGGAGTTGATCTCTACGACAACCAGGCGGGAGGTGTCGCTCGACCCGGCATCTACATTGCTAGTATCGCTAGTGTCGGCGGTATCTTGAGTATCTGCCTCGGTTCGGCTCTCCGTGCTTGAGGGCACACCGGAGGTAGTGGCAGTGCTGCCACCAGCCGTAGCGTCTGCCTGAGCGTCGGTCTCAGTCGCTGCATCGGCCTCATCAGCGCCCTTTTCCTGCGCAGAAATAGTGACATCAAGTTTTACTTCAGTTCGCTCATTGGCGGCATAGTAGAACTCATCGTTGAGGGCTGGATCATCATAGATTTGCAACAGCGTCCAGTCATGATCATAAATCTCACTAGGGATCGTTAATGTCACGCTGGCATCGTCGGGCACCTTGATAGTCGTGACTTCATCAGGGGCATCGCATTCTTCGCCGGCCTCGCAGATCAAATATGGATAGAGATCCATAGTCTGTCCATCTGAGGTCTCAACCGTAATGGCAAGCTCACTCGGTGGGGTTTCTGGTCGGTTATTCCACCAATATTGGAAGCCCAAAGATACTGCCACCACCAGGATGACAGCGAGCAACAGTATTAGTATCTGCTTGCGATTTTTGCGCTTTTGTTGAGAAGTCGCCATAGCCTTGTATCTTATCGCACTACAACGCCGGAGTATGGACATACGTGCAGAAATAGTTGATGCCAAGTCGCTCGTACCGACGACACTGCAGTTTTAGATATCAGGCGCGACGAATTCCACGCGGTAGAGATCCGGCCAACGCTTACCTGTCATTAGATACTCGGCAGTGCCTGGAACGTGGGCAATGCCATTGAGCACATTATTAATATTGGCGCTGGCATTATTCGGTAATGCTGCACCATCGATAACTGCGGTGACCTCTCCTCGGTTGGCATCATCAAAGGCAATGCGCACCACATCTGTGCTTAAGAAAATATTGGCATAGACAACGAACTCAGCCCCCAGATCCTCTGGGGTATCTGCTTGGGAAACACAAGCCAGCTCATTCAAGTTCGTGACCCCCGCACCAGCTAAGGTCACTGGGATGCGCTCGAGTTCGGCAAAGCTTGCGGCATCACGAATGCTTAACTGCGCAGAGCCATCGCTAAGCACCAGACGTTCTGGAGCATCCTTCGTTGCCGGAATTGTGCACAAACCCCAGCCTTCCCCGCTATATTTCACCCGCTCTTGTTCAGCCAAAGTTTCGGGATCGCGGGCAATCGCAACTTCGTCTTGCCACGTGATTTGCCAGATTTTCTCACTGGTTGTGGCAATGCCTTCCCCAAAGAAATCCGGATCTAAGGCGGCGGTTACATGCTGTTCGCCATCCAAGCTGCTGCGATAAATTCGACTTTCCCCATACTGACCGGTGCCAACGAGAATCTCTTCGCGGCCCGCATCGTATTCCAATCCTTGGGTAAAAGAGGTGGCATCAAAAGGATACGTCTGCACGATTTTCGGGGTAAGAACAGCAATATCCTCATTGCGTGCTACTGCTAGCAGATCATCCTGGGCACCTAATTCAGGAGCGTTTGGCGTGCGTTGCGATGTCGAAGCGCTGGAAGCGGTGGTGTTGCCCTCATCCTCACTGCTGCAGCCACAAAGAAACAGGGACACACTCGTTACTGCGGCAAGCAGCACGCCCGCCGGAGTGGAAGAAAAGGTATGCACGAGCATGGGCTATCCTTTCAGCCGTAGGCTTCCGTCGGCTTCGTTGGGGGAGAGCGAAGCTCTGCGGCTTACTGTAATCGATGCCCATAGTATCCCACAGTATTTCGAAAGTGGTGCTCGTACTGCAATATCTCTATCGAAGTAGCAAGCCTTGGGTGACAAATATGCCTTTGCCAGGCATAATAAATGAGATGTCTCGCGTCCAAACTTCTGAAACTCGCCTGCATGCTGACCCCATTTTTCATACCAAGCACGCCCGTGACTATGCCCGGGCTGCCGTCCTCGAAGAAGCAGATGGGCAGCGCGAACAAGTTGGACGGTATCTATACATGCATGTTCACGCCGCTGACTGCGTGATCTACGGTTTCCAAGCCAAAGTCCCTGGATACAGGGGCTGGCAGTGGCAAGCAGTGGTGGCAAAAGATGCTGAAAGCAACAACCTCACCATCAGTGAAATCGTGCTGATTCCAGGCAAGACGGCGCTACAGGCTCCCGCCTGGATTCCTTATCGCGAGCGTATTCGCCCCGGTGATCTTGGTCCTGGTGATGTATTGCCACCGCAACCTGATGATCCTCGTCTGACTGAGGATGACACCGCTGCGGCGGTGACCAGTGCCGCGCGCAAGAAGCTCACGAGTCTGGCACTTGGAGCAACTGCTGCGCGGTGGCAAGAAGGTGACTTTGGGCCTGATTCGGAATTTGCTGCTAAGGCCGAAAATAGCTGTGCCAGCTGTGGCTTCTTTGTAGCTTTAGCGCAGCCCTTGGGTGAGGAATTTGGTGTTTGTCTGAATGAATATTCCGCTGATGGCCACGTGGTGCACGTGCGTTATGGCTGTGGAGCGCACACGGATACTCCACCAGTTGACCCCATCGGAAAGCCTACGGCGAAATACTTCGATGACGCCTCTATTGATTACTTTGACCTGGACACATAACAAAATTATTCACCGCGCTGGTTGCTCATGTGCAGCCGGCACTGAGTGTTGTTGCAAGCGATCGCAGGTGGGCGAGTACCGTCGAACGGTGCGCATGCAGCCTAGGGTGTTGTCAGGAAAAACCAAGATATGGCTTGAATCAAAGCAGCCAACGTGGGAATATCTGTCTGGCAGGAGTTATTCGAAACCCCGGGTAAATCTCTGCAGGCGGCATCCTCAACGAACAACACGGTTGTGACACCGCGGTTGTAACAATGAGGGTGGCTCGGATTGCGAGATAGCCGGGATAGCAATGCTCCTGAGATTTTGAATACTGATACCGGCACCGCTGCATCTTGAGCTGGTGAGTACATCCGAAAATCCGGGGTGCTTGCAGCTGCGAGCAAGGGCCACTTGTTCATTTGGAGAACGACACACTCATGACCCCCCACGAAGGTCCTCAAGCCCCAACGCCAGCGGCGTCTGGAGAAGCTACCAGCATCGCGCACAATGATGCTGATAGCACCACGCGCGGCAAGTTTGACCGCTACTTCAAGATCAGCGAACGAGGTTCGACGATAGGTACAGAAATCCGCGGCGGTTTCGTAACCTTCTTCGCCATGGCCTATATCATCGTGCTCAACCCCTTGATTGTGGGCACGGTCGAAGATATCAATGGCTACAGCCTGGGTATTGCTCAGGTAGCTGCGGCAACTGCCCTGGCTGCAGGCATTATGACCCTGCTGTTCGGCGTAATTGCTCGCTATCCTTTCGGCATTGCCGCAGGCTTGGGCATTAACACTTTGGTGGCGGTCACCATGGTCGCCACTGAAGGGCTGACTTGGCAAGAAGCCATGGGCCTGGTGGTCTTAGACGGTGTAATCATCGTTTTGCTGGCGATCTCCGGCTTCCGGGCCGCGGTATTCCACGCCATTCCCAGCTCTCTCATCGCTGCGATGGGCGTTGGCATCGGCCTGTTCATCGCCATGGTGGGCTTTGTCGATGCCGGCTTTGTACGCCGCATCCCAGATGCCGCCAACACCACCGTGCCAGTAGGCTTGGGCATTAATGGCTCCATTGGTTCCTGGCCCACCCTCGTCTTCGTGGTCGGCCTGGTCATCACCGGCTATATGATCATCCGCAACGTACGCGGCGGTCTATTGCTCGCAATTGTCATCAACACCGTATTCGCCATGATCGTCGAATCCATCGCCGGCGCGGGCAGCTCAGCTGAGAGCCCAACCGGCTGGTCACTGGCTATCCCCACCATCCCAGACGCCTTGGGCGGCATGCCAGATTTGTCCATCGTTGGTGATGTTTCCCTCTTTGGTGCTTTTAGCCGTATTGGTGCCCTGGCCGCTACCTTGCTGCTGCTCACCTTGGTGCTGGCGAACTTCTTCGATGCCATGGGTGCAATGACCGCGCTGGGCAAACAAGCAGACTTAGTAGATGAGCAGGGGGTGCTGCCAGATATGAAGCGCGCCTTGATCGTGGAAGGAACCGGCGCAATCGTCGGTGGTGGCGCGTCTGCCTCCTCGAACACCGTATTTATGGAATCGGCAACCGGTATCGCTGATGGTGCACGCACCGGTCTGGCCAACGTGGTGACCGGTCTGCTGTTCTTGGCAGCAATGTTCCTTACCCCGCTGTACGAGGTTGTCCCAATTGAGGCTGCCGCCCCAGTGCTGGTTGTGGTTGGTGCTTTGATGATGGCCCAGGTACGCGAGATTGACTTCAACAACTTCAGTATCGCCTTCCCAGCCTTCCTTACCATCGCCGTGATGCCATTTACTTACTCCATTGCCAACGGTATCGGCGTAGGATTCATCGCCTATACCTTGATGAGCATATTCGCGGGCAAAATAAAAGAGATTCACTGGATCATGTGGCTGCTTTCAGCCTTGTTCGTGGTGTACTTCGCAGCAGACCCACTGCTCAATGCCATCGAGGGCTAAAACCCTAGCAGCATACCGCTAGCGTACGTCTACCCCAATTCACGTGTTGCCCTAGGGTACGGTACACATCCAGCCGTGCTGCGATACCTGTAGTACAAGTCAGAATCCGGTTCAAGCACCGAGGAGAGTTCCCTCGTACTTGGCCGGATTTTTATCTACCAACTATTGTTAGCCACTATGGCAATCCACTTTGAGGAAATCACTGATCCATCCGATCCCCGTCTTGATGATGTACGCGATCTCAAGCACAGCGATAACCGCCCAGATCTGCCCGGTGGAAAAGGCTTGGTCATAGCGGAAGGACACTTGGTGATTTCCCGGCTGCTTGCCTCCCGCTTCCCAGTCCGCTGCCTGGTAGGTTTTCCATCAAAATTGGAAAAGTTCTTCAGTAATGAAGAGAGAGCAGCGGCATGCGTTGATATTCCTACCTACGCCGTTAGTAGGGAGGTGCTTGCCGAAGTGGCCGGCTATGACATGCATCGCGGGCTGCTTGCGGCAGCAGATCGCGCCCCGGAATTGGACCCCGCTGCAGTATTTGAAAACGCCCGCACCCTATTCGTACTCGAAGGGGTGGGAGATCATGAAAATATTGGCTCATTGTTTCGCAACGGCGCTGGTATGGATGTCGATGGGATACTCTTCGGCAATGGTTGTGCTGATCCGCTCTACCGGCGTAGTGTGCGCGTCTCCATGGGGCACGTGCTACGGATGCCCTTCGCTACCCTCGAAGGTAAAAAATTTCAGTGGCAATCTCAGCTGCAGTTACTCAAAGATGCAGGCTTCCACTTAGTATCACTGACCCCAAATTCGCAGGCGCCATTGCTCTCGGATGCGCTCTATGATGCCAATGGCAAACCGCTAGAAAAAGTTGCATTCCTCGTTGGTGCAGAAGGCCCGGGACTGTTAGATAAGACCATGCGTGCAACCGATATTCTTGCCCGCATTCCAATGGCTGCAGGCACTGATTCCTTGAACCTCGCAACAGCAGCCGCTATTGCGTGTTACGAGCGTAGCCGCGGATTACAAAATTAGACCCCGCACCTAGAGTTTCGCCAGTGAGAGAATACCGGAATTGCTGGTGTGGGATCCCTCAACGACAATTCAGGCGAGAGACTAAGCGCGGTCGATATGGCGAATTTTCTCGCCAACTTGCTGAATGCCGCGCTGGGATTGCTGCCACGCCTTCTTGCCTAAACGCCTACTCCCGCGACCGAGCTTTCGCAGAGTGCGCGCAGAACTCTGTGCTAGCGAAGGCATTGGGGCATCAATGACCTCTGGGGCATCTTCGTAGTCATCATAAGCGCGGCGGTTTTCCCCCAAACTCAGCTTGCTCGCCGCTTGCTGGGCAATCCAGCTGACATCGGTGAGTTTCTTTTCCTCGACCTTCGGCTCCGGGCGACCATCGATAGCATAAGCCACCACATTCAAGTCCGTATTGCCCTCAGCCTCGTAGCCTACCCAAGATAGTTCTGCGGCATTCACGATATCGATCGGATTGAAAGGCAGGGCAATACCAGCATGCTCATCGCGAAACTCACCGGCCCAATAGGGCTGTTCAAAAGGCTCCGGCAAACCAGTGTCTTCGTAGACACGCTGCACCTTCGCCGAGAAGCAACGACGCAACGTGCCGTCACGCCAGTGTGCAAAACCGCCTAAGGTGGTTTCAGGGTTGCGCACGAAAGCATAGACATCAGTTGCCGGCAAGCATTCGCGCAGGGTTTCAGAGAGCTCGCTGAGTAGCACAATATCCTCAAGCTGGGTTTGCAGCATGGAAATGCCGGGATAGGCGGCGATATAAAACTCCGCAGCAGATGCCGGGGCAGAACGATTCAGAGGGAATTGGCCGATCACCGTAATTGGCCAGCGAGGATTGAGCTGGGCTAGTAACTTGCGCCCAAAGCCGCGGTCAGCGCGCGGCTGGGTGGCCAACACAGCACCAGGATTCGGGGTGTTTACGAACCATAGGGTAACCACCCCGTCATGACGCGAAGTATGCGACGCTGCTGGTGCCATAGGCCCCTCCTCGAGTGTGCTCAAGCGCGAAAATATCTTTTCTGCCTAGTTTTCTGCCAAGTAAATGTGTGGGCTGGAAATCCCTTATTTGCCGTTGCGGGGACGCTGCGTATTAGCACGTACTCCAAGGAGCACATCCTCCCAGTGCGGCGTCACAGCCTTACGCTTCTTCTTCGTGGATTTTTGGGGGTGCTGCAAGAATTCTTCACCCTCGAGCTCTGCATCATATTGATCCCGAGAATCGGCAACTGTATCAGGCACAGCAGTGAGATCATCGCGGGTATCGCTAAGCTCATCGATTTCTGGCTCCGGGTTACCACCGAGGGCGCGTAAGCCCTCGTCCTGGTTAAAGCGCGTGGAACCGAACTCCATAGCATCATTGACCGCAGCAAGGCTACGCTGATTCATGGGGGCCTGCGGATCGATAAGTTCGGCGGCGATACCATTGCGGGCAACCGCGGTTGGCGTGCTGGTAGCAGAAGCGTGATAAGACCACTCGGCCACATTCGAACTATGGCCAGTCTGCCAGCTGACCGAGATAACCCACTGGCGGGTGTTCTCCTTGAACGCATCCCAAGTCGCGCCTTCAAGGTCCTGGCCACGAGCAGCGAACGCAGTCGCTAGTACTTCCCACAAGGTCAGCCGTGCTGGGCCATCCTCGCGCACGGGGTGGGCCTGCTTAGCCATTTCAGCGATGCGGGCACGCTCTAACAAGATAGGGTGAGCGAAAGGCTCAATACGCGACTCAGTAACTCCGTTCGCGGCAGCAACCTCCGCGACGCTGGCGCCGGAGCGAATGCGTTCTTGGATCTGCCGTGGCGAATCTTGCAAAGGACTGGATAAGCGAGGATCAACTTCGCGACGGGGACGTTCCGGCTCAGCTTCCTTGGCTTGGTCAGGCGCCTGGCCAGTGGCTTGGTCAGCACTGGCGAGAGCCTCGGCTGTACTGGTGGTCGTGTCGCTACCAGCGGATATGGTTGGATCTTCCACTGCTTCATCGTCGGCGGTATCTGTAATGCTGGTTGGCGTTAGTTCAGGCGTGCTGTCGGTGGTGTCTCCGCCGGAAGTATCGCTGGTGCTAGGAGCAGTGGCAGCGGGGTCGTTACCCAAGGCTGTTTCTAAAGCCATGCGTACGGAGTCATCCACGGCGAGGAAGAACTGCTCTTCGGGGTCCGCGGTGCTGCGGAATACGAAGCTCGTCGCCGTGGATTCAGAGGCGATGAGATGTATTTCCTGCATCTAAAAACTCCTTATATCACTTGCATGCCAGGTATAGCACCTAGCCTAATCAGTTTTTACGGTGTCTGCCCACGGCTCGCCCTAAAAATACCCGGCAAATTACTAAAAAATTTTCAGCTCGTACGGCTGTCATCATTACTGGAGCGTCTCGCAATTATGGATATTCAGCGTACCTCGCGGACACAGCAGCTGTGAGAGCAATCTGGCAAAGCCCAGGTGTGGGGAATCATGAATAGGATATGGCATGCAAAAAGGGCCGTGGTTCACACGCGGTGGTACCAGGCCCTGAGAGGATCCTTGAGAGGATGGGGCAGTGTTGCCAAATAGGTTGCCGAATAGAACCAAGAGTGCGCCTATTTAGCGAGCAGCGAAACCTTCATCCAGGATGTAATCGACAGCAGAAGTAAGCGCTTCTACATCAACGGTATCAATGGCAGGGAACATGCCGATTCGCAGCTGGTTGCGACCGAGCTTACGATACGGCTCGACATCGAGGACACCATGGGCGCGCAGAATCTTGGCCACGACTGCGGCATCGATGTCATCAGCGAAGTCAATGGTGCCGACCACCAAGGAACGCTGTGCTGGGTCTGCCACGAAGGGGGTGGTCTCCGCGCGCTTTTCAGCCCACTCATAAAGGTGTGAAGAATTTGCGGTGGTGCGGCGCACCATGCCATCTAAGCCGCCGTTTTCGTTCATCCACTGCACCTGGTTTTCCAACAGCAACAGGGTCGAAACTGCGGGAGTATTGTAGGTCTGGTTCTTGCGGGAGTTATCTACTGCAGTCTGCAGATCCAAGAACGCTGGGATGAAGCGGCCGGATTGCTTGATCTCGGCGATACGCTCGATGGCAGCTGGGCTCATAGCTGCTAGCCAGATCCCGCCATCTGAGGCGAAGCATTTCTGTGGGGAAAAGTAGTAGACATCAGACTGGGCGATGTCTACCGGTAGACCGCCCGCACCACTGGTGGCGTCGATGAGTACCAGAGAACCTTCGGAACCGGCAGGGCGCACGACTGGAACCATGGTGCCGGTAGAGGTCTCATTCTGGGCCCAGGCGATAACGTCGGTGTTGCTGATGGCCTGTGGTGCAGGAGCGCTGCCCGGCTCTGAAGAAATGATGGTTGGATCAGCCAACCAAGGAGCCTGCTTCGAGGCCTTGGCGAATTTTGCGGAGAACTCACCATAGGTGAGGTGGCCGGAACGTTCCTTGATGAGTCCATAAGTTGCGGCATCCCAGAATGCGGTGGCACCACCGAGAGATAGGATAATTTCATAGCCTTCAGGGAGGGAGAATAGCTCGCTTAAACCGCTACGGATATTGCCAACAACGTCCTTGACAGCAGGCTGGCGGTGAGAAGTGCCCATAATGCTATGGGCACCGGCGGAAATAGCGGCGATCTGCTCTTCGCGGACTTTTGATGGGCCACAACCGAAACGGCCATCGGCGGGAAGGAGAGATGCTGGCAGGGCGGGAAACTCATTGGTTCCGGTCATAGTCACACTTTCTGCGGGTGGATGATCCTCCGGAGCAGGTGCCGCATCGAACATCGATGGCGACTGCAAGCTATTTCTCATAGCAGGCAGTAGGCAGCCATGCGCCGGTATGCGCGCTTCAACGCTGCGGCTGCGCCTCTACCTACTATGCAGCACATTGAGGTACCGACGTTGAAGAGCTTGCATATAGTTGTAGCACACTTTATTTGTAGAGCTGTATTGTAAGAATCCCGGCTACCTGGGAAAACGTGATGGTGTGAGCAAAATTGCATACCGCTGAGCTCATGAATGTGGCAGTTAGGTTGCGCGCAAAGGTTTCCATATCGGTTGATGATGCTATGGCGGTATTTCGATAGTGCGGGGATTAAAGGTGGTGCTGTTATCGGCAGGGCGCGGTGCTGTCTTTAATTTTTGGTGCCCTGTTGCATTATTGTGTGTACTTACGTGTACGTGCACACAGGCTTGAAGCGACAGGGGAATTGGAATCTCCAGGTGTTCTCCCCTCCAAAAGGGGTATTTTTTCTATGAGTCTTTTCGTGCTGACCTGGCAATATGCAAAGTGGTAAGGGAATGTGTCAGCGGTGTCACAAGTTTTGGTAGGCTGTGGTTTATCCCATTGAACGGGTGCTAAGGTGCCAGGTTTCGCATAGGCCATAACCTCCAATTGGGGTTAGGGCATAACAATCGTGAAGCAAGAATCGGGTAGCGCGCTAACTCGGCGGTTAGTGTTGTCCACCCGGTTGGGTGAGACGCCCGTGACGTTGTGGGTTCGCCAAAAATCTACCCAGATTTTTGCTGAATCAGCCGTAGGAAGGAATTAAGCATCATGACTACCAATCAAAAGGCCACCCTGCAGTACCCAGGTGGCGAGTACGAAATGGACATTATCAAGGCGACCGAAGGCAACGATGGTGTCGTTCTGGATAAGATGCTCGCCGATACCGGCCTGGTCACCTTCGACCCCGGGTACGTCAGCACTGGTTCCACCGAATCCAAGATCACCTACATTGATGGTGGCGAAGGTATTCTGCGTTATCGTGGTTATGACATTGCTGACCTTGCTCAGAATGCGACCTTTAACGAGGTAAGCTACCTCCTAATCAAGGGCGAGCTGCCAACCCTTGAGCAGTTGCGCAAGTTTAATAACGATATTCGTCACCACACCCTGTTAGACGAGGACTTCAAAGCCCAGTTCAATATTTTCCCCCGTAATGCCCATCCAATGTCCGTGCTGGCATCCTCGGTGAATATTCTGTCTACCTATTATCAGGACCAGCTGGATCCTCTCGACGAAGAACAACTGGATAAGGCAACGGTTCGTCTGCTGGCAAAGGTTCCCATGCTAGCTGCATATGCGTATCGTGCTTCTAAGGGTAAGCCATACATGTACCCAGACAATCGACTGAATGCGCGCGAGAATTTCTTGCGAATGATGTTTGGCTACCCAACCGAAGAGTACGAAGTAGACCCAGTTGTATCCCGCGCGCTTGATAAGCTGCTTATCCTGCACGCCGACCACGAGCAGAACTGCTCTACATCTACGGTCCGTATGATTGGTTCTGCTCAGGCCAATATGTTTGTGGCCGTTGCCGGTGGTATCAATGCGCTGTCTGGCCCACTGCATGGTGGCGCAAACCAGGCCGTGCTGGAGATGCTCGAAGAGATCCACCAAAATGGCGGCGACGCAACCGACTTTATGAACCGCGTGAAGAATAAGGAAAAGGGCGTCCGGCTGATGGGCTTTGGCCACCGCGTCTACCGTAACTATGACCCACGTGCGGCCATCGTGAAGGAAACCGCGCACGAGATTCTCGAGCACCTCGGTGGCGATGAATTGCTGGATCTGGCTATGAACCTTGAAGAGATTGCGCTCAATGATGACTACTTCATCTCGCGCAAGCTGTATCCAAACGTAGACTTCTACACCGGCCTGATTTACCGCGCGATGGGCTTCCCAACGGACTTCTTCACCGTACTGTTCGCCATCGGTCGTCTGCCGGGCTGGATTGCTCAGTACCGCGAGCAGCTGGAGACCACCACCAAGATCAATCGACCACGTCAGATCTACACCGGTGAGACCTTGCGTAAGGTCACCCCACGTGAGCAGCGTTAATTTTTTCAAAAGGCGCGATCGTAGCTAAAAGACCACCGCACTTGAATCGTATTCAGGTGCGGTGGTCTTTTTATAAGTTTAAAAGTGTGAGAATTTTCAGGTAGTGGTCATGCTCACACCGGCCGGGTGGGAGCGGTAAACCGGGTGGTGGGATGCCAATCGCAGACATTGCTGCTAGCGAATTTTATGGCAATTACGGGTAGATCATTAGCTAATTCGCGCACTTTGGTCAGGAAACTAGTACACTGGTCCCAAACCTCATTCCAAGGTGGCACACCCATGCCCTTTGGAAGTGCGCATCACCCGATGTGCACCTACCAACGATCCAAGGAGATAATCCCCATGGAAAAGCCCCAGATTGTAGTCCCACAGGGACCAGCACCGGAAGATATTGAGATTCTCGATATCGTGCAAGGCGATGGTCCGGAAGCACAGCCTGGTGGAGTCGTCGAAGTGCACTACGTAGGCGTGGACTATGAAACTGGCCAAGAGTTCGATTCTTCTTGGGATCGAGGTCAGAGCATCGAATTCCCATTGTCCGGCCTAATCGCAGGTTGGCAAGAAGGCATCCCTGGCATGAAAGTTGGCGGACGTCGCCAGCTCATCATCCCACCGGAGGCAGCCTATGGTCCTGCCGGTGGCGGACATCCACTGTCCGGCCGCACCTTAGTGTTCGTAATCGACTTGATCAACGCCCAGTAAAGAGAAACGAGGGGTAAGCCCCGGCGCACCTGAGGTGCGTGCTACAGCAGGCGGGAGTTATCCGTAGCCCCGCTGCTTATTGCTTGAGGCCAGCAATGTACTGTGAGTATTCGGTGCAAGTTGCTGGCTTTTTTGTACTATGCCCCGCCCTTAAGAAATGCTGCCCAGGCTGTGACTGCTCCTCCACTACCTTGCGCTAGAACGTGTGGGCTACCTTGGCAGCGAACAGCTTGGAATGCTGATGCGAAATCTCGATGCCAGACATCAAGTAGCGGTTATGTGCGAATAAAAGGGGAGTGCAGGACCGTATTCTTCTTTACAGCCTTCTTCTTTTACTGTGCAGCAAGTCGGGTATAGCGCTCCAAGCGATGGGCTTGGGGATCATCTAAATCCCTGGCGTGCAGAGCACGCAATTGTGCTGCGATAGCTTCCCAAGTATTCGCGCAGAGATCGTCATTCTCGGGAATGACAGCATCCACTAAACCCGCAGCATGCAGTGCGCTCGCACTGACTTGCTGCTGGCGCATCAACTCCGGGGCATGCACTGTGTCCCGATATAAAATCGCACTCGCCCCTTCAGGTGGCAGGGGACTTAACCAACTTGCTGCGGTTGACAGCACCACATCGGCAGGCAACATCGCCAAAGCACCACCGCCACAACCTTGCCCAAAAAGCACACTTACCGTGTGCGTGGGAGCAGCAAGTAAATCATGCAAAGTCTTACCAATACTTGCCGCTAATCCTGATTCTTCCGCATGGGCAGATAACTCTGCTCCAGGGGTATCAATCACCGAGATGAGTGGCAGCTGTAGTTGCGATGCCAAGCTAATGCCGCGACGCGCACACCGTAGAGCTGCAGCATCGAGCCAATGCTCTCCAACTGGTGGTTGTTGCTGGCGATCTTGACCAATAAAGACTGCTGGAATGCCTTGTATGCGCACTAAAGCTAGACGTAGCGCCTGTGAGGCGCGGCCTTCACCACTGCCTGAAAGTTCAAAAACATCCGCGGGATGAAGTGCTGCCAATAAATCACCGGAACTAGGACGATCAGACTTGCGGGTGGTACATATTGCTTCCCACGCATCGAGTGGTTCAGGTTGGCGGGCATGCTGTGCGGCCGCTGGTTCTGTTCCTGCCGCCGGAAAATCTATAGGGGCAGTAATACTAAAAAACTTAGCCAACTGACTACGTAACTGATCCGGGGCTACAGTGGCATCGATAAGCCCGCACGTCACGAGATTTTCTGCACGCTGCACATTTGAATCAATAGCATGATGAGTGGTCAGTTCCACCACCCGCGGACCTAAGAATCCAATGAGGGCACTCGGTTGAGCCAAAGTGATATGCCCAGCTGAGCCCCAGGAAGCCAACACCCCACCGGTCGTTGGATGACGCAAATACACCAGATAAGGCAGATTCGCCTGCTTATGATGAAAAACCGCAGCCGTAATCGCTGTCATCAACGCAAATGCTGGAGTGCCTTCGTGCATGCGAGTACCACCAGATGCCGGGGCCATCACCAGCGGTAAGCGCTGCTTCGTCGCCTTGTGAATGGCGGCAATAATGCGCTGGGCGGTGGCGTACCCAATAGAGCCACCTAAGAAACCGAACTCGCTCACCACGAGTGCCACCGCATGCCCGGCGATGCTTGCCTGGCCCGTGATGATAGATTCATCTAGACCGGTTTCTTCTGCAGCCTCCTCTAGGGCCGTGGCATAATCGGCACTGGCGTCCTCATGGCGCACTGGGTGATCCCATGACTCAAAGCTATGGGGATCGCACAATAGCTGCAGGATGTCTTGGGC
Source organism: Corynebacterium sp. (assembly GCA_030531005.1). Taxonomy (GTDB): domain Bacteria; phylum Actinomycetota; class Actinomycetes; order Mycobacteriales; family Mycobacteriaceae; genus Corynebacterium. The sequence continues at coordinate 24,077 of JAUMTW010000001.1, forward strand.
GGTCGTCTTTACAGGCTTTGTCATGGCTTCCTCCTGTGCTTGGCAGCTGCCCCGATGTAGCTGAATCGATGCAGAACAGGATGCATTCTGCGAGCAGATTGGCGAAGTAGATGTGGCGCTGCTGCCGCAGGCCAAATTTTGGGCGAGGGGTTGTGTGCATCTTGTATGTGCAATCTAGTGTAGTGGGCCGAAGGCAGCGGCGGAGGGGTTTGTGAATTCAGCAGCCGCAGGTTGTGAGAAATAGTAGGGAATTATGGTGGGAAACTGCTGGGAACCTAACTCTCCAGTGGTGCACAATATTAGGGGCAGGTTATACTGCCACCATGGCTTTGCGCTCCCAGAATTTTTTCCGCTTATTGGCAGCAGGTGCTGTCCTCGTTGTGACTGCGCCTGCTATCGCTGGAGCGCAGTCGGTGACAAGTGCCTCGAGCAGCTCCAGTGCCTCCAGCACGGCAAGTTCGACGAAAACTAGTACCAGCTCTGCACCATCCACGAGCACAAAGTCCGCGAAGACTAGTGCCAATAGCGAAGAACGCGAGACTACGAGCGCAGAGCATTCGGACGCGCAACGCCTGGAGACTGGCACCATTTTTGATACTGCGCCAGTGCTCACGCACGTTATTTATGATACTTCTGCCGCGCAGATGAGCTTTTATAACATCGATACCGATGAGTACTACGGCACGGTCAGCGATCGTTTCCAGCGCCCCGCGCTGTCTTTGTCTAAGCTCTTTTTAGCCCAGTACGTCTACGAGTATGGCACGGCTGCACAGGCAGAGCTGGCAACTACCATGTTGGAACAATCCAATGATGTCATCGCCGATACCCTCTATAATGTTTATCCTGCTGGCATCGATGCTGTGGCCGAGGAATTTAACTTACAATCGACTACTACCAATGGACAGCGCTGGGGCTTCTCGCTGACGTCGACCTATGATGTTGTCTACTTTGTCTATCAGCTCTTACACACCGATCCGCATTCCCCAGTACTTGAGGCAATGCGTAATCAAGCAAAGATTGCTGCAGATGGCACCGCTCAAAATTATGGCACTTCCCAGATTGCCGGGGAAGAAGGCTCAAAGTTTGGTTGGGCTGATGACTTAAGTCTGCATTCCACCGTGAGCTTTGGGGATAACTGGATTGCCGCAGTGGCAGTAACCGGTTCTGCCGATGATGCTACCGAATTCGCGGAATTCCAATTGACTGACTTGGTGAACGAGTAAAAGTCAAGCGCTCTGCAGCAAGGCCAAAACCGGCCATCATCCCCTGAGGTCTGCTTTGTGGCTGCGCGAAGGTTCCTCTGGTAGTGCGTAGCAGCAACTATTGATTCTTGAGACGAGCTTATTGTGCGGATTAATCAGCAGCCTTTGCGGAATCCCCAGAAGGGGCAATCTCTTCCGGATCTACTTCAGTAATGCTTTCTTGTTGGGGCTTTTCTACTTCCTCGGCATCCCCGAGGTCTGCGATGTCTTTGTCATCAATAGTATTGCCGATGAGGCGGCCAATGAGTGGGAAGAGCAGCACAGTGCAGGAGCCAGCAGCAACCAACAGGGATGCCGTGGTGGTGCTGAGAAGGTTTGCGCTGGTTGCTACATCGGTAACTGCGACGATGATTGGTAAGCCGGTTGCAGCATAGAAACTTAGTTGTAGGGTCTCACGGGTAGTGGTGAGTTGGGAACCGGTATCGCGGAAGTGTTCGCGAAGGAAGATAAGCAGGCCACGAGTGCAGTAAATGAGCACGACTAAGCCTATGAGGCTCCAAGGATTATCGATGACTGCTTGGGGATCAATACTCATGCCGGAGACCACGAAGAATACCGGGATGAGCAGGGCGTAGCCCAGAATATCCAAGCGTTTTTCCATGTCATCATGGAAGCGTTCTGGCACTACCTGGCGTAGGATAAAGCCAGCGGCAAAGGCGCCGAGCACGATATCCAGTTCAAAGAGTGCAGCAATGGCCATCAAGATGCCTAGCATCAAGAACACACAGCGCAGCAAGGTTTGGTTGGTGGAACCCGCACCATCGATAAGCGCCCGAGTCATCCACGGCATAAGGAAGCGCACGGTACGGGGCAACAGAGCTACCAAGATCGCAATAGCGAAGAAAGCGCCTAAGACGAGAGCAGTCATCCAGGTCTCACGGGCGGTAAGCAATAAAGCCATGGCCATAATCGGGCCAATCTCACCAACTGCACCGTGAATGAGAATCGAGCGGCCAACTGGCTTTTCTAATAGGCCTTCTTGCTTAATGATTGGCAACAAGGTACCAACTGCAGTTGAGGTGACTGCCAAGGCTAACACGATAGCAGTCAGCGTGCGATCACCACCAAGGATGAAGAAAGCAGCGACAAAGCACAATAGGGCACAGGTGATCCAGGTACTGGCAGCAGACCGCCCCTCGCGGCTTTTGAGCATTGATGGCTCGATCTCATAGCCGGCAAGCAAGAAGAGCATGCCAAGGCCGAGTTCTTTGAGCAGGTCCACGCCACCACCAGTGTCGGCAAGACCAAGGACGTTTTCGCCGATAATCAAGCCACCAATGATCAACAAGACAACGGCGGGGATGCGCTTGCCAGTGGCATAGGAGACCACGGGGGCGAGGACTGCAACCACCATGATCCAGGTGAAGGACAGAAGCGGGCCGGCGTCAGTTTCCCCGGCTGCGAGCACTGCAAAATCGGTGGTGTGAGTCAAAAGCATGGTTGCATTCTACGGGTAGGTTTGAGAAACATAGAAATTGCATAGGTCAAAATAGAGTTTGCTTCGATCTGGGCTGCAAATCTTCAATTTTCACATGCAGAATGCGCAGGATGCCTATTACGCTGATGATAGTGCGAGAAGCATGCCAGCTAGGGCAGGGCTAGTCGTCGCGGACAGCAGGGCGTCTCGGCAATGCAAAAGCCTGCGATCTCCTGTGGAAGGAGGAATCGCAGGCTTGAATGTAGTGCAACTTCTGTGCGCTAGGAGTTAGCCCAACGAGCTAATGCCAAACTGAGCTTGCTCTTCAGTAAAGCCGTCGAGTAGCAGCTGCTCGCGGATACGATCTGCAGGCATTTGGAGGTTAGCGTATTGGCTTGCAACTTCCGCAGCCTCAGCATTGTAGTCAACGTTGACATTCGCCATGGCATAGTCCACTGCTTCAGGGGAAAAGCCTTCGCGCCCATTCGGCTGGGTGTTCAAGAGCGACTCACGCAGGCCAGGCTCGGAGAGGCTTAACACATTCACATAAGACTGGGCAGCAGCCAGTGCGTCTTGTGCCTCGGCATTACCATCAGCGGAGCCAGCCTCCGGTGGTGGTGCAGAAGCCTCCGGGAAAGCATCGGCAAGTTCTACGGGGGAGGTTTCTTCAGCAGGTGCAGGTGCTGGCGCCGGTGTTCCCTCACTGGAGATTGGGGCAGGGGCAGCAGAGGTGGTGGACTCTGTAGAAGCCTCTTCGGTGCCCTCAGTGTTCTCATTGCCATTGGTTAAAGCCCAGAGCAGTACACCAACGATAGCGATAACGACGACAGCGCCACCGATTATCAATGGCGCCTTCTTACGAGACTTCGCAGGAGCGGCCACAGCTTCACTGCCTTGGGTTTGTGGCTCTTCGAGGATTTCAGTCTCTGGGTCAGCTGCCTCTGGGTCAGCTGCAGCGCCTACGGTGTTCCAGCTATCGGCTGCTTCGACTTCATCTGCGGTAGGCAGAATCTCAGTTTCTGGAGACGCATCTACTGCTTCCTCAGTTTCGAAGATTTCGGTGGATGGTTCAGCATCCACTGCGTCATTTTCGGCATCAGCAGTTTCGAAGATTTCGGTGGCTGGTTCGGCCTCAACCTCGTCTACCTCAGCGGCATCGACGACCTCGGTTGCGGACTCATCCGCGGCTGCATGCTTGGCATGGCGGCCAGCCTCCTCGGCGTCAGGATTTTCGGGGGAATCGCTCACAGCATCTTCGAGGGCCTTATCGAGGTCCTCAGCGTCGTGATCGTGTTCGGAATTTGCCATAGCTGCAAGTGTAGAAGAGATAAGCCCGAGGCGCTAAATGCACCGCGGGCTTAATGAAGAAGATATCCCCCAAATTGAGGCTAGGAAAAGCTGATTTGACCTTGGGAAATCAGGAAAATCGCAATCGCAGCGGCAATGCAAATAATGGTTGCAATAATCTTTTCAAAAGTATTGAAAATCCGCCGCTGCTGAGTCTTTTGGGTCCACACATAAATAATCAGACCCGGCAGAATCAAGAGGGTTCCCAGCAATAAGAAGCGAACCTCTGCGGCATAGAGTAGCCACAGTGAGTAAATGAACCCGACAAAGGCAATGACCGAATGCTGTCGGTTCGTCTTGGTGGGGATCTCAGGACCAGACAAATCGAATTTGGTGCCCGCATCAGGGTGCGCAAAGCCGGAGCCACGGGTGGAAAGAAGGACTAAGTACAAACTCGAGAACACATACGGTAGCAGGTACAGCGAGGTTGCTAGTTGCACCATGGAGGCATAGGTAGACTCATTCAGATAGAAGATAATAATGAACACCTGAATGACTAACGCCGAGATGAACTGGGAAACATATGGGGCACCCAAATCATTGGTCTTACCCAAGGACTTTGGCAGCAGGCCATCTTCTGCCATTAAGGTAATCGGCTCAGCGCACAACATTTGCCAGGACACATAGGCTCCGAGCACGGAAATGCACAGGCCAATAGACAATAGGCCAGCCCCCCAAGGGCCAACAACATGCTGCAAAACCTGGGCCATGGCATCATCGCCTAAAGCAGCAAGCTCTTCGCGACTGAGTACTCCGAAGGACAAGAAGCTCACCGCGAGTAAGAGCAGGTACACAAAGCTAAACCCGATCAAGGTAGCAAGGGAAACATCACGACGATTGCGGGCGCGCTTGGAATAGGTCGACGCACCTTCAACACCGATAAAAGTCCAGACTGTAAAGAGCATCATGGCCTTGACCTGGGTGCTCAGTGACCAGGCTTCATCACCATTATCACCGAAAGTGGCAGCACGACCCCAGAAATCTGCAGTGAAGATTTCGGTATTGAAGCCTAAGAAAGCTACCAAGAAGATGAAGGCGAAAATCGGCAGTATTTTCGCGATTGTTGTAATCGCGTTTAAGATCGCAGCCTGGCGAATTCCACGGGAGAGACAATAGAAGATGCCCCAGGTTAGTGCGGAAACACACACAGCTTGGAAGAGCGGGTAGCGTCCATCAAAAATGCTTAAGAAGAAGCCCAAGGAACTAAAGAATAAAGTGGCATATCCTACCTGAGCGATAATGGTGCCGAGCCAATAGCCCCAACCGGAGACGAAGCCAATAAAGTCACCTAATCCTGCGCGAACATAGGAGTACACCCCGGAATCGAGCTTGGGCTTACGCTGGGCTAAAGCCTGGAAGACGAAGGCAATGCAGAGCATGCCGATGCCGGTGATTACCCACCCAATGAGTGCGGCGCCTGGTGAGGCGACCGAGGCAATATTTTGGGGTAGTGCGAAAATACCCGCCCCTACAGTCGAGCCAACAATGAGGCTAATGAGGGTTGCCATCCGTACGGTGCGGGGATCATCTTTTACCAGGTCGGCAGCGGTAGTACCGGGGTTTTCTGTGTTGTGGGTCTCTTCATTCATCGGGATTAGCGTACCTGTCTATCAGCTATTGAGAAAAACCCCAGCTGCAGTGTCAGCTGGGGGTGCTATTAAACCTGTGGCTTGGGCGCCTTAGGTTTGCGATTGGCCATGAAGATTGTCCATGCCAACAAACCAAGGGTGATCCAGAGAATGTAGCGATCGACGATGCGTAAGGTTTCAACGACCTGCTGATCAAAGGCGATCCCTAAGTAGGTATAGAACACTTTGACTACGGCAATAAAGATAACCAGATATCCGGTGACCTTCCACCACGAAACATTCTTCATCGCAGCTAAGATCACCACGATTGTAGCCGGAATCGGGGAAAAAGGGATGTAGCACAAGAACAATGCCCAGCCGATGTGGGTACGGATGAAGTTTTCCAACTTACGCCACCAAAGTGGTTGACGATTGCCAAAGGATAAAGTGATGAACTCTTCACCCCACCAGCGTCCAATGAGGTAGTAAATCGGGACGAACTTTAACGCACTGATGACCGAGATTAGAATCATCAAGCCTAAGAATCCGAAGTCTTCCGGGCGGGTTGCGCCATGAGTGACTAAGGTCAGCGAACTACCGGTTAATACGGTGTAGAGCACTGGTTGGTTGACCATCAAAGCAGCGCGGAAAGGCAGGATCGCAAAGCTATAGATTGTCAGTGCCATCAAGGCGACATACAGCCAGATATCCCTCTTGCTGGGATTACGTAAGAAAGAAGGCAGATATTCCTTGTAATCGTCGGTACCGTCAGGTTGATCCGCAGCAGTTGTGGATGCGGGTGTATGGACGGTATCGATGTCGCTTTTAAAGTCTGCAGCGGCGGCGGTGCGTGCAGCAGTGGGATTTTCTGGATCTAAGCCTGGGTTTTGGTTTTGAGGATTAGAAGCATTCATTGTTTCCTATGGTAGTCGATCGGCAGGCAGTGCAGTAGCACTGGGGCAAAGAGCACGACCCGAGTCGTGCTCGGCAAAATCAGCGCATCTTTTAGGCCGTTAGTAAATGATAATACAGTGAGCAAAACTTCTTTATCGTGGATTCGAAAGACATCAGAAAATGTTCCGGTTATATCTGCTACTTATGAAGCGATGCAGTTTTGTGTGCCATAGGAATCAACCGATATCGATTAGCTCGTGCTTTTACGCCAGCGAAAGTGACAAAACGTTAGTGTTCACTGGGAAAACTTTGGGGAAATTTTGTCTGGTTGGAGGACTTTCCTGTACTCCTGACCAAGCGATTGTGCACGTGCTTCGGTACAGGCACTCGCATTTATGGGTTCCAACTTTTTATACCAGCAAACGGTATTCGCATTCAGGCCACGGTAGTAATTTCAATGAATATGTGGGGCACTTGCTATCTTTTGTTGTTTTCCATTTTCTCCGTAATCAAAAATGTAGTGGAGGAGTCAGTATCGAGCGCAGTATCCTTTTCGAACATTCCGAAGTAAGTAGAAGCGATTTGAGATCCGTTTCGCAGACCAAGCAAGAAAAGGCCCCACCATCTGGTGAGGATCATTATTATCTGTGCCCCAGAGAGGAATCGAACCTCCGACACCGGCTTTAGGAGAGCCGTGCTCTATCCACTGAGCTACTAGGGCTGCGCAGTACCAATACAAGTACTGCAGGTAACCGCCTCAAGAATTGCTTTAAAGCATTCTTGTGAGCGGCACCGGGAACTAGCATAGCCTACCGAGCTCGGTTTAGTGCAACGAGCCCCAAGCCTGTGATACTAGGACAATAGGCTGAGGCAGTGAGTTAAGCGAAGGGGGCGAAAGAAGTGGGTCGCCACTTTCCCGCGCCCGAGTATCATTCATCAGCCGATGGGTGTGTGTACATTCCCAAGCGTACTGCTACGGAAGCGCACCGCACGAGCTCATCGGCCTTGACCTTGTAGCCTTTTCGATTGAAGTGTGAAACGTAGAGATACCGCAGGTTTTGGCGAAGGCTCGGACAGTACACTCAATCGTCTTGCGTATTGCGAGGAGTGATGAGTTCTACGTGTGCTCTAGGAATAGTGGATTAGGAATAGTAAATACCGCTATTTGGGCTTAATACCCTGCAAAATCTCGCAAAAACCTGCAAGGAATCCTGGTGCTACTCAAAAGCGAAGCTAGTGGGAGCAAACGCAATACGCTGACCAGTAAGGATGGCGAACGTCCAGGCTGCAGCAGCCTTAACGTAAATTATGTCACATTCATTGTGAATCGGCCCTGAAGCAGTTGGCATAAATTATGCTGGATGCAAAGAGGTCTAGAGATTGAAAAGACTCGCCAGTTCAAGCCAGTGCAGGTTCCTCCTGGTCATGCTGGCGCAGGAAAGGATTCTGCCATGGAAAACCGCCCAATTTTTCACGATGTCGACCGACGGGCCATCACCGCTGCAATTGTCGAAGAAGATGGCAAGCACTTGCTTGTGATTGAAGAAGTCGCTGAAGACGGATCCGAGCAGCGCACCAGGTTGTTGACCTTGAACTCCTTCGACACCAAACAATTAGCCAAGGCCTGTGAGAATTACCTAAGCTTTAAGCACACAATTGATTACTCTAGCTTGAACACGATGCTTACTGATAAGGATCGCATTGAGCTCTACGGAGAGGAAGACGACTAACCCGTGCGCACCCTGGCGGTCATTGGCATTGGTGCAGGAAATCCTGCCCATATCACTCAAGAGGCAATCGCTGCACTGCAACAATCCGATGTAGTCATCGCCTTAGATAAGGGAGAACAAAAGGCAGATTTGTTGCAATTACGCCGCAACTTACTGGCCGAGTTTGCCCCGAAAGTTGAATTAGTGACTGTGATGGATCCGCCGCGCGATAGGAATCCAGTCGATTATGACGCTGAGGTGCGACGTTGGCATCAAGCGCGCGCGTACCTACTTGCCGATGCCATCACCAGTAATAGTGCTGACGATGCCACTGTGGCTTTTATGGTCTGGGGTGATCCCTCACTGTATGACTCCACTTTGCGCATTATCGAGCAAATGCATGAGCTCACTGAACTAGAAGCCAAGGTGCAGGTTATCCCTGGAATTACCGCCGTGCAGACGCTGACTGCAGTGCATGGCATTGTGCTTAACCAGCTGGGGGCACCAATACATATCACCACGGGTCGCCGGTTACCGATGACTCATACCGAATTATTACGCAATTGTGTCGTACTTCTTGACGGTGGCAGTGCCTGGCAGCAGATTGCTCCTGGTGAGAAATATATTTGGTGGGGTGCCTATTTGGGCACGCCGCAACAGGTTTTACGTCATGGCAAGCTAGCCGAAATCGGAGTCGAACTTGCTAAGTTGAAAGAGCAGCTTCGCGCGGAGCATGGTTGGATCATGGACACTTATTTAATTCGTGAAGGCGAGTAGCGAACACCTAGGTAGCAAACGCCGAGGTGCTAAATTAGCAGAAATCCCCAATCAGTGTTGATTGGGGATTGAGTATATTCTCAATTTGTGTAGGGCGAACGTGCACGTTCAATAAATAAGCGCACCTATCACCTAAGCTTGTCTGCAGTCCGGGTTATTCAGCAGCGTTTGCGGTCAGCTCCGTGTAGCGCTGGCGTACCGCAGCAGCCGGTGGATTGGTTGCGACTTCACCATCGCTATAACGCACGGTAGGAACTACCCGGTTGCCATCATTGACTGATTCCACCCACAGCGCAGCTTCTTCATCAGCTTCAATATCGATAATCTCATAGGGGATCGCATTGCTATCTAAGTCACGTCGTAGTCGACGGCAAAAGGGGCACCAATCAGTGGCATAGATACGAATGGGGTTGGTAGCTGTCATGGGGGAGGTACTTTCTTTGTATGCGTACAGGCTGTCCGATTCAGAGTGCTGGGCTGCTGTGGCTAGTGACGGCGGAAATGCTGAACTTTCATTTCTACTGTGTCTGTAGTGCGCACGATGGAGGTGTGAATTTCTCCTGGGACTTCTTGCCAAGCAGTCTCGGTGACCAGTTTGAAGTCATCACCAAGTTGAGGAGCGAAGACCGCATGGGGGAGCTGGTCGGCTAGTTCTACATTGATGAGGGTGCGTACCACATAGTCCACCTTGTCCAGGCAGGCTGCATACGTCTTGCCACCGCCAATAATCCAGGCAGGACGGCTCATAGCATCCAAGGCAGCATCCAAATTGCTGCAGACTTGCGCACCTTCAGACCATTGGCCGGCCAGATCGGATGAAAGTACAAAATTCTTTCGCCTGGGCAGAGGTCGATATGCCGGTGGCAGCGAGTGCCAGGTGCTAGCCCCCATAAGCACATCATGGCCGAGGGTTTGCTCTTGAAAGAAGCGTAAGTCTGCTGGAATATGCCAGGGCATATCCTTACCATCGCCGACCACACCATCGATTGTCTGGGCCCAAATAGCACCTAAGCTAAAATCCATTAGACTGCGACCTCACCGCGAATAGCAGGGTGGGGGTCATAACCTTCAATGCTGATGTCATCGAAAGTGTAATCAAAGATGCTGTCAGCTTTATTGAGCGTAAGCTGCGGATATGGCCGTGGCTCGCGAGAGAGCTGCAACGCAACTTGTTCGAGGTGATTGTCATAAATATGGCAATCACCCCCAGTCCAAATAAATTCCCCAACTTCCAATCCAGCCTGCTGAGCAAACATGTGTGTCAGGAGGCTATATGACGCAATGTTGAAAGGAACCCCCAAAAACATATCTGCACTGCGCTGGTAAAGCTGACAGCTGAGTTTCCCATCAGCCACATAAAGCTGGAAGAGCAAGTGGCAAGGGGGCAGCGCCATATTATCTATTTCGGAAACATTCCACGCCGAAACGATATTGCGCCGGGAGTCTGGATTAGTGCGCAAAGTCTCTAACGCTTGGCTAATTTGGTCAATATGCTGTCCGTTGGGGGTAGGCCAACTGCGCCACTGGACCCCGTAGATTGGGCCGAGGTCTCCATTAGAGTCGGCCCACTCATCCCAAATAGTGACGTTGTGGTCGTGCAAGAATTTAATGTTGCTATCACCACGTAAGAACCACAGTAATTCTCCGATAATGGACTTCATATGCACTTTTTTAGTGGTAATCAAAGGGAAAGATTGAGCCAAGTCAAAGCGCATTTGCGCACCGAACAAGCTTGTTGTTCCAGTTCCAGTGCGATCATCCTTATGGGTTCCTTCTGCCAGAATATGCTGCAGGAGGTCTTCATAGGGGGTGGGGATCTCTCCAGTCATGACTACCAAGCCTAGCAGCTCCTAGCAGCTAGTCGAAGTCTAACGTATTTGGGACTACGGGCGGCTCAGATCTGTTTGTCCTTTCTCACAATATCCGGCAGCAAAGTCGTTGCGCCCAAAGGTTTTCGCGTCTACGGTAACTCGTGCGATTTCACCAGGAGCAACGCAATCGGAGGCCTTTTCTGTTTTCCCCTGTACCCATGCATAATGCCAGTTATCTTCATTTGAGAATGATGACCAAACCACACCTCCAGAGGCCCCATGATCCCATTGCCCGCCAAGGTATTCTTCACTAGTGGCAGGGGATTGCGCTTGCTTATACAGCATGGTCATAACTACAGCAATCGCAACTACTGCGAGAATCAGTACGCCCAAAATCTTCGTCAGACGTGACATTGTATGTACCTCAAATCTTTTAGCTTCTATCTTGCGACAATTGGTTAACTTGCCAACTGGACCTTTCTATCTGCATGGTCGGCTACCCATGGATCATGGCTTACTAACACCACTGCGGCACCTGTGTCTGCACATTTACGCAACAGAGTGAGGATCCGGGTAGCGTTTTCTCGATCCAAAGAGGCCGTGGGTTCATCGGCCAAAATGACTGGTGGCTGGCGCGCCCATAACCGCGCCATGGCCACGCGTTGCTGTTCGCCACCACTGAGGGCATAGATCTTGGTATTCTCGAATCCTTCTAATCCTACTTGCATCAAAGTCTCTTGAATGAGGTGCGTACGTTCTGATCGCTTGGTTCGGCGGGGGAGCGCCAAGGCGATATTTTCACGGACCGTCTGGTTTTCGATAAGTGCAAAATCCTGAAATAGGTACCCAATGGTTGTGCGCCGTAGCAGGCGCCTTTTCCGGGCAGAACAATTCTCTACGCGTTCTCCTTGAATGAAAATTTTCCCGGAGTCGCAGGTGTCAAGCTGTCCCAGGCAGTTTAATAGGGTCGATTTTCCACATCCCGATGGCCCCATAAGGCAGAGAATCTCACCTGGAAAAACTTCTAAATCAAGGTGTGACCACAGAGTTTTTGGGCCAATGGTTTTCGTTATTCCTTGAGCAGCAAGAGTAGGCATATCCGGGGTGGAATGTGTTGGAGATGTGTTCATAGTTCCTCCTTATGAGGTTGCTTACCCAATTGCGGTACACGTTGAAGTTGGAGAATCTTGCGATGGTGAAAGAGTGCGGGTGAGGTGAGTGTCAGAATGAAAATGCAGAGAACCCACACAGCGGGGTGAACATAGAATTGTGCGAGTGTGGCTGGATCGGCGGGTATACCACCGTGGAAGGAAGTCCAAGTACGGTACAATCCCCCTAGATGCCAGATGTACCAGCACAAAAGTATTGCAGTTATAGCTTCTATACAGAGAATCATTGCAAGAAAATGTCGTGGCACGATTCCAAGAATCTGTGTTACTCGCAAATATTGGTGATATACCTGTCCAAAGCACTTTGAAAGAGCCCACCCGGAGGCTAGGATTGCCACAATTAAGAGAATTAATGTGCCCCAATAAACCAGCATAGAGGTGTGCGCATCATTGTGATTCCGTGCCCATTGCACACTGAATTGAGTATAACCAGCTATGAAGGTTTGAATGCCCTCGGTGTTGCGCAAAGCTTGTACATTTTCTTCACCGATAATCCCGATATCATTCTGCGTGACTGCAGCCACAATGGTGCGGTCATTTCCCGAGAGATTTGCATCTGGGTAGACGAGAACAGTGGGATTTGTGATTAATGCGCGGTTCATCCAATTTGAGAAGCTCGCTTCCCACGTTTTTTGCCTGGAAGCTATGTGTTGCACGAATAACTGCACATGCATTAGCTTCCTGGCATTCCGTGGGGAAGAGTAACTGGGGATCAGCTTGTGCTCCAGTAGCTCCAGGCGGCAGTACTACCAAAGGTTTTTCGGCTGTTAATTGTGTGAGTTCATCTTTGGGGAAATTCCGCAGTGATTCTTTCGCTCCGCTAGCGTTATAGATCATGCGATCACCGTTTGCAGAGGTGTTCCCTATACCAGAGTCAAGGTATGTGGCATACAGTGCATTACCTTGGGCTGATTGCGCACGAATTGCACTTGCCAATTGTGCTGTATCGGCTTCAATGCCCTCAAAGGTACGGGCACCGCTGAGTTGCAAAAAGAATACATCATTGTTTTCTGCAGCGATGGGGCGATCAATCATCTGCTTAGAGTATTCGGTAGTGAGGTTGAGAGCGGGAAGTGCGATCGCTGAAAGAAGAATTAACCCCATTATGCGAGTAGCAGCCACGAGGGTTAGGACGTAGCCCGAGGCAACTTTGCCTTTGAGTGCTGCCACGAGAGGCGTTAGACGGGTAATGGCTAATGTTACTATTCCTGAGACAAGTAAAACTGCAAGGAAACAAGCGCTATAGGCCACCCAATATTCTAAGACCTGACGGTAACGTTGTACGCCACTAGTGCTCAATATGGCGGCACTTCCAGCAAGGAATATTATCGCGAGTGGTATCCAGCGCTGTCGGAGTGCCATGAAGAAGTTTGTGAAGTATGAGTGGAATATTCCAAAGCCGAGAAGATTTTTAATGGCATAAGCGCGGGCATCAACGAGAATGCTGCTTATGGAAAGAGATGCAATTAAGAAAATGAAAAGCAGCATTACTTTTGAAAGTGGAGTTCCGTCATATAAGAAATCCCAATTGAAATATCCGAGCGACTCATATTTCACGTCTTTTGCGTCAAGAAAATCACGAATAGTATTAGTAAAATCATCCCCACCAGAAAGTTCGTATAATTGCCGTGCATCTCCATAGGGCAGGGCTGTAAGTTCAGAAACCTGATACTTTTCATGTGGGAAAAGGGTTGGGTAACCAGTGTTTATCCAGTCTGAGGCTTTCGCTCCAGCTACATAGAGATGCTGCTGGTTAGCTTCAGCGAGTTGCACAGTTATGGTTTCAGAATTCTCGTCAGCGATTTGGGTAAGTTCCTGGAGTATTTCTAATTCGAAATTGCCTGGAACTTCCAAGATTTGAATATTGCTATTAGTACCAATGGTTGTCTCTGCTTGGAAAAGTAGAACTGTCCAATAGGCTGTCAAGAGGGCAATTGTTACCGCGAGCAGTATGCTTATTCGAGTGAAAACTAGTCCGGTTGGTCATTGCGAGCGTAGTGCTGGACCAACCGGACTAGCCTTTTCCTTGTTGATCAAAATGAGTATTCCTGACGATCTCTAGCAGTGGCGATAGTAGCTACCATCGCTACGTAGTGTGCGGGATTCGGATATTGCCCGAGCCCAGGTTCCTGGAGGCTGACATCCCGAATCTACATACTGCTTACCGCGAACAGATGCACCATGCCCTACGCCGTCATGCTTATAGTAGGACCACACCATGCCGCCAGAGGAGCCTTGATCCCATGTTCCGCCATCTTTGTATTCGGTAGCAGCTTGTGCAACACCTATGCCCGCACTTAAGAGGAGGAGGGTGGCCAAGGAAGAAGTTATATGTTTTCTCATAGTAAATTTCTTTTCCGGGCAGTGTTCAACAAGGTTACGCTTAGCATAATACTAAAAAAGCCATATCGTAAGAGTAAGAATTTTTTATGCCAGTATTTGGCGGTTATCGCTCAAGGGTATGGTGATAAAACCTTGCGGTTCTTTGGGTAATAGGAATACCTCGCCTTGGAGAATGCGATGGTAGCTGTAGGTATTTTGATGTCTGCAAGCGCAGTTTTGTTATGTAAACGAATGTCACTGCCTAGTACAGCAGTGGTTCTAAGTAACAATGAAAATCAGTAGGTCCGTAAGAGCCGTGTTCTTTAAGAGAGTCGGTACTCATTCTAGAATTTCTTTGGCAAGCTCTGGACTACAAGTGAGTAATCTGACATGTGGTTGTCTTTATTGTTATAGGTACGGGGAGTTTCATGCGAGTGGGAGCAATGCAAAACTAGCTGCCAAACTTATGCCTCAGCAATTGAAGAAGCAACATTTTGAAATCGCCAACGTGAGGCGTTGGTTGCAACGGGAGTGAAACCAGTCGTGGAGCTGTGCAAAGCAACAACACACGAGCTTGGTCGAAAGCATCCAGGATGTATTGGTACTTCCAAAATATTTAGATGCAATTGTATGTATGTGTCAATCTTTCCGGAACAATTGCTCAAGTCTTGATGAACGCCCGCAGTGTTGTTCCTTTTATACGTTGATCAACTGCGATGCCCTGTCGACATTGATCAGGGACTACCTCGCTTGGCAGTTCTTTGCATATGGATGCGCTCCAATGGGCTGGAGTATTAGCAAGCTAGTAGTAGAAAAGTAACCCGCGTTATGGAAAACGGCGCGGGTTACGAGCATTTGAGCATTAATCATCAATGTAGAGCTTGCCACGATACGTTGGATGCATCAGATTCTCCTTACTTAAAACCTGATTCAAGGTGTCTTCATCCATCAACCCCTTTTCGAGTACTAGTTCGCGCACAGTTTTGCCGGTACGAGCAGCCTCCTTGCCAATGAGGTCTCCATTGTGGTGGCCAATGAAAGGATTGAGGTATGTGACAATCCCAATGGAATTTTCCACGTAGGCTCGGCAGACATCTTCGTTTGCAGTGATCCCAACAACACATTTCTCACGGAGTGCATCAGCGGCATTCCCTAAAATTCGAATGGACTGGAATAATGCTTCTGCGATGACTGGCTCCATCACATTGAGCTGCAATTGGCCAGCTTCTGCTGCCATGGTTACTGTGTAGTCATTACCGAAAACTTTGAAACATACTTGGTTTACAACTTCGGGAATGACTGGGTTGACTTTTGCTGGCATGATTGAAGATCCAGCTTGGCGCGCAGGCAGATTGATCTCCCCTAAACCTGCGGTTGGTCCGGATGACAGTAGGCGCAAGTCATTGGAAATCTTAGAAAGCTTCATTGCTGCGCGTTTGATAGCAGAGTGCGTGAGTACATATGCGCCAGTGTCACTCGTTGCTTCCACAAGATCTCGAGCGCTTTTCACCTCGAGTCCCGTGACCTCAGAAAGGGTGGCGGTGACCTGGTGTCGGTACCCGGAAGGAGTATTTAATCCCGTTCCAATGGCAGTACCACCTAGGTTGATTTCCAGAAGTCGATCTGTGGCTGCACGTAGTACGGCTTGTTCTTCAGCCAAGTTGTGTGCAAAGGCTTGAAATTCCTCGCCGAGAGTCATAGGAACGGCATCTTGCAATTGGGTCCGACCCATTTTGAGTATGTCTACGAATTCCAATGCTTTTTGGTGGAAGGCTTTTTGTAGTGCATCAATCTGATCGATAAGCCGATCCATGCACATGTATAGTCCTAATCGGAATCCTGTGGGGTAGGCATCGTTGGTGGATTGGGAAAGATTGACATCGTCATTGGGGTTGATGTGGTCGTAGCTGCCTTTGGGTTTCCCTAAATATTCCAGTGCCAAGTTGGCAATAACCTCGTTTGTGTTCATGTTGAGGGAGGTTCCTGCGCCTCCTTGGAATACATCTAGAGGAAATTGATCCATGCAGCGGCCTTTGACGAGGATTTCATCGCAGGCCCAGACTATGGCTTCTGCTTTGAAGCTGGGGAGGGTATGTAAGCGTCGGTTTGCGAGTGCTGCAGCCTTCTTAACCAGCACCATTCCCCGGATAAATTCTGGGATTTGGTTGATATTTGTCCGAGAGATTTGGAAGTTTTCCATGGCCCGCATGGTATGGATGCCGTAGTACTTGTCATTTGGTACTCGCATGCTGCCTAATAAGTCTTCTTCGATGCGGTAATCGTTTTGTGGTGCGCGTTTCGGTGGCAGCGAGCTGTTATTGGCTGGTTTGGTGGTGGTTTGTTGTTCTGTTTGTTTTGTTGTGGGGACGACTTCCGCTGCTTTGTTTGAAGGTCGTGTTTCAACTGACTTGGCTGTCGGTTGTACTTCTGCGCGTTGTGCTGATGCCATGTTCATTCCCTCTGGTACAGCGTTATTCTTCGTTTCAGTGCCGGCTTCCGCTGCTTTTTTGTGCTTTGCAGGGGCTTCGGTGTGGCTGTCTTTAGCCATTGTTTATCTCCTCGACGGTGTCGGTGTCATATTTTTGAATGGAGATCTCTCTATTATTGATCGTATCTCACCCAGGGTATTTATGTTGGTGGTGCCTGCACTGGAGAGGGATTAGGAATTAGGATGTTGGTGGTTTGGCTGAGAAATTGAGTTTCCCCCTGGCTGAGAGTTTATAAGAATGGGTGTGGTTGCTCAGGTATGTATAGTCTGAAAAGTAGGACTCCAGTCACATTATGGTTATGGGGTTGCAAGCTCAAATACTGGCTTTGATGCTCTGTAGCAACACATTTCCAGACCTCATCCATACGACTGCACTGAGATTTTGGATATGAAAAATGCCACCGCACCATCCATTGTGCAGTGGCATTGGCAGGGGACATGGTTAGTAAGAACCGTTTTCCTTCAAGAATGTCGTGGTCATTTCCAGTATTTCATCAGCAAGTTCCGGACGGCAGATAAGCAAATCTGGTAGGTAGGTGTCCTTGTTGTTGTAGGTGAGCGGGGTGCCGTCTAAGCGAGAGCAGTGCAGGCCTGCGGCAAGGGAAACGCCTACTGGTGCAGCGGAGTCCCATTCATACTGGCCACCGGCGTGGATATAGGCATCATAATCGCCGAGTAAGACGTGCATAGCTTTCGCGCCAGCGGAGCCCATTGGTTCTGCTTTGAAGCCGAGCTTTTTAGCGATGTGCTTAGCTACTGCGGGAGTACGGTTGTGGGAGACCGCGATGCGCTTTGCATAGGGGCCACCAACAGCCCGGGCATCCGCACTATCGAAGACCACTCCGAGGTCTGGCAGGTTGACGGCAGCATGGGTTGGCTTGCCATTTTCAACTAAAGCGATGTGAATGGCCCAGTCTTGGCGGCCGGTGGCGAATTCCTTGGTGCCATCAAGTGGATCAATAATCCAAACGCGGTCTTTGCCGAGTCGCTCGGGGTTATCGGCAGCTTCTTCAGACAAAAAGCCATCATTCGGGCGGTGTTGTTCGAGGACACGGGAGATCCAATTTTGGGCGAGGTCATCGCCTGCCTCACCGAGCTCACGGCCGCGTAATAAACCGCCATTACGTACACCCTTGAGTATCTCGCCGGTTCCTTGCGCTAGGCGCTTGGTCAATGTCGCATCGTCAAACTGTGCAGTCATACTTTCTGATTCTAGTGGTTTTCTGATGATTTGATTGAATAGATGCATGGAGAATTCTGGTGAGCCAACAATTTTGGAGCATTTTCACCCGCATGTTGCCCAATGGTTCCGCGAGGTCTTTGCTGCACCTACCAGCGTGCAACAAGAAGCTTGGGAAGCTATTAGCGCAGGTCATAATGCCTTAGTTGTGGCGCCAACTGGATCTGGCAAAACTCTGGCTGCATTCTTGTGGTCGATTAATCACCTCTTACGTCCGGCTGCCCAGCAAGCAATTCCCGAAATTCAAGCGGCTCCGAATGTGTCTGACCCCACGTTTTCGGACAGTCCGAATTCGTCAAAACGCGAAGATTCCCACACACGAGGCCAAAGTAGAGCTGATGGCGCTGAGTCTGAATCTGCTGAGTTTGATGTCGTCCAGCATGAAACTGCTCAGCCTGGAACTACGCAGTTGAGTTCTCAACGCCAACAACCCGGTGTACGTGTGCTCTATATCTCCCCGCTCAAGGCATTAGGTGTGGACGTGCAGCAAAATCTGCGCGCCCCAATAACCGGCATTCAACGCACTGCAGCACGTATGGGAATAGAGATGGAGCAGGTGCGAATCGGGGTGCGCAGTGGCGATACGCCTGCCGCTGAGCGCGCTCGGCAGCAGCGTAAGCCCCCAGAGATTTTAATCACCACCCCAGAGTCTGCCTATTTGATGGCCACGTCGAAAGCTAGGGGCATGTTCGCCACTGTTGACACCATCATCATTGATGAGATCCACGCCCTAGCTGGTACCAAGCGCGGGGCGCACCTGGCGCTTACGTTGGAACGCATCGCTGCCTTAGCCCAGCAGCCGGTGCAACGTATTGGTCTATCAGCTACCGTGCGCCCTATCGAAACAGTTGCGCAGTTCTTAGCCGGCGATCGGCCGGTGCGCACCGTCGCTCCCAATGTACCGAAGCAATGGGATTTACAGGTGCGAGTACCAGTACCAGATTTCAATGATCTGCCAGATCCAAAAGGAAACCGAGGCTCGGAAATTGCCGCTGCAGTCCTTGATGATGACACCGACATAGTGGCACAACTACTTGAAGCAGAAGCAGCAGAAAACGAAGAAGCAGATGCAAATACGATTCCAACCGCTGGTTCTCATCAAACCATTGGGATGCTCAGCGACGATGCGGAGACTGCCAGTTCAGGCATTACCAGTCCCGAAGAGCTAAACGCCGAATCCGATGTTGGTGAATTCCAACTGGACGAAGATGTAATCACTACTGCTCAACCTGGGCAATCAGGGCTACCACAGGCAACTGAAGCAGGAACAAATCTGCTCGATGAGTCTGCCTTGCCACAGCAAAACTCCATTTGGCCTTTTATCGAGGCCGAACTCTATGAGGAGATCCTGGCCCACTACTCTACCTTGGTGTTCGTTAATTCCAGGCGCAGTGCAGAGCGGCTGACATCCAGGCTGAATGAGCTTTATGCCGCCGATTTTGCCCCAGACAGCCTCTCTGCACCGTTGCGCCGCGATCCTGCCCAGTTAATGAAAACCTCAGATACGGCAGGTCAGGCCGCACCGTTACTTGCACGTGCGCACCACGGCTCGGTGTCCAAGGATGAACGCACGCGCACCGAACAGTTGCTCAAAGCAGGAGAACTGCGTGCTGTGGTTGCTACCAGTTCGTTGGAACTAGGTATTGATATGGGGGCCATTGATCTAGTAGTGCAAGTAGAAGCACCGCCAAGCGTGGCTGCCGGCTTACAACGTGTAGGACGCGCTGGGCATACCGTGGGTGCAGTCTCCCATGGAGTGTTCTATCCGAAGCATGCCGCAGACGTGGTGCATAGTGCAGTTATCGTCGAGCAAATGCGCCGCAGTGATGGACAAGGCATCGAAGCTATTGCCGTCCCCGAGAATGCCTTGGACGTGCTGTTACAACAAACCGTGGCGGCAGTCTCCGTCGCTGATATGACGACGGATGCTTGGTATGCCCTGGTACGCCGGGCATACCCGTACCGCAATTTGAGTCGAGATGTTTTTGATGCGGTGCTTGACTTGGCTAGTGGTAAATACCCGGATACGGATTTCGTGCATCTCAAACCGCGTATCAGCATCGACCCAGATACTCAAGTCATGCAAGCACGACCTGGTGCCCAGCGCGTGGCGGTGACTAATGCCGGCACGATTCCGGATCGTGGTTTATTTGGGGTATTTCTGGTAGCTGGTGAAGAAACTCAGCAGGGCTTGCGTGTGGGTGAGCTTGATGAAGAGATGGTTTATGAATCCCGGGTGGGTGATGTGTTTACCTTGGGGGCGAGTAGTTGGCGTATCCAGGATATTACCCATGATCGTGTGTTGGTGACCCCGGCACCGGGACATACTGGAAGACTGCCGTTTTGGACTGGGGATCAGTTGGGCAGGCCCGCTGAGCTTGGGGTGGCCATAGGTCGTTTCCAGCAGCAAGTGCTACGGGATCCTACGGTGTTGGAGGGTTCTGGGTTAGATGAATATGCCCAGGAGAATGTGCTGCGCTATCTCACCGAGCAGCAAGAGGCTACCGGTAGTCTGCCAGATGCGCACACCATTGTCTTTGAGCGCTTCCAGGATGAGTTGGGAGATTGGCGAATTGTTGTGCATTCGCCATGGGGGAGGAGAGTTCATGCGGCGTGGTCGTTGGCGATTTCGCATCGGATTGCGGAAGCGACTGGTATGGATGCCCAACCTGTTAGTGGCGATGATGGCATTATTTTGCGGCTGCCGCAGAGTGCGACTCCACCGGATCCGAGTTTTTTGATTTTTGATCCGGATGAAATTGCGGAAATTATTACTGAGCAGGTGGGTAATTCCGCGTTGTTTGCGTCGCGTTTTCGAGAGTGTGCTGCTCGTGGTTTGTTGCTGCCGCGTCATAATCCCGGCCAGCGGGCCCCACTGTGGCAGCAGCGGCAGCGTGCAGCCCAGTTATTGGATATTGCCCGCAATTATCCGACGTTTCCGATCATTTTAGAAACGGTGCGCGAATGTTTGCATGATGTCTATGATCTGGATGCGTTGCAGCAGGTGTGCCGGGATCTTGATGCTGGTACGACGCGCATTATTGAGGTCACCACTCAAAGCCCAAGTCCTTTCGCATTGTCCTTGTTGTTTAGTTACACGGGCGCATTTATGTATGAGGGAGATAGCCCGCTGGCTGAAAAGCGTGCAGCTGCCTTAAGTTTGGATCCGCAGCTATTAGCACAGCTGTTAGGTACGGCGACTCTCAAGGAGTTGTTGGATCCAGCGATTATTGATCAGGTCGAGTCCCAATTACAACGGGAGAGTGAGCGTGCCCCGCAGACCGCGGAGCAATTTATTGATGTGCTGCGCACTATTGGGCCAGTGGCAGTTGATAAAGCCCCGGCAGTGGGCTGGGATGACCGGGTGTATGCGAAACGAATTATGCTGGTACGCATTGCCGGGGTAGAGCATGTAGCTGTGGTAGAAGATGCAGCCTTACTTCGTGATGGCTTGGGCATTCCCGTGCCTGCTGGTTATGGGGCAGATCCGGCGTTTATTGCGGATGCAGCTTTGCAGTTGTTGAAGCGCTGGGCGCGTGCTCATGGTCCATTTAGTGTCACCCAGGCTGCACACGCTTTTGGGCTTGCTCCTGCTGTTGCACATCAACTTTTGGAAGAATTAGTTTCCCAGTCGGTGTTGGTGCGTGGGGAGTTCCGCCATGAACCAGGTGAGTACGTGGCTCCGGAAGTTTTAAGAATCATTCGTAACCGCTGTTTGGCAGCAGCTCGTGCAGAAATTGAGCCGCTCAGTCATACCGGGTATGCACGCTTTCTTGCCCACTATCAGCAGGTTGCCGCGGTTGGTGCGCGTCCTGCTTTGGAAGGGGTAGCAGGAGTTTTTGAAGTGATTAGCCAATTAGCAGGAGTGCGCTTGCCGGCATCCGCGTGGGAAACGGTGGTACTTGGTCAGCGTGTTGCTGATTATCATCCGAGTATGCTCGATGAGCTCACTAATGCCGGCGAGGTTCGCATCATCGGTGCAGGCCATGGTAGTGCTCATGATCCGTGGGTCATGTTGCTACCGGCGGCAGAATTCGAGTTGCATTACAGGTCAACTGAGCAGCAACTGAGCATCGTGGAAGAGTCGATTCTTGGCTTTTTGGCACGTGGTGGCGCGTATCGCTTTGATGATGTCGCCCGCCAACTTACAGGTGATACCTCTGGCATGGAGTTACATAGTGCTTGGTGGCAATTATTTGAAGCCGGGATGATCAGTCCTGATAGTTTTGAGCCGCTGCGGTTGCGCTTGGCACATGCGAAATCTTCCAAGACATCGAAGGCTGCACGGTCCACGCAATCGGCAGGGACGCGTGCTTTGCAGCGTTCCCGGGTACCTGTGCGTAGTTTGCGCGGTCGGGCTGTTCAGCAACGTGGTACATCACTGAGTTTTGGGGACATGGTGGGGCGCTGGGCTGTGATCATCGTTGATGATGCCGAGCAGACTTTGAGTCCAACTGAGCGCAGCGTCGCCGAACTGGAGGTGCTCGGAGATCGCTATGGCATCATCACCCGCGGTAGTGTGCAGGCCGAAGGTATCAGTGGTGGTTTTGCCGGAATCTACAAGGTTGGCGTTGCGCGGGAGGAAGCTGGTCAGTTGTTGCGTGGCTATTTAGTTGAAGGCTTAGGCGCATCCCAATTTGCCCGCAGCACCATCATTGATCAGGCTCGTTCTTTTGCTGATGCTCCGGATGTGGGTGGTTGGCCGAGTGGAACGGTGAAACCTACGGTGTATGTGCTTGCTGCAGCGGATCCAGCTAATCCTTATGGTGCGGCTTTGGCCTGGCCATTTGAAGGCGCGCAACGTGCAGGTGGGCTGGTTGTACTCATTGATGGCTTATGTGCGGCATATAGTAGCCGCAGTGGAAAATCTTTGCTGCTGGCTGAACCACCGGAAGGTATTGAGCATCAACAGTGGTCGCGTTTGATCGTAGGAGCTTTCCAACAGATGGTGCGCTGTGGGCTGGTTGGGGAGTTCACTCTCGATAAGGTGAATGGCCAGGCAGTCTTCCAGGCTGCTGAATTGCACGAGTTGGTGGTTGCCGGCGCTCGAAAAGTCCCTAGTGGGCTGCGCATTGGTGCTGGTGGCAACGCTGTAGTCACCGGACAGCGCGGCAGGAGTCTGGCACAGGCCTTAGAAGATTTGGAATAGGGTCTCCGTACGAGGTCCTGTTGTAGGACCAGGATGAGGACCTGAGCTAGCGCTCGGATTGGGGTGCGGGGCCAGTTCCGGCACGGCCCCTAATCGGGGAGAGGCTGATTTCACTGCCTGCTTGTCGGTGTTGAGGAGAGTATCAGTCGGATCTGACAGAAAGACTATACTAAGAATTTGTGCGCACCTTGTTAAACATCATTTGGTTGGTCACGAGCGGTATCTGGATGGCTCTTGCCTATATTTTTGTCGGTATTATCGCTTGCCTGTTGATTATCACCATTCCTTTTGGCATTGCCAGCTTTCGGATGGCCTCATATGCGCTGTGGCCATTTGGGCGTAGCCTCATTGAACCTGTTGGCGGTACAGGTTCAGCGTCGAAGTTGGGTAATGTGATTTGGTTCTTGGTTGCTGGATTGTGGCTGTGTCTTGGTCATATCGCCACCGCTGTCGTCCAGGCTGTCACGATCATTGGTTTACCGTTGGCTTGGGGCAATATAAAAATGTTGCCGGTCGCTTGCTTTCCGCTAGGGCGGAGCATCGTGCGTAGTGATGAGATTCCTTTTGGCTACCAGCCAATGGTGAGCTTATAAGATGCGGTGGAAGGAAGAATAGGTGCCTGAAGGCGATTCCATCTACCAACTTAGCAAGCGTCTGCAGTGGATGACAGGTAGGGAAATCACCGCGACTGATATTCGGGTTCCGCGCTATGCCACTGCTGATTTTGGTGGGCAAACAGTACAAAAAGTTTGGCCCTATGGCAAACACCTGTTCATGCGTTTCGAACAGGAAATCTTACAGACCCATCTCAAAATGGAGGGCAGCTGGGCGATCTATCAGACTGGCCAGCGCTGGAAGAAGCCCGGCTATCTTGCCCGGGTGGTACTCACTATGGATCAGGTCCAACTCGTAGGATTCCAACTCGGCATGGTGCGAGTTTATCCCGCAGCAGAATATTCAGCCCGGATCGCAGATTTAGGGCCGGATGTCTTGGGCGTACAGTGGTCAGAGATTGGTGAAGTACAGGCTAAAGCGAATCTACTAGCCCAACCAACGCGTGCTATCGGCTTGGCATTACTTGATCAACGTGTGCTTGCCGGAGTAGGTAATGAATACCGCGCTGAAATCTGTTTCCTGCTTGGCATCCATCCTGCAACCCCGATTGCCGCAGTTGATGTGGACGCCACGTTGGACCTTACGCGCCGACTTATGTGGGATAACCGCAATTCGGTGCTGCGGGTAACCACCGGGATCGCCAAGCCTGGGCGGACGACGTATGTTTTTGGACGCAATCATAAGCCCTGCCGCCGCTGCGGCACCCGGATTCAAAAATCGAGTTTGGTGGGGGATATCACCCAAGAATTAGAACGCATTATTTGGTGGTGCCCGCAGTGCCAGCCCTACCGGGATGTCAACGGGGTAGAACGCCGAATTCTTACGTGAGGCACTTGTGGGTACTGTGGGTACGGCCTTGTTGAAGCCCATCGCCTGGAGCACGCGAGATACAGTAGCGAAACTCGTGCGGTA
This sequence comes from Corynebacterium sp., assembly GCA_030531005.1. GTDB lineage: Bacteria > Actinomycetota > Actinomycetes > Mycobacteriales > Mycobacteriaceae > Corynebacterium. Next base: position 48,757 of record JAUMTW010000001.1, read on the forward strand.
AAAACGTGGCTTTCGTGCCAGGAGGAACGCCATGGGCACTCAGCTGAAAACGTCAGATAATACCCAAAACCACCAGGCTGGCAAGCTCAAATGATTGCGGGGAGTGTCAACGCAATGGCGGTATAAGGTGGAGCGCTTGAGGAAGCACTCAGATATGTTCTACCGTACCCGTGGATGCTCAGCGCGTAGCTCGGCGATATTCTTGCTGGTCTTACGCACGCGGAAGGATAAAACGATGAGTAGCACACCAGTAAACAGTGCAAAAAAGCCGAGCCACAGTGCTACCACCGCGGCAGATAATCCTGGTGCGGCGAAGAAGATGATCGATGCTGCTACGAAAAGCACACCAACGAAGGCGTAGAGGATCTTGTCGGTGGTTTCACCCTTGCCCTTGAAGACTGCGGCAAACTCCTCAATACCACGCAGCAACATCCATAAGCCCAGCATCCAGGCGATGACGACCACACCAATATCTGGGTTGAAAATGACAATCAGACCAAAGATGATGCCCAAAACGCCGGAGAAGATCAGTAAGCCGCGGTGGTTAGGAAGTTGAAAGCCGGCGTACACTTGCATGATGCCATCTGATAGGGCATAAATACCCCAAATGAGTGCCAAGACCACCATGGTAGCTCCAGGCCAAACGATGGCGAAAAAACCGGTTAAGGCAGCCGCAATGCCGGTAAGTAATAAGTGGCTGCTGGAGCGGCGTAAAACAGATTCAAACATGACCTCGACCTCTGCAAATAGTTATTAACTGTGTATTGCCATAAGTATACGCTTCAGGATTTATGTAAGGCTGGGACTATAAAACCAGCTTGGGCCATATCCGCTCACTACATCTGAGTGCCAAAATACTAGCTTTTGCAAACATGAGTGCAGCAGTGAGCTACGAATTTCGGCCAGAAAGAGCAGCGTGGTGGCAGGCAAGGCTGCGCACTTGTGCTGCGAAAAACGGCCAAGCATGTGGCATCCATAATTGCACAGTTGATGCACAATCTATGCCACATGCTTGGCCGCAGTGTAATTACCAACAGTAGGGTTTACTGCCAGCAGATTCGAGCTCCATTAGCCGCGGCGTGCACGGTACCAGCGAATCAGCTCATCGGTGGAGGAATCACCAGAGTTGGCAGCAACCTCACCGGCTACGGCAGGGGCCAAATCATTAGCCTGTTGCTTGCCTAACTCCACGCCCCACTGGTCGAAGGAGTTGATATCCCAAATAACACCTTGGGTGAATACGATGTGCTCGTACAATGCAATCAAAGCGCCAAGAGTATAAGGAGTTAAAGCCTCCGCCAAGATGGTGGTAGTAGGACGGTTGCCAGGCATGACCTTGTGTGGCACTACTTCTGCAGCAACACCTTCAGCCTCAATCTCAGCGGCAGTCTTACCGAAAGCCAAGACCTTGGTCTGGGCGAAGAAGTTGCTCATCAACAGATCGTGCATGGAGCCTTCACCGGTAGCGGTCGGTAGATCGCCTGCTGGACGGGCGAAACCAATGAAATCGGCGGGGATCAGCTTGGTGCCCTGGTGCATCAACTGGTAGAAAGCGTGCTGACCGTTGGTGCCTGGCTCGCCCCAGTAGATCTCACCAGTTTGTAAGGTCACAGCAGAACCATCATGGCGTACAGACTTACCGTTGGATTCCATGGTCAGCTGCTGCAGATAGGCAGGGAAACGGCCCAAGTCTTCAGAATATGGCAGTACCGCATGGGTTTCCGCATTATAGAAGTCGTTATACCAGACCCCCAAGAGTCCCATGAGGACTGGCACATTGTGGCGCAGATCTGTGGTGCGGAAGTGCTCGTCGAGGGCGTGGAAACCTTCCAAGAAGCGCATGAAATCCTGGGGGCCAATTACAGCCATCAAGGATAGACCAATGGCAGAGTCTACGGAGTAGCGGCCGCCAACCCAGTTCCAGAAGCCGAACATGTTCTTGGTGTCGATGCCGAACTCGGCAACTTTTTCTGCATTCGTGGAGACTGCGACGAAATGCTTGGCGACAGCGGACTCATCACCATCGAACTTTTCGAGCAGCCAGCGCTTGGCCGCATGCGCATTCGCCAGGGTTTCCTGGGTGGTGAAGGTCTTGGAAGCTACGACGAAGACGGTGGACTCTGGGTCTACTTCATCAAGGACTGCCAGCATGTCGGCTGGGTCAACGTTGGAAACGAAATGAGCAGAAATGCCAGCAGTGGCATATGGGCGCAAAGCCTTGGTCGCCATAGCAGGACCCAGATCGGAGCCACCAATGCCAATGTTCACAATGGTCTTAATGGTGTGATTGGTGTGGCCGCGCCATGCACCAGAACGCAGAGCCGTTGCGAAGTCACGCATGCGACCGAGAACCTCGTGTACATCCGCAGCAACATCTTGGTCATCTACCGCTAGATCTGCCTCCACTGGTAAGCGCAGTGCGGTATGGAGCACGGCGCGATCCTCGGTGTTATTGATGTGCACACCATTGAACATGTCGTTGATGGCGTCAGGCAGATGTGCTTCCTCCGCAAGTGCTACGAGGGCATCGACAACTTCTTCGTTGATTAAGTTCTTGGATAGGTCCACGTGCAGGCCGGCTGCATCGAAGCTAAAGTTTTGTGCACGCTGGTCATCGGCGGCAAAAAGCTCGCGCAGGTTGGTCTGTTCGAGGCTAGTGTGTAGGTCAGTGAGCTTTTGCCAAGAAGCAGTAGCTGTGGCATCAAAAGGCTGTGACATGTAGTCTTCGTCTCCTTATGTGGAATTATCGGAAGTTCGTGTGCTGAGGTGCCGGGGGAATCGGGCACAAGTACACATATTTACGGTATCCACCGTACTGAAAAATATGTGCCGGTGGGTACTTGTTTGCACGAGTTGTGGCCTTGCTGTCGTGTGGAAAGCGTTCAGGTTCTACGGTCACGCGATACTACGAGACTGTCAGGCGGGGGAGATATCCGTACTCAGTGAGTTTGCGCGGTTGCGAGAAGCAAGCGATAGTGCGGTATTTGTGCAGTTCAACAGGAGTACTTTGGGAGTAAAAGGTGCGTCGGTTTCTCGCTGCTGCCTTCATGCTCATACCAGTACATGCGCCTGCCGCCATCGGTGTGGCATTGGGCAAGCGAGTGTACGTGACGTTGCTCATACAACCGTGTCATACGGTTTTGTCCGCACTGAAAATTCGGCACTGAAAATTCGGCACTGTATGCTCAGCACAGCAAAACATACGTGAGCAACAAGAACATCCCCCTGCACACTCGATGAGTCTGCGGGGGATGAGGCGCTTTAGCTTACCCAGTTTGCCCGGAAAACGAGCTGAAAATCTACAGGTGCTTAGTCGCGGTCATAGGGGTTCTCCTGGCCAACATATTGAATAGCCGAATACTCGGCAATGCCTTCGATTCCACCTTCACGCCCCAGCCCGGAATGCTTTACGCCACCAAATGGAGCTGCAGCATTAGAGAACACACCAGTATTTGCACCAAGCAGCCCGAACTCGAGCTGGTCGCTCAGACGCTGCATCCGGCGGGCGGATTCGGTGAACACATAGCTGGCCAGACCGTAGGGGGTGCTATTTGCATAAGCGATGACCTCTTCTTCGGTACTAAAGCGCACAATTGGTGCAACCGGACCGAAGATTTCTTCTTGCAAGATCGCCGCATCTGGGGCCACATTATCGAGCACCGTGGGAGCGTAGAAGTAGCCAGGTAATTCTTCGCTGCTTATGACTTTGCCACCAGTGCGTACTGTGGCGCCACCGCGGACGGCATCATTCACTAGATCGGAGACGCTATCCAGAGCCTTTTGCTCTACTAAGGGCCCTACCTGGGTGTCGGCATCAAGTCCGTTGCCAACCGTTAAGGCAGCAAGCTTTTCCGTAAATTTTTCAGTGAATTCCGCAGCGATACTTTCATGAACATAGAAGCGGTTGGCGGCGGTACATGCTTCACCAATATTGCGCATCTTGGCAGCAACCGCCCCAGCGACTGCCTTATCAATGTCGGCATCAGCGAAGACGATGAAGGGGGCATTACCACCAAGCTCCATGGAACTACGCAATACGTTGCCAGCAGCTTGCTCAAGTAATTTCACACCAACTGGAGTAGAACCGGTAAATGAGACCTTGCGCAGGCGCGAATCGGAGAGCAAAGGCTCGGAAACACTACGAGCTGAGCTGGAGCACACCAGGTTCACAACCCCGGCAGGTAGGCCGGCATCGATCAGTGTTTGCATAAAATACAAGCTGGTCAGGGGAGTAAGACGCGCTGGTTTGAGCACTGCCACACACCCTGCAGCCAGAGCAGGAGCGACCTTACGAGTAGCCATAGCAAGGGGGAAATTCCACGGGGTGATCAGCAAGCACGGGCCTACTGGCTTGCGCACCGTGGTCATCCGTAACATGCCTTCAGGCAAGGTAGCGTGGTGACCATAATTGCGCACTGCTTCTTCAGCGAACCAGCGCAAGTACTCAGCGCCATAGGTGACCTCGCCGCGGGCCTCAGCTAATGGCTTGCCCATCTCCAAGGTCATCAAGGTGGCGAATTCTTCGGAGCGTTCTTGGACTAACTCAAAAGTGCGGCGCAACAATTCACTGCGCTCACGCGGGCTGGTACGCGCCCACTGTGCTTGGGCGGCAACTGCAGCATCTAATGCAGCCGTTGCTTGTTCGCTTGTAGCAGAAGAAACGTTGGCTAATACTTCCTTCGTCGCGGGGTTTTCAACTTCGAAAGTGTCTTCGAGGTCTTCCCAAGTGTTATTGATGCAAATACCGGTGGGTACCTTTGCCAATAGTTCGGTAATGTCTGCTTGCGAAAGTGCAGTCATGAGAGTCCTTTCTTTTTTCGAACGCAGCCGTCTGCGTTAACCACTGGCTTCTCTAGATGATGGGATAGCACTTCCAAGCACTGGGCAGTGGCGCTCGTGCATGCTTGCCTGTACCTGAAATGCCTCGGTAATCATGGCGTACATCTTTCTACTCTAGAAGTCGGATAAAGGTTCGCGCTAGCAGTGATGGGAGTACTCGTGAATTTGGCTAGTTACACGGGCCTTGCTGTTCCTAAAAAGCAGGCACAGCTCCTGGTATCACAGCAGAGTATGGCTTGTTTTCTCTCGAAAGTATTGGGGGTGGCCGGGTGGAATGGAAAAGATTAGTACCAACCACCAATTATTTTCTATCATGTGATAAGAATTAATGGATAGTGGCACACCACGCAGCCCAAGCTAACCATGTTTGGAAAACGATACCGCCACCTGAATCGATCAAAGGAGCATAATGCAGGATTTGGAATATCGCCTGTCCCAACAACGAAAGGTGGCCACTGAGCTTCCTGGGCCAAAGTCTCAGGAGCTCGCGACGCGTCGCGATACCGCCGTCGCCCGCGCCCTAGCCCCTGGTCTGCCAGGATATGTTGTTGATGCTGATGGTGGCGTACTCGTTGATGCTGATGGTAATTCCTTTATTGACTTCGCCTCCGGTATTGCGGTGACTTCTGTAGGTGCTTCGAATGCAGAAGTTGTCAAAGCCGTTAGCGAGGCTGCAAGCCACTTCACTCATACCTGCTTCATGGTCTCCCCATACGAAAGTTATGTCGCTGTTGCTGAAAAGCTCAATGAGCTCACTCCGGGTGACTTCGACAAGCACACCGTATTGCTGAATTCTGGTGCAGAGGCCGTAGAAAATGCGGTGAAGATAGCGCGTGCATACACCAAGAAGCAGGCCGTTGTTGTTTTCGATCATGCCTATCACGGCCGCACCAATCTGACGATGGCCATGACCGCAAAGTCCGCGCCTTATAAGTCCGGCTTTGGGCCCTTTGCCGGTGACATCTATCGCATGCCAACCAGTTATCCAGCCCGTGATGGTCTCAATGGTGCCGAGGCTGCAGCACGCACCATCAAGAAGATCGAGCAGGAAATTGGCGCAGATAACCTGGCGTGTATCGTCATCGAACCAATCCAAGGTGAAGGTGGATTTATCGTTCCTGCCGAAGGCTTCCTACCAGCCTTACAGCAATGGTGCACTGACAATAATGTGGTGTTTGTTGCCGATGAAGTTCAAGCTGGTTTCGCCCGAACCGGTACCTGGTTTGCCAGCGAAAATTTCGACCTCGTTCCAGATCTCATCACCACCGCCAAGGGTATTGCTGGTGGTATGCCACTATCGGCAGTGACCGGCCGTGCAGAAATCATGGATGCCCCAGGCCCGGGCGCGCTCGGCGGTACCTACGGTGGTAACCCCGTCGCCTGTGCTGCCGCACTGGCGGCGATCAACTACATGGAGTCTGCGAACCTGCCAAGTCGTGCCCAGGAAATCGAAGCCATCATTCGCGAAGAGCTCGCCGAGGTCGCAGCACTTGAAACGGTGGTGGAACTACGTGGTAAAGGCGCCATGATGGCATTCGAACTCGTTGATGCCCAAGGTAACCCAGATGGCACTCGCACCAAGAAAATTGCTGCTGCTTGTGCCCAATCCGGCGTCCTCATCCTCACCTGCGGACTTGATGGCAACGTCGTACGCCTGCTGCCGGCGCTGACCATCCCAGAAGATCTTCTGCGCGATGGACTACAAGTATTACGGCAGGCAGTACTCGATGAATCCTAAAAGTACCACCACCAGCACCCCGACTGCGGGGATGCAGGGGCCACAGCATGCAGCACTGTCTGTTGGTCAAGGCATAGCCATTATTTTCGGGACCAACATTGGTGCCGGTTTGCTCTCATTGCCCTATGCCGCGCGCAATGGTGGCTTTCTCTCGCTGTGCCTTGCCTTGATTCTGGCCGGAACCCTGACCACCATATGCATGCTTTTTATTGCGGAGGTCTCATTGCGCACCAAAGAAGATATGCAGATTTCCGCATTGGCCGAAAAATATTTGGGCAACACGGGGCGTTGGTGCGTTTTCGCTGCAGTCATCATCAACGCCATTGGCGCGCTCACAGCTTATGCCTCTGGTTCTGGATTAATCCTGCACGATATCTTGAAACTACCGGCGTGGGTTGGTTCGATAGCCTTCTTCGCCCTCGGTAGCTACATCATGTACAAGGGACTACAGGCAACAGGTAGGGCAGAAGCAGCCGTCACCATTGGCATGGCAGTGATTATCTTTGCCTTGAGTGCTTGGACCCTCATTGGTCCTGGAATTGCACTGTCAAACCTTGCAGTCTTCCGCCCGTATTACATCGTGCCGATTATGAACCTTGCCGTGTTCTCCTTCATGGCCCAATACGTGGTCCCAGAGCTAGCCCGCGGCCTTTCCCAGAGTCACCCCAAAGCCATTCCTCACGCCATCATCGGTGGCATGATCGCAGCAGGTTTTACCCTCGCACTCGTGCCATTCGTGGCCTTAGGACTGCTCGGCATGGATGTCTCCGAGGTTGCAACCGTAGCCTGGGGCGAAGCCCTCGGACCTGTGGCCTATTACTTGGCGAATATCTTCGCAGTCCTGGCAATGTTCACCAGTTTTATGGCCATTGGCTACACGGCTATGCGCAATATCTTGAATGTGACCCACTGGCCAGAACACGGGGTATCTCGCTTCTGGGCGCTGGGGCTAACAGTTTTGCCGCCACTGGTGATTTCCGCGCTGGGCTTGAGTGGCTTCGCTGATGCCTTAGGCTATGCCGGTGGTTTCGCCGGGGCCATCATGCTGAGCATCCCCGTATTCTTATTACGAGCTGCCCGCCGTCATGGGGATGAAGAACCCGCATGGCAGGTCACCTGGCAAGCGCATCCTGCCATCCAATTCTTGTTGCTGGTATTCGCAATTGTGGTGTTGTGCTATTCGATCGGTATGGTTTTCGACTGGCTTCCAAAGGGCTGGTAAGGCAATTATAATTATTACGAAAAGGGCCGCTGCTTCCAAGTACTGGAAGGCAGGGCCCTTTTTGCACTGATCGTGTCTTTTACACTGATCGTGTCTTTTACACTGTTCGCAGTGCAGGAAAATATTACGCATTGCTGCATGCTGCCTGGCTGCGTACGCCAGGAGCTGCTAATGCTGGGTGCCGCTATTTTTGGTTGTAGTTAATCCTGGTTGCTCCGTGAGCCCAGCTTGCCACGACCCAGACGCAACAAGATGCCGGCTAATGCCGGGCCTTCTTCGCCAAGTTCTTCGCGGAATTGGTTAATGATAGCGACCTCGCGGGTGTGAACTAGGCGGGTACCACCGGAGCCCATGCGGGTTTTGCCTATGGCTTGGGATACCTGGCTGCGACGCTTTACTGCATCGAGGATGATGCGGTCCATGCGGTCGATTTCCTTGCGATACTGCTGGATTTCGGCATCAGAAAGTGGATCGTCAGTGCCCGAAGGCATGCGAATTTCAAAATCTGCTACGTGTGAAGATTCTTCCTCATGTGCCATAAGCAATTATTCTGCCACCAATTGAAAGGGAAACGGGAATTTGCCTGTCCGGCGCACGCGGTAAGCTAGCAGATGATGAATAGCGAAAATCCATGTAGCCCTACACCTGATGTCAACCAATCCAGCCAACCTGGAACCCAATCAAACGAATCGAATCCTTTTCAGTCTGCCGCTGGACAACCTTTCCAACCCGCAAATCCAGCACAAGGTGGCTTTCATTTTGGCGCCTTTGATGGGACCGCCCAGCCAGCGAGCACCCATCCATTGCGCCCAGGCGGGCAAACAGTAGAGCGCAATCCCTTCCAGGCAGCACCTGATGCAGCAGCACATGCTGCTCAGCGCGAACAGCAGATCGCAAAGATTACTGAAGGCTTAAATCCTCAGCAAGAAGCAGCGGTAACGCATCATGGTCCGGCCTTGCTGATTTTAGCCGGTGCCGGTTCTGGCAAGACAGCGGTGCTTACTCGACGCATTGCCTATCTATTAGCTGCACGAGGGGTGCATCCCGGCCAGATTTTAGCGATTACCTTCACCAATAAAGCTGCTGCGGAGATGCGCGAGCGGGTCGGCCAACTCGTAGGTCCGGCTGCACGCATGATGTGGGTCTCGACGTTCCACTCCACTTGCGTGCGTATCTTGCGTGAGCAGGCGAGCTTAGTACCTGGGATGAAGACTAATTTCACTATCTACGATTCTGATGATTCTCGCCGATTGCTGGCAATGATCGCCAAGGATCAGGATTTAGATTCTAATAAGTTCCCGCCGCGGGCTATAGCCTCAACGATTTCTGGCTGGAAAAATGAACTCCTAGATGCACCAACAGCCTTGGAACAATCCCAAAAAGCGCATAATCCTTATGAGTTAGCAATCGCTGGGGTATATGCGGAATACCAGCGGCGCCTGCGCCAGGCGAATGCCTTTGACTTTGATGACCTACTTGTTGAGGTCGTGCGCATCTTTCAGCAGCATCCTCAGGTTGCTAGTTTCTATCGCCAACGATTCCGCCATGTGCTCGTCGATGAGTATCAAGACACCAACCATCCGCAGTATTGCATTGTGCAGCTGCTGGTAGGCCACGGCTCAGATGCTAGTGAGCTTTGCGTAGTAGGTGATAGTGACCAGTCTATTTATGCCTTCCGTGGAGCGACGATTCGCAATATCGAGGAATTCGAACGCGACTTCCCTGATGCCACCACGGTGATGCTCGAGCAAAATTATCGTTCTACGCAGAATATTCTCTCGGCGGCAAATGCTGTGATTGGAAATAATCAAGGGCGCCGAGAAAAGAAGTTGTGGACGGACTCTGGTTCCGGGCCAAAGATCATTGGCTACGTTGCTGATAATGAGCATGATGAGGCTCGCTATATTGCCCAAGAAATTGAAGAAAAGGTGCGATACGGCCCCTACGGTTATAGTGATATCGCGGTGATGTATCGCACGAATAATAGTTCGCGTACCTTCGAAGAAATCTTCAACCGATCCGGTATCCCGTATCGTATTGTCGGCGGTACTCGCTTTTATGAGCGCAAAGAAATTCGCGATATCGTGGCTTATTTGCGAGTCCTGGCAAACCCCGATGATGCCGTATCTTTGCGCCGCATCATCAATACGCCCAAGCGCGGTATAGGTGATAAAGCCGTTGCGGCAATTGGGGTTTATGCCCAAGAACATGCCATTGGCTTCGCTCAAGCTATGCGGGCAGGTGCGAAGGGGGAGATTTCCCTGCTCGGTTCGCGTGGTGAAAAGGCCGTCGCTAAGTTTGTGCGCCTTCTTGATGAGCTTCAGGAACTGCGAGAGAACAAGCGAGATGGCAATACTGGGCTACCTGACTTAGGCGGACTGATCACTGAGGTCATCGAGCAGAGTGGTTATCATAATTCCTTAGCAGGTAGTAACGACCCCCAAGACCAGTCGCGGTTGGACAATATCCAGGAATTGGTCACCATTGGTCGCGAATTCAGCGCTGAGGCTGCAAACATCAAGGCTTATGAGGCTATGGATGGCGCCGAGGCCGAGGCGAATAATGGCAGCCTGGAGGCCTTCTTAGAGCGAGTTTCGCTGAGCGCAGATGCCGACCAATTGCCGGAAGAAGATAACCAGTTGGTAACCCTGATGACCCTTCATACGGCGAAGGGGCTAGAATTCCCGGTGGTCTTCTTAGTGGGCTGGGAAGATGGTCTCTTCCCGCATATGCGTGCTTTGCAAGATCCGAAGCAATTAGCTGAAGAACGTCGCTTGGCATATGTGGGCATTACGCGTGCTCGCAAGCAGCTGTATTTAACCCGGGCAATGATGCGCTCGATGTGGGGACGTTCGGATTCTAACCCGCCATCCCGCTTCTTAGAAGAAATCCCCGAGGACCTGATTGAGTGGGCACGCGAAGCGCCCGAAATTACCGGTGGCTGGTCTGCTTCCCAGTGGGGTAGGAGCGGTGATTCCTGGCCTGGCGGTTGGGGTGGGAGCTCGCGGGGTAGTGGGAGTACTTCGAGTAGCCTTAGCAGCTATAGTTCTGGTGGCTCCAGCTTTAGAAGCTCTTCCGGACGCAGCGGTATCCCTCAGCGTGCGGGTAGCTCATCGAGTAAGAAGGCCCCGAAGTTGGAAGCTGGAGATATGGTCAACCACGGCAAATATGGCCTGGGCACTGTTACTGAAGTGAGTGCGGTAGGTGGCGTACAAACTGCTACGATCAACTTCGGATCAAATGGTGTGATTCGGCTGATGCTCGTTGCTGGTATCGATCTAGAAAAACTCTGAGCACCTTGAGTCCAGCAAATGATCGTGCACCGCAATGTTGAAAGGCGCCGTCGGTTCTGTGTGAACCAGCGGCGCTTTTCGCGTGTCTTACTGTGTTCGCAGTGGTGCTGAGCAACCGTATAAAAAGCGCGAGACCCTAGCCATTTGGAGCGTCGCGCTCGTGCGGATTTCTTGCGTCGCCCGTGAGCAAAGAAAAAAGAAAATACCCGGTGTGGAGAGGAATCCAACACCGGGTAGGAGGGGAAGATCGAGAACGCTTTGAGACGTTCCTCGAGTTTTTAGAGGCTGATGCCTTGTTCAGCTAGCCAGCCAACAGGATCTACTGCAGCACCGCCTTGTGGGTAGACCTCAAAGTGGAGGTGGCAACCAGTGGAGAAGCCCCGGCTGCCCATGCCAGCGATCTGTTCGCCAGCCTTCACAGCTTGGCCAACGCTAACCATGATGGTCTCGATGTGGCCGTAGACGGTGATTGTGCCATCTTCGTGCTTGACACGGATCCACTGGCCGAAACCTGATGCAGCACCAGCATCGATAACAACGCCATCAAGTACCGAGTAGATCGGGGTATTCATTACATTGGCGATGTCGATACCAGCGTGCATGGTGCCCCAGCGGGAACCGAAACCAGAAGTAAAGCTACCTTCAGCTGGCTTGATCGCCTTGATGATAGGGGTGCGTGCAATGCGGTCGAGTTCAGCGAGGGTATCGCTGTGTGCAACGGCTTTTTGTACTTGGGCGCCCAAGTCAGTTGTGGGCTTGAATTCCGAGATCTCCAGGATTTGAGGGGAGGTGCTGGTTTCTACATTTTCCACCTCGTTGGCGGCCAGCTGAATATTAGAGCTTTCGGTTGCCTTTGCAGTAGCAAAGCCGGCACCGGCGGAACCAGAAACTGCGGTTGCAGCTACTGTAACGTAGGTTACAGAGCGCTTGAGCGAGGAGGTCGTGTGCTTGCGGTGCTTCCCCGAATTCGTGCGCAATTCCTGCATCCTGTTTCAACCTTCCGGAACTGAGTGAGAGTGTATTCTTGATTCCAAAATTTCCGGCTGATCTATTCTGACGAACCCGGCAACTTTGTAACCATTTCGTTATCTACGAGATGTAACAATATCGCCCTACTGGTCCCCGGGCAACTAACTTTGGTTTGACCAGGTGGATTTTTGGGCCAAAAGTGTCGGGTGTAGCGGTGGGGCAAAGTGAAAATTGGACAAAAAGTGGCCATGTACCTTTCCTGAGGGGTAACTGGGAATTGTGGCTTATACTGGAGTTTTCCTGGGAGCAAGAATTCGCCGGGGCTAAAATTTGTCAAGTGTAAACCGGCATTCCGACCGAGAGGAATGTTGGTTTTACCCCTGAGTCTGTGCAAAAAAGTCTGTAAATTGTGATTCGTGTCTCATTTTGCAGGGTGTGGGTGGCGATGTTCACAAGCATTACAACAACCACAATTTTCACAGGTGTAATTCACTGTTTTTCGGCGCGCGCCCAGCGAAAAAGAGGAGACAAGTGGCAAGCTGGAGCAATGAGCAAGCAGTCGCGTCCCGGTACCCGTAGCTCGAAATCAGGGCGGCAGCGTTCCCAACGCCGCCCCCGTACCACGAGTAGTCGGCCACCTGCTGCAGATGTGCCCTTAGTGCCGCCAGCAGCAGAACCTCCACCTGCCGCAGAACCAGAGTCACGCACGCGTACTCATTCCTCCCGGCCCAAGGAGCCGACGAGGGGGAATTCGCGCCCGGCAAGTTCCCGGCGCTTTCGTCGTAGGAAGCAGCAAACACCAGTATCTCAGCCTGCAGTAGAAGCGCAACCGGATACCATTGGCGCGCGCCTGCGTCGCTTCTTACCTGTTGTGGGTCTGCCGCATGCCATCGTGCTGGCTTTGATAATTAGCTGTTCCGTTATCGGTGTGTTGGCATCCTCCATGGAAAATGCCACTTTGCCATCGACCATTGCCATTTCCTGGTTGATCTTCCAACTTGGTCCCGTTGCAGGTGGTGATATCACCATCAATATGCTGCCAACTTTGCCGGCGTTGATCCTGGCAATCGCACTCGTGCGGCGCATTCGGCGATCAGTGGCACAACGCATTAGCTTAGTTGACCTCGGTGTACTTGCCGCAGTCGTTATTCTCTTGCCAGCTACTATCAGTGTCATCGCCTGGCTGATGCTCTATGATGCCAGTGCTGTCTATGCTGTAGGACCGCCGAATTTCTTCGCCGTACTCGGCAATACTTTCTTGCTCAATGCGGTTATTTTCATGCTCGGGTTAGGGGCAAAACTGTGGACAATTTTGGCTGAACTAGTTGGCTTAGGTCGGTGGCTTATTAATGCAATCGCGACAGCCTTGCGTGCCATGCTTTACTACCTGATTGCCGGGACAGTTCTAGTGGCCATCAGTATGCTGACCCATGCCGGGGAGGTCGGTGATATTCTTGCGGAATACACGAGCCTGGGTACTGTGGCGGCATTCTTGCTGTCCCTGTTTTATCTGCCGAATGCGGCGCTGTTCGCCAGCGGTTTTGTGTCTGGCTCGGAACTGCTTATCGGTCAAGCCCACATCTCAGTCTTTGATGTCGTGCTGGTTCCGTTGCCGCCGCTGCCATTGTTCGCAGCCGTGCCAGCAAGTGTTGGCGGCTGGGCGCAAATCTTGCTCGTCGTACCAATTGCCTGTAGCGGTCTTGCCGCCTGGAAGCACCTCAAGGACTATGGCCAGGTACTGGTATTTTCTCTGGTGGTGGGGGTGAGCACCCTCATCGCTAATACACTGGCTAGTGGTTCGTTGGGAGTGTACGGCTATACCGGCCTGCACTGGTGGATGTCACCACTGCTGGCCATGTTCTGGGCTGCGATTGGCGCCGCCCTCACTGTGCTTATTGGCGCATATCAGCAACGCAAGCAAGAACATGCACATGTGGCAGTGCCACCAATCGCCAAGCCAACCCGTGCATCTGACCCCGTAGATGAATACGGTGAGCATGATCTCGCAGACCTTGAAGACCTAGATGCCGAAGTCATTGCTACTGACGATGTCGACGGTGCGGACTCGGCTAGTGAGGACTTGGCTACCGAAGATGTCGACGCAGTAGATCCAACGGGGCAGGATTCCAATGCCGAGGAATCTGATGCCGAGGAATCTGATGCTGAGCATAGTAAAGCAGATGTGGATCTCGAAGATGTGAAGGAAGACGAAAACGCCGATAATGCTGTGGATGAGGTTTCAGAGGTAGTGAAGACTGGGGATGTTTACGGGGATGCTGATCCAGAAAGCCGCCAGGTCGAAGAGCTCGATGTCGAAGATAATGGCATCACCCCCATACAAGCGCTGCCTGACCTGGATGCACCCCAAAAGGCAGCGACAGATCTAGACTCAGCTGCCACCTCAGTTGAGCAGGCTGCAGACGAGGAATCCGACTCGAAATAGGTAGGTTTGCTAGCGCAAATTACTAGTAGGCATACCACCGCTTTAGTAGCAGAACGAGTGCCTAGACTTTCGGCTTTTCGTATCTAGGCGCTAGCATATGTGGCATGGCAGTCGAAAGGCATAAAATCGTAGTGCTCGCATCGGGGTCCGGAACCTTGTTGCAAGCAATTTTGGATGCCCAGCACAATTCGGCAGCACGATACGAGGTCGTAGCAGTGGTCACAGACGTACCCTGCCAGGCTAACGAACGTGCCACGAATGCTGGGATTACAACCGAAATAATTTCCTTTGATCGCACCCAATCTCGTACCCAATGGGATACTCAGCTGGCGCAGGCAGTGGCTGCCTACACGCCAGCTCTTGTTGTTTCTGCCGGGTTTATGAAGATTCTGGGTGCAGCCTTCCTGGAACAGTTCGGCGGGCGCACAATAAATACCCACCCAGCCTTGCTACCTTCGTTCCCCGGAGCCCATGGTGTTCGTGATGCCTTGGCCTATGGGGTGAAGGTCACGGGATCGACTGTCCATTTCGTTGATGCCGGTGTGGATACCGGGCCTATTATTGCCCAGGAGCCAGTACGCATTCTTCCTGGTGAGGAAGAAGCAGACCTGCATGAACGTATTAAGCGCGTTGAACGCGAACTAATTGTAACGGTGCTCAATTCCGCTGAAGTGGATGAACAATCAGGAGAGGTAACCTTCACCAATGAGTGATGACCGCAAGCAGATCAAGCGTGCCTTGATTAGTGTGTATGACAAGACTGGCTTGGTTACGTTGGCAACCCAACTGCATGCTGCCGATGTAGAAATCGTCTCGACAGGATCCACTGCTTCTACTATCGCGGATGCCGGAATCCCCGTCACCCCGGTCGAAGAAGTCACTGGCTTCCCAGAGTGCCTTGAAGGACGTGTGAAGACCCTGCATCCAAAGGTGCACGCCGGTATCTTGGCCGATACGCGCAAGGAAGACCACCTGCGCCAGCTCGATGAACTTGGCGTTGCTACTTTCCAGCTCGTAGTCGTCAATCTTTACCCATTCACCGAGACTGTGGCTTCAGGGGCGGACTTCGATGCCTGCGTAGAGCAGATCGACATCGGAGGCCCATCCATGGTGCGTGCCGCTGCTAAGAACCACCCATCAGTAGCCGTGGTTGTGGACCCAGCCCGCTACGAGCACGTTGCTGCAGCCCTACAAGCCGGTGGCTTTACCCGTGCAGAGCGTACTGCCTTGGCCAAGGCAGCTTTCGAGCACACCGCGAGCTATGACGTTGCAGTTGCTACCTGGTTCGGGGAGCAAGAAGATACAGAGTCCCCAAGTTGGGTGGGCTACACCTACGAGCGCGAGCAGGTGTTGCGATATGGCGAGAACCCACACCAGGCTGCAACCTTGTACCGTAATCCGGCTCAGCCTGGTGGTTTAGCACATGCCGAGCAGCTGCATGGTAAAGAAATGAGCTACAACAACTACACCGATGCGGATGCCGCCTGGCGTGCAGCTTGGGACCAAGAGCGGGCTTGCGTGGCCATCATTAAGCACGCTAACCCGTGTGGCATTGCTGTCAGCGATGAGGACATTGCTGCTGCTCACCGTGCTGCACATGCCTGTGACTCTCTATCCGCATTCGGTGGTGTGATTGCTGCTAATCGTGAAGTTACCGTCGCAATGGCTAAGCAGGTTGCCGAAATCTTCACCGAGGTCATCATTGCACCTTCGTATGAAGATGGCGCAGTTGAGGTACTGAAGGCGAAGAAGAATCTGCGCATCTTGATCGCGCAGCGCCCAAATGCCGGAGAAGCAGAGCAACGTCAGATTACTGGCGGCCTGCTCGTGCAGCAGCGCGATCTCGTTGATGCCGAAGGTGATGACCCACTGAACTGGACTCTGGCTGCAGGTACTGCTGCTGATGAGGCAACCTTGGCTGATCTGGAATTTGCCTGGCGTGCAGTGCGTGCGGTGAAGTCTAACGCGATTTTGCTTGCTGCTGATGGCGCCACCGTTGGTGTCGGTATGGGACAGGTGAACCGTGTGGATGCTGCAAAGCTTGCGGTGGAGCGTGCAAACACCTTGGCGGACGATCAACAGCGTGCCGAGGGTGCAGTCGCAGCTTCCGATGCCTTCTTCCCATTCGCAGATGGCTTTGAGGTACTTGCCAAGGCAGGTGTACGCGCCGTCGTACAGCCTGGTGGCTCGATCCGCGATGCAGAAGTAATCGCTGCCGCCGAAGAGGCTGGTGTCACCATGTACTTCACTGGTTCTCGTCACTTCGCTCATTAAGGCCCATAAGGCCCTGCGTGGAGCTCTAGTCCGCAGTAGGCGGGAGAGTTTCAGGTAGGTGCATTGTTAATCGGTGCAATCAACGCGCTACAAGCATTACAGTCCTCATATGACTGCTCATGCTTGTGGGGCGTTTATGCTGCATTCAGGCCCACAATAGCGCTACGTCAGCTAGGCTAAAGGCATGGCTGCTGCACAACAAAGAACCCCTGGCATCATAGGTCCCGCTTTGCTCTTCGCTCCAGCAAACCGCCCCGAAATCTTTGCAAAGGCAGCAAAGATTGCTGATACCGTCATCCTGGATTTAGAAGATGGTGCCGGCAATATTGACCGGGGTGAAGCTTACGAGAATATTCGTCAGGCTAACCTTGACCCCACACGTACCATTGTGCGCATCGTAGGCCCAGATGACCCGCACTTTGTTCGTGATGTAGACTTCGTTTCCACTTTGGAGTACGACACCATCATGATTCCGAAGATACGCGCTAGCTTGCCAGCGGTCGAGAAGAAGATCATCGCCATGGTGGAAACTCCACAAGCCGTTTTGCACCTTGCTAACCTCGTAGCCGAAACGCGTCTGGTTGGCTTGTTATGGGGTGCAGAAGACCTCACCATGGAATTAGGAGGCACACACTCGCGGTATGGTACCGATGAGCAGAACTCAGGGATGTACCGCGAAACCATGCGCTTCGCGCGCACCCTTATGCACTTCCACGCCCAAGCAGCTGGCATAATGAGTTTCGATGCGGTTTATGCAGATTTCAATGATGCAGAAGGGCTCAAAGCAGAAGCCCTGGATGCAGCGCGCAGTGGCTTTAGCGGAACGGCATGTATCCATCCGCGTCAGGTAGCAATTATCCAACAGGCGTATTACCCGACCGAGGAACAGCGAGCGTGGGCACAAAAAGTCGTGGATAAGGCGGAGCATTATCCAGGAGCCTTCCAATTAGAGGGAGAGATGATTGATGCCCCTTTGATTGCTCAAGCACATCGAGTAGTAGCGCGGGCCAAAGCTGGCAATGCCGAAGGCTAATTTGCTTGGTGTTACTAGTCAGCTGTGAGTGCGAATCATCGCAAAGGCGAGCAAGAAAATGTAAGAAGCGGGTCGCACTTTCATGGTGGACCCGATTGTTGCCGTGTCGCGCGTGGTGGCAACACGAGAGATGTTTAATCTGCTTCGTTGACCTTCTTGAGCAAAGCCAAGGTGCGCTCGGCGCGATCCGTTGGCAGGTCTGCGCCTAAGACAGTGAGTACGGCATCAGCAAGCATAATTGCTAATTCAGGCAGGGAGTCCTCGCGCAATGGCTCTGGTACCACGCCATCATTGGAGCGCATCTCAATCACTGATAATGCGATGTGGAATGGTAGGCGGACACGTGGATCATCCACACCGACAAGTTCTGCAGCAAGCTCTTGGAAGATTTCCTCCAGCTGGGCGCGTTGTTCGTGGTAATCGGCGAATTCCTCCGAAGCAGCAATAGGCAACTGGTAAAGGCGACCGACATTCCAACGAGTGGAGAGCAAAAGGCGGCATTCAGCAGCTGTTAATGCCCACAGGCGCAAAGGCGCAGACTCCTCGGTGTTGTTGAGCTCTGCAGCGAGCTCTGTGGAAGGAGAAACCGTGGAGTTAAGCAAGGTAAGGAAGATCTCAGTCTTGCTAGGGAAGTGGTAGTACAGAGACGCTTGGCGAATACCCACGGCATCAGCAATTTGGTGAGTAGAGGTAGTTGCAAAGCCCTGCGTGGTAAATAGCTCTGCGGATGCATCGAGAATTTCCTCGCGCGCGGTACTCCCACGGCGGCGAGGACTCTTCTTGCGGGGACGCCCGACGGCACCAGCCATTGCGTATTTCCGTACCTTTCTGTTGACCAAGGTATGCAGGAAGTAAGGGGCTCCCTGTAATGCGGGTGGCATGGTGGGAGGAAGTTCCAAGAAATCAGGTGAGATTATCCTGCAGTGGTATTTGTTAAGTGATAGAAATCCTACCCAATAGCCGGACAATTCGCCATCTGTAAGGCATGCCACCGTTGGTTGTCTATGCACGTTTAACACCGTATAGCACAGTTGTAGTGCACAAACCGGTTGGCACTCGACTCAAGCAAACTATGCGGTTGGCCCTTGTCAGGAGTGTTTAGGCGGGATAAACCAGGGAATGCTGGGCAGCCAAGGCGCGCAACACCTCAGCTACCTGGCGACACGATGCGCCAAACACACTGCGCTGAATGCCAGGAAGCAGATCAGCTGTAGCTGCTTGGGTATCAATACGGTCAGTCCAGCGGCGGAACTGCAATTGCAGCCCAGACTCCCACGCCTGGGAGAGGAAACCTGCTTGATCTGGAGTCAAGATGCCGGCAGCAGTTGCAGCCTGAATACGTGCTGGAGTGGAGAACTCTACAGAGTTTGCAGCGGTGCCAGCCCAACGCGCAATAGCAATAATGGGGTAGAGCAAATCATTGCGAACATCAATGCTGACTTCACGATCAGGTAAGCCGTGGCGTGCAATCACCGCTGGAGGACGGCGATCGATTGCCTCTTGGAGCAAAGGCAGGTGGTTGTCGAGGCGTACCACCGAATCGAGAATCCAGGTGCCAGCATCGGCGAGGACAGCAAGCTCGGGTCCATCAGCCGCGCTGATGATGTCGGCCCACTCACCCTGGGGCCGAGACTGCAAGCCGAAGCTCGTGGCTTCTGGGCGCAGACCTACATCGGAGAGCAGCTTATGCACTGGGCTCGTATCCACAGGGGTGTCATGGACCGCAAGCCACTTAATAGGCGAGGAAGGTAAGGCATCCTCACGGCCTATGGCGCCGGTAAGGATCAGGCGGGCACCACCAACGGTGTTCCGAACTCCTTCACTGTGGAGCACAGCTGTGACTAGCTGGCTAAACCAGTAAACCAATTCTTGTGGCTTGGCTTCATGCTCGATGGCATTGCGGATGAGATCTTGGCTTTCTGCCAAAATGCCCCGGGCAGTGCGATCATTGGGACAGTTTGGGGCTGCTTCACTTAATTCCAATAATGATTCGTGGAGCATGGGCTATATAAACCTTCCTTGCGCTACCAGGGTGAATGATTCGGGGCATGTGGGCTGACGTAGAAATTCCCCCGCTGCTGCATGGTGTGCGGCCTATTCCTTACATGATGCTGCTGGCAGGATTGAAAATCGCAGCCTAGTTATTGCGCTCTGAAGTTAACCTACCAGTTAGCAGCGGTATTTACGAACAGTTCTGGATTGATCCTGGCTATCTGCCCAAGGTGTTTGCCCGCTCGATAGTAGGCAATTGTTGCCGCATAAGTCGTTTTCAGGGGGCATGCCTTGGCGCAATTGTGGCGTAGGGATTGTGGCGTAGGGGAAGTATGCTGAGATATGCAAAACGAGGTACTTGAAAATTCAAGTACCTCGTTACTGTCATCATGCGAGACTGGGAAACCAACAGTTTCTCATGTTCGCAGGAGCACTACGCTAGTAATTTTAGCGAGTGGTGAAAGGCAGCAAAGCCATTTCACGGGCGTTCTTTACAGCGGCGGCGACTTGGCGCTGCTGCTGTGGAGTAAGACCAGTTACACGACGGGAACGGATCTTGTGACGATCGGAAATGAACAGACGAAGAGTGTTCACATCCTTGTAGTCAACCTTCTCAATGCCGTGTGCCTTGAGAGGGTTCTTCTTTGGGCGACGGGTCTGCTCAACCCGAGGCTTGCGTGCATTGTTACGCTTCATTCTAAACTCCTCAGGAATTACCAGCTGGACTTGCGGACGCCTGGCAGCTCACCGCGGTGAGCCATCTCACGCATACGCACACGGGACACACCGAACTTGCGCAGGTAGCCACGTGGGCGACCATCGCGAGAGTCGCGGTTGCGAACGCGTGCTGGGGAAGCGTCACGAGGCTGACGGTTCAGTTCGAACTGTGCCTCGAGACGATCCTCATCAGAGGTGTTTGGGTTCTTGATGGTTGCCTTGAGCTCGTTACGACGCTCCGCATAGCGGGCGACGATTTCTTTACGCTGCTCATTCTTGGCGATTTTTGACTTCTTAGCCATGAAATTATCGCTCCTCGCGGAATTCGACGTGCTTACGAACTACCGGATCGTACTTCTTCAGGGTGATCCGATCAGGATTGTTGCGCTTGTTCTTACGGGTGACATAGGTGTAACCGGTGCCAGCCGTAGACTTCAGCTTGATGATCGGACGGATATCGTTACGTGCCATCTTTTAGATCTTCTCCCCACGTGCGCGAATCTTAGCGACCACGGACTCAATTCCGTCGCGGTCGATGATCTTCATACCCTTGGTAGAAACATTCAGGGTGATGGTACGGCCCTCAGAGGGCAAGTAGTACTTCCGGCGTTGCACGTTGGGATTCCAACGGCGAGACGTGCGCCGGTGCGAGTGCGAGACGGACTTGCCAAAGCTTGGCTTGCGTCCCGTAACCTGGCAAATAGCCGACATAGGTTTCCTTCTCCTAGCCGTCACTCCACAATAAGCCCAACAGTGCATGCTCACAGTTTGAAGAAGATATCCCCTCGAACGTGAGCTAAGGCCGTGCCCAAGAAATGTGCATGGCCTGGTGCATCTGTTGTGATTGTCGCAGGGTAGACGTTATTACGAACAATTTTGACAACAGCAATGGGAAACGATACCTGATTTTCCCGAGTTTGGCTAATCGAAGTTGAGAAGTGGCGTGTAGGTCAGTGCTTTGAGGTCTCTTGGCCCGTTGGGTAGGGGCGCGATGTGGTGAGGTGAAGTGTTGTCCTGGTGGATTCCATTCGCTAGGCTACTTCAGTTGCTTGCGCTTTATGTTGTTTGGGGCCCTATATATAAGGCGATATATTAGGCGCAGCGTCTGATCTTTTGTTTGAGTCCTTCGTTTGGGTGTTCCATGAGAGGGCGCTAGGGTCAGGTTTTTCGGGTTCACAAGAAGATTCTCTTGAAGCCCTGGGCAGTTTCTATGTTGTTGTGTTTGCGTAGTTTATGTAGAGGTATATAGACGAGTTGAGTTCTTTCCCGATGATGACTACACTGTCATAAGTTGCCTGCTGTACATGGTGCTGTGCTCTAGTAGAGTTTACAAGCGATGGCAGTGGCGATTTGCCCGTTGTATCCCAACTTAGGCACGATCCCATGCACGCTTTAAGCTGCGGCTTATAGCCGAACTCGTGGGAACCGACCTAAAGTCTCAATCCTGAGGGAAGACAGAATATATGAAGAAGGATATCCACCCGGATTACCACCCAGTGGTTTTCCGTGATGCAGGTACTGGCTACCAGTTCCTCACTCGTTCCACTGCTACGTCCGCTCGCACCGTTGAGTGGGAAGATGGTAACGAGTACCCACTGATCGTTGTTGACGTTACCAGCCAGTCGCACCCATTCTGGACTGGTGCACAGCGTGTCATGGACACCGCTGGTCGCGTGGAGAAGTTCGAGCGTCGCTACGGCGGTATGTCTCGTCGTAAGAAGAACGCTTAAGGAAGAAGGGGTAAATCATGGCTGTACCAAAGCGTCGTATGTCCCGTGCTAACACCCGCACCCGTCGTGCTGCCTGGAAGGCAGATAACGTCGAGTTGCAGGTAGTGAACGTAAATGGTCAGACTGTACGTGTTCCACGTCGTCTGGTTAAAGCTGCACAGCAGGGCCTCGTAGAGGTTGAGCAGTTCTAAACGCTCACCAAAAGACGAATACTTATTCCAAAGGCCCCGGGAGAAACCTCCCGGGGTCTTTGCTATTGCAGCAGCTATTGCCGCATTTGTTCTTTGACTCCTCGTGATCGTGGAGACGCCCGCCTTCTTTGATACGTGTTACCTGCCATGGACCGTCATGTGAGATTCTGGTAGCCAAGCCATCAAATCTTCATAGCGGGCGGCTCACTATGGAATCTTGAACCAACAAGTCACCATCGCATTGATCATTATTTATTCGCAGCTTACCGATGGGAACCGAAGCACGGATAATCTATCAATTCCCATCACGATCCTCGCACCAGCACCCCATAAAGCAGTGGTTGCTCAATGTTTCGCTCGCGGCATGACGCCAACGATCTTTACTTACAGCAGAGATAAGGTGTGGTTGAATGCTCAGATGCTCGTATTTTCCAAAACCTCTGGCTAAAGTAACGGGCCGTAGCGTATTAGGGGAGCGGCGACCGAATTTTTTCATCCTGGAAACTGATGGCAATCCAGCCAGCAGCATGCACGTTGCATAACGCCGAGGGATGTCATGGAAAGCGCACATCTGATGTTCATGGTGTTGGGGTACATCTGGGACGCTCTCGTGGAGGCTATCAGCTTAGTGCTAGAGGTTTCGCCTCCGGCACTAAGCTGCAATCCGAATAACGAGATCGCCGTTCGCGTGTGGTCTTCTAGTATCGCTTCGTCCCTAGTGCCTTTTGTGGTGTGGGTTGCGGTTTGAAAGCGTGAGAATAACGAGAATGTTCGAAGGCAGCGGCAGTAGTTCCCGGAATGCACGGTTTTTAGGGTGTATCGCGCTCTAGGATGCGGTGTTCGGACTGGTGCATCGGATCCGAGGTCATGCCAAGACGCGGGAGTATGAGACTCCTGTAAAGACGCAAGCGCAAATACTTGGATGAGGCCGTTCAAACGTGCAGATCGTTTTTATGTCCATGATATTTTGTCTTCAAGGAAGTTGCTGCAATGACAGATCAGCAGGTATTCCATTGAGGAATTTTCAGGCTAGCTATGCTGACTCTCCCTAACAGCGTCTTCTTTTTGCGCAATTTGCCAAGGCGGCGCGTAGGATTTCATCGTTCAATCCTTTCTTGAACTGGAAAATGTGCCTCAGAGATTCCTTGCCGGCACTCATGTGCTGACGATCATTTGCGCTGGTGATCATTTTCTCGATTGCACAGGGTCTAAGTCTAGGTACCAACTCTGGGGACCAACTCTGGGGTCGGGGTACAGTTTTAGGAATTTAGCTACCACTGCATAATGGGCTGCAGGAAAGGCTAAGCAGGACTTTCTTAGGTTTTGAGGGGACGCACATCCTAAGAGAAAGCAATTGTGATGAGTAACAGAATAGGGGATATGAGCAGAAATGGGGGTATAAGCATTTGGCTCAAATTCGACTTTTTCTACGCAGTAGCCCCATGAGCTTGACTTTTAGCGGTATTTGCCTCTTCTTTGTATCAGATGCGTACTTTTCATTTGAAAAGTGTGATTTTTAGGTTTGAAAAGTCGTCAAAAGCTAGTATGCCGGGCAGAAATTTGGCACAATGAAGTTATGAAAATTCTAGTTGTAGACGACGAGCCGAACATCCGCGATTCCCTCAGCCGCACTTTTGCGTTCCATGGGTATGAGGTGTCCACCGCCTCCGATGGTAACGAAGCCCTGGAAGTAATATCCCGAGAGCAACCAGATCTGGTTATCTTGGATGTGATGATGCCAGAGAAGTCCGGAATCGAAGTTTGCAGTGAGCTGCGTGCCTCCGGTGATGACCGCCCAATCCTGATGCTTACCGCGCGCAGTGAAGTATCTGATCGTGTCGGTGGCCTTGATGCCGGTGCTGATGATTATCTAGGGAAGCCATTCGAACTAGCAGAGTTGCTGGCCCGAGTGCGCTCTCTGTTACGACGTACCGCGGTGGACAATACCAAGGAGAACCCGAACGAAGAGCTCGTCTTCGAAGATCTGCGCTTGAATCCAGAGTCTCGGGAGGTTACTCGTAACGGCCGCTATATCAGCCTGACTCGTACCGAGTTCGCCTTACTGCAGTTGTTACTGAGCAATGCCCGTAAGGTACTGCCACGGAAGCAGATCCTCGAAGAGGTATGGGGCTATGACTTCCCGACTTCTGTTAATGCCCTGGAGGTCTACATCGGCTACTTGCGCCGTAAGACCGAGGAAAATGGGGAAAGCCGTCTGATTCACACCGTGCGTGGCGTGGGTTACGTGCTACGAGAATCTAACTAGTGATTCTGCGCCAACCGCGCTCTGCGGAGCATTCTGTTAAACAGACTGCTCCCAGCGCCCATTCCTATGGTATGCAGGTGGGGCAGACTAAGGCCGACCCCGAGTCTGTGCGCCGCTTGCCTGTGCGCCGCGTTAACTCCCTGCGCTATCACGTAGCGCTGTTAACCGCGGCGACGGTAGCTATTGCCATCGGCCTCATGCTGGCAGCTACCTTCTGGACGGTTTCCCAGTTCATTCTGCGTTCTATTGACCAAAACCTGGAGTCTAAGGTCGATGTAGCCTTAGAGCAGGTCCAAGAAGTGAACTTCATGGAAGACGCAGAAGCCTATGTGCAAGACTTCAAAACCTACAACTCGAATCTTCGTATA
Source organism: Corynebacterium sp. (assembly GCA_030531005.1). Lineage (GTDB taxonomy): Bacteria > Actinomycetota > Actinomycetes > Mycobacteriales > Mycobacteriaceae > Corynebacterium. The sequence continues at coordinate 73,832 of JAUMTW010000001.1, forward strand.
TCGGTGAGCCCTCCAGGTTGGGGTTACTACGTTGGTGACGATATTCCTCTGACGACCCAGCCAGATCAATCGGAGGATTTCGATAGTTACAGCATTGATGCCGAGCGTATTGCTACGAAAAGTAATGACCAAGGGGCAGTTGTCATTATCGCCCAAGATCTTGATGACACCTATGACATCCTGGCGCAGCTGGGTATTTGGTTGGTAGTTTTCGGTTCCTTGGGGCTGTTGATCGCATTGCTTGCTGGTTGGATTGCAGCGCGTACAAGTCTGCATCAGCTAGAAAAGCTCAATGCGAATATTCGCGAGATCGCAGAGAATGATGATCTGCGCGAAGTTTCTGTGGTTGGTAAAGATGAGATCGCAGCACTGGCGCGTAGTTTTAATGCTTTGGTGGTAGCGCTAAAGGATTCGCGCCAACGCCAAGCAGAGTTGGTTATGGATGCCGGTCATGAGCTTAAGACACCACTGACCAGCTTGCGTAATAATATTGAGTTGCTGATGATGGTGAGCCAATCGCCGCAGCACTCTTTGCCGCCAGGTGAGATAGATGCAATGTATCGCGATATTATTGCCCAGCTTGATGAGCTTTCCACCCTTATTGGCGATCTAGTGGACCTTGCTCGTGAAGACGGCTCTGAGGTGAACCCGGAGGCCGTGGATCTAGAGCAGGTTGTTGAAACCGCGGTTACGCGGGTGCGTCGCCGTGGTGCCAGTTTGGAGTTTAAAATCCAAACTGCTCCGTGGCACATCGTTGGTGACAGTCACGCCTTAGAGCGCTGTGTTGTGAACCTGCTGGATAATGCGGCCAAGTGGTCGCCAGCGAATGGGGTGGTGCGATTGAGTATGACTCCGCATCCAGACCGGCAAATGTTGCAATTGGAGGTCTCGGATTCTGGTCCAGGCATTCCAATTGAAGATCGTGAGAAGGTATTCAACCGATTCTATCGTTCGGTCAAAACCCGTAGTACCCCGGGCTCTGGCCTTGGGTTGTCGATTGTGCAGTCTACGGTCACCCGTCATGGTGGTGATATTTTCGTTGCGGACTCCGATGATGGCGGATGCCGCATGGTGGTTTATTTGCCTGGTAGTCAAGATGAGCACCAAATCGAATAGCTCGTACTAGGTGCTACTACGCAGGAAGTGTCATCCCTATAATTTCATGCAGTATCAGGTGCCATTCATGTGGTATCCGATACTGCGTGTTTTTGTAGCATTGCAAGTAATTTAACCGGCGTATTCTCTACTAATAGAACCGTATGAGAACCTTGTGGTGTCTACTTACTAGGGGGCGGATGGTCGCGTCATGCGGCACGGAGACCTTAAGTTTTTCAATCGATAGCCAAGTCTAATGCTTCACAGGTATTTAGCAACTACTCTAGAGGATGCCTCCAGACCGATAGCAGATCTTTTCAAGTGAACAGGCGCACAATACTCTTATGAATTCCAACGAGCCCGGCGACAACTTCGACGAACAAGCAAATCGGCCATCTCAGGCCGACAAGTCAGCACAGCCAGAGTATTCCGGTGAACCAGATATTTCAGTGCACGGCGAGCAGCCGGAAAATAGTGCTGTTACAGGGCAGCATTCGGCAGCACAAGCCGCGGACAAGCCATGGAGCGCAGCGCGCGAATCGCATACGGTCGGCCGCGATTCTCAAGAGCAGTGGGGTGCTTCTTCGACCTCAACTAATCCTTATGCCCAGCAAGAGCCTAGTGTTAATAATTCCCAACATGCGGGTAATCCGTATGCGCAACCTGCGGGAGATAACCCGTATCAGGCTCAGGGCATTCCGCAGCAACCTCAAAGCGAGCAGTTTATCGCTTCGGGCACTGCGGCGTATCCCACCGTGAACTCCGCTGATGCGGGTGCAGCACATGTTCAGCATGCATCTACCGCTGAGCAACCTACCCAAGCCCCTGCTCCTGGAGCCTTGAACCGCGATAACGCGTGGTGGAATGAAGTCCAGGCAAGCCAATCTGAGGCTGCTGCACCAAGGCCCCAAAAGGTTGTGGGCTTTAAGGCAGCCATGGCAATGACTTTGGCCGCGGCGCTCGTCGCTGGTGGTGTCACTGGTGTCGTCGTTAATGCAACTTCTGGTACTTCTAGTACGACCACGGCATATAATTCGCTGTACGAAGACCCAGTAACAAGCAACGTTTCCGATAGTGACGATACCAATGTGGAAGCAGTCGCGGCCGCAGTATTGCCCGCAGTGGTTTCCATCCAGGTGGTTTCTCGCACTGCAGTGGAATCTGGCTCGGGGTCGATTATCTCCTCGGATGGCTATGTACTCACCAATAACCATGTGGTGGAAAATGCAGCTGCAGATGGTTCGCAATTATCGGTGACCTTAAATGATGGCAGCACCTATGAGGCTGATTTTGTGGCAGGCGACAGTAATACGGATGTCGCGGTGATCAAAATCCGCGATGTTGAAGGCCTACCCGTCATTAGCTTTGGGGACTCTGATAACTTAAGCGTGGGTCAAGCTGTCGTTGCTATCGGCTCTCCACTGGGCCTGGACTCCACAGTAACCACCGGTATCGTTTCTGCGATGAACCGCGCTGTGCGTGCCACCGGTTCGCAGGCAGGGGAGTCCTCGTTGATTGATGCCATCCAGACAGATGCCGCGATCAATCCTGGTAACTCCGGTGGTGCATTGGTTGACATGCACGGCAATTTGGTTGGCATGAATTCCATGATCGCTTCTACCGGTGGTACCACGGAGAGCTCTGGTTCGATTGGTTTGGGCTTTGCCATCCCTGCGAATTTCGCACGCCGGGTTGCGCAGTCTCTCATTGAAACCGGTGAAGTAACCCACCCTATGATCGGTATTCAGGTACAAAGTAATGCCCAGATCATTGGCGCTTTGATTTCGGGGGTTGAAGACGGCTCTGCGGGTGCTGCCGCTGGCCTGCAACCAGGTGATGTGATCACTCGCGTCAATGATCGTCGTATTGACAGTGCTGATGCTTTGATCGCCGCGGTGCGCAGCTCTGAATTCGGTGAAACCATTACCTTGACAGTCACTGATGAGAACGGGGGTAATGAACGGCAGGTAGAGCTCACTTTGCCTCAGGCGTAGTGACAATCCTGCATGCCGCTGCCATAATAAGGGAAAGATCAAATCCCCTTGGTTACAGTGAGGTATTTCCCATGGCACCACAATCTGAGCTGCCGGATTTCTCGGAATTTGAGCACGAGCCAGCGCCCGAATTCTTCGCGGCACACAGCATAGAAGTAGATACTGAAGCTGCCCCGCGCACTGCCATGGTTGTTCTGATCGCAGACCATGAAATCCGCTCGGGTCGCGACACCGATCGTCTGGTCACCGAATTGCTCGAGGAAGGCGGTTTCCGGGTGGATGCCGTTGTGGAGGTTTCTAAAGAGCCACAGACCATTATGAATGCAATTGAAACCGGCGTGGTCGGTGGCGCTGATTTCGTGCTGACTGTTGGTGGAACTGGGGTTAGCCCCCGGGATAACACTCCTGAGGCCACCCGGGAATTGATTGACCAGGCGGTGCCAGGTATCGCCCAAGCCTTGCGTTCCTCCGGTTTGGCGTGTGGCGCTGTTGATGCATGTACCTCCCGTGGCATTTCCGGAGTTTCCGGTTCGACGGTAATCGTGAACCTGGCGGCTTCGCGGGCAGCTATCCGTGATGGTATGGCCACCTTAACCCCATTGGTGCATCACCTTATCGATCAATTGCGTCGGTCTTCGTATGACGGTTAGGAAGCGCCGCCGCTCCCAACGCCCTGCAGATAGCGGCAATCCAGAATATGAAGACTCGACAGGGGACTTTTTCCAAGACCTGCAACCACCGATTTCGGCGCAATACTATAAGGAGCAACAGCCTCCGCACTATGGTAAGACCGAATAAGATAATACAGTGTATAAGTCGCGCAGCTTAAGAATATTGCAAGGGCTCGAACGAGTGGCTGCAAGGCTGCGAAATCGGCTGCGATAAAGAAAGACTCAGTAACACACAATTACCTGAGGCTTTCTTTTATTGCGATGCAGAGGATGCAATCACCATCGCAAAGGGAAAATGTAACCCAAAGCTCGCTACCTGTCCCGCCACCACTGGGCTGAGACCTACTAGAATTACTCCATCGTCGAACAGGGTAGGGGCATCCGAGTGCGCCGCAGGTGTTGGAGTTGCGACCACGAGTGCATTGTGAGCAATAATTTCTGGATGGAAATCTGGGTCAGCCAATTCAGCTTCGCTCGCCGGCCTTAATAAATGAATCTCATCGCCAGGATGAACGATCTCAGTCCAAGCTTGGGTAGCCAACTGTATGGGAACCAACTGTAATTCCGGGTGGGCAGCTAAGCGGTTTTCATACAGCACATCCTCGCTATACACCTGAGCCCCTGCAGCCCGTGGCTGCAACAAGACTGTGCCGACGAGGTCTGCTATCTCGAGCTCTGGCACCCACTGTTTGCTTTCAGCCGGAACTGAAATAATGCGAAGATCTGTTTCTTCGACGATGTGCCCAGCAGGGAGATCTGTGGCATAAACCAGCAGTTCAGTCGTATGCGAGTGGGCTTGCGCCAATGCAAGCAGACCTGCAGCGACTAAACACATCGTTGCCAGAATGCGGCGGAAGAATAAGCTGCGCCGATACCCGGGGCTGCGCAGTACTTGCCAGAGTTTTTGTCCAATCGTATCGACATTTGCCGGATTCGAGGGTGATGGGCATACCGATGAAAGCTTTTGAGAGGAGAATTTCACCCTCTTTAGACCCTTACCATAGGCCGCGCGGTTCCCAGGGCGATAGCACGACCTGTGATCGGCATCCACACCGAATACGCAGCCGCTACTGCACGGAACCTACTTCCAGTACGCCTGCTTCAGTAATAAGCACATCTACTCCAATATCATGTGCTTCAAAGGGAATATCTGCATTAATCTCACGGGCGTAGAGCACTAATATTTTTGGTATTTGCACCGCTGCAAGCAGGCGATCATAATAACCGCCCCCTTGGCCTAAGCGCCGCCCAGTAGGGGTTGCGCCCAAACCGGGAAGGATTACCGCAGCTACATGAGGGATTGCGGAAAAGTCCACTAGATCAGTGCTGGGTTCCATGATCCCAAAATTGCCAGCGTGTAGTTCTTGGTGTGGGCCAAGCTGCCCCCAAGAGAGTTCATGGGTACCCACAACCTTTGGCAGCCAGAGAGCACCGGCATACTCATGTGCCCAGGCGGTTAAAGCCGCACCACCAGGTTCATTCGCCGACGGCAGGTATGATGCCACACTCGCCTGTGCTGGGAGATGATTCCTAAGATAATCCTCGACATTGGCACGGATCGCAGCATCAGCGGCGCGACGATCTTGTTCTGTAAGAGCTGCGCGCTGGTCCCGAATCTGGGTGCGCCATTTCTGCTTACGAGCGGCGAGCTGCGTGGGGTCCATCTGTATCCTTCTATGATCCGTGCAACCTTTTTGGCGCAATTGCGCCAGCTTCCCACACCAAGTGGGCTTTGGAACGTACAATACCCGCTATGGACCAAACTACATCGCACCCATGCCGCGGGGTCTACACCGTTATTGTTCCCGCAGCCGGGATGGGTACCCGATTCCTGCCTGCCACCAAAACGGTGCCTAAGGAATTGTTGCCCGTAGTCGACACCCCAGGCATTGAACTCATCGCGGCAGAGGCCGCAGAGCTGGGTGCGCAAAAATTGGCAATCATCACCGCTCCGAATAAGCAAGAAGTCCTTGAGCATTTCAAGTCTTTTCCCGAGTTGGAGGCAACCTTAAAGGCCCGCGGCAAGAACGAACAGCTTGCCAAGGTACGCCGGGCGCATGAGCTCATTCGTATCACTCCCGTTGAGCAGGCCCAACCTCTCGGCTTAGGTCACGCTGTTGGATTGGCGGAGGAGGTGCTCGATGCCGAAGAAGACGTGGTAGCCGTGATGCTGCCTGATGATTTGGTGATGCCAAGTGATGTGGTTCATCGCATGCTCGATGTGCGGGAGCAGCTCGGTGGTAGTGTGCTGTGCGCTTTCGAGGTAGAGCCTAGTGAGGTTAGCAACTATGGTGTTTTCGAGATTGCCGAGGCTGAATACGCAGGCGAACATAATGTTCGACGCGTTACTGGCATGGTAGAAAAGCCTGCTCAAGAAGATGCGCCCTCACACTTTGTGGCAACAGGTCGCTACTTACTCGACCGCGCTATCTTTGATGCCTTACAACGCATTACGCCCGGTGCTGGTGGGGAATTGCAGCTGACTGATGCTATCGAGCTGCTTATCCAAGAAGGTCACCCCGTGCACATTTTGATCCACGAGGGTAAGCGCCACGATCTGGGTAACCCGGGTGGTTATATCCAAGCAGTGGTGGACTTCGGGTTATCCAACCCAGAATATGGCCCGCATTTGGGTAAAGTTTTGCGCCGAATTCTCGATGAACACGGTGTCTAAGTAACCCCGTATTCCACCGAGCACAAGAGTTGGCTTAATGAACAGCGCTTGGAAAGGCTAAGGTGGTGAGGGCGAAAAAGAAAATGGGCAAGGAGTATCTGTGCGGTCCGTAGACGAACAGCTAGCACGAGTAACCGAAGCAGCTCGGGTACCAGACCCGGTGCGCATTGCGATTGCAGAATCGCTTGGTCTGATGTGCGCGGAAGAAGTCCAAGCAACCCGCCCTTTGCCTAGCTTCGATCAAGCAGCAATCGATGGCTATGCCGTGCGTGCCGTGGACATCGGTGGCGAACGCGGCCTGGCAACTCCCGCACCACAAGAAAAAGCACAACGCCCGCAGCCGCGCGAGACTTCGCTGCCAGTCGTTGGCGAAGTAGCTGCAGGTTCGCAAAAACCTTTGCGTTTGCAGCCGAAGCAAGCAGTACGTGTGCACACTGGAGCGCCCATGCCAGCACTCGCCGATGCGGTGATACCACTGGAGTGGACGGACCGAGGACGCAAGCGCATGGTGGCACATCGCACTGTTCGCTCCGGCGAATTCGTGCGTCGCGCAGGCGATGACATCCGCGTTGGTGATGTTGCCGTGCAATCTGGATCCTTAATTGGGCCTACCCACATTGGTCTATTGGCAGCAGTCGGCCGCGAGAAGGTTTTGGCTTATCCGCGTCCCCGAGTGTCTATTTTCTCTGTGGGGCATGAGTTAGTGGATATTCACCGCGATCCAGGTCTGGGCCACGTCTATGATGTGAACTCGTATGCCTTAGCAGCTGCTGCGCGTGAGGCAGGAGCTGATGCCCATCGAGTCGGCATTATTGCCGGTGAACCCCGCCGCTTGCGCGAGATCATAGAAGCAGAGATGGTGCGTAGTGAAGTTATGGTCATCACTGGTGCCGTTGGTGGCTCGGGCAGTGAGAATATCCGAAAGGTCCTCGAAGAACTTGGGACCATTGATACCACCCGCGTGGCCATGCACCCTGGTAGTGTGCAAGGCTTTGGGCTTTTAGGCCCAGAAGAAAAGCCGGTGTTCCTGTTGCCAAGCAACCCCGTATCCGCCTTGGTTATCTTTGAGATCTTTATTCGTCCAGTCATTCGCATGAGCTTGGGGAAGCGAAATGGTACTCGCAAGATGGTGCGTGCTCGTTCACTAAATCACGTGCGTAGTAAGAACGGTCGGCGCGGCTATGTGCGTGCCCGCTTAATGCGGGATGCTGAAACTCAAGATTACCTGGTTGAAGGTCTAGGTGCTGCAACTGGTGCGCCAGCGCATCTCCTTGCAGGCATGGCCAATGCTAATGCCCTATTGAAGATTCCAGAAGGCGTGGTTGAGGTGCGCCCAGGCGATATCGTGGAAGTCATCTTCCTTGCACAATCGCGCTAGGTGAGCTTGCATTTACACGTTGGAAAAAATAATTCCAGGAATATCTGCCGGGCTAATGACTGCTGCCCGCGCTAGCGCGCTTACTGAAGGTGGAAATTGATGATCCTGCAACACGTTTGTGCAGTGCTGTTTCCACCGCGGCAACCGGCCTATTATTCTCAAGAAGTCATCGTTCCCAGTGGCCAGCGGGTGCGAGTTCGCTCGTTGACATATAAAGATGGTAAACTCTGGCGCTACTACCGCATGCGCGATCGCAAATACTTAGAGGCCGTTGAGCCCACCATGATCGTGAGTTGGAAACAAGCCCATACACGTTCCGCCTGGGCACGCAGCTTCGCCTATTTAGAAGAACTTACCGGCGAAGGCGATATTGTGCCGCTGGCCATTGAAGTCGATGGGCAGTTCGCTGGCCAAATTTCGCTGGGCGCTTTAAAAGAAGAAGCTGTGGAAACTGCGCTGAATACAGGGGGAAGTAAACGTACTGCGGCCGCCCCATGCTGGGTAGGCTATTGGATCGCCCGGGAATACCAAGGCAAAGGCATTACTACCGCCGCCTGCGCCTTGATCTGCGACTATGGTTTGGAAGTGCTACATCTGCGCGAGCTTACCGCTACCTGCCTGCCAGAGAATATTGCCTCCCAGAAAGTGCTCGAGCACATTGGCTTTTGCCGGGATTTTCATCATTACCCCGCCTTGCATGTGGGAGGGAAGTCTCAATTACATCGCTTTTACACCCTAAGTAGCGGGGACTATCACTCAACCTGTGTGCAGCGCCTGATTCGCGCGCAACGAATTCGGCGTGCCCCATAAACCATATCGCGCCTGGTTGCTACAGTAGAAGTTCATATTGTGGGAATACTATACCTAGCATTATGCGAGCAGGGTTCGATGATGACGCTGCATTGCATAAACACAGGCAGGGTCGTATTCCAGGTAGCAAGGTTGTTTAGGAAAGGTAACGGGTCGCCATGACTTCAGGAACAGTAGCTATTGCGCTTATCGTGCTTGTCTGGCTTTTTGTGCTGGCGCCAATGTTCTTACGTGGCCACAAGCCTATCTCGAAGGCCGGTGATGCTTTTGACGAGACCCGCGTGGTCTATAAAGGCGGCTCCAAGCCTCTAGACACTCCTTTGCAACCCAAGATCAGCGCTAAGGATGTGCATCTCATTCGCACTGAAGATGCAGCAGCTGATGCCGAATACGCTCAAGTGAGCGCCGAGTCCAGCCTGAGTGAACCTGCTACTGAAGTTGTCCCCGAGGTTGTCGATGGCGAGGTCATCTACGAATTGCCAGCCGGATACGATGTGGCGGAGCACACCAACGTACTCCCTGAGAATGGCACTGCAGATGATGAGTATGCGGGATCGGTATCCGAATTTGATGCCGAAGACTTAGTCGAAGAGTATGACGCTGCAGAGTATGCGCAGCAAACTACGGCCAATGGTGCTGGCTACAATGATGCTGCGCTGGATAACTTCGATGACTATGAAGCAGAGGAAGACGCTTACTCCTACGACGAGGCTTATGTTAGCCCCGAAGACTTGCTCTATCCCGGCAAGGCAGAAGAAGAGGTCGTCGAAGAACCTGCAGCAGCCTATCGCGAGGATCTGGCCGATTCTGAGTTAACGGAAGAAGAAATGGATTTTGCCCTTCACCGCGCACGTCGTGGTGGATGGAACCCCCAAGCTGAAATGGCTGCACGTGCTGTGCGTCTGCAGCGCCGCAAGCGCACCTTAGGTGGCATGAGTTTACTGGTTGCGCTGTCATTCATAGCTGCCGTGTTGTGGGGTGGCTTTGGTTGGACTATGACGCTTATCAGCGTTGGTATCCTGGCGCTGTACTTGGTGACTTTGCGCAAGCAGGTCCGTGCTGAGCAGCAGTTGCATGCCCGTCGTGTGGAACAACTGCGCCGTGCCAGGCTCGGTGTGGCCAATGCAGAAGATACCGAATTAGGTATCCCGCAGCGCCTGCGCCACCCGGGTGCAGTGGTACTCGAGCTGGATGATGAGAGCCCAGATTTCGAAGAACTCGATGTGATCACTCCAGACAATCGGGAGCAATTAGGCTTTGATCATTCCTCCTTGGAACGACGAGTCGGGTAGGTAACCTATGGATCAACCATTCATTCGGGATGCAGCACTACTGCTGTTGCGGTTGATTTTAGGCGCAGTGTTCATCGCCCATGGCCTCCAGAAATTCATCATTCACGGGATTGATGACACCGCCCAACAATTTAGTTCTTGGGGCATTCCCCAGCCACGCCTTTTCGTCTGGTTTGCAGGCCTGGGCGAAGTTGTCGGTGGTGCCATGCTGATTATTGGACTGCTTACCACCCTGGCCGCCGGAGTGTTAGCTGTGGAGATGATAGCAGCAATAGTTATGGTGCACTTGCCCAATGGCGTTTTTGTTGCCGATGGCGGCGTGGAGTATGCCTTGGTGCTCTTAATCTCTTTGCTGATGATCGTGGTTTTCGGCAGTGGGCGCGCCAGCTTAGATGAGGTGTTTAGCCGTGTTGAGCTGTGAGCAAGTCCAAGCAGCGCTTTCCGCCTCCTTAGATGGGGAAGACCCCGGCATCCCCGAAGATGTTTTGGAAGCCCACCTCGCGCACTGTCCGGAGTGCCGGGCATTTTACCAGCAGGCGGCACAAGTCAACCGGCAGCTGAATTTTCAAGCCAGTACCCCTGCCACAGCCCCTGATCTTACTGCTGAGATTTTAGCTGGGGTGGATGCGACTTGGCGGCGTCAATTGCTGATCCGCAATACTTGGAGTTGGATCTGCCGGGTCGGTCTAGTCACTATGGCATTGGGCTGGCTGATCTGGGGAGTACGGCTCATTGCTGATGCCAGTAGTAGCGAGCAGCGCGACTACCTCATTGATGCTGCTGCTATTCGCTTGTCGCTGGCTGCGATGTTGTTATTCTTGGCGATTTTCCCGCGCTTTGCCGGCGGCATTGTGCCATTCTTGGGCGCTTGGTGGTCATTTTCTTTTGGTGTGCGCATTCAAGATATGATTGCTGGCACTTTTTCTGCAGAAATCGGCTGGTTTTTAGTGTGGCTGGCCTTGAGCGCTGTGGTTTGTGCATTGACCTGGATTGCATATCTGGGTTGGGGGGTCATCCAAGAAAGCTTGGCGCAATTGCGTTCCTAGTAGCGCAGGAGCTAGCACAGTAGTGCAGTAGCAGAGAACGATTCCCTGCACCGAGTGTGCCTGCGGTTTCATCCCGCCTGAAAAGTAAAAACGCGCTGTTGTTTCCTTTGTGCTTTTGGAGAAAGTCACCGGAAAACCACAGCGCGTTATGCCTTAGAAAAGCGGCTGCTATACGAGAGGGGTAGCGCAGTCCAGTATTAGTCGGTTGTAGGAGCCTGTTCAGCGACTGGTTCGTCCTTACGGTGGCGTTGCATCCACACCAGAATGCTGGCAGCCAGCATGCCAATCAAAGCAACGACGAAGGTGATAGAGAATATCTGTTGGTAGCCTACATAGGCATCATCGCTGTGGGCCTCAATAATGCCTGCCGTCATAGGGTTAGCCCAGAAGATCGAGGCATAGGCTAAGAAAGAACCCACGGCCATAGCCGAGCCGTTAATAGACTCTGGTAAGTGCAGTTCCGCAATTGGAGCAAGAATCACGGCCTTGCCCATGAAGATGCCGATAGCCATGAGCATCAGCAGAATCATTGCTGGCCACATCATGGATTCATCCGATGGGAGCAGTGCGACGAGGCCAACACCTATGGCAGTCACGGCGAGTGCTACAGCAATCATCTTGGTGGAGGACTTAAAGACATAATCAGCACACAGTCCGGCAGCTAGGCCAGCAATAATGCCGATAAATCCGGTATTGAATATGCCGAAGGCGCCGCTCATTGCTGCGCTGGCATCGTACACCAACGTCAGGTACGGGGCGGAGGAATAGATCAAATTCACGTAGCACCAATAGATGCATAGCGCGGCAATACCAGCGAGCCATACCGTGGGTTTGAGGAGTACGTGCACCAGACCTAAGAAAGCGGCCTTATTAGCGCTCACTTCCTTTTCACTTGCGCCGCTGTCTTCATTACCAACGGCGTTCAGCGGTACATAACGCAGCAAAGCAATGATCAGTGGAATGAGCAGGAGGGCATATCCAATGGCAAAGCCGCGCATAATGACGGTGGCACTATCGGGGAAGATCGCCAGTAAACCGACGATAATCAAGTTCATGAGGAATTCAGCTGCGCGGCGGATAGTCTCGAGCAAGCCCATGGCCAGGCCACGGCCTTCGGTGTTTTCATTGCGGGCTAGGAAGCTGACGCCATTGACCACTGCAGGCCAGCCGATGGCATCCCAGATGCCCCAACTAATCGCAATGGCTATCATGACCTGGAAGTCCAGGTTGGGCACGAGGTACAAGATCATGTAGGTGGCAAGGCGCCAAGCCGACCAAGCAATGAGGATATTACGAATGGGGAAGCGGTTATTCACCCAGCCAGCTGGCACATAGAGGAACATAGCGATGCCCAGCCAGCCCATCAAGATGCCGAACTCATCCACGCCGATGCCCAAAACATCACAGAGTGGCAACATGAGGGAGCCCTTGAAGGCTTCGAAGGCGGAGTACGTCAGCTGGCCTGCTAAGACTACAGAAAGGAAGGCGCCGGTATAGCCGCGGCGCAAGAAGGTAGGTAGTTTAAACGACATTGGCATCCTCTTCGAAATCCAGCATGAGATTGGCCTGATCGTTAAAGACTCCGGTGGCGCCAAAGTTTTTCAACTCATTAATGCGAGCACGGGAGTTCACTGTCCACACATTGACGTCATAGCCGGCATCGCGCATCATGGCAATTTGCTCGGCAGTGAGACCATCGTCTTCTGGGTGGATGGCGCTAGCACCAACGAGTTCGGCGATGGTGCGCCAATCGGAGTTAAAGGTGTGTCGTTCAAATAAACAGGCCACGGGGTACTGTGGTGCCTGTTCTTTAAAGCGCGCGAGCAGAACATGGTTAAAGGAGGAAATCAGAACTTGGTTTTCGGGCCTGAGTGCCGCCAAGGATTGTGTGACCTGGGTGATGAGGCGCTCGGCATGCTGTTTGCCCCCAGTTGGGCCTTTGAGCTCGATATTGGCATGCATACCGGTTTCATTGAGAAGACGAACCAAAGCATCCAAGGTAGGTAGCGGCTCACCTGCAAATTCGGGGGAAAACCAACTACCGGCATCAATGGGATCGAGGTCTGTGGCGGTGAGGTGGGCGTAGTCTCCACTGAGATCAGTGGTGCGATCGAGTGTTTCGTCGTGGATCACAATGGCGGTGCCGTCAGCAAGCACATCCACATCTGTTTCGATCCATTGCACGCTTTGCTCTGCGGCAAGGCGGAATGCGCTGAGGGTATTTTCCGGGGCCTGATGATTCAGCCCACGGTGCGCAAATACACGAAAAGTCATGCATGCTCCTTATGAATTTGTGAGAGGGGATTCAGTCTTATTTCTAGCAGTATTGAGTTCAATATGTGACCTTTTGCAGTTAGAAATTGGCTTCATTTGGGTAACCCCTGGTACAAGGTGGTGCGATGCGCATGGAAAAGTAGGAGCCAACGGCCTGAAAAGGTGTAGGAAGCGCGAAAACCCAGTTGGCAGCTTCTTGGCAGCTTCTTGGCAGCTTCGAAAAAGCCATCAACCGGGAATCAGATACTAGCAGCATGTGCCGAATGTTTTAGGTCCAGCTTGGCAGCCACATCATCTGGTCATAGTAGGCATCAGAAATGCGGAAGCCATACATAATTGGCGAAAAGTAGCAGAAGCACACAATTGCTACACCTAGGTAGGTGGCGACAGCAACTCCTTGCCAGGTCGCACCAGCAGGCAACCAGCGCTTATTGGCAGGTGTGCGATACTGCAGCACTTCGCCTAAGGCAAGTGCGAGCATAATGATCGTTGCCGGCACTAACGCGGTGGCGTAGAAGAAATACATCTGACGATCAAAGTTCGCTAGCCAAGGCACAAAGCCCGCCATGAATAGTACGAAGGGGAAGAGATAAGTGAAATTGCGGCGAATCACCATTGACCACAGCGCCCACAGAAGTACGGGGATAGTGAGCCACCAGATAGCCGGGGTACCAAAGAGGAAAATCATGCGGCGGCAGGTGGTATCCCCACATTCAATGCCGGTTGAGGAGTAATAGAGGATTGGACGGCCTGCGACTAGCCACGCCCAGGGCTTGGATTCCCAGGGGTGGATATTGCCAGCAGAGTTGGTGAGTGAGGCGTGGAAGTCCAACACTCGCTGGTGGTAGTAGAACCAGCTCGCCAAGGTATCGGGCAGGTGGTTGAGCAGGCTACCTTCGTCGATAGAACCATCGGTGGCTGCATGGCGATAGACCGCATTTTCATTGGCGAACCAAGCTCGCCAGCTCCAGACGTAGAGGGCAGCAGGCAAAATCACAATTGAGGCGAATGCTGGGAAGCAATCACGCAGCAGTGTACCGACCCAAGGCTTTTGCACCCCATAGCGACGTCGCCGTAAGGCGTCGAGTACGACGATGAGAATTCCGAAAAAAGCCATGTAATACAGGCCGGACCACTTCACCGATAAGGCCAGGCCTAGCAGTACGCCAGCTCCAAAACGCCACCAGCGAAAACCCATGCGAGGGCCATATGGGCTAGCACTAATGGTGGCGGCGGCATTGTGCATGCGCCATTCCATTTGTTCGTTATCGCAAACAAGCATCCAAGTAGCAGCAACAATAAAGAGCACCTGGATAATATCGAGCATGCCAAAGCGTGAGGCAGTCAACAGCACACCATCAGTTAGCGCCAAAATGCCTGCGAAGGTGGCAATCGTGGTGGAGCGGCTGAGTCGGCGAGCAATTGCCATGATCAACACGATGACAGCGGTGCCACACAGCGCGGTGACCATGCGCCAGCCCCAGGGGTTGTAGCCAAAGATCTCTATCCCGATGGCTAAGACCTGTTTGCCTAGGGGCGGGTGTACGACCAATCCGTAGCCGGGGTTGAGCTCCAGGCCACCTAGAATCGCATTCATCTGTGATTCCACCATGTCAAAGGCCTGGGGCACATAGTGCTTCTCATCGAACACTGGGGTGCCACCAGCGGTTGCCGAGGGCAATAAGAAAAGGCGCATCAAAAAAGCCAAAGCGCCGATTGTTACCGTTGATACGGTGTCGGCCCTGGTCCAGATGTGTGGGGGGTCTGGCTGTGGGGTTGCTGCAAGAGCAAAACGACCGGCCTTCTTTGCAGGGTCGGCGTCGTGTGGTTGGCCGTCGGGGCCTTCTTCCAAAGTATCTACTTGTGCGCGCACGAGATCATTCTAAAAGGATGGGGCCAAAGAACCTAGAATCTAGACGCGAAATGACCGTGATTGGGGTGAATTTTTCGAAAATTGTCCCCAGAAGGCGATTGTTACGATTTTGTTATATTTGGGGGCAACAGGTGATGGGAGAGCTGTGAAATTGCCAGTGTAATTGCATATTATTCTGGAAATTCGCTGAACAACGCATGGCATAAAAACGGCGCTTTGGCTTTGTAAGCTGCGAAAAGTAGTTTACATTGCCGCAAGGCTGCACCACCATAGAAGTATGACTTCAGAAGACGCAACGCAGGAAACAAACCCAGAAAGCGGCGCGGCTGAGAATCAAGAAACCGCAACCCAACAATTGGTCTCCATGTTGGAGTCCACGGAAGCGATTGATAAGGCAGCTAGCGAACCGGATGAAGCCATCGAATTAGAAGGCGAAGGCAAGAGCGTTACCGATTGGCGCGTAACCATCCCTGCCTTCGTCGTCGTTGGTGTTGTCGTGGTGTGGGGCTTAGCCTTCCAAGACAGTTTCTCTGAATTCTCCGCAGCCGCCCTTGGCTTTGTGGTGGATAACTTTGGATGGGCCTTCGTACTATTCGGCACAGTCTTTTTGGTATTCGCCATTTGGCTGGCTTGCAGTAAGTTCGGCAGCATTCCTTTAGGGCGCAATGACGAGGCCCCAGAATTTACGACTGTCAGCTGGATTGCAATGATGTTCGCCGCTGGTATGGGCATCGGCTTAATGTTCTACGGCGTGGCCGAACCCTTGAGCCACTACCGTGATGGTGTACCCGGGCGGGGAAGCCACGATGTTGACCAGGCTATGAGCTCTACGCTCCTGCACTGGACGCTACATCCTTGGGCTATCTACGGCATCGTGGGATTGGCTATTGCTTATTCCACATTCCGCCTTGGTCGCCGTCAGCTGATTAGCTCGGCATTCGTGCCATTGATCGGCGAGAAGAACGCGCGCGGCACCATAGGCCGCGTGATCGACGTGCTGGCAATTATCGCCACTATCTTCGGCACTGCATGTTCCCTTGGTATTGGAGCCGCCCAGGTCTCTGCAGGCTTGGATGCCGCCGGTGTTATCAAAAATCCTGGTACCGGGACTATGGTTAGCATTATCTCCATTTTGATCTTGGCGTATCTGATCTCTGCGATGTCGGGCGTTGGCAAGGGCATTCAGTATATTTCGAATGCAAATATGGCACTCGCCGCCTTGTTGGCACTCTTCGTCTTCGTCCTGGGGCCAACAGTTACCCAGCTCAACTTCGTTCCAGGTTCTGTCAGCTCCTACCTATCGAACTTCTTCGAAAACGCGGGACGCACCGCAGAATCCGCTGATGGTTCTGCTGGCGAATGGCTCTCTGGCTGGACCATCTTCTACTGGGCATGGTGGATTTCCTGGAGCCCATTCGTTGGTATGTTCCTCGCCCGCATTTCGCGTGGCCGCACCATTCGCGAATTCCTCATTGGCGTGATGCTGGTCCCTTCGGGCGTGACCGTCGTGTGGTTCTCCATCTTCGGTGGTACTGCTATTCACCTAGAGCAAAAGGGTGATTCCATCTATGGGGATGGCAGTGCGGAATACCAACTTTTCGATCTGTTGCACACGTTGCCAGGTGGCGCGATCGCTGGTTTCATTGCCGTGATCCTGCTGTGCACCTTCTTCGTGACCTCTGCTGACTCTGCATCAACCGTGATGGGTTCGATGAGTCAAAATGGTGCCGTTGATGCCAACCGCTTCGTCACCTGCGCCTGGGGTGTCTTGGTCGGTATGATCGGTATGACCATGATGGTCACTGGTGGTGAAGATGTGCTCTCTAACCTGCAAAACATCACCATTATTGCTGCTAGTCCTTTCTTGATCGTGATCATCCTGCTGATGATGGCTCTGGTGAAGGACCTGCGAAATGATGAAATTTATCTGGATTACCGTGAGCAAAAGCGCTTTGCGAGCCGCTTGGCCCGGGAGCGCCGCATTCACCTAGAACAGAAAAAGCGCGCGCTTCAAAAGCAAAACCGGCAACGCAAGCGCCGCCCAGCACCAGTTGTCGAGCAGAAGGATTAAGAATCTTCAGAGCCCGATAATTATGCCGGCTGCGCTCTAGGGCGCACGATCCACCTGTTCATGCTTCCTCTGGAAGGAAGTTGCGGCAGGTGGATTTTTTCATGCATGGGCTGTTGTGTCTGCAGCTGCCTTGTGGATGTAGGCTCTTCAAATCTCGGCAATGCCCCGGCGCCGTACTGAGAATCTAACCTGAACCTAGTCTGAATCTAGTGTTCGTGTACACAAATACCGAATTCTGTGAGCTGTTCGAAGTCATGGCGATGAGGGTAATTTGTCCCATCGAACGAGCGTGTTTCCCCAGGGGAAGCGGCTCAGCAACGCAGCTGCAGCTAGGTTTTAAGCCTAAGGTTTACTAAGCTAACTATGTATAGAGAATGACTCGATGGTCACCGCAGTCGCCGCTTGAACTCGCGGTGTGCCGTCCCAGATAGTGCAACACAGTGGTAATGATGCCCACTGGCACGGCTGCTATCTGCCTACCTGCACTCCAGAGAATTGGTGCCAGAGCAGGAATAGTTCTGCGTTCGTCCGTGTGCTTTCGATAGATGGAAAGTGCGCGCTGCACAACGTGGTGGGGTTGAAGCATTTTTCTTGAGATAATAGTGAAAGTTTTGGAAGAAAGGACGCGTTTTCGGGATTATTTCGCCAGGGGGCTGATACGAGCGTCACGATGTGCGCTTCTACGTTGGCGCATGCATGCGCTCACAATCAACCATGGTTATCTCTTTCCTATAGGTTCTTCGCCCTGCTGGGGCACAGCATTTCGTGGGCCACAAGGGGAGATTTGATTCTGGTGGGAAATCCCAAACGTTGTATGACATTATGTTCAAAAAAACGTTGCAGACTGCAATGGCTTTCGTCGGTATCGTTATCGGTGCCGGCTTCGCCACTGGCCAGGAAGTACTGCAGTACTTTGTCTCCTATGGGCGCATCGGCATCCTCGGAGCCTTGATCGCTGGCATAATCATGGCCACAGTAGGTCTGGCAGCAATTCAGCTGGGAAGTTACTTCCTGGCTAATGATCACGGCACTGTGCTGCGCCGCATTTCACATCCAGTAGTCGCCCGTATCCTTGATATCGGTGTGATTATTACTTTGTTCTGCACCGGTTTTGTGATGTTCGCTGGTGCCGGCTCTAACATGGAACAGCAATTCGGGTGGAACACCGCTTGGGGTGCCCTGCTCATGCTGGTGATGGTCTTAGTCGCTGGTTTGCTCGATGTAGATCGCTTGACCACCGTGATTGGTGCGCTCACTCCGGTCATTGTGGTGTTTGTGCTGTTGGCTATTTTCTACGTTATTGCCACCACTGATGGCATGACCGATGGCATGCAAGATGCGGCTATGTCTGTTGAAAGCCCCACCCCAAGCTGGTGGCTGTCTGCTCTCAACTATGTGGGTCTGACCTTGATGATGGGCGTTTCGATGTCCATGATCATTGGTGGCAATAATATTGATCCCCGCCCAGCTGGCTACGGTGGACTTATGGGTGGTTTGATCTTTGGCGTGCTCATGGTGCTGACGACCTATGGCTTGTACCTTGATTCCGAATCCGTGGCGCAAGATGATGTTCCAATGCTCAGTATCGTTACTAGCATCAACTCGTCCTTAGGTCTGGTCATGTCCATCGTCATCATCGGCATGATCTTCAACACTGCGATTGCTATGTTCTACGCTTTCGGTAAGCGCGTGTCAGTGAAGAAGCCAGAGCGTTTCTACCAAGTCTTCGCGGTGGCTTGTATTGCCGGTTTTGGTTGCTCCTTCTTAGGATTCCGTACCCTGGTCGGTTTGGTATATCCAATCTTGGGTTATATGGGCATCTTGTTGATCGTCGTTGTTGCTAGTGCATGGTTTATGAGTATCCGCCGTATCCGCGAAGAGCAGGAGCGCCGCGAAAAGATTCATGTGTTGGTCCGCCGCAAGCTGGATCCAGGTATGCGCTTTAGCTCTAAGCAGGAGCGCTTGCTGGAACGCTATGCCGAGGAGTCCAATCTGGACTCTGAGCAGCTGACTGCTGCATTGGAAGAAGAAATCGATGCCGAGATGCTTGCCGATGTCGAAGCAAATGCTGATACGGCTGCCTCTGAGGCTGCAGTCGCTGCTGTTGCTGCGAGTGCGACTGCGGCAACAGCTACTGGTTCTTCGGACGATGCTGCAGCGTCGGCTGTGGAAGTAGAGCATGAAGATCGGTTGGTGAGCGCTGGTGAGCCTTTGACCTTGCCAGAGCATGCACAGCCAAAGGAGCTCGAAGATCTTTCCACGATCTCCGATCCAGCAGATGAAGACACAAAAGACGCTGATCCTGATGACGCCGAGGATTCCGTGCAAAAATAAGCAGTTGTAGCTGCGATCAGGAGTCTTTCGTATTCTTGCTACCCCACACCACAACTTTTGGTGTGGGGTAGTGGTGTATTCCTCCTCCGCTGGTTCTAGCGAAACTTAGCGCGAGCCCCTAGTGAAATTCCCTAGCGCAAGGCCCAGCTTCGAAGGCTGTCCACTACCTCAGGTAACCTACCAGGTAACCTACAATGAATAACCCCATAATTACTGCCGGGCTGCGTATGGGAAATTGGAACAACCATCGCGACTCCACCAGAAAACCAAAGGACGCCATGACCTATCTCAATGATGCTACAGCTGCCTACCCGTTGCACGTGGGTATCACCTTGGCTGCCACTCCAATCGGCAATCTTGGAGATGCCAGCCCACGCCTGTGCACAGCAATTGCCCAAGCCGATGTCATCGCGGCTGAAGATACCCGCAAGACCCGGCAGCTCGCCCAATCCTTAGGCATTGAGATTCAGGGACGGGTGCTGTCGAATTTCGAGCACAATGAGCAAGAACGAGTAGCAACACTCATCGAGCTTGCCCGCCACCAGCGGGTGCTTGTGGTCAGCGATGCCGGTATGCCTGTGATCTCGGATCCGGGCTTCCCGCTGGTGAAGGCTGCGCGTGTGGCAGGAGTAGCCTTGACCTGCATACCTGGGGCTTCTGCGGTGACCACCGCTTTGGCAATATCCGGTCTTGCTGGGGATCGTTTTGCCTTTGATGGTTTTGTACCGCGCAAAGCTCAGGCGCGCAAAGCATGGCTAGGGGAACTGAGCAGTGAGCCGCGCGCAGTATGCGCCTTTGAATCCCCACACCGCGTGGTACAAACACTCAACGATGCCCGGGAGGTTTTAGGCGAGCAGCGCGAAGTTGCAGTCGCGCGGGAACTGACCAAGAAATTCGAAGAAGTCTTCGTCGGCACCTTAGCCCAAGCGTGCACTTGGGCAGCAGATGGAGTGCGTGGAGAAATCGTACTGGTTTTTTCTCCAGCAACACCGAAGAAATTGAATGCCGCGAATGCCTTGCCAGAAGTACAAGCATTGGTGGATTCTGGTGTGCGCACTAAAGATGCTTGCAAACAGATAGCCGCGAAGTATGATCTTTCCGCCAAAGAGCTTTATGCCGGCATGCTTGAAGCTCGGTGAATATATTAAGGTAGACATCATGACGAAAAATGTGCTTGTTTCCGTAGCTTGGCCTTACGCCAATGGCCCCCGCCATATTGGACATGTTGCCGGGTTCGGAGTTCCCTCGGATGTCTTTGCCCGCTACCAGCGCATGGTCGGGGCAAATGTCTTAATGATCTCCGGAACGGATGAGCACGGCACCCCACTGCTGGTACAAGCAGATAAAGAAGGTGTCAGCGTTGCGGATCTTGCCGACCGGTATAACCGCCAAATCGTTGAGGACTTGGCAGGTTTGGGACTGTCGTATGACCTGTTT
Organism: Corynebacterium sp.; assembly: GCA_030531005.1. Lineage (GTDB taxonomy): Bacteria > Actinomycetota > Actinomycetes > Mycobacteriales > Mycobacteriaceae > Corynebacterium. Next base: position 94,781 of record JAUMTW010000001.1, read on the forward strand.
ACTCGTACCACCACTCGCAACCACTATGCGGTAGTACAGGAGTTGTTTAAGGGGCTGTACGAAAACGGCTATATGGTTAAAGAGACCACCATGGGTGCGATATCTCCTTCGACCGGCCGCACCCTGCCTGACCGTTATATTGAAGGCACCTGCCCAATTTGTGGGGCGAGTGGCGCTCGTGGCGACCAGTGCGATAACTGCGGTAACCAGTTGGATCCCGCAGACCTGATCGATCCCGTCTCCAAGATCAATGGCGAGACTCCGAAGTTCGTTGAAACCGAGCACTTCCTCTTAGACCTACCTGCTTTGGCTGATGCGCTGGCGGCTTGGTTAGAACAGTGCCAGGACTGGCGACCAAATGTGTTGAAGTTTTCGTTGAACCTACTCAAAGATATTCGCCCACGTGCGATGACCCGTGATATTGACTGGGGCATTCCAGTGCCAGTGGAGGGTTGGGAGGACAATCCTTCCAAGAAGCTCTACGTATGGTTCGATGCAGTGGTTGGCTACTTGTCTGCCTCCATTGAGTGGGCATATCGTAGCGGCAACCCGGATGCTTGGAAGCAGTGGTGGACTAACCCACAAGCAGTCAGCTACTACTTTATGGGCAAGGACAACATCACCTTCCATTCCCAGATTTGGCCAGCAGAACTCTTGGGCTATCAGGGGAAGGGAGGCAAGGGCGGTAACGAGCATGCCTTAGGTCAACTTCAGCTGCCAACCGAAGTGGTTTCCTCGGAGTTCCTTACCATGTCTGGTTCGAAGTTCTCCTCCTCGAAGGGCGTTGTTATCTACGTCAAGGACTTCCTGAAAGAATTCGGTCCCGATCCGCTGCGTTACTTCATCGCGGTTGCCGGGCCAGAAAATAATGACACCGACTTCACCTGGGATGAGTTCGTCCGTCGCGTCAATAATGAGCTAGCTAATGGCTGGGGCAATTTGGTCAATCGCGCAGTATCTATGGCACACAAAAATTTCGGTGCCGTCCCTCAGCCAGGTGAATTGAATGCTAGTGATACAGCCTTGCTGGATCTGGTTAACCAAAGCTTTGACATCGTCGGTGAGGCTTTGGAGCACTCGCGCTTTAAGGCTGGCATTACTCAAGCCATGCACGTCGTTGGGGAGGCGAATGCCTATATTGCAGAGCATGAACCATGGAAACTAGCGAAAGATCCAGAGCAGCAAGAACGCCTGGCAACGGTGCTATGGACCGCCCTGCAGGCTATCTCGGACATTAACGTTATGCTTACCCCATTCTTGCCACACATTGCCCAGCAAGTCCATGAGACTTTAGGTCGTGATGGCATCTGGGCGGCATCTCCAGACATTCACGAAGTTACCGATGATATTCCAGTTGAACTCGTTGGTGCGGGCCTGCCACAAGAAGGCAAGTCCTATGCCATCATCACCGGTGAGTACAGCACCCAGCAGGCGCGCTGGGAACGCATTGATGTTGAGCCTGGCGTTGAATTGCAAAAACCAAAGCCACTGGTAGCTAAGTTGGACCCGAAGTTGGGTGAAACCGGCCCAGAATGGGCACCGGTGCAATAAATGGGCAAAAAGCAGCGTCCAACTCCAACGCCTCTCGTGGGTACGCATGGGATTATCGATGCCCATACTCATGTAACTTCTTGTTCGGCACCAGCGGTTGAGGTGATCACCCGTGCTTGGGAGGCAGGCCTCGTAGGAATGGTGACTGTTGGTGATGGTTTGGCAGAAGCGCAGGCAGCATTAGACGTTGCCCAAACGTATGAGGGTGTTTATGCTGCCTGTGCCATTCACCCGACGAAGGCGCATACCTTGGATGAGGCAGCCAAGCGCAAACTAGAAGTATTAGCAGCTGATCCCAAGTGCGTTGCCATCGGTGAGACGGGACTCGATACCTATTGGATTGCTCAAGATCCAGATAACACCGCAAGCCTAGAGATCCAGCAGGACGCCCTCGCTTGGCATAATGAACTCGCCATTGCAGTGAATAAGCCGCTGATGATCCACAACCGAGAAGCAGATGCGGAACTCCTTGGCGCGCTGGACTCGTTGCCGCAGCCGCCTGCCGTCATTTTGCACTGCTTTTCCTCGCCCAAGGATGTTGCGCAGGAAGCCATTGCGCGTGGCTACTACTTGAGCTTCTCTGGGAATGCAACATTCAAGCGCAATGATTATTTACGCGAGATTGCAGCAACGATGCCCCCAGAACTCCTGCTCATTGAAACAGATGCTCCTTATATGACTCCAGAGCCTTTTCGAGGGGCACGCAATGAGCCTGCTTTTATTGGGCACACTGCCGCGGTGTTAGCCGCGCAGCGGGGGATGGCATTAGCGGATTTTATCCAACTGACACGACGGAACTTTGAGCGCGTGTACGGGGTCGACCTGACCACGGCAAGCTCGGATCGATAGTCTTACCGACCACTGGCAAGTACTTCAGCCGTTCAAAGAACCAGCCCGCAAACAAACACAGGCTCATGCCGTAGATGATGCAACCCCACATGACCAAGTGGGAGGCATCTTCGAGTTGCTGTTGGATACCGAGTTGATTCATGATCAACTTAAACCCAAATGCCAACATAATCATATGGCCGATATAAATCACTAAGGTGTTGCGTCCAAAATAAGTAAAGAAGCGTGCCAGCAGCGGAATCTGGGCAATTAACGAGCAGACTAGGATCGCAAAGGGGAGGGCGCCAAACACGCGAATACCGCCTAAGACCTGGTGGACAGTAGGCCCCGTGACATCCCAGCCGGCAGCGACGAGCTTGGAAGTTACCCAGTTCACCTCCTCAAAAAGGCGTTGCACGCCTAAAAACAGCAGGAAGGTGCCCAGCCACAAATACCACTTATTAATGCGCGTCGCCCACATAAGGACTGCCGGGCGGAAGAACACACCTACGCAGTAAACCGGCAAGAAAAGCATGATCTTGGAAAGATCGAATTCCAGGCTCATCGTGAGGAAGAGATAGGGCAAGAAGGAAGCTGCAAAGGAAAGTCGATCTGGTAAAAAGCGGGTAAGCCACAAAAAGACCACAAACACACTCAGTGAGTGCAAGAACCACATGGAGCCAGTGCCTTCTAGAACCTGCTTGATGATCATTCTCAGGTTTGGAATCTCGCCGACTGCAATACGACCGGAGATTAATTCCAAGGGGGACCACACCAAATAGGGGATTAGCAGATAGCGCAGACGCTTATTCCAGAGTTCCATGAGATTAAACGCGCGTACTTTATACGCGAAGAGACCGGAAACGATAAAAAAGAGTGGCATGCGTACAGGACCAAGCCAGCGATTGATTTCTGTAGCAATGCTGCCCGTGGTTCCCGGCACCAAGAGCACTACGTGCAAAAAGCACACACCAAGGATGGAGATGCCTTTAGCAACATCGGGCCAAAGAATGCGGACCTTCGGGGTGGCGGTAGGCACGGAACTCCTTATTGCGCGGCGGGGAAAAGGATCAAGCACTACTGGGCCTTCGAATTGGCGGGTGGTAGAGGCAATGTCCAGGGTTTTGTCAGTGATTGTTAAGTTACTCCCCGCTGGCAGGTGGCGCAATATACCCCAGGCTCACTCTGAGGGAACTATCAAGTTGCCCTCGCAGTATTTTTGGGCTGGCTCGTCCATGCACAAAGCCGGTAAGGAATGCGATAGAAATCGCAAAACTTACCGGCCATAATTACCTCACAGGCACTTGTACTAGCTACCGGGAGTAGCGCATAGGCTGTTGCTTAATTCACCTCTGGAGGATTCAGCGGATCGCCCACGTGGTAGAACGGGGTCTCATCGGCAGTCAATGGGGTCTTACCAGAGATAAGATCGGCAGCCTTTTCCGCGATCATCATGGTAGGAGCATAAATATTGCCGTTGGTGATGCTTGGCATCACCGAAGCATCGACAACGTAGAGTTGTTCAGTGCCGTGAACCTGCATGGTGTTTGGATCAACCACAGCCATTGGATCAGAAGCGGGGCCCATAGCGCAGGTACAGGATGGGTGCAGTGCGGTCTCGGCATCATTGCGAACCCACTCCAGGATCTCCTCGTCACTTTGGACTTGGGGGCCAGGAGAAATCTCACCATCGGTGAATTCCTTCATCGCGGGGGTGTCAAGCAGACGACGTGATACACGTACCGCCTCGACCCACTCTCGGCGGTCTTGCTCGGTGGAGAGATAGTTAAACAAAATCTCCGGCTTCTTACGTGGGTTTGGCGAGGTGATACGCACATGGCCAATGGCATCGGAATACATTGGACCCACGTGGAATTGGAATCCATCCTTACCCTCCGGCTTGGAGCCATCGTAGCGCATAGCCAGTGGTAGGAAGTGGAACATCAGATTTGGATATTCCTCATCATCGTTGGAACGGGCGAAGCCACCAGCTTCGAAGTGCGAGGTCGCCACTGGGCCCTTCTTGGTGAGCATCCACCACAACCCAATGAATGGCCAACGCCACTTCTCCAGGTAGCGCTGGGAAGACACTGGTTGGGTGCAGTTGTACTGTACATAGACCTCCAGGTGGTCTTGGAGGTTTTCGCCCACACCGGGTAGGTCGTGAACCACGTTCACACCAACCTTGTTGAGTAGCTTTTCATCGCCAACCCCGGAGAGCTGCAGTAGCTGTGGGGAGTTGAAAGCGCCACCACATAGGATCACCTTGTCTGCACGAACCTGGTGGATGCGGCCCTTCCACTTGTACTCCACGCCCACAGCCTTCTTGCCTTCGAAGATAATGCGGGTGACCTCAGCGCGGGTGCGCAACTCTAAGTTCTCACGATCAAGGACTGGGTGCAGATACGCACGAGCTGCAGACAGGCGCTTGCCACCATCAATATTGGCATCGAATGGGCCGAAGCCTTCTTGGCGATAGCCATTGACATCTGGGGTGTAGTTGTAGCCCGCCTGCTGGATGGACTTGAAGAAAGCCTGGAATAATGGGGATGAGGCAGGGCCACGCTTCATACGAAGTGGACCATCATGGCCTCGACGTGGGTCATCGTCCGGCGAACCCAAGGCATTTTCCATCCGCTTGAAGTATGGTAAGCAGTACTTCCAGTCCCAATTTTCCAAGCCTTCGCGCTGACCCCACTTCTCATAGTCCATAGGGTTACCGCGCTGGTAGATCTGCCCGTTGATGGAAGAAGAACCGCCAACAACCTTGCCGCGAGCATGGTAAATCCGGCGGTTATTCATCTCTGGTTCCGGAGCAGATTCATATTCCCAGTCGTAATGCTTATTGCCTATAGGGAAGGAAAATGCCGACGGCATGTGGATAAATAGATCCCACAAGGAATCCATGCGGCCAGCTTCCAACACCATTACTTCGGTGGTGAAATCTGCAGACAGGCGATTTGCCAGTACCGAACCAGCGGAGCCGGCACCGACGATGACCACATCGCGGTATTCCACGGAATTAGAGTCCTGTGGCTGGGTGGACTTGCCAATAGCCTGCTTGAGTCGTTGGGATAAATTCACTACCTTCGTACCTCCAATGTCCGAATGCGCCCGGTAAAGTGCCCGACCAAAAGGCATAGGACAACTGATCCGGAAGCAGCTGAGTATTTTCCAAGAGTCAATTCTAACGAAAAATGGCTACTAGTGTCGGAGCTGCTTGTAGTGCCAATTGCTCCTATACTGAGAATAAGCCCCTGTGAACCACCTTGCAGATTCTGAGCTCGAAGTCGGCATTTTTCCAGGTTATATGGGAAAATTGGCCGGAAGGCGGTGCGGGTGCTTGGAGCTAACTTTGCTTAGTATCCGAAGTCATGGCACTGCTCGGTCCCCTGAATGTGGGTAACGGCATGATGCGCAGATTTGGTGGGGAAGTCGACGCGACAGGGCATGGCTTATGGTCTGCTCAAAACTTTTGTGTTGCCCGATAAGGTATGTCTGCTACTAATTCGTAATCTCTAGTAGTCGCCGGATCTTCTCCAAGGGATTCGCGGGGAATACATATGTGTACGTTGTTGTCTGCACCGAAGGTAGGAAGACCTTGGCCACTTCAAAACAACCGGATCAATCCGAGGTGGATGCAAATACCACCGCGGGCAAACAAACAAACCCCAACATCAATACTGAGCCTAGCGCCGCAAGCGCCGGAGCTGCACCGGCGCAAACAATGTCTGGTGGGGACAAGAAGTTATCAGAGGCAATTACCCCACATTGGAAAGATGCCACATCGATTCGACGCGATAGTGGGGCTCGCCCTGGCTCTGGTGTCGGTGCGACCGGTTCCGGCAATCATCCTGATGTGAATTGGCCTGTTTTTATCACCTCGGGTTCTATTGTCTTGCTGATCGCCGTGTGGGCAATCATCGCCCCAGATAATGCCTACAATGTGCTCAACACTATCGTGAGCTCGGTTTCGACTAACTTGGGCTGGTTCTATATTCTCACTGCCACTGTCGCAGTGGTCTTTATGATCGGCATTGCTGTGTCCAAGGCCGGCAATATTAAACTCGGTCCCGATCACTCGAAACCCCAATTCCGGCTGTTTTCGTGGGCATCGATGCTCTTTGCTGCGGGTATTGGCACCGACCTGCTTTTCTATTCAGTAGCTGAGCCTGTCTCGCAATTCTATTTCCCACCAACAGGCAATGCGGAAGATATTGAGGCAGCCCGACAAGCAGTGGTACTCACCTTATTCCACTATGGCATCACCGGTTGGGCGTTGTATGCCTTGATGGGCATGGCCTTTGGCTACTTCGCATACCGGCTGAATATGCCGCTTACAATCCGCTCGGCGCTCTATCCGTTGATCGGCAAGCGTATCCATGGACCTGCAGGTGACGCAGTTGATATTGCTGCGATGCTCGGTACCGTCTTCGGCGTGGCGACTTCGCTGGGTATTGGAGTCGTGCAGATTAACTATGGCATCCGCGTCCTTTTTGGAGTCGATGAGTCCCTCAGCTGGCAGATTGTGCTCATCGGCCTGGCGATTTTTATTGCCACCATCTCTGCTGTTTCTGGCGTGGATAAGGGCATTCGCCGCCTATCAGAGTTAAATGTAGCCCTAGCCATTGGCTTGATGCTTTACATTATGGTCACCGGTCAGACAGCATTCCTGTTCAATGCATTGGTAATGAACACCGGTGAATACGTCACTTCCTTCCCATTTATGACCATGGAGACTTATGCCTTTGATGGGGCAGAGGAGTGGCTGGCATCCTGGACGCTGTTCTTCTGGGCTTGGTGGATCGCTTGGTCGCCATTCGTCGGACTGTTTTTAGCCCGCATTTCGCGTGGCCGTAGTCTGCGCCAGTTCGTGGTCGGTACTCTGACCATCCCATTCCTGTTCGTGCTGTTGTGGGTTTCTTTCTTCGGTAACTCTGCGTTGGAGATCGTGCTCGGCGGCGATACTGCCTTTGGTGAAACCGCTGTGGAAAAGCCAGAGCGCGCCTTCTACATGCTGCTGGAGCAATATCCACTTGGTACCGCTGTGGTGGCAGTTGCTACCTTGATCGCCTTCTTGCTCTATATCACCTCGGCTGACTCTGCTTCTTTGGTGATGAGTAACTTCACCTCCAAAATCACTGATGCCCAGCAAGATGGTAAGCCATGGTCCCGCATTTTCTGGTCGGCTGTCGTTGGCGTGTTGACCATCGCCATGTTGTTCGTTGGCGGTATCCCCACTTTGCAAGCGGCCACCATTATTATGGGCCTACCATTTGCAATCGTGATCTACTTGATCATGTATGGCCTCTTTGTTTCCTTACGCCTCGAGCTCCTGCAGCGTCGTTCTTCCCGAGTGGCCTTACACGGCGCGATGTCCGGGCGTGCTGGCAGTGGTGAGTCCAGCCAGAATTGGCGCCAACGGTTGCGTCGTGCAATGACCTATCCATCCCAACGCCAGGTCAATCAGTATATTCATAAGGTTGCCTTCCCCGCCTTGGCAGAAGTGCGTGATGCCATTGCTGATTCCGGTGGCGAGGTAACCCTAGAGTCTAGCCCGGTGACTGAGGTGTGTGATGGCAAACTCAACCAATTGGACCTATTGGTGAGCTTCGGGGATGACCGGGACTTCCGTTTCCAAATCTATCCAACCGAGCATCCCACCCCAAGCTTCTCTGGGCGCATTCACCTCGATAGTGAAGCCCAAACCAAGTACTACCGTTTAGAGATCTTTACTCTCACTGGATCGCTGGGCTATGACGTATATGGCTATACCAAAGAGCAGCTCATCGAAAATGTGCTGGACCTGTATGAGCGTCACTTGGAGTTCCTGTACTTGCAAGCTGATGTACCAGGTAATTCAGACTTATCCGATGATGCCGCCCCAATTCCGGATTGGTCGGAAGACTACGGGCACGATGAGCAATAAGGTTGCACCAGCGTTAGGCTTGATCGCAGTGTTTGGTTAACGCTGGCTCCTAAAAGTACATCCCGGTGTGAGCTTCGTTGCGGAATTCCACCGGGCTTGTTGTGTCCGTATTCGACTTGATTTCAGCGTTAGCGGTGAATACGAATTTTATGCTTTGCTCGGCCAGCTGGCGCGAAGATCGCTAGAATCGAAAAGAGTAATTGTCAGCTAAGAAAGGAAGCTATGGTTAACACCCTGTATATCAATGGTCAGTGGGAAGCCGCGAGTGCAGGTACTACCCGCGAGATTCGCTGCCCAGCGAACCAGGAATTGGTAGCCGAAGTATCCGAAGCCAGCAGCGCTGATACGGAGCGCGCTATTGCCGCAGCTCGCGCTGCCTTTGATAACAATGCCTGGGAAGGCTGGTCCGCGTTTGACCGCGGCGATCTGTTGTTGCGTATTGCCGATGGCATCGAGCAGCGCAAAGATGAATTCGTTCGCGCTGAATCCTTAGACACAGGTAAGCGTCTGGCCGAATCTGATATCGACATGGATGACATCATCGGCTGCTTCCGCTACTTTGGTAAGCTTGCCGGCAATGATGCCGGCCGGGTGGTCGATGCTGGTGATCCAAGCGTGCGCTCGCGTATCGTCCGAGAGCCAGTCGGTGTTTGCGCACTGATCACCCCATGGAATTACCCACTGCTGCAAGTAGCTTGGAAGGTTGCCCCTTGCCTAGGCGCAGGTAACACCTTCGTGCTCAAGCCTGCTGAGCTGACCCCACACACCGCTATCTTGCTCATGGAAGTTATTGCGGCAGCAGGAGCGCCGAAGGGAGTAGCGAATTTAATCACTGGTGCAGGAGCTGATGCCGGTGCGCCTTTATCTACGGATCCACGCATCGATATGCTCTCATTCACCGGTGGCCTGGAGACTGGGCGTAAGCTCGCGGCAAACGCTACCGCTACTGTAAAGAAGATCGCCTTAGAACTCGGTGGAAAGAATCCCAATGTGGTCTTTGCCGATGCTGACTTCGATGCTGCAGTCGATAATGCACTCAATGGTGCCTTCGTGCACTCTGGCCAGGTGTGTTCTGCAGGTTCGCGCTTGATCGTGGAAGAATCCATAGCAGAGCAATTCGTTGATGCCCTGGTAGCCAAGGCTGAGGCCATCAAGATTGGTGGCCCATTTGATGAGCAAGCAGAAACCGGTGCATTGATTTCTGCTCAACACCGAGACAAGGTCGCAGCCTATGTTGATCATGCCCGGGAACAAGGTGCACGCGTCCGCTGCGGTGGCCACAATGCTGCTGGCAAGAGTGCTGATGGATCCTTGGATCTCGAGCAGGGCTATTTCTACCTGCCAACTGTCATTGATCAGTGCACCCAGCAGATGGATTGCGTGCATGATGAGGCATTCGGCCCAACTGTGACCGTAGAGACTTTCAGCACTGAAGAAGAAGCCATTGCAATTGCAAATGACACCAACTATGGCTTGGCTGGTGCGGTATGGACCAGTGATTCCGGTAAGGCAGAGCGCGTTGCGCGAGCGTTGCGGCATGGCACCATTTGGATCAATGACTTCCACCCATACTTGCCACAGGCAGAGTGGGGCGGTTTCGGTGCTTCTGGCATGGGTCGTGAGCTCGGCCCAACTGGTTTTGAGGAATACACTGAGCCAAAGCACATCTACGAAAACACCAAGCCAGCAGTCACCGGTTGGTTTGGCGGCTAGTTTGGCGGCTCAGAGTAGCGCACAATTCGAAGTACGCACGAGGAGCGTATCCGTATCAGCGTTGTAGCGAGCGTGGGCTCTTTGGAACTTGCAGGATTAGGTTCCAAAGGGCCCTTTTGTGTGATTGAGAGCCTTCTGGGGTGTAGCAGGCTCCTATATTGGGACGTGCTAGTCACATGAATAGCGTCTCTCCCAGCCGATTACAGGGGCTCGTTCAGGGGTGACAGAGCCGGGCTTGCCTGAAGCGAAGATACGAAAACCTTTGCAAAGACTTTGCCGCATCTGTTAGGCTAACCTCTGATTCTCTTCCGAACGGGAAGTGAAAACCTATGAAAGGATAGACAGTATAGTGACTACTCGCTCTCTGTTTACGCGCACCATTGCCGGCGTAGCCGCCGCAACCCTGGCATTCGGTATGGTTGCCTGCTCGAGTGATGGCGACGACGATGCAGATACCTCTGCCGCCTCCACCACCAGCGCAACCGTTGATGGCGACGGTGTGTACCCAACCTCCATCGATACCAAGTTCGGAGAAGTCGTTATCGATGAAGCACCACAGCGCGTTGTGGCTCTGGGATGGGGCGATGCTGAAACCGCACTCGCATTGGGCGTACAGCCAGTTGGTGCTTCGGACTGGCTGGGCTTCGAAGGCGATGGCGTAGGCCCTTGGGTCACCCAAAGCTATTCTGAGTCCCCAGAAATCCTGGGCACCACGGAGCTGGACTACGAAGCCATTGCTGCGTTGAACCCAGATCTCATTCTGGACGTTCGTTCCTCTGGTGATCAGGATCGTTATGACACTCTGTCTGCTATTGCTCCTACCGTTGGTGTACCAGTTGATGGCGACAACTACCTGACCACCCGCGAGCAGCAGGTTAAAATGATCGCTGCTGCTCTGGGCAAGACTGAAGAAGGCGAGCAAGAGCTGGCTTCCGTGGATGACCGCATTGCCGAAATCCGCGATGCTCACCCAGAGTGGTCTGACCAGACCATTTCTGTCCTCGCAAAGAGCGCTGAAGAGTGGGCCGCTTACACCGCTGGTGATGCCCGCGCTGATCTGCTGCTCGACCTCGGTTTCCAAGAGAACCCTTGGGTTGCCGAGCAAGCAGCTAGCGAAGACTCCTTCTACTTGGGTCTTTCCCCTGAGAACCTCGGTGAGGCTAACTCTGATGTGGTTGTTGCCCTGCCTATCAGTGGCGATGCAGCAGAGCTGGAAAACGATCCAGCTTGGCAGGCTCTTCCAGCAGTGATTGATGGCAAGGCTATCGTCGTTGATGGCGACCTGGCACAGGCATTCTCCTTGGGCACTGTTGAGGCTACATTGTGGGCTCTGGACACCCTGGAGACTCAGCTGGCAGAAATCACTGCCTAATCATTGTGCTGCACATCGCTGGTACAAACGCTATGCGATAGGTTCTCGAGTTTTCACACGTTAGTGCTAGTGCGACAGCACCGAAACCCCGCACCCATCACCTGTGGTGCGGGGTTTCCTGCTGCCTTAGGACGCTTGTGGATAGCGTCGTTGCTTAGATACCACCGAGAATTTGGGCAATCAAGATCTTGGCTACCATCGCGACTGGATACACCATGGCATAGCCTAAGGCCACACGTGGATCCATGCCGGTGCGATCATTGGCAAAGGCAAGTACAGCTGGTTGTGTTTGTACACCCGCTAGAATGCCGGCAAGACGTGTGCCACCAATGTGGAAAATATGGCGCATAATGCAGAAGGTACCCACGGCAATCATGGTGGAAAGTACGAAACCTAAGACGAGAATGCGCCACCAATCACCGGCTTCAAAAGCGGTGGCGATTTCGCCCCCAGCGCTTACGCCGGCCCGGGCTAGGAAAATCAATAACCCCAGTTCGGCTAAAACTTGACAGGTAGTAAAGGGGATAGCAGTAACGACTTTGCCGATGCGCCCAATGCGTCCGAAGATCAAACCCACGATCAAGGTGCCTGCGGCCGCGCCGATGGAAAAGAGATTCCCGGACGGCGTTACGATTTGATATTCGCCAATGTAGATACCAAGGGCCATACCTATGCCTAAGGTCACTGGGTTTAATGCAGTGAGTCCGCGTGTGGAATCACCAAAGAACTTCGATAAGGCCTCAATGTGTTCTTTGGGAGCAACTACACGTACCCGGTCGCCTTGTTGCAAGGTCAGATGCGGGCTTGCCACCATGTCTTCATCGCCGCGGCGCACGCGCGAGATCGTGGCATCAAAGCGCTCTTCAATACCGAGAGCACCTAATGCACGCCCTGCTAAGCGCGGGTCGGACACAGTGATGCGGCGAAAATCTAATTGTGTACGGTCAGCATCAAGTGAATGCGTTGAACTATGGCCTAAGACTTCCACCACGTGCTCCACGGCTGCCTCAGTACCAACAACAGTGATGAGATCGCCTGGCTGTACTCGGTATTGCTCATCAGGACGGAAAATCTTGCCTGTGGGTTCATGCGCTACCCGGGAAAAGGTGAGCTCCCCAGCTTGATAATCATGTAGTTCACCTAGGCGTGGAGTATCAGTGCGTTCGACGCGGATGGTGCGATTAACGACCTCTGGTGGGGTATCTGCATCTTTTTGGCGCCCGCGTAGTGCGAATGTACTCGCGCCTAACATGACGAGTACCCCATAGATATAGGACACTGCATAGCCTACGGTGGCTGCTGCCGTTGCCCCAGAATAGCCAGCGAGCTCCGAGGCATTACCCGCAGCGGCAAGCGCTGGAGTATTTGTGAGTGCTCCGGCGAAGGTGCCGGCGATCATCGGGATAGATAGATCCAAGGCTTGCCCTAAAAGGACGGCCACAAAAGCCGTGGCTACAAAGAGCACGAGTAAACAGCACAATGGGCCGGTAGCGGTACGTAAGATGTGAAAGAAGTTTGGTCCGGCACTAATGCCAATGGCAAAGGTGAATAAGGCTAATCCTAAGGAGCCGAGTTCATGGGGGACTTCTATTTCAATGCCCATGCCGGAGCTAGCTGCCGCAAGGGCAATACCACCGAATAGCACGGCCGCTGCACCCAAACTAATGCCGCGGAGTTTTATATGTCCCAGGATTGAACCTATACCGATAAGCAGAAATAAGGTCAGCATCGGATTAGCTGCAAGATGTGCAAATACAGCGGACATACTTACTATTTTGCCAGTATGGGCCGGAAAAATCTGGAGAATGGGTGCTGGCATGGGATAAATCACGAAAGTGTTCTTGACGACGCACAAGGGGCTCGATGTGCGGTGTCATCCCAGCTATTCCACTAGGGTTACGGGGCCTTTTGAGGGATCGTGAAGAGCCCGCTACCATGCGTGCCATCCAGCTTTCCCTGTCTTCGACGGCCGTAAGAGCATTGAGGGAGAGTTCATGCTTTGGTTTGCTCTGCGGTTGTTTCTGTGGCGGAAATGGGGAGGGGAGTTTCTTTCAAGTCCCAAAAGGGAAGTTGATGGCGCTCTGTAGGTAAAGTATCTGTCGTTATCACGCTGATAACAAGGAATGCCAGCGGGGATCGCAGTTATCTTTTTATGCAAATAGCAATCTGCAAATAGCCACCTGCAAGTAGCCTTTTGGGCCTGGGGACTGCTTTTGCTTCTCAAATAGCCGAGTGTTGGCCGAGCTGAGATCAATCAATAACTATGAGCGCGGACGGGACGTAGGATTTTGGGCTCGCTGCCATATATCATGCATTAGTTTTTGAGAGGATGCGGACATAAAAGCCGTCCGGTCTTACGCACTGCAGCCAGAATCCACGGTTAGAATTGTGCGCGGCTATGTATGGAGGTCGTGCGAGTTCTAGGTGATTGATTGCATGTATGTAAGGCAATGCAAGCGAGTGCTTGCACCACCTGTGCGCTCTAATCACATTTATATACTTGAGTCCCTGTGGTAAAGCTGCAGCTCAAGCAGTAGTGGAGCGATAATTTGGCATTGCTCACAATGACGGGCAAAATTAGCGAAACGCTAGACAATCCAATGCTGTTACCGTATTGTTATCTTCTAGTTTTGCATCCCAACTAGGTCTTTGGAGTTCACATACCTATGAAGCGTAAGGCGCGCCTGAATCCCGCCCCGACGAAGTCCCTCCCAAAGCGTCTCGCAGCAGGCGGTGTGGTAGCCGCAGTAGCAGTCGGCGGCGTCGCTATATCCGAAGCCCGCAAGGACATCACTATTGATGTCAATGGCGATGAGATGCAGTTAGCAACTTTCAACACTAACGTTGGTGAAATCCTTGATGAAGCCGGCGTCAACCTCGCCGCCGAAGACATTGTCTATCCTGCCCCTTCGGAAGAGGTAGGCAACAATGACACCTTGACTGTGCGTACTGCTAAGCAGGTTGCGGTCACCATTGATGGTGATGAGCAAGTTATTACCACCAATGCGCTGACAGTGGGTGAATTTCTCGATCAGATCGAACATGTAGATGCTGCATCCCGTGCGTTGAAGGCCAGCACTGATGGCGATACTAAGATTCCAGAAGATGGCATGTCCATTGACCTGGTAACTCCCAAGGTTGTCAGCATCGATGATGGCGGTACCGTCACCTACACCCAGCTTGCGGCAGCAACCGTGGGCGACTTGCTTGAGCAGCGCGGCATTAGCGTTGATGATGACGATATCGTCACCCCAGCAGTCGATACCCCCTTGGCCAACTACATGGAAATCAAGGTGGAATACGTCGACAACGATGAGCGTGAGGCTGAAGAACCGTATGATGCCGCCGCTGAATATGTTGATGACCCAACCTTGGATGCGGGGACTGAGGTCATCGAAGTCAACGGCGAAACTGGCCTTAAGAAGGTCGTACGCTCCATTACCACCGTGAATGGGGAAGAGACCCGCAACGAAGTTATTGAAGAAGAAATTATCACCCCGGCTGTGGCTGCCAAGATTCGTCGTGGCACTCGCACAGCAACCCCTACTTCTGCCTCTACTGGTGGTAACACCGGTGCTCCTGCAGCAGCAGTAGCAGGAGGTTCTGTCTGGGACGAATTGGCACAATGTGAGTCCGGTGGTAACTGGTCGATTGATACTGGCAACGGCTATTCCGGTGGCCTGCAGTTCGCTGATTCCACGTGGGCTGCTCATGGTGGCACCCAGTATGCCCCACGCGCTTCTCAAGCAACCCGTGAGCAGCAGATTGCGGTAGCCGAGAGTATCCAAGCCTCCCAGGGGTGGGGCGCATGGCCTGCATGTACCGCCAAGATGGGGTTGCGCTAAGTATTGCTTTCGCCGCGAAATGCAGGTCAGTCGAAAAAGGAGAATGCACTGCATGACTAACTGCCTCGGGAGGGATGCCCGTGGCTTAGATTGTAGTGTGCACACAGCCAGGAGGACACAAGAGATGTTCTTGCTGGCTTTGTGCCTTCTTTGGGGGTGAGGAAACGTTTCTGGTTGCGGCGGTAAACCATTGCCCCGTATTCGGCGCCAGTGACCAGTGGTGCGCTCGGCGACCTGCGTTTACCTGCCAAATGCGGTAAATTATGGCACGTGCAAGATACGGAATCACCCGCCCAACTACTGGGGCCGCAACAAATTCGACAATTAGCAGCGCAGCTGGATGTTTCGCCCACCAAAAAGCTGGGGCAGAACTTCCTGCACGACCCGAATACGGTGCGCATGATTGTCAACGCCGCAGAGCTCAACGCCGATGACCACGTTATCGAAGTAGGCCCCGGGTTAGGCTCACTGACCCTCGGGCTTGTATCTGAGGTGGCAAAGGTTACTGCTGTTGAAATTGACCCACGCCTTGCTGCCCAGCTGCCCATCACCGTGGCAGAATTCGCCGGTGACTATGCGCAGCACCTGGAACTTATCCACCGTGATGCCCTGAAAATCACTTCGGGGGATATTGATGCTCCTACCGCCATCGTTGCGAATCTGCCCTACAACGTCGCAGTGCCTGTGCTGCTGCACCTGCTGGAATGCTTTCCCACGGTGCGTCGGGTACTCGTTATGGTGCAGTTAGAGGTCGCCGATCGTCTTGCTGCAGCCCCAGGGAATAAGGTGTATGGCATCCCAAGTGTGAAAGCTGGCTTTTATGGTGAGGTTCGCAAGGCTGGCACCATCGGTAAGAAAGTGTTTTGGCCAGCACCCAAAATTGATTCCGGCTTAGTACGTATCGATTGCTTTACGGATGCCGAGACCCCTTGGCCACGCATTGAGGCAGTGCGCAAGGAGGTCTTCCAGCTTGTTGACCTGGCATTTGCCCAGCGTCGCAAGACACTGCGGGCAGCGCTCCGCGCTGGCATGGATGTTGCCGAGGTTGATGCGTTGCTCGCAGCCTGCAATATTGATCCCACTACGCGTGGGGAGAAGTTGGCCACCGCGGACTTTGTCGCCTTGGCTGCAACACGCGTGCAGCTGCAACAAGAAGGAGGGGAGTAGAGCATGAGTGTCCAAGATAATGCCGATGCTGGCATCCCTGCTCGCCTCGCAGACAAGAAAGTCTTAGGTGCCCGCGCGCATGCTAAGGTCAACTTGCACTTGGGCGTTGGTCCATTACGCGCAGATGGGTATCATGAACTTGTTACAGTTTTTCAAAGTCTCGACCTGCATGACAGCTTGGAATTTTCCTTGGTCCCATGGGCTGGCCAGCGTGTCGCCAAGCTTACTTGCGATAATTCAGCAGTACCTATTGATGCCACAAACCTAGCCTGGCGTGCTGCAGAGCTGGTCTTAGACGGCGAGCCTGCCGATTTTAGCGTGGTCATCGATATTCACAAGGGTATTCCTACTGCAGGTGGCATGGCCGGTGGATCTGCTGATGCCGCCGCAACTTTGGTGGCCTTAAACCAGCTACGCAGCCAACCTTTCCTTGAGCAACAACTTGTTGCGCAGGCAGCCACTTTAGGCTCGGATGTGCCTTTTACGCTCTTAGGACATACCCAACTAGCTCATGGTCGGGGTGAGATTCTCACTCGGGTGCTCTCGCGCGGGCAATACCATTGGGTGTTGGCTTTTGCTACTCGCGGGCTATCGACCCCAGAAGTTTTCGGTCATCTCGATAACATGCAGCGTGAACCGAATTTGGATGCCGATGCCTTGTGCGCGGCGTTGGCGAGCGGCGATGTTCACGCTGTCGCGAGGCTGCTGCACAACGATATGCAACCGGCTGCATTTTCCCTGCGCCCAGAGCTGCGTCGTACCTGGCACATCGGTATGGACTCTGGTGCGTTGGCGGGCATTGTCTCGGGCTCGGGGCCGACGATGGCCTTCTTATGTGAGGATGCGGAGATGGCAGCAACGGTGGCAAGTGAATTGCAACTTGAAGGCAAAGTAGCCATTGCTACCGGCCCAGCACCCGGCGCACAGCTGTTGGACGGGTAGCGAACGGTAGTAAATGTTGAGGCAGATTGCGCGCACGATCAAAACTCTCGAGCGCGTGTTTGTGTCCTCCAAGTGAGAACAAAAGACCAATGTTTGTTTGCATTTATCGGCTGGTCATCACAGACTGGGGGCAACTTTGGATACGTGCTATTGCACAAGCAGGTCAGGGCACATAACCTAGAGCCGTACTTGATACGTATAAAACAATGACCACGCCATCATCAGGTGGCACACCAGCATGCTAATAAGCACCCCTGTATGGCCCCAGCAGCCTACACGCAGTTCAAAAGCACAGGCAGGGTAAGTGGGTACTGGTAGCGGCATGCTTAATAACCAAGGAATCGTGTGGCGAATCTAATTTCTGCAGAGCAGCTCCATGTGAGCTTTGGGCTCAAAACCTTACTCGATAATGTCAGCCTCGGAGTGCAAAGCGGAGACCGCATCGGCATCGTCGGACTCAATGGGGGCGGTAAGACCACGCTCATTGAAGTTCTGGCTGGTATTACACCTGCGAACTCTGGCCGTGTTTCCCGCGCGAATTCCTTACGCATGGCTATCGTCTCCCAGCGCACTAAATTTAGTGATAGCCAAACCATTGCCGATACCGTGTTAGCACCATTAGGCGTTGCGGATTTCGAGTGGGCATCGAATGCTCGAGTGCGCGATGTCTTTGCAGGTCTGGATATTGCTGACTTCGACCTTGCGACCCCAGTGGCCCAATTATCTGGTGGGCAGCGTCGCCGTGTATTTCTTGCTGCAGCGCTGGTACAAGATTTAGACCTGGTGATCCTCGATGAGCCCACCAACCACCTCGACGTCGAAGGTGTGCAGTGGTTGGCTGAGTATTTATTGGCACGTAATATCGCGGTCGTTGTGGTGACACACGATCGTTGGTTCCTGGACACGGTTGCTACGACCACCTGGGAAGTCCATGATGGGCAGGTCGATATTTATGAAGGCGGCTACAATGACTGGATTTTCGCGCGGGCAGAGCGACTGCGTCAGGCTGACGCCAGTGAACAGCGCCGGCAGAATTTAGCTCGCAAGGAACTTGCCTGGCTACGTCGCGGTGCCCCAGCACGTACCTCGAAGCCGCGCTATCGCATTGCTGCAGCTGAGGCCCTGATCGCTGATGTACCGGAGCCACGCAACACCGTTGAGCTGCTCAGTTTTGCCCAGCAACGCTTAGGCAAGGTTGTCATCGATTTTGAAGATGCCACAATAAGTACTCCAGACGGGCGCAACCTGGTGGAGAACCTCACCTGGCGTTTAGCTCCTGGCGAGCGCATTGGCATCGTGGGCGTGAACGGCTCTGGTAAGACCACCATCCTGAAAGCTCTCGCAGGTGCAATTGAACCTACAGCAGGGCGGCGCAAAGAAGGACGAACCGTGCGCCTCGGATGGCTGCGCCAGGAACTTGATGATCTTGATCCTAACCAGCGCGTGCTGAATTCTTTAGAAGAGATTGCCACCTATATTCAGTGGGGCAAAAAGGAGATCTCTGCTTCCCAGCTGGCCGAGCGCCTGGGATTTAGTCCGAAGCGCCAGCGTACCCCAATTAAGGATCTTTCTGGTGGTGAGCGTCGCCGCTTGCAGCTCGCCCGGGTGTTGCTCACCGAGCCGAATGTCTTGCTCCTTGATGAGCCAACCAATGATCTCGACATCGATACGCTGCAGGAATTGGAGTCCCTGCTGGATCAATGGGCTGGAACCTTAGTTGTCGTCTCCCACGATCGCTACTTCATTGAACGTATTACTGAAAACACCTATGCCTTATTCGGTGATGGGCAATTACGTAATCTACCTGGAGGCATCCCGCAGTATTTAGAGCGACGCCAACAGCAGCTAGGTCAGCAAGACAGTGGGCGTCCCGTCGCACCAACAACGAAAAGTGCAGCGGATGCGAGCGCTCCAGCGTCTGGGACCACTGATTCCAAACCTGCGGCTTCCCCGAAGAATAATGCCGCCGCGCATGCAGCTCAAAAGAAGATGAAGGCAGTTGAGCGCAAGCTAGAAAACATCGATGCCAAGATAACTAGCCTAGAAATGGCGATGGCCACAGCTGCATCTGCGGGTGATAATGACAAGCTCATTGAATTAGATTCCCAACTGCGCGAACTCCAGCAACAGCATGCCGATTTGGAAACCGAGTGGTTACTGCTTGGCGAAGAACTGGAGGGCTAAGTGGAACTTCAGCGCTTTGATGGTCTTTCCCAACGCGCCTCAAAGGTGGCCACGGAAGAGATCACCCGCTTTCAAAAAATATGGGCGCGGTTTAGTCCGGATAATGCGGGCTTTATTGTGGGCACTATCTTCTTCATTTTGGCGCTCACCCCCTCGCTACTACCACGCGATGGGCTCTACCAAGGCGTTGCCTGTGGTTTATCTGCGGCAGTTGGTTATCTGCTTGCAATTTTCTTGAAGTGGAATTGGCAGTTGTGGCTGGGTGAATCGCTGCATCCATTTTTAGGGTGGACAGAAAATATTAAGGTCACCACCCGCTGGCGGACCCGCATTGAAATTGGCATGCTCATTATCGGCATGGCATGGATCGCCATTATGGTGCTCTTCGGAGTCCGCTGGCAGCGTCAAGTCGCTGAACTAACCAATGCCAGAGCCTTAAGTGCCTGGGAGTACTTCGTGGTATTCCCAGTTGGCATCGGTATCTGGGTGCTCCTAGTGTTTCTGGGGCGTGGTTTTCAGGCAGGCGTGGATTGGATTATCCATCGCATCCCTGATTCTTGGAGTACATTCTGGCGTACCGTTACCGCCTGGTTTGGTGTGCTGTTGATTTCCGTGGTGATTATTAACCAGGTGATGCCCGGCACCATTGTGCGTTTGGCCGAGCATTTCTTGGCCGCACGGGATCAAGAAATCCGCGAAGACTTACAAAAGCCAAGAGTACCGGAGCGTAGTGGCAGTGATGAGTCGATCAATGATTGGGAAGGCCTAGGTGCCTACGGCACGCGTTTCACCGGGTTGGGCTATTACAAAGAAGAGCTCGAGGAACTCACCGGCCAGCCAGCTAAAGATCCAATCCGCGTGTATAGCGGTTTGGGCCAAGGAGAAGATCTACATGAACAAGCTGAACGAGTGGTTGCGGAATTAGAACGCACCAATGCTGTAGAGCGCGAAGCCTTATTAGTGGCAACTACCACTGGTACGGGATGGATTAATCCCACTGCTGCCCAAGCCTTTGAGCTGCTGTATAACGGTGATACAGCAATTGCTGGCATGCAGTATTCGTACCTGCCTTCGGCGTTTGAGTTCATCGGCGATAGTGAACGGGCAAAAGAATCCGGGCGTATTTTGATCTCGACCGTGGTGGATTGGTGGAATACTCTCGATGAAAACAACCGCCCCAAGCTTTATATCTATGGCGAGTCACTCGGAGTCAGTGCTGGGGAAGCCGCCTTTTCCGGTATGCGGGATATTACTGAATCTGTTGATGGAGTGTTGTGGTTAGGTCCGCCGAATTCTTCTACATTGTGGAGTGAGTTCGTCGAGCGCCGCGATGTGGGTACCCCGGAGGCCGCTCCAGTGTATGCCGCGGGGATGGTGGTGCGCTTTGCCATCAATACCGCGACGATCCGCTCCTATATACCAGATCGCACTTGGGGCGATACTCGCGTGCTGTATGTACAGCACCCGAGTGACCCGGTGGTGTGGTGGTCCCCAGACCTTGCCTGGCAAAGTCCGGATTGGCTAAGTGAGCCAGCAATATTTGATCGCACCCCGGCGATGACGTGGTATCCCTTTATCACATTTATGCAGCTCACCCTAGATTTGCCGATGGCAGCAAATGTACCTAATGGTCATGGACACAACTATGGGACCTCCGTACTTGATGGTTTAGCTGCGATTGCTGGTCCGGAGCGTTTTGCGGATGCCGATTTTGATCTCTTACGCAAGCAATTGCGCGAGGCGATGTCGACCCAGGGGCCAGAAAAAGAGGTGGGCTTGGACGCTCCGCCAAGTGATGTCCCGGACGTGGAATACTAGGCTTCGGATTGGTCAATCTTCCTGCAGCCATGCCGAGAAATCGGTAGGGTGGGGAAGTATGATTGTAATTAACGTGAAATATAAGGTCCGTCCCGAGAAGGCAGATACTTTTTTGGAAGACTTCCACTGGTTTACCGAAGCAACCCGTGCCGAAGAAGGTAACTTGAGCTTCGAATTCTTCCGCAGCGAAGAAAAGCCCAATGAGTTTATGCTGGTCGAAGCCTTCCTTGATGATGCCGCCGAGGCACACGTCAATGCTGATTATTTCGCGCGCTTCTGTGCAGAGGCCCCTGCTTACTTGCTGGAGACCCCAGATATTGTGAATTACACCATTGAGGGCAAGACATCCTGGGATAAAATGGCGGAAATCACGGTTGACTAAGTAAATTTGGGGGTATGAGTAAGCAACCCAAACTGCGTAAGAAGGCTTATGAGCGCGAGCTGCGTCGCTTGCAAGCCGAGTTGGTGGAAATGCAGCAATGGGTAGTTGAAACCGGTGCTCGCTTGGTCATCGTCATGGAAGGGCGTGACGCTGCGGGTAAGGGGTCAGCTATTAAGCGCATTACCCAATACCTCAACCCCCGTACTTGTCGTATCGAGGCCTTGCCCGCGCCAAACTCGCGCGAGCAAGGCCAGTGGTATTTCCAGCGCTATGTCGAACGCTTGCCTACGAAGGGTGAGATCGTGATCTTCGACCGCTCCTGGTACAACCGGGCTGGAGTGGAGCGCGTTATGGGATTTTGTACCTCTGATGAATATCGGCGTTTCCTGCACCAAGCCCCTATTTTTGAGCGCTTGTTAGTTGAAGATGGCATTATTCTGCGCAAGTACTGGTTCTCGGTATCTGATGAGGAACAGATTGCTCGATTTAAATCGCGTCGTAATGATCCACTGCGTCGCTGGAAACTCTCGCCTATGGATCTGCAATCCATTACACGTTGGGAGGACTACTCGCGTGCCAAAGATGAGATGTTCGTCCATACCGATATCGCCGAGGCCCCGTGGTACACCGTGGAGTCAGAAGACAAAAAGCGCTCGCGCATCAATGTGATCTCGCATTTGCTTGATTCGGTACCGTATAAGTACATTGAGCGCGAATTGCCGGAAATCCCAGAACGTCCTGCAGGTCAAGGTTATGATCGGCCGCCACGCTCTGACTTCCGTTATGTGCCAGATGTGGCCAAAGCTTTAGAACGCAAACCAAAGGCATCGAAGGAAGCTTCAGCGCAGCAGGGGAAGCGCCCCGACTCAGATACTTCGACTTCTGCGGAGAACACATAGGTGGGGAAGGTAGAGTACCTAGTACCCGGTACTCAATACCTAGTGTGCACAGTGACAGGTCTTTGCATCGGCATTCGCTCAGGATCTTTTAATTTGCTCTGGGTGATGCACAACCCTGGTACGTGCTGAGTTCTCTTTTTTGGGGGCGGGGCGGGGAGCTACAGTCTAGGATGGCGCTAGTGCTCTGGATGCTTAGCGCTCATTCTACGGGGTAAGTAGCTGCTGCAAGGTGGTAATGACGGCGTGCTGTTCATTTGAACCAATCACCTCATCCGCAATAGCCTTCAGCTTCGGATGAGCATTGTCCATAGCATAGGCCGTCCCGGCGGTCTCGAGCAGCTCATAGTCATTAAGAAAATCACCGAACGCTATGGTATTGGCGATATCCACCTCGAGCTTGGTAGCCAACGCGCGCAAGGCCTTGCCCTTATTAACCTGTGGATTCATAAAATCAATCCAATGCTGCCCCGAGATCGCCATTTTCAAGGCAGGCTCTGCAATATCCACCAACGTTGAGGCGATGCGCTGTTCTACTGGGATGTTGGAATAAATAGCAATTTTTACTACAGAGTCATCCAAGTAGGCATTGATGTCATCGACTTGGTGCAATGCTTGGTAGTAGGGCTGGCAGTTGGCTAAGAAATCTTGATCCGTATGTGCGGTAAAAGCAGCATCAGGGCGGCACACAACCACGCCACCTGGGGCCTCAAGCTCATTAAAGGCATCCACAACGGCTGCAGCAGCACGGACATCAAGTGAGGTAGTGCTTATGATTTGGCCATTATGGGCAACCACCGCACCATTTTCGGCAATAATGTTCAGTTCATCGAGTTGGTCGAATTGCGCAGACAGAGTCTGGAGTTGGCGCCCACTTGCAGGAACTACCACCCAACCTTCGGCATGGAGCTCATGGGTAAGCTCCCAAAACGTTGGAGGAATATCACCATTGGGGGTGAGCAAGGTGCCATCCATATCAGTGGCAATAATGCCGCGGAGTTGTGTCATATCTTCCACCTTACATAGGGGTAAAAAATGCCGCCAATGGCGCTAATTTTCGGCAAACTGCCCCCAAACGGTGCAATCTATGCCACACTTGTTCTATGTGTGATACCGAAATTCGTACCCAAATACATAAGCAGGTAGCCACAATCGAACTCTGTCGGCCCAAAGCCCTGCACTCGCTCAACCTCGCGATGGTGGAACAAATCACCACTGCACTTCGCAGCTGGGAGCACGACCCCACAATTGAGGCCATCATCATCGTTGCCCGAGGTGGCAAAGGCTTTTGTGCTGGCGGTGACGTACGCCAAGCACGCGAGTTTATGCTGACAGAAGATCCCCGCGTGGAGGATTTCTTTCATGCGGAATACCGCATGAATGCCTATATGGCGTCGTATCCAAAGCCCCTTGTAGCGCTCGTCGATGGGGTAGTCATGGGTGGCGGCATGGGGCTTTCTGGCCACTGCAATTACCGTGTTATCAGCCCGAAAACCTTCGGAGCGATGCCGGAAGCAGCCATTGGCTTTTGCCCCGATGTGGGGATGACCGGGTTCTACCGCGATACTCTCAATGACCCGGTGCTCAGCAACTTCATCCTGGGGCTAGGCTGGCACATGCAAGCAAGTGATCTGCGTTGGGCAGGCTTTGCCACCCACGTGTGCGCCGATATGGATGCTTTGGAGGCTGAGATCTATGAACACGGTCTGGAACAAGCCCTGAGTAATCTACCCGAAATTGAGCTCGAAGAATCCTGGCTGGCTACCCATGCCGCAGAAATCCAAACCATTGGTATGCAGTCTTGGGAACAGCTTGCCCCTGCAATATTGCAATCTTCATTCGCCGAGCAAGCCCAGCGCTATCTCGAACAGGCAAATCCAGAGTCCCTCGTAGCCACGCAAATGTTAGTTGAAGCCGTAGCAGAAACGAGAGGAGTACAGGCAAGCATTTATGCCGAGTACCTGGTGGGGAAGGTGCTGCGCTATCGCCCTAACTTCGTGGAAGGGGTACGTGCTGTACTTGTTGATAAAGACAAAAACCCCAACTTTAGCCCGGCCATCCTTGATGAAGTAAGCACAGAATTCCGACACGAAGTAGCTTCAGCGCTGGAGCAGGTTCCTGTTCAAGACTGGCTCTCGCCAAGGAGTTCGTAAAACAAGGAGTTCGTAAAAATAGCCAAGCCCCGTGGCGCATATTTTGGCGATACGCGTGCATGCGGGGCTTGGGGGCTGTCCGGGCAAAGGCTAAATGGTGGCCAGTACCGTACCATCTGGGAAATACAGTCCGCGGCCAGTGTGATCCAAAGGAACCTGGCGGGTCTGGGCATAGTATTGCAAGGCACGCTGTGCATTCAAGTGCTCGGGAACTCGGTTGTGCAACACAGCCTCAGCTACCCGGCGCTGCAGCGGTGGTAGGTTGAGCGCTGGGCCGTAGAGCAAAATGATGCCGGTGGTGTCCGCATCGAGCTGGACTTCCGTATGAATCCACTGCCCCAAAATTGGTTTGGCAGCAAGAACGAGTTCTTCTTTGCGATTTATCGGATACTTTGGACGCAAGAGATCCACAATCTGGTGGTCTAAGGCAAAACGCTTGATCTCGGCTGCTGCTCGTGCGGAGCTTAAGTGCGGGGTGGCATTATCGAAATACGACCACCGGAATACGTCCTCATGCACCGTTGCAATCAGCGTGGAATATGCGCTGCGGCCTGCGAAAAAAATGTTACCGGTGGCTATTTCATAATTGAGATCTGCTGGGGGATTGTGTGCTTCTAGGAAGTATTGGCCCTCAATGGAGAGAAACCAGGCATCCGTATCGAGGTCCATGAGAGTCATGGTATTGCTCAAAGCTCGAGTGGCGGCATCAATGTGAAACTGGCCGATCTGAAACCCTTGGAGGGTTGGTTGCAGGAGTTCTCCGCGGAAACCGGCATAAGCTGTCAGTGCTGCTGCTAAGTCTACAAAGTGCGGTACTGCAGCTAATGCCAGCGGCAAGCTGGTTGACAGGGCGATGTCAGGGAGCTGACCCGGGTCAATAATGATGACCTCAAAGGTATCGTTGCCTTGGGGAACAAACATGCCGGGGCCATTGCCGTGCAAGGTACGAGCAACCCGCATTAAATCCTGGTGATAGGGCTGTGGGGCCTGCAGTTCTGGGATATTAAAGCGATAATGCAAATGCCAGTACCAAGTGCCATCGATCACTGAGGCTACGCGGGTGGCATTGAAATTCCGAATTTTAGTACCAGTGTGGGTGCGAACTTGGTAAAAGTTGGCGACCTCTTGGAATTCGATCTCGTCAATGGGAGCAGTGGCTTGGTGCCAGGCCTCGTCGAATTCAGCCTGGATCATATATCCATCGACCAAAATCTCTTCGAAGGAGGTGGGGGCACGAAATTTCACTTTGTCTCCCTTGTGCTCGTGGTATTGATCCATTGCATGTAGCCCTGGCACCAGACACTGGTTCTTAGCTCGTTACTCTGAAGGGCCAATGGTGCTAGCAGCCGACTACTTTCGTGGTTCTTATTGTAGAGCATTCTGGAACACTAGTTTTTGCGCGCGGGGAGGGAAGAATAAGCTGCGAAATGCTGGCGCAATCCTTGAATAGTAAACTATAGTGGTAAGTAGCGTTTCAAAGTGAACGGGAATGCCGGTGCAAATCCGGCAGCGGTCCTCGCCACTGTAATTGCCACGGATGACACATCCACCTGCTGTTCCACTGCACCATATTGGTGTGGGAAGGAAGAGAGCTCAGAGGCAAAAGCCAGGAGACCGGCTTTGAAATTATATCTGTCCGTGCGGTTCGCGAGGGTTCGAACCTTGAAGAGAAAAGGGCGTATGCCTATGTCGATAATCGTTGGGCTGCAAGCAGCGCAGCTAATGCCACAAAATCCACCTATCAAACACAGCTGCTTTTTCGATTTCTTCGCCTAAACCCGCCGCAACATAGCTCCTGACCTGGAGATGCCTGTTGCAGGTGCGCAAGCGTTCATGATGGATGAAGCTATTTATGATGGCTTTGGGCTCTGAAAACCATGATGGCGCTGCTATTAGTGGGGGTGCAGCCCTGCTGAGAGCAGGCGTGGCGGCAGTAGGTATTTCCTGGAACGTGCATGGGTGTGCAGGAAAAGCTGAAAACACTTGTAGATGTCAGCTACTTGTAGCCTTTGCTGCATCATTGTGGCGGTGATAATCCATGTACGTTTGGACTTCTCAACCAAACGGCGCTGGAAAGGCGCGCGTACTGTGGGCAAGAGCATGGATAATGCAGGCTCTTGAACACAACAATAGGGGCTTCCATTGCTGAGATGATGGAAGCTCCTTTTTTATATCCCCATGCATTATGGTTGTGTTCGTCGTTGGCTCTGAAAGGGGGGCTCGCAAGCGACGAGCAGAGTTCAGAAAGTCGGATATGTGAGGATCTGCTAGAAATACTAGTCGCAACTAGTGAGTAGTAGGGGGGCTAGTTATCAGTGAGGTGGCGCAATGAAAACCTGCAGCGATTCTTTCGAGCTTTATGATGTATGATGTGCCTGCCTTCTTTATCTGTATATCGCCAGCGAATCGTTTCCACTTCGACTTGTGGGGTACTTACACTGGAATGCGGCGTGAGCACGGGCTTAGTTTTGGGAACTGAGCAGTTATTTCCGCACCAACAATTTTTTAAAGAAGTGCGGGGGTGAAATAGGTGGATCTCAATTGCATTGTCCCAGGCTGACACAACGTGTTGGCGCTCCTCGCGTGCTAGGCCGTAGCAAGAGCAGCGGTGGGGTTGAGTGAGAGCGGCCAAAACGTTGTAGAGGCCCACTGGCTGCGGATGGGCCTCAACTAACGTAAACAAGCAACGAGCACCAACAACGCATGCTGGTGCTCGGCCACATATCTTGATTAGTCGGTGACAATCTCTGCATAAGGAACGCGCAGCGGTCGTACTGGCGGACGGGCACCGGCGACTTCTTCGACGATACGAATTACTTGGTTGGAATAGCCATACTCATTGTCGTACCAAACGTAGAGCACAATGTGGTTGCCATTTGCGATGGTGGCCAGCCCGTCAACGATGCCGGCATGGGTGCTGCCAATGAAGTCGCTGGAGACAACCTCTGGCGAATGTACATAGGCAATCTGCTGCCGCAGATCAGAGTGCAAGGCAACGCGATCGAAGAGAGTATTGAGTTCCTCGCGATCGACTTCCTTGTCCAAGGTCAAATTGAGTACTGCCATGGACACATCAGGGGTAGGAACGCGAATCGCATTACCAGTGAGCTTGCCAGCAAGTTCAGGCAATGCCTTGGCTACAGCCTTCGCAGCGCCAGTTTCGGTGAGAACCATGTTTAGGCCGGCTGCTCGGCCGCGACGCTCGCCCTTGTGGAAATTATCAATGAGATTTTGGTCATTTGTGAACGAATGCACCGTTTCCACATGGCCATGAACAACACCATAGTGCGAATCCAGTACGGCCAATACCGGGGTGATGCCATTGGTGGTGCACGATGCAGCGGTGATGATTTCATCATCGCTGGTGATATCGCCGTGGTTGATACCGTAGACAATATTCTTCAAATCACCCTTGCCAGGAGCAGTGAGAATGACCTTGGCAACACCCTTACTCTTCAAGTGCTGGCTCAATCCCTCGCGGTCACGCCAACGGCCAGTGTTGTCAACTACGATGGCATCGTTGATGCCATAGGCAGTGTAATCGACCTCGGCTGGGTCATTGGAGTAGATGACCTGGATGCGCGTGCCATTGGCTTCAATGACATTATTTTCTTCATCCAGGGTAATGGTGCCGGGGAATGCGCCATGTACGGAATCGCGGCGTAGAAGGCTGGCACGCTTGCGCAGATCGCCAGCGCCATTACTGCGCACCACAACCGCCCGCAAACGCACGCCACCATAGTCAGCCTCGCGAGCAATGAGGATACGTGCTAACAGTCGCCCAATGCGACCGAAGCCGTAGAGCACCACGTCAGTTGGTTCAAGTGAAGTCTGACTGTTGATGACATCAGCGAGCTTACGACGTAAGTAAATTTCGAGCGTTTCATCGCTATCACGGAAGCCCACTGCGAGTCGGCCGACATCCACAGATGCCGTGCCGAGGTTCATCGATAGCAGCGCTTCGACAATAGGCAGGGTCTCATCTACGGAAAGTTGCTGTTCAGTAGCTAGGCGAGAATAGCGGTGAGCTTTAATGATGTCAATATCAGTGACATCGCGCAATAGGCGGCCGAAGATGGAAACCACCACATTGTTGCTGCGGTGTAGTTCTCGAAGGAGGGGAAGCATGCTTTGGGCTGCTTGTAGCTTTTCGTTCCACTGGGAAGTCATTGGGTTATGTCAACTCCTAGGAATGTGGCTTGTTTTCGGGTGGGAATGTTTCGGGAACGGGTGGACGCAATCGTTTGCGTACCTGCCCCAATATTCTAACGCATCTTGTTCAAAACTTTTTGAAAATAATTCAGCAAAGTGCCCTATATTGGGGTAATGGTTGAATGTGCAGTGCGAATCCATGCGATGTGAGTAAACCGCGTGAATCGGAAAGTTTTGAAAGTACGCTGCAAACTAGCACTATGGTGTTTAAAAAACTACAGTCAAAGCTTGCAACCTTGCAGAAGTAATAGCCAAACAGGGATGTGCGAAAAATAAAAGAGAATTCAAGAGCAGTTAAAGGGATGTGACCGCGTGCTCCAGGCCGTAAGTTTCGCCTTGATCGACTCTATAAATTTGTTGTTGATCGGCATATTGGTGGCAATTGCTGTGCTTATTCCAGCCCAGGGTCCCTATGCCAAGGTGGCATCTCTATTGCTCATCGGCGATTGGTTTGGAGTTTTTCTCGCAGCACTGCCAACCTTTTGGCTCTTTAGCGCGATTCAAGATTCTGTGCAGGCAGTGTTAGGGTCATCAATATTCGGTATTGTGTTAATTGTCTCAGGCCTGCTTGGAGTCCTTCTTACTTGGCGTAGTGATGGAAAGAATAATGTCGGTGCCAGGATCCTAGGCCCACTGCGAATGCCTGGGTGGAAGACGGTTGTAACCGGCACCCTTTTAGGTGCGATACAGTCCTTAACTTCTGTGCCGTTTTATGGTGGCTTGGCGTATTTGGCGACCACAGGGTTGCATTACAGTCTCGACATCGTGGCCCTAGCGCTCTATGCGAGCCTCGCAATTAGCCTACCAATCGCGAGCGCGCTCGGTCTTGGAATTGTGCGTCAATTTCCAGAAAGCCCAGTGGGACGCGGGTTTTTGTGGCTGCGCTTGCACACTCATTTTGCAGGAAAATTAGCTGCATATGGCGTAGGCATCGTATTGGTATTCATTGGCGTCTTACATCTTTAGTGTAAGACCTGTTTGCAGGCCCTTTTATTTCTGTTGTTATATGCCTGTGGCAAAGCGCTGAAGAAGTGTGCTGCAGGGTTTGTGCAGATAATCCAAAATTTCTATGCGCGAACGCAGACATTTCTCGTCCAGTTCGATAGAATGTGACCAAATGTGTGCACTCTACACTTAGGGTAGGTTTCGTTAATTGTTGGATCCTGTTCTTGAGGGTGGCAGTGGGCACGGCATCAATAACAACTGTGAACCCAGATGTGCAAGCACTGGATTCAGGGTGTCATTGGTGTACGAACTCCTATCTCAGTAACTAAGGAACGAAAACATGAATACAACGGGTACGGCCTCGACGTCCTCAAGCCCGCTGGAAGATTATTCCGCACTGATCGGCGGCGTAGGTGTATTGATTGCCATCGCCCTATTTATCGCTGCTTTCTGGGGATCGAAGAAGTTCGATCTCAAGCTCGGCTGGTTGTGGGCACTTGGTGTGGCATTGTTGCCACTACCGGTGCTGGCATTCTGGGTCGTGGCAGTTGCTGATGCCATTAGCAACAAGAACGCTGCGGCTCCTGCTAAGCCAGAATTTTCCGGCGCTGGCCTTCCCCCTGTAAATGGGCCCCAAGGACACCCGCCATTTGGTATGTCAGGTAGTGGATCCAACCAACCAAAGCCAGGAGAGTTTCCCGGTAGCCCAGGTCCACAGGGCTCACAGGGGCCTGGCTTTGCACCATTTGGTGGCCCTCAACAAGGTGCTCCTGGTCACTCAGAAACTCAAGCCCAGCCTTTCGCTCCGGCGCAGCCATTCAGTCCGCAGGGTCAGCCCGGTCCACAGGGCCCGCAGGGGCCTGGCTTTGCACCATTTGGTGGTGAGGATCAATCAAAACCACCAACTGGCCAGTTCGCAGCCCAGCCTTTCGCTCCGGCGCAGCCTTTTGAGCCTCAGGGTTTAGGGCAGTCGCAGGCTCCACAGGGGGCCTCATTTGAGCAGGCGCAGCCTTTCGCTCCGGCGCAGCCTTTTGAGCCTCAGGGTTTAGGGCAGTCGCAGGCTCCACAGGGGGCCTCATTTGAGCAGGCCCAGTCTTTCGCTCCGGCGCAGCCTTTTGAGCCTCAAGGCTCGGCACAGCCTATCTTCCCAAATCAAACGCCACACGGACCTAGCTTCCAAGGGGCACAGTCAGCTCGCCCAGAACCAACTGGTACATGGGGACCGGGCCACTTCACTTACCCGGCAGCTAACCCCCAGTCAGCTGGCAGTACTGAAGAAGCAGGCGCTGAGAAAAAGCAAGAGTAATTCCCTTCGCTAGCAGTAACAATTAAATGCCCTCTACCTGGTGGTAGGGGGCATTATTTCTGTCTGCAGAGGATGTAGCTTCACACAGCAGGCGTAGGTTAATCGGCAATCATAGGGAAGAGCTCGAATTCTGGGTGCTCGCGCTCAATGAAGGCGAGCTTCCACTTATCGCCAAAGAGGGCAACCAGCTCGCCGTCAGTGCGTGTGAAAATTTCTACACCGCGCTGGCGGGCCAACTCTGGGGCAGTTTCTGCTGTGGTGCGACGGGCAACCGAATACGGGATTGGCTCGGTGATTGCCTCTACGTTGTATTCGTTTTCCATGCGTGCGGTCATCACATCGAACTGCATAGGGCCAACAGCTGCCATCACAGGGGCAGCGTCACCACGGGCATCATTGCGTAGAATTTGTACCACGCCTTCGGCTGCTAATTGCTCTAATGCCTTGCGGAATTGCTTGTACTTGCCTAAGGACTTTGCGCGTAAAGTGCGGAAATGTTCCGGGGCGAATTGTGGCATCGGTGGGTATTGCACTTTGCGCCCGGTGTAAATGGTGTCCCCTGGGGCAATAGACCCTGCATTCACTAGACCTACGATGTCACCGGGGTATGCAGCTTCCACGGTCGAGCGCGTGCGACCAAAGACAGTAAGTGCATACTTTGTTGAAAAGCTGCGGCCAGATTGCGTATGAGTGACCTGCATGCCACGGGTGAATTCACCAGAGACTACGCGCATAAAAGCCAGAGAATCCCGATGGTTCTTGTCCATGCCGGCTTGGATCTTAAAGACTACGCCCGAGAAGGGATCATCGATGTTGCGATGCTCATCTATAGCACCACCTTGGGAACCAGCAGCTAACACTTTCGGATCGCTATCGCGTCCAGCTGGTGCAGGGGCGATGGCGCAGAGAGTGTCTAAGATTTGGTGTACGCCGAAGTTCAACATGGCGGATGCGAAGATGAGTGGGGAAGTAGTGCAGTCTAAAAACAGCTCTTGATCGTGCAGGGCACCATCCATGGCAAGTAGCTCGACTTCTTCCACAGCAGAATCCCACGCGTCACCTTCTTTGCTGGCAGCTGCTTCGGGATCGTAGTGTTCCTCGGGTGCGATGGTGGAACCGCCGGCGGTGCGCAGGAAGTGGATATACTCGGCAGGTTCGCCTTCGTTGGTAATGTGCGCGAGACCGCGAAAATCGCCGGCTTCGCCAACCGGCCAAAATAAGGGGGTGGGCTGTAAGCCAATTTCGGAAACGATTTCATCAACAAGTTCCAGAGGGCTGCGCCCTGGCCGGTCCCATTTGTTGATTACCGTAATAATGGGTAAGCCGCGCGATTTACACACTCGAAATAACTTGAGGGTTTGAGGCTCGAGACCTTTGGCGGCATCGATAAGCATAACTGCAGCATCGACAGCGGTGAGAACTCGATATGTGTCTTCAGAGAAGTCGGCGTGACCAGGGGTGTCTACCAGGTTGATTACATAAGGATCGCCGGTGTGATCGGTGGGGGAGTATTCAAATTGGAGTGCAGATGATGCTATGGAGATACCCCGGTCTTTTTCCATTTCCATCCAATCAGACACGGTAGCTTTGCGGCCTGCTTTCCCGTGGACCGCACCCGCTTCTGCAATAACGTGGGCATGCAGGGCTAAAGCTTCGGTGAGTGTAGATTTACCAGCATCGGGATGGGCGATGACAGCGAAGGTGCGGCGGCGGTGGGCCTCGGTGGAAACAGGGGTATTCATAGCGCTTAAGGGTACTAGGTCGCTGGCGGGGATCAGAATTGGCACAGGAATTGATATAGGTGAGGAGCACGGGGTTGGCTTGTGTCAGCCAGCAAGTGCGTATTTGTTTTGCCGCAATTTTGGGGGATTTCGGGTAGTCGTGGTTCTATGAATCGTTGCTTACTGCTCGTGCATGCTTGTTTTCTCGACCTTTAGATTCGTTTGCCGGGTATCAATATCTTTGATCTGACCGGTGCACATGAGCTTTCGCAATGGCTTGTGAACCCTAGTCGTGGCACGATACTTTTGCGGATCCTGCGGCCGGCGCTGCTGTTGGAAAAGAAACAGTAATTGGATTTGCGCGTGCTTGTAAGAAGATGGCGCCCGCGTGAAATCGCGCCCCAGTATAATTGTTGATATACATGATAGTGTTGTTACAGATCGTTCCAGATGTAAAATTAAGTGGCGCCATAGGTGCAATATCCCTGGCAGTGTTGCCAGGAGAAAAGGGTAGATCGTGACTAAACCGGCAGCTCCCTGGCTTTCCCATTATGCTGAGTGGACCCCACAAACGTTAGACTATGGGCAGCGTACCCTCGTTGATAACTACCTTGAAACCGTGGCGCAGCATCCACGACGTGTAGCTACATACTTCTTTGGGCGTACCCGTACCTATGCTGAATTGGATGCTCAAGTGCGCCGGGCTGCAGCAGGGTTACGCGCGCTGGGGGTTGCGCACGGCGACCGGGTTGTTATAGCGCTCCCCAATTGTCCCCAAGCTGTTATGGCCTATCACGCCGTCTTATTATTGGGGGCTACGGCAGTGATGCATAATCCTCTCTATACGGCCAGCGAATTGGAAATGCCATGGCGGAATCATCGGGCCCGAGTAGCGATTGTGTGGGATAAAGCAGCTAGCACTTTTATGCAGCTGCGCGATACCACTCCATTGGAAACCGTTGTCAGTGTGAATCTTCTCGATGAAATGCCACCACTACAACGCTTTGTGCTGGATTTGCCGCTGGGGCCGATAAAAAAGCAACGCGCAGCGCTGACTGCTCCTGCTCTGGGAACCTTGCCATGGTCTATGCTGGTGGATGATAAAATTGGGGGAATCGGGGAAAGTATTACTCAACCCAAAGAGTTGAATTCCCAGTCCACTGCCTTGATTCTGTATACTTCCGGCACTACTGGACAGCCTAAGGGGGCGCAGCTTACTCACGGGAATTTGATGGCGAATCTTTTGCAAGTTAACGCGTGGGTTCCGGGCTTGGGGGCATCAGATGAACGGGTGCTAGGTGTGTTACCATTTTTTCACGCCTACGGGCTAGTAGGACTTAATGTGGCTATTTCTTGTGGCGCGGAACTCGTGTTGCTGCCGGCCCCGCAGCTTCCTTTGATAATGAAGGTAATGAAGAAGCGTCGTCCCACTTTCTTCCCCGGAGTGCCTACCTTGTATCAGCGTATCATTGAAGAGGCAGTTGAGACGGGGCAATCTATTGCAGGTATTCGCAATTCTTTTTCTGGGGCTGCCACGCTACCAGTTGATTTGGTGGAGCAATGGGAAATGCTCAGTGGTGGAGTGTTGGTAGAAGGTTATGGGTTAACAGAAACGTCTCCGGTTATCGTGGGTAATCCTATGGATGGTAGCCGCCGGGCAGGCAGTGTGGGATTGCCATTCCCTGATACCCAGATTCGGATTGCAAATCCCGAAGACGTAGATCAAGATGTGCCCCTGGGGCAAGAAGGTGAAGTCCTTGTGCGTGGTCCGCAGGTGTTCCCGGGCTACTTTGAAATGCACGAGGCAACCGCCACCGCGTTCCATGATGGATGGTTCCGTACTGGGGATATCGGCGTGATGGATGAGCAAGGTTTTATCACTTTAGTCTCTCGGCTAAAAGAGATGATTATTACCGGCGGCTTTAACGTGTACCCCGCAGAGGTGGAAGGGGTTTTGCAGCAGCACCCGGATATCGTGGAAGCTGGTGTCGTGGGCATTCCGCGCGAAGATGGCTCGGAGTCTGTTGTCGCTGCAATCACCTTGGCACCAGCAGCCATCGTGGACCCGGTACGTCTTAAAGAATTCTGTCGACGCCACCTCGCTCGCTATAAAGTGCCTCGAGTGTTCTATCACTTTGAACAGCTACCCAAAGACCAATTGGGCAAAATTCGCCGCCGGGACATTGTGAAGCAACTGCAAAAATCCTCCATTATTGGGGGTGAATAAGGTTTTGCGTGTGTGCTAGACCTTCCATTGGCAGTTTTAGTATGCTCTGGTGTCCTAGGTCTAAGCCGTGCTGCATGGCTGGGGAATTGTCTATTTGTCCGAGCACGTGGTCAACTACGCTTATTCCGGTAGCTGGTCGTCCAATGCCAATACGGACGCGGATGTAATTGGCAGTTCCTAAGGCGGCCTCGATGGATTTTAGGCCATTGTGCCCATTGTGGCTGCCTCCTTGTCGTATTCGCACCTTGCCTACGGGTAGATCGAGTTCATCGTGTACCACGATGATATTGCTTGCGGGAAGGTTCCATTGCTGTTGGATTTGCCGCAGTGTTTTACCGGATTCGTTCATGTAGTAGTGAGAACGTATATAAGCAATGTTGTGCGAGCCGAGGTAGCTTCGAGCGATGTCTGCATGGGCAGATTTGGAAAATTGCCAGCACAGTGGCTCTTGTTCCACCGCTAAAATTCCGGCGTTATGTCGCGTCGTGCGGTATTTTTCCCCGGGATTTCCTAAACCAATGATCAGCCAATCTGGTTGTGGAGTAGGTTGGTGCGAGCTATGCGCACCTCCACGGCGCAATGATCGCTGAATGCGTTGCCAGAACGAAGGCTTGGCCTGGTGAGTTTGGGGCTGCTCGGATTGGTTTTGAGGTGATTGCTTCGCGGTGAGGTGGGCGGGCGATTCGGAGGTTTGGGTGAGGGGATTCGGTAATTCAGGGCTCGGGGAATTCATGTAATGATTGTATCCTTTTGGGCATCGTTTTGACGTGTGTAGAGAGCGAAAAATGGTGTGTCTTACAGGAGGTTTCGCCAAGAATTATTTTCTATAGTTTGACAGGTTAGCCATTTTCTGTAGTACGATAGGTAATGTGTTGAAGGATGAGAGGAAAGCTGCGGCAAACTCGCGTAGGCAACGCAAGCGCCGAAAGCCAAGTTCTCAATAACTTCTAACATCCGCAAGCAGTCGACACAGCATAGCCTTGCAGCTGTCGAAAACCGATTCACACAAGGAGCGGAGCTTGTGGCAACCCACTGCCAAAGGAGCATGCTGATGTCTACAGCCCAGCTATCGAGTAGTCCTAGCGACATAGTACCAGGAAACGTGTTCCCGCAGGATAGGGTGGAAGGCAATCTTGCCCGGTTGCAAGCGTTGGATGCTACCACCGCTGCGGAGCTTTTTAGCAACATGTTTGCCAGCGCTACCTTGGGCAATGCGTTTGTAGGAGCTTTTCCCCTCAGCAATACGGAACAAGCTATGCAGGCCTTAGCGGCAGTGCATCAGCAAGCAAGCCAAGAGCAATTGCGAGCAGCGATCATGGCGCATCCACCCATCGGGCAAGCAGTTGCTCCGGGGAGTCGTTCCGCGCACGAACAACAGGTAGCCCAACAGGATGTGGTGACGTTACGCAAGATTCAACACCTCAATGACCTGTACCAGCAACGCTTTGGGTATGTCTTTTTAATCAAGGCAGCAGGGTTAAGCGCCACGGAAATTTTAGACCAGCTCCAGCAGCGCTTACACAACGATCCTGCATCGGAATGGGAAATTGCCTGTCAAGAATTCCTGGCCATCAATCAATACCGGCTCGCCCAATTTCTGGCGTTACCACAGACATAGTTACCACAGACATAGGAGCAATCAGTAGCATGACCAGCATATCTACCCACATCCTAGATACCAGTACAGGGCAGCCAGCAAGTGGTGTGGCTATAAGCTTGCACGATGCTTCTGGCGAACTCGCAGCTACCATCACTGATAATGATGGGCGAGCTAGCTTTCCTGCAGTAAATATCGCAGCGGATGATTCCAAGAATACGCAAGTACAAACCCTCACCCTCCGGTTTGTTACCGCAGACTACTTTGCTCCGAAAGCTTGCCTGTATCCGGAAGTCACCATCACTTTTACTGTGCAAGCAACAGCCTCGCACTACCACATTCCGCTTTTACTATCGCCATTTGGATATAGCACCTACCGAGG
The DNA here is from genome assembly GCA_030531005.1 of Corynebacterium sp. Taxonomy (GTDB): domain Bacteria; phylum Actinomycetota; class Actinomycetes; order Mycobacteriales; family Mycobacteriaceae; genus Corynebacterium. Next base: position 131,951 of record JAUMTW010000001.1, read on the forward strand.
TAGTTGATAGTAGGAGCCCAGTTAGATCGAGCAGCCAGCGGATGCTGCACCCAGATAATGTGTCCGCAACAGGCACTGCTGGACTGATTGGTACTTGAGTTTTCTCCTTTTGAGTGAGTGACACTTTCCACTCATTTTCCAAGCTTTCGCAGTAAGCGAATATGAACCCCTAAGCGCACCCCCCTAAACGCAAATCCCCACCAAGCGAAGGATCGTCCCAATGAGTATTCAATTCGCGCCCCAGAATTCTGATACTTCTCAACCTGCACAAACGTCTCAACCCCCACAAGACAGTGCAGCTGATTCAAATTCTGCAACGGCAAACGTCCATCCCGTTGACCAGCGCCCTGCCTGGCCAAAGCTTTTTGTGCTGGGCTTCCAGCAAGTCCTGGCGATGTATGCCGGCGCTATTGCGGTTCCCCTCATCGTTGGTGGCGCCCTCATCGCCGCCGGCACATTTGAAGCAGAACACCTGCACCACTTAATTGCAGCAGATCTGTTCGTCGCTGGCATTGCATCGATTATTCAGTCCATTGGCTTCTGGCGCTTTGGGGCTCGCTTGCCGTTGATGCAAGGCGTTTCCTTCGTAGCAGTGGCGCCGATGATTAGCATTGGTTCGCAATACGGAGTCACGGCTATTTATGGATCGGTAATTGCAACGGGTATCTTTATGATGCTCATTGCACCATTCTTTGCGAAGTTCGTGCGCTTTTTCCCGGCGCTGGTGACCGGCACGATTATTACAATTATCGGGCTTTCTCTCACCCGCGTAGCTGCTGGCTGGATCTATAATTCCAGCGCCCCAGAAGCTGAGCGAGGCGCTCCTATGAACTTTGTACTCGCCGGGCTCACTTTATTGGCCATAATTCTTTTCCATAACTATGCTTCGCGTACGTGGCGGCCGGCCGCGGTCATTTTTGGCATTATCCTTGGCACTCTTTTTGCACAATTAACCGGGTATACGAACTGGAGCAGCGTAGGGGATGCCTCATGGTTTGGCGTTCCCACTCCTTTCCAATTTGGTGTTCCGGCGTTCTATGGTACGGCGATCTTTACCATGATCATCGTAGGAATTGTGATCATGATCGAAACTGCTGGCGATATTATCGCAGTTGGGGAGATTGTGGATAAGCCAGCGAGCCCAAAGACTATGGCGAATGGACTGCGTGCAGATGGCCTATCTACTTTCTTAGGAGGCATATTCAATACCTTCCCCTATGCGGCCTTTGCGCAAAATGTGGGCTTGATTAGCCTCTCGCGGGTGTATAGCCGCTATGTGGTAACGATGGCTGGTGGCATCTTGGTAGTGCTGGGGCTCGTGCCAAAGCTGGGTGAGGTTATTGCTGCAATCCCAGCCCCAATATTAGGTGGAGCCGGACTGACCCTTTTCGGTATGGTTACCGCTTCTGGTATCAAGACCTTGGCTACGGTGCAGTGGAATGAACAGCGTTCATTGATTGTGGCCGTAGCGATCTCAATTGGGCTGCTTCCTTCGGTATACCCCACCTTGTATGAACAACTACCAGATTCTATTGCCCTGATCGCTGATTCCGGTATAGCCATGGGCGCTATTGTGGTGTTGGTACTTAACCTGGCATTCGGAGGTGCTACTCAGGAAGTCAACCATGTTGAACTCGATGCGCACGGTAACCCGGTCGTGGAGTCTTCTACCTTAGCCGGAATGTCTGCTGAGAAGGCTACCTGTGCCCATGAGCAGCATCCACAACGACGTAAAAACGGCGCGGACTCCTAAATATCAAGAATATTAAGCGCTATATCACGCGGGTGCGAACACCCGATGATGCGACAAAAGTGAGTCATACAGCTTCCGACTGCTATCAGACTGCCACCAGTATGCGTTGCAGAGAGGGCCAGCATCGTACGATAGGCGCCAATATATAGAAAGGGACATGGTTTACAGCTATGTCCCTTTCTGCATGCAGCAGATCAAAGGAAAGTAGAGGGTGGGGAGGAAACTTCAGAACTTTTACCGGTCGCATTTTTAAAGAGAAGCGAGCACCTTTAAATATGCTTTCTAGATACTTTGCCGCATGCGCTTATAGTAATCATGTGGTTCAAAGTATCGTCATTTTATTGGTGTGTCTGCTGCTAGCTGCTGTCATTAGCGAGCGTTTGCGGCTACCTCATCCGTTGGTTCTTATTGTGGTGGGCATCCTGGCTGCCTTTCTTCTGCGCTTTGATGTTCCCAGCATCGAGCCAGAAATCGTATTGAGTGTGATCTTGCCATTCTTGTTGTATTGGGAAGCACTGAATATTTCTTTGCAGGGCATAAAGCAAGCGCTGCGCGGCATTATTCTCAACGGGACCTTGATGGTTATCGTAGTGGCCGTGGCTGTGGGAGCTATTGGTCCGGCAATTGGGCTGCCGCTTGCAGTGTCTCTGCTTATTGGCGCTGCAGTGGCGCCAACAGATGCCACCGCAGTTGAAGCTATGGGCAAAGGCACTCCGCGCCGTGCCAAGCTGATTTTGCGGGCAGAATCAATGATTAATGACGGTACTGCCTTGGTAATCTTTGCACTGGGTGTGGAATTTGCGCAGAGCGATCGCGCTATTGACCCCTGGGTTGCGGTGGGGAAATTTATAATTTCCTTTGGTGGGGCAGTTCTAGTTGGTCTGATTATCGGAATGGTCATCACGCGGTGCGGACGATACGTTTCCGGGGCTATGGCTGGTAATCTGTTCCGCTTGTTGGTTCCATTTGCTAGCTATATTTTGGCAGAGGAAATCGGGGCCTCGGGAGTTTTAGCAACGGTTGTTGCGGGGTTATATCTCGGACAAACCACCCCGCGTTTTGTCACTGTAGAATCGCGAGTTTTTGGTCGGCCTGCCTGGATTGTGTCCACCTATATTCTCAACTCGTTGCTGTTCTTGCTGGTGGGGCTCCATCTGCCAAGCGTGGTGCGCGACTTACATGGTGACACCATTCACCATGCGTTGTTGTCTGTAGTTGTGATTTTCGTGGTAATGATCCTGGTGCGCGGGGTGTTCTTCGAGGTTAGTATCCGTATTATTCGATTACTCGATCGTCGCCCTAGTCAACACGAGCGGCGCACTACGTTCGCTGACCGTCTGGTAATGACTACGGCTGGTTTTCGAGGAGCGATCTCTATTGCGGTCGCTTTTTCAATTCCCAATTCCGTAGCGAATCGTGATGTGGTGATTTTCGTAACTGCAGGTGTGGTGATTCTATCGCTAGTCATCCAAGGCGCTTTGATGCAGCCGGTGCTGCGTTTGCAGGCTCGTACCGCAAATCCTTGGCGTCAGAAAGTGGATTTGGACCGTGATGCCGAGGTTGCAGCGGCCTACCAGGAGACTGCGAGAAGGCTGTTGCCACAGTTGGATACGCTTGCTCTCGAGACCCAAGCAGATGCGCACGTTGTTGCCGATTATCGTGCGCACTTAGAGACTTTGGCCAGTCAGTCGAAATCCGAGGTGCAGGCGGATTTGCAGGAACAAGAAAAAGATCAGGGACGCAAGTTTCAGTTGGCATTACTGCGTGCTAAACGAGACTCTATGGTGCAATTGCGTGATGAACGCCTCTTGGATGATGAAACCCTCATCTACATTTTCGAGATGCTTGACATTGAAGAACTGCGCCTCATTGGCCCAGCAAGCCCAGAATAGGCCCGAGAATAGAACCCAGGGTAGGCCCCACCAGTGTGGAGCCAGCAGAGGCCCGCGGTTTTGGCGTGTGCGGGGGGTAGCGCGGTATTGGAAGCGTGCTTGTTTAAGCAGGATACCCGTTTGGAGTGGGTGGTCTGAGGTATTTCTTTCAAGGAGATAGATAGCGCGGAGTGGGGAAGATCTACTCAAGAAGAGCCCAGCGTTGAACCTGTGCTGGATTTCGTTGAGTGTGGTGTTGACTCCCGCAGCAACCAGGTGCCTGCAAAGAAAAAGGCAAGCGCCACGGAGAATAATTATTATGCCGCTTGCCTTTGCTGTCCCCTGGAGCCTGCGCAGCTGACCGTGTACTGTGTGCTTTTACAGTACAGTACTGCTTATGTAAAAACATGGCCGCGATGCTGTGGGGGAGTAGGGACAAGCAGAAGCAAGCAGGGGTTGGAGGAGTCTTCTTGACTCAAGTTCCACTCAGGTAAATCGCTAGTAGCGAGGAGTCTGAGGGAACCAAGGATCACCAGCTTGATGCGGCGCTACTGAGGTTACTTCAATGTTATGGAAGTTGCGGAACTGCTCCATATACTCTGGCCAATGTTCCTTGGTGATGTCAGTGGTAATGCGTTGTGCTACCCGGGTTATGCCGGCAAAAATGCCAGAGAGCTGATTGCCCGCGATACCATGTGAAACTCGCGCTCCGGTGGAAAGATGGTAGAGCCTGCCCATGTATGCGGTAGCGTCGGAATTGGTAGTATCCGGGTTTTCCACGGTTGAGCTTGCTTCATCTGTGGAGGCGGTGGAACGCGGAGCGTTACCCCGAGCAATGAATTGGAAGCCATCACCAAGGTATGGGTAGGCGCCCATGGGGTGATCAGCTGCTGGGGCATAAACATCGGACCATAAGGTGATGTCGTCAGCAAAGTTTGCTAATTCTGGACGGTTGTACAGATCAATGGTGTAGCCGGTGGCAGCGATAATAAAGTCTGCATCGAAGCTTTCCCCGGCCGCATTGGTAATTGTCATATACTGGCCGCCATCATCGTCGTGCAAGCTGATATTGGTCCACTGTGAATTCGGAATGAGTGAGAAATTATCGTAGCCGAAGGCACGCCAAATCGTGGCTTGAGTAGGAGGCTGCGGTAAACCCCCATTGAAGACACTGAACTCCCATTTTTGCGCATCGCTGAGATCATAGAAGTGTTCTTGCATGCCGGGGAATTCCATCCACCGCAAAGAATTCTCTCGAGGGACTTCTGAGCGCCGCATATGCACCGCAACACTGGCAGCCCCGTGCTCAAGGGCAGTACTGGCATTATCAAACCCAGAAGCACCTGCACCTAGAACGGCTACCCGCTTTCCGGCGAGTGCTGTGAAATCAATAGGATCTTCAGTATGAGCATAAAGCTCATCGGGCAATGCTTTGAGCATCTCTGGAATGAATGGGCCGCCGCCACCATCAAGGCCGATGGCATAAACAACTCGCTTCGCCTTATAGGTTTCTACCCCAGCATCTGTAGCGTCTGTAGTCACCTCTTGTGCCGTGGTGGAATTGGAAAACTCATGGGTCGCTGGTCGGGTGGTGACGTGGAAGTAGCCATCAGCATCTGGGGCGCTTACCTCAGTGACAAGGGTGTTGCTGGTGACGTCAATTCCGGTGGTATCCCGATACCACATCAGGTACTCATTCCAATCTTGGCGTGGAATTACAGAAATCGCATCCCATGCAGCTGCTCCGTATTTGGCGCTAAACCAGCGTTGGGGGTGCAAATTGGGAATATCCAGTTCAATACAGCGCATATGTTTTGGGCTGCGCAAAGTGTGCATGCGGGCATAGGTTGTCCAGCAGCCTACGTGGTCTGGACTGTTGGCATCGAGAACTTTGACTCCAGGGATGCGCTGGCGTTGCAGAGCGAATGCTGTGCCGAGTCCAGCTTGCCCGCCTCCGATGATAATGACTTCATAGACATCAGCAGCAGTACGCGGTACCCAATCATGTTTGGGTGCGAAGAGTGCCAGGTCCTGCTGAACTTGCTTTGTAAGCGCATCCAGATTGGCGGCGGCAGTGGCTGAATCGAGTGCAGTTGGATGCTTTGCCGGGGGCAGGTGTGGCAGTGAAGGATTCTTCTCCGGGTGAGTTTGATGGATTTCGCTGTGCGAGGTGCTAGTGACGGCGGTCTGATTGGCGGTGGAGGACAAGGTTGTAGAAGTCATGAGCATCCTTGGCTTGTGGAGTTTTGTAGCCATCGGGTGTGATGGATTGGTGAGGGGCCGGTGTCTCTAGTATATTATCTATCGAATGATAGAAAGAAAGCCTGGAGGGGTCATGTGTAACCAGAATCACAACAGGACTGTTGAGGGAACATCTGCTACGCCTACCTATGTGGCCGCATCCGCCAACAACACTGAAGCCAACCCAGGTCAAGCGCTACACACAAGTCATCAAGAGATCCCACACTACTTTCCAAGCACCCCGCAAAAGCTGAGTACGGCCGCTACTGATGACTCCCGGTATACAGAATTACTGAATCAGCTGGCCAACTATGATTTCAGTTATCTTCCCCACATTGACTTAGCACCACAGCACGTTCACCAGCCCATTCATACGGTGTATATGCCTGCGCAGACTGTCAGCGGGGTGGAGGTTTTAGAGCAGTGGGCGAAACAAGCCCAGCAAGCTTGCACGCAGCATTCTGAATTTTTGCGTACCCTCGATTGTTGTGCCTACGCCTCAAGAGTGGAGCTAGATGCTCTGATGCACCGTACCTACACCCAGTTGGGTACACGAGCCATCGGGGATCTTCGCATAGATTTTGAAGATGGATTCTCGCAGCAAGACATTCCAGCGGCCCAGCGTTCGGAGCATGAAGATCAATGGGCAGCCCATGCTGGTGCAGTGCTGGCCAAGATTTTAGTAACGACAGATATTCGGGTTGGTATTCGCATCAAACCCCTCGAAGTAGCAACGGCCGAGCGCAGTTTGCGAACCTTGGCTCTTGTGCTCAACAGCATGGTTCATGCATTGGCGAATGCTTCGGATGAGCTTGTTTCCGCAGCTGCAGATGCTCCATATGCTGCGGGTGCTGTGGGTTGGAAACAAGCAGTGAGACAGCGGTTCAGGGTCACGTTGCCCAAAATTTCTCATCCGTGCCAAATGGAACTTTTGGTTCAAGCGTTGAGTCATTATGAGCAGGTTATAGGATTGCCCAGCATTGCTGTCGAGGCTCAAATCGAATTACCCCATGCCCTGGTAGATCTAGATTCTGGTGTGAATGCTTTAGCGCCCATTGTGCGCTCCGGGGCAGGGAGAGTCGCTGCTTTGCACTATGGCACGTATGATTATTCAGCAAGCTTGGGGGTTGATCCTCAGTTCCAATCAATGCAGCATCCGGTGGCAGATCATGCCATCGCGATGATGCAGCAGGTGGCGCATGCTTCTGGCATTGAACTTAGTCATGGATCTACGAATATCATTGCTCAAGGTCCTCCAGAGACAATGCAGGCGGCGTGGCACAATCATGCACAGCTTATTACCCGAGCATTTGAAGGCGGTATTCGCCAGGGGTGGGATCTGCATCCTTCGCATTTAGTCACCCGCCAGTTGGCAACGCTGGCATATTATCGCCAGTACCTGCCCACATACGCTACCCGGTTGCACCAGGCATTTTCGGAGAGCAGCGAGGAAATCTTAGAAGAGCCAGCCACCGTGCGTCCCTTGGCAGCTTTTGTGCTGCGCGCACTGGCGGTAGGGGCGAGTGATATGAATGAATTATCAGCTTATGGTTTTAGCCATAGCCAACTCGAGCAACTAGCACAGATGGGGAAGGAAGTTTCCTAGTTTATGACTACTATGATTGTGCGCGCACCCCAGGCAATCGTCAGTGCGACCGCTTTGAACTCCTCAGAAGACAGCAATATATTGAGCCAGGTTACTTTCAAAATTAATGAGGCCGGCATTATTACTGCTTTACACCCGGAATTGCTTGATGATGCCGCCTTGGCCGCTGCAGGATGGCTCAGTGATGACCCCGCAATACGCGATATTTCCCCCGACCAACTGCTGATTCCTGGTTTAGTAGATTCCCATGTGCACTGCAATGAGCCAGGGCGCACTGCGTGGGAAGGCTTCGCCACGGCCACGGCAGCAGCCGCAGCGGGGGCAGTAACCACCATTGTGGACATGCCATTAAATAGCATTCCCCCAACCACCACTGTGGCTGCTCTAGAGCAAAAAGAGCGAGCAGCAAGGGGTAAGACCGCTATTAGCGTGGGCTTTTGGGGCGGCATCGTTCCAGAAACTCTCGGCACTGGTGAAATTGCAGCTTTGTGGGAAGCGGGAGTTTTTGGGTTTAAGTGCTTCTTGGCAGATTCTGGTGTTCCAGAATTTCCTCCGCTGACTACGGCGGAACTCTATGCAGCTATGGAAGAAGTAGCAGCAGTCGATGGATTATTGCTTGTTCATGCAGAAGATCCCAGCGTGCTTGCCGAACATGCGGCATCATCACCTGAGGGAGATGCGCTTGCCACGAGTCCACGCTATGCAGATTTCTTGGCCACCCGACCGGCACAAGCAGAAGCTGCGGCAATTGCCACAGTTATTCAAGCAGCTGCACAAACTGGATGCCGGGTTCATATTTTGCATCTGAGCGATGCCAATAGTTTGCCAGCTATTGCTGCAGCAAAGGCCCAAGGCGTGCGCTTGAGTGTGGAGACTTGCCCACACTATCTGAGCTTTATCGCAGAGGAAATTCACAATGGAGCGACTCAGGTCAAATGTTGTCCTCCTATTCGCTCAGCTGCTAATCGAGAAAAGCTATGGCAGGGCCTCGTTGCCGGAGTAATCGACACGATTGCCTCCGATCACTCTCCGTGCTGCGCCCAGGAGAAACAATTCCACTACCAGGAGGGCACCACATCGCAACAGCATGACGATGACATTGATTTTGGGGGAACTGGTATGGGTCATACTGGAAATGGGGCAAGTTTCCTTCGTGCCTGGGGCGGGATAGCCTCGGTACAATTAGGTTTTTCGGTGGTGGCCTCAGCTGCGCAGCGCCGCGGGATATCGCGAGAAAAGGTGATCGCGTGGATGGCTACCAATCCGGCGAAGCTCCTGGGGCTTAGTGATAGAGGCACTTTAGCAGTAGGTAAGCGAGCCGATCTGGCAGTGATCCGTCCAGATTCTGCATTTGTGGTGCACAATTCTCAGTTATGCCAGCGTAATAAGTTTAGTGCTTATAGTGAGCAGGCTCTAGCAATGCGAGTTACGGAGGTTTGGTTGGCAGGCCAGCCGCTCAATCTCACCAAGTTGCAACAAGCAAGTAGTCCCGACACCGGAGGAATAGCCCCACCACGCGGGCAGGCAGATACAGTGAATAATATTCCACCTGCGCCCCCACTCGAGCTTGCTTGGGGTACCACTTATTTTGTGCACCGATCAGGATCCAAGCAAGAAGGAAACGCATAATGACTACGACAGCACACAATATGGATGATGCCAGCGCTTGCAATATTGATGTTGCCAGCCGGAGCTTGGGTGGGGCGGTGATTTGGGCGAATGATGAATCGTTTGCATCCCGCGAGCACCTAATTTTGCCGACAGCTGCGAGTTTCGATCCTGAGGCTTTTGGGGCGAAGGGAAAAATTTATGATGGCTGGGAAACCCGGCGGCGCCGTAGCATTGACCCCGGTGACTACGATGTAGCAATTATTCGTCTCGGGGTTCCCGCTGCAGTTACCCAATGCATCGTAGATACCTCCTGGTTTCGAGGCAATTACCCACCCCAGTGCCAGATCTTTGGCATCTGCCTCGATACTCCTTTAGGAGCCCAAGAAATTGCGGAACTTCCATTGACCCACTGGACTGCCTTAACCCCAGTCGTTCAGCTAGAAGGAGATTGCGAAAACCCCTGTGATGTCGTGGCAGATACCTTGCCGCGGTGTACCCATGTCCGGTTGCATATCATTCCCGATGGGGGCGTTGCCCGGTTGAGAGTACTTGGCGTACCTGCCCCTGATCCGCACTTCCTTACCGGTACGGTGGATCTTATTGCAGCAGAACATGGGGGATGGGTGCGTGATTGTTCCAATATGTTCTATTCACATCCCGCCAATATTATTGGCCGGGGTATGAGCACTTCTATGGCGGACGGTTGGGAAAATGCGCGCCGTCGCACCGGAACATGTGATTACGTGACTATAGCGTTGCCAGCTGCAGGGCAACCACATTGGGTAGAAATTGATACCAGCTACTTCCTACATAACTCCCCGGAGTATGTGCGATTATATGGTCGCGATTTTTCGGGGCAGGAACATGAGTTACTGGCGGCGGAAGTGTTGCCGGATTGCCGCAATCGCTTTTGGCTAGTGCCTGAATCAGAGCTAGGCGAACAGACCAGGAAATCTGCATCCAGTGGGCAGCATCAGGTATCAAATATTGGTGATAGGGCGATTACGGAAATTCGCCTGGAAGTATACCCTGATGGAGGCATTTCGAGGCTTCGTCTTTGGGGCTGCTACACCGCGGAAGGGCTAAAGCAGTTGGAGCAACGTTGGACAGGAAACCCTGCGAAAAATGCGGGATCGAGCCACCGTCGGTAGATACTTATTTTAGTCCGAACGCACCTACTGCTAGAGGCTAACGTGTCTGCAGGATGAGAAGAATTTCTTGGAGATTCTCGCGTTGCGCACACGTTGTGCAGCATACATTCTGCACTGTGCACAGGCTGCGTTGCGCACACCCCGCACATCTCGTTTGCTCGTAGCATTTTGAAATATGACCAACGTAAGTAGACCCAAGTAATACGGTGGCATCGCGTGGATTGATGTCTCGCTATAGCTTGGGGTACAAGGCGTGGCGGGGGGAATGATTAAAAGCGCTGACAGTGGAATCGGCAATGGAGGCAAAATTAGAGCAGGTTGCGATCGCCACTGCCAGGGCACTTATGTGCTGTGAGTCGTGCCCTTGCCAGACGCGATGGAGTGGGGCGACTGTGCCCGGAGTGAAGCTGGCACCTCACGCTTGATGCATCTTGCGTTCTTCGCGCTCATTTGGGGGTACCATAGTAGGTATGGATGTGGCGAAATATCGTCAGAAAGTCGCTCGAGGCAAGATAAAAAAGAAGTGCTGCAAGTCCAATCCGCGCTGTAAGTCTTGTCCAGTAGTGATAAAACGATTACAAAAGATGGAAGCATTCGCACTGGATGATGCCCAATTAGCGGTGGCGATTAAACAAGCCCGGAAGAAATAGCTTGCTCTAGCTGAGTGAGCGTACGAGCTGCAATAATTGGCAGCTCTTCTTGTTCACGCTTATTGAAGCGTTGTAACACAAATTTTTGGGGTGGCATAGACCCTGGGGGACGTCCTATGCCAAGGCTCAAACGAATATAGTCCTTCGAACTGAGCGCACGAGAAATTGATTTCAGCCCATTATGTCCGCGATCTCCGCCGGCCGGGCGCCAGTTTATGGCCCCAAAATCAACTTCCATGTCATCATGGAGCACTACAATGTGGGAGGGCTCGACCTTATAAAAGCGCGCAAGGGCTTGTGCTTTTTGTCCAGATAGATTCATCATGCTGCGTAGATTGGTCAGCAATACTTCGCGCCCAGCAATCGTGCCAACACTCAAGAGAGTATTTGTGCGCTTATGGGGGCTAAAGTTCGCGTAGATACTGGTTGCTATGTCTTGGAGAACCCAGCTGCCGATATTATGCCGGGTGAGTTCGTATTTAGGGCCTGGGTTGCCTAGGCCGATGATAAGAAGCGGGCTGTGCACAGCGTATATTTTAGCGTATGACCAGGTGCGGGTATTGAGGAGGATATTGTGCCGACAAGTTCGTCGCCTTTTTCGCAGAATGCAGCATGCGCGCGATAGGCCAAAGGCCCTACCCAAAAGAACATGGGTAGGGCCTTTAAGCGCCACTGCTAAGAAGTTTGCCACTGTTCATCTTCAGGATGGTGGCAGAGACTGCTTATTAGTCAGCGTCTTCTTCGGTAGCTTCTACGTCAGAAGCATCCATGGCATCAGCAGTAGCTGCAGCCTGCTCTTCAGCATCTTCTGGCTCTTCGGCGACTTCTTCGTAGCCAACGGAAGCCAAAACAGTTTCAGCATCTGCGACCAAGGTGGTGTTAGCAGGCATGGTGAGGTCAGCAGCGGTGATCTTGGTGTCAACCTCAGCGCCTTCCACGCTATAAACGATCTCTTCTGGGATGGAAAGAACGTCAGCCTCAACCAGAATGACGTCCAGGTCTTGTACCAGCTGTGCGCCTGGGGCAACTTCGCCTTCGAAGACGACAGGAACTTCAACCTCAACCTTTTCGCCACGCTTAATCGCAAGGAGGTCAACGTGATCGGCATTCAGGGTCAAGACGTTCTGGTCTACATGCTTGATCATTGTGAGGTGCTTTTCACCATCGATGTCGAGCTCAATAACAGCATTGGAACCGTGAGCACGAAGGACGGCGTGCAGCTCTAGGCGGGAGATAGCGAAGTGAATTGGTGCTTCAATGTCCAGGCCATAGATAACACCAGGAACCAGGTTGGCGCGACGCAGGCGACGAGCAGCACCCTTACCGAATTCGTTACGGGGCTGAGCAGCAATAGTTGGATATGCAGGCATAATGTCCTCTTCCTCAATCGTAGTAGTTTCGTTGCGGTAAACCAGCAAGGAACGAATGTAGAAGATGCAAGCAATAAAAATACCTGCATGGATTCATCCTCGCGGCACCACAGGTGTCTTCGTCGAGGCCAAGCAGGCGGAATGATGTAATAATCGCGTCGATAACGGCAACCCCAAGGTCGCCCTCGCCGAGACCTAAAGAATCTTAATACGCTGCATGTGCTCAGCGCAAATAACTTCGGTGGCGGCATCTGCTACCTCGCGAAGTGCATTCCATGGAAAACCAGCCACGCGCAGCAAGCATGGCTCTGCATTGCAGCACCAAGTGGCTGGCCCCAAACGTATGGTTCTTAAGCCTGACCCTCAAAAAGGTTGGTAACAGAACCATTATCGAAAATTGCAGAAATAGTCTTTGCCAGTAGCGGGGCAATAGAAAGAACCGTGAGGTTATCCCAGCCTTCTGTTTTTTGAGGCAAGGTATCAGTGGTAATAACCTCTTTGGCGCCACATTTGGAAAGGCGCTCACGGGCGGGATCAGAGAACACGCCGTGGGTACAAGCGATAATCACATCTTCTGCACCGGCATCACGAAGTACTCCAACAGCACCAGCAATAGTTCCGCCGGTGTCGATCATGTCATCAAGCAACACCGCGGTTTTGCCTTCAACCTCACCGACAACACGATTGGCTACTACTTGGTTGGCAACCTCAGTAGAGCGAGTCTTGTGCACAAAGGCCAAGGGAGCATCGCCTAAAGTGTTGGCCCACTTTTCAGCTACCTTCACACGACCAGCATCAGGGGAGACCACCACAATGTTGTCCAGCTTGTAATTATCCTTGATGTAATCCGTAAGGATAGGCATTGCGTGCATATGGTCCACCGGGCCATCGAAGAACCCCTGGATTTGGTCCGTATGCAAATCGACGGAAACAATGCGATCTGCGCCAGCAGTTTTGAGGAGATCGGCAATTAAACGAGCAGAAATTGGTTCGCGGCCTCGGTGCTTCTTATCCTGGCGAGCATAAGGGTAGAACGGTAGCACTGCGGTGATTCGTTCTGCAGAACCACGCTTGAGAGCATCAATCATAATGAGCTGCTCCATGAGCCATTCATTAATTGGAGCAGGATGGGACTGCAGCACAAAAGCATCACAGCCACGCACCGACTCTTCAAAGCGAACGAAGGTTTCACCATTCGCAAAATCACGAGCGGTGGTCGGGATGACAGTAGTGCCCAGTTCTGCGGCTACAGCTTGAGCGAGTTCAGGGTGAGCGCGGCCGGAAAAAAGCATCAGGTTTTTCTGCTTATTTGTCCATTGCTGCGAGGTCATAGGGGTGAAGAACCTTCCTGTGTGTGGGAGTAGAACCAAATAATTTAGCTCGTTATAGGTAGCTGGCAGCAGTGCTGCGCAGTTTCTTCTTTTATCCTATGCCATTCGTTAAAAAAATGCCTGATTTCCAAGTGGAGGATTGTTACGAAAAACTGCATAGACTATTGCGGCACTTGTTGCTGTGACGGTGTTGTAACAGCGAAAAGTGCACGAAAGATGGTGGTTACCGCTGCTGCAAGTAACCACCAAGAAAAAAGCTGTATTGGCTTCCGTATCCCATGGATCCCCACGGGGAGCCACGTTGAGATAACGCAGCGACCCGTCTCGGGGTGGTGCATTGACTGAGTAGCAGATGCCTGCTTTATTTATCGGTTTCGGTGTCCTTCGCCATTGCCTCCTGGGCTGCGGCCGCAGCCTCAGCTGCGGGGGTGCCCGGGCGCTTGGCGGCTACCCAACCCTCAATATTGCGCTGGGTTCCTCCGGAAATTGCAAGCGCGCCGGCTGGCACATCATTGCGGATTACGGTTCCTGCTCCGGAATAGGCACCATCGCCTACGGTGACTGGCGCAATGAACATGGTGTCGCTGCCAGTACGTACATGAGAGCCGATGGTCGTGTGGTGCTTATTCACCCCGTCATAGTTCACAAATACACTGGATGCCCCAATGTTGGATTCCTCTCCAATGGTGGCATCACCCACATACGTTAAGTGGGGCACTTTAGAACCGGCCCCAATAGTGGCGTTCTTGGACTCTACAAATCCGCCCAGCTTGGCGCGTTCTCCCAGGTGCGTATTGGGTCGGATATAGGTGTATGGACCAACAGTAGCTTGAGCATCGATGAACGAGTCTGAGCCATGGGTGCGCACAACCTGGGCGCCTTCGCCGATGGTCATGTTTTGCAGGGTTGAATCCGGGCCAATCACACAATTATCGGCAATGGTAGTCGTCCCAAGCAGCTGCGTGTTGGGGTGGATAATGACATCTTGGCCGATGCGTACATCTACATCAATCCAGGTGGAGTCCGGATCAATAATCGTTGCCCCATTACGCATAGCTTGTTCCACCATGCGTTGGTTGAGCGCTTTACCGGCTTGGGCTAGCTGGACACGATCGTTCACACCGGCCAGCTCCTGTGCATCACTTGCCCGATAAGCCCGCACTGGATGACCCTGGGTGCGCGCAATACCGAGCGCATCGGTGAGGTAAAGCTCCCCTTGAGCATTATCGGAATCAAGTTGGGTCAGCGCAGTGCGCAGGATATCCGCATCAAAGGCAAAGACACCGGAATTTACTTCCGTGATGGCCAAAGTAGCGGCGTCAGCATCTTTTTGCTCCACGATAGCGGTTACTTCGCCATCTTCACTGCGCACAATCCGCCCATAGCCAGTGGGGTCCTGTTGACTCATGGTTAGTACAGTGACGGCAGTGGGTACTTCGGTATGGGCAGCTACTAAGTCTTGTAGGGTAGTTGAAGATAACAGCGGCACATCCCCATTGGTTACCACTACGGTGCCATGGAAATCGGGGATGGCTTGCATGGCACACTGTACTGCATGTCCAGTGCCGAGTTGCTGCTCTTGAAGAGCAGTGGCAATGTTTTGATCGAGTTCTGTACGCAGCCGCTCAATTTCTGGCTCTACTTGTTCGCGGCGGTTGCCTATGACGGCAACAATATGCTGTGGGCTTAAGCCAGCTGCAGCATGCAGACTATGTGCTAAGAGGCTGCGCCCACCAATGTGATGCAGGGTTTTTTGCAGCTTGGACTTCATGCGGGTTCCTGAGCCTGCTGCTAAAACAATAACGGCGCTTTGCAAAGCTGCAGGTGCGGAAACATCCTGGGATGCGTTCACTAGTGGTACCTCGTTATATATCAGTTGTCTATTCGTGCTTAGTTTCTGCTGGAGTCAGCATTGCTAAGCCTGGTGGTTAAAAATGTGTTGTGTTGTTGCTAGTAGATAGCGCTGGGCGAAAGTCTGGCTAGGTCAACAGACACGATGGCATTGCAAAAGGCCCGAGTGGCACGTGGCAGTTGCAAAAACCCATTACTATCCAACCTACACGGCTTGGCGATGTCCTTGGAAGTGCCAAGCGCTCCTAGCGGTGAAGTCCGACATTCGAAGCCTGATAGTCGCCAGATAGTCAACCTGTACAGCGCACTGAAAGTGAAACGTGGGCGATAAGACTGGGCTGGAAGAGTGCTAGCTTAAAGAGTTAGGGGCCGAAAAGCTGGAGTCGAAATGAGGCGTGAGAGTATTAAAAAGGTATCTCGCAGGGAATGTACCGGGGATGTAACAGGACAAGTAACAAGGCGGGTTTGGTGTCAGACTAGCCACATCTTGATATCGATTTGTGGGATCTAATATGGATGTGTATTCCAGCGACTAGGATGAAAGTCGTGAATATTAATCGTCGTGTATTTTTGGGAACGTCAAGTGCTGTCGCTCTTGGTGTGGGATTAGCTGCTTGTGGGTCTGAAGATTCTGAGACCGCAGCAGAGTCCACCAGTTCGAGTACTACCCTAGAGCAGCCTGATCCAGTTGCTTGGGAAGATCTACGGGACCTCGCAATCCCGCCAGAAGCCTCCTATGAGCAAGTAGGTAAGGTGCGAACCTTCAATCTGGTGGCACAAGTTGGCGAAGCCGAGATCGTGCCCGGAATGATCACTGCTGGTACCTACGGTTTTAATGGTCCAATTTTGGGTCCCACCTTGCGCTTGCGGCGCGGGGAAGAGGCCGCTTTCCATATTGAAAACACCTTGCCAGAAGTTACTGCGGTGCATTGGCATGGAGTCAAACTGCCCGCATTGATGGATGGTGGCCCACATACTCCTATCGAGTCGGGCGCTGCTTGGGATGTGCACTACACGGTGGATCAGCCAGCAGCTACGTGTTGGTACCACCCACATCCCCATGGCATGACTGGCGTGCAGGCATATCGGGGGCTAGCTGGGCTGCTTCTTATTGATGATGAAGTATCTGAGCAATTGGATATCCCCAAAGAATACGCAGTCGATGACATCCCTCTCGCGCTTACGGATGTAAAATTGACCGACGATGGACAGCTTGATACCACCGTTGATGAAACCGTCGGTTTACTAGGGCCTAACGTGGCAGTCAACGGTGTGCACGGAGTGCGCTTCCAAGCCCAAACTCGGCGGGTACGCTTTCGTATTTTGGATGCTTCTACCATGCGGTTTCATAATATCGGTTTTGCCGATGGGCGCAGCTTCCATGTTATCGCAACCGATTCCGGTTTCCTCACGCAACCATATGAGGCCACCTCTGTAGCTATTGGTCCAGGGGAACGCATAGAAATCGTGGTTGACCTCGAGCCAGAAGAAGAGGTAATGCTGCGCTCTCTAGGATTTGTGGATAACCTCGGAGTACCGGATGATGACTATTCCCCAGACTTCTTATTGCGTAATGTTGATGATTTGGTGCTCCTGCGAGGGCCTGCAGATGATGCCCCGGCGGTAGTTGCGCTGCCGAGCGGGCTTGATCCAGCGGCAGCCACGGTGCCTAGTTCCAATGGATTGACGGAACGCGATTTTGAACTCAATACCTTTGAGATCAACAATCAGATGATGGATATGGCCCGGGTGGATGTCACCATTGATCACGATGCCCCTGAGATCTGGGAAGTCACGAATGGCAATTCAGATTGGATCCACAACTTTCACATCCATAATGCACGTTTTCAAGTGTTGGAAGTGAGTAATACCGATGTGGAATTTTGGCATGAGGGTTGGAAAGATACGGTGATGTTACCGCCAAGTTCCACAGCCCGGCTGTTAGTGGAATTTGGCTACCATCCAGATCCGCATTATCCATACATGTATCACTGCCACATGCTGTATCACGAGGATGAAGGCATGATGGGGCAATATGTGATAGTAGAACCGGGGCAGAAAGCTGACCTGGATACTATCTACCTGCAAGAGCATGGAGAAGCTGGGCACGGCCACTAGTTTTTATTAAACGCGAGCATGGTGTGGCAAAACCCCGGGAGCGATGCTGCGAAGTGATTCGCAGACTCTCGCCTCCGGGGTTGATTTCTACAATATTTTGCCAAATGTTTGACAAAGATTCGTTGTAGATTCGAGCCTTTCTAGCACTTTTCGTGCTGGATTTCCTTACTTTTGCAAGGTGAGCTGGTATTCCAAAGTACCTGTCTCAGCAACGGTGCTCATAGCAGTGCTTGGCGCTTCGACGTCAAAGTCTGCCCAGGTGATATTCGTGGTGCCTACGGCAACAATTTCATCGCCGCTGACGGTAGCTTCTAAAGTGAGTACCGTATCTTGGGTAACACCGTGAATGCTAAGTTCACCCGGCACCTCGACGGTGATATTGCCTTCGGTAATGCTAGCGACATTGACTGGTTTGGTTGCAACGAAGGTGGCGTTTGGATGCTCATCGGTGTGCAGGTAGCTCTTGCGCATATGCTCATCGCGGGTGTCGTCACCGGAATCAACGGTGGTGAGATCAATGGTTAAGTTCGCCTCAGTGAGTTCACTGTCGGATACCTCGATAGTGCCGGTGATATCAGAGGTGCGCCCAACAACTTCGATATCTTCTTGGCCCATGTGGTTGATTACACGGTAGCCAGCGAAGGAGTCGGCATCATTGATGTTCCAGGTGCCATTGATGTCAAGATCAGTATCAGCTGCTGCAGTCGAAGAGAGGCTAGGGGCGCTATATTCGCTGCTGGGCTCATTACTGGACATGTAGCGCGGAACGATGAAGTAGGCAGCGATGGCAGCGATAGCCAGTAGCGCAATGATGAAAATGAGGACTTTAGGCCAGCGAGAGGCTTTCTTTTCGGTCATGGGATTCTCCTTCTTGTGTGTTTCTTCTAATTCTTGGGAATGGACTAAACAGAGCCATGCAGAGTGAGTGCATGAGCCGCTTTGCTTTTGTCTTATTGAGCTATCGTTTGCCCATTCGTGAATCGCGATTGTGCATACGCTGTGATGCTGTACCCATATGGTGGCGGGCAATAATCCAACATCACAGAGCGGTGAGCTGTGCGGCTATTTCTGAAGCCTAGGTCCCCTTCGTTGCATGTTGTGTCAGGTAGCAGTGGGCTACGTTAACGGTCTGGTGTCGGGGTTTTATGCCGCGACGGCATCAGACTGTAGGAACAATCTGCAATATTGGGTACGAGGAATAGTCTGATTGATCAGTTGGTGATTTGTCAACTATACCCGAATCGGGCAACTGTATTTTAAAGAATTAGCTGTTGTGTTTATAACTGGTTTCTTGCTGTTGAAGCCTGGTTTCTGACTATTTGGGCAAGGAGTGAATAAAAATGCTGCTTCCATGCGCACCGGTGAGTTGTAGGTAGAGCACTGTTTTGGAGTTGTGGAAAGCCTTGATGGTGTGAAATTTTCGGTGCATTGTGCTTGGGCGTTTGGAAATTCTTAGCGATCACTATTGCGCAGTTGAATAGTTGAATTAAATGATGTGCCTCTTGACGTCGAGTGATCTGGCATGAAGTAAACGACTGGCGAAGTTATAGGCGAGGGATATACCGGAAAGCGAGTGAAAATTTCAAGGCCTCGATCTGTACCAATTCGATCTTGATCAAGGAGATAGAATCCAAGATAGTTGCTCTCGATTATGTTGGTTGGGAGCGCCTGAATCGCCGGGGCAATAATGTCTTTATTGTTCGGAGGTGTTGTTTTTGCACCGGGTAGTTCTCCCAAATGTGTCCCTGAGGCAGCTCGTTCATATGGTGGGCTATAGAGTATTGAGTGGGATTGCAATCGTACGCAGTGGTTGCATGATGACTCGCCTCGGGATGAATCAGAATTTGAGTAGTAATGCAGCGGGTTGCGTGCTCATCGCCTGGATGGATAGCGAGTCTTAAAATCTGGTTGAGCCGCTTTGGTTTTGCACTACTGTGCTACTGCTCGGCTGCGCCAAGGACTATGCCCATAACATAGAGGTCTACAACATAGAGGTCTACTGCAGGAGGATGGAGCAGGTGATGCGGTAGCTCGACTTGCTAATGGTATTGGGAAATTTGCCGGTAATTCCGCTGTAGATATTAGAAGCTGATGTGTGCTGATCCTATCTGATGAAGGCAGTATTGGCTTTGCGGCGGAAACCGATACGTGGCGAAATACTGGTTAAGATTTTTCTCCTAGGGGCAACCTCTGGTAGATCGCAGTATTCGCCGGGAGGGGGATCGTGCAGTGCGATTTGGAAAACAAAATAGTTCTGGTCCAAATGCGCCTTGTAAGAGAGTTAAGGATCTATCCACCGCTGCTGTCACCAGCTTTACTGCTTTTCTTGGGCCTATGGTGAGCCATGTAGATGTGTAGCGCTTGGTCGTGCGCATACCGCAAATATACGGGATGTATGCAATATAATTCCCGAGCGGAAAGCTGTTGCAATCTTGAAAGAATGAAAATAAAAGCGGGGCTAGAAGGATCATAAAAGACCTTCTAGCCCCGCAAATTGCTTCCCTGCAAGGACTCGAACCTCGAATGGCGGTACCAAAAACCGCAGTGTTGCCAATTACACCACAGGGAATTGCTGTGGGGCCTAGTGTAACGCAATACAGGGGAAAGCACAATTTTGGGTATTGACGTGCGAGAACCACTCCAATTCTCCCAGTGTTAGAATTGGTCGGTCGCCCATAGGTTTTCTAAGGAGCCATTTTGTCTGACCTCCCAATGCTGCAAGGCTTGCTAACTGCGGTGCAAGCCGATCCCAAACTGCAAGGACTGTCTGCTCAAGCACATGAGTCTCACCTGCATATCACCGGGGTGACGCAAGCGTGTCCATGGACGCTGGCAACTCTAGGGAAGCAAACCCCAGTATTGGTTGTGGTACCTACTGCACGTTATGCAGAGGATTTGTCTGCGGAGCTTCGAGCAATTGTCGGAGACCAGGTTGCATATTTTCCAGCTTGGGAAACACTTCCTCATGAACGCTTAAGCCCTGCTGCAGATATTGCTGGTAAGCGAGCACAAGTATTAGCGCAGCTACGTACTCCTCTCGAAGCAAATGCTGGGCATCGAATGGTAATTACCACAGCGCGTGGCTTTGCTCAGCCAGTGTTAAAACAAGCGTGGCAGAACTTGGGGTTGCTGCTTTCTTCGGGGCAGGAATATTCCTTTTCGGACCTGCATGCCAACCTCGTGGATTTGGCATATAAACACGTCGATTTAGTTGCTAAACCGGGCGAGTTTGCAACGCGTGGTGGGATTGTTGATATTTACCCAACCACGCAAGATTACCCGGTTCGCTTGGAGTTCTGGGGTGATGAATTACAAGAGATCCGGGAGTTTTCGGTAGCGGATCAGCGCACCTATTCCCAAGGAGGAATGCGGCAAATTACAATTTATCCTGCGCGCGAATTGCTATTGCATTCGGAAGTGCGGGAGCGGGCTGGTGAACTGGCACAGCAGTTCACTCATAATGCCAATCTATATGAAGTGCTACACAAGATTGCGGATGGTATTCCAGTAGAGGGAATGGAATCATTGATGCCCGCACTCGCTCCGGCAGAGTTAGTGGCATTGCCAAGTATGCTTGCTCCGGGCAGTCGGGTAGTGGTGGTCGATCCAGAGCGCGTTCATACCCGGATCTCGGATTTGCAAGCAACAGATGCAGAATTTTTGGCTGCGAGTTGGGAAGCAGCAGCTTTGGGAGCTGACGCGCCTATGGCTGATGAGACTTTAGACCTCAGCAGTGGAAATTTTCGCTCCTTAGCCAGCCTGGAAATTAATGCTGAAAAGCAAGAAGTTGCCTGGTGGACTTTTAGCCCACCGGGGATGCTGATAGCCGATGAGGCTGATACTCTGCCACTTGATTTCTCCGCTAGTCCGAGTCCCCGCGGAGAGCCGAAGGCAATCGAGCAGATGATGGAGCAATTACGTTTGCATACGCAGCAAGGCGGTGCGGTGGCTTTTATTGCTCCAGCAGCTGGAACCATCGAACGCATGGCACAAAGGTTCCGTGAGGAGAGAATCTCTGCAGTCATCGCCGAGCCCGGGCAACAGCCGCAAGCAGGTGTGGTTATGTGCTACCAAGCTTTGAGTTATTCCGGTTTAGTATTTCAGCTGCGTGATCCTAGCAATGGGGCCGGAATGCCACTTGTGGTACTCACCGAGACCGACATAACTGGCAACCGGGTAGGCGATATTGCTGGAGCTAAGCGCTGCCGAGCTAAGCGGCGCAATCGCGTTGATCCATTAGCTCTGCAACCGGGAGACTATGTGGTTCATGAAACTCATGGTATTGGGCGCTTCATAGAAATGACCGAGCGCACTATCGGCAGTGGGGCTGATGCTACTCGCCGAGAATATGTGGTCTTAGAGTATGCGCCGAGTAAACGCGGCCAACCAGGAGACCGGTTATATGTGCCCATGGATTCTTTGGATTTGCTTTCGAAATATGTGGGTGGGGAGAAGCCTGGCCTTTCCAAGATGGGCGGCTCGGATTGGAAGAATACCAAACGCAAAGCGCGCGGTGCGGTACGTGAAATTGCTGCGGAGTTGGTGCAGCTCTATGCCAAGCGCCAAGCAGCTCCAGGCTATGCGTTTCAGCAAGATTCGCGCTGGCAGCATGAGCTGGAAGATGCCTTTGCCTTCGTAGAAACTGAAGACCAAATGACAGCTATTGAAGCCGTCAAGGAGGACATGGAAAAAACCATCCCAATGGATCGGGTTGTGGTTGGCGATGTTGGTTATGGCAAGACTGAAGTTGCAGTCCGTGCCGCCTTTAAAGCGGTACAAGATGGTAAACAGGTAGCGATGTTGGTGCCTACCACCTTGTTGGCTCAACAGCATTTAGCCACTTTTAGTGAACGTATGGTGGGTTTTCCTGTCACTATCCGTGGGTTATCCCGCTTCAGCACGAATCGAGAGGCAAAAGAGACTTTAGCTGGTTTAGCTGATGGCAGTGTGGATATCGTGATCGGTACCCACCGCCTACTGCAAACTGGAGTGCAGTATAAGGATTTAGGGCTGGTCATCATTGATGAGGAGCAACGCTTTGGTGTGGAGAACAAAGAGCATATTAAGGCATTGCGCAGCCACATTGATGTCTTAACTATGTCTGCAACACCGATTCCGCGCACCTTGGAAATGTCCATGGTGGGCATTCGGGATATGTCCACCATTTTGACGCCGCCGCAGGATCGCCACCCGATTTTGACTTCTGTGGGCCCGCAGGATGACAAGCAGATTGCTGCTGCGATTCGCCGAGAATTACTACGAGATGGCCAGGTATTCTACATCCATAACCGGGTACGTGATATTGAAAAATGTGCACAACACGTACGCGAATTGGTGCCAGAGGCGCGCGTGGTAGTAGCACACGGGCAGATGACAGAAGAAATGTTGGAGGCAACGGTTCAAGGCTTCTGGGATCGCGAATTTGACGTTCTCATCTGTACTACCATCGTGGAAACTGGGCTGGACATCGCTAATGCCAACACCTTGATCGTAGAAGATGCCCACCATATGGGCTTGTCCCAGCTGCATCAGTTACGTGGCCGAGTAGGGCGTTCCCGTTCTCGCGGCTATGCATATTTCTTGTATCCGCAAGGGACCACGCTCACGGAACAATCCTATGACCGGTTGGCCACGATCGCGCAGAATAATGATTTAGGAGCCGGCATGGCAGTAGCCATGAAGGACCTCGAGATGCGCGGGGCTGGTAATGTGCTTGGCGCAGAACAGTCGGGCCATATTGCCGGCGTCGGGTTTGACCTATATGTGCGCTTAGTAGGCGAAGCCGTGGAGACATTCCGTGCCATGGCTGATGGTAAACCAGTTGATGCTACGAGTGAAAGTAAAGAAGTGCGCATTGATCTTCCTGTCGATGCGCATATTCCCGATAGCTATATCAATGCTGAGCGCTTACGTTTGGAGATGTATCGGAAGCTAGCTACTGCCCGTGATGAAGCCCAGTTGCAGGTTGCAGTAGAAGAAATGCAAGACCGCTATGGCCCGTTGCCGCTGGAAACACAGCGACTTTTGGCGCTTACCCGACTGCGCATCTTGGCTCAAGCTTGCGCGGTAACGGAAATCATTGGGCAGGCGAATCGGATGAAGTTGCACCCAGTGGTGCTGAGCGATTCCCAGCAAGTGCGCCTCAAGCGATTGGTGCCGCAGGCAAGTTATCGTCCCGCAGCGCAAGCTATTCATGTGCCTCTGCCCAAGGCTGGCGCTGGGCGTAGTGCTCAGAATCTGCGGGATATTGAATTATTACAGTGGGTAGCTGACTTTTTGGCGGAGTTCTTCCAAAAAGATCGAGTCTCTGTGGATGCCCAACCTCTACAGCCTTCTTTGTTACAACCCACTGCAGCCTCAGGGAGGGCTCGTCAAGTGATGTCGCAAACGGGTTCTAGCTCGAGCGCTGCTAGGCGCCGTAAGGAGCCGGATATTGATGACTTTGATTCTGAGGAGCGCCGGGAGCAACGCCGGAAGAAATACCGCCTCCGGGACAAACGCTAAGCGGAGATATGCGAATAATGAGCACCGCTGTTAATGCTAGTAGTGGTGATCAGTAAGTATTGGGGATGTATATGGTGCAAGAACAGCCGCTGAGAAAAACAGCAGTCCAGCAAGCGACGGTACATCAGCCGCCAGCGCAACCTTGGGATGCTGCAACCCAGCCCTTAGGGGCCGGGGACAGTATCGTGTTGCTGGATTCTCGGTGGCCAAGTCAAGTTCCCGTGGAATGGTTAGCGCAGCTTCGAGGGAAAATTGTTTATGATGCATCATTACATGCTGCTGCAGTCGCTCCACTCGCAGCATTAATTCCGTCCGCAGAGGGGAAAATTCTAGCGACCACGCAAGATTCGGTGCAGCTGTGGCAACAGCGATATCCCCAAGCTGCAGTGCGAGAAGTCCCCAGTCGAGCCGATGCGATAGCACAAGCCCAACGCATTATCTCTGCGGCTTGGGAGTTAGGGCAATGGGAACAACAGCAAACACATCACAGCTTGTTACCGTACCTTTCGGAAGAAGCTGCCGAAGTCGCCCAAGCTATAGAACAAGAAGAAGGTGATGCTCAGCTATGCGCGGAGTTGGGAGACTTGCTGCTGCAGGTTCTTTTCCACGCAGAGATCGCTCAGCGGCGCGGTGCTTTTGGCTTTAGCGACGTTGCAGCAAGTTTTGTGGCCAAGATGGCTCGGCGTGCGCCCTATCTGGTTGATGGCTCAAGGCAGCCAGTGAACGTAGAAGAGCAAGAAGCCCTATGGCAAGCAGCTAAACAGCAAGAAAAGCCCTAGGCTACACCGCTCATCTACTTACGGCGGAGGGGCGATAAGATGAAGTGTGAGGAAGGCGAGGCGCGACAAAACTTGGCTCGTCTCATGGCATTATTGCTTCAGCTTTCTTTCCCGCCGAGAGCGATTCAACTTCAACGCGAGCAGTGCTGTGGATGAATCCTTTTGAGCAGAAGTACCTTGCCTGCATTCAAAATGTACTATGCTGATGACCTACCTATTGCCTGGAAGCAAGTGGGTATGCAGGCACAAAATAAGACAATGGGAGGCATTTGGTGAAGCGCGCCGGAGCGATAGGATGTGGGGCGGTCTTAGCTGTCATCCTCATCATTGCCGTCATTGGGTGGTCTTTGACCATGCTGAGTGGGACCACCCCCATGCGGCAACTCGCCCCAATTCCTGACGATGTTCCTCCTGCCCAGGCCGCAGAAGTACCGAACATTGATCTTGATGCCGGGGGTCGCGTGAGCACTCAACTTGCAGATTGGGCAGCCGAATTAAGCGCGGATACAGGCATTAGTCAACAAGCACTTCAAGCCTATGGGCTGGCGGAATTAATGGCAGCACGGCTGTGGCCAACCTGTCATTTAAGTTGGGGGACTCTAGCGGGAATTGGCTGGGTGGAAACCAGGCATGGTACCTATTCTGGCAGTGCCTTTGATGCGCGCAGTATTGATGAAGAAGGTTATGTGCTTCCCGCAATTATTGGCGTCCCACTGGATGGGTCCGCTGGAGTAGCGGAAATTCCGGATACCGATAATGGTGAGCTCGATAACGATACCGAATATGATCGTGCGGTGGGGCCCTTGCAATTCATCCCAGAAAGCTGGAAGCGCCTGGGAATGGATGGCAATGGTGATGGGAAAAACGATCCAAATCAAATTGATGATGCCGCCTTGACTGCCGCCCACTTGCTCTGTGCGGGAGGGGATGAAGTGCGAGATCTCACAACTTCCGAAGGTTGGACGCAAGCCGTGCATTCGTACAATATGTCCAATCAATATCTCATTGATGTGCGCAATGCGGCAGCTAACTATGCCTTGCGCCAGCCTGCTGGGGCATCCTAAAGAAGGCCGAACAGCTACAATTGTGGAGCACAATCACTGAATCGGTGCCCAAGACTTCACTCGTAGCGATGAGTGGTAAGTGTGTGACAGATGCTGGCTCGGGAAGATCGGGCACGATACGGTGCCCCGGCCGACTGAGGAAGCGAGGGTGGTGTCACGGGCATAATAGTTTTTAGAGCATCACGAAGGTGCAAGTCGTCACACTGTGGCGTTCGTGGCACAACGAATAATTGTGGCCATTTCTAGCTATTGGTGGGGCTTTCCCTTAGATAATGGGGCCTAATGTGGTGTGCTGGCTCACAATGTGTAGAAGCTCACTAAGCTTTTCCAGCGTTCAGGTAGCCAAAATTTCTGATTTGTTGGCATAATTGGTGAGGTACGCCAAATTCGGACATGATGATGTTTGAATCAACATTCTGGAGATCATCATTTCTCGGTGGCATGGTCACTGCGGAATTTGGCTGAACGATTAATACGACATAGGAGACCTATAGTGGCTGACATCATGCACGTTTTTGCTCGTGAGATTCTGGATTCTCGCGGTAACCCAACCGTTGAAGCAGAGGTATTCCTCGCTGATGGTGCGCACGGCATCGCTGGCGTTCCTTCTGGCGCTTCTACCGGTGTGCACGAAGCACACGAGCTGCGCGACGGTGGCGACCGTTACCTGGGCAAGGGTGTTCTGAAGGCTGTTGACAACGTTAACGAAGAAATCGCGGATGCGATTGCCGGCCTGGAAGCTGACGACCAGCGTTTGATTGATAAGGCTATGGTTGAGCTGGACGGCACCGACAACAAGTCTCGCCTGGGCGCAAACGCTATCCTGGGTGTATCCATTGCGGCTGCCAAGGCTGCTGCAGAATCTGCTGCTCTGCCTCTGTACCGCTACGTTGGTGGTCCTAACGCTCACATCCTGCCAGTTCCAATGATGAACATCGTGAATGGTGGCGCACACGCCGACTCCGGCGTTGACGTTCAGGAATTCATGATCGCCCCAATCGGTGCTGACTCCTTCAAGGAAGCTCTGCGCATCGGCGCTGAGGTTTACCATGCACTGAAGTCTGTAGTGAAGTCGAAGGGACTCTCCACGGGCTTGGGTGATGAGGGCGGCTTCGCTCCTTCAGTTGGCTCCACCAAGGAGGCGCTGGACCTGATTATCGAAGCAATCGAGAAGGCAGGATTCAAGCCAGGTGAAGATGTAGCCCTGGCGCTTGACGTTGCTTCTTCTGAATTCTTCAAGGATGGCAAGTATCACTTCGAGGGTGGCGAGCACACCGCAGAAGAGATGGCAAAGGTCTATGAAGGCCTCATCGCTGAATACCCAATTGTTTCCATCGAAGATCCACTGCAGGAAGATGACTGGGAGGGCTACACCAAGCTCACCGCGGCTATTGGCGATAAGGTGCAGATCGTTGGCGACGATTTCTTCGTGACCAATCCTGCACGCCTGCAGGAAGGCATCGAGAAGAAGGCTGCGAACGCTCTGCTGGTGAAGGTAAACCAGATTGGTACTCTGACTGAGACCTTCGACGCTGTAGACCTAGCACACCGCAATGGTTACCGCACCATGATGTCCCACCGTTCCGGTGAGACCGAGGACACCACCATTGCTGATCTCGCTGTAGCTTTGGGCTGTGGCCAGATTAAGACCGGTGCTCCTGCTCGTTCCGAGCGCGTTGCTAAGTACAACCAGCTTCTGCGCATTGAGCAAGAACTTGGTGATGCAGCTGTTTACGCTGGCCGTTCTGCTTTCCCCCGTTTCCAGGGCTAAAAGTATCCCCAGGTGTCTTACCTGGTAGCAGTGGGAGATCACGCGCATATGAAGCGTGATGTCACTTTCTGCCGTTGAGTTTTCAGAGGTCGATCCGAGGGTTCGGATCGACCTTTGTGTGTTCAGAGGTTCTATGGGTGGGGCTGCGTGCACTGAGTCAGTTGCGCTCCTAGTTACGTTAGAATCGGTGTGGTTAGTGTTGGAATTGTGAAGCTCTGAGATAAACTGGAAGATCCTATGGTCAGAAGAAAACAGCGCGAGATTCCGGTAGAGAATCGCACCATGCGACGCGAGCGCCGCAGCCGTACCAGGCGCCCATTGCGTTTAAAGGACTGGCAGATTGGCGTTTCGCTCGCTGTGCTTATCGCAGTGGTGCTCATCGTGCGCGCCCCCTTGGCCAATTACATTGAGCAGCGGGCTGAAATTCAGCGTTTGGAAGCTGAAATTACTGCCCAAAAGCAAGAAAAGATCGAGCTGCAAGACAAAATTGCGCGTTATAACGATGAGGCCTATATCCGTGAGCAGGCCCGGGCGCGTCTTGGTGTCATTGATCCAGGTGAAATGGCTTTCCGCGTGATAGACCCAAGCCTCGATGATGCTCCTACTGATGCTGGGCATGAAGAAGAAGACAGAACAGTCGCCGAGCAAAAGTGGTACCAACTGCTATGGGATTCGGTTACCAGTGAAGACCCGG
This sequence comes from Corynebacterium sp., assembly GCA_030531005.1. Taxonomy (GTDB): domain Bacteria; phylum Actinomycetota; class Actinomycetes; order Mycobacteriales; family Mycobacteriaceae; genus Corynebacterium. The sequence continues at coordinate 160,316 of JAUMTW010000001.1, forward strand.
AAGAGCCAGAATCAGAAGTTGCACCCGCTCCAACAATGGAGCTGCCCCTGGCTCCGCTGGGATAGTTGATTCTTCGTATATCACAAGAGATGTATTGCCAAGCCCCAGGGCAGATCACGATTGCGCCTGGGGCTTCTTGCACGCCATAGCAGACTTATGAGTACACTATGTATGACCTTGTATGTATTATCACCGTGCGCGCGAATCCTCATTTTTAGATAGCTCGTGCATAAGGCATCCCCGGCGGATTCGATGTCTCGATGCATGCAAAATTTAGTAGATTAAAGGATGTTCACCAACGATGAGTGTTGCCCAAGCTGACCTCGACATTGTGGCCGATCAACTAGGCCGTGTCCCACGTGGGGTAGTAGCTATTGCCTATCGCACCCCAGACGGTGTGCCGGCTGTAGTGGAAACCTCTCCACGTCTGCCTGATGGCACTCCCTTTCCAACCCTGTTCTACTTAACAGATCCGCGCCTAACTTCTGAAGCTTCTCGCTTAGAAGTTGCCCAAGTCATGGTGTGGATGACCAAGCGCTTAGCTGAAGATGACGAGCTGCAGGCTGACTACCAGCACGCCCATGAATATTTCCTTGCCCGTCGGAATGCTATGGAAGATTTGGGCACGGATTTTTCTGGCGGTGGTATGCCAGATCGAGTGAAGTGTCTGCATGTGCTTATTGCCTATGCTCTTGCTATGGGCCCACATTTTTTCCGCCTAGGCACCGAGGCTGTGGCAATGGCCGCGGATCATGGCAAGCTGAGAGGCACTGCCATTCCTACAGATTGGCCAAGTTGTGTTGATCTTGGCATCGATTTGGCACAATTCCCCCACCTCGAGCAGGAGTAATAGATGTCTCGCTATGCAGCTGTTGACTGTGGCACCAATGCAATTCGTTTGTTGATCAGTGAAATTAACGAGTATGAGACCCGCGAAATTGTTCGTCGTATGACGGTGATTCGCTTGGGCGAAGGCGTGGATGCCACCGGGCAGATTGATCCCAAGGCCATTCAACGTGCCCGGGTTGCTTTAAGCGAATTTGCAACCATCATGCGCAATGAGCATGTTCAAGCCGTGCGCATGGTCGCAACATCTGCAACCCGGGATGCCAGCAATAAGCAAGAATTCTTCGACATGACCGCCGAAGTTTTAGGTACGGTTATTCCAGGTGTCCAAGCCGAAGTTATCACCGGTGAGGAAGAAGCACGACTTTCCTTCCAAGGTGCTATTGCCGACATGGATCCAGAGCAAGGCCCATTCTGTGTGATCGATTTGGGCGGTGGCTCGACGGAGTTTGTGCTGGGCACTGATGCCCAGGTTTCTCAGGCGTATTCTGCGCAAATGGGGTGTGTGCGTATTTCGGAGCGCTTCTTGCACACCGATCCCATGGCAGGTGGTGAGCGCGATGCTGCTGAGTATTTTGTTCGCAAGGAATTGGCGAAGGTTAGTCAGGCGGTTGACATCAGCAAGGCTCGAAGTGTGATTGGTTGTGCTGGTACGTTTACGACGATTGCTGCCTTAGGACTTGGTTTAGAACGCTACGATGCCACTGCCATTCACGATTCGGTATTTGATCTTGCAGGCCTGCACGTCATTTGTGAGGATCTCATCTCCCAGACCGTGGTTCAGCGCTCTCAACTACCGGTGATGCATCCCGGACGTGCTGACGTGATTGGGGGAGGTGCCTTGGTAGTTCAAGGCATTATCTCTTTGCTGCAGCAAAAGACGAAGCTGCGCCAAATCATTGTCAGCGAGAAGGACATTCTTGATGGCATAGTTGCCGAACTCGCAGCTCAAGGATCCAAAGAAAGCGCGGACTCGTAACAGCAACCGTGGCCCAATTTTATGCGGTCCTTGTTCATAAGTAGCGGGGAAGTGGGTACTTAGCGGGGAGTTTGCGCTTTCCTCCTGTAGGTATTACTTTTATCTAGGAGCTACAAAAGTAATGCTGCCGTAGCTTGCCCCCATAGCCCAATTGGCAGAGGCAATCGACTTAAAATCGATTCAGTCTGGGTTCGAGTCCCAGTGGGGGCACTTTTTATGCCTGCAACAGCCAAGCCGTTTTTCTTTTGACTGCTGATGCAGTGCTCTGAAGCCCGTCGGTGCAATGAACCGAATTTTCTGCGGGCGCTTTGCAATTCCTAAAAATATCCGGTTTTCACTGAGGGAAAACCGGTAGCTGAACGTGAGCGAGGGGAGCGCGCACACAACATGACAGTGCAGAGTTGCGGGCGTATCAGCTATAAACACGCAGGTTGTAGGTTTTTCATTCATTCGAAAGATGTAGGTTGCTTCATCTGGCGCTCTTAGGTTATCCTATGTTGTGTTAGCGGTCATTACGCAACGTTAATGTTTTCAAATTGAGAGGCGACTACTGTGTCCAAGAAACCGGCGAGCAAGAATAACTGTGTTTTGCTGTGGTGCCAGCAGGGTACTGCCATGGTCAATGCTCCCGAAAAGGTATTTAGTGTCCTCGCTGGAGACCTAGTTATCGCACCCCAGGGTGCCTTTGTGTCTGGCACTGGGGTAGTTATCCCAATGTACTTCCCAGATTTGTCCTTCCAAGGACAAGCTCGTCGCATTCACATTGGCACCCAGTGGAATGACTACATGCTCTACGAGTTTGCTCGCTCCCTTATGGGTGAGCGTCTGCCTTCAGCTACTGTTGGCAAGCTCTTCTGTGATCGCGCAGCGACCCCGGCGATGCCCCAAGGTGATGCGGCTCGAGTAGTAGCGCAGCAATTGTCGAATAATCCAGCAGATCAGACCGCGTTGATCGATTTTGCAAAGCAGACCGGCGTGAGCTCGCGTACCTTGCAGCGTCAATTCCTTTCTTCGACTGGCTACACCTTCAGTGAGTGGCGTGCAGCCTATCGCGTGAGCGTGGCTGCAGGCTTACTTTCTCACGACTTCACCATTGCAGTCGTGGCCAACCTTGTGGGATTCCACGCGACGAGTTCCTTAACTCGTGCGTTCCGCCGCCACACCGGTACGACGCCTTCAGCTTTCACCACCGGCGCAGTGGGCATGGGCCGGGCCGGAAATGCCCCAGAGATCCCCGCATCAACGACCTTCGCACGTGCCGAGGAGGATCTGGCGTTGTGGATTTACCGTGGTACTGCAACCGTGACCACCACTGGTTATTGTCGCTTTATGGGCGCAGGTGAGATTGTGACCATCCCAGCGAATACCAGCACTCGTTTGGACGTGGCGGCAGGCTCGATTGCTTTGCCAATTCCGGTTGCGCAAGCCAGGGACAACCTCACCCTGGAGGACGTCCTGCAGATCAGCCTGCACCAGGCAGACATCCCAGACGTTGTGCCTTTGGGTGCTACAGAAAAGCGCCAAGCAGAACGTGAACTGGTCCCTACTGTCTAAGGCAACATAGGCGGCAGAAGTCTGCTCATTATGCCGCAATGTATCGCACGATCGAAGTTCCCCGCAGTTTTTTGATTGCGGGGAACTTTTTAACTTTTGCCTACGTTGGATAACTAGAACGTGAGAGTTTTCCCGTCACATTCTCGGTAGTATGGATGACACTTCTCGGAGTCATACAGCACCAAGATGTTCGAATGACTGGAATAATTCCCAGAAACTTATAGATGAAAGGAAGAGGATGCGCGCTAGTAGTAACCCAGTACTTACCTCTCTGGAAAAACCGCAGAATCGTCAGCAAGCCGGAGGTTACGATAACTATGGTCAGGTGCAGCAAGAGCGTGCCATGACCGTGGATGACGTTATCTCCAAAACCGGTATCACGCTCGGGGTTATCATCGTCATGGCGATCATTAACTTCGCCATTGGTGTAAGTAGTGCATCGACGGCGATGCTACTGACGATGGTCGGTGCCATTGGTGGTCTGATCACCGTATTAGTAGCTTCCTTCGGCAAGAAGTTTGGCTCCAAGGGTATCACCTTGACCTACGCTGCATTTGAGGGCCTATTCGTAGGCGGCTTCTCCTTCATGTTTTCCGACATGAGCATTGGTGACGAAAACGGAAAGGTCATCATCGGCCAGGCAATCGTCGGTACCATCGGCGTATTCCTGGGGATGCTTTGGGTCTATAAGTCTGGCACCATCCGCATGACTCCAAAGCTGAATCGCTTTATCACGGCTGCCATCTGCGGTGTCGCTGTCCTGATGCTGGTCAACCTGGTGCTGTACCTATTTGGTATTGACATGGGATTGCGTTCCGGTGGCCCTTTGGCTATCATTTTCTCCCTTTTCTGCATCGGTCTCGCTGCTATGAGCTTCCTACAAGATTTTGATGTTGCCGATAACTTGATTCGGCAGAACGCTCCAGAACGTATGGCATGGGGCGTGGCCATGGGGTTGGCTGTGACCCTTGTATGGCTCTACACCGAAATCTTGCGTCTACTGTCGTATTTCCAGCAACGATAAATTGCTAACGGCCTTGAATGCCTGCATCCCCCACGCTCCGAGCTTTACCTCGGAGCGTGGGGGATTTTTTGTAACTAGGGGGAGGGCATGCCGGTGCCCTCGGTGTGTCTATACGAAGTAGCATGTGTGCGCGCTGCTGATAACGCCGGAGCGGCTGGCTGTGTGCTGTAGCGATGCCCTGCAATAAGTCCCCTGCAATAGGATAAAGCCCCTTCATACATGGATTAGATGTATGAGGGGCTTTTCTGGCGTGTGCTATTCGCGGTTGGAAGAACTTGACGGAGCAGCACTTGAGCTGTTCGAGCGCGCACTACTTGAAGTACTAGCGCTACTTGTGGCTGAAGTGTCACTCTCCACATCGCGTTCGCTAAAGGCCCACCCTAAGGTCACCGGAATTGGATTACTCAAGGTAATGACAACTGCGGTCTTCGTGGTAGTTCCATTGCTGGTTTGTTCCCGAATGCCGGTGCCAATAGCTTCTGTGGCATCCCAAGTCTCCCAGGTGATATCAATTACTTGATCGGTATCACTGGTGCAATCCAAAGAAAAGCTCGTGGGTTCGACCTCTGGAGCTTGGATGCAATCAATATAGCCTGGATTCTCCTTATTTGTGGCTGCGGTAGTGGTCGTGGGTGCTACCGAATTTTCCACGGAAGGGGCATCATCAGTGGCTTCGCCGGATGCACCACTACAACCAGTAAGCAGGCCGGTTGCAATGGGCAGGATGAGGAGAATATGAAATGCGCGCATAGGGCTTATTGCTGACGCAGAGTAGCAGCCTTTGCAGAGTCATACGGCTCAGCGGAAACGACAGTCACCGAGATAGTGTTGCCATTAGGAGCCTTATACTCGCGGGTCTCGCCCTCAGATGCACCTAGAATGGCGGCGCCTAGTGGGGAGTTTTCGGAGTACGTCTCCAAATCCTTATTGTCAGAAGCTGCAGCGCGGGTACCGATCAGGAAGGTCTCCTTATCGTCCTTGTCGCCGTTGTAGTACACGTGGACCACGGTTCCGACGTGGGCTACACCCTCGACAACTGCTTGGCGCTCGGTTGTGGAGTTCGCCAGGACCTCGGAGATCTGCTTAATGCGGGCTTCTTCTTGATCCTGCATTTCACGGGCGGCATCATAGCCGGCATTTTCCTTGAGGTCGCCTTCTTCGCGGCGTTCATTAATCTCAGCGGCAACCACTGGGCGGTGGGCGATGAGGGCATTGAGCTCTTCTTCCAGCTTCGCCTTGGTTTCCGGCGTGATGTACTGCTTCTGGTTTTCTGCCATGGGTGCAATCTTCCTTATAACATTGCGGACATCTATCAACTACTGTCTGCTGCCGCATAGCCGTAGAACCAGCGATTTGGTGCTCAGTGAGCTAGGTGCGGCAACACAACAGAAGGCCCCGGTCTGCGGGGCCGAAAAGTATATTGCGCCATTCTAACATATCCCAGCTAGGGGATACGAACGATGCATGGGGGAAGTTAACGACGGAGAGCTAGAGTGCTGAGTACAATTCCTTGTATCAGTTATTCCGTCAATTACTCTAGGGAATAGTCCTGCTCGATAAGGTAGTCCGGCACGGTATAAGAACAGCCATAGACATCGCCAGAGACAGCCGGCTCCGTGGTAGCGATGTGGACCACCATGCGTTGCGTGTCTTTTCCACCCGCAGGGATAAAGATTTCGCGGCGCCCGACCTCGGTGACATCATAGTTCAAGGCGGTCACAATGCAGTAGGAATCTTCACCGGTATCGTCACGTTCAATATCAACAGTGAGCTCGAAGGTGTTGTCGTCAACAGTCTTTACATTAGTGGTAGATCCAGTGACGGTATGTTCATTTGAGGTGCGCAAATACATAGCAATTGCAAGTGCGAGACCGGCGACTAAAGCTATGCAGAACAGTGCCATGAGCTTGCCCGTCCAAGTATTACCTGTAGTCCCATCGACATCGGGCTTGGCATCATAGCGGGTGCGTGCCATAGAATACTCCTCATTTGCAGGTTTAATAATCAGGCTTGGGTAGGGGCAAAAACTAGGCCATATTCTACCAGTAACTGTGTGCCAAATTTGAAAGGAACCTCACGTGAGCGATTTACGACTCATGGCGATTCACGCCCATCCCGATGACGAGTCCTCGAAAGGGGCCGCAACCATGGCGCGGTATGCAGCAACAGGTGTGGATGTGCGCGTCATTACCTGCACGGGCGGTGAGCAAGGATCAATTTTGAACCCGGCGATGGATAAGCCAGGAGTACTAGATCGCCTCCCGGAGATCCGGAAGAGTGAAATGGCCAAAGCCGCCGCAGCATTAGGCGTATCGCAACGCTGGCTTGGATATAAGGATTCTGGTTTGCCAGAAGGCGATCCACCGGCACCACTTGCGCCCGATAGTTTTGCCTTGCAGCCTAATGGCAAAGTTGTTGGCGATTTAGTGCGGGAGATTCGCGACTTCCGCCCGCAGGTCATCATTACTTATGACGAAAATGGTGGTTACCCGCACCCGGATCACTTGAAGGTGCACGAGGTCTCTATGTTGGCCTGGGATGCCGCCGGCGATGCCGATGCCTACCCAGGAGAAGGCGAACCTTTTACCCCTTCGAAGCTGTATTATAGCCATGGCTTTATCCGACAGCGCATGGAGCTCTTCCATAATCTGCTCGTTGATGCTGGTAAACCTAGCCCCTTTGATGGGTTGCTTGATCGTTGGGATGCCAGCATGGCCGATATAATGTCGCGAGTGACCACCCGGATTCCGTGCGCCGACTATTTCCCACAGCGCGATGCCGCTTTGGAAGCTCATGCGAGTCAAATTGATCCTCATGGAATCTTCTTCAGCACCGAACGCAGTGTCGAGGCCAAATTGTGGCCCACTGAGGAATTCGAGCTGGCAGCAACACGAGTCAGTACAACACTCCCAGAGAAGGATCTTTTCGCTGGTATCGCCGATGTGCTTGGAGATGCCTAATCTCATGAGGCTGTTTGTCTCGCCCCCGATGCTGTATTCTCCGAGATTGGGCTTCCGGATGCGTCACTAGCATGCTGGAACGAGTAGAGTAGACTAATGAAGTATTCGTAGTGCGGGCATTGTTACAGCATCACAGATGCCTGGCGCTACGATCATGAATCACACATCAGCAGACAGTTGGAGGAAAAGTGGAATCTGCCATTTCGTTGGTGATCCTGGCCCAAGAAACCGGCCCAGTGGGATCCGAATTTGGTAAAGCTTCTCCCTTTGGCTGGTTGGTCATTGTTGCCCTGATGGCTTGCGTACTCTATATCGGCTGGGCCTTCCACCGCCGTTATACTCGCATGAACCGCCGGCGCACCTTCGCAGAAGAGCACGGGCTGGATCCTTTCGATAATGAGGCCATTGATACAGCCATGGCCGAAGCAGGGATATTAGATCGCACCAAGAAGCATTGGTTCTAAAATGTTGGCGCGCTTCCAACGCCCCCATACCCTTATTGAACAGGGAATTACCTATCTGTATGCCAAGGGGCGCCGCTTAAGCGAATGGGTTTTATTGCCTGCATATGAACGCCGTTTGCTTCGCGAGGTCAATGTAGCTGCTCAGCCAGAGCATGTTGCCGTGATGTGTGACGGCAATCGACGTTGGGCTCGAGAAGCTGGTTTTGCAGATGTGAGCCATGGCCACCGAGTTGGGGCGAAGAAGATCGCCGAGCTTGTGGATTGGTGCGCCGGTACCAAAGTCAAGGTGGTTACTGTATATCTCCTTTCTACGGAAAACTTGCAGCGCTCGAGCGAAGAACTGAATTTGCTGTTTAATATCATCGGCGATGTCGTTGATGAATTAGCAGCCTTAGATTCCGCATGCCGCGTGCGTCTGGTTGGTAATGTGGATTTGCTCCCTCAACCGCTGCAGTCTCGCCTGCAACAAGCAATGGAGGTCACTGCAGAAAATACCGGCGTACAAGTCAATGTCGCTGTCGGTTATGGTGGGCGCCAGGAAATCGTGGCTGCGGTACAAGATATAATCGCCGAGGCTGCTGCGAATGGAGTCAGTGCTGAGGATATGGTCGCAGAAGTCTCTGTGGATTCTATTTCGGCACACTTGTACACCTCGGGTCAGCCAGATCCAGATCTGGTGATCCGAACCTCAGGCGAGCAGCGCCTTTCTGGCTTCATGCTATGGCAGGCTGCCTACTCCGAAATTTGGTTTACCGATACCTATTGGCCGGCTTTTAGGCGTATAGACTTTTTGCGCGCCCTGCGTGAGTATTCAAATCGCAGCCGACGCTTTGGACGTTAGGGTGTTGTCTTGCGCTCGCGTTAATGTAGTGCGGGTATAGTGCAGTCGGTAGAGACAAACGGCAGCCCCTGGGGAGGCAGATTTCTGCATTCCTCTCGGGGCTACTGTCGCACTGTGGGTGCTGTCTGCCACGCGTCGCTAGCCTAAATCTTGCGCATACGCACTTTATCAATTTGGTGGTTCGCACCTTTTTTAAGCACCAAGGACGCACGCACGCGGGTGGGCAAAATATTTTCCACCAGATTTGGCAGATTAATAGTCTGCCAAATCTCGATTGCAGTGGCACGTGCCTCATCTTCAGGCAGATCAGCAAAGTGCGAGAAATGTGCTCCGGGTTTTCGGAAAGCCGAAGTACGCAGCTGCAAAAAGCGCTCAACATACCAGCGCTCAATATCTTGAGTGCGAGCGTCGACATAAATAGAAAAATCGAAGAGGTCACTGACACTGAGCCGTGGGGAAGTTTGCAGCACATTTAACCCCTCGACAATGAGGATATCTGGCTTGTCCACTACATGAACTTCATCAGGAACACGGTCGTATCGTGAGTGTGAATAAATAGGGGCAGTAACATTGCGCTGCCCACCTTTGACTTCGGTGATGAAACGCAATAGGGCGCGGCGGTCATAACTTTCCGGAAACCCTTTGCGATTGAGTAGCCCACGCTCCGCGAGCTCTGCAGTTGGGTATAAGAAACCATCAGTGGTAACCAGATCCACGCGTGGGGTAGACCTCCAGCGTTGTAGCAGCACTTGCAGGAGACGTGCGGTGGTAGATTTACCTACTGCCACAGATCCTGCAATACCAATAATAAAAGGGGTGTGTGCTGGAGGTTCGCCTAAGAAGTTTGCACTGGCTTTGGTGAGTTGTTGGCGCGCCTGGACGCGTAAGTTTATGAGGCGGCTTAGCGGTAGATAGACTTCGGCAACTTCATCTAGGTCGACTCGTTCGCCAATACCTCGCAGTTCGACGACCTCTCTTTCGCTCAGGACCTGGGGCATGGATTGGCGGAGTTTGCGCCAGGACTCGCGGTCGAAGTCAAGATACGGGGTCGAATGTTCTTGGGGACGCGCCATGTACCTATTGTGACGCGAATGAGCTGGAGATGACAATGTGGGGTTGATTTGGGGGGAACTAGGGATTTGAGCGTTGCCCCACTACAATAATGCCTAATTGGCATGCGGCGTGGGGTCGCCCGCCAGAGATACTGCGAAAGGAATCCATGGCCGAGAACATTATGAGTACAAGCCTGCAGGATTATGATCCTGAGGTAGCCGGGGCAATTAGCAAGGAGCTGGATCGCCAGCGCAACACCCTGGAAATGATTGCATCGGAAAATTTCGTTCCCCGTGCCGTGTTGCAGGCACAGGGCTCGGTATTTACTAATAAGTATGCTGAAGGATACCCTGGCCGCCGCTATTACGGTGGTTGTGAAAATGCCGACATCGTCGAAGACCTCGCACGCAACCGTGCCAAGGAACTGTTCGGCGCTGAGTTCGCAAATGTGCAGCCACATGCTGGTGCGCAGGCTAATGCTGCCGTGTTGATGGCGTTGGCAAACCCAGGCGATAAGATCATGGGCCTCTCCTTGGCCCATGGAGGTCACCTTACCCACGGTATGCACCTGAATTTCTCCGGCAAGCTCTATGAGGTAGCAGCCTATGAGGTTGACCCAGAGACCTTCCGCGTCAACATGGATAAGGTACGCGAGCAGGCCCTGGTTGAAAAGCCACAGGTATTGATCGCTGGTTGGTCTGCATACCCTCGTCAGCAGGACTTCGCTGCTTTCCGTGAAATCGCAGATGAAGTTGGCGCCAAGCTGTGGGTTGATATGGCCCACTTTGCAGGTCTGGTCGCCGCAGGTCTGCACCCAAGTCCAGTGCCGCACGCCGATGTAGTTTCCACCACTGTGCATAAGACCTTAGGCGGTCCACGCTCCGGTATGATCCTGGCTAAGCAAGAGTACGCCAAGAAGTTAAATTCGGCAGTATTCCCAGGTCAGCAGGGTGGACCACTGATGCACGCTGTTGCTGCGAAGGCTGTTGCTTTGAAGGCTGCCGCCTCTCCTGAGTTCAAGGAGCGACAAGAACGCACCTTGCAGGGTGCAAAGATTTTAGCTGAGCGCCTGGGTGCCCACGACTGCCAGGACGCCGGGGTATCCGTGCTTACTGGCGGTACTGACGTACACCTGGTGCTAGTAGATCTGCGTAACTCTGAGCTTGATGGCCAGCAGGCAGAAGACTTGATGCATGAGGTTGGCATCACTGTGAATCGCAATGCCGTTCCTTTCGATCCTCGCCCACCAATGGTAACCTCCGGGTTGCGTATTGGCACCCCTGCGCTGGCAAGTCGTGGTTTCGATGAAGCCGGATTCACCGAGGTTGCCGACATTATCGGAACCGCCTTGGCGCTGGGCAAGAAGGCTGATGTGGAAGCGCTGCGTGCCCGTGTTACCAAGTTAGCTGAGCAATATCCCCTCTACGAGGGTCTTGAGGACTGGAAGCTGATCGGCTAATCACTGGTGAAGATGAGCACTTGCATTCCAAAGCAAGTGTTCTCGCACCTTACCCCCAAGTAGGCAGGAGCATCCCCTGTCCATACTTGGGGGGGTTGTCATGACTACATGGCTGTAACCCAGCTCAAAGCGTTCTGGAATGCAGAAGGAAGATGGCGCTTAGCACAAATAAAATCCGCCTGCCTCTTGAAGAGATTTCAAAAGACAGACGGATTAATCAGCTACGCAGTAGCCGCTCTACTGCATTAGTTTGAGTCATCGCTTGCAGCAGTTTTTGCGGTTGAATTTGCACTGGTTGACAGTACTGGAACGGCATCAGCATCGGATTCAGCAGCAGCGCTCGTAGCAGCTTCGTCATCGTCATCCGACTCAACGACACGGTGCTGGGGCTCACCGGAGTGACCTTCTCGCAGTTTTTCTGCTTTAAACAAGCTCACCAAGATCAGACCTAGAACCATAATTGGTACCAATGTTAAGAACACTGGAGTTAAGGCATCATTATAGCTGGTGGTAAAGGCCTCATGGATTGGCGCTGGCAGCTGGTGAACAAGCTCCGGGGTGGCATTGTTGGTATTAAAGCCGCTACTCATAAAGCTCTGTTGGGCAGCTGGATCCAGTTGCGCAACAGCGCTGGGCAGGCGGTCTTCCAACAAGTCGGTGAGGTTACCGACGAAGATACCACCAACCAAAGCGGAACCGAGGCAGCCACCGATCTGGCGGAAGAAGTTGTTTGCCGAAGTTGCAGTACCGACTACCGCATCTGGCATGGTGTTTTGAACCACCAGCACTAAGACCTGCATGGATAGACCCAGTCCTACGCCAAGAACGAACAAGTATGCACCCAGTTGCCAAAGTGGGGTCTCTACGGTCAGGCTACGGAAGAGGAACAGCGAGATTAGGATCACTGTGAAGCCGATAACAGGGTAGTGGCGGTACCTTCCTGTGGTGCTGATACGGCGACCGGAGGAAATGGAGCAGCCCATGATTCCTACCAGCAACGGCAGCATCATGAAGCCGGCTTCGGTGGCAGAAATACCATCAACCATCTGCATGTAGGTTGGCATGTAGGCCAACAGGCCAAACATGGTGATACCAACAGTTAGGCCAGCAGCGGTACTCAAGGCGAAATTGCGGTTTGCAAAGAAGTGAAGTGGGATTAGTGGGTTTTCAGCGCGACACTCGACGATTACAAATATTACGCTGGCGACAATTGAGGAGATGATCAGTCCAATGATCAGAGGGTCGCTCCAGTCGTATTGGTTACCGCCCCAGGTGGTGAACAGAATAAGGGAGACCGTGGCGACGATCATGAAGATAGTGCCGGCGTAATCCCAACGCAGTTGCTGTTTTTCCTGCTTGGAAGCATCTAGGCGCTTAAAAGCGATGTAGAGGGCGAGAATACCTAGTGGAATATTCATCCAAAATGCCCAACGCCAGCCGATGTCTTCTGCGAACCAACCACCAAGGACAGGACCGAGCACGGAGGACAGGCCAAAGACGCCTCCCATATAACCCATGTAGCGGCCACGATCACGTGGTGGCACCTCATCAGCGATAATCGCCTGAGATAGGATCATCATGCCACCGGCGCCAATGCCTTGGATGGCGCGCCCGACGACGAGTACTGCCATGGTGCTGGACAAACCGCCGATAATAGAGCCTGCGAGGAAGATAAGCATCGCACCCAAGAAGAGATTCTTACGCCCGATCATATCGCCTAACTTGCCATAGATTGGCAAGGTAATGGTTTCACCCACCATATAGGCGGTAATCACCCAGGTCATGTGGTTTACACCGCCGAGCTCGCCAACGATTGTTGGCAATGCGGTGGAAAAAATCATCTGGTCTAGGCTGGCAAGTAGCATGGCGGTCATTAAGGCCACCATGACCCAGATGATGTGCATGTTCCGACCGCGGGTTTCGCTGGTCGGAGCCGAAGTTGCAGTGGTCATGTAAGTGTCTTTCTTACTGAATGAAAAGTGGATAAAGCTGTCTTGTTCTTATTGTGAATTATTGGCGCAGCAACGCTGGATAAATTGCGAGATAGTTGTTCGCACGCAGGCGAATATTATCCACAAAGGATTCGGGGGAAGTAGCCGGATGTTCCAGTTCGTTGATGCTGGCCACATTCAAGGTTTGTACGGAGAGACCGACAATGAGATGTGCTTCTTCACTGGCACTAAAATCCGTGCGTTGCGCTTGCGGATGTGCTTCAAAGAAAGCTGTGATCTCTGAGTGGATGTTGGCGGTGAGCTGGAACATCTGGGCGTGGTGCACCAATTGGAGCTCTGGGGTAGCGCGAAAAATGTCCCGGCGCAGCGTGAACAATTCCGGGGTGAACACGGTGCGAATTTCTTGGGTCCAAAATTGGGCAAGCAAGAGTTCGACGACCGTCTTGAGAAGATTGTCTGATTGCGCCAGCTTCTCGGCAGTATCCGGTGCTACCTCAGTATTAATGTGGCCCAGATATACTTGTTCTTTGGAATCAAAATAATTGAAGAAGGTGCGCCGCGAGATATTGCAGGCCGCGGCGATGTCTTCTACAGTGACCTGCTCATAACCGCGCTCTTGGGCAAGATGGAGCGCGGCTACGCAAATGTCATGATATCGCTGCAGTTTTTTACGCTCGCGATGGGTTAAGGTGTCTGCCTGCATGCAGATCACCATACGCCCTTAATTTCACTCAGTGCAATTTTGCACGCTGTGAAATTGGGGGAGAGCTAGTTCTCGTTGTGTGCAGGGTCACTTTCAATGGTGGTTGCTGCTGCTTGGGGAGCATCGTTTGCGCTGGTAGCGGCGTCATCCTCGAGCGAGGCGGTACCTTCAGCATCTGAAGATGCACTCGTGGTTGCAGTGTCGGCACTGCGTTGGGCGGCGTGGACCTCCCGGGCAGCTTCCAGCCATGCTGGTTTTGCCGCAAGCAGTTCTTGGATCTCTGCGGTTGTTAACGGCTTATCGGCATCATTACGTTTGAGGGCAGTAATGCTCACACCTAATTTTTGGGCAACCACAGCACGTGGGTGCGGGCCTTCGCGCCGCAGATCTTGTAACCACTGTGGGGGATTTTGCTGCAGCTCCCGAAATTGCACATGGGTCAGCGCATTCTCCTGGAACTCTTCCGGGCAAGCAGGAAGATAGATGCCCAATTTCTTAGCTGCAGTTGCCGGTTTCATTGCGGTACTCGATGCCGGGGTAGCGCTTGGTTTCGCATTGTAGTCACTCACACAATCAACGGTAGCATTAAAGCATGCCAATTCTAGCTTTTTCCCTTGGAACAGCACCTGCAAAATGGCTGCAACGCTACAGCGAATTCACACCCCATGCAGAGTTGCAGGCCGTGCCATGCGCTGATCCGGTGGCACTGCTGCTTGCAAATGATGTGCCTGCTGGAGCAGTAGATCCTGCTGAACCGAGGGACGCTGTGGTTTCGGAAACACAAGCGACTCTAGCGCTCGTGCGTTTACCCGATACCCGCATTGATTTGGCACGCGAAAACTACCATGTCGTCGATCTGTATGAGGAGGCTTTAGGGATTGCCGTGCCTAAAGAACATCCTCTGGCAGTTTTCGAGACAATCACCCCAGAAGATTTGGTGGAAGAGATTATTCATCCGAGTAGTCTGGGGGTTAACGGCTGGGATGCCGAAGCCATCCGCGAGATGCTCTCCGTTGTCGCTGCAAATGTTGGGGTACTCATTGCGCCATTGCCGCTGCTGCGAAATCTCAGCACGAAGCAAGTGGTCGTGCGCCCGTATGCCGATCCGGAATATTACATGGACCCTGCTGCGGCACGTTATGGGCGTAGCGTGGAATATAGTGCCTCGCATATTGCATTAATCTGGGAAAAGCGGCGCGATAGTGCTGCCATCCAAGATTTTGTGGGCATCTGTAAAGGCAGACGGGTTGGTTCTAGTCGCCAAGTAGCGGGACAAGAGAAGCAGAGCCCAAAAGTTGCGCAGGTTGCAAAATCGCAAGCGAAGAGAAAAGGATCTTCCAATGAGTCCAGAGTCGACAAGCGCGACGGGCGGCAGGCGCGAAAATCTCAAAAATCTCCCCAGCGCAGCTTCAAAGGTAGCGGGAACGCAAGTGGACAAAAACGCAGCTCACATCGGGGGAAAGGTCCAAGTGGAGGGCGTCGGAAGCGCAGGTAGTTTTTTGTGGCCGCGCGTTTTGTTGCACATTTCCGAATCATGAGGGATTATCGAAACCATGGCAAGCAAGGATTTTGTGGTTCGCCCGCTACGGCGTGCCGACTTTGGACAGGTCCAACAGATCTACCTCCAAGGTATTGAAGGCGGCAACGCCACCTTTGAGGCGGAAGCTCCAAGTTGGGAGTCCTTCTCGAGTGCGAAGACTCCAGGCACCCTGTTCGTAGCCGTAGAGGCTGACGATGATTCCAAGGTGCTTGGCTGGATCGCAGCAGCACCGATTAGTACCCGCTCCGTATTCCACGGGGTCCTTGAAGACTCCATATATGTGCACCCTGGTGCTCATGGCCGTGGTATTGCTGGTGCTTTGCTCGATAAGCTTATTGAAACTGCCCAAAGTTTGGGCAAGTGGGCCTTGCACTCCTCGATTTTCCCGGAGAACGAAGGTTCTGCTGCACTGCACAAGTCACGTGGCTTTGAAAAAGTTGGAACCTTCAGTCACATTGCCAAGATGACCTATGGTGAGATGGCCGGTCAGTGGCGTGATACTGATATCTATGAGAAATTGCTGCCTAAGCCAGAGATCAGCGATGAGGAAGCGGCAGCCCTCGACTCCTAAAACCAATGCTCCAACCGCCCAGAACATTAACGTGGGTACGAGTAAAAGTGATGCCATCACCGGGAAAATTTCGGTGGTGGCATTCGTCGTTCTTGCGGCAAGTATGCATGTGCAATCCAGCACGTCTGTCAGAGGTAGCCTGGCAGGGAATATAAGCAAAAGAAAAGGCCTGCTGGGAAATCCCCCAACAGGCCTACACGCTGCAAGAGCAGTGAATGCTTAGGCAGTCTTTTCTTCCAGCTCGGTGAAGATAGCCTTGAGAGAACCTGCAAGGTACTCCGGTGCATTGAAGGTTCCGTCAACCACTGCGGTGTTCAGGTTGATGTTGACCTGGGTGCGCAGAGAGTACATGTTGAAGTTACCGAAGATAATACGCAGGTGGTCGGCAACACGAATGCCGCCATCGTAGCTATAGGAAACGTACGCAACCGGCTTACCGGACCACTCGCTACCCAGGGAATCGATGGCGTTCTTTAGCGCGCCTGGAACAGAGCGGTTGTACTCTGGGGTTACCACGATAAAGGCATCGCAAGCAGCGATAGTCTCGGAGAAGCGGGTGACTTCAGGATTATCGTATTGGCGGTCTACCGCGATTGGAGGCATACCGCTGACCAGGGGTAGGTTGTATTCTGCAAGGTCAATGAGGGTGTATTCCGCATCGTGCTTATTGGCGTGTTCGAGAACCCAATTGGCGATCTGGTCGCCAATGCGTGCTTCGCGGATGCTGCCGATGATAATGCCGATGGTCATAGAAATCCTTCCGGTACAACCTGAAATTCAGGCTTTTTGATGTTACGTCAACAACCTTAGCAGATTACTTGTCGCGATCGGTATTACACATGGCTAGTACGTCTAAACGCTTATCCAGCTCTTCCTCGGTGAGGTTCTCTCCATCAACGAATCCTAAGTCGATCACAGTCTGACGGATGGTCTTGCCTTCCTTAAGCGCAGTCTTGGCAACCTTGGCGGCAGCCTCATAGCCAATTGCGGAGTTAAGTGGGGTCACAATCGATGGGGAAGACTCAGCCAAGGTGCGCATACGCTCCTTGTTGGGCTCGATGCCATCAACGAGGCGTTCTGCAAATACGCGCGAGGTGTTTGCCAGCAGGCGAGCGGACTCGAGGACATTGCGGGCCATCAGTGGGATGAACACATTGAGTTCGAAGGCGCCTTGCATGCCACCGGCGGCAACAGCGGCATCATTGCCGATGACTTGGCAAGCAACCTGAGTTGCTGTTTCGCAAAGAACAGGGTTGACCTTACCTGGCATGATTGAAGAACCAGGCTGCAAGTCGGGCAGGTGAATTTCTCCCAGGCCGGTCAGCGGGCCAGAGCCCATCCAACGGATGTCATTGGCAATCTTATTGAGCGATACAGCGATCGTACGCATCGCACCAGAGAATTCCACCAGGCCATCGCGATTAGCTTGGGCTTCAAAGTGGTTCTTGCACTCACTTAACTCTGCAACACCAGTAAGCTTGACCAACTCAGCGACAACTTTCTCGCCAAAATCTGCAGGAGTGTTCAAGCCGGTACCAACAGCAGTGCCACCGATTGGTAGCTCGCCCAAGCGTGGCAGAGTAGCCTCGACACGCTCAATACCGGCAGCGATCTGGCGGGCGTAGCCGGAGAATTCCTGCCCCAGGGTCACAGGCACGGCATCCATTAAGTGGGTGCGACCAGACTTTACAACAGTCTCCCACTCCTTGGCCTTGGCATCCAAAGACTCCTCGAGGACGCGCAAAGCTGGGATAAGATCGGTAACAGCAGCCTCGGTGGCGGCCACGTGGGTGGCTGTTGGGAAAGTGTCATTGGAGGATTGACCCATGTTGACGTGGTCATTTGGGTGGACTTCCACGCCATTGTTGTGCGCAATAGAAGCGATGACCTCGTTGGTGTTCATATTCGAGGAAGTTCCTGAACCGGTCTGGAAGACATCGATTGGGAACTGGTCATCGTGTTTACCGTCAGCAATCTCGGTGGCAGCGGCGATGATGGCGTCGGCTTGGTTCTCTGGTAGCAAGCCACGGTCTTTGTTGACCTGCGCACATGCAGCCTTGAGCAGACCCATTGCACGGATCTGTGCAGACTCCAGACCGCGGCCGGAGATGGGGAAGTTTTCCACGGCACGCTGGGTTTGTGCTCGCCAGAGGGCATCGATCGGTACGCGGACTTCGCCCATGGTGTCATGTTCAACGCGGAATTGCTGTTCGCTCATTTGCGGAAATCACTTTCTCTTAGCGGGGGAGTAAGTAGTACGTTTCCGTAGCTCAGAAGCACGCTTGCGCAGGCTGGCTCTCAGCTACGTTTCGTTTTCCCATTGTAGTCATTTCCATAAGACAGTTTTGGATGTGTCCCCCATTAAGGGCGGGTCATGAGTGTGAACTAGCTGACATTTATACCTGTGTTTGGGGTTGTATCTGAGTTTGAGTCGCAGCAGTTTCTAGACTGGGGCAAATCCGGCGCTTCTCGGATTCTGTAAAAGCGGAATTGCAGCGTGCCCACTGCTGCAGGTTGTCGGATCTTGAGGTCGCCGAAGGAGCAAAGTGGCCAAGTAACAGGGGCACAAGGGGGGGCGAGGCAGCGTGGGTCGATGATATATTTCACCCGTCATGCCGTGGTGGGCATGACCATCCATTTTTCATCCCCTTGTGTATTCTCCTGTGTGTATCTGTTTTTTCATGCTGCTTGCTGGTGAAAGCGCGTGGAGTTAGGACAGAGAAGACTCTAAGTGCATGGCCGCATTGGAGCTGCTGGCCGTTCGATATTCGCAGGGGTGTATAAGAGAAGCAGGCATATCCGGGGATGACCCAAGATATGCCTGCTTACTACCGAATGTGACCTAAGGAAGCTATTTTTAGAAAGCTGCAGTGCTTTGTTCTATGAATGCTTTGTTCTATGAACGCTCGCCCAAGGCATGTGTGCGCTTAAAAGTAATCTACGTTGGAGTATTCCTGCAGTTTATTCAAGCGGTGCTCGGACTCAATGAAGCGGACGGTGCCCGATTTCGAACGCATTACCAGTGAACGCGTGGTGGCACCAGTAGCGGTATACGAAACGCCACGCAACATATCGCCATTGGTCACACCAGTTGCTACGAAGAAGCAGTTGTCACTGGAAACCAGATCATTAGTAGTGAGAACGCGACCGAGATCATGGCCGGCAGCACGCGCCTTTTCGGCCTCAGTCTCATCGATTGGGGCGAGCTTGCCTTGGATTTCGCCGCCCATACACTTCATTGCGCAAGCGGTAATTACACCTTCAGGGGTGCCACCAGTGCCCATCATGATGTCCACGGAGTTGCGATCACGAGGCTGGGCAGCGGCAACAGCACCTGCAACGTCGCCATCGCGGATGAGACGAATTTTCGCACCGGCTTCACGAATATCAGCAATCAGCTTCTCATGGCGAGGCCGATCCAATACCACTACAGTTACTTGATCTGTAGCAATGCCTTTCGCCTTGGCTACTGCATGAATGTTGTGAGCCACCGGAGCTTCGATATCAATCTTGCCAGCAGCTTCAGGGCCAACAGCGATCTTATCCATGTAGAACACAGCTGATGGATCGTACATGGTGCCGCGTTCTGCAGCCGCCAGCACCGAGATCGCATTCGGGCGACCTTCAGCCATCAAGGTGGTGCCATCGATGGGGTCGACGGCAATGTCGACATCGGCGCCATTGCCAGTACCAACTGCCTCGCCGTTGAATAGCATGGGGGCTTCATCCTTTTCACCCTCGCCGATGACGACGACACCATTCATCTCTACCGAGTTGATGAGCTTGCGCATAGCATCAACGGCGGCGCCATCGCCGGAGTTCTTCTGCCCGCGGCCTACCCAGCGGCCGCTGGCAAGTGCTGCTGCTTCAGTCACGCGCACGAGCTCAAGTGCGAGGTTACGGTCTGGAATCTCGGGGTTTGCAAGGGACATAGCGGATATTCTCCTTATGGCCAACAATCACTGCAGGAATGCTGAGTTGCAGTGTGATGATTTTCTCTTCTGTAGTGCGCGCCAGCGTGTTCCACGCCACCTTTTCTACCTCAATGTAACGTTTGCATACTTCGATGGCGCAGTGTTGTAGCGGACACTCTTATTCTGACACTTTTATAGGCGTTCCAGGTAAGGCTGGATGAAAATCTGAGGATTTCCTGGAACTTTTGCGAGAATTGTGACGGATCCCTATAGGTGTACCCCTAGAGTGGGGGTAAGTGGATTATTACTATTGACCGCGAAATCAGGCATACTAGTGCCTGTGGCCGAAGAAAAACCCCGGGTACTGCAAAACACCCGCGATATCCTGATCTCGCTCGCTGTCATCGTCATAGTCATGGTCCTCACAGTGGGCTTTACTGGCATGTGTACCTTCAACCGCGGTGAGCCGGAATCTGGTCCTGTCCATGAGGTAGATGCCCACGCCTTCTACGAGCTAGAGGCCAAGTCTGCTACCTTCCCGTTGCGTGATCCCGGCGATATCCCAGAGTGGACGCCAAACTCCGCACGCCGCATTGATATTGACGGCAAGAGTGCACCAACTGTCGGTTGGGTGATTGGGAAGGACTCGTATATGCAACTTTCCCAGACTGCGGTCAGCGAGACACAGATCGCGGAATTCTACGCCCGCAGCGCGGATGAAACGTTCACGGTGAATGCAGATGCAGGGGAATTCACCGTCACCATTTATCCCGGGGATGATGACGAACGCGCATATTATATTTTGGATGCAGGCGATGTCCGCCTCTTGGCAAGTGGTGCGGCAAACCGAGAACAATACACGGAGATCTTCCAGCGCACACTGAATGCTCCAGTACTGAACCCGGAGCATGCAGAAGATGCCGAGCCCGACGTGGCTGCTGTCACTCAGACCACTACCAGTGTGGTAGAAACAACGAATGTCACGAGCGCTTCGTAGCGCCCCTGACCTGCACTCGCTGATTGACACCTGAAATCAATCGTGCGAATGCGTATACAGGCACGAAGATAACCTTGAAGGTATCTTCGGGCCGGTGTATTTCGGGCCTCTGTTTTTCGGGCCTGTGTTTTTATCGTAAGAGCCGAAACGCGTGTTAGAGCTTACTGCGTTTGGGTGTCTTCTGCCGCAGCAAGGGCCTGCTCAATTCGCTGTTGGGCGCCAGCAAGCTTATCTTCGCAATATTTTGCCAATGCCTCTCCGCGCTCCCAATATTCCAGGGACTCATCCAAGCTCATCTGTCCGGATTCGAGTACGCGCACGACATCAGCGAGTTCGTCGCGAGCTTGTTCGTAGCTTAATTCTTCTAAAGCGACGAATTCGATAGTGCCTTGGTTATGGCCGATGACATCATTGGACATGGGAAACTTTCCTTTACCTTTTTTGAAAATTGGGACTTACGTTGCTTGTGTATTTTTATCCAGGTGTTGTGGCGCCTGCGGGCTCGACTCGACGTTCGCCTAGTCGGCTGGCTTTGCCTGCATGCCGGCAGCCACGATCGAACCATCGCTGACGCGAATGCGTAATTGACTCCCCGGTGGGGCATCTTCATAGCTAGTCACCACTTGCGGTGGGGTGCCATCACGGGGGACGACCTGCACGATGGCATAGCCACGCTCGAGGGTGGCGGCAGGGCCAAGCGTGCTCACCTTTGAGCGCAGGAGATTCACCTGAGCTTGTTCTTGGTTGAGCAACCGTTGAATCGCCGCATGTAAGCGTTGCGTGCTGTGCGCAAGTTCCGCGCGTCGCTGGGTCAGCGGTTGTAGAGGAGAGCGCAAAATGGGCCGGGAGCGGATTTGGGTGATGTATTGCTGCTGCTGGCGAACCTTGGCAATCAAGGCATCGCGGCTGCGCTGGCGCAATTCTGCTAAACGATCTAATTCGCCGGAAACATCTGGGACAACCCGCTTAGCGGCATCAGTTGGGGTAGCGGCCCGCATATCGGCTATATCATCCAAGATAGGATGGTCCGGTTCGTGTCCTATGGCAGAAACCACTGGGGTTGAGCACTGGATAACCGCCTGCTGTAATGCCTCTTCAGAAAATGGCAGTAAGTCTTCAACCGAACCACCACCGCGGGCGATGATGATGACATCAACGAGCGGGTCCGCGTCTAACTCTGCGAGCGCTGGGATGATTTCCGGTACGGCACGAGCGCCTTGGACAGCAGTATTGCGGATTTCAAAGTGCACTTGCGGCCAGCGGTCTTTGGCAACACTGAGTACATCGCGTTCTGCCGCGGAGCCACGGCCAGTGATGAGGCCCACCTTGTGTGGCAAGAAGGGGACCGGTTTTTTGCGAGCCGGATCGGTATATCCTTCGGCGTGCAGGCGCTGGCGGAGTTGCTCAATACGAGCGAGCAGGTTTCCTAGGCCTACCGGCTGGATGTCGGTGACCCATAAGCTGAGCTCACCGCGCTTGACGTAGTAGGCAGGTTTCCCAAAGACTTTCACCCGGGCGCCGTCTTCAAGTGGCGGTTCGGCGTTAAGGGCTAGTTGAGTGGGAAGCGTGAGCTTGATGCTGGATTCTTCCTCGGTATCGCGCAAGGTGATGTAGGAAAAGCGCCAGGTGCGTTTCACATTGAGCTGGGCGATTTCGCCTTCCACCCAAATCTTTCCGAGGCGCTCAATCCATTCCTTCATGCGCGTATTGACTTCGCGCACGGGCATGGCTGTGGCCTCGGGGGCCTGCGGTGCTGCCGCCACTATGTATCCTTTCTGCTTTCTTTTGCTGTGCGTTGCAATTTTGAAAGCGTGCAAGTCGTTGCCTTCTATAGTGTAGACGAGTAAGCAAAGAGATTCGGTGCCACCGTGGTCGGAATACTCGCGCTAGTGGCATCACCGGCGAGACGAATGTGTGTGCATTATCACATTGGGGGCAGTGTGGTGAGCAACCAAAAATTTGCAAGGGCATCCTGGCTGCAGTTTTTGCCACAATTCAGTTATCCTTGGACCCATGACTGCAACCCAAGTAGCCACCAAACGTGTACTCGTAGCAGCCCCCCGCGGGTACTGTGCCGGTGTGGACCGCGCTGTAGAAACCGTTGAGCGGGCCCTAGAGAAATATGGCACCCCGGTCTATGTGCGTAAAGAAATCGTGCACAACCGGTACGTGGTTGATACCTTAGCCAAGCGTGGCGCGATATTCGTTGATGAAACCGATGAAGTACCTGAAGGTGCTCATCTGGTCTTCTCTGCACATGGCGTTTCTCCCGCAGTGCGTGACGCTGCGAAGAGTCTCGAGCTGAACACCCTCGATGCCACCTGCCCCTTGGTGACTAAGGTGCACAATGAGGTTAAGCGTTTTGCCAAGGCTGGCTACCACATTTTGCTCATAGGCCACGAAGGCCACGAGGAAGTCGAAGGCACAGCAGGCGAAGCCCCGGAGATCACCCACCTTGTTGATGGCTTGGAGGGCGTGGATGCTCTACCAGACTTCTTGGATAATGAGAAGCTGATTTGGCTATCCCAAACTACCTTGAGCGTGGATGAGACCATGCAGATCGTGAACAAGCTGCATGAGCGTTTTGCTCACTTGGAAAATCCCCCAAGTGATGACATTTGCTATGCCACCCAGAACCGCCAGGTTGCGGTCAAGGCCATTTCAGAAAATGCTGATTTGGTCATCGTGGTTGGAAGTCAAAATTCCTCGAATTCTAAGCGTTTAGTGGAAGTGGCCCTGCAAGCTGGTGCTAAGGCAAGCTACCTGATTGACTACGCGCATCAAATCGATGATGCCTGGCTTGAGAATGCCAGCACCATTGGTGTGACCTCCGGCGCATCCGTGCCGGAGATCCTGGTGCGCGAAGTGCTCGAGTACTTAGAGCAGTTTGGCTATCACGATGTTTCTGAGGTTACGACTGCTGCGGAAAAGATCACCTTCGCCTTGCCACGCGACTTACGTCCGCCACGCAATAGTGAATAAGACCTCGTATTCCTACTGCTGGTGTGCAGCCGGATTTTGAGGTGCAGCAACAGCAGCCCCTTCCGAACGCGGAAGTGGCTGCTTCTTTTCGTTGACGCTGGGTACAAGCCCAACTGCCTCTTCGGTCGCTCCCCCCTATATCATCCACAGTCGAAATTTATGGAGGCCGAAAATTTATGGAAGCAAGAAGCGCAAGGGAAAACTGCCAACAGGGGACAATAGGATAAATGGCATTGGTTGCATAGCGGAGCGGAATTCCATGAAGCAGATGAGTAGGTAAATCCAGGCTGGTATTAATATCTTGGATTGGCGATGTACTCACAAGATTATGTCCTGGGGTAGACAATAAATTGTGTTCGCTCAGGCGAAACATTGCTCGCTGCTGAAGTTAGTGAGACCGGGATAGGAGCACGCAATAGTGGGATTCCAAATGCTTCAACAGAGCGCTTTTGCGATGGCGCGCCCTGTGCACCGTCAGTAGAAAACAGAAAATCCCCCGCCTGTACGATATATATCTGTAGCGAGGGAAGGTATTGCTAGCAGTAGCGCTTGTGGTCTGCAGCGCGTCATTACTGCAGGCGCCGGCGTGGTACTTGCTCGTGCGTGGGGTGTTCGCGATCGTAGGAGGAAGTTCGACGTACCCGATCTTGTTGCTTCGCCTGCTGTGGGCGGGCACTTTGGTTTCGGGTATTTGTTGCAGCGGTGCGTTGTGGGTTACGTTCTGTTGCCGGGTAAGGAACACGGGTACTGCCACTATGTCGCTGGTCCTGTTTTGTACCCTTATAGGGCGACGTCTCTGGCGGGCGGGTAAAAGTGCGCTCCCTGGGACTCGCACTATCACGTGTCGGCATACTACGGCGTGAATCTTGCGGACGGCTCGTCGTAGTGTCGCGGGTTCGCTCGGTGCTGCGGGTGTTTCGCGAAGCATCATTGGTTTCTTCTGAACGCCGTGGGGCATAGGTGCGCGCTCCACCATCAGGCCGCGAGGAGCGAGACTGCTGGCGCTGGCGGTTGTTACGACGAGCAAGCAAGTCTTGTACAGTCACTTGGTTGGCAGCATTGGTGGCCTGGCGACGACTCTTCGTGGTGGCTGCTACATTACGTTGTGCTTGGATCTTCTCGGCAGTGCGCTGATTGCTGCGACTTTGACTCGTGATTTGGTCACGTCGGCGCAATAAGTACAAGCGCACAAAAGCGATAGCAACACAGCCTATGGTCAGCAGTATCATCACGGGGAAGTGCTGGGTAAAGGGGTAAATCGCGGTAACGATTTCAGTAATGCCACTCCCGGCGCCGGTGGTCATCCAGCCGGCAAGGATCAGTGTTGCACTCAAGCCAATCGGCACACAGGACACCACGATGAAGAGATTACGAGGCTGAGAAAGGACAGTCACACTCAGCGCAGCTAGGATGTACACGATGAGCACGAGTGAGCTGATCGTATGACTCCCGATGCTCAGTAGGAATCCTACGAGGATGGCAGTAGCTAAGATAGCCAGCGAAATCCGCAGCGGAATTCCATAAAAGGGGGTCACCGCGCGTGGTTTCACGGCGGTAGCTCTACTTTCAGGGTTATTCGGCACAGCACCATATTCTAATGAGTAACAGATGAAAAAGCGCAGTACGCGCGCATAGGTGATATCGAATTTCTATGAAAAATCTTTTTTGCGAATCCATGGTGCTGCGCTGACAAGCGCAGGGATCGGAAGGCCCAGGAGTTTGCTCCGACTTAAGGCGAAGGTGGAGCCGGATTTTCACGATCCGAATCTGAGGGATCTGTAACGCCAGGATCTGTAACGCTAGAATCCGAAGCGGCAGGATGAAAAGCGCCACCAGTTTGCGGATCCACGGGATGATTGGGGGTACCAGGAGGTGGCTGCGAGCCCGTGGCAGGGGCAGCAGCATTTTCGTGGCTGCTGCGGGTGAAGAAGGCAGTGGCACGATCCATAGGGAAGTGGAAACGGCCGAGCATATCCGCCCCACGCTCCCCAAGATTTTTGCGCTCGGCCCGTAAGCGCCGTGAGGTCTCCTCGCCGTATTGGCCGGTAATGGAACCTGCGATCGTAGCGAATTGGATTTCCGATGCGGTCTTTTCTCCGGTTTGTAAGGCCGTCATATCTTGCAGATAGCGGAATATCACCGCAATCATAGCCGCAACCGGTACAGCCAAGAATGCGCCGACGATGCCAAAGAGCGCGCCTCCGACGGTGACAGAGAATAAGATCACCACTGGGTGTAGCTTCATCGCCCGCGACTGCAAAATCGGGGAGAGTACGTTGCCTTCGATCTGCTGAACGATCAAGATGAGGGCTAGGACTATCAAAGCTTTGGTAAGCCCCAATGAAACCAGGGCTACCAATACGGCTAGAGTGCCGGCTACGAAGGCGCCCACAATGGGGATAAAGCCTGCAAAGAAGGTCAGCAAGGCCAGAGCTAATGCTAGGGGGACTTCCAGCAATACCAGGCCGAGGCCGATGAAGAAGGCATCACACAGCGACACAATCGCCTGTGCGCGAATGAATCCACCAAGGGTGTTCCAGCAGCGGGTGAGCAGTTCGGTCATATGCCAGCCGTTGCGTTGTCCAGTAACACTGCGTACCCACGGTAAGAATTTATCGCCATCTTTGAGGAAGAAGAAGGTAAGTACTAAGACCACGCCTAAGGTCACAGCTACACTCGTCGCCATACCAATGCCGGAGAAGATTTCACCTGCAATGGAACTAGCCGAGTTTTGAATCCAAAAGATCATCCCATTGATCTGGTTATTCATATCCGAAGAATCTACGTTCAACGGAGGTCCTTGTAACCAGAGCTGAGCACGCTGAATGCCTTCTATTGCTTGGAAGTACAACACCTGAGATTGGGCAATCACACTCGGCGCTATTGCCCAAATGCTGCCGCCAATGAGTCCGAACCCGAGAAGAATGGCGATCAATGAGGCCAGTGCTGGTGGCAATCCTCTACTACGTAACCATGCGGTTGGTGGCCATAAGACGGTACAGACGATTATGGCCAGAATAACCGGGAGTACGCCTTGCCAGAATTTTTCGATAAGAAAGAAAACAAGTATTCCGGTGGCTGCAATGATCAGCATCCACACACACCATAGGGCGAAGCGCTTGACACCCATCTCCACAATTTCGGAGCGGTCAATATTTTCTGGATCAGTGGGGGCGAGCTCTTCGAAGTAACGCAGTACTGCCGCATCATTGGGTGCTTGGGATGGCTTAGCATCTAAGGTTTTCGCATCCAGGGATGTGGCATCCGGACTGTTCGCATCACGGGACCGTGTTGAACTGGATTGGGGCGCCTGCTTGGATTGCTTTCTCACAGAAATTATTGTGCCAAACACAGCCATGAAAAGCATAGCGATACAGAGCATAACCGTGAAAAATAAGTCCAGCATACGGAAAGCTGCGGAACCCAGGAATGCAGAACTGCCCCGTACCAACGAGCAGTACAGGGCAGTTCTTCTTTCGATACGCCTCAAAAAGAGGAGGATTCTAGCAGGGGTTAGGCTTCATCACTTGGGCTTAACGTCTTGCGAACTACGCGGAACTACGCGGGGTTCATCGAGTTCCTGAGCAGACAGGATCTCATCAGTGGCATCCTTGCGCTCTCCGAGCAGGCCGGAAGATTCATCAGGGTTACGGGTTAAGCTCCACAAGGAGATTGCGAAACCACCCCAGATCACCACCATGAACAACAGCATCATAATCAGTGCGGTGCTACTCATTAGCGAGACTCCTTTACGCGAGGATATTGTTCCACAGCGAAACCAGCGATTCGCTGATTCGGATCATACTTCTGTGGGCTATGTGGGGTGAGGTGTACATCAGGTTGCACACCGAAGTCCGAGCCAGGAGGCCCATCAATTGGTAGGTCCTTCGGCCAACGCAACAGGCTGAGCACGGTGGCGGCAACAGCGATGACGATCAATACGCCCCAACCAAAGAGCATGACCTGGGTATCGCTGTAGTCACCGTAGTTCTCGCTGACCAAGTCGCCGAGCTCCTGGAACAGGCTCACACCAAGCACCAAGGTAGTGATGTTGACGACGGAAATGCGCCAGATAGCACCCACCTTGAAGGAAGAAACCATGTTGAGGTGCAAGGCGAATTCTTCGATACGGCGCATAACCCAGTCCAGCATGATGATCGAGATCAAGGCCACGCCAACAATACCGATGTTATTGGTGAACTTGTCCATGATATCCAAGGTTGCAAGGCCCGAGGTAGAGGCAAAGAGTATCAGCGACAGAATAGCCATGATCGCGCCAACGGAAATGGCAGTTGCCTTGCGTGGCAGATTCAACTTGTCCTTGACGCCAGAGATAACCACCTCGAATAGGGAGAACAGGGAAGTGAAACCGGCAATAGTGAGACTGCCGAAGAAGAGCACGCCAAAGAGGGAGCCCAAAGGCATTTCATTGATCACCGTTGGGAAGGCTACGAAGGCTAGGCCAATACCGGAAGAGGCGACTTCATCAACGCTAACGCCCTGCTTCGTAGCCATAAAGCCCAAGGTTGCGAACACACCAACACCAGCCAACACCTCGAAGGAGGAGTTAGCAAAACCGGTGACGAGCCCTGTGCTGGTGAGGTTAGTGCGCGGCTTGAGGTAGGAAGAGTAGGTGAGCATAATGCCAAAGGCCACAGATAGTGAGAAGAAGATCTGGCCGTAAGCAGCAACCCATACCGATGGTTCGGTCAGTGCGCTCCAATTCGGGGTGAACAGCGCATCTAGACCCTTCGATGCCCCGTCTAAGGTGACCGCATAGATAACCACGATTAAGAACAGCACGGTCAGTAAAGGCATAAACAGCTTGGAAACACGTCCGATACCGGAGTCCACACCCATAGCAAGAACTACGATAGCTGCGATCCATACGATTGCTAAGGTTAAGGCGATCGCAGGAACGAACTCGGTTGAGAAATCTTGGGTGGCATCAAAACGCAAGAAGTCGTTCATGAAGTAGGAATCTGGATCTTCACCCCAAGCTTTATTAAAGGACTTAATGGTGTACAAGCCAGCCCAAGCAATAATGGCGGCGTAATAGATGGTGATGAAGAAGCATACGCCTACTTGAATCCAGCCGATCGGTTCTGCCCAGCGCCGGATACGGCGATATACCAGTGGGGAAGAGCCACGATAGCGGTGGCCGAGGGCATAATCCAAGAACAGCAGGGGAATACCTGCAGTGAGCAAGGCGATGAGATAAGGAATGAGGAAGGCGCCGCCGCCATTTTCGTAGGTGACATAAGGGAAGCGCCAAATATTACCGAGGCCAACTGCGGAGCCGATGGCGGCCAGGATGAAGATCCACCGCGATGAGAAGGTCTCACGTTGTTGAGATTGGGACATGTCGTTCTTTCTGCAAAGAGCACCGAGAGGTATCTGCGCTTGAGCCATGCCCGGTTATAGGCAGGAACTTAAGGAGCTACTCGGTGATGCACTGGTTGCAAGCGCTACAGTGCGTATGGTCGGGGCAAAGTTATGCGCGGCAGTGGACGGGAATAACCATAATGATTGGCAACAGGGCAGTAACTGTGTGGTGCTTACTGCTTGGCTGCCGACGAGAGGGAATCTCGATTATGGGTACCTACGGGCCACTGGTATGCAGGGGTGCTGGCATGTGGTTGTAGGTGGGTGCTACCTAACTGGGTGGTGGTAGAACCATAGACGGATACGGTGCACGAGGGTTGGTGTGCATTTGAATGAAGTTAAAATACCACAATTATTCCGGTACAACTATAGGTAACTGGAAGTCAGCTGGGAAAATGTGGGCTCGGTAGTGATAACCTGCTAGGATTGACCGCTGTGAGTTTAACCTTAGGAATTGTCGGTCTGCCCAATGTTGGTAAGTCAACGCTGTTTAATGCGCTCACCCGCAATGATGTGTTGGCTGCAAACTACCCCTTCGCAACCATTGAGCCCAATGTTGGCTTAGTAGAGTTGCCAGATGCTCGTCTGCAGCGCTTAGCGGAGATCTTCGGCTCCGAGCGAATCTTGCCTGCCACTGTATCTTTCGTGGATATCGCCGGCATTGTAAAGGGCGCTTCCGAAGGAGAGGGCATGGGCAATGCCTTCTTAGCCAATATTCGCGAAGCAGACGCAGTCTGCCAAGTTGTGCGCGCTTTCGCCGATGATGATGTCATCCACGTTGATGGCCAAGTCAATCCACATAGTGATATTGACGTTATTAACACCGAGCTTATTCTGGCAGATCTACAAACCATAGAAAAGGCTCTGCCACGTCTGGAAAAGGATGCTCGCAAGAATAAGGATTTGGCAGAAACTGTTACTGCTGTCCAAGAAGCGAAGACAATCTTAGAAGATGGCCGCACCCTCTTTAGTGCTGCGAAAAACGGCGAAATTGATTTAAGCCTGATTCGCGAGCTGCACCTGATGACCGCGAAGCCTTTCTTGTATGTCTTTAACTCTGACGAGGCCGTGCTTACCGATGATGCCCGAAAGCAGGAATTGCGTGAGCTGGTTGCCCCAGCAGACTGCGTGTTCCTAGACGCGAAGACCGAAACCGAGTTGCTGGAACTCGATGCGGATGAGGCTCTGGAACTGTTGGAATCCGTCGGTCAAGAAGAGCCTGGTTTACATTCGCTGGCAAAGGCAGGTTTTGCAACCTTGGGTCTGCAGACCTATCTGACTGCTGGTCCAAAGGAAGCTCGTGCCTGGACGATTCACCAGGGTGATACTGCACCTCAGGCTGCTGGTGTTATCCACTCCGATTTTGAGCGCGGCTTTATTAAGGCGGAGATTGTGAGCTTCGATGATCTTGATGCTGCAGGTTCGTTGGCTGAAGCCCGTTCCCAGGGCAAGGTGCGTCAAGAAGGCAAGGACTACATCATGAAGGATGGCGATGTAGTGGAGTTCAAGTTTAACGTTTAGCTCGCCTGTGTAGGAATTTTTTCTAGGAACCGCGGGCTAGGCCAACCCGGTGGCTGAACCAATCGTCAACCTTGACACACAACGCGACCTGATGTCGCTGCGTCTATTCGACGCTCGTATTACGTCGTTCCCTACTGCTGAGCTGACTGAATCGCTGAGGGGACTTTTAGACCCATTTCCATTGTGATGGTCAAGTAACTGGTGTCGAAAGATGAATTAGGTCAGCATTCACTGTATGGTCAGTGTATGCTGACTATTGCTTCACGTGTTGATGCCATGAACCGACTGGGCCGGGCGATGGCGGACCCGACCCGTTCACGTATCTTGCTATCCCTGCTCAACGAGCCGGGCTACCCGGCACAGCTCGCGCGCGACCTTGAACTCACGCGCACCAACGTGTCCAACCACTTGTCCTGCCTGCGTGGCTGTGGGATTATCGTCGCTGAGCCCGAGGGGCGGCAGACGCGCTACGAAATCGCCGATCCCCACATCGCCGCGGCGCTCACGGCATTGGTGGATGTTACCCTTGCAGTCGATGAAAGCGTTCCCTGCGTGGACCCACACTGCACGGTGTCAGGATGCTGTGACTCCGGAGTAACGCAGCGATGAGTTGCAGATGCTGCAATTCTGCCGGCCCGACCCTCGATGGCACAGACGCCTATTGCGGGCCGTCCGCACATCGCCGCGAGGAACGTGCGGTCATGCCTCCGTGGTGGCGCGATCGCACCCTCGCACTACCTGCTCTTTCCGGGTTGTTCTGCGCAGCGGGCCTGATCTTCGCATGGACTGGCTTCGAGGTTTCGGCGCTGGTCGCTTTTGTCTTAGGGCTCGTGGCCGGGGGATGGACCTTTGTGCCTGAGACGTTGCGGAAACTGTTCACTGCGAGCGGCCGTGCTCGTCTCGGCGTCGGCTTGCTCATGACTATCGCAGCCATCGGTGCGGTGTTATTGGGGCATGTTGGTGAGGCTGCGATGCTGGCATTTCTGTTTTCCCTGGCCGAGAAGCTCGAGGATCGAGCGATGGACCGCGCCAAAGAAGGGCTGCGTTCACTCCTCACACTAGTCCCACCGACAGCTCGGGTGTCCCGTATGGGGCGAATCGTCACCGTCCCAGTCTCGGATCTTTGCAAGCACGACACCCTAGTAATTGGTGCGGGCGAACGGGTCGCCACCGACAGCATCGTCGTCACGGGATGCTCGAGCATCGATACCTCTGCCGTAACCGGTGAGTCGATTCCTATCGAAGTCGGACCAGGAGACTTGGTGCCCGCCGGTACCGTCAACGGCAAAGGATCATTGCTCGTTGAAGCAACCGCCGACGGAGGCGACAACTCGTTGACACAGATCGTTGCGCTAGTCGAGCAGGCCCATGCCCGCAAGGGTGAGCGCGCCCGACTAGCTGACCGGATCGCCCGCCCCCTCGTTCCAGCCGTACTGGTAGCCGCTATGCTCGTGGCCGTCTTCGGCGTTCTCGTTGGAGACGCGTCAACATGGATCGAGCGTGCCCTCGTCGTGCTCGTGGCCGCCTCTCCGTGTGCAATGGCCATTGCCGTTCCGGTCACCGTTATCAGCGCAATCGGAGCAGCCTCAAAGCTCGGTGTCGTTATCAAGTCCGGGGCCGCGTTTGAGCGGCTCGGTACTATCGGCTCGGTCGCTTTTGACAAGACCGGAACGCTCACGATGGGATGCCCCCAGGTGATCGATGTCCGTGTCCCTGCCGGCTACGAACCTGGACAAGTGCTTGCCTGGGCCGCGGCTCTTGAGACGAGAAGCACACACCCTCTGGCGACTGCGATTACCGCTGCCGTGCCGGACACACTGTTGGCTGAGCAAGTGAATGAAGACGCCGGACATGGGCTGACGGGCCGTGTCGACGGCAAGGAAATAACGGTTGGAAGCCCCCGCTGGCTCAATCCGGCGGATCTGCGCGCGGACGCTCAATCCATGGCGGAAGCTGGCATGACCGTCGTCGTTGTCGCGGTCGACGGCGAGGTCGCCGGGCTGATCGGAGTACGTGACGAATTGCGTCCAGAGGCTGCGGAAACGATTCGCTTGCTTCGCAACCAGGGCATCAACACTGTTATGCTCACCGGCGACGGTATTCACACCGCCCGAGCCTTGGCAAGCGAAGCCGGAATTAGCGACGTCCACGCCGAGCAGCTCCCGTCCGATAAGGCGACCGCGATAACGCGGCTTGCAGCCGAACGTCCGACGGCGATGGTCGGCGACGGTATCAATGATGCACCTGCCTTAGCTACAGCCACCGTTGGTATTGCGATGGGCACTACTGGCTCGGCCGCCGCGGTGGAGTCCGCCGATATCGCCTTTACCGGTCGCGACCTGCGCCTTATTCCCGCCGCCCTCGCCCATGCGAAGCGCGGTCGACGCATTATGGTGGCCAACATCGCGCTCGCACTGGCCATTATCGTGGTGCTTTTCCCACTCGCTTTGTTTGGTGTGCTTGGACTGGCCGGAGTCGTTCTTGTGCATGAAGTCGCTGAGGTCATTGTCATTCTCAACGGTGTGCGTGCTGCGCACCCGCCGAGAGGCTTTGCTCCGGCATGGTAGTCGTCAGAGGTAACCAGGCTCCGAGATTTCGCGGAGTTCATGTTTCACGTTTCGTGGCAGATAATCCGCTCGATGGCTAACGACAAAAGCGGGGCTGTAGATCACCATGAATCTACAGCCCCGCCATCGTATGTGTGGTAGCCTTCGCCACCTGCTCCGAATTTGATGAGTGCATGCATCAATAGGAAGAAAGTTCAAGTAAACGCCATCAATTTTCGCCTTTGGAAACGCCTGCATTGCATTGCACACCGCAGAAAATCCCTAAGGGTAGAATTTGGCGTGTTGCGCGATGGAATGCCTGAGCAGTTCGCGCACCGTGTGTATACGATGCCCCTGGTTGTGTAGTACCCGAGAAATCAGCAGCAGCCGCACATCGTGAAATGTACTTACCCACGCACACGACATTCGAGATGCGTGTCGCTCACTGCATTTGCCGAGCTGCTGTTCTAGGGGACACTGGAGCTGGGGCGCTGGAGCTCAATGAAGCAAAGTCGCTAGCCTGCGTAGGTGTAGAGCACAGGGAGCCTAACGTACGTCGACGAACTTCTTCAGGATCCAACCACGCAGCAGAATCAGCGCCAAACCAATCACGATCGCCGTAATACCTAGCACACTAAAGAAGGTGATCTCTGCCGAACCATCGGAATAGTCATAGAAATCGCCCAACGTGCCCGATAATGAAGTGCCCAGGGAGATTGACATCAGCCAGACGGCAAACATACGCGAGCGGAAGGCTGAAGGGGCAACCTTGGTAGCCATCGAGTTGCCAATTGGGGAGAGCAAGAGCTCCGAAAGGGTAAAGATTAGCAACACTGCAACCATGATCAGCAGCGGGGTACCATTTTCGCCACTGTGGGCATAAGGAACAAAGAGGAACAGCGATAGACCAGTGAGAATATTAGCCACACCGAACTTGGTTGCGGTACTCCATTGGCGATTACCCAACTTTGTCCACAAGGTTGCGAATACCCCAGAGAGCAAAATAATAAACAGCGGATTGATGGCTTGAATCTGCGAAGGTCCTAATTCCCAATTTCCAATGCTACGGTCTAAGCGCTTGTCCGAGTAGATAGCAATCACAATGAACTGGGATTGGAAGATTGCGAAGAACATCACCGCGCCAATGTGCAAGGGCAGGTAACCCAACAAGCGCGAGCGTTCAATATCAGTGGTTTGCTTGGAGGTGTACATCTGCCATAAGAAGACAACTGCGCTGATCAAAGCAACCAAGGCCATCACGGTAGAAAGATTATCAGCACCGATGATGCCCGTAAGCAAGGTCACGGCAAGTACTGCCACAGTGGCTACCGCAATGATGGTCCAGCGCTTGCCTTCAGCAGGGGTAAGTGGATTTGGTACTTCAGAACCGGCCGCACCGATGGTGTCTTTACGCATGAGGGTATATTGAATCAGGCCCGCGGCCATACCGATCGCTGCTAAGCCGAAGCCATAGTGGAAGGAGCCCATGCCCCAGGCCCAACCTGTAAGTAATGGGCCGAAGAAGGCGCCAATATTTACGCCCAAGTAGAAGATGGAGAAGCCGGAATCGCGCCGTGGGTCATCATGGGTGTATAAGCCACCAAGGACCACCTGTGCGCAGGTCTTCACACCACCAGAACCCAAGGAAACACTGATCAAGCCGACAGCCAGGCCCGCAACCCCAGGCAGCAGGGCTAAGGCAATATGGCCGAACATCACCAATATGGCGGAGTAATACAGCGTGCGTTCGGGGCCAAGAATGCGGTCACTGAGTAGGGAAGCGAAGATGGAGCTCAAGAACACGAAGCCACCATAGGCGCCGACAATGGACGCTGCCTGTCCGGGGCTAAAGCCCAAGCCTCCGTCAGTCACCGCATAGTAGAGGTATAAGGTGAGGATGGATTGCATCCCGTAGAAACTAAAGCGTTCCCACATTTCGACGCCGAAGAGATTGGCCAATCCCCAAGGCTGGCCTAAGAATGTGCGATGTTTTGCCGGTGGCTTGCTAGCCTGTGCAGCTTGCTGATTCTGTGCAGTCAGCTGTGCCTGTGCAGGGCTTCCATCTGTGTGCTTACTCATGGTTTAGTATTGTGCTCCTTTTATGGTTCAAATCCGAATCACAAATTACACCCGTAGATAGCAGAATTTATACACAGCAGATTTGTGCAGTGGCAAAAAGCGATACTGCGGCGGCGTTATTCGTCTGCACTTTGACGATCTTGGAGGAACAGCGTTACGCAGAAAAGGTAGACAGGGTGACAGGGTAGAAAGGGTAGAAAGGGTAGTGTGGTCACCCCTGGCCAGGTAGGGTGTGAATGAGCAGGAATGCTCTCACATTGGATAAGGAGTAGATATGTGCGCAAAGCCTGTGATCGTTGCGGATGTGGATACGGGCATTGATGATTCGCTGGCCTTGACTTATCTAGCTCATTTACACGCCCGTGGCGAAATTGAATTACGGGTAACAACTTCAGCAGGCAACTGCACCAGTGCCCAAGCCGCCTGTAATTCTCGTTACATTCTTGATCTGTGTGGCGTGGATATTCCTGTGCAAGCAGGTGCGGCGCAGCCGGTTGAAGTGGACTTGGTGACCACCCCAGAAACCCATGGTCCATATGGCTTAGGCTATGCCAAAGTACCTGATCAATATGCCTTGGCAGATTCCCTAGCGAGTCCACCAAATGCCAAAGCAGCAGTACAATCTTGGGGAGGCGCGGACGGCATTCTACTTGCGGGGCCCGCAACGAATGCTGCGTGGGCAGCAACCTATGCACCAGAGATCCTCTCCACCGCACAGATTTGTATTATGGGCGGTAGTTTCGATCATCCCGGTAATACCACCGCTACAGCGGAATGGAATGCCTGGGTTGATCCCCATGCCCTAGCACTTTTATGTGATACGCAAACTGCCATGATTATTTGTGGCCTGAATGTGACCGAGCACGTGGAGCTGTATCCAGATCGCTTGGCGCGCTGGGCCACCGCCCTGAAGCAAGTAGGGAAACAACAGCTTGCCGCGGTACTACAGGATGCTTTGCGTTTTTATTTTGAGTTCCACCGCGATATTGCCAAACTGGGTTATTTCGCCCAAATCCATGATCTTGCCGCAGCGCAGATTCTCATCGGGCGCGTAGCCTATGACGTGGAACGTACTGCTGTGGCAGTGGCTACTGCAGGGGAGCTCCGTGGGACCACCACGACAAGCTCCACTGGTTTACCGCAGAAAGTGGTGCGCCATTTTCGTCCCGCGGATGTCTTTGCAGAATTTGAACGAGTGGTGTGCGCAGTACCTTGAGGACTGGTGACTACGAGGTTGTGCTGGTAGATGGCATAGGATTTTTCGGCTAAAAAGTTTTCTTCTTTTTCTCCAGCCGGTATTATGAGCTAGCGTTACTTAGCCCAAAATTTTTTCGAGGTGACATAGAAAAACTGGCTAAGCATATTGCCCCTGCCTGCACAGGCTAGCCGGCTTTCACTGCACAGCATGATTAGTGCACAGCATGATTGCTGCAAACAGCCTGCAGGAAATGTGAGAAAAGAAAGTTACCTCGAATGACTCAATCCGACGCCAATCGCAATACTCACGATACTGCGGTGTCGCATGCCTTTGCCCACCCGCGCTTCCAATTACGCGATAGGATTCTGCTCGGCCTTGCAGTGCTCATGATCCTCGCCACTTGGCTCACTCTAGTAATCTGGCAGCCCCAAGATTCCTCGTGGGAATCTTTAGCTGACTCCACCAGCTCTACCTTGGCATTAGTCGGCTTTAGTGTACCTGCCATCTTGGCGCTGATCGTGGTAGCCCCGAAACTGCCAGTACGCACCTTGACTCTCTTGCCCGTGGCCTTGGCTTTGAATATCGTAACCGGTCAGGTCATCGGAACGATGGGCTTACCGTTGCCAATGTATCTGGATTCCTTGGGCACTGTACTCGTTGGTGCATTGGCCGGTCCTTGGGCAGGCCTGGCGACAGGCATTTCTTCGGCGTTGGTATGGACCACCTTTAACCCCACCATTATTCCTTTCGCAGCAGCCTATGCCTTTGTCGGTTTTGCAGCAGGCTCCTTACGCTCGTGGTGGCATGGCCCATGGTGGCGCATTGCAGTATCTGCAGCTGCTATCGGATTTATCACCGCCTTGCTATCAGCACCGGTGGCATCCTTTATCTTCGGGGGCACTGCTGGTACCGGTACCGGCTTGTTGGTGAGCATGTATCGCTCCCTCGGTTTTGAGCCTATGACCGCAGTATTTTTGCAGTCTTGGACCAGTGACCCCTTGGATAAAATCATTATTTTCTCGGTGGTGTACTTCGTACTGCGCGCCTTGCCACAACGCACCCGCCGCGCTTTTGCAATGGACTAACACAAACCAGGAATATCCACCTGCATTAGGC
Source organism: Corynebacterium sp. (assembly GCA_030531005.1). GTDB lineage: Bacteria > Actinomycetota > Actinomycetes > Mycobacteriales > Mycobacteriaceae > Corynebacterium. The sequence continues at coordinate 198,000 of JAUMTW010000001.1, forward strand.
GGCAGTATTATCTGAGTTGTCGCTTTGATTCAGCATCGATCCCTGCAGCCCAACCCCACCATAGGTGCCGCTGTATGGACTAGCAGCACGGCAGAAATAAAAGGAGAACTATACAGATGCAACCGACCTGGCATCCGTTCACTCCAGTGTCGCTAGCCGCAGCGGGAGTTATTAGTGTTTTAGTCGCAAATAACTTCTGGATATCCCTTGGAGTATTCGCGCTATGTGCTTGCATTGGCGTTTGGGGTAAGGCACACAAAGCATTCGGAGCTGGACTTTTAATTGCCGCACCTGCTTACTTGGGCTTCTTTTTAATGTATGCACCTTTCAGCGAAAATGGCTGGCAGATTGCAGGTGAGCTTGGCACTCGCTTTCTCGCAGCAACCACCGTAGGGCTCGTCTTTTTGAGCTTTGTGGACATTGATGCCTTCATGCGCGCAGTGCAACCACGACTCCCGGCAACCTTGGTGTATGTCATCGGCTCGGCAAGTAGGCTCTATCCGCTCGCTCAATACCGCCTACGTACCATTCGCGAAGTCCGGCTAACACGCGGATTGCCGATTCGAGGTTTGAAGGCAAACCTGGCAATTTTAATGCCTTTAGTAGTTGGTTTAGTTGATGATGCCGGACAACGTGCGCGGCCGCTCACCCGCATGGGATTAGGTAATCCTGGTCCGCGAACGGTGCTCAACCCAGTTACCCACCGTACTCAAGATACCCTGGTGCAACTGTTTGCCCTTGGGGCGGTTGTAGTAGTTACCATCGCCAGTATTGGAGGCTGGCTATGAGCATTCAATTTGTATGTGGAGACAGCGGCGTCGGCCTGTCGGAGCATGCTTATCAATATGCCGTAACCCAGAATGCCGCGTGGGTGAGTAATAACGCCAGTGCCCATATTTCTTTATTGCGTGCCACGGTGCGTGAAGAACTCGCTTTCGTTCTCGAGCAACAAGGCATAAAGGCAGCTGAGATGGCCTCGCAAGTTGATGAGGCATTACAGCAGTGGGGTTTAGAACCCCAAGCCTTCCAAGATCCGGCGACCTTATCGTCTGGTCAGACTCGCAGGTTGGCCATCGCCGCAGCTCTCTTACAGCGTCCGCAACACCTGGTTTTGGACTGTCCATGTGACGGCCTTGATCTAGCATCCGTGGCAAAGCTTAGTGTGTATGTAGCGAATTTTGCAGGCGACGTACGAATATATGATCGCTATGCCTCACCGTTGGCTGACGTGGCAGATACCACGTGGCTCCTGTCAGCTGCAGGTGAGCTAATTCCAGGGGAGCCCCAGCAGCGCCCGCTAGTGAGCCCGGTTGCTCGGGAAATTGGTGGGGAGGTGCTACGCGCACAACAGTGCTCCGTGATCCGTGGACAGGCCCGCCTGCAGCCTCAAGACTTTAGCGTTGCCGCAGGCAGTATAACGCACCTAGCAGGACCAAATGGCGTAGGAAAAACCTCGCTCTTTCGCGCTTGCCTCGGCCTGGAAGATTACCAAGGCTTGCTCAAAGTGCCTCGCACTCTTGGTTTTGCCCCAACAGCTATGGATGAGAGCTTTTTAAGCAGAACGGTTGCTACCGAGCTAGCGCTGGGCACTGATGAGGAGCGTGCCGGGGCGATGCTGGAATTTGCGGGGCTGGAAGCAGTGGCGCACTTGCATCCCTTGGATGTCCCTGCCAGTACTCGGCGCCTGGTGCTGCTGGCAGCAGCAATGGTGACTGCACCAACTTTAGTGTTGGTTGATGAGCCCACGGTGGGCTTAGACGCGCAGGGTTATGCGGCTTTGGCAGATATCATGCAGCGCTACGTGGCGGGAGAATTCCATGACCTCATTGGTACCGAGGTTGATGCCACGTTGGGGCCAGCACAGTTGCGCTATCCCAAACTTAGGACGGAACTGGCCGCCACCGAAGAGATTGCAGTAGTACGCCCGACGATCATGTTTAGCTGTCATGATCACAACTATGCGGAAAGCTTTGCTGATGTCCAGATCCAGTTGGGCTGAGATTTGAGGTATTCGGCCGCAAAAACACGAGGAAAGGCCTTGCGAGCAAAGAATCGGCAAGGCCTTTGGTGTTTCTGTATTACCAGGAGTGTTAGCTAGGCAGTGGCGACTGCAGAAACGAGATCCTCGTAGTAAGTGAAGAAATCAGAGGTGTTGATTCCGAATTGCACAATTGAAGCGGCGCTGGCTTGCGCTTTGATTGCGGTGGCATTGGGGTAGGTATCAAACTCGGCATCAAGGACCACGCTGGCATCCTGCGCCGAAACTTCTTCCAGGTTCGTGTGGCGGACAAAGAGTTCTGGTAGCGCACTGGTGAGTACCACCGGGGTTTCTGCTAAACCATCACGGATGTCTGCTAAGCGAGCAATTTCTGTATTGACTCCAGTGGCCCGCCGTGGGAAGTCGGGTACTAATTGCGAGATCTCTTGGGCTAGGTGGTCGGCGAAGTGATCCACTAAATCCAAATCAAACCAAATATAAGGATTCGGGGTATTGGCATCAATCTCATCAGGTTGGATCACAGGCAACGCAGAGACCACAACATCGTCTTGCAAATTCAGGTCTTGGGTAAGCTGCGCGTCGAGCTTGCCACCATTGGCAACCACAATATCGGCTGTTTCTAATTCCTCACGGTCGGCGTCACTGAGCTCATAGGTACTCGGGTCAGTGTCATCCTCGGTAATGAGCGAGGAAACTTCAAAACCTTCAAAATCATCAACGACTGCTTCGACAACACTGCCCCACAAAGAAGTGGTGGCCACAATCGAAATATCGTGCTTCGTACTCCCGGATTCATCATTTGTGCAAGCGGCAGTAAAAAGGGCAAGTAAGGGGAGTGTCAGTAGCAGGGGTAGATGAGGCCTCATGCCTCATAGTCTAGCTGTGCTTCGTAATTGCACACTAATTGTTTCTGGCTATAGCGAAGAAATGAGGCTAAAGCGGCATTCGTAGAAAAACCTAGGAAGCTGCTGTTTTGGCCGTTTTGCGCAGGGTGGTTTTAGCGCTTGCGCCAATAGGTTGTCACATCCGCCTTAACTTCAAGGTTGTGCTCGATAACATGGCGCAGAACCTCATAAGGCACCGGCTTGTCGTATTCGATGCGAAAGAGCTTCTTGCCGTGGGTAAGCCCTGCAGCTTCGACAACATCGATGACTTCATCCAAAAACTCGGGGGCTACGGAGAAGTGTTTGCTGGCAGAAGAAAAGCCAATAATAAAGGTGCCGTGGTGGGAGAACATAGGCTGATTCCACTTAATTTCACACAGTAATTCTGGGTAGGTGGCGTCAACCCAGCCTAACACCTGGGCAAGTTGGCTGCGGTGTTCCACATCATCGATGGCGTTTAGATAGTCCGTGCAGGATTCCGGTGGGGAATAGATTTCACTCATTTCATTAACTATAGAGTGAAGCCTGGAGGAGTAAGAACTCTTGGCCGCCGCCTTGCGCCCGCTGCGGTGGTGTGATTGGGATGCATGCCACACAGTGGTGGGGTAGTTGAATGAGTCACTGTTGTGTAGCCTTCGCTTGCATGCCTAGTGGATGGATTTCTGAGACGAGTGTGGCTTAGGAGGCTAAAGCGTGAATCTTTCTACGTACAAAATTAGGAAAACCTAGGCTTTGGAGTGTTCAACTATGACTATGGAATGTACAATCAGTTTCGACTGTAGATAGCGTGGATGCACGATGGAGCACTTTCGTGTGCAACAAAACTACAACTACATATGTCAATAGGTAACCCATCTCTGGGAAGGTAGTAATCTGTGGGAATTTTTGATGATTTCAAAACCTCGTTGACGGCGGAAACACCAGAAACGCAGGTAGTTAACCCGCTCGGTAACTTTGGGGAGCAGCAGCGTAGATTGGCTGCAGAGCCTCAAAGCTATGAGCAACCAGCAAATGGTTTTAAGCCAGCTGGCCAAGACGCTTCTGCTGCGAGCTATCCCAGCTATCCCGATTATTCCGTGGAGGAAGATGCATCCCTGCGGGACCAAGAATGGATTATGCCGGAATACGAGGGGTCTGCCCTGTATGAATGGATCCCTGTTATCCAGCGTGCTAAGGCTGAGAACGACTATGAAGATGCCTTGACCATTGCCTATGGGTGCATGGATGCCATGATTCGCGTGGCGCAAGAAAACCCACACAATGTGATGGACTTCTACGTCATTCAGTTAGCAGACCTGTATGCCGAATTAGGTCGGCACGATAAGGTTATTGAAGTCATCTCAGAATGGTTGAACTATAACTTACCTGCTCCGCGCGAAGATTTACGTTTGGCGCTTTATAAGCGTTTGGCGAAGTCCCAGGCTTTGGCGGTGAAGGAAGCTGGCAATAGCGCAGAGATCTGCATGGTGTACAACGCTGAGTGGCGCCGCTTGGTAGAAGAAGAGCGCACCTTGATTGAGAATGCGCCAGATTGGTCGCACATTCCAATTACCGGTAAGGCATTGGCAAGCTCAAAGAAACCTGTACCAGCCGCACAGGAATCCTCACAGGCAGGATCGCCTGAAACTGTAGTGCCGCAGCAGTTGGTCCAGGCTATTGGTGCTCCTGGTCAACCGCAGCCCCAAGCTCCCTCCCAGCCACAACAAGCACAGCTGCAGGCGCAGCAAGAGTTGCCGCAACCACAGGCTGCGGCTTCATTTGCTCAAATTCCTGGTAACCAGCAGCCATTTGCTCAAGAGCAGTTCCCGCAGCCAGAGGCTACACAGCAGGCAGCGCAATTTAATGCCTCACAGTATGGTCAGGAAATGTTCGGCCAGCAAAGTACACAGTTCGGTGCTCCACAGTTCGGTGCTCCACAATTTGGCGCCCCACAATTTGGCGCTCCGGAACAATCAGGTGCCCCAGAATTCGAGCAGCCACAGCAGTTCGGGCGGGATCCTCAACTTCGCGGACCGGAGCAATATGGGCAACCCCAGGCGCAACAAGGTGCCCAGGGCTTTGGCCAAGTTCCAGAACAGCTTCAGCAGCCAATGGACTTCAACAATCAATACGGTGCAGAGGCCTTGAGCGCACAGCACGCTCCTAATTTCGAGGAGCAGTTCGCACAAGCTGGTCAGTTCGGCGCTCCTGCACAATCACAGTTTGAGGCATCGCAGCAGTTCCAGCAGGCTCCACAGTTTGCGC
>JAUMTW010000001.1:203226-491035 GCA_030531005.1 Corynebacterium sp.
AGCATGAGCAGGGTCAATTTGGTGCACCACAACAATTCGAACCTGCACCGCAGTTTGGCCAGCCACAGGAGTTCGGTACCCCAGAACAGCAGCAATTTGGCGGCGCACAGTTTGCCCAGCCTGCCCAGGAGCAGTTCCAGCAGGCTCCACAGTTTGCGCAGCATGAGCAGGGTCAATTTGGTGCACCACAACAATTCGAACCTGCACCGCAGTTCGAGCAGGCACCGCAGTTCGGCCAGCCACAGCAGTTTGCTCAAGAACCAGGCTATGTTCAGCAAGAACAGCAGTCTCAGTTCGCCCAAGATTCAAGCTACAATTACGGCCAACAATATGGGCAACCGCAGTTCGGCCAGCCAGGTCCAACTACGCAACAGCAGTACAATCAGCCTGGTGTCTTTGAGGGTTACCCACAGTCGCCTGCCGACGGACAGGGAGGAGTATCAGTCCCTTTTGGAATTCCCGCCGAAACTCCTAAGCAAGAGTTTTCGGCGGGTGCCGCTCCACAGACCACCCAGTGGTCCTCGAAGCGCTATATTCCGGAATACAACTTCACTGCGGGAACCCTGCTTTTCCCAATGCCAAACTTTGTAGCAGTGAAGTTTGAAGTGGCAAATCGAGACCCGAAGTCCTTGTGCCGCGTGGTGATGTTGAAGGTGGGGCATGGAGAAGTAATCGGAAAAGTTGATTCCTTTGTGCGTCCTCCAGCTGGGGTTCGCCCATTTGAGTTTAGTAATATCCATGGGATTACGGATCAAACCGTTGAAGATGCCCCGCAGTGGCCCGCGCTGGCGATGCACCTGCGCTCCTTTGTTGGTGACTATCCGGTTTGGGCAAATGGTGCAGCCATGCATGCTCAGGTCTGGCGGAGTTTGGATGATTACTTCGGTGTCGAATCCCGGCCATTAGAGTTCTATGATTCACTGTTAACCCTTTACCGGGCAGAGCCGCAAATGCAAGGTGTGGATGCTGCTGGCGCATTGGAGGCTATTGCGCCGAATGCTCGGTACACTCCAGATGCTTTCGGTGATGCCCTGGCCTGCAGTGCAATTGTGCAGCACCTAAATGAGGTCAATATGGCAACAATTATGGAATTAGCTCGGCGCGATTAGTACAAAGTGATATTAGAGAGCGAGACTTTAGCCCCGGCACCGGTGGAGTTATCAACACAATCAATACTCTGGAATGTATTTGAGCAGGTGAAGTAGCTGTAGCTGATTTCATCATTAGGGTTTAAAATCTGTACTTCTTGGTTTGACTGGTTAGTTGCTTGGCGCCACCATGCCGCGGGATTCTCGCTATAGATGCGCATCGCGGCACCATCTTGTATTGCGAGGGTGTTGTACTGGTTACCTTGTTCATCCGTCGGCATTTGCTCTGCCACTTGCCGGATATGGCACAGGAGGCGGTCGGTAAACATCGCGCAGCGAATCCGGCTGTTGATAGCCGCAAAGACGACAGCTTTGCCTTCACCAGCGGCGATTGTAGGCGTCATGGTTGTGGCCGAAGTCGTGGATTCTACAGTCGCATCGATATCTTCTTCGATGGGCGTTTCTGGATATTTTTCAATGGTGTTTTCTACTGCATTCCAAACAAAAGTTGCGGTGATTGCCCCATCGGAAGCCGTGGCCATGACTTTAATGGTGGTGTCGTCAATGCGCTGGACATGTGCTGCGGTGGTATTAAAGCTTTCTGCTGTGCCTACAAAATGTGGGCCTTGGAAAAGCAATATTTGGGAATAGGAATCAAGATCATTGGGGTCGGAATAGAGTTGCATCCAAGAGAATTCAAGGCAGGGATCATAGGTGTTAGTCTGGTTGAAACCCCATTCTTGGCCATTGGGTGCATTAGGAATCTGATCAATGACTGCCTCCATCGTGTCTTCGAAGTTGTGCCCACCACAGCGGTTTTCTGTTTCCGTAGCGGTTGGTTGAGCAGAACGGTACATGGTTGGTAAAGCTGTGTCTTCAGCGGTCTCGCCGGATTCGCCACAAGCTGCAAGCAGAGCGGTAGCTGCGAGAATGGCAAAGTATTTGGGGCGTAGCATTATCCATCCTTTGAATTTCTCATTGCCAAGACACTGAAATGTAGACTACTGAAAATGTGGGCTACTGAAATGGCAGTTCATTATCGCAATTACTGTTGTAAATGGGCAACTAATTTTCGGGGCAGATTCCTCGAGCATTGGCATGGCGCGCAGCTCGATGAATGTTTGAGCCAGCGCAGTGAATACCGCCAAATTATATGCGGCAGGTTCTGCAGGTGCCAGAGGTAAGGCCACTCAGGACATGCTGGTGGCACCACGAAGGATCGTGCAGATTCGCGGTGTAGAACCACGCAAGACTCGAGCGCTGATATCAATCAGAGCAACCTTGATTATATTTATAATGCGATACAGCCAGGTTCACCTGAGGTAGGGCAGTGGTATCGGCTTCTGCCCGTTCAACATAGAAGTAGAACGCACCCAATAGCGTTGCCATCGGCACTGCGAGCATGGAAATCGTGTGAATCTCGGCGAACCAGGTGCTTCATGGGAGAGCGAAAGTTAGTCGGGTATCGAGAGCTATCGCTGCTCTTAGCGAAATGCGCGGCGCATGCGGATGAGGTGGAATTTATCCAATAATGCCATCAGGAGGGATGAATGAGCGTAGTGGACGTGGAGCTGAATTGTGCGGCAATGAGTCCAATGCCAATGCTAAGGATTAGGGTGTTGAAGTAGGCCGCTATCCGTTCATGATCAAGACCGTTCCAAACAGTGTCTAATATGGAAGGCTTGCAGTGACAACGTTAGAGAGCAATTAGCAGGCAAGCGTGCATACTGGAATTATTCGGGCTTCAACGAGAGTTTTTTAGAAAAACTGAAAGCACACTCGAAGGAGCAGAGTTAGCGATGAAAGTAGTAGTCAGGCTGCGACGGATGTGCAGTAGCATGTTGCCTATACGGTACGTGATGTAGAGGAGAATGAGTGGATTCAACTGTTTTATTTGCTTTTGGACTCACCCTATTTGCCGGATTATCCACCGGTATTGGTGCGGCCTGCGCTGTAATCTGGCGCAACCCAGGCCCGAAGTTTCTTGCCGGAGCTTTAGGCTTTTCTGCTGGTGTGATGCTGTATGTCTCTTTTATGGAGATCCTGCCAGAAGGTATCAATCAGTTTGAGGAAAAATACTCCACCACTCAAGCTAATTGGTATGCGGTGCTAGGCTTTTTCGCCGGAATTGTGCTCATCGCGCTCATTGACCGAATGGTACCAACGCGTATTAATCCTCATGAGCCCGGTAATACTGAAGACGCCCAGCGGCGTAGTGCAATGATGCAGATGGGCGTGGTAACCGCTATTGCCATTGCCATCCACAATTTCCCGGAAGGTTTTGCGACCTTCCTAGCAGGTTTGGCCGATCCAAGCGTGGCAATTCCAGTGGCAGTGGCTATTGCGATCCACAATATCCCAGAAGGTATCGCAGTTGCGGTGCCTATTCGGGAGGCAACCGGCTCGCGTGCAAAGGGCTTTTGGTGGGGCTTTTTCTCTGGCTTGGCAGAACCGTTAGGTGCTGTTTTGGGTTATTTGCTGCTGATGTCGGTGCTCGGTCCACTGGCCTTAGGCATTGCCTTCGTGGCAGTTGCCGGCATCATGGTCTTTATCTCTATTGACGAGTTGTTGCCAACAGCAATTGATACTGGGGAACACCATGTGGCTGTCTATGGTTTGGTAGCTGGTATGGCCGTGATGGCCTTGAGCTTGCTGCTATTTATGTGAATAAATTGACAATTATTGATCAATGTCATCATAGATGTTGAGAATTGCCTAGTGTGCAGGTTAGCGCATTATTTTGCGACCAAAACTGGGAGGGTAGTTAAGGGGCTACCCTCCTTTTCTTGTGCAATTTATTAAATTTTTGTGTGAGTATTTTAATTCATTGATATGTGATTATAGTAGGAGAAACGTATTGTATCGTGCGTGGAGGAGTGCTATTAATTAGCCGCGTACGCTCAGCGTGGAAAACGATTATGGCCTCGACCTTGGACTTCTTTCAAGAGTGAATTATTGAGGGTAACTGACACGATTTGTCATGTTGGATTAGTCAAAAGAAAATAGTTGATAAATCTTGATTTATAATGATTGCATTTCATGCAAATATCCGAAACTGCCGGGTGACATGCATCTTTTGGAGCGTATAACGGGGGCTGTTAAGGTAACCACGCAAGGTGTGGGAACCTGAATTCTGTCGACCACTGTTATGAAAGGTACTGGTCACTATGGCTCAGCAGTACACCTACCAAAGCACCTATCCCACTGACCAATTCGGCAATCGTTATGTGGGCAACGATATGGGCAAGTACATTGAAATTCGCCCTCAGGTCCCAGAAGACATCAACGAGCGCAAGGCCTACTTCGTAGGTGGCGGCATCGCGAATCTCATCGCCGCAGGCTATTTGATTCGCGACGGTCAGATGCCACCAGAAAACATCACGATCTTGGAACAGCTGCGCGTTGAAGGTGGTTCCTTCGACGGCGCCGGCAATAACGAAGAGGGTTTCATCGCTCGTGGTGGACGTGAAATGGGTCAGCACTTCGAGTGTTTCTGGGACATCATGAAAGATGTGCCCGCAGTTGATCTGCCAGCACCACACACTGTGCTCGATGAGTTCAACATGGTCAACGAAAACGACCCAAACGTTTCCAACTGTCGTTTGATCTCTGACCAAGCACGCGTACGCCTCGATACTCCAGAGCTTGGCTTGAGCAAGAAGGCCCAGCTGCAAATCGTCAAGCTGCTGCTCGTCTCTGAGGAAAAGACCTACTACAAGACGATCACCGATTGGTTCGGTGCGGACTTCATGAACTCCACTTTCTACATGCTCTGGCGTTCTATGTTCGCATTCCAGGACTATCAGTCGCTGACGGAAATGAAGCGTTACTTCCACCGCTTCTTGCAGTACATGCCAGGTTTTAATGACTTCTCTTGCCTGCGTTTTTCGCGCTACAACCAGTACACTAGCTTTATCGAGCCACTGGCCAAGCACTTAAAATCTCAGGGTGTACAGTTCCGCTACGATTGCTGCGTCGATGACCTGGACATTCAAGTAACCGGCCAGACCTTTAAAGTCACCGGCATCGAAGTCCACGATGCTAGCAACCAGACCTCGACGATCCCAGTTGCTGAGCGCGACATTGTGATCGTAACCAACGGCTCGCTGACAGAAGCAACCGGCTATGGTGATATGGACACCGTGCCAGAGTTCAAGAAGGACAACCCAGGTCCTGCCTGGAACCTGTGGAAGAAGATCGCCGCAAAGGCACCAAATTGTGGTCGTCCTGAGGTCTTCTGTTCTGAGCCAGAAAAGACTGTATGGGAGTCAGTCAGCTTTAACTTCTACGGTGGCTACGATAACCCATTTAATGCCAAGCTGCGTGAGCTGGCACAAGGCCGTGACCTGTTCAGCGGCAAGGTTGTGACCGCCGGTATTATCACAGCCGAAGATTCCCCATGGCTGTGCTCGCTGACGGTACACCGCCAACCACAATTCCCTGGCCAAGAAGAAGGCCTGTGCGTTGCGTGGGCATATGGCTTGACCTGGTGGGAGAAGGGCACTGTTACCGGCAAGCCAATGCTGGAGTGCACCGGTGAGGAAATCCTGCGCGAGTTCGCCTACCACTTCGGTGTTACCGATATCGAAAAGACCATCGAGATGTCTAAAGTGCGTTTGGCTACCATGCCATACATCACCGCTGAATTTACTCCACGTGGTGAGGGCGATCGCCCATGGCCAGTGCCACAGGGCTCGGTTAACCTGGGCTTTACCGGCCAGTTCGTTGAGACCCCGGATGACTGCGTCTTTACAACCGAAGGTTCGGCGCGCACCGGTCAAATGGCCGTTTATGGCCTTCTGGGCTTGGATCGCGATATCCCACCAATCTGGCCAAGCCAGTACGATATCCGCTCCCTGCTGCACTCGGCATCGGCAATGAATGATGGCAAGCTACCTGGTGGCAAACTCCTTAAGCGCCTGCTGAAGGGCACCTACTACGAGAACATCATTCCGAAGGGCAAGCGCGACTAATTATTGCCTACGCTTCATCGCGAGTCTCCGGGCTACGCACAGCAGTAGCCTGGCGCTCATAACCTTGGAGCGTTGAGCTCGGACGGAAAGCATCATGGTTCGCGGGAAACCGCTAGGAACCATGATGTTTTTCTTTTTGGGGGACTCTGGATTATGGCGCCGGTAGAACAGATCGTGGGGGCCTGCTACTCCGATGTCGTCGTTATAAAGCTGGATTTCGGTAGCATCGAGCATACACTGGACTGCTTCATCGGTGTTGTAGCCATACGATGATGCCCTGAAGCGGACGTACTCATCTGGTTTGAGTGCTGTGATTTCTTCCTACGAGGCGTAGCCGATCCAGGGGCCAGCGGGATCGTGCCAGAGTTTGGAATTCATCCCGATACACGCAAGCCGAGTTTGCTCGGAGAATGAGTTCACAATGAGGATGAGTTCACAATATTGGGTTTCAGAATTTTCGAGAACCTCATAGACACACGATGGCAGATAGATCATCCCAGCCTGATCGGGATGATTCACCGTGAAATCCGCAGCGAGAAATTTCTTTCCCGTGGTGGCTTAATAGCCAGAGGTGCCACGATCGTGTTTCCGGGTAGACGAGGGAATCATGATCATCCCCGGATCGGACTAATGTATGCGCAGTGGGTTGAATGTGTTTCGTGAATCGAGTTGCGAACCACTGGATCGTTTGTTGGGTTAACTTTGGCTGCATTCCAATGAATGTTTGACTCACCATCATTGGTGCGGGCAGTTTCTAGCGGAATTCCTTCGAATTGATCATCACTGCTTACGCACGCAGTTGCCCACCGCGAAAGCCGCTATCGTTCAATGCTTCCGCAGATTGCGCTACAAATTTCCGCTAATTCCTTTGAGCTTGGTGCTGCGTGAATCGAAGCAGTACTCGCATCATCATCACAAACAATGAGCACAGTGCTGCAAAAAGGGCGGGAGTGTTGGGTGAAGATCTTGGCAACAAACATGGCTCGCAGGAAACACTACCAAATGTAGAGACCTCGTACAGAGCGCTGCGAGCAGCGTAGGGAATACCGCTTTGAGTCTTTAATGCAGCAATGGGAAGAAGGCAAGCTGTCGTTGAGCTGGCAGAAATTCTGAAAGGAAGCAGCCCTAAGGTATGGTTAGGAGTACTGCATATAAGCGCTTTTCGTCATCACCAGCGCATCCGAAGGAAATCCCAAACTCCCAAGGCTGTCTCAGGTTTGCCGTTGATACACGCTTGTATCCAACCACCTATTACGTGTGTGTTCCCCATCCAAGTGCGCGCATACACCTCATAGTCTGGAGTTTTACCCTTATGCCTGTTCAATCCGCTCAGCCACTTCCTGGACCTACCGTGCCAGAACCCAATGCACCATCGCGCGCTACCTTCGCTGGTCGGTCGATGTTTATCTTTGCCGCAATCGGCTCAGCAATCGGGCTGGGCAATATTTGGCGCTTCCCATATATCGCATATGACAATGGTGGCGGCGCCTTTCTCATTCCATATATCATTGCGCTACTCACCGCGGGTGTTCCCGTCCTCATCTTGGACTATGTCTTAGGCCACCGCTTCCGTGGTTCTGCACCACTAGTGTGGCGACGTATTTCCAAGCGCACGGAGGTAGTTGGCTGGGTGCAAACCGGCATTACTTATCTCATCGCAGTCTATTATTGCGTTATTTTGGCCTGGGCTGCCATGTACACCTGGTACTCCTTGCGATTGAGCTGGGGTGACGACCCAGAAGACTTCTTCGTTAACGACTTTTTGCATGCAGATGTCACCACCACGACCAGCTTTGAGATCATCTGGCCCATTGCAATTGTACTGGGCATCATCTGGATTTTGCTGACAATCGTGATGGCCTTGGGCATCCGCAAGGGCACTGGAATATTATCTCAAATCTTCGTGCCGACCTTGATTGTGCTCTTTTTTATTCTGGTGATTCGCGCACTCTTCTTGCCGGGTGCTGATATCGGTTTAGAAGCTTTCTTTTCCCCGCAGTGGTCAGCACTGACAAATCCATCAGTATGGATCGCCGCCTATGGTCAGATCTTCTACTCGCTGGCCATTGCCTTTGGCATTATGATGACTCAAGCCTCGTATTTGAAGCGCCGCTCGAATCTGTCTGGCTTAGGTGCCGTGGTTGGTTTGAGCAATTCCGCATTCGAAGTGCTCGCCGGTATTGGGGTATTCGCAACTTTGGGCTTTATGGCAGCGGCACAAAACATTGCCGTTGATGAGGTTGCAACTTCTGGAATTGGCCTGGCATTTATCGCATTCCCAACGATTATTAACAATATGCCAGGTGGTGCCTTTTTCGGGGTGATCTTCTTCGGCTCACTGTTTCTCGCCGGATTTACCTCCCTCGTTACGATCGTGGAGGTCGTGCTTTCGGCAGTTCAGGATAAATTGCACATTGGCCGCAAGCCTGGTGCGGTTTTGGTGTGCGCGGCCTGCGCACTGCCCTCGATGCTCTTTTTCCCAGTGAGCACTGGACTTGCCACCTTGGACATTGTGGACAAGTTCGTCAATGTCGTAGGTATTATTGCCATCGCCATCATTGCTATCGTGTTAGTGAGCTGGGTTCTTGGCCGTTTGCCCGAACTGCGTGGGCATGTGAATGCGGTGAGCTCGCTGCGCTTGGGTAAGTGGTGGGATTTCTGTCTTAAGTATCTCACCGTGGCTATCTTGAGCGTTATGTTCTTCTGGGAAGTCAAGAACCTACTAGCGGAAGGCTATGAAGGCTACCCAGAAGCCAAAGTACGCGTATTTGGTTGGGGTCTAGGCATTGGGTTATATATTGTGGCCTTCGGTATGTCGCTTCTCCCATGGCCTCAAGGTACGGTTGTTGATGGCCCACCAATGGGAGATTATGGTATAGCGATGACCGGACGTGGAGCCGAATTCGGCCGCCATTTGGAAAACCCCTATCAATCGCGCAATACCCGCTTGGCTGCCCAACGTTCCCAAGAAGCGGCTGCAAACTCCCTAGCCAAGCAAGGTACAGCAGTACAGAGCCAGCAAACGAGCACGGCAGTAGTGACAAATGAAAAGCAGGAGGATAACTAGCCATGAGTGCAATGACCATTGTCATGATGATTTCCTACCTGCTGCTTGTGGGCGGATTATTAGTGCTCGCCGCGATACACTTGGCGAAAAATGATGACCGAACTGCTGGTACATTAGGCACTAAAAATCTCGATGACCTGCCAGAGTACACTCCGCCAAGTTAGACGAAACGCGCTAGTCAGGACGTCTGTACCGCAAGCATGGGTGCAAGTCCTGCGCTCTTGTAACATTGAAATAAACCAATCCAATATCTCCAATATCGAAGCTTCGGGGCCACTTTCTGGAGTCTTTCAACCTCGATATCAGATTGGATGCTTATCGATTCTGTCCGCAATCAAGTACATGTTAAACTGCAGGAGCAATTCACGGGTGCCTGGTTTTGATCTCAAATCCAGCGCTGAGAGTAATACCGTTACAACCTGATCCGGGTAATACCGGCGCTAGGGAGATTTTATGAATACATCTGCATGGCGCACGATTGATGTGCTTATTGCTTCTGTTTTGGGCATGGCCTGTGGCGTGCTCTTCCTTCTTTGGAATTCCGTTGGCTATGTTTGGTACGAATCCGCCAATGCCATCACGCCTGGTTTTGGTGGTATCGCTGTGGGCATTTGGCTTATCGGTGGTGTCATCGGTGGCTTAGTCATCCGCAAACCTGGTGCCGCTATCTACGTGGAGGTGTTGGCTGCTTGTACCTCCATGCTGTTAGGCAGTCAGTGGGGTGTGACCACCGTGCTTTCCGGCTTAGCCCAAGGATTTGGTGCTGAGATCATTTTCGCAGTCTTCCTCTATCGCCGCTGTAACCTCAGCATTGCTGTACTCTCTGGCATGGCTGCAGCATGGGCTGCTTACTTCGCCGAACTATTCATGAGCGCAAATTATGCCAAGACGCTGGCCTTTAACCTCACCTATCTCACGACAATGACCATTTCTGGGGCGTTCTTAGCTGGTGTGCTGGGCTGGTACTTGGTGCGTGCTCTAGCTGCTACCGGGGTGCTGGATCGGTTCCCGCCTGGCATGGAGCGCCAACGCGTGTAATCACTGTCCATCCGCCTTTCCCGCGCTGCAGGCGAACACTGCGGTGCAGGCGTTGATTTGAGATAGTGGGTGCTCAAACCGAACCTGCTAATACAGGGACTGCGGCCTGAAAGTTTTTGTTTCGTGTATTGGTCTCCCACTCGCATCTCCCGAATCTATTCCGAGCAAGAGCAAAGAAGAAAGTAGTAGTTATGGGCCCTGCCATCGTGGCTACCGGCTTCGGCTTTCGCCACAGTAGCCGGCGCGCTTTCGCCTTTCAAGATGTGGATTTTGAAATCCAACGCGGCGAAAAAGTCCTCCTCGTCGGCGCATCTGGGGCAGGCAAGTCCACATTATTGCATGCCATTGCGGGGCTATTGAGTTCAGATCAAGGCGAAACCATTGGGGAATTGCGCACTAATGGCAACGTGGGCATGGTACTCCAAGACCCAGATGCCCAGGTGATTGCCGCCCGCGTCGGCGATGATGTGGCCTTCGGGTGTGAAAATCTCGCCATGGACCCCCAACTGATCCGCCAGCGCGTGCCGGAATTCTTAGACGCCGTGGGCCTTAATTTCGCATGGGACCATGACACCGCGCATCTTTCAGGTGGACAACAACAACGCCTGGCTTTAGCTGGCGTGCTCGCCATGGGTGCAGACATCATCTGCCTCGATGAGCCCACCGCCAACTTGGACCCTGCTGGGGTGCGCGAAGTCGTCCACACGATCTCCGAACTTACTGATGCCACGGTGGTCATCGTAGAGCATGACATAGCCACCTGGTGTGATGAGGTTGATCGCCTTGTCGTGCTTAGTTCCGAAGGCGTGATAGCCAGTGGAGATCCGCGAACTGTATTACGCGAGCATGGCAAAGCTCTGGCACAGCTAGGAATCTGGGTACCAGGATATGCCCCCATACCGCCACAATTGGCCGGCTTTGACATCCACGAAGTCGCGGTGCAGACTCACGCGCTGCAACTGGCATGGGATGTCCCCGGCAACCAAACTCCCCTTGAGCTTGCGCTGCCCAAAGGAGCAGCGTGTGTGCTCCAAGGGCCAAATGGGGTTGGTAAGTCCAGTTGTCTAGCAGCCCTTGCCGGGCTCGTCGCCCCAAAAGCTGGACTTGTGGAATACCCAGGGATTGGCAGGAACCCACATCAATGGGCAGCACCCACGCTTGCGAGATACATTGGTATGGTCTTTCAAGATCCAGAAGTACAATTCTTTCAACGCAGTGTCGGGGAAGAAATCATCGGCAGTGCGACAGTGGCCTTCGCAAAGAAATTTGGGCGTCGCGATGTGCATAAGCATGCCCGCTTAGCAGCAAGTAAACGAGGGCAGGAACTTCTCGAGCAACTTGGATTAGCAGAGCTTGCCGCAGCAAATCCTTTCACCTTATCCGGCGGGCAAAAGCGCCGCTTAAGTGTTGCTGGCGCCTTAGTCTTACGACCTGAAATACTGTTTTTAGATGAGCCGACCTTTGGTCAAGATCGCAATAATTTCATCACCTTAGTGAACCTGCTCGCCGCTGCCCAAGCACAAGGCACTACCATCGTTGCGGTTTCCCACTCAGCACTCTATAGAAAGGCGCTGGGCCAGTATGTCTATGATTTCGCAGCTTAACCCAGTTGCTCGTTTCGTAGGTGTAGCTGGATTGACCTTGCCATTGTTGCTGAGCGTTGACTGGGTCTCTGCCGCAGTAGCGCTCATCCTGTGCTTCATTCTCGCGGCCGCCCTGGGATATGACTTTCGAAAGCTTCCGCGTCACGGTTGGCCGATTTGGATCGCAATGCCGGTCACTGGGTTGTCGATGGCTTTGTACGGCAGCGTTGGCGGTGACATCTATTGGCAATGGGGGTTTATCACCATTAGTGAAAATTCCCTGGAATTAAGTCTTGCGGCAATGCTACGTGTGGCTGCTATCGGCATTCCGGCCATCATCTTCCTTTCCCAGATAGACCCCACGCACTTAGGTAACAGTCTCACCCAGATTATGAAGTTGCCCGATCGTTTTGTGCTTGCTGCAGTAGCAAGTGCCAGGTTACTGACGCTTAGCCAGCGTGACGTCGTGCAATTACGTCAAGCCCGCCGCGCTCGTGGTATTGCCACCCATGGAGGAATACGCCGCGCGATGAGTATCACCTTTGGCCTGTTCGTTTTAGCGCTGCGCCGAGGTGCAAAGCTTGCAACTGCAATGGAAGCGCGCGGGTTTGGCCACAGTGCAACTCGCACCTATGTACATCCAGTACGTTTAACCCGGGCAGATCACATATGCATGTTGGCTGGTCTGGTTTGTGCACTCGTGGCCATTGCGGTGGCAATTGCCGTAGGGGAGTACCGTTTCTTAGGACAATAGGCACAGTGTTGCCATCTGCTGTCGAAAGGTAACCAAGTAGATCCAGTGGTTCAGGAGTTGTGTGCACTAGTGTGCTGTCCCAAAATTCCAGAATTATAGCCAAAACCAACGTAGAGGAGCATAGCTTTCTATGATTGTGCTTATCGATGGCCGCTCGGGTAGCGGTAAGACGACTCTGGCTGCCAAGCTGGCTGCGGCTACCGATTTTCACGTTGTACACCTTGATGATTTCTACCCAGGGTGGCGGGGGCTGCGCGCTGGCTCATTGATGGTGGCGCAGGAAGTCATTCCTCACCGGAGGTTTCAACGCTGGGATTGGGGGCAGAACCAGGCAGGTCCTTGGGAAGAGCTGCCAGCAGGAAATCTCATTATCGAAGGTGCTGGTGCTTGGTCCGCAGAAGCGGAGGCTGCGTTGCGCGATGAAGTGTATCTCAGCGTTGTCGTATCTGCGCCTGCAAAAGTACGCAAAGCCAAGGCCTTAGCCCGTGATCCTTACTATGCGCCGTATTGGCAGCAGTGGAGTGAGCAAGAAGATGCGCACTTTGCCGGTCAACCTGCAGCAGATCTCTACCTCGGTATCGCCGAAGAACCCGCCGTGGCTCAATGTCCAGGCTTAGAAACAGGTAGTGCAGCGGTGAACGCTATCCTGAAAAAATTGCACGCGTTGCAGTAGGAACGAGAGGAAATAGTCAGGCAGTCAGGCGAGTATGAGGTGTCACTGTGTAGGCATTGTGATGACATTTTACGTGCTTTGAAAAATTATTGACAATGAACTGAGATGATTGACAGTTGACTATTGCTTTTCTTTAATGTTCTTAGTATAACTATTAGTGTCTAAAATGTAACGCCGAGATAACGGCGCGCAAGCAAAAAGGAGCGGGCATGCGCAAGATCTGTTCGGCGGTACTTCTGGTGCTGTCGATGAGTAGCATGCTCGTTGCTTGTGTGAGTCATGGCAAAAGCGAAGAAGCTGTTGATTACCGTTATGGTAACTATGTGCAGGTCAATAGCATGGAGCCGCAAGATGCGCTCATTCCAGCTGCGGCAAATGAAGAGCGCGGTGGTGCGATCGTAGACTTGCTCTATTCCGGCTTGCTGTATCTGGATGCACGTGGAGAAGTACACAATGAGCAAGCAGAAGACATTACGAAAGAGGATAGCCGTAGCTACCGCGTCCGGCTGCGTGAAGGGTTGATATTCTCTGATGGTACGCCAGTGCGTGCTCAAGATTATGTCGATTCTTGGAATTATGCGGCACGTGAAGAACTTCCCTTAGCGCACTTTATGGAGCCAATTGCTGGCTATGAGATCGGCGCTGAAGCCATGTCCGGCTTAGAGGTCATCGATGAGCATAGCTTTACCATTAAACTGTCTGAGCCGCACAGTGATTTCCTTACCCGCTTAGCCTATAGTGCCTTTGCAGTTATGCCTCCACAGGCGATTGAGGACATGAGCGATTTTCGCCGAGCTCCAATTGGCTCTGGCCCATATGTGTTAGCCGAATGGCATCACAATGATTCCCTCTTGCTCGTGCCCAATAAGTACTATGAAGGCGGGCGCAAGGCGCAGAACGAGGGGATTCGCTTTCGACACTTCGCTACCTTGCAAGCTGCCTATTATGATCTGCTGCATGGGGACCTTGATGTGCTCGATTCTATCCCGCCGGGGGAGTATTCCTCTTTTTCGGCAGATTTAGCCGGTCGCAGCATTAATCAGCCTAGTGCAATTGTGCAGACCCTTGGCATTCCAGTTGATGCTCGAAACTTTCGTGGTCAAGCCGGACAATTACGTCGCCAAGCAATCTCGCTAGCTCTCGATCGCGTGGCACTCACAGAAGGCGTATTCCAAGGCACTCGTACCCCGGCCAAAGAATTCACCTCACCGGTGGTTCGTGGTTTTACGGATAATATTGCTGGCACGGATGTCGTCAACTTCGATCCCGTGCATGCCCAAGAATTGTGGGCCCAAGCAGAAGCGATTGAGCCTTTCGAAGGTGAATTCGAAATTGCCTATAACGCCGATGGCGCAAACCAGGACTGGGTAGAAGTAGCAGCTTCACAATTAAGCGATACGCTTCATATTCCAGCCAAGGGGCGAGCTTATGAGGACTTTAGGACTTTCCGTGATGCCCTAAGATCGCACGACGTTGATTGCGCTTTCCGTGCTGGTTGGATGGCTGACTATCCGGCTATGAGCAATTTTTTGGAGCCGCAATACGCCAGCTATGGCAGCGCGAATGACACTGGCTTTCATGACGATCATTTTGATCAGTTGCTGACGGAAGCTGCCGAAACTGGTGAAGGGCAACATCAGCAAGAGCTCTATAAGGAAGCCCAGGAAATCCTGTTGACGCAATTGCCTGCAATTCCGTTGTGGTACTCAAATGTGCAGCTGGGCTATTCCGAGGCTGTCTATGATGTTGAGGTCATGTGGAATGGCGTTCCGAACTATGCTGCTATGAAAAAGGTGGACAAGTCGGCCCAGTAGCACGGGATCAAGGATGGTGCCTACTAGGGGCGCCAACAACGCGTTCGCGCCGGATGTAGGCAGAAAGCGGTCGGCATTGCTCGGTAGGCGAGTCGCGTGACGTTTGCCTCGAGACTTTTGGCTGGGGCTATGTTTCTGACCGCCGTTCAAGCCAGGCTGGTCATTGAATTATCATATCCACCGGCATTGTGACTTAATTCACTTTTGTTGAAAATGAGTGCTAACCTCGCCTTTTCTATTGGTTTAAAGGTTCTATGGCTATTTCCGTCTGAAAGAAACCTCGCATAGCGCTGCCAATCCCATTAATATTCCGGATATACGGTATGGAATCCATGGGCGTTGGCTGAAACGCCCGTTATTTGCAAGGAGTCCCTTCATGGCGCATAACAAGTACCTTCGCAGCCTCGGAGCCCTAGGAGCAGCTGGTGTCCTCACATTCACCTTGGCTGCCTGTGGCTCGGATAGCTCTTCCGACGGCGATGTGAACTACGTTTTGGTCAATGGTGCAGAACCTCAGAACCCACTGATCCCTGCAGACACTAACGAAAATGGTGGCGGCCGTGTGGTCACCATGCTCTACGGTACTTTGGTCTATTACGATGCTGATGGCGAAGTGCACAATGAGCATGCCGAATCCATCGAGCTCGAAGGTGAGAAGACCTACCGCGTGACCTTGAAGGACGGCCTCAAGTTCTCCGATGGCAGCCCAATCACTGCTCAGAACTACGTAGACACTTGGAATAATGCGGTTGCTGAAGACCTCATGAGCGCCTACTTCTTCGAGCCCATCTTGGGCTATGAGGAAGGTGCAGAAAGCCTCGAGGGCTTGAAGGTCGTTGACGACCACACCTTCACCATTGAATTGGCTCAGCCGGAATCTGACTTCCCTCTGCGTCTGGGCTATTCTGCCTATGCAGTGCTGCCAGATTCTGCCTTCGATGATCTCGAATCTTTCGGAGAGAACCCAGTTAGCTCTGGCCCGTATGTACTCGATGAGTGGAACCACAACGAATCGATCACTTTGGTGCCGAATGAGAATTACGAAGGTGATCGCGAGGCCCAAAACGATGGTCTGCGGTTTGTGCTGTACTCCAATATTGACGCTGCTTATGCTGACCTGCTAGCCGGAAACCTTGATGTTCTCGATGCCATTCCAGATAGCTCCTTTACCACTTACGAGGATGAACTCGGTGATCGTGCAGTAAATAAGCCGAGTGCGCTGTTCCAATCCTTCACCATCCCAGAGACCCTGGAACACTTCAGTGGGGAAGAAGGCCAACTGCGCCGTCAGGCAATTTCCTTGGCGATTGACCGAGAGGAAATCACTAGCAACATTTTCGACGGCACCCGCACACCTGCACACGATTTCAGCTCCCCAACTGTAGAGGGCTACCGCGATGACCTCGCTGGCAATGAGGTGCTCGAATTCGACCCAGAGCGTGCTCAGGAATTGTGGGCAGAAGCCGATGATATTTCAGAGTTCACCGGCACCTTCTCTATTGCCTACAACTCTGATGGTGGCCACCAGGCGTGGGTTGATGCCGTTGCTAACCAGTTGCGCAACAATCTTGGCATTGATGCCGAAGGCGCACCATACCCAGACTTTAAGTCTCTGCGCGATGAGGTAACCCAGCGCACGATCGGTTCGGCATTCCGCACCGGCTGGATGGCAGATTACCCATCAGTTGGTAACTTCCTCGCACCGTTGTACGCCACCGGGGCATCCTCGAATGATGGTGATTACTCCAACGCTGAGTTTGATGACCTGCTGCGTCAAGCTGCAGGGGCGGATTCTGTCGAAAAAGGCCTGGAAATTTACGGCCAAGCCCAAGAGATTCTGCTTCAGGACCTGCCAGCTATCCCACTGTGGTACTCCAACACCACTGCGGGTTCGAGTGAACACGTTGATAACGTAGCCTACAGCTGGAACGATGCCCCGATCTACTACCAGATCACCAAGAACTAGTTTTAGACCTGGTCTTGTAAGGGCCCCATGAATCTTCTGAAACTTCGTGGGGCTTTCTGCTTGTCATCGCTGTTAGAGATGAAGGCCACTTTGTCTCTTGCAACACATGTGTGCCGAGCACGTTACGGTAATCCCCCGGTAATGGGCTTGGATGTACGTGCGAAGCTTGGCAAGCACTGTACAACCTGTAGCCACCCTCGGCCATAATTGATCACTACACCTTGCAAGGATTTTCACAATGCTGCGTTACATAGGACGCCGCTTGCTACAAATGATCCCCGTGTTCTTTGGAGCAACACTTCTCCTTTATGCCCTGGTCTTCCTCATGCCAGGTGACCCCGTTGGCGCCCTCGGTGGCGACCGCGGAGTCTCCGATGCAGCCCGGGCACGCATCGAGGCCGAATACAACCTCGATAAACCATTTATTGTTCAATACTTGCTGTATCTGCAGGGTATTTTCACCCTCGACTTCGGTACCACCTTCTCTGGTCGACCCGTCGCAGACGTGATGGCTGATGCCTTCCCAGTGACCATCCAGTTGGCCTTAATGGCGCTGGCATTCGAAGCGATCTTCGGCATTGGATTCGGCGTCTATGCCGGTATGCGCCGTGGGGGATTCTTCGATTCCACAGTGCTGGTAGCTTCCCTGTTTGTCATTGCAGTGCCTTCATTTGTTATTGGCTTTGTACTGCAATTTGTCGTTGGCGTAAAATGGGGGATCTTGCCAGTAACCGTGGGTGCAAATGTCAGCTTCACATCCTTGCTCATGCCAGCTTTGGTGCTGGGCGCGATGTCCTGTGCCTATGTGATCAGGCTTACGCGCCAATCGGTCTCCGAAAATCTACAAGCTGATTATGTGCGCACCGCGCGGGCGAAGGGCATGACGAATGGGCAAGTGACCCGGCGCCATGTGCTGCGCAATTCCATGATCCCGGTAGTTACCTTTCTCGGCGCGGATTTGGGCGCACTGATGGGTGGTGCAATTGTCACCGAGGGTATCTTTGCCATCAACGGCGTCGGTGGCACGATTTACCAAGCAATCATTAAGGGCGAGCCGGCAACGGTTGTCTCCTTTACGACTGTGCTCGTTATCGTCTACATCGTGGCAAATCTCTTAGTCGATTTGCTCTACGCACTACTCGACCCCAGGATCCGCTATGCCTAATTCCAACAACTTGTATCCCCAAGGCCCGGAATTCGCGGCCGAGAAACCAATTACCCCACCAGCCAACCTTGCTGCGCAATCTGCAGAGCACAAGAGCACCGTGGTAGGTTTACCTGGCCAAGACCGATATGTTGCCGACATCGATGAGCAAGGCTTAGGTGCAGTTGATGCCATCGCTGATGATTCCGCACCGCGCTCCCAGTGGGCAGAGGCCTGGATGTATGTGCGCCGTCGGCCCATGTTCTGGGTTGCCGCAGCGTTGATGCTCCTTGCCATCACCATTGCGCTATTTCCAGGGCTGTTTACCTCGACTGATCCGCGCTATTGTGAGCTCTCGCGCTCGCTTGGTGCTGCCGAATCCGGGCATCCATTCGGCTTTGATCGCCAAGGTTGCGACATTTATGCACGAGTAATCTACGGCGCTCGAGCATCGGTAGCCGTAGGCGTACTCACCACCATTTGCGTCACCATCTTGGGCACCCTAATTGGTGCTCTGGCCGGCTACTTCGGCGGCTTCTTAGATACCCTGCTTTCGCGCCTGACTGACATCTTCTTCGCCGTGCCGCTGGTACTAGCTGCCATTGTTGTGATGCAGATGTTCCGTGACTCGCGAACCATCATCACCGTGGTCCTGGTACTCTCCATTTTCGGCTGGACCAGTATTGCCCGTATTACTCGTGGCGTCGTGATGGAAACCAAGAATGAAGAATTCGTCACCGCTGCCAAGGCCCTAGGGGCATCGGATGGCCGCATCCTACGCAACCATATTTTGCCCAATGCAGCGGCACCCATTATTGCCTATGCCACAGTGGCACTTGGAACCTTTATTGTTGCCGAAGCCACTTTGTCCTTCCTGGGTATTGGTCTGCCGCCAAGTATTGTGAGTTGGGGTGGCGATATCGCCCAAGCTCAGGCTTCCCTGCGTACCCAACCCATGGTCTTGTTCTACCCAGCATTAGCATTGGGGTTGACCGTACTGAGCTTTATCATGATGGGCGATGTCGTACGCGATGCCCTTGATCCTAAGACCCGCAAGCGATAGGAAGGCAGCAATTATGAACTCTGCAGCACAATCGGCTGCCCGCACCCCGCTCGTCGAGGTCCGCGATTTGCACATCACCTTCGAAACATCCACCGGTACTGTCGAAGCCGTTCGCGAGGCCAACCTTACGATCTATCCCGGCCAATCGGTGGCAATTGTGGGCGAATCTGGTTCCGGAAAGTCCACGACCGCAATGGCCTTGATCGGCCTATTACCGGGCACTGGCAAAGTGTCCGGTGGCAGTATCACCTTCCGGGGTAAGGACATCACCCATGCCAGTGAGAAGGAATTCGCCGAAATCCGCGGCTCCCAAATCGGCCTGGTACCCCAAGACCCGATGAGTAACCTCAACCCGGTGTGGCGTATTGGCACCCAGATCAAAGAATCGCTGCGTGCTCATGACGTCGTGGCGCGTGGGGAAGAAGATGAGCGGGTAGCCCAATTGCTTGAAGAAGCAGGCTTACCCGATGCTGAACGCCGTGCAAAGCAATTTCCGCATGAGTTCTCTGGTGGTATGCGTCAACGTGCATTAATCGCCATGGGTCTAGCAGCGCGCCCCCAGCTGCTCATAGCCGATGAACCGACCTCCGCATTGGATGTGACCGTCCAAAAGCGCATTTTGGATCACTTAGGAACTCTTACCGAAGAACTCGGTACTGCGGTGCTTTTTATTACCCATGACCTTGGTCTTGCCGCCGAGCGCGCAGAGCACTTGATCGTCATGCACCGTGGACGCGTGGTGGAATCTGGTCCCTCCCGCGATATTTTGCAACATCCACGGCACCCCTATACCAAGCGACTTATTCAAGCAGCACCATCGTTGGCATCTGCGCGTATCCAATCTGCCAAGAAGGCCGGCAAGGAGGACGAAGTGAGCTCCGAGATGCTACACAAGGAAGTCGTCGATACCGCTACGGCTCGTGATGTTATCCGGGTGGAAGACCTCACTAAGGTCTTTGAAGTTCGCGGGCAAAAGGGCAAGAAAAAGAAACTACGTGCTGTTGATAATGTGAGCTTCTCACTCAAACAGGGCACTACCTTGGCAATTGTGGGTGAATCCGGCTCAGGCAAATCCACAGTAGCCAATATGATCTTGAACTTATTGGATCCAACTTCCGGCAAGATCTATTACAAAGGCACAGACCTTTCGACGCTTCATTCCAAGGAATTGTTTGCAATGCGCCGCAAACTGCAGGTTGTCTTCCAAAACCCCTACGGTTCGTTGGATCCTATGTACTCGATCTACCGCTGTATTGAAGAACCTTTGGTCGTCCACAAGCAAGGCAACCGCAAACAGCGTGAACAGCGGGTAGCCGAACTACTCGATATGGTTGCGCTACCAAAGTCCACTATGCGCAGGTTCCCTAATGAACTTTCTGGTGGCCAGCGCCAACGTATCGCCGTTGCCCGTGCTTTGGCCTTAAACCCCGAGGTGATCGTGCTCGATGAGGCAGTATCTGCTTTAGACGTCCTGGTACAAAACCAGATTCTGCAGTTGCTAACCGAACTTCAAGAGGAGCTCGCATTAAGCTATCTATTTATCACCCACGATCTAGCCGTGGTGCGACAAACCGCTGATGAGGTAGTAGTGATGGAACAAGGCAAGCTGGTCGAGCGAGGCACCGCCGATGAGATCTTCTTGCGTCCACAGCAGCAATACACCAAGGAGCTCATCGCAGCTGTTCCTGGTGCTGGCATCGCTCTCGGATTGAGCTAGCTGCAGCGGAATAGTGTAGCGCCATCACGAAAATCCGCAGGTTGCGAAAACAATAAAGTCCCTGGTCTGTCTACTGCATTGGTGGGGAAGTGCTCGGGACTTTTTGGCGGGGGACTTGATGTCGGGAACTGGGGGTACGGTGGCTGCTTGAATATCGTTGCTAATCTGTGGCGGGAATTAGTTCTACGGAACTTGCCCAATGCAGCGGCATGCCTAATGCAGCAAGCCATTGGGTGATGTCATCGCCATGGCGAGTAATACCTTCTACGGCTTTCAAAGTGGCGGCAATGGCGGTTTCGGCCAAACCAGGTGAGATTAATCCAGCAGAAGTTGCGGCAGAAAGCTCATCAATATCGGTAAAGCGCACCGGATCGCCTGGATCATTCATTAAATCCACGTAGAGGTCCTGGGTATGCCACTGCGATTCGCCCATGCGCACTGTAGCGATGTCAATGTAATACATTTCGGTGGCCGGAAATTCAGGGCGATTGTGGAATTTGTTTACGCGCAGATTCACCTCAGGCAGTAGCCATGATTCCAGGTAGCCGAAGCGGGGGTGATTAGCTCCGCGGGCCATATAGAGTCCAAAGTCGGTGCGCATGAAGTGATCGACCTCGCGCCGGAAGCTTTTGGGATCGATGTTGATCATGGCATCTATATCGAAAGTCTCGGTTTTTATCGGATGTAATTCCATACGATCTCCTGGCATCGTTCACGCACGGCCGTAAGCCCACAATAATTACCTTTGTCACACGAGCAACAGTCACATAAGTAACAACTGCCACTTTACTTCATTTTTGCAACGCGCACATCGGTTTGCATGGGCTTGAAGTTCAATATTTCGGAAACCACCGTGTAAACTGTCAAAGGTTGTGTGCCCACAGTAGTGCACAGGCCGTTTTGAGGGCGGCTTGAGAAGGAAACCAGCAGCACAATTAATGCTGGGGCACGAAAATTTCATTTATTACCCGCAGGAGCGATTTTGACCCGTCCAGAATTCCGTAATGTTGCTATCGTCGCACACGTTGACCACGGCAAGACTACCCTCGTCGATGCCATGCTGCGCCAATCCGGCGCTTTCGAAGAGCATGCCGAAGTTGTCGACCGCGTCATGGACTCCGGTGACTTGGAAAAGGAAAAGGGCATTACCATCCTGGCCAAGAACACCGCCATTACTCGTAAAGGTGCTGGCAAAGACGGCCGCGATTTGGTCATCAACGTTATTGACACCCCAGGTCACGCTGATTTCGGTGGCGAAGTTGAGCGCGCACTTTCCATGGTTGATGGCGTAGTATTGCTCGTCGATGCCTCTGAAGGTCCCCTGCCACAGACCCGCTTCGTACTTGGCAAAGCACTGGCTGCCAAGATGCCGGTGATCATCCTGGTGAACAAGACCGACCGTCCAGATGCCCGCATCGATGATGTCGTAAGCGAAGCCCAAGACCTGCTGCTCGAATTAGCAGCTGCCCTGGATGATCCAGAAGCAGCAGAGGCCGCTGAGAACCTGCTAGATCTGCCTGTGCTCTACGCCTCTGGTCGTGAAGGCAAGGCATCAGTGCACAATCCGGGCAATGGCAATGTGCCCGACGCAGCAGATCTGCAAGAACTTTTCGACGTTATCTACGATGTCATGCCAGAGCCAGATGCTGATGCCGAAGGCCCACTGCAGGCACACGTAACGAACCTGGACTCTTCTTCATTCTTGGGTCGTATTGGGCTGATCCGCGTGCACTCCGGCTCGGTCCGCAAGGGGCAGCAAGTGGCCTGGATTCACTACGATGAGGCGGGCGAGCAGCACATCAAGACTGCTAAGATCGCCGAATTGCTGCGCACCGTGGGCGTTGTGCGCGTCCCAACCGATGAGGTCGTTGCCGGTGATATTGCCGCAATTTCTGGTATCGACTCCATCATGATTGGCGATACGCTTACCGATCCAGAGCACCCAGTTGCTTTGCCACGGATTACTGTTGATGAGCCTGCGATTTCCATGACCATTGGTGTTAACACTTCGCCATTAGCTGGCCGTGGGGGTGGCGATAAGCTCACCGCACGTATGGTCAAGGCTCGTTTGGACCAAGAGCTCATCGGTAACGTTTCCATCCGCGTGCTCCCAACCGAGCGCCCAGATGCCTGGGAAGTACAAGGCCGTGGCGAAATGGCCTTGTCAGTATTGGTTGAGACGATGCGTCGTGAAGGCTTCGAACTCACCGTAGGCAAGCCACAGGTAGTGACCCAGGAAATTGACGGCACCTTGCATGAGCCATTCGAGCATATGGTCATCGACATTCCAAGTGAATATCAAGGTCCAGTAACCCAGCTGATGGCAGCCCGTAAGGGGCAGATGTTGTCCATGGACAATATCTCCGACGACTGGGTACGCATGGAATTCTCTGTTCCTGCCCGTGGCTTGATCGGCTTCCGCACCACCTTTATGACCGAAACCCGTGGTACTGGTATCGCGAACCACTACTCCGAGGGCTTGAAGCCATGGGCTGGCGGAATCAAGGACCGCGCATCCGGCTCCCTGGTTGCCGATCGCTCCGGTCAGATCACCGCATACGCCTTGCAGCAGCTGGCAGACCGCGGTAGCTTCTTCGTGGAGCCCGGCACCGAGGCCTATGAGGGCATGGTTGTGGGCGCGAATAACCGTGATGAAGATATGGACATCAATATTACCCGCGAGAAGAAGCTCACCAATATGCGTTCTGCAACTGCCGACGCAACCGTTACTTTGGCGAAGGCGCGTAGTCTGAGCCTGGATGAGGCTATGGAATTCTGTGGTCAAGATGAGTGCGTAGAGGTAACTCCAGACGTACTGCGGGTGCGCAAGGTAGTGCTGAACGCTACCGAGCGTGCTCGGGAGCGCTCTCGTACCAAGGCTCGTAACAAGTAATCCGATGGCGGAACTCGTAGCACTAGCCTTACGCCTGCAGTAGCCAGCAAACATGGGCTAGAAATCCGGATATTCCTTAGAAATGGGGAGTGTCCGGTTTTTCTTTGCCGCAATCGTATTCGAGGGAAACGGAGAGCTGTTGCTGTACGCATGGGGGCGCACGCGGAATCCTCGTTATGCCCGATCCGGGCATTAGTAAAGGTGCGCCTGCTCGTGCGAAACGGCAAGCTTGCTAGAATAACTGCTATGAATACCAAGGTGTCGCTGATGGCTGCGATCAGTTCCATGGCAGTGGGATTGGCAGCTTGCAGTGCAGATCCTGGACCAGCTCCAATCGAAGAGAGTACCAGCACTCCGGCATCAACGAGCACCACAACACCTGCAGTGTCGGAGGCCGACTTCGCCATCGGTATTGATGAGATCCAGGGCGGTCTTAATCCCCATATCGGTAGCGATGATTCTGTGTTCGTGCGTGAACTTGCAGACTTGGTGTTGCCCAGTGCTTTTATTGATGGTCAGCTCAACACCGAGTTGCTGCACAGTGCGGACCTTGTCACCCCTGCAGCTGGGGTTGCGCAAACGGTGCGTTACGAACTACAAAGTGCCGCCCAGTGGAGTGATGGCACACCAATTACTGTGGCCGACTTCCAGTATCTGTGGCGTGCAATTAGCACCAACGTCGATACCAAACTCGCACCTTATTATCAACAGATTTCCGAAATCCGCTCCTCCCAGGGCGGTAAAATTATCGACGTCGATTTCAAGGTGCCGCTTGCCCAATGGCAGCTACTTTTCCAGCACCTACTCCCAGCCCACAGCTTGGGGGATCCTACCGCAGATTTCGCCAGTGACCTCACCGATACCTATCCGGCATCGGGGTGGCGTTTCCAATTTGGTGGGTTTGATTCCCAACGCGGCATTATTACCCTCTATCGGAATGATCGCTTCTGGGGAGAAAACCCTGCGCGCCTCGATAGCTTGGAATTCATCGGGATTCGCAACCCCAACCAAGCAGCAGAAATGCTGCGTTCCGGACAAGTGGAGGCATTGAACATTACCCCCACCCAGACCTCAGCGGAAATGTTCGAGCTTATCCCCGGCACAGTTGTGAATACGAGTACTTCGGATATTAGTTTGCAGCTTATTGCAACCGAGCAATTAAGTCTCGGCCAGCGCAAGCGGCTGCAAAGCTTGATTGATGTCGACCAACTTGCTCGCCTAGCAACCGGACGAGCAGTGCCAGTAAGTGAGCACACAGCCGATCCAGGCGTAGGCGAAGACCTGCCTCCACGACTGCGCATTGGGGTGAACCCAGAAGATGATATTGCCCGCAATGCCGCGCGCATATTGGTTGATATGCTCACTGGTTTAGGCGTTGAGGCCACTACCGTGGAATCAGATGCCGCGAACCTTTATGGGCAATTACTGCCTGCTGGGGAGGTGGATCTCATCTTCACGCGCAATAACTATAGTGGGTTAGTGCGTAACACCTGTCTTGGTGAGGCAGCTGATTTAGTAACAGGGGGCACAGGCACGTCTACGGTTGAGAGCACTGACCCCGCACGCCCAGAGTTACAAGAATCCGAACATGCAGATGGCACAGGCGAGGGATCCGAGGATGCCGCCGGTGGGAGCGCTGCTGGGGAGACGACGGCGTCAGAGCTCGTAGACACCGATACTGCTAGCACTAGTCCACTGGCGCCAAACTTTACTGCCGCACATTTCCAAGGCGATAACTTCAGTGGGTATTGCGATCCCCATTTCCAAGATATCGTCACCGGCTTTATGGCGGGCGATATTGCATTGAGCGACGTTGAAGACGAAGCCCAGCAGCTCGAGCAAGCTCAAGCCCTACGCCTACCAGTGGTGTACGATGAGCGCTTGCATGTCCTTGGTGCGCGCTTAGCAGAAGCAGCCGCAACTGCCCCAGCAGAAATAGATACCGATGACTTAGGCGCTTTGATTGCTTGGCAAGAACAGGAGAATTGATCTATGCCATCTTTGCGAGATGCTCGCATCCTGGCAGTACATGCCCACCCCGATGACGAAGCTCTATGGACTGGCGGGTTCCTTGCATTAGCCGCTCATGCCGGAGCCAAAGTAGGTGTGGTGACGTGCACTCTAGGCGAACAGGGCGAGGTGATTGGTGAGCCTCTTGCCAACCTCGTTGCCGATGCCAGCGACCAACTCGGTGGATTCCGCATCAGCGAGTTGCGCGAATCCTTAAAAATCCTCGGTGCTGAAGGATACTACTTAGGTGCACCGGGCAAGTGGCGTGATTCTGGCATGGTCGGCGATCCTGCCCAGGATCATCCGCGTGCCTTTGTGCAATCCGGAGACTCTGCAGTGGCAGATCTGCGCGCTGTCGTCGAAGAATTCCAGCCTGATATATTGGTGACCTATGGACCAGATGGTGGCTATGGGCATCCTGATCACATCCGAGCCCATGAAATCACCATGGCAGTAGCGGTTGAACTTGGCATTGATTATGTGTTGTGGGCGGTAACCGAACAACGCTGCCTGGAGCGTGGCTTGGCTGCAATAAATACTGCACCGCACGGCTGGCGGATGCCGCAAGCAGGGGAGATCGCCTGTGTGGAGGATACTGATCTTGCCTTTGACCTTGATGCAAGCTCGTGGGAGGCGAAGCGTGCCGCCATGCGAGCCCACGCCACCCAACTTTGGATTGCAGACGGCAGTCTCTCTACGACCAATCCGATACCTGCTTTTGCAGCAATTGCTGATACCGATATCACTCCGGCAGTATTCGCCTTAAGTAACCTTGTCGCCCAGCCTTTGATGCCGCAAGAGCATTACCAGTTTGCTCCAATGTGGCCGCAAGACCAGCGGGCAGTGGGCACGGAGGTAGTATCTATAGCCCCAGCAGGTGTTGCAGCAGTCCTGGCGGCAGCGCAAGATCCGGCGATGTTTGTTGCCGATATTGATAGCGCTGCTGGCGCAGTAGAAGGAAGTAGTCAGGTATGAGCGGGGAGTACGTGCGTGAACGCCATGTAGCCACTGACTTTAGCCGGGGAGAAGCCACAGCTGGATTAGCTTGGCTTGCTGTTGGTGCGTTGATCTCCGTACTGTTAGAAGTGCTGTATCTTGATTTCCGAATCGGCAATATCATGCTGCCGCTGACGGCCCTGTGCGCCTTTGGTTTTAATGCTGTCCTATCCAAAACGGCGCGGTTATGGTCAGCTAATATATTCATCGCTTTGATACCCATGTATGCCTGGCTGTGTGGGTATTTTGGCCTATTGATGTGGGAAATTGTCGATGGTAGCGTCTTTATTCCCGGGAATATTTCCGCAATTCTATTGTTATTTGGCGGCATTTTGGGCAGCAGTTGGCCGTTTATGCGCCGGAGGTGACATAATAGGGCGGATCGCCCAAAATTTGTAAGTAGAGAACTGGAGAACGAGACCTCAATGACGTACATAATCGCACAGCCCTGCGTAGATGTCATGGATCGTGCTTGCGTCGAAGAATGCCCAGTGGACTGCATCTACGAAGGGCAGCGTTCGTTGTACATTCACCCCGATGAGTGTGTGGACTGCGGTGCCTGTGAACCTGCATGTCCTACCGAGGCCATCTTCTACGAAGATGATGTCCCCGATGAGTGGGTTGACTATATTGACGCGAATGAAGCCTTCTTTGATGATTTAGGCTCCCCTGGAGGCGCAGCGAAGCTGGGCCCACAGGATTTCGATCCAGACTTGGTCAAAGAGCTTCCGCCACAAGCTTAAAATCATCACTGGTATCACGACCGGAACCACCAGCATTGCTATCTCACCTTCAAGGGTAGTGCTGGTGGTTTTTGCATATTCCGCACGTAATAATAAATCGACGCATTGGCGTATAGGCCGTGTCATTCACGGCCTAGTGCATTCCGCGGCAGAGCGCCACCACCGGGTATGAGTCCCTGTTTCGCTGTTCAAGTGGAGTGAGTATCAGCACTGGGCTAGCATAGAAACCACGAATATTTTCATGCTGCAAGCTGCCACGAAAACACGTGGTGCAAGAAAGGATGTATTGTGCGGCAACCACTGGGTTCTCGACTTCCTGATTTCCCCTGGAACTCCCTAGCGCCCTATCAGCAAAAGGCTCAGGAACACCCAGAAGGTCGAATTAACCTCTCTGTGGGATCTCCTGTTGATGAGGTAGCACCAAGCATCCAATTAGCCCTGGCAGAAGCTGCTGCCGCACCAGGCTATCCCCAAACCATTGGCACCCCAGAGTTACGTGCGGCAATTACTGCTAGCCTGCAGCGTCGCTATGGCATCTCTCATCCAGGTGGCGTGTTACCGGTGGTTGGTACAAAGGAAGCAATCGCCATGTTGCCTTCACACCTGGGTATTCAAGGCACGGTCATTATTCCTGAAGTTGCATACCCGACTTACGAGGTTTCGGGTTTGGTTGCTCACGCAGATGTGGTGCGCAGCGATGCCCCATGGGAACTCGATGCCGCAACCACCGCAGCAGCTGGTCTGATCTTCATTAATTCCCCTGGCAACCCCACTGGTTCTGTGGCCTCTGTCGAGTACCTGCGGCGTGTTATCGACTGGGGGCGAGAGCATGATGTGATCGTCGTTTGTGATGAATGCTATCTGGGGCTTATTTGGGAAGGTGAGGCCTACTCGCTGTTACACCCCAAGGTGGCAGGCGATGATCTGAGTAACTTGCTTATTATTCACTCACTGTCGAAGACCTCGAACTTGGCTAGCTACCGGGCAGGTTTTATCGCTGGTGATGAAAAGCTGTTGGCCGAGCTTACGGAGGTGCGCAAGCACTGCGGGTTGATGCTGCCAGGACCAATCCAGGCTGCCATGGCTGCAGGTTGTGCTGATGATGATCAAGAAACCTTGCAACGACTGCGCTATGCCAGGCGCCGCAAGGTGCTCCTTGAGGCAGTCATCAATGCTGGCTTCGAAGTCACCGATTCGCAAGCCGGGCTGTATTTGTGGATGAGTCGTGGGGAAGACTGCTGGCAGACTGTAGAGTGGTTTGCCGAGCGCGGTATTGTGGTTGCACCAGGTAGCTTCTATAGCCCGAACACACACAACTATGTGCGTTTGGCATTGACTGCCACGGATGCCGATATTGTCGCGGCATCCCGACGTATTGCGCAATAGATAAATTATGCAATAGGTAATAAGGTGGCGCGCATATATCTTGCAAGTATCGCTTGGCGCGCTAGAATGCATAAGGTTGGACAAGAGTAGCTAGGGATTTTTTGGCTACGGCCTTAATGAAGGGAAATTGGCTTTGGACCCAGTGCAAAGAGCCCGCGTAGAGCAGAGCATGATGCAGTTCATCAAGTTCGGGCTCGTTGGCGGCAGCGGAACCGTCGTCAACCTCATAGTTGTGGCGATTTCTCGCAATTTGTTTTCCTGGGGTTGGAATATCAGCGAACATGATGCCTTCATGAACCTCCTTGGCTCGGCCTTCCACATCCGTTGGTACCACGTTTATATGACTATTGCCTTCGTGGTGGCTAATATCTGGAATTACCAGCTCAATCGCTACTGGACTTTTAGGGCAGCGTATCGCCCAAAGTGGTTCCGAGGATTCTTTGCATTTTTAGCGACTGGCATCGGTGCATTTATCGTCAGCCAGATGGTGGCAACAGGTTTGATGAATCCGAATTCGCCTATTGCCTTGCCGTCCGACATTTTCGATGATTCCAACTTGTGGCGTACCAAGATGTACTGGGCATCGGCGATTTCTATTATCGTAGCAATGCCGATCAATTTCCTGATTAATAAGCTATGGGCATTCCGCACGCCAAAGCCAAAGGTCGTTATCGAGCAAGAGCCAGTGAAGGTATCCTCCTGAACGACACTGCATGCGTTGAATCCGAACCCCTTGGAATTAACATCCAAGGGGTTTTCATGCCCCAAATATATGCCAGGCATCACGGCAGAGTGTAGGGGAGCACGTGTGCTTTCTATGGAGGTAGCTTCGTAGTGGCACCTCCCGCACTGAGGTAAATGAGGTAGAAGTAAAGGGTCACTGCTGGATAACCAGCGTGACCCTTTTTAACAGGAAGTTCTAGTTTGCGTGCAGGGCCTCGTTGAGCGCTACAGCTTCGGTCTTCCATCCGGTTGCCTCAATAGCGCCGGAGACGGAGTTGCGACGGAACAAGATATTGTTCTTCCCAGCAAGCTCGGCAGCTTTGATCGTTGCACCATCTTCCACACCTTGTGCTTCGGCAGCAGCGCCGCGCAGGATGACCTTGGCACCAGCGGTGACGTACAAACCAGCTTCGATGACACAATCGTCACCAAGGGGAATGCCGCAACCGGCATTAGCGCCAAGGAGGCACCGTTCGCCCAAGCTAATAATGTGCTTACCGCCACCAGACAAGGTTCCCATGATGGAAGCCCCACCACCGATATCAGTGCCTTCGCCAATAACAACACCAGCAGAGATGCGGCCCTCAACCATGGAATTGCCCAAAGTACCAGCGTTGAAATTGCAGAAGCCCTCGTGCATCACGGTAGTACCGCTTGCCAGGTGTGCCCCTAGGCGCACGCGGTCGGCATCACCAATGCGCACGCCGGTTGGCATTACATAATCAACCATGCGGGGGAACTTATCTACGGAATACACGGTCACTGGTCCCCGCTGCTGCAATTTTGCGCGGGTCAGCTCAAAGTTTTCTGGAGAACATGGGCCGAAGTTGGTCCAGACAACGTTAGCCAGGAGGCCGAAGATACCATCAAGATTTTGGCCATGAGGCTTCACCAAACGGTGGGAAAGTAGATGCAGACGCAAGTAGGCATCGTAGGCATCAATTGGTGCCTCATCCAGGTCCGCGATCGCAGTGCGGATAACCACACGGGTCACCCCACGGTCGGCATCATCACCAGCGAGTGCAGCTAGCTCGGCAGGAGCGTTTGCATCGAGTGTGGTGGTGCCGGCAGCATCCACGGCTTCATCAAGTACAGGCTGGGGGAACCAGGCGTCTAATACAGTTCCATCTTGAGTTACGGTAGCTACACCGGTAGCAAGTGCTGAAGTCATGGTTGTCAATCCTACCTGCCTTACTTGCTGTGTGCAGCATCCTTGGCATTACCTGCACCAGTAGGCTTGCGCACGAGGAAGGAGAGAACGATCAGGACCGCGAAAATGATCGCTACGGCATAGATCTGGAGGCGGGCTGCGGGGTCACTGAGCATAAGCAAAACGATAATTCCGATGCCAACTAAGCAAGCGATTGGCAGCCATGGGTAGCCACGCATGCGCACCGTGGTGAGTTCTCCATTGCGCACCATTTCTGGGTGCAGCTTGAGGTAGGACAAACCGATCATTACCCAGATGACCAGCAGGCACCCACCAACAGCGTTGAGTAGGAATTCAAGCAATCCTGGTGGGTTCCAATACTGCAGGCCTACTGAGAGGAAAGCGAAGACCATAGACAGCAGGACTGCTGGCATTGGGACACCGCTATGGTTGGTAGCAGCGAACATCCTAGGGGCATCACCACGTTCCGCTAAGGAGTGCGCAACACGAGAGGTGGCATAGATCTGCGCATTGAATGCAGAGAGCAGTGCCAACACAATCACAGCCTCCATAAAGCCCACAATGCCAGGAAAGTTCGCTAGGGCTAGCACCTTGGTGAAGGGAGACTCGGCAGCAGTCTCTGCGCCCTGGATGCTGTCAAATGGCAGCAAGAAGCAGATCACCAGCACAGAACCGATGTAGAACACCGAAATACGCCAGATCACCGAACGCACGGCTACCGCAACGTTATGGGCTGGGTGCTCAGATTCGGCGGCAGCAATGGTGACGATCTCAATACCACCGAAAGCGAAGGCTACGGCGAGCAGACCAGCGGCCACACCTGAAATGCCATGTGGCATAAAGCCTTCTTGAAGGAAGTGGGTGGTGCCGACGAATTCATGGCCTGGCAGCAGACCGAAGATGAGCAATACACCAATGATCAAGAAGCCGATGATGACCGCGATCTTGATGAAAGCGAACCAGAACTCGAACTCACCGAAGCCGCGCACAGCAGCAAGATTCACAATGGCAAAGAAAGTGACGGCGACGAGGGCGGGGATCCATTCAGAAATGCCGAACCAGCTGGCCATGATGGCTGCGGCTCCGGTCATTTCTGCGCCCATCACCATGATGAGCATGAACCAATACAGCCAACCTAAAGAGAAACCGGCCCAGTGTCCGAAGGCTTGCTCGCTATAAATAGAAAAGGAGCCAGAAGCAGTACGCGCAGCGGCAAGTTCGCCTAACATTTGCATGATGAAGACCACGATGATGCCGGCGAAGATGTAGGCCAGCAGCACGGCTGGACCGGCGGCAGCAATGCCAACGCCAGTACCTAAGAAGAGGCCGGCGCCAATGGCAGAACCTAAGCCCATCATGGTGAGGTGTCGGGTCTTTAAACCCGCACCCAGCTGGTGATTTTGCTGTTCTTGAGACATAGTAAGCACCTTAGCCCGAAGTAGTTTCTATTACTACATTGAAATGCCTGCTTCACCCCCTTTTGCGCGGAAGTCTGCACCGTGGCGGCACACTGGTGGCCGGTAGCAACAAACAGCGATCTCTGGGGGTCGATGCCTGCTTTGCAGTATTCTTGAAAACCATGACAACCCCACACTATGTTCTCGATCTTAGCCAAGAGCCCGTCGCGTTGACCCAAGCGCTCGTGGATATTCCCAGCCCTTCTCATCAAGAGCAGGCAATCGCGGATGCATTAGAAGTTGCGTTACATGCCATTGAGAATGTGAGCGTGCACCGCCAGGGAAATACCCTGGTTGCCCGCACTCACCGGGGATTGTCACAGCGCCTCATTCTGGCTGGCCACATTGATACTGTGCCTATTGCAGATAATGTGCCGAGCCATTGGGAGGGAGATACGCTTTATGGCTGTGGGACCGTGGATATGAAATCAGGCATGGCAATCTATGCGCACTTGTTTGCCACCTTGGCTAATGATGAGCGGCTGACCAAAGACCTCACTTTGATTTGTTATGAAGGCGAAGAAGTAGCAAGCGCTTACAACGGCCTCGGCCATATTCAACGTGATCGCCCTGAACTACTCGCAGGCGACTTAGCCTTGCTGGGGGAACCATCAGGTTCCATGATTGAAGCGGGCTGCCAAGGTTCGATTCGTCTGCGGGTGACTGCCCACGGGGTACGCGCCCACTCCGCACGTTCCTGGCTCGGGGTAAACGCCATGCACCGCTTAGCTCCAGTGATTTCGCGCATAGCTGCCTATGAGGCTCAAGAAGTGCTTGTCGATGGTTGTATGTATCACGAAGGTTTAAATATCGTGCACTGTGAATCAGGGGTGGCAACAAACACCATTCCTGATGAGGCCTGGATGTTTGTGAACTATCGCTTTGCCCCGGATAAGAGCGTGGAGCATGCTCTCTCGCATCTCTTAGAAGTCCTTGATCTCCCAGAGGGAGTTACGTATGAGATTGATGATGCCGTTTCTGGTGCGCGCCCTGGTATAGACCAGCCCATTGCGCAAGCACTCATTCAGGCTGCAGGCGGCCAAGTGCGCGCAAAGTATGGCTGGACTGATGTGGCTCGTTTTGCAGAGCTCGGCATCCCAGCTGTGAATTTTGGTTCCGGAGATCCGTCGTTATGCCATAAGAAAGATGAGCACATACCTGCGGCAATGATCACCCAGGTTGCTAACCAGTTGCACGCCTATCTGGTCGGTGAGTCGCTCGAAGCCCTGAGCAGCTAAACCCTGAGTAGTTACGCACGAATGGCTCAAACTACTACGCCTGTCATACGGTACGCCCCAGACTTACGCCCCCAGGCTGAGCAACCCCTGCTAGTCTCGGGCCACAACGATACATACCTCGTAGAAGGAGAGAACCATGGAATCTCGTCGCAAGCGCTTGTTGCGCGGGCCAACATTAATACGCACCAAGGACTCGCAGGACTCCGATGCCAGCAGTACCTTCGATGCCCGCCTGCTAGCAAGCCAATCCAATAATGAGTGGATTCACGAAGATCCTTGGCGAGTCCTTCGCATCCAAGGAGAATTCGTCAATGGCTTCGATACGCTCGCTGATGTCGGGCCCGCGGTGACTATTTTCGGTTCCGCACGGACTGCTTCCAGCGAGCCTTATTATGAGGCGGGGGTGGAGTTAGCAGGATCCCTCGTTGAAGCCGGCTATGCCATTATCACAGGTGGTGGGCCAGGTCTGATGCAAGCTGCCAATGAAGGCGCTTCGACCAAGGGCGGCACTAGCGTGGGTTTAGGTATTGAGTTGCCCTTTGAACAGCAGCTCAATGAGTACGTGGACCTAGGGTTGAATTTCCGCTACTTTTTTGCCCGCAAAACCATGTTCTTGAAGTACTCCCAAGCCTTTGTCTGTATGCCTGGTGGCTACGGTACTTTAGACGAACTCTTCGAAGTGCTATGCATGGTCCAAACCGGCAAGGTAACCAATTTTCCAATCGTGTTATTTGGTACCGAATTCTGGGGAGGTCTCGTGCAGTGGATCGAGCAACGCCTGGTTACCGAAGGTATGATTTCCCCTGAAGATACCAACCTTTTCCTGGTCACTGATAGTATTAACGAAGCTGTGGCCTATATCCAAGCCAAGCATTAAGGCTTCGGACGTAGGCTCGAACCCCCGCCAAAACTCGTATGAAGGAACCCATGATTCGCAGTCGCTTCTTATCGCCCGAAGGGCTGGCTACAGTAATGGCCATTGTGAACCGCACCCCAGATTCCTTCTACGACCAAGGCGCTACCAACGAATATGATGCCGCAGTCGCTCGCGCCGGTGAGGTGCTTAAACTCGGCGCTGGAATCGTCGATATCGGCGGGGTGAAAGCCGGCCCAGGCGATAATGTTGATGCCGCAGCAGAAATCGAGCGCGTGGAACCCGTTATCGCCGCGGTACGTGAGGCTTATCCAGAAGTCTGGATTTCCGTAGATACCTGGCGTGCGAGTGTTGCTGAAGTGGCTATTTCCGCTGGGGCGAATATTGTCAACGACACCTGGGCTGGAGCTGATCCAGAACTCATCGAGGTTGCAGGCCAGCATAAGGTGGGCTACGTGTGCTCACATACCGGTGGCGCTATCCCACGTACGCGCCCACATCATGTGCACTATGACGATGTGGTACTGGATGTCATCCGTGAAACTACCGCCTTGGCGGAGCGTGCCGTGAGCCTTGGCGTGCCTGAAGAAATGGTCCTGCTTGATCCCACCCACGATTTCGGTAAGAACACTTTCCACGGCCTGGAACTCTTACGCCGCATTGACGAAGTCGTCGCAACCGGGTGGCCAGTCCTTATGGCCTTGAGTAACAAAGACTTTGTAGGTGAGACGCTCAATCGACCTGTCAATCAACGTGTGGCCGGTACATTAGCTGCAACATCGTGGGCAACGGCACATGGAGTGGCAGCTTTTCGGAGTCACGAAGTTGCAGAAACTGTTGATACCATACGTATGACCGCGGCCATCCGGGGCGACTTTGCCCCCTTAGCAACAATTCGAGGGCTCATTTAGTGCGTGTATCCGTTGTTATCCCAGCCCTCAACGAAGCTTCGACCATCGCCCAAGTAGTGCGCTGGGCCGCAGCAAGTAACCCCTTCGAAATCGTGGTGATCGATGCCGACTCGACTGATGATACCGCTGCAAATGCCCGCGTTGCCGGGGCAAAGGTCGTCAATTGGCGCGAGGTCTTCCCAGAGTTAGAGCCACACAAAGGCAAGGGTGAATCCTTGTGGCGCGGTGTCGCGTATGCGTCGGGTGATA
Organism: Corynebacterium sp.; assembly: GCA_030531005.1. Classification (GTDB taxonomy): domain Bacteria; phylum Actinomycetota; class Actinomycetes; order Mycobacteriales; family Mycobacteriaceae; genus Corynebacterium. The sequence goes on from JAUMTW010000001.1 coordinate 238,758, forward strand.
TTGTCGTCTTTCTGGATGCGGACCTAGCAAGTATTTCCTCCAATATCGTTGCCGAGTTAGCCGCGCCTTTCGTAAATGAGGACGTGCACATGGTGCGTGCGCAATATCAACGCCTGCTCGCCGATGGCACGAGTGGCGGGGGACGGGTCACGGAACTCACCGCTAAGCCTTTGATTGCTCAACTCTTCCCGGAGTTAAGCAATATTCAACAACCCTTGGGGGGAGAATATGCGCTGCGTCGCAGTAGCGCGTTAGAAGTCCCTTTTGTGATTGATTACGGGGTGGAGATGGGACTGTTGCTGGACATAGCTGCGAAGTTTGGGCCGCAGGCAATTGTTGAGACTCCAACGAGTCCGCGCCAGCACCGCAACCGTCCCTTAGAGGAGCTTCACCCTATGGCAGAGATGATTACGCGCACCGCTTTAGCTCGGGCAAGTGAGTATAAACAACTACGATGGCGCGGAGAGATCCCGCAGCGACCTGCATTAGCGACGTATTTGGATTAGGCTTACCAAGATAGATTGAGTGCTGTTGCATACAGCAGCAGGCCTTCACCCTGGATACCGGGATGGGCGTGCGCACATTGAATAATAAGGAGTTTGGTTATGGTGACTTGGTTGCTCGTTATCATCTTTACCGCCTTGGTGGCTTGGGTTATTTTGGCTACCACCATTCGCCTTGGCGGATTTGGGGAAGCAACTATGCCACTGCCAAAGACGAGTGAACTCATTGCCGAAAATGAGCAACACCTCGAAAACAATGCCATCGACGCGGTGCGCTTCCATGTCGAGCGCCGTGGCTATAATCAGGCCGAAGTCGATGCCGCCATCGAATACCTCTTGCAGCGCTTGGCCAAGGCAGAAGGGCGTGAGATGCCGAAGTTTGCAGCTACTGAAGAGCCTGAGGCTGATCCCACTGTGGTATCGCCAGCGGAGCAGGAAGAAGCTGCTCCAACGCTCGCACCCACTGGGGTTGATGGTGCAGAAACACGTGTTCGCAGCGAAAATACACTAGACTAAGGTAGAGATAAGCAAAGGGGACTCAAACTCTTTGCAAACATTTGCGACGACGGATTGTGGGCAGGTGTTACCTCAACTTCAGAGGGATACTTGTTGTTATCCGTTCCTGCATTCGATACTTCAAGGAAACTGGTGAATTTTTATGGCAGCAATGAAGCCCCGTACGGGAAATGGACCCATGGAGGCTGTTATTGAATCACGCAAAGTAGTGATGCGCGTGCCAACTGATGGTGGCGGTCGCTTGGTCATTGAAATGAGCAAGGAAGAGGCTGGCGAACTCGCGACCTTATTGGCTGCCGTAGCCGAATAAAAAGCAACAAACCTCGTTCACGTACTTATTCACCGTAAATCCCAAGGAGAGCTTACACCGTGCTGGCTGATATTCAAGACCTGCTCGCAGATCCCATCGATGGCACCGACTTACTATTAAGCGAGGACGCTAAGTGCCTGGTATCGACGAGTGGACACAGCTATGACATCGCCCGCCAAGGCTATGTAACCCTCGCTGGTGGCGCCGGCTTGCGCTACTCCGGGGATAATACCGAGATGATACGGGCCCGTGAAACTTTCCTTTCAGGTGGTCACTTTGCACCATTTGTTGAGGCAGTTTCCGATGCTGTGGCAGATGTGCTTGATGATGCCGAGGTTGCCGAAGATGCCCAGCCTGCAATTTGTGAAGTCGGTGCTGGTACTGGTTATTATCTCGCGCACGTCCTGGACTTTATTGAGCATTCCCGGGGCGTAGGATTAGATGTTTCCGTGCCTGCCGCAAAGCTGCTGGCTAAGTGTCATAACCGGGTGGGTGCGGTGGTTGCCGATGCCTGGAACCGCCTACCCCTGCGAGATAATAGTATTGATGTCATCACGGTGGTTTTTGCCCCACGAAACGCTGCTGAGTTCGCTCGCGTGCTCAAGCCGCGCGGTGAGGTCGTGGTCTTGACGGCTGATGTAGGCCACTTGGCAGAATTGCGTGAGCCACTGGGAATCATTGATGTGGAACAAGGCAAAGTCGAGCGTATGCTGCAGCAAGCCTCCGGCTACTTAGAGCCAGTGGGACCTTCTCAAGGTATCTCCTTTACGATGCAGCTGGATCAGAAGTCAATTGAGACCCAGATTGGCATGAGTCCATCTGCACGTCATATCCACCCGGATATTCTGGCAGAGCGAATTGCCTCCCTGCCGGCGACCATGGAAGTCACCGCAAAGGCACGCCTGACTCGCTTGCGGAAGCTGGGAACGCATTAGACGCTACGTTTTGGTTAGATGCACACACTTGATTGCGAGAGTGCGCTGCGCTAGACAGATAACGAGAATAGGGACACCGATGTTGGTGTCCTATTTGCTTCGCTGCACTTCATGTCGCTGATACAAAAGCCCCACCTACTAGGCGATTGATTCCTATGGAGGTGGGGCAGTCAGGTTGTGTCTTTGATTTCCAGCTTATAAGAACTGGTAGAGACCAGCTGCCGAGACGATATCCTGGCGAATTAGATCGGCATCACCGGTTGGAATAACCTTGAATTCAGCTAAACCGTTGGTGAAGTAGGCACGTGAGCTCATGGCCACCTGGCCGCCATCGGCAAAGACTTCTATCGTGGAGCCATCCACAATGATGGTCAGCGAGTCAGTATCGCCCTCGGTAATTGGGGCACTGACGGCATTGCTGGAGAAGTGGGGGCTCATTGCACGATCGAGCACGAGGTGATCACCGTGGTGGGTAATGCGGGCACAAACCTCACCAGTGGCATCGATGAGTTCTACGATAATGGAACTATTTTCTGGGATATCCAACATCCCCGTCCATAATGCAGCGTGCTCAGAGTGGCGAATAGCCGCAGGCAAGCCCTGGTACGGAGTCTGGAAGAGTCGACCACCTTGCAGCGTGACACTGCGTGGCAGACTCAAGCAATTGGCCCAGCCTTCCTCTTTCCAACTCACGCTGCGATAGGGGTCGTGATGGCGGCCCTGGCCATTCATGAATCCGAAGAGAATGGCCTCATTATAGTCAGCGTTGATGGTGTTGGTATTGCGTGGACGGGTGAAATCATGGCCATAGTCGAGCAAACGGAACTCGGAATGTACTTTAAACTCGGTACCACTTTGGGAGCCCACTAGATATCCACTGCGCTCGGTAGCAGGCTGAGAGTTATCCACCAAGGTGAGGACGAGGACATCATAAATCTGCTGATCAACCTCATCGCGCAGGCGGATAATACGTGGTGCTACTACTTTGTGCTGCGAGGTATCAATACCGGCCGCACCGGTGAGCTCTAATTCTCCGCGCAAATTCCATGCGATGCCATCGGTAGAATCCAGGATGACCAAGGTTGAGCGTTCTTCAGTATCAGCGACCGCGAGCATCACCCAACCTTTATGGTTACCGGTGCGAGTGGCATTATCCTCCCAGGCAGGCACCACACATGGCGAGCGGAAATTACGAAAGTTCGCTTGGTCATCAACAACCACCCCGCGCTCTTGCACGTGTGGGTCTAAGGCGATGGGGTCATCAGCCAAATCATAGGTGGTGGCTGTGAGATCTTCGATGGCTGCAAGTTGTACGTAGCAGTGCTTACCTGCGACGGCGGTGGAATAGAGGCGGGTTTCAGTTCCAGCATTGACTACAGAGCCAGCTCGTACTTCTGTGATTCCAGGGCCGGGGGCGAGTACGTCATCGCAGATCTCCCAGTCGAAGGGGTTGGCGGTGGCTACCTGGTGGGCCCAGCGAGCACCTTCGGTGGCGGCGGAGTGCCATTGGTGAAAGATGTGCCAATCTGCATGATCCTTGAAGACACCGGCGGGGGCATCAAGGATGCCAGATTCCGCGGTGACATGGAGTTCTGGACGATGGGTCATGGTGGGTTCTTTCTACTCGCAGGGACACGGACGAAAGCCTGTTGCGGGGGATTATTGACTGTCTAACGAAACGCCCGGGTGGCGGGCCAGTATTTTTTGGGGTCCATACCCCGAGGGGTGGTCTACGTCTTGACTTCCGTGGCGTGGATCTGCGCGTCTAAGTCTTCAGGATGCAGATTGGCTTGGCCGAATTCATGGCTGAGTGGCAAGCGCAGTTGCAGATCCGTACCGGGGCAGATTTCCACGATGCCTTCTGACATCACGAAGTCGAGAATATGGCCGCCCTTTTCCCGGGATTCATCGACGAAGTGGGCATGACAGCCGGGGACACCGATACCCTTTTCATAGATAGGGGTGCGGAAACCCGCCACGACACCTGGAATGTCATGCCAGACGTGCTCGGCATCATCACCGGTTGCTGAAGTGAACGGGCGATAAGGTCGCTGCTGCTTCGTGACAGTGCGTACCGTCATGGACTCGAAAGTGCCAGTAATCCGCACCGCGTACATGTAGTTCTCGCTGGCTAAGTGATCTGAGATGAAGGTGCTCAGTTCGCTGCGTTTAAACCCGGGAGGGGCAGCGAGCCTAATGCGGGGCACGAAGTTGGTGGCAATCGCAAAAGGTGAGTGTTGGGACAAGGAAGCTACGCTTGCGCTGCCATCGGAGCGCAGTTGGTAACAAACCCCATCGAGAACGAGCATTTCGCCGTCAAGGGCGTCAAAGGTGCCAATTCCAAAATTGCCATGTCCAAGCAACTCGCCGATGGAGATTTCACCGTCATAGATGCCGTCGAGGAGTGCGGTCATGAGCGAGCTTTGGAAAATGGTATGCCGTTCTGCCGGCAAGTATTGTTCAGTGCCCATGTCCGCCTAGGGTAGTCGGCAATTGGGATTTCTGCACGGAAATTTTTGTAATATAACCCCTGGTTGGGTGACAATAATTCGTTGAATGTAAGAACGTGCAGGTTGTTCCATATTTGTTGGAGGCAATGGATGTGGCATTTTGCGCAAACTATACCGGGATTTTCAGCTTCGGTAGGACTGTGGGTGCCGCCTAGATGCTGCGGAGCGGACTGATTTTCCCGGTGGTCAACGCCTGCGGGAATAGGAGCAGTACGTGCGATGCGCATTATCAGGATAGTAACGAGGCACAGTTGCAGAGCAAAAGAAGAGCCCCACCTCCTACGCTACTGAGTGGCGAGGAAGCGGGGGTATTAAGGCGACTGAGTGCTACAAGAGCCTAGAGCAAGCGCTTGTAGACATCCACGGTCTGTTCGGCAATCGTAGCCCAGGAGAATTTTTCAATGGTGCGAATGCGGCCATCGTCACCAAAGCGGGTGGTGAGCTCTTCAGAGTTGACAATCTCATTCACGCGCTCTGCTAGTGCATGCTCGAACTCAGCCGGCTGTGCGGAATCATAGTGCACCAGGTAGCCGGTCTCACCATCTTGAACGACCTCAGGAATGCCACCGACATCAGAGGCAACAACGGCAGTACCACAGGCCATGGCTTCCAAATTCACGATGCCTAATGGTTCATAAATTGAGGGGCAGACGAAGACGCTGGCGGCCGTCAAAATCTCTTGGATCTTATGACGGGGCAGCATCTCCTTGACCCAATAGACGCCATCGCGCTGCTCATGCAGGTCATTGACCAATGCCTCGGTACGCTCGGCAATCTCGGGTGTATCAGGGGCTCCGGCGCACAAGATGAGCTGTATTTCTGGGTCAAACTCGCGGGCCGCTTTAATGAGATGCTCGACACCCTTTTGGCGAGTGATACGCCCGACGAAGGCAACAATGGGGCGGTTAGGATCCACGCCCATGTCTTCGAGCACAGAATCTGCGGCTTGATCGAAGGTCGGGCGGGGCTGCCAGAGCTCGGTATCAATGCCGTTGAGAACCACATGCACCCGGTCGGCATCGATGCGTGGATAGGCATCAAGGATGGCATCTTTCATCTTGGCCGAAACCGCGATGACTGCATCGGCATATTCCATGGCGTTCTTTTCCGACCACGAAGAAACCAGGTAACCGCCCGCAAGTTGCTCGCGCTTCCAAGGGCGATCCGGCTCAAGAGAATGTGCGGTTACCACGTGGGGGATTTCGTGCAGCAAGCCTGCGAGGTGCCCCCCAAGGCCGGCGTACCAGGTGTGCGAGTGCACTATGTCTACGTTGTTGGCGGCATCTGCCATCCGCAGGCCAGTCGATAGGGTCTGCAGGGCTGGGTTGGCATCACGCAGAGCCTCATCAACCCCGTGAACGAATACATCTGCTTCTTCTCGGGGTTGACCGACGCAATGTACCTCGACTGGCACGAGCTCGCGCATGAAGCGTGTGAGTTCGGCGATGTGTACCCCAGCGCCACCATAGATCTCTGGGGGATATTCCTTGGTCATCATTGCAACTCTCATACCTTCACAGGCTAGCGTGTTTTGCCCCTGTGCGCTGCTTCGTTGTGCTGCTGGCATGAGACGTTGCCCCTTATTTGGGGAGACTCTGATTTCTGTGGCTTTAATTACGTAAGATGGGTAAATGTGAAAAGGAATAATGTACTCACGATTGTGCTTGCTGGTGGCGAAGGCAAGCGTCTGTTTCCCCTGACGGAGGACCGCGCAAAGCCCGCCGTGCCCTTTGGCGGTGTTTATCGCCTGATCGATTTTGTGCTGTCCAACCTGGTGAACGCCGGGTATGGCAAGATCTGTGTGTTGACTCAGTACAAGTCGCACTCCCTTGATCGCCATATATCCCAATCCTGGCAGTTCAGCGGCCCAACCAATGAGTATGTGGCCTCAGTTCCTGCCCAACAGCGTTTGGGTAAGCGCTGGTACCAAGGATCTGCAGATGCCATCTTGCAGTCGTTAAACCTCATCTACGATGAGCGCCCAGAGTATGTGATCGTCTTCGGGGCAGACCACGTGTACCGCATGGACCCTGAGCAAATGGTGCAGGCTCACATCGAGTCTGGTAAGTCGGTGACCGTTGCCGGTATTCGGGTACCTCGTTCTGAGGCGACAGCCTTTGGTTGTATTCAAGCTGATGAGAACAATAACATCACTGAGTTCTTAGAAAAGCCAGCGGATCCTCCAGGTACCCCGGATGATCCAGAGGTGACGTATGCTTCCATGGGTAATTATGTGTTTACTACCCAGGCGCTCATCGATGCTTTGCTCTATGACGAGACGAATGATGACTCCGAGCATGACATGGGCGGAGATATCATCCCTTATTTCGTCGCGCGGGGCGAGGCGAATGTGTATGACTTTAGCCGCAATTTAGTCCCCGGTTCGACCAAGCGCGACCGCGGTTACTGGCGCGATGTGGGAACCATCGATGCCTTCTACGAGGCACATATGGACCTTATCTCAGTGCACCCAGTGTTCAATCTGTACAACCAGCAGTGGCCAATTCGCTCGACGGATAAGTCCGATTTGCCACCAGCGAAGTTCGTTCAAGGCGGAATCGCTCAGTCCTCCATGGTTGCACAGGGCTGTATTATCTCTGCAGCCACCGTGCGTAACTCCGTGCTGTCTACCGATGTGGTAGTCGAAGAAGGTGCAACAGTTGAAGGCTCCGTACTCATGCCAGGAGTACGGATTGGCAAGGGTGCAGTGGTACGCCACGCCATCCTGGATAAGAATGTGGTCGTCGGCGATGGCACCTTGATTGGGGTGGATTCCGAAGCAGATGAGCAGCGCTTTAGCGTCAGTCCAGGCGGTGTTGTTGTCGTTGGCAAGAACGTCGTGGTCGGCTAGACACAGGTGCACCTAAGCTGCATGCATTAAAAAAGAGCACTGCGCTACTACAAGATTGTGGTGGCGTGGTGCTTTTTGTGGTGGCCTCACTCAGCGCGTATGTGTTGCTTCCTGCTCAAAATCCCCCGCCGTGTCGAGGACGGCAGCGGGGGATTGCTGAGAGGGGCTGCTGAGAGTGTTGCCTTCGCCGATGGCGTGCTTGCTACAAGGACTTACCTTAGCGCTTGGCGATGAGCACCAGGCCGGCGCCTAAGGGCAGGCGAGAGACTTGAATATCTGGGTTGTCATTGAGCCAAGTATCAAAAGCGCGCACAGCTTCAGTTTCACGATCGCTGCGTTCGAGGTCGCTAGCAGCACCTTCTAACAGGGCATCGCCAATAATTAAGGTGCCATGTTCGGATAGCAGTGTCAGTGCGGCTTCGCTAAAAGTTTGCAACTCTAAGGTTGCTACCTCGGCGTAGATGAGCTGATACGTGCCTGGGGCCAGACGCTCCATCACGTCTAAGGGACGCGATGGCAAAAAGCGCACCCGGGTACTGCGATATCCAGCTTGTTGGAAAGCCGTCTTGGCCTGGCGTTGGTGTTCAGGCTCTGGATCGATGCAAGATAAGATACCTTGTTCTGGCATGCCAGCCAGTAGCGAAAGGCCAACGACATTTGCGGCAGGGCTAATGACAATTACATTCGTTGCCTGAGTTGCCTGGGCCAAGGTGGTGAGCAAAGCGGTGGTCGCTGAAGTTGGCGATTGAATGCCAACTTCGCCGGCAGCTTCGCGGGCACTACTGATGGCGCTAGAAGCTGGAGTTACTTGTTCGATGTAGTCGTGGAGATAATCGTTAGCAGAAAAAGCATTCACACCTGGATATTTTAGGCAATCTTTTTCCATGATGGCGGAGGCGGGGCTAGAAAGGCGCTGGGTATGCTGATCGTTGGCCCCAAGAATGGGGGGCAAGCGGAAAAGACGCTTCCGTTTATCGAATCGTTTCCAAGCTGCTAGCCGTTTGCCAGGTTCTGAAAGGGTTGTAGGCAGCTGGGTTCGACAAAATACTAACGAGAAGCAATTGTGTAGGGGTGAAACTTTTCGAGGGAAGCCCAATAGCGTAACTTAGAAGATAGAACAGCTACGGAAAGTACGTGATTATGAGCGCCACGAAACTAGAAGGTACCGCCGCATTTGATGCAGGCCAGGCCGAAATGCCATCGTGGAAAGAGTTGGTTGCTGAGCACGCCGATAGCGTCTATCGCCTGGCATACCGCTTAAGTGGCAATCAGCACGATGCTGAAGACCTTACCCAAGAGACCTTTATTCGCGTCTTCCGCTCCTTGAAGAGCTATCAGCCTGGAACCTTTGAAGGTTGGCTGCACCGCATTACCACCAACCTCTTCCTAGATATGGTGCGTCGGCGCAACCGGATTCGCATGGAAGCCTTACCAGAAGATTATGAGCGTTTCGCTGGTAAAGAACTTACTCCAGAGCAAGCTGTGGAAGACGCCAATTTAGATCCTGCCTTGCAGCGTGCTTTGGATGACTTGAGTCCAGATTTCCGTGTTGCTGTAGTGCTGTGTGATGTCGTGGGCATGAGCTATGAAGAGATAGCAGATACTTTGGGTGTGAAGATGGGGACGGTTCGTTCCCGTATTCACCGCGGGCGCTCTCAGCTGCGGGCGTCTTTAGAGCAGGCCGCAGAACATGATGCCGATCTGCAAATGATCTTGCCAGCACAGTAGGCGGTGCCGGTCAGTATGCGAGTCTGATCAGTAAGCGGGGAATTGCGTTAGCAACTTCATAGTTTCCCACAACTGGAAGTTTCACAAAAAAGAGTATGCTGGGCAATACTAAGCAGTTTCAGCAATCATATGGAGATATCCTTTCCTGGTGAATGACTACCGGAAGTAGTTTTCGGCAGCACGGAGCGGGAATTTTTCTCCATAAACGAAGAGGAATGGAGTGCGCCAAGAATATCGAGGCGGTGAGGTGAAGACCATGTCAGAGTTCGCATCTGTTGATCATCTTGGTCCCGAAGCAGTCGTTGCCTTCGTGGATGAGGAGATGGACCCTACTGCCCAAGAGCGGGCGATGAACCATCTGCTGGCATGCGAGACCTGTCGCCGAGAAGTTCGACTCCAACGTCAAACCGCTGCCCGTCTTCGTGCCGGATCAACCTGTGTCTCCAGTGACCTCATGCAGCGACTCCAAGGTATAGACTCCAATTGCCCCGAAGGTCCCGGTGTAGAATCATTGCGCCAAGCACCACAAACCCTGATGGATCGACTCGATATTATCGCGCGTAGCCTAAAGTCATCCTTCCAACACAATCAAACGCGGAACATCGATTAGTTTCCGTGCACGTATTGTTGATTCAGGACGGGAGGTTCGATTGCCTGCAGTTCACCGCAGCAGATTCTTGCCTTAGCTATGGCGAGACGGCGCTAGTTTGCAAATCCTATTTTCCCGTACGGCTTTGAGCTAGAATAGAGTACTGTGTTTTCGAGTATTGGCTGGCCCGAGATCTTCTTGATCCTACTTCTCGGCCTTATTATTATCGGCCCCGACCGCCTACCTAAGGTGATCGAGGATCTTCGTGCAGCCGTCTATGCCGCCCGCAAGGCAATCAATAATGCCAAAGCTGAACTCAACGGTGAGATGGGTGAAGTCACCAAAGAATTTGAAGAATTCCGCAAACCCATCAATCAGATCGCCTCGTACACCACACTCGGCCCGCGAAAAGCCTTTACGAAAGCCTTGCTTGACGATGATGATACGTTCTTGGATGCCTTTGATCCCAAAAAGATTATGAATGAAAAGACTGTCGGCCAAGCACACCGCGAAGGCGGGAAGACCCCAAATAATGAGGTCCCAAATCCTAACCCCTCAGCGCCAAGTAATCAGACACAGCAACCAACGAACGCCCCGCATTCAGGCACGCCACGCACGGGCGGGAATCCTGGTACTACTGGCTCTGCAGGCGTCGATGGTACCAATCCTGGCGTTCCTCCACAGCAGCGCACTGCATATAGTTGGGAAGATCTCATCTAACAAAGCACGCACAATAGGGGCAGGTATCGAATCACGATACCTGCCCCTTGTGGGATTGTCGTAGGTAACGAGCATGAATGCGATAATGTCACGCCCGGCTATGCGCTGCCAACGTTATTTCACGCTTGCCCTATTTTACGCCGAGGCCTAAAGAACGCCCCGCCAAGGACTCCTTCCGAATCGAGAGGTGCTGCGCGATCTCGTGAAAAGCCTGTGCGGTCGGCGATTCCGGAGCAGAGAGTGAAATCGGAATACCGGCATCACCACCAGCACGCAAGGCAGGATCCAACGGCACACTGCCGAGCAGGGGCACATCCGTGCCAGTGATGTGGCTTAAGCGTTGAGCGACTTGCTCGCCACCACCAGAGCCGAAAACATCCATGGTCGTGCCATCAGGAAGCACCATAGCTCCCATATTCTCAACTACGCCGGCAATTTTTTGGCGAGTCTGCACGCTAATAGACCCAGCGCGCTCAGCAACTTCTGCCGCAGCTGCTTGCGGGGTCGTCACCACCAAGATCTCGGCATTTGGCACCAATTGAGCCACCGAAATTGCGATATCACCAGTTCCTGGGGGCAAGTCAAGCAGCAGAATATCCAAATCTCCCCAGAAAACATCTGCTAAGAACTGCTGAATTGCACGATGTAGCATGGGGCCACGCCAAACGACAGGGGCATTACCTTCTACGAAGTGAGCAATAGAAATGAGCTTTACGTTATGGGCAATCGGCGGCATAATCATGTCGTCGATTGCGTGGGGACGCTCGGCAGTGCCCATCATGCCTGGGATGGAATGGCCATAGATATCGGCATCCAAAATGCCAACTTTCAAGCCCTGAGCCGCGAGGGTGCAAGCCAAGTTCACGGTGGTTGAAGATTTACCTACGCCACCCTTGCCAGAAGCGATGGCATACACTCGAGTGGTGGAATCTGGCTGGGCAAAGGGGATGACAGGCTCGGCAACCCCGCCTCGCAATTGCTCGCGTAAGGCTTTGCGTTGCTCATCGCTCATCACATCAGTGGTGACCGTAACCGGTACGCCCTCTGCGATTTCTTCGACTGCAGCCTTTGAGTTTTCCACTAAGGTGTTCTTCATAGGGCAGCCGGCGATTGTGAGATAAATTTCCACCTCAATTGCCTCATCGGATACGGCGATGGATTTCACCATTCCGATCTCGGTGATGGGCCGATTAATTTCTGGGTCATAGACGCGGCTTAGGGCTTGGCGTACCTCTGCTTCGCTGATTGCCATAACAACCTTCCAGTATTTGTGGGCTCATTCATACTTGGGGATGCCAAGTACGTGGGGGTTAAGGTGAGTCTGGATCCTCGGTAATCTCGCCTTGGATTGGCTCTGCAAGGTCAAGGTGGCGATCATGCAGGGCCATCCGGGAAGCAGCTTCATCGTCGAGTTTAGCCTCAATACGTTCTAACACGTTATGCACCTCTTCTAATTCATGGCGCAAATAATCACGGGTGACCACATCACCTAAGGCCAATCGCAACCCGGCAAGCTCACGGGTGATGAACTCCGTATCAGCCTTTGTTTCAAAAGCACGACGGCGGTCTTCATTCAAGCTCACTCGATCGCGGTCTTCTTGGCGATTTTGAGCCAGCAAGATCAAGGGAGCTGCATAGGCGGCCTGGGTGGAAAATGCTAGGTTGAGCAAGATGAATGGGTAGGGATCCCAGTTCCAAGCGAACCCGCCAACATTCAGCAAGATCCAGACCATCACAAATACGGTCTGCCACATGAGGTATTGACCAGTACCGAAGAAGCGGGCGATTTTTTCGGCAACAGCGCCGATGGCGTCGTCATCGATTCTGAGCAGGCTGCGCCGCCCACTGAGTTTTGGGGTATCAAGTTCAGAACGCACCATTGCTGATTGCATCCTTTCTACTGCTTATTCTCGCTGCCACACCCGAGCGCCGATCTTCTTGATTGGAACCGACAGGGTGTAACAGCGATCTCATGCTACTGCTGGTTTTTTAAATGAGATCCGATATACGGATGTGAGGGACGAGCCGAAGAGTGCTCGGGGCGCAAACCTTGTTCGCGCCAATCATCGGGGAGCAGGTGATCGACGAGGTCATCCACGGCAACGGCGCCGAGTAAGTGCCCGTCTTCATCGATGACCGGCCCACAGACCAGGTTGTACATCGCGAAGTAACGCCCGGCGACTTCTTGGTCATCATCGGCATAGAGCGGGGGTAAATCCGGATCCAAAATGCCAGAGACCAGCGTGCTTGGCGGTTCGCGCAGCAGCTTTTGCCAGTGCACGCAGCCTAAATACTTGCCGGTCGGGGTTGCTGTGGGTGGGCGAACCACGAAGATCATGCTTGCAAGCGAGCTTGGTAGATCAGGATTGCGTATTAATGCCAGCGCTTCAGCCACCGTAGTTTGCGGGGTGACAGCAACTGGCTCGGAGGTCATCAACGCACCGACAGTATCGGGGCTGAAGCTCATCAAGCGACGCACTGGGGCAGATTCCTCCGGATCCATCAATTCCAGCAGCACATCTGCTTTGGTATCAGGCAGCTCACCGAGCAAGTCGGCGGCATCATCGGGATCCATTTTCTCGAGCACGTCTGCAGCGCGTTCAATATCTAAGGTTTCTAAAAGCTCTGCTTGGCGCTCTTCACTCATTTCCTGGAGCACATCGGCTAAGCGTTCATCATCGAATTCCTTAGCAACAAAGTGACGCTTATAGCTTGGTAGATCATACAAAGCCGTAGCGACATCGGCAGGGCGCATGAGTTCGAATTCGGCGAGTAGCTCGGCATCAGGATCTGCCAAGCCAGTACCAGCAGCATGGATGCCATGCACATGCGCCCAAGGCACGGTGAAAAGCTCAGGACGGCGGCCAAAGGTAGGCCGCTTCGTCATTCCGGCGATACCCGCAACTACCCAATCGCGCGTCCGGGTGCGTTCCAACTCTACATCGGCAATTTCTACCGGTTGGGAGTGCAAGTCTTGCATTTCAGGATCATCGATTTGGACCTTTGAGCCCACGACATCATTGAGCAAGGCCACTTCACCGGTGCGTGCCTTAAAAGCGCGTAGGGAAACTGAACCGGATACGAGGCTCACCTCCTGTGGCTCGATGGCAGCCACGCGCAAGATCGGCACGAAGATACGGCGTTTATTTGGCAGCTCGACGACTAAACCCAAAACTCGGCTGAGCCCATGAGGGCGCACATTGACGATAACGTCACGAATACGACCAATGATATCGGTCTCTGGGCCGCGTACGACCATACCGGCGAGGCGCCCGGCAAACACCTTCGAAACTTCACTCATACTACCCAGTGTACGCATGCACCGGCCAGTTTCTCGAACAGCGAATCAAGCAATGCGGCCCAGATATGGGAACTTGCTGAAGGTCTACGCCGTTAGACTTATATCAAGGCTCGACACGAGAAAGAAAGCGATCGCATTATGCCTGCACATCAACGTTATAACACCCGCTATTCCGGGGCGCGGATTAAGCCTGAAGGTTGGCCAGTCGGTTCTTTTGAAACGTATGCGCAAGCCCAAGAAGCCGTTGATATGCTCAGCGATAATGAATTCCCCGTCGATGACCTCACCATTGTTGGCGTGGATCTGATGGAAGTGGAAAGTGTCATTGGGCGTTTGACCTGGGGGCGTGTGCTTGCAAGTGGTGCTGCTTCTGGTGCCTGGTTGGGTCTGTTCTTCGGTATATTCTTAGGAATTTTGACCCCAGACTTCCAATGGGTCGGTTCTATCATTACCGGTGTGTTTATGGGTATCATCTTCGGCACAGTGCTTGCCGCTGTACCTTATGCCGCAACCCGCGGGCGCCGTGATTTTGTGTCGAATACTCAAATTGTGGCTGGGCGTTATGACGTTTTGTGCAAACCTGCAACTGCGCCGAAAGCACGTGATGAGATCACTGCCTTCGTGAGTTCCAAGCCAGCTGGGGCTAGCAGCTAATTACCAAAAGTAAGCATGCAGGGGCATTGCAGTTAGAGGTGCCCTGGTAATTTCGTTGCTACATACTGATGCGCAGCTACCGTCTCTTACACAGTGCTGTCACGATTCAGTATAAGTTTCATCTAATAGCCGGAGTGCATTTTTGGGTGTCAAGATCGGCCCTAGGGAGGGATACCGATAGCTCTGGAATGGTGCGGCACACTGACTAATGGCTCGATTGCGCCCAAAAAACTGCTAGTATATGCGTTAGAAAATTTTCTGAGCGACTACTTCAAAAATGTATATGAAATTGTGTATGTGATCGCAAACATTCATGTGAAGTTTCTCGGTACGAAAAATAGGCTCATAAGGAGGGAAGATGGCGTCTCGGACAGTAACAGCCACCATCTTAAGCTTAAGCCTTATCGCCAGTGCCGGGGTTATCAGTGCTTGTGACAGTTCAGAGCCAGATAATACGATCCGAATCGGAGTGGATCGTCGTTCCACCCAGGCGGTGGTCATTGCAGAGATGTATCGTCAATCTCTGGAGCGCGGTGGCAGTCCGGCCACCCTACAAGCCTTAGTCATTGGGGCAGAAGATACCCCGGCAGAAGTGC
Source organism: Corynebacterium sp. (assembly GCA_030531005.1). Lineage (GTDB taxonomy): Bacteria > Actinomycetota > Actinomycetes > Mycobacteriales > Mycobacteriaceae > Corynebacterium. The sequence continues at coordinate 253,971 of JAUMTW010000001.1, forward strand.
AAAAACAGGGTGTCCGTTTATTAGAGCAAGAGCAGATCGACGTGCTCATCGGTTGTACTGGAACGCTGTTGCGTGTTGAGGCGCCTCGGCTAGCTGCTGAACTTTCGGAAGAATATACTTCCGAAGATTCTGAACTCAGTGAGGTCGAGTGGATAGATAAGACCTACAGTGCGATGATGAGTCAGCTGCGGCGTGGGGTCGATGCCTCGAATCCCTCTATGGTTGCCGGCTGTAACGAAGACGCAGAGACCCCGCTGCCGGAAAGCCTCGTGCCTCTTTATCGCAAGACAGTGATTGACCGCAACGACCGTATCAAGCTTAATGACATTTCTGGTGGCATTACCGCAGATGAGCTTGAAAGTCTTATTGATGAAGTGCGCCGGGAAGGCGACACCACCCACTTGGTATCAGTGTACTTAGATTCCCTGGGCTAAATTTGCCTCCACTGTGGGGCGCATGCGCTGGCCGGCATCAATAGGAAGAGCTCGCAAGGCAGTTTTCGCGACGTCGCACAACCTCTTCGACTGTTAAACACAAAAAAGGAGCTGGATTTTTCCAGCCCCTTTTCTGTTTCGCTCGCTACAACTCCGCTTACTACGGCTCCGCGTGGGAGCAGCCTAAGCGGTTATAATCACGCCCATTGTAACCTCGACTTAGTCCGCGAAGGCCTCATCAAGCAGGTTCTTTTGCTCGATAGCGTGAACCTTGGACAAGCCAGTGGCCGTTGCAGCCTGTGCACGACGGGAAACGCGCTTGAATGGCAGTAAGTTCGGAATGAGCTCTGGGAGGTGCTCATTGAGGAATGGCCATGGGCCCTGGTTGGCTGGCTCATCCTGACAGAAGCGAATCTCAGTGGCATTCGGGTAGGTATCGAATGCTTCACGCAAGCGGTTATGTGGGGTTGGGTAAAGCATCTCTAGGCGGATGATGGCCACATCATCGCGCTTATCCTTCTCTGCTCGCTTGATTAGCTCATAATAGAGCTTGCCGGAGACGAGCATGATGGTCTTGACCTTAGAGACATCCCCGACCACTGCGCCATTGTGGTCCACGAAGCGTGGATCGTTGATGACTGAGCGGAACTTCTCGATTTCGGTGAACTCTTCCACACTAGAAGTAGCGGCCTTCATGCGCAGCATGGATTTCGGTGTGAAGACGATCAATGGGCGGCGCAGTCCACCAAGGGCGTGGCGGCGCAGCAAGTGGAAGTAATTTGCAGGGGTAGATGGCTGCGCTACAGTCATCGTGCCTTCAGCACACAGCTGCAGGTAACGCTCAATGCGTCCTGAGGAGTGGTCAGGCCCCTGGCCCTCATAGCCGTGTGGCAGCAGCAAGATTACTGAGGAAGTCTGGCCCCACTTCGTCTCACCGGAGGAAATGTACTCATCGATGATGGTCTGTGCGCCATTGGCGAAGTCACCGAATTGAGCTTCCCAGGCAACCACGGCATCAGGGTTGCCAACGGAGTAACCGTATTCGAAGCCCATGCCGGCGAACTCAGTCAGCGCGGAATTGTAGATCAGGAACTTACCGCCGTTGCCTTGTGCTTCAGCTAATGCATTCAGCGCATTGTATTCCTGACCAGTGCGTGGATCGTAGACCACTGCGTGGCGCTGCGTGAAGGTACCGCGGCGGGTATCTTCACCTGCCAAGCGCACCAGGCTGCCTTGGTTCGCCAAGGAAGAGAAGGCAATGAGCTCGCCCCAGCCCCAGTCGATCTCACCGGAACGCACCGACTTTTGGCGCTTGTCGACGACAGGTTGAACGCGGTTGTGGAATTCGAAGTCGGCAGGGGCGGTGGCATAAGCATCGCCAATGGCTTCGATCTCGGCCTTGGTGATATTGGTCTTCAAACCATGAGGCAGCTCCTGAGAAGAAGTGATGCCGGTTTGTGGCTTGAAGGCCTCTTTCTCGGTTTCCTTGACTTCGATGAAGACAGATTCCATCTGGTCATGGAAGTCCCGCTCTACCTTCTTAGCATCATCGGCACTTAACTCATCACGACCAACCAAGTCATCACGGTATTGCTCACGTACGGTCTTGCGGCCGTCAATGAGTGAGTACATCAGTGGCTGGGTCATTGAAGGATCATCAGCTTCGTTGTGTCCGCGACGGCGATACGAAATCAAGTCAATGAATACATCTTTACCGAACTTGCGGCGATACTCGGTTGCGATATGACCAACCCACACCACAGCTTCTGGGTCATCGCCATTGACATGGAAGACCGGGCATCCGAAAGTTTTGGCGTAATCAGTTGCATAATGCGAGGAGCGACTCGAATCTGGGGTGGTGGTAAAGCCGATCTGGTTATTAACCACGATGTGGACTGTACCGCCAACGTTGTAGCCACGCAGCTGGGAGAGGTTGAGCGTCTCGGGAACGATGCCTAGGCCGGCGAAGGCCGCATCACCGTGTAGCAACAGCGGCATTACAGTAAAGCCCTGCTTACCCTTATCTAGAATATCCTGCTTGGCACGCGCGATGCCCTCCATAACGGGATTCACAGCTTCCAAGTGGGAAGGGTTAGCAGTCAGCGATACCTTGATCTCACCATCATCGAACATTTGGTAGTGAGTTCCGCAATCGCCCAAGTGGTACTTTACGTCTCCGGAGCCACCAGTAGCCTTGGCCTCGATGTGGCCTTCGAACTCATTGAAGATGGTAGCCAGTGGCTTGCCTACAATGTTGAACAGTACGTTCAAACGGCCGCGGTGCGGCATACCGATAACAACCTCGTCCAGGCCCTGGCTTGCTGCGGTATCGATCGCAGAATCCATCAGTGGGATCAAAGACTCGGCACCTTCCAAGGAGAAGCGCTTTTGGCCCACGTACTTGGTCTGTAGGAAGTTCTCGAAGGCTTCAGCCGCATTGAGCTGCTGCAGAATATACTTCTGTTCGGCACGAGTTGGCTTGGGCATACCAGCTTCCAAGTGGTCTTGGAGCCACAGGCGCTCATCACGATCGAGAATGTGGGTGTATTCAGTGCCGACCTTCAAGGTATAAGCCGCGCGAAGGCGATCGAGCACCTCACGTAAGGTCATGGTTTCCTTGCCACAGAAGCCACCGACGTGGAAGGTGCGATCCAGATCCCACAGGGTCAGACCGTGGGTTTCGATGTCCAGGTCACGGTGATCTGGTACCGGCATGCCAGGTTGTACCCAGTGTAAAGGGTTGGTATCGGCGATCAGGTGACCACGGGATCGGTATGCCTCGATAAGCTGCATGACGCGGGTGTTCTTATCTACCCCTGTATTTGGCAGATCTTGTGCCCAACGCAGTGGGGTATAAGGGATATGCATGGCTTTGAAGATGTCATCCCAGAAGGCATCATCGACAAAGAGTTGGCTCATCGTGCGCAAGAATTCACCGGATTCTGCGCCTTGAATAATGCGGTGATCGTAGGTGGAAGTGATCGTTACGAGCTTGCCCACACCAAGTTCTGCCAGACGATCGACAGAAGCTCCGGCGAATTCGGCAGGATAATCCATCGAGCCCACACCGATGATGGCGCCTTGTCCCTTCGTCAAACGCGGCACAGAGTGACGGGTACCAATACCACCGGGATTGGTTAACGAGATGGTGATTCCGGCGTAGTCATCCATCGTGAGCTTGCCCTTGCGGCTGCGGCTCACTATATCCTCATAAGCAGCGACGAACTCAGCGAAGTTCAAGGTTTCTGCCTTCTTAATGGCAGCAACAACCAATGCGCGGGAGCCATCTTTTTGAGGCAAGTCGATGGCCAGACCTAAGTTGATGTGATCTGGAAAAGTTACCGTAGGCTTGTTGTTCTCCACGCTATAGGAACTGTTCATGGCAGGATGGGCCATGACAGCCTTGACTAACGCGTAGCCGATGATGTGCGTGAAGGAGACCTTGCCACCATGAGTGCGTTGTAAGTGGTTATTGATTAAGGCGCGGTTCTCGAACATGAGCTTGACCGGCATATCGCGTACCGAGGTGGCAGTGGGGAGCTGCAAAGACTCATCCATGTTCTTCGCGATGGCCTTATAAATACCCTTGAGGGTTTGTTCCTTACCCTCTGGCCAATCCGTAGCGCGTTCTAAAGGAGAAGGCGCCTTGCGCTTTTTGGCATTGACCTGTTGAGTGCGTACATGTTCTGGGCTAGTAGAAGGGGTGCGGGCTTCGTCGTTACGGTCGCTTAACTCCTGCTTCAAGCCGGTATTACGGGCCTTCTTTTGGGCAGCAGGATCTGCAATTGTTTGTTGCGCTGCGGGGGTTGCGCTCTTGGAATTAGTGCCAAGTTCGCCAGAGGCAGGTGAAATACCTTGCTTGGAGAAGAATTCACGCCATTCGGCATCGACCGAGGCGGGATCCTTCTGGAATTGCTGGTACATTTCCTCGACGAGCCAATCGTTTTGGCCAAAAGTATTTTCGCTGGTCACGGCAGATCTTCGCCTCATTTCCTTGGGTTTGTTGAGTTTGTCAGTCCGAATCCTGCGACAGCATGTATTCGCTTCTCTTAAGGCTAGCGGTTTTTCGTTACTAATGCTCGTTGAGACGGGCTTAGAGTGACAAGTTTCATTAACACTTGTACGCTTATTGTAAATAATGCCAGGAAATTTCGAGATTGAAGCGATTGCCTATAGATTGTTCGGGGTTGGCAGGGGATCGGTCAGTGGTATAGCTACCCCCAAAAGTAGGGGTGAGTGCCTTGCTGAGCGACCGATTATTAGTTGTGTAACGGGTAGTTTCAGCAGCGTGTACAAGATAGGCAGCACAGAAAAAACTGCCCGAGGAGCGCGGAAACGTGGCATGCGCATTGGGCAGTGTATCAGAGGGGTAGTGTGTCGGAAGGAAGGTGGTGACACCGCCATAACCGGTGTGTAAACGGCAGTTTGTGGCGGTGCGGTCCTAACGGGAGCTATTGCTGGGCGTAGGCTTCGGCCTCATCGACGACGGCGGGATCTGGGACTACACCGGTGTATAACTCAAATTGTTTTGCAGCCTGCAGAGCAACGACTTCACCACCATGGATGATGGTTTTATGAGCTTGGCGTGCAGCCTGGATAAGAGGTGTTTCTACCGGGTAGGCAACCACATCGAAGATGGTGTGCGCGCGCTCGATCTCTGCGTCGCTAAAAGATTGGATATGCTCCTGATCGCCGGCCATGCCAAGTGGGGTGACATTGACCAGAATTTCTGCATCGGCAGGCACATCCGGGGCATACGCCCACTCAAAACGCTTAGCAAGCGCTTGACCGGTTTGCTCATTGCGTGCAACGACAGTGCCGCTAAAACCGGCATCAGCGAATGCCGCGACAACCGCATTTGCCATCCCGCCAGAACCGCGCACCGCAACCTGGCTTGAAGGGCTGAGATTATGCGAGCTGAGTAGGGAAGCAACTGCGAGGTAGTCGGTGTTATAACCAACGAGCTCCCCATCGGTATTGACGATGGTGTTGACAGCCTGAATACGTGCAGCAGAAGCATCTACCTCATCAAGTAGTGGTATAACATCCTGCTTATAAGGCATTGATACAGCTGCGCCGCGGATGTTGAGTCCTCGAATGCCTGCTACTGCCGCGGTGATATCGCTTGGGGCCACTGCCTTGTAGAGGTAGTTAAGGTTGTAGTGGTCATAGAGCCAATTGTGGAAGCGCACGCCGTGATTGGATGGGCGAGCTGCCAAAGAGATGCACAGGGTGGTTTCACGATCAACAATATTCACCATGGAATCCACTTTAGATCACTTGAGAGTTTCCAGCACGTTAACTGCCAAAGGTGCAAAAATGCTGGAACATTGATCGACTATTGATGACCCTGTATCGGCTATTGATCACTTTGTGGCTCATGCAGTGCGTGCTCAAAGCAGCAAGCAACATCATCGGTGCAACCAAACTTGTAGGCTAGAGGTGCTGGGCCTGTTACTGGATGCCTCTTGTGCTGGGTGGCTGTTGCGACTTGGGATCCGCAGCTGGCCCAAATACTGGAATTTTAAGGAATACTGCATTTTTAATTATGGACTTACACACTGACTCGATTGATCCTTTGCAGGTGCTCACCACCAGTGGGCTGATGCAGGGCATTCGGCTGCGTGCAAGTGGCGATGAAGATGATCCAGAAAATGAGGCTGTAAAGTCCCCGCGAAAATTGCCAACATTTCCTACTCCACCAGCAATGAGTACTGGTGGCAAAGCGCCAAAACGCGGTAATAAAGTGCTGCGCCGTTTAAAGGCGCAACGCAAACGGCAACGGATGATTATGAAATATGCGTTGCAAGTGGATCCACAAGTAGCGGTGTATCGCAATGAATTTTTCGTTGATACTAGCCGAGCGCATGCGGAAGCAGGTGCCGAGCAGTTCGTGCGTACCTGGCGTGGCGTGCCCTACGGGGAAGACACCTCCGGGGTACATCGCTTCCGGGCCCCGAGGCCTTATCGCTTCCGCCCTGGGGTACGAGATTGCTCCCGCTATGGTGAACCCGCATTGCAGCCAAGCATGCAACCCAGCTTTCAAGGCCGTGATGCCACCATGGGCAGTGAGGACTGTCTGAACCTCGATATCGTGCGCCCCGATACCGATGCGCTCCTACCGGTGGTCGTCTATTTTCATGGTGGTAGTTTCTTTATGGGTGTCTCGCATGCTCCACTACTGCGCGGACACCGATTCTCCTGTGAAATGCAGGCAGTGTATGTAGGCGTGAATTTTCGCCTTGGCGCACTAGGCTACCTAGATATGCGCAGCATCAGTGATGACTGTGTGGCCAACCCAGCACTGCTGGATCAACTCCTCGCGTTGCGTTGGGTACAACACAATATCGCTAATTTCGGCGGCGATCCCAACAATGTGACCCTCATGGGTGAATCCGCCGGTGGCGCAGCGGCACTGACCTTGATGTGTGTGCCAGCAGCTCAGGGGCTCTTTCACCGGGTCATTGCCCAATCCCCAGCAATCGCAGCAGTGCATACACGTGAACAATCCGTGTTTTGGGCGCAGCGATTAGCCCGCAGACTCAAGCTGGGCGACCACCCCACCTTGAGGCAGATACGCGAGTGCGAAGGCTCCGACATTGTGCGCGCTGGGCAGTCGATGATGTGGCGTGCAGGACAGCTGCTTTCGCTGAACATGTCTTTTGCAACCACCGTGGATCACTTAGTGCTTCATGACCATCCTCTAGCCATTTTCCAACGTGGTGAGCAGCTTAAAGTGCCCCTGCTGGTGGGCACAAATGTGGATGAGGCGGCGATGCTCCAAGGCTTTTATGTACGCCAAGAAGCCCGAGCCCAAGCAGCACAGCGCATCTTGCGTGCTTATGACCCAGAACGCGCTGATGAGGTATTTGCTGCATACAATGGAGTTCAGACGCGCAAGGACTATGCGCAATTACTCGGTGATGCCATTTTCTGGGCACCAACTGTTATGGCCGCTCAAGCGCACTCGGATGTGGAACCAACCTGGATGTACCGCTTCGATTTCGCCTCGGTATTGTTCAAGTTCCTAGGTTTTGGGGCAATGCACACCATGGAGCTCACCCCGATCTTTGGTGATTATACTGCGGCGCGTACGGCAGTTACGCAATGGGGTACGCGCCAAGACCTTATTGCATTAGGCGAGATTATGCAGGGGTATTGGCGTCGCTTTATCTGGGCAGGGGACCCCGGCGGAGAGTGGCCCCGTTATCACCGCGCTGCGGACAAAGATCCAGGCCGGGCCACCTATATTTTTGATCGCACCCCGCATGTGGTCTACGATCCGCAAGCCCAATACCGCAAAGTGTGGGAGAACTTTGAGCTCACCAACTGGGCACATCGCCGCCAAAGCATCTTTGAGCAGGTACGGGCAATTGTCTGGCCCCAAGTCACACCTGCTGCTAGCGACAATGTTGAAACTCTGCGCACATCGTTTGAGGCTGAATTATTAAGTGCGGTTATACCGTCAACAGTAGGGGAGGAATAAGGGGCAGATGAGTGCGAATGTAGATCAGCATGTCACTCAGATACTTGAGAGATTTGTTAGTGAATACCCCCTTGCTCACGCGCAATTGCATGTTCAGAGTCCGGCGTGGCGTTGGGAAGGCAGCGAATTCCTGTCCCGAGAGGTGATTGCCACCCAGATCAAGGCTTGTCAGGAGTATTTTGGGGTAACCCAATCCAAACAGGCTGGTATGCTATGGATACATATTTGCTGCGGGAATATTTTCGCGCCGCTGGTGCAGTGTGCGGTGTTTAGCCAGGACTATCTCAATGCGGATCTCCCCGGCGATGGGTGCAGAGTTTTTCGACAGTCAGCATCAGAATGCTTTCTCGGCATCGAGCCGCAGTCATTGGTAGAAGATGCGCAGACGCAGATGAGTCAGCTTGCCGGTAGTATTGCAGCCTTGATCTCGGTGGTAGCTGACATTACAGAATTGCGTGCAGCACCGCTGTGGGCGATTGCTGCTGATGCAGTGGTCGCTCCGATTTTAGGTGCTGGCGTGCAGGAAATTGAGTGCGATAATGCAGTGCATCTCGCTGACCTCTTTCTTCGAGAGCTCGCAGCAGTTGCACCGGTTCGCTTGCCTCAATTGGAAGTTTTCGCCTACGAAGATGGCAGTCTGGAATCGTATTGTGTGTTGGGCACTGCGAGTGCGGTAGACGCTGATAGTGACCCGGAGTTTGTGGCAGGTCTGCGCGCATCATGTTGTCAGATCTATCATTCACCTCAGGCAGAATTGTGCTCCTCGTGTCCGAAGCATCCGCTTGAGGAACGCTTGGGTGCGATCGCGCGTTATGCTGCCTCGCTGGGCGTTTAGCCGCCAGAATTTCATGAAGGTGTATAGACTAGAGAGAACTGGTGCATTGTTAGCCCAAGTCTTGCGGGCCGGTATTTTTCGATCGGTTTGCTCTACTTGGTAACCAACGTGCTTGCCTGTTCGTAGGCTGCCATTGAGCGGAAAGGGAAGTTTGTGAGCTTCTACATTGACCTGGCAACTGCTTTAGATGCTGCAGACATTGCTGCGCGAGTCCAAGGCAGTACCCTCTATGTCCCCATCAATCCGCAGTTGGAAATGCAATTTGTGGCGATTGATGAACAACTTCCGGCAGCCAATGTCTACATTGCCAGTGCCGCTGCTGCCGAGAATGATGTCGATGCGCCGACATTGGTAGCGGGGGACGATCCTGATAACGACGAGGATTTCGTAACAACCCTTGTTGCTGTGGTCTTTTCTGTTGATGACGCCGTGGCCAAGGTGGAAGAAATTTTAGCTACCGAGCAAGTGGTAGATGCACTTGAAAATCTCCTGCTCGGTGATGATCCGCGCTTAGCGCAATTAGATTTCTACCAGGATCTTAATGAGCCTTTTCAAGTATGTGCGGATATAGCAAGTCGCTCGCAACTACAGGTGGTGCTGGCGGCTGTTGATGGCGAGCCGGTGGCCAACGTTTCCTTCTTAACCTTAGGCAGCGAAGAAAGAGAGGCCACATCGGAGCTCAGTGAGGCGAACCCCGATGTTGAAGTCTTGCAACTAGGTGAGTTTCATGATTTCGAGTTGCTCCTCGAAGCCTTGCACCTTGCTAGCGAAAAGGCTGAGGAGTGGGAAGTGCAACTTTCCCCAGTAGAATAGTTGAAGGTGCTGTGCTTGGTGCACAGCACCTTTTGAGCTTCTTAGGCTGCCAGTGGGGCATCCGCAAACATTGCAGCAGGAGAAGCCAAGGGCCGGAAATTGGCATCGACGAGCCAGAAGAAAGTCATGGAACTGGGGCTTTCTACAAAGTGCACACAGTGATGGGTATCGGAGCCTAGTAGCGCGCGCACCCATGCTTCGGCACGCCTTCGTGGTAGTGCTTTGCCCTCAGGCTGGGTAATGCGCAGAGTTATTACATAAGCAGCTGGTGCTGCGTGAGTGTCATAGTTCGCAAGGAATGCGATTGCCTGAGGGCCTACCCGGCGACGGCTAATAGCGACACGCAACTCACTGACAGCATCATTTCCCGGTAAGTCGCACACTGCTGGCCGCCAACTAGCCAGCGGGCGGGCAAGGGATCGGGGATGGTGAATGATGCCGTGAATTCGTTGCAAAATGTCTGGGTGATCTAATTTAATTGCGGTGGTGAGATCCTGGACGAGATATCCAAAACGCAAATGCGCTGGTTCCGAATACATGTTCTTCCTCTCGATTGATTCCTGGTGTCGCTCTTTCAATAGCCTTTGCAAATCTTTGCAGTCCAACTGGAGTAGGGTCTTAGAACATTGTTTCAAGGAGCATTGTTCCAAGGATAGTTTTTCTAGTTTTCTAAGCCCCAACTCAATATATGGCGCTGTTGTTGTATGGGCTTGAGTATAAGATGTGCGCACGACATTACCGTAGCACAGTTTCGAACAAGTGTTCTAATGATGTTTGCTGGAGTCATAGGGATGTGGAGCTAGCGCCAAGACTGGTTTGCGGCACAATGAAATAGCAATAGGGGCTAAGCGGTTAGATTAGAAATGTGAGCATGATACATCCGGACCATTCGACCCAACACGCAGTAATTTCCGAGGAAGGCAATGAGCAGCCAGCTGCGCGTATTCCGCATGAGATTTGGGTGCTGGTTGGTGCAGCTTTCATTATCGCAGTTGGTTATGGACTGATCTCGCCAATTATCCCGCAATTTTTACTGACCTTTGGCATTAGTATGGGCATGGCCGGACTAGTTATTTCAGTCTTTGCAGGCGCACGATTAGTGTTCGCGCCTGGGGCAGGCTGGGCGATCGATAAGCTTGGCTCGCGTCGGGTGTACCTCACCGGGCTGTTCCTAGTGGCCACCACAACTGCGCTTATTGCGCTAGCGCAGGAATACTGGCATATCGTCGTATTGCGTACCTTAGCTGGAATTGGCTCCACGATGTTCACTGTGTCGGCGATGACCTTGATCGTGCAGCTTTCACCGAGAAAAATTCGAGGACGTTGTTCTTCTGCCTATGCCAGTGGCTTCCTTTTTGGCAGTATCTTAGGACCAGTGCTTGGCGGCTTGCTTGCTCCCCTTGGTATGCGTGTTCCCTTTGCGATTTATGGCGTGGTCGTATTTGTTGCTGCACTCAGTGTTTGGTGGCGCATGCCACGCAGCGTGGGGATGCGCAACGTACAGCAAGTTCAGATCGCTTCGTTTACTTTCGGGGAAGCGATTCGGGACCGTGCCTACCGGTTAAGTCTGTTTTCGGCCTTTGCTAATGGCTGGACAAATTTTGGTGCACGCGTTGCTATCTTGCCGTTATTTGCTGCAGCTATTTTTGATAACGGCGCCACGATTGCTGGTGTGGCGCTGTCCATTTTTGCCGCTGGCAATGCGGTGGCACTGCAATTTGCCGGAAAGTTGGCGGATACTATTGGGCGCAAGCCGCTGATTGTCTCCGGTCTGTTGCTTAATGGGCTTGCTACCGGTGTCTTTGGTTTTAGCTCGCAGCTGTGGCTATTCTTGGTTGCTTCTGTGGTGGCGGGCTTTGGTGCTGGTTTGTTTAATCCAGCTCAGCAAGCAGTGCTCGGGGATGTTGTTGGCACGCAACGTAGCGGGGGTAAAGTGCTGGCGAATTTTCAAATGGCGCAAGATTTTGGAGCTATCCTATCTCCAATTCTGTTAGGATTTGTCGCAGAGGCATGGGGGTTTGCGCAGGCGTATCTCATGTGTGGGGTGCTCACTGTTGTTGCGGGCCTGTTCTGGTTAGCAGGGCGAGAAACGCTGCAGCCAGGCGAGTAGCAAATGTGATCTTCGTCGTATTTCTTCGCAATGGGAGAGTCATATGAGGGAATTTTTACGGAGTTTTTTGCATGCAAAAAAGCTGAGCAATGTGCACAGCTAATGTCGACGGAGAGCTAAAAACTTAGATGCAGATGTGCAAATGTTGCATGTCTACTAGGGGCTATTTTACTTTTTCTTTAGTGTTTGATTGCATCTAGCTGCACTTATGCAGCAATTATTATTTCACCTCTATGCTCAAGGCTGCGTGCAAGTTTGTGTGAAAAAATCTAGAAACTCTAATATGCATAAAATTGTACATTGTTTTCCGGGTGCATCGTAGGGGTGGCGTGCAGGATTAATTATGCAATTGTTTGCATATTAGTGACTTGTATCATAAAAAAATGCCACGAAAAAGATGCACCCTTTTAGGGGTGGGCTGTTGACGGTTCATAGGGGGGTTTTTAACGTGGGAATTGGAAGCGGTAAGAGGGCGGTGACAAGAAACGAGTTTGCAGTCGGACGACTGTCGACTTGGCGTTCTTCCTTTTCAGAACCAGTTTTCCGTATGAGCTTCCCCTAGGGATTACGCGAAAGGGTGAAAAAATATGACTATCGACCACGAAAAAGACAGCACTGGTGCAGGCTTCGAAAATGTTAGAGGCTCCGCATTGAGGCAGGGTAGGGATGCAGGAACCCGTACCCGGGGAATGTACGTGGACACTATGCCACAACGCGGTGTCAGCCGCCCAGAGCAAGAAAATATTTTAAAGCGCGAAGCTCGCAAGATTGCTGAAGGTATGGCAAGCGCCGAGTATATCGACTTGCGCTATGGCGATTATGCCGCAAGTATTTGCACTTTTGGCGCAGCGCTTCGATTGCTTGAATATCGGGGGAAGTCCCTGGTGGAATCCTTCCCCGTAGGGCAACCTCCACCATTGCAGTGCGGCGTAGTCTTGGCGCCGTGGCCAAACCGCATTGCTGACGGCAAATTTGATTTCCAAGGCCAGGAATATCAATTGGAAATTAATGAGCCGGAACGTAATAACGCACTCCATGGCATGGTACACAACAAAAATTGGAGGGTGGTTGCTAGTGATTCGCATGCAGCTGTGTTGACCACCAATGTGCCGCCTACTGAACACTGGCCTTGGCCATTGGAGCTTGCGGTAACGTTCAATTTAGATAGTGACGGTATGCACATCACAATGCGTGCTACCAGTGATGCTGAATGTGCGCCCTTTGCCTGCGGCTGGCACATGTACCTCAATCCACAAGATGGTGATCTTGGTGCTGCGAAGCTACAAATTAATGTGCGCAAGCAGCTGCCACTGGATCGGGTTCGCAAATTGCCGAGTGGTCCTGCTGTTGAAAGTGAGTTGGTAGAGCAATTACAAAAAGGTCTTGAGTTAAAAGATCTGCTTTTAGATGATTGCTTCCAAGCACCTGGGGCACCGCTACACGTGAAGATGACCAGTGGCGGTAAGGGGGTGCGCATGACATCTTCGGCAGAAATGCCGTGGGTGCAGGTTTTCACTGCAGATGAGCGTTGGGACTGCCCTTTCCCAGATGGACGCCGCGCTATCGCGGTCGAGCCAATGTCCGCGCCGCCAAACTCGCTTCGCAGTGGAGAAGATGTCACTGAATTAAGCCGCCGTCGAGTGGCACATTTCGGCATTCGACTCCAGGCTTGTTAGGCAGCGTGGTAAGTGCAGTCGCATGGCTAGCGATGCTATCGATGCTCACGTGAGGCTGTTGCGAGATGTCGTGAACTAAAGCGCCGTGGGTGCCGTGAATATTTTGGGGCCGGCTCCTTGGAGTGTCCGCACTTCTAGGGGCAGGCCCTTTTTGCGGCTCTGTGGACCTGAGAGCAAGGCTGATGATGGTGGCGGTGCGATTGAAATGTGAAAAAGTTCACCAAAAGTAACTTGTGAAAGTCCTGCGCCACACACTGTAGATGTCCGACAATGGTATAGGAAATGGTGTGCAAAGCGCCACGATTCCAAGATCGCACAGTGTTGATGGTGTGGACAGTGTGGACAGTGTCGCACGAGGCGCTACTTGTACAAGGTGGCAACGCAACACGCACTGGTGCGCTAGGAATATACTTTGGGGAGGTATTAAATTGTGAGGGGAAACGCCAGCTAGATCCGGGTAGTAGAGCACTCAACTGCTCCAGAATGTCAACAGGTGCCGTCGCGAGCTATGAAACCGGTTGCGTAGGCGGTTGGCACAAAGGGGAGCCGAAAATCTGAATATGGTATGTGCAATGCAGTTTGGCATGTAACAGCATGTCAATGATGAAGGCGTGCACTATTCCACGCAAACGATTGTAGAACTTTCCTTGGCATCAGCAAGCAAGAACGGGTGCGGCTAAACGGGGCATAATGCTCTGACAGCGGACCACATTCAACGATCGGGTATGCGAATCCCAATGGAATTTTCTTTCCAAAGCGAAGAACACTTTGCGCACCTTGATTTCGAAATCACTGATTTCGGACCCTTTGTCTTCGAGAGCATTGAAGGAAAGAGATTATGGAAAGTGCACTGAGACTTGATGCCAGTTGGGTCGACTACCTCCTGGTAGCACTCTATTTCGTTTTTGTATTGGGGATCGGCTGGGCAGCGAAAGCCCGCGTATCCTCCTCAATCGACTTCTTCCTATCGGGCCGTGGGCTTCCCGCCTGGGTAACAGGCCTAGCGTTTATTTCTGCAAACCTTGGTGCGGTGGAGATTATCGGTATGTCTGCCAATGGTGTGGAGTATGGCTTCCAAACCATGCACTACTTTTGGATTGGTGCCGTACCTGCCATGGTCTTCTTGGGTATTGTGATGATGCCCTTTTACTATGGCTCTCGCGTTCGCAGCGTGCCAGAGTTCATGCTCAAGCGTTTCGGACCAGGTGCGCACCTGGTAAATGCAATCTCCTTCGCGCTCGCCCAGCTCTTGATTGCGGGTGTAAACCTCTTCCTGCTGGCAACGATCGTGAACGCTTTGCTGGGATGGGACTTATGGATCACCTTGATTGTGGCCGCAGTCATCGTGCTGTCGTACATCACTCTCGGTGGTTTGTCTGCAGCCATTTACAATGAGGTACTGCAATTCTTCGTTATCATTGCAGCACTTGCCCCATTGACGATTATTGGTATGAACCGCGTTGGTGGCTGGAGTGGCCTCAAAGACCGCGTCGCTGATGAATCTCACTTCCACACCTGGCCTGGCACTGATCTTTCTGGCTTCGATAGCCCAGTATGGTCGGTCATCGGCATTACCTTCGGCCTCGGCTTCGTGCTTTCCTTTGGTTACTGGACCACGAACTTCGTAGAGGTCCAGCGTGCCATGGCCTCAGAATCCTTATCCGCGGCGCGTAAGACTCCTATCATTGGGGCTTTCCCGAAGATGTTCATCCCATTCCTGGTGGTTCTACCTGGTATGGTCGCATCGGTCATTGTCGCGGAATTCATGGGGAACAACCCAGAGGCCAAACCCAATGAAGCAGTATTGCTGCTGATGCGTGATATCTTGCCCAATGGCCTCCTCGGCGTAGCAATCGCCGGTCTGCTGGCCTCCTTCATGGCCGGTATGGCTGCGAATATTTCCGCCTTCAATACCGTGATGAGCTACGACATCTGGCAAACCTACGTGGTCAAAGACCGAGACGACGACTACTATCTGCGCTTCGGGCGCTGGGCTACCGTCGGTGCTACCTTCATCGCAGTCTTCACCGCCTTGTTGGCCCAGAACTTTGGCAATGTCATGGATTACCTGCAAACACTCTTCGGGTTCTTCAACGCCCCGCTGTTTGCCACCTTTATTCTTGGTATGTTCTGGAAGCGCATGACCCCGGCAGCAGGTTGGTCCGGCTTGGTTGCCGGTACCGCAGCGGCAGTATGCTTCTGGCTGCTCTCGCTTGGTGAGGCCCCGTTAGTAACCTTGTCTGGCCAGGGTACTGCATTTGTCGCCGCCGGTCTTGCATTTACCGTTGACATTCTGGTCTCGGTTTGTGTCTCCAGCTTCACTCAGCCAAAGCCAGATGAACAATTGGTCGGTTTCGTTCGGTCCGTAACTCCAAAGGAATCGCTGGTAGATGCCTCTGAAGCCGCTTTACCGTGGTATCAGCGCACGGTGCCACTAGGGGTCCTCTGCATGGTTTTGGTGGTGGCATTGAATATTATCTTCGCCTAAAAACTCGCAGGACTGGCCGGACGGCAGTTGCACCTGTTGTCTGGACGGTAGGCCCTAGAAAAACGAATCCCAGCAAGTCTTGGTGTGAATGCCTAACAACACCAATGAAGGGCGAAATGGGAAGATGTATACACGAAGGAATTGAACATCATGGCACAGCACAACAATGCTCCAACTCAGCCGCAGGCGAATGAAACCCACGTTGCGGGAGCCTTTGACATCCGCAATTTCATCGGCGTGCTCATCGGTATTTACGGCATCATTTTGCTCGGCTGTGGCTTTTTCGGTGATACCCCAGCAGACAGCCTAAAACAGTCGAGTGATAACCTCTGGGCCGGCGGCATCATGACGCTAGCAGGCATCTGTTTTATCCTCTGGGCCAAGCTCCGCCCAGTGGTAATCGATCAAGAGGCGAAGGATAAGGAGTAAATTATGGGATGCGAGAAGCAAGAGCCGCAACCGATGCGCGCCACACTAGCTGATGGACGCGATATCTTGTACTTCGATGATGTGGGGAGCGAACATCCAGAGCGAGTCCTCGAAGACCCGCGCGAGCTACCCGCCCAGCATCCAACTTCAGAGATTCGCAAAGATCCACTCACCGGTGAGTGGGTAGCCTATGCCACCCATCGGATGGACCGCACTTTCATGCCTCCGGCCAACGAAAACCCGCTCGCCCCTTCCCAGGAAGGGCAGCTACCAACCGAAGTTCCCTCGCCAGACTATGACGTGGTCGTCTTTGAAAATCGCTTCCCGTCCTTTTCCACGCGCATCGACACCACCGGTTGGAACTGCTATGCAGACGCTGCAGAACTCGTACCGCGGCTTCCGGCCCAAGCCCGTTGCGAAGTGGTGTGTTTTAGCCCAGATCCGAATCTTTCCTTTGCGGATCTCTCCCTTGGACGCATCCACACCATCATTCAGGCCTGGGCACACCGCACCGCTGAACTATCTTTAATCCCCGGTGTAAAGCAAGTATTTCCATTTGAAAATCGCGGCGAGGAAATCGGGGTGACCTTGCAGCACCCGCATGGTCAGATCTACAGTTATCCCTTCTTAACCCCGCGTGCGGCAACCATTGTGCGTCAAGCCAAAGCTGCCGAAGAGCAGGGACACGATCTTTTCGAAAATGTCCTGGCCATGGAAACAACAGGTGAACGCTTGATCATGGACGGCAAGCACTTTGTCGTCTTCGTGCCAGCGGCAGCTAAGTGGCCGGTTGAGGTTATGGTGATGCCAAAAGTCGCCCGCGGCGATTTGAGTGAGTTGTGTATTAGTGAAAAAGCTGAACTCGCCGGCATTCTCAAGCAACTCTATGGGGCTTTTGATCGCTTCTTCCCAGGCATAGAGCGCACCCCATATATTGCAGCGTGGAACCAAGCCCCAGTTGATCCTCAACTGCGCAAATACGGGCGTCTGCATTTGCAAATGTTCTCCCTGATGCGCTCCCCACACCGCATGAAATATCTCGCCAGCTCTGAATCGGCTCAGGGGGTATGGATTAACGACACCACTCCGGAAACGATCGCCGCTCGCTTCCGCGAAATTTGGAAAGGATAAGGTCATGACCGAGAAGTGGTTAGAAACTCGCAGCGAAGTCATGCTTGCCCGTGATGCCCATTTACTCTATCAAGAACATTTCGGCGGAAAACCTCAAGGAATTTGGGCTGCACCTGGCCGCGTCAACGTAATCGGTGACCACGTCGATTATGCCGGTGGCGTATGCTTGCCCTTTGCCATCGCTCAGCACACTGCAGTTGCAGCAAGTAAGCGTCGTGATAGCCTGCTGCGCATTGTTTCTCAACTCCCAGACGGCACCATTTCTACCTACAGTATCGATATCAATGAGGTTCGACCGGGGCACCCCAACCAATGGGCAGGCTATGTAGCAGGAACAATCTGGGCCATGATAGCCGCTGGGCTCATTCCAACTGTTGGCTTTGACCTTGCCATTGTCTCCGATGTTCCTTTAGGTGCGGGGCTGTCAAGCTCAGCTGCCTTAGAGTGTGCTACGGCAGTTGCGGCCTTTGATCTAGCAGGGGATGTTGAACTTGATGATGCCATGCGCCTGCGCCTGGCGACTGCTGCAATGCGCGCTGAAAATGAGGTAGTCGGCGCAGCGACCGGTGGATTAGATCAGCGCACCAGTATGTTCGGCCAACCTGGCAAGGCTCTGGCCCTGGATTTCGGTACCGGTGAGATGCGCCAAGTAGACTTCGATTTAGCAGCGGCTGATCTAACCCTACTGATTGCAGATACAAATGCTCCGCATACTTTAAATGATGGTCATTATGCCAGCCGAAGGGGCATCATTGATGCGGTAACTGCGGGGCTGGGAGAGCCGGGACAAACCTTGCGTGATATTCCACAAGCAGAACAACGCAGTATTACTTGGGCTACCGAAAACGCCCAAGATCCAGCGGTAGTTCAGCGTCGTGTGCGCCATGTGGTCAGCGAAACTGCACGTACCCAAAAAGCTATTGCCGCCCTGGAAGAAAGGAATTTCGATAGCTTCAGGGCTTTGATGCAAGAAAGCCATGAGTCCTTGCGTGACGACTACGAAGTCGTGACTCCAGAACTAGAATCGGTGTTTAACGCAGCCGGCAAATATGGGGCGCGTATGACAGGCGGCGGATTTGGTGGTAGTATGATAGTGCTCTTGCCTACAAGTGAAGTATCGGCAGTGGCGCATCGCATTACGCAAGCTGCCGCTGCTCAAGAATTCCCACAACCGCAATTATTGGTAGCCCAACCCGGACCGGGTGCGCGGCGCTTACAATAACTTGCTGCGTGGATGATTATTGGTAGGAGCTATGGCCGTGAGTGGTCATAGCTCACTTTCATTACGTGCCAGTTATGGCTAGTAGGGCTAGGGCCCAAGAAGATAAGACCGAAAAATAAAAGTTTTCGGTAACCGCGAGGTCGGAATCTCAGTGCGCTGCTGTGGAAAATGAAGATGGGATATAGCAGTGCAGGAGAGGCTGACACAGATTGAGAAACAGGATATTCCCCTGAACAACGCAGAATATGCCTCGGAAACCCCCGAGCAAGATGATGTACAAGCTGTAAATGAAGCACACAACGAAGGCTTTGAAGGCCTTGAGCTTCCACAGAAGATTATTGAAGCCGTTCGTAAGGTAGGCTTCGAACGCCCCTCACCAATTCAGGAGCAGACCATACCACTGCTCATGCAAGGTCATGATGTGATGGGTTTGGCTCAAACCGGTACCGGTAAGACTGCCGCTTTCGCGCTGCCAATTCTTTCCCAGATTGATATTTCGCAGCGACACCCCCAGGCCTTGGTATTGGCCCCTACCCGTGAGCTTGCCTTGCAGGTAGCTGACTCCTTCCAATCCTTTGCCGATCACCTCGGTGATGTACACGTGCTGCCAATTTACGGTGGTCAGTCCTATGGTATTCAGCTCTCTGGGCTGCGCCGTGGTGCACACATCGTAGTAGGTACTCCAGGTCGTATTATCGATCACCTGGAAAAGGGTAGCTTGGATATCTCCGCATTGCGCTTCCTCGTTCTCGATGAGGCCGATGAGATGCTGAACATGGGCTTCCAGGAAGATGTCGAGCGCATCTTGAAGGACACTCCAGAAGATAAGCATGTAGCGCTATTTTCTGCGACGATGCCAAATTCCATTCGCCGCTTGAGCAAGCAGTACATGCAAGATCCGCTGGAAGTGCAGGTGAAGTCGGAAACCCGTACTAACACCAATATCACCCAGCGTTTCTTGAATGTAGCGCACCGCAACAAGCTCGATGCTTTGACCCGTATTTTGGAGGTCACTGAGTTCGAGGCGATGATCATGTTCGTACGCACGAAGCATGAGACCGAAGAACTTGCTGAGAAGCTGCGTGCTCGTGGATTCTCTGCTGCTGCTATCAACGGTGATATCGCACAGCAACAGCGTGAGCGCACCGTGGATCAGCTCAAAGATGGCCGCCTAGACATCCTGGTCGCAACCGATGTTGCTGCCCGTGGTCTGGACGTGGAGCGCATCACCCACGTTTTCAACTACGACATTCCAAATGACACCGAGAGCTATGTGCACCGTATCGGACGTACCGGTCGTGCAGGGCGTAGTGGTGAGGCGATCTTGTTCGTCACCCCACGTGAGCGTCGTATGCTGCGTGCCATTGAAAAGGCAACCAATGCGCGGTTAGAAGAGATGGACCTGCCAACCGTTGACGAGGTTAACGAGTCGCGCAAGGCAAAGTTCGCTGATTCCATCACCGCATCCCTGGAAGATTCCCAGGTTGCTATTTTCCGCACCTTGATCAAGCAATATTCCGAGGAACATGACGTTCCACTAGAGGATATTGCTGCTGCATTGGCTACCCAGGCACGTGCTGGTGACGAGCTCTTGATGAAGGAGCCACCACCAGAGCGTCGGCGTGAGCGTGGTAATCGCGAGCGCGACTTCGACCGTGGTGGTCGTCGTGGAGATCGTGACTTTGATCGCGGTGGCCGCCGCAACCGACGCCATGAAAACGATGGTAACTTCGTGACCTACCGTCTGGATGTAGGCAAGCGTCAGAACATCCGCCCTGGTGCCATCGTTGGTGCTATCGCCAATGAAGGTGGCCTGTCGAATACCGATTTTGGTCGCATCACCATCGGCGCGGAGCATACTTTGGTGGAGCTGCCAAAGGATTTGCCACGTTCCTTCTTTGACAGTCTGCGCGATACTCGCATTTCCGGGCAGCTGATCAATATTGAGCGTGATAGTGGCCAGCCACCACGCCGTAACAACCGTTACCGTGATGATCGCGGCGATCGTGGTGGTTACCGTGGTGATCGTGGCGATCGTGGCGGTTACCGTGATGACCGTGGCCGTGACCGCAAGCGTCGTGATAAGCGTGACCGCTACTAAGAGTTAGCTCATTGCGCGACCTATGTATTTGGGCGTATCACGCTTCTGCACCCTTGAGGTGCAGGAATAATGAAGAAGGCAGTAGTACTTTTGAAGGTACTACTGCCTTAGCTTTTAAGAGAGAACGAGGGGGAAACTGAACTTCCCTTGAAGCTGTTGCGCTCGCTGTGGTTCGCTGGTTGCTGCTGTTACGCGGAGGTCAAGCGGCGCTTCTACGATGGTGAACATATGAAAACTGGCCCCTACCTTTGTGAAGTAGTGGCCAGTCTGTCTGTTCTTTTACGCTGAGGCGAGAACTGACTAGATCAACATTAAGATCAGGACAACTACCCAGAGCAGGGAGAAAATACCGCCGAACATAGACAGCTGGGACTTCGACTTATCCCAGTCCAGGTCCGTTGGAGCTTTGTCGGTAGCCTCGGCAATCCCCAAAGCGGCAGCAATGGCGCGTTGGCGTGGCAGGATAACGAAGAAGAGCAATGCCCAGGCAATAACGGCTAAGAGAATAGAGGCGTGATACTTACCCTCAGACCAGTGATCATCGGTAAACATTAAGGCGAAACCGAATAAGGGGGCCAGTAGGGATAGCACGCCGTAGGTTTGGCTAATGCGTAGCAAATTCTTGGCTGCACCCTTCGCAGATTCATTGCCCTTATGGGCCTCATAAGCGCGGACGTGGAAGGTCGATATTGCTACGGTGACTGGACCTAAGAAAAGGACGGCTGCTAATACGTGCAGCACGACGAATAAGGTATTCACGAGATAGCCTTTCTAGCATCAGGTGGAGATATTTCTTTTAGTACCTCGTCACTTTAACTCAAAAGGCACTGCTTATGCATAGTTTTTAAGTCACTTTGAGGCAAACTTAAACCATATTTCAAGGCAACTTCTGCCATTTGATTGACGTATCTACACCTAAAGTTACGTAATGGCGGTAACCATTGACTTGGCAGTTGGTCCGCCTTCTCCCGATTAGCTTCTTTGCTCACCGCTAAGAGGTTTGCTGGATCATTGGCAAAGGCTACACGTGTGGCATCATCCCAGTCGTAAGCGCCAAGGTCCCACGCAGCAGACAGAGGGATAATGTGGTCAATCTCAATGTCGGTTGCGTCACCATGAGCGACCTCCAAGCGATTCCCAGTATAAGGATCAATCGTCCATCCGTTTTGAACGCGGCACTCGTTTTCGCTCATTTCCTGCTCTATCAGGGCATCCCGCAGAATGAGTTCGCGGGTAGTGCAGCCAGTGGTGGCATCAGTTGCCCAACCGCCGAATTGGCCTTGGCGGTTATAACCTAGCACTTGCACCCGTTGTGGGCTGCTTTTCAATTGATGCAGGGCAGGGGAGGAATGCTCAATGGGTGGCAGACTCCAGGCAATCAACACGAGGGTGCAAGCACACAAGATGTAGAAACAATAGCGAGATACTGTGCTAGTTGGTTGTGAGGGCATCATACTTTTTAGACGGTATGCGTGCCTGGCTCGGTTCTGCTTTCTGCTGCCTCGTCGTTCTGCTGCCTCATACTTGTATTGCTGCGTTGTGCCCAGAAACTCTACAAGCAGCCTGGCTCGTTGTCTGAGCCTAGACTGCGTCATGAGGCATTTTGTCAATGAGGTGAAGTATGCGTGCTGAGCTTGAGGCTTTCTTAACTCCACGGTTTTTCGAACCCCGCGGTGTCGGCATCCTTCGGAGAAATTGTAAGCAGTGAAACGACGGTAACGAGGGCGGTAGCTATTCAGTTCGGGATCATCTCATGTCGCGTTTTTCCAAGTCGGGTTGAGTCTGAAAACGAAGACGCTCACCGCACTGGTAATAACATCGCTGATGACACCAGGGGGATTGAGGGACTTGCAGTACAGCGACAAACATCATCAACGGGCCGAAAGCCGAGCCAAAACTGCCTAGGCAAAAGCGATCAGATTCAGATTCGAATCCGAGTGGGTAAGGGGTCAGATTGCCCAAGATGGTGGCAACGGTGACCTCATCTATCAGCGAAAAGTAGTGGGTTTGACTGTGCCATCCGTATAAGGGGCGTAATTATTACCTGGTGCCCAATTCCAGAGAATGCTGATGTCGCCGAGCAAGAGCAGCGCAGAGGCGAGTGTAACCCATTTCCAATAGGTCAACAATCAACAAGAAGTCCGGCTGCGATCCATAGCTCAGTGATGCCGTCGGCGCGGAGGGGCGCCAGGCACCCCTTTGAGTAGCCAGCCAAAACCAAATCCGAGGCGGTAGCTGGTAGTGAGGCGACTGCCGGGAATCAATGCAGTTGGGTTTGCGTAGAGAGGAATGCGTAGAGAGGAAGTAGTATTCCTGCCGGGAAATGCCGGAGATGCTTTGCTATCGGCTGGTAGTTTCCCGGTTTGAGGGAACAGTGCAAATACGACTATCGAACACATGTTCTATATTTTTGGCGAAGGTTGGGGCTTTGCAGAATCTTCGTGTCGAGTGCTCTTGTTAGACTGGGGTACGCAAAAAGAGATCATGCAAGATACCAGCTAGTAAGTGCCGGGATGTATTGCCGTGATGAAAGAGTAAGAGGAGCAAAGGAGCATGGTTGTGGATCGCAATGAAGCCTTTCTTGAGTCCTTTGCGCAGCGTGCAGAAGACTATATTTTGCACGGTTTTTGGAGCGCTGATCTTGGATTGGCCCTGTGGTTCGAGCGGGTGAATGGTCACAAGATTGTGATCCCATCCATGCTGCCGGAGGATGCGTTTCCACCAGTCATTATGGATTTTTTGGCTTCGTTGCAGCATCCGCGTAATTACACCGTCCAGCTGCTGACGACCAAAGGTCGCCCCGTTTCGCTCAAGATGCCGGTCTTCCCGCTGACTCCAGAGCGTGCAGCAGATCTTCTCTATGCGCTGTACATTTTGCAGGATCCTACATATGTATCGCATCGGCGAGAATCTGGGCAGTCGCAATTGCGCCGCGATGCCAGAGAATTTCGGCAGGTAGTCGAGCGAACAGCAGCGCGGCAAGAACAGGTCGCTGTAGTCAATCAAGCTGCGCAGGAGTATAGCGCAGAGGAGATGCTTGGGGACGAAGGCATCGCTATTGATCAGCAACAACAAGACGTAACCCCCGGACAAACCTGGGGGATTGGACGCGATCTGTGTTGGCTTGCCCGTTTTCGTGCGGGTCTCGGTACCTTTGTCCGCGCTGGCAATGTCGGGATTACCCTGCGACAGTTTGAGCGCGAATGGTATCCAGTCTGGAAACTACAGATGGGGTTGGCTGAAGATACCTGGCTGCGCGAGATGATGAACGCTTGCCCACAAGTCCTGCTCAGTAACTTTGGTGGGCACCTCGGCGAAGCGCTTAATGTTGAACTTACCCCCTGGATCGTCAATGCGAACCTGCATCGCATACACGAGATCCCACGCGCATATGGTTGGCAAGGCTTTGTGCGTAGTTTGTTACACGGCACCGCTTTTGGGCAAGGCAGTGCCCGCATGGTGCGCGCATTAAGCCAATGGAATTCTTCCGTGCGGGCGGAAGGTCTGCAGCTTATCGTCAAATTTGAGTGTGTGAGCGACAGCTATGCGAACGAAATAAGCCTTGCTAGTTTAGAAAGCCTGGAGGAATATAGTCTCAAGGCTGTACCGCTACGTTCAGATGCGCAGGTATCAGAATTCCCTGCAATAGATTTCGATGATGCCTTTGAGACTGACTCTTCGCTGGTTGAGGTGAAGGAGCGCCCTGAGGATGAACAGCTCGCACCCGATGACCGCAAAGTCCATCAAATGGCAGATTCTTCTCAGGCACTTTGGGTCGCACGTGTACAAATGTACGCCGATTCCGTAGGTGTGCAGCCCATTCGATTGAGCGAGCTCAGCTCCAATATTCGCAATGATTTGGATAACCGCCATACGCGCCTGCTTGATGCAGCACCAGTACTCGATCCAAACCGCATGGTGGATTCGGGAGATTTTCTGCTGAGCGCGCAAGTGCAAACCATGATTGACTTTGATCGTCAGTCAAGTGAGGCTGGGGAATGGGATGCCTACTTAAGTACTGCAGAGTTAGCGCAGTTGCTCGTCGATGCGGACAATATTTCCAAAGCCCAAGGTGTTCGCTTTGTAATCCCGCAGGATTGGAGAGACAACAGGGTCAAAGTCAAGCTCAAGGTCGATCCACCGCAAATTCGTGATGCCATCTTGGGCTTTGATACCCTGTTTGATTTTAGTGTAGAAGCTGCGGTTGGCGAGCATGCCTTAAGCAGTGCCGAAATGCGCACGCTCCTAGAGTCCTCATCTTCATTGGTGCGTTTTCGCAATCAGTGGATTTTTGCTGACCCAACAATGCTGCATAATGCAGGGAAGCTCCTGGAAAAACTCGAAAGTCGCGCCCAGCAACATCTCGAGGAACAGGCAGATCAATTGCAATTGCTCCAAGATCAGCTTGATGACGAGGATGGTGCTGCAGAATTATTAAGTGGGCAACACGATGCCCTGGTGACCGCAGCAGAGGACAATCAGGTTACGAGTCTCGGATTCCTGCGCGAGTTGAGCTTAGAATCAGGCGACCTTCTCGAAGTCCAAATTCCCGGTTGGCAGCAAAGCCTCATTGGTGGCCAAGATCAGAGTGATCCTAGCGAGATACACCTGGAGATGCCAGATAGCTTGCACGCTGAACTGCGTGATTATCAACAGCGTGGCGTGCAATGGCTGTATTGGATGGGGCAACGTGGCATCGGTGCGATTCTTGCAGATGATATGGGCTTAGGTAAAACGCTGCAAATTATCGCTCTGGAAGTGTATGAGCGGGAGCACCGCCATGAAGATGCGCGCAAAGCTCCACTTCCGCAGTTGCCTACTTTGGTAGTATGCCCAACCTCGTTAATGCTTAATTGGAAGCAAGAAATCGCCAAATTTGCCCCTCATCTGCGTACGGTTATTCATCATGGACCGCAACGCCTCAAGGGTTGTGAGGCGCGTAAACAATTCGGGGAAGCTGATATCATCATTACCAGCTACGGTATGGTAGTTTCTGACGTCGAACTCATTCGGAGCTTTTTCTTCAAGCGCATCGTAGTTGATGAGGCCCAGAAATTGAAGAATGCTCATACGAAGGTCAATTGGAATATGGGTCGGTTAGTAACCCACCATCGGGTAGCGCTGAGCGGCACCCCAGTAGAAAACCACCTCTTGGAACTGCATTCCTTAATGGATTTCTGTAACAAGGGTTCATTGGGAAGTCGCAAATTTTTCTGTGCGCATTTTGCAATTCCTATCGAGAAATATAACGATGAAGACGCACTTGCACGTTTGCGTACCTTTGTGAATCCTTTCATTCTGCGGCGTTCGAAGCAGGATCCAGCGATTCAAAATTCCTTGCCCGAAAAACAAGAGATGGTTGTGCCTGTGCCACTGACTCCAGAGCAGGCAACGTTGTATAAGGCTTATAATGATGAGGTACTACGTAAGATTGCTAAAAGTGAAGAATCACTACACAGTTTGATTTTCAAGGCGCTGACTTCCTACAAGCAGATTTGTAATCACCCGGCAAATTTTCTCAAAGATGATTCTGCAGTGGTGATTGAAAATACACACCGATCAGGTAAAGTCGCAGCAGCAACCGCTCTCATCGAGACCGCATTGGCGCAAGGGGAGAAGGTCCTCATCTTCACTCAATTTGTGCAATTCGCGCGCATTCTGCAGCGCTATTTTGAAACGAAATTCCGTACCGAAGTGCCAATTTTCTATGGCGATCTTAGCCCCCAAAAGCGTGCAGAGCTTGTTGCTCGCTTTCAAGAGGATGCTGGGACCAAGATAATGATTCTTACTTTAGGATCTGGGGGTGTTGGCTTAAACCTTACCGCAGCGAATGTTGTGATCCACATGGATCGCTGGTGGAACCCCGCGGTGGAAAACCAAGCAACAGACCGTGCCTACCGCATTGGACAGGATAAGCAAGTTCGTGTGTATAAAATGGTCAGCCAAGGGACAATTGAAGAACGTATCGATGAACTTATCTCACGCAAACAAGAACTTGCCGCGGAAGTCATCAGCGGTGGAGAAAGCTGGCTGAACCAATTAAGCCGTGAAGAATTACGTGACCTGCTCTCCTTCAACACTGATGGCGACGGCGAATTAGCCCGCCTGCGAGAGGATACTGATGCCTAAAGACAAGATCTCAAACTCGCGGACCACTACAGGCAGCGTCGAAGATAATGTCGTTTATTTCGATTTCAAAAAGGCGCAGGCCGAAAAGACTCGTGCCGCATGGATTGCAATGCAAGAAGCGCCAAATGATGCTGAATTCGGTAGCCCCGCCACCGCCGGAATATCTCCTGGAAAGCCAGGACCCCAACCGGTGGTGGAGCCAGAAGAGTCCATAGCGCAATGGCTGCGTGCTTATTGCGAGAATGCGACTGACCACCAACGTTTTCAGCGAGCGAAGAAATACGTTGCAGAAGGACGCGTGCGACACCTAACCATTGCGGCTGGATTTGTAGCCGCAGCAGTTCACGGTACGCAGAATGAACCCTTCCAAGTCTCGGTCAGCTTTCCGAAACGCTCCAAGGCTGAGGTCGCAGAGCTGCGCGAATACCTGAGTGCCGCACCAGAGCACCTCTCAGCTGCCCGTCGGGGTAAGCTGCAATGGAGTAAGCTACAGAATTTATTCTTCGACCAACGTCATGAAGAATTAAAGGCTTCATGCAATTGTCCGGACCGACCTGTTTTTTGTAAACACGTGAACGCGGTACTGCTTCATTTCGCTGGTCAAATCGCAGAAGATCCTGCGGTGGCCTTTGAAATACGTGAGATTGCTCTTGCAGACATTCAATTGCGGCTCACGCCGCGCCAAGCTGTGGCAACAACTCCAAATGCATCGGAGTCGCATGAGCATGATCCCGCCGCATTCTGGCTCGGTAGTGCATTTCCCGATTTGCCAGAAGCGCATCCTGTGGACTTCTTTCACCAAGCAGACGAGGTGCACTTACGTGAAGCACTCAAGTCTGTGTCTGCACTACCGATTGAACAGATCCGGGCGTTTGCAGATCTTGAAGAAATTTACGAAGAGCTCATGCGCAACCAGTCTATTGAGGATGACGATTGTGAAGACGATAACTTCGATGATACGGGTGAAGACTAGGACAATCCCCCCCCCAGGAGACGACAGCGTGAAGCTTGAAGAGCATAAGAACAAACGATGCAGCGACAAAATGGAGAACCTTAGGCGATGAATACTAGCGTGAAATTTCTACATTCCTCGGACTTCCAACTCGGTATGACCAGGAAATTCCTAGGGCAAGCTCAAGAGCGCTTCGATGATGCCCGCGATCAAGCAATCCAAAATCTCGCAGGCATCGCTGATGATCAAGATTGCGAATTCGTTGTCCTGGCAGGAGATATTTTTGATGCCAACAACATTCCAGAGCGTATTTTTTATCAAGCCGTTGATTCTTTCCTCGAATTCCAAATGCCGGTTTACATTCTGCCCGGTAACCATGATGCTCTTGTCAGCGACAGCATTCTTGCGCGCCTAGCAGAAGAAGTCCCTAACGTGGTGCTACTACGTGATACGAGCTTGCACTCCGTACGTCCCGGGGTAGAAGTCTTCGGAGCCCCATTACTAGCGCGTCATCCCGGTAATGATCTCATGACTGTTGCCTTGAGTGACAAGGAACCGACTGAGAATGTGCGCATCATGGTAGGACATGGACAATTTGACTCCTACGGCGATAGTAAGCACTTCGATCTTTCGATTGTTGAAGAGGCCCTGGCACAACACAAGATCAGCTACTTAGCTATGGGGGACACTCACTCAGCAGGGCCGATCGGAAAAACCAACAAGATCTGGTTTTCCGGTGCGCCGGAAGTCACTGATTTTTATGACGTGCGCTTAAACAAAGGTGAAATCAATTCCGGTAAAGCTCTCATTGTCAGCGCGACGAACGAAAACGTTAGCGTGGAAGAAGTAACCGTCGGGTCTTGGCAATTTTTAACCTATAGTGCAGATTTACGCAGTGATGCCGACGTATCCGCGCTTATCGCGGAATGGAAGAACCTGCCGCAAAAGAAAAATATAGTTCTAAAAACCAAAGTTGGCGGCAAACTCTCTTTGGCTGGAAAGGAAGAATACAACGGTGCAATAGAAAAATTTGAGAAGCGCTTCGCGGCAATCTTCCCAAGCAAATCCAGCCCTGAAATTACAATCATCCCCAACAAATCAGAGCTAGTAGATGTTAAGGTCGCCGGCTACGTTGGTGAGGTCTATGGCGAACTACTTGAAGAAAGCAGCACGGATCCGATTGCAGCCCAAGCGCTGCTGGAACTCTATTCCCTGCTGCAACGACAGGAGCAGGTATAATGCATATTCATAATCTCGAAGTTCGGGACTTCCACGGGATCAACGAAGTAGTTTTGCATGATCTGCCTGCTTCCGGGATCATCATGATCGCTGGACCGAATGAGGCCGGGAAGTCTACGGTGCTACACGCTATTGATTTGATTTTTCGATTCAGGCACGGTTCCAATGCCGGCGCAGTCAGGGAAGCGCAACCCTACGGCCGCGATGTCGGACCTGAAGTACACCTGCATGCCACTATCGGGGAGATTGAATTCCGAGTAACCAAACGTTGGTTGCGCCAGTCGAAGTGTGAGCTCGAAATCATTCATCCGCATCCCACCCGACTCACCGGGGTTGAGGCGGAAGACCGACTCGAAGCTATTTATAATCAATTAGATAGTAACTTGCGCAACTGCCTATTCGTAGGGCAAGGCGAACTCGAAGTGCTCGACAACCTCGGTGGGGTAGAACCCCTGAGGGAAGTGCTTTCGAGCAAAGAAGCCCATGGTCAACCAGATAGCAGTGATGTGATCCTCCAAGCTGTTACCAAGCGCTACTTTGAGTACTTCACCAAAAGTCATAGAGACAAGAGCACCAGCGTCGTTAAGTTGAAAGAGCAAGAAGTCGAACTACTACATCAACGAGTATCGACGCTCGCTACACAAGTTACGGCTATCGAACGCTGTCAAGGAGAACTTACAAGCTTAGAAAGCCAATTTGCTGCTCATACTGAGGCCCTGCCAGAGTTGAACGCCGCTCTGACTGCTGCCAAGCAGGCATTTGATAGCCTCAATCAGGCGGAAAATGAATTGCGTGCTGCGCACCACCAGCACGAACTCATTGAGCAACGAGTTGCGCACCTTGAAAAGCAAGAAAAAGATCTTGTGAACCGCCAGCAGCAAGTAGGGCAGCAAGAAGAGCGCATTGCTATCCTTGTTTCCCAGCAAGAAGCTGTGAAAGCACAACTCGAACAGTTGGAAAAGCAGCCCGGGGTTTCTACTGAAGAAACCAATGCATTGGTGAAACGCCAAGAAGCGCTTAATACCGAGCTTTCCCAGCTTGAACGATTCGCAACTGGTGTCCAAGAGAAAACACAACTGGCCGAGGCTAATAAACGCCTGCAGGAGGCAAAGGGACTCAACACAGAGATCGCTGAGCTCGAGCACATTACACAGATATCCAGTGCGCAACTCCAGGAGCTACGTTCGCTGCAAACTGCCTGGCAGGTTTCCCAAGAACGCTTGAATGCTCAAGCCGTTCGAGTACGCTTGCGTGCCTCAGAACCAACCAGTGTTGCTATTCACTCAGGTGGTGATGCTGAACCCATAGAAGTTACTGCGCAGCCGCAAATTCATGAAGTTCATCAGCCAACGGAGTTTGCAATCAATGGGGTGTACCTGGAAGTAACACCAAGCCAAGCAATGCAGGATGCAGCCACCGTAACTCCAGAAGAAGTAGCTGCAGCGAAAGAGGCCTTCGAGAAGCAACTTGCAGCACTCGACGTACCAGATGTGGCAAGTGCGCAGCAAATATTTGAAGCAAGTCTCGCGATCAAGGCGCAACTAAACCAAGCGCGTCGACAACTTGATAATATACTGCAAGGTGAATCCCAAGAATCACTAACCCAGTTGGTGACCAGGTACGAGGCGGCTGTCGCGCAGTTCCAGGATACCCTTGATGACCAGCAAACAGCCCGTTTTGAAGCCTATGAGCAAGCAGACAGCGAGCAGCGGAAGACACAGCGCGATAAGCTGCAGACTGAACTGCACAATGTGAGCAGAGACCTACGACTGAAACAGGAGGAAGTACAGAAGCGGGCCGTTGATGAAGCCCGCTTGGACAGCCAACACAAGGCTGCACTCCAACGCCACGAAGAAGCCACACAAATCTGGGCGCGCTTGCAGGAGGAGATGCGCCGGGCTATGGAAGCCTTTGATGCGAGTGCATTAGCAACTGCGCGCACGCAATTGCACGCCGCGGCAGCCGAATTCAGCGTTAAGCAAAAAGCGGTAGACTCCGGCGCACCTACAGAAGTCCGTGCAAACTTAGCTGAGGCGGAACGGCGCTTGCAAACCAATCAGCGAGAAAGCGCGTCGCTGCAGGGGCGTATTGAAGGATTGCGCAAGCAGATCCAAGAAGGTGGTCAGATTCGCCGTGATCATGCTCAGGCCCAAGAAGAGCTTGAGTGTGCTAAAGCAGCACTTGAGCCTCTGATTCTCGAGCGCGATGCTATCAAGCTGCTATATACCAAATTGCAGGATAAGTTTGAGGCTATGACCCAACGCTATTCCCACCCACTACGCATTGAGATGGAAAAACTTGCTAGCGAAGTTTATGACGATGACATTCGTTTCAAACTCGATTCCAAACTGGTGGTAGAAACGCGTACCGATAAGCGGGGCACGATTGCGATTCAGCAACTTTCTGGTGGTGCCAAAGAACAATTAGCGCTTATCCAACGTGTGAGCATGGCGCGACTCGTCGGTGCTGACAGTGCCATTTTCATTGATGACCCAATGGGAGCAACTGATCCGCAGCGTCAAAAAGATATGGCGCCTGTATTTACTGCTGCGGCCCGTGATACCCAACTGTTCTTGCTTA
The DNA here is from genome assembly GCA_030531005.1 of Corynebacterium sp. GTDB lineage: Bacteria > Actinomycetota > Actinomycetes > Mycobacteriales > Mycobacteriaceae > Corynebacterium. The sequence goes on from JAUMTW010000001.1 coordinate 285,596, forward strand.
CCTGCGATCCGCAGCGTTTCAGCGCACTTGATCCAGTGCAGCGCATCGATCTTAAAGCAGGTTCTCCTGTCGAATAAACGCCTAGAAAAGGCGCAATACCACCCAGTATTTTGAGTAGAAGCCGCGACCCCCAGCAAGCGAAGAATCGCCTCTGGGGGTTTTAGCTGTGGTCGTAACTGAGGGGCAGAAGGAAGATTCTTTAGCACTGTGAGTGTACAGCAGTCGAACATAATCACGATCTCTCCTCGGATCCGCGCGTGGCCAGCGTGAAGGGGAGGGTGAAATCACCGTAAAACCCATTGCAGGTACGCATAGACGTCGCCTCGAAGCCAACGCCCCTGGTGCCCGAAGAGCCTCAAAAACTCTCGATGTGGATATCCAGGAAGGCACCCTTGGTAACCTATGCTGCGCCTCAACACCCAGGGCCACGATGTCCAAGGCGGATGGCGGGGGAGGGGGAGTAGCACTGGCAATTATGGTGGCGACCTCGCTTTTTTAAGATGATATCGGCGAACCTGAAATCGAACTCGCGGAACTCACCGCCAATCGTATTGGCTATTGGGTGGGAAGCAATGAAGCCGAGGGGGAAAATTTGCAAACCAGGGTACAGGATCCGGGAAACTTTTCTGCTGAAGAAGTGATGGTTGAATTGGAAAGACGCACAACTCTTAATTTGATGTAGTGGCATGTCAATATTTCCAAGATTGTGAGCGTCCTTTTCGTGAATGTATTTGCCTTGAGCTGAGCATATAAAAAATAGTTGATAGCCCAACAGCTTTTAATTCTGTCCCAGAAGCGCTAGCCTAAAGACATGGACTCCCCACGATGGCTTAATGAAGATGAACAGCGATTTTGGCGCAAACTGTTGCAATCCCGGCAATTTGCGGTACGCGCGATGGACGAAGCATTGCAACATGCCAGTGGTATTTCCTCGCCGGACTTCGCAATTTTAGTGAATCTGTCAGAGGATGAAGACCACTGCATGCGCCTCAATGAGTTGGGCAACTTATTAGGCTGGGATCGCAGTAGGGTCTCACACCAGGTGAAGCGCATGGAGCGCCGTGGTCTCCTTGAAAAACGCGCATGTAGCTCTGATAAGCGTGGAATCGAAGTAGCGCTGACCGAGCTGGGTTGGCAAAAGATTCAGGCTGCAGCCCCCGGACACGTGGAAACGGTACGAAGTATCTTCTTCGACCAGTTAGAGCCAGGCCAGCTGGAAGCATTAGAGAAGTATCTTGACTCTATTTTGGAAATACGGGACACCTCCAAAGGGGAGCAGTAGGAGGTGTCGGTTGCTCGCCGCACCCTAATGGCAGCCGATATCTCGAAAGACGCAACCGGTCTGGAAATGCTCGAGACATAGGCGAAAGAGCAAAAGGCTCACCATTCATGAAGAATTGGTGAGCCTTTCGTTATGCAGTGGTGTCCCCGACAAGATTCGAACTTGCGACCTTTGGTACCGGAAACCAATGCTCTATCCACTGAGCTACGGAGACTAAATCCTTATGATACAAGGATCATGAGCCCTTGCTTGAAGCTCCCCTGTAAGGTGGCTACATGCAAATGCCCACCCGAATCATTCTAGCACCATAGTGGTGTGGAAGAAAACTTTCAGGCGTAACTGATGCGGCAATAAAAGCAGCAGTCTGGAGCGCGGCGAAAATGCCGAAAAAATGACAACACCTGCCCAGCAAGGAGAGTAAAAATCCCTTCAAGGGGCAGGTGTTGAATCGGGAGTTTTAGTCGCGCACAATCACACAGATCAAGGTGCGGGGACCGTGGACGCCTTCAACGCGATTGAGCTCAATATCAGAGGTCGCTGAAGGGCCAGAAATCATGGTAACTGGACGAATACGATCCAAGCGTCCAATCATCTCTGGCACGCCATAAACCACATTTTCCATGCGCACGATGCATACATGGCAATCCGGAACCAAGGTGAGAGCACGTCGGCCGCACAGCTCATTAGACTCCAGGCATATGGTGCCAGTTTGTGCCGAAGAAACATGGGAATCAGTTACCACGGCATCGACGGCATCTAAAAGGCGGGGATCGCTGCTGCGGTCATCTGGGGTAGCAGTACCTGCGAAGTCGGCGAATAACATTGGGTCTAAGCCTTCTGCGTAGCGGATATCCTTGGCCGAGCGTTCATTGAGGATTTGTGCGATTGTAGCTGGCAGGTCCTTGCTGCTGGATTTGCGCACGATGGCCTTGTAGTCCAGGAGGCGGTCGACTAACAGCTCTTCGAGCTCCGTCGTGTCGAGGTCGCTGCTGGTGTTGTACTCGCGTGGAACTGGGTATGGGCCTGGGGCAGTATGAGCCAACTTGTGAGCATTGTGGATGCGGTTGAGGATCTCAGTTTTTGCGTCCATGATTATTCCTTTTCCTCGTCCACGGCGGGGATGCCTGCTGCGCGGGCATCAGCAAGCAATTGCTGAGCCTCATCGGATTCGAACCACTGGCGGAAGGTACGTTTTGGCGGGATCGCTACATCGCGTACGTCGGTCCAGCCTGCCAAAGCACTTGGTAGGTGGGTGATCTTGCCATTAAATCCACCCATCACGCGGCCTAAGAAGACTAAGCGGCTCAAGGTGTTCCAAATGTTCTTATTGCCCCAGGTTAGTTGCATTATTCCCATGAGGGAGCCTTCGACAACTGGTTTTGAGGTCAGTACCTTTTGGTGGCGTAATTCGACTAAGGCGTCTGTAATTGGGATCTTTACTGGGCAGACCTCATTACAACGGCCACACAGTGAGGATGCAAAAGGCAGGGAGCTGTTAGGGTCATGGGCATCAATCATGCCAGTCAACTGCGGGGTAAGGATTGCACCAATGGGGCCTGGGTAGGTGGATCCATAGGCATGGCCACCAGCGCGTTCATAGACTGGGCACGAGTTCAGGCAGGCCGAACAGCGGATGCACTTTAGTGCTTCGCGGCCGATTTCATTAGACAGTGCGCGGGTGCGGCCGTTATCGATCAGGACGATGTGGAAGTTCTTAGGGCCATCATCATCGGTGACACCTGACCACAAGGAGGTGTATGGGTTCATGCGCTCACCGGTGGACGAACGTGGCAGTAACTGTAAGAAAACTTCGTAATCTTTAAAGGTGGGCAGGAGCTTTTCGATCCCCATTACCGAGATCAGGGTCTCTGGCAGGGTGAGGCACATACGGCCATTGCCTTCAGACTCTACGATGGTTACATGGCCAGTCTCTGCGATGCCGAAGTTGGCACCACAGATGGCGACTTTGGCTTTCATAAACTGCTCGCGCAAGAACTGGCGCGAAGCCTCGGCAAGGTCAGCAGGTTCACTGCTCAAGGAATCATCGGTGTTTGGCATCTCATTGACGAAGATGTCGCGAATCTCCGCACGGTTGCGGTGGATCGCAGGTACCAGGATGTGTGAAGGGCGATCATGGCCTAACTGCACGATGAGTTCTGCCAAGTCAGTTTCTTGGGCGTGGATGCCAACTGTAGCAAGCTGCTCGTTGAGCGCAATTTCCTGGGTGGCCATGGACTTGATTTTGACGACTTCAGTCTCACCGGTGTCTTGGACGAGCTTTGTGACAATCTCTCCGGCTTCTTTAGCATCACGGGCCCAGTGCACAATGCCGCCGCGTGCGGTTACTGCAGCCTCAAATTGTTCGAGGAGTTCTGGCAAGCGAGCCAATACGTCGCGTTTGATTGCTGAACCAGCATTACGCAGGAGTTCCCAGTCGTCAATTTCGCTGGTAACGTGCGCACGCTTTTCGCGAATGGTTGTAGTTGCCTTGTGAAGGTTGCGACGTTGGGTGGCGTTGTATAGACCAGCGTGCGCACCCTTCTGAAACTTCTCCTCACCGCGCAGCAAGGAGATGTCCGCGGCAGCTGGTGGCATTGTGGGATTACCAAGGAAAACACTCATAGCATGGCCTCCTGAGCATAAGCAGCGGACTTCGGGGTCCAAGGATGTTCTCTTGTTGATGCGAGAATCTCAGCGAGGTGGATTGCACGCACCCCGGCATGCTGGCGTGAAAGCGCGCCACCAATATTCATCAGGCAAGAAGAGTCACCACCGGTGATGTACTCTGGATCGACCGATCGGATATTGCGGGTCTTATCGGTTACCATCGCTGCGGAAGTCTCCGCATTCTTAAGGGAGAAGGTGCCGCCGAAACCGCAGCATTCTTCAGCGTTGGGCAGACGTACCAAATCGATGCCACTAACATTTTCCAGCAGCTGGTAGGGGCGATCGCCTAGCTTCAAAAAGCGCAGGCCATGGCAGGATGGGTGATATGTCACGCGGTGAGGGAAGAAAGCTCCGAGATCGGTGGTGCCGCAGACATCCACGATGAATTCGGGTAGATCTAAGGTCTTCTTCGCAGTCGTGCGCGCGCCATCAACTAGTGCTTTATCGCCATAGCGATCAGCAACGTGTTCATGCTGGTCCCGAACCGCGGTCACGCAAGAGCCAGATGGAGCCACGATGTAGTCGATGGAGGGATCTTCAAATGCCTCCACATAGCTCCGGATCAGTGGCACGGCTTCCTTTTGGTAACCGGTGTTGACGTGCATTTGGCCACAGCAGGTTTGCCCCTCAGGGAAGACGACTTCGCAGCCGAGTCGAGAGAGGATCAGGGCAGTGGCCTTGGAAGCATCGGGGAATAGGGAATCGCCGATGCAGGTAGAAAAGAGCGCTACTCTCATGGATTAGCTCCTTGATGCCGGAATGAACGAATAAGGTGCGTTGCCACAGCCAATGAGAAGGTGGGGCAGTGTGTTGCTTCGGGTGAGCCAATGCAAGCGACGGCACGAGCGTGAAGTGACACAATCGTGATTTATCATACAAAGGAATTGTGCGTAAATCAGGTCACTATTGCCTAAGTAAAGTCACGCTAACCAAATTCGAAGCTTGTAGTGTGGGCAAGCGTGAGGCGGCAAAAATGTTGCTTTCCCCTTGAAGAAAGTGATGTGGGAATACTGCTGGGTGCCACGAGTGTAGTTCCGCTTTGGTTGGATTCCGATTGGATTATGCCAGATTTGTGCACGATCACGATCAAAGTCCCCATAAAAGGCAGGTGGTTAAAAAGGAGGAGACTGTGCTTTGAAGCCGGAGGTTTCAGGGGAACAAGTAATCCGAAGCAAGAGCTGGCATCGCCTTGAGGGGGTTCTGCCGGACTTTGCTGAAGGTGCACCTAGTATCTGTGAGTAGAATCACTGCAGTTCTGCCCGCTTCTAGGGGTGCGGTGTTCTCGGGGTGCGATGCCCCCGGGATCTTTTTGAGCGCTTGGGCACAGAAGAGGCGGGTGGAAACAGGGGCTGGGTGCGTGCAGTCGGGACTGGGTAGGCGAGCGCACGGAGGGACACTGCGCTGGAGAAATGGGCAGCAATGTGGACTTCTTCACCGGCCGGAATGGTCGAAATAGCTGGTTATTCCAATGTCCTATACATAAGGTAGACTGCTTAGCCATGACTCCAGCACAACTTGCAGAACTTATTGAGCAAAAAGCCCAGGCAGTAGCCGCTGAGAACAACCTCGATGCCAGCCAGCTGCCTGAGACCGTCGTGGTCGAGCGCCCTCGTAATCCCGAACACGGCGACTACGCCACCAATATCGCCCTGCAATCGGCCAAACGCCTAGGCCTAGCACCTCGCGCCTTTGCCGAAATGCTGGCCAGTGCTTTAGAAGCATCCGAGACTATTGCGGAAGTCAGCATCGCTGGACCTGGCTTCATTAATATCCGCTTGGCAGCAGATGCCCAAGGAGCACTGGTCGGCACAATCTTGGAGCAAGGGGCGCACTACGGTCACAATGATGCCTATGCGGGCAAGTCCATTAACTTAGAATTCGTCTCTGCGAACCCAACCGGCCCAATTCACCTCGGCGGTACGCGCTGGGCAGCGGTAGGCGATTCCTTGGGGCGCGTCTTGGAAGCTTCTGGTGCTAAGGTAACCCGCGAATATTACTTCAATGACCATGGTCGTCAGATCGATCGCTTCAGTGATTCCTTGGTGGCAGCTGCTGTAGGAGAGCCCACGCCAGAAGATGGATATGCCGGTGAATATATCCAAGATATAGCCGCCAAGGTTGTTGCGGAGCACCCAGGGGTTCTAGAGACCGAGCCTGCGCAGCGTCGCGAAACCTTCCGGGCAGCCGGGGTGGAATTAATGTTCGATCACATCAAGCAGTCCCTGCACGAGTTCGGCGTGGACTTCGATGTGTATTTTCACGAGAATTCGCTTTTTGAGTCGGGTGCCGTTGAGCGTGCTGTTGAGACTCTCAAGGAAAACGGCAAGCTTTACTTCGATCAGGGCGCATGGTGGCTGCGTTCCACCGAGTACGGTGATGATAAGGATCGCGTAGTTATTAAGTCTGATGGTGATGCGGCATATATCGCTGGTGACATTGCCTACATCGCAGATAAGTTTAGCCGTGGCTTCGACCTCGCGGTGTATATGCTTGGTGCTGATCACCATGGCTATATCTCTCGTTTGCGCGCCGCTGCTGCCGCCTTGGGTTACGATGCGGATGCCGTTGAGGTACTTATCGGTCAGATGGTGAACTTGGTACGCGATGGCAAGGCAGTTCGTATGTCCAAGCGTGCTGGCACTGTCGTAACCCTCGATGATCTCGTGGATGCCATCGGTGTGGATGCTGCCCGCTACGCGCTGGTGCGGTCCTCAGTTGATAGCTCTTTAGATATTGATCTCGAGTTATGGAGCTCGCGCTCGAATGACAACCCGGTCTACTACGTGCAATATGCGCACGCTCGGTTGTGCTCTTTGGGGCGCAAGGCTGCGGAGCTTGGCTTGAGCCTCGAAGGTGCCGATTATGGCGAGCTCACCCATGAGCGCGAAGGCGACGTTATTCGTACCTTGGGCGAGTTCCCTGACGTGGTTACTGCAGCTGCCGAGCTGCGTGAGCCGCACCGCATTGCACGCTATGCGGAGGGGTTGGCAGCCTCCTTCCACCGCTTCTATGATTTGTGCCAGGTACTGCCAAAGTCTGGTGAACAGGCGCAACCTGTGCACCAGGCGCGCCTCGGCTTGGTCTTTGCGACCCGTCAGGTACTGGCCAATACATGCGATTTGCTCGGGGTCACCGCGCCAGAACGCATGTAAACATGCAGTATGAGTGACCGGGGTAGAGTCGTGTGTTTTGCCCCGGGCAAGGCCTGGTAAGGCCGATATCATCAAGCCGGTGGCAGCTGGAGCGGCCTTCAAAACGGTTGTGCTATCTCTTCCAGCAACTTGAGTGAATGCAAGGTAATGGCTGCTCAAGTTACAATCTGCTGGCACGCACCGGTTTCCGGCGCCAATTACTCCCAAAAGCTACCCATCAGTAACGCAGAGTCGAATTAGAAAATTATGAGCTTAAGCCCCCTTCCTCCAACCGGAGACTTTAACGCCCTACCAGCCCATGTCTGGCCCCGTAATGCCCGTCGCAGTGCCAATGGGGACATCACTATCGCCGGGGTAACCCTGCGCGAGATTGCTGATACCTATGGCACACCGACTTTTGTGGTCGATGAGGATGACTTCCGTTCCCGCTGCCGAGATATGGCCCAAGCGTTCGGCGATCCCAAAGCAGTGCACTATGCCTCCAAGGCATTTATTACCACCGAGATTGTGCGCTGGGTAGCCGATGAAGGTTTGAGCATCGATGTCGCCAGCCTTGGCGAATTGGAGATTGCCCTGCGCGCCGAATTCCCGGCACAGGATGTTGCCGCCCATGGAAATAACAAAACGAACGCGTATCTGGAGCGCATCGTAACTGCGGGGGTCGGCCAAGTGATCCTCGATGCCCCGACTGAAATCGGACGCCTCGAGGAAATTGCCGCGGCTCATGGTGTGGTTCAAGATGTGATGGTGCGCGTCAAGCCGGGCGTGGAGGCTCATACCCATGAGTTCATCGCGACGAGTCACGAGGATCAAAAGTTTGGATTTTCTCTGGCATCCGGTTCGGCCTTTGCGGCTGCACAGCGCTGCATCGAATCGGAACACCTGCGGTTGGTTGGACTACATTGCCATGTAGGGTCCCAAGTTTTTGATGCTGAGGGTTTTAGTCTGGCAGCCCAACGTGTGCTGGGACTTTATAAGCAGATCCACAATGAGCTCGGTGTTACCTTGGATATTCTGGACCTTGGTGGTGGCTATGGCATCGCTTATATGGAGCAGGAGACCGCCCTGGATGTCCAGGCGGTCGCTCACGAGCTCTTGCAGGCCGTGTCCGAATGCGCGGCAGAACTCGAGATCGAGGCCCCGCAGGTCATGGTAGAACCAGGACGTGCGATTGCCGGTCCAAGTACCACAACCGTCTACACTCTGGGCACTCTCAAGGACGTGCACATTTCCGATACGCAAGTGCGCCGTTACCTGGCCGTGGATGGCGGTATGAGCGATAATATTCGCCCTGCCTTATACGGCTCTGAGTATGATGTGCGCGTCGCAAATAAGTTAGTATCCGGGGCTCCAGTTGCAACTCGTGTGGTCGGTTCGCACTGCGAATCCGGTGACATCTTAGTGCAGGATGCTTGGTACCCCAATGATATTGCAGAAGATGATTTGCTGGCGTTTGCTGGAACCGGAGCTTATTGCTACGCGATGAGTTCGCGCTATAACATGCAGCTTCGTCCAGCAATCGTGCAGGTCAAAGAGGGCAAAGCCAAACTTATGGTGCGTCGTGAGACGATGGAAGACTACTTCAGCCTCGAATCGTAGATACTTCGTGCCACTTGCTCTCATGCAGCATTAGCGAAGGTGACGGTGATGATGGGTAATGAGATTGCATGTTATTCGGCTGCGGCTAGCTACTAGACAAGATTGTCTAGTAGGCTAACAGAGAAAACTCAGTAGTGTAATATAATTAGTTTGATCCTTGGCTGCCCAAGCTGCAGTCGGCGGAGTACAACGATACGCAGAGAAAGTGATAGCGAACGTGAGCACCTCAGCAAAACTAAGCAACTTTAATCCGGGCAAGGGCGAAGGCGAGTCCGTCGGCATTGCCTTGCTTGGCTACGGCACTGTGGGTAGCCAGGTGCTGCGCCTACTGCACGAAAATGCGGACGCCTTCCGCCACCGCTCCGGTGGTCCCCTAGAGATTAAAGGTGTGGCCGTTTCGGATATTACCAAGCACGCCGGCAGTTTGGCTGATGAACTGGGGCTGCTCACTGATGATGCCAATGCGCTAATCGAACGAGATGATGTCGATCTCGTAGTCGAGGTTATCGGCGGTATCGACTACCCACGCCAGTTAGTCCTCAAGGCACTGCGTAGCGGCAAGTCGGTAGTGACCGCAAATAAGGCGTTAGTAGCCGCGCACTCTGCAGAATTAGCCCAAGCTGCTGATGAGGCCGGCATTGACCTCTACTTCGAGGCTGCTGTGGCGGCTGCTATCCCAGTGGTTGGCCCGCTGCGACGTTCCTTGGCTGGCGACCAGGTGCAATCTGTTGCTGGCATCGTCAATGGCACCACTAATTTTATCTTGGATGCCATGGCCACCACGGGCGCTTCCTATGATGATGCCCTGGCTGAGGCTACCCGTTTAGGCTATGCCGAGGCTGATCCAAGTGCCGATGTGGAAGGATACGATGCAGCTTCCAAGGCAGCGATCTTGGCATCGTTGGCATTCCACACTCGCGTTACTGCCGATGATGTTTATTGTGAGGGCATTACCCAGGTCACCGCGGAAGATATTCAGGCTGCGCACCAGGCAGGTCAGGAGATCAAGCTCCTCGCTATTTGTGAGCGTATTCAAGATGCCGAGGGCCAAGAGAAGATTTCGGCACGCGTACACCCAACCCTGATCGAGGCAGATCACCCACTAGCAAGTGTAAGCAAGTCCTTTAATGCGGTGTTCGTGGAAGCGGAAGCTGCCGGTCGCCTGATGTTCTACGGAAATGGTGCAGGTGGTAATCCCACCGCTTCCGCAGTGCTCGGTGATATCGTAGGCGCCGCCCGCAATAAGGTCTTTGGTGGGCGTGCTCCTGGCGAGTCCACCTACGCTAACCTACCAATTGCAGATTTCGGTGAGGTACCAACTCGCTACCACATTGACATGGAAGTTGAAGATCGAGTGGGTGTGTTGCTTGATCTGACGAGCATTTTTGCCAACGCCGGCATCTCACTGCGCGCGATTCGTCAGGAAGAGCGTGGCGACCACGCCCGTTTGATCATCGTGACCCACGCGGCTGCTGAGACGGATCTGCGTGCCACCGTGGATAAAGTGGGTAAGCACGCCGCGGTGAAGGAAATCAAGAGCGTACTGCGATTGATGGGGGAGTAGGTCGTCGATGAGCATTGAAATTCCAGTAGGGAAAAAAGTTACGGTTACTGTTCCGGCCTCCTCGGCTAACTTAGGACCTGGCTTTGACACCCTAGGTCTGGCGCTCTCGCTCTATGACACTGTAGAAGTCGAGGTTATTACCCAGGGCTTAGAGGTTGAGGTTTTTGGCGAAGGCGCAGGCGAGCTTCCCCTTGATGGATCTCATTTGGTTGTGAAGGCTATTCGTAGTGGATTACAGGCATCTGATGCCAGTGTGCCAGGACTGCGCGTCGTGTGTCATAACAACATTCCACAGTCACGTGGCCTAGGTAGTTCGGCCGCGGCAGCCGTTGCTGGCGTAGCAGCAGCCAATGGTTTGGCAGGTTTCCCGCTTGATGATCCTCGTGTAGTGCAATTAGCTTCCGCCTTCGAAGGCCACCCGGATAATGCCGCTGCAAGTGTATTGGGTGGAGGTGTGGTCTCCTGGACTGAGGTTCCAGTCGATGGTCGTACCGATCCGCAGTACAAGGCCGTGCAAATCCCTGTCCATCCTGACATTCAGGCGACTGCCTTGGTTCCAGATTTCCATGCTTCCACCGAGGCTGTGCGGCGTGTGCTTCCAAGTGATGTCACCCATATGGATGCTCGTTTTAATGTTTCACGCTGTGCAGTGATGATCGTTGCCTTGCAACAACACCCTGAATTGTTGTGGGAGGGGACTCGCGATCGCTTGCACCAGCCCTATCGCGCCGATGTGCTGCCAGTAACCAGCGAGTGGGTAAACCGGCTGCGTAACCGTGATTATGCAGCGTACTTGTCTGGTGCTGGTCCAACAGTAATGGTGTTAGGTACCGAAGAGATTGCCCCTGCAATTTTGGATGATGCCCGGTCCGCTGGTTTACGCGTACTTCCACTTGAGGTTGCCGGCCCAGTGCGGGTAAAAGTGCACTCATAATTCTGTGCGCGGGATTCGCCCGCATGCAAAAATCCCGATTGACTGATCGGGATTTTTTGGAATCGGGGGAGTTTGCTCTGCGCGATGGATGCAAGATTTAGCGGAAATGGATAGCTTGGCATCCGAGAAATTGTGAGTACAATGCTGTGTTAATGACTGTTTGCACCACCTATATTTTTGGTCTTGTTGTGCAAACCCAGCAGGTGTGTCCCCTGAACGGAGCAACACCAACATCAACGTAAATAAAAGGAAGTGAATCCGTGACGGAATCAGAGTCCGCACCAGCAGGCAAGTCTGTGCGGTGGGAGTACATTGTGGTTGCTGCTGTGCTGGTGATCCTCACCCCGCTGATGTTGTACTTTGCGCTGAGTGATTCCGCAGGTGATGCCACCGTTTCACAGGCAAATGAAGATGCGGATATTACCGCAACGCTTGAGATCACTGGCATGCACTTCAGCCCAGATACTGTGGAAGTGGCTAAAGGAGAGCCATTGATCTTGGAGATCGTCAACCATGATGATGTGGCCCATGACTTGAAGATTGATGACCGCATAAGCGGTAATATTGCCCCTGGGGAAACCGCGGTATTTGATGCAGGTACGTTTGAAGAAGACACCGAAGGATGGTGCACTATTGCCGGGCATAAGCGCCAGGGCATGACCTTCGAGGTGCACGTAATCTAAGAACAGCGAGCTTAGAGTAAGCGACCGTAGGAGAGTTGGCTGTAGGAGCAAGAATGATTGCTGCTACAGCCACTTTTGTTTTATATAGGCCTGTATTCTTAAGCACTGCTTTCTTAAGTACTGACTGTCTGGTTGCTCGCAGTAACTTTCGGCTTATTATGCTACGACCAGAAACCTACTACGGCTCATTAGCTCCGGGCAGCGTAGAGATTACTGGTAACTCGCCTGCGGCTAGGCGATTGCGCAAGGAAATTTTGTCGAATTTCCCTTGCGGCGTTTTCGAGATGCTGCGCACAAATGCCCAGTGCTTGGGTACCATCCAGGAAGGAAAGTAATCCTCAAGATAGCGTTCTAGTTCCCGTGCAATGGTGACTGGATCCTTTGGACTTTCAGCTTCCTGCACGATTGCCAAGGGGCGTTCGCCCCACTGAGAATTGGGATAGCCGATGATGGCACATTCTTTGACCAACGGGCTATTGAGTAGCTGTACTTCGAGCTGCTGCCCGTAGATATTTTCGCCACCAGCGTGAATGACATCACGGGCATGGTCTTTGACTTCCAAATATCCAGCGGAACCCACGATGCCGACATCGCCGGTGTCCAGCCAGCCATCAATAGTGAAGCGTTCGGCAATACGCGGCGAAACGTCCGGATGTGGTAACTGCAGGTCCGCATCAACGGGCTGGAAATTGTAGTACTCGCCGGTGACGGTGTGCCCACGTACTTGGATCGTGCCGACATTGAGATCGGGGTTGGCGGTCTCGCCCAGTTCGGAAACGATGCGGTGGCGCACCAAAGGAGAGAAGCGCCCCTGGGTATTGCGGTAACTCTCTGCACTCGCGGGCCCTAAATCCTGCGGTACACGCGCGATGGTTGCGATACCAAGCAGCTCAGTCATACCCCATGCCTGGATGAGCTCAGTGCCGTACATGCGTTTCCACGTATCGATGAGCGCAGGTGCGACACATGCCCCACCAGAGAAAATCTCCTGCAGGCTCAAACTATGCGGCGGATGCTTGAGATAGTAGTTACACAGTTTGCTCCAGATAATGGGCACGCCGTGGGCTTTAGTGGGCTGAGTTTGGGCAATTACTTGGGCTAGATGAGCACTATGGTCGACTGTGCCGGGGAAGACGAGGTGACAACCAGCCATGATAGCAGCTAAAGGAACGCCCCAACTACAAGCATGCGCGAGCGGCACACCGATCAAGAAGGTATCACCGCTATGAATATTGAGGGCTTCGGCGCCACACAGTTGTAAAGCCTGTAGATACAAAGAGCGGTGTGAATACGCAACTGCCTTGGGCTTGCCACTAGCGCCAGTGGAATAACACAAAACTGCAGCCTCATGCTCGGGGATGACAGGCCAGTGGAAGACCGTCGAGCGGCCATCGAGCAATGCTTCATAACTGTAGGTAGGGAAGGCCGCTGGAATATGCCTGCGGGCAGAAGCTATCTCCTCCTCGCTACCGATAACAATGACCGCGCGTACTGTCGAGCTGATCTTGGAGTCAGCAAGCAAAGGTGCTAACTGATCCGCGAAAGCTGCGGAGGTAACAATAATTCGGGGCTTGCCATGACGAATGGTATAGCGCAGTTGGCTGTGCAAGAATCGTACGTTCACAGGTTGGAATACCGCACCAATGCCAGTCGCTGCAAAAAGAATTTCTAATTGCTCCAAGCAGTTAGTGCAGAAGGTAGCGATGCGCTCATCGCCCCGAAAATCAAATTCAGAACGTAAAACTTGGGCAAAAGCTGCGGCACGCGCGCGCATAAAAATATAGGAATACGAACTCTGTGGCAATGGTGATTGCAGCGGATCAGGAATACCTTGATCTGATGCAGCTGCAGAGCATTCCGCTGTCGTAGAGTCGCCAGCGGTCGGGAGAGCAAAGCTATGCACCATAGCGGCCGGAAAAGATTCGGCGGCATACTCGAGAATCTGGGAGATATTCAGGGGAATATCTTGCATAGTGCTACGCATAATACTTAAGGATAATAGAGGATCTGTAACAGTGGCTACGCTTTTGTGGTTTTGGCTGCGAAGCTTTCCATGGCACGGCAAAAAATGGCGTCAAAATATTGAAAATTTACTGTGTTTTAGTGTGCGACTACCCAAATCGGAGAAATTTAGGTAGCATGGATAGCGAACTTCATAAATTACCGCGTTCTTACTGATCCCTAAGTAATCTTGGCAAGCACATTTTTTGCTGGCAGGAACTCTTAGCGTGGAGCTTAGAACTTAAATTCTCACGGCTGTATTCAACCGCTGTAGCTTCCCGGATTGTTGTATCTCTTTTCGCACATACCTTTATGGTTTTATGAAGCGCGAACGCTCCTAGTGAATTCGCATTCCCATCCAACGAATAATGCATGGAAATCCTCCGAGTATTCCTGCAAGACTCTTGCTGCGCGCGTTAATTGTGCGCAGAAAATCTTGCTGCCATAGAGCTCGGTTCATGATGAAAGGAAATCTGTGGCTGACAACAACGAAGTCGCATCCCAGAACCTGCAAGGCATGCGGTTGCCAGAATTGCGGCAATTAGCAAATGACATGGGCCTGCGCGGGATCTCTACCCTGCGCAAGGGGCCATTGATTGCGGTTATTGAACAAGCACAGCGCACCGGTATCACCGGTTGGGTAAACGCAAATGGTGAGGGGGAACGCCCACGTCGCGGTCGCCCACGCAAGAACTCCGCTGGCAATCAAGCGCCTGCGAATCAAGAGGCAAACAATGATCGCTCGGCAGAAGTAGCAGCTCCAGCAGCAAAGAGCGCTGGACAAGAGCAACCAGCACCTGGTGCAGAAGTGTTACGCGGACGTCGACGTCGCGTGCAGCACGAGGCGCAAGAGCCAGCTGCAAGCACTCAAACTTCGGAGAATGCTACCCAAGAGGCATCCCAGGAAGGTGATGAGACTCCACAATCTCGGAGTCGTGCTGCCGCACGCCGCGCGCGTCGCAACCGTACACGCCAACAAGAATCTGCTCATGGTAACGGTGAAAACACTGAAAAGCGTGGCGGTCGTAAGAACAATCGTGACCGTGATAACCGCGATAACCGGGACAATCGCGATAATCGTGACCGCGATGGCCGCGACAACCGCGAAAATCGTGATAATACTATTCGTGAAGACACAGAATCCTCGAACCAGCGTCGTAGCAACCGTGACGATCGCGGTCGGGGTAAGCGAGATAATCGCGACCGCAATGATCGCAATGACCGTAATGAGCGGAATGCCCGTGCAGACCGCGATAACCGCGATAACCGTGAAGAGCAAAGCGAACGCTTCAACCGTGAAGAACGTAATGATCGTTCCAATCGTGAGGAGCGTAACGACCGCTCCAACCGCGATAGCGATAACCGCGATAACCGGGAGCAAGGTGAAGAGCGCGAAAACAACGGTCGCCGCAACCGTCGTAATCGCCGTGGTCGTGAACAAGCTCAAGAGTCGCAGAATCAAGCACCGGAAAACCCACGCGATGATGAGCAACTACAATTCGCAGCCGGCATCCTCGACATCGTGGATAACAATGTGGCCTTCGTACGTACTTCCGGGTACCACCCAGGACCAGCCGATGTCTACGTAAGTCCACAGTTGGTGCGACGCTTTGGACTGCGCTCTGGTGACTCCATCGTTGGCTATGCCCGCGTTGGCGGCGGTAACAACAACCGCGGCAACAATAACCGCGGACGGCAGCGCCAGAAGTACAATCCACTGGTACGTATTGAGTCGGTTAACGAAGGCAGTGTGGAAGATGCACGCAAGCGTCCAGACTTTGCACGCCTAACCCCGCTGTATCCAAACCAACGTCTGCGCTTAGAGACCAGTCCGAAGATCCTGACCACCCGTGTCATTGATCTGGTGATGCCAATCGGTAAGGGACAGCGAGCCTTGATCGTATCGCCTCCAAAGGCTGGCAAGACCACGATTTTGCAGTCCATCGCTAATGCCATCGCACAGAACAATCCAGAGTGTTATCTGATGGTAGTTCTAATTGATGAGCGCCCAGAAGAAGTTACGGATATGACCCGTAATGTGCACGGTGAAGTCATTTCTTCGACCTTCGATCGTCCGCCAAGCGAGCACACCGCCGTGGCCGAGTTAGCCATCGAGCGTGCAAAGCGCCTGGTGGAAGAGGGCAAGGATGTTGTCGTCCTGTTGGATTCCATTACTCGTTTAGGCAGGGCTTACAACAATAGTTCCCCAGCCTCGGGCCGTATTCTCTCTGGTGGTGTGGACTCCAATGCGTTGTACCCACCAAAGCGCTTCTTGGGAGCTGCCCGCAACATCGAAAATGGCGGTTCGCTCACCATTATCGCCACCGCGATGGTAGAAACCGGTTCCGCCGGCGATACTGTGATCTTCGAAGAGTTCAAGGGTACCGGTAATGCCGAGCTCAAGCTGGACCGCAAGATTGCTGAGCGTCGCATGTTCCCAGCTGTGGACATCAACCCATCGGGTACCCGTAAGGATGAGCTGCTCTTGGCCCCAGAAGAGGCCCGCGTAATGCAAAAGTTGCGTGGAATCTTGTCTGCCCTGGACTCCCAGGCTGCTATTGACTTGCTGATGAAGCAGTTGAAGAAGACTAAGTCCAACGGCGAATTCTTATTGCAGGTTCTTAATTCGGCACCGATGGCGGCTGCCGCAGAGGAGGAGTAAAAGCGTGGCCAATCAGGTCTCAGCTGTTGACGACATCGTCGCCGAATATCAGGGCATCGAAATGCAGATGGCCGATCCGGAGACCGCCGGCGACCAGAAGAAATTCCGGGTGTTATCCAAGCGGTATTCCGAACTGCAGCCGATTATCAATGTGCACAACAAGCTCAGCCAAGCGCGTGCCGACTTCGCCGATGCCAAAGAAATGGCGTACGAAGACAGTGATTTCAAGGCCGAGGCGGATAGTCTGGAAGGCGAAGTTGTGCGCTTAGAGGAGCAACTGGCTGATCTGCTCGCACCGCGTGACCCTCACGATGGCGATGACATCGTCATGGAGGTCAAGTCCGGTGCCGGTGGCGAAGAAGCCGCATTGTTCGCAGGTGAAATTGTGCGCATGTACCAGCGTTATGCGGAGAAACACGGCTTTAGCATAGAAGTCTTGGGGTTATCCGAGTCTGACTTGGGCGGTGTAAAGGATATGACCTTGTCAATCCGTTCTAAGCAGCCGTCCCGCGATGGTGCTTGGAGTGCCTTCAAATTCGAAGGTGGTGTGCACCGTGTGCAGCGCATTCCAGTCACTGAGTCGCAAGGGCGCATCCAAACATCCGCAGCGGGTGTCTTGGTATACCCCGAGCCCGATGAGGTCGGCGAAGTCGAGATCGATGATAAGGACATTCGTGTGGATGTCTACCGCTCTTCTGGTAAGGGTGGGCAGGGCGTGAACACGACTGACTCCGCTGTGCGTATTACGCACTTGCCAACTGGCTTGGTTGTGACCTGTCAGAAGGAACGTTCCCAGATCCAGAATAAGGCGCGTGCGTTGCAAGTATTGGCCGCCCGTCTGCAGGCCCTGGCTGAAGAACAGGCCGAGGCAGAAGCAGCAGAAGGTCGTGCCGCCCAGATTCGCACTATCGACCGCTCCGAGCGTATCCGTACTTACAACTTCCCAGAGAACCGTATAACCGATCACCGCATCGGTTATAAGGCAAACAATCTTGATGCCGTTCTCAATGGGGAGCTCGATGACCTATTCGCCGCTTTGCAGGCCGCCGAGCGCGCCGCCCGCTTGGAAGCTGAAAGCTAGTTCAAAAGACGGAGGAGCTATCAGTTCGTAGTGAATCCGTTGGAGGAGCGGGAGTCTGATGAACCAGGCTCCCGTTTTTCGTGTGTCCCTGGGCATCATCGATGCGATAATGCCCGACGCCGCACTCCCTTTAGCCGCATACCGTAGAGCATGCAGCCCTGAAATCTCTTCAAGGAGGAAATGATGCCCACCATCGCCGCCGCCCTGGTCAGCACTCGATTCGCTCTCGAATCCGCGGGTATCCCGAGCGCGAAAGCCGAGGCAGAAATCTTGGTGTCCTGGGTGCGAGAGTGCGGGCGCATGGAATTATTCCTGCAGAGAGATGCCACGTTGAGCGACGAAGAACATCAGCGTTTGGAGCATGCAATAGCGCAGCGAATCACCCGCGTTCCGCTGCAGCATATTATGGGTGTGGCCAATTTCTATGGGTATGACTTTGTGGTTGGTCCAGGTGTGTTCATCCCGCGCCCGGAAACGGAGATGTTGGCTGCGTGGGCAGTGCAGCGCTTGTGCAACCTGCCGCACCCAGTAGTCGTGGACTTGTGTACTGGATCTGGCGCGCTGGCGGCAACTGTTGCTTACGAAGTGACGCAAGCAGCAGTCAGTGCAGTCGAAATCTCGGAAGAGGCTGCGGCGTATGCGCGCCTAAACCTGCCGGAAACAGTCAATCTAGTTCTTGGCGATGCTACCCAAGCTGAAACGTATACCCACCTTGGTGTGCCAGGCAGCGTTGACCTCGTGGTGAGCAACCCGCCCTACGTTCCTACTGCCGCAGAGGTAAGTCCCGAGGTGCATCAGGATCCGCCACAGGCAGTTTTTAGTGGTGAGTCTGGGATGGATGTGATCCACGCTATGCTCCCGCACGTTGTGCAGCTGCTGAAGCCCGGTGGGTACTGTGGCATCGAACACGATGATGCCACGCAAGATCTTGTGATCGCAGCCTTCGAAAGCCAGGGTCTTTTCGAAGAAATCACCCCTATCGCCGATGATGCCGGGCGTGCAAGATTTGTCACCGCGCGGAAAGTAGTAGAGTAAGTATCCGAATATTGTCTGTGGAAAGGAATCCCGCGTGAAGGTCTTTGAGTGCCAAGACGCCAAACCCCGGGCCACCGGCTTACAAACCGCTGCCCGGGTTGTGAAGTCTGGCAAACTAGTCGTCCTGCCCACCGACACGCTCTATGGCATCGGTTGTGATGCTTTTAATAACTCTGCGGTCGCCCGCCTGCTTGCAGCCAAGGGTCGTGGCCCTGACATGCCAGTGCCTGTACTTGTAGGTAGCTGGAGTACGGCACGCGGTTTGGTGCACACTTTTAGCCAGGATTTGCGCAATCTCATTGAGGCCTGCTGGCCTGGTGGCTTGAGTATTGTGGTGCCACAAGCGCCGAGTCTGCCATGGAATTTGGGCGATACTCGCGGCACCGTGCTGCTGCGTATGCCATTGCATCCAATCGCTTTAGAGTTGCTCGCTGAAACTGGTCCCATGGCTGTCAGCTCCGCAAACTTGACTGGGCATCAGCCGCCGACGACGTGTGCCGCGGCCCAAGCGCAACTTGGTGATGCCGTATCTGTTTATTTGGATGGGGGAGAAGCTGCTATTGGTCAGCCATCCTCGATCGTGGATCTTGCCGGCGATCATCCACGCTTGCTGCGCGAAGGTGCAATTTCAGGAGCACGTCTGGCTGAGATCTTGCATATGGACGAAGCGCTACTGCGCACACGCTAGGGGGCTGCGCTTTCATGGGAGCAGCAGGCGTACCGCTGCGGGAGTTAGGGCTGGTGATATTAGTCGCCGCAGCCCTTACCTTCATAACCACGGGCATAGTGAGATGGGCCATGGTTCATTCTGGGCGTCTCAGCCAAATCCGCGAACGCGATGTGCACACCCAACCCAAGCCTCGACTTGGGGGTGTTGCCATGTACACCGGTTTTATGGCGGCGGTTTTCATGGCCGAGCAATTGCCCGCGCTTACCAGAGGATTCCAACCGGTCACTGCAGAAATGCGCGCCGTGCTGTGGGCGGCAACTGTGATTGTGTTAGTGGGCATTTTTGATGATCTTTATGAACTTGATGCGCTAACAAAGCTCATTGGTCAGATCGCCGCTGGCCTCGCACTTGCATTTATGGGACTGAGTTGGTCTGTGGTGTATGTGCCTTTCGGCGGTGGTACAACCTTTGTGCTGGACTCAACACTTTCTGTCATCGTGACAGTCCTATTTACGGTGACCTTAATGAATGCCATTAATTTCGTTGATGGTCTCGATGGATTAGCCGCAGGATTAGGTATGATCGCTGCTGCTGCAATCTTGTTATTTTCCCTGGTGATCTTGCATGACCAAGGAGGTATGGTCTCTGCCTATCCACCGGCAATTATCTCTGCGACCCTGGTAGGTATTTGCTTGGGTTTCCTTCCACATAATTTCGAGCCCGCGCGTATCTTTATGGGTGATACCGGATCGATGCTCATCGGTTTGCTGCTTGCAGCTGCAGCCACCTCGGCATCGGGCAAGATTGATATGAGCTTGTATGGGCCGGTGGATTTCATCGCATTGATGTCCCCATTGCTTGTGGTCATCGCTGCAATCTTTGTACCAATGCTGGACTTGGTGATGGCAATCGTACGCCGCCTGCGTAAAGGTCAATCACCTTTTAGTGCCGATCGCTTGCACTTGCACCACCGCCTCCTCGCCTTGGGACATACCCACCGGCGGGTGGCCTTGGTTATGTATTCTTGGGTATCTGTAGTCGCCTTTGGCGCAGTATCCTTTTCCATCTTCCCGCCCCTGATTTCTTGTGGTTTGATTCTCTTAAATGCAGTCTTAGCCGCCATCTTTACATGGCAGCCGGTTGTAGCACAGCGGAATACCGAGCCTACGATGCCCAAGGTGGTGGCCGAAGAAGCTCCGCGCACCCGCCGGCCTAGGCATCAAGTGCCGCAGTCCAAAGCTTCCACTGAGAAATAGAACCAGAAAGTAGAACCGATGTCGCAAGCTTCAAAGTATGATGACCACCGCCGCCCCCTGCAGCGCGCTTTGCGTTATGCCATGGTGGCTACTGCCATTATTGCTGTAATCTCCGCTGCTTTTTGGGGCGGATTGCGAGAGTTGCCCGGACTATGGGGTGTGCTGATTGGGGTAGGTATTGGCTTCGGTTTCGCAATCGTGACGGTCATCAGTGTGTTAGCAACAGCGAACACGAATTCGACCACAACCGGGGCAGTGGTGCTGGGAAGCTGGCTGCTGAAGATCGTCGTTCTGATCATTGTGCTCGCCGTGCTGAAAGATATGGAGTTCTATGATCGCCTCGCGCTCTTTGTTACCGTTGCTGCTGTGACAGTGGCCATGATGGCCAGTGAGGTGTGGGCCATCGTGACAACGAATGTGACCTATGTGAATCCCACAGACTCGTAAAATCGAGACTACGAAATATTGTATTCCTAAGAATCCCATCCTGAAGGGACGTTTTTGGGGGTAATTCTAGGGGAATGTGTCGGATATTGCCGGGAAACTGAATGGCTATTTACAATGGTCATAGTAGTTTTTCCGGCATTTTCTTCATTTTGGGCTGGATACCCCCAATGTTGAATGGGGAAATTCGCCGTGAACCTGATACAGTTTGTGATTGGGTAGCAAAACATGGCGAAGGCCAACTTGACCATGAAATGAGTTGTACTTCACTTTTCGTGCTTTCAACCCCCACGTTCTTCTTGCTGATGTGCGACGGAGTCCGGGAAGAACGTGGAGAGATTCAGACGTCCATCGCACCGTAGATTCACTATTTGCAGTGACTGCGGCCCGAACACGGGAGAGAACGCTGAGCGTTACAACTTTGGCCGAAGGCTTCAGGGGCTCATTTCACGCCCCTGATGTCGGTGAAGAATTTTTCCCGGATCCAATCTGGTTCGTGGAGTCCGATTGGTTCGCTATTGACCGTCTGATGCTCGTTCGCATCCTTTCCGCGCTAGTAATCTGCCTGTTCTTCGGCTTAGCAATGCGTAACCCCAAGCTTGTACCGCGCGGGGTCCAAAATGTTGCCGAGATCATGTTGGATTTCGTGCGCATCCATATCGCGGAAGAAATCCTGGGGAAGAAGGAGGGACGCCGCTTCTTGCCGGTGATCACTACCATCTTCTTCATTGTGCTTTTCGCTAACTTGCCTTCGGTGATCCCATTCCTGAATATTTCTCCGAATGCTCGTATTGGTATGCCCATCGTGCTGGCTCTGTTTGGCTATGTTGCCTTCATTTATGCTGGTTCGAAGCGCTACGGTTTCTTCAAGTACGTGAAGTCTTCGGTGGTAATTCCCAACATTCCGCCATTTCTGCATGTTCTTGTAGTACCACTTGAGATTTTCTCAACGTTTGTCCTGCGACCTGTCTCGCTGACAATTCGTCTTATGGCAAATATGCTTGCCGGACACATCATCTTGGTGCTGTTGTTCTCGGCAACGAACTTCTTCTTCTGGCAACTCAATGGGTGGACCGCACTTTCCGCTCTCACACTTGCAGCAGGTGTGGCTTTTACCTTATTCGAGCTGTTGGTGATCTTCTTGCAGGCGTATATTTTCGCGCTGCTGTCTGCCGTATATATCGAGTTGTCACTACATGCGGACGAGCATTGACCCGCAATGCGGAACAACTAACCAAAGAAAGTTATTTCGGCCACATGGTCGAATTCTAGAAAGGGAATGACATTCCAATGAACGAACTCATCCTGGCACAAGATGCAGAATCCGTAAGCGGAAGCATCGCCACCATCGGCTATGGTCTTGCCACCATTGGCCCCGGCTTGGGTATCGGTATCCTCGTTGGTAAGGCTCTTGAAGGTATGGCACGCCAGCCAGAAATGGCTGGCCAACTGCGTACCAACATGTTCCTGGGTATCGCCTTCGTTGAGGTTTTGGCCTTGCTGGGCCTCGTTGCAGGCTTCATCCTCTAATTTCCAACACCCAAAACGAAAGCGAATCCTATGACGAACGTCATTAACTACCTTGCGGCAGGAGATGAACTGCCATTGGAGGAGGAGTACAGCGTACTCATCCCGGTTGGCTATGATATCTTCTGGGCGCTCGTTGTGCTTCTTGTTGTGGGGATCCTGTTTTGGAAGCTCGTGCTCCCTAAGTTCCTTGAGGTTCTAGATGAGCGCGAAGACCGCATTAAGGGCGGAATTGAGCGCGCGGAAGCAGCTCAAGAAGAGGCAAAGGCTGCATTGGAAAAGTACAATGCACAGCTTGCCGGTGCACGTGCAGAGGCTGCAGAGATCCGCGAAGAAGCACGTACGCGTGGCAAGCATATTGAAGCCGAAATGAAGGCGGAAGCTGAAGCTGAGTGCAACCGCATTGTGGCTTCTGGTGAGAAGCAGCTGGCAGCACAGCGCGAACAAGTTGTTACCGAATTACGCAAGGAGATGGGGCAGAACTCCGTCGCCTTGGCAGAGCGTCTACTGGGTGCTCAGCTTTCGGATGACCTCAAGCGTGCTGAATCTGTGGACCAATTCCTCGCCGACCTCGACAACGCTTCTTTGGCAGGAAAGTAGGAACGAATGCATGCAGCAAGTCGTGAAGCACTAGCACAGGTGAATGCGCAGCTCGACGAAGCCCTGGGCCAGGCGGGTGAAGGCGCTATTGGCGTCGGTGCCCACATTGGCGCAGAACTTTTCAGCGTGGTCGAAATACTCGATCAAGACCGCAGTCTGCGAGTAGCGCTTGCTGATGCCACTGCGGCTCCCGCGGCACGTGCCTCGCTTGCACAAAGCGTATTTGGATCCCAGATTTCAGCAGCAACTGGCGAGTTGCTTCAAACCGCCAGTACTGCTACCTGGTCGAATCCGCGTGAATACCGGACGGGTCTCATCGCAGTAGGGCGCCAAGCGCTCTTGCGTTCCGCCGAGAGCCAAGGCCAACTCGAAAAGGTAGAGCAGGAACTTTTCCAGCTCAGTTTGCTGCTAGACAAGCAGCCAGAGTTGACTTTGCTCCTTGATGACCACAGTGCCACCCCGGCACGCCGTCGCGAACTGCTGGCCAGCGTGCTCTATGGCAAGGTCACAGCGGTGACCGAAGCCCTGGCTTTGCAGGCTATCGGCCGACGCGAGCACAATGCCATTGATGACATCGCAGCCCTTGCTACCACTGCTGCCGCCCTTCGTGGCCGCAAGGTAGCGCGCGTAACCACCGTTACCACACTGTCTGAGCAGCAAGAAGCAGCGCTTGCTTCTAAGCTCGAAGGCATCTATGGGCAACCCATCGCCATCCACCAAGCTATCGATGCCTCCTTACTGGGTGGTGCGGTAGTCCGCGTTGATGACGAAGTTATCGATGGTTCGTTAACCGGCAAATTAGCCCGGTTGCGCACTGCATTCGCCTAAGCGCAGCACAGCACATCACTTGTACGTAAATATCCGGAACAACTATCGAGAGCAGGAAGAACATGGCGGAGCTTACGATCTCCTCCGACGAGATCCGTAGCGCGATTGCGAACTACACCTCGAGCTACTCCGCGGAGGCCTCCCGTGAGGAGGTCGGCGTGGTTATTTCCGCAGCTGACGGCATTGCCCAGGTTTCTGGCTTGCCTTCAGTTATGGCAAATGAGCTCATTGAGTTCCCAGGCGGCGTGATCGGCGTCGCACAGAACCTCGACACCAATTCTGTCGGTGTTGTGGTCCTGGGTAACTTCGAATCCCTCAAAGAAGGCGACCAAGTTAAGCGCACCGGCGAGGTACTTTCCATCCCCGTCGGCGACGACTTCTTAGGTCGCGTGATCAACCCTCTGGGCCAACCAATTGATGGCCTGGGCGAGATCAAAGCAGAAGACAACCGCGTATTGGAGTTGCAGGCACCTTCCGTGCTGCAGCGCCAACCAGTGGGTGAACCAATGCAGACTGGTATCAAGGCTATTGATGCCATGACCCCAATTGGGCGCGGGCAGCGTCAGCTGATCATTGGTGACCGTAAGACCGGTAAAACTGCGGTCTGCATCGACACCATTTTGAACCAGAAGGCTAACTGGGAATCCGGCGACATCAATAAGCAGGTGCGCTGTATCTACGTTGCCATCGGTCAAAAGGGTTCGACGATCGCCGCAGTGCGCAAGACCCTCGAAGAGCACGGCGCACTGGAGTACACCACCATCGTCGCTGCTCCAGCATCTGACTCCGCAGGCTTCAAGTGGCTGGCTCCATTCGCTGGTGCCGCACTTGGTCAGCACTGGATGTACAAGGGGCAGCACGTATTGGTAATTTACGATGACCTCACCAAGCAGGCAGAAGCTTACCGCGCTATCTCCTTGCTGCTTCGTCGCCCACCAGGCCGTGAGGCATATCCTGGCGACGTTTTCTACCTGCACTCCCGTTTGCTCGAGCGCGCAGCGAAGCTTTCCGAGGACATGGGATCGGGTTCGATGACCGCATTGCCTATTATTGAGACGAAGGCAAACGACGTTTCTGCCTTCATCCCAACCAACGTCATTTCCATTACTGACGGTCAAGTCTTCTTGGAGTCCGACCTCTTCAACCAGGGCGTACGTCCGGCTATTAACGTCGGTGTCTCCGTGTCTCGTGTGGGTGGTGCCGCACAGACTAAGGGCATGAAGAAGGTATCCGGTTCCTTGCGTCTGGACCTGGCAGCCTATCGCGATTTGCAGGCCTTCGCCGCCTTCGCATCTGATCTGGATGCCGCATCCAAGTCTCAGTTGGAGCGCGGTGCCCGTTTGGTGGAGTTGCTCAAGCAGGCTGAATCGAGCCCGCAGCCAGTAGAACAGCAGATTATCTCAATCTGGCTGGCCTCCAATGGTCACTTCGATAACGTTCCAACCGAAGATATTCGTCGCTTCGAAGAAGAACTTATCGAGCAACTCCACGCGACCAACGAGAATATCTTCGACCAAATCTCCGGTGGCCAAGCGCTCTCCGAGGATTCCCAACAAGCACTGGTCAGCGTGGTTGAAGACTTCAAACGCACCTTCCAAACTACTGATGGCACTCCTGTGATCAATGAACCTGAGGTAGAGGCCCTGCCTCAAGACCAGGTCAAGAAGAATACTCTGCGGGTAAAGAAATAATCTGACCATGCAGGATCACACAACCATCGAACTAAGGAAGGGAGGCGCGTAGACTATGGCTAATCTTCGTGAACTACGAGATCGCATTCGCTCAGTGAATTCGACCAAAAAGATTACGAAGGCGCAGGAGCTTATCGCTACCTCGCGTATCACCAAAGCTCAGGCTCGAGTAGAAGCATCGCAGCCCTACGCTCGGGAGATTTCCCGCGTAGTGCAGCAGCTCGCAGCGCATAGCTCGCTCGACCACCCGATGCTGCGGGAACGCGAAGGCCATAACCGTGCAGCAATCCTGATCGTCACCTCCGACCGCGGTATGTGTGGTGGATACAACTATAACGTCCTCAAGAAGGCTGCCGAGTTGCAGCGCATGCTGGAAGACAAAGGCTACGAAGTAGTTCGCTACGTCACCGGCAATAAGGGCATTGGTTTCTACCGTTTCCGTGGCGAAGAGGTTGCCGGCTCTTGGAGTGGTTTCTCGCAGGATCCCTCTTGGAAGGTCACCCACGATGTCCGTCGCCATATGATCGACGGCTTCGCTGCCAGCTCCGCTGGAGAAGTCAAACATCGTGATGGCCTCCACGTGGCCGATGACGAAGTCCTTTACGGCTTCGACCAGGTTCACGTGGTCTACACCGAATTTGAGTCCATGCTGGTGCAAACTCCCGCTGTCCACCAACTCTTGCCAATCGAGGCAGTAGTAGACGACTCCGATGAAGAAGTAGTGACGCCAGGCACCGAACCAACGCCAACCGTTGAATTCGAACCTGATGCCGAAACCCTCTTTGAGGCCTTGCTGCCCCAATATGTTTCGCGCAGTCTCTACGCTATCTTCTTGGAAGCCGCTGCTAGTGAGTCCGCCTCTCGTCGTAATGCGATGAAGAGTGCAACGGATAACGCAGAAGCCTTAGTAAAGGACCTTTCGCGAGTAGCCAACCAGGCGCGTCAGGCACAAATTACGCAGGAAATTACCGAGATCATCGGTGGCGCTGGAGCGCTCGCCGAAAGCGGAGAAAGTGACTAGATTATGACCACAGCTCTATCTGAGCAGGACACCCAGCAGGCAATTGCCGGCCGTGTCGTGCGAGTGATTGGCCCGGTCGTCGACGTGGAGTTCCCCCGCGGCGAATTACCGGCCCTCTACAATGCGCTGACTGTCGAGGTCATCCTCGACGCAGTAGCAAAGACCATTGTTCTCGAGGTTGCACAGCACCTCGGCGACAACCTGGTCCGTACCATCGCCATGGCGCCAATTGATGGCCTGGTGCGTGGCGCAACCGTGACCGACACCGGCAACCCCATTTCCGTGCCTGTCGGCGACGTCGTCAAAGGCCACGTATTCAACGCCCTCGGAGACTGTCTTGACGAGCCTGGCCTAGGCCGTGATGGTGAGCAGTGGGGCATCCACCGTGATCCACCACCATTCGATCAGCTCGAAGGCAAGACCGAAATCCTCGAAACCGGCATTAAGGTTATCGACCTGCTGACCCCTTATGTGAAGGGCGGCAAGATCGGCTTGTTCGGTGGTGCAGGTGTTGGTAAAACCGTGCTCATCCAGGAGATGATCACCCGTATCGCCCGTGAATTTTCCGGTACGTCCGTATTTGCCGGTGTGGGTGAGCGTACCCGTGAAGGTACCGACCTGTTCCTAGAAATGGAAGAAATGGGCGTGCTTCAAGATACCGCCCTGGTATTCGGCCAAATGGACGAGCCACCAGGAGTTCGTATGCGCGTCGCTCTTTCTGGTTTGACCATGGCAGAGTACTTCCGCGATGTGCAGCACCAAGACGTGCTGTTGTTCATCGACAACATTTTCCGTTTCACCCAGGCTGGTTCGGAAGTTTCTACCCTTCTCGGTCGCATGCCATCTGCAGTGGGCTACCAGCCAACTCTGGCCGACGAGATGGGTGTGCTGCAAGAGCGTATTACCTCCACCAAGGGTCGTTCTATTACCTCGCTACAGGCCGTTTACGTGCCTGCCGATGACTACACCGACCCGGCGCCAGCGACCACCTTCGCCCACTTGGATGCAACCACCGAATTGGATCGTGCAATCGCCTCGAAGGGTATTTACCCAGCGGTGAATCCACTGACTTCCACTTCGCGTATCCTCGAGCCAGGTATCGTCGGTGAGCGCCACTACGAAGTAGCACAGCGCGTGATTGGTATTCTGCAGAAGAACAAGGAACTGCAGGACATTATCGCCATCCTCGGTATGGATGAGCTCTCCGAAGAAGACAAGATCACCGTCCAGCGCGCCCGCCGCCTGGAGCGTTTCTTAGGGCAAAACTTCTTCGTTGCCGAAAAGTTCACCGGCATCCCCGGCTCCTATGTGCCACTGTCGGAGACTATTGAAGCATTCGAGCGCATTTGCGACGGAGACTTCGACCACTACCCAGAGCAGGCCTTTAACGGTCTCGGCGGTTTGGACGATGTAGAAGCAGCCTACAAGAAGCTGCAAGAAAAGTAAGGAGGCGTTGCCATGGCTGAGATCAAAGTCGAACTCGTGTCAGTTGAACGAGTTCTCTGGTCTGGTGCCGCCACCTTAGTCACCGCCCAAACGACCGAGGGTGAAATTGGTATTCTGCCAGGACACCAACCATTGCTTGGTCAACTTCTGGAAAATGGTGTGGTTACTATCACGCCAACGGAAGGGGAGAAGCGAGTTGCCGCCGTCCAAGGCGGATTCCTCTCCGTAACCGGAGACATCGTAACCATATTGGCCGACTACGCCATCTGGTCCGAAGAAGTCGACACCACCTCTCTTGAAGAGGAAGTGCAGGCTGATGACGAGACTGAAAAGGCTCGCGCAGAAGCCAAAATGAAGGCCGTTGAGCGTCAAGCAAACAGCTAACAAAAGCACAAAATAAGCCCCAACCACTTCCGGCTTGGGGCTTATTTTGTTGTGCTAATACTTGACGAGTATGATCTGAACAAAGTTACCAGAAGCATGGAGTATGGCCCCTGATATGAACATTGCTCTCATCATTGTCTTGGTTCTCGCGCTCGTCCTCGCCGCGCTCGGTGCCTGGCGCTTTTTTGGAGTGCGCTCAAAGGGCACATCCGTCATCTTGCGCCGCTTGCCCGCCAAAGGGCTGCACGGCTGGCGGCACGGTATTTTTCAGTATGACGGCACCGAACTGCGCTATTTCAAGCTTCGCTCCTTAAAAGCCGGCGCCGATACCACCTTTAATCGCAAGGCGCTCACTCTTCAAGGACATCGCGAAGCTAATACCCCCGAGGTCCCTATACTTTTAGGCTCCAAAGATATTCTCTTATTTAGCTGTAATGAAGTCGACTACGAAGTAGTCTTTCAAGGACGAGCCGAAATGGCTTTCGTATCTTGGTTAGAATCTGCACCAGATGAGCGTCTTCAGCGCATCGACGTCCAGTCCTTGCGCCGCAAGTTCTCGTCACGCTAAAAACTTATAAGGAGGGGCCACGCTGAACGGACCGAGTGCGCCCCCTGTAAGTCCAATCCATCCCCCTGGATGGGTTCGACTTCACCTTCACACTTTGTCCGGTCCGTTCAACGTGGCCGTACCATTAATATAATATGCCACCGCAACCTTTGGAAGAGTTTTCGTGAATTTAATTGTAAATTACCTCACTTCGGGGGTAGTCTAGCTTTATGCGACTCGTAATAGCTCGCTGCAGCGTCGACTACGTTGGTCGGCTTGAGGCCCATCTACCTGCAGCAACACGCCTGATCCTTATCAAAGCTGATGGCTCTGTATCAATCCATGCTGATGACCGCGCCTACAAGCCACTGAACTGGATGACGCCACCGTGCAGTTTGACCGAGGGCGAGGACGGCGTCTGGATCGTGGAGAATAAGAAGAAAGAACAGCTGCGCATCTCCCTTGAAGAGATTTTCCAGGATTTCACGTATGATCTCGGCGTCGACCCAGGACTCGTTAAAGATGGCGTTGAAGCCCACTTACAAGAACTACTAGCGGAACACGTTTCCGTTCTGGGCGATGCTTACTCGTTGGTGCGCCGCGAGTATCCGACAGCTATAGGCCCCGTTGACCTTCTTTGTAGGGACGCTGCTGGGCAAACAATCGCTGTGGAGGTGAAGCGCCGCGGCGGCATCGACGGGGTAGAGCAACTCACGCGTTACCTTGACTTGCTCAACCGCGACAGTCTGCTCGCACCTGTGCAAGGTGTTTTCGCAGCCCAAGAGATCAAGCCCCAAGCGCGAACACTTGCAGAAGATCGAGGCATCCGCTGCGTTGTTCTTGACTACGATGAGCTGCGTGGCATTGAGTCAGACGAGTTGCGATTGTTCTAAGCGCAAGAAAAAGGTCCCTTGAAGGGACCTTTTTCTTTCTAAGCCTTGGGTTCGGTGAGTTCCAAGAGCACCCCGCCAGCATCTTTGGGGTGAACAAAGTTAATACGGGCACCACCGGTACCAATCTTTGGCTCCGGATAAAGCAAGCGCACACCTTGTTCCTTCAAGTGGGTGGAGAGCTCATCCAGCTTGTGAGTGCGCAGGCACATTTGCTGTAAGCCTGGCCCCTTCTTATCGATGAACTTAGCTATTGTGGAATCTTCATTCAGCGGTGCGAGCAGCTGAATCATTCCATCCGTTTCGCCCAGGTCTTTAGGGCCAATCATGGCTTCAATTACGCCCTGCTCCTCATTGGTCTCCTGGTGATGATTGACCCAACCAAAAGCCGAACGATAAAACTCAACAGCTGCATCCATATCAGGAACAGCGATACCGACGTGATCAAGGCAGACCACGTATTCGTGTGCAATCTCAATTGCAGAAGTTTCAGTACTCATATTTCCTAGCGTAGTCCTAAAAAATGGATGACAACTATGAAACTGTTCACTAAAGCTCGGCTAACATAAAGTACATGATCATTGCATTTTCCGTAGCCCCAACTGAAACTCCTAGCACCAAAGCGGAGATGGCAGATGCGGTGGCAGCCGCAGTAGCAGTTGTACGTGAATCTGGCTTGCCAAATGAGACTAATGCCATGTTCACCCTCCTTGAAGGGGAATGGGATGAAGTCATGAAAGTTGTCAAGGAAGCAACTCAAGCCGTACTCGCAGTATCACCGCGCGTCAGTCTGGTACTCAAGGCAGATATCCGGCCCGGTTACACCAATCAAATCACTCAAAAGGTAACCTCGGTAGAACAACGTCTTGAAAGGAATTAGTACATGACTAACCCACGATTTGTTGGCGGCGCTATCGACTTAAGCGATTTGAAGCGCCCGGCAACTACGAGCTCCGATAGTCGTACCGATATTACTTCGGCCAACTTTGAGGCCGAAGTAATACAAAAATCTCTTCAAGTGCCGGTGTTCATGCATATCGGTTCGCAGCGCAGCTCTGATTCGACTGCCTTAGATGAAGCCATGCTCAGCCTTGTAGCGCAATATTCTGGCAAGATTTCTTATGCCTACGTTGATGCTGACTCCAGTCCTGATGTAGCGCAGGCCGCAGGGACCCAGGTGCTTCCTACCACTGTGGTTTTAGCCGGAGGTCAGCAACTTACACGTTTCGAGGGCAATCAGCCACTGCCAAATCTGCAGCAACTAGTAGAATCCATCCTTGAAGCAACCGCAGGCAAACTGCAGGGCGAAGCATCCGTTGAACCAACAGATTCTCGCATAGAGGAGGCTGCCGAGGAAATTCGTAATGGCAATTACGATGCCGCAATTGCGCTCTATGATGCCCTCCTTGAAGAGCAAGCAAATCTAGAGGTACGCAAGGCGCGTGCTCAAGCAATACTATTGCGGAGGGCAGCAGCTAACGGTGGTGGAGCGCATAGTCTGCGCGCAGCCGAGGAAAACCCAGATGATGACGAGGCAGTCTTGAACGCGGTCGATTTCGAGATCTTAAGCGGGCATCCTGCTCAGGCCTTTGCCCGTTTGAACCAAGGAGTGAGTACTCATTTCAATGAGGAGCGCGAAGTCTACAAGACTCGGTTGCTTGAACTCTTAGAGATATTTGATGATGATGACCCGATTGCTTTAGATGCTCGCCGAGCACTTGCAAGTGCCCTGTTCTAGAACTTTAATCCCAAAACTGTGGATAACTCCTCCCTATCAGAGGGGAGTTATCCACAGAATTCTTTTCTTAGAAAATTCTACTGGCCAGGTATTTTCTTAAAAATCTATGGTGAAGACATGGATATTTTAGAAGCCCTCCGGGTGTGCGGGAGCCAGGGGATTGCAGTAGCCCGTTACTTCTATGCACACGCAAATGAACGTCGGGCACAACATAACCTTGCTGCAGAATTTAGCATGGATCCCAATCGTGCTGGCCAAATCATGCGCTTAGCCAAAGATCTATTCGGCTCCCTTGAGGCTGAGGAAGCTGCAAAACGTACAAATGCTATTAACTTCGCAACTGAAGAATTACTAGGTGTGGACACACTTCTAGTGATGAATAAGGCATTAAACCACTTGCGCGCAGAAGCCGAAGTAACCAAAGAGGACTTGCGCTGTGAATGCTACAAGTGGGCCAAGGGGCGTACCGTCGCCGAGGCGAAGAAATATGCCAACAGCAGAGTACGAGCATTAAACATGGCAGTTGAATCCGCCGAAGCGAATCGCGAATTGCGTTGGCTGCGCATTTCATCCAACGCTGATGCGAATGGCATGCGATACCTCATCTTGAAAGAACGTGATGAGGTCATCACACAAATTCAAGCGAACTTAATGTCGCAGGCCCGTGCATTTAACGCAAATCGTTTGGAAAAGCAGCTTGCTGACGCTGCAGTCAATGCACTGAACAACAAAACTGCAGGAACTGCTAAGAAGCGGGAAGGTACCATTTTGCTGCCTGCTGATGGGTTGAAGTATGTGGATGACAATATGCTAGCGACTACGGATGGAGCATTGATTCCTGCAGATGAACTCACGAATCATCTTTTGGCAGATTACGGTTATGCGATCCTCTACGCTGAAGATGAAAATGACTGCCCACGAATCGTCAACCATTACCGTACGCAGCGCGTAGCCCAAGAAAATCAGCGCCTGGCATTACAGGCAGATCAGCTCGTATGCGCAGATCCTGATTGCAGTTATGTTGCGATGCATTGTCAAATCCACCACATAACGGCCTGGCAGGATGGGGGAGAGACCAATATTGAAAATCTCACCCCAGCGTGCCGTCCTCACAATGCGCAAAATGATGATGACCATAGCTTGCGGCGCAATGGCTATTACTTTCGTAATGAGAAAACCGGTCTGGTGGGTTATCGCTCTCCAAAAGAAGGGGCGCCAGACCGGTACAACGTTAACCCAATAGCTTTAAAATCGGGTCGGCGCTGGGCGTTACGTCATTTCCATGATCATGCGCGCAGCGTGTAGAACTGTGCGCTCATTGCAGGCACGTGAAGCGCTAAAGAGCTATCAAAACCATGACTTGCAGCATTGTCACTTGTAACAATGCTGGTAGCTAGGGCATTACCTGCACCTGCAAAATCGGCGACATCGGAGTTGAAAACCAAATTCCATTCACCTTGTGGAACACCAATGCGGTAATCCAATTGAGAAGAGCCGCCGAAATTGAAGATACAAAGAACAAGCTCTCCCTTGGAGGATTTCCGTAAAAACGCCAGAATATTGTTTTCCCGATCATCACCGATGATCCATTGGAAGCCCGCCGGGTCGCTGTCGAGATCGTAGAATGCCGCATGCTCTTTATAGAGACCATTGAGCTTTCGTACCTCAGCCTGCAATCCGCGGTGGAATTCACCTTCCCAACCTTCTAAGCTATCCCACTCGAGAGAGCTGGCCTCGTTCCATTCGGATACCTGTCCAAATTCTTGGCCTTGGAAGAGTAATTTTTTGCCGGGGTGGGCGTACATGTAGCTCAAGACAGTGCGCAAACCAGCGGCCTTGTTCCATGCATCACCAGGCATGCGTTGCCATAATGAGCCCTTGCCGTGGACAACTTCATCATGTGAGTAAGGCAGGATGTAGCGCTCACTGTATGCGTAGACCATTGAGAAAGTGATTTTGTCATGATGGTAATTCCGGTTAATTGGATCTTCAGAGAAATACTCGAGGCCGTCGTTCATCCAACCCATATTCCACTTGAAGTCGAAGCCAAGACCATTGTGCTCGGTTGGTGCAGTCACGCCTGGCCATGAAGTCGATTCCTCGGCAATAGTCAGAACCCCGGGGTGTGTTTTGTGGACTGTTGAGTTCATTTCTTGAAGGAATTGAACTGCTTCAAGGTGTTCACGTCCGCCAAACTCGTTCGGTAACCATTCGCCTTCATTGCGCGAGTAGTCCAGATACAGCATGGAAGCTACCGCATCGACGCGCAAACCATCGACATGAAATTCCTCCAGCCAGTACAAGGCATTCGCGACAAGGAAGTTACGCACTTCGTTGCGGCCGAAGTTGAACACATATGTGCCCCAATCTTTTTGCTCTCCACGACGCCAGTCTGGGTGCTCGTACAAAGCAGTGCCATCGAAGCGGGCTAAAGCGAACTCATCCTTGGGGAAGTGCGCAGGAACCCAGTCGACAATAACACCAATGCCACGTTGGTGGAATGCATCGATCAAGCGGCGCAGGGCGTTCGGAGAGCCCCACCGCGCACTCGGAGCGTAATAACCAGTTACCTGGTACCCCCATGAGCCGCCAAAGGGGTGCTCAGCCACAGGCAGGAATTCAACGTGGGTATAGCCCAGGTCTGCGACGTAGTCGACCAACTTTTCTTCAAGGCCACTGTAGCCAAGATCTTGGATCCAGGATCCTAAGTGGACCTCATAGATACTTACAGGGCTTTCAACGTAGTTGGTCTCATCACGATGAACGACCCATGCAGCATCGTTCCACTTGTAATCATTTTCTGCAACGATCGAAGCGGTCGCTGGAGGAGCCTCAGTTGCACGGGCCATAGGGTCGGCCTTATCGATGCGAGTGCCCTCCTTGGTTTGCACCGCAAATTTGTAAACAGTGCCTGCCTCGATACCTGGGATAAAGACTTCCCAAACACCAGTGGCCCCAAGGGAACGCATTGGGTACTGATTCGGGTTCCAACCGCAGAATTCACCGATCACGGCAACTCCAGCCGCATTCGGTGCCCATACAGCGAATGCAGTGCCGCGAACTTCTCCAAGGGAGGTTTCATAGGTACGGACATTCGCACCTAGAACCGTCCACAATCGCTCATGGCGTCCCTCGCGGATCAAGTGCAGGTCAAGTTCTCCTAGAGTCGGCAGGAAATGGTACGCATCTGCCTGTACTTCGGAAAACTCACCCCAGTGGGTTTCGAGTCGGTAATCTTCGAAGTCCTTGGCTTTGACGACAGCGATGAAGAAGTCGTCACCGGCGGGCTGCATCGCTATACGGTTTTCACCTGCAACGACGTAGACAGCATCAGCTCCAAGTTTTCGAGTGCGGATAACCGCATTGTGGTTATCCAACATGTGCCGCCCGTAAATGCCGTGTGGGTTATAGTGGCGGCAGTATTGCAGTAGTTCGCGATCTTCGGGTGTGATACGCGCTGCATCGAATTCGTTGCTCATGTCTTTTTCTTTCAAGGAGAGGCTAGTTTAAGTATTCCGAAGTGTGACGCCAAGTTAGCTGTTCACGTAGTTCTTCGGGCACTTGAGGCAGCTCGAGGATATGCGCGACATCTGCATTTGGGTCCAGCCGTACGAAGTTGTGCTTGCCCCAAGTAAATTCCTTACCTGTCACTAGATCGTGAACCTCGAAGCCTTCACCCTCTGTTAAGCCAAGTCGCTTAAGTTCGAGAGTGACCGTCGCTTCTTGAGCATGCGCAGGATCAAGGTTGATCACTACAAGTACGGCGTCTCCAGAGATCGGGCACACTTTGCTGTAAGCCAAGATTGAATCGTTATTGGTCTTATGGAAATCCAATATGCGCTGTTGCTGCAAGGCTGGGTGAGTGCGTCGTATACGATTCAAGTGCGCGATATAAGGCTCCAAGGAATTATTTTCTTCAAGGGCCTTTTCGAAGTCACGAGGCCGAAGCTGATACTTCTCGGAATCCAAATATTCTTCAGAACCGATTGCAACCGCCTGGTGTTCATAGAGCTCATAGCCTGAGTACACGCCCCACAATGGTGCCATAGTTGATGCCAGCGTTGCGCGGATTGCAAACATAGCACGGCCACCATATTGTAATGATTCATGCAGAATGTCCGGAGTGTTCACGAAGAGGTTCGGACGGTAGACATCAGCGTATTTGCTAATTTCTTCGCCGAATTCCGTAAGTTCTTCCTTGGTTGTCTTCCACGTGAAGTACGAATAGGACTGTGAGAACCCAGCCTTCGCAAGGCCGTACAGGCGCGCTGGGCGGGTGAAAGCTTCCGCAAGGAAGATGATCTCTGGATGGACGTCATGTACGCGCTTGATTACCCAGGCCCAGAAATTTGCAGGCTTCGTGTGAGGATTATCGACACGGAAAACGGTCACGCCCAAATCGATCCAATGCAGGATAACTCGTAAGACTTCTGCGTATATGCCACGAGGATTCTGATCGAAATTCAGAGGATAGATATCTTGATACTTCTTGGGAGGATTCTCTGCGTAGGCAATAGTCCCATCAGGCAATGTCGTAAAGAAGTCTTGGTGCAAAGATGCCCAAGGGTGATCCGGTGCAGTTTGAAGTGCGAGGTCGAGTGCAACCTCAAGGCCAAGCGCGCGGGCATCTTCTACAAGGGCAGCGAAGTCTTTCAAGGTGCCGAGTTCTGGGTGGGTGGCGTCATGTCCTCCATCCTTGGATCCGATAGCCCAAGGTGACCCAACGTCGCCCTCATGAGCGACCAAGGTGTTGTTCTTGCCCTTCCGGTTGATTTCCCCGATGGGGTGAATCGGTGGGAGGTACACAGTGTCAAAGCCCATTGCGGCGATGCGGGGGAGCGCGTCTGCTGTGGTGCTGAAAGTACCGTGCACAGGTTTGCCGTTTTCATCCCAGCCGCCGGTGGAACGAGGAAAGAGTTCATACCAAGAATTGAAACGAGCTCCAGCACGTTCGGCGTTGATATTGTGCAGTGGGGTTCGAGTTAGTAACTCTCGAACGGGGCGCTGATAGAGGATCTCTTCAAGTTCTTCGCTCAGCGCAGTAGTTACCCGTTCTTCAAGGGAGGCGTCGCTGCGCAGTTCAATAATTGCCTTCTTGAAGAACTTTCGGTGATCTCCCTTGAAGGAGCGTTGTGCCTTCGTTAACAGGCGCGCGCCGACCTCGAGATCATTGGCTAGCTCTTCGGCAGATTGTCCGGCAGCAAGCTTGGCCCGCACTGCATGGGACCAAGTTGCATACGGATCTGACCAAGCATCAATGCGGAAATTCCACGTGCCAGGTTCGTCGATCAAGATAGTGGCAAAGCGGCGATCTGGATCTTCCGGATCAGCCTCCATGAGCTTCTTCGAGACCTTGCCCGAAGGGCTGGTTATATTCAGTGTTGCGTTGATGGCATCGTGGCCTTCCCGCCATACGAGTGCGCTGACTGGAATCAATTCTCCAACACTTGCTTTTGCAGCGGTGTGGCCATTGGAAATGTTGGGGCGGATATCTTCGATTGCGAGTCTGCCGACCATAGGAATCTCCCATGCATGTGAAAGCAATAATTCTTTCCCCAAGGTTAGTTTATTCCAGCAACTTTTTCTGTGTTCCGCTACCGTTCACCATAAAAATCAGGAATGATGGGGGTATGCAAACTTCGCCACAGACCCAAGAATTCATTCCGCACGAGGATGCCCTGTTATCGGCAAATAAGGTCGAGTTGCGCCACGGTGGCCGTACCCTTGTAGGCCCATTGACGTGGGAAGTTCTGCCTGGAGAGCGCTGGATCGTCTTCGGTCCAAATGGAGCAGGTAAAACATCTCTTATGCGTTTAGCTGCTGCAGAAGAATTTCCTTCAAGGGGGGAGCTCCAAATTTTGGGAGAAACCCTCGGAAAAGTCGATCTGCGCGATCTTCGTGCTGCAATCGGCTTGAGCTCTGCTGCTTTAGCGCACCGCATTCCGGGGGAAGAGAAGGTCGCCAACTTGGTTATCTCCGCGGGCTATGCGATTTTGGGGCGCTGGCGCGAAGAATACGATGACTTTGATGAACAGCGTGCCCTTGACCTCTTGGAGCAGGTTGGAGCCTTGCATCTGTATGACCGTACTTGGGGTACGTTGAGCGAAGGCGAGCGCAAGCGCGTCCTTGTAGCCCGTGCATTGATGGTCGACCCAGAGCTATTGTTATTGGATGAGCCAGCAGCTGGTATGGATCTTGGCGGTCGTGAGGATCTGGTGGCCTATCTTGCGGAATTAGCTGCTGATGAGGATTCGCCAGCGTTAGTTCTCGTGACCCACCACTTGGAGGAAATTCCTCCAGGGTTCACCCATGCGTTGCTTCTTAGCGACAGTGAAGTGGTGGCTCAAGGTCCAATAGGCGAAGTGGTTACAAGTCAGAATATCTCTAAGGCATTCGGGCAAGACATTGAAGTGTCGGTGGTTGGCGATCGTTACTTTGCGCGTCGCGCCGGCGGTAGCTTAAGTCGTGGTTCTCACCGTGCATAATCTCTTCAAGGGTGGAGAGGTATAGTGGTGTTTTGATGGTTGAACAGCACGAAACCCCTTCATCCGAGCACTACCGCGGCCACGACGGAGCCAAACTCGCCGTCACTGTACTCATGGTCCGCGATTCGGTCGATGGCATTGAAGTCTACGTACAAGAACGCGCTTCAAGTATGCCGACGTTCCCCAACGTGACAGTCTTTCCGGGCGGTGGGGTAGATCCACGTGATTTCGAGGTCGGCGATGCCGATCCCACCGCTCGGCTGGGGTTGATGCGCTGGGCGCGGGTACTTGGTACTAATCGCAATGTAGCCCGAGCCCTCTTATGCGCCACAGTGCGTGAGCTCTTCGAAGAGACTGGTACTTTGCTCGCCACCTTTGAAGATGGCTCTCCAGTTATGGATGGTCAAGCTTTCCACGATCAGCGTCTTTCCTTGGAGAGTCACGAAGAATCTTTGTCGGAAGTTTTTGAGTCCAATGGTTTATTGTTGCGCACCGATCTGCTGCGTCCGTTTGCCCGCTGGGTAAGCCCTAAGACTGACGAGCACCGTTTCGACGTGTACTCCTTCCTTGCGGTTGCTCCATTGGGGCAGCAGCCGGACAGTAATACGTCGGAAGCTACTTCAAGTGGTTGGTTCGCCCCGCAAATCATTTTGGATGGGTGGAAGGCTGGCCTTGTGGAGCTCGTGCTACCAACCTGGGCCCAGCTTGTGACACTGAGTAAGTTCCGTTTTGTGGAAGATCTTCTTAATTATTCCCGTCGCGCCGACATGAACCCGATTATGAATGTGAGTCCCACAGATTCCCGTTACGCTGCTTATTTCGAACACGATTACTTGCGTAGGTTCTAAATGTATTCACCGGCTGAGCTTGATTTCATTATCACCAACCGGCAGCTGGTTGAGGACGTCATTGCAGAGCGAATGTCCCAGGGCCCTTTGACGAAGGTTAGCCAACTTGCCGATGCCAAATTCTTCCGCGATTCCCTTCAAGGGGAGGATGCTGCCCGTGCGGTCCTGGAGCTAGCCACGGCTCGTGCAA
Organism: Corynebacterium sp.; assembly: GCA_030531005.1. GTDB lineage: Bacteria > Actinomycetota > Actinomycetes > Mycobacteriales > Mycobacteriaceae > Corynebacterium. Next base: position 324,821 of record JAUMTW010000001.1, read on the forward strand.
ACGCTGCGGACAAATTCCCTATAGGTTGGCTCATGGATCACGATTCTGCCCAGCAAGCTACCTCAAATCAGGTAATTGCGCAGCGAGGTGTGCGCATTGCTCACGCTTTTCCACAAGGGGTGGTACACGATGTAACGTGCTCGATCGGAACTGAGTCGGCCTTAATGGGGGATGGTCTGCGTTATATAGGTTCAGATATCGATCAGCAACGCTTGCGCATGGCCCGTGAAAATAACCCAGATGCCGCATGGTTTCGTGGTGATGCCACGACGATGACCAGCAATGCAGATGTCATCATCGCAGATCCTGCTCGCCGTTCTCAAGGGCGGCGTATTGCTCGGCCGGAAGATCTCATACCGCCACTTCCAGTTCTTCTTGATCTGTACAAGGGGCGACCTATGGCGATCAAGTGTGCGCCCGGACTTGACTTCTCAGAATGGGATGGTGTTGTTAGCGTCGTCAGTGTGCGTGGTGGGGTGAAAGAAGCTTGCTTGTACACTCCAGAATTTTCCTTTCAAGGGGAGAGTCGTGAAGCTTGTGTCATTAGAGCGGATGGCGTCGATATCGTTACCGATGCCATTGAGGCGTCCGTGCCTGCCGCCGAGCCTGGCCGGTTCATTTTGGATCCAGATGGGGCGATTGTTCGCGCCGGTTTGGTACAACATTTTGCAGCGCGTGAGGGATTGTGGATGCTTGATCCTCAGATCGCCTTTTTGACTGGCGAACGTATCCCGACAGGGTATAGCGGCTTTGAATTTATTCAGACTTGTTCGCTGAAGAAATTGCGCCCTACCTTGAAGGAATTAGATGCTGGATCCGCCGAAATTCTGGTACGCGGTGTTGATGTTGATCCGGATAAGCTGCGGAAAACCCTCAAGTTGCGGGGTAAGCGAGCAATGACCGTAGTGTGTACTCGCATTGGACGTCAAGGCATCGCGCTGATCTGTGGTTCGCGTCAATGGTCTGGGGACTAGCCCGGGTGGGTATAGCTGGCTACAATTGCCCCTGTTAAGAATTCCAAAGAAAGGTGAGAACAGCCGATGCCCGCAATTGTGGTTTTGGTAAAGAGTGTTCCCGATACCTGGTCGACGAAATCCCTTGAAGAGGATTTTACCTTGGATCGGGTGAACGTGGATTCGGTGATCGACGAGGTGAATGAATTCGCTGTTGAACAAGCTTTGCGTTTGCGTGAAAATAATTCTGATGCAGGCTTCAGAGTCATCGCTTTGAGCGCTGCCCGTGATGGTAGCGATGAGGCTTTGCGCAAGGCATTGGCTATGGGGGCTGATGAGGCCGTTCAACTCGCAGATGAAAGCCTCGCTGGCTCCGATGTGCTCGGCACTACTTGGGCGCTACACAATGCGCTAAACGTTATTGCGGCTGAAGACGCAATTTCCTTGATCATCGCCGGCGCTGCAGCTTCTGATGGTGCCATGGGAGCGCTTCCAGGTATTTTGGCAGAGTATCGCCAAGTTCCTGCGCTAACTCATTTGAAGGAAATTTCCCTTCAAGGGGAGAAGGTTCAAGGGGTGCGCGAGACCCAGCGCGGTGACTACGAAGTTTCTGCTGCGCTCCCTGCGATTGCCTCGATCACGGACAAAGCCGATAAGCCACGTTTCCCGAACTTTAAGGGCATTATGGCCGCGAAAAAGGCTGAGATTCGAAAGCTGGATCTTGCAGCCGTTGGCGTGGCTCCGGAGCAGGTTGGTCTGGCTCATTCCGCGACCGCTGTGACCGCTGCAAATGAGCGTTCTGCGCGTGCTGCCGGTGAAATTGTGCACCAGGATGGTGCGCAGGCCGCTGCCACCATCGTTGAATTCGTGAAGGGAGCCTAATCCATGGCACATGCATATGTTTTAGTGGAGCACACTGCCGGCGAGCTGCTTCCAGTCACCAGTGAGCTCATTGCGGCCGCCCGCAATCTTGGCGTGGTGAATGCCGTTGTTGTTGGCACTACCGAGCAGACTGAATCTCTTCAAGGGAAATTGGGTGATCTGGGTGCTGAAAACGTAATCCTGGCCCAAACTGCTGATGCGGATGCCCGTCTGATCCTGCCCCAGGTTGATGCTTTGATTTTGGCAGCTTCGGCTGAGCCTGGTCCTATAGTGATTGCTGCTGGCGCTTCGGGCAACGAGATTGCGGGTCGTGCCGCTGCGCGCTTGGCCTCTGGTGTGCTTTGCGATGTTGTTGGTTTGAATGCTGATCGTACTGCTCGTCAGTCTATTTTTGGTGACTCCATTGAGGTTGCTGCCGCTGTTGGTGGCGCTTGCCCGGTGTACACTATCCGACCAGGAGCGATTGCTGCAGAGGCTGTAACTGCTGCCGGTACTGTTACTCGTACCTTTGAACTTCCTGCGGCTAGTGTGAAGGATGTCTCTGTTGATAACTTCACTCCAGCTGAGGTCAGTGCCCGCCCACCACTGGCAACCGCAAAGATCGTGGTGTGTGCAGGTCGTGGCGTTGGTTCTGCCGAGGCTATGCAAGAGCTGGTGGAGCCGCTTGCTGATGCCTTGGGGGCTGCTGTTGGGGTTACTCGCGATATCGTCGACTTGGGCTGGTACCCACCGCAGTATCAGGTGGGACAGACTGGCGTGACCGTGTCCCCAGATCTGTACATTGGCCTGGGTATTTCCGGCGCTATTCAACACACCGCAGGTATGCAGACTGCAAAGCGAATTGTTGTGGTCAACAATGATGAAGATGCTGCTTTCTTCCAGATTGCTGATCTGGGCATCGTAGGGGATGTAAGTACTGTGGTTCCAGAGTTAATTGCTAAACTGAACAGCTAATGGAACTCTACTTTGATCACGCGGCCACCTCTCCAATGCGAGCGGTGGCTGTTGAGGCATGGACCGTAGGCAGCGCCTACGTAAACCCGGCCTCCCAGTACGCAGCGGGTCGCAAAGCCCGCGCGGCTTTGGAAACCGCCCGTGAACAAATCGCACAACTGCTTGACTGTGAGCCAATCGAGGTTATTTTTACCGGATCTGGCACAGAGGCTGATGCCACCGCTATTACCGGATATTGGGCTTCAAGGGAAAAGACTAATGGCGCGCAACGTGTGGTTGCGTCTCCTTTGGAGCATCCCGCGGTTCGCGAAAATGTTGCCCCTCTGCCCGTGGAATATTTGGGCATTTCTCCTCAAGGGGTGGTGAATGATTTTTCCGCCCTTGAAGAGCCTGCTGCTGTGGTCACATGCATGTTGGCTAATAATGAGACTGGGGCGATCCAACCGGTGGCCGAAATCGCTTCAAGGGCACGGGCAACGAATTCCCCGGTCCACATTGATGCCGTGCAGGCTGTTGGTCACATTCCGGTGAGCTTTCGACAGCTGGGTACTACGACTTTGGCGGCGAGTGCTCATAAGTTTGGTGGTCCACGTGGTGTTGGTTTGCTGTTGGCTTCGCGTTCGCCCATCCCTGCGGCGTTGATACGTGGTGGGGGTCAGGAGCGTGGTTTGCGTTCGGGCACTGTGGATGTTGCGGGTGCGATGGCAACAGCCGCTGCCCTTGAAGAAGCTTGTGCAGAGATGGAAGCTGAAGCGCAGCGTTTAAGCCAGCTGCGTGACATTTTGAGGGCTGGCATCGTAGAGCAAGTCTCGGATGTGGTAGTCCATACTCCAGAGGTGGCGCTTCCTGGTCATTTGCATGTGTCGTTCCCGGGTGCGGAGGGGGACAGCCTCATTATGCTTTTAGATCATGCGGGATTTTCTGCTTCTACTGGATCGGCATGTTCCCAGGGTGTTAATCGCGCCAGCGAGGTGCTGTTGGCTATGGGTGTTTCGGAGCAGGTGGCTCGGGGGGCGATTCGATTCAGCCTGGGCCGCACAAATACCCGGGAAGAAGTTGATCTGCTGTTGAAGGTATTGCCGGACCTGGTTGCCCGTGCTCGACTGGCGGGGATGGCCTAAAGGGAAAGATACGGTTGGGCAGAGTTCGCAAACTGCAGGCACCACTCGTGGTCGCGGAATCCCGCCGGAATCGGATCTGTGCGCAAAATCCTTTCAAGGGAGGGGCTAGGCTCAATCGGTCGTTTACTGCCGAGCAGGACAATATTCCCGTAGCGTCGCCCCTTTAACATTGCTGGGTCGGCAACCGCTGCTAAATGTGGATACACTTTTGCCATGGTTGCTAACTCCGACCGTGCGTGGGTGAGGTCGCGGTGGTCTCCGCAATTGGCTACATATATCCCGTTTTCTTCAAGGGAGGCAGCACATTGCTGGTGGAATTCCAGAGTGCAGAGTTCCCTTGGTGTGGTGTCAGGCGCGAAGACATCGCGAATAATGATGTCTCGGCTCGCTTCCCGAAAATCGCGGACGGCCACCGCCGCATCGGCGACGCGTATCTTTAGGCGGGGCGCCTTGGGCAGATTGAACCAGTCACGTACCAAAGTCGCCAATGTGGCATCGACTTCGATGACGGTGTTCTTCGAGCCCGGGTAGGTTGCGACGAACCAGCGCGCGAGACTACATGCTCCGCCTCCAAGGTGGGTGACGCGCAAACTATATGGTGGGGGATTGATCGCCAGAAAGTCTTGAATGCAGGCGGTCATCCATCGCATATATTCAAAAGCGAGGTCACTCGGATCGGTGTTGATATGGCTGGAAGGGACACCATTGACGTAGATCTCCCAGGCATTGTTGCCGTAAGGGTCGCGTTTCAGTTCCACTTCACCGGTACTAATGGAATAGATTCCGGCCTCTGGTGTTGCGCTTGATGATGTTGTTTGCGAGCTGCCCCGCTTTTTCCGAGAACCCATAACCTTCAAGGATACTTGAGGCACAAGCAGGCAAGCGCGTAGAGTGACCACAGCTAGCCCCAAAAGCTCTTCAAGGAGGAATTTTTCATGCGAGTACTCGCAGCCATGAGCGGCGGCGTCGATTCGGCGGTCGCTGCGGCCCGGGCTGTTGCCGCCGGCCACGAGGTTATCGGTGTGCATCTGGCATTGTCGCGAGATCCGCAAGCAGTGCGCGAGTCTTCGCGTGGTTGCTGCTCCTTGGAGGATTCTGCTGATGCTCGTCGTGTGTGTGATGCGCTAGGCATCCCATTTTATGTCTGGGATTTCTCGGATCGCTTCAAGGAGGATGTGATCGATGATTTCATCGCTTCCTACGAGGCGGGCGAGACTCCGAACCCTTGCTTGCGCTGTAATGAGAAGATTAAGTTTACGGCTCTCTTGGAGCGCGGGATGGCGCTAGGGTTTGATGCTGTGGTCACTGGCCATTATGCGCAGCTCACTCAGCCAGAGGATGGCGGGGATGGGTATTTGCGTCGCGCGATTGATCCGGATAAAGATCAGTCGTATGTGTTGGGTGTTCTCGGGGAAAAAGAGATTGCGCATTGCATGTTTCCCGTGGGTGATACCAAGAAGCCTCAGATCCGTGAGGAGGCCGCTGAGATGGGCTTCGCGGTGGCGAAAAAGCCCGACAGCTATGACATTTGTTTCATTCCAGATGGCAATACGCAGGCTTTTTTGGGCAAGCACATTGGATTGCGTCCGGGCATGATCGTTGATACTGCCGGTAATGAACTGCGCGAGCATGATGGGGCGTGGAATTATACGATTGGCCAGCGTAAAGGCTTGGACATTAAACAGCCTGCTGCTGATGGCAAGCCGCGGTACGTTACCGATATTAATGCGGCCACTGGCGTGGTGACCGTGGGATCGCGCGCTGACCTTAAAGTCCGCTCCCTTGAAGCAGATCGCTTGAAGTATTTGCACCCGGCGATGGATGGCAGCTTTGATGCTGAGGTACAGGTGCGGGCCCATGGCTCTGTAGTTCCATGTCACGTTGTGGTGGATCGGACAGCTGACCGCATGAACGTGGAGCTTTCCGAGGAATTATCTGGGGTGGCCCGTGGCCAGGCCGCCGTCATCTACCTGCCGGATCCAGACGGCGACATTGTTTTAGGCTCGGGCACTATTTGTGCAACCGCGCGCTAGTTTGCAGCTTTTAGTCCCTGTAGGCCGACTTTAGAGGTGTATTCCCAGGCATCGGTAACGATCGTGCGTAGGTCGGTGTGCTTGGGCTCCCAGCCGCGCTCCGCGATGAAGCGCTCCGAAGATGCTACAAGGATGGTGGGGTCTCCGGCACGACGTGGCGCGATTTCCGCGGGGATTTCGTGTCCGGTCACCTCACGGCACATCTCAATGACTTCTTTGACTGAATAGCCAGTGCCGGATCCGAGATTATAGATGTGGTGCTCACCTGGCGTATTCGCGGCGGCTGCTAGTAGGTGGGCATCGGCGAGATCCTTGATGTGAATGTAGTCGCGAATGCAGGTTCCATCTGGCGTATTCCAGTCATCACCGAAGATTTTGATGTGGTCGCGATGCCCCAACGCCACTTGCAGGATCAGCGGAATGATGTGTGTCTCAATGCGTCGGTTTTCGCCTGCCCCGCCATAGGCTCCGGCCACATTGAAGTATCGCAGGGACGTCGCCGCTAATCCATACGCCTTTGCATAGGACTCGATCATGTAATCAATCGAGAGCTTTGTAGCCCCGTAGGTATTAGTGGGCTGGGTGGGGAAGTCCTCGGTAATTGGCACACGAGCCGGATCGCCATAGGTTGCGGCTGTTGAGGAGAAGACTAGATTATTTATTTTATTTTCCCGCATAGCTTCGAGCAGGGCGAGGGTAGTGACCACATTGTCTTCCCAGTACTCATCCGGGACTTCCATCGATTCGCCTACAAGGGAGCGGGCTGCACAATGGATGACAGCGTCTGGCTTGTAGGTCGCGCAGACTTCGTTTGCCACCGTTGCAATATTGCCCTCGACAAACGTTGCTGCCTCCGGCAAGGCTTCCTTGTTTCCGGTGGTGAGGTTATCGACGATGATGACCTCATTATTTTCTTCAAGGAGAACCCGAGCGATTACGCTGCCCACATATCCGGCACCACCCGTAACTAAGAATTTCATCGCAACTGCCTTTCTTGTAGAATTTTGCTGCACTCAAGTTTAGCAAGGGGCGTTGATGGATAGTTTTGCTTTAGCTCCATTTCCGGGGCTTTCCATACCCGCAGCTATGGAAGTTGTCCTAGGAGAGACCGGGTCGAATTGCGCCCTGCCGTTGCTTTCACAACGAGGCATCCGTGGTTCTGAGATTGCGCGTACCTTAAGCTTGTTGCCGGATTTGCCTTTTGAGCTTGGCCCTCGTGGTTGGCGGCTCAGCGCTCGTCCACAGCGTATCACCTATCAGATGCGAGCATTGTGGGAATCCGACTTGGAAGATTTTGAGCGGGTGCTTACCCCAGTCATTGATGGGGTGTCGGTGCCGCGGCCGGAAACGACATTGCGGGTGGTCGGCCCATGGACATTGGCGTGTGCGGTAGAGATGCCGAATGGGCATCGAGCCGTGACAGATTTTGGGGCTGCTCGTGAATTGCGGGAGCACCTCCTAGCAGGAATCCAAGGGGGATTTGATTATGTCATTTTTTGTGAGCCGGCCATACCTGCCCTCCTTGAAGGTAAAGTGCCCGGCGCGCATGATTTTGAAGTAATTGCGCAGCGTACTCCGGAGCAGTTAGCTCGATTCTTGGAGCCGTTCGCGGAACTGGATGTGCAGGTGGTTGTGCATACGCCTGGCCATCATAGTGCGGCGCATATCGCTCGATTGGCGCAGCTGCCCAAAGCTATCATTGATCCAATTCATACTGTGGGCACGGCAATTTTGGATGAGTGGGGTTTTGCGCTCGCTCAGGGGTTGGAACCAATTTTTGTGATAAATCCCCTTCAAGAGGCGCGGGCTGCCGCTATCAAATTAGCGCGTTGGATCGACCAGCTACAATTGCCGCGCGAGTTGCTCACCACCACAGCGTTGACCACTGAGCATATTGGGCAAGATTTGACGCAAACTGCGCGCAATCTTGCCATGGTGCAACAATGCACGGACATGCTCCACCGCGATGCGGGGGATCTTTAAAGGGCAATTGGCCAGGAGAGGTTGATATCTGAGATCTTCAAGCCTTGGGATTTCTTGTATTCGATGAGCCGTTCTTGCATCTCGTAGTAGCCCACCGCCTGGACTTCCATGAGCTCGCCGCGGGGCATGTTTTGCAGCGTGGAGGCGAAGAATTGCTCTTGTTTTGCTTGCATCCAAGCTACGCGGGCAGCGGCTAGGGCATCAGCGGTAGCTTCGTGGGCATTGTCCAAGTTCACGCCGTAATGTTTGCATACCGCTGCTAGCGTGCGCTTGCCCTTCCGGTAGGGGTCCCAAACTTTATCCAGCACGAAGGGGTCATAAACGCAGCCTTGGACCACGAAACTTGGTTCCAAAGTATGTAGCACGGTGAGATCAAAAGCGGCGTTGTAAACAATCAATGTTTTGCCCTCATCCCACGCCTTGTAGATGCTTGCAATAGTCTCTGCTAGGACCTCAGCATGATCGCGGCCTTCCGCACGCGCCTTTTCTGTGCTAATTCCATGGATTTTGGTGGCTGCAGCCGGAATTTCCACGCCCGGATCCGCCAGCATTTCACGTGGATGCGCCCCAGTGTGTGAAATCTCTACAAGGGCGGAAGTAACGATGCGGGCTTCGTGCGGATTCGCAGAGGTCGTTTCTAAATCGAAGCTCAATACATTGTGGGGATCAAACGGAGTGGACTCGGCAAGACTCATACTTTCATAGCCTATCCGATTTTGGCCGTCGGGAACCGCCCAGGGAGGAAAGCCGCTAGACTAAACGCCGTGAGTACCGAACAGCAGCAGTGGGATGACCTTGTCTCCCAAATCACCTATCACCGCGACCTGTACTATAACGCCACCCCGAAGCTGAGTGATGCCGAGTTTGATGCCCTCTTCCACCAGCTTTTGGATTTAGAGGAGCGCCACCCTGAACTCAGAAGTCCCAACAGCCCAACCCAAACTGTTGGCGCCCCGCTGGAAGAAGTAGTCAAACGCATCACTCACCCCAGCCAGATGTTGAGTCTGCAAGACATTTTCAGCATTGAAGAATTACAAGATTGGCTGGACACACACGCTGCCCAAGCTTTTAGCGTAGAAGCCAAGATCGATGGTTTGTCGATTAATTTGATCTACGAGGAGGGCGAACTGACGACTGCTGCTACCCGTGGTGATGGTCACGTCGGGGAGGACGTCACCGCCATGGCGCGTGCGATTGCAGATATCCCCAAAACTCTTCAAGGGGAGAATGTGCCAGAATTCCTTGAAGTCCGTGGTGAGGTCTTCATCGCCGTCGCCGACTTCGCCGAGATCAACGCCGCCCGCGAGAAGGCCGGCAAGCCCAAGTTCGCAAACGCCCGCAATGCTGCCGCCGGCTCTCTGCGCGCTAAATCGGTGGAGGTTGCCAAAGAACACCGCTTGCGCATGATCTGCCACGGTGTAGGCGAGATTCGGGGCGTGAACCTGCCAGACACTCAATTTCACCTATATGATGCCTTGGCATCGTGGGGCTTGTCGGTTTCGCCATATAATGCGCTGGCACACTCGAGCGCGGAAGTCGTCTCCCTTGTCGAGAATTGGGATAGTAAACGCCGCGAAGTCCTCCACGAGGTCGATGGGGTTGTCGTTAAGATCGATAATCGCCATGAGCAGCTCGATTTGGGCGCTACCAGCCGTGTGCCGCGCTGGGCGGTAGCCTTCAAGTTTCCGCCAGATGAAAAAGAAACTGTGCTGCACGATATTCAGGTTGGGGTGGGGCGTACTGGGCGCGTGACTCCGTTTGCCGTCATGGAGCCGGTGGTTGTTGCTGGCTCTACTGTGGCAATGGCTACTTTGCATAACCAGACTGAGGTTGTGCGTAAGGGGGTACTCATTGGTGATACGGTGCGTATCCGTAAGGCAGGTGAGATTATTCCGGAGGTCCTTGGCCCGGTCACTAGTGTACGTAGTGGTGAGGAATACCCTTTTATTTTCCCAACCTTGTGTCCGGCCTGTGGGACCCGCTTGGCCCCGCAGAAAGAGGATGATGCAGATTGGCGCTGCCCGAATCATCAGTCGTGCCCAGCACAGCTTACTGCTCGTATTTCCTATTTAGCTGGACGCAATTGTTTTGATATTGATGCCCTGGGGGATGCTGGTGCCCGCGATCTGGTGCGCTATGGCGCGATTGTTGACGAAGCGGAGATTTTTGATCTCACCACTGGGCAGCTGCAATTGACCAAAGTTTATACGAATAACTCTGGGGCCTTGAATAAGGCTGGTACGAGTCTGCTCGCGAATCTTGAGGCAGCGAAGCAGGCGGATTTATGGCGTGTTCTGGTAGGGCTTTCTATTCGACACGTGGGGCCGACTGTGGCCCGGGTGTTGGCGGAGCACTTTGGCTCTATGGAGGCGTTGCGTGCGGCGAGCCCAGCAGAGATTGCCGCTCTTGAAGGCGTTGGGGCCACGATTGCTGATAGTATCGCCGCCTGGTTTGCTCAGCCATGGCACACCAATATTGTGGATCGTTGGACAGCGGCAGGCGTGAATATGAGCGCTCAAGAGACCCAGGCAGCCGCTGCGGGGGCGGACCTTGCAGGTCTGAAGGTTGTTGTCACTGGCACTTTGGAGGCGATGAGTCGCAAAGAAGCACAAGATGCGCTGCGTGCGCATGGGGCGACTCTTGCAAGTTCTGTTTCGAAGAAGACTGATGTGGTCATCGTCGGGGAAAATGCCGGCTCTAAGCAGCGCAAGGCTGAAGAACTCGGAATCCCGATGCTTGACGAAGACGGTTTAGGGCGTCTATTGGAGCAAGGGGCTTCCGTCTTGGAGAGTTAGGTTCGGGACTTGGGGGAGCGCAGGATCTTGCTGAGGATGCTGCCCAAGTTGCCCAGGTGTACTACTTCGGTGGCCAAGAAATCGGGGCCGCCGACGCGCCCTACAATAAAGAGCAGACCGGTATCGCCCAAGGGGCTAGCGGCCAAACTGGAATCCAGCAGAGACCAGGACGCTGGAATCCAGTCTTCTTCCTCTGGATTCAGGATGCGTGCCTCATGTACGGGGATAATCATGTCCTCATCTGCAACGGCTTCGGGCGCGGCACCCGAGGCGGCAATACGAGTAGGGCGCCCACCATTGAGATCGAGTAAAACCACCCAGGTCGAGGTGAGGGCCTTGGGCATGGCGTTGACTAAGCTGGCCACAGCTTCCGAACTTGAGGGGGCATCAGCGACACTTGCGAGCATGGCAATTTGGCCGCGGCGGTCCACGCGTCCGGTGAAGGGGCGAATGGAATCAACTTCCACTCCGGGGACTTCGTGGGCGGCGGTGATCAGTTCATCGGCCATTACCCCATGAGGCAGGGATACGACCATATCGTCCATAACGGTTCCATCGGGGAAGGCCTCGACCACGTCGACGGACATAATATCGCCGTTGACGATGCCGATCGCTTCCGCAACCCGGCCTAAGCTGCCTGGAGTGTCCGGCAGCAGGACACGCAGCAAGTAGGACATTTTAAACCTTTCAGTCGAATTTGCCGGTAAAACCCGCAATTGTCTGTGCCTACCCATCCTACGCATAAACCTTGTTCAAGCATAGGGCGCAGGCTGATTCTGGTAGTGGCTCCCACCTTGAGGTGAAAATGCACTAAGATAGCTGCAGGTATTTTTATGCACCGATAACCCCTTGAAGCGACGGTAGCGAGGAAATGCCTGCACGCGGGCGTCAAACTGTGCAAGCGTGGAGTGCAACCTAGAAAAACCTGCTGCCAATTCCTTCAAGGGGGAGTCTCAGAATTTGATTAGAAAAGGATCGACGACGTGCCAGAGATTTCGCGCGACGAAGTCGCTCACTTGGCCAAGCTAGCTCGCCTCGCTTTAAGCGAGGAGGAGCTGGATCAATTTGCAGAGCAAATTGATGGCATCATCGCCAATGTGAGTGCTGTACAGCAGGTAGCCGCCAATGGGGTGGAACCCATGAGCCACCCGCACGCGATTACTAACCCGATGCGAGAAGACGTGGTGGATCAGCGCTTGACTCCCGAGCAAGCCTTGGATCAGGCGCCACACGTGGAGGAGCAGCGCTTCGCCGTACCACAGATTTTGGGAGAGGATGCATCATGACTTCGTATTTAGTGCCCGAATCCGGGCTGGTATCCCTCAGCGCTGCGGAGTTGGCCTCCAAGATTCAAGGTGGGGAAGTAAGCTCGCGTGAGGTCACCCAAGCGCACTTAGATCGTATTGCAGAAACTGATGGCGCTCTCAACGCTTTCTTGCACGTTGGTGCCGAAGAAGCGTTGGCAGCGGCCGATGCCGTGGATGCCTCGTTGGCGCAGGGCGAAGCTCCTGCTTCGGCATTAGCCGGAGTCCCTATCGCCTTGAAGGATGTTTTTGTCACTACCGATGCTCCTACTACTTGTGCCTCTAAGATTTTGGAAGGCTACCAGGCGCCCTATGATGCGACAGTGACCGCCAAGCTTCGCGCTGCGGGCATTCCAATTCTAGGCAAGACCAATATGGATGAGTTCGCCATGGGCTCTTCCACCGAGAACTCGGCTTTTGGCCCAACCCACAACCCATGGGATCTGAACCGCACCCCCGGTGGCTCTGGTGGCGGCACTTCTGCTGCTTTAGCTTCTGGCCAGGCACCGTTAGGCATTGGCACCGATACTGGTGGCTCGATTCGCCAGCCTGCTGCTTTGACTAATACTGTTGGCGTGAAGCCTACGTATGGCACTGTGTCGCGCTATGGTTTGGTTGCGTGCGCATCTTCGCTGGATCAGGGGGGTCCTTGTGGCCGTACCGTGCTGGATACCGCTATGCTGCATGAGGTTATTGCAGGACATGACCCTTTGGATGCCACCAGCGTGCGCAAAGATGTTCCAGATGTGGTTGCAGCGGCTCGGAACGGCGCTCGAGGCGATCTGCGTGGCGTGAAGATTGGTGTGGTCAAGCAATTCGATCGCGAAGGCTATCAGCCAGGTGTCCTGGAGCAATTCCACAAGGCTGTGGTGCAGCTCACGGAGCAAGGGGCAGAGATTGTTGAAGTCGATTGCCCACACTTCGATGAAGCCTTGGCTGCCTACTATCTGATTCTTCCTTGTGAGGTGTCTTCCAACCTAGCCCGCTTTGATGGCATGCGCTATGGATTGCGCGTTGGTGATGATGGCACCCACTCAGCTGAAGAGGTTATGGCGATGACCCGTGCTGCTGGCTTTGGCCCCGAAGTTAAACGCCGCATTATTTTGGGCACCTATGCGCTCTCTGTGGGCTACTACGACGCCTACTATCTGCAGGCACAGCGCGTACGTACTCTCATCTCCCAGGACTTCCAGCAGGCCTTTGAGCAGGTTGATGCCCTGATTTCGCCAACTACTCCGACCACCGCCTTCAACTTGGGTGAAAAGGTCAGTGATCCATTGGCGATGTACAACTTCGACCTGTGCACGCTGCCACTGAATCTGGCAGGACTGTGTGGCATGTCTGTTCCTGCTGGCCTTGCTTCGGATTCGCAGCTGCCCGTGGGATTGCAGATCATGGCGCCTGCATTTGAGGATGATCGACTTTATAAGATTGGTGCCGCTTTTGAGGCTGGCCGCTCCTAAAAGCCTTGCCGAAAAGACCCGCTCCCTTGAAGGGAAGCGGGTCTTTTTTCTGGGGAGAAACGGATTAGAATTTCAAGAGGAAAACGTTCCATTCTCCATCAGTTCGTACAAATTCGAAGCCCTTTGCTTCGTAGATCTTTTGGGCGCCACCATTGTTGGTGTGGACACATAGGCTTACCCCTGGAATGCCGCGTTCTTGGAGCTGGGCAAATAGCGCTGTGAACAGGGCACTGGCCAAACCTTGGCCGCGGAAACGGTTGTCAATAGCGATCGCGAGTTCTGGGTACTCTTCGGCTACGAATCCAGTACCGTGGTTGTCCGCGTCACCCCACAGATACCAAATCGCGCCGGCAGGGATGCCGTTGTCGTCACTTGCGAGCACGCCATCAGTGGGCTGCCAATTACCAATATAGAAAGGCAAGCCCTCGCGGAAGTCTGCGGGCAGGTCGGCCTGTTCATTGCCGAAGACCTCAGTGAGGTAGTTCAGCCGTTTGATGTAAGTGACATCTTCATTGTTGGTAGTACGGATCTCAAACATAGCACCTTCGATCTTACCGATTTTCCCTTCAAGGAGGTGGTGTAAGGTTATGAGGTATTTGCCTGCCGGAACCTCTCCTCCAGGCACCTGGAATAATTTATGGAAGGCAGGCAATGATTCAGCGCATTGACCCTAAATCAACTCCGGCGTTGCCTCTACCGGAGGCACAGGCCTGGCCAGCATTGATCGCCTTGTGCATTGGATTCTTCATGATCCTTTTGGATCAAACCATCGTGGCTGTGGCCACCCCTGTGCTGCAGGCGGAGTTGAATGCCAGCTACAGCGAAATCATCTGGGTTACTTCTGCCTATTTGCTCACCTTCGCTGTGCCACTGCTGATTACAGGGCGCCTGGGTGATCGCTATGGGGCGCGCTCCATGTACATCACCGGTATGATGATCTTTACTTTGAGCTCGCTTGCCTGCGGGCTAGCCGGCAGTATGACCCTACTGATTATTGCGCGCGCGATTCAGGGTTTCGGTGCCTCGCTACTTACCCCGCAGACCATGAGCGTAATTAACCGCATTTTTGCGAAGGAACGCCGCGGGGCAGCTTTGGGTGTGTGGGGCACAGTCGCTGGGCTTGCAGGCCTTACTGGGCCGTTGCTCGGAGGGCTGATCACCGAGGCCTTTGGGTGGCAGTGGATTTTCTTTATTAATCTGCCCCTTGGCGTTATTTCTGTAATTGCGGTTTGGGCGTTTGTGCCGAATATGGAAAAACTGGAACGTGGCATCGATATTTGGAGCATGGTGCTCTCGGTACTTGCAGTTTTTGCTATTGTCTATGCTTTGCAAGAGGGGGAAACGGCCCAGTGGACTTGGTGGGTCTGGGCCTTGATCATCGTGGGCATAGTATTGGTGTATGTTTTCCTACGCCGCCAGCGTTACTGCGAGCTGCAAGGCAAAGAGCCATTGATGCCTTTAAGCCTGTGGAAGAATCGTAACTTCGCTTTCGGCAATCTTGGTATTGCAGCCATGGGTTTTGCGGTAGCCGGTACTCCACTGCCAATGATGTTGTATTACCAGGGTGTGCATGATTTAACGCCACTGCATGCTGGCTTGATGATGGCCCCACAGGCGATTGTGTCGGCTGTTCTTTCGCCATTCGTAGGCCGGCTTGCGGACAAAATCTCGCCAGCTTTGTTATCGGCCGGTGGTTTTGCAGTCTACGGGCTGTCTTTCTTGCTGCTCGGTGTCTGTATGATGCAGCAGGCTTCACTGTGGTGGTTTGGAGCGATTATGGTGGTCAGCGGTTTGGGCACCTCATTTGTGTGGTCGCCGAATTCGACTTTGACGATGCGTGATGTGCCTTTAGCGCAGATGGGTGCTTCTTCGGGGGTGTACAACACAACCCGGCAGGTGGGCTCAGTGTTGGGCTCGGCTGCCATCGGTGCGGTCTTGCAGTGGCGAATAGCTGCAACCGAATTCGCCACAGCATATGGGCAGGCGATTTTCCTAGCTACGGTGATTCTTTTTGTTGGTGTTACGGCAAGTTTGTATAGCCATAAGCATGTGGTCGCTCAGCGTACTGCGGACACTGCAAGCGGCCGCATTGGTAAGTAGCAGTTAGTTTTGCTTCGAATCAGCAAGCACATGTGCGGCACCTGCAGCGGCTGCGGTCACGCTTAGTACGGCAGGCCAAGCGCCGATCTTCTTTGCAAGCGGGTGGCTTACCCCAAAGGCACCGACATAGGTGCCGACCAGGCCGGCAGCGATTGCAGGGCCACGTTTGCTCCAGCTGCGGGTGGCGTACCCACCGGCAGCCGCGAGAATGACTGCGCCGAGCGGACGGATGCCCGTCTCACGTGCAGTGATCCAGCCGCCGATCAGCCCAGTGGCTACAAGGGCAGAGGTATGGACATCAGTTGCGTTCTTCAGCGTCTTCATAGTTTCGATAGTGTAGCGCTATTTTTTGAACATGGAACAGAAAATTGCAATTAACACCACAACTGATGCGCGTTTTTGTGGTCTTGTGTGGCAATGGCCACTAAAGCGGGCTGGATGTATGTTTGGACGGGCAATTTAAGCGGTGAATAGTTAAACTGGGACACATGCGAATTGCGACTTTGACCTCCGGAGGCGACTGCCCCGGCCTGAATGCTGTTATCCGCGGTATTGTACGAACCGCCAGTGATTATGGTTCCAATGTTGTCGGCTACCAAGATGGCTGGGTTGGCTTAATGGAAGACAAGCGTGTGCAGCTTTATGATGACGAGCATATCGACCGCATCCTGCTGCGCGGCGGCACCATCCTTGGTACCGGTCGCCTGCACCCAGATCGCTTCAAGGCGGGGATTGACCAGATCAAGGCCAATTTGGAAGATGCTGGCGTGGACGCTTTGATCCCAATCGGCGGCGAAGGCACGCTGAAAGGCGCAAAGTGGCTTTCTGACAATGGCATCCCGGTAGTTGGCGTGCCGAAGACCATCGACAACGACGTCAATGGCACCGACTACACCTTCGGTTTCGACACTGCAGTATCCGTTGCTACTGATGCCATCGACCGCCTGCACACCACCGCGGAATCTCACAACCGAGTGATGATTGTGGAGGTTATGGGCCGCCACGTCGGCTGGATCGCATTGCACGCCGGCATGGCCGGGGGCGCGCACTACACCGTGATTCCCGAAGAGCCATTCGACATCGCGGAAATTTGCAAGGCCATGGAGCGCCGCTTTCAGATGGGCGAGAAATACGGCATCATCGTCGTCGCTGAGGGTGCGCTACCAAAGGAAGGCACCATGGACTTCCAAGAGGGCGCTGTGGACCAATTCGGCCATCAGACCTTTAACGGCATTGGCCAGGTCATTGGCGATGAAATCAAGAAGCGCCTGGGCCACGATGTTCGCACTTCCGTGCTTGGCCATATTCAGCGTGGTGGTACCCCAACCGCCTACGACCGCGTGTTGGCTACGCGTTATGGTGTGCACGCGGCACGTGCCTGCCAAGATGGCAATTTCGGCAAGATGGTTGCCCTCCACGGTGAACACATTGACCTGATTAACCTCGAGGATGCCGTGGGCACTTTGAAGACGGTTCCATCTGGTCGGTACCAGACTGCGAAGGCATTGTTCGGTTAAGCGCAGAAAGTCAGAAATTCTTAACACCACCCTTGAAGAGATTTGAGGGTGGTGCTTTGTATTTTCTTGCGGATGATTGCTTGCCAGCACCTCTGCGTGAGGCGCGCAATTTGCATCGCCGATAAAAAGCGCCCCACATCGTTTCAAGAGTGAGGCGCGGTGTGAAGCAAAACCCTTATAAGAGGATAGAGCCCAAGCCGAAGGCGATCAGAATAGAAATCGCGATACACATTGTGCCGGGCAAAAGGAATGGGTGGTTCACCACAGCTTTCCCAATCTGGGTGGAACCTGTGTCATCCATTTCTACTGCAGCGAGCAAGGTCGGGTAGGTGGGCAGGATGAACAGCGCGGAGACTGCGGGGAAAGACGCCAGCGCAGTCAACGGGGAGACACCAATAGTCAAGGCTGCTGGGATCAACGCTTTGGCGGTCGCTGCTTGGCTATAGAGGAAGGCTGCTGCGAAGAAAAGGATGATGGCAAGCAGCCATGGGTAGGAGCCTAGGATGCTTTCAGCATGGTGCTGGATGTCATCAATGTAGTAGTTGATGATGGTAGTACCTAACCAGGCAACACCAAGCACACAGATACAAGCCGACATACCCGAGCGGAAGACTTGTGTGTTGAGGACCTCGGCAGCGGGCGCCCTACAAGCGATGATGATGGCGAGCGCAGCAGTGAGCATTACAGCCATGATGGCTTCATTGCGCGGCAGAGTCGGGTCGGTAACCAGGCCGAGCTGCTCAGATATTAAGGTAGCGTAAATCATGACCGCGAGGATTGCGACCAGGAAGATATGTACTGAAAGCTTTGCCGCACGAGTGGGGGTGTATTGGCTCATGCCCTTTGGGGGAGCCACCAGGTTATCGCGCATACGGCGCTGGTAGATGGGGTCATCTTCGAGCTCAACGCCGCGGCGATTGGTAACCCAGGCGGTGGGGAAGATGGCTACGAATGTCGAGACGAGCATGATGCCTACAAGGGTCAGATACCCCACACCTAGTGGTTCCAAAGTGGCGGCCATAAAGACCACAGCCGCTGAAATTGGGGATGCGCAGATCGCCAACTGGGATGAAACCACGGCTACCGAAAGCGGACGCGAAGGGCGCACTTTTGATTCCTTCGCGACTTCGGAGATTACAGGCAAAGTGGCAAAGGCAGTGTGACCAGTACCAGCGAAAATTGTCATGAAATAGGTGACCACGGGTGCTACATAGGTAATCTGTTTCGGGTTGCGCCGCAGTGCCTTCTCGCTGAGATATACCAGATAGTCCATGCCGCCGGCACGCTGCATGGAGGCGATAGCAGCAATAACTGCCATGATGATGCCAATGACGTCGAAGGGGATATCTTCGCGGGTAACCGGCACGCCGAAGATGCCGAGTAATAGCACGCCAAGGCCGCCGGCGAAACCGATGGCAATAGAACCCAGGCGCGCACCGATGATAATGGCACCGAAGAGAATGAGGATGTGAATGAAGACCATGGGGAGTGTAATTCCTAAGGTTACGATGGGTGGTTTGCACACCATAAAGGATTTTTCGCATTAATATTGCGGGATAAATCACGAAAAGCCAAATACAGGTGAAACACCTGCAAGAAGGCCAATGCTGAAGAATGGCTAGCGTCCATATGAGATCATTTGTGGCTGATGTAGGGGTGGTGCGTCAGGGGATGCGGTGCGGTCTGCTCGGTCTGCTCGTTCTGATCGGTCTGATCGGTCTGCAAGGGTGGCGCAAGCAAGTGGCCTGGGAGGGCTAGCCTTAATGAATGCTGTTAGGAGAGCAGTCATGAGGGGGGTGGAAGCTCGCCGTGGTCACCGTTAGCCGCGGGCGGGAGCAGCAAAGAACTCGGGGGAGCTCTCGAGAATCAAGCCCAAGCAAGCTCTTATCCCTTCTTCACTCAACCGAGCCTTCCTCTGTAGGTCTATAGGGTGGGCGTTGAGGTGAATCGGAGGTCGAGATGGCCGGGATATATGCATCTGGGAGATGAGATGGGTTAAACTTGCCGCTATGACTGCTGTCTTTTATGACTTGATGGATTATGAGGAAGTGCTCGAACGCTTCGACCCTGTACTGGGCTTGGAGGTCCACGTTGAATTAGCAACGGAGACCAAGATGTTCTCGGCTCCTTCGGCGCACTTCGGTGCCGCCCCCAACTCCAACGTGGATCCGGTTTCCCTGGGTCTGCCTGGTGCCTTGCCAGTGGTAAATGCTAAAGGTGTGGAGTGGGCCATTAAGATCGGCCTAGCGCTCAATTGCAAGATTGCAGAGTCGTCGCGCTTTGCCCGTAAGAATTACTTCTATCCGGACCAGCCGAAGAACTATCAGATCTCTCAGTATGATGAGCCCATTGCTTATGATGGCTATCTTGATGTGGTCTTAGATGATGGCACCCCATGGCGCGTGGAGATTGAGCGCGCTCATATGGAGGAAGACACCGGTAAACTCACCCACAAGGGTGGCGCGGACGGGCGTATTCATGGAGCAACGTACTCCCTGGTGGACTGCAATCGTGCTGGAATTCCGCTGATCGAGATCGTGACCAAGCCGATTGAGGGCGCTGGAGAGCGTGCTCCAGAGGTTGCTCGCGCCTATGTCTCTGCGCTGCGTGATCTGGTGAAGGCCTTGAAAGTATCGGATGCCCGCATGGATCAGGGGTCGATGCGCGTGGATTCCAATGTTTCTTTGCGTCCAATTGGCACCAAAGAATTCGGTACCCGTACCGAGACAAAGAATATTAACTCCTTGAAGTCGGTGGAGCAGGCAGTCCGTTTTGAGATGCAGCGTCAAGCGCAGGTACTTGTTGATGGCGGTGAGATCGTGCAGGAAACTCGCCACTATCAAGAGACTGATGGCTCGACCTCGAAGGGGCGTCCAAAGGAGACTGCGGAAGACTACCGGTATTTTAATGATCCGGATTTGCCGCCGGTACTGGCAGCACCTGAGTGGGTGGAAGAAATTCGTGCTACCTTGCCAGAGTTGCCTTGGGTTCGGCGTGCTCGCCTGCAAGAAGAGTGGGGCGTCAAGGATGAGGAGATGCGCGATCTAGTACGCCTGGGCGCGCTTGACCTTATTGAAGACACTGTTGCAGCTGGTAGTCCTGTTGCGGAGGCCCGTTCCTGGTGGGTTGCTTATCTTGCTCAAAAGGCGAATGAGCAGGGTGTGTCCTTGGAGGAGCTTGGCATCACCCCTGTACAGGTTGCCCGTGTGGTTGCCATGATCCAAGAAGGTCGCTTGACCAATAAGTTAGCCCGGCAAGCTGTTGATGGCGTACTGGCTGGTGAAGGCGATGTGGATGCAGTGGTTCAAGCTCGTGGTCTTGAAGTTGTTCGTGATGATGGAGCGATTGAAAAGGCTGTGGATGAGGCTTTGGATGCGAATCCTGACATCGTGGAGAAGTATAAGGCTGGCAACACCAAGGTTACCGGTGCGATCGTGGGTGCAGTCATGAAAGCAACCCGTGGTAAGGCCGATCCAGCGCAGGTCAATCAGTTGATTGCTGCGAAGTTGAATAGTTAAAACCACTACGTAAAACCACTACGCAAAACGATAGTTCTGTCTGCCGGGGATCGTCCCGGTGTGCGAGCGCCTCTGGTCTTGAAAAGATGAGGGGCGCTTTCGCATACCCCCAGAATTACCCCCGGTAGCTGAGTGAGGGCTTTCGAGCAGCGCAGCGTACATGCCATTCTTTTTCGTTCGGAATTCAATAGCGCGCGCACAGCGAAAAAATTAATGAAATTTGTTTTCAAATAGCGGTCTGATACGTATAAAATGCCAGTTTGGAACGTGTTAATCTTAGTACGCCTGCTATTCTAGCGCTGAAAAAATTGCCACTGCACTGGCATAAGGGCCCGCAGTGCTGAGAGTGGCTGCTTCCGTGCATCTGGAATATAGATAGGACTGTTCATGCGCAAAACCCTCCTCGCAGCAATTGTCAGTATTAGCCTTCTTGCCGCCTGCGGCGTCGATGACTCTGGCAGTGGTAGCTCAAATGGTGAGAATGCTTTGAAATTCCAAACCGTGTACCCTGCTACTTCCGCAGATGCTGCAATTTCTGAAACTGCTTTTTTCTTCACTACAAGTTCTGTGGAAACGCTAACAAGGCTCAATCCAGAGACCCAACAACTAGAGCCGTGGCTGGCCACCGAATGGGACACGGACGATGGCATCACGTGGACTTTCAAGTTGCGTGATGATGTACAGTTCCATAATGGCAAAGCTATGGATGCACAGGCAGTAAAAGCGAGCCTGGAACACGCGATGGATGTCAACCCAGGTATAGCCTCGACCTTGGCTATTTCTGAAATCTCGGTTGTCGATGATCACACCATCGAGATTGTTACCGACGGTCCGTACGTTTCGCTGCCATCGCAGCTTGCGCATTACAACGCAGTGATCGTGGATGTCGATGCCGATGCTGGCTATCCAGTAGGTACTGGCCCTTTCAAGTACACGAACTTGGATCTCAACAGCAATACCGCATCCTTAGAGGCCTTTGACGACTGTTGGAGTGGCGCCCCAGAAGTCGAAAACCTCGAGGTCGTTGCGAACCAGGACAATAACGCCCGCGTACTGGCCTTGCAGTCCGGAGAGGCGGACGTCATTTACCGACCCTCGCTGCAGTCAGTGAACTCCCTCGATACCGATGACCTGGATGTCGATACTACTGAAGGCACCCGCGCCTACATGGTCATGCACAATCCAGCGGGCAAAAATGCGGAACTTTTCCAAAACCTTGATTTCCGCAAAGGTCTTGACGCCCTATTCGACCGCAAGGGGATTGTCGATTCCCTCATTGATGGCCATGGCAGCGCCGCCAATGGTGCCTTCCCAAGCGACTCTATTGCCGCAGTCGATAATGAAGTCATCACTTATGATACCCAAGCTGCACTCGACTATTTTGAGGCAGCAGGACTGGATGTTGTTGATGGCAAGGTAACACAGAATGGCCAGCCAATTTCGCTGCGGATCGCAACCTACAATGCGCGCCCAGAGCTGCCCCAGATTGCGCAAGCTATCCAAGATAGTGCCGCCGCTGTAGGTATCGATATCACCATCGTCACCGAAGATGACATTGATAACTTCCTGCTCGAACAGCCTGATCAGTGGGACCTGGCCACCTATTCTTTGAATGCCCTCACCCGTGGTGATGGCTCCTACTTCTTGAATAATCTGTTCATGCCAGATGGTGCCCAGAACTATGGGGACTTCGCAGATGACAAGCTCGTGGAATTGATTACCGCCTATAACGAGGAGCTTGATACCGATACCCGCATTGGCCTTCTGCAGGACATTGCCGCCTATATCGCCGATAATCATTTGCACTCGTATCTGATGTTCCCCGATGATTCCGTAGCTTTCGAGAAGGAGGTCACTGGTGTGGTCGCAGTTCCTAATGAGTTCGAATACCCCGTGATTACCAAGGACACCGCAATCAGTAATGACTAAACCGGCAGCACATGCACCTAAAAGTGGACAGGCGAGCGTGAATAGTGATGCCTCGCTCACTGGCGTTGGCTCTCCCACTCGGGGCAGCAATCGTGCGCGTGTGCAGGGCGTACTGCGCAAAATTGGGGAAGTCGTCCTCAGCCTGTGGATCTTAAGCATCGCTAGTTTCCTCATTGGAGCTTTTGGCACCGGTGATGCCTCTAGCTGGATAGTCCGCACAGATAGTGCGCAAGCCACCCAAGAAGATATTCAAGCAGCCCGTAATGCCCTGGGCCTTGATGATCCGCTATGGCAACGTTATTGGGATTTTCAAGTAGGCCTGTTCCAGGGCGACTTTGGACGCTCTGCGGTAACTGGTAACCCAGTAGCTGAGCAAGTATGGGCAGCTTTGCCAGCTACCTTGAACTTGGCCTTTGCAGCCCTTGGCCTTGCGATTGTGATGATGCTCATTTTCGGTTGGCTAGCTGCACGCTTTGCAGGCAGCTGGATCGACAAGCTCATTTTAGGGATCTGTTACCTGGGCGCGAGCGTGCCCAGTTTTTGGCTCGGTTTAGTGTTTATCACTTGGTTCTCGGTACGCCTGGGCTGGTTCCCATCGTCTGGATGGCACGGAGGAGCAGGACTTGTCCTCCCTGCGCTCGTGCTAGCTATTGCCATCATGCCACCCTTTGTGAAGGTCTTCCGCGAGCGCTTCATTGCAGTTCATGGGCAAGATTTTATTCGCGCTGCCCGTGCCCGCGGTATTTCTCAAGGGCGCATTGAGTGGGTACATATTTTGCGCGGCTGCCTCATCCCAGTGGTCACCATGATGGGCGTTTCATTCGCCTCCTTGCTTTCAGGCACGGTGGTTATCGAGGTTGTCTTTGGGCTACCCGGAATGGGCAGTCTTGCAGTAGATGCCATCGCTAAGCGCGATTGGGCCTATGTCCAAGGTTTCGTCTTTCTTATGGGTGTCGGAGTGATCATTACAACCGTCATCGTTGATCTTGTGGTGCGCTGGATCGATCCGGCCACTCGCGCGGATGGGAGGAATACGTAATGGGTCGGACTGCCAACACTGATGCTGCGTATAACACCGATGATGCCGAGCGCGTGCTTGATTCTACGCCGCGCGCTACACGACGCATCTGGGCAACTCCAGGCACCATCAGCCTGCTGGTACTGACCATTGTGGTACTGCTGGGGCCATGGCTTGCTCCCCAAGACCCTCTGGCCACCAACCTCAATGCCGTACTCGCCGCACCATCTGCAGAGCACTGGTTCGGTACTGACCAATTGGGCCGTGATTTATTTTCGCGCGTGCTCGCTGGTGGGCAGCGCACTGTGGGCATTTCGGTGGTCGCTTTGCTGCTTTCGGTGGCGGTAGGCGTCGTCATTGGACTTGTTGCCGGATTGCGGGGCAAGAAGACCGACTGGGCCTTGATGCGGATTGCCGATTCTTTTTTGGCATTCCCAGAGTATGTGGTGGCGATTGTCATAACAGGTTTGATGGGGGCTGGCTATTGGAATCTGCTACTGGCCATCATTGTCGTTAAATGGGTGGGGGTGGCACGCCTGGTGCGAGCCATCGTCTTAGAACAGCGCAATCAGCCCTATATAACCGCCGCGCGCCTGAGCGGGGTGCCACCACGGACGATTATGACCCGCCACCTGCTGCCTCACGTGTGGGGGCCTCTGATTGCTTTTGCCACCGTGGACGTAGGCAAAATCGTGTTGCTGGTTGCCTCGCTTTCTTTCTTAGGCCTTGGAGTGCCGCGGCCGGCTCCTGAGTGGGGCTTTATGCTCAATGAGGGGCGCGCCTATATCACTGAATCCACCTGGATTATGTTGGCGCCAGGACTTGCAATCCTCATCTTCGTGTTGGTCAGCAACGTCGTTGGCGATAATTTGGCCAAGCGACTCCAAGTCGCTTCCGGTGCTGTGCCGGATGCGGTGGTTGTACATGATGTCGTAGAGCAAGCGGCACCGTTTATACCTGCGGCGAAACCCGTGCTACAAGTCCGTGACCTCAAGGTGCGTACTGAATCACGCCAACTCGTACATGGGGTGGACTTTGATCTTGGCGCAGGGCAGTGGGTCTGCATTATTGGTGAATCCGGCTCTGGCAAGTCGGTGACTGCGATGGCGATTACTGGGCTTACTGCTGACAACCTAGAGGTGGAAGCATCTCAGGTCCAGATTGACGGCAAAGATTATGCCAGCGCCCTGCACGCTCGGGATGAAAAGCAGCTGAAGGAATTACGCGGGAAGAAAGTTGCTTATGTCTTCCAAGACTATACTCAGGCCTTTACACCTTACTTCCGTATTCGCACTCAGCTGCGCGAGATACTGAGTAGGTCTCGTAGCCAGGCGGATACACGCATCGATGTTGCACTGGCCCAGGTGCGCTTGAACCCAGCACTTGCCGATCGATATCCACGCGAGCTTTCGGGTGGCCAGCTACAGCGCATGGCCTTGGCTGCAGCAATCCTGCAAGAGCCAGAGATCTTGATCTGTGATGAGCCCACCACCGCCTTGGATGCCGTTACCCAGGCAGAGGTGCTGGGGGTAATTTCTGAGTTACAGCAGCGCCTGGGGTGTGCAGTGCTCTTTATTACCCACGACCTACGTGTAGCGCGGCGTTATGCAGATCAGCTGGTGGTGATGCATGCCGGTCAATGTATTGAAGCGGGCCCGGCACACGAGAGAATGAGCAATCCGCAGCAGGAATACACCAAAAAGCTCTTTGCTGCGGTTCCTGATTTGGACAATCCGCCAGCGCGACTCCCAGAGATGCGGCGCGCAGAAATGGGGCAGGCATGAGTTTTCTTGAAGTACGATCGGTCTCCCAAACCTATCCTGACAGTACTCGAGGTTTAGAAAACGTAAGTCTGCATGCTCAACGTGGTCGTACTCTTGGCATCGTTGGTGAATCGGGGAGCGGCAAGTCTACCTTGGCGCGTTGCATCCTAGGGCTTGTCGCTGTTGATGCCGGTTACATCACGATTGATGGCGCGGATATCTCAGCGTTGCATGGGGCGGAATTGCGCCGCGCGCAGCAGCATACGCAGCTAGTTTTTCAGAATCCGCGCACCGCTTTGAATGATCGAATCACGATCTGTACGAGCTTCTTGGAACCTTTGCTGGCCTTGGAAAGTGCTCGGCGAAAAGAACTTTTGGCGGGGCTTACTGTGGAGGAATTCGCAACCCAGTGGATGCGACGGGTGCACCTAGATCCGCAGGTGCTCGACCAATATCCAGGCCAGCTCTCCGGCGGGCAGCTGCAGCGCATTGCTATTGCCCGGGCGCTGAGTACCCAGGCAGAACTGGTGATTCTCGACGAACCAACGGCCAGTCTTGATGTTTCCGTTCAGGCCAGCGTGTTGAATCTGCTCAAAGATCTACAAGCAGAACTTGGCACTACCTTTGTGTTTATCTCTCATGATTTGGCTGCAGTCCGTTTCATTGCTGATGACATTGTGGTGATGAAAGCCGGAGAGATTGTCGATTGCTGTCCAGCAGCCGAAGTCACCAGTCCTGCCCGCAGTGCCTATACTCAGGAATTGGTAGCGCTATTCCGCGGGCAGCAGGGCGAAAAGTGCAGCAGGAAGGTAAGAAAGTGAGTCCAGTAGGAAGGCGCTTCCTGGTTCGGCATCTCCCAAGCCACCAATTCGGGGGAGTAATCCTCGACAGCGTGTAAAAGTGCACGCACAATGGAGATATGAGTTTTTCCCGCGACCCCGAAGCAATTTACGCCCCCAGCCAAAACCGATACAAAGACATGCCGTATCGTCAAGTAGGGCAATCCGGTCTGCAATTGCCGGCGATTAGTTTAGGTCTGTGGCACAATTTCGGAGATGATGTCGCCCTACAAAACCAGCGCGAGATCATCCGTTATGCTTTTGATCACGGCATTACTCACTTTGACCTAGCTAATAATTATGGTCCGCCTGCAGGCGCGGCAGAGAAAAATTTCGGCCGCATCTTTGCCGAAGACCTTGCACGCCACCGCAGTGAAATCGTGATCTCTACCAAGGCCGGCTGGAATAAGGGGGCAGGGCCGTATAGCTTTGGCGGTTCGCGCAAGTACCTCATGGACTCCCTTGACGATTCCTTGCGAAGTTTGCGTTTGGACCATGTGGACATCTTCTACCATCACCGCCCAGATCCTGATACGCCTTTAGAAGAGTCCTTGCTGGCATTGCGCGATATTGTTGCAAGCGGCAAAGCACGCTATGTCGGAATTTCCTCCTATGGACCAGAACTCACCGTCGAAGCTGCTGAATTCATGGCAGCTGAAGGCTGCCCACTACTTATTCATCAGCCCAGCTATTCCATTCTGAACCGCTGGATCGAACAACCAGGGGAAGACGGTGAAAGCGTGCTCGAAGCTGCCGCCAACAATGGACTTGGCGTGATTTCTTTCTCGCCGCTTGCCCAGGGCTTGCTTACCGATAAGTATCTAGATGGCGTGCCGGATGGTTCCCGAGCAGCATCTGGAAAGAAGAGCTTCCGCGAAGAGATGCTCAGCGATGACAACCTCACCATGGTGCGGGGACTTGATACCATCGCCGGGGAACGCGGCCAGTCGCTTGCCCAAATGGCGATTGCTTGGGTCTTGCGCGAGCAAGGCGACTACGGGGAGCTCACTGTGAGCAGTGCGCTGCTTGGGGCCTCCCGGGTATCCCAATTGCGCGATAATCTGAAGGCCCTCGAAAATC
Source organism: Corynebacterium sp. (assembly GCA_030531005.1). Classification (GTDB taxonomy): domain Bacteria; phylum Actinomycetota; class Actinomycetes; order Mycobacteriales; family Mycobacteriaceae; genus Corynebacterium. The sequence continues at coordinate 352,073 of JAUMTW010000001.1, forward strand.
TGGAGTTTAGCCGCGAGGAATTAGAGGCAATCGAAAAGGTTGCCCACGATGGTGGCATCAACATCTGGAAGGGCGCCACCGAATCGCGCGCAAAGGCATAAAGCGCAAAAATGGTGGGGTAACCCCCGAAAAAGTTTTTCAAGACACCGAAAGCATTGTACGGCGATGACCTGCATGTTTTCGGTGTCTTTCTTGAAAGCAAAATGTGACAGCAGCAGTGCCGTGCCCCTTCAAGTAGCCAGTGGTGTACACGTTATAAAAATTAATTCCAGTGACTATTAGGTGGGGACAATTTTTCTCACTCCGGGAACCCTTCATGAACCAGCTGACGTCCAACGAAGTACAGAGGTGGAATGCTTTGTCAGTTTTTCTAAACGAAGGAGTGATTCATGAAAAAAGGCATACTTCGAGCACTACTGATCATGTGCGCGCTCATTATGAGCGCGTGCGTACAGGCCCTCGACGCTGAAGACACCGGCTGGTCACTTGGCCAGGCATATAAGGCCAAGCAGGTCAAAACAGGGTCCTCAGGTCCGACAATCACTTTTGTCATCGACAAGCAGGGGAACACTCGGATTGAATTCTGCAATTTCTTTACCATTACCGAGCTCTACGAACTAGGTTTTGAACGCGAGATAGCCGCGGCTGGTGGCGATCCAAATGATACGACTACCCCAACATGCCTGTACCAGAAAATTGACGGCAATATCCCTCAGGGCTGGGACCCCTTCGAGGATCTCGCTACCGAAGAAAGAGAATTTGTGCGCGTGGGGCTTTATGAGCAGGTTTGGGAGGAACTCAGCAATTCCGTACTTGAAGATTCCGCGGATACTGCCTTCCGCCCGGATGTACAGCTGGTCAGCGGTAGCGGGGGATACACCTCACCCTGCGAGCTCAACACCATAACGCACACTACGACCTTGGATGAATACCATCAGATCCTTCATGAATTTTGTGAGAAGCCCCGTAAGTATATTTCTGGCGGTACGTCCTCGCCGATGATGCCCGAAGCCCGCCGGACATCACACTTGGAAAATCCCTGATACGACGACAAATACACCCGGTAAAGGGATCGGGAAAATTTTTCGTCAAAAAAATTTGGAAATTTTGGAACCCCTTGAAGCTGTTAAGGAGTCCAACCATGTAGCCCTCGAAAACTAGGAAAGGAAGGTCGCCATGTATCACGTACGCAGGCTCGGCATGCTTATTACGATATCGCTATTGTTGGCAGGTTATAGTACCTCTAACGATCCACCAGTCAAAGAGCTCTCCGCTGTAGAAATTCTCGAAGAGTCTTCTGCTATGGGCAACCTCGCTACCAAGAGTCAATCGCTTTTACATGAGGAAAGCTTGCATGCCATTGCGCTAGGTGACCACATCGATGGCGCCGCTTCAGTAGGCCTTGAAAAGCGCACCTTGCCACAGCGGCCTCGCGAAGTTGCTACCACCGTTTTTACTCACACGGACTGCCCTCTTGAAAGCAATCTATGATAGCCGCGCAAACTCATTCGGCTGCGCTGATGGAAAGCGACGTTGGGCTTACCCGCGTAATTTATCCCAATCGTATTGGTGATACTCCGCAATTGTGTACAGGGACAATTGCCTTCATGGAGTTTTCACACCCAATATCTACCCAGGAGGGAATCCTTCATGACTCTTTACATGAAAAAGATTGATCTTCTTGACGAAAGAGATGTCCTGCTCAACCGCGGTGACCACTCTACCCACAGCCGTATCCTGCATCCCTCAATGAAGTGGATGCCACCAGAAGATTCAGCCTCGCACGAGCACTCAGGCAATACATTTCACTGGAGGTCACGATGCCCACTCTGCGGATATTAGTCGGCGGTCTGCTCCTCGTTCTAGGACTTACTGCCTGCTCGAGCGTTGAGCAACCCCAGGATCAGTCACCACCGGTTACTGCTGCTGCACAGCGGGCAACCGCACAGTTGGGCGCTGCAGGAGCTGATGATCGTCCCCGCTTGCGCGATGCAGCCTTTAAGGACATCGTCATGTGTGACTACCTCACTGATGAGATGCTCATAGGTACTGGATATCGGCTTGCTACAGAAGAAGTCGAAACTCTCGAGATAGAACCAGAAGCCTGTTTTCTCAGACGTGATGACAGTGAACTTACAGCGGAAGAATATCTGCTCATTGCGGACAAGTTTCTAGATGTCGTAACTGTCTTCGCAGTTCCGCGCAAGTGGGAAGAAATCGAGGAGCGGGTGAATGTCGATCCAACCTTTAGCTCAGCAATCTATCCAGAGATGCGGGTGTTTACAGATACCGAGGATGGTATAGCGGATTGTAATTCAGCCATTGCAGTGCACTTTGGTCAATTGATTGTTTCTTCGCAGGAAGCCTTTGCCGAACTTGGTCATACCTGTCAGCGTGCAGTCGAAATGATGGAAAAACTCTATCCAGAAATTTATTGAGGGGAGAAAATGAAACTACAAATAGATGAGAGCAATTTACTTGCTTGTACAAAGCAACTTGCTGCCCTAACAATTGAAATGCATGCTGTGCGCAAAGGGGCTTTGATCTCACACCTCACTGGGGCATACTCCGCAATCCCACAGCTTCAAGCTCTTGCTGGAGCGCACGCGGTCGCTTTAGTCGGTGGATCAGGATCCGCGCGATCAGTCCTGGATTCTTATCATCGTCAATTGTATTGGGCTGTCCAGGCGATGCGGAGCACAGTCAACTCACTGCTGGGACAAAACGCCTTCGTTGCCAGGGGGCTCGATATCGCCGATGAAGGCGGATTACCTGGAGGTGATGCCGTGATCTTCCCGCCTAGACCAGCCACGAACTACGGAGCTTTCCCATTTATGGTGGTTCCGAAGGCATTGAATCTCACCTTGGAGCAAATGGCTGCGGCATTTGCAGTCACTGATGATACCGCGGTGGCGTCGGCAGTGAGTTCATGGGCATCTTTGGCAAAAAATATAGCAACTGTTGCCGGGCAATTAGAGACGTTAACGGCTGATATCGCAACGCACAATCATGGAGCTCCAATTTCAGCCGCTATGAAACGTATTCACGAGATTGCTCGCCATGGGGAGATTTTTTCCGGTAATGCAGCTGCCATGGCAACATACGTGGGACAAATCGAAACGATTAAGACCACTCATCATCCAATGGTCACGGCTGCTCTCGCCCAGGCACAAACAATCATGGAGCCGGAAGCTCGTGTGGCATTCGAAGCAGCAGAGGTTGCGGCTTTGAATGCCTCACTTACGGCTGCGATGCCTGCGGCAATCCCACCGTTTAGGGAGTTGATGACTTTCCATGAGTCTATTGGCACTTTGGGCAGTACTGCAGTTTTGGGCATGGACGCTATTGCGAAACAGCAGAAGTCTAAGGCCCGGCAATATGCCGGCATGGTGGGTCAAGTAGTAAATAACGAGGCAGGAAGTGTCGCGACATTGAGTCAAGCTCAAGATGCTGTGGCGCGCACCTATGTTAGGAGTATTGATGATGTCGCCACGAGTGCTGCCAGCGTGAGCAGTCCAGCTGATGCTGCACAGTTGGCAGCTGCACGTAGTGGCCATGTTGCATCTCCAGCGGGGATGGGTGGTAGCAGCTCCGGAATGCCGGGTAATTACATGAACCTGAGCCAGGCAGGAGCTTCCAGTCCGATGCGTCCTAGCGGTATGGCGGCGCTATCCGGAATGACAAGTGGGGGTACCAGTGGTATCACCGGAACAAATCCAGCAAATAGCCGCGTGAGTGGCGTGAATGGGGGTGGAACGTATGGAAGTTTGGGTAAGTCTGGAGTTTCAGGAGCACAAGCAATGCGCGCCGGCATGCTGGGGTCCAGTATTCATTCCGCGGGACTTGGCGGCGGGGCAAGAACTCGTGGTACCAGTTTCGGCGCCACCCAGCTCGGTGGTTACAAAAATAGCGGCTCACAAATTCACTTGCGTGGTTTACCTGTGGTTTCGGGATCAAAGTCCATCTTGACCCCACCAATTGCTGGGACCGCTGCCGGTAGTCCTGGTGGAGTAGGTGCTGCTGGTGGGGGAACGAGTGCTGGCAGTGGCAATGCTGCGATGACAGGTCGAGGTGCCATGATGATGAGTCCGGCTAATTCAAAAGAAGAAAAAGGAGCCTCTAAAGTCCGTTCTGTGATTACCGAGGTAGAAAGAGATGCGAATCTCAAGGCCCTCGTAGGTCGGAAAGAACCAGTAGTACCAGACACGATTGGTGCTTGGGCGCGTGAGCCTGCAGCAGCTAGCTAAGTCACAAATTATAATTACCTTCAACCAACTAAACGGCTCCCCGTTCGTTAGACTGAGAAATCAAAATCCAACGAGCGTGGAGTCGTTCATCGTAGAGCCTGGGGCTGCACGCTGTGCGCATATTGCACAAATCTCTACAAGGGGTTACGCACAACTTCTCCTAAAGGTACAGGTCCCGGTGCAACCCCATGAGCACCAAAGGCGCTACCTCCCAAATGTTCGCGATGATGTGGGGATTCGATAGCATGCATATCAGGGCCGAGAGGCACAATCCCAGTGGGATTAATCTCGTGGTGCACGATGTAGTAGTGCTGCTTGATCTCCTGAAAATCCGTGGTATCGCCAAAGCCTGGGGTCTGGTAGAGGTCGCGCAGATAGCCCCATAGGTTCGGCATTTCGGTCAAGCGATTACGGTTGCACTTGAAGTGCCCGTGATAGACAGGATCAAAGCGCACCAAGGTGGGGTAGAGATAAATATCAGCCAACGTGATTTGTTCACCGACCATGTAGCGGTGCGTACCTAAATGTTCTTCAAGGCGATCGAGCGCTGCCCACAGGCGCTCGAATGCGGCATTGTAGGCTTCCTGGTCGCCAGCGAAGCCGCAGCGGTACACCCCATTATTGATCTCCTTGTAGAGCCATGTGCTCCAGGAGTCTATTTCTGCGCGCATCTCCGTGGGATAGAGATCGGGTGCGCCGGGACGAGTATATTGGCCCCACTGGGTGGCGAGGTCGGGAACAATATGATGGAAATTGTTGGTGACAACCTTACCGGTGGTTTCATCCACGATGGCAGGAACCGTAATGCCGCGAGGATAATCCGGGAAGCGCGCAAAATAGGCATCTTGGAGGCGCGGAATCTTTAACACTGGGTCCAATCCATCTGGATCTAGGTCAAAAGTCCAGGAGCGCACGTCGTGGGTAGGTGCGGCGAGTCCTAGGGAAATGACATCTTCTAAGCCCATCAACCGACGGGTGAGTATTGCTCGGTGCGCCCAGGGGCATGCACGTGCACCGACCAGCCGGTAGCGATGCGGGGTAACTGGCCATACTGTGGTGTCGTCAGGGGTGTCATCAAGGGGGTTATCGCCTTGGAAATGTAGTTCGCTGCCGCTAGTGCGTATGCGATCGTTGATATAGCGAGTATCGCGTTTGAAAGCGCCCGACTTTGCTGCGTTTTGAGCAGAACCATAGGTTGACATGTCAACTACTTTAGGTGTTCGAACACTCTTACGCAAGGTGTCCTGTGGCTTTGTTAGAGTAAACCCCGAGAAAAACAATACTCTCGCATTCTGCCCTCACCCCGAAGGATTCCCTACCCATGGCACGTCGCGGCGCATCCAAATCTACTTCACACACGATTCTCTTGCTCATCGTGGTTTTAGGACTCATCGCAATCGGTGGGCTGTTGAATACTGAATACTTCGAGGAGAGCGAGTTCAGTAGGGGAGATGACACCACCTTCGCTCCGCACCAAGATGGTGAAATCGTGGCAATCACCCAAGCCAACGGGGAGGTGCTCGCAGAATTGGTCTTGCAAGATTATGTGGTAGAAATTGCCCCCTATGATCGTGATGCCTTCGGTCAGGCCTGGAGCGATAATGTGGATGTGGAATTCGGCCACAATGGCTGCGATACCCGTAATGACATCTTGTCCAGAGATCTCACTAATATTGTCTACCGCGAGAACACGAATGACTGCGTGGTATTAAGTGGTGACTTCGTAGATGTTTACTCCTTTGATGCGTTCCGCTTTGAGCGTGGGCAACAAACCTCTTCGCTGGTGCAAATTGACCATGTCGTTCCTCTCGCTGATGCCTGGTATTCGGGAGCGCACGCCTGGGATGCCGATACGCGCCGCAACTTTGCCAATGACCCGATTAACCTTCAGGCGGTCACGAGTCATCAAAACCAGAGTAAAAAAGCTCTCACCGCGGATCGATGGCTGCCAGAAAATGTGCAGTATTGGTGTACCTATGTCACCAGACAAGCCATCATCAAGCGTGACTACAACCTCACTGTAACCCAAGCTGAGGCGGCGAAGTTCAACGAAATTCTAGCCTCCTGCTAAGCAGGTTTGCATGAGTAATTGTTTCGGCACGCCGCAAACCTTGGCCCCCATATTCAATAGATTTGCGTAGGGTATTAAGTATGACTGACAAAAAACAACCAGATCGCGTGAGCGATTTCGACGAAGACGTACCGGCTTTTACTGCCGAAGATAAGCAGCGTGCTGAAGCGCGAGCTGCTGCCGAGGCTGCAGCGAAAGCCAAAGAAGCAAAACAAAAGACTAGAGCTGCTGAGCCGGACAAGGATGATAATGCCACAATCGCCTTTGATGCACAGCAGGCGGAGGCAGCCGCAACCGCGTCAAAGGAGGCTGCAAAGCCAGCGCCAGAGATGCAATCTAAAGCTACTCCGAGTGCGTATGATCGTTATAAGCGTGCCCAGCCGCAGCGGATCCCGGCAGCAAGCCGTCAGCCGGTAAAAATTAATCCTGAAGAAGCAGCCGCCCCAACTGAGGTGGTAGCTCCTGAAGAGACGATCGCTTTCGACCGTGACGAGCTCCATCAAGTTGTTACAGAGCGCAATACTCCTGCTGCCTCAGCGCCGACCGACGTGGTTGCGGGCAAATATGAAAGCGAGCCTTTAGCAGAGCCTTTAGCATATGATGACCGAGACTTCGCACCTGCGGCAGGGGCGACTGCGAGCGTGCCTACGTTAGAATCCGCGCCGGAGGAGTCCACGCAATTCGATGCTGCAAACCCGGCAGCTGAAGAACAGTCCTATGATTATGTGGCAATCGAAAAGCATGCCCGCGGCACTATTGACTTCGGTATCTTCATCTTGCGCCTTTTCTTAGCGGCCTGGTTGATCCTCGATTCCATCGCCATCTTTTTCTCCTTCGGCGCTCACGAGGGGGTTTCAGGTCTTGAAGCAGAATTCATTCTGCGTGGCTATCAGCAAGCTGAACTCCTTGCCATTTTGGTCCCATCCTTCGAATTAGCTGCCGGTATTTTCTTGCTTTGCGGTGTCCTAAGTCCGCTAGCAGCGGCAGTGGCGGTAGCCGTCACTGGCTGGAATTTCCTGGATACGCTCAATACCACCGCTGAGATCGACATCTGGCAGCTGGATGGGCAATTGCTTGCGAGCTGGATCCTCCTGCTGATTGCAATAGCTATCCAATTCACTGGTCCAGGACGTATCTCGGTAGATACCAACCGTTCTTGGGTGAACCGTCCGCTGGCGAGTGCCTGGATTTTCTTCTTACTTGGCCTCGCTGGTGCTGCAGCCTTGTGGTGGTATGGAGCTGGCGACAATCCAATCTCCTAGAAAAAGGTAGAACATAGCCCACAAACAAAAAAAAAGACCTGTAGTGCGTAGCTACTAGGTCTTTTTTGTTATGTGTGCTGAAAGTAGGACAGTGAGTAGCACCGTAGCGATACCACAGCTGACAAAGCTCGAAACCTCACATACAGCAGTAAAGCCCCACAAGAAAAGCATGCTCGTGGGGCCACTCCCGAAGGAGACGCGGAAGTCATAGGCCTGCCTATGAGCACCTTAATACCTGCTAAATGAGGCGCGCTGCACCTTTGTCTGCAGAGCTTGCCATTGAAGCATAGGCGCGTAGTGCCTTCGAAACCTCACGCTTGCGCTTCGGAGTCCAAGGAGCATCAGAAGCTTCCATCTCTGCGCGGCGGCGCTCAATTTCTTCGTCAGAGATATCAAGCGTTAAGGAGCGTTCGTGGATGTTAATGGTGATCGGATCACCATTTCGCACCAGACCGATCAGGCCACCGTGGGCAGCTTCTGGGGATATGTGACCAATGGAAAGACCAGAGGTACCACCAGAGAAGCGGCCATCCGTAATCAATGCGCAGACCTTGCCTAATCCGGCCCCCTTCAAGAAGGAAGTTGGGTGCAACATTTCCTGCATGCCCGGACCACCAGCAGGGCCTTCATACCGAATGACTACGACATCTCCGGGCTTAACCTTCTTATTCAAGATCACCGAAACTGCCTGCTCCTGGGAATCCACGACCACAGCTGGCCCGGTGAACTTCCAAATGGACTCATCCACACCAGCAGACTTCACCACTGCGCCATCCGGTGCGAGGTTGCCACGCAAAATAGCTAAACCGCCATCAACGGTGTATGCGTGCTCAACGGAGTGGATACAGCCATTTTCTTGGTCGAGATCGAGCTGGTCCCAGCGGTTCGACTGGGAGAACGGCTCCGTGGTACGCACACCACCAGGAGCAGCGTGGAAGAGATCTAGCGCCTCATCCAACGCCTTGCCACCGCGGATGTCCCAGTCACCTAACCAGGCATCCAAGTTGGAATACTTCACGGAATGCACATCGGTTTCTAGAAGTCCACGACGGTGGAGCTCACCTAAGATCGCTGGGATACCACCTGCTCGGTGCACATCCTCAATATGGTAGCTACCATTTGGCGCGACCTTAGAAATGCAGGGCACCTTATAGGAAAGCTCATCAATATCTGCCAGAGTGAAGTCCAGCTCACCTTCTTGAGCAGCAGCCAGGGTGTGCAGCACGGTATTGGTGGAACCACCCATAGCCATGTCTAGCGCCATTGCATTTAAGAAGGCAGACTTGGTAGCCACATTACGAGGCAGCACTGAATCGTCTTCCTCGCCGTAGTAGCGGCGGCAAAGATCAACTATCAGCTCACCGGCATCTTCAAATAGTTGCTTGCGCGCTGTATGGGTTGCCAAAGTGGTGCCATTGCCAGGAAGGGAGAGGCCCAGAGCCTCAGTCAGGCAATTCATGGAGTTCGCAGTGAACATACCAGAACAGGAACCACAGGTAGGACACGCGATGGACTCAATTGCGTTGAGCTCCTCATTAGCCACATTGCTATTCGCTGAGGCCTCGATGGCAGCAATCAAGTCGGTCGAAGACTTCGCCACGCCATCAATGACGATTGCTTTACCGGCCTCCATTGGTCCACCAGATACGAATACGGCAGGGATATTTAGGCGCAGGGCAGCATTGAGCATCCCGGGGGTGATCTTGTCGCAGTTGGAGATACACACCATGGCATCAACGGTGTGTGCGTTGACCATATATTCCACCGAGTCGGAGATGATTTCACGACTTGGTAGAGAGTACAACATGCCGGAGTGGCCCATGGCGATACCATCATCCACGGCGATGGTGTTGAATTCCTTGGGTACTCCGCCTGCAGCGCGTACGGCATCGGCGACGATGTCGCCCACGTTTTTTAAGTGGACGTGGCCAGGTACGAACTGGGTGTAAGAATTGACGATGGCTACAATGGGCTTGCCAAACTCATTTTCCTTGGTACCGGTGGCGCGCCACAGGGCACGCGCGCCGGCAGCATTACGGCCGGAGGTAGTCACGCGGGAGCGGAGTGGATACATGGATTCTCTTCTAGATCGGCTTTAGTAGTTGGGCTTTTTGCAAAATGGGTGTTACCGGTAGTTAACAATTTCAAGCGCCTGGAAATTCCATGGGTGAGACTTTTCAAGCACTGCAAACACGTGGTCACGGTGGTGAGTCACTATCGATAAGGAAGGTACCTTGCACGAGTGGCCCCCAAGTGGGGCATCGATCGCACTTACTATACCTGCACCAACCGGGTGCTATGCAAAATAGTGTGGCCTCACCTGGTGTGCCACTTTCCAAGTGGTGCGCACAATAATGATGTCCAAAAAGAAAATTTCACCCGCGCCATTACTCCGCATGGATGTAACGCTCCCTGTTGTCATCTTTCCGACATAAATGATGCCCGCCCCATTCCCGACAATCGGGAAGAGTGCAGGCATTGAAATGTTTCTAGCGCTTCAATCCTTAAGTTTCTGCAGGTTTAGGCGCGGTATCCGTTTCAGCGGGTGAGGATGGTTCGGGGCTCACATGTTCTTGTGCCGCGCGAGTAGCCAGCTTTTGTTTCACTTCCTGCTTCAAGCGCTCATGCTCGGCAGCGTATTCTTCTTTAGTCATCATGCGCGAATGACCATCTTGGGAGTAGATCACCATATTGCCATTCATGGCCTCATGGGCTTGGGTGATGGCATCAGGAATACGGCCGTGAGAAGCCTCCGCTAGTGCTGGCAGCTGAGAGAAGCTCACCCCAGGCATGCTGTACTCGGTACCATCAGTAGACACTGCATAGGTGCGCGACTTCTTAAAACGTAGGCCAGTGAACTTTTCCCAGGTGATTGCGGCATTGCGACCGAAGGCATTGATGGTGCGAATGCCGCGGTCATCGATGATGGTCTTGGAATTCCAAGCCCACCATGCAAAGACGAGAGGCAGTAAGGCAATCCACCATAGGAAGACAGGGGCGGTGCTTACACCTACGCCGATAATGCAGAACATCACCGCAGCAGCAAGCACATGGGTGCGTTCCACGGGGAATACCGTGATGTTCGCTGGGCTGGATTCTTGCGAGGAATCTTGTTTCGCGCTCATGCTTGCCAATCATACTGTATCTCCGTACAAGGCAAAGGAGTTTACATGACTACAGCTGCATGACCACAGCCGTATAGCAAGACGCAGTTCACATCGGTTACGTCACAACAAAAACAGCGTTTGCCAGAAATAGTTACTGGCAAACGCTGGTAGGAGGAGACAACGAGGCTCCTATACAGATTGGAAGAATTACGTGGTGGGCTCCGCGGACGAAGGTGCAACACTATTTTCGGCACTTGAGCCAAAGAATTGCAGTAGGTTCGGCTCATTATTATCTGCCGTTGTCTGCTGCGGGGTAGGCTCCCCGGTGCCCTGATTCGCGGTGGTGCTCGGTACGGTCGTATTCGAATCCTGCGGGCTATAGGTTTGGGTACTCGTGGTACCTGAGTCGCTTTGCGTGGTTGGCTCACTGGAAGCTGGTGTGGTGCTTTCCACCGAGGTTTCCGGCTCAGTGACCTCTTCGACGGTTGCTTCTTGCGTGGAGGAAGTAGCGGTTCGTGGGGCTAACCAACCTGCGGTATCAGTCTCAGCATTGGAGTAGGTAAAGCCCTTGAGCAATAAGATCAGGCCTAATACCAAAAGCAGGATTGTCGTGGAGGAACGGGTACGTCCACCGAAAGAGAGGATGCGATCCATGCGGGCCTTAAAACCCGTGGACTGCTGCTTTTCCTCGGAAGCCTTGGAGTCGTCATCCGCAGTTTTGTTACGCGCGGCAGGATCAAGGGCCGCCAGGATCCGCCGGGCGGGGCTCTGGGCATCTGGCAAATTTTCTGCAGCAGCTTGCGCGAGTGCTTCCTTGGAATCCCCATCAGGATCAATATCCGTTGCGCGAGGTCCAGCTTCTTGCTCCGATCCATCTACTGCAGTACTCGGTGCGGTAGTGGCGGCATCCAACTGCTGGGTGGCCAGATCCAGATCCAAGCGGGTCTCGGGATCCTTGGCGGATGCCGCATTCATCACTTCAGTCTCGGCTGTAGCTTGAGTGCCACCACCATCAACGGTGTTGTCTGCGTCATCATCCGCAAAGACCGCAGTCGGTGGTTCTTGCCGTGCGTCCTTCTTGTCATCACCAGCCTGAGCTCCGTGTGCCGCAGTGCTCGTATCGTGCGTTGCGGAATGCAGTGCACTCGTTGCCTGACTGGACGTATCCGGCTTTGGCATAACCTGGGTAGGTGTATCAGCCAGGTCCAGCACTCTCGTTAAAGCAGCATCGACATCAGCTTCATGGACAGCGTCTGCTAGCGCATCATTATTGTGCGTGGGGATGAGCGAATTTGCCACTGCACCAGTAAGCGTGGGAGCAGACCCATATTCTTCCCAGAACTCCGCAATTACCGCAGTACGCATGGCACGTTCGACCTGCCATTGACTACCTGGCTTGACTTGGCAAAGGAATCGTAGGCTGACAGTCCACGGCATACCAACCGTGGTTGGCGGCGTGACGTCAATAGGCTCTTGCATATTGAGCTCGCCCAAGGTCTCCATAGCGACGGCAGGCTGCGCAAGCGCCTTCTTCGCCGCGCGCTCGGCACGCTCCATGGTTTCGGCAATGGATTGTGACCCCAGAAGCGGGACTGGCATCACGAGCACCGCAGAAGACCAATAATTAGAGTTATTGATCGACACACCAGCTTCGGAATTCGGAATAATCACTGTTTCTTCTGACAGTGTTCGAATCCGGGTAGCACGCATTGTGATTTGGATGACCGTACCTTCGACAGAAGTCGCGCCACCTTCAAAACGCACCCAATCGCCCACGCCATAGTGACGCTCGGTCAGGATGAAGAAGCCAGCAAGGAAGTCCGACACAATAGACTGCGCACCCAAGGCGATAGCAGCTGATACCGCAGTTGCTGGGATTGCCGCGCCTGCTAGCGAGAATCCTAAGTCTTGGAGCATGAGCACAAAGATCACGAAGTAGGCGATCAGTTGTGCGATATAAATGACGACACCCGCAATCGCGAGATAGGACTTGGCTTCATTCTCATCTTCATTTTGAATGCTGCGATCAATGATGCGCATGATGAGTCGACCAATGCGCGGCACCAGAATTGCCAACACAATCCACATGGCCACATCTAGACCGGTGGTGGCGACCCACGCCCACCAAATTTGCAAAATTTCAAGAAACGGCATACCCCAACCATAGCCCGCAGTTGTCGCAAGCCGAGACACGCGCAGACAGATAAACCTGCTTCCGAACGTGGAGCGATGATACGTGTACTGCCCAAAAATAGGACCCAAATACCTGGATGCACTGCGAAAACTCTCAAGAGTGATTGTCCTCAGTACTCACCGCAAAAGTCGGGACAATGCTGCGGCGGAAAATCTCAGGTGTGGTGAAAGTGACAAAGCAAAGCAGACATAATCCAAACAACATTTTCTTCAAGGGGGAGTGGCAGCAATCGAGCATGGATTACGGCCTATTTTCAACCGGTGTAGGCCGCGATTCGGCTTCTTGAAGGGTGTTCGCTTTAGGCTGTACATAGGGGCGCTGGACTGCAGTTTTCCAACCTTAAGGCAAAGGGGGGTATGACGTGGAGGCTGAATTTACCTCAAGGTTGCTAGCGGTGTATACTGTCGTGCTATGAACAACGATCGACTCGTACTTGTGGTGATTACCGAGCGGCGCTCGCCGTAGCGGCTACCAAGTCGATCAACGAAGCGCCCTCGCAGTACTCAGTACCGCGGGGGTTTTGTTGTAGGCTAGCGAAAGCGAACTGCATCGTAGTTCTGCATCCGAGGTGCACTCTTAATAGGGCTCCTACACAGCGAAGTCCGTAGGCATTGGGCCGGCGCAGGTTGGCGTAAAGCATATGGGGCTTGTTGAAAGTATGGAGTATGCGAGGAAGCACCAAGCGGATGCATTGGAAATACTTGAGATATAACAATTCCTTGCAAGGAGTGTGACGAAGTGGCAGCAGCGAAATCTGAGAAGCAGCCTTCTCCAGCGCAGGTTGCGCAAATGCGACGTAGCCAATATACCGAGCGCATGACCGGAGCTGATGCTGTGGTGCGCGCACTGGAGGAACTGGGTACCGAAACGGTCTTCGGGTTGCCAGGTGGAGCAGTGCTCCCGCTGTATGACGCCCTCTACGGATCGGAAAAGCTGCGCCACGTCCTGGTGCGCCACGAGCAGGGTGCCGGCCATGCCGCAACTGGCTATGCCCAGGTGAGCGGTCGCGTTGGTGTTTGCATTGCGACCTCTGGACCCGGTGCTACTAATTTGGTTACCCCAATTGCCGATGCCAACCTGGATTCGGTGCCTTTAGTAGCCATTACCGGCCAGGTTGGACTGTCGACTCTGGGAAGTGATGCTTTCCAAGAGGCCGATATCCGTGGCATCACTATGCCGGTGACCAAGCATAATTTTATGGTCACCTCCCCAGAGCAGATTCCTCAAGCTTTGGCTGAGGCTTTCCACCTGGCATCGACGGGGCGTCCTGGTCCAGTGCTGGTGGATATTCCAAAGAATATTCAGGCGATGGAGTGTGATTTTCACTGGCCGCCGAAGATTGATCTACCTGGGTATAAGCCAGTTACCATCCCACACAACCGTCCGATCGATCAGGCGGTGCACAAGATCGCTGCAGCCCGTCGGCCAGTGCTCTACATAGGTGGTGGTGTGGTGAAGGCTAATGCTGCAGCTGAGCTTCGTGCCTTTGCTGAGCATACGGGCATTCCAGTGGTGACCACTTTGATGGCCTTAGGTGCCTTCCCGGAATCTCATGAGCTGCATATGGGCATGCCGGGCATGCACGGTGCGGTCCCGGCCGTTGCTGCCTTGCAAAAGAGCGACTTGATCATTGCAATTGGTGCGCGCTTTGATGACCGAGTTACCGGTGATGTCAATGCCTTTGCTCCCGAGGCTGAAGTCATTCACGCAGATATCGACCCTGCAGAAATTGGCAAGATCCGCCGCGCTGACATTCCCGTCGTTGGCGATGCTCGCGAGGTTTTGCTGGCCCTGCTGCAGGCATATAAGGCCAAGGATTTCGACAAGCCACGCATTGCGACCTGGATTGAGTATCTAAATAAGCTTAAGACCGAGTTTCCACGTGGATGGGCCACCACAGACGATGGTTTAATCGAGCCCCAGGCTGTGTTGCGCGCCCTGGCCGAAGAAGTTGGCCCTGAGGCCATCTATGCCGCTGGTGTAGGCCAGCACCAGATGTGGGCTGCCCAGTTCCTCGATTTCGAGCAGCCTCGCAAGTGGCTGAACTCCGGTGGTTTGGGCACCATGGGCTATTCCATTCCAGCTGCGTTAGGAGCGAAAGCTGCCGCCCCAGATCAAGAGGTGTGGGCTATTGATGGTGATGGTTGCTTCCAAATGACGAACCAGGAACTCACCACCGCTGCGATCGAAGGATACCCAATTAAGGTTGCCATCATCAATAATGGCAATCTTGGCATGGTGCGCCAATGGCAGACCCTATTCTTCAACCAGCACTACTCGAACTCTAAACTGCGCGAGCAGGATCATTACATACCGGATTTCGTGCAGCTTTCTGAAGCACAAGGCTGTGTTGCCTTGCGTGTGACCAAGGAAGAAGAGATTGTCCCGGCCATCCGCAAGGCACGGGAGATCAATGATCGTCCAGTGGTTATTGACTTTATCGTAGGCCAAGATGCGCAGGTGTGGCCGATGGTTGCAGCTGGTACTACCAACTCTGCCATCGAATACGCCCGTGGCTTGCGCCCGCTCTTTGATGAGACTGATTCTGGTGCTGCCGAGCCAGAAGGTGTGGACGATGTGGTTTCCCGGGAGAACTTGGAGGCACTGCAGCGCCGGCTGGATGCCTTGGAGCAGGAAACTGAAGAGTTTAAGAAGGCCTAAGCTGGGATTTTGAAGATAACGAGGTGTGATAATGACCCAAAATAATCAAGCAGCAGCAAATGCGCGTTCCTTAGATCCCGGTGTTGAGCGGCATATTTTAAGTGTGCTGGTCCAAGACGTCGATGGCATCCTCTCGCGGATTGCTGGTATGTTTACCCGCCGTGGCTTCTCCATTATCTCTATGGTGACTGGCCGTACCGTGGATCGCTATATCAACCGCATCACAATTGTTGTTGATGCCAACGAGCGTGATATTGAACAGATCACCAAGCAGCTTAATAAGCTCATCCCGGTGCTGAAGGTGGTGCGCTTGGAGAATAATTCCACAGTGGCACGGGCGTTGATGATGGTGAAGGTTAATGCTGATGCCCATACCCGCCCACAGGTTGTGGATGCCGCGAACATCTTCCGTGCGCGAGTGGTGGATGTCGCCCCGGACTCGGTGGTTATTGAGGCCACGGGTACTAAGGGCAAGCTCAATGCTTTGTTAGAGGTATTAGAGCCCTTTGGCATTCGTGAGCTCATTAGCTCCGGCCACATTGCGATGTCGCGCGGTGCGAAGACAATGCTGCCAGTTGCAAATAAGGAAAAATAAGACATCTGCAACCCGTTAATCCCGCCATGTGAGACAATTTTCAAGAATATCTCATTATATGGTACAGTTGCGGAGAGCTATCAATCTTTTTGAAAGGTGAATTATTCATGGCTATTGAACTTCTTTACGATGCAGACGCCGATCTGTCCATCATCCAAAACCGCAAGGTTGCCATTATTGGATACGGCTCCCAGGGCCACGCGCATGCACAGAACTTGCGCGACTCTGGTGTAGAGGTCGTTATCGGTCTGCGCGAAGGCTCCAAGTCTGCGGAAAAGGCTAAGGAAGCCGGCTTCGAAGTCAAGAGCAATGCGGATGCCGCGAAGTGGGCAGACCTCATTATGATTCTGGCTCCTGATACCTCGCAGGCAAAGCTGTTTAGCGAAGAGATCGAGCCAAACTTGGAAGACGGCGATGCGCTGTTCTTCAGCCATGGTCTGAATATCCACTTTGACCTGATCAAGCCTGCTGAGAACATCACCGTCGGCATGGTTGCACCAAAGGGCCCCGGCCACTTGGTTCGTCGTCAGTATGTTGACGGCAAGGGGGTTCCCGCCTTGATCGCAGTCGCTCAGGATCCAAAGGGCAACGGCAAAGACCTGGCGCTTTCATATGCAGCTGCTATTGGTGGCACCCGTGCTGGTGTTATCCCAACCACCTTCCGTGAAGAAACCGAAACCGACTTGTTCGGCGAGCAGGTAGTGCTCTGCGGCGGTCTGGAGTACCTGATGACCAACGGCTTCGAGGTACTCACCGAAGCTGGTTACGCCCCAGAAATGGCCTACTTCGAGGTATTGCACGAGATGAAGCTCATCGTGGACTTGATCTACGAAGGTGGCCTGGCCAATATGAATTACTCCATCTCCGAGACCGCCGAGCTGGGCGGCTACGTTGCTGGTCCTCGCATCATCGATGCTGGTACCAAGGACCGCATGAAGGAAGTTCTTGCTGATATCCAGTCTGGCAAGTTCGTTCGTGAAATGGTTGCTGATGTTGAGGCTGGCCAGCCAGAGCTCAAGCGTCTGCGCGAAGAAATCGCTTCTCACCCAATCGAAAAGACCGGTGCGAAGCTGCGCGACCTGATGAGCTGGGTAAAGAACCCACTCGACGAGACCGCCTAATTTTTTAAGGCTTCAGCGTTTCCAAATATTGCCAGCAGGTTAAGCACCGAAGGGCAGCGTGAAAAGTCCCTACCACTTGTAATAAGATGGTAGGGACTTTTCTGATGCGTTGCCGGGCGGGGGATGACCGCCTGGTAGGAGCGCCTCGTTGTTGCTCCATTGATGCTTCTGAATGGGGCATTGTGATCTCGCCTGGTTCGAGGGACCTGGAATTTATGTTGCTCCTGCTTCGGCACTTGTGAGTGATATTAACCATTTTCGATTCGAACCACCGATGCCAACCGATACCGACATCTACAGGTGCCAGCGCAAAATAAAACCCCTTGGGTGAAAACAGTCCCATGGAAGTGTTTTCAGCCGAGGGGTAGGCAGTGGCAAAATGCTTGCCACTAAAAATGTTGAAGAATTATTCGTCAACAACCAGGGTGAAGGTGATGATCTTGCCAGTTTCTGGATCCTTCACGACAGCGGTGGTGGAACCTGCAGCCAGGCCAACGAAGGCTGGGTTGAAAGTGGTGACGTCATCAGCATAGCCAGGCTCGAATTGAGCAACGCCTGGAGTAGTAACGGCACCGTTGTCAACGGCAACTGGGTCCGCAACATCGAGAACCAGTGGGCTCTCCAAGGTGATGTGGATGACCTGGCCCTGCAGTTCGCTCAAGCTAGCAGAGTTGGCGAAAGCTGGGGCGACCTGTCCTACTGCGTACTCTTCTGCAGAAGCGGTGGCAACAGTACCAGCGCTCAGAACGGCTGCGGCGCTGAAAGCGGCGATAGCTGCATGGGTGAACTTCATAAAATTTGCTCCTCACATTGTATGTTGTGCCGCCCATTGTAGTGTTTCTTTCTAAAAAGGAAGCATTATTTTGGGCTGTACCAAACACAGTATCAAAAATTATTAGGAATGTGGTGGAATTGTGAGATTTCAGTTTAGGGGAAAATTTTTGTGTCCTATTGCACGATCTGTGCCCGAGTGGTTGGCAAAGGGCGCTGACCTGGGTGTTTTGACCTGGGTGTTTTGACCTTGGTTTTTTGACCTTGGTGTTTTGGAATGCATAGTTGTTGTCAGCGATGTCGGCAGTGCAGATGTCGGTACCGAAGGTGTCGGCACTGAAGTTGGTTGATACAAAGTTAGGGGAAATCCTCTGCAACAATTCGCCGAAAATGTGGGGGCACGGAGCTATAGTAAAGCCTAATAAACTATGCGCCTACTAGGCTAAAAATTGTGCTCCAGAATTTGGTGGCAAATGTGCTCTTGAATGAAAATAAACCCGTGTGAGATCGAGCCGCCGTAATCGTACTAATGGAAAATGATTGCGTTAGTCCAGCTGGGAATTGAATAACCAGAAACCTGGTCTAACAGCGCTTTTGTTGAATTCAGGCAAGGTAAACTTGAATTCCATTTTCAATAATTTGCCGTTAATGAAAAAACCCAGTACGCTCGGGCTTATGACGCAGTATAAGCACAACAGTCCTGGACGCGACCATGCTACGCCCGCCGCAGGTGACGCGCCGGCACAAGTCACAAAGGTTGACCACCTCGACAGCAATGATGCTGCTTCAATAACCGGGCACAGTCATGTTCATGGGGGCAGTTACGTCCATAAGCACGATCACGGCCATGATCATCACAATGATCACGGACACGGTCATGACCACAACCATGACCATCACTCGCATATTCCAAAAAGTATGCGAGCACTGATCATCGTCCTAAGCTTTACGACCGTTGTTTTCCTCGCAGAACTTATCGGGGGTTTGCTTTCTGGTTCCCTGGCTCTGCTTTCGGATGCCATGCACATGCTCAGCGACTCAACCGGGTTGCTTGTAGCGCTCGCTGCTATGATTATTGCCCGCCGAGAATCGAAAGATGAAGCCACCTACGGAAATAAGCGTTTTGAAGTTCTTGCGGCTTTGCTAAATGCAGTAGCGGTGAGTGTGATCTCCGTATGGATTGTGCTCGAAGCGATTTCACGTATCTCCAATCACGCTGAGATCAATGCACGTACTACCTTGATCATCGGTATTATTGGTCTTATCGCTAATCTCTTTGCTGCTTTCGTACTGTCTGGGCATAGCAATGAAAATATGAACCTTAGGGGCGCTTACCTGCACGTCCTGGTTGATCTCTTTGGCTCAGTAGCAGTGATTGCCGCCGCTACTATCATGCTTACCACCGGTTGGTATGGGGCCGACACGGTTGCATCATTACTGATTGCAGCCTTGATCCTGCCACGCTCCCTGCGCCTAGCCTGGGATGCCATCACCGTACTCCTTGAGCGCGCTCCACGGGGCATCGATATTAATGAGCTGCAAATGCAATTAGAAGCAGTACCGGGTGTATTAACCGTGCATGATTTGCACGTGTGGAGCCTGGATGGCCAGCGACCACTCGCCACTTGTCATGTGGTGACGAATATTAATAGCGCTAATTGCCAGCAACTGGATCAAGTCCAAGAAGTCATGGCCCGATTTGGCATTCACCACAACACCATCCAGGTGGAATTCCCAGATCACTTCCAGCACGAAGAAATTTGTGAGCCAAGCGAGATGCGAGTCGAACCAGAGCAGTCGACCCTCCAGAGCATTAGCAGCACGCACGATCACAAACACTAAACGGGTTGCGGCCCACTGACTGCAAGCAGCCCATTACAAGCAGCCAATGTGTGCTGCGCCACCAACTCGCACCTGCGGCAGCAAATTTGCGGGTAGGTCACTAAGATAGAAGACATGGCTTTTACAACTCCAAGCTATGACCTTATCGATCTCCTTCACCGCACTGAACGCGGCGATCTTCAGTTGCCCGATTTTCAGCGCTCCTATGTTTGGGATGTCGACCGCATTCGCTCTTTACTGGTCACCGTGCTGCGTGGACATCCAATTGGCGCTTTTATGGCTCTGGATACCCGCAACGTGCCATTGAAATTCCGCCCGCGCCCTTTAGAAGGTGCGCCAACGGATAACGTTGAACCTGGTTTGTTGCTTCTTGATGGACAGCAGCGCCTCACCAGCTTGTATCAGACCTTGTGTGGTGATGGCATCGTGAACTCAGTGGATTTCCGTAAGAAGCGGGCTCGCCGGCAATACTTCGTGGATGTTGAAAAGGCCGTATCTGGGGAGTTCATGCCTGATGAGGCCGTCATTGCCGTTGATGAGAAGGGTATAGTGAAGAGTCACTTTGGCCCCCAACTCTCCGAAGGATTAGCGACCCGTGAGCATGCATTGGCTGCAGGCTGTCTTCCAATCTCCGCGCTCCTTAGCGATGAGGGCACTGATATGCTCTTCGAGCTCTATGAGCGCACTGACTCTGCAGGCAAGGAGCGCATTCGCCGTTTCCAAAATTCCATCGTTAAACCCTTAATTCGGTATAACGTGCCTTTGATACGTTTGGATCGTGAAACTGCTCAAGGCGGGATCGGGGCTATTTTCGCCCAAGCGAATTCCTCTGGGGTACAGATGGATGTTTTCGAGCTGCTCACTGCGGTCTTTGCTGCTGAGGATCCAAACTTTCATTTGCATGACGACTGGGCCAAGACCGAGCCGGTGCTGCGGAAGTTCCCAGCGCTCGATGGCATCACGAAGACGCACTTCCTGCAAGCGGTAACGCTGTACGTCACTGCTAAGCAGGGCAAGGCGCTAGCTCACCGCGAGGCTATTTTGCAACTGAAGCTGGAAGAATATAAGCCAGCAGCAGAAAACATGCGCGCTGCTTTCCACGAGGCGGCAAACTATATGCGCACCCGCTGCATGTTGACTACCAACTCGGTGCCCTACACTGAGCAGCTCATTCCGCTGACGGTTATCATCGCATTGCTCGCTGAGGAGCCAGGGGTCCTGAGCAAAAAGGAATCCTGGGATCGTCTGAATCGCTGGTTCTGGTGTGGAGTTTTCGGCGAACTTTATGGGGCGCCCGCGCTGACGCTGCGTATGGGGTATGATGTCGACGAGGTGACCGCCTGGATTCGAGCTGTGGAAAAGGGCGAAGAAGCGCTGCCACAGGATGAAGCTGGCAATGTCTATACCACCCCGAAGACCGTGCGTGAGGCCCGCTTCGTGGAATCCCGATTACTGAGCGCGAATGCGCAATCCGGACTATATAAGGGTATTTATGCTCAGCTCATGGGCCGAGGCGCGCGGGATTGGGCCACCGGTATTGCCCTAGATCAAGAAACCGCCCCCCAATTTGGCGTGCACTTTAGGGCGATCTTTCCCAAGCGCTGGTGCGAGGAGCACAATGTGCCAGATGTCCTAGCCGATAGTGTACTCAACCGCACTCCAATGGGGCGACGCACCTATATCCTGGTTGAGGAGAGCTCTCCGGCACGCTATCTCTATCGCGTGCAGTCGAAGTCGCTGCTCGATGACTCGGAGTTTGATGATGTCCTAGAAACCCACCTCATTGATCCCCCTTTGCTCCTTGCTGCAAAGGCTGATGAATTCTTTGTAGATCGTCGCAAGCGTTTATTGAAGATGATCGAAGAGGCTATGGGCACGGATGCTGTCGAGGATGTTGACGACACGAACCTGGGCGGTGGAGAAGAAGGGCCTGATGCTTTTCTTGTTGAAGGAGCCTAAAGGAGAAACGCAGCTGCATATCGAGGGCGAGAGCTGACGATGTAGGGGTGCGCTCTGAGTAAATATCCAGAGCACGCCCCTGTTTTACACTTTTCCAGGAGCAGCGATATGAATCGCGTCGCTGGAAGTGCGAGCCAACCCGCGGAGCTGGCTATAAGCTCACACTTGGGGAGGGGATGTGGATTTTTCTTCAGCACCTTTTCAATCCATTTCATATATGCCTACACTAGGAAGCATAAGTCGTCATCTGGGTCTTCAAGCGTTGCGAAAAAAGGGGTACATTAGCAATGAAAACATTCCGCAGTCTTCTTGCTGCGCTCGCCATCATCACTGTCTCCATAGCCTTGGTGAGTTGTACCAGTGAAGATCCTGCGGATATAGCTACCACCCAACCCACCTCGGTCAATTCCTTAACTGAAGCGCGACGTGAAAATCTTAGCCACAATGTGAACGACACTTTTCCCGATCATCCGGTGGTTTTAAGCGATGATTCTGAGACCGGGGCTGCCACCGCCGAATACTTCTTTGATAAGTCAGATACCTTGATCATCGCGGAAGATACCTTGGCTGCTCAGTTGCGTGCCGCCTCTATAGCGGTAGTCACTCATGCGCCAATGCTGACTATGACTGAGCAAGGACGAGCTACCGTCATCAGCGAGCTCGAGCGCCTGGGCGCTTCCTATGTCCTGCTAGTAGGCAACGTGTCCTTAGCTCAAGCTGATGGTGATGTACGCGTGATCCAAGATCCCGGCACGGCCGATTCGCTTTCGGATCTCACTGCCTTGGAATTTAAAAATTATGACATTGAGGTGCCCGCAGCTGTAGTGCCCACTTTGGCATCACTGGATCCTAATGAGTACGTGGAACTTACCGCTAGCTGGGCTCCGGAAACTGCTGAAGCTAAGGACGTGGAAAAGGCAGAAGAAAACCTATCCGTTTTCCCTGTTCAATCTCGTCGCGATGCTGATACTGCACCCTATGTGGTTGCGAGCTACACCAGCAGGATAGCTGATATTGCCACCGCTCGTTCCTTTGGTGCCCAAGTACGGGTGATGTCGTATCCGGATCCGCGCTATGCAGCTGATGACTTATTGCAAGTCGTTGGACTGGAGGACCATTCCGTAGCAGCGCTAGGAGCAGATTTCGGTACCGATGAAAGTTTTGCACAACGAATTGCAATGGCCACCGCGGTTTGGGATGCCGATAATGCCCTGGATGTTTCAGGCAGGGACGTTTCTGGGGAGGATGAAGCAGCTGAAGAATCTGCAGCTGCTGCTGCAAGTACTACCCAAAACGCTGAAGGTTCGGCAGGCGCTGCATTGCGTAGCGATAGTGGGGAAACAGGTACTTCCGTTGCACTAAGCCAGCCAGTGATCTTTAGCCGCGATGCTGCAAGCTACGGTGATACCTATACCGCCAGCCAAGCAGCTATGCCCGGAGTACATTTTGGCGTGATCCTCGATCCGGCTGAACTTTCGGAGCCAGAAGTTGATGGTCTGCTGGCCTTAGCGCCACGTGCTTTGCTCACGGTGAATACCGCAGCAGATCTCGATACCTATGAGTCCTGGCTTACCCAACCACATGTTGGTGTGGAAGTACACAGTGATGATCCCGCCGAGGTTGCAGCTGTTATCACCAAATTAGCCAGCATTGTGGCAGATAATGAACTGCCTCAAAAGATTGTGCAGGCAAGCGTGCTTCCAGCAGATAGTGATGCTGGACAGAACACAAACTCAGTTGTGTCACCGGAAGAAGCTCCAGCGTCTCCCTCATTTCTACTACCACAAGAAATCGTAGGGGTCTTTGCTACAGAAACTGGGGCAGCAGCTGATATCGCGGATATTGTAGAGCAAACCCAAATCCCGGAAGAAGCCGTGGCTGCAGGCTGGCAGGTTGGGTATGGCACACAAACCCTGAATTACAATGCCCAGGCAAGCTACCCTTGGAATTTGGAGCAGTGGTACATTGCGCAAGCTTTAGGAGCCGCTAGTGAATTCCCGTACTATCCGTGGGTGCTCAATGTTAGTGATATTCAGCTGAATGCTTCAGTTGATGTGGGAAGTGAATAAAACCTGTGAGAATATGGGCTTTTGGTAGTTGTCGGTTAGACTTGAATGCGCACTATTGACCGCGTAGTGCCCACCACGACGCACAGGCGTGGCTCGTCTTTTGTGGTGGCAATATAGCATTCCTTCCTGGAGATAATCACGTGAGCAAGAATTCGCGTCCTGTCGTCCTTATTGCAGATAAACTTTCCCAATCAACTGTTGATGCCCTCGGCGATGCTGTAGAGGTGCGTTGGGTTGATGGTCCTAACCGTCCAGAGCTGCTTGCTGCAGTTGGCGAAGCCGATGCCCTGTTGGTACGATCTGCCACCACAGTTGACCGGGAAGTTTTGGAGGCTGCTCCGAACCTCATCATTATCGGTCGTGCTGGCGTAGGTTTGGACAACGTTGACATTGCCGCTGCTACCGAACGTGGTGTTATGGTAGCCAATGCACCAACCTCCAATATTCACTCTGCGTGTGAGCACGCAATTTCCCTGCTGCTCTCGGCTGCTCGCCAGATTCCTGCAGCAGATAAGACCCTGCGTGGGCATGAGTGGAAGCGCTCTTCTTTTTCCGGCGTAGAAATCTTTGGCAAGACTGTCGGCATCGTCGGCTTCGGTCATATTGGTCAGCTATTCGCGCAACGCCTGGCTGCTTTTGAGACCAACATTATCGCGTATGATCCATATGCGAATCCTGCGCGTGCCGCCCAGTTGGGAGTACAGTTGGTCGAACTTGAAGATCTCGTTGCTCAGGCAGATTTTGTGACAATCCACCTGCCGAAGACTCCAGAAACCGCTGGAATGTTTGATGCGGAACTGCTGGCGAAGTGCAAGAAGGGCCAGATCATCATCAATGCTGCTCGTGGCGGTTTGGTAGATGAGCAAGCTTTGGCTGAGGCTATTCGTTCTGGCCATATTCGGGGTGCTGGTTTTGATGTTTACTCCAGTGAACCTTGCACGGACTCTCCGTTATATGAATTAGAAGAAGTAGTAGTAACGCCGCACCTGGGAGCATCCACCATTGAAGCTCAGGATCGGGCAGGTACTGATGTAGCTGACAGTGTTTTGAAGGCTTTGAATGGCGAATTCGTAGCGGATGCAGTGAACGTATCTGGTGGTCGGGTAGGAGAAGAAGTGGCCCTTTGGCTCGACCTTACTCGGAAACTTGGTTTGGTTGCAGGCGCCTTATTGCAAGAGGCGCCGGTGGCAATTGAAGTAGAAGCTCGTGGTGAGCTTTCTACAGAAAACGTGGATGTTCTTGGATTGGCGGCTTTACGCGGCTTATTCTCTGGAATCTTGACGGAGCCTGTTACATTCGTGAACGCACCTTCGTTGGCAGAAGAACGCGGCGTTAAACTCGAGGTGAATACTGTTTCTCAGGCACGCTCACATCGTAGTGCAGTAGTAGTCCGCGTCATTGCTTCCGACGGTAACTCCGTAAGCGTGATCGGTACTCTGGCTGGTTTGGAGCGCGTCGAGAAGATCGTTCGTATCAATGAGCGTGGATTGGATCTGCGCGCTGAGGGAATTAATCTTTTCTTCCAATACACCGATACTCCTGGTGCTTTGGGTAAAGTGGGTGCTGCCTTGGGCGAGGCCGGAATTAATATTGATGCTGCGGCGCTCTCTCAAGACCTCGATGGTGATAAAGCTACCTTTATTTTGCGTGTGAACCAACCTGTAGGAGAGGAACTGCGCGAGAAAATTGCTGCATCCATCGATGCTCAGGTGCATGAGATTGATCTAGGCTAGAAGTATTAGGCAGTCTCATTCAAAGCGAGATTGTCGCAGTTTATCTTTCAAGTAAAAAGGGCCAGCGCTATGACTTTCAGGTGCTGGCCCTTTAAATATATGCATATCGCTTGAATTCTTGGCCGATATTATAGAGCGCGTATTTTTAGAGATCCTGGGGAGCGCAACTGATGCACATTAACATCAGCAAATAATTTAAAAATGATTCGGATCATCAAGTATTTCTATTCATATTTCGCACAAGATTACGTTTATGGCTTGTGTAGTTGAATTTGCTTCGAATAAGGTTAGTTTAACCTTGGATAAAGCTGAATGTTTCCTGACCTTTGGAAAGCGTGATTCTATGCGTAAGATCGCCCTGTCGCAATTGTCGTGTTCGCTGCACGCCCTCGCTGTTGCCTGTGACACAAGCTGCGGTAGTACATGTTGATGGTGGTGCATGGAACCGCGGTCGAAATAAGTCTTATTACGATGTTAGGTAATTTGGTATGAGGGCGAAACGTCTGGCTTGGGTCAGCCTGCTTTCGGGATTGTGCTTCATTGTCTTGCTGAGTTTTTTGGCGATGGCGCAGGACCGGCAGCCGGTATTGCCCGGGTCTCATAAAACAGTAACGATAGAATCCATTGCGGAGAATCTCAGTGCAGCAGATGTCATGGAATCATTGACATCTGCTGCTACAAACGCTGAAGCGGTAATTGTCAAAAGGGTTCCTGGTAATGAGGGGGCTGATTCATATTTCTACATTGCGCCTGAAAATGTTGAGCCCGCCTTTCGGGAGAGGGATTTTAGCGGTGCTGGAGCTCGTGAATTTATAGCGTTAACTACCGATGACGCAGATCTCGTAGGGCTTGCAGGGCAGTACGAGGTATATGGGGATTTGGAGAAATTTCAGGAAGCATTGGCTGATTCTGGGGTGGGTATAGAATCAGAGCCCAATGGCAACAATTGGTTTACTCAATTGGTAGAGGTGTCCGGACTGAGTGGCATCATTATTGCCGTATCTGTATTGATCGTACTCATTTATTGTTATGTCGGTAGTCGCTATGAAAGCGCTTTGGGTATTTTGCATCTCCAGGGATGGTCTCGTGCCGCTTCTACGTGGCTTATTTCGCGAGGATTTCTTGGCACGATTGCGCTGGTTACTCTTGGATTTTTCGCTGTGATTACTCTAGGGCTCGGATGGTATAACCGTTGGGCGCAGTTTGATCAGTTCTGCAAGATCTTAGCCACCTTGTATGCCGCCTTTATTCTGCTTGTGTGCTGTGGACTTTTCTTAGGGCTGAGCTTTGCTTATGCCCGCATGGGAAATTTTCGTACGCAACAGCAAAAGGAATCTACAGCAATGTTTGGTCTTGCAGTGCTTGCTGCTGTGGTGTTGCTCTTTGTATCTACAATGTCTTTAAGTAGTTTGCCCAGCCAATATGGCCGGTATCAGCAAGCTCAATCCGCTTCAAACTATTGGGAGCAGTCGAAGCAGAATTATCGAATGATAATAAATTCTGGAATCCTGTCTGTTGATGCTGATACCGCAAACAACTACACCCGAGAGTATGCTGCGCTTATTCGAAATAATTTTGAGGACCTAGAGCTTTCCTTACGGATTCCGGATGTGCTTGAAGATGGTTCGAATATAGGTATCGTAGACAGCTACACGGCAGTGGCTATGGGGATAATTCCTGAGTTTGATTCAGGTAGTGCGCCTAAATTAGTAGTTCCAAAAGAGATTTCCAGTTTCTCCGATTCTTTAAGGGAATCTGCTGCTGCTTGGTTGGAATTTCAGGCTGAGTTACAAGAGTATGGAGAGAATCTTCCAGAGATAGCTGTGAATTACGCGGATTCTGATATACACTTTGACACTTTTGCCGTAGGTGCTTTGAGTATATTGCAGCAGGCGCCGAATGGTTGGGATGAACAACCTTTTGAGAATACTCGTCAAGTCAATGTGCCATTACTCGTTATCGATCCTGCAGCTGATTTCGTTAGCGATGATTTCTGGTTAAGTTCGACTTCACAAGGGCTGATAACGACTCAGAACGAAGAGATTCTAGCTAATCAGCTGAGCGAGAATAATCTTGGCGGGCTCATCCCGCGGGTGCAATCTGTGTCGGCTATTCCTCTTCAATCATTGCAAGAAGCCAAAGATTCTCTGAGAATGCAATGCATCTATGGATTAGTGGGAGGATTAGCTGCTTGGTTAGCTATTTGGTTGATGATTTCGTTATATCAAGCACGTGTAGGTAATAAAGTCGCGATTTTACTCGCTCAAGGAAGCACCTTGTATCAAGCCCACAAACTATTTTGGAGGTGTAGCTTGTGCGGGCTGATGTTTTTACTGTTGCTTCTCGCAAGTCTGCATAATATGTCAATTGTCGCGGTTTTGACTGCACTTCCAGTACTAATAGTCGGCGTGCTCGTGGTCTTTGGTTATTTACGGCACCAAGCATTGCATCGCTTGCGGGATCATCTCATAGAGTTATAAGGCTTAAAAAATATAAAACGGAAAAATGTGTGAATAGGAGTATAGAATGAATTCACAAAATGGCTCTTCGGCAACGATTAAGTCAGTGCTCATCGCGTTCATTGTTATTATTGGAGCATTGCTCGCTGTGTTACTGGTAACCCGAAATTCAAATGCCACTATAGACCGGTTTAATCCGCTAGTGACGCAAGAGGTTGCATATGTCCGTGTAGCCCCTAAGGCAACTGAGGTTGAAAATGCTAGTGCAGTAGACTCTTCCGGCGAGGAATTGGCATATACATTAACTTTCACCGCGTGGGGTCTAGATGATGAAATCGTCGCTGTTGATCATCGTGGTCAGTTCGTTGCTAATATTTCGTATCCTACGAACGAGGAAGTACCAGCGCCTGCATTAAAAGCTTTAGGAATGGAGTAGTCGATGACCACTACCGTACTGCACGCTACTGGTCTGGCAGCGAAAATCGGAGACCGTACAGTTTTTGAAAATGTCCATATGCGTTGCGATGTTGGTGCAACCATAGCGATTACGGGTGCTAGTGGAAGCGGGAAGACAACCTTGTTGTCTTGCCTTGGCTTATTGCAGCCTATTTCCGACGGTAATTTAACTCTCGCAGGGCGAAGCGTAAGTCGGATTAATCTACAACAGCGCCAGAGAATCTATCGAGATTATGTAGGTTTCATTTTTCAAGATTTTGCTCTTGTAGAACAATGGAGCGCGTATAGAAATGTTGAGATCGCATTGTTGCCTCAAAAAATTCGGAGTAATGAATTACAAAGTCGAATTTTGAGTGCGCTGGAATTTGTTGGTTTGCATGATCGAGCTAAGGAAACTGTGGCGGTATTAAGTGGCGGTGAAAAGCAGCGTGTTGCAATTGCGCGTCTGATAGCAAAACGCCCTGCCATTGTTCTGGCGGATGAACCAACTGGCTCTTTGGATGCGTTAAGTCGTGATGCTGTGTTATCAGGATTTGCAGCTTTGGCACAGCAGGGGAGTTCCTTGGTTATAGTTACCCATGACCCTTTTGTGGCTAGCAAAGCCCAGTACCATGCCAATTTGGTTCGCTCACAACAAAACAATTCTGATTATGCGCCTGCTCAGCTACGCTGGATTACTTGATTAGGTCTTTGGGTGTTTTTGGAATTGCAGTGTTCAGATGTTTGATAGCATTAGGGAATGTCTTTGTACTGCGAAAGTGAGGGGTCTGCTGAATGAAACTAGCGGTTATTGGGGGAGATGGCATTGGCCCAGAGGTAACCGAACAGGCGCTGCGAGTTCTGCACACTGTGCGTGATGACATCACTACTACCGACTATGATCTTGGAGCGCGTCGGTACCTGCGTAATGGTGAATTACTTACTGAGGATGATTTAGCTAGTCTGCGTGAGCATGATGCCATTCTTCTTGGTGCGATTGGTGCCCCCGGAGAAGTGCCTGCAGGTGTATTAGAGCGTGGATTGTTGCTGAAAATGCGCTTTGCCCTGGATCACCATGTGAACCTTCGCCCTTCCAAGCTGTATCCATCGGCTCAGTCTCCCTTAGCCAATCCGGGGGAAATAGATTTTGTGGTTGTTCGTGAAGGTACGGAAGGACTCTACTGTGGTAACGGTGGAGTGCTACGAGAAGGCACACCGCACGAAGTAGCCAGCGAAGTTTCGCAGAATACCCGGTTTGGCGTGGAACGAGTCGTGCGTGATGCATTCGCACGCGCGCAATCACGACGCAAACACGTAACACTAGTTCACAAAAAGAATGTGCTAGTGAACGCGGGATCACTGTGGCAACGTACAGTTGATGAGGTGGGAGAGGAA
Organism: Corynebacterium sp.; assembly: GCA_030531005.1. Classification (GTDB taxonomy): domain Bacteria; phylum Actinomycetota; class Actinomycetes; order Mycobacteriales; family Mycobacteriaceae; genus Corynebacterium. The sequence goes on from JAUMTW010000001.1 coordinate 381,994, forward strand.
TTCCCAGAAGTTTCAGTTGATTATTTGCATATTGATGCTGCAACGATCTTTATGGTTACCGATCCTGCTCGTTTTGATGTGATAGTTACCGATAACCTATTCGGCGACATCATCACTGATCTGGCAGGTGCTGTTACCGGTGGTATCGGGTTAGCAGCTTCGGGCAATATCGATGCCTCGGGTGCGAACCCTTCGATGTTCGAGCCAGTTCACGGCTCTGCGCCGGATATTGCAGGTAAAGGCATTGCCGATCCAACTGCCGCAATCTTGTCTGCAGCTATGCTGCTGCGCCATATTGGTGATGAGGCAAATGCCGTGTGCATCGAAGAGGCAGTGGCGCGCGAGGTATCCGAGCGCCCAGCTGATATCGATACTGTAGCGATCGCCGATCGTATTATCGCGGAGCTGAATCGCGCTGTGTAAGAGACGCTGATGCTAACGAGCATAGCTGCGCACGTGCAAGCGAAGTGATAACAGGGCCTGGAATGATCCAGGCCCTGTTCATTGCTGCCCTTGCCCGATTCTTACACCGCCCTCGAGTATTGGAGTGGTTGAAAAGTGCGACGCGGTTTGTGTTAATTGGCGATAGCGTGTTGTGTGTTTTCCTCTACCTATTTCTAGTAAGGGCGAACAGTAGGTGATGCCTTTAGCCTTTGCTTAGTGATTAAGGTACTGAGACTTAAACTCTGGGCTATTGTTCATGCGAATGCCAGCAGGGACTGCTCCTTTCTGCGGGATCAATGTGTCTAATAGGTATCGAACCAGGGGAGCGGTGATCTTCTTGGATACGAAGAGTCCAACATAGCGGCGGGTGAGCTCGTCCACCACGTTACAGATCTTAATCAGACGGCACTTACAATTAGTTGTGACTTGGAAGTTCTTCGCCCATACCTCATGCGGGCGGTGGGCGGGTGTGGTCCTGGGGGTAGTTAAAGCGGCTTGTGTTTTTGATCGGGATCGACCAGGCCTTCTTCGCGTCAAATACGTAGGACTGTGTGAGAGCTCTACTTGATTCTCAGCGTTGTGCTCTGGCCTGTGCACGCTTATGACCCCAACGTGGTTGTGTTTGAGCTAGTTCAAGCAAAATACGCGCAGATGCGCGTATTTATCCGTCTTTACCTGGTTTTCTCTTCCTTCTGCCGGTAATAGGTTCAGTGATGCAGTCCGACTACCGTGCACGAATATTGAGCTTGATGGCCAAGACCGGCCAAATAGCCGCCTTACTCAAACTGGTCAGCCAGGCTTAGGATTTTCCCTTGCGCTTGGTTTCTAGCGAATCCTGCAGTGCTCTTCTATCCAAAGCAGTTTCTCAAGAAGCTTCTTAAGCTCCTCGTTCTCCCGCTGCAAGCGGGTAAGTTTAGTGACCATAGAAGATGTCATCTGCCCGTATTCGGCACTCCAACGGATGATGATTGTACCCGCAGAAACAATAACAGTCTCCGCAGCCTTCGCCAGGGACATCTCTGAAGCCTGAAGCGAACAAATTCTCTACTTTCTGCAGCTTACGAACAGCTTGCTCTGGTGAATGCTTCACAATGAAATCTTCATTTGTCAGGTTAGAGCAGATTGATTTGTAGTGTGTCGCTTTTTCTTCAACCAAACCAGTAGCGAATGGCAATTAAGTCATTTCTGGCATCATGGGGCTCACTGCCAGCTTATTCCGCATGCAGCGCTTCGCTTGCTTCGGGCACAATTAATGGACCAGCAGCACATGGATCCGGGATTACTCGGGCTCGTAATCCAAAGACGTCATACAAGGATTCCGCAGAAATCACATCATTGGGCTGCCCCTGAGCAATCAAGTGACCTTGTTTCATGAGTACCAAGTGATCGGAGTAGCGGGAAGCAAGGTTAAGATCATGCAGCACCATCACAATTGTCTTATTCTGCTGCTTATTCAGTCGACGCACCAGATCCAGTACTTCTACGGAGTGAGCCAAATCCAAATAGGTGGTGGGCTCATCAAGAAAGACAATATCGGTATCTTGGGCAAGCACCATAGAAATCCACACGCGCTGACGCTGACCCCCGGATAGATCAGTCACAGGACGGTCGCGTAGCTCGGCGACGTTCGTCAGTTCCATCGCCTCATCGACAATCTCGGAATGCGAGCTAGACCACTGGTGCAACCAACTTTGATGTGGGTGACGGCCACGGCCAACGAGCTCCGCTACCGTAACCCCGGGAGGGGTTATTGGTGACTGCGGTAACATCGATAATTGCTTTGCTAAATCTCGATGCTTATAGCTCTTGATATCCTGATCATCAAGAGTAACCGTGCCGCTTTGCAAAGGTAACATTCGGGCTAAGCCACGCAGCAGGGTAGACTTGCCGCAACCATTGGCACCAATGATGGTGGTGACCTTTTGGTCCGGGATCTTTAGGGACACATCGTGCACGATGGTGGTGTCGTTATAGCCCACACTAATATCTTGGGCAACCAACCGTAGGCTCATAGCAGCAGACCTCGTTTAAGCAAGCAGTTTCAAAACAATGAAAAAGATCCGGTATAACCAGTGCACCTAAGATTCAGCGGCACTGCCCGGATCATTTTTTAAAATGTGTGCACCCGCCGTCCATACTAAAGCTCGCACTATAGCTAGCTAGGCTCAATTGCCATAAGCTAGCTGAGCAATACCTTAGTCGGCACAAGTGCTTCTAGTTTAACCTAGAATGTGCTCACGCAAGCCATCGCGAATGATTTGAGCACTCAGCAATGAAGCGTTCATGTACCAAGCCTCGTAGTCAACCTGCACGGCCTGCCCATTAGCAACGGCATTGAGTGCCGGCCATACTGAGGTCGTACTTGGATCGGCACCACCATCGCCAACGCCATAGAACAGCCAGTCGGCATCAGCTTCACCCAGCTGTTCCGCAGATAGGTCTATGGATGCGGAGTCATCAAACTGCTGGTTGTCAGGACGTGGTAGGCCGCAATCGCTTGCCACAATGCCAGCCATAGACTGCACACCGTAGAGTTGGAAAGCGTCATCTTTGGTACGTAGGAAACTCACGGTAGGAGCGTCCGCGCCGAACTCACCAGCCAGTTCACTTGCAGTAGCGGTGTACTCATCGAGTAGGGACTGGGCCTTCGCCTCCATGCCTACGCCATCGGCGATGGTGAGCAGGTCTTCCTTCCAGTTCTCACCGCCACCAGAACCGGTGATGACAGGAGCAATTTCCTTGAGCTGGGCCAAAATGGCTTCATCGGTACGGGAGTTTGCACAGATCAAGGTGGGGTTCAGCGAAGCGATGACCTCAAGGTCAGGGTTAGCGCGCACACCACAGTCAGTAATCGAGTCCAGATCGTATTCACCACCAAAGCGATCACGGATGAATTGCGGCACTACATCGGAGTTCTTTGCCTTCGCTGTGCCGACTGGCAGGATGCCCAACATCAGCATGTTGTCGAGCTGACCAGTATTCAGTACGACAACGCGACGCTCTTCCTCGTTGCTGGTGGTGCTGGCAGCATTGGAGCTGGAATCTGAGTCGCTATCACTGGAGCAGGCAGCCAAAGCGGTGGTAGCAGCTACGATACCGGTAGCGCCAAGGAAGCCACGACGGCTGAGCTTAGAATTTGCGAAGACAAAGGGGGAAGCCATAGGCAGTCTCCTTGAATTACAGGGGATTATGGTCACCTAAATGCTAAACGAAAGGTGGAGGTGTGCACAATATTCAGTTTCACATTCAACACCTATTGGTAGTGGAATGTGGGTTTTGTCGCATACAGTGCTAATCGCTTTGCGAGCCTAAGTTGAACGAGCGCTGGCAATCCTGGCAATCCTGGCAATCCTGATGAGTATGTCAAGCTTAACCCAATCGCGTTCAGGTCGTAGTGCTGAAGTCGTGGAGTCGCCGGAATGCAAACACGCCTATAGAGCGCACGAATGTTTTCCGCAGTGAGGCTCGAGTGCCGCAGATTTAAGAAGGTAGTATCAAACAATAAGGAGCCCCTGGTTAATATCCAGGGGCTAATGTACTCGGCTCAGAGGTAGGTAGTTAGTCTAAGGGCGGGTATAGCTTTTAGCTGGGTTGTTTAAGCTGATTCTGACGCCATAGCAACCAGATCAAGAACGGGCCGCCAATAGCAGAGGTAACAATGCCAACCGGTACCTCCCAGGGGAAGGCTGCACGCGCAATGAGATCACTCGTAACCATTAAGAATGCGCCTAAAATTGCAGAAAGCAGTGGCGGGGGAGTACCAATGCCCACGATTTTCGCCGCGATCTGTGGTGCCACAAAGGCCACAAATCCAACCGGTCCAACTGCTGATACTGTTACTGCAGCTAGAGCAACCGAAATAAACAGCAAGATCAGATTAATGCGGTTGAGAGAGACCCCAAGTCCTTGGGCGGCATCTGTGCCGAGCTCTAGGATTGGCAAGTGCACGGAAAGCCGTAACATGATCAACGCGCAAAGCACTAGCACCGCTAAGGTCGGCCATAGCTGATCCCAACCACGACCATTTAGGGTGCCCACCATCCAAACGCGTGCAGCAGCAGCCGTATTCAAATCAGTCACCGTGAGTAGATATGTCACGTAGGCGGCCAGCACGGCATTTACGCCAATACCTACTAACACCAGGCGATACATATCTAAACCATTCTTAATGGATAACAGCCAGATCGCAATTGCAGTCAAAACGCCGCCGATGATAGCTGCAAGCGGAATACCCACATAGGTTAACAGTGCAGAACTTAGCCCACCACTAAAGACCATTAGAGTGACTGTGGCAGCAGTAGCGCCGCGTGATATACCAAGGATATCGGGGCTGGCTAACCCATTGCGCGCAATGCGCTGGGTGATAGCACCAGCAAGCCCCAAAGCCAAGCCAACAACGATGGCAACTAGGCTTCGTGCCAAACGCCAATCGATAACCACGAGCCGCTCTATAGTGGTTCCACCACCGAAGAGCACACTTATGACTTCCGAAATGCTCAGGGGGTAGTCGCCAACACCCAAGCTATACAGCCAAACCACAATGGTTGCGATAAGGAAAAAAAGCGAGAATAGCATGTGCTTGCGGTTGACCAGGATACTGACCCGGCCAAGCCGCAATTGGCTGGGATTGCTCACAGCACGATCACGCACAGTCCGGTTGCCCACAGCACGATCACTCATAGCCCCACCACATTTCGATTGCGAACCAACATAATAAACGCAGGTGCACCAATTAAGGCCACGATAATGCCTGCCTGAATTTCACCAGGGCGTGCCACGATACGACCGATAATATCGGCTAGCAACAACAGATTCGCGCCGGCTAACGCGGAGTAAGGGAGTACCCAGCGATAATCTGGGCCAGTGACCGCACGAGCAATATGGGGCACGATTAAGCCAATAAAGCCAATCGGCCCTGCTGCAGCAGTTGCCGCACCAGCGAGTAAGGTCAAGGCGAGCAGCCCCAAAATATTTGCGCGCAACACATTGGTGCCTAAGCTTTGTGCTGTCTCCGCGCCGAGGTTCAGAATATTAAGCGCTGGTCCAAGAGCCAATGCCAGTAGCATTCCGATGGCAATCGGAATTAACGCAGGCAGAATAATATCGAAGCCACGTCCGGTTACGGATCCAGCTTGCCAAAAGCGCAGGGTATCCAAGGCATTGGGGTCGATATAGACTATGCCGGAGGTGATAGCGCTAAGCACGGCAGATAACGCTGCACCGGCAAGGATCAAGCCCAACGTATCGCCTTTGCCAATTCCCCCGGCAGCCAGACCAAAGATCAGTAATGCTGCAAGACCTGCCCCCAAAAAGGCCAGCCACAAGTGTGAATACATGCTGGTAAAGCCAAAGAGATAAATGCCTGCTGCGACAGCTAAGGCGGCACCACTGGATACGCCAAGCATGCCAGGATCAGCTAAAGGGTTGCGGGTTAGACCTTGTACCATTGCGCCGGCAAGCCCGAGGGCTAAGCCAACAACGACGGCCAAAATTGTACGCGGAATTCTCATGGTGGCAAGGATTCCAGCGATTTCCACCTGCGTAGGATCATCGCCGCGGGCTGCTGCTCCAGCGGTATCGAGATCGGTACGCAGCATCTCCCACGTCAGGGGCCAGGCATGTTGGATATCGGCAATCGTGGTAGTTTTCGCTCCGATCACCATGCTGCATGCGAGCAAGATGGTAAGTAGGGCAATCATGCCCCAAAAGCCCCAGCGACGCAGCTTATGCCGCCGTGGGGTAATAAAAGCGGTTTGCGCTGCAGGTGCAGCAGCAGACGCGGATGTACTCATGAGCAAACAGCGTAATTGGCCGGATGTAAGGTGAGCAATTCCAAAGTTAGAATTTCTCTGATGCGCTTTGTGCAGCTGATAAAAAGCTTTGTGCCGTGCAATAGCGCTGTTACCCCGTCGGGTGGAATCTGAAAATACCGCTTTGTGCGGGGGTAGGGGGGGAGGATTGTCGCCAGCAGTGCCCTGCATATTTGCAGTAATGGTTCGGCTTGGTTTACTTATCAGTCATTTTCACGTCGTTATCGGGGTTGTTGGAGCTGACTATAGGGTGTGCTTGGGCATTAGAGGGTGGTAGCAGAGTTTAGCAAGCCAAACCAGGTACACTAACTGTATGCGTTTTGGACGAATTGCAACCACTGAAGGAATGACCTTTTGCGTGCTCGAAGGAGAGGGCGCGGACACTATTTGTAAAGCTATTGAAGGCACTCCCTTTACTGCGCCGAAGTTTACCGGCAAAGAATGGAAACTGGATGAGGTGCGTGTACTCGCCCCAATGCTGCCTTCAAAGATCGTAGCAATTGGCCGCAATTATGCAGACCATGTTGCCGAGGTTTTTCAAAAGAGTGCAGAATCTTTGCCGCCAACTATCTTCCTAAAGCCACCAACAGCAGTGGTTGGACCTGGTGCGGCCATTAAAATTCCAGATTTCGCAACCAAGGTGGAATTTGAAGGTGAATTGGCGTTAATTGTTGGTAAGCCTTGTAAGAACGTTGCTGCAGCCAATTGGCGCGAAGTTATCTTGGGTGTGACGGTCATCAATGACGTTTCCTCGCGTGATCTGCAGTTCTCTGATGGTCAGTGGGCTCGTGCCAAGGGCATTGATACTTTCGCTCCAATTGGTCCTTGGATTGAGACTGATCTCGATGGCTTGGATCTAAGCCACCTGCCTATTAAGGCACACTTGACTCATGACGGCAATACCGAGACCAAACAAGACTCTAATTCCGAGCAGATGATTATGAACTTCGGAGAGATCGTGGAGATGATTTCTGCATCGATGACCCTTTTGCCCGGTGATGTCATCAGTACTGGTTCCCCAGCTGGTACCGCAGAGATGGTCCCGGGCGATTTTATTGAGATCGAAATTCCAGGGGTCGGCAAGCTTGGGAATCCTGTGGAGCGTGCGTAGCCCCATGGCTATTTTTGGTGATGTGTCTTTAGTTCAGAATTTGAAAGGCTTTCACCGGGGTTCGTAAGGGAAATAACTAAGTGCAATGAAAACTGCCTGTCTTTACCATGCATACTGCACAAGGGAAGGCAGGCATGATGCATTCTTTGCAGCGAACAGGTGGCCATGTATCAGGTGGGGCCATGTATCAAGTGGCCATGAATAGTGGTGCAGCAACCCATGACGGAGCATTTATGCACAGCACGAATGAAGTTGAGCTCTTATTTCCTGTCAACATGCTGCTACCTAGTTTTATATGGTGATAGAAGTTTTTCGGCTGCCTTCGAGCGGGGAAGCGTAGCCCCGCACATTGCCGCGGAATCCGTACAAATGGTGTGGTTGGGATCAATGAATACGCCGAATGTTCGTCGCTTTGCATGACACTATAGGGGTAGGCAAAGTTGAACGTAGGCGGTTGCAACCGAAGTGGTGGGCTTACTACCAAAGCGAACCGGTCAGTGCCATTGCGTTGCTTATTTTGAACGCGCTAGGTAGGGGAGGCGGGCGAGGTAGTGAGAAAGTTTCAACTGGACTACCATAGGCATCATGTCTGATGTACGAGTACGTTTTTGCCCTTCGCCAACCGGCACCCCGCACGTAGGTATGGTGCGCACCGCCCTTTTTAACTGGGGGTATGCCCGCCACAATGGTGGCAAGCTAGTCTTCCGCATAGAAGATACCGATAGTGCGCGTGACTCCGAAGAATCCTACCAGGCTATTATCGACTCTTTGCAGTGGTTGGGTTTGGATTGGGATGAAGGCGTGGTTCTTGGAGGGCCACATGAGCCGTATCGTCAGTCGCAGCGCATGGACCTCTACGCCGACGTGCTTCAGCAGCTCAAGGATGCCGGATATGTTTATCCTGCATACTCCACTGCTGATGAGGTAGAGCAGCGCCATAAGGATGCTGGTCGCGATCCCAAGCTTGGATATGACAACTTTGATCGTGGTTTAACTAAAGAGCAGATCAGTGCCTTCGAAGCTGAAGGTCGCAAGCCGGTTTGGCGCTTCAAGATGCCGGATAAAGACTGGGCATGGCAAGATCTGGTCCGTGGCGAAATTGAATTTAAGTCCGCAACTCAGCCAGATTTCGTGGTCGCTCGCTCGAATGGAGCACCTCTGTATACTTTGGTAAATCCAGTGGATGATGCCCTCATGGGTATTACCCACGTACTTCGTGGTGAGGATCTGTTGCCTTCCACCCCGCGCCAGCTAGCCCTGTATGAGGCTTTGGTCGCTCTTGGTATTGCCAAACAAACCCCACAGTTTGCTCACCTTCCATTCGTGATGGGTGAGGGGAATAAAAAGCTTTCGAAACGTGATCCACAATCAAACCTGTTTAACCACCGCGATAAGGGCATCATCCCTGAAGGTATGCTGAACTACCTCGCGCTGCTTGGATGGTCGCTGTCGAAAGACCAAGATATCTTCGGCGTGGATGAATTCGTCGCGAATTTTGATGTCGCTAAGGTCCTGGCAAATCCAGCTCGCTTTGATCAGAAGAAGCTGGAGGCCATTAACGCCGATCACATCCGCTTGTTGGAGCCCGCTGATTTCGAAGCGCGCCTGCGCGAGTACCTGCGCGAGTACTACGATTTCCCAGCAGATTATCCGGCAGAGAAGTTCGCATTTGCGGCTACCCTGGTGCAAACTCGCATTAAGACTTTGTCAGAGGCCTGGGACCTATTACGCTTTTTGGTTACCGCTGATGCGGATCTCGTCTTAGATGAGAAATCTGCGAAGAAGAATCTCAAGGAAGCGGCCATTGAGCCATTGGACAGAGCCATTGCCGTGCTTGAAGGAATTGATACTTGGGAAACTGAGTGCATTCAAGAGGTTCTACAGCAGGCATTGATTGAAGAGCTGGGCTTAAAACCACGTGTTGCCTTCGGAGCGTTGCGCGTTGGTATTTCGGGCCAGGCTGTAAGCCCGCCACTGTTTGAGTCCATGGAACTATTGGGCAAGAAATCAACCTTACACCGTTTGCGTACAGCTCGCGAACAGACCCCGTTTGTGCCTGCTGCGCAGTAAGTGTTGGGCTGCAAGACTGTGGAAGGCAATACGGGGCGCAAAGTGAGGGAGTGTCGCTTCCTCGCTTTGCTTGATGTGTCTCCATGGTCGAAACCGCTTTGATTGCGATGCTTTAAAAATAGCTATTAAGGTGCGGGTTTGTGTGAACCCTCGCCTTATGGTTATAGTATTCCCCGTTGCAGTTAATGACTAGCGAGCTTTTAGAAGCTCATAGTTAGTGACAAGTAACAAGTGGCCTATGGTGTAATTGGCAACACAACGGTTTCTGGTACCGTCATTCTAGGTTCGAGTCCTGGTAGGCCAGCAGCGAATTTATTCGCTTGTTCTAAGCCCCGTTCGTCTAGCGGCCTAGGACGCCGGCCTCTCACGCCGGTAACACGGGTTCAAATCCCGTACGGGGTACAATTGCCCGCTTCCTTACGATCAAGGAAGCGGGCTTTTGCTTTGTAGCAACACGGCTTCTGTATGACAGTACGGATCGGGGCCGTGATGTATAGATTACTACAATGCCTTGCTGAACTATGAGGGCGGCTAGGAGAGCACAAGGGCTGCCTCCTGCGGCGAAGACCCCCGTAAGCGCATTAAATCTCATTGCCATGAAACGCTGCCATGAAACGCTCTGAATTCAACGAGCGATATCAGCGGTGGAAGTGTGCCTGTATGCTTCCCCATACAAGGTACACTCCGTCTTAAGGCCTCTTTGCCAATATTGAAACAAGTGACAAGTTGCTGCGTTCTTCGCCGGAAAGCCAGTCTGCGGACCAGGTATTCTGGGTAACGAGAACAACGACACTGGAGTAATTAACTATGAGTGACAAGCCCGAACAACCTCAAGATCCAATCCCTGCTGAGCACGAGCCAGAGGTTGAGGAATTAACCACTGAAGCATTCCTCGCAGGCGACGAGGCCACCACAGTAGCAGATGAGACTGCTGCCGCTGATGCTGACTTCGCAGACCGCGATGTTGCTTCTGGCGATGTTGCTGAGGTTGGGGCAGAAGAAGAGGCAGCTGATGCCTTAGAGGATGCCTCAGAGGATGCCTCAACTGAGTTAACCTCCGCATCTGGAGAGGCAAAAGATGATGCCGCTGCGGCAACTGGGCGCCACACCCAGTACATCCCACCTGCTGAGACCCCGGCAGAAGAGCATTCTGGCGGCAAAGGCATGAAGGCAGCTATTGCCATTGTGGTGGTATTGATCCTGTTCGTTGTTGGCGGGCTAATACACATTTTCAGCGGCAATGATGACGATGAAGAAAACACAGCGAGCTCCAGCAGTTCATCATCGGTGACTTCTAGCTCAGTAGCCCTGGCTGCAGTGGATTTTGGAACCACCGATTTAGACTCCGTGCACCCAGCCCCACTGCCGGCCACACCGCGTACTTGGGGTGACTACACTGAATACGGCCGCTGGAATAATAGCCTGAAATTAGAAGCAGGCCAGAAAGAAGCACGCCTCGCAGCGTCTGGCAATCAGGCGTGGGAAATACCTGCTAAGTGCATGGACGTACGTTTTGTGGTGAACTTCAGCTCGGAGGCGGGGGAAGTGGTCACCAGCTTGTATACCCCAGAAAATGTGCAGTTGAATACGGCGACTCACGAAAAGGGTTGGGCCTTCTTCAGCGGCTGCACAGATATGCGTCTGGTATTACCGAGCGCAGCGACCAATTCCACTATCGTTGATTACTCGGTCGTGGCATATCGGGTGAACACCACGACGTCTTCCAGTGAGCCGGTAGAATCCCCAATTGCAACGCTGGAAGAACAGTCGACTGAGAAGTCAACGAATGAGCAAACGAGCACGACGCGTGCTGTAGCACCTGCACCGGTCGAGTCATCGGCTACTGAAGCACCGGCACCAGCCCCGGCACCTGCGCAGCAACCTGCGCAGCAACTTGCGACTTCTACGCAGCAGCCAGAAAACTCGAATACCGGCGATCCAATCTTGATTCAATGCTGGGTTGGCCCAGATGGCCAGCCATGGGGCCAGTTCAACAACGGCCAGCGTGGCCCAGCAGACTGCACACCATATGATCCAAATGCTGCCGTGCGAACCCAGTCCAGTGAAGAAGGCGTCGACGTTGAGGATAACGAGTAGAGTGCTCAGCACGCCTTAAAATCTGCACAGCCGTGATCGCAGGTTTACTTGACGAAGAGTAAGCCTGCGATTGTGTGCTTTCTACGGCTGGAATACTGCAACTGGACAATACCTTGTGATCTACATTCCGAGCAGCTCCAAACTGTACCGACAACATGTGCACAGTTTCTCAGGATTGAGGATTGAATCTCTTTTTGCTTTCGCGCATGTTGAGACCTGGCTGGTTGACACTTGTTATGAAGCTGTGATTTTCTTGAACAGTACTCTTTGAGAATAAAATTTATTATCCACAGGAAAGGAAAAGTATGCATCGACGGATCGCCGCCCTTACTTTTGCAACCGTGCTGCCCCTTGCTGCAATGCAGCCAGCCCAGGCTGCAACCCCAGGTTCCGAGGCCTTCGTAGGTTCAGTTTTTAGCCGCGTGGTTGATTTCTTTGGCGGGTTCTTTGGCTCCGAAGATGCCGCTGCCGCCGAGACCACCACCGTTGAGGCGAGCACTGCCGAGACCACCACCGCATCTGATGAAGTTGAGATGGTCTCCTTCGACTGTCCAGGTTCGACCACTCAATACTTCGAGATCGAAGGTGGGATTGCAGCTGTAGGTCCTGCACTGTGCTGGGCACCTGCTGATCAGGTAGAGGAGATCTTGGCTGCTGCCACCGCGACCGCTGATGCATCCGAGGAGAGCGTAAGCGATCAAGGGGATCAAGAGGGCAACGAAGAAGCGATTTCCTTCAAGTGCCCTGCAGTCGCCCCAGTTGCCAAGGAGGTTGACGGTAAATACGTGCTCGTTGACGAAGGCGTGTGCTGGAAGCCAAGTGGAAGTTCGGAGGCCTCTGATAAGGATGAGCACGCCGCGACTGTAGACAAAGAACAGGTAGTTGACGCTGCAGCAGAGGGCGATGCCGATGATTACATCAGTGTTCCTTGTGAAGGTTCGCCTGAGGTCACCGAGGTTGATGGGAAGCAGGTATTCACTGGTACCGGCCTATGCTTTGTAGAAGCAGGCGAACTCGCGAACGCCTAAGCAAAGTCTGAAATACGTCTTTGGGCTGCAAGGATGATGAAGGAATGGCTGCCGAGAACAGGCTTGCTTTGATATCGCCGTGGATTCCGCTGCAAGTATACTGAGCGCTGCAGCAGAGGCGCATTCCAAGGAAAAACGTTGTCCCCCCAAGGTCCCCTCCCTTGGGGGTTTCGAGTTTCCCAGGTTGATCAGGCACCGATGCGTGTCTGTCTCTTATGCTTGTGTCAATATTTCCACGGGCACGACAAGCAATAGGCTGGTGAACAGTGTTGCACAATGAAACTTTCATAGTTTTGCGCTTGGGAAATGCTGTGCTACTATCAAGCACAGCGAAGAGCAGTGCGCATCCCTCGCCAGTTTCGTGGTGAGTAGGGCGCGCTATTTTTCTTCTCTTGCTAGGCCCCGTTCGTCTAGCGGCCTAGGACGCCGGCCTCTCACGCCGGTAACACGGGTTCAAATCCCGTACGGGGTACATGAATAAGGCAACACCGATATCGGTGTTGCCTTTTTTGTAACTGTTCCCGCATGGCAAATAGCCTGGGACGCTAGTAGCCTTCAGGGTGCGACCTGTGCAAGACCAGTAACCAGCACCTAATCTTGCGTTCACTGTGTTTCCAGGTCCGCTTACTACAATGGTTCTCATGCAGCAATTGTTATCCCCGCGCCTTTTTCGCGCCTTCGAGCGCAGTGCTTATATCCACCGTAATCAGGTGCGCAAAAGCACGCAGATTCCCTATATCTCGCATCTTGCTGGAGTGATGTGTCTGTGTGCCCAAGCCGGAGGACATGAAGATGTGTTGATTGCTGCACTGTTGCACGATGCGCTGGAAGATGTACCGGAAGAAATCAGCGCAAGCGATATTGGCGTGGAGTTCGGTACGAGGGTACAAGCCTTGGTGGAGCTCGTGACCAAGGACGATAGCCTTCCTACTTGGCAAGAGCGTGCGGATGCATATCTGAGCCGACTTAAAGTTGCGCCCGAAGAATATCAAGCAGAATTGTGGCTGCTAGTGCTTGCCGATAAGCACTATAACTTAAGCAGCATTCTGTATGATCCTATTGCAACGCAGCCGGAATTCTGGGGGCGTTTTCGATCCACACCCACCCAGCAACTCTGGTGGTATAGAGAAGTTTTGCAGCACAGTAAGCCCTGGGTGCCGCGAGTATTATGGGAGGAATACCGAACCCAAGTAGCATCCTTTGCGGAATTAGTTGCGGAAGTGAGCCGAGAGCTCCCGGGCGGCATTGCGTAATTCTGGGATCCAGCTAGCTTGAGCTACCTCACCCATCCGCCCGGCAGGCCCGGAGACAGAAAGTACTGAGTGTAGATTGCCTAAGGCATCAAACACTGGGGCAGAAGCGCTAGCAAGGCCGACTTCGCGTTCACTGCTGGAAGTGGCAAAGCCGTGCTCTTTTGTCAGGGCGATCGCTTGTGCATCAAAAGTGGCCTCTGCTAATAAGGCCTCTTGGAGATGTGGAGTATAAGCCAAGAATACCTTTGCCGCTGATCCTGCGGTCAGTGGTAGACGAGTGCCAACGGGAACGGTATTTTGTAAACCAGCCGCCGGTTCTTGAGCTGCTATGCAGACACGGGTGGTTCCAGCTAATTGATACAGCTGCACGGATTCACCGGAGGTGTGCATTAGCCGCGCCATGATCGGCGAAGCGATATCAATGAGTTTGGTGGAGCTACCTGCACCAATGGATGCCAGTACGCTGCCCACAGTCCACTTGCCATCGTGAGTGCGAGTCAGCATGTTGTGGGTCTCGAGTGCGGTGGCTAGTCGGTGGGTGGTTGCACGCGGGAGTTCAGTTTCCTCTGCGAGTTCTGCCAGGCTTAGTGGTTGTTCAGCGACAGCGAGCATGATGGAGATGGCGCGATCGAGCACCTTGATACTGCTGGTGGCAGATGTGAGCTTGTTATTTCCCATGCCCTGATATTAACATCTCATTTTACGGAATGTTACTTGCGGTTTTTGGCTAAAAATTCCAACAGGTGAGACGAAGCCGGGACTGGCAGCAAATAGTAGCAACCGGAAAAGCAAGATGACCCTAACAAGCGTTTCGAACTGGATCCTGTTAGGCTTCTGGCTAGCTTATAAACGAATACACCACAGCTATGCAGCATAAAGCCGTCATAATCTTCGGGCTACCAAGCCCAGACGAACTGAGTAAGCACCGCTGTACAGCTACACGGCTCCATAACGACGCTTGAGAGGAAAGAGGTGAAATGATCCATGACCAGCCCAATGGATGCAACGGCAATGGCTCCGACACACGGAGGTAAGCCCCTCACTCTTGCCGAGAAGGTCTGGCGCGACCATATCGTCGCCCCCGGCAGCAACGGCGACCCGGATTTGATCTTCATTGATCTTCAGCTGCTGCATGAGGTGACCTCCCCTCAAGCCTTCGATGGTCTGCGCATGACCGGCCGGAAGATGCGTCACCCCGAGTTGCATCTGGCGACCGAAGATCACAATGTACCAACTGAAGGTATCGTGAAGGGCTCACTGCTCGAGATCCGTGATCAAACCTCGCGTACCCAGGTGGAAACCTTACGTAGCAATTGCGAAGAATTCGGCGTACGCCTGCATCCCATGGGTGATATTCGCCAGGGCATTGTTCACCAGGTTGGCCCTCAGCTAGGAGCTACTCAACCTGGTATGACCATTGTTTGCGGTGACTCGCACACTTCCACGCACGGCGCTTTCGGTGCTATGGCCTTTGGCATCGGCACCTCCGAAGTCGAGCACGTCATGGCTACCCAGACTCTGTCGCTGAAGCCTTTTAAGACCATGGCCATTGAAGTCAGTGGTGAATTGCAGCCAGGGGTAAGTGCGAAGGACTTGATTCTGGCCATTATCGCTAAGATCGGTACTGGTGGCGGCCAGGGGCACGTGATCGAATATCGTGGCGAAGCCATCCGCAAGCTTTCCATGGAAGCCCGCATGACTATTTGCAACATGTCGATTGAAGCAGGCGCACGTGCCGGCATGATTGCCCCAGATGAGATTACTTTTGAATACGTCAAGGGCCGTGAATTCGCGCCACAAGGCCAAGACTGGGATGATGCCGTAGCGTATTGGAAGACCCTGCCAACAGATGAAGGCGCAGAATTCGATACTGTCGTTGAGATCGATGGTTCTTCGTTGACTCCGTTCGTTACCTGGGGTACCAACCCGGGACAGGGATTGCCGCTGAGCGCAAACGTGCCAAGCCCAGAAGACTTCCACAATGACAATGAGAAGGCTGCTGCGGAAAAAGCTCTGAAGTATATGGATCTCACCCCAGGCACGCCACTGCGCGAAGTTAAGATCGACACTGTTTTCTTAGGCTCGTGTACGAATGCTCGAATCGAAGATCTGCGCGCTGCTGCAGAGATCTTAGATGGCCATCAGGTCCATAAGTCTGTACGCATGATGGTGGTTCCATCAACGGCCATGGTCAAACAGCAAGCCGAAGAAGAAGGCTTGGACGAGATCTTCCGCAAAGCCGGCGCTGATTGGCGTACCGCTGGTTGCTCGATGTGTTTGGGCATGAACCCAGATCAGCTCAAGCCAGGTGAGCGCAGTGCTTCGACTTCCAACCGCAACTTCGAAGGCCGTCAAGGCCCAGGCGGTCGCACGCACTTGGTATCCCCAGAGGTTGCTGCCGCAACTGCGATCAAGGGAACTCTGGCAAGCCCCGCAGACCTCGATCCCGTAGTGGCCGCAGGCTAGAAAGACGAGGAGCAAATCATGGAAAAGTTCGTACAGCACACCGGAGTTGGCGTTCCGTTGACTCGTTCAAATGTGGACACCGACCAAATCATCCCCGCCGTCTACCTTAAGCGTGTGACCCGCACTGGCTTTGAAGATGGTCTGTTTAATAACTGGCGCACCAATGAGCCAGACTTCGTGCTCAACCAAGATGCCTACCGAAACGGCACCGTGTTGGTCGCAGGCCCTGACTTCGGTACTGGCTCCTCACGAGAGCATGCTGTGTGGGCCTTGATGGATTATGGTTTTCGTGTAGTGTTCTCTTCGCGTTTTGCTGACATCTTCCGCGGCAACTCCGGTAAAGCAGGTCTCCTTGCTGCGATCATGAGCCAGGAAAATATTGAATTGTTGTGGAAGCAACTAGAGCAAGAACCTGGTAAAGAAATCACCGTTGACTTGGATCGTCGCATGGCAACGTGTGGGGCCCAGGAATACCCTTTTGAAGTAGATGACTACACTCGGTGGCGTTTGATGGAAGGCCTCGATGATATCGGGTTAACATTGCGGAAGGAAGAAGAAATCACCAATTTTGAGGCTCAGCGGCCAGCCTTTAAACCGCAGATACAATAATCTTTGCTGCTAACTACCGGTGCCAAGCACCGGAGTACTTCAGTGTAGACCCCGCACCAGAATTTTGGCCTGATAGCCAGAATCGAAATGGTGCGGGGTTTCCTTGCGTTACGTCAGATACGAGTTTCTCGAGCAGCCCTTAGTCACGCAATGGCAGTGGGCTTTCGAAATAATCGGCCCCGATCAGTTCGTCGAAGTGGAAGTGTAACACCCACATTCCGGCCTTCTTGGTCGCACGCTGTGGTAAATGCACCTGGCCTTGCTTACTGACATAGCTCAAGATCTCCGGGATGGCGCCACCTTGGCTACACACCACCGTTGTGCCAGGGCGAACGGTCAGCTGGCGCAGCTGCTGTTTGGGCGTCGTAGCATCTTGCTCCCAACTGGCATCATCAAGCATGGATAATGCTGTCACCGCATTACCGGCAGATGGTTCAAGAGTGTGGCGGCAGCGATCTGGCGAAGCAGTAAGCATACGACTTGGGTGATAGCTTGCAAGGACGGGTTGTAAAAACTTCGCTTGTTTTTCACCCTTCGGTGTCAGCGGGCGGAGATTATCATGACCGTCCCACTCCGCACGCGGCAGAGCCTGCGCATGGCGTACCAGGATCAAAGTCGAAGTCACGGGGCGCTCCAAAAAGTGGGCTGCAGCCGCTAAGACTTCGCGGTCAGCATCATAGCTCAACAGCTTGCTGGCATCTTTAAAACTCAGCCATCGGATCTCATCAACTTCTTCATTCGCGGCGAATTCGCCGCCGTGGACGTAGGCTGTCCAATAGTAGACGACCTTGGTGTGGCGTTTGATTGGGTATTGGACATGACCAAGCAACTTGCCCAGGGTGACTTCATAGCCAGTTTCTTCGGAAATCTCGCGCTGGGCGACTACAGGCAACGACTCCCCAGGATCGACTTTGCCTTTGGCTAAAGACCAGTCATCATAATGAGGGCGGTGGATCACTGCGACCGCGATATCGCTTGCCCGCGTTACCAGCGGTACTTGATCAGCGGGCAGCGGAAGTGGGGAAGCATCGTCACCATCGGCAAGACGCCACAGTACCGCGCCGGCAGCGAAGATAGGGCTTTCAAATTCCTTGGCCGGATGCCGGGGAATGCGGTGGAAACGCCCACTGAGGTTCGTAGAAAATCGGGCATCCTTCGTAGTCTCATTCAACGCTGCCAATGTGGGCATTCCTTCCAATCGACTCCAGGTCACTATGCTATCAGCGCTAAGAATACGAAACCGCACGCATATGGAGGCATTGTGGCATGGTGTATCTGTATGACTCCTGCAATCAGCCTAGCAAGAGGGTCTCATACCTATGGTACAGCGCTTTCAACATGTACCGCGTATGGCGCATGACTGGCACGCAGGCTCGAGTCTGTTGAAAGGAGGAGCTGGCACAGTACATCGAGAAGCCCGGACCCAATATAAAGCGTTTCTGAGATATTCTGCCCTTCACTCCGGCCGGAACCATTCGGCCCGGTGATGAGGTTGCTTTTCTTGGGTGCGTCTTTTAGTTGTCACTTACTCGACACCTAAGGAGTTGTGGTGCTTTTGAATATGTACGGGTCTCGACGGATCTACAAGAGCGGATCTTCAGATTGATGAGCTCATTGCCGCGGCTAAGCAGCGCAGTTGTGGATCGATCTGCGGGGTTGCGGCTAGGAGGTGGTTCAGGCGAGAGACCGGAATCGGATCGTTTAGTGGAGCAGTTATGTACTGGTGATGTTGTCGTGGAGTGGTGATTGGATCGCCTGGGAAGGTTGGTCCAACATCTCATTGAGATGATGCACCTGTTTCAGGATCAGGGCGTGGAGTTTCGTAGTATGCAGGAACAGCTCGATTGCACCACCTCGATGGGAAGGTTTAGGTTTCATTATTTGCTGCGATTGCAGTGTGGTTGCTGCGATTGCAGAGTCTGAATCTGATCTCATCCGAGCCCGGACGCAAGCCGGGGTGGCGAATACTCGGACGAGGGGGCGCGTGGGAGGGATGCAAACCGGTGCTGTATGAGTTGTACGAAGCACAATGGGTGTTGGTGGGCTCGTTGTAGCCATGACTCTGGCCGTGCTGGGGTGGTTTAATACTGATGGTAAAAATCTGCCCTAGCATGTTGGCGCATGGTGAGGTGCATCGGGTACTAGGAGCCGATGCAGCTTAGCACTTCCTTGACTCTCGAGACTCCAGCTTGCGATACCGTCGCGGTATAAAGCACACCATGCGCAGCAATCAGTGCAATTTGTGCCAACATCCCTCCTCCGACGAGGGGCAGTCGACAACGACAAACTCTGAATTGCCGCCCTGTAGGGTCATTTCTAGCCGCAACTCGGAATGGTCTTGATCATCACACGCACGGTTTGACAGTGACCAATAGGAAGGGGTGGACTTCAAATGTTCATTCCATCCTGACACTAACGCTGGATTCTTAGCCCATCCGCGAGGTCTCGATCGGTAATGACAGCTGTGACTGCTTGCCAGCCATGTGCTGGACTTACCCCAATCCATTCTGTTGCAGAGATTTGAGGAACGAGGTCAACAAACAGTGTGCTTGCTCCCCGATTTATGGCGGTTATCGCAAGGCTTACTGCTGTTGTCGCCTTCGTGGCACCGCCAACTTCACTGTAAAAGTCTGTAAAAAATGATTACCCTCATGCCTGCAAGCATGCTTGTATCTCATGTATCTTTTCACAAACTAGGGTAATTGTGACGTAATTTGTCGCAAGTAGCTAGGCTAACAACTGTCACACCCATGAGCAATATTCGCTGCAGTGCCCCGAAGACTTGTAGCATGGAGCGCATTTGCTACGTGATCACCCACGCGACCGCCTGCACGAAGTAGCGCCTATAAGAAGTGAAGATGGGAATCGTGCCAGGAGCCGTATGGGGAACCAAACGGTACGTATCACCAGGAGTAACCATGAATTTTCACTACATCACCCAACCAGCTACCGTCGCCGTCATGGGCGCAGGATCATGGGGCACCACCATGGCCAAGGTCTTCGCTGACTCCCAATGCACCGTGCGCTTATGGGCCCGCCGCCCAGAACTCGCCGAACAAATTCAACGCACCCGGCACAATGACACATACTTATCTGGCATCACCTTGCCTTTAAATATCACCGCTACCGCGGATGCCGCCCAAGCTTTAACTGGAGCCGACATCGTGGTGTTGGCGGTTCCTAGCCAATCCTTACGCGCCAACCTCAAACTGTGGGTCGACATTTTGCCTAAGGATGCCGTGTTGTTGAGTCTATCCAAGGGTATAGAAAATGAAACACTCTTGCGCATGAGCGAAGTCATCAGCGAGGTAACCAGTTTCTCAAGGAGCCAAATTTGTGTGCTTTCTGGGCCTAACCTCTCCAGGGAGATTGCGCAAGAACAACCTGCTGCTACGGTTATTGCCTGCGAGCGTGAAGAGACTGCCTGGGAGGTCCAGCATACGTTAAAGGCTAATTACTTCCGCGCTTATACCAATAGAGATGTTATCGGCTGCGAGATCGGAGGCGCCTGCAAAAATGTCATCGCATTGGCAACCGGTATGGCTGTTGGGAGCGGGTTAGGCGAGAATACTGCAGCAACGATCATCACTCGCGGACTAGCAGAGGTGACCAGGTTAGGGCGTGCTCTAGGGGCTGAAGATGCCACTTTCGCAGGTCTTGCCGGTATGGGGGATTTGGTTGCAACCTGTGCCTCCCCGCTATCGCGCAACCGCACTTTTGGTGCCCGGCTTGGAGCTGGGGCAACGGTGCTCCAAGCTCAGCATGAATCCCAAGGTCAGGTTGCAGAAGGCGTGCATTCTGTGCGCGCAGTTGTCGCTTTAGCGCACCAATACGGCGTGGATATGCCTTTAAGTGAAGCGGTGTATGAAGTCTGCCATGAAGGCGTGAGCGTGCAAACCATCATGGGCCGACTGATGCAACGAGCAAAGCGATCGGAACATTTCGACTAGACGCACCGAGTAGAAACGCGGGGGGGGGGAAAAAACGGTGATGATTACGGGCACGTCAAAGCTTTCGCATGCCACATCCGATTCCTGGCGTGTGGCGGAAGTGGCATCAAGTATGGCCTGTTTTGGGATGTCGCTGTTATGCTTGCACTCGTCAATAGGCGGGTCTTTGCTGTTCACCCCTACTCAGCAGGTAAACTAGGCTACATGACTTCTTCACCTATTCGCGTTGCTGTGGTCTATGGCGGCCGCAGCTCTGAGCACTCCATTTCCTGTGTTTCTGCGGGCGCGGTATTAAGCCACCTCGACCCTGACCGTTATGAGGCCATCCCTGTTGGTATCACTACCAGTGGAAAGTGGACTCTTGGTGGAGATCCCGAGACTTTGAAAATCAAAGACCGCGCCTTACCTGAGGTTGATGCGAATAATCCCGAAGTCGCTCTAGCAGTAAACCCACAACAGCGCGGCCAATTTCGCAATCTCCAAGGCGAAGTTGTCGCAGAAGTTGATGTTATCCTGCCAATTCTGCATGGTCGCTATGGAGAAGATGGCACGATTCAAGGCCTCTTCGAGCTTTCTGGAGTGCCATACGTAGGCCCAGGAGTTTTAGCAAGTGCCTGCGGCCAGGACAAGATCTATACCCGCAATCTGTTACGTCTTGCTGGTTTGCCCTTAGGCAAAGAAGTCGTCTTGCGCAAGGATGAAGTACTCACCGCTGCGCAGCGCGAGTACCTCGGTCTGCCAGTTTTCGTGAAGCCTGCCCGTGGTGGTTCTTCCATTGGTGTTTCGCGTGTAGCACATTGGGATGAGCTTGATGCGGCCATTGCTCGTGCGCGTGCTGAGGATGAACAAGTGTTGGTTGAAGAAGAAATCCAAGGGGTGGAAGTTGAGTGCGGTATTCTCGAGCGCCCCGATGGTAGTCTCGTGGCCTCCGTGCCTGCCGAGTTAGTGAATGTCACTGAAGGTAGTGAGGGCTTTTATGGCTTTGACACTAAGTATCTGGATAATGTCGCTAGTGCCAAAATTCCGGCAGCATTGCCCGATGATGCCATCGAGGACATTCAAACAATGGCCAAGCAGGCTTTTAAGGTTCTGGGCTGCACTGGCATTTCGCGGGTGGATTTCTTCTACACTGACAACGGTCCGGTGGTGAATGAGATCAATACCATGCCAGGCTTTACCCCAATTTCGATGTATCCACAGGTTTTTGCACATTCGGATATCCGATATGAGGAACTGTTGGATACCTTGATTCAAACAGCACTTGCTGCACCAACGAGCAAGATTTAAATACAAAGCGAAAATACACAGCCAAGCCGGGTAAGTCGCGCGGCCATATCAAGACCAAACTAGGCCATATCAAGGCCGTGTAGACGACGTAGGTACCAAGTACTTACAGAGAAGTACATGCAGAAGGTGGGAGTCAGTGGATGATCTCCACTTTCTCCCGCCTTCTATTCTTTACCATGCCCTTTGGTATGAGTTCCGTTGTTCCTGACTTCTCCTTACCACTCTTTGGCCGCTCATTTGAGTCCCGTGGTCGGTTGTTTCAAGGGTTTATTCCCTAGTATCTACTGCCAAGGTGGCAGCGATAGCATTACTGATTACTGGTAGTGCTGCGCTGCCGCCGGCTTGGGGCATACTAGCGACCACGACATCTGCGCGATCAATGGCATACCAGGTACTTGCTGTGGTGCCATTTCCCAAGGTGGTATCTTCCATCCAATTGACCCCATTGATCTGCTGGAGTTGTGCGCCTGGTTCATAGGATGCGGGGAATTCCACCCCACAGCGAATTACAATTGGCTCTAAACCAGCTGCAATATAGACTGCCGATTGGCTCAAATCGGTATGTGCAATTCGCTCATAGGTAGGAGAATCCCCAATACTTGCAGGTAATTCGCTCAAGAATTCTTCACAGTGCCCGGTATATGGGGTTTTAAAATCAGATAAGGCAAGTGGTTGATAATCCTGTGGAGTGTCATCGAGGTAGCTCAATGCATCGGTAAGTTCCGCGAAATCCACCTTATCCTGGGCAGGTTGGCCCTGGGCAGTGATGGCAACCAGGGGAGTAGAGCCCACGGCATACCAGGTGGCGAGATCTAGCCCTGGGGTCGCATCGCGGACCTCAAACCAAGAGGTACCAGCTGCCGTAAACTCTGTAGCATACTCGCTATATTGCTGCGGCGCCTCAATCCCACAGCGCAAAGTGATCTGATTTGCCTCCTGATCCCGCCAGACTGCAACACCAGCTGGTATTGGATCTGCAAGGGGAGCTTGATCTAACCCATTGAGCTCATCTGGTACAGCAGCAAGGACATTCTGACATTGAGAAGTTGTTGCATCCGGTGCATCAATGGAGGCAACTGATACAGGCTGGTCTTTAATTCGCGAATACATTACCTTCGTACCAATCAGCACACCCGTGACTAAGAGCAGGGCAAGGATTAAGGCGATAATGATTGGGGTTTGGCGTCGGGGCGCTTCGATATTTTCGCGCGCCTCTGGATAATCAGAAGCAGAATTCGCAGCATCAGACATGGTGCTCAATTCTATACCACCAGTATGAAAAGGCAGGTAGGCTAGACCTGTTGTGCTATTAGGCTATGGACGCCACACGTCCTTGGCGTACGCCATGCGCCTTTGGCCACACTCAAACAACCTCCATGAGGAAGTGGGAAAGATATTCCATCATGACACATCAGCCCAGCGCACCAAGCACGCCTCCGGTCACGATCGCGGAGGCCGGTGAGGATGCCACCATCGCCTGCATTCGTCAGCATGCTCCGAGTACGCGCAACGGCGATGATGCCGCTGTGATCGAAAAGCACACAGCTCAGATACGCACTGTGGTCTCAACGGACATGATGCTTGCTGATGTCCATTTCCGTAATACGTGGGCAACTCCGTATGAGCTAGGGCAAAAGGCAATTAGTCGAAATTTTGCTGATATTGAAGCTATGGGTGCTCACCCCGAGGCAGCGCTCCTCGCGCTCGCCTTGCCGGGGGATACTCCTATGGAGTGGGTGGCGGAATTTTCCAAGGGGATGGCCAATCGCCTGGGGGACTTTAATGCTGAGCTCATCGGCGGTGATATTAGCCACGCATCCAGCATTGCGATTACCGTCACCGCTATTGGTCACCTTGGTGGCGCGCTCCCGGCATTAACGCTAGATAGTGCTCGTTGTGGTCAGCAGGTCATTTGTACTGGCAAGCTCGGCTATGCTTCTGCCGGCCTTGCTTTATTAGAGCATGAAGCCCGCGAGCAAATCCCGGCTGAATTCGCTCCACTTATGCAAGCTCAGTGTGCGATTATCCCACCTCCGGGGCGGGGTTTCGTAGCACGTGCTACCGGGGTAAGTTCGCTCACCGATAATTCTGATGGCCTGTTGCGTGATCTGGGACGGATTGCTCAGCGCTCCGGGGTACATATTCACATTGATGCCGACGCCATCGCTCCTGATGAGCTCCTTGTAGCTGCCGGGCGATACCTTGATATCAACCCGTGGGAATGGGTTTTAGCAGGAGGGGAAGACCACAACTTAATCGGTACTACTTCCTATGGTATTGCTACCGGCTTTAAGCGTATCGGGGAAGTATGCCAAAGAAACGGTAAAGGCAGTGTCACCGTGGCAAGCATGACTACCGACCTTTCCCCAGCTATCCCGGCATTGCCCGCCGATTACGAAGGCCTAAAGGGATGGGAAAGTATCCCGGTAGAAAACCGCAAGCTAAAAAATTTTTCAGCATGACTCCCACCACGGACGTGAGCGATTTACGGCGAAGAAGGCACCTATGAATGAATCCAACTCCACTGCTGGGGCATCCAGCGTGAACCTGAATGACCTTGGCATCCATCCCTCTTGGCATCAGGTATTTGAGCCCTTGCAAGAGCAGCTGTGCTACTTACTTACTGCCGTGGCCGCAGCTAAGGATGCCGGCGAGGAAATTTTGCCGGATGATGCAAATATTTTCAAGGCTTTTTCTTACCCCTTTGATCAAGTCAAAGTCCTCATCATTGGCCAAGATCCTTATCCCACCCCAGGTGATGCCATGGGATTGTCGTTTTCCGTCAACCCTGGTCGAGCAATTCCCCGCAGCCTGAAAAATATCTATACCGAACTCCACGCAGACTTGGGCATTCCGCCAGTAACCCATGGTGATTTGCGTCCCTGGGCTGAGCAAGGAGTTTGCCTGCTGAATACTGTACTCACTGTGCGTGCAGGCCAGGCAGCCTCGCATCGCACCCTTGGCTGGCAAATAATCACTACTGCGGCAATTACAGCCTTAAACGCGCGCAAGCAACCGTTGGTAGCAATCCTATGGGGTAAAGATGCGCAAAGGATGGCCGCCAATCTTGGGGATACCGCCATCATCAGTAGTGCCCATCCCTCTCCGTTATCTGCCAGCCGGGGGTTCTTAGGTTCTCAACCGTTTAGTCGCACCAATGAGTTGCTGCGTAGAGCTGGTGCACCGACGATTCATTGGCAGCTACCTGCCAGTTATTCCAGTGATGCTGCTGCAGCGGTTGATCCTCACAGTGGAGTGCAAACGAGTCTGGAGCTTTAGAAGTCACCGGAACAGGGGAGTCTTTCAATGCTGCTGCAAACAATGGTGTCCGGGTAACCGACTACAATATGGAAGCATCGGATTCACCTCAGCTTGCCGGCGCGGAAAACTATCCTCGCATCCTGCTACAAGGTGCGAGTACACTGCGCGCAGCTGGTGGAAGAGAATGTAGAACAATAGAGCAGACTACAAGGACACAACATGTTTGGCTGGAATGGCGACGCCGCACTTGAAACGGTCATTGCACCCGCCGATGTCAAACTCTTTGCCAAACACTTTGGTTACCACACTGTCGGCGACTTGCTCGGACATCTACCGCGTACCCACGCAGCCCACGGTGAGAGCGTGGCACTTGGCAATGTAGAAGAAGGCGATCTCGTTACCGTCATTGGGGAAGTGCGCAGTGCTCAAACCAATTATGACCGCCGCGGGAATCTCATGCTGAAAATCAGCATTGATGATGGCAACACCCGTATTGCTGCTACCTTTTTTAATGCTCGCTGGATTCAGCAACATTTAACGCAAGGCCGGCGTGGTATGTTCGCCGGTAAGTTGAAATACTTCAAGGGCCAACCCCAACTCCAGCACCCAGATTATGTGCTCTTCCCGGATGAAAATCAGCGCATTCATGGCCGCGGCGGGCTCGATAAAGCTGCACCCGATATTGAGCAGCTCACCACCTTATTACAAGACCTCCGCTATATACCCATTTACCCGGCCAAAAAGGCGATGCCCTCCTGGCGTATCTTGGGCAATATGCACCAAGTGTGCCGCTACTTGAACAACGACACCGGGCTGATCAGCAAAGACTACCTCCCAGATCCCGCCCGCAACGTTGTGCCACCAGAGCTGCCAACCATATCAGAGGCACTCACCGGGGTGCACTTCCCAGATGAACGTGGACCAGAGGTATTCTTCGATCGCCTGAAATATCAAGAAGCACTTGCCTTAGCGTGTGTGCTTGCCGAGCGCCGTCAAGAACTTGCAACTTCGCAAGCTTTAGAGCTGCAACCGCGCCAAGATGGTCTCAGCGCCAAACTCGTTGCTAGTCTGCCATTCCCACTGACTCAAGGGCAGCAAGATATTATCGCAACCATTGCCGCAGACTTACGCCGTGCGCATCCAATGCACCGTTTGCTCCAAGGTGAGGTCGGCAGTGGTAAAACTCTTGTAGCCTTAGCTGCAATGCTTCAAGCCGTTGATGCCGGTGCCCAATGCGCCTTCCTTGCACCTACAGAAGTCTTAGCCAGTCAGCATGCTGCCAGCATCAAAGCAATGGTCGATGCCGCAGAATTGCCCGTGCACGTGGTTCTCCTGACCGGCTCGTTGCCAACCAAAATACGCCAACAGGCCTTACTCGACATCCTCAGTGGTGATGCACAGATCATCGTTGGGACTCATGCTCTTATCCAAGATTCCGTCGAATTTTTCAAACTAGGCTTGTGCATCATTGATGAGCAACACCGCTTCGGCGTAGAACAGCGCGAACAATTGCGCCTGAAAGCTGCTCAAAGCCCACACGTGCTGGTGATGACCGCAACCCCAATCCCACGCACCGTAGCGATGACTGTTTTTGGTGACCTTGATATATCCACCCTGCGTGAACTGCCGGGTGGGAGACAACCTATTGAAAGCTTCGTCGTCACATCCGCCCAACCCCGCTGGGTGGAGCGGATGTTGGGGCGTGTGGCTGAAGAAATTAGTCAAGGTCGCCAAGCCTATATCGTCTGTCACCGTATTCAAGGCGAAGGCGGAGTCGAAGCCGTAGCTGCCCAGCTCCAGCACAGCATTTTAGGACACTGCCGCATCGGAGTACTGCACGGGCAACTCGATGCAGAAGATAAAATGACTGTCATGGATGCTTACCAACGTGGTGAGCTTGACATTCTCGTTGCCACGACCGTCATCGAAGTCGGTGTGGACGTACCCAATGCGACAGTGATGATTATTCGCGATGCCGAAAACTTCGGTATCAGCCAGCTGCATCAGCTACGCGGTCGCGTTGGCCGTGGAGGGCATGCATCCATTTGCTTCTTCTATACTCAGATGGATGCCGAATCCCCTGCGGTCGAACGCCTCACACAAGTAGCAGCTACTATGAACGGTTTTGAACTCGCAGAACTTGATCTTGAACTGCGTCATGAGGGTGATGTCACCACTGGCCAACAATCCGGTAGAAATCGCACCCTAAAACTATTGAATGTGATTCGAGACCAAGATATGGTTGCTCGAGCAAATACAACAGCAACCCAACTGGTCATCGAAGACCCAGAACTAGCAGCAACCATCGCAGGTGAGATCACTACAGCTGGCCAGGAATATCTCACGAAAACCTAACACCTAGGCTAGGGTATAAGGCATGAAAGTGTACGCTCCATTTGCCGGTATTGTGCGCTATACGGTAGCAGAAAATGCCACCGTAGCCACCGGGGACCAAATCGCAGCTATTGAAGCCATCAAGATGGAATTACCCATCACCGCACCCGGCCCGGGGCGAGTCAGCAAACTCGCATGCACACCGTTCCAGGATGTCATCGGCGGCGACGAACTATTAACAATCGAGGAAATCTAAGCAATGGGACAAACCCGTATCATCTCTGGGGAAGCTCGCGGACGCAAGATCACCATCCCAGAACATGGCACTCGCCCTACCTCAGATCGCGCCAAGGAGGGACTCTTCTCCTCGTTGCAGGTACGCTTCGGCTTTCAAGGAGCAAAAGTGCTAGACCTATTCGCAGGCTCCGGTGCACTCGGCCTAGAAGCAGCCAGCCGCGGAGCACAACATGTTGTGCTCGTCGAGCACAACGCCCAAGCAGTTCTCGCAATCAAGCACAATATGCAAGTTGTTGGGCACCCACACGTCGATGTATTGGAAATGAAGGCCTCAAGCTATGTGGCCCAGGCACCCCGTGATTACTTTGACATGGTACTGGCCGATCCACCCTATGACCTATCCACGGAAACCGTGAACGAAATGGTACGAGCAATCGCACCATTGCTACGTGATGGCGCAGCTGTAGTTGTCGAGCGCCATCGTGAAAGCGAACCTACCGAGTGGCCTGATTATTTGGTGCAAACTACTCAAAAGCTAAAGAAGCGCACCTTTGGCATCGCACGCATGGATATGGCTGTGTTCGACCAAGAACGCTGGGAGCAGCAGCAATGAGCGAATCTCACTATGCGGTATGCCCGGGATCCTTTGACCCAGTAACCAAAGGGCACCTTGATATTTTTGCCCGCGCTGCAGCCCAATTTGATGAGGTCACCGTTCTGGTAACCGCCAACCCACAAAAGAATTCAGGGCTGTTTCAAGTTGCCGAACGCAAGGCACTCATCCGCACTGCATTAAACGAGATCGGCTTGGAACACGTGCGTGTGGATCACTGGGGAGGGCTGTTGGTGGACTACACCAATAAACACAACATCGGCACCATCGTTAAAGGGCTACGGAGCGCCTTGGATTATGAGTACGAGTTGCCCATGGCCCAGATGAACCGGCACTTATCAGGAGTTGATACTTGCTTTTTAATAACTGATCCAAAGTTTGGCTACATCTCTTCGACACTGTGCAAAGAAGTCACCCAGTTCGGTGGGGACATTTCCCAGATGCTGCCACCGAATGTAGCCGAGGCCATGCGCCAGCGCTTCGGGGAAGCTGCCGTACTCAATAACGAATGAGTCAAAGGCAAGGTGCCTTTAAAAGAATTTCGCACACGCCACAACACCTCGAACTGTGATTGCAAACGCAAAGATCGAAACACCCCAGCAACTATGCTGGGGTGTTTCGTCGAGGACATCGGCCGGGTTTAAAGAAGCCGGGTTTGAAGAAGGGTAGCTGCTCTTCCCCATCAATTCAAAACAGAGGAGAGTAGCGCTGCAGACCATGACTACAGGAGAGCACCAGTGCTACTTTAATAACGTCGACAAGAAGGCCTGAGTGCGCTCTTGCTGCGGATTATCAATGACCTCACTTGGGGATCCTTGCTCGACGACGACACCGCCATCCATAAAGACGACCTCATCGGCGACTTCTCGGGCGAATCCAATCTCGTGGGTGACTAACACCATGGTCATACCACCTTCGGCAAGTTCACGCATCACGC
Source organism: Corynebacterium sp. (assembly GCA_030531005.1). Taxonomy (GTDB): domain Bacteria; phylum Actinomycetota; class Actinomycetes; order Mycobacteriales; family Mycobacteriaceae; genus Corynebacterium. The sequence continues at coordinate 411,501 of JAUMTW010000001.1, forward strand.
GCAAAACCTCACCCACCAACTCTGGATCTAAGGCTGAGGTCGGCTCGTCAAAGAGCATCAGCTTGGGCTCCATTGCCACTGCCCGCGCAATAGCGATACGCTGCTGTTGACCGCCAGAAAGCTGCGCTGGGTAGGCATCGGCCTTATGGGCTAGGCCCACTTGCTTGAGTAATTCCATGGCTCGCTGACGCGCCTGGTCTTGTGGAATCTTTTTCACATGAATCGGGGCTTCAATAATATTTTCCAGTGCAGTGCGGTGCGGGAAGAGGTGGAAGTTCTGGAAAACCATGCCTATATCCGCGCGCTGCTGCGCAGCTTGCCGCTCCGAGATCTCATAGAGGACACCATCTCGTTCCTCATAGCCTATGAGTTGGCCATCAACATAGATCCGGCCAGCATTGATTTCTTCTAAGTGGTTAATGCAACGTAACAAGGTGGACTTACCCGAGCCAGAAGGGCCAATCAGGCAGGTCACCGAACCGACAGGTACTTGCAAATCAATACCTTTTAAGACTTCGAGGTGCCCGAAGCTCTTGCAAATCTGTTGCGCATCGACCATCAGGGTGGCATTCATAGTAGTGGGATCCTTTTGAGTAGCGAAGTAGAACAAAAAGTAGCGGTGCGAGAAAGGAACAAGCCAGAAAGACGAAGCATTCGTGTTCCGTGCATGTTCTTTTCAAAGCATCCATTCTTAGTCAGTTGCCTCTGGGCCTTTAGCAAGGGCATTGCGTGGTAGCGAACCTTCAGCATCAGCCAAGCGTGCCAATTGACGGGCGCTGAGTTCTGACTTGGACCCTTTGTCGTAGTATTTCTCCAAATAGTGCTGGCCCACCATGAGTAAGGAAGTAACGCCCAAATACCAGGTAGCAGCAACCATGAGCAGCGGTACGGGTTGGAAAAGACTGGCGGCAATATCAATGCTTCGCCCATAGAGTTCGTGGGTATAAGGAATCGCCACAACCAGTGAGGTGGTCTTCAGCATGGAAATTAACTCGTTGCCAGTAGGAGGCACAATAATGCGCATTGCCTGCGGCAATACGGTACGGCGCATCGTGAGCCACCATCCCATGCCTAAGGCCTTACTTGCTTCTACCTGGCCGGCTGGTACTGCTTGGATACCGGAGCGCATAATCTCAGCCATATAGGCAGCTTCGTTCAATCCCAGGCCGATAACAGCGAGGAAGAACATATTCGATAGCAAGGCATCTAAAGAGATCTCCCAGGAGCCAATGGTGATGGCCTGGTAGATACTGCCGATCAATCCCCAGAACACCAGCTGAACATATACAGGGGTGCCACGGAAGAGCCACAGATAAATCCAGGAAATAACCCGGAAAACTGGATTCGGCGACATTCGCATCACCGAGAGAAGGCATCCTAAGACCACACCAAGCAGCATGGCCAGGACCGTAATTGCTAAGGTGTGCAGGGCTGCGGTGGCAATGCGGGTGTCGAGGAGGTAATCGAAGTAGGTTTCCCATCCGTAGGCTTCACGCCCGGCAGCATCAATCACGAAGATACCAAGCAAAATCACCAATACAGCGGCGGTAATCCAGCGGCTGGGGTGCTTTAAGGGCTTGGCCTCAATGGGCTTTGGAGTAGATGGTGTAGTCATAGGCGTTTCTATCTTCCTTGAAGAAATGAAGGGTGTTGTAGTTCCGTCGTCGTGTGACTGTAGGCGTTGTCGTTACCGAATGCATGGAAGAGCAAGGCGAGCACAGCGTTTTAGGTTGCAGCAAGTGGGCGCTCGTTGATCGTCGCTGCATCGACCAGGCCTTCGCTAATGCCCCAGTATTCGAGGATCTGGGCGTAGTAGCCTTCCTCAATAAGGTATTGCAAGGCTGCGGCAATCACAGGACCTAGCTCTGAGTCCTTGGGGACTGCAAAACCATAGGGTGCTGCATCAAGAACAGGGGAAGCAGTCTCAATGTCATCCGCGGCGCGCGCAATCGCGTAGCCGAGCACTGGGGAGTCGGCAACGAAGGCATCCACACGTCCGAGTACAAGTGCAGTTGCGGCCATATCAGAGGTCTCATAGGTTAGAACCTCAATCGGATCCTTACCCTGTTCGATGCATTCATCATTTAAGGGACGTACATCATCAGTCTCGGCAACCGTATTACGTTGCACAGAGATGCGCAGCCCACAGGCATCATCGCGGTTGATGTTACTGCCGATTTCTTGACCCCATTGGATACCGGCATAGAGGTAATTGACGAAGTCATAGTGAGCGCGGCGTTCTTCGGTATCAGTGAATCCAGAAGCACCTACATCTATCGTGCCGGCACTCAGCGAGGGCAAGATGAGGGAAAAATCTTGGGCTTGCGCCGAAAACTTTAAGCCGAGCACGCTGGCGATGGCAGCCATCAAGTCCATTTCGAAGCCGATGATGTTGTGGTCGGCATCGCGGAATTCAAAGGGTGCGTATGGCGGATTCGTCCCGGCTACTAGGGTGCCGCGGTTGGCGACATTTGCCGGAACTTGTGCTGCCAATTCAGGCACGGCATTGGGCAGGACTTCTTCCCAGCCCTCGGGGTGGCCGAGCTCTTCATTGGTAACACACGCACTGAGGCTTGCCACCATGGCAAGGGATGCGACGATAGCAGTGAGTGTGAGACGAGGGCGTTGCATAGTGGGATAGTAACAGGGCAGACACGCAAAAGGAACTTTAAACCTATAGACCAATAGAAAAGTGGTGGTTATCACGTCATCAAGCCTATGTAACCCTGGCAGTTGTATTGTGTGCGAGCGGGACTATGTTTGCGTGCCCTTGTATGCGCGCCGCGAACTGATTGGTTTGTTCGTCGTGTCTTACAATGCGCATGCGAAAGCCCCTGCAACATCTTCTGAATTAAAAGGCAGCAGGGGCTCGAAGTAGTATTAATGTCTAGGGAAGTATGAAAACTCGGTGAAGTAATACAAGCAGGAGTGCTCGCTTATTTCACGACAGGTAGTTCACTTTCGTCGGCACGCTTGGAGAAGCGGCGTTCTACAATGATGATGGCAACAATGAAAAGCGCTCCAATGATGATCATCAGCACTGGCAAGAATACGTCACCACTCGGAGCCAAGAGATCGGCATCCTCAGACTGCCATGGCCATAGTGAGCGCAGGGAGCCCAGCATGACGCCCGCCATGGTAGCCAGGGTCACGGTGTGGTGGTGATTCAGCAGATACGTGAGTGCCTTGATGAAACAAGCCAAACCCGTGACAGCGCCGAGTGCGAAGACCAGCATGACCGTGAGGTTACGATCATCAACAGCGCCGGTGACATAGGTGTATAGCCCCATGGCTAATAACAAATAGGAACCAGAAATACCTGGAAGCACAAGTGCGCATACAGCAATGGCGGCAGCGAAGAAGATCATGATCAGACTGGGATCGGTCTTCTCTGCGGAGGTAATACCGGTAGCGAAGAAGGTTACGATAGCAGCAACGGTAAAGCCGATAATTGCGCCCGTTCGGTTCTCATCCTTGCTCTCGGCTGACAGCATCGAGACAGGCACATAGATAGATACTGCAACCATGCCCAAGAAGAGACCACGAGCTACCTCACTATGATTGTCCACAAAGGAATGCATGACGCCAGCCATGGTCAGCACGATGCCTACCATGCCTAGGCCTACCATAGCCAGGAACATCCACTCGATTTCCTTGGCGGCTTCTTTGGTCTTGGACCGATCGCGGATAATCACGCGTACTAAGTGCATCAAGGCATCGGCATTGCGTAAAGCGCGTTCGTAGATGCCCATCACCAGGGCGACGGTGCCGCCAGAAATGCCAGGAACCAGCTCGGCTAAGCCAATGAGGCAGCCTGCGACGAACTCAAAAATGCGGCCAAAAATGGAGGATTGCTGCTTGCCAGAGGCTGCAGCAGGAGTATGAGAAGGCATAGTGCTCTAAGACAATCTTTCTACTGTGACGGGCTCGGTGTGACCGGGGCGCTGCGCTGGATGCGATGCAACGAGGTGCGTTGCAAACTGCACGAGGAGCGTGACCGCGGAGAATACGGTGTTGTGCATTGGGCGTACCAAAGGAAATGTCCAATGCATTCATGGCTGGAAACCTGCAGGATAATCAGCATCATTGCCCAGGGACAGCAATATTCTACATGCACAGTCCTCAAAGCCCAGGATCGTGGCCGCGCATGTTAGCTGTGAATATAGCAAAAGCCGCGAAAGGGAAGTATGCTTTTCGCGGCTTTTTTAATGCTGTGCCCCAGGTGAGACTCGAACTCACACTGGACGGGTTTTGAATCCGTTGCCTCTGCCAATTGGGCTACTGGGGCGTGCTCTAAAAACTATATACCATGCCTTCACTTTGCGCCAATAATAGTGTTGACCTGCGTAAAAGGAGCATTTTGAAGGTTTTGGATCGCCGAGTGGTAACACTGTCCAGGCCACCAGCTACACTAGGGGGCGTGACTGCAACGAAGAAATTGATGCTTATTGATGGCCATTCCATGGCCTTTCGCGCGTTTTATGCCTTACCTGCGGATAAATTCAAAACCAAGTCCGGACAATCGACCAACGCGGTTTATGGCTTCGTAAGCATGCTGGCCAATCTTGTCGAAGATGAACGCCCCGATTTGCTTGCCGTGGCTTTCGATGTCGGACGCCAAACCATTCGTACGGAGCGCTTTCCGGATTACAAGGCGCAGCGTGCAGCAAGTCCACCAGAATTCAAGGGTCAAGTGCCCCTCATTAAAGAAGTGCTTGAATCCTTGGGCATTATCACCCTAGAAAAACCCAACTATGAGGCTGACGATATTATCGCCACCTTGGCGACCAATGCCACAGCTAAGGGGCTAGATACTGCCATCGTGACTGGTGATCGTGATTCTTTCCAATTGGTTAATGACCACACCACAGTGCTCTATCCAATTAAGGGTGTACGTAACCTCCATCGCTTCACCCCGGAGGCAGTGGAAGAAAAATATGGGCTGACCCCTGTCCAATATCCAGACTTCGCCGCCTTGCGGGGCGATCCATCCGATAATCTGCCTGGGGTGCCTAAGGTCGGGGAGAAGACTGCTCAAAAGTGGATTACCACCTATGGCAGTCTCGATGAGCTTATTGCACACCAGGATGAAATTAAGGGCAAGGTGGGCGAGAGCTTCCGTGAGCGCGTGGACCAAGTGTTGCTCAACCGCGAGCTGACTGAAATGGTCAAGAACTTAAGCTTGCCGTACCAGCCTGAGCAGCTGGAGCGTCAAGAAGTTGCCCCTGAAAGTGTGCATAACATCTTCGACCTGCTTGAATTTGGGAGCAATCTGCGCGATCGAGTCAACCGCATCTTTTTCCCGCCAGCGATGGCGACTGCTGAATTAGATCGTGGTGATATTAAGCACACCAGTGAAGATTTGGCCGACTGGCTGCACACTCACCAGGGCAAAACGCTCGGATTCAAGATTAATAGCAATCCGCAGGGGCAAGCTGCTTTGGCTATCGCGTCGGAAGATGGGGAAGTCTGGGCTGGTTTGCTTGCAGACTTTTTACCTGCAGATGAAAAGGCTCTGGAAGCCTGGCTACATGCTGATACGCCAAAGATTAGTCATGAGGTAAAAAACGGCTTGCACTTGTTGTCTGCGCATGGCTTTGAAGATGTGCGCATGAGTGATGATGTCTCGGTTGCGGCGTATTTGATTCAACCTGGCATTGATACCACCGATATTTACAGCCTGTATGAGCGAATTTGTGAGCGCCCTATGCGCACTGGCAATGAAATCAGTGGCTGGGAGTATCCGCGCGAGGCAAAGAAATCCCGTAAGAAGGATGATCCAGGCGAGGATCAGATTACGATCAATCATCGCTTGCTTGGAGAAACCATGGCGACAGCTGTGGCTGTCTTTGAGCTGCAAGAAAGTATTCTTCAGCGCATGCAGGATACCGGTGGCTATGGGCTGTACCGGGATATGGAAATGCCATTGGTTGAGGTGGTCTTCCGTATGGAACAAGCAGGTATTGCAGTGGATACCGGTGTGCTAGAAGACTTACTCGAACAGCTACAGGACAAGCTGGAGACCGCGCAGGCGAAAGCTAGGGAGATTGCAGGGGATCCAGAACTGAACTTGTCGAGTCCAAAGCAACTACAAGTAGTGTTGTTTGAGACCTTGCAATTGCCAAAAACCAGGAAGATTAAAACCGGGTATTCGACTGCGGCGAAAGAAATTGAGGCCTTGGCAGCGAAGCATCCCACTCCTTTCCTGGATTACTTGCTGGAGCACCGCGAGGTTCAGAAGCTTAAGAGCACCATTGAAGGCTTGCTGAAGGCAGTTGCAGATGATGGCAGAATCCATACTACCTTCCAGCAAACAGTTACCAGTACTGGCCGCTTTAGCTCTACGGATCCGAACCTACAGAACATTCCAGTACGTTCGGAAACCGGCCGCCACATTCGCTCTGCATTTGTGGTTGGCCAAGACTATGAGTGTTTACTGACTGCCGACTATTCGCAGATTGAAATGCGTGTGATGGCTGATGCCTCCGGTGATGAGGGTTTGATTGCGGCATACCGCAATAATGAGGACCTGCACAATTATGTAGGTTCACAGGTTTTTGATGTGCCGATCGATCAAGTCACCCCAGAGTTGCGCCGTAAAGTCAAGGCGCTCAGTTATGGTCTAGCCTATGGACTTTCCACCTTCGGGTTGTCCCAGCAATTGAATATTCCGCCAAGTGAAGCAAAGGAAATTCAGGATAACTACTTCAAACGCTTTGGTGGGGTACGCCGCTATCTGCACGAATTGGAAGCTAAAGCGCGCCAAGACGGGTACACCGCAACGCTATTCGGTCGCCGTCGTTATATCTCGGAACTGGATTCTGAAAACCGAGTGGCACGTGAAAACGCTGAGCGTGCAGCGTTGAATGCTCCAATTCAAGGCACTGCAGCTGACATTATTAAGATTGCCATGCTGTGTGTGGACAAGGCCTATAAGCAGGCTGGTCTGCGCTCGCGAGTATTGCTGCAGGTTCATGATGAATTGGTCGTTGAAGTCGCCCCTGGCGAGTTGGAGCAAGCCCGAATGCTCTTAGAAACTGAGATGGATCAGGCCGTGAGTCTGACAGTCCCGCTTGAAGTTTCTAGTGGGGTAGGCGCGAACTGGGATGCTGCTGCACACTAAAAATAGTAGGTGGCAGCGCACTTCGTGAAACGGGGATTGCGACCGCCGTCAATAGACCATCGCTTGAAGCAAAAATGCAAGTCACGCGGGTGGCCTGTTGGATTTGGTGCCGGGCAAATGCCGAAGGCGGATTGTAGTAGTGCCACAATAAGGTAGTGCACCGAGATAACGCGCACCATCATGGCGTACAAAAACCTCCTGGCACAGTGGTTATCCACTACATCAGGAGGCAGTATGTTCTCGAACGCACTAGGGCTATACCTTGTGCGAGCTAGTGAGTATGCACGAAGCGAAGCTTAGCTGTGGTTGTCTTGGGAAGCGTGACCACCCCAAGCAGCCTGCAGCTGCTCTTCCCACTCAACGATCTTTTTGCGTACGCGACCTTTAGCCTCACCGAGAGCTTTTTCGGCAGCATCCAAGCTGTACCAGTGATCCCAGGTGGTTGGCTTTACATCACGAGACTCTAGCAATGCCAAGATCTCATCTTCTCCTGGATGCGCAGGAGCCTGGAGGTTGCCCTCTTGGTAATCAGCCAGAACCATATCGATGGTTTCCTTGGCATCGGACTTCGTGTTGCCAATTAGGCCAACTGGGCCACGCTTAATCCAGCCAGTGGCGTACAAGCCAGGAATGATATCCCCATCGCGCTCGGTGAGCACGTGGCCACCATCATTAGGAATTACGAAGTTATTGCCATCGAATGGCACACCCTCAACCGCATCAGAGCGATAGCCCACTGCACGGTAGATAGACTGTACTGGCCAGTCGGTAAATTTGCCGGTACCAACAACATTGCCGGTGCCATCAAGCTCAGTGCGCTCGGTGCGGAGACCAACAACATTGTTGTCGTCATCAACGAGAACCTCGGTTGGGGATTCGAACAGGTGGATGTGCAGCAAGTGTGGCGCATCCTTTGGCTCACGGATGGCGTAGTTCTCGAGTACCTGGCACACTAAGTCTTGCGACTTCGACGCCTGACGAGCTTCAATAGAAGCCTCATCATAGTCAATGTCCTCAGGGCTAACGACCACGTTAATAGTAGGAGAGTGGTCGAGCTCTTTGAGCTCTTGTGGGGTGAATTTTGCCTGGGCTGGGCCACGGCGACCGAAGACGTGCACCTCTTCAGCCTGGTTCTTTTTCAAAGACTCATAGACGTTTTCTGGAATCTCGGTAACGTCGAGCTCCTCACCAGTCTTTGCCAGTATGCGGGCAACATCCAAACCAACGTTGCCTACGCCGATTACGGCAACCTGTTTTGCGCTCAAATCCCATTCGCGGGAGAAGCGGGGGTTGCCGTCGTAGAATCCTACGAAGTCGGCAGCGCCGAAGGATCCCTTAGCATCGATATTCGGGATGTTCAGATCACGGTCGGCAACAGCTCCCGTGGAGAAGATGATGGCATCGTAGTACTCGTGCAGCTCTTCCACGCTGACGTCACGACCAACGGTGACATTGCCAAGTACCCGTACGCCTGGCTTATCCAGTACGCGGTGTAGTGCAGTAATAATGCCCTTAATACGCGGATGGTCTGGCGCCACGCCATAGCGAATCAGACCGAAAGGAGCAGGCATCTGCTCGAACAGGTCAATATTAATTTCGCCCGCAGCACCGAGCTCCGACTTTAGCAAAATATCCGAGGCATAGATGCCCGCAGGACCGGCGCCGATAATGGCAACGCGCATAAAACTCTATCCTTTCAACGATAGGCGCACCATGAGAAGAAGTTTCTCGTTAAGAAGGGGCCTACAGTATGCAAATTTTGTTTAACCCAATCTAGTAACCGCATACCTTTGTCTCTGTTCGGCATCATAAAAGGAGCCGAATGAAAAGATTTCGGTACGTGATTCTAGAATGACTCTGCTTAGTGTACCCATGGCTGGTACAAATCGCATGCCTTGCAGCAAGGCTTGTCATCTGGTGCATGTTCGGTGGAGCGCTACGTCGCACCAGAAGCTAGACCGTGTGGTCTATAAATTTAACAATTCCCCACGAGGAAAAGTCAATTTTCCCGGCCTGGAGGCGGTCAGAAATGAATATATTCAACGCTTTCATTGACGAAAGTCCAGTTCAAGGAGGAAGAGAGGGTTTGTTAGGTTGCATAGACTACTTGGTATGTTTACGATTCAGGGAAATCAGCCTTAAGGAGTTTTATGTCCCTGCAATCCGAAGATAACGCCGCTACAGCTCGCCAATCAAACGCTGCAGCGGACATTAATACTACTCAAACGACCGAAGTAGCCAATGCCGACGTCACCCAACGCCCGGCTGTGGCGAAGCGTGCGGCCAAGACTCCAGAAGAGCGCAAGGCCGCACGTGAAGCTCGTGCCGCAGCGCGGAAAGCTAAGCGGGATAGCGCCACAGACGCAGGAATTGAAGGCGAGCCTACACAGTCAGAAGCCAGTGCTGCTGAGCAAAAAGCCACCCTTAGCCCGGAGGAACGCAAGGCTGCGCGAGAAGCCCGCAAAGCAGCTCGCGAAGCCCGCGCTGCGAGCGGTGAAGCTCCTGCGCGCAAAGCCCGAGCTCCAAAAAGTGATGGCCAGTGGAAGGTTGATGGGGATAAGCCACTCAACCATGAAGAGGAGCTCAAGCAAGAAGACCCAGGGTTGGCGGTCAAAGACCGGATTATTAACATCTATTCCAAAAAAGGCTTCGACTCCATCCCAGCCGATGATTTGGCACCTCGCTTTAAGTGGGTGGGAATGTATAGCCAGCGTCGTCAAGACCTCGGTGGTGAGTACACCGGCCAGCTGGATAATTCCGAGCTGCAGGATAAGTATTTTATGATGCGAATTCGCTTTGACGGGGGACAAGCGAGTACCGAGCAGTTACGGGTTGTTGGGCAAATCTCTTCCGAGTTCGCCCGTGGTACCGCGGATTTTAGTGACCGGCAAAACATCCAGCTGCACTGGATCGAGATCGAAAATGTCCCAGAAATCTGGCGTCGACTCGAAGAAGTAGGGTTGGGGACGCTGCTTGGCTGTGGCGACGTGCCGCGCGTTATCCTTGGCTCCCCAGTTGCCGGCATTGCCGCTGATGAAATCATCGATGCCACCCCAGCGATTCAAGAGCTCCATAACAACTATCTCAATCGTCCGGAGTTCCACAACCTGCCGCGCAAGTTTAAATCAGCAGTTTCTGGACGCCAGGATGTCACCCACGAAATCCAGGATTTAGCGTTTATTGGCTATGACCACGAGGAGTACGGTCCAGGCTTCGATGTCTACGTTGGCGGCGGTCTTTCTACCAACCCAATGATGGCCCAGCGTCTCGGCGTGTGGGTGCCAATTGAGCGAGTGCCTGAAGTCTGGGCTGCAGTCGTTGGTATCTTCCGCGACTATGGCTTCCGGCGGTTGCGTAACCGTGCCCGTTTGAAGTTCCTGGTTGCTAAGTGGGGCATTGAAAAGTTCCGTGAGGTATTAGAATCCGAATATTTAGAGGAGCCACTGCTCTCAGCCCCGGGTGCCCCAATTGATCCACGGGGACGGGACAACATTGGCGCGCATCTACAAAAAGATGGAAACTTCTATGTTGGTGCCAAGCCTACGGTGGGTCACACTACCGGGGAACAGCTCATTGAGATCGCCGACCTAGCTGAGGAATTCGGCATCACGCGACTGCGCACCACCGTGGAAAAAGAATTGCTCTTCTTAGATGTGCCCCCAGAAAAAGTTGAGCTCTTTCAAGATCGACTTGATGGCATCGGGCTGTATGCGCGTCCTTCGGAATTTCGCCGCGGCATCATCTCGTGCACCGGCTTGGAATTCTGCAAGCTGGCAATTGTAACCACAAAGGCGCGTGCTATTGAGCTCGTTGATGAACTCGAAGAGCGCGTTGGTGATTTGGATGTGCCATTGCGTATTTCCCTCAACGGATGCCCGAATGCATGTGCCCGTAGCCAGGTTGCAGATATTGGTCTCAAGGGCCAGCTCGTTGTCGACGATAATGGCAACAAGGTAGAAGGCTTCCAGGTCCACCTCGGTGGCGCCTTGGGCATGAACCCAGATTTCGGACGCAAGTTGCGAGGCCATAAGGTCACTTCCGCAGAACTAGGCGATTACGTGGTACGTCTGCTGGATAATTACAAGGAGCAGCGCGAAGAAGGCGAGCACTTCCGTAACTGGGTCTTACGCGCAGCAGAGGAGGACCTGCAATGAGTTCGCGCGTAAAACCCAACCCAAACCGGCGGCACCCGCTATATTGCCCGTGGTGCGCTTCGACGAGCTTGTTCCCAGAAGAAGATGACGATTTTGCTTGGTCGTGCATGGAATGCACCCGGGTGTTCACCGTGGCCTATATCGGGCAAAATGACATCGATTCCAGGCCTGCGGCCTCTGCCTCAACGCATGAAGCCTATGAGCGCTCCATGGCCAAGACCAAAGCACGCCAAGCCACCACAGACAACAAAACAGGCGAGGACTAACCATGGCTAGCAACACCTTGAACGTCAGCCTGCAAGGCCGCGGTATCCTTTGCTAATCACTCCAGTTCCTCAATCGATTTCTATATCGATGCCAACGAAAACCCCGCAGGTAAACAACATGAACGAACAGCTGCAGCACCGCAAATCAGGGCAGAATCAGGATTGCCGCCGATGATTGTTACTCTGGCACATGGCTCGCGCCACCCCGAAGCAGCACCATTGACTGCAGAGATCACCAAGGCAGCCGCGGATATTTTGTCCGTGCCATGGCACACCACTGATCTCGATAACCCAGACTTCGCCGCGGTCGAAGAAGCTGTAGCTCAAGGCAAGCATGTTGTGGTCATCCCTATGTTGTTTACCAAAGCATTTCACGCCACCGTCGATGTGCCCGCAGCGATCGCCGAAATCGATACCTCTGGGCCAGGGCATGTAGTGCTCGCAGATATCCTTGGCACTGGTGACGACATAGCTGAGGTCATAAGTAACATCGCCCAGGCAGAAGCTCCAGAAGATGCGCCCCTAGCAATCTATGCCGTGGGATCCTCCCATGATGCCGCTAATGTGGCAGTAGCAGACCTAACCACACAAGTCAGCAAGCTTACTGGCCGCGATGTAGATTTGTATTTCGCCACCCGCGGTGGTCTAGACATCCGCCCCGATGCTCACGTCATTCCACTATTTACCACCTTTGGGTTATTGCTGAATCGCATTGCCGATCATGAGCAACAAAGCAAGCCACTGGGTATGCGGCTCGTAGACATTGTGGTCAGTCGCTACCGGGAGGCAGTATGAGCGCGCGCCTAGGAGATGAGAATCATCAGGTTATCAGCTACTTAGTGTCATCTTCTTAGTGCCAACTCCTTGGGGCTGCCAGTATTGGGTTTGCTCGGAGTTATTCAGGCGGTTTTTAACCTCGGCATTAAGTCGGGTCTCCACTCAGGTAGCGCCGCGGCCTAAAGGTCCCTAAAGATCATGGTGGGTTAAGGGCTGTCTTCGACGGCTGTCACTATTGGTTGTGAAATTGGAATGGGAAACTCCTTCACAACCTGCCCTCGATGACGCACATTTACTGCTTGGTGCCATCATTGCACCTGATACGCCATTAATAATCTCCCGGATCGATGCGATCATGCTTGGATGCTTCATCGGTACAGGTCATGAAGCTGATGACCTTCCGTACGAGCTGGCAGTCTAAAAACACCCAACCCAGTTGCGCAACAGCGCCATAGAAGTAAAAATCCTGGCAACACGTGCTCTTGATGCAAGGAGTCTCGAATTTTTCGTCGGTGAAAAATGAGAGGTTAAGCCGGTAGGTCTGCTTGAAAAATGATCGTGCCGGGGAATATCTGCCCGCGCAGCGGCGACCATTGCCCCCAGGTTATCTGCAGGTCTTCTGGCCACTCTGGTTCAAGTACCCGGGTCAGCTGAAATCCAGCACCAGTTAAGGCTGATATCCACTGACCAATGGTGCGGTGAAATTCCACATACTCCAACTGCCCAGCAGTAACCTCGCAGTAGGGACGTTGCTCAAAATAGCTATAACATGCAGTCAACCCCGCAGCACCTGGATCATCCGGGAAAATCCAACGCATCGGATGATTCGTGGAAAAAGTAAATTGCCCACCAGCTTTGAGCACTCGGGCAATCTCTGCGAATACTGCTGCTATATCTTCAATAAAGGCAAAAGCCCCAAAGGCAGAAAAAACCTGATCGTGACTATTACTAGCAATCGGTAGGGATAAAGCGTCTGCCTGTAATAAATGCGGCTGACGCGCTTCTGGGATGGGCTCAAAGTGTTGCAGCATTCCTAAAGATAAATCTAATCCGGTAACCGCTGCGCCACTTGCAGCCGCCAACCATCGCGCGCAAGGAGCGCTCCCGCAGCCGATTTCTAAAATATGCTGCCCAGCTAATGATGCCACAGGACCTAAAAGCTGGGCATCTCTTTCGTGCAGCATTTCCGGGCACCAATAAAAATCAGCGACGTATTCCGGGTGATCAGCGTGGTAGCTTGCCGCATCCGCATCCCAGAAATTGCGGTGGGCGTGTTGAATATCGCGCGAATCAAAGTGAAAATTATTAACCATTGCTCTCCTATGAGTGCTGCTGTGGCGCCGAAAAATGCCGAAATGAAAGAAACGTGCTGCTTTAGTCTAGTTGTGGCGGCGATCATGCTGATGTGCTTCAAGGTGACGCTGGAAGACGAGCTGGGCATTTAAGAATTTATCCTGCGGAAATGCACTTGGCTTATATGCTGCTCTCGTGTACAATTTTGCGGGGTATGTCATGATCTCGTTTTCGCGCGCAAGTATGCCATAGGAAGGCTTGTCGCAAAACGTGGTTGCCAGCACCTTGCAGACACTTATGGGTGTAAAGCATTTCGCTGGTAAGGCTTACTTTTTGTCCATTTACTATCTTCCTATACATAATTTGGAGCACTTTATATGCCCAGTAACTCTGTACCTCAGGTAGCCATTAATGATATTGGATCTGCCGAGGATTTCCTTGCCGCAGTCGACGCAACCATCAAGTACTTCAACGACGGTGATATCGTTGAAGGTACCGTCGTAAAGGTCGACCACGACGAGGTACTGCTTGACATCGGATACAAGACTGAAGGTGTCATCCCAACCCGCGAGCTTTCCATTAAGCACGATGTTGATCCTGAAGACGTTGTAGCCGTCGGCGATCAGATCGATGCCTTGGTTCTGACCAAGGAAGACAAAGAAGGCCGCCTGCTGCTCTCCAAGAAGCGCGCACAATACGAGCGTGCCTGGGGCGCAATTGAAGAACTTAAAGAAAAGGACGAGCCAGTTTCCGGCACCGTTATCGAGGTTGTCAAGGGTGGCTTGATCCTCGACATCGGGCTGCGTGGCTTCCTGCCTGCTTCCTTGGTTGAAATGCGTCGCGTACGCGATCTCGACCCATACATTGGCCAGCAACTCGAAGCTAAGATCATCGAGCTGGACAAGCAGCGTAACAATGTTGTGCTGTCTCGTCGCGCATGGCTCGAGCAGACTCAGTCTGAGGTCCGTTCCGAGTTCCTGCACCAGCTGCAAAAGGGTCAGGTACGCAAGGGTGTTATTTCCTCCATCGTCAACTTTGGTGCATTCGTGGACCTTGGCGGTGTAGACGGACTGGTACACGTATCCGAGCTGTCTTGGAAGCACATCGATCACCCATCTGAGGTTGTCACCGTGGGCGATGAGGTTACCGTTGAGGTTCTTGATGTTGATCTCGACCGCGAGCGCGTTTCCTTGTCTCTGAAGGCTACCCAGGAAGATCCATGGCGCGTCTTCGCCCGCACTCATGCTGTGGGCCAGATCGTACCTGGCAAGGTTACCAAGCTGGTACCTTTCGGTGCGTTCGTGCGCGTGGAAGAAGGCATCGAGGGCTTGGTACACATCTCCGAGTTGGCACAGCGCCACGTCGAGGTACCAGACCAGGTTGTTAACGTTGGCGATGAAGCAATGGTGAAGGTTATCGACATCGACCTGGATCGTCGTCGTATCTCCCTCTCCCTCAAGCAGGCTGATGAAGACTACACCGAAGAGTTCGATCCTTCGAAGTACGGCATGGCTGATTCCTACGATGAGCAGGGTAATTACATCTTCCCAGAAGGCTTCGACCCAGAGACCAACGAATGGCTCGAAGGCTTCGATGCTCAGCGTCAGGAATGGGAAGCACGCTACGCAGAGTCCGAGCGTCGCTTCCAGCTGCACACCGCTCAGGTGGAGCGCAGTCGTGCAGCTGCAGCCAGCGCAGGTAATGCAGCAGCAGAATCAGCTAACTACTCCTCCGAGGGTTCCCAAGAAGCCGCTCCAGCGACTGATGGTGGCGCCCTGGCTTCCGATGAGCAGTTGGCTGCCCTGCGTGAAAAGCTCGCTGGTAACTAAGCTGTATTAATTTTTTCACTGCTCGTAGGAGCACGGTGAAAAAATTATTGGCATCGTTTATCGATGCCAGCACGATGCAGCTGGATGGCGGGTATTTCGCTTGAGATTGCATCCCAAGCCGGTATGATTATGCGAAAGCAATGGTCATGCCGGCTTTTGCTATGGTTAGCCATAGGTTCTGTTGCTTTAGGAGCTTAAGTGGTGTGCCGTCGTGTGGCTATGATGCCAAGATTATTTTGCCTGGTAACTGGCGCAAAAGCCGCCGTATCGTGGTCAGGGAAGTGCGTGTTCTGCAAGTGAATTGTGTGGGCGTCGCATTCGTATCCACTGATCTACACCCTGGCCATCATGTACAGCAAAACTAAGCATTTTTCTATAGCAGGTTTTGATGATCCCAGCAGAGACATCAATGCTATGTGAATACCTACAACATGCTCCTACACAATTTCCATGAGGTACCGGATTATGTATGGCAAGTAGGATTGGGAAGCAAGATGGAAAGTTCGGATGGAAACTGTGCAACAATAGGTTGCCTGCGAACGATACCTGGCGTTCAGAGTTCTTACACTGTTGGAGTGGATCATCAAACGGAGTATCGGGACGCTTGTTGAAGCGGCCGTTAATACCAGCATATGCTCAGCTATCACATCACGCTGCTAGCTAGCGTATATGCGTACTTGAAGCAAATTGGTGCATAGCTGGTTCGTGCATAACGTCAACGTTACTTTTGGAGTGCCCACGCTACTACTGCGGTTTAGCGTATTCCAAAATCTCCGTGTGTTATTGAATTCACCTGCAACAATCGTATAGTCCGGCCACCATAGCCCGAACATGAGACTTCTCAGCGCTGGATGTTCCCGGGGGATCGACGGACATCTGCGAGCCTTAGTAGCGGGAAAAGTTCGCCAATGAAAACGTGCAGTAATCGTCATGCCAACAGCGCACTGTCACAGAGAAGAACACCCGGAAACTAGGGCCCGGCACAGAGCCTACGAAGGCAGAGGGAACGGGGAAATAGGCAACTAGGGCAGAAGACACCAGGCCAGAGTTGAAAACACGATACCGCGCGAAAATGTGAAATACAGTATCGAAAATGTTTAAGGAAAAAGCGAGGTTCCTGAGGTTGCGATCGCTATTTTCGCCAATTTTGCCCGTAAAGCATTCAGGGGACGACTCAATGGCATGTACCTGTAGATGCGCCCCTATGTCGCCGCTTCATGTATACCTGCACCAGAAAATTTAGGGTGGCATATCCAGCCTAGAAGAGGCAAGACATATACCGCTGGATTTGATGATGCTATTCCATTGCGCCCGACCAAGATTTGGATCACACCATATGAATCATGGGTGGTAGCTATCCGCTTCAGAAGAACTTAACTGCTGCCTCATCTTTGAGTGGATCGCGCGATCCCTGTCTTGCGATGGCCGAGTCAGGCACGTGGGGAAAGAATCTGCGCTCGTGTTGTAAACAATGTCTGGGCTCAACAAATCTGATACGCCCAGACATTGTTTCGGTGAACTCGTTTGGTGGTTAACCCAACGATGCTGCTTGCCCTGCTTGCGCTTTCAGGAGTTGCGATCGCGGCCCATTGGGATCTGCCTTATTCAGGCATGAATTAGGGAAAGAAGCGAAAGAACAGAATGTCGGCTGCAGGTACAGCTGGGCATCTGCGCCTACTCCACCTTGGGAAGTAATCCTGCGATAGGTGTCTACTGCATCCGTTGGAATACGCTGCAGGGTTGGATCATTCTTAATATTGACTGTCCACAATCCAAAGCGAGAATCATATGAACCCCACTCATAATTATCTACCAGTGACCAGTAATTATAGCCGATAAGCGGAATGCCATCGGCTTTGGCGCGTTGAAGCCAATACACAGTGTCATGGAGATACTCGCCACGGGTATAGCCATCTGGGCGCGGTGCAGCATTATCGGTTGGCATACCATTTTCTACGATATAGAGAGGCTTATCGGGGAAGAGCTCATGGTACTGCTGGAGGGCATAATATATGCCTTCTGGTTCTGGAGTGACTGCTGCAAAGTTCCCAAAAGCGGCATGGATTGCGCTTAGGTTCGTAGCGGAAACAGAGTAATAATAGTCAATCCCCACATAATCCATATTGGAGAGCAACCGCTGTTGTAAAAATTTCTGCTGAATCGGAGTGATGGTGGGCATGAAAGCAAAATTACTTCCCACCAATGCTGCAGGATCATGTGCATGGGCAGCCTGATATCCGATGGCGTTCCAGCGCTCGATCATATCCAAATAAGCAGGAAGATCATCGAGCTTTGCCAGCCCAATTTCGTGCTCATGCGCAAACCAAATAAAGGGCTCATTTAAGGTAACCCACATGGTGCCATTGCCGCCCCAGCGTTGGGTAATAAAGTCTGTATACGCAGTGAATCGTTCTGCCGCGAATTCACTTAATACGCCACCATTATCTATAATCCAACCGGGGTAGACATAATGCACCATGGTGATCATTGGAACCATTCCGTAGTCACGAATGGTTTGGATTACGTCATCATAGTAGGCAACTTCTTCCATATTGTATTGCCCGGGCGTTGGTTCAATGCGTGCCCATTCAATGCCAAGTCGGAACGTATTAACACCGAGAGAAGCTGCATTCGCAATGTCTTCGTGGTAACGGTGTCGGAAGTCAGCAGCATTGTCTACTGCGTCGATAGTCTTATGTCCATCGACGTGGGAAGTTTGTGCATACCGGTACCAATTACTATCAAAATTTGATCCTTCAATTTGGAAGCCGGAAGTTGCTACACCCCAGTGGAAATTTTCTAGCCCACCTTGATTATTGGGAATACCCGCAGTTGCAGGGGAAAACATTGCCGCACACATGCTTGCAACGAGCAAAATATTTGCTACTAGTGCTGGGCGACGACGCGCCGGATTCTGTGCTTGCTTTGGAGGGCAAGCACTTCTTTGTCGAAATGATTGTAAGCTCCACATAAGCAAAGTATAAATGCTTGATGGTGTTAGAAAAGCTACATTTCAAAGAGATCTTCTTCACGTTGTACGGAACAATTGCGCTATTCATAGAGTTTTTGAGGTTGGAGGGGAAAGCGCTCGGAGCATGATGCGAGCCCAAGCACCCTCGAGCAGTTTTGACTGGATCCTGCTAGGACTCTCGCCCACTCAAGGGTACTTGGGTTTCTTAAGGCGTCTGGGGGACCGCGGCGCATATGCGCCAGGGGCTGGGAAGCTGTCTTTGCTTCCTTAAACAGTGCTTAAGCCACAGAGGTAGTGCTACATGCTTGGTAAATATTGCGAATCATGCGCACTCGCCGCTCAAGTGAGGCTTCCGGAGGCACACAACATTTCGCCCCAAGGTATGCTACCGACGCTGCTGCAGCAGCTGCTTGGGACACGTGGTTGGGCGTCATCAACGAAGCTGGCTCATCCGTGCTCAAAGGTAGGTGACCATCAATCCATTCCGGACCATAGATGGTCTCTTGTGGAGAAGCCCCAGAAAAAATGACTCCAACAAGCTTGCCAGCTTTTGCGGCCTGTTCCACATGAGCCAAGGGAGCAACATCGCCGCGCGAGCCCACAGCACTTCGCCCCCAATTTAAAGACACCCCGATACCAAGCTCACGAGCGACGGCTAACTCTTCTTCTAAGGGTAAAAACCCTTTTTCTGGGGTGTGATTGGTAGAGCGCTCATCGCAGTGCTCAATTGTCAATGAGGTAGAACCCCAATCCCACGAAAGCACTTCGGATAAAGAACGTGCAAATGCCTCTGGGGTGGAATGCTGGGTAGGTGCCGAATGCAATGCCACCCAGGAAAATACCGAATGGCCCGCTATTTCATGTACCCGTTGGACATCCTGATACAGCTCTTGGGTGAATTCCAACGCCGCTGACCGCCCAGCCTCATCGGGCGACCCCAACCCAAAGGAAGGAGCGTCCCAGACATTCACCATGGTGCCGGGAATTGCGGTTAGCACCGAAGAAGTGAAGCGATCCGCCAAAAGCTCTCCAAGAAACTCTGGACGATCAAACTGGCCGGGGTACGGAACCTCTAATCCATCAACCCAGCCGGTAGCTGCCAGGGCATCATAATACGCCCGCTGCCCGGCATCATTATCTGGTTGGGAAGCATAAGCGCCAACAATAAACTTGGACATAAGCAAAACTCCTTAATTACCAGGGGAATGAAACAGCAACAACTACTTCGTTAGGGCAATAGTTTCATCGTTGCCATCCTCAGGGCGCACGGCAGAGGCATCAATAAGTTCCTGGGCGCGGCGCGGTAAATTCAGGCCAATAGACAAAATCACGATGCTGGCGAAGCCAACTGAAAGTACAGCCAAGGCCATACCAAAGCCCCAAGAAGCAGCAAGTGCTGCACCAAGTACTGGGCCAACCGCCCCACCAAGAGCACCAACGTTATAGCAAAAGCCGAGACCGGCCGCGCGCTTTTCAATAGGGAAGTAAGAAGAAACCCACTTCGGCAGCAATCCGGAAATACCTTGGCCGAACATCTGATTAAAGAACAGCAATAGCGCAACCAGGGCTACCCATTCGCCATTTTGCAAGAACAGTGGGAAGACTAAAGTCTGGGAGATGAACAAAGAGATCACATACCAGCGACGCATCCCGAACTTATCACCGGCAAAACCAGCCAAAATATAACCCAGAGCATTACCAATACCGGCGAAGCTCACTACATTCGCTACCGTATTTGGATCCATGCCCACATCATTGAGATAGGTAGGCAGCAATCCCTGGATAGGCCAGGTATACATAAAGGAAGCAAAGATTGCGACCATAATCATCACGCCCACAACCCAACGATGAGGGTCAAACTGGTAGATGAAGTACACGAAGATACCACCAGCAGCAACGCCAAGAATAGCGATTACCCAAGCTGGTATTCCACCGACAGCGAAAATAAGTAGTAAGAATACAGAAGCTGTAATTACGCCAATCATATTCCGGGTACGCTGTGGTCCTCGGAATAAAACGGTGATCATATCCGCTTCAGTCTTTTCAGACTTCTGCATCTCTTCCCAATCATCTGCCTCTGGCAAACTGCGACGCATATGGATCGCAACAACGATAGGAATAATGCCGGTGAGGAACAAGGCGCGCCAGCCCCAACCTGGAGCAAAAGATTCAACCCAAGGCACCAATAGGCGATCCACTTGGGCAGCAAGAATCACACCAAAAGCAAAACCGGAAAGCAAAAAGCCACTAGCCTTATTGCGCATGTGTACCGGCCATGACTCAATGATATAGGTAGCCGAAGCAGAATATTCGCCAGCCATGGCAAACCCAATAACCAACCGGCAAATAAACAATAGCCAGAAACCTGGGGAGAATGCCATCAAAATAGAGGCACCGGCGAATAAGAAAATGGAAACGATCATGGCTAGCTTCCGGCCATGCTTATCAGCCATTGCGCCCAGGATCAGACCACCAATCCAGCGCGATACGAAAGCGGCCGAAACCAACGCAGCGGATTCTACTAACGTTAGATCAAACGCATCACGGATATAGGGCAAAGCGAAGGCAATCAGCACAAAGTCATAGCCATCAAGGAGAACACCGAGCCAGGCAGCAAAGAATGCCTTCCACTTTTCCTTAGATAGATGCTTGTACCAAGGTAGATTTGGATCATAATCCAGGTGTGCCCGCGCTGGGCCTTGACCTGTCGATTGGGGATTGTGCGACATGATGAAAATCCTTTACACAACAGAAGGGGAGAGAGGGTAGAAAAAGATGAGAGGAACGCCGCTTTTGGGTAAGTTAATGCTCATCGTAAGATGTACTAGGTCGATACAGTGCGGTATCGTTGTTTCTGAGTAACGCAAGTAGTTGACCACTTTCTTCAGTCTTGAAGGAAAATAGCAGGGGTTAGTTCCTCCGTCATTGCAATATGCAATGCAGTTTGCGCTTGCTTTTTGAGGGGCAGCAGATTGGCAATATGCCAAAATGCACTTGTCCTGTAGACCTAACGAGTGCAAGTACATTGAATATGCCGAAGAAGTGACATCTAGGAGTCTGTAGCATGGCAATTTTTTCTTTAGAATCCATACTTTCAGGCCAGAGTATTGCGGGAATCGGTTAGCCAAGACAGCGGAATTCGAGTGAAGAACAACCCCTGTGTTTCACGTTCCCACAGTAAGCCCAAATCGCCATTTTCCAATTGAGCAAGGCATTGATACACATAGTGCCGCGGTTGGAAAACTCGGTTGTGAGGCCAGGTGTGGATGTCTCCATAGCTCAAGCGCAGCACTCCACATCCCCGGAAAGGCAACATCTGGGAGGCATTAGCAAACACCACTGCAGGTTCGCCATTGACGTCAATGCTGATTGCATTAGGCTGCGAGAAGATCTCCGTGAGCTGCTCAATAAAATCAACTTCGCCCCAGCTTGCTCCGCCATCCCAAGAAATCGCGTGAGCTACCTTGCCACTCGGATGCTGATTGCGCATGAAGACATGTACAGAACCATCTGGCAACTCCACAAGTGCCGATTCATGTAAAGAAGCACGGTCATCACTGAGAGTGCGGGAGTCAAGAGTGGATCCTTCAAATTCTCGGCCATCATTAGGAGAGGCTCCCAGGTGCCAGGTAGCTCCAGTGTCATCTGTGTACATAGCAGCGCAGGAGAATGTGATGCCCTCTTCATGGTTGTAATAGACCGGGATGAGGATTCGCCCCTTATGCTCACCATATTTCAGCTGGATGCCGTTACCGGGGGAAGTACCAAAGAAACGCATCCAAGGCTGCTTAACCTGGGCGGTAATATCCTGCGGAGCTGACCATGTTGCGCCGTCATCATCAGTATGAATGACTTGGACATAACTGGTCCGGTGGGTAAACAAACTTTCTTGTGGGTCCACCCCATAGGCCAAGTAGATGTTACCTGCGGGAGTATCTTCAGAGAGAACATCACCATTGGGTGCAACAGTATATGCTGTGGGGGCTCCATCGATTGTGGTTACCGAACCGTCTGCATGCAGAGTGAAAAAATCTCCACTGCGGTTATGGAGTTGTACCCGCCCCTGTTCATCAAATCCCGTACCAACAGCGGCATTAGGTTGGCCCACTCCACCAGGGAAGTGGTCGATGACCATCAATACCCGTTCGCTTGATTGGTCTTGAACCAAGACAGAATCAATCACGGATGCGCCGAGTGCACCATCACCAGGGTATTCAATGAGAGTCTGTTGATCTTCCCAGGTCTTGCCATCATCAAAAGAGCGCCGCAGCACAAAATTAATATCGTTCGGACTGTCATTGGCAATACTTACCCGTTGATCGGCTCCAGCCAGCAAAGCCCCAGATTTCAGGCGTAGAAGAGATGGAATTCGGTAACTTTTAGAATCGTGAAAACCAGTGTCAAAGAGAGCTTGAGTCGGTAGTGGTTGTACTCCAGCCAAGCGCTTGACCTGAAAATCACTTAAGACGCTATCGTAGATTGCGGCAGTTTGCGCTTCGCCAAAAAGGCGAGAATTCGCCAAGTTCATGCCTACAGTGACGCGCTCTAGTGGGGCGATATCAGCAAAGAACGCAGCTCCCGGTGCCAATGCCACTTGATAGCCGTCCACATAGAGGATCAAGGCTCCCCGACCAGAAGTCAGCACCACATCATGCCAATTACCATCGTCCCAATGCCCGCTAGCGATTACCGAGGCAATGCATTCTGGTTGCATAGCGTCATGTTCGAATACACGGAATGCTACGTTGCCGTCTTCTAGGACTAATTCGCAACGTTGGTGGCCACTGCCGCCCGCGATGATAGTTCCCCCTTGCCCTTGGCCGCGGGCCCTGAAGCGAGCACGTAATGAACCTTGCGCAAGTGCACCGCAGCGTTTGGTATCCCGTGCAGAGAGTTCGGCCGCAGCGAATTCCAAGAAAGGCTGAGCACTGGGCGCTAACGCCGGCAGAGCCGTTGCTGCTAAGCCCTCAGAATAGAGTTGTACGCGGGATATTTCGAGGACATGTGCCGGATTGAGCTTGAGTTCGGTAGCTTCGAGTTCGCTTAGCCATCCGAGCGGAGTGCAGCTGAATGCCTCATACCCATCTACATGGATATGTAAGCCTTGCGCATCATAGTTGAACGCTAGCGTATGCAGCTTGGCATCATCGAGCACCAGGGTATCTTCAGCGTCAAGATAGCGGGTGTCGGCCCCCTTGGCATAGGTGCCGTTTAGTCGTCCGCCGGTGATTTCTGCGGTGATGTGCCCGTTATTTCCCTGGAGCGCAAATATCGGGCCGTCAATATTGCTTTGAAATTGCAAGAGTAAGCAACCCGTTGCGCTGCGAAATTCAGTGAGGGAAACGCTGGCTGATGGCTGTGTGAGGTCAAGGATGAGGCAATCTTGCGGACTTGAATTCATGAACATTCCTTCCGAGGCATTGACTACGTCTCACATCTGACGTCTGACAAGTATCGTGTCTATAGAATAATGGAATAGTGGAGAAAAAGAGAGGGATTTTGAAAATTCCTTATCGCTTTACGGTGTCAATGGAATATGATTCCGCCGTACGCAGCGGTTATGGTAGTGAGGTGCTCTATAAAACCAGAATTGATCCACTTTTAGAGCGTTGTGTATTACCCCATTTAGGGGTGAATGCGACGGAAAAAGATGTTAGAGAATTTGGCAACTTCATGTGGGCCAATGTGGAAGGCTGCGGTAGTGCCCGCTGTTTTTTGCGGTTACTTAGTCGCGGTGCTTGGGGATTGTGAGTGGCAAGACAATTCGAAAACTATTTTTAGATCAGATGTCCATAAAGTGTGTGCCGCTTCCTTATGTACGTATTTTCGCACCAACCGAAGATTATAGGAGGATATCTTTCGGCTGCGTGTGAGACAGCAGGGCTGTTATTCAGACTGCACGAGTAATGAAAGCGGCCACACTCGCTCACTGTAATGCTCAGGGTTAACAACGCTTTTGAAGTTTATATCGCAGGTGACAATGAATTCCCGGTTATAGCAGTCCGGGAAAGCCCCTCTTTCCTTGTTCACAGGGCCAGCTTTTCTGCCTTTCTGCCTTAACAGTTTCTCGGACTTTTGCTTTAGGATAATGGCGGGAGTATCTCAGTCTCATCTGTGAGGGGTTTCACGTAATCTTGTATATATACCGGTGAGCTGAGCTTGTTATCTTTAGGGTATGTCGTTCCCTTATTTTCCCTCATTATGGAGCGCTCGTACACAGCACAACGCTCCCGCAAATCCTATGGCACTTCGGCGTTTGCCCGCCTGCATTGGCTTCCTCCTCAGTGTGTTGATGCTGCTTAATGCTGCCTTCGTGCCAGTTCAGGCAAATGTGGAGACTAAAGATTCTCCAAGTGAGGCGGTACCTATTGCTGCAAATGCGCCCTCAAAAATCACTCAAGCAGGTCAATGGTTGGTTGATGAACAAGGCCGAGTTTTCTTAACCCAAGGCGTGAACATGGTATACAAGCATCCTCCATATACCGCACAGGCCGCTGGGTTTAATGCTGATGATGCCGAGTGGTTACAGGCGCAAGGGTTTGATTCGGTTCGCCTTGGCATTATTTGGAAAGCAGTAGAACCAGAGCCTGGCGTGTATGACGATGTATATTTGGCGCAGATTGCCGAAACGGTGACGATGCTTGCTGATCATGGCATCGCTACGCTCATTGATGCTCACCAGGATATGTATCACGAAAAATTTCAGGGAGAGTTCGCGCCGGATTGGGCTGTAATTGATGACGGCTATCCTAGTTTCCTGCAAATAGGATTTCCCACCAATCAAGTTGTAAATGTGGGTTTGCTTCGAGCCTACGATAACTTCTTAAATAATCGGATGGGGCCAGGAGGCGTCGGCCTTCAAGATCGTTTTGCAGCCATGTGGCAGCATGTAGTCACGCAATTGGGTGGACTTCCATCCATCATGGGCTATGACATTATCAATGAGCCCTGGCCAGGCAGTGATTTCCCAATCTGCTATGCAACGCTCGGGCATTGCGATGATGCAATAGCGAAACTTGATAGCTTGCATCAAAAAGCTGCGGATGCCATAACGGCAGTAGACCCTACAGCAACAATATATTTTGAGCCGTATTCGGTTTGGAATGCAGGGATAGCAATTAACCCGCAAGCCCCCAAGGTTCCAGAGACTGCGGGTACCGTATTGAGCTGGCATGTGTACTGTGCAACCAATGCACTAATTGGGAAATATACCGGGTGTGACCTACCAGATGGACAAGCGTTTGCTAACGCTCAGGCGATTTCCGATTCCCAGCAAATTCCGTCATTACTCTCTGAGTTTGGAGCCACAGATGATACTGACACCTTATTAGGGGTAACGAACCTGGCTCGGGCTAATCGAATTGGCTGGCAGTATTGGTCCTATTGTGGATGTGATGATCCCACTACTCAAAATCAGCGGGAGCAAGGCATCGTTGCAGATCCCCAAGTCCCGGGGGCGGTCACAGCTGATGCTGTCAACGCAGAAAAGCTTGCAGTGCTCGCCCCGCCTCATATGCGTTTGATAGCCGGAACTCCTGAGCTAACTCATTGGGATCACAACGCCAAGCAGTACCAAGCTCGCTGGACAACGACGCGAGCAGATGAGACTGGAGTATTTACGGCCGGTGAAAGTGTACTGTATGTGCCTTCGGCAAATTTCCCACATGGATTTGATATCCACGTCACTGGAGGTAGTTATACTATCGCACCCGATGGGCATACGGTATATATTGCAGCAGATAAAGAAGCTTCAGAAGTTGCGGTAGAAGTGGTACCTGCTTGATTGCTCCCTGCGTTGGTGCTACCTGCCAGTCAGGAACTTACTGCGCAGGTGTACCGCGCCATAGTCTGCGCTACTTGTGCCTTTAGGGCTTTCTTGCTTGTCAATGCTGGGGGAAGCATGAAACTACCTCCAAGGGGCAATTGAGAAGATTTACGGTCACAGCGACGCTTTTTAGCTTTGCACAGGAAACTGCAGATTCCCTGTAGTTAGCTCGCCTGCGCTCATGCCCCAGCTGAGTTCAATCCGGGAAAGTTGAGCATCGTTGGACCAGTAAATCTGAGCGACGTGGAAGGGGAGCGGCTTTTGATCTCCAGTAGTGAGCGCGCGAGTAATCTGCGATTTCCGATTCTTCGCTGAAAATGTGGATTCGTTCGTGGAAATTTGGGAAATGCCCGGAAAATGTATTGTGTTCTGTGGGAAATTCTCCTAATATTGTGACTGTTTTACGCCAAATTGCTTTGTGTGACTCTGGCGACATTGTATCCGGTTTTTGTGCTGCATGTACGGTACGCAATCGTTTGAATGTTGACTCGAGCAACAAGGCGATTGGCCTCTTATTCGAATTGAAAGGTTGACTCATGGCTTCTGTGAAGCAGACTTCTGAGTTTATCTTGGAGCAGGTTGGTGGTGCCGAAAACATCTCCAGCCTTACGCACTGTGCAACCCGTTTGCGCTTCCAATTGCGTGACCAGTCCAAGGCAAACCAGGAAGCCCTGGATGAAAACACTGACGTCCTTGGCGTGGTACCCCAGGGTAGCACTGGCCTACAAGTCGTGATGGGTGGTGGAGTTGCTGACTACTACCAAGAAATCGTTCGCCAACCAGGCATGGCTGATAAAGCAGCTGCCGATGAAGATGCGGATCAGAAGAAGAATTCCAAAGAATACGGCGGCGTACGCGGCAAGTATTCCAAGGTCGACTACTGCTTCGAATTCCTCTCGGACACCTTCCGTCCTATCCTATGGGCGTTACTTGGTGCCTCACTTATCATCACCTTGCTGGTATTACTCGATACCTTCGAGGTCCAGGATTTCCGTCAAGAGCTCAGCGAGCAGCCTCCAACCTATCAGTTGCTGCACGCAATGTATCAGTCGGTGTTCTACTTCCTGCCAATCATGATTGGTGCTACTGCAGCTCGTAAGCTTGGCGCCAATGAGTGGGTAGGTGCAGCCATTCCGGCAGCCTTGATGACTCCAGAATTCGCAGGGTTGGGCAACGTTGCTGAAACTGTGAACTTTATGGGTGGCGACGCTCAGTCGGTTACAGTTTTCGGTCTGCCACTGATTCTCAATGATTATGCTGGTCAGGTCTTCCCGCCGCTGCTTTCCTCCATTGGACTGTACTGGGTAGAAAAAGGGTTAAAGAAGATCATTCCTTCAGCAGTGCACATGGTATTCGTGCCATTCTTTTCGCTGCTATTCATGATCCCGATCACCGCCTTCTTGCTCGGCCCCTTTGGTATCGGTGTTGGTAACGCAATCTCCAACTTCTTAAGCGCAGTTAATGACTTCTCGCCATTCGTGCTCGCCATTGTGATCCCATTGATGTACCCATTCTTGGTGCCGCTGGGTCTGCACTGGCCACTGAATGCGATCATGATCAACAATATCGCAACCTTGGGCTATGACTTCATCCAAGGCCCAATGGGTGCGTGGAACTTCGCCTGCTTCGGTGTCGTCACCGCTGTCTTCGTCCTGTCCATTAAGGAAAAGAATCCCCAAATGCGTCAGGTCTCTTTAGGCGGTTCTATGGCCGGTCTGCTTGGTGGCATTTCCGAGCCATCACTCTACGGCGTGCTGTTGCGATTCCGGAAGTCATATGCTCGCCTCCTGCCAGGCTGCTTGGTAGGCGGTATCGTAATGGGCTTCTTTGGAGTCACCGCAAATGCCTTCGTATTCACTTCAGTACTGACCATTCCCGCAATGGACCCAATTGGTGGCTATGCCTTAGGTATCCTGGCAGCCTTCACCACTTCTTTCCTGTTGGTACTCTTCTTTGATTACCGCACCAAAGAAGAAAAGGAAGAAGTACTGGCAAAGCTTGCTGCGCAGCGCCAAACTTCTGAAGAAGTTGCACCTGCAGCACCTGCTGCCGCGCAGGAACCTGCTTCCCACGGTGGCGTTGCTGTTGCTACCAAGCCAGTGAAGACCGCGCTGCAAGCCGGTACTGTCACTGAGCTGACCAGCCCGCTCGAAGGCGAAGCTGTTGCCTTGAGCGAAGTTCCAGACCCAATCTTTGCCGCTGCAAAGCTTGGCGAAGGGATTGCCATTAACCCAACCGGGGATACGGTGTATGCCCCGGCCGATGCAACGGTGCTCACCGTGCAGAAGTCTGGTCACGCTATCGGTCTGCGCTTGGATTCTGGTATTGATTTGTTAGTCCACGTTGGTATCGACACCGTCCAACTCGGTGGCGAGGGCTTTGACGTCAAGGTGGAAAAGAAGCAGCAGGTTCGCCGCGGCGAGGCATTGATTTCTTTCGATAAAGCCTTCATCACCTCTAAGGGCTACAGCATGATAACCCCAGTGTTGGTTACCAATACACCGAAGTTCGCTAATGTCGAAGGTCTGCCTGCTGCAGCGGCGAACACCGATACCGTGGTTATCCGTACTACCGCAAAGGATGCAGAGTAATCGGGTAGTCGTACGAGCACACGAGCGCTCTAGCGCTCTAGTGCAGTTTGGTGAGCTGCTTGCCTGCTGACTGTGAAAAGGCCTTGGCACTTCAACGAAGCGTCAAGGCCTTTGTGCTGCCTCCAGGAGTAGGGGGGGATGGGGTCGCGCATGTCTTTTTACGGGCTAGAATGAGCCTATGTATATTGTGGGCTTAACAGGTGGTATCGGTAGTGGAAAGTCAACAGTCAGTACCTGGCTCAGAAGCCACGCGCCAGACGTTGTCACCATCGTTGATGCGGATGCCGTATCGCGTGAAATTATGTCTCCGGGTTCACCAGTCTTGCCGCAGCTCCAAGAAGTATTTGGTGCCGATATTCTTGATGAGCATGGCGAGCTGCGACGCAGCCTGTTAGCCCAGCGCGCCTTCCACGATGAGCAACACACCGCCCAGCTTAATGCGATTACTCATCCAGAAATTCGACGTCGCGTGCGAGCCAAGATTGATGAAGCCACCACGCCATTAGTGATCCTAGATCACCCGCTGCTTATTGAAACGAATGCCGATGCGCTCGTAGATTCCGTGCTCGTTGTTACGGCTGATGTAGAAGCGCGAATAGCCCGCCTAGTACATCAGCGAGGACTGGATGAAGTGGATGTGCGCCGGCGTATGGCACAGCAGCTCAGCGATGCTCAGCGAAATAGTTATGCGGACGAACTTATTGATAATTCTGGCACTTTGGAGGAATTAGAGGCCCAGATTGCCCAGTGGTGGGATGAGCTTGCGCAGCAACTGGGTTTGGGTGCTTCACAGGCATTGAGTTGAAACAATTTCCATTGTGCTATAGAAATATTTCATAGCGGTGCCTATGGGGATTGAACTGGGCAAATAGATTGATGCAGCAGTCAAGTAATTGTGCTTCTGCCGAAAATCTCGTAACAGAAAGATCCCTGCGCTTCTATAATTGGTAGCAGTTCTCGTTCCTAGGCCTTCGAAAGGTGCTCTTATGGCTGATACCCGCCTTGCTCACTTCATTAATGGCGAATTTGTTACCCCCCGTGGCAGCGAATCCCTCGACATCATCAACCCTGCCACCAATGAGGTTGTGGCGGAAGCCCCAATTGCTACCGCCGCAGAAATTGACGCTGCTTTTGCAGCTGCAACGGCCGCCTTTGAATCTATGCGCACGAGCACTCCTAGTCAGCGTCAGCGTTGGCTGCTGCAGCTGGCAGATTCCTTAGAAGAGCACGCCGATGAGATCATCGATGCCCAACACCGCAACACCGGTCAACCAAAGGCAGCAATTCGGCAGGAAGAGGTCTTAGGTGGCGCCGATCAATTGCGTTTCTTCGCAGGTGCTGCTCGCACCTTAGAAGGCCGCGCAGCCATGGAGTACCTCCCCGGGCATACTTCGTATATCCGTCGTGAACCACTTGGCGTCATTGCACAAGTCACTCCTTGGAACTATCCATTGGCGATGGCGATCTGGAAAATCGGCCCTGCAATTGCAGCCGGTAACACTATCGTGATGAAGCCATCGGATACCACCCCAGAATCCACCCTGGTGCTTGCCAAGCTGGCAAAGGATATCTTGCCTGCAGGAGTCTTCAACGTTATTTTGGGCGATGCCAGTGTAGGTTCTGCTATGAGTGTGCATCCAGATGCGGCAATGGTTGCTATCACCGGGTCCGTGCGTGCTGGTCAAGCAGTAGCGAAGGCTGCTGGAGGGGAGCTCAAACGCACCCACCTGGAACTTGGTGGTAAGGCTCCAGCCATTGTTTTCGCCGATGCTGATTTGCCTCGCACGGCAGAACTCCTGTGCGCCTATGGTTTCTTTAATGCCGGGCAAGATTGTACCGCCGTCACCCGTGTGCTCGTGGAGGAAAGTATTGCCGATGAATTTAGCGACCTGCTCGTTGCTGCGGCCAAGAAGGTCAGTACAGGTAACACTAATGAGGCTGATAATGAATATGGCCCGCTGAATAATTCCCGACACTTTGCCGCTGTGAGTGAAAAACTGGAGAACCTGCCAAACCATGCCACGGTCTTAACTGGTGGTAAACGCGTGGCAGGGAACCCTGGCTTTTTCATCGAGCCAACTGTCATTAGCGGAGTGCGTCAAGATGATGCGATCGTGCAAGAAGAAAGCTTCGCTCCAATCCTGACCATTCAAACGTTTGAGAGTGAAGAAGAGGCATTACGCCTTGCGAATGGGGTGGACTACGCCCTGGCATCCTCGGTGTGGACCAGCAACCATGGGAGGGCCGGTCGTTTTGCCCGCGATTTAGACTTCGGCTGTGTATGGATCAATACGCACATGGTGCTGTGTGCGGAGATGCCTCATGGTGGCTTTAAGCTTTCCGGTGATGGCAATGACTTGTCCATCTATGCCGTGGAGGAATATACCCGCATTAAACATGTAATGAGTGACATTACGGCCTAAGGGCGTAGGGTAGACGAACACCTGGTATCCGAGAGAGCATGTATGCTGCGGCTGCCAGGTTTTTCTTTGTAGGGCACTTGCAGCGTGCTCCTGTGGGGGATCTTGCCCGGTAATTGTGGAGCGGGGTGTAAGCTAATCCCATGGCATTTGCGGCAGAACACCCGGAGTTACCTGAATCAGATTTTCGCCCGGTGGGTGCAGTCGAACGCACCGGTGGCGAGTTTGAAGTCATCTCGGAATACCAGCCAGCAGGCGATCAACCACAAGCCATCGCCGAGCTGGACAAACGACTGAATGACGGTGAGCGCGACATTGTGCTGCTTGGTGCCACTGGTACCGGTAAATCTGCCACCGCGGCCTGGCTTATTGAAAAGCAACAACGGCCCACCTTGGTCATGGCACCAAATAAGACCTTGGCTGCGCAGCTTGCACACGAGCTGCGTGAACTGCTGCCTCATAACGCGGTGGAATACTTCGTATCCTATTACGACTACTATCAGCCAGAAGCCTATATTGCGCAGACCGATACTTATATTGAAAAGGATTCCTCGATCAACGACGACGTTGAGCGACTGCGCCATCGGGCTACCTCGAATTTGCTTTCCCGGCGTGATGTCGTCGTAGTCTCCTCAGTGTCGTGCATTTATGGTTTGGGTACTCCGCAATCCTATCTGGATCGCTCAGTGGTTTTGCGCGTTGGCGAAGAAGTCGAGCGGGACCGTTTCCTACGTCTGCTCATCGATATTCAATATGATCGCAATGATATTGGCTTTACCCGTGGTGCTTTCCGCGTAAAAGGCGATATTGTGGACATCATCCCGGCCTATGAGGAACTTGCAGTACGTGTGGAATTTTTCG
Organism: Corynebacterium sp.; assembly: GCA_030531005.1. GTDB lineage: Bacteria > Actinomycetota > Actinomycetes > Mycobacteriales > Mycobacteriaceae > Corynebacterium. The sequence goes on from JAUMTW010000001.1 coordinate 443,611, forward strand.
GTGATGAAATTGATGCCCTCTACTATATCCACCCCTTAACTGGGGATGTCATTAACCAGGTTGACGAACTCCGTATCTTCCCAGCCACACACTATGTGGCCAGTCCAGAGCGGATGGAAAAGGCAATCGAGGCAATTAAAGAAGAACTCGCGGACCGCCTGGCCGACTTGGAAGAGCGCGGCAAACTGCTGGAGGCCCAACGCCTACGCATGCGCACTGAATATGATCTCGAGATGATTCAACAGGTGGGTTTTTGCTCGGGTATCGAGAACTATTCACGGCATTTGGATGGGCGGCTTCCAGGCTCGGCGCCGGCAACTTTGTTGGACTATTTCCCCGAAGATTTCCTCACCATCATCGATGAGTCCCACGTAACCGTGCCACAAATTGGCGGTATGTTCGAAGGCGATATGTCGCGTAAACGCAACTTGGTGGAATTCGGCTTCCGCCTGCCGTCTGCCTTGGATAACCGGCCGCTAACCTGGGAAGAGTTCGAGCAGCGTGTGGGCCAAACTGTCTATTTGTCTGCAACCCCGGGTGATTATGAGATGTCCGCGGCAGGTGGAGAATTCGTCGAGCAGGTCATTCGCCCAACTGGCTTGGTCGATCCAGAGATTTCAGTACGCCCGACTAAGGGACAAATTGATGATCTTATCCACGAGATCCGCCTGCGCACTGCAAAAGATGAGCGGGTCTTGGTCACCACCTTAACCAAGAAGATGGCCGAAGACTTAACTGATTACCTGCTCTCGAATGGCATTAAGGTGCGCTACCTCCACTCAGATATCGACACCTTGCAGCGCGTGGAATTACTCCGCCAATTACGACTTGGTGAATACGATGTACTGGTTGGTATCAACTTGCTGCGTGAGGGCCTTGACCTTCCCGAAGTTTCCTTAGTGGCTATTTTGGATGCTGATAAAGAAGGCTTCCTGCGGTCCACGCGCTCGCTCATTCAGACTATTGGTCGTGCAGCACGTAACGTATCGGGAGCGGTGATCATGTATGCCGATAAGATCACAGATTCCATGCAATATGCTCTCGATGAAACTGAGCGCCGTCGCGAAAAGCAGATCGCATATAACACTGAACACGGCATAGACCCGCAACCGCTGCGTAAAAAGATCGCCGACATCCTCGATCAGGTGGCTGAAGAAACGGACGGTGAAGTGCCGACTGATGGCAGTGCGGATGCGAGCTTCGCTATTGCAGAACGCAAAGAAAATATGCCGGCAGCAGATTTGGAAAAGCTTATCAACGAGCTTACTACTCAGATGAAGATTGCCGCCCGGGAGTTACAATTCGAACTCGCCGGACGGCTGCGTGATGAAATCGCGGACCTACGCAAAGAACTGCGTAATATGCGCGAGGCTGGCATCGAGTGATGCCGGCCACGGCCCAGCCAATACCAATGACTGGGTCGCCCGGGTGGCAGCAACATAGAGATCCTGCCACCCTTGTGGGGATGCCTCCACAATGCGGGCGGCATCTATCACCACTACGTGGTCAAATTCCAAGCCTTTGGCAGCACTCACCCCGAGCACCGGGAGCTCTGGATTCGTCTGCTGTAAGCTCGCGGCTACAGCATCAGGGGCGATGAACTGGACCAAGCGCTGCGGATAGCGGCTGTGCAATGTAGTGATAACGTCGGCTAAGACCTCGGGCGTTGTTTCTGTTACATAAGAGAGCGGAATCTCGGTATCGCGTAGGGCTGTGCTTGTTGCGGGCTGCTCCAAGTACTGGGCACTAATGGCATTTGCCAATTCCGTTACTGTCTTCGGGGTGCGGTAATTAACGGTAAGTTGATGATGCCGAAAGCGTGTTTGTACAAAGGGGCGTAATGCCTCTTGCCAATCATCGACACCTGCAGGCGCTCCGGTTTGGGCTACATCCCCAACGATGGTCATCCACCGTGAAGGGCTGCGTCGCATTACCATACGCCACTCCATCGGACTTAACTCCTGAGCTTCATCAATAACTACATGCCCATAAGCCCAGCGTAGATCCGCTTGCGCACGCTGTGCCGTGGTTCGAGAATCCTGGGTCTCATGGCGACTTGCTAATGCTGCGGCATCAATAACGTCATGTGCTGAAAGGATCTCTGCCTCAGTCTCATCATCTAAGTCAGTATTGGCCGAACTCGTGAGGATATCTAAGGCCTCGGCGGCATCTTCGACATGCTGGCGCCACTGCTCTTGCGCCTGAGCAGCCGCATCTTCTGGAGTAAGCACCCCAATGAGTTCTGCCAGCTCATCGAGTAAGGCAGCATCACTTGCGGTATAAGCCTCGGGATGTTCACGCCACAAGGCATGCTGAGTTTCCTCGTCATAGTCATACGCCACCCGGGCAATCTGTTGGGGATCACCGTAGAAGCTAGTAAGCACCTGCGTTGGGGTAAGCAACGGCCAAAAATCATTGGCGAGCTCGCTAAATTGTGGGGCCGTCAAAATATCATCGTGGAGCTCATCCACATCAGCTTGGCCTAAGAGGTTCTCCCCACCCAAGGGGTCGGTGCCGATATGGACTTGGAGTTGGCGAGCTAAAAGTTCCGCTAAGTGATCCTGGAAAATGCCCGCTGCCTCATTATGCGGCTTGCGTGAACGTCGCGCTCGCGTACGCGCAGCCTTAATCGTGGCCGGCGTGATCTCTAAATTGATGCCTTCCAGTACGAAGTGCCGCGGGGTCGTAGGGATCTGCTGATAATCTTGGACGAGCCGCTTGAGAATAGTGACCATCTCAATCGAGCCTTTGACCTCCCGGGCAAGCAGGCTCTCACGCGCTTGGGGATTAATCCCAGGGTAGAGCTGACCAATAGTTTGTAACACCACACCCGTCTCGCCAAGTTCTGGTAGCACGCGGGAAATATACTCCAAGAATGTAGGACTAGGTCCAACAATGAGCACACCCGTTTTCGCCAACTGCTCGCGCCAGGTGTAGAGCAAATAAGCCACTCGGTGCAAGGCTACGGCAGTCTTGCCAGTGCCAGGGCCACCTTCAACTACCACAATGCCTCGCGAAGGATCACGGATAATCGCATCCTGCTCCCGCTGAATGGTCTCCACAATGGAGTTCATATGGGCGGTACGTGCAGCCTGCAAAGCTTGGTGTAACGCAGATTCACTCACCACGTCACTGCCAGAATCAAGCTGATCCTCACCAGCTAATACTTCGTCATCAATGCGGGTAACTTTGCGCCCAGTGGTGCGAATGTGGCGGCGGGTATGCACCCCTTCTGGATTCGCAGTTGTTGCCAGATAAAATGGGCGTGCTTGGGGCGCACGCCAATCCAACAACAACGTACGGTAATCATCAGCAGTATCAATAAGCCCCAAACGGCCGATATAGCGGCGATCCAAATCCGGGTTTTCAGCAACCGGATTATCCTTAGGTCCTTGCGCATCAATATCAATACGGCCAAAGACTAAACCGAGCTGCGCGATATTAAGCCGATCAATCTTGTCTTGTAGGCTGTGGTATTCGGTTTCACGACGCACCAACGCCTCAGCATCCGGAGTAGAGAAATCCACCTGCAACATGACCTCTTTTAGGCGCTGTTGGGCAGTGATGACTTCCTGATCTAAGAAATCAAAAAGGGTATCGACCACCTGTTGCTCGCTGGAAACAGCCTCGGTGTTGGAAAGAGGAGCGGCGTTAGAACGGGTTGTGGCGTTTGGGGAAGAAAAGGTGCTCATACAACTTTCTGGAAAAGAGTGTGGAATGGAGATTGCTGTCTGTCTATGTTTTCGTTCGCAGAATGTGCAGGATAGCAAATACAGCTGAAAACAAGCTAGGGAAAACAAGCTAGGGAAATCAGGCGCGGTGGGCAGGGTGGTTGAGGTGAGTTTGGCTCATTTGCGCAGCGGTGTCAGCAATGGGCTGCATGTTACTAGTCCGCACTGCATAGCGCTTGCAGGGGGCTAATTATTCCCATGTATCGGGGCCTGCATGCCTTGGGGCCAGAGATGACGCCTGGATGGTTGCCTTGATCTGCGCTAGATATCGGTGTGGTACGAGCCAATTGTGGGCAAAAAACTGCCTCGCCTGACCCATTTGATGGGGAGCAGACGAGGCAGCAGGGGAGAAAGAAAACTTAGATGTCGAACTTCTTGGTCTTCTTCTTGGCCTTAGCTGCAGCCTTCTCAGCATCCTTTTGCAGCTTCTTCGCCTTCTTCTCGGCCTTCTTTGCGTTCTTGCCCTGAGACTTCTCAACCTGCTTCCAAGCTTCCTGTGCCTTGGACTGCGCAGCAGAAGCAGCCTTGACAGCCTTGCTCTGGGCAGCCTTGGTGTGAGCCTGTGCGGTCTCCAGCCACTCATCAGCGTTATCGTCGAAGAAATCCTTTGCCTTCTCAGCGGCAGATACTGCGGTGTCCTTGGCTTTTTCAGCAGTTTCTTGCGCTACTTCGATCCAGTCGTCCTTGTTCTCTTCCACATAGTCCTTAGCTTGGGAAGCAACTTCGGCAACCTTATCGGAAGCATCGCCCAACCAGCTTTTCGCGCTGTCAGCGAAAGATTCAGTTTCTTCCTTGGTAGGAAGTGCCTGCTGTACAGAGTTAGAAGCCTTCTTCGCAGCACGGTTGGCACGCCACTTCAGACCTGGCTTGCCCTCGGTGTCCATGCTGACGATAACCAGACCGCCGAGCAGGGCAGCATCGGTGAGTAGACCCTGACGCTGTGCAGCCTTCTCATCGGCACTCTCAGCCTTCCAGAAAGCGTTCTTGGTCAGTACCTCTGGAGCAGACAGCAGGGCGAGGGTAGCAGCGGAAAGGCGAGGAGCCTTGCCAATTGCCAGTAGGGAACCTGCAGCAACCTTGGCGGCACCGAGGCCGCGAGCAGCGGTTGCGGGATCAGAAGGGATGAACTTGGAGTACTGAGAAGGGAGGTATTCCTTGACAGTGTCCAGGGTGTTTTGAGTTTCCTCTTCCTTGGACTGTGCATCCTTGATGGTAGAAACGCCGTCTGCAATATAGACGGAGGCGATCATCGGACGAGCGAGCTTGCGGATCATAATAGGATTTCTCCTTGGTTTGCAACGGTTGTACGCGTTTATGCTGTATTTGCTGAATCCGATCCTTGCAGTGAGAGCAGCGCAAGAACCGGCGAATTTGCGTTTTCACAGAAACATTACTGAGTAAACGCAATTTCTATGAAGTTCAAGCTTACTACGAGTTGGAATGCCGTGCTAGTTCTAATACGACTTTCCAACACGCCGCTTGCCCCTCGAACGAGGGTGGGCGCTGGTTACCGGGATAGAATGGATGGCCTGAATATAACCGTTCTCGGATCAACTGCCGCCGGGGCTACGGGCCTCAAATGAACCTGGACACCCCGGGAGAAGTAGCGGTGGATTACCACTTACGATCCCACCACGTATCTAAATTTGGGCGTTCTGCGCCTAAGGTGGTGTCGTCACCATGGCCGGGATGCACGATGGTTTCATCAGGATAGACATCAAAGAGATGGTCCTTGACATCATTGAAGAGTCGCTTGAATTCGCCCTCAGTGGACGTTTTCCCAACGCCACCGGGGAAAAGAGAGTCGCCAACAAAGAGGTGATCTTGCTCGCCAATATGCGCATGCAGCGACGCGCCACCCGGGGTGTGACCACGCAGAATACGTACGGTGAGGTTATGGCCACCAAATGAGATGGTGTCTTTATCATGGAGTTCGACATCAACGGCAACGGGCATTGCCGGGGCATCTAAATACGGGGCAAAGTGAGTAGCCCCGGTTTTTTCAATAATCTTGGGTAGGGCGCGCACATGGTCCCAGTGGCGGTGCGTGGTGAGTACCTTGGTAATACGAACCCCAGCGCGCTCGGCTAGCGCTAGAATAGCGTCCGCGTTATCTGCGGCATCAATAAGGAGACCTTCATCCCCACTGCACAGCAGATAGACGTTATTGTCCATTTCGGAGACGGAAATCTGGTGATAGTGCAAGTCGTTATGTGAATCAGTCATAGTATCGAGCCTAGCTGCAATCATTGCTAGCCGCATAGATTCGTACCTCTGTTCTATTTTGCGCTAGAGTAACGGGAATACCTACCACACGGTGGATGCAGCTGGAATATCGGAAGAACAAGCTGCCTTTCCTCCTTATTCCTAAGGTGTGTGCCAAGCCCCTCGCGTTCAGTACTGATGCCGCAACGCATGAGAGTAGGAATGCCGGGGATGAGCTGTTTGTGACGCATCCGGTATCACGGGTGGTAGTGCCCATACCCTGCAATTTGGATAGGAACTTATACGTGGCTGATCGCCTCATTGTGCAAGGAGCGCGGGAAAATAATCTCCAAGGCGTAGACATCGATCTCCCCCGCGACAAGATGATCGTGTTTACTGGGCTTTCCGGCTCTGGTAAATCCTCATTGGCTTTCGACACGATCTTCGCCGAAGGTCAACGTCGCTATGTGGAATCCCTTTCCGCCTATGCCCGCCAGTTTTTGGGGCAGATGGACAAGCCCGATGTGGACTTCATCGAAGGCCTCTCGCCAGCGGTATCCATTGACCAGAAATCTACGAACCGTAACCCGCGCTCGACTGTGGGTACCATAACCGAGGTTTATGATTACCTCCGTTTGCTCTATGCCCGAGCTGGTGCTGCGCACTGCCCGAAGTGTGATGCCAAGATCTCCAAGCAGACACCCCAACAAATTGTGGACCAGGTCTTTGAGCAGCCAGAGGGTGTGAAGTTCCAGGTACTCGCCCCAGTGGTACGCTCGCGCAAGGGGGAGTTCGTGGACCTCTTTGAGCAGTTAGCTGCTGATGGCTATGCCCGCATTAAGGTTGATGGCCAATTGGAGCAGCTCTCTAATCCGCCGAAGCTGGAAAAGCAGATTAAACATGACATTGATGTTGTTGTTGATCGCCTGCAGGTTAAGTCGCACCAAAAGCAGCGTTTGACTGAATCGGTGGAAACCGCATTGCAGCTCGCTGATGGCATCGTGGAAATCGACTACCTCGATCACCAGGTGCGTTATTCCGAGCATATGGCATGTCCGAATGGGCACCCCATCGGCATTACCGAACTTGAGCCACGCAGTTTCTCTTTCAACTCTCCTTATGGTGCTTGTGCTGCCTGTGATGGTTTGGGCACAACCCATGAGGTAGATATTGATTTGGTTATCCCGGATCCAACTGCGCCAATGCGCAAAGCTATCCATCCATGGTCACTGGGTTCCAGCAGCAATTATTACGCTAAGATGCTCGAAGGTATCGCAGCGGAATTGGATTTTGACCTGGATCAATCCTGGGAATCGCTGACGAAGGAACAGCAGCACGCTATGCTGCATGGCACTGATGTCCGCCTACGATTGAACTACCGCAACCGCTTTGGGCGGCGGCGTTCGTATGATGTGAAGTTCGAGGGTGTTTTGGCTTTCTTGCATCGTCGTCTGGAGTCCACTGAGAGCGAAGGCCAAAAAGATCGTTACATGGGCTATATGCGCGAAGTGCCCTGTAAGAAGTGTAAGGGTACTCGTCTGCGCCCGGAGATTTTGGCGGTACGTCTGCAAGCTGCAGCAGGGGAGAAGTCCATTGCGGATCTCACCGCACTTTCGGTTGCTGATGCTGCGCGCTTCTTAGATACCCTGACCCTTGGTGCACGGGAGACAATGATCGCTGGTGCAGTGCTTAAGGAGATTCAGGCTCGGTTGAAGTTCTTGCTCGATGTCGGTTTGAACTATCTAACCTTAAATCGCGCTGCCGGCACCCTATCCGGTGGCGAAGCCCAACGTATTCGCCTCGCAACCCAGATCGGTTCCGGATTGGCTGGAGTGCTGTATGTGCTTGATGAACCTTCGATTGGGTTGCATCAGCGCGATAATCAGCGCCTGATCGCCACCTTGGAGAATCTGCGTGATATCGGCAATACCTTAATCGTGGTTGAACATGATGAAGATACCATCAAGGCCGCAGACTGGTTAGTTGATATTGGGCCGCAAGCCGGTGAATATGGTGGCCGCATTGTCTACCAAGGTGAGCCAGCGGGTATCACTGAGGCGGAAGGATCGCTTACCGGTGATTACTTAAGCGGTAAGCGCGTGCTGGGTGTGCCGGCACAGCGGCGACCGCTAGAGACAGGCCGCACGCTGAAGATCCTCGGGGCGAAGGAAAATAACCTGCATAATGTCTCGGTGGATATTCCATTAGGCGTGCTTACCTGCATCACCGGGGTGTCTGGTTCTGGTAAGTCCACATTGATTAATCAGATTCTTGCAAAGAGCTTGCAAAATAACCTCAATGGAGCCCGCCAAGTGCCTGGTAGACATCAGCGCATCGAAGGCCTCGAGCACCTCGATAAGTTGGTGCAGGTAGATCAGTCTCCAATTGGGCGTACACCGCGCTCGAACCCTGCTACATATACTGGTGTCTTCGACAAGGTGCGCAGCCTCTTTGCGGAGACGCAAGAAGCCAAGGTGCGTGGATACAAACCAGGACGCTTTAGCTTCAATGTGAAGGGTGGGCGTTGTGAGGACTGCCAAGGTGATGGCACTTTGAAGATCGAGATGAACTTCCTGCCTGATGTCTATGTGCCTTGCGAAACCTGCCATGGAGCTCGCTATAACCGGGAGACCTTGGAAGTCCATTACAAGGGCAAGAACATTGCAGAAGTGCTCGACATGTCGATTTCGGAGGCAGCGGAGTTTTTCGAGCCGATTGGTTCGATTCACCGCTACCTACAGACCTTGAATGAAGTGGGCTTGGGTTATTTGCGCTTAGGGCAAGCTGCAACCACCTTGTCTGGCGGTGAGGCGCAACGTGTGAAGCTTGCTTCCGAGCTGCAAAAGCGCTCCAAGGGGCGCACCATCTACATCTTGGATGAGCCTACGACTGGTCTGCATTTTGAAGACATCCGTAAGCTCATGTTGGTGATTCAGGGCCTAGTGGATAAAGGCAATACGGTGGTCATTATTGAACACAACCTGGATGTAATTAAGGCGGCGGACTGGATTATCGATATGGGGCCAGAAGGCGGCTCTGGCGGTGGCAAGGTTGTGGCTACTGGTACTCCAGAAGATGTTGCTAAGGTGCAGGGCTCCTATACCGGTCAGTTCTTAGCGCCACTCTTGGATGCTGCCAAGTCGTAGCTGCTTACATACTCGGGCTACTTACGCGAGTCTAGGTTGTTACGCGTCTCGGTTATAAGCGAAGTAGGTATGCGGAAGTAGGGAAAGGCTTGCTGCTTTGTGCTGTCTAACCTGCGCCTATATGGCATGCAGTGTATAGGCGCTGTGTAGGCATTGTGGGAGCTGGCGTGTGGTATTTGCAATCGGAAGACTAAGTTGTTAAAGTATTCGAGTGCTACCTCCTCTGTAGGTTGCCATGAACTTTTCGCACCGAACGATGCGAATTGGGCCCCTGGTGCTAACAGAGGATGCAAGTGGAGATCATCCCACCCGAAGCCGCTCGTACGGATCAAGGTAAAGGTGTAGCGGAACCGCATGAAGCAAGATTTTCTTCAAGAATCTTTTTGTGTTGTGTTCTATGCTTATGATCTCCCGTCCGCAGGACGGGATATTTTGTTGCCCAGGTTCGTTGAAACAATCTGTGGTGATAGAAGTTCCAGTTTTGTGGTGTGGTGCAGCAATTCAGTTCAATTTGCTACTTGAGGAGTCCCCATCAGCGCTGAAGCTCGCATTAATGAGCGTATCCGAGTTCCTGAGGTACGTTTGGTCGGCCCAAACGGCGAACAGGTTGGCATCGTGCGTATCGAAGATGCCCGTCGCCTCGCCTATGACGCGGATCTTGATCTCGTAGAGGTCGCGCCAACTGCCAAACCTCCGGTGTGTAAGATCATGAACTACGGCAAGTTCAAGTACGAGCAGGCCCAGAAGGCCCGTGAAGCTCGGAAGAACCAGCAACAAACTGTAGTTAAGGAACAGAAGTTCCGCCCCAAGATCGATGATCACGACTACGAGACCAAGAAGAACAATGTGATCCGATTCTTGGACAAAGGGTCCAAAGTAAAGGTCACCATCATGTTCCGCGGTCGTGAACAATCTCGCCCCGAGCTCGGATTCCGCCTTCTCGAGCGCCTGGCTGACGACGTTGCCGAGCACGGTGTCGTCGAAGTAAAGCCAAAGCAAGATGGCCGGAATATGACGATGGTTTTCGGACCCGTCCGCAAAGGCAAGAAGTAAACGAAGTAAAGGAATATTTCCCAATGAAGCAGAAGACCCATAAGGGCACCGCTAAGCGCATCAAGGTGACTGGTTCCGGTAAGCTCCGTCGTGAGCAGGCTAACCGCCGCCACCTCTTGGAAGGTAAGCCTTCTACTCGTACGCGTCGTCTGAAGGGCACCGAGGACGTTTCCAAGGCTGACACTAAGCGCGTTAAGCGTCTGCTGGGCAAGGCCTAATCCTCCCCAAAACCGCCCACCTCATACACGAACTCTCAAACGTTAAGGAAGTACTACTGTGGCACGTGTGAAGCGCTCTGTGAATGCGAAGAAGAAGCGCCGCCAGATTATGAAGTCCGCCAAGGGCTACCGCGGTCAGCGTTCCCGCCTTTACCGTAAGGCTAAGGAACAATGGCTGCACTCCATGACTTACTCTTACCGCGATCGTCGCGCCCGTAAGTCTGAGTTCCGCAAGCTATGGATCACCCGTATCAATGCTGCTGCTCGCATGAACGGCATCACCTACAACCGCCTGATCCAGGGCCTGCGCCTGGCTGAGATCGAGGTTGACCGCAAGGTACTGGCTGACCTGGCTGTTAACGACTTCGAGGCATTCTCCACTATCTGCGAAGCTGCGAAGGCTGCGCTGCCAGAGGACGTTAACGCTCCAAAGGCTGCCTAAATGCCGCGCTGAGCTCTGTACGGCTTTCGCCGCGGCTCATACAAGCGAATACGACAATCCCCACCTGTACTCTTCGGAGAAAAGTAGGTGGGGATTGTGCTGTATGAGGAGTACTTGTCGAAGTTGTAGCGCCTGGCGTTTTCTCGGTGGTTTAGTTTTGGAGATGAGCAAATATAATCAAATGCGTATCGCACACGTGCGCTCGAGGCACTTCATTTCGCTGTGTTAGGCGCAACCGTTAACGACAGTAGGGACAGGTATGGGAATCAGTCGTTGGATTCAACGCATATTCGGCGTTCAAAAGAGCCGCAATACGCAAGAGTCACAAGTCCAATTTGAATATCTTCATCCAGATGGTTCCCGCACCCATGCGCCTGGTGCACAGGGGCATCCGTATGCGCATCAGCAGATGGCTGCTTCGGGGTTACCTCATAGCGGTCTGCATCAATCTCCAGCGCAGCCACACCCAAGTGCACAGGCATACCAACACGGTAGTGTGCAGGCTGCGCAATATCCGCAGCGTCTCTATGGCACCGTGGAGTTTGGTCCTGCTCCCAGGCGGGCGCATACGGGCTCTGTGCAACCGAACATGCCAACTCAGCAGTCTAGCTACCCACCACACCCAGGGGCTCAACCGGAAGCAGGGCATGCGCCTGTGGGCTTCCAGCAATCAGGGGTATTACCGCAATCATCTGATCAAGGACATACCATTCCAAAAATCCAGCAGTCTGGTATGCCACAGTCAGGTCTGCCACATAATCCACATAATAATGGCGGCATAGGGCCGCTTTCGAGTACACCTGGACAGTCGCAAGCTGGAAGTGGATATCAGGGGGAGCATCAACCACCACAAGCTGCTACACAAGGTTATGCGCCACATCCAGAGACAGCTGTTCAACGCCCGCAAAACCTGCAGCAACATGCCCAGTATCAGGAGAACATGCCTGTGCAGGCGGGCTTTGTTGCTAGGGAAGTGCCCCCAAACTCGGCCGCTATGCCAGGGGAAGAAGCTGCGCGGCAGTACCCGGGTACACCGATGCCACCCCAAACAAACCCTGATCATCAGGCGCCACAGGTAACGCAGCCTCATTCGTATCCTGTATCCCACAGTCAGCCAATTCCACCGCAAGCCCTACACGGGATTACAGCTGCCAACGTACCCCAGCACATGCCCCAGCACATCCCCCAATACAAGCCTGCGAATCTGCCCGAATTCATTTATGTCGTGCCCAAAGCACAGCAAGAGCAAGCAGCTACACCCCATAAACAGCACCCCACAAATCCGAGTAGCCAAACCCCGGTACCAACCAAATACAAGGGGCGACCAGTCATTTATTGGAGTCAAGATATTAGTCGATACAAGCGGGAGGGGGATCTGGATCAAGCACTCACCATTGCCAAGGGCTGTATTGATGCTTTAAGCGCAGCAGCACCGCGTATTCCTGCCGACACCATTGAGTTCTTCGTTACCCAAGCAGCAATTATTCAGCACAAGCAAAAGGATTTTGCCGGGGAAGTTGCGACCCTTGAAGCTTGGGTTCATCTCGACGGACCCACCCCGCGCGAGGAAATGCGCTTAAGCCTGATCAAACGACTTGCCAAAGCTCGGGAATCGCTTGCCCGGCAGCAAGGTGAGGATCCAAGCGCACACAAGGCCGAGTGGAAGCGTTACGTAGAGCTCGAAAAAGCCTATAAGGAACAACTCGCACAGCAAGCACAAGTTCCATCCCACAAGCCGGCAGCGTCGACAGCGGCAGGAAAGAGCACGGCCTCAAACAATTCCAGGAGTTGGTCAAGTAAAAAGCGTTCTCAAAAGTCCGGTAAATGGATCGCCCCGCGCGAGGTCCTTGCCAGCCCGACCTTCGTGGCAGTCGATTTTGAGACGGCTAATAAGCAAGGTGGGGAATCCGCTTGCCAAGTGGCATTGGTGAAGTTCTCCGGCAATCAGATAGTGGAGCGTTTCAGTACTTTGCTCAAGCCTCCATGCGGCTACGACTACTTCGAGTTCACCTATCTTCACGGCATCGGTGAAAGCGATGTGCGTGATGCCCCAACGTGGGCAGATATAGCACCCGCAATTTCCCAATTCTGTGGTGATCTACCGGTCTATGCGCACAATGCAGCATTCGATGCCCGAGTGTGGAGAGAACTCGATACCCACTTCGGAACCCACACGTTACCGACGCAGTTCTATTGTTCCTACCGCACAGCACAGAAAATGGTACATGGCCTGGACAACTATAAACTGCCTACCGTGGTCAAAGCCTTGGTGCCGGGCTATGAACTTGACCACCATAAAGCAGATTCGGATGCTGAAGCCTGCGCGCTGATCATTGCGTCCCTACGAGGCATCAACGGCGTATAGCTGCTCAGGTGCGCGCTGATCAGGTGTGCAGTGACGCGGCACTAGCAAGTAGCTGCAGTTCCTATGAGTAAAACCACCCTGCTGTGCTTGGGCACTTACCATCAAAGCAGATAAGCTATGTGGATGTGAATACCCCCGAACTCGATTTCAGTGCGGCCCTGAGCGAACGCACTCCGCGTATTGTCCAAGCGGCAAAACTGCTCAAATCTTCTGAGCGACGCAAGACCAAGCGTTTCTTAGTCGAAGGCGGCAATAGCGTGGAAGCCTCCCTGGCAACCGGGGCCGCAACTGATGTATTCGTCACTCAAGCTGGCAGTGAAAAATACGCAGACCTGCTCCAGCTTGCAGTCAACGTCCATGCCTATATTCATCCCATTAACCACAAGGCTGCTCAAAAGCTCGCTGACACTAGCACCACTCCTGGGATTTTTGCGGTATGCAGAAACGTGACGTGGAACCTTCATCAAGCGCTGAAGGGACATCCCCGCATGGTGTGCGTGGGTGTTGAAACCAATGACCCTGGAAACGCTGGCACCCTCATGCGCTTAGGAGATGCCATGGGCGCGAACGCTGTGATTTTTGCCGGTGATACTGTCGATCCCCAAGCACCAAAGGCGGCACGCGCCTCTACTGGATCGCTGTTCCATGTGCCAGTGGTCCGCAACCGAGACATCGACTTCGTACTCGAGAAGCTGCAGCGCCAGGGCTTTGCCTTAGCTGCAACGGCTGCTGATGGTGATCTGGATATTCGCAATAGTGCTGACACTTTGGAGCAACCAATTGCCTGGCTTTTCGGTAATGAGGCTCATGGGCTCAGCCAAGCAGTCCAAGACCGTGCTGATTTCCGGGTGCGCATTCCAATTCGTGGGAACGCCGAATCACTCAACCTGGCTACTGCTGCAGCGATCTGCATGTACGAAACCGCCAAGGTTCAAGATGCTGCCTATGAGCGTGAACGTGCAGCCAAAGAAGCAGGCGAGGAGTTACCAGCTGCTGCACCACAGCCACCTGAGACGCTTGCGGCGAGTGGCGCTTTAGAAACGTCCGCCGTACCAGAGGCTTAAGCAAACACAGCCCATCTTTGGGTTGTTGCCATTATGGTGCCTCACGTCATCACAGTGCGCAGCAACGAAGCATCACCGCGCTCGTGACATACGCGCGCGGTTTTCTCGCGTCCTAGATGAAAATACCGCCGCTAACCCGCTATGCTTATTGGGTTAGTAATGCCCAGAGCACATCGATGATCGGCTCTGCGAGCGGGTAGAACACATAATGAACGAAAGGTGATGGTGTAGCTTGACTGCCATCGAGTTAACCGAGGACGCATTGCACAGCGCTGCTGATGCAGCAGAAGCTGCTTTCGAGGCAGCAGGCGACTTAGCCGCTTTGCAACAGGCGAACAAAGACCATCTTGGCGAAGCCTCGCCGATTATGCTCGCTCGCCGTGAATTAGGCTCCTTACCCAAGGCGCAGCGCAAGGATGCCGGGCGTATGGTCAACATGGCACTCGGTCGTGCGAAGAAGGCCTACGCTTCGCGCGAAGTCGTTCTCGTTGCCGAACATAATGAGGCCGTACTGCGTTCCGAGCGCGTGGATGTAACCGTGCCAAGTACGCGTCGCCAGGTTGGTGCTCTGCACCCTATTACTTCCTTGAGCGAGCGCATTGCGGATATCTTCCTAGCGATGGGCTACGAGGTTGCAGAAGGCCCCGAGGTGGAAGCAGAGTACTTCAATTTTGATGCTTTGAACTTCATTCCAGACCACCCTGCTCGTACCCTGCAGGATACCTTCCACGTTGGTGAGCCTGGTTCGTCCCAGGTGCTGCGTACCCACACTTCTCCAGTGCAGGTTCGCACGATGCTTACTCGTGATGTGCCAATCTATGTCGTCTGTCCGGGGCGAGTGTTCCGCACTGATGAACTCGATGCCACTCACACCCCAGTGTTCCACCAGGTAGAGGGCCTAGCTATTGATAAAGGGCTGACCTTGGCACATTTGCGAGGCACCTTGGACCACCTGGCCAAGTCCCTGTTTGGCCCAGAGACCCGTACACGTATGCGTACCAACTACTTCCCATTCACTGAGCCTTCCGCTGAGGTCGATGTCTGGTTCCCCAACAAGAAGGGTGGTGCCGGATGGATTGAATGGGGTGGCTGTGGCATGGTTAACCCCAACGTTTTGCGGGCAGCAGGCATTGATCCAGAGGTATATAACGGTTTTGCTTTTGGTATGGGTCTTGAGCGCACCTTGCAATTCCAAAATGGGCTTTCAGATATGCGTGACATGGTGGAAGGCGATGTTCGTTTCACCTTGCCCTTTGGTATCCAGGCATAAATTTGTAGGTCTTAGCAGCCAAATAACGGTTGGCTACTGAGACCCCGCACTATCAACGAAAGCTAAGCACAAGGAGATTTTCCACCCATGTTGATTGCACAAAGTTGGCTCGAGCGCCTCTTAGAGCAAGGAACCCCAAGCTGGTCCGTGCCAGCAGCTGAACTTGACGCAGGTTTTGTTCGCGTTGGGTTTGAAACTGAAGGCTATGAGCCAATCCCAGAAACCACCGGCCCACTAGTCCTTGGGCGGGTTGCTGAAATCGTAGAGCTTGAAGGCTTTAAAAAGCCTATTCGGCATTGTCAGGTAGACGTAGGGCAAGCCAATGGCACCGGCGAGCTCCAATCCATTGTCTGCGGTGCCCGCAACTTCCAAGAAGGTGACACGGTTGTAGTTAGTCTGCCTGGGGCAGTGCTTCCTGGAAACTTTGCTATCTCTGCCCGCGAAACCTATGGCAAACTCTCTGCCGGGATGATCTGCTCTGCCGCTGAATTAGGACTAGCCACCAAACAAAACTCCGGGATTATCGTGCTTGATCCTAGTGTGGGGCAGCCAGGCGATGATGCCCGTCCTATCTTAGGCTTAAGCGATACCGTTTTTGATGTGAACATCACCCCAGATCGCGGCTATGCCCTTTCTGCGCGTGGTTTGGCCCGCGAACTGGCCTCCGCCTTTGAAATTCCCTTTGTGGACCCAGCGAATGACCCACAAGTAGCAGGGATTTCCACTGCTGCGGTTCCTGCCGCGGACGGGGAATTGTTGGAAGTTGAGCTCGGCGCAGAAACCGAGGCTCGTCGCTTTGGGCTACGCCAGGTTACCGGCATTGATCCGAATGCGGAAACCCCCTTCTGGTTGCAACGCGAACTTATGTTGGCCGGGCAGCGCCCAGTCAATGCAGCCACTGACGTTACCAACTACATCATGCTGCTGTTGGGGCAACCAATGCACGCCTTTGATGCCGATAAGATTGCTGGCAAGTTGGTAGTGCGCAATGCCAGCGCAGGCGAAGCATTTGAAACGTTAGACCACGTAGAGCGCACCCTGGATGCAGAAGACGTGGTGATTTGCGATGACAATGGCATCCAGTCCTTAGCTGGCGTCATGGGTGGCACTGAATCGGAGATCTCGGAAACCACCACCAATGTATATTTTGAGGCTGCTAACTGGGCACAGCTGCGGATTGCGCGTACCTCCCGGCGCCATAAGCTAAGCTCTGAGGCTTCACGTCGCTTTGAACGTGGCGTAGATCCTGCCATCGTAGAAGTAGCACTGGATATGGCCTGCGCATTGTTAGTAGATATTGCCGGTGGCAGTATTAGCGCGCAACGCACCTTAGTCGGTGAGGTCCCAGCACTTCCTGCCATCTCCATGGATGCTGCCCGCCCAGGTGCCGTTGCTGGTGTGGAGTATGGTCAAGCCACGGTGGTGCGCCGCTTGGAAGAAATTGGCTGTACCGTTGCAGTAGACGGTACCCGTTTAGAAGTTACTCCTCCTAGCTGGCGATGGGACCTAAGCGAGCAATGTGACCTAGTAGAAGAGGTTATTCGTCTGGAGGGTCTGGAAGGCATTCCAAGTATTACCCCTCAAGCCCAGGTAGGCCGGGGCTTGACTGCTGCGCAGCGCCGTCGCCGAGCCATTGGCCACGCATTGGCATACAATGGCTACGCCGAAATTCTGCCCACCCCATTTATTGCTAATGACGTCTTTGACCTGTGGGAATTGCCAGCAGATGATCCGCGCCGTAATACGGTCAAGGTTCAAAACCCCTTGGATAAGGACTACGCTCAACTGGGCACCACCTTGCTACCAAGTATGCTCGAAGCTTTGGGACGCAATGTAGCCCGTGGCCGGGGAGATCTAAGCCTTTTCGGCTTGCAGCAAGTGGTAGAGGCAGTATCTGCAACCAGTTCGCCCATGTTGGATGTGTCCCGTCGGCCAAGCGATGCCGAGGTTGCTGATCTCCAAGCAACCTTGCCAACCCAACCCCTCCACGTGGCCACGCTAGCCAGTGGAGACCTGGAATTTGCAGGACCATGGGGCAGTGGACGTGCCTATACCTATGCCGATGCCATTGAATCTGCCCGTATCGTGGCGCGTGCTGCTGGGGTAGAGCTGGAAGTGGCCAATGCACAGCAGCTGCCATGGCACCCCGGGCGTTGTGCCACCTTAAGTGTGGATGGCGAAGTTGTTGGCTATGCCGGCGAGCTACACCCACAAGTGCTTAAGGCCTATAAACTGCCCGCACGCACCTGTGCCATGGAATTGAATGTTTCGGCACTGCCACTGCGCGAAGTTCTGCCTGCTCCAGTACTCTCCCCATTCCCGCCCGTACACCAAGACTTAGCTTTGGTGGTAGATACGGCAGTGCCAGCAGAAGCGGTGCGTGCTGTGATTTCCCATGCTGCTGGAGAATTCCTAGAGGATGTTTCTCTCTTTGACGTGTACACCTCCACAGAGTTGGGTGAGGATAAGAAGTCATTGGCATTTGCTTTGCGCTTTAGGGCTTTGGATCGCACCCTGACAGAGGAAGAAGCTTCTGCTGGACGCCTCGCTGCTGCAGAGGCTGCGGCTGCAGAATTTGATGCGGTGATGCGCGCCTAGGCCTGAGAGTCTGGATCAATGAAAGCTAGATTGTGGTGGAGCATAGCCACACCGCATCTGGGGGCTGATTGTGATAGCCCAAAATAAGTACATCCCCCGGTAAGGACTATTGATCCTTACCGGGGGATGCATGCTTATCCCGCTATTTTCCTCTTGAAGAAATTTTTGCAACAAGCTCCAACGATGAGGCGGAGGCTTTGTTATTCGAGTATTCACAGGCCTTTTGCTGCGGGGGTCTTTCGGCCTGATAATTATTGGTGCGGTGGTTATGGGTGGCGTAGGTATTGGCGGCGTGGCATTTCTGGCTGACGCTTTTGGGATTGCACGCGAGTAGTGAGGGAGAACCAGTATCGATGCCACCTTCAAGAGGTACAAAGCAGTGACCCTATACTGCTGCTCGGCTTTCTACATTGCCTTCGATGCTTGGCTTCGTGAGCCAGCTGACTAACCAGAGCCCAGCGCATACTACCCCTAAGGTAAGCATGAAACTGACGATAGTGTCTGTTGGCCAGTGAGCTCCCACGATGACCCGGCTGAGCGCCATAGTGCCACCCCAGAAGATGCCGAACCACAGTGCGATGCGCCAAGCTTTCTTGCTGATTGGGTAGAGTAAGATTGCTAATGCCGCAAGGGTGGTACCTTCCTGGGTATGTCCTGATGGGAATGAACGATGTCCATTGTTGCCATTGATGTGGTACCAAACACTAAACGGACCTTCGCCTGCGGCTACTTCATAAGGACGGAAGCGGCCCCATAAAGTCTTCATTTGGTCATTGATGCCGTGCCCGACCCAAATGACAGCGAGCATAATGACTGCTGCAATGGCAATGGCGTGCAAACGCTCTTGGGTGCGCTGACGAAGGAAATACCAGGTGACTACGCATAAAAGCGCGGTGATGATGGCCGCAGCGAAGGCCGCGGATAACAATTCGCTCAAGCTAGCTGTTTCGGTGCTATCGTTGTTTGCTAATCCGATCGCTAGGCCGGTTGCTTTGTTTGCTTCCCAGCTACGCCGATAATCCGCAACTTGTTGACACCAATTGAGAATAAAGAGAAAACTAGCCCAACCAAGCAGCACAGTGCCAATGCTCCTAACCACTGTGGGCAGCTTCGTCTTCCAGAGGCATCCTGCCAGTGTGAGCATAGCAAGCGCGCCTAAGACAGCAGGTGGGAATTCCCCGTACGTCTGCATGATAACCCCATAGAGATCGTTCGAGTTTATCAGTGCATTGCTGATGTCTTGATCTGTGAATGTGGCTATTAGGAGCAGGGCAGTAGCGATCAGAAAAACCCAACCTAAACTCCGGGTAGGAAGGATTTGGAGGTCTTGGCGCATGCTACGCTTCGCACCGTTGGTACTTGGTGGAGTGGCAATCTTTTGTGCAGTAGGGCTGGAGTCTGATCGCGAGGGTTCATTTGTTCGTAATTCGGACATGAACTAAAAATTAGCCAGGCAATGTTGCCAATTTTAGTCAGATGAGTAAATGCTAAATGAATTCGGTGGAAACATTGCATTCTCACAGAGTACGAATATGGTTTCAGGGGATTATCGAGAGAGGGTAATGACCCACTGGCTTTTTGTTAATTTGGTAATGAGAATAATTAGTATATCCATTACAAGTTTAGATGGCGCTGATTGTGGGCCGAGGACAAATGTAAACGATTTTCAGCTTTTAATTTGCACTATGGCTTGTTAGAGATGTCTGCCACATTATATTGGTGATGCTTGATTATTGAAGTTAGATACACTTAATATATGGCTATATTGAATATATTGACTAGTTCGGAAAGGGGGCGTCGATGAGAAAGGTGGTTGCAGCTCTTTTTGGGGCTCGTTCTCGGTTTGAGTTTGCAAACAGCGGGTATCGCTACTGCAACATCAGATGAATCGTGGGATTCTGCGGGAGAGAGTGCGTTATTGCAGCTGAATTGTGATATGGGAGACGAAACTGTAGTTGAACGTGATGACGGCATGGTCAATGTAGTTGGCTGTCTAACACTTGGGACGGAAAACTCTCAAGAGCGTGGATATAGGCCTACGGAACGTCAAACGTACAGGTGTGGTAGTAGTTACGTAGAAAATTTCCATTATGGACTCCTATTTTATCGTGGCACCGCATATGCGAGTGGAGCTCGGGCTTCAGGGCAGAATTGCGGTGGAAGTGGCAGAGTTGTTGTAGCTTCCATTCGTTACACGCGCAACGGCAAGCAGCTTGGTGCCGCGCATGCTGGCGTTGGGCAGAAGAGGACAATCCAGGTGAAGGATAATTTGTCTTTACGTGGCCCTAAAACCCAGTATTCGTACAATTTCTTGCTAAGGAAGTAGGTTGTTCGGTGAAAACTCTATCGAAGATGGGTTGGGGACTGTTAAGTGGAGTCACTTGTGCTTTTCTGGCACTCTATTGCTGGTTGTTATTGAGCGATTTAGCTTTTGATTTGGATGCGGAATTCGGCTATGACCATGCAAGTCGCACAATCATTGCTGGGTTTGCTGCCGTGGCAGTAGCGTTTATTCTGACAATTCTGTATATCACCTATCTTCTGGTATCTCAGTGGAATACCAAGAACTTTTTTCGTTGGTTACGGTGGGTCATTGCCGTGTGTCTGACGGTATCGGTTCTCACCACTGTTGGGGTGATTATAGATACTGGGGAATATAATGCGGCAGCTGCAGCGCTCCAATTGGTAGCGTTACTGCTAGGACCTCTTGGTATTAAAGTTTGCACTTTGATTATCGCAGAAGTTGAAACTGGGAAAGGGAATTGATTCTGGCTCCGATGCCAATTTGTTGGTATGGGTTGGACTATGCTGTGGTGGCGCCGAGTTCTTGCTTCCGGTATTGCGGAGGTTGCTCCGGCGCCACTGTAGGTGCCATTTTGTGGGGCAGTGCTATTAATTGCTATTAATGCTGTAAAGCCATTGGAACCTATTTGTGCGAGCGATGCTGAAGATCGCATGCCGTAATGCTGACCGCTTTATGGGGGTCGGTATTGCTGAAATCTTCGAATTTTTACATCAATTTTGTGGGCTTTCCGGTGCTTGGGGTCAGGCTTATAATTCCCTTCTTTGCGCTCTATTGTTGCACCATGTCAGATTTCAAAATCAGCGGCAACTAGCAAGGCGCCGCTGTTTGGCGGATGATAAATGCGATAGCCAGTGACAGGTACGTGTAAGGATACGCTTAATCGTCATTGGAGATTTGTTGAGGTGCCTGTACGCACAAGATGGGTGGATAAAGCCTTGGGCACTGGTGGGAAAATTTAGCCGCATATTTTACAAATATGTGCATAATATGTACACTGCATTCCATGGTTACCAAGATTGCAATTGCCGGAGCGAGTGGCTATGCCGGGGGAGAAATCCTGCGGTTGTTACTGCAGCACCCTGCATACCTGGCAGGAGAATTAGAAATTGGCACACTCGGTGCTGGGTCTTCTGCCGGAGAATCCCTGGCGCAAGCCCTGCCGCATTTACCGCAACTGCATGACCGTCACTTTGATACCACTACAGCTGAATCCTTGGCGGGCCATGAAGTGGTCTTTTTAGGCTTGCCCCATGGGCATTCAGCAGCTATTGCAGAACAATTAGGCCCCGATGTTCTAGTCATTGACTGTGCTGCAGATTTTCGGTTACGTGATGAGCAAGCTTGGGGGGCTTACTACGGCGGAAGCTATGCCGGGTGTTGGCCATACGGTATCCCGGAGTTGCCGGGGCATCGGCAAGCTTTGCAAAACACGAAGCGGGTTGCTGTACCTGGTTGTTTCCCCACCGGGGCAACGCTTGCCCTGTGGCCGGCAGTACAAGCTGGCATTATTGAACCCGCTGTGAACGTGGTCTCTATCACTGGAGTTTCCGGGGGCGGAAAAAAGGCTGCCGTGAGCTTGCTAGGCGCAGAAACCATGGGTTCGCTCAAGGCATATAACACCGCTGGGAAGCATCGGCATAATCCCGAAATTGCCCAGAATCTCAACGAATTCAGCGCAACCCCAGTGAGTGTGAGTTTTACCCCGGTCTTGGCTCCATTGCCGCGCGGTATTCTCACCACCGCTACTGCACGCCTTGCTGAAGACATCAGTAATGAGAAGGCCTATGAGGTCTATGCTAAGGCATATCAAGATGAACCCTTTGTACGGTTGCTTCCTGCTGGTATTCAGCCTCAAACCAAGGCTGTGGTGGGTTCGAATATGTGTTACATACAAGTAGAAGTTGACAGCACTTCCGGGACTCTGTTGGTGACCAGTGCTATTGATAATTTGACCAAGGGAACCGCCGGGGCAGCTATCCAATGCATGAACTTAGCTTTAGGATGGGAAGAAACCGCAGGATTGCCCCGAACTGGGTTGGCTCCCTAAACCTGGGAGCAGAAGCTGTCAGCGAGCAACGCTTGGCAGAGTTTCCCAAATCGTGCAAAGACGCCACTCGCTGCTGGGTGGTTGATCCCGGACTCCATACCAGATAACAAAGCTAGGATAACGTTGATGAATCTTCAGGTAGAGGCGCTTGCCGATGCAATTACCAAGCCAGCTGGTTTCCGTACTGCAGCTACCGCAGCCCGTATTAAGCCTTCCGGCAAGCCAGATATGGCCCTGGTGGTCAATGAGGGGCCCCTGACCACTGCAGCTGGGGTATTTACGCGTAACCGCGTGGTAGCTTCTCCAGTGAAAATTACTAAGCAAGCCGTTTCGGATTCCCATATCCAGGCCGTAGTCTATAATTCCGGGAATGCCAATGCCTGCAATGGACACCAAGGTGATGTGGATGCCCAAGCCATGGTGCAACAAGCAGCAGCGAGCTTACAGATCCCGGAAAGCGCGGTAGCTATTTGTTCCACTGGCATTATTGGGGAACCTTTGCCAATGCCCAAAGTGCTTGCTGGTATTGAAGATCTTGCCCAAAACTTAGGTCCGCATGGCCATGCCGCTGCTGAAGCGATCATGACCACAGATACTGTCTCTAAGGAAGCCTATGTGAGCTTTGGAGATTGGAGTATCGGCGCAATGGGCAAGGGCGTGGGGATGATGGCCCCTTCCTTGGCCACCATGCTGGTCTGTATTACCACTGACGCGGTGGTTGATCCGGCAGTTGCGCAAAAAGCCCTTTCTCAAGGCTGCGCTACCACCTTCAACACTTTGGATATTGATGGGTCTACCTCCACTAATGACACCGTGCTGCTATTAGCCAGTGGAGCTAGTGGGGTAGAGCCTTCGGTCGCAGAATTTGAGCAAGCGGTGCATGCCGTATGTGCCAGCATTGCAGATCAGCTGCAATCTGATGCTGAAGGGGTGACCAAGCGGGTACGGATTACAGTTACCGGTACCACCACTGATCAAATGGCACTCAATGCTGCTCGAACTCTTGGGCGCGATAACCTCTTTAAATGCGCCATGTTTGGCTCAGATCCAAACTGGGGCCGGGTGTTAGCAGCAGTAGGTATGGCAGATGCCGATATGGATCCAGAAAATATTTCGGTGTATTTCAATGGCCACCCGGTTTGTGTCAACTCTGGTGGAGCACCAGGGGCTCGGGAGGTGGACCTGAGTGGCGCCGATATTGATGTGCGGGTAGATCTTGGCACCGGCGGAGCAGGGGAAGCATTTGTGCGCACCACAGATCTTTCGCATGCTTACGTAGAAATCAATTCCGCGTATACCACCTAGTCTCCAGTGATTAAGGATCTACTGGGTAAAGAGCCGACAAGCAGTTCTTGTATGGCTTTGGAAAGGAACCACATCTTCAATGTCACACGCTAAGGTATTGAACCAACTGACAAACCAAGACCGGGCAACGGTTTTGGCAGAAGCCTTGCCCTGGTTACAGGCACACCGCGATAAAATTGTGGTGGTGAAATACGGTGGCAATGCCATGGTGGATGATGAACTCAAGGCGGCCTTTGCCGCCGATATGGTGTTCTTACGCACTGTGGGGGTCAAGCCGGTGGTTGTCCATGGTGGTGGACCTCAAATCAACTCCATGCTGGATAAGCTCGGCATCAGGGGCGAATTTAAGGGCGGATTCCGAGTGACCTCACCTGAGGTGATGGATGTGGTACGCATGGTGCTCTTTGGTCAGGTAGGCCGTGACTTGGTGAACTTGATTAATTCCCATGGCCCATATGCTATTGGTACTTCGGGTGAAGACGCAGGATTATTCCGTGCAGAAAAGCGCCTGATCGACGTCGATGGCGAACTGGTAGACATCGGCCAAGTAGGATCTATTACGCACGTCGATGCCTCCAGCCTCATGGACATCATCGACGCCGGGCGAATCCCGGTGGTTTCCACCATCGCACCAGGAGATGACGGCGAAATCTACAATATCAACGCCGACATTGCAGCAGGTGCACTCGCCGCAGCCTTAGGTGCGGAACGCCTGGCAATTCTGACCAATGTCGCAGGTCTCTACACCGACTGGCCATCCCAAGACTCTCTGGCCTCTAAGGTTTCACTCTCCGCATTGCGCGAAATGCTACCGCGCCTCGATAGCGGCATGATCCCGAAGATGGAAAGCTGCCTTGATGCCGTCCAACACGGGGTCCAAGCAGCTCACGTACTTGATGGCCGCGTTGCCCACTGTGTGCTGCTCGAGCTCATGACCAACGGCGGTGTAGGAACCATGGTGCTCCCAGATAGCGAACTCGACCAACCACTGACCTATCACCGCGCGAGCTAAGCCGCAACAATAGCAACAACCACAGTACAAACAGCACAACCACCACACTAAAAACTTGCAAGGACAACGATGAACGCCGCACCAACCCCTACATGGTCAGAAGTCATGATGAACAACTACGGCACCCCCGCCGTCAAACTCGTCTCTGGCAAAGGTGCATGGGTCCAAGATGCCCAAGGCAAGCAATACTTGGACCTACTCGCCGGTATCGCGGTGAACGCGCTGGGCCACCAGCATCCTGCTGTCATCAACGCATTAGAAACCCAAGCGCACACCCTAGGACATATTTCCAATATCTTCAGCACCCCCGTAGTCCTTGAAGTCGCCGCAAAGCTGCAGCAATGCGTGGGCTCTCACTTGGAAGAAGCCAAAGCCCAAGCAGTTGCTCAAGATACTCGCGTATTCTTCTGCAACTCAGGTACAGAGGCCAATGAAGCCGCCCTCAAGATCACTCGCTTGACAGGTAAGACTCGTGTACTTGCTGCTCATCACGGCTTCCATGGCCGCACCATGGGTGCACTATCGCTCACCGGTCAGCCAGCTAAGCGGGATATCTTCGCGCCCATTGTTCCTAACGTGGAGTTTTACCCGTATGGCGATATCGCCTTCTTGCGCGAACTTGTGAAGCAAAACCCGGCGAACACCGCGGCAATTTTCCTCGAACCTATTCAAGGTGAAACCGGCGTCATCCCCGCCCCAGCCGGATTCTTAACCCAAGTGCGTGAACTCTGTGATGAGTACGAGATCCTCATGGTTGTGGATGAAGTACAAACCGGAGTTGCCCGTACCGGCACCTTCTATGCCTACCAATCCGAGCAGATTGTGCCAGACATCATCACCATGGCCAAGGGACTTGGTGCGGGAATGCCCATCGGCGCCACCCTGGCAACGGGGAAAGCTGCGAGCCTGCTTACCCCGGGAAGTCATGGCACCACCTTCGGCGGTAACCCCTATGCCTGTGCAGTAGCTCGGGCAGTACTCGAAACCATTGATGATGCGTTTATCGCTGAGGTTGCCAGCAAAGGAGCAGCATTCGCCGAGCAACTTGGCGCAATTGCAGGAGTGAGCGAGGTTCGCGGGCGCGGGCTGATGGTAGGAGTGGTTTTAGAACACCCCATTGCTCACGATGTCGTTCGCATCGGTTTGGAACACGGACTTATCCTCAACGCCCCCAGTGTCAACGTAATTCGCTTGACTCCGCCGCTGATTATCAGTGCTGAAGAACTCACCCAAGCAGCATCGAGCTTGGCTGAAGTCATCGCACAATGTGCATCAGCGACCGCCCGGTAGGGTAGGAGAACCTGAGTCGCCTGGGAAAGCCGCTGGAAAAATAAACGACCCGGCACGAGCACTACCACCGCAATTTCAAACCGGTACCACACCAATAACGAAAGGACCATCACGATGACAGTGCGACACTTCTTAGCCGATGATGACCTCACCCCACAAGAGCAAGCAGCAGTCTTAGAGCTCGCCGCAGATTTAAAGAAGGCGCCCTATAGCCAGCAACCACTTGCGGGTCCGCAATCGGTAGCGGTGCTGTTCGATAAGACCTCCACGCGCACCCGCTTCTCCTTCGATGCGGGTATCGCTCAACTGGGTGGCCATGCCATCGTCGTGGATTCCGGTGCCAGCCAAATGGGTAAGGGTGAGACCTACCAAGATACCGCTGCTGTGTTATCACGCTATGTTTCTGCCATTGTGTGGCGTACTTATGCGCACCAGAACTTCCTTGACATGGCAGAAACGGCCACTGTTCCAATCGTTAATGCCCTTAGCGATGACTTGCACCCCTGCCAGATTTTGGCTGATCTACAAACCTGTATTGAGCACCTATGTCCTGCGGAAGGTCCAGCTGGCTTGAAAGGGAAGAAGGCCGTCTACTTAGGCGATGGTGATAATAATATGGCCAATTCCTATCTGCTCGGTTTTGCTACGGCAGGTATGGATATCACCATCATCGCTCCACCGGACTTTCAGCCTCAGCAAGAGTTCGTTGCCCGTGCCGAAAAGCGTGCTGCCGAAACTGGGGCCACAGTTGCTGTGACCGACGATCCAAGCGTCGTGGCTGGTGCGGATGTCATCATCACTGATACCTGGGTTTCGATGGGGATGGAAAACGATGGCCTAGATCGCCGCACTCCATTCCTGCCGTATCAGGTCAATGCGCAGTTGATGGCGCAGGCCAAAGACGAAGCCATCTTCTTGCACTGCCTGCCGGCATATCGTGGTAATGAAGTTACCGCTGAGGTCATCGATGGCCCCCAATCGGTGGTTTTCGATGAAGCCGAAAACCGGCTGCACGCACAAAAAGCTTTACTTGCCTGGTTGCTAGCCAACCAGCCGGAAGGAGACTAAATGAGCACCACCGCCCAAGCTCGTGATCCGGCCAATACAGAGATATTGCTGCAAACCCGGGTAGCCCGCCAATCTACTATCCAAGAAATCCTCGAATCCCAGCGAGTCGAGAGCCAACAGCAACTCTCAGATCTCTTAGAGGCTAGAGGCATCGTTATAACCCAAGGCACCTTATCGCGTGACCTTGATGCCATTGGGGCCCGCAAAGTCCGCCCACCCAAAGGCCGTGCTTACTACACCACCAGCTCGCAGCCGGAAGCTCCAGACTTTACTGGGGTACATGACAAGCTGCGGCAACTGCTTGAAGAGCTGCTCGTCGATGTCGATCACACCGGGAACACTTTGGTACTGCGCACGCCACCTGGAGCTGCGAACTACCTGGCATCCTATATCGATCGCAGTGGCTTCCATGATGTTGTTGGCACGATTGCGGGTGATGACACCATCTTCGTGCTAGCGCGTGACCCCAAAACTGGGGCGGAACTTGCCAATTTGATTGGCATCAGCAATGTCTAATCCTAAGTGTGCTGGGCCTGGCTGGTAGCATGCTAGACAGAAAGCACAGCAGGCTGGCATCAGCAACTGAAGTTGAGCTTTCAGCAGTTGTATCCCGCAGCGCGTTAGAGCCATAAACTCATAAACCACCGAACAAACACATACCTCTTTGAAGGAGAATTCCATGACTAATCGCGTCGTACTCGCATACTCTGGCGGCCTAGATACCTCGGTTGCCATCCCATACCTGGCCAAGATGACCGGTGGCGAAGTTGTTGCCGTCTCCCTGGACTTAGGGCAAGGCGGCGAAGACATGGAGTCTGTACGCCAGCGTGCCCTGGACTGTGGTGCTGTGGAATCCGTGGTCATTGACGCCAAGGATGAATTCGCCAATGACTATTGTCTCCCAACCATTCAGGCAAATGGTCTCTACATGAAGCAGTACCCATTGGTCTCTGCTATCTCGCGTCCTTTGATCGTCAAGCACCTGGTCGAAGCTGCCAAGCAGTACGGCGGAACGCATGTTTCCCATGGCTGCACTGGTAAAGGCAACGATCAGGTTCGTTTCGAGGTTGGCTTCCGCAACCTCGCTCCAGAGCTGGAAATTATTGCACCAGCCCGCGACTACGCTTGGACTCGTGATAAGGCTATTGCCTTTGCAGAAGAGATCAACCTGCCTATTGAGCAATCCAAAAAGTCCCCATTCTCCATTGACCAAAACGTTTGGGGTCGTGCGGTAGAAACCGGCTTCTTGGAGGACCTGTGGAACCCACCAACCAAGGACCTCTATGCCTACACCGAAGACCCTGCAATGGGTAACGCCCCAGATGAACTCATCATCAGCTTTGAAGGTGGTGTACCAGTCGCGATTGATGGCAAGAAGGTCACCGTGCTCGAGGCTATTGAAGAACTCAATCGCCGCGCAGGTGCCCAGGGCGTAGGGCGCCTTGACATGGTTGAAGATCGTCTGGTTGGCATCAAGTCCCGCGAAGTTTACGAGGCTCCAGGTGCGATGGTCTTGGTCAAGGCACACGAGGCCTTAGAAGATGTCACCGTTGAGCGCGAGTTGGCCCGTTACAAGCGTCTCATCGATGCCCGCTGGTCTGAAGAGGTGTACGACGGCCTGTGGTACGGCCCACTGAAGCGCTCCCTGGATGCTTTCATCGCTTCCACTCAGGAGCACGTCACCGGCGATATTCGCCTGGTGCTGCATGCTGGTTCTATCGTCGTCAATGGCCGTCGCTCTGAGCACTCCCTCTACGACTTCAACTTGGCCACCTACGACACTGGCGACACGTTCGACCAAACCCTGGCAAAGGGCTTCGTGGAGCTGCACGGTCTTTCTTCCAAGATCGCGAATCGCCGCGACCGCGAGGTGAACTAAGTGGAGCAGCACGGTACCAACGAAGGTGCGCTGTGGGGCGGACGCTTTGCTGGCGGCCCCAGTGAGGCAATGTTCGCCTTAAGTGTTTCCACGCACTTCGACTGGGTGCTTGCACCCTATGATGTGTTGGCCTCCAAGGCACATGCCCGTGTGCTACATAAGGCTGGATTACTGAGCGATGCTGACTTAGACACCATGCTGGCTGGCCTGGATCAGTTAGGCGAGGATGTTGCCGATGGCAGCTTTACTCCACTGCCAACTGATGAGGATGTCCACGGCGCTATGGAACGCGGTCTAATTGATCGCGTGGGTCCAGAGGTTGGCGGTCGCCTGCGTGCGGGACGTTCGCGCAACGATCAGGTAGCAACCTTATTCCGCATGTGGGTACGAGATGCTATACGCGATATTGCCGCTGATGTTGCAGATCTCGTTGCTGCATTGGAATCCCAGGCGAAAGCCCATCCCAAGGCGATTATGCCAGGTAAGACTCACTCCCAGGCCGCCCAACCGGTACTGCTGGGGCATCAGCTGCTGGCACACGCGTATCCCTTATTGCGTGATATTGCTCGCCTGCAAGATTTGGATAAGCGCCTAGCGGTGTCACCCTATGGCTCTGGTGCTTTAGCTGGCTCCACCTTAGGCCTAGATCCTGATGCAATAGCGGAAGAACTGGGCTTTGATGCCGCCGCAGACAATTCGATCGATGCCACCAGTTCGCGTGACTTTGCCAGTGAGACTGCATTCGTGCTCGCTCAAATTGCCGTGGATATGTCGCGCCTGGCCGAAGAAATCATCTATTGGTGCACCCCAGAATACGGTTATGTGACGCTTGACGATGCCTGGTCGACCGGTAGTTCGATTATGCCGCAGAAGAAAAACCCCGATGTAGCAGAGCTTACCCGTGGTAAGACTGGCCGCTTGATTGGTAACCTCGCAGGCTTGCTGGCAACGTTAAAGGCACAGCCTTTGGCTTATAACCGAGATCTGCAAGAGGACAAAGAGCCCATTGTCGATTCGGTGGCGCAGCTAAACCTCTTACTACCTGCCATGACTGGCTTAGTGTCTACGTTGACTTTTCATGAGGAACGCATGGCAGCGCTTGCCCCAGCAGGTTATAGCTTGGCTACGGATTTGGCTGAGTGGATGGTGCGCCAGGGCGTGCCATTCCGTGAGGCTCATGAGGCATCTGGTGCATGCGTACGGGTTGCAGAAACTGCTGGCATTGGGTTAGAAGAGCTCAGTGATGCGCAACTACGGGAAGTTGACGAGCGCTTGACCCCAGCGGTACGTGAATTCCTCACTACTGAAGGAGCGGTGGCATCACGTAATGCCCATGGTGGTACAGCTCCAGTTCAGGTCCAAGCACAGTTGGAACAGGTGGCAACTTCTGTTGCAGCCGCTCGTGACTGGGCAGCTGCTAAACCAGTGGAAACCGCTTAACGGATTACCGCTGTTCAAGTAGTATCTGAGCCGTGGCAGCCTCGCGTATGTTGATCATGCGCCCCAGGCTCCACGGCTCTTATCATTCGTGAGTACTTGGGTTGGTGGCGCCCGAGATTGCTGCAGTGGGGGATTCTCTCGGGCATTTTCGGATGGTGTCGGTAGCTAGCATTTTGGCAGAAAGCAGGTAGTATATTCCACTATGAGTATTGACCCAACCTTGTTGGAGATTCTGGTTTGCCCTCAAGACCACGGGGCACTGGACTATGATGAGCACGCTCAAGTACTGATCAATCCACGACTCGGGGTCGCCTATCCAATCGAAGATGGCATCCCAGTCATGTTGGTCGATGCTGCACAATCCTGGCCGAAATCTTCGGCTGAGTAATCCCATTTGGGTCGTCTGGGGAAGCAAGCAAAGGAAGACAGTACGTGCTGCTTTCTTGCTTTGCTTCCTATGAATCTATGAAAGACATCCGTGATGCCTAACATCATTGATGAGCTGTCTTGGCGCGGCTTAATCAACCAGTCCACTGACCTTGAGAATCTGCGTGCTGCAACTGAGCAGCCCATTACCGTCTATTGCGGCTTTGATCCTACAGGGGCTTCGCTGCATGCCGGCCACTTGGTTCCATTACTGCTGCTGCGTCGCTTCCAGCAAGCCGGCCATAACCCCATATTGGTGGCGGGCGGAGCCACTGGTATGATCGGTGACCCCCGCGATGTCGGCGAGCGCAGCATGCTTACCGCAGAGCAAACTGCTGCAAACCTGGAAAGCATCGTAAAGCAGCTGCAGCGCTTCGTTGACTTTGACGGCCATCATGCAGCCCGTCTCGTCAACAATGCTGACTGGACGACCGGGATTAGTATCACCGATTTTCTGCGCGACGTAGGCAAGCACTTCTCGTTGAACACCATGCTCAACCGGGATACCGTGAAACGCCGCTTGGAATCCGATGGCATTTCCTACACGGAATTTTCTTATATGCTGCTGCAGGCAAACGATTTTGTGCATTTGCGGCGTACCTATGATTGCACCCTGCAAATCGGTGGTGGCGACCAGTGGGGCAATATCGTTGCCGGTGTGGACCTTAACCGGCGCGTCGATGGCGCTAGCGTACACGGGCTTACTGTACCGTTAGTAACTGATGCCGAAGGCAACAAGTTTGGCAAATCCACCGGTGGTGGCAAGCTGTGGCTGGATGCCGAACTGACTTCACCATACGCATGGTACCAATACTTCCTGAATGCCCAGGATGCTGACGTCATCCGTTACCTGCGTTGGTTTACCTTCCTCACTCAAGAAGAATTGGCTGAGTTAGAGCAAGCCGTAGCAGATCGCCCCGGTGCCCGTGAAGCACAGCGCCGTCTTGCCCAAGAAATGACCACGCTCTTACACGGCGAAGCAGCAACGAAGGCAG
Source organism: Corynebacterium sp. (assembly GCA_030531005.1). Classification (GTDB taxonomy): domain Bacteria; phylum Actinomycetota; class Actinomycetes; order Mycobacteriales; family Mycobacteriaceae; genus Corynebacterium. Next base: position 475,470 of record JAUMTW010000001.1, read on the forward strand.
TAGAGCTAGCTTCCCAGGCATTATTTGGACGTGCGGAACTCCAAGACTTGGATGAGGCGACACTACGGGGTGCACTGCAAGAAACTGGTATCGCACAAGTAGTTGCTGCAGAAGCAAATATTATCGATTTGCTTAGTGCAACTGGTTTAGTTGCCTCGAAATCTGCTGCTCGTCGCGCCATTAAGGAAGGCGGCGTGTATGTGAACAATCAGCGCGTTAACGATGAAGCCTGGCAGCCAGCTCCAAGTGATCTGCTACATGGCAAGTACTTAGTTTTGCGCAAGGGCAAGAAGAATTTCGCAGGCATTGAATTAGTTTAATACTTTTTCTACTTTTGAGGCTGCAGGTGAATATCCATGCCTGCAGCCTTACTGCATCTAATTAGGTGCTCAGTCGAAGCAACACCCGGAGTTACAAGGGGCCGGATAAGTTCATAGCCTGGTCTTCGCCTGAGAACTTGAGCCGTAGTTGCGATAAATTTACGAAAGAACTAAGCAGGGGAAGCCCTGCTGGTGTTGATGCCGTTTTATTTTCCTCAACCTCAAATGCGTAGGGGTAGTAGTGCGTGGCGTGCGGAAGTCTCATGCGGATGTCTAGTGAAGGCATTCATCCGCTGGTAGTGGTTTGCACTTTCTTGAGTGAACTGGAGTTTAGCGTGCCTTGGTCTTGAGGGTTTTTGCTTATCCGATACTAGCTTGAGTTCATCTTCTGGCTGCCTGCTGGTCCTTTTACATCGTGCTTCGTACAGACTGTTGAGCAAATAGGCTGAGATGGTCAAGTAATTTTGCAATGATGGTGCGAGATTGAAAGGTTATAGTATCTGGTCCTGGCGCCAGTACTGTGAATTTTCGCAGCCTAATAAAATTAGGCGTCTGGCACTAGGCGCCCCGAAAATCAAGTCTGTAGCGGATAAGCCTAGTTTCTGGGGGGATTCAGCCACGGGAAACTTGTCCTCCGATAGCGTTTTGCGCTTAATTTTGCATCAAACGAGCAATATGCAAGGTGAGATAGGTAAGTTCTGCGTTAGAGCATTCGATTTCCGCTTCGAAATTAATAGCTACCATAACGCGTTTTGCAATCCTATAGGCAGTAGGGTACTCATGAGCAACAGCATCTTGGAGACGTGCACCTGGTATTGCGGTTTCTTGCACCGGGTTAACTAATCGCTTCAGCAGAAAGCGGATGTGGGCAATAAAGCGTGCTGTGGCTAAAGAATCGCGATCGAGGATTCCAGGACCGCCGGGTAAAGCCGCGTCAACTATATCTAAAATGCGCTCCAGTAGTTCAGTTAAAGCAACAGTGCGAGCGAAATTTTGATTATCGCGATCATACTGTACATTGACCACATGTAAGGCAATAGCAACAGCCTCACTGGTATCGAATTGCACCCCGGTTTGGGCTCGAACTAGTTGGCAGGCCTGTTTCCCAAAAGCGTATTCGCTGGGGTAGAGATGCTGGATTTCCCATTGTAACGCTGCCGGTGACTTTGCGCCGGCAAGGGTACGTTCTGTCGCCAAACGCAAATGGTCGGCTAAAGCCACAACTGCACTATCCGGCAAAGATGTATGGCAGATTACCTGAGCTAGATCAGCGAGATTTTGAGCCAGTTCCAATTGTTTTGGGTCGATTTCAGCAACTAGGCGAGCAAGTTGTTCTGGAGGTTGGTTGGCCGCAGAATGATAGATTTGCTGTATTTCGGTGGTGGCAATGAGGTCTCCCCGCTTACGCTGGAATCCAATGCCTCGGCCAAAAAGGACAGCATCTTGCGTGGGGTCTGGTGTTGGTTGCGTACTAGATACCGCTAACACCACATTGTTATTTAGTACCTGCGCAACGCGCCAGGAAGAAGATTTAGTCACCGGTATATCTCCACACAAAATGATTTCTACAATTCATCTATACGTATGCTGATGCCCTACTGCGGATACTCAAGGTATTACTTGTGACACCTTCGGTGGCAAGTAATACCTTGAGACGGTCACGAGCTAGTGTAACTTGGCTCCATTACTAGCCGTTATTTGTTGATACCAGTAGAAAGAATCCTTGCGATAACGCTGCAGACTTCGCAGTTCAGTATCAGTACGATCAACATAGATAAAGCCATATCGCTTAGCAACGCCTTGATGCGTGGAGACCAAATCAATAGCTGACCATGGGCAATAGCCAAAGACCACGACCCCATCGGATAATGCATATTGCATCTGCTCTATATGCGCCCGCAGGTAATCAATTCGATATTGGTCATGTACTTTGTCATCCTCGAGCTGATCAAATTCGCCAAGGCCGTTTTCAGTAACGATTAATGGTAGGTGGTAACGATCCCAAATCCGGCGCAGCACCGTGCGGAAACCTAAGGGATCAATGCCCCATCCGAAATTAGTAAGGGGCAAATGTTTGTTGGTAACCGCCCTATAGAAGCTTGCTTCGCCTTGGGAAATTTGTTGATCCCCGCTACCATCACTAACTTCTTCACCTTCCACAATCGCTCCTACAGTTTGGGAGTTATAGTAGTTAAATGCAATGAAATCCGGCTTGGCTGCAGCCAAGATCGCCATGTCACCAGGTTTGATTGTGGGAGTCCACCCGCGCTGTTCAAGGTAAGCCCAGGCTAAATCGTTGTAGCGTCCATGCACGCTCAAGTCAAGATAAAGCCAATTGCGAACCGCTTCCACATGGTCAGCAACTAAAATATCTTTCGGTTCCATCGATGCGGGATACACGGGGGCGATGTTCGGTGCTGGTCCAATCTTTGCATTGGGCAACATTTCATGACACGCTATCGTGGCCTTGGCTTGGGCAAGGAACATGTGGTGATTTTGTTGGTATAAATCTCGTTGTCCGGCGTCACCATCAAGCGTTGTGGTGCCGATTACGGATCCATGCAAAATCATCATATTTTGCTCATTGATGGTGAGCCAATAGCGCACTTTCTTACCGTATTCGCGGAAGAGAATACGGGCGTAGCGTTCAAAAGCTGCAATTGTATCCCGGTTCGTCCACCCACCTTTGGCATCAAGGGCTGCGGGTAAATCAAAGTGGTACATCGTTACCAGTGGTTCGATGCCAGCGGCAAGCAGCGCATCAAGTAACCTGTGATAGAAAGCGATACCGGCGGGGTTTTCAGGGCCATCCCCATCGGGAATGATACGCGTCCACGCAATTGAAAAGCGATAGGTCTTCAATCCGAGTTCTTGGAATAAGGCAACATCTTCTTCCATATGGTGGTAAGTGTCGGTCGCTACCGTATAATCGCAGGTTCCTTCTGGAAAATCAGTGCGCATATCGATGACTGATGGGCCTTTTCCATCTTCATTCCACGCACCTTCTGTTTGATAAGCCGAGGTTGAGGCACCCCAGAGAAAATTTGCAGGAAAGGGGGTTAGGGAAGGGGTATGCATGAGAACTCCTCTTTAAGATTCGAATATTGTTGCAGTTGGGGTATCCATCAACGCCAATGGCTGTCCATGGCGAATCTTCCCGGTGTGCAAAGCAGTGACCTCTATGCTGCGAGGTTCCGGTATTACCACGATGGTAGTAGGATCTAGACCTTCTGCAGTTAAAAAGGGCAGATCGACTTCGGCAATTGGTTGGCCCGCGGTAATCTCATCGCCTTTAGTGACGAGGGGAGTAAAGCCAGCGCCTTTGAGTGCGACGGTGTCCAGACCTATATGAATTAAGACATCAATACCATTTGCAGTGCGAATGCCGTAGGCATGTCCAGTTTTCATGGCTACTTTAACTGTGCCACTGATTGGGGCATATATCGTGCCGGAATCTGGAAGTAGTGCAATGCCATTGCCCATGCTTAAGGAAGAAAATACGGGATCATTGACATCAGCTAGTGCTACGACCGTGCCATCTGCGGGAGCAACGAGCTTTTCAGCTACCGCAATATCAACTCCTGCCCGTGGAGGCGTCTCGGAGGGAGCAGCAATGCTCTGCTGTGAAGCGGTACGGTCTGCCTCGCGTTGTTGCTTGGAGAGGCCAAAGAAATAGGTGAAGGTAGCTGCCAGTATAAACGCTAAGAGGGTACCAGCACTAAGCCAATAAAAGTTTGTCCAGCTACCTGTGGGATCAATCGCAAGAGTTAATGTGAGCAAAGCAGGAGTGCCTGCTCCATATACCATTGCCCGGCCTAAACCGACGATGATGCCACCACACCCTGCTGCCACAATACCTAGGATGAAGGGACGCTTGCGCGGAAGGGTAACGCCATAGACGGCAGGCTCAGTCACACCAAAGATACCGGCGAGTGTTGCTGAACCGGCTAATGCTTTATCTTGAGCATTGCGCAAACGCAAAAACAGGCCAAAGGCCGCACCGGCCTGGGAGAGGACAGCCGGGAAGCAGGCAGCCATTAAAGGATCGAAGCCATGAACAGTGAAGTTGTTCATAAACACTGGCACAATACCCCAGTGCACGCCGAAGATCACCATGACCTGCCATAACATAGCAATGAGTGCACTTGCTATCACGGGGGTGGCGTCATAGCTTATCTGCAAAACTGTGGCGAGCGCTTCTCCAATATATACTCCAGCTGGGCCTAAGGTTATTAAGGTCAGAGGAACTATAATCATTAAGGCAAAAAGAGGCGTGAAGAATGTACGCACAGATTCGTGCAACCAGGCATCACAGCGCTTTTCGATCAGGCTTTGTACCCAAACGGCCACAATAATAGGGATGACAGTCGAACCATAAGACTGCATAACAACTGGGATGCCGAGGAAGGTGACAGATTCGCCAAGTTGCGCATAGGAGAGCAGGGGCATCTGAGTTTCTACTCCGTCATACAGCACAGTGGCATTTTGCACTTCGGTATAGAGTAAAGCTGCTGCAATGGTGATGGAGGTGTACATATTTGCACCGAATTTGCGAGCTGCAGTGGCTGCTAATAATACCGGGAGGAAAAAGAAGAGGGCATCACTAGTGGAGTAGAGAATGGCATAGGTGGTAGCGGTAGTGTTGACCCATCCTAGAGCAACAAAGAGTGCTAGGAACCCTTTGAGGATGCCGGCCGCTGCCAACACGCCAAGAAGTGGGGCAAAAATTGCCGAGATAATATCGATGGCTTTGCCGACCAAAGATTGTTTCACCGGAGTAGTGGCGCCAGTAGCGTTTCCTAAGTCGGCCGGTAGTTGTTGATAGACCCGGGAGACACTATTGCCGATTACCACTTGGAATTGGCCTCCAGATTCTACTGTCGTAATCACCCCAGGTAGCGCTCGCAGTGCGGCCACATCAACCTTTTTATGGTCATTGAGCACGAAGCGTAGCCGTGTTGCACAGTGTACGACTGATTGTACATTGTCGGCCCCGCCAATGTGGTGCAGAATATCGGTGGCAAGTTGGCCGTAATCTACTTTTGAAACCACAAATCTATCCTTTCAACATCAGTTCCAGATTTCGCCTATGAACGCGAAAAACCTGGTCAACGCACGATGCATTGACCAGGTTTTGCTCTCGGAAAGTGAAAAAGCTGGCGCTCCTTCATATACAAGATAACAACCCCGGAAGGTGTTTGATTGACTACAGTTTAGCATGAGATATGCAATTTTTGGTAACGATAATGGCATGCATCACTGTTGTCTGATTGTTGGATCCTTCAGGCGATGAGCCATGGCAGTTAAAGATTAAGGCAGGTTAGAGGAATGAGACCGAGAGTAAGCATATGTTCAGGCTTGAATCTCGCTGGTATATTTTGCAAGGAGCATTTGTGCCTCCTTGGCCTTAATCTCGAAGCCAGATTTCTGCTTGTAGTAGAACTGCTCGATTAAATCCCACGCAATAGCTGCGGCAGCCTCATAGTCAGTACCTTCAGGCGGATGTACGTTAGAAATGCAATTACGCTGCTCATCAGTAGATCCGGGTTGCGCTTTATAGGTTAAATATAGACCCAACGAACTGGGAACGCTCATTCCAGGGCGCTCCCCAATGATCATGATTACGACGTCCCACTGTGCTGCAGCAGCGATGTGATCGCCTAACGCCACCCGGGCTTGGTGGGCAAAGACTGGTTCATCGATGTGGTATTGGCCGGGGTTAAGGCGAAAAAGGGCATCGATAAGCTGTGGTCCGTGCATATGTACTGCTTGGGGTGAGAGGCCATCTGCCAGAACGATCCCAATGCGGGCCTCGGGCTGGGGGTGAATATGGGCCACGCTATGCGGCAGGCGCCCTAAATCTGGTCGGGTTAAATACTCTACCCGTGAGCCTGCTTGGGATGAGACCTCGCGGAATTGGCTCCCGTATCCAAGTTTGGTTAGGGCTGTAGCAACCACGTCCCATTGTGCTTGTGAGTGCACGCTATCACGGGCTTGCCCGTGATCTTCCAATAGTTGAGTGCGTGCGGAGGTTGGCAATCCAGCTCCACATTGCCCCAATGCAATTCGTGCGGGGGAGAGTTCCTGCAGGGCTGCAACCGATAACTGTGCGCTTGGTGTAGGGACGATAGCTTTTGTATTCGTTGCACTTAAACTCGGAATGTCTCCCCAAGCAACTGTGGTCGTCTCATCCAAGCGACCAGTGGCATCAGTAATAGCATGTTCCTGCAACCAGTGTGCAAACTCCGGGGCTGGGGTTGTGCCGCTAATCTGCCGGGCGAGCGCAATATCGTGATAAGACAAAGATTGATATCCCAGCATCACGTCATCACTGCCGGGTACCGCAATGACGAACCCGGTATTGGCAGCAAGCAACAGCTGCAGCAAGGTATCCATATCATTGCTATCAGCCTCGGCATGATTGGTGTAGCAAACATCAACACCCATCTGTAGGCCCAAGAGCTTGCCGCAAAACTGATCTTCCAGACCGGCGCGAATAATTTGCTTACCGTCATAGAGGTATTCTGGGCCAATAAAGCCCACCACCGTATTAACAATGAAGGGATCGTAATGACGAGCTAACCCATATGCGCGGGCTTCCAGGGTTTGTTGATCAATAGGTGTGCCATCAGGGCTGCGATAATCACCGGCGGATAGTGCCGAACCTTGCCCAGTTTCAAAATACATAACATTGTTGCCGACACTGCCGCGATGGAGTTCTTTGGCTCCCGCATAAGCCTCATCAAGTAAATCGAGACTGACACCGAAACTGCGATTGGTGCCCTCCGTGCCGGCAATTGATTGGAAGACTAAATCAACTGGGGCGCCTGCTTCTAGCAACTTTACAGTAGTGCTGACGTGGGTGAGTACACAGGATTGGGTAGGGATTTCATAGCGTTGGCGTACCCTATCGAGGAGTTCGAGGAGCATACGCACGCGCTGTGGAGAATCGGTAGCAGGATTAATGCCGATCACGGCATCCCCAATCCCCATACGCAAACCATCAACAATGCTAGCAGTAATGCCCACCGGATCATCTGCAGGATGGTTTGGTTGTAATCGCGTACCCATGCATCCGGGCAACCCTAAGGTAGTGCGAAAACGAGTAACCACTTGCGCTGCTGCAGAAACCGCAATGAGCTCAGCGTTGCTCATGAGTTTGCTGACGGCGGCAACCATCTCTGGGGTGAGCCCGGGAGCGATCGCAGCAAATTGGGTAGCACCATCTAGAGCAGCGCTTGCACGTAAGAGCCATTCGCGGAACTCGCCCACAGTCAGGTGGGCAATGGGACGAAAAGCCTCAGCATCATGGGTATCTGCCACTAGACGGGTCACCGCATCAACCTCATAAGGCAAGACTGGGTGTTCTAAGAGGTCACGCAAAGTAACGTCTGCTAGCACCCGTTGGGCGGCTACTCGTTCAGCGGCACTCGTGGCGCTGGCGCCGGAAAGGACGTCGCCACTGCGATGTGGGGTAGCTTTTGCCAGGACTTGAGTGAGGCTATTGAAGGTGTAGGTGGTAGTGCCAATGCGACAGCGATAGGCCATGTCATTCCTTTTGGGAGGTTCTGGAAGGTGGATGGGGTATGGGTAGGTTGCCTTATTGGCGCTGCACCTTATACCACCCGGTCATAGCGAGGAGTAATAGCAATCCACACAAGCCTACCCGCCAATCGGAGATAAAGACTGCCACGATAGCGATGCATGTGATTGCTAGTGCAAACCCTGCCGTAGCAACTCCACCAGGTGCGACATATGGTCGCTGTAACTGTGGGCGATTCCGACGCAGCACAATGAAAGAGATCATGATGAGTGCATATGAGACCACAGCACCAAAGACGGCCACGCTCATTAAGGTATCGCCATCAAAGAAGACGGTGAGTACGAGGCCGAGGATAGCCGGCAAAATTAATGCCCAAGTGGGAGCGCCACGCCGGTTGGTGCGCCCTAAGAAATCGGGTAACACCTTATCGCGAGCCAGAGAATAGATCAGGCGGGAATACCCGTAAGTAATTGAGAAAAATGAGGTGATCAGTGCTAGTAGAGCTGCCCCGGAGATGAACTTTATCACCGCACTATGAGCGCCTATGTGGTGTAAAGCATCGACGAGCGGATTATTTGAAGCACCAATGACGCCACTTGTTGCTGCGGCGGGGCCAATGATCAGCATGGCGAGGGCGCTGCACAGTAGCACGCCCATAGAGACCTTAATGGCGCGGGGAATATCTTTCGCTGGATTCTTGGCCTCTTCTGCTGCCATGGGTACGCCTTCTACGGCTAGGAAGAACCAGATGGCAAATGGGAAGGCCGCCCAAATTCCCACAAATCCATGCGGGAAGAATCCCGTTGGGTTATGTGCAGCGCCATTGTCGGTGAAATTAGCTAGGTCGGCGTGTGGCAGCAGATAAAAGCAGTACACCACCAGGGCCAACATGCTCAGGGCAGTCATGGCGAGTAGTACCCGCATGGCCTCACCAGCACCGCAGAGGTGTAAGCCTACGAAGACGCCATAACAAATCAAAGCAATTGGCCAGTTGGTCTCAAAGGGATTAAGGCCGATACCGCTTAAATATCCGGCAATGAAAGCGGGGAGGGCAGCAGGCGCAATGACGTATTCCAAGAGGACAGCTGCTGCGGTGACATATCCGCCGGTGCGCCCTAACGCAACGCTGGCAAATCGATATCCGCCCCCGGCGCTGGGGAGTGCTGCTGAAAGTTCGCCTAGGCAGAGACACATGCAGTAATACATTGCAGCCACGATGAGCACCGCAATGAACATGCCTCCAAAGCCCCCGCGCTCAAGGCCGAACTGCCAGCCGGCGAAATCTCCAGAGATAACGAAGGCAACTCCTAAGGCTGCGAGCAGGATCCAGCCTACGGAACCAGCCTTCAATCCGGTATCAACGTTAGGCGAGGATGACTGGGTATTTTGGGCGAAGGTGCGGGTGGAAAGAGAGGGCTTGTGGCGAAGTGTCATTGCAATCCTCCTGGCGGAATTGTGCTCCAATGTTATGGCTGCTTGACAAGCAGAATTCCTAAAGTTTGGTGTTGGTAGAGTCTCACGTGGCAACGGGTGAGTGCTCGGCGAGGTGGTTAGCTTTGTAATGCATTGCTGCCGGTGAGTGTTGGTTGCACGGGCTCGCAGAAGGTGTACTGCGTCTTTGTGGGGGGGGGCAAGCTCATGGGTGAAGCGCTGTAACCAACAGTTTATATCTATAGACCAATAGAAACAAAAGGTTGGTTGCGGTTCCTCAAGCGCTGACATTCGGATACCGGCCAAAGCACTCAAATGTTCGAATGTAGAAAAAGTAATGTCCTGCTCGGAACTTACAGTAAAGGCAAATAGTAGCCATGTGTGGCACTGCGAAAACACACAAAGCTTTCAAGCTGATGTGCCTTAATGTACACGCTAGACACGGGCGAAAAGTGAACCACTGTTAAAGGATCTGTTGATGACGCTAACGAATGATTCCACCAAAGTAACTCCGGCAAGCCTGGCTGCGCAGCACCGTTTCAACAATTCGCGGCGCCCAACGAAAATACACCGAAATGGCAGGCACTCGGTGTTCGGAATATCTGTCTCGGATAAGCGAAGCCGCGAAGTTTCAGATATCCTTGCCGGCTTAGAAAGGACTACAGAAAGCCGACGCCATCACCACCGAGCGCAAAATTTTCAGGTTCCAAGGCACGAATCCTCAACTTTTGCCACCAAGCAATTAGCGACGATAGCTAACCAGACGCAAGATTTTTCCCAAGCCAAGCTGGCAGTATTACCTGCAGGATTTCGGATTGTAGCAAGCGAATTTGCTCCGTCAGATGCTGCTAGGGAGGTATCGGAAATGCCTAACGCAGAACAAAGTGCGTACCCCAGCAGCGAAGAAGTACAGCTGTTTTGGCAAAGCCGGCTAGCAATTGTATCGCCATTCATTACCTATCAAGAGTTCATGCAGGCCATGGAACATAGCATCCAAGTAGCGAATGGCCTCGATCAGGACCAAATGGTAGCGGTAGATAGTCGGAGCCCTGCGAATATGCCTCAGCGAAAGCCGAAGATGCGCAATACATTGGAAGCACACCTTTCCGATACTGAGCTAGCATCCTTGCGCTGGGAATTGACGTTGGAAAATGCGCCCGGCAAAACGTATGACAAGGACGCCAAGGCAGCAAGTTATGCTGCTGCTGACCCCGTTGATACGAACGCGGACCGAGAAACAATTGTAGAAATCACGAAGCAAACAGCACTTGACCGAAAAGCGGATGATTCTGGTGCTTGCATCGCGAATACAACTTCGGCAGAAGATAAATTGGTGACGGCGGCCGACCCGGCGCAAGGTGCTATACACCAGCAAACACATGCCGATGAAGCCTTAAGTGCGGGGGTAGATAATTCTTATTCGGTGCCAACAGGTAATGACCAAGTTGGTGATGGCAATACTGGTGGCTCGATTTCAAAGCACCCTCGTGCTTCTCGAGCAGATGCTTCGACTGCAATCATGCAGCAAGAACGAGGTGACGATCGTTATACTCTGGGCCGAGGCGCAAGCCATGTGTTCGGGTCAGAATTCACAGAGTATGTTGGAGCACCTGTGCGCTTGCCACAGAGCCAACTGGCAAAGCTTCAAAATGCAATGAGCTCCGGCCCCACAATTACCCAGGTAACCGCTGCACGAACCGGTGATGCGCTGCATGATGTGACCATTGCAGAAGAACCTGCGCATCATCGCGCAACCTGTAATCACGTTCTTCGAGCGGAAACTGACGTGGTAGGCGAGAGTAGCGCTACACGAGGTAAACAAATGAGCTCGCCAGCGGATGCGACAAAGCCGGATAGTACCGCCCAAGCTCCTAACCGTGAGCAGGACGAACCTGCAGGTCCAGTAGAGCGTATGGAATCCGATCATGGCGCGAGTGGCGCTGCCAGACTATTGATGCCAGGTAATCGCTTTCCAAAACGAGGCCAGGTTATAGCCGAGAGCTTTGAGGATCAACTCAACGCACTCGTAACCCAAGGGCTACAAGTGGAGGATCGCACGAAAGCAATTAGACTACTATCACGCGTCAACATTTGGTCTCTGCAACAGTACCTCCAACACTGGCGCTATTGTAGTACGGATCCAAATGGGGGTTTTCGGCGCACAGCTTGTTTTGAAGATGTGCAAAAGCTCTATGAAGTAGAGCGTCAATTGAGCGGGCACGTAGGTGCGTTGCTACAAGAAATTGAACTCACTTTAAGAACTCGTTTTGTTCAGGCTTTTGTGTATTGCAAAGGTGCTGATGCCAACTTTGTCGATGTCGTTCGACTGGGAAGTCCTGGGCGAGAAGCGGTGGAACATCCTTGGTATCAGGCGATAGAAAGGCAACTTGTGGGCAGCGATAATCCGGGCCTGCAAATTATCCCAGAGGCTCGGCGGGGGAAACCGGCGATCAGGTTAAAAGACTTTCGCAAAATCCCAGTGTGGGTCCTGGTAGAATTTTGCACCTTTGGAGCGCTAAACGGGGTCATGCACTCATGTGAGTGGGCCGGCATACCTCAACACATGGCACAAGAGCTCAGGATGTCATTCGAAGATTTGCAGGATATGACCGCGGATTTTGTGGATCTTCGCAATAGTATTGCCCATCATAGAACCCTGTGGAATGCGCAACGAGAACCCTTGTTTCAAGTCTCTCGCAGTGAGCTCGAAGCTCACTTGGGCAAGACGGTAGAGTACTCCTGGAATTCAGTATATGCAGTGCTGGTGAGTATGAGTATTTTCGCTCAACGTGCTGGAATAGCCCCTAACTGGCTTAATGAGATAATTCATCCCTTGCTCAATGCGAACCCAATTTTACGAGAAGGCGTGATGCGTCCCGCAGAACACGTACTGGAAAACGTGGCATATGCAGCGGAATTGCCGGAGCAAGTGATAAGAAAAACGCTCTCATTAGAGCAATTGAATCAGCATGCTCATGACCTGCCAGTCGATGATGTTGCATAAGGGAGTTCTAAAGCGAGACGGTGTTACGGTTGGCCAAAGCCAATACGGGAACTGACGGAGGCCTTGGTAGAGAGAGGGCTCGGTGGGGCACCCATGGCAAAGACTTGCTGCGATAAATCCCTAGAATGCTGAAAGCCCCAAGGCTGGAATGATTATTTTCCAAGTCTTGGGGTTCCTAGCTATAAAGTGCTTATAAAGTGCTGCTAGTAGCTCGATGTTTAGAGTCTGGCATCACTTAGTCGAGGGAATAAGGAAATCCTGGTCGGGTTAGTTCAGTGCTAGTTCGACAACAATGCTGGCAGTTTCCTGCTCGTTATCATCATTATGCACCTCGGTTTCGATGCGTACTGTGGATTCGTCCTCACTCACCTCTACGACGGCTGCAGCTTCTTCGGCATCCGAAGTTTCCCAATCGGTGCTATCAATTTCAACGCTGAAATCGTCCAGGATCCAAGCATCGTTACGCAGCTCTAAATCAACATCAAAATCTGCGGTAGCGGTATCCGTCTCATCAATGTCAATTTCGCGAACTCCACCATCAGAGTTGATCTTATACTCGAGCGGGCCCAGAGAAGCTGTGTCTACAGCGGCACCATCAAGCTCGATGGTTTCAATAGTTGCTTGGCCTTGCGTAGCGGAGTCAGTGGCGGTGCTCGTTGTGGCGGTATCGGTCACCGTGGAAACCGAAGTGACAGTTTCAGTGGTGGATTCAGCAGTGGAGGAATCATCGGAGCTGCAAGCAGCCAAGCCGAAGAAGCCGAGCGAAGCGATTGCAGGGACAGTAAGTCCTTTATAAAAACGATTCTTTGTAGTCATGTCCACCACTGTAGATAAAAATGATGGTCTATGCACATAAAACAGCAGCAAGACATCACGAAATTGAGCTCACTGCAGGGTAAACGTAAGGATTGCGGGGTGTGAGATTTGTGTACAAGTTATATTCTTTGGCGTTCTGTGTTGCGTGTTTACGGTAGGGATGCGACAGGGCGGGGCAATGCCTAACTGGCGCCAAAACCGCGAGGTTTGAGCTGTAGGTAAAATACTCTGACGCGTATTAGTGCGCAGCAAGAGGAGAATGCTAGCAGTAGCAGTATTTTGGTGGGGCATCAGATGTCTAGAGGCTTGTCGCCACTTCTATGGTGAGCAGACACTGTGGATAGGAATTGAGCTTAAAACACTTGGAAATCAAGCCTAGTTAGTGTGAAATATCGCATTGGCGTGGCTTGTAGCCTCCAGTGACTCAGAACCAGAAAGGTGGCAAGCATGGCTATAACCATGAATTCTCCTTAGCTAATTCTCTCTAGCTTGAAATTGTGCCAACCTGATACTTGTGCCTAATGCAATCGAACCATCAGAGCAGCTTGCGCGGTTGGTGGCCGAAATCACTCCGGAACAACTCAATCTGGCACAAGATGTGGCCAGTATGGCGTCAGAGATGTGTGACACCATTTTGTCTGACAGTATCTTCGTAGCCTTAGGAGATCGACTTAGCTTTGCAGTAGAACATGCAGTGCAAGGGGTGGAGCTTTTTGTCTCGTTGCTATGGGAAGTCCAACATTTTTACCCAAGTGAATGCTCTCTTGGTAAAACAGCTATACAGAAAATCCGGGAAACTACTGGTGTTCAAGTAGCAACTTCCGAAGCTGTTTTTGCGTTGCACGTGGTGAATTCGTAACTTGATGGTCAGACGGGAAGCTTTGAGCAGACTACTATTTTTGACCAAAACTTCTTGCCCGCCTTTTAGATATAGTGGATGCACAATTGCCTGGGGGCAGGAGTACTTGATAGAGATGTTGTGGCAAAGGCCCGCTTAATTGTGTATGTAAAGTTTTTGTTTAAGCGCTCCTTTAACGGAACTGGTCACCAAGATATTGATCCTCGGGCATTGAAAACTCGGTGGCTGTCCAGTATCCGCAGGGATATGCAATTGCTAAGCGGGTAGTCCTCGGCGTAAATTTTGAAACAGGCCAAGAATTTGCAACAGGCGAAACAACATATTTTAAGCCTGCATACAGCACGCCTTTTGCTAGTTGCTCAAGAGATAAGCTTATAGCCCTCAACCAGCATTAAAAAATGAGGGTAAGGGCTATATAACGCTATATAACATAGTGGCCGGGAATTAATCGTACGTAGTAAATGCTACAGAGTAATGCCGTACCACTGAATCGCTAGACAGTGGCTTATGATCAGATCCATGCTGATGCTTTTCCGCATGTGACTTGGCAAATGCCCGGCCTTCGCGCCATGCAGTGTAGTACTTTTCATCCTTCCACTTAGTAACAACCAGCCAACGATCATCATCAGGTTCGGTTGGTTGGCATAGATCAAAACCCTCGAAGCCTTCGACATCTGCAAGCCCGCTAGCGTTATGTGCAAAGCGTGCAGCTACAGTTTCCTGATGTTCCTTGGGAACAGTAATTTCATTCGTGACGATAATACTCATGACCCTTAGCATAGTGCCTGTTAACAGTGCGCGGGTGAAAACTTGAATAAAAATCACTCCAACTAAGTCGGAGGAAGAGCTCTGGATTTTGAACAGGGAGCTGGCAAATAGTGTCACTGTTCGAATGATTGACCACGATTGCCATGGCATGAACTATGGCAGGGATATGCTGGTTTTCCCGGCGAGTATTCGTTGCAATGGTGGAGTCCTAGAACCTTTGAACAAGTGCAAGATTGTAACGTGATAACTAGATTCGTAAAGAATTCCTCGCAAAAAACCTCCAAGCCATACGGGGAATAGGGTAGAAGCTAAGAGGTATCGTTAATAAAGTTGCACGAAATTTTACGAGGCGAATGTCCACAGCCAGCGCAGCCGGTATTGGTAGATCGACTTTGGCCACGTGGAGTATGGAAGGATAATCCACTAGTCCAACAATGGGGATGGATGAAGAGCGTGGCGCCTAGTACCGAATTGCGGAAGTGGTTCGCCCATGATCCAAACCAATTCTATGATTTTACTGAACGCTACCGGCAAGAGATTGAAGCTAAGCACGATGATCCAGAGGTGCAAAGCCTCCTAACCTTGGGACTAATCGGTGAAGTTGCTTTGCTTTACGCGGCGAAATCAACTACCTGCAATCATGCAGTTGTACTAGCGCATAGGGCCAATGAGCCACTGCAGCATGGACAGACAAGGTAGCGATCATCTTCAATATCTAAAGACTCGAAAAAGATGCGATTATAGTCGTGAAACAAGGCACTTACCTCGGTATTTGTGTTTATTTATTCAGGTGTGTAACTTTATCGAAGTCGCAACGAGCGGTCG
>JAUMTW010000036.1 GCA_030531005.1 Corynebacterium sp.
GGAGAGGCTTGTGGCGTTTTCGACCAGCAGACAGACCGCAAATGCCAGTGGCAGGTAGATCAGCAGTGTCCAACGATTGGAAGCCGACATCATCCCATTGAAGAATGCACCAACAGCAGGGATTAGCAGCATCACCGCCGATACCCCGAGCGAAATCGTCAGCAGTGGGTACTTCTTCGGACGGGAGTAGATGTAGACGAGGGCGAGGAAACCGATCGAGATAATCCCCAGTGCGGTCCAGTAATCAAATGACCGCTGTCCCCCGTTGATCAATTGTTTTGGCAGGAACAGGTAGTAATACAGCGGGTAGACTTTCAATCCATTCGCAAACTGCGCCCCGATCCGCGTAGAGTTTCCGACCGCAATAATTTCAGGTATCAGCATGACTGCAGACACCATCACAGAAGCAATTGAAGCGAGTCCTAGCTTGGTCACAGTCTTCACGTAATTAAGTGTGTGACGGTAATGTGTCAGCACGCGCAATACGAGATATCCCAAGGCCCCGATACCGAGGACGAATGCGAAATAGTAATTTGATATCAGCATCCAGGTGAACACACCCATCAATGGCCATGCGGAACCGCCCTTTAACACCCGCTCAATCTGGACCACGATCAGCGGAAAGAGGATAAACGGCGTCGTGAAGAATGGCTGAGCAACCGCAGCATACAGCAGATAGGCGTTGACCATGTACGTCACAGTCCCCGCCATAATCACGTGATCGCGGAACCGGAAGTGCTGAGCAAAGTACACGAACGACAGCCCTACGCAATACAGGCGGATCATCGTAATCACCTGGTACGCCAGCGTCATCTTGGCAGCGGGGAACAGGAGGGCTAAGTATGCGAACACGTCCCCAATCGTGTAGTACGAGTAGACTGAGAAGGTGTCATGCCCTAGCCCCATCTTCCAAGACCAGTAGCTCACCTGCCCTGGATGCTTAAACCACTGCAGCAAAGCGTTGCGGTAGTTGGCCATCAGCGGTAAATGCTGGTTGAGGGCGTCTTTGCTCCAGATGAAGGTCTGACCAGTGAGCCAATATGTACCAAATATGCAGGCCGCCAGAAACGCGAAAATTAGCGTATATGTGAGATACAGGC
>JAUMTW010000037.1 GCA_030531005.1 Corynebacterium sp.
GTTCGCCTTCGGTTTCAATCAGGATTTGCTCCTGAAGGATCTCATCCTGCATGCGTTCAGCGAGGAAACCTTCGCGCCATTCACGCTGCTGTAGCATTAAGTTTAGCTGCTCGCCGGAGAAGGTGTCGCCATCACACAGGGAGGCGACCTCTTTACACTGGCGGAGGATCCACTGCGGGCTAAGCGGAAGTGTTTCTTGTTCACCAGTGTAGCGTGCTGCTTCGCGGATAAGCACCGGCCAGGCATCCGCTCCCGGTGCAGGTAAGTGATTATGTCTGGCGGTAAATGTCACCCAGCGACACCACTGGCTTACTGACTCCGCATCGACAATCTGCAGAGTATCTTCAAATTCGCTATAAATAGCCTGCTCTGAAAGCTCTGGCTCCATCTCCTGGAAATCAGCCAATGATTCGCGTTCGCCTACCAGAATGACTTTCAGCTTCAATGGCATCGAAGGCACAGAGACGGGGAGAGGGCGCGACTCATCAAACGCAACCCAGTCAAAACGCCCGCGGTTAACGATATTTTTCAGCCGCATCCACAGCAGAGGTTGCGCCAGCAGTGTACGCAAAGAGATGATGAGAATACCGCCATTTGCCTGATGCACCAGACCTGGCTGCAGGGTAATGTCGCCATTAAACTGGCGCAGGCAGCCAAAGAGTTGCTCCGCTTCTACCCAGTCGGCAGCGACAACTTGCGTTAAAGTCGCAAAATTATCATCTGCACTCACTGCGTGACGTAAGCGGATGGTGTGCCCGGAAACCTCATAGTGACCGCCCACCAGTTGGCCTGCATCGCTTTGTAGCGCACGCGCGGCATCGGCAATAAGATTCAGATACTCAGACTCTTCCGGGGCCTTCGCCAGCATAAAAGAGGAGGATGCTCGCGTATGCAGCAACTGCTCCAGCGCAAATTGCAGTCGCGGTTGAGTATCACTGAATAAAGGATCGTTTTCGTCAATCAAATGTGGCTGAGCAAATATTTCCTGATAGCTATCGGTATCAGGAACCAGGTCACGCCATGCAAGTTTCGTAATGGTCAAAGTTGATGTTTTTTAGTCTGTTGTCAAAGCCGCGATTATACCGTAACCGGC
>JAUMTW010000038.1 GCA_030531005.1 Corynebacterium sp.
GTCCTCGATACAGCCCAACGCTACTGTGATCGTTTCGTGCTCTTGGCAAATGGCCAAGTTCGCGCACATGGGACCCTGGACGAATTAAGACAACAAGCCGAGCGCCCAGATGAGACTCTGGACGAGATTTACCTCGGACTGGCAAGGGATGATCAGCATGAATAAGTTATACGCAACACGCCGGCAACGGCAATTTATGATGCTGCTCAAGTACTGGCGCCTGGTTTTCAACGACCACTTCGTCATTGCGCTCTTCTTCTTATTTGGTGCCTTGGCGTACGGCTATTCAGAATGGTTGCCAAGCCTCGGACCTAATCTCTGGTGGTCACGCTGGCTGCTGGCGATCTGGTTCGTCCTGCTTGCCCAAGTCGGCCGGTTAGCAACCCTGGTCAAGCGCCCGGACCCTGTCTTCTTGCTGCCACAAGTGGAAACGATCGATGCCTACCTCAAGCGTGCGTACCGATACAGTCTCTTGATGGGTGAAATCATCACGATCGCCGGTACTTGCATCGCGATGCCGTTTGCGCTGGCGACGATGAAATTATCATCGGCAGAAATTGCAGCCATCTTCCTAGCTGCCATGGTGGCCAAGGACGACTGGTTGTTTACGGCCCGGAAGTCAATTGCCATGAAGTGGTCAAAGCAACACCGGCGTTCACGCTTGGAATACTGGGCGAACCCGGGAGTTGTGGCGGTCGTAACCTGGCTACTGAATCCATTGGCAGGCCTCGTTGTGGCGCTCATCTTAGACGTTGCAATGCGAGCATACTACCGCAACTTGATGATCGACTGGAAGGCCGCTGTGAAGATGGAAGAGGACCGGATGTATTCAGTCTACCGTTTCTTTAACCTCTTCACCGACGTTCCAAGCGTTCAGGGTAACGTGAAACGTCGGCGGTGGGCAACGGGCTTGATCAAGTTCTTGTCGAACGACTCACATCCCTGGTCCTACCTGTACGCACGTGGTTTTATCCGCAACACCGACATCAGCGGAATCGTGATCAGATTAACCCTGGTAGCGATGGTGCTGGCCTTCTTGGTACCAGTCCAATGGCTCAACACCGCGCTGTCACTGCTTTT
>JAUMTW010000039.1 GCA_030531005.1 Corynebacterium sp.
GGAGTTAATGCCGGTAAACTGCTGGAAGACAGCCAGCGCAATACCGACCATGAGAATGCGGAAGACCCACTTATCTTTAAGCATGGAGCCGATGCTAGGCGTGACCATGCGGGCATCTTTTTCCAGTGTACGCTTAACATCTCGTAGCTCGGCCACTGCGCGTTCCTCCGAACGGACGGTTTTCATCACCGCCAGGGCTTCGTCATGACGCCCCTTTGATAGTAGCCAACGCGGGGATTCCGGCATACGGAGCATACCAATAAAGAGGAAGACCGCCGGTAGGGCACAAACGGCGAGCATAACACGCCATACATAGTCGAGATGACCTAAGGTAGTGCCAAGAATAGCGTTAATGACAAAGGCAGCAAGCTGACCTACCACGATCATCATTTCGTTACGGCCCGATAAGGATCCGCGGATTTCATAGGGAGCCATTTCTGCCAGGAAGACTGGAACTACCGTTGAGGCGCCACCGACTCCCAACCCCAGCAGCACACGTCCGACCAGCAAGATTCCCAGGCCGGGAGCAAGAGCACATAGCAGAGCGCCGGCAAAAAAGATGGTTGCCAGGATGAGGATGGTCTTACGACGGCCGATGGCGTCTGAGAGGTAGCCGATTGTGAGTGCACCAACTGCAGCGCCGATAAGCAGGGTTGCAGTTACCAAGCCAATACCGCTTGCCTCAAGGCCAAGTTCTGCGGTCATAGGATCAATGGCACCGTTGATAACACCCGTATCGTAGCCGAAGAGCAGACCACCGAGGGTTGCTACTAGGGCTACAGTCCCTAGCCGTTTACGGTGGGGGCCGTCGGTGAGCGGAGGCAGATTACTTTCTGAGGCCGTTGGGGTATGACTCATGGGAAACCCTACTTTCTATCGAGCACTCATCACTGAGCACTATGCTTTCTGAGCCTTTTGAATCATGGATTTAATAGTGGCAAGCTGGTATTTGGAGACTTCAGCAGCATTCTCATTTTCAGCAAAGACAGACGAAGCCAGGATAGTATCCGGGCTATCAAGGAAACCAATTTCCTGAAGGCCGCCAAAAAATTCTTGCCAGTTGACATCACCATC
>JAUMTW010000040.1 GCA_030531005.1 Corynebacterium sp.
AAGTGGCAGGTGTAGTTAGCATAAGGTGCGTCCTGTGCAGTACGGGCGCCCGTCAGACGTCCGTTGCCATCAAGAGCGATAAAGGATTTTGCGTACATAGTCATATTCCTTAGCCGCCAGACGACACGCAGGCAACAGCCGTCCCGGTACGGGCAGCGTGGTCAGGGTGTGAATGGCGGTTCAGTTAAAATCTGGACTGGAGTTTGGGTAAAGCAGGCTGGTTGCTGTTACAGCACTGTGGTTGTCACACAATGGAACACTGACGTAAAAAACAGTCAGTGGGCGAGTGGATACATCGTTGCCGCCAGACAACAACCCATACTTTTGGTTTGCCGGATATTGGCGCGCCAGTCGTGCTCAACTCCGGCTACAGCCAAAATTGCGCTCACCGGTGCAGTGAGCTTTGGTATGCTCCTTCGCCAGATAGTCAGCACGTTCCAGCACTTGCTGAAAGCCGGTGTCATCATTACGCGCCAGCCACACCGCCGGCCAGGCCGGAAAATGCACCAGCGTGGCATGGCACCCGACATCCACTCCCAGGGCACTGCACCACGCCTGTTTAATCATCCCGGCCAGAGACTCCGGAGCGCGGTAATCACCGGCACGACACCAGGTATCCCGGTTGACCAGCAGCATCAGGTGATAGTGTTTTTTACCTTTGCACTCCCCAAACTCCCGGGCCCAGACGTAATGCAGGGTTGTGGGATGCACGCGTTTACCTTCCCGATGCTTACGTTTCTGGTAAGCGTCGATTCGGGCTTTCAGGGCATTGATGAAGCGGGATATCACAGCTGCGTCCGTTGCTGCCGGTACATCCGGGAGACGCAGGTCAACCCGCAATGCCGTCAGGCGGGGATGAACATTCAGTGCGTGCCGCACCGTCTCACGAATACGTTGCTGCCAGAAGGGGTTGTATTTGTAGGTCATGGTTAAATCTCCGTATGGTTCATACGGAATAGCCACGTCGTAAAAAATGCGCAGAGTCCCTGAAGTGACCTCCGGCAGGACACTGTCTCAGGCACTCTGTGATAACCCGAACGGTCGTCTCCGGACTGACGGTTGAATTTT
>JAUMTW010000041.1:0-214 GCA_030531005.1 Corynebacterium sp.
CCAATCCCGCAGAAATGTTGTGGGAAGCTATGAGCAGTCTGGGAGAATATCTACAGGTCGATCGCTGCATCTGGTACGAAGTTGATACTGCAGCGGGAGTGGCAATTGTCGATCGAGACTGGCACCAGCCTGGTTTGGCCAGTCTCGCCGGCACCTATCAAATCTCAGACTTTAAGACGGCAGAATTGACAGATATCTGTATAGCAAATCAACC
>JAUMTW010000041.1:224-1054 GCA_030531005.1 Corynebacterium sp.
TCAGATATCGCTAATTACCCGGATACAGCCTCTTTTGCCGATAAATACGATGGTCTTGGCATTCGCGCTTTAATCGATGTTCCCTGCCTTCAGGGAGGGCGCTGGGTGGCTGTTTTGGCGGTGACATCACAGGCAGTGCGGAACTGGCAGATTGATGAAGTTTCGCTGATGCAAGAAGTGGTGGCTCGCCTCTGGACTGTGATCCAGCACGCGCGAGCTCTGCAGGATCTGCACGAAAGCGAGGATCGGTTCCGCGCTCTAGCTGACAACATCGCCCAGTTGACCTGGATGACAGATGACACAGGCTGGATTTTCTGGTACAACCAGCGCTGGTTTGACTACACGGGCACCACCCTAGAGGAAATGCAAGGCTGGGGCTGGCAGCAGGTGCACCACCCGGAACACGTCGATCGGGTTGTCGCAAAATTTAGGCGCTGCATTGAAACAGGCGAACCTTGGGAAGATACTTTCCCCTTGCGCGGCAAAGACGGATCGTACTGCTGGTTTCTCTCCCGCGCCGTGCCGGTGCGCGACGAGAAAGGCAATTTGCTGCGCTGGTTTGGCACCAACACCGACATTACCGATCGCCTGAATGCAGAAGCGGAACGGGAACGCCTGCTAGCCCTCGAAAAGGCTGCCAGGGAGGAAGCAGAACGCGCTAACCGCGTCAAAGACGAATTTTTGGCTGTTTTGTCCCACGAATTGCGGACTCCCTTAAACCCGATTATGGGCTGGGCAAAGCTGTTGCAATCGAACGTGCTGACACCGCAAAAGCAGCGCTACGCCCTAGAAACGATCGAGCGCAACGCCAAACTGCAAACCCAGCTAAT
>JAUMTW010000042.1 GCA_030531005.1 Corynebacterium sp.
AGCGGCCCAAAGGGGTCTACCTGAGAAGGATTGGCTGTCAAAGGGCCTTGGGGCACCGGCTGAAGCGGAAGCGTTGGATTCCTGTTTTTGTTGTCGCCGATACTGGTTTGAGCCTGTCTCGCTCGTTCGTCTGGGTTGGTCGATCGAATTAACCCGGGAGGCTGGGCGGCTACTATTGGAGACTGGAAAGTCTGAGTTCCTGGGGTGGGGCTGGCAGAGGCTGCCGGAGACGGAGAGGCTGCACTAGGGCTGGGGCTGGGGCTGGCTGTGTTGCTGCCCTCGCCACCGCAGCCTGCGATCGAGAAAGCTAGTAGTCCTATAGTCGCAAAATATAAAAGTTTGTGCATTGCCGATCGCCCCCAAATGCTTAATTTCAAGATATCCAACAAGGCTGTGCAATTACAGCCTGTTGCCGTTTATCAGTTTATCTGTGTTCGATGTTATGCGATCACTTGAAAATTGCCAAGTTTTCCTGATTATCTGATCTGGGGATGGGGCGATCGGTTTTTGGGAGCGGGTTAGGATATCAGTGGCGGTTGTTGTTTGACATATTGAATCAATTAAGGTATTTAGATCATGGCAAAAGTGATTCTCAAGCGGATTTGGCGATCGGGCTTGGTTTGTGCGAGCGTTTTGGTTGGTATGGGATCGGTGGGGGGCGAGGTGCATTCTTATTCACATCAGCCAGAAACTCAGGTGATGACATTGGTGCCCGATGTTAGTTCCCAGCCGCTCGATCGCACTATAACGGGATCGGCATTCACAACTGGCAAATTGTACTCTCAGTTTTGGAACCCATCCAATCCTGGTGCCAAACCCCCAGCCAATCAACCGGCTAAGCCACGCGGGAATCCACAGGTATTTCAAGCTAAAATCAAGCGTCGCGCTGGCGGGACGCCGGTGATTGATGTGGTTTTTAACGGCAACAAGACTTTTGAGATGATTCTCGATACCGGGGCAAGCGGCACTTTGATTTCTCAACGGATGGCTACTGCACTGGGAGTAAGGCCGGTGCGTACCGTGAGAGCGGGGATCGCTGACGGTAGCG
>JAUMTW010000043.1 GCA_030531005.1 Corynebacterium sp.
GTTACTTTCGAGGCCAATCCTGGCAAGCTTCAAGATATGGTTGGCAGTGCTATCAACCGAGCTTTGATCAACCAAGCTGGCGTACTGTCTAATACGGTTTTCAATGCCGTGGCAAGAACTTTCAAGGAAGGACAAATCCCACCAGATTATGTGGGCCCCTCTCATCATCAGCCAACAGCACCAGAGGTCACGGCTCCATCGGCTGCCTTGACGAATGCAAGTGCACAATCTGCCGTCCCTCCAAGTACATTGGGGACTACTGGTGCACTATCTATGCCGATGGCAACCAACCCACAAATTTCAGTTGGGCAGCATAAACTGACAACAGATATGTTGGCATCGGCAATGTCAGGGTTGACTCTTCCTCCCAACTGGTGGGGTTACGGTATGCCTCCAGAGTTGACGCCGGGAACATCACAAATAACTGACATGAGGGGCAAGACTCCTATGACATCGGCACCCCCCAATGCGCCGGTGAACCAGAGTCCTCGGTATACCACAACTACTACTGCAAGGCCTCACACTGGAAATCCTCAAGATTCAATGTTCCAGATGCCCAACGCATCGGCAGAGTCAATGCTGATGCAACAGAGGCCTATGGCCCAGTCGGGGTATGTCAATTCAACGACGGTACCCAATTACCAATCATCGGCAGCACCTATGCCGATGAACGCTAATAATGGATGGCTTGGACAGCAAGCCTTTCCACAATCGCCCCAGCAGAGTTACCAGACTACAGGGTTCCAGCAAGGGCAGGTCTATCCCGGGTTCCAAGGTCAGGGGATTCCCAACCAGCCAATGAATTTTGGACAGCAACTCGGAGGACAGCCAATCGGTGGACAGCAGTTTGGTGGTCCGCAGATTGGAGGACAGGTGACCAATACAATGTTCCATGCAGGTCACGTCCCGAACAGACACGTGGAGGTTCGCCACCAAGTGCCAGATCCGCAGCCGCCTCATCGGCAAGATGCCGATGCGTATTGGGCCGATAAGATTGCTGAAGTAATGAGGGAACAATTTGGGATAAAACCCAAAGTCAACACTTA
>JAUMTW010000044.1:0-275 GCA_030531005.1 Corynebacterium sp.
CTGATACCCGCCCACAGTTCTGCTCTTTGCTGTTGCGTCAGTGAGGTCACTTTCGTCATTAAGCTTTCCAGCGAAGTACGTTGCTGACTGGATAAAGGCTGATTGCCCGCGCCAGACGGCAGGTTATCTCCCTGACCTGGTGGTTGCCCAGGAGGAGGGCCGGAAATAGGTTGTATCATTACGTATCCTTATACCTGAAATCTTCGCAAGTATGCCTGGCCGCGAGATTATGGCACACTTGTCCGGTTAACTCTCGTCTCATACAGGTAACACAA
>JAUMTW010000044.1:285-1033 GCA_030531005.1 Corynebacterium sp.
TCCTTGTTGATGAAAATATGCCTTATGCCCGCGACTTATTTAGCCGTTTGGGTGAGGTGACCGCGGTTCCCGGGCGTCCAATCCCCGTGGCTCAACTGGCAGACGCGGATGCGCTGATGGTGCGTTCGGTCACGAAAGTGAATGAATCTTTGCTGGGAGGAAAACCCATTAAATTTGTTGGCACTGCCACCGCGGGGACCGACCATGTCGATGAAGCGTGGTTAAAGCAGGCGGGAATTGGTTTTTCCTCTGCACCAGGCTGTAAAGCGATTGCTGTGGTGGAATATGTTTTCTCCTCACTGCTGATGCTTGCCGAACGCGATGGATTTTCACTGCACGACCGTACAGTGGGGATCGTGGGCGTTGGTAACGTTGGTCGCCGTTTACAGGCGCGACTGGAAGCGTTAGGGATTACAACCTTGCTTTGCGATCCGCCTCGCGCCGACCGTGGGGATGAGGGGGATTTCCGCTCGCTGGATGAATTAGTTCAGCATGCGGATATTCTGACTTTCCATACGCCACTCTTCAAAGACGGGCCGTACAAAACGCTGCATCTGGCGGATGAAAAACTGATCCGTAGCCTGAAACCAGGAGCGATTCTGATTAACGCCTGCCGTGGCGCAGTCGTCGATAATACTGCCCTATTGACCTGTCTGAACGAAGGCCAGAAGTTAAGCGTAGTGCTGGATGTCTGGGAAGGCGAACCGGAACTCAACGTGGAATTGCTGAAAAAAGTGGATATCGGCAC
>JAUMTW010000045.1:0-301 GCA_030531005.1 Corynebacterium sp.
GTGGACCCTACGGGTAAGGGGGCGGAAGCAACATCTCGTGCCTGACCATCCACACGACTCCAACAAGACCGGTACCAGGTACCCGTAGGTATGGTTGGCTCGCTTGAGCCCGATCGAGGACGGCAATATTCACATGCATCCGTTGGATACATGATTCTGCTGACTTGTTGGCAGTCGATTTACACCGATTGGCATCTGTGCCCAGAGATCTTTGATCAGCCCGGTCCCGCATATACAGACAGCAGACATTGTTGGTTCTCGAATGCAACCTAGCGCCTATTCGAACCAATTGTCTCACACC
>JAUMTW010000045.1:311-1008 GCA_030531005.1 Corynebacterium sp.
AATGCGTTCTGCTAGGGCCAATTCAAGCGGTAGGCTCCATAAGCTAAGAATCCTGCGGCAGGTGAGGCTCCAAGCTGCAGTGGGAAGCGATGCGGCGCGGCAGGGAATGGGCTGTCGCGGTGCAAGTGAGACATCCCATTATGCAGCTTTGCACAGCCGCACGCCCACCCACCGGTCGGATGCAGCTTGAGTGTTGTGGTGTGTAGAGTGGCAGGACGATCTCCTTCCGGCGCAGAAACGTGGGCAAGAGAACGTGGTATTCTTTCAATTTGCCGATGAGAGCGCGGAGATGGCGTCAGTTACTCGGTAGTTGCTCCGAGATGATAAGGCGTAAAGGGAGCCAGTCACGCAAGTGTTCGGGCCCAGTCCTCCGGCGACACCAGTGCAGCCTGGCCGTCTCTCCACTCCACCACGCACATGTGCAGTTGCCAGCACTACCTGTCGATACCATGATTGTGCCTCTAGGCTCGCGGCTGAGTGGGGGGTTAGCCAAGACATGGAGAGGGGCGGTCAATTCTACCAACAGAAGGGGATACCATTCGTGTAGATGATGGCGGACTGGGTAAATGCTCCTCTGCCCGAGTGAAATTTGACGCCCGGAGGTGTCAGCATTCGCATGCAGAGCACCTCCGCAAACCCAGCCGGCATAAGTGGCACAGCGCAGTGGAAATTGGGGGCTGACGGCGCAATGACTATG
>JAUMTW010000002.1:0-140089 GCA_030531005.1 Corynebacterium sp.
CAAGGAATAATGGAAAGTAGGGCAAATACCTAGGAACAAAACCTAGGGCACTTCAACCAGCGGTGGGCCGTGGAGCGGACGTAAAGGCGGGAATGTCCTTAGATGGGTGATGCCCAACCAAGGCAGTCGGTAGCGCCATCGAGCGACCAAAGGAATCTCCCCACCATGGGATAGGTTCAAAGCTTCACACGAAATTTTTGGCGCGACGCAACTGATTAAATAACCAGCACCGATCAAAACAATCACAACCGTAGCAAGCAATCATACCTCGGAGAATGATACCCGGCCGGTGAGTAAATTCGCCGTGCCAAGCCCACCTCCACCAGTCGCGGTGAGATCGCACTAGAGGTGCTTTATCCTGAAAACAGGCAAGCGACTATCTGAGAATAGCAACTGTCCTCTTCACTACCCAAGATATAAGACAAAAAGTTTGAACAAATGGATACGCAAACATACCGTCTCGTCGCATCGATGACACGCGTGCTCGAGATCAGCAGCACTAGAATTCACCAGCAGTGTCAGCTCCTAACAGACAACAAGTCATACCGTATCCACACACCTGCTTCAACCGGATAGTCCACCAGCAGTTCTTTGCCCACGAACAGACTTACTGATCCCCACGCCTGACCGCAACTCTATTATGTGATTGCGGCACCCGGGTTTGCAAAAAACAAATCGCTGCGAGCTTAAAACACAAGGCTTAGAAGCTATCTATACCAGGCAGTTTCGCCTCCCACTGCAAACACGGGAGAATCGAGGCGTGATTGACTAGGGGTGAATCACGTACCTGAGATCCAGGGGAGAACCGTTGAATCTCATCACGATCCTAGACCTAGTGCGATTTCAGCTATCCACGTAGCTAGCTAGCTTAAGCATAATACTCATCATTTTTAAGCAAGTAGTTCCGCCCACTGTTGCTTAGTTAAGCACCAGGCCATAGCCGCAAACCCCGCCCAAATGCTCCCCAGCGCAAACCACACCCAATAGGGCTCCAACAGCTGAAGCAGTAGAGCAAATATGGCTACCATCCAAGCACTCGTGATGTTACGGAGCATGATTTGCCCGGCAGTGGACCCGGCCATTGCTTGTTCTGATATTTCGCCAAAGGCTGCTGCTTGGGTAATGAGTACGGCTTGACTCATAAGAATACCGAAGAATGCCATCGCTACGGCACTAATCAGTATATTGGTGCGAACAGGTGCCACAATAATTGAGTAAGTGGAGCAGATCCCCAGCATAGCAGTCCCCAAGATGAGGGTGCGTGCAGATATCTTCTTGGTGAGCAAGGTAACGAGTTGTCCACCGAGTAGAAGTCCGAGAGTTTCGGGAAACATGATAATTCCAATATGCTTAGCATTGTATCCAGCATCGGCTAGAGTGATTGGCACTACAAAGAGGAAAGCTGCCACAATGCCAGTAAAGCCAGAATTCATGTAACTGTTAATGCGGTAACTACGGATGCACCAGGTTCCAAAATTATTAACCAATAAATCACTTTTCCCAACTTTCTGTATTCCGCGTATGGCCAATAGACCACCCGCAGCGCTTCCTATAGCTAGGAAAACCAAGTACAGCCTGAATTCGCCAGATAGCCCTGTGGTGATTATTGGCCCACTAATTGATAAACCTAGGCAAGCAAAACTGGCAAGGGCAAGGCACTTAGGCGCTATTACCTGCGGTTCTTGGTGATCGTTTTCCCTCGATTCCATACCGTTTGGCATTACAAAGTAAGACACAATTGCGGTTATTATTCCAAAGGGCAACATAATCCAGAATATGGTGCGCCACCCCCAAGCTTCCGCTATCACACCCCCTACTATCGGACCCGCCATTGGCGCCAAAGTAAGTGGGATCAACAAAATTTGAGAAATGCGTAGCCGTTGCTGACCGGTCACGCCCCCATACAACAAAGCTAATCCCAAGGGTATAAGTGCCCCAGATGCCAAGCCCTGCATAATTCGCCCTAGCACAAGAACTAAATAGTGCGGAGAAAATGCAGCGAGTGCTAGACCAATGCTGAAGTTAAGCAAGCAGATACTAAATACCCGGGCCACCCCATATTTATTTCCAAGGTATGGTGCCAGAGGCAGGATAACGGCAGATGCTGCCAGAAAGCCCCATTCAATTGCACCTAAATCACCGGAATTAATTCCAAATTCTATGGCAATAGAGGGCAGGGCTGGATTTATTGCAGTACTATCAAAACCATTAAGCCCCATCGCGAAAACATAGACCAGGATAATCTTCCACGGCAGTCTATTTTTAGTGACATCGGTGTGTTCTAGTTCTGTCATTTCGTCACTCTACTGATGTTGCGACACTCGTTGCTGAATCATGCAATCCCGATAATTTGATTTGCGTACCAGATTTCGCGCCTAGTATATGCGCCAATATCCGCTGGTTGAGGTCAGGCCCAATAGTGCTAAGTGCACCGGGTTGAGTCATTTCACGATGGTTGGCCGCTACTGGAATGACATGGATTGCGCCCCCTATGTAGTCTTCCCACTCTTCCGGGTAATGTTCCGGCCCAATGCCACCATTTTGGGCAAGATAAAAGATCAGATCACCACAGTACTTGCTGTGCTCATGTTCTCGCAGAATTTTGGCAGTGTTGCGGTATGTCTGCACTAGCCGGTGAATCTCGGTGCGGGATAAATCTGATAAAGGCGAAGCATTGCCTCGAAGTTGTTCTTCTAATTCTGCCAAGGTGGGGTCCGCAGTGAGAGCAGCATCGTCTAAGCCCGCCATGGCTAACACTGCCGAAATAGCGTCATAAAGCGGTGGGCGATCTATGTTGTGCTCTGCCTCTGCTGGGTAAGCATCAAGTAGAGCAAGTGTAGCCACGATTCGACCTTGTTCTGTGAGTAGGACAGCCATAGCTTGAGCAACCATTCCCCCTAACGACCATCCCAAGAGATGGATTGGTCCGGTGGGTTGATTACGCATGATGTTATCTACATACTGTTGTGCCATGTGCTGCAGCGTGGCTGGCTGCGTTTCTGGATCTAAAATGCCAGAGGCCTGAAACCCCCATACAGGAATGTCTGCCGAAATGTATTTCGGAATGCCAGAGTAGCACCAGGATAGTCCACCAGCTGGGTGAATGCAGTATAGTGCCCCGTGTTCTGGCTGCCAAGTGGCACTGCCTCGGCGGAGGGGTATTTGCATGTTGAGGTGCTGTTGGATTCCATCACCAGAAATGCTGCTAGCCAAGAGCTCGGCTGTAGGATGCGTCATAATAGCCCCCACTGTGATTGACGGATCCACGGTCTCTTTTAAGATGAGTGCGGCTTGTACTGCCAGCAAAGAATGCCCACCCAAGTCAAAGAAGGAGTCCTGTGGCGCTACATGCTCATATCCTAAGGTTTGTGCAAATGCTCTACAGATTTCAGCCTGAATAGGTGATGCAGGCACCTTAGCAACAGAATTATGCTGCCCAAATTCGATAGGTGGCAACGCTGCTTCATCCAATTTTCCATTCACGGTTAGCGGTATTTCTTCCAAAAGCCGCACATGGTTCGGTGCCATCTGAGCTGGTAACGTACGCGCGATTTCTTGACGCCAGTACATCGGGTCTTGTACTTCCTGCTCTTTCACCACCAGATATAACACAAGCTTCTGACTGTTATGCACAGTGACGACTTTGGCAAAAGCCCACTGTACGTGCGGGTTTTGCTGGGCAGCCGCCTCTAACTCTCCAAGTTCGATACGGAAACCCCGCAATTGGATTTGGCGATCTGAACGCCCCTCAAAGTATAGGATGCCGTCCGTACCCCACCGTGCTAAATCCCCCGTTTTATACATAAGCTTTCCGGATCCTGGCATAAATGGGTCAGGAACAAAACGCTGCCTTGTGAGTTCGGGGCGACCATAGTATCCCGCAGCAACTCCTGCCCCACCAACATACATCTCGCCCACTACTCCCATAGGCACAGGTTGACCATATGTATCGAGCAGGTAGATCGCTAAGTCCGGTAAGGGGCGCCCAATACCAACGAAATCTATTTGCTTACACGACAGCTGGTGGTAAGTCACATGGACAGTGCCTTCTGTAATCCCATACATATTCACCAGTTGTGGCTGGCTCTCACCATGACGTTGGAACCACTGGCGCACCATCGCCCCGTCCAATGCCTCCCCTCCGAAAATAATATAACGCAATGCTAGGGTGCTGGTTGTAGTACTATCAGCAATCACAAATTGGGCGAAAGCTGAAGGAGTCATATTCAGCACCGTGATGCCATAAGTTGCAGCCATTTCCCGGAATTCTGTTGGGGATCGAGTGAGCTCGTAGGGAAACACCACAAGCTTTGCTCCATGCAGTAATGCCCCAAAAGTTTCCCATACAGCAAAATCAAAAGCATAGGAGTGGAAAAGGCTCCACACATCCTGCGCATGGAAGGCAAAGTACTGCCGTGTACCCCAGAACAAGCGAATTATGTTTTGATGGCTCACAGCCACTCCCTTAGGACGTCCGGTTGAGCCGGAAGTGAATATAATATACGCCACTGTATCTGGAGTAATTGCTACAGGACTATAGCTCTGTGTTTCCCCGAAGGATAGTAATTCGGTGGTGCTCTGAACAGGGCAGTGTTCTAGACCATGGTTACGTAAAAGCTGCTGTACTTGGTTAACGATAGAGGCATCTGCCAATACATGTACCACAGCAGCATCCTCTAGAATCACCTGTATTCGACCGGCCGGATACTCTGGGTCCAAAGGCACATACGTTGCCCCGGTGAACAAGACTCCGACTATAGCAAGCACCTGATCGATATTGCGGGGATAAAATAATGCAACAACATCACCCGGTCCAACACCTTGACTTTGCAACGCAGCTGCAATGCTACACGCGGCCTCTGATAGCTCTTGGTAGGTCATCTTCTTGCCACAAGTATCTTCCAAAGCGATATTAGAACAATACTGACCAAAACTGGATTGCAATGCACGCACGAGATCAGTGGCATTGTCTTGCTGCAAGATAGCTTGGATCTGCTGTCCAGATTGCCAGGCCTGGACAGCATGACTACAGCAAAGAGCCCGGGATGCTCCCCTATCCACCGATAATTCAGTCACCGGCGCATTTGGGAACTGCAAGATGTCCTGCAAAAGTTGACAATACCAAGTACTGAAGTTTTCTACGCTTCCTAAAGTCAACACATCAGTTGCGTATTCCCAACGCAGCTCATAGTGAGTCTGTCCTGCGGCATCCTGCTGGGGCAAAATCTCTAAGGTGAGATCAAACTTGGCATGCCCATTGCCAAGGATCTCTGCTGTGACACCAGCATCCCCAAACGCTGCAGCCTGCAAAGGAGCATCTTGATAGACAAACATCACCTGGAAAAGAGGATGAATATTTGGTTTGCGGGCTGGTCGTAATGCAGCCACTACCGCATCAAAAGGCGTTCCAGCATGTACGAACTCTGCGGCAGCCCGCTCTTGCAATCGAACGCATAATTCCCCAAACCCCAGGCGAGGATCAATCGGATTACGGGTAGTGATGGTGTTAGCCGCATACCTCACATCTACATTATCTAGGTCATGACCTGCGAACACTGTACCAAAAATAACCTCTGCAGACCCACTTATCTTACTTAAGAACAACGCAAAGGCACTTCGCAACACAATATAGGGAGTAAGGGCATGCTGACGTGCAAAACTCTGAATCTGCTGGGAAAGTCTCTCTCCCAAAAATTGACGGTACTCTCCACCGTGACTGCTCCGGGTTTCAGGTCGAGGATGATCCAATGGAATTTCCATAGTGGTCGGTAGCTCCTGCAGATAGCGCCTCCACCATTCCAAGTCAGCCGATTCCGTTTGATCTGCCATATGCGCCAGGTTTCGCGAAGCAGTAGTTATGCTACGTGTCGTTAGTGACGCGCCCATCTCGATCGAATATAACTCTCCAAATCGAGTGAGGAAACGTTGAATACCAGCCCCATCAGCAGCAATATGGTGCAACATAATGCCGCATGTATGGCCACTGGTTTCTACAGCTATGCGAGCTGGTAATTGGTATTCCACATCAAAATGTTTCGTAGCTGGATCTGCCAACCATTCCTTTACATCCGCAACCACTTCGATCGAATAACTTCTATGATCCTCAATCGATGCAGGGTACAAATGTAACCCTCTCTCGGGGCTATGCCGGTAAGTACTATGCAAACTTGGGAATTCTTGCAAAGCTTTACGCCATGCAGCTTCCAATTTATCCCTGCTCAAGTCGCGCTTAGCGTGCAGCACAATCGGAACACAATAGGCAGCGGATTCTGGATACTGTTTTTGGAAATACCACAATCGTTGTTGGGCACTAGTCATTCGTTGATATTCGCTAGCTGGTCGGCTTTGCCCAGTATGCAACGAGAACGTATTTCCCGCGGTGTATTCCCCATCCACTGCATGATTGTTCACCGCTACTTGCGCATCCTGCGTAGAAAAAGACTCCGCTGGTACAAGCGCATTGCCCACTCCCTTGTCCTCTTCGTCTATTGACGAAGGTACTCGTACATGCTGCGCCAAAATAGCGATGCTAGGATGCGCAAAGATCTCTGCTGTTCGAGTTACAATTACACCCGATTTTTGCAGCCGTGCGATAATGCGTAACAGTTCAAGAGAACTCGCCCCTAAAGCAAATATTTCGGTATCTGCACGCAAAGTCGTTGGATCTAATGTCAAGACATCGGCTACAACCTTAGCTATGGCCTGCTCTTGCTGCCCCATGTCTTCATACGCTTGCCCTTCTTGGGGTAAAGCATCCTGAGTTATCTTCAGTTTCTGAATGTCTACTTTGCCTCGCTCAGTGAGTGGAATACTCGATATTAGCTGCACAATTTTGGGACGCTGTCTACTTGGCAGTTGAGTATCTAGCAGCTGCTGAATATGAGCAATTGCTTCATCAGGATGTACCAGGCTATTTCGTTTGAGTTGAACCCACGCAACAAGGATATTACGCTGAGCATCAGCGGGTATGCCCACCACACAGTCAGCTACTTGCTTATACTGGCGGATAAGTTTAGCTATTTCTTCCGGTTCAACCCGTATTCCATTCACTGAGATTTGTTGGTCTACCCGACCTAAGTAGCTGATTGCTCCATCTGCTTCTTGGCACACTAAGTCTCCAGTATGGTATTCCCTCCCCTGAGGGGTGGAGATAAATCTTTGGGCAGTTTGCTCTGAATCTCTATAATATCCTGCCGCTACGTTAGCACCGGCCACACAAAGTTCTCCTTGCAGCCCGGCAGGAAGCGGCATCCCCCACCAGTTGCGAATTCTAATTTCTTGTCGTGGCAAAGGATACCCAATACTAGGATTAGGATGCTGAGTGACCCAGGCTAAAGTTGCATCAACGGTATTCTCAGTAGGTCCATACGCGTTAGCGATCTGGATACCTGTGGCACTGAGCTTACGGAATTGTTGCCAGAGTTCCGGCGGACATTGATCCCCACCCACAATGATTGCGCGAACATCAGAGTTATCCAAATCAAACCCCTCCGCCAACAAGGCAGCTATCCACCGTGGCGCAGCATCAATAATCTCGATGCGATGAGATTGCACAAAATCGGCATAAGCGGCTATATCTTCCAATACATCTGCTGGGGGAACATAGATAGACTGCCCTAACAAGTACATTGCTACGGCACTGAGTGCTGAATCAAAGCTAAAAGCATAGCCTGCAATGACACGCAATGGTTGATTATGGCGAGGTCCTCCAAGAATCTGGGCCAGATACACCTCAAGCACCGTATTAATATAAGAAGCTACTTGAGCACGTTGCACCATCACTCCCTTGGGAGCACCCGTAGTTCCAGATGTAAAAAGTACATAGGCCAAATCTGTAAGCTTAGGCTGGCGTTGCACGCATTCATAGAAAACCTTATGAGCTGTCGCAGCGTCAATGGCGCTAATTTCTGCGGTACATGCATCATCCATCAATACTTCGATGTCACAAATTTTACGAATATGTTCTTTACGCGCCGCAGGCCAGTCTGGATCGATCGGCACAAATACAGCACCGTAATTCCAAAGAGCCAGAGGTGCCAAAATATTCCAAGTACTACGGCTAATCGCCACTCCGACCAGATCTCCTGGACGCACCTGATTACGATGCAGCCAAGTACAAATTCGGGCAATCCGCAGCTCAGATTGGCTTGCATTCAAACTTTCTTTTGTATCCACCAACAAGTGATTTCCCCTACCCACCTGCTTGAGTCGCTCGTTAAGATTCACGGGGATAGACGCACCCCTGATTCTGGGATAAACCACACAATCTTGCGTTAACCTAACCTCAGCTACAGTTGATAAGCTGGAGTCACCTGGTAAAGTATTAATTTCTGTTTCCGCTACAGTATTTTCAGATTCTGTTTTTCGATCAGCAAGCGCAACAACTGCGTCCTTGTTTCTTGTAAGAATTTTCGACTGGGATGCTTGCAATACTTCCAGGTACCTCGCAAAAAGTTGTCCATGCCCAGTTAATTCCGCATGGGTATATGCTCCGCCAGGGGCTTTAAGGACACAATCTTGCACACCACCGCCAAAGCGAATATCCACAATTAAATCTTCTACTGGCCCATCCCAAATCGGACGTGAGCTGGCTCGGGCTCGTCCCAGCTGCCATTCCCCAGCGAATGGCACTAAATTCACCACGATATCTGCAGCGCGATCGGAAGCGCTCAGCTGTGCATATTCACGAATATCTTCAAAGCGACAGCGTTGCAGAGCACGGAATTTTTCCCACTGGGAGTTCACCTGCGCCAAGAAATCTGCAACAGACTGAGCAGGACGCACTTCGATAGGTAGCACCACCAAGTTTTGTTTTGCAGCTACTGACCGCATAGCTGCACCTCCGAATCGATTCATCATGTAGAAGCCCACCAGAACGGTAGTCGAATCATCCCCAAAACAATCGGTACGGGTAGCTGCTACGCTTAAGGCTGCCGATCCAATAAGGATGGCAGGATGCGGAGAGCGTAATGTCGAACCCACAGAAATAGGTTGTACTGCTGGATGTCCGGGATCGCCCAATACTGCGCGACCTCCCCCTCGCAAATGAATGCTGGTTTGCCAGGCTCGCTGCAGTTCTGTCAATAAGTTACGAGAAACGTCGCTTATGGGCTGTTCATCTGCAAGTACTTCTTTGTAGGATTCCCACTGTTCTAGGGCACATTCCTCTTCATTAGCCAATGCTTCTTGTTCGAATTGCCGGTAGACCTTAGCAATTTTGTGATTTATAAGACCAAAAGCAAAACCATCTGCTGCAATATGATGAATACGCAAAAACCATTGATAATGTTCATCCCCTAGATCAAAAAGGCAGGCATGGGTAACTATCGCTTTTTGAGTATCGATAGTTTCATTTAATGCGCGACTTACATAGAGATCCACCGTTGATTGAGGCTCTGAAGCCTCATAGCATGGAATATATTCTGGCTGAATAGTTGGGCCGGGACCTACGAGTTGAAAGCCATCATTTTCATCTCGTTTCACTAAACTTCGTAAAGCCGGCTCCGAATTCAAGACTTTCTTAGCAGAAAGCAAGAATTTTTGAATATCAATTGCGCCTTTTATATCGGTAATTTCAGCCACGCCATATAGACTGGTGCTTCCCAAGATAAATTCAGACAACAATATACCTTGCTGAGCACGAGATGGCGTATAGTACAATGGATTTTTCAACAGATCTCTCCATAATGAGTTTAAAAAACCTGCTCCCAATTAACTTAGGAACAGGACTTTTCTTTAAATCAATAAAACCTAAGCAGCGAATTGTTCCTGGATTGAATCAAGTAGCATCACAGCTGAAAAATAATCCAACCGGAACGTTTCACCGGGGGTGTAGTAAACTTGATCGTTTTCCACAGCAAGTGAGGTATTGAACGCAGGCTCACTTTCAATAACTTCCCGAGAAGTCTCATCCCCAGCAATCACAATCCAAACAGTACCTGGTAGACCAGCTTGGATGTTCTCCAAGGAGAGATTCACCATATCACCTCGGTCAGCGCCCATTTCTGTATTACCTTTTACTTCATCAGGAATTTCCGTGAGTTCAAAGCCTAGGCGTTCAAGCACCTGAGATTGAGGGGCTTCCTCAGTCAGAGCGGCAGCACCACTACCATCACCAAAGACAATGAATGGAGATACTGCGGCATCTGGTACATTGATCGCAGCTGCAGCGGCATCCACTTTGGCATCAAAGTCAGCAATGACTTCCTCTGCTTGAGCCTCATGCCCGGTAGCTACTGCGACCATTGTGGTCACCTCTTGCCAGGAGCGGTCAGAATAGTCCACCACCAGCACCGGAGCAATTTGCTCTAGTTGGTCCACTTGATCAAAGACAGAGTCGCCAGAGTTCTTAGACACCACAATCAAATCTGGGTCATAGTCCACAACAAGTTCTACCTCTGGTGTGGCATTCTCCCATAATTTTTCCACCCCGGCTGTCTTAGCTTCTTCGGACCACTGCAAGAAGAAACCTTGGTCATCCGAAAGATCAGGCACATTCGGGCTAGTCGCAGCAGAAGCTACCACTGGAGCTCCCACAGCCAACATCGCACCCGTAAGTGCAGTAGAAGTTGACACTATTCGTTCTGGCTGCGATTCAAGGGTAAGTTCCCCATCATCAGTCTCTACTGTGCGAGGCCACTCCTCACTGAAGCCATTTGCAGCACTAGTGTTATCACTGTTCTTTACACTCTCGTCGGCATCATCACTGCATCCCACCAGGCCAAAAACTAGGGTAACTGCCGCTAGACTAGCTAGAGCACGACCGAACAAAGTTTGTTTCATCACCTTATTTCCTTCTTATGTCAGGGCAGCACGCAAGACCATCAGGTCGCATGCTGCATGAGAAGTTCCTCCTCCATATATCCCAACCGCGCTGGCTCAATACCCCAACTAATGCGCACACAAAAGTTATGTATACGTACTACGGCGCCAGCGTATTGCGATGCAATCCGGGCCGCGGAATTATCAGCGGAGCTCCAGTCAGCGGATCTGGAATAATGGCTGAGGGAAGTTCAAATACGTCTTCCATGAGTTGCTCTGTGATTACTCTTTTTGGAGGACCACTAGCAATCACCTTTCCTTCCTGCATAACCACAAGATATGTGGCATAGCGCGCAGCGAGATTCAAATCATGCAATACCGCCACAACTGTGCGATTTTGCTGATACATCTGCTGACACAATTCCAAAATTTCAATCTGGTGCGCCAAGTCCAAGAAGGTTGTGGGCTCATCCAACAACACCACCTCTGTATCTTGAGCTAATACCAAAGCTAACCAGGCCCGCTGCCGCTGCCCCCCAGAAAGTTCATCTACATCGCTATCCGCTAGTGATGCCAATCCTGTACGCTCTAAAGCTCGCTGTACCGCATCCTGATCTAGTTGACTCCACTGTCTAAATACTCCCTGATGTGGGGATCGACCCCGGGCGACCAAATCACGCACGGACATCTTCTCTGGGACCACATTAAACTGAGGCAACAACCCCAACTTGCGAGCCAACTCCTTAGATTTCCATTGGTAAATCTCTTTACCATCCAACAAAATTTCCCCACCTTGTACTTTTTGCACCCGAGCGATACTGCGTAGCAAGGTGGACTTGCCGCAAGCATTAGGACCAATAATCACCGTAAAATTATTAGAAGGAATACTAAGGTCAAGTCCAGCAGAAATGGTGATATCTCCGTACCCCGTACTGAGATCCTGAATACTAATACTTGCGGTCATGCACGCCCCTTCCGGGTTTCAAGGAATAACAAAACCATGAAATACACCCCACCTACCATGGAGGTAACAATCCCCACAGGCAAAGAACCTAAAAAGGCTTGACTAGCCAAATCAGATGCCAATAACAGCACACCACCATAAGCCCCTGCCACTACTATTGGCGCTGAAGAAGTAGCACAACTAATGCGCGCTAAATGCGGTGCTATCAAAGCTACAAAGCCAATGGGACCTGCTGCAGTTGTAGCAATAGCCACTAGAGCGGTGCCTACAATCACCAACCAAGCCTGGGCTTTGAACACATTAGCTCCCAAAGCAAATGCTAAATCATTGCCCAATTCAACATTACGAATAGAACGGATGGAAAACATCGCAATCGCAGTCACCACCACCATACCCACTAATGTAAAACGTACTACCTCCCAGTTTGCCGCCG
Source organism: Corynebacterium sp. (assembly GCA_030531005.1). Taxonomy (GTDB): domain Bacteria; phylum Actinomycetota; class Actinomycetes; order Mycobacteriales; family Mycobacteriaceae; genus Corynebacterium. Next base: position 12,159 of record JAUMTW010000002.1, read on the forward strand.
CTAAGGTACCCATCACTGACTGCATAGCAGCATAGGCAGTGTCCGCATCTGACCGTACAATAAGCCATCGATTTACCGATCCCAACATGGCAGAAATGGCAATACCTGCCAAGATCATGCGCATGCCACTAAAACCACCCAGCATCGCAAAAGTAAAAATCATGCAACCAGCTAAAACCCCGCCGATAAGCCCAGCAACAGTGGCGCCAACCAATGAGGTCCCCACAACCACGGATACTAAGATTCCGGTTTGAGCACCCATTGTGAAGCCAATGAGATCCGGACTGCCTAGTGGATTACGCGTAATGGTTTGAAAGATGGCCCCAGCTACCCCCAAACACCAGCCCACCAAAATAGACAACAACAACCGAGGCAAACGCCACTGCACAATAACCAATTCTGCCCGCGAATTCCCCGCCCCCTGCAACAAGTCCCAAACATCCGAATGCCCTACACTGGCTCTACCTATGCCAATACCCACAGCAAACACAGCAACGATGACAACAGACAACGCCAGCGACACTGCGGCAACCCTAGAGCGCAGCAAAAAAGATAGTTCTCCAACCTGCACCGTGCGGACACCTGGCCACTGGGAATTCATAGACTCTTCCCCCGCATTTGAACCACCATGTACAACAAGAATGGTGCTCCCACAAAAGTCGTTAGAATACCAACAGCCACTTCCCCTGGTCGCGCAATTACCCGTCCTAAAATATCCGCAAATAACAACACAATAGGCCCGAGCAGCACCGAAAAAGCCATAATCCACCCCCGATGCGCACCCATCACCCAATGCGCAAAAATCGGAACAATTAGGCCAACATAACTCAGGGGGCCCGCAATTGCGGTCGCTGCCGCACACAGCAATGTCAGGGACAATAGCGCCAGCGCTCTGGTGCGCATCACGTTAGTGCCTAACGCCGTAGCCATATCATCCCCCAACGCCACATTTGATAATGCCTTAACTATGCCAATTGCTAAGCCCAAGCCGATAAGAATAGGGACTGTAAAGACTTCCCACGGCACGTTACTACGGGTCAGCGCACCCACTTCCCAAAAGCGGAAAGAATCAAATATCTCTGGGCGCAGCAAAGTTATGGCACTCACAATACCTCCCGATGCAGCGGAAAAAGCCACCCCAGCGAGCACTAAACGTACCGGCGAAGTGCCCGAAGTGCCAGCACTACCCACCATATACACGAAAATTGTAGCCAACACTGCACCTAAGGCTGCCAAGAATATTTGAGAAATAGCAGAAGTATAGCCCAACAAAAACGCCCCAAGCACAATCCCCAGCGAGGCTCCCGAATTTACTCCGAGGAGTCCTGGATCTGCCAATGGATTACGTGTAACGGCCTGCATAATCGTGCCAGCTGCAGCCAAGCATGCTCCTACTAACACCCCAATGCAGGTGCGAGTAAGTCGCAGCCCATGCACGTTATAACTGGTATTGGAATCATCCGGATGCCATAGCACCTGCCAAACTTCTGCCAAAGAAATGCGAGCTGAGCCCACAGCCAAAGAAAGGAAGCAAGTAAGAACTAATAGCACTGCAGCTCCTACCAGCCACAAGATCCGGCGATAATTAAGAGAGGTAGAGCCCAATGATAGTGGGGAAGATGGTACTTCTGACCTTGGAAACGATGCTGTAGCTTCTGTCACTACCACCGTTCGCGCCGTCTTAGACACAGCTCCCCCTCATTCTTCCAGCTCCGAGCAGGAATAATTAACCAAAAATTGACGTCACCTTCCGCTAAAGGCTAGCGGCCATCAGCGGAAGAACATCATAAATTAATATCATCCTTTTGCATGAAACGAACTTCAAACTTAATATCAGAAAGTATACTTAGGCTTAAATTATCCCGCAAGCAGTTTTTGAGAAAATCTTTGAAAATGATAGAAATTTCACTGCCTCAGCGCTTTCCAGTTACCCCCACGACCCCACCTGGCGCTTGGCTACGTCCTAGAAGCAAACAAACTCACATACTCGAAGTGGCGATCCCCGCAGATCTGCTCACTAGTGCAAGTATGCGACAAACACCAAAGAGAATGTCAGCTCAGGACACAGCTATCCCAGCAGACAACAGCGCTAGAGCCCTGCAATCTGCACAAACAGCGGAGCAGAATAGATTTTATCCAGCGCTTAGCGATACCCAATACATTTTCTACATAGATACCCATACGCACATTCATCGGGAACATCTCAGTCACTATGAATTAAAACCCCAAAACATGAAATGGGGGGCTGCTTTTACGGGCGCATGGGAGCTACCCCGTAACCTCTGCTCACTTATCGGGTATATACCCATTAACAAAATGGACATAGACAAGGCAAGCGACAGATTAATGTGGCAGAAAATGCGCCAACAATGCGCAGCATTGCCAATTCAGAGCAATATTTTCACCAAGGAACGCCTCCCGCTTATCCCAGGCGGCAATGCGCTACAAGTGATTTCTGCACACGGCGAGCTTTCGCGACCTTATCCCTATACCGAGTACAAAACGCTATGGGATTCAGCAACAACCAACATGCAAGTAGAATGCATTCTGCAGACACCCATGGATCCAACACAGCTACTCGTAGTGTTCGATGGTAATGAATTTTACCACTGTGCCCCACTTGGTGGACTCCGAGAAAACACCGCCTTACTTTTAGTTACTGGCGCAAACCGAACATGTTTTCTAGGTGATATCAAGGCACTACACCAATGCCTACAGACAGAAATACTGCCCTGGGCTAGAAATGTACTTGGGCATGCACCGATGCAAGTTGCGGTCACTGGAGGTTCACTTGGAGGCTATGCCACATTGGAACTAGTAAGACAATATCCACAACATTACCCCACAGGAATAGCGCAATCTGCAGCCTTGTGGTGGGAAAAAGACGTAATGACTGCGCTAAATCGGTGGCGTACATGGACCCCGCCACAGAATCAAAACACCACAATCCACACAACTGCCGGTGATTTTGACATATATTTACTTGAGGAAAATCTCGCCCTAGCAAAGATATTAGACACTAAGGCTCGAGAGCATCCCACTGTCTTTACCAGCATTCACCGGCAGTTTTGCGGAGGACACGACTACTTGAATTGGCGGAGATGGGTCGGGGAGATTGAGATCCCGCAATAGTGTGCCGCCGTAAACCACCACTTCCCTGAACCACGGTACCGTTCCCAATGAATCATATCATGTCGCTGCGATGAAAATCTCGGAAATGACCTTGTGTATGAATACTGGTTCAGCGAGAATCGCTCGGCGGCCACATATAGCAAAATCCTTAAAATGGTCGAATTTCGATTCAAATGCCAACACGGCTCACAGCAACGTCTCAATGCCCTCGATATGATCGTCCTCCACATGCCGTACACGACAATAAACAATTTTAGCAAGAATTCGAGCGACATCGAAGCATTCATAGGCAATGATAAACCGCCAGCTGGCTTAACAACAGTCGTTCCAGAAGGCTTCGTACTCATCCAAGCCCCCAAAGGCATCAAAGGAGTCGAGAAAAGTCAGCGCTCCGCGCAAAAACGATCGCAAGTGTATTGAAAACAAGTGGGTGAGCTACGGACTCAATGCAGCCATTGATACCCTTGTTTTCCTCCCCCCCCTAGTTTAGGTACTGGTGGAATCGGTGATGCTGCGTGCGGCGCTGCTGCTGGCGCAGCTTTCACAGTGCTAAACTGCTAACTAAAACCGAACATTCGAGAGGTGATCCTTATGGCACACAGGTCGAATTCAACGGAGAATGTTCAAATTTCCCTATTAACGTATGCACTATTTCTAAGCGCAGGAGTTTTTGCAGGTGCGTCAATCTTCCTGGCTTCGCAAGCATTCCCCTGGTACGCATGGCTCGGAACTTTTCTGGTCATATTTATGGCCGGAATAGGGTTCGGGTCACGTAGAGCCGAGACTGTGGAGGGGAGAAAAGTTTTCAACTTGCCACGAAGCAAATTTACTATCGATCTCACAGTAACTGCGCTGATAATCATCATGTGTGCGGTACTTGCGTTCATCGCCGGGCGCTAGCTACCCAACGCCTTTTACCTCGCCACTTACTAGTGCCGAGGTTGGTCTTGTTAAATCACACGCTCTCCCCATTTCCTAGCTGAATACTTACACCTCAACAAGGTATGAAGAGCATGTGACTGATCTCTACCCCACCAATTTTCGTTCAATATTGAGTGATCGGGAGCAACAACATCCCCTAGCTGTAATTCCACACTAATAGTAGACACAGCATAGCCCAGTCTCCGCTGCGGGAAACAATCCCCTTCCCAAAGAAAACCTAAAATCTGCGTATCGCAGCATCTACGACGAGTGCGTCACGACGCGTCAGGGTTTAAAGCACAACAAATCCTCATTATTGTAGCCACAAATTTCGGTACAACTAATGGTTTTAAGTAGTGAGCACAAATACACCTATAGATCAAAAATCCTGAACCAGCACCCCCCCTTACACCTGGCGAACCACCACATATCCATCGAACGAGAGCCACCAATCACATTGCGACACGAATTAAAACTCACCATAACTGACTCGAAGCGCCTTGCCGTGAGAAAATAAAGACACTTACTCCATCAGAAGCTAAAAGTTTAATAGTTCAGATACCAAATTAGCCGGAATCATGAATTTACTCTATACATAACCGCAATCCTTCGGTCACTGCCTAAACTAGGTTCGCGATTGATAGCGGAATATTCACGGCGCCAACAGCCACAAAATTACTTTATACCCTAAATGGCCTTTTGAAGTGCTACTCTTTTTGCGTGTGCAACTGAAATGGCTTTAGGCAGCATGCGAAGGCAATTTCATACGAGTGGTAGCCCCTACAGAGGTTCAAATTTACATACGGATTCAAGTACTAAGTATCCCATCAAGACCTACACTGCAATCCTATCCCCCTGCCCCAACCCCGTTTCCTGAAAGGGGCCTCCCCATTCCTTCCTGGGGGTAAGGTTAGAATATGAGCACTATATCTAACTTTCTATCCGTGGACCGCATAGCGCTCGATACCCGCGCAGCTGATTGGCGAGATGCCATTTGCGCTGCCGGTACACTTCTTGAGCGCGATGGTATTGCCTCCTCTGAATACACCGAGGCAATGATTGATACGGTGGTTGAGCACGGACCGTACATCGTTATCGCGCCAGGTGTAGCGTTTGCTCATGCCCGCCCCAGCGAAGCAGTCTATGAAACCGGAATGGCATTCATTCGACTTTCACAGCCAGTTAAATTTGGTCACAACGCTAACGATCCAGTCAGCATAGTATTCGCACTGGCAGCGAGAGACTCCCGATCTCATCAGAAGGCACTCTCATCACTTGCTAGCACCATTGGTAATACCAAGAAGCGGCAGGAACTAGAATCTGCCCCTACAGCCGCCTCCATCCTCGAGATTCTTAGCGCTGCACCAACTAAAAAGCGTACCGACAATCGAAAGTCCCGCAATAAGATTCTAACGGTATGTGGAAATGGAGTCGGAACTTCCCTATTCTTGAAGAACACCGTTGAATACGTCCTAGATGTCTGGGGTTGGTCACCATATGTGAGTGTGGAAGCCGCGGATACTATCTCTGCGCGAGGCAAAGCCAAAGAATCAGATTTTATCCTCACCTCGGGTGCTATCGCCAATACCTTAGGCGAAGTTGATGTACCTGTTTGCGTTATTGAAAATTTCACATCCCACCGAGAAGTTGATGCAGCCTTACGCGAATTGTATGACCTTGAGGAGCTGTCATGAATGTTATCGCCTCCATCGCTGAATTCTTAGTCAATGAAATTCTAGCTGTCCCGGCATATCTCATCGGTCTAATAACTGCTATCGGTCTCGCTGCACTTCGCAAAAACCTCGGGCAGATCATCGGCGGTGGGCTCAAAGCAACACTAGGCTTCCTGCTCATAGGTGCCGGGGCCGGTTTAGTTTCCGCGAGCTTGGAACCGCTTGGCATTATGATTCAAGGATCTACCGGGGCCCAAGGTGTAATCCCTACAAATGAAGCAATAGCAGGTCTTGCTCAAGAAGAGTTCGGCTCCCAAGTAGCTTGGCTCATGATAGCAGGTTTTGCGATTAGCCTCGTCTTAGCACGATTTACTCCGTTACGGTACGTCTTTTTAACTGGTCACCATGCACTGTTTATGGCTACGATGCTCACCATCATCTTAGCCTCAGCGGGCTATAACGCAGCCACCACTGTTAGCGTTGGCGCCATAATCCTAGGTATTATGATGGTCGCCATGCCTGCGATTTCCCAGCCCTGGACTCGTAAGATCACTGGGGATGATTCCGTAGCTATGGGCCATTTCGGCACACTCGGCTATGTTGCATCCGGTGCGGTAGGCCGTTTTACCGGTAAAAAATCTGACTCGACTGAACAGCTAAAACTACCCGCGGGACTGCAATTCCTCCGCGATTCCATGGTTGCTACTGCCCTTTCTATGGTGATTATGTACATCATCATGGCAGTCATCTTTTTATACACTGCCGGACAAGAAGAAGCATTCCTTGCCTTTGATGCTGAGGTTACCGGTATAGGAAACTATATTATGATGTCGGTAACCGAAGGCTTGCAATTCGGTGTCGCTGTCGCCGTAATCCTATTCGGTGTACGTACTGTCTTGGGCGAGTTAGTTCCTGCATTCCAGGGCATTGCTTCGAAAATCGTGCCTGGGGCAGTGCCAGCATTGGATTGTCCCATTGTCTTCCCCTACGCCCAGAATGCAGTGCTGGTTGGCTTCATCGGCTCCTTCGCTGGTGGACTGCTTGGCCTAGTTCTGCTCTCCCTATGGCTATCCCCGGCCTTTGGTGCAGCGCTGATACTTCCTGGACTGGTTCCTCATTTCTTTACCGGTGGTGCTGCAGGTGTTTATGGGAATGCTACTGGCGGACGTCGTGGCGCAATCCTTGGCGGATTAACAAATGGCTTTATCATCACTATGTTGCCAGCATTCCTTATCCGTGTGCTCGGTAACTTCCAGGATGCCAACACGACCTTTGGCGATGCTGATTTTGGTTGGTTAGGCCTTCTTGTCGGCAGTGCAAGCAATCTTGGTGGTACTGCTGGTCTGACTCTCATCTTGCTATGCGGTGCAGTAATTCTAGCCACTGCTTGGTTAGTTCAGATTAAAGTTGTTGCCACTGGTTGGGATCCTGCATCGTGGCGCCAAGAAGCAAATAAAGACACAATGACAAATGCTAATTCTTCCATTCCGCAACAATCCCGTATTAAGTCTGCAAAAGTAGCGCCTCCACAAGGTGCACCACGCCCTCCAGCCAAGATTGACTGGGATTCCTAAATTCGTGTCCCACAGCTCTAGGAGGTAGACAAACAAAAGTGCCTTAGCATGAGCTAAGGCACTTTTGTTTGTAACAACATCAACCAATCCCCTCCTGCTGGATAATCCCACGCTGATGAGACAAAATGCCGCTCCAATTCCTTATATCCTTTCCACTCTACCGTCCACCTTTAATGTCCATTACTTCTTATCCCGGCAAAATATGGCAGATTCAAAATGAGGATTACATCAGTAGGTGCGGCTTCCAACCGAATGCCCAAAAGGGATGCACCCGTGATCGCTACGTTTGTTTTTCAACATTCTTACAGCTACTTATACGAAAAGGCTGAATTCTTCGGTTTCCAGGCACTTTACCTGTGGCTAAGGTCCGGTTCTCACCGAACGAAACCCTCGTAAATCATATTTAAATCCATTACCTCCAATCCACTGTGCTTGTTCAAGAAACCCCTCACCCCATTCTGAATTTTTGACCAAGTAGTGAAATAATTCGAAGGCAAATATTGAGTGACAGCGCCTCTACCCTTAGAATCGAATCAGGTCGCATTGTTGGCCAAAAATAAGTCTGGTCAAAAGGATGTTATTCTGCCTAGGCGCTACCAGCTTATGTACCAATCGACCAGCTAATTTATACAGTTAAGGGGCACGTGCCACTATTTGGAGTGCCTTAGGTTTTTAGGTCCAGGTGGCTTAAGTGTTGTCCATTGATGCCCTGCCGGTGGGTAGGGAGAATGGGTAAATGGTGAAGAAGTTTAAGAAGCACACCCCCGAACAGATTGTTCGTAAGCTCGATAAAGCGCGGGAGATGAAGGAATCAGGATCGACAACGGCTCAGATCCTCACTACGCTGGGGATCAGCGAAGCTACGTTAAACAGGTGACAGGCAACGTATGGGTCGATGACAAAAAGCGAAGCTAAAGAACTCCAGTGTCTTCGCGAGGAAAACACACGCCTGAAACGGCTGCTGGGTCAAGCGGAGCTGGAAAAGGCGGCGTGGAAAGAATTATCGGAGGGAAACTTCTAAGCCCAGCTCGCCGCCACGATACCGTCTGGCATCTCGCCGAGCTGGGCTATTCCCAAAGATATGCGTGTCAAATCGTCGGGCTCTCCCACAGTACTTACCGGCATGCTAGGCCCCGTAATGGCCAGCCTGATCAGTACGCAGACCTTCGGGCGTGGATGCATGAGTTCGCACGTGATCATCGCCGGTGGGGACACCGGCGCGCCTGGAAAAACGCTCTGACACAGGGCTATAGGGTCTGCCGGGAAACCTTCCGGCGGATCTGGCGCGAAGAAGGCCTACGCGTCCTGCCTCGCAAGAAACGCAAACGTCGAGCTGCCGGGACGTATCGTGACGTCCCTGCCGGCCAGTACCCAGGCGACGTGTGGGCTTTGGATTTCCAGTTTGATTCAACCTGGCATGGCAAAACGCTCAAGATCTGCAACATTATCGATGAATACACTCGTGAGCACGTGGCCTTCACAGTCGATAAGAAGATCGACGCGGGCTTCGTGATCGAGCTACTTGACCTCGCTTGTCTCGACCAAGGCGGGCGTCCGCGGGTGATCCGGATGGATAACGGGCCCGAGTTCATCGATTATGCGCTGAAAAAGTGGGCTGCGGAGGATGAAACGATGCAGGCGTTTATCCCGCCAGGCCAGCCGTGGCATAACGGGTATGTCGAGTCTTTCCATAACCGGATGCGAGACGAGCTCCTAGAGGACAACAGTATCGAGAATCTCGAGCACGCCCGCTTGCTCGTGGCCAAGTGGTCGCAGTGTTACAATGACTTCCATCCGCATTCCTCCCTGGGCTACCTCAGTCCACGGAAATATGCGGAACAATGGAGACAAGAAAACACGGTCAACGCTTAAACCAAACGGACCTAATTCTTAGGCCACTCCAGTGCTACACAGCTTGGCCTTACAATTTTCGGTGCGCTTACTTTTTCTTCGTAGTTGGGATGTTTATTATTCTCGCCGTTGCAATTTGGGCTTTGGTAGAGTTCGTTCTCATCCTCATTGGGAGTGGTGGATATGACCGTGATGGCAATGGTGTTCCACTGGAATAATCCTCCCGAATGCACTAGTTTTCTCTAGACTAGACTACGGCTTTTATTGGGCTATTCGATTTTCCGGGTAGCCCACTTTTTCATTTTTCACGCGTTGTTATTCCTCACATGTTCCTACACTGATGCCACAAGATTTCAGTAAATATTCGAAAGTGGTGCGAATGCGTATTCAGTTCCCTTAATGCGATCTGTGCCTTTTGCTCGATGAAGCGGCCTATGCAAATCACTGACATATCGCGATCAATTGAGAATAGGACGCATTTCTTTCTTGCTTACATAAGGGAATGCAAGCGCTCAAATGAGCGCCAATCCCACCTCTTTGCATTGGATTTTCCATCGTCATGCAGCATAGGCGCTGTACCAAAAAGAAATGCGGATACAAAGGAGTACCCGCGCCTCCCCCTCTATTTCCCACATATCCAAACAATTGCGGATGTGAGTTTTTTCACTTTTAGACCTCTATTCACAACAAACCCCCAGCTAAAACACACCGGAAACAAATCAACAAAAACTCAAGCAATCAAAGATATTGTACGCAAACCTTTTCAGAGTAGGCTTCCACTTATGCAGTTTATGTCATTGTGCGTTAGCAAGGTGACATAAGACATATATATCATGTCGAGAATCTACTCACTGCACCATCTATTCCTTTCCTTCCAGAATGGAGAAACCCTCATGGTGCGAATCATCGTTGCCGCCCATGGCGAGGCAGCCCCTGCGCTGCTGGACACCGGAAGCATGATTCTTGGTGAAATGCCAAACACACACGCGGTAACTTTCCTTCCTGGGCAAGGCCCAGAAGATTTATTAGAAAAATATGAAGCTCTCGTTGATGACGCTGAGCCCACCTTATTCCTCGTTGATCTTTTTGGTGGTAGCCCTTATAACGCTGCGGCGCGCTTTGCGGCAGCACACGAGAATACCGAGGTAGTTGCCGGGGTGAATGTTCCCATGCTCATGGAAGTTGCTACGGCTAATAAACGTGCAAACGCTACATTAGAAAGGCTGGTTGCGAAGGCTCTCAAGGCTGGCCAGAGTGGTGTGCGCGGCGCGAAGAAGCCTAAGCCTCCTACACCTGCTCCTCAAACTGATGTAGGCGCAGCAGCATCTGCCCAGCCTGGCACTGCTGCGCATACATCAAAAAAGATTTCAGATTTCCCTCGGGATCCAGATAAGACTATGAATTGCATTTTCATGCGCATTGATTCCCGACTTATTCATGGTCAGGTTGCGGGCGCTTGGGTGGGCGATAAGCAACCACAAACTCTGATTGCGGCATCGGATAGCGCGGCACAAGACAGTTTGCGGAAGGAGTTATTGCTACAGGTTGGTCCCGCTAGTGCGCGTACTAATGTTTTAGACCTCGCGAAGACGATCCGCGTGTACTACAACCCTGACTACCAAGGCATGAAAACCATGATTGTCGTGGAACGGCCTCAAGATGCTTTGGAGCTCATTAAAGAGGGCATCAAAGTCAAGGAACTCAATGTAGGTGGTGTGACCTTTAAAGCGGGGATGCAACAGATTTCTGAAGCAGTGTATGCCGATGAGGAGCATCTGGCTGCCTACCAAGAGCTAGACAAGTTGGGCGTTCCGATGGTGTTGCAACAGGTTCCCTCTAGTCAGCGTGTCAATCTTATGGAGCGCCTTCATCAGAAAGGATTGGTTTAATCCATGTCTATATTGCAATTTGTTTTGGTGGTACTCATTGCCCTTATTGCGGGGTGTGCCTCTGTCTTGGATGAGCGGCAGTTTCACCGTCCTCTCGTCGCTTGTACTCTTATCGGCATTGTTCTGGGCGATCCAACCACCGGCATTATCTTGGGCGGTAGCTTGGAACTTATTGCTCTCGGCTGGATGAATGTTGGTGCTGCTATGGCGCCTGATGCGGCTTTAGCCTCCACTATTGCCACTGTGATTGTTATTGCTGGTGATAATTCTGTGGGTGAGGGTATCGCTATTGCTGTTCCCCTTGCTGCTGCCGGGCAGGTCTTAACTATTTTCGTTCGAACTATTGCTGTGTTCTTCCAGCATCAGGCTGATCGTTATGCAGAGAATGCGAATTTCCGTGGCGTGGAGCTCATGCACTTGAGTGGTTTGGCGCTACAAGGTTTGCGTGTTGCTATCCCAACTGCTTTCGTGGCCGCTGTGGCTGGCACTGATGCCGTGGAGAATGCTTTGAACGCTATCCCCGAGGTCATCACTCAGGGTCTTACTATTGCTGGTGGTTTCATCGTGGTTGTTGGTTATGCCATGGTGATCAATATGATGAAGGCACGGGCACTCATGCCTTTCTTCTTCCTGGGGTTCCTGTTGGCTGCTTTCGTTCCAGATTTTAACTTGGTTGGACTCGGCATGATCGGCGCAGCTTTGGCCGTGATTTATGTGCAACTCAACCCAGTTTTCCATGACTCAATCAAAGTTCCTGCTGCTGCAGCAGCTACCGCAAATAAGTACGACAACGAGTTGGAGTAAACGACGATGAATGCTAATAACACTGCAAAGAACTCTTCGGTTGATGCTTCAACAGATAAGCTCATCACCGCTGAAGTTCCGGATTCTACTACTACAGTAACGGAGCCTGCTTTACGGGATCTCACCAAGCGGGACTATATTTCCACCTATTTCCGCTCTACATTTTTGCTTGGTTCATTCAATTTTGAACGTATGCAAGCCATCGGTTTTGCGGTCTCTATGTTCCCGGCTATTAAGCGCTTCTACACGGCGAAGGAAGATCAGGCGGCAGCTATTAAGCGGCACTTGGAATTCTTTAATACTCAGCCGTGGATTGCGAGCCCTATTATGGGTGTTTCCTCTGCTATGGAACGGCAGCGGGCAGCTGGGGAAGATATTGATGATGCAACTATTACGAACGTCAAAGTTGGTTTGATGGGGCCGATGGCTGGTGTGGGTGATCCACTGTTCTGGGGTACTGCGCGCCCAGTGCTCGCTGCTCTTGGTGCGTCTTTGGCTTTAACCGGAAATATTCTCGGCCCTCTCATCTTCTTCGTTGGGTTGAACATTATGCGGGTAGCTACTCGTTGGTATGGCTTCAAGATGGGCTATGAAAAGGGTGTAGAGATCATCTCTGAGGTGGGTGGTGGCACCCTGAAGAAACTCACCCAGATGGCGTCTATTATGGGTCTGTTCGTCATGGGTTCCTTGGTGAGTAAGTGGACGACGATCAATATTCCTCTCGAGATCAGCTCTTACACTGATCAAGATGGGAAAGAGGTTACCCAGACTGTGCAGGATATTCTGGATTCTTTGCTGCCCGGTCTTGTCCCGCTCCTCTTAACTTTCTTGTGTATGTGGCTGCTTAGGAAGAAGATCAATGCTATTTGGATCATCTTCGGTATGTTTGCGATTGGTATTCTGGGGTATTGGGGTGGTGTGCTGGCACCTTAAAGCTACGTCTCTCGCCGCGATTGTATTACTGTAACCATTGCCACAGAGATTCTGGGTATACGCTTGAATTTTTGTCAAGCTTTTGGAACAACTCAAAGAAAACCACCAATTAAGTTATCTACGGCAAGATTCCGTTGGTTCCTCGGCATCATTGCTTCACAGGCTGCAATTGATTGAAGGTTGCAGCCTGCTTGAAGCAGCAGCAGCTCGTTATCGGGCTCAACGCATCTCAACAGTGGCGTCAGATTGTTTTTTCGTTGTGATGACGAAAACAGCTTCTGGGTGCATTGCTTTTCAACCCGTTGGGGAGAGTCATTCAATGATGCAGCTCTATTAAATACGAACGCTCCAACGAGTTTCTGGAAGGCACAAGATATCTTTCCAATGGTCTTACTCTAGTAATTCTTCGACCGGGAAAAATAATAATACTCCCAGGCATTTCCGGCTCAGGCATTCGTTCTTGCAGTGCGCCAACGATTTCCTACTGCTTCGGTTTTGCCTCCCCTACTATCCCTACATTTTCCTTGATTCAATCTGCATCTGTACTACGGCTACCGTTGGTAAGCTTGAGGAAAATGATACTGTTCCCACACTATGGTCACTCAAGCTGAAGGGACTTGCCACTATGGAACAACACTTGCTGCTCACCTGCGATCTCGACGGCACTATTATTTTTGAGCGCGATATTGCGGCAGCAGACATTGCTGCAATTCAGCAGTGGCGGGCTGCCGGGCATATTGCAGTATGTAATACTGGCAAGTCACTCAAGGCTACCCAGCATGCTTTACAGGGCAAGGGGCTGGAATTTGATTACTATATTCTCTACACGGGGGCGGTTCTTACTGATCACAATTTCACAGTTCTTCGGGAACATCACCTCGATGAAAGAGTTGTCCAGAATATTCTGGAATTGTTGCAAGATCGCTCAGGGATCGGGGTGTATGCCACAACGTTAGATGGTCCGGATCAACAAATTTTTTATACTATTCCACCAGAGTTGGGCACAGATATTTTGCAAACGAGTGTGCCTAGCAGTCCTGAAACACTCCGGAGCCATCGGGTTATTGGTATTCCAATCTGGGTGCCTGACACTATGCAATGCCCCCAGTTACTTACGGAGCTGCAGGAAACATTCGGTGCCGTGGCAGATGTGCATCAAAACCAGGACTTCATAGATATTGTGCCCTGTGGAGCCAATAAGGGCATTGGCCTCAAAGAACTTGAGGACTATTTGGCAGATCAGGGTATCAGTACAGTCACGTATTCTTTGGGGGACTCTTTTAATGACCTGGATATGCATGCTCAGGCTGATTATTCCTCGGCATTTGACCATTCCCCACTTGCAGTAAAGGAAGCAGCCGATACGGTTTCGGGTACGGCAGCAGAGTATATTCTGAAGATTTTGGATGAGCTATGAACAAGAAATTACCGAGCTTCCGAGATGTTTTTGTCGAAGTAGGTCAAGACACTTTGGATAAGCAACGCGATGAACGGCAATTCGTCGTTTCGGTTACTCCACTCGTGACGGGACTGATGGTTCTTGGTGCGGCCGGGTATTTTCTCACGCCGTATCTGACTATTGTCCTCCTTGTTTTGGCTCTTATTGCCCTGTGGGGCAGGTGGGTGCTTCTACGGCAGGTTACTGGAGATATTCGTGATATGAAGATGGCGCAGGCTGCTTTTGAGCAGGGAAAGCAGCCGGAAGAATGTTTGGAATTTATCAGGCTCCGTAGTTCCCAAATGCTACAAGATAATAAAATGCTTTCCACCTACGGAAAGGAGCAAGTGCTGGTACTGCAGCAGTGGGCGATGGATCGTTCCGAGTGATGGTGTACTCCCGTGTTTTGATTCCGCGCCTTACTTGTGTCAAGTACAGCGCTGAACCCTGTACTTCTCCCTTGGTTGCGTTGTCTGGAAAGAATTCTTGGATCTTGCGACAATAATGTGGGTACTGTCCGAGAGTTCAAAGAATTTTTGTTCTTCGCTAGGATTTTCTTCGCTAGGATTACTGTGCTTCCGGTCACCTATACTCGTCGTCCACGGTTTCCACTACCTGAAGCCTTCGCAAAATTTTCTTGGATCCAAAAGGAAGAACAGTTTGCCAGCAAATACGTTGCCGGGCTGCTTTGACGATGCATCCTCTGAACGACCCGGAATATTTTTGAGAACCTTGCATTCGAAAAGCTATGTTCTCTTACCCCTGCGCGGTCGGAATTTCTGTTTCCGGTTCCAAGCAATAACAATGCTCGAACGACGCTGAAATATCACTGAAAAATGCGTATTCTGGGGAAACCTTTCCTAACATGTAACTGAAATCACAATCAAAAAATATTTCCTATAGCTCTATAGAAATATGCAGGTAGACCTACTTCTCGCTTAAGACCCAACCACATATATCACCACAAAAACGCGATGAACTGCTTGTTTCCTCGAAAAACTTCAGCATAGGATTACGCCCATGAGCAGCACCACACCAAAATCTCCCTCCCGCATCAAGCGCTTAAGCACAAATGTCTTCGCTCAACTCCTTGTGGCAATAGCCTTGGGCATCATCCTGGGTGCCGTATTTCCGGAATTCGGCGCCAGCCTACAGCCACTGGGAACGGGGTTCATCAAACTCATCAAAATGATCATTGCACCCCTCGTCTTCGTTCTGGTGACTATTGGTATCGCCAGAATGAACGATCTCGCCAAGCTCGGGCGCATTGGCATAAAAACACTGGCATATTTCACGGCAGTCACTTCTCTCGCGCTGCTCATCGGCCTCGCAATGGGAAATATTTTCCGTCCTGGACACGGGTTCCACATACCGGCCGAAACGCTGAGTGATGGCGCAGAACAATTATCCGAACGCTCCAAAGGTGAAAGCCTGCCTGGAGCTGTGGAATTCCTCCTGGGGATCATCCCTGATAGTGCTGTTGGTGCTTTTGCCGATGCAGAGATCCTCCAGGTTCTACTTCTCGCTATACTCACCGGCGTGACACTAGCAAAAATGCGTGCACAGAATCCGCTCAATCTCACCTCCCGTCTCCTCGAGGAGGCCGAAGAAATTCTTTTCACCATCATGGGATGGATTATGCGCTTAGCCCCTTTGGGCGCATTTGGAGCAATGTCGTACATCATCGGCCAGTATGGTCTCGCTAGCTTGCGCAATTTCGCTGCCCTCATCGCAGTTTGCTATGGCAGCGCAGTACTTTTCGTCATCATTTTGGCAATTATTGCCCGCACTTTCGCAGGCATCCGGATTTGGGGATTCATCAAGGCGAGCCGCGAAGAATTTGGGCTGGCTTTGGGTACTGCTTCTACGGAGGCTGTAATGCCCCGCATCATGCAGAAGCTCGTTGTTGCCGGCAATAAAGAAGGCACCGTTGGCCTCGTCGTTCCTACTGGTTATTCCTTCAATATGGATGGCGCTACCCTATATCTGGCCATTTGTATGATGTTCTTGGCGCAGGCGACCGGAACCGATTTGACACTCGACCAACAGCTGGTTGCCATGCTGATCCTCTTACTTTCTTCGAAGGGGATGGCAGGTGTACCTGGATCATCATTCTTAGCGCTCTCGGCATCGGCCACCGCATTAGGGCTTTTCCCGGTTGCCGCCGTGGCTATCTTACTGGGTGCTGATCGGCTCATGGATTCGATGCGGGTCTTTGTGAACCTTCTTGGAAACTGTGTCGCTACGTTTGTAATTTCCCGGTGGGAACGCGAATTCAACATGGATGAATATCAAGATTTCATCGATGGAAAACGTACGATTGCTGACATCGTGGATGCTCAATCGAAAGAGGCTGCTTCTACACCGACAGCACCCATTGCAGCAAAGTCTACATTGTAATTCCCGCTATACCTCTGAGTCTCATCAAGAACCAAATCTAAAAATTCTGTCCCGAAATATCCAAACTCGCATGAATACAGGTAAATTCTGAATGAAACTGTCTTGAATCTCACCGGGATTTTTAGGGTGTTTCAAGATATTATTGTTATGTGAACGAAGATAACTCGAACCTTAATAATTCCGCCGGGCAATACGGATCTAGTTCCCAACAGGGAGACACCTCGTCTGCTCCTAGCACAGACAGTAATGGTCAAAGCTACCAATCTCAATCAATTTTTCAGCAAAATTACGGTGCGACTAGTTTTGCAGCATCAGGCGATCACACAACCCAATTTGGAGGCAATCCGCAGTACGACAGTCAAACGCCGTATGATCAAGCTTCCCAAGGTTATTACCAGCAGCAAGGTTCGAGTATCTATAGCAACCAAGCCTATAATTCTCCTCCACAACAGGGATACGCGCCCTATAGCTCCCAACCTTATGGATCTCAACCGTATGGCGCCCAGCCCTCTGGCTCGCCATATATGAATGGTTATGGATACCAAAATCCCCAAAACGGATATCCTGGCTATGGTGTTCCTGCGCACCCTAAGCCTGGCGCTTCGAAACCGATTCCCTATGGCTATAAGCAAAAATCACAGTTGGTTGCCGCAGTCTTGGCGTTCTTCCTCGGCACACTGGGAATCCACAATTTCTATCTCGACAAGAATGCCCGGGGTGCTGCTCAGCTTGGCTTATATATTTTCGGTTGGGTCACTGTTATCCTGGGCGTCGGAGTTGTGATCGTTGGCGCTGTTGGAATCTGGGCTTTCGTTGAATTCATTATGATTATCATCGGCAGTGGTGGCTATGACCGCGACGGCAATGGGGTGCCCTTAGATTAAGCTGTCTTGAACTAGGTTCATTTGAACAGAGTTCGTATCCACTGTAGGAATGTAATTCTCCGGATAGTTCCATAAGAATATCTGGTTCGATTCGTGAAAGATTTTGAGCTGCAAGGATTATCCTTGCAGCTCTTTTCACCTTCAATAAAATTTTCAAATCGCTCACTTGTACTACCGAACAGCCGCATGCCGACAATAGAACATTGCTTTCTGGAATGGCATCAATTCCGCCGCGGCTGTCGAGTAGTTTTAAGAGCGCATCAGCCTATTTCTTCGCCATCCTATGAAGCGACACACTAGATAGCAGCCAAAGCTCAAACTTGTAATAAATACCGAAACCGGCAATCCAGGAGCCAATGAAAGTATGAGCCCTAAACTGGCGCAACTGACTGCTATCACTGTAGAAATAGCCACCATAGCCGCGGGGTTGCTCGTGAGTTGTATGGCCGCTGCCCCCGGCGTGATGAGTAGCGCCATCAAGAGCAAAGCTCCAATAATCTGCACTCCTTGACTAGCGACAATCCCGATAAGTATTGCAAAGATGAGGTCTAACCATTTTGTAGGAACTCCACCAACACGTGCAAGCAGGGGATCCACAGTTGCGAAAAGCAATGGGCGCCAAAAGACGAGCATTATGCTGCTTACTGCTATGCATATGACTATCAGCATTTTGAGGGAGGCACTGGTTACTCCAACCAATTGCCCAGTTAAGAGGCTGAATGCAGCTGTCGATCTTCCCGGGTATAGGTAGAGGAAGAGAACGGAAAGCCCCATCCCAAAGCTCAAGACAATACCGACGCTGGCATCTTGGTATTTCTTCCCCAAGAGACTCAGCACCATTGCTGCAAGTACTGCCCCTAACAGGGCTCCCCAACCAACACTCGCCCCTATAAATAGGGCGAATGCGGCGCCCATCAAACTCAATTCCCCGGTTGCGTGCACCGCAAAGCTCATAGAGCGCATAACAATGATGGGAGCTAATGCCCCGGCGATTACTCCGAACAATAGCGCGGCTAAGAGGGCATTTTGCACAAAATCCACGGCGAGCAAGCTCGTTGTGGTCTCCCACCAAGAAGTAATCATTTGTGACATATGCCTTCCCACTGCAGATATGGAGTTCCTGCTTTTTCGAGTACTGCTGCGGGAGTCCCGTAGAGACTATTTTCGTGATTGAGTAGTAGCATTTTGTCTGTTTTATCGAGAACCGGAGCTACACTGTGGGTCACAAATACAACCGCAGCACCTGTCTCCTGTTGATAGCGGCAGATGCGCTCCACTGTGGCTTTTTGATGTTCTATATCTAGAGATAGCAAGGGCTCATCGCAGAGTAGTATATCCGGCTTATTGGCGAATGCTTGTGCTTGTCGAATTCGCTGCTGTTGCCCGCCGCTGAGCGAATGGACTCTGCGCTGCGCAAAATCAACAGCATCAGCAGCCTGCAATGCGGCACATACTGCTTGCTTCGATGCGCGGCGGCCTCGTACAATCCCGTGCGCCAGTGAAAGACTGACTAAGTCATACGCCCGTACGACGCCTTCGGGACCGAACATGCGTTGTTGAGGAATGTAGCCGATGCGCCCCTCCACAGTAATATGCCCAGAGCTTAAAGGTCGGGATCCTAGTATCGCCGCCAGTAATGAGGTTTTTCCAGTGCCGTTATCTCCAATCACTGTAAGAAATTCCCCAGCGGAAACCGTGAAATTTAATCCCGACCATAATGGGTGCAGCGATGCGTTATCACAACGGAGAATGCTCACCGCGTTGCATCCTCCAGCTGATCAACCGCATCATTCGCGTAATCAAAGTAGGTTTCGCCTTCTGCTGGCATTTCATTAATGTTGACAATTGCTACTCCTTCATCACGCGCTGCTTGAATAAGCTGTGCGGTTGCTTGTGTCTCTGACTGCGTATTGGTTATGAGAACCTGTGCATCCCCACTTTTGAGAACGTCACGGGTAGCTGCGATATCTGCTGCAGCAGGTTCTGTCTCTTTATTAATCGCCTCCGAGAATCCTTCTGGAGTGACATCTTGCAGCTGAGATTCCTCCACCAAATAACCAGCTACTGGCTCAGTTACCACCACATTTGCCTCTGCTAGAGCGGCTATCCGGTCGGCGAGTGCATCCACTTTTTCGCTCACGGCTGGCGCAGAATCCGGGATGTCACTCTGCATGCTATGCAGCTGTTGCATTAAGTCATCAGTGAAATGTTCAACCGCATGAGTATCAAACCAAATGTGAGGATTTGTGTCGTGGCTGTGCCCCTCGTGATCATGGTCATCACTTTCATGATCTGCCCCCTCAGTGTGGGCGTGCTCTTCGATAGGCATTGCACTAATGATTGGAATGTCTGGTGCCATCTCAGCGGCTTGGTCCGTGAACCAATTATCGTAGCCACCACCGTTTGCTACTAATACATCTGCATCGGTGATTTTCGCCAAATCTTGGGCGCTCGGTTCATACTCGTGCGGATCTGCCGAAGTCGAATTTACAATAGTTTCTACATGAACTTGGGGAACATCCGTGGTCGCTAATTGCGCAATGCTTCCCCAAATTGCAGTTGTAGCAACCACTGTAATTTGGTCCTCATTTGCACTTCCAGTGGAAACATCTTCATTCTTTTCACTACTACAAGCCCCCGCAGCAAGAAGCAGCACTAACCCTGAGAATAATGCAATGATTCTTTTCATGGTCCATGACGCTATCACTATTGAAAATATGTGTCAATAAGTTCGAGGCGACTACTTCACCCCCGGATAACCTCTGGTTCTCAGTTCTTTTCCAAGAAGCCACTTACTTAATAAAGACGGCAAAAAGCCCCTAACCATAAAGCTAGGGGCTTAAAAATCTTTAAAGATTTTTCAGTAGATTACTTGCCTTCTTTAAATGGGAAGCCAAGTTCACGCAGTAGCGCACGGCCTTCCTCATTATTGGTAGCAGTGGTAACCACAGTGATGTCCATACCACGAGGACGATCAACCTTATCTACGTCAATTTCGTAGAACATGGTCTGCTCAGACAGGCCGAAGGTGTAGTTGCCGTGACCATCGAACTGCTGGTCAGAAAGTCCACGGAAGTCACGAATACGTGGCAGCGCCACGGTCAGCAGACGATCCAGGAATTCCCACATACGGTCGCCACGCAGGGTAACGCGAGCGCCAATTGGCATGCCTTCACGCAACTTGAAGTTTGCGATGGACTTCTTGGCGCGACGCAGCTCTGGCTTCTGACCGGTGATCAAGGTGAGGTCTTCGATTGCACCGTTGATGAGCTTGGAGTCGCGAGCAGCGTCGCCCACACCCATGTTCACAACAACCTTGGTTACACCAGGGATCTGCATGACGTTTTCATACTTGAACTCGTCATTAAGCTTGGTGCGAATTTCCTCGCGGTAGCGGGTCTTCAGACGGGGAGTATAGTTCTCGCTCATGTTTAGATGTCCTTCCCGTTACGACGTGAGACACGTACCTTCTTGCCATTCTCGTCGAAGCGGTAGCCCACACGAGTTGGGTTACCGTCGGAGTCGAGTACCATGACGTTGGAAACGTGAATAGGAGCTTCCTGGGTCACGATTCCGCCAGACTCAGCGCCACGCTCTGGAGCAGAGTTAGCAACGTGCTTCTTGACGCGGTTCACGCCTTCAACCAAAACCTTTTCAGCCTTGGGGAAAGCCTTGATTACCTTACCCTTAACGCCCTTATCAGGACCAGAGATTACGAGTACGGTATCACCCTTTTGGATCTTCATACTTAAATCACCTCCGGGGCGAGAGAAACGATCTTCATGAACTTCTTGTCACGCAATTCGCGAGCGACAGGGCCGAAGATACGGGTGCCACGTGGCTCGTTGTCATTCTTGATCAGAACGGCAGCGTTCTCATCAAAGCGGATGTAGGATCCGTCTGGACGACGGGTTTCCTTCTTAGCGCGGACAATAACGGCCTTGACAACGTCGCCGGCCTTTACATTGCCACCAGGGGTGGCATCCTTCACAGTGGCAACGATGACATCACCAATGCCAGCGAAGCGTCGGGTGGATCCACCGAGAACGCGGATGCACAGGATTTCCCGAGCACCAGTGTTGTCGGCAACCCGCAGACGAGATTCTTGCTGAATCACAGTGGGTCTCCTGACCTGGATTGTTATGTGTGGCAGATTTCCGAACTGACACACGCGGTCTATGTACACTATGCTGACGCAATTAGACGTTCTCCAATCGCACGAAGCAGGCATCCACCTGCTGGTTTCGTGGGTATCGATGTTTATGCTCGGAAACAGCAGAAAACACCGACCTACGTCGGCAACCTGAATATTAAAACACATCCACTGTCACAGGTGCAACATTATTATGAGTCTCGTTTTGTACGCGCTCGTTCGTAGGCATCGCTTCGTTGCCCCAAGCTCACCATTGCTAACGGTTAAACATTCGCCGGGGCACATACCAGCCTGATTACAATCCACCCCTGGCATGTATGCGTATATGCGCCCGCGAGCACTTCCCAACGCAAAAACTGGCACCACATTGTTAAACAAGTAGGGGGCAATCATAAGCTGCATCTTGTACCGCTATTCCCCTAATTCAAGATTGCTGCCTAAAATCATATGTGCACAGTGAGCTAGTAAGTGGCCCTTGTATCGCACTGCCCGCGATACAAGAATCCACTACAGGGAATCTGGTGAAAGTCCAGAACTGACGCGCAGCGGTAACAAGCACATTTTCGCTTCCCACACTTTTCATACCACTGGGATTATCATTCCTGGGAAGGTACGTGAGTTTGCAGCTTGAAGTCCGAAGACCGGCTAGCTCAACCGTTGTTTGGTGGACTTCGCGCTCTAGGCCCACATACAAGTTGCAAGGATTTTCCATGGCGAAAACTCGGGCAGGTATAGCCCTGCTCTGTCTTGGCTTAAGTGCGCTTTGCGCGATAAGCCTCGTTATTTCTTTAAGGTTCGGCTCCGTTTCCTACTCTACTTCCCAAGTTTGGGAAGTAGTCAAAGCACATATAACTGGTGACAGTTCCCCTGATAGTTCCGTTGAAAACGTAGTCTGGCAATTACGCTTTCCCCGCGGGCTGCTTGCCGCCATTGTTGGCGCCGGCTTAGCTCTCGCGGGTGTAATGATGCAGACTTTGGTGCGGAATCCACTGGCTGACCCATATCTGCTTGGTATTTCATCTGGTGCCAGTGTGGGAGCTACTGCCGTCATCACCTTCGGTGCGCTCAGCGGCTTTGGAATTTATGCACTTTCTGCGGGCGCGCTGCTTGGTGCGATCCTGGCTACGACCGCCGTCTACGGTGTCACCATGGCCCAAGGTGGAATTACGCCTCTGCGTCTCATCTTGTCTGGCGTGGTGCTATCGGCTGCCTTTTCTGCCATTGCCAGCTTTCTCGTATTCCGTGGGCCCGATGCGCGCGCCGCGCAATCAGTGATGTTCTGGATGCTGGGCTCTGTTTCCGGGGCACAATGGGACAAGCTCGCACTACCACTCCTCGTGGTTTTTAGCACCATGGCGATCATGCTGGCGTTAGCTGCACCGTGTGATGCTTTAGCTACCGGTGAAGATACTGCCACATCCCTTGGATTACGAGTTAATTGGCTACGCCAAGCCTTGTTCTTCATGCAAGCAGCCCTGGTTGGTGTCATGGTTGCAGTAGCAGGTGGCATTGGCTTCGTCGGGCTTGTGGTACCACACATCGCCCGAATCATCGTCGGCTCCCAGCACACCCGTTTGATCCCAGTTGCCATGTTATGCGGCGCCGTCTTTTTGATCTGGGTTGATGTCGTCGCCCGTGTTGCTGCCCCACCGCAAGAGGTGCCTTTAGGCGTAGTCACTGGTCTGGTTGGCGCCCCGCTATTCCTGATTCTTATGGGCCGCAAGAATTATGTCTTCGGAGGCCAGCAATCATGAACCTGAAACGCAATATTCCGCACAGCACGCTACCGAGCGAAATTGGCACAGAACATGCCGACAACACTTATTCACCCGCCACGGCCTTATCTATCTCTAACCTTTGCGTGAGTCTCGGCAAGTACGAAATCATCCATGATCTCAGCATCGATGTGCCTACCGGGCACATGGTGGGTTTACTAGGCCCCAATGGCACTGGCAAAACCACCTTGCTACGCACCGTCGCCGGCATTTTACAACCGAGCGCCGGGCACATCCGCGTTTACGGTGCAAACATAAATTCGCTTACCCCCAGGCAGCGCGCCCGGCAGTTGACCTACATCGGGCAAGAAGAAGTGCCCGCCGCTGATTTCAGTGTGTCCCAAGTGCTGGCAATGGCACGCCTCCCCTATCGTTCCCGGCTACCTTGGAGCTCCAGTAGCGATAGTGAGGGCCCGGCGGCTATTGCGCGTGCAGCCAAACTCATGCAGATCGAAGATCTACTGGAAGCACCGTGTCATAAGCTTTCCGGCGGGCAAAAACGCCGTGTGGTACTCGCCAGGGGTTTAGCTCAAGACACTCCAGTGCTCATCCTCGATGAACCCACCAACCACTTGGATATTCATCACCAATTAGAATTGCTCACTCTACTGCAGCAGGCAGAAACGACCGTGTTATGTTCCTTGCATGATGTGGACTTAGCCCATGGCTTTTGTGATCAGGTCGGCATTATCGACCAAGGTCATCTTGCTGCCTTTGACCCGACCGCCAGCGCACTTACCCCAGAGCTGATTGCTCAAGTTTTTGGGGTGCACAGTAGCCTGGTGCACTCAGATACCCGGGAACACTTGGTTATCGAACGAGCACTCACGCGTCGATAGGGATCATGACTGGTGGCGTGAACCTGTACCAGCAGTTTTTTCTAAATTACTAACCCAATTTTACTTTTGCGTTTTCTCGCACCTTTAAGGAGGAACCATGTCCCACTCTACAATTTACCTCAAGCCGCTTGGCGCACTCCTACTTACCCCCGCTATATTGCTCAGTGCTTGCACCAGTAATGATGCAGACTCTACGGTAAACAGTGCCAATGATACTGCTGTTAGCTTGGTCAACTGTGGAAAAGAAGTCACCTATGAAGCTACTGATTCCTGGTTTGTCAATGACAGCAATATCATCGCCCTTGCCCTTGCAGCTGGCGGTGGCGAACATATCAAGTACACCGCGCAACTCAAGCAGGACCATGATCTCCTGCGTGCAAAGTATGGCAATATCGTGGATGACCTCAATGAGGTCTCCCCTAACTTAGTTTCTTTGGAAGAAATCGTGGCCCAAGATCCCGATATTTTCGTCGCTGGCTGGGACTATGGCATGTCCGATACCAATAACATCAACCCTGATACTTTGGGTGACTATGACATTGACACCTATATCTTGTCGGAGTCCTGCCGACAAGAGGGCTCAACGCGACGTGGCACCATGGATCCGTGGGCTGCCGCGGATGAAGATATCCTCAACCTTGGCAAGCTTGCCGGTACCGAAGACACCGCGGAAGCAGTCGTAGCCGATATCGCTAAGCGCCGCACTGCCATTGAGGCAGCGCCAGCCCCTGAGGACGTACCAGTTGGGTTTATCTTTGATTCTGGCACCGATGCACCTTTTACCTCCGGCTCTTTTGGCGCACCAACTGCAATTCTCGAAGCAGCCGGTTCACGCAACGCCATGGATTCTGTAGATGACACGTGGGTGAACGTGAGTTGGGAAAACTTAGTTGAAAGCGATCCAGACTACTTCGTATTCGTCGACTATCCCGGCCAGTCGTTCGAAGAAAAGATTGCCGTGCTCGAGCAAAACCCAGCAACCAAAGACCTGCCCGCAGTAGTCGAGCAGCGCTATATTAATCTCCCCTATGCGATGTGGTGTTCCAGTCCATTAAATATTGATGCCGCCGAGTGGATTCGCATCGCGTTAGAGGCGTATGGACTCGTACCCGAATCAGATATAGAGCCAACGATGTCCTTGCCTTCGAGCTTGGACGGTTTGGAATACCTGCCGAATGAGGGCCAGTTGAACTAGCGCTCGCTTCCTCCTTCAGCGCAGCCGATGCAAGGCTTTCCCTGCCTGTAGTACAAACTCCGTGTACTACAGGCTTTTCTTTGCGCACTGCTTCCCCTTTCGTTGCATTTCTTGGTACCAGAGTGGCCCTTTGACTCATGTGAGCGCACTGCCACCAGTCCCCATGTCTCATGTAGCGTGCTGGATACCGGCATTAGGAGTAAGGCGATTGCTGTTTGAGCAGCATCACGTTTATTCCTGTATGCAATAAATTGCAAGAAGCACCAATTATGGGCCGCAAAAATACCAGGAACCCAATAAATACCCACTCACAAGCAACAAATTTCCAAACACAAAGAATGCCTAGTCAAATATTTCCTCAAGATAAGGTCAGAAACCTATGCGACTTGCCTATTTTTTCGACAATCTGGAAAATTGCTGTCCAAATATTGTAGATCAGCTATCAGCGCACTACGATCTAAATTAGTTTTGACAATAAATCTTCCATAACATTCCAACGAAGATCTGCCAGAAAATTAGGTTCCCCACTATGATTCACCGCACCGCCCGATGGCTCTCCAAAACCACCGGCATCCTTGCAACCCTCGCCCTAGCCACTTCTCCACTGACCGCTGTAGCTGCGCCCGAAGATTACCTGCCAGCAAGTCTGAGCAGTCAGATCCCTACCCAATACGGTTTCATTGATCTCGTTGGCCAAGACTTTGATGAGGAATCAAAGGCCGTCTCCTGGGGGCTCACCAGTCGCCCGACAGGATCTGGTCAGGAACCATATACATATTC
The DNA here is from genome assembly GCA_030531005.1 of Corynebacterium sp. Classification (GTDB taxonomy): domain Bacteria; phylum Actinomycetota; class Actinomycetes; order Mycobacteriales; family Mycobacteriaceae; genus Corynebacterium. The sequence continues at coordinate 38,400 of JAUMTW010000002.1, forward strand.
CGAACGTGTGCGTATGGTGATCCCCCAGCAAGTCGGTGATATCACCATCGGCAAGCCATACTTAAGTGACTTTTCCTTCATTGCCCCAACCTCCTCAATGACTAGAGATGGAAGCGCCAATCGCGACATAGAGTGGGCGAACCAATACAATCAGTTCTTATCCACTATCAAGAGCACCGATGATGCCACTGTGCAACAAACTATGGCGCAACTCATCGAAGACAACCCCGAGTGGGCAATTTTCCTCGATAACAATTCACTGGCCGACAATTCAACTGCCCCCAGCACAGCCAAAACCCTACTTGCAGGAGATACCACCACTTGGACTCCAATTGCCAGCGACAATCCTGTTGTCCAACTTTATAGCAATGGCTCCACCTTACTACGCGATAGCGATGGGGACTTCGTACGCATACTTGGCGGCGTGAATATTGCTGAGTCTGGCACTATCTTTTACCAAAAGATTCCAGCAAGCTTCATGAACGACTTCTATCTCGCCAGCGCCGAAAACCCCGAGCTCGCATTTGCACAATATGCTGCCGCAGTCTTACCACTCACAGATACAACCATCTATGAGACAAGCATCCGCACGCCCTTAGCTACCAATGCCAGCCTGCCTGCAGGCAGCCCAATTACAGGCGATCCCCACGAAATCGCAAATGCCGCGTTCAACGGCGCCTTCCAGGCCTTTAACCCTGGAGCCAGCCCAGTTACTCCACCCGAGTTCTTCTATAACTGGGTCGTGCGGGGCCAGGTCATCGGCAACGATACCCGCTACGATCTGGCCTCTACTGAGACCGGCGGTTTGAGCCTCGAAGAGTTTGAAAAAGTCTTACGCCAAGACACCCCGGAGCAAGCGGATGCAATCCTTGATACGCTTCAATCCATCATCGACACGATGACAGCATCCTTTGCTGATATCTCTGAAGCCACCGATTCTCAGGGAAATAAATGGTGGATTATCGACCAAACTCAAAAGCAAAGTGTGAATTTCACCGTTCATGCCCCAATTACCTCTGAAATTAACAAAGACACTGCAACCCAGTGGATCCCTGCACAAGCTTTTGTTTTTGAAGCATGCCTGCTCGGTGAAGAAACTATTAGTCAGGATTGCACCAGCACCCTGGACACTCCAGCTGGCTCCGGTACAGCTAATGCCGTAGCCATATGGGCACTAATGCCACCGATAAGGTAGACACCGTTGACGTCACCCGCGGTGATATCTTCCAAGGCTTAGACAGCACTACGGATCTGCGCACAGGAATTACCGGCAATAAAGCTTGCATGGCAACCCGCAACATTGACAACCCATTGCAGGCTGCTACCTATTCCAGCATTGCCGTGGACTTCGATGAGCCTTTTGCATCACTGGAGCCTAATGGCATAGGTACGATAACTCAGTTGCGCGCCGGCAATGATTATTTCCTTAGCTCGCCTCTAATTTTTGGGAACGAGATCAATCGCTTCGTATGGATTGATGATGCCTGCGACCAAGCCGCCGCGGCACTGCGCCCAAATGTAGAGCCAACCACTGAGGAAAAGAACAGCGAAGAAGATACAACTACGGGTGAGTCCACAACTGAGGAAAGCCCTAGCATAGACAACGCCAGCACTGATTCGAGCTCTGCAGAACCCTCTACTGAAGCAACCGGTGAAGATTCCAGCACCCCTGCAAACTCTGTGGAGCCAACTTCCGTTGAGTCACCTACAAAGGAATCACCTTCAGGAGAATCCGCCACTAATGCAAATACTGATCCAACAACGCCTGCGATAGTAGACCAAGAACCGAGCACGGCAGTTTCTACGCCGGAAGCAACCACTGCGATGAACTCCCCCGAATCAAGCCCCGCTGAGGCTAGTTCCGCTGAGGCTTCAACTGTAGCTCCCGGTGCAGATACCACCGAACTCAACGTAGATATCAATATAGTTTTAGATATCATCATCGAAATCCTCAATGAACATGCGCTCAACCCCATGTTGCGAGATTGGGCCATCCAGATCTGGACCAACTGGTATCTAAACCTGCCACTGCCAGATCTGACTGACGCCATCACTAATCCGGACGATGTGATGCCGAATATGCCAGAAATGCCACATGTTCCGGTAGCCCCGATCGATTCCAACGATGTGAGCTCCTCGAACAATGCAGGCAGCGCTACCGCTACTACCGATACTTTGAGCAGTAGCGTGGCCGCAAGCACTAATGATTCCAATGATTCCAAGAGTAATGCGCAGCGCGGCATCTTGGCACGTACCGGTAGCCCTGTGATCATGCTGATCGTGATTGCGATACTACTTGCAGCTGGTGGCGGATTATTGCTGCGTCGGAAGGATTAAATGTGTATCACCACATTTTCAACGCTCACTAGCGCCTGGCATCACAGCTAAAACGCGCACTGCGAACTCCCCTTGTAGGTTTCCTACAGCGGGAGTTTTTGCATAGGGTACCCATGGTCCAGAAGGTGGCTTTCAAGCCATAAGTTTGTGCTAGGCTTTAGAGAAAATATCGGTCTTGTTAGCCCATGCATGCCTAACCTTTTTCGCTAGGCGCAGTCTGGGCGCCAGTGTTTGTGAAAGGGTTGTATGCTTCCGAAGATCGCCGCCTATGAACTACCCAGTAATGAGCAAGAATTTGAAAACCGTGTAGCTTGGCCGGCAATTCCGCAGCGCAGCGCCTTATTGGTCCATGATATGCAGCGCTACTTCCTCGCGCCTTTTGGCGATAGTCCCCTGCGCACCCACTTGGTCGGCCACGTGGCAAGCATTATTACCTGTGCCCATGAGCTCGGCATCCCTGTCTTCTATACTGCGCAACCTCCTCGCCAAGATCCTCAGGACCGGGGCCTACTAACGGATTTCTGGGGTCCAGGTTTGCAAGAAGACCACGCCGCTGAAATCATTCCAGAACTTACGCCCCAGGAAAACGATACTGTGCTGACAAAGTGGCGCTATGACGCTTTTGCTCGCTCTAACTTCGCCGAGCTTTTAGCCGCAGCGGGCCGCGACCAACTGGTCATCACCGGCATCTACAGCAGCATCGGAATTACTGCGACCGCTACCAGTGCGTTTATGCGTGATATCCAGGCCTTCCTTGTTTCAGATGCCACGGCCGACTTCTCTGCTGAGCAGCACCGAGATGCCTTACACCGGGCCTCGCAGCACTGTGCACGGGTAGTCACTACGGATACTCTGCTTGCTGACTGGCAGGTCTCATGAGTGGCGAGCACTCCAACATGCACGACGACACTGACCATGAGTGCTGTAATTGCTTGAACTCCATCCCCTCAAATAACTCCATATCCCTTTTTCTTCCTCTTTAATCCCCTGCTCTTCAGTAAAGGAAGCCCTGTTATGAAGAACATTTCACTTCCCCGCGTGCTGATTACCGGGGCAGCCGGTGGTATTGGCCGCGCACTGGTGCGTGAGTTCCAAAATGCTGGCTACTGGGTCATTGCCACTGATGCCCATCGCGGAAACCTCTCTGGTGAAAATGTTGAAGAACACCTCTTAGATCTTCACGACGCAGTTGCCATAGAAAGCTTCGTCACCGAGATCTGGGCCCAAGGCCCCTTGGATGTCCTCGTTAATGCCGCCGGCATTTTCGCAGGCGGTCCAGCCGCACAAACCACTATCGCCCAATGGGATGAGCTTTTTGCTATTAACACTCGGGCGGTCTTTCAACTCTCAAGGCTGGTGGGCGACAAAATGGCAGCTCGTGGCTCAGGCGCAATCACTACCGTGGCTTCCAATAGCGCGGTACTCCCACGTGCCACTATGGCGGCTTACGGGGCATCCAAAGCTGCAGCGAGTATTTTTACTCGCTCCCTGGGCTTAGAGTTAGGTCCTGCCGGGGTACGCTGTAATGTGGTGTGCCCTGGAACCACCAAGACCCCCATGATCGAAGGTCTAGGCGATGAGCAGCAGTTCATCAAGGGCTTCCCGGAGACCTTTAAGACCGGTATCCCTTTGGGAAGAATCGCCCAGCCCCAAGATATCGCCGAGGTTGTGGTTTTCGTCTCTTCTAGCAAGGCACGCCATATGACCTGCCAGGAGATTGTTGTTGATGGAGGCGCCAGTGCCCGCTAACCCAGGACCGGCCCAGGATGCAGATCAGACCGCAACCAGCACCGCGGTCCCAGCGCAGCCCACCTTTGAGTATCACAGCCCCACCACCCAGTTTCGCACCCATGGCAACAAGGGCTGGTTAGCCCCTTGGTGGCATAGTGACGATCTTGCGAGAAGCCTTACTGCTCTGACGAAACAAGCCCAAGGTAAATTCCTCGTCGGCGCCTTGCCCTTTGATACCACCCAACCTCCAGCGCTGTTCGAACCCGAATCCATCGAAGAACTGCACGCTCCCCCAGCACCTGGAGTGGGGCATGCGGGTGTAGTGGAGGATGAAGATTCCAATGAGGAGCGCGCCCAAAACTTTAAGCAACGTACCGCTTCTGCCCTTGCCGCCCTTAATGCACCAGCGAATCCCTTAGAAAAGATTGTGCTGGCACGCTTGGCCTCGTGGCATACCAACAGTTACCAGGACTTTGATGCCCATGATGTTTTTGCGCAACTGTGCACCCAGAATCCTGGTACCTATCGCTTCAAATTCACTGGTATTCCGCAACGCTATGAGGTTGTGAATACTGCCACCGCCACAACGGGTCCCGCCGCGCCACCTGCAACGCTCACGGGCGCAAGCCCCGAACTCGTGCTTGCAGTCCAAGGTCAAGAACTGCACACCCATCCTTTGGCTGGATCATTACCTGCAGCTGTTGCCCAAGCGCTTGCTGCCGATGGGGATCAAGCAGTCCTCGATGCGCTCTATACTCCGAAAAACCGCGCAGAGCACGCCCATGTCACCCGTGATATTGCTACAACCTTGCAACGTTTCTGCAGCTTCCTCGAGGTGCCCGATACCCCAGATATTGTGCGCACCCCAACTGTGTGGCACTTAGGCACGCACATCCACGGCGAGGTTGCCCCCGATACTAACCTATTAGAACTGCTCTATGCGCTGCATCCAACACCTGCGGTTTCTGGTTTCCCACAACAAGCAGCCCGAGAATTTCTCGCCCAGCGCGGGGTGTTTGACCGCGGTTTATTCTCCGGTGTCATCGGCTGGCTAGACCAGCGCCCCGGGAAGCCCGTGCGCTGTGAATGGGCTATGACTTTGCGCTGCGGGATCATTCAAGGACCAACCGCAGTAGCCTTTGCTGGTGCCGGTATTGTCTCTGGTTCAGATCCAGAGGAGGAACGCCAAGAAACGACTGCAAAGCTTACCACCTTTGCCCGCGCGCTCTAAGAGTTATGGTGCAGACCGTTTGTAGCTCCTGCTTGCATTCAAAACCATGAATGGTTGCAGCCTTGTTGCCGCGCACCACAGCCAAGACCCCTGGCACGTGGCACCCAGCCCAGCGCACACCGCATAATCCCGCGTGGTTCTACCCCACTCTGGTTGTCCCAAGGACGTGAAAGGAAAACTATGACACATTCCTACCCGGCAGCTTGGTTCCCCCAAGCTTCCCAATCCACCTACGCCGAGGCAGGCTATTGGGTTGATGAAACCTTTGCTACCTGGTTTGATAATCGCGTTGTCAATTTTGGGGAGCAAAACGCGGTAGTCGGGCGCAGTGCACGTGGTACAGCATGGTCGTTGAGTTATCGCGAGTTGCAATCCTATGCGCAGCAAATAGCTGCCCACCTCCAGCAAGCGGGACTTTCCCCCGGTGATCGGGCGATTGTGCACTTCCCTAATACCATTGAATTCGCCGGTGCCGTACTCGGCTGCTTTTACGCGGGCGTGGTTCCCATCTTTAGCGTGCTTGCCCATGCTGAGCGAGACCTCGCCTACTTTGTGCATAATGCACATGCTGCAGCTGTCCTCACTGTCGAGCGCTTTGGACTAACTGATTTTAGAACGCGTTTTACTCGTATCCAGGAACAAGGTGCCGCCTTAGCTGCTGCTGGGGAGTTCGGGGAAACCCCAGATATTACGGCCTTCGATGCCACCCGTGGGGTATTTGACGTACCAAAAGTGCAGCATATTATTATCCCGGCACCAGATGGACTAGATACTACTGCTGTGTATAAACCAGTTGCTGGCAACTCTCATGACGTAGCTTTCATGCAGCTCTCAGGTGGCACCACGGGGGTGCCAAAGCTCATTGCGCGCAGCCACGTGGAATACCTGTACTCCGTACGGGCATCCGCTACGATCTGCGAGCTCGATACCAGAAGCAAGATGCTCGCAGTCATGCCGGCTGCACACAACTTCACCATGAGTTCTCCTGGAATTCTCGGGGTGTGGCATGCCGGTGGTGCGGTCTACCTCCATGCTGATCCCACCCCAAGTTCTGCCTTTAGCCTCATTGCCAAAGAGGGCATTACCTTCGCACCACTTGTGCCACCCCTCTTGCTCAGCTGGTTAGATGCTGCAACGAAGAACTTGGAGAAAGTTCGCACTCAATTAGCAACGCTGCGTTTTGTCCAGGTTGGTGGGGCAAAGCTGCTGCCAGAAGTGGCTCGTCGCGTTGCCCCTGAACTCGGGGTTGCGGTGCAGCAAGTCTTCGGCATGGCAGAAGGCCTGGTGTGTTACACCAGCCTTGGTGATAATGAAGAACACTGCACAGAGACCCAGGGCCGACCGCTGAGTCCTGCTGACGAGATTCGTATCCTCGATGAGCTGGGCAATCCAGTTGCCCCAAATACCCCTGGCAATTTGTGGACCCAAGGACCCTATACGATTCGCGGCTACGTCAATGGGGTCGATGCGGCTTCATTTTCCGATGATGGTTTTTATTGCACCGGCGATATTGTGCGCCAACGCCGCGATGGCTATCTCGTTGTGGAGGGTCGCGCCAAAGACCAGATCAACCGGGCAGGGGAAAAGATTGCCCCAGACGAGGTAGAAAATGTATTACTCAGCTTCCCTGGTATTCGCGATGCGGTCGTCATCGGCCTACCGGATTCAAAGTTGGGAGAGCGCTCTTGTGCAGTGTTGTTGGGGAACCCCGGCGATCCGCATTATGGGGACACGACTGGGGTGCGCACCCGCCTGCGCGCGGCAGGTTTGAGTGCTTATAAGATTCCCGATGATGTGGTATGGCAAGAATCTTTGCCTGCTACTGCGGTAGGCAAGATTAGCCGCAAAGAATTACGTCGTCGCCTGGCCCAACATTTACAAGCAGGCTGATGGCCTCAGTTTGCGGTTAGTCTCCGCGCTGCCCAGCCAGGCCCCACCCACGCCCAATCATGCCCCCACCACCTGTATTACCAAGTTTCAAAAGCTTGCTATTCACTTTCGAAAGGAACCATCCCATGGCTACTCGCCAAGATCTGATTAATGCCACTGCCGGTGTACTAGACGTAGACCCCACCAAGTTGAATCTCAGTACTCCACTGATTGATCAAGGTCTAGATTCCCTGCGCCTCATCGCTTTGATTGAGGAGCTTCGCGCGCAAGATATTGAGGTGGACTTTTTCGAAGTCTCCTCACTGCCTGCCCTAGAGCAGTGGTTCCTTGCCTTAGGTTTGGAAGATTAATTCGCATTCCCCTTCGCATAAGCCGAGCTGGTCCTAAGTTCCGGTACCCTTGCCTTTTCTTTTGCTACAGCGCAGTTTGATTTGCCTCGTAGTGCTGCGCCTGGTGCGGTGCACTTCGCTGCTCTGCACCCTGCCTTTCTGCGCGTTACTACTGCTCAGGAGCCTGCATTGACTTCTTTACCCCTCACCCCCGCCCAAATAGATCTGTGGCATGCTCACCGCATTGCCATAGACCCCAGTCACCTGCAGTGCGCAGAGCTTCTCACCTTTAGTGATGTTGACTTGGATCTTCTGGTAACTACGCTAGCCAGTTGTATTGCACAGGTGCCTAACTTCAGCTTGGAATATCGCGAGGATAATGCCCACGTATCTGCTTTCCCGGTTGACCTTGATCCCAACACTCTGATTACTGTCAATCCTCGGCAAGACATCGACTTTAGCGCCACAGAGCTGCACGAGTTGGTGGCGATCACTCCCACGGAGCAAAGCACGCTCACTGTGCGGGACCTACAACAACACACCTTCTTCTACACTTCTACTGGAGAGGTGGCCTGGATAGCCCGCTTCCATCATCTCATTGGCGATGGATTTAGTATTCAGACTTTCTTGCATTGGGTTACTCGCTGCTACACCGCAGCGCTCAACCCTGATGCCAAACAACCAGAGTTTCCTTTCAATGCTCGCACCTGTGCTGAGCTGCTCCGAGTACGCCAAGAAGCGGTTGCCACAGTCAGCGAAGCAAGTGCAGAGCTACCCACCACACGGCCTGCCCAAAACCCCCTTGCAGATGAAGCCCAGCCTGCCAGCATTCTGGAAGCTTTCGGCATCACCGATCTCGGCTTAGAAGGCTTCGATGACCAACGCTCAGATAGCCAGGGCGTCAGCAAAGTTCGCCCCCAAGTTATGCGCGCCCAGGGCCTCATCCCAGCGGATAAGCGCGCAATACTGCGCGCGCTCGCCAAAACGCATGGGGTTACCGAATTAGAGCTAGCCACTGCGGTGTTGGCGTCATATACCGCAAGCGTGTGTCAAACATCTGTACTCAGCCTCGGCATGCCGTTGATGAATCGCCCGTTTGGGGCTCGCACCATTGCCTGCGATTCCCAAGTCAATGTCCTTCCGCTATACCTACGCGGCCTACCAGAGCAACTCGGTGGGAACATTGATGAGGTGGATACTGCAGGCCTGTGCGCACAGGTGGCAGCGCAACTGAAGCAAGTGCGTGCTTATAGCAAGTTGCCTGTCGCCCAATTGCGCGAACTTTATGGGGTATCTGATCCAAGCCAGCCTCTGACTGGGGTGATGGTTAATTATCGCCCCTTTATGCCGACCTTCCGCTTAGGTAGCAGTGTCGTGGAGTTCCAAACCTTATCCACTGGCCCCATGCAAGATCTGGAGTGGATTATCCAAACGGGTCCGGCTGGCGCGCTCGAAGTTTTGGCATTTGCCCGTATCCAGCCACAGTATGCCGCAGTCTTAGAGAAGATTGTCGCACAAGTGGTGCGTTTCTTTGGTGCTGTGGCTACCACCGGCAGTCTCGTGCGCGCCGAGTATCTCTCCCCAGAAGATGAAAAAGCTATAAACGCTTGTAATGCCACAGCACACAGTGGTAGCTGGGATACGGCCACGGTGCCACAGCTGTGTGCTACTACTCGGGCACGCGCACTCGAGAATCCCACACCGCACGCTTTCTGGCACCACAGCGGCATATTGGATAGTGCCAAGTTATGGGCCCAGATCGATAAGGCCGGTGCAGCGTTACGTGCTGCTGGTATCGCACCCGGCATGGTGGTGGCTATTCAGTTGCCCCGTATCCCTGCCCAGCTGTATATAATCGCCGCGTGTGCGAGTGCGGGTATTCCCTGGGTGCCTTTTGATCCCAATCTACCGCCTGCCCGGCTGCAATCCATGGCCGAGACTGCACGCCCTGCCTTGGTGGTAGTCCAAGATGATGCGCCACTTTTCGATCTACCACGCTTGGTTGTACGTGGTGAAGATATCCACCCCGAATATCTGCCGCCGGCGCCCCAAAACACCGATGGTATTACCACAACCACTGGTGGAGTAGCTAATAGTGCTGCGACCATAGCAGTGGGGCTAGACGATCCAGCCTATTATTTGTTCACCTCTGGTTCCACTGGCGCACCGAAGTGTGTGGCCGTCCCGCAACGCGGTATCGTCAATCGCCTGGAGTGGATGGTGGATTATTGTGCTTTCGGCTCTGCTGACCGGATTATGGTGAAAACCCCGTATAGCTTCGATGTCTCCGTATGGGAGTATTTGCTTGGGGTGACCCACAATATCCCAATTGCCTTGGCTGCCCCACAAGCCCACCGTGATTTCGCATTGCTACAAGCAGAACTCCAGGCATCCCAAGCCACGATCTGCCACTTTGTGCCCTCGGCTTTGCAGGTCTTTATGGCCACCCAAACTCAGCAGCCCAGCACCCTACGTTTGCTGATTACCTCGGGGGAGGCTTTAGAAGTCCAAGTTGCCCAGCGCGCTCAATCTTTCTTTGCGGCAGAGGTCTATAACCTTTATGGCCCAACTGAGGCCAGTATCGATGTCACCGCGTATCGGGTGAGTGGCCAAGAATCCCAAATACCTATTGGCGCCCCCGTGTGGAATACCCAATGCTATGTTGTCGATACCCTCCTACGGCGCTTGCCCATCGGGGTAGCTGGGCATTTACTCTTAGGTGGGGTGCAGTTGGCTACCGGTTATGTGGGCCGCCCGGAACTCACCACGGCACGTTTCTTAGATAACCCCTGGGATCCGGGCAGGCTGTATCACACCGGTGATATTGCTTCTTGGGATTATGATGGCCAGCTGTATTATCAAGGCCGTTCTGATTTCCAATTGAAATTGCGTGGCCAACGAATTGAACTACCGGAGATCGAGGCCGTCCTCTCCCAAGCGCCGCAGGTATCCCAATTCGCGGTCATTGTGCGCGAGGTCGCCGGGAACCCGATGCTCCTTGGCTATGTTGTTAGTAGTGATGGTCAATGCAACGAGCAAGAAGTTCACGACTTCCTAGCAACCCGCCTACCGGAGTATATGTTGCCCAGCGCCTTGCTCTATCTGGATACTCTGCCAACCACCGCAAATGGCAAGTTGGATCGCAAGGCATTACCGGATCCGGATATCGCCCCTGATGATGGCCCCGCCAATCACATTGAATCGCGTATACAAGCACTTTTCCAAGAAGTTTTGGAGACCAGTGGGCCCCTGGGGCGAAAAGTGAGTTTCTTTGAGCTTGGTGGGAATTCCTTATCGGCGATGCTGTTGGTTGCTGCATTGCAGCGAACTTTTCCGGATACCACCTGGGACTTGCCCACTGTCTTTGCCCAGCCCACCATCGCTGCCCTGGGTGCTTTGGTTACCAACGAGGCAGTTGTCGATTCTGGAAGCGCAGCCTACGAACAGTGGTTGCCTTTGCGTCCTAACGGAGATGCTGCGCCGGTAATCTGTTTCTATCCTGCCGGCGGTTTAGGTTGGACTTATGCTCAATTGCTTGCCAAGATTCCCCCGCAGCACCCAGTCTATGCACTCCAAGCTCCTGGTTTTGATGGGCATATTTTTGCACCAAGCATTTCTGCCGCTGCTTTTATGGCCTGGGAGCAGATTCAAAAGCGGTGCCATGGCCCCGAAGTTATCTTTATTGGTTGGTCCGTTGGTGGCATGATTGCCCAAGAGGCAGCTGCCCAAGGACATCCAGATATTGAGGTCACGAGTTTGCATCTCTTTGATGCCTACCCAGCGGAGTGCTGGCATAATGCCCCCAAGCCAAATGAGGCTGATATTTTTCAAGGTGTACTGAATATGGCCGGCATGGCTGATGTTGCACTACCGCAGAGCTGGGAAGAGCTCACGGAAGCTTTACATGCCAGCGAGTCTTTGTTCGCACAATTGCCTACCGCTCAACTACAGCAGGTTGTGGCACTAATGCTGCATCATGCTCAGCTCATGCACGAGCATGAAACCGCGGTTGCTACGGTGCCCGCAGTACATTATGCGGCTACCAAGAATGGCAATGATATGGATCCAGCAGCGTGGCAGCCGTTTGTGGGTTCTTTCTATCAGCATGCATATCCAGTTGACCACCCCAGCATTTTGCGTGCAGTAGAGTGCCTTGCGCTGTGAGATTAGCGGCGCGTTGCCTGGAACAGTAAAAGCAAAGACTCTCCCCGACCTATTTTGGTCAATTTCAGGGAGAGTCTTGCCGTGTGCGCGCTGCCGACCTAGCTATGCGGCATGCACGCTGAATATTTTAAGAGCTTTGCTCTGCGGTAACTGGCTTTGGATCCACTGTAAACAGTGGGTTGCCAGCTTCGATGTCACCCGGCAGGGTCAGCTCTGCATATGGCAGAACTGGTCCAGTGCGCTTAGAGTTGGAAACAACCACTGGGGTGGTAACTTCGTAGCCTGCGGCTTTGATGCCATCAATGTCGAACTCAACCAGGGTGTCGCCAGCTTGTACCTCATCGCCTTGGAAAGCCTTTGGAGTGAAATGAGTGCCCTTGAGGTTCACAGTGTCGAAGCCAATGTGCATCAGGATGTCGACGTTTTTGCCATCAGCGCCCTGGGTGCGGATTGCGAAGGCATGTCCGGATGGAAAGGCTACGACGACTTTGCCTGATACCGGAGCGATCAAGCGACCCTCGGTTGGGGTGATTGCAAGACCTGCACCCAGCTTGCCTTGGGCAAACATGGCATCAGAAACGGTGCTCAGTGGCGCGACCCGACCTGTTAGTGGAGCTACAATCTCGAGGGCGTCTGGCGCTGCTTCCCCTGCTGGCATGGCCTCTTCCACGACAGCCGCTGCTGCGGCATCGGCCGCTGGGTCTTCGACAGCATCGGGGTCGATGCTGCCTTTGGTACTAATCAGGAAACGGCCATAGGCAAAAGCAGCACCAAAGGCGATAACGAAGGTGGTAATTGCACAGATCCAGAAGTTACCCCATACCTCAGATGGCATAGAAACGAAGCCGATGAAGCCGGCAGCACCTAGGGATATTGCGGTGACATCCAACAATGCAATCATCGCACCACCGATAGCTGCGGCACCCATGCCAATGTAGAACGGCCAACGCAGACGCAGGTTCACACCGAAGATGGCAGGTTCTGTAATACCGAAAATTGCCGAGGTACCAGATGCACCAGCCAGCGCCTTGAGCTTTTCGGTCTTGGCATTGAAATATACGGACAGCGCTACGGCACCCTGGGCAATATTTGCCATCGATGCGATGGCGAAGATGAAGGAACCGCCTTGCAGCTGTAGCTGCAATTCAACTGGTGGGAAGGACTGGTGCAGACCAGTGATGACGATTGGGGAGTAGATCAGACCGAAAATGAAGCCGCCGACTGGGCCACCCCACTCATAGAGGTTCTGCAGGCCGATTGCCATCTCATCGCCCAACCAGCGCAGCGGTGGGCCAACGAGCATGAAGGTCAAGAAACCAGTGATCAACAAGGTAAGCACTGGAGTGACCAGGAAATCCACGGTACCCTTCAGGTGCTTGTGGAAGAACTTCTCAATGGTGGCCAGGATCCAGGAGACCAGCAGTACTGGTAGCACGGTGCCTTGATAGCCAGCTTGAGCTACATCCACACCGAAGATATTCCAATACGGCATGGAACCATCGGCGATTGCTTCTGCCACGCTATAGCCATTAACCAGTGCGGGCATAACCATGGCCATCCCCATACCGGCGCCGAGGAACTCATTACCGCCAAAGCGCTTCGTGGCGGTAAAGCCCACCAAGACTGGCAAGAAGGCGAACGGCGCAGAGGCCAGCAGGTTAATGAGGTCTGCGGCATCGGCCATGCCGGGGTGCATCTCGACAAGGGATTCTGAACCGAAGAGGTCTGGGGCGGTGAGCACATTGTTAATCGCCATGAGCAGACCGCCACCGACCAGAATTGGGATCAGTGGCACGAAGATGTCTGCCAGGGCCTTGATAGCGCGAGTGAACCAGCTACCACTATTGGCAGCGACATTTTTGAGTTCCTCGGTGGTTACCGCAATGTTTTTGCTCGTGGCTTTGTCGAGTTCTGCAAACACATTGTTCACGTCACCGGGGCCGACGATAATTTGGAACATGCCGCCGGTCTCAAAAGTACCCTTGAGGTCGGGGTCATTATCGAGGGCGTTGGTATCAACGTCCTTGGAATCCTTGAGCACCATGCGCAAACGAGTAGCGCAGTGTGCGGCGGCGACGATGTTTTCCTCACCACCGATTGCGGTGAGGACACGGTCAGCGACAGCCTTGTGGTCCATACGTTTCTCCTGCGTAGTATTGAACGCTGCGCGTTGCAAACGCGCGGGTTATAGCACCTTTATTCAAACTGTCTACGCAAAAAATTGCAATACGGATCACCCTATAAATCTTGTGTGTCCCAGACCATATTTTCGCCGGGCTCTACGACGATCGATGCAGCTACAGCCCCATCTGCGGCCAAAATTTCTATAGCATTATTGTCTACAAAAACTTCCAGTTGACCACGTTTGCATAAAGTTGCACGCACGTCTCCTTTGCGCTCTATTTTCAGTAGCCCTGACGTTTCCGGCTCATAAGCGATGGTGAGTTTTTCCGCACCACTTGTATCACGCAGTGCCCAGCGGAAATTTTCCCCTCCCAACTGTTTGCGCAGGTAGATGACCCCCACACTCAACTCTCTGATGTGCTTAACATCACATGCCTTTTTTTGAAATTCTGCCCCTAAATCCACCTGGACATCGCCCCCGGAGACACGCCGCTGCACCGAATGTGGCAACACGAAGGACTGGCGCAGCTCATGATTATGCAACTCCAATCGACGTGGCAGCGTAAGACTGTGTACCCACCCTTCTTTCTCTAGTGCCAGGGTTTCATCCTGGGCAGGCAACCCCATCCAGCCGAGCATAATTGCCGCATTGGCATGCTCATCTTCGGCAATGATCTGTGGCGCATAGAATTGATGTCCCACATCCAATTCGCTAAAGCCGCGCAACACCTTAAATGTTGTCCCTTCGAGCTTGCCAACCACATAGCCACATTGGTCATCACTTTGATAATGAGTCACCCCGCGCTCATCAACGCTAGCTTCTAAGCCCTGGGGGCAGAAAATGAGCAACTGAAGTTCTTCACCAGTTGCTTGGTCGCGCAACTGCATCAAGTTGGGACACTCCCACATGTATCCGCCTGGCACGAGATCAGAACTAGTGCCAGGTACCGCAGTCTCGAGATCAAATTCCAGTTCTCCTGCAAACTTCCATTCATAGAGGTCATCGGAGTAATAGAGCACTACCGCGCCAGTTTCATCCTCACGCTGCGCACCCAGGACCATACGCCAGGTATATGCCCCGGAGGGATCGCGGGTGATCATAGGGTCACGATAGTGTGCAGTATAGCCTGCAGCCGGGCCGTCAATCAGCGGGTTTTCCGGCAGCCGACGATAGACTCCGCCCATGGCACCACCAATATTTTCGGCAGTCACCATGTTTTGGGTTGCGCGACGCTTGCCGTCTACTTTGAGATTGCCGGTATAAAACAACTTGAAGCTGCCATCGAGATCGCATACCGCACCACCGGAATAACAGCCATTCAGGTCATAGTCGGCATCCGGATAGAGCGCATCAGGATGATGCTGCCAGCGTAGTGCATGGTCTCCGCGCAGCGGCGCTGACACATGCCCCCAGCCAGTACGTTTTGCCCCAAATGGAAAAGCGGGATCATGCTGATAGAACACGTGTAGCGTGTCACCATCTAACAACATGCCGTTTGGATCATTGAGTCGACCCTGCGGTGGAGTGACGTGAAAGAAGGGGCGCAGGCGGGGTTGTTTCGATGCATTGCTCATACTTCGGATACTAAGCCAGCACACATACCCTTGTCATTCTTATAGATTCCGTGCTTAAGCCTTCCGCCACCTTATCCGGGGTGCGGCAACACAGTGTGTAGCACAGCTCAAAAAATCGGGTGACGCTAACCGGAATCCCTACCCCCACACTGCCACTTGCGGCCAGCAAACCCAAACAGCCTACGCCCCACCGAATCAACCTGTAATCGCCCCCGAAACCATTGACACGATCATCACATCATTCCAGTACAATGCGCATATTTGCATACAGTTCCGTCAGATACCTATAGCGAAACAGGAATTTGTGCTAACCTGAGGCCACCTGTCATTACAAGCTCGCTCTCTAGCAATGCCTACCCCCATACGTATTGCACGGAACGCGATCTTGTAGAAACCCTCACAACCTGTGGCAGACCAGTGCTACACTGGCGAACACCGCTCCCAAAGTGCAATCTAAGTCATAGCGCACCCTGGCTGCGACTTAAAACACATTTATTGGTAGTCTGCCCTCCCTGGAGTACCCATGGTCCGCTATCTGCTCAAAAAGACTCTTGGCTGGCTCGCCATGATCTTCGTCGCGGTCAATATCACCTACTTCTTGGCAACGTACTTCCTGGATCCGCGTGCGAACTATCTTGGTCGCCGCCCGCCGGTCCCAGAAGAACGCGTCGATGCCATCTTGCAGCCACTCAACCTCAGCGACAAAGAACCACTCTTTGACCGGTGGTGGACCTGGTTAAGCAATATTCTCTTCCACTGGGACTGGGGTCTTTCACCGACTGGCGAATCCGTGAACGCCCAGATCTCTTATCGCATTTGGGTTTCCGCGCAACTACTCTTGCTGGCTACCTTCATTTCGGTGGTCATGGGTGTAGCTATTGGCGTCTACACGGCTTCCCGACAATATAAGCGGGGCGATCGCATCTGGCAGTTCATCTCCATTTTGACTATGAACATCCACGTGGTCGTGGCATCCTTAGTCGTGGTATGGGCTGCAATTAAGTTCAACCAGGCTGCAGGAACCAACATCTTCTATGTCACCGGCTCTTCCTCCCCAGATGTCACCGGTTTTTTCCCACGCCTCATCGACTTCTTACAGCACTTAATCCTGCCCACCATATCCTTGGTCGTGATCTCCTATGCGGGTTATCACTTCTTACAACGCTCCATATTGCTCGACAACATCGACGCCGACTACGTGCGCACCGCTCGGGCCAAAGGATTAACGCGTTCCCAGGCAATTCGCAAACACGCACTGCGCACCTCCATCATTCCGGTAGCAACCTCAGTGGCTTTCTCCATCCCCGGCATTTTCACCGGTGCGATTATGACGGAGACGATCTTCGGATGGCAGGGCATGGGCCAATACTTCATTGCCACCTTGCAAAATAATGATATCCACGGCACCGTCGCAGTCGCGGCCTTCGGGGCAGCCATGACCGCAGTCGGCGCCATCCTCTCGGATATCTTCGTCGTCATCCTCGACCCCCGAGTAAGGGTGAGCTAGCCATGAGCACTGATAAAACGCCGCGTCACACAAACCCCACTGGGGACATAAATGGTGCCAGCTCCCCCTTGCACCAAGGTTCCGGCGCTCAAGTTACTAGCGACACCCCGGATGCCCAAACTGTGCGCCGCACCCAAACCACCATTGCTAGTACTCGCAAACCGCTGATGGAATCCAACCCACAACCGATGAACAAGTGGCGGCTCTACTACCGCCGCTTCTGCCGCAACCGCATGGCTGTCGCCGGTGTCATCATCTTCTTCCTGCTGGTTCTCTTCGCCCTCTTTGGTGATGCTTTCGCCAAATACGACTATGATGAGGCCGACTTCTTAGCGCTGAGCCAGCCTCCAAGCCCGGAGCACTGGTTTGGCACAAACTCTGCCGGCAACGATCTCTACGCCATGACGGTGCACGGTATCGGCCGCTCGCTGACTATTGCAGTCACCGTATCGCTGTGCACCACCTTGATCTCCGCGCTGGTAGGCACCACCGCAGCACTGCTCGGCGGACGACCAGAACGATTTATCCTCGCGATTATCCACTTCCTGCTGGTCATCCCTTCCTTCTTGATCATTGCCTTGATGGTTTCTGGTTCCGGTGGAGATTGGCGTTTGCTGATCATAGTGCTCATTGCCTTTGGCTGGATGTACTTTGCCCGAGTGATCTGGTCGATGACCATTTCCATCCGCGAACGCGAATTTGTCAAAGCTGCTCGCTATATGGGCGTGTCCAACTTCCGCATTGTCACCCGGCACTTAATCCCCAATATTGGTTCCCTGCTGGTTATCAACACCACCTTAGGTGTGGTCAGTGCTGTGATGAGTGAAACTGGCCTGTCGTTTTTGGGCTTAGGCGTGAAGATCCCTGATGTCTCCCTTGGTACCTTGCTGGCATCTGGAGCGAATTCTTTAGTGGCCTCGCCCTGGGAGTTTTACTTCCCCGCCGGCATTTTGACCTTGCTCACCGTTTCTATGGCCTTTATTGCTGATGGCCTTCGTGATGCCCTGGACCCGAATTCCAATGCTGCTGGAAAGGCGAACGCTCATGAGTAACCCTCCAAACAATACCCGCAGTGAGACCCAGCCAGTACTCCAAGTCCGCGACCTCAACGTCTCCTTTCCCTCCGAGGCCGGCCGCGTGGATGCAGTACGCGGCATGAACTTCGATCTTTACCCTGGCACAACTTTGGGCATCGTAGGCGAATCTGGGTCTGGTAAATCGGTGAGTTCTCTTGCCATCATGGGCCTACTGCCGGACTATGCTGCGGTGACGGGTTCTGCCAAACTCCATGGTGCAGAAATCCTAGGGCTGCCGGAAAATAAGCTCGCCGATATTCGCGGCAAAGACATTGGAATGATCTTCCAGGACCCGTTATCTGCCCTCACCCCAGTTTTTACCGTGGGCGATCAGATCGTAGAAGCCTTGTTGTGTCACCAGAAGATGAGCAAGCAACAAGCCTGGAAGCGTGCGGTGGAGCTACTCGATTTAGTAGGTATTCCAGAGCCGCACAAGCGTGCGAAGGCCTTTCCTCATGAATTTTCCGGTGGTATGCGCCAGCGCGTGGTCATTGCGATTGCCATGGCCAATGATCCGGCAGTGATTATTGCCGATGAGCCTACGACAGCCTTGGATGTGACCATTCAAGCCCAGATTCTCGAACTGCTAAAAACAGTGCAGCAAGAAACCGGGGCAGCAACCATCATGATCACCCATGATCTTGGGGTAGTCGCTGGCAGCGCTGATGAAGTCATTGTGATGTACGCCGGTAAACCGGTTGAGCGTGCCGGGGTTTATGAACTCTTTGATAATCCACGCATGCCGTATACGGTGGGCCTACTCGGTTCAATTCCCTCGGCAGCCAAACGCGAAAAGCAGGCTCTCACCACCATTGAGGGCAATCCCCCAATTGTAATTGACCTCCCAAATGAGTGCGCCTTTGCCCCACGCTGCCCCATTGCAACGCAGGACTGCCTTACTGCAGAGCCAGTTCTCCAAGAACTTTCTGCCAACCACCACGCAGCCTGTGTACGCAGCCCGGAGATCTCTCAGCTGCAAATTCTCGGCGAGCCCATCTTCCCCACCCCGAAGCGCAGTGACAACCCCTTTGAAGCGGTACCCCTCGATAAGCGCGATGTGGTCCTCTCCGTCGATAACCTGCATAAGTCCTTCCCCTTAACCAAGGGGGCCTTCCTCAAGCGTCGAGTGGGAACAGTCAATGCTGTTCAAGGTTTAAGCTTTGAGATCCACGCGGGTGAATGCTTTGCCATCGTGGGCGAATCCGGCTGCGGTAAATCCACGACCTTGCTAGAAATCATGGACTTAGATCCAGAAGATGACACCTCCATCGTGCTCACCGGGGTCGATACAGCTACCGCAAGCAAGGCCCAACGCAAGGCCTTGCGCAAGGAAATCCAGATCGTCTTCCAAGACCCTATGGGGGCACTCGACCCACGCATGACCGTAGCAGAGATCTTGCGTGAGCCCCTCGATGCCCTAGGGTGGGACGGCGATAAACAAGCTCGTATCCATGAGCTCATGGAATTAGTCGGACTTAACCCCAGCCATATTGATCGCTTTCCCGGGCACTTTTCCGGCGGGCAGCGCCAACGCATCGCCGTTGCGCGTGCCTTGGCGGCTGCCCCGAAGCTCATCGTCTTGGATGAACCGGTCTCAGCCCTCGATGTATCCATCCAGGCTGGTTTGTTAAACCTCCTTGATGAGCTGAAGGCCAAGCTAGGATTGAGCTACCTCTTTGTTGCCCACGATCTTTCGGTTATCCGCCATATCTCTGACCGGGCCGCGATCATGTATAAAGGCAAGTTCATAGAACAAGGCGATACAGACGAGATCTTTGACAATCCGCAGCATCCCTATACCAAGGCGTTGCTCTCCGCCATTCCACTTCCTGACCCTGTGGCGGAGCGGAAGCGAAAACGGGTGGTCTTCACCGAGTCGGAGAGCGACCCGGATAGTACCGATCATGCTGCGGATGCCACACCCTAGGTGCGGTGTCACTAGTTCTCGTTCCGCTACTTATGGTTCGGATACGCTCCGTGACTTTCCCACATCATAAGGCTGCATGCAGGACGAACGCATCGTCGCATCGGTAATGCTAGGGGCTGGCGCCACACGCACGAGCTTTTGTCAGTCCCACGCAGCTTTCACCACACCCGATATATCCCACGAATCTGAGAAAGGATGCAGGATCATGCACCATTACCGCAAACTCGTCGGTGTGCTCACCGCAGCAGCCCTGGCCTTAAGTGCCTGCGGCAGCGGCGATGACACCTCCACCGAAGCTGTTGATGCCAGCAGCATCGCAGTTGCTGATTACCTCGAACTTGACCGAGACGAGATCCAAGATGGTGGCTCGCTGACTACGGCAATCGGAGAAATCTCTGATCAACAAAACACCTTCCACGCCAATGGCACCGCTTACACCAGTACTTTATGGTCCTGGTATAACCCAGTCCTGTTGCTATCCACCCCGGAAGGCGAGGTCACCCCTAATCCGGATTACCTCACTGATATCAGCGATGCCGAAGAAGATGGCAACACCGTTGTCACCTATACCATCAATGATCAGGCTGAGTTTAACGATGGCACCCCCATTGATTGGCGAGCCTTTGAAACCACCTGGCTGATCAACAACGGAGAGAGCGATGAGTATGTACCAAGCTCCACCGATGGATACGAGCAGATCGCTGATGTGTCCGCTGGTGACAATGAGAAAGAGGTCGTAGTTACCTTCGATGGTGTCTACCCCTGGTGGGAGACTATGTTCACCAACATTGCACACCCAGCTCTCGCTGACCCTGCAAACTACAATTCTTATGTGCAAGAAGTCCATCCTGAATGGGGCGCAGGACCATTCAAGGTAGAGAACGTGGACTTCAACCGTGGCGAGGCTACCTTCGTGCCAAATGAGAAATGGTGGGGTAATGAGCCAAAGCTGGATCGCCGAGTTTTCCGCCAGATGGAATCCCAGGCAGCCATTAATGCTTTCCGTAATGGCGAAATTGATGCCACCGGTGTTGCTGATCGCGACCGCTACTCCAATGTTCAAGATATGAGTGGCATTGAAATCCGCGTGGGCCGTGCTACCCGCAATTCCTTGTATCTGCTGAATGGATCCTCCGATATTCTGCAGGACATAACCGTGCGTGAGGCCGTAGCCACCGCCTTGGATCGTGAGCAACTCAGCAAGATCTGGTTCCAAGGTCTTCCCTATAGCGAAACTCCTCCCGGTTCCTTCACCCTCTACAGCTTCCAGGATGACTATGAGGATAACTTCAGTGCCGTGGCCTCCTATGACCCAGATAAGGCAGCAGAATTACTTGATGAGGCCGGCTGGACAGAAGATGGCGAGTACCGCAGCAAGGATGGGAAACCTCTGACCCTGCGCTATGCCTTGGTTGGGGAAAGCGAGCAAACAACTGCTGATGCTCGCGCCGCCCAGCAGATGCTTGGTGATGTAGGCATCAATTTGGAGATTACTACCTTCCCATCCTCGGAGTTCTCACGTATCTGGGAATCCAAGGACTATGACATTTTCCCCATGGGATTTAGCAGCAGCGCTGCCGATGGCGTGTCCTCCTTCGGCCAACTCTACTTGAGTGATTCTGGTCTAAATGCCTCGGACACCGGTACCCCGGAATTGGATGCCAAGATTCGGGAAATGCAGAAGCTAAGTACCAAGGAAGAACAGACCGAACGCGCAAACGAACTAGAAAAAGAAGCACTGGCGCTCTTTGGCATCATCCCAATGACTAATGGTGCTGACATCGTTGCGATCAAGGAAGGCCTGGCCAATTATGGCCCCATGGGCTTTGGCCGCGTTCCGATTGAGAACATTGGTTGGAAGGCATAGCCACATTCCTATGAGGTACTAACGCCGCAAACGCGAGCACACACACTTCAAATATATGTTCGTTTCTGGTTACGAACAGGTGGGTGGCGGCGATCGGGGTGTCCGTGAGCCGTTACGGCGCTGTGAGCCCGTTTGCGGTGTTTTTTCTGCCCCCGGGTTGGATTTCGGGGCCATTGGGGACGGTTTCGACGCCCTGAGGGGCTTCTGACGAGTTTTGGGCCCTCATGGCGTCTTCCGCAGCCTATGATTGCCTTTCCGTCGCCACCTGCGGGGTGGGTCTCAGCATGGGGGTGGAAGGAGGGTAGGGTAGCCCGTTGGAACTAGCGGGAGTTATAAAATCGAAAATAATATTTCCCTCTCCAGATTCCCGTAAGGGATGGAGAGGGAAATATTATGGATACCTAAAAATCACTGCAGGATTTCATCATTCATGCTTTCGGGCACCTTTTGAAAGGCCACGCACGAAGAAGAAGAGTGCTGTAGCTATGCCCACCACGGAGATCGGATTGAAGAATGCGAACCTGTGGCTTGTCCCGAGCAGTAGAAAGAAAAGCATTGTTGCTACTGCCGTGGCTAGCAGGCCAACTGCTGTGATGAGCTGCTTTTTAGTCGAAGCAAGTTGCTGCGGCTCCTGTGAGTCCACCACCGACACCACCTCCAACTGCTCCCACTGCGGCCATGGCCCCTATTATAACCCCTGGGCGAGAGTTTAGTCTTGATGGTCATGCTGCTTCCTTCCTTACGTTTCTCCCCGTAGATCATTTGAAGTCTTGAGGAAGGTTGCTCATGCCCCTTATCTTTTCTTTTGATTGGACAAAGGGGTAGCGTGCCGCATCCATAGTAGGTACTCAAATGTCTCAAGCCGTGTCGTATGCGTGACTTCCGACTAGTTGCGTCATGCCTATTGCAAGTGGTCATGCCAACGATAAGGGGGCTTATCGCGTGTTCTCGCCTCTTAGCTCAAGGCTCCAATAGCCACCTCCGTTCATTCATAATGTCTGACCGTCTGTCGGTGTGCGCCAGCGCTGCGCTCTCCACCGGCGGCAGCCTACCCGCTGCGGCGTGACAAAACGCCACGTGACGATTCCAACACACTTTATGCACTCTGAGTGACGACGGGTTTACGACGTGTGTGGAGCTAGGGTCCGACATGCGCCACTTGAGGGGCCTTCGAACAGGAGTCCGCCGTCGAATTGCGCTGATTAGCCACCGTCCAGCGGTGAGTTATCGAGCCCACCAGATGCCCGAAGGGGCACCATCCGAATGCTGACTGATGTCAGCCTTGGACTGCGGAAAGCCCGTAGATTCTAAGAGAGCATAAGGTGTATTGAAAACATCAGGTGATGTTGCAATGCGTAGGACGTGGCGATCGGCTGGGCGCAAGCGGGAATTTTGTTCGCGAGCGTGTCAGTAAAAGGCGTATCGGCGTCGGCACCGCGAGAAGGTCGCCGCGTTAGAGGCAGGAGCTCCTTGGCCGTTACCGCCAACCTCTGAAAGGTTGCTGCCCCCGGAGGTACGCAAAAACGCCTCAAAGCCCACTGGGAGGCCGTGCAGGAACGACCGGGACCCGATGGCCGAGACTGGCGGCCTAGGACCGACGTTGCCTGGCATGGAGGCCACTACCGCTGATAATGCGTCGCAGCTTGCGGCGGTAGAGGTGAAGCTTGCGGCAGTCAGATCTCCTCCCAGGCAGGTGCGCAGTCATGCATACCCCCATGCCGTAAAACACCACAGTAGATAGTAGGCCCCGAACCAAGTCAGATGTTTCCCCGGGAGGGTGTCGGTTATCCTTCTGTCCCCGCGTAGGTGCGTTAGGCGCACACACGCGAGCGCACTTAAACATAGAAGGGCCGTACCAGATTAATGTCTCGTACGGCCCCTTTTTCTTGTATCAGCCACCGCTAGCCCAACTATTGGGTGCAAAATCTTTGCCTGCGACGACAACGGCTGGCCCTAAGACGATCAAGATTACTCTCGTGAGTGAAGACGCTTGGAGGATCCACTTCGGCTGCTGGCTTTAAGGCGCCCGCCGCGGCAGAAATCACTTTCTAACAGGTCTCACGTTCACTGTTTTCGCCGCTGCCCACCATGTCCCAGAAATAACACCAGATAAAACCAGCCATAGCAAAAGTGGCCCCCGATTGGGAGCCACTTAAAGCGGTAATGCGGATAAATCCGCGGCTTGAAACTACTTAGCCTTCTCGATGATCTCTACGAGACGGAAGTGCTTGTCCTTGGAAAGTGGACGAGTCTCCTCGATGCGAACCAAGTCGCCGACGCCGGCGATCTCGTTCTCATCGTGTGCCTTTACCTTGGAATTGGTGCGGATGGTCTTACCGTACAGCGGGTGCTGCTTACGGTCTTCCAGCTCGACAACGATGGTCTTTTGCATCTTGTCGGAAACCACATATCCGGTGCGAACCTTGCGCGCACCCTTTTCTTTCTTAGTGTTCACGTTTGCCTCACTCATAATTAAGCCTCAGCTCCCGGAACCTCGGAAAGCCCGAGCTCACGCTCGCGAATAACAGTGTAAATGCGAGCAATTTCCTTCTTCACTTCCTTGGGGCGGCGGTTATTGGTCAACTGACCAGTAGCTGCCTGGAAACGGAGGTTGAAAAGCTCCTCCTTGGCATCAGCCAAGCGAGTCTTCAACTCTTCGCCCGTCAAGGTACGAAGTTCGTGTGCAGGGGTACCATTAGCCATTAGAACTGGTCCTCCTTCTTAACAATACGCACCTTGCAAGGAAGCTTCTGGCCGGCACGGCGCAGGGCTTCAAGAGCAACCTCTTCATTTGGGTAGCTCATTTCGAACAGAATGCGGCCCGGCTTCACGTTAGCAACCCACTTTTCAACGGGGCCCTTACCGGAACCCATACGCACACCGAGTGGCTTCTGGGTCAACGGACGGTCCGGGAAGATGTTGATCCACACCTTGCCACCGCGCTTTACGTGGCGGTTGATGGCAATACGAGCGGATTCGATCTGACGGTTGGTGATGTAGGCGGGCTCAAGAGCCTGGATGCCGTAGTCACCGAAAGTAATGCGGTTACCGCCCTTAGAAACACCACGACGAGTCGGACGGTGCTGACGGCGGTACTTCACGCGCTTTGGGATAAGCATATTTAGCTCTCCTTCTTCTCAGCACGCTGGCGACGCTGGCCACCCCGACGTGGTCGGGAGTTGCCACCGCGGCCACGGCGCTCTGCAGGGGCATTGATTTCGCTCTCGCGACGGCCACCCACAACGTCACCCTTGTAGATCCACACCTTAACGCCAATGCGGCCGAAAGTGGTGTGAGCCTCATAGGTGCCGTAGTCGATCTCGGCACGCAGGGTGTGCAGTGGCACGCGGCCCTCGTGGTAACGCTCGGTGCGGGACATTTCCGCGCCACCCAAGCGACCGGAGCACATAACCTTAATACCCTTAACCTGTGGCTGACGCATTGCAGACTGAATAGCCTTGCGCATTGCGCGACGGAATGCCACACGGTTGGTGAGCTGCTCGGCAATAGACTGAGCAACGAGCTGTGCGTTTGCATCGATGTTCTTGACTTCCAAGATGTTCAATGCAACCTGCTTGCCGGTGAGCTTTTCGAGCTCACGACGCAGACGGTCAGCCTCGGAACCGCGACGACCAATCACAATACCTGGACGGGCAGTGTGAATATCGATGCGGACACGATCACGAGTGCGCTCGATGACGATGTCGGCGATGCCGGCACGGTCCAGGGTCTTTGCCAGGAACTCGCGAATCTTAATGTCTTCAGCTACGTACTCGGCGTAATTCTTGTCGGCGTACCAGTGGGACTTCCAGTCGGAAGTAATGCCCAAACGTAGGCCGTGAGGATGGATTTTCTGGCCCACTACTTGGCCCCTTCCTGCTGGCTCTCTACAACCACGGTGATGTGGCTAGTGCGCTTACGGATCTGGAATGCTCGACCCTGCGCGCGGGGTTGGAATCGGCGCATGGTTGGTCCCTCGTCGGCGTAAGCCTCGGAGATGACCAGGGTGTTGCGATCCAGGCCGAAGTTGTTCTCAGCGTTAGCAGCTGCGGAGGCAACTACCTTAGCGACTGGCTCGGAAGCGCCCTGTGGAGCGTACTTCAAAATAGCCAGGGCTTCTTCAACCGACTTGCCGCGTACCAAATCGATAACGCGACGGGCCTTGAAGGGAGTTACCCGGACGAAGCGCGCGGTTGCGCGTGCGGAGGTGATTGCTTCACTCATCGCTTATCGACGTCCCTTCTTATCATCTTTTACGTGACCCTTAAAGGTCTTCGTTGGTGCAAATTCACCCAGCTTGTGGCCGACCATAGAGTCATCGACGAACACTGGAACGTGCTTACGTCCATCGTGTACGGCGAAGGTGTGACCAATAAAATCTGGGAGAATGGTGGAACGGCGGGACCAAGTCTTGATTACTTGCTTTGTTCCCTTTTCGTTCTGAGCATCTACCTTTGCCAAGAGGTGCTCGTCGACGAATGGGCCTTTCTTTAGGCTTCGTGGCATCGTTGCTTACCTCCTAGCGCTTCTTACTCTTGTTTGAACGACGTCGCTGCACAATCATGCTGTTGCTGTAGCGGTTAGGGTTGCGGGTGCGACCCTCCTTCTTGCCCCAAGGGGATACTGGGTGACGACCACCGGAAGTCTTACCCTCACCACCACCATGTGGGTGATCCACTGGGTTCATAACAACACCACGTACGGTTGGGCGAACGCCCTTCCAACGCATACGTCCGGCCTTACCCCAACGCACGTTGATCTGGTCTGCGTTACCGACTTCACCGACGGTAGCGCGGCAACGGATGTCAACGCGGCGAATTTCGGAGGAAGGCATACGCAGCACTGCGTACTTACCGGCCTTACCCAGCAACTGAATAGAAGCGCCAGCGGAACGGGCTAGCTTAGCGCCAGCACCAGGCTTGAGCTCTACAGCGTGGATAACGGTACCAGCTGGGATATTGCGTAACGGCAGGTTGTTACCAACCTTGATGTCAGCATTAGCGCCGGATTCTACAATCTGACCCTGACGCAGACCCTTTGGTGCAATGATGTAGCGCTTCTCGCCATCTACATAGTGCAGCAAAGCAATGTTTGCGGTGCGGTTTGGATCGTACTCAATGTGTGCGACCTTCGCTGGAATGCCATCTTTGTCATTGCGGCGGAAGTCGATTACACGGTACTGGCGCTTGTGTCCGCCACCCTTGTGGCGCACGGTAATGTGGCCGTGTACGTTACGGCCACCCTTCTTAGGAAGGGGACGCACCAAAGACTTTTCTGGGGTCGAGCGAGTGATCTCCTCAAACATCGACACAGAGCTTTGGCGGCGACCTGGGGTTGTCGGCTTGTACTTACGAATAGCCATAGTTTTTCCTTACCTCGACCCTTCTTATGCGGCAGATCCGCCGAAGATGTCGATTGCGTCGCTGCCCTCGGAGAGCGTTACATAAGCGCGCTTGGTAGCTTTGCGACGACCCCAACCAGTGCGGGAGCGCTTACGCTTGCCCTCACGGTTCAGGGTGTTCACGGAAGCAACCTTTACGCCGAAGATCTGCTCGATTGCGATCTTGATCTCAGTCTTGTTAGCAGTAGGAGCAACGAAGAAGGTGTAAGTGCCTTCCTCCATCAATCCATAAGCCTTCTCAGAGACGACCGGGGCGATAATAATGTCACGGGGATTGGCAATCTTTTCCATTACTTCTCCTCCTTGCCTTCGCCAGTTGCGGACGCGATGAAGGTAGACAGTGCCTCTACAGAGAAGACAACATCGTCAGCCTTGAGCACGTCATAGGTGTTCAACTGGTCGGCGAACAGTACGTGCACACCCTGCAGGTTGCGTGCGGATTGCTCCGCATTGAGGTCTTCGCGACCCACAACAACGAGTACATTCTTACGGTCAGTCAAGCGAGCCAAGAATGCCTTTGCGTCCTTAGTACGTGGAGACTGGCCCGGAACGAGCTCAGAAACAACATGGATGCGCTCGTGGCGAGCACGATCGGACAGTGCACCGTACAAAGCAGCCTTAATCATCTTCTTTGGGGTGCGCTGGGAGTAATCGCGTGGCTTTGGGCCATGCGCGATGCCACCGCCGGTGAAGTGCGGCGCACGAATCGAGCCCTGACGAGCGCGACCGGTGCCCTTCTGGCGGAATGGCTTACGTCCACCACCGCGGGTTTCGCCGCGGGTCTTGGTGGAGTGAGTACCCTGTCGCTTTGCGGCCAGCTGTGCGTTAACAACTTGGTGCATCAAAGCGATGGATGCTTCACGGTCGAAGATAGCTGCAGGCAGCTCAACAGTGCCGTCTACAGTACCTTCGGCGGTGTGTACATCTAAGGTGAGGTTGGTCATGCGTGTGCACCACCCTTCACTGCAGTCTTAACGGTTACGACGCCGCCACGGTTGCCTGGAATGGCACCCTTGATCAAGATCAAGTTGGCGTCGGCGTCAATCTTCTGAACCTTGAGGTTCTGGGTGGTGACGCGCTCATTACCCATACGGCCAGCCATACGCTTGCCCTTGAAGATGCGACCTGGGGTAGCACAAGCGCCAATACCACCAACACGGCGGTGAGCAGCTTGGTTACCGTGGGACGCGCCCTGTCCAGCGAAGCCGTGGCGCTTCATGCCACCAGCAAAGCCTTTACCCTTCGAGGTGCCGGTAACATCAACAAACTTGATGCCATCGAAGATCTCTACGGTAACGTCTTGGCCGACCTCGTATGCCGATACATCGTCCATACGAATTTCGGTGACATAGCGGCGTGGGGTTACGCCAGCCTTCTTGAAGTGCCCAGCAGCAGGCTTGTTGGCCTTGCGTGGGTCGATTTCGCCATAAGCGATTTGGATAGCGCTATAGCCATCGGTTTCTACGGTGCGAATCTGGGTCACAACGCATGGACCAGCTTCAACGACGGTCACGGGGATAACCCGGTTGTCCTCGTCGAAGATCTGAGTCATGCCGAGCTTGGTGCCCAGAATGCCCTTGATCTCAGTTTCACTCATTACTTATTCTCCGGTACAAAAATTTTCGATCACTGGATGTTTACATCAACGCTTGCCGGCAGATCGATGCGCATAAGAGCGTCAACGGTCTTTGGCGTTGGATCGAGGATATCGATCAAGCGCTTATGAGTACGCATCTCGAAGTGCTCGCGAGAATCCTTGTACTTATGTGGAGAACGAATAACGGCATATACGTTCTTTTCGGTTGGCAACGGTACTGGGCCGACCACACGTGCCCCGGTACGGGTCACAGTTTCAACAATCTTGCGTGCAGACGCATCGATTGCCTCGTGATCATAGGCCTTCAGCCGAATGCGGATCTTTTGTCCCGCCACGCTTATCCTCTTCCTCGCTTGTCCCACATCCTTGGATTGGTGGGAATCGCTTCAATTACTCTCTATAAACATTGTCCAGACCCCCAAAGGCGTGGCACACCACCAGTATGTTAATGAACACCACGGGCTTTACCCTGTATTCTGTCATGCTTCAGTAAGTTGAAGCCGGAAGGGGACGTTACGACGAAGCGTGACCCTTACGTACTGCCGCTGTTAATTTGCCATGCCCCTTTGGATCCGGTCCTAGCCTTATAGGGGCTAGTACCCTGAAAGGGTGTCATGATTACTTCATCAGCCACACACCCGAAAGCGCGAGCCTGTCAAAGCAACCCTTGTATTCAATCACATCCTGCGATTACATGCAAGTTTCTCACTACGTGACAGCGCACACGTTATTTTTCCTGTATGGTTGACGGCGTCCATATAGTAGAAATCTGAGAGGAACATTTTCATGGCTGAAAATGAAGTAAAGAATAACGAAGAAAACCAGAACCCAGAAGGTGGCCGCACCATCATCGAAGACAACGTTGTTGGCAAGATTGCCGGCGTTGCCGCCCGTGAGGTTTCCGGCGTACACGCTCTCGGTGGCGGTGCTGCACGCATGGTTGGCGCCCTGCGCGACTCTATCCCAGGCTCCCGCACCAACCTGCAACAGGGCGTTGAGGTTGAGGTCGGCGAGCGTCAGGCTGCCGTCGACATTGCTATCGTTGCCGAATATGGCGTAGCTATTCATCAGCTAGCCGAGGCTATCCGCGAGAACATCACCTCTGCTATCGAGCGCATGACCGGCCTCGAGGTTTCCGAAGTAAACGTAACCGTCCACGATGTTCACTTCGAGTTCGAAAACGACGACGACGAAGAAAACAACGAGGACCAGCAGGCTCTGCCTTCCCGCGTGCAATAATGTTTCGCCTTCCACAACCAGCCGCTGCGCAGCTTGAACAAGCTCTGCTAGAAATTCCTGGCATCTCTGGGCTGCACAGCGGGAGGTTCGGCGAAGTCGCACTTTTGTACGCCAATTCTCGCATTCCAGGCATTCGTATTGATGATGATTGCCTAGAAGTACACGTGATCGCAGAGTTCGGGGTTGATTACCAAGAACTCGCCAACAGTGTGCGCGAGGTTGTGCATGCTCAGGACGAAGTTCCGGGGCATGTACAAGTAGACGTATTTATTGCGGATCTCGTCGAATCCGAATAGAGAAAGAATAATCATGCCAAACAACACAGTTCTTGGCGCCATTATCGGTGCAGTTGTTGCCTTTGCCATTATTTTAGGCGGCTTCACCGGATTGCTCTGGCTGCTGCTCCTGACTGCAGTTGGTGGACTTATTGGCGCACAAAGCGATGGCAGCGTTGACCTGTCTAAGGTCTTCGATAGCTTCCGCTCCGGAGGCCGCGGTTAATGGCAGAACTCACGCTCAATATCAGCGAGAAAGCACTCGCGACGATTACCGCCGCAGCTATTGACTCCGTTGCCGGTACGGTGCGGGTAAGTAGGCGTGCGAGTCGAGATTTGCCGCGCGTCGATGTTCAGCTCAACCCGGAGTCGCACGCTGCGAGCGTTGAAGTCTTTATTGGAGTACAGTGGCCTTCCCCTGTCTCTGAGGTAACCCAAGCTGTGGTGGACACTGTGACCACCTGGCTCGACTCCTTTGCCGGAGTCACTGCCAAGAAGGTCACCGTCGTCGTCGATGAGATCGTCCGCGGCAATCGCGTACTTTCTTCACATGCGACCCAGGCCCCGATCACCATTGAGGCTAGCGCCCCACAGCATGCTCCAGTACAAGTATCTGCACCTGCGGATGCCGATTGGAAGCGCCTCCGCAAGGTGACGACGACGCCAACTGCGTTTTCTAAGGATGCACAACCGGTTCGCGTCACTCGTTCTGCAACTGGCAAGGTATTGCCAGTACGCCGTCGCGATATCGGACAGTTTGCTCGCGAACCCGAGGTACGCAAGCGCCGAAGCCCGGTGCCAAAGGTCGGGGTTTTGGGTACTCCTGATTGGAAGTACACCGCCTCCCCATATATCGTGGCATCCCCATACTCCCAGCGTATGAAGCCAGTGCGGGTGCATTCTCGTATGGTCGCCGCGAATCCTCGCGTACTGCGCAACCAGTGGTCGCGACCAACGTGGGAGCCTAAGGCCCGCCCACTTGAGGTACGGAAAGCTTACGCCCGTCCCGTTCAGGTTCGGGAGGTTGCTGCTCCACGCCCTAAGCCATTAGAGCAAATCTATATTCGCCCGGTCACCGCGCAGCAATTGGGAAGGGAGCAAAACTATGCCTAATACCCAACGCGATAAGTTACGCGCCCGCCCCGCCGCACGCGCTGCCACCATGTGCATTGGATTGCTCATCCTCGCCATTGGCGTCGTAGCCGCCCGCGAGCAGTGGTACGTCAATCGGGACGATAATGACGCCCAGCCCTGGATCACCCCGGCGTTGGACTTCATTGGTGATGCCACGTACCAAGACTGGATGATGCCCGTCGGCTTCGTGGTTGCCTTCATTGGCCTGATCTTCCTGATCATAGCTGTGCGCAACCGTCGGGTGACTCACCTAGCCTTAGCAAATAAGGCTAATGATGACCTGATCTGGTTTGCACGTCCCCTAGACATTGCACGCTTGTGTACTGCCAGTGTGCAGGATGTCCCGGGTGTAGAAAAGGCACAGACCAATGTAAATAAGAAGGCTAAAAAGATCGTGGTTCACGTAACCCCGACCGTGGATGGCCAGCTCTCCACCGTGGAAGAAGACGTGCGTCAAGCACTTTTGCCAATCGCACAGCGTCTCCCGGAGGAACCGAAGATTAAGATCGTAGCAAGGAGGACTGCATGAAAACCTCAACAAAGGTTTGGGATCGCATTGCCTGCTGCATTTTCGGTCTACTCTTGCTCACAGGTGGCCTCTGGGCGGCTTTGTTCTACTTTGATATTCCATGGTTACAGGACAATGCCAACCTCGCCGATCTTGTGGACTTAAATGTCTTACACGATATCGATCCAGAAAATAGTGGCTACCAGCTCACACTTGCTGCAGTCGCCATTATTGGCATTGCCTGGGGCCTGCACTTCCTCTGGGCAAACCTGCGTCCGAACCGCGTGCGCCGTGTGCCAATTATTGAAGGTAACGGCACTGTGGGCCTTAACGACGTGGCGGATATGGTAGCTAGCGACCTTGCAGAGGTCGATGGTGTAATCAGTACCCGCGTCAAGGTTTTCGCTGACTCAGGCGAACGTATTGCCCGGATCAACATCACGACCGCCGCTTATGCGCTGTCCACCTTGGACCACGCCGTGCAGCAAGCGGAACGGGATTTTCGGGCAGCACTACCTGAGGTAGACTTTTCTACCGAATACGTATTGCAAGTATCGCAACCATAAGAATGCATATTCCTAGGAATTGCCCATATGGAATAGACGCCCTGAAGGTTTTCCTCCAGGGCGTCTTTTTTCTCTTGTCGTATTTCAATTCGATACCACGCCATCCAGCCGACTACAGTTATTACAATACAGTCAGCGATTATGCCAGTCATCGATGCTGGAACGTTGCCCCTTATATGTAGGAATTACAAGCCGAGCAATGGGGCTTAGGCGTTGGTCTTCTTCAGCTATGGATGACTGTAGGTGTTGCTATGCATCAGTAAAGACCGCACCCAACCACCACACGAACTTTTGCAGCATTCCAGCTCCACAGAGGTCCCAGGTTCGCGGCGGGTGATTTCCATAACTAGAGTGCGCCATCCCATTGCAATTAGCAGGCTTGGCTGTATACACCGCGAGTTAAGAAGAGTAAGCAATAATGCTTCCTGCAAGCCGGATTTCTCGTCTCAAGGTTAGATTTAGCAATGCGTACACCTAAAAAAATGAGGGGAAAGTGCATCAACGTTGCAGGCGCTGCCTCAGCCGGACTCAGGGCATTACCTTGAAGCAGTACCGGGGACATCGGCCTGATGAGGTACCCTTTGACTCAAAATAGGCCCGCACTACTTGTTGTAGGCCGCCCATTCTAAGGAACCTTCTGGGTAGAGGTTTGATAGACGTGTGATTGATAATACCCAGCCAAAGAGATTACACCTCACCACTCACCTATGTGTGGCTGTGGCCCCACACTCATCCATTGCCTGTGATATTGCCGGTTACGTCTTGAAATGCGAATAACCCACCCCGAAGGGTGGGTTATCAAAAGCTCTAGCCTCAGTAGCTATTACTTGATGATCTTGGTCACGCGACCAGCACCAACGGTGCGGGAGCCTTCGCGGATAGCGAAGCGTAGACCTTCATCCATAGCAACTGGCTGGATCAGGGTAACGCTCATGTCGACGTTGTCGCCAGGCATAACCATCTCGGTGCCCTCAGGAAGCTTCACAACACCGGTTACGTCGGTGGTGCGGAAGTAGAACTGTGGACGGTAGTTGTCGAAGAATGGGGTGTGGCGGCCGCCCTCGTCCTTGGACAGAACGTATACGGAGCCCTCGAACTCGGTGTGAGGAGTGTAAGCACCTGGCTTAACAACTACCTGACCGCGCTCTACGTCTTCGCGCTTCACACCACGCAGCAACAGACCGCAGTTGTCGCCAGCCTCGGTGTAGTCGAGCAGCTTACGGAACATTTCGATGCCGGTAACGGTGGTCTGGGTTGCCTTCTCACGGATACCGATGATCTCAACATCTTCGTTCACGTTCAGCTGACCGCGCTCAACACGACCGGTAACAACGGTGCCACGACCGGTGATGGTGAAGATGTCCTCAATTGGCATCAAGAATGGCTTGTCGGTCTCGCGAACTGGATCTGGGATGGAGTCATCCACAGCCTGCATCAGTTCAACGATGGACTTGGTCCACTCTGGGTCGCCTTCAAGAGCCTTCAGAGCGGAGATGTGAACGATAGGAGCTTCCTCATCGTAGTCCTGCTCGGCGAGCAGCTCACGAATTTCCATCTCAACGAGCTCAATGATTTCCTCATCATCAACCATGTCGCACTTGTTCAGAGCAACGAGGATGTAAGGAACGCCAACCTGGCGAGCGAGCAGTACGTGCTCACGGGTCTGTGGCATTGGGCCGTCAGTAGCGGCAACAACGAGGATCGCGCCGTCCATCTGAGCGGCACCGGTGATCATGTTCTTAATGTAGTCAGCGTGACCTGGGGCGTCCACGTGTGCATAGTGGCGCTTTTCGGTCTGGTATTCCACGTGGGAAATGTTAATGGTAATACCGCGCTCCTTCTCCTCCGGCGCCTTATCAATGGCGTCGAAAGCGAAGGCTTGGTTGAGCTCTGGGTAGGTGTCAGCCAGAACCTTGGTGATAGCAGCGGTAGTGGTGGTCTTGCCGTGGTCGACGTGACCGATAGTACCGATGTTTACGTGCGGCTTAGTACGCTCGAACTTAGCCTTTGCCACTGTGTGTCCTCCTGGACTTCGTGGTGGCTACGATTTCGCAGCCACGAATTGACTTGACTGTATCTAAAAATCACTAATTCGGCGATTTCTGGCGATACAGCTTGATTACATATGTGCCAGTTACACGATCATAGGGGTTATACCGGCTTTTTTCAAGCCAGATCGTACAGGGTAACGGCCACACGAGAAGTCGCATCCTGCGACTCCTCTAGAAGCCCCTACCCTTTACCGGCAGAAATGAGAGCTTTAGGCGGTGCCGTTACGCTCTGCAACGATTTCGGCCGCTACGCTACTTGGAACCTCAGCGTAGGAGTCGAAGATCATGGTGTAGTTAGCACGGCCCTGGGTACGAGAACGCAGGTCGCCAACGTAACCGAACATCTCAGATAGTGGTACCTTTGCCTTCACTACCTTGGCGCCAGCGCGATCTTCCATCGCGTTGACCTGACCACGGCGGGAGTTAATGTCACCAATAACATCGCCCATGTAGTCTTCAGGGGTAATAACTTCGACGGCCATAACTGGCTCAAGAAGAACTGGCTTTGCCTTAGCGACAGCTTCCTTCAGGGCCTGAGTACCGGCGAGCTTGAAGGCCATTTCAGAGGAGTCAACCTCATGGTAAGCGCCATCTTCCAGGGTGGCCTTGATGTTGACCAATGGGAAGCCTGCGAGGTAGCCGTACTGCATTGCACTCTGGATACCTGCGTCCACGCTGGGGATGTATTCCCGTGGCACACGACCACCGGTAACCGCGTTTTCGAACAGGTAGGTTGCGCTCTCGCCCTCTTCAAGGGTCTCTGGATCCGGAGCATAAGGCTCGATGGAGATAATAACCTTGGCGAACTGGCCAGAGCCACCGGTCTGCTTCTTGTGAGTGTAGTCGAGATGCTCAACCTTCTTACGAATGGTCTCACGGTAGGCAACCTGTGGGTTACCAACGTTAGCCTCAACCTTGAACTCGCGCTTCATGCGGTCAACCAACACGTCGAGGTGCAACTCGCCCATACCACCAATAACAGTCTGACCGGTCTCATCGTCCAGTTCAACGGTGAAGGTTGGATCTTCTTCGGCGAGCTTTTGGATAGCAACACCGAGTTTCTCCTGATCGGACTTCGTCTTTGGCTCGATGGAAACCTTAATCACTGGATCCGGGAAGTCCATGGACTCCAGGATGATCTGGTTCTGCTTGTCGCAGAGAGTGTCACCAGTGGTGGTGTCCTTGAGGCCAATGAAGGCGTAGATGTTACCAGCGCGTGCTTCGTCAACAGGGTTTTCCTTATTGGCGTGCATCTGGAACAACTTACCAATGCGCTCGTTCTTGCTCTTGGTAGAGTTAGCGACCTGGGTACCTGGCTCGACGCGACCGGAGTACACGCGCACGAACGTCAACTTACCGAAGAATGGGTGAGCAGCGATCTTGAAAGCCAATGCGGAGAATGGCTCCTCAACGTCTGGCTTACGTACCAATTCTTTGGACTCGTCGCCTACTGCGTGGCCGTGAACTTCGCCGATGTCCAGTGGGGTTGGCAGGTAGTCGATAACAGCATCGAGCAATGGCTGCACACCCTTGTTGCGGTATGCGGTACCGCAGAGCACTGGGTAGATTTCAGAAGCAATCGTCATCTTGCGAATCGCGCTCTTGAGCTCCTCAATGGTCAGCTCTTCGCCGCCGAAGTACTTCTCCATGAGCTCTTCGTCAGACTCTGCAACGGTCTCAACAAGCTTCTCACGGTATTCTTCAGCCTTTTCCTGCAGGTCGGCTGGAATCTCTTCGATCATTGGTTCTGCACCAGTCTCAACCTTGCCGCGCCAGGTAATGGCTTTCATGGTCAGCAAGTCAACAACGCCGTCGAAGTCATCTTCGGCACCGATTGGCAGTTGCATAACCAATGGCTTCGCACCCAAGCGATCAATGATGGTCTGCACGGTGAAGTAGAAGTCTGCACCCAGCTTGTCCATCTTGTTCACGAAGCAGATACGAGGTACGTCATACTTAGCAGCCTGACGCCACACCTGCTCGGACTGAGGCTCAACGCCTTCTTTGCCGTCGAATACGGCTACTGCACCATCGAGCACACGCAGGGAGCGCTCCACCTCTACGGTGAAGTCAACGTGACCTGGGGTGTCGATGATGTTGATCTGGTTACCCTCCCAGAAGCAGGTAACTGCAGCGGAGGTAATGGTGATGCCGCGTTCCTTCTCCTGCTCCATCCAGTCAGTGGTGGAGGCACCGTCGTGGGTCTCGCCGACCTTACGGTTAATACCGGTGTAGAAGAGAATACGCTCGGTGGTGGTGGTCTTACCGGCATCAATGTGAGCCATGATGCCGATGTTGCGGACCTTATTGAGGTCCTTAAGCACTTCTTGTGCCACGGTGTTCCCTAACTTTGTGAGTACCTGCTGTGTGCCATCCAGAAATTTCTAGCGGCGTCTCCCAGCAGGCGCGTTACACGAACAAATATTGTTGATGGCGCAAAGGCCACCAAACTACCAGCGGTAGTGTGCGAATGCGCGGTTAGCCTCAGCCATCTTGTGAGTGTCTTCACGACGCTTCACAGATGCACCCAGGCCGTTAGCGGCATCCAGGATCTCGTTTGCGAGACGCTCAATCATGGTGTTCTCGCGACGCTGACGGGTGAAGGTCACCAACCAGCGCAGTGCCAGAGTGTTGGCACGTGCTGGGCGTACGTCAACTGGAACCTGGTAGGTAGCGCCACCAACACGGCGGGAGCGAACCTCGAGGTCAGGCTTGATGTTGCCCAGAGCCTTTTCCAGGGTCAGCACTGGGTCAGTGCCGGTTTTTTCCTTGCAGATTTCTAGAGCACCGTACACGATGCGCTCTGCGGTGGACTTCTTGCCGTCCAGGAGAACCTTGTTTACGAGCTGGGTCACAACCTCAGAACCGTATACTGGGTCCTTTACTACGGGACGCTTTGGAGCTGCATTCTTACGCATGGTTGATTACTTCTCCTTCTTCGCGCCGTAACGGGAACGGGCTTGCTTACGATCCTTAACACCCTGGGTATCCAGAGCGCCGCGGATGATCTTGTAGCGCACACCTGGGAGGTCCTTCACACGACCACCACGAACGAGCACCATGGAGTGCTCCTGGAGATTGTGCCCCTCACCTGGGATGTATGCGGAAACCTCGATACCGGAGGTCAGGCGCACACGAGCAAGCTTACGAAGCGCGGAGTTCGGCTTCTTTGGGCTGGTGGTGTACACACGAGTGCACACACCACGACGCTGTGGAGACCCCTTCAAAGCTGCCGTCTTAACCTTGGCAGTCTTATCGTGGCGGCCCTTGCGGACCAGCTGCTGAATAGTTGGCATAACCGTCTTTCTATATGTAAATAGTGTCCAGACACGAAAAAATAGGGGCTCTTTCCGGGGCCGCTACCGTGTGAACATTACAAAATATGTAAGAATAACCCACGAGACGTGGGGACATTGAAACACTAGCAACTCGCTAGCCTTTACGCAAGTCCCGCACACTATTGCGCCAAATCGCAAGTCCGAGTGGCACCACAATCCAAGCAATCACACCAATTACACCAGTGGCAGTATCCATCTCGCGCAGGAGGTTCCCCGGCATAACGGCATCCAAGAGTTCAAAGTGCGAGTTCGTCCATGCGGCCATCGCAATGAGGTTTTCGATAATGAGGTATAACGCCAGTGGGAGCGCAACTGCTAAAGCCCGTGAGCCATGGAGCACAGCTAAGGCGAATGCTAATCCGGCATAGAGCACTACCGTGAGATACTGCTCGAACACATGCTGGTAAAAACCATCTCCCACGATTACATTTGGGTTCAGCAAAGTACCTACCGCAGCAAGCAGTGCCGCGACACCCAGGCAGAGCGCCAAAAAGCAAATGACAACGAACCAACGGGCTACGAGCCAATAGCTGCGGTTTCGCTGTGTGAGCAGCGCGTGAGCATACGTCATCGTGCTCATCTCATTGCCCATAGAATTACCGGCATACACAACTGCCACCAATATGAATAGCCCTCCCGTAGCAGTATCTTCACTGAGGCTGATCTCATAATCAGTTGCTCCAAGAGAAATCCAGCCCACAACTGGTAAAAGATAGGAAGCGATCAGTACGAGCGCGTTGCTATAAGTACTACGCAAACTGGTGAGCTTCGTGCGCTCGGCGACCAGAGCATTTCGAAAATCTTGCATCTTATTTGTCTTCCCCAAATCCATTGTGCAGCATACGATGTTGCGGTTCCTGCATCCGTTCCACCTGCTGCTTTCCTGGTGTTGCTTGCGCACGAATACCCGACTCACCGGCACCTCGAGTGCGATACTCCTGGGCTCCTGCAGTCAAGCGCAAGAATTCCGCCTCTAAGTTGCCGCTTGCCGTAGCTAGCTGAGTAATTAATATGCCATTTTCTAAGGCAACCTCGGCAATTCGCTGGCGCACGCCTGCTTCATCGTGCACTCCAGTAAGGTGCAAGGTCTGCTGTTCAACGCGTCCTGGCATATTCAATAAGGAATGCAGGCGTTGAATCTCAGGGCTTTCCACAGTGATACTTTGCCCTTGGGCCAAGAACTCGTCCATGGAGTACTGTCCTATAAGCTGCCCTTGACCGATCACTACGAGGCGTTTGGCGGTGATTTGCATTTCGCTAAGCAGGTGGGAGGACACAATCACCGAACGGCCCGAAGCAGCAAGCTGCTGCATCATTTGGCGTACCCAGTTGACCCCTTCAGGATCCAAACCATTCACAGGCTCATCAAAAATATAGTGCTGCGGGTCGCCAAGCAATGCCGCGGCAACGTGAATACGTTGCTTCATACCTAGGGAGTACTTGCCGATGCGTGTATCCGCCACGTCTGTCATACCCACCATGTCCAAGCATTCTTCGACTCGGGTATCCGAGATACCTGCGCCGCGGGCAATCACGCGCAGGTGATCGCGGCCGCTTCGCTTGGGATCGGCCCATTGGGCATCAAGAAGCGCACCTGCCACCCGGTGCTTATTAGCCAACGCCGGAAATTCTCCCTCATAATCAGCGCCGCGCCATATCACCCGGCCTGCTGTGGGGCGAATTAATCCCAACATGCATTGGAAGGTCGTAGACTTACCAGAACCATTCGGCCCCAAGAACCCCGTAATTGTCCCATCAGGCACTTCAAAGGAAAGGTCGGTCACCGCCGGCTTCCGCTTAAAGTGTTTCGACAGGTTTTCTACAACAATCATGTATCTAAATCTACAGCATGCTTCGTACCTCTTGCGGGTTTATCTCGTGCGACTTCTTCCCTCTCACTAGGCCCTCTCACTAGTCCTACCGGCATATGAGACATGTAAGCTCGGCTACACTGGGCACATGAGCTCACATGCACTGATTATCGTTGACGTCCAGCCTGATTTCTGTCCCGGTGGCCCGCTTGGCACCACTGCTGGCGATCAGGTTGCTGCGCGCATCGCAGAGTACGTCTCAACTCAAAATTATGACCTGGTTGTTACTACCCAGGATTGGCATATTGATCCCGGCTCGCACTTCAGCGAGCATCCCGACTTCCAGAATTCTTGGCCCGTGCATTGCAAAGCAGATACGCCAGGCGCTGCTTTACATCCCGAGATTGCAGGCCTTAACTTCGATGCCCACTTTCTCAAGGGCGAGTATGAAGCCGCCTATTCTGGTTTCGAAGGCCACTTAGCTGCGGATGACTCCCAAGACCTAGCTAGCTGGCTGCGTACCCACGACGTCGACCATGTTGACATCGTAGGCATTGCCACCGATTTCTGTGTGAAGGCTACTGCTCTTGACGCCGCAGCTGCCGGTTTCCACACCCGAGTCTTACCTACTTTTTGCGCACCAGTGCATGCCGCAGCTGTTGACGAGGTATTGACCGAATTAGAGGGTGCTGGAGTTCATATTAGCCTTACATAAGAACTTCTCCACTGCTAAGATAGACCCCAGAAAGTTTGTCCCCTATCGCAGAAAGTTTGAGGAATATGCACATTAAACGTTCCGTAGCAGCCCTGAGCACCCTTGCATTGCTCACAAGTGGCTTGGTCGCCTGCAGTAGTGATGACGACGCTGATACCAGCACTACCAGTAACGAGACCACCACCTCGGATGCTAGCGACGCAACTGCGAACGAATGGCCGCGCACTGTAGAGCATGAACTGGGCGAAACTGAACTAACCGCTCAACCAACCCGTATTGTTTCTACCTCTATCACTCTAACCGGCACCCTACTCGCAATCGGTGCCCCGGTGACTGCATCTGCAGCCACCAACCCTTCAGACCTCACCGATGACCAAGGCTTCTTTAGTCAATGGGCAGATATTGCAACTGACCAAGGTGTCGACGTCCTCTACCCTGGCTTAGAGTTTGACATGGAAGCATTGATTGCCGCCGACCCAGACCTGGTAGTAATCTCCACCTCTGGCGCAGACTCGGTGAAAGACCACTATGAAGAGATCTCCGAGCTCTTCCCCACCGTGGCCTATGACTACTCCGATAGCGATTGGCAGGATCTCGCTGTTGAACTTGGTGATGCCACCGGCCTAGAAGATGAAGCCGATGCTGCCATCACGGAGTTCGATGATTATGTCTCCGATGCCGCTGCCAAGATCACTCCACCTGAGGGTGAAGTCAACATTGTCTCCTACAATGGTCCCGGCGAAAACCAAGGCATTGCCAAGAAGGCCGGCGCTCAAAGCCAGTTGCTCGAGGCCTTAGGATTGAACGTTGCTGAGGCTCCAGAAGATCTGGATGCCAGCCCGCAGAAGCGTTCTGACTTCGCCTTCGTCTCCTTCGAAAACCTCAGTCAGGCAATCACCGGTGATACTATCTTCTTGATATCTGCCACCGACGCAGAGGTTGCTGACTTCCTCGGCGAGCCAGTACTGGCAAACCTAGCCGCGGTCGAATCCGGTCAGGTATACCCGCTGGGGCTGACGAGTTTCCGCATTGATCCGTACTCAGGTCGTGAAGTCGTCGACGCCGTAGTTACTGCTCTTACATAACCTCAGGAATCATTTCCTGGTTGTACCCCTGCCGGTTTTCACCTGTAAAGGATAGTTTCTTCGGTGACCACCCGCCGTCTGTTTGTGTTGAGTAGCCTTATCTTGGGAATAATCCCGATAGGGCTACTCAGCATTTTTGTAGGTTCTCGCCTCATCCACCCCGATGAGGTATTCGCTGCCTTGCACAGCTTCGATCCCAGCCAAGACACCCACTTGATTGTGCGGGAGTTACGCATTCCGCGCACCATTATCGCGCTCGTCACTGGCGCAAGCCTGGGATTAGCTGGCGTTCTAATGCAAACCCTAACCCGCAATACCCTCGCAGAACCCGGTACTCTCGGTGTGAATGCGGGTGCTGCAGCTGGTGTGGTCATTGGTTTAAGTTTCTATGATTCCAGTCCCGGTATTAGCACCTACGTGTGGTTCGCTTTTGCCGGCGCTGCCGTCGCAGCATCCCTGGTTCATCGCCTAGGACGTGCCCAGGATGCCACCACGAATCCAGTGCGGCTGATCTTGGCGGGCGCGGGTATCTCTGTGGTCTTAGGCAGTCTTACCAATATCTTAATTTTGTCTGGTCCCTCCCAAGTCTTTGATGCCATGCGTGCTTGGGCTACTGGATCCCTCGATGGGCGTGGCTGGGACTATGTGCCAGTAGCAGTAATCACCTGTGGTGTTGGTTTAGTATTGTGCGCCTACCTGGCCCCGCAACTCAATGCCGTGGCCTTAGGTGCGGATGTGGCTCGCTCCATAGGAGTCTCTGTGGGCCGCACCTGGTTACTCACCAATATCGGCATCATCGTGTTAGCGGGTGGTGCGACGGCAGCTATTGGCCCGATTGCTTTTGTCGGCTTGGCTGCTCCGCATATTGCGCGCTGGATTACTGGTACTGACCACCGGTGGTTGCTGCCCTACTCTGCAGTCATCGCAGCCTATGTTTTAGTATTCGCAGATATTGTCGGCCGCGTTGTGGTTTACCCGACTGAAGTCGGCGCTGGCATTATGACGGCGCTCCTAGGCGCGCCCCTATTTATCTGGGTGGTTCGGCGCGGAAAGGTCCAAGCACTATGAACCCTCAGACGCGACGCCGCCAAATATTCCTCCTTATCACCAGCGTGCTGTTCTTACTGGGGTTCGGCGCCTATTCAATGACCCTCGGCTCTTTGAGCCTAGCACTTCCGGATCTCCTCGCAGCACTACGTCATGAAGGCACTACCGTTAGCGAAAAGATTGTGTGGGATATTCGTCTGCCGCGCGTTTGTGGT
This sequence comes from Corynebacterium sp., assembly GCA_030531005.1. Lineage (GTDB taxonomy): Bacteria > Actinomycetota > Actinomycetes > Mycobacteriales > Mycobacteriaceae > Corynebacterium. The sequence continues at coordinate 81,140 of JAUMTW010000002.1, forward strand.
GCCATTGCGGTAGGCGCAGCCCTTGGCGTTAGCGGAGCAATCTTTCAATCGATTAGCCGCAATGCCTTGGGGTCTCCGGACATCATCGGCTTTACTACCGGTGCAGCAACTGGTGCAGTGGCCCAAATTATGTTGGTGGACGCCGGTGCTACGGCAACTGCGCTCGCTGCAGTATTCACTGGAGTCCTCACCTCAGGCCTGGTTTACGGCTTGGCCCGGCGTGGTAGTTCCTATCAGCTCATCTTGATCGGTATTGGTGTCGGCGCGATTTTAAGCGCCTGCAATACCTTGTTATTGGCCCGCGGGGATTACGAGCTCGCCTTACGTGCCCGGCTATGGCTATCCGGATCCTTACAAGGGCGGGGATGGCAAGATATTGCTCCAGCCATCATTGGCATTGCCATCGTTATCCCCTTGGTGGTACTCATTGCCCGGCATCTTACGATTATGGAGATGGGTGATGATATTGCCCACCAATTGGGTATCCCCGTTGAGCGCGTGCGCACTACCGCATTGTTCTTAGGTGTGAGTTTGACTGCGGTTGCCGTTGCCGCAGCGGGCCCGATAGCTTTCGTCGCACTTGCGGGACCTCAGATCGCCCGCCAACTTACCCGCAGTGGCAGCGTGCAAGTGTGGTGCTCTGGGATCGTAGGCGCGGTACTCCTGCTTGCCGCAGATTGTCTTGCTCAGGCATTGCCAGGCCAAGCAACCGTACCGGTGGGCTTGCTCACTGGTCTTATCGGCGGTATTTACCTACTAGCATTGTTGCTCCGGGCACGAGTGTAGGCAGCAGCCGGCACCAAACTTCGTAACTTCGTGCGCCCGAGCCCAGACGCACCGCGGAACTCTCACGTCAAACCTCTAGCTTCGCAGGAAGCTAGAGGTTTCCTTCTTTGTGTGGTGGAATATTCTACCCTGCGCCATGGCTTACGGCACAGCTGGGCGCCCAGCGCAACGTTCACGTTCTGCAAGCTCAGTGTTGGCGCCAGCAGAGCATTTCTAGCGTAAATGCAGTTTTCCGGAGCGGCGTCGGTGGTGCACACTTCGCCGCCGCGAACGCCATTGCTGCCAGCGATACCACCAGCGGGGAGTGCGGATCTTTGTCTTCCAACGCATAAAGTTTTGCACCATGCGGTGTACGCCTTCGATACACCCGGCGCCCACGATTCCCAAACCTAAACCGATCAGCAGCAAACGCGGATTACTGGGGTTTAATAAGAACAACTCCGCTAGCGGGGTCAGGAAAATGACCAAGTAGAAGGAGGCAGCCACGAGGACTAATCCCAACCGCCACCAATTCCATGGGCGTACCACGATGCATAGGACCCATAAGCTCATCACAATCAGCGTCACTAGCACGGCAGTGCCCACTTCGCGGCGGGCTTCTTCGGTGGCATCCGCACCTGGATAGGCGGCAATCCAGAACAGCGCGCTAAACAATCCAATCAAGATACCCGCGGGCATCGCAAAGCCTAAGACTCTGCCTACAAAGTTTTCTCGGGGGCGCTGATAGTTAGGTGCCAAGGATAAAATGAAAGCCGGGATACCGATGGTAAACCACCCAGTAATCGTGACATAGATGGGCTGGAAGGGGAACGAAATCCCGAGAATCGCAATGATCGCGGCCAGGACCACGGAGTATACGGTCTTCGTGAGGAAGAGGTGGGCAACGCGTTCAATATTGCCGATTACTCGTCGCCCCTCAGCCACCACATGCGGTAATGCGGAAAACTTATTGTCCAGCAGCACCAATTGGGAAACTGCCCGTGATGCTGGGGAACCATCGCCCATGGCTACCCCAATATCAGCACGCTTGAGTGCCAGAATGTCATTGACACCATCACCGGTCATCGCGACGACGCGATTATGGCGGTGTAAGGAATCAACCATTTGGCTCTTTTGGGCTGGGGATACGCGACCGAAAACATTGTGCTGCGATACTGCGGTATCCATGTTGCCGCTATTGAGAGTGCGGGCATCCACAGCTTGAGGCTGGTTCAGACCGGCCTGGCGAGCTACTGCTTCAACTGCGGTGGGATTATCACCAGAGATGACCTTGATCTCTACATCTTCATGTTGGAAGAACTCGAGGGTATCGGCGGCATCATCGCGTAACTGCTGTTCTAAGACGATAATCTGCGGTTCATCTAATTGTGGGGCACCGGACTCGGGTAAGGATGCAAGCACCTGGAAAGCTAGCACGCGATAGCCTTGGGATTCGTATTCCAGCACTAAGTCCTGGGCGCGATTCCCCTGTGGGATCACAACATCTGGCGCTCCCAGCACATAGACGGCATCAGCGGTCTGGAACCCAGAGAACTTGTACTGGGAATCAAAGGGAATTTCCGTACCAGTTAATAGCTCATCCGGCTCTCCTAAGGCTTCGTAGAGTGCCTGGCTCGTGAGGTTACGGTCCGCTTGGGCACTGACAAGCTGGGCTAGTTCAGTACGGTCAGCCGCTTGACCGGAAGCATTAAAAACCTCAACGAGCACGAGGCGATTAGTAGTCAATGTGCCGGTCTTATCAGTACACACCGTATTCACGCGCGCTAAGCCTTCGATGGCGACCAGTTCATTTACCAAAGCACGGTGGCGACCTAAGCGAATCACACCTGCGGCAAAGGCAATGGAGGTCATCAGCACCAGGCCCTCTGGGATCATAGGTACCAGCGCTGCGGCCATCGCCAAGATGGATTCCCGCAGCGCCGTGCCCGAGCGCACTAGCTGGGTGTACATGGTGAGGATGCCAGTTGGAATCAGCAGCCAAGTAATCACGCGCAAAATGGTGTTAATGCCATTAAAGAGCTCAGAGTTCGTCAGGGAGAATTCACTCGCTTGGGCGGCGAGTTGCGCGGCGTAGGCATCATCACCTACGGCTTCAGCTCGGTAATAACCAACTCCGGTGCGCACGAAAGAGCCGGATTGGAGCTCATCATCAACTTCCTTGTGGATGGGGTCTGCTTCACCGGTGAGTTGCGATTCATCGACAGCAAAGGATCCGGAGACCACACTGCCATCAACGAGGATCTCATCCCCACTGCCAACCTTAATCAGGTCACCTTGCACAATGTCTTCTTGAGCAATGTGTTGTTCTTTACCATCACGAATAACCGTTGGCTGTGTTTGGCCTAAGATTTTCAGTTTGTCTAAGGTGCGCTTAGCACGCAGTTCTTGGACCACACCCACCGTAGAGTTTGCAATGATCATTAAACCGAAGGCAGAATTGATCCAGGAGCCTGTGGCGATCACAATGCACCACAACACGAATAACATGGCGTTAATGCGGGTGCAGACATTGGCACGCAGAATCTCTCGCAGACTGCGCCCGGAGCGGTGCGAGACTTCATTACTTAAGCCTTGTTCGCGGCGCTGCGCGGCCTCCGCAGCACTTAAACCCTGCAACGTTGTATTCACAGCGCCTATGGTACTCAATGCCCAGACCAGGTGCTCTATCGTGGAGCTTTCACCCACAGTTTGCTGCTATTTATCACCATATAACCACTTTTGAGGGATTCTCTGATGAAAAGGTAGGAGCATACTTCAAAAAGGTGGAAACATTGTCCTAGAATGCTAGTCAGGTTTCCCTCACAAATCCTGGAGAACGCACCCTTATGGCTATTCACTTCACGCGCCAAGCCCAACAGGCGCTGTCCATTTTGTCCCAAGGCCACAACCTGCTGCTTACCGGCGCACCTGGTAGCGGGAAGACCACCTTATTAGCCGGCATTTCCGCACACTACCAACAGCGCAATGTTCTCCAATTAGCGCCCACTGCAGCCCCCGGCACCTTAAACGTGCCCACGATCTTCCCCGCTGCTGAATTAAGCACCGCCGCACAAGCCCTGGTGCGGCATACCGACATCTTGGTGCTCGATGATGCCCACCTACTCTCCCAGGCGCAGTTGGAACGCATGAGTGCTGCATGTTCGCGCCTGCGCGAGAATCCTGCCCCTTTTGGCGGGATCCAGGTCATTGTCGCCGCAGATCTCTATGCTGCGCAAGCCCCCTATTTCTTTGATGCCACCTGCCTGCGTGAATTCCCAGAGGTTTCCTTACATCAGCATTGGCACACCACCGATGCCCGCCTCGCCCGCTTTACCCAACAATTGCGCACCGGCACTGCAGGACGTGAGGTATTAGAAGAGCTGAATGAGTATCTGACAACAGAAAATAGAGGAGTGTTGGTCAGCCCCACCGCTGCTGAGCAGAATACTGCAGCCACCGATGCTTTACCCGCCCCACACTTTAAGGCTGCAACCCGTGTTGCCGGCCAAGCAGATCTGGATGCATTTGCCGGGGTTGCTGAGCTGCGATATGCAGCAGGTTCCCGGGTGCGTTTTATCGCCGATGATCCCCAAGGCCACTACGCAAAGGGCCAATTTGGCACCATTAGCTTTGCCGATCCCAGCCACATAGAAGTCCAGCTCGATGAGGGAGGCAAAATCGTAGCAGTCTACCCTTACACCTGGTACACCCAAGCCCCAGCAGTGTCAAATAATCAGCTGGTGGTTGAAGCCACTGGATCGCTGCAGCAATTCCCCGTCGTCCCAGCTTGGGCTTTAGACCCAGGAGCGCTTGATGACGCCTTGCCACAGGCCACCATTGATACAAAACACTCCTATGCACCTGGCGCATTTGCTCACCTATTGGCCTATGTACCCCAGCGTGATTTGCTGAACTTTAATGGCCCGTTGTTAGCCCGCCATGTGCGTAGTGATACTACCTTAGTGCGCCGTATTTCCCAGCGGCATGCGCAAGCAGGCTCTTATGATCGCGTGGCCTTCATTGCCACCGAGCAATTAAGCACCGGTGAAATCTACCGCATCCAGGTCCTCGTAATTGCGGAAGGCCAGGCAGTTGCGGAATTTGGTTCCTGGATTAATCCCGAAGCTGATATTTCTGAGCTGGAACTACCGGCTGGTGGGCTTGGGCTGGCGCCACGCCTGGCTGACTTCTGGCCACTGCTGCGCCGCCAGGTTGCCGGGGCATTAGTCTTTGGGGATAGTTTGGCGGCCATTGAAGCTGATGCGGAATTCAAAATGCACTTAGGCGCGGGCTTTGATGCCGCCGAAATTGGTGTGGAACTCATTGGGGATCCAGTAGAACGCGCCCGCCAATTAGCCAGCGTAGTGCTCCAAAGCCCTCTGCCCAATGGTGTGGTTGCCGATAATGCCGTTGAGGCTGAAGGCGCGCTCTTCGTACCACAGTGGGCATTAGGAGCTCATGCTGCGCCAATGTTTGTGGATATGCAGCGCGCAACGGATGCTGATGTTGCTTGGCTTGCCTTTAATGGCGCACCAGTACGCCCACAGCGCCTGGAATCCTTAGAGGCTTTGGTAGAAACAGTAGCAGCTACTGCTGCTACTCGCGGCTTATGGGATACCCACGCCCAACAAGAAGTCCAACAGCGCGCCCAGTTCGTGGCCCAAGCCCCAGTTGCCGTACCGAACTTTGGACAACGCCCGGCCGCCGCGGACCTCTTACTACCTGGTACTGCGGTAGCATTGAGCGGTACCCGCCACATAGGTGGTTATGGCGGCGATGATACTGCCGTCGCCCGTATGCTCAATGACCGTGGCTTGTACTACACCACAACTGTTTCTCCTGATAAATGCGGTGTCGTCGTGGCCGCAGATCCTGCAGCCTCGAGTGAGAAAATTCAGGCTGCCCAAGCGAGTTCCATCCCAGTACTCCCGCTTGCAGAGTTTGAGCAGTGGTATGTTTATGGCCCATTCCACTCCCAGGCCAGCCAAACTCACAAGACTGCCAGCGATCCGACATTGTATGATCCCGCTGCTGCACTGCCACCTGGAACCAGAGTCGCCTTCCATGGCCCAGTAGAGATCCATGGTCAGCAACTGCGCTCCGCACGTGATTTCCACGTGGTGTGTGCAGACCTCGGCTTAGAGTATCGTCCGGCCGTCACAAAATCGGGGTGCGAAGTACTCGTCACCACTGACCCGGGTGGCAGCGATATTGCCAACACCTTGGCTGCGCGTTATCACAAGCGTTTGGTACAGACCTCTTCCTTCGTGGCGTGGGCGGAATCCCAATTAGGGAGCGGCTATACCGTAGCTTTAGAACGCATTGCCACCGGTGAACCTACGAAAACTCCTGAGCCTGTAGCCGACGAACTCCATGATGCAACGCCCGGCGCGCCATCTGGCTCTGCTGTACCAGGGGCGCCCGCGTCCCCAGCCCCGGAGGCTCAGTATTCTGCTGCCGCACCCCCGTACGCCGACACCTCCTACCAGCAGGCGACTGACTATGATGTGGTCTCCCAAGCCTTGGTTCCTACCACCACCTGGGAGCAGCCTCACCAGGAAGCGCTGCCAGAACCCGCAAGCAAGGCCACAATCGCCAAGTCAGGCGCTTACTTCTTTGGCTTCGCCTCGCTAACCTGCTTCATCCTGTCTGCGGTTGCACATTTTCTTAGCGAAGAGCTCACGAAGACCATGCTCGTCTATGGTGGGATCTCTCTCGGTCTGGCGGTGCCCTTCGCGTTAGCATGGTTGCTTCTGCGCAGGCGAGCTTAAACGCGCAAACCTGCACGGCTAATTACAGTACCCCACCCCGTGCCCATACCTGCCAAGCTTCGCAGAATGCGAGACACGGGGTTCGTATTGATGACTTCAGCACAAAGAAAAGGGACTCTTCCGGGTATTCCCGGAAAAGCCCTTTAAATCTCGACCGCTGGTTGTGCGGTGACTATTGAATCACCGATGCCAATTGCTCCAAGGCACTCCGCACTTGTGCAGCATCTGGCAATGCTGGAGCCTGTGCTAGCTCGGTAGCAACTGCTGCCAGTTCTGCAGAACACGCATCCGTTTCCGCCACAATAGTATGCACCATCTGCACCACATCGGCATGCTCCCCGCCGGCTACTGCGGGATCCTCAAGGGCATAACGTAGAAGTTCCTGCGGGCTTTCAAGCAGCTTATTCAAGCTGTCGACCTTGGCGACGATGTGCTGCATAACTTGGGTGCGTTCCTGTGCAGCATTGAGTACCTCACGAATGTGGTGCTGCATGGAAGCCTGCAAGACCTCTACTGCTGCCACCGAGGTCTCGGTCTCCGCACCATCAATAAGCTCTGCGCAGTACTGAGCGAAGACTACGGTTTGTAGGCGTGCAACGGCAACCATATAGCGGGCATGAGAAGTTTGGGCATTAAGCTCGGCGAGCAGCGTCGTCATGCTTTCGACCTGGCGGTCCATAACAGTGCGCATACTCACCCACACCCCAAGTTTGAAACTAAAAAACAACATGGCCGGATTATGGCTATGCTCTTGCATCATGGCGCGGGTGCGCCGCGCGTGCTCCATCGTAGCCTGCAAATGCTGTTGGGCAGCGTCTAAGTCCTTGGTTGTTGCCAGCAGGCGTGCAAATTCCGAAATCCACTGCTCCAAGGTGTGATGTACCTTTTGAATTGCCAGGAGACAATCTGCCCACGTGCCCTGGGATTGCGAGCGCTGCGGAATACCACCACTGCGCGCCAGGCGGGTGGCTACTTCTTGAGGCAGTACGGCTTCTTGATACGCAGTGAAATCTTGAAAACCGGCTGCTTGCAGTTGACCTACTAGGTGGTTGCGGCCAGTATCAGCAATTTCGCGACGATTCGCGCCGGCCTCATAGTTTTCTGCTTCAAGCTCGCGGACTCCATCGTAAAGATCCCAGGCCTGGTTTGCCAGTTCCTCCACGCTTGGACGCTGGCGTACGGACAAGTAACCAGAGCCATCTGGCAATGGGGTTACCAGCGCGTAGACCTCATAGGCAGAACCATCTTTGCCGAGGTTGCGCACATAACCGGCAAAACTGCGGCCTTGGGTCAGCTGCTCCCACATGATAGCGAAGGCTCCTGCGGGCATATCAGGGTGGCGGATAATATTGTGTGGTGCAGCGATCAGTTCATTGCGCTGGTAGCGAGAGAGTTCGACGAAGACATCATTGCAGAGTTCGATGATGCCTTTGGTATCCGTAGTAGAGAAGAAGAGTTGATCGACTCCTACCTCGTGGTACGCCCCGGTTGGTATCACTTGAGGGATCATAGCGCTCATTTCTGCTTTGAGAAGAGGGTTAGGATACGTACGAAGCCTAAGGGATAGCTGCATACGCGTTGAGGGAACAAAATTATTGTAGCCGATGATTCCACAAGAAAAGTCCAATGTACTGAACAATTCTTAAGCAGCTCATCTCCTATTTTTGGCTGCAGGGAGCTGCCACCACAAAGCGGGCCATGCCCGGCTCAAGCACATACTCAAGCACATACCATGCAGAACGAATCGCGGTCCGGCTAGGGACACGATTCAACATTTTTACAGCGTTATGAGCGGTCTTGCTTGCTCCTAATACGCAAGAACCCCAGTAACGCCTTGCTTTCAGGCTTTACTGGGGGTTTTGTTATTTTGCGTTTGGTGATTTAGAGGTCAAATGCCTCGTCCAGTGGCACGGATGCGCCAGTGAACTCACCATAGCCATCGTCACCGTAGATGGAGTCGCCATAGGTTGGGATGGAGTAGGCCGCATTGCGAGCTGCCTCGGTAGGCTTGACAGCAATGTTGCGGTAACGCGAAATGCCGGTACCAGCTGGGATCAGCTTACCAATAATCACGTTTTCCTTCAGGCCAATCAGCTTATCGGAGCGCTTGTTAATAGCGGCATCGGTAAGCACGCGAGTGGTCTCCTGGAAGGAAGCTGCAGAGAGCCAGGACTCGGTAGCCAAGGAAGCCTTGGTAATACCCATAATCTCACTGCGTAGTTCTGCTGGCTGGCCACCGGAAGCCACTGCTTCCTTGTTGGCTGCCTTTGCCTCGGACAGATCCACCAGGGTGCCTGGGAGGAACTCGGTATCACCAGACTCGATGACGGTACCGCGACGCAGCATCTGGCGGATGATGATCTCGATGTGCTTATCGTGGATAGCCACACCCTGGGCGCGATAAACGTCCTGGACCTCATCAATCAAGTGCTGCTCTACCCCACGACGGCCCAAGACCTCGAGCACATCGTGTGGGTCGGCAGGTCCGCGCAGCAGGCGATCGCCGACCTCAACGTGGTCGCCATCGGCCAAGGTGCGCTCGATCCAGGCACCAGGATTCGATTCCATCGGTACGCGTACGGTTGCCAAACCCTGACGCTTGGACAGCTTCTCGTAGGTCACGATGTCGGAGCCGTCGTCTGGGTGGATGGTCAAGGTGTAGAAGTTACCTTCATCATCCAGGTGAACGCGGCCGGCAACAGAAGCGATCGGAGCGCGGTTCTTTGGAACACGGGCCTCGAACAGTTCCTGCACACGTGGCAAACCACCGGTAATGTCGCCACCGACACCACCTTGGTGGAAGGTACGCATGGTCAGCTGGGTACCAGGCTCACCAATCGACTGGGCAGCAACGATACCAACGGCTTCGCCGATATCGACCAGCTGGCCAGAGGCCATGGATTTGCCGTAGCACTTCGCGCACACACCGGTTGCGGTCTGGCAGGTCAGTACGGAACGGACCTTGACTTCGGTCACACCGGCTGCAACGAGTTCCTTGATGGCATCATCGGTGAGGTTACCACCAGCTGCTACCAGCACATTGCCTTCGGCATCTGTGATGTCATTGGCTGCCACACGACCAGAAACCGAGGTCTCGATGAGGCTGTGTGGGTGGTAGCCGGTGACATTACCTTCGGCGTCCTTAGCAGCCACAGCCACCGGCACGCGGATGCCTTGGCGAGTGCCACAGTCTTCTTCGCGCACGATAACGTCCTGGGCCACGTCCACCAAACGACGGGTGAGGTAGCCAGAGTCGGCGGTACGCAACGCGGTATCAGCCAAGCCCTTACGGGAACCGTGAGAGTTGTTGAAGTACTCCAACACGGTAAGACCTTCACGGAAGGAGGTCTTAATTGGGCGGGTGATGTAATCACCCTTGGAGTTCACAACCATGCCCTTCATACCCGCCAGGGTCCAGATCTGACGCATGTTACCAGCAGCACCAGACTTCACGATCATTGGGATCGGGTTGTCATCTGGATAGAGTGCCTCGATAGCCTCACCGACCTCATCGGTGGCCTTCTTCCACAGCTCAACCAGACGGTCGTAGCGCTCACGCTCGGTCAGCGCACCCTGCTCCCAGTACTTGCGCTCAATCTTGAGTGCCTCAGCTTCGTAGCCTTCCAGGATTTCTTCCTTGTTCGGCAGCACAAGCACGTCGGACATAGCGATGGTCACGCCAGAACGAGTTGCCCAGTAGAAACCGGCATCCTTCAACTTATCCATGGTCTGGGCCACGGTGATCATTGGGTACTTAGCGGCAAGGTCATTAATGACGTCACCAAGCATGATCTTGTCCGAGCCGCCACCCTTACGAACCATCACACCTTCAAGATATGGGTAGTTCCAAGGCAGCAGTTCATTGAACATGATGCGGCCCAAAGTGGTGAACGCAGTCCAGGTTTGACCTTGTTGCCAGCCATCTGGGAAGCGCTCTGCCTCGATATCAGCTGGTGGACGCAGGTGCGAGATGCGAACCTGGATCTGAGCCTGCAGGCCGAGCACGCCACGGTCACGGGCCATGATGGCTTCAGCATAGGAGGTATACACGCCCTGTGCTGGGCCTTGATCAGTTGCAGGCTTGTAAGCACCCTGACCGCCGATCTCGTCCTCACCCTTTTCCATGGTAAGGAAGTACAGACCGGTCACCATGTCCAGACGCGGCATCGCCAATGGCTTACCGGATGCTGGCGAGAGAATGTTATTCGATGCCAGCATCAGCACGCGGGCTTCAGCCTGAGCCTCAGCGGACAGTGGCAGGTGCACTGCCATCTGGTCACCGTCGAAGTCGGCGTTGAAGGCTTCACAGGCCAATGGATGCAGCTGAATTGCCTTACCTTCAACCAGCTTTGGTTCGAAGGCTTGGATACCCAGACGGTGCAGAGTTGGTGCACGGTTCAGCATCACTGGGTGCTCGGAAATGGCTTCTTCAAGCACATCCCACACCTCTGGACGCTGGCGCTCTACCATGCGCTTTGCAGAACGAATGTTCTGAGCGTACTCGTGTTCTACCAGACGCTTCATCACGAAAGGCTTGAACAGTTCCAAGGCCATGAGCTTTGGCAGACCGCACTCGTGCAGCTTCAGCTGAGGGCCAACGATAATAACCGAACGTCCCGAGTAATCCACACGCTTACCGAGCAGGTTCTGACGGAAACGACCACTCTTACCCTTGAGCAAATCGCTCAAGGACTTCAGCGGACGGTTACCTGGACCGTTGACTGGACGACCGCGGCGACCGTTATCGAACAGTGCATCCACAGATTCCTGCAGCATGCGCTTTTCGTTGTTCACGATGATCTCTGGCGCGCCCAGGTCGATCATGCGCTTGAGACGGTTGTTGCGGTTGATCACACGACGGTAGAGGTCGTTGAGGTCGGAGGTCGCGAAGCGACCACCGTCGAGCTGCACCATTGGGCGCAACTCTGGCGGGATGACTGGAATGCAATCGAGCACCATGCCGGCAGGATCATTCCCGGAGCGCTGGAAGGCTGCAATAACCTTCAGGCGCTTCAGGGCACGCATCTTCTTTTGGCCCTTGCCATTCTTGATGATCTCACGCAGTTCTTCTGCCTCGGCATCGAGGTCGAAGTTACGGATCAGGGTCTGAATAGCTTCTGCACCCATACCGCCGGTGAAGTAATCTTCATAGCGGTCTACCAATTCTTCGTAGAGATTATCGTCGATAATCATCTGCTTTGGAGCCAGCTTGGTGAAGGTATTCCAGATCTCATCCAGGCGCTCAATTTCGCGTTCTGCACGCTCTCGGATGTGCTGCATTTCCTTTTCAGCAGCATTTTGCACCTTCCGGCGGGCATCCGCTTTCGCACCAGCGGCCTCGAGCTCTGCGAGGTCTTCCTCCAGCTTTTGGGAACGCTCAACGATTTCAGAGTCAGCATCTTGCTGTAAATCCTGCTTTTCCAGCAGCATTTCAGCTTCCAGCGTGGTCTGATCAGCGTGGCGGGCTTCTTCATCAACACTGGTGATGATGTAGGCCGCAAAGTAGATGATGCGTTCCAAGTTCTTTGGTGCCAGGTCCAGCAAGTAGCCCAGACGTGATGGCACGCCCTTGAAGTACCAAATGTGGGTCACTGGAGCTGCCAGCTCAATGTGGCCCATGCGCTCACGGCGCACCTTGGACTTGGTCACCTCAACGCCACAGCGCTCACAGATGATGCCCTTATAACGCACGCGCTTGTACTTACCGCAAGCACACTCCCAGTCGCGGGTAGGACCGAAAATGCGTTCGCAGAACAGGCCATCCTTCTCTGGCTTCAAAGTACGGTAGTTGATGGTCTCCGGCTTCTTAACCTCGCCTTTAGACCAACGACGGATGTCGTCGGCAGTTGCCAGGCCGATGCGGAGTTCGTCGAAGAAGTTGACGTCGAGCACGTAACTCCCTTTCCCCCTGATCTTCTCAGGGGCTCGTATGAATGATTTGGTACAAGTGATTTTTCGAAAATCCGCCTGCTGCACCCTTGCTTGGGGCAGCAGACCTGACTCGCTTAGGCGATGTCTACATCCGAGCGCTCATCACGAGACAAGTTAATGCCCAACGATGCCCCGGCCTGATCGTAGTCATCATCATCGGAACCGGACAGCTCCATTGGAGTCCCGTCTGCAGAAAGCACCTCAACATTAAGGCACAGCGACTGCAGCTCCTTGAGCAGCACCTTGAACGACTCTGGAATACCAGGATCTGGGATGTTCTCGCCCTTCACAATGGCCTCGTAGACCTTCACACGACCAGTGACATCATCAGACTTGATGGTCAGCAGTTCCTGCAGCGTGTAGGCAGCACCATAAGCCTGCATTGCCCACACCTCCATCTCACCGAAGCGCTGGCCACCGAACTGGGCCTTACCACCGAGTGGCTGCTGAGTAATCATGGAGTAAGGGCCGGTGGAACGAGCGTGAATCTTCTCATCAACCAGGTGGTGCAGCTTCAGGATATACATGTAGCCCACGGACACTGGGTATGGGAAAGGCTCTCCAGAGCGGCCGTCGAACAACATGGCCTTACCGTCGGCATTGACCATGACATCACCATCGCGGTTGGCACGAGAGTTCGCCAGGAGACCAGCCAACTCCTCGTTGGAAGCACCGTCGAATACCGGGGTTGCGGTCAGGGAACCAGCTGGAACATTGTGCAGTTCCTCTGGCAGTTTCTGAAGCAGCTCAGCATTGTTTGGATCCTGCGAATCGATTTCCCAACCAGCAGCTGCCAACCATCCCAAGTGGGTTTCCAGCACCTGACCGATGTTCATACGACGCGGCACACCGTGGGTGTTCAAGATGATGTCCACTGGGGTGCCATCAGGCATGAATGGCATATCTTCTTGTGGCAGAATCTTGCCAACAACACCCTTGTTACCGTGGCGACCGGCCAGCTTATCGCCGTCCTGGATCTTACGCTTTTGGGCAACATAAACACGGATCATCTCATTAACGCCCGGAGCGAGATCATCATCATCCTCACGAGAGAAGCGACGCACGCCGATGACCTTACCGGTCTCACCGTGTGGCACCTTCATAGAGGTATCGCGGACCTCGCGGGCCTTCTCACCGAAGATGGCGCGCAACAGGCGCTCTTCGGGAGTGAGCTCAGTTTCGCCCTTCGGGGTGACCTTACCAACGAGGATGTCGCCGTCACGGACATCTGCACCGATGCGAATGATGCCACGATCATCGAGGTTCTTGACCATATCCTCGGAAACATTCGGGATTTCCCGGGTGATTTCCTCGGCGCCCAGCTTGGTGTCGCGGGCATCAGTCTCGTGCTCCTCGATGTGTACGGAGGTCAGAACATCTTCTTCAACCAGACGCTGGTTCAAGATGATGGCGTCCTCGTAGTTGTGGCCTTCCCATGGCATGAATGCAACAAGCAGGTTGCGACCCAAGGCCATTTCACCATTGTGGGTACCAGGGCCATCAGCAATAACCTGGCCCTCCTCCACACGGTCACCCATGTTAACCAGTGGCTTCTGGTTATAGCTCGTGCCCTGGTTCGTACGCTCGAACTTGCGCAGCATATAGGTGTCGCGCTTGCCCTCGTCGCTCATCACGGTGATGAAATCGGCGCAGACGTTTTCGACCACACCGGCTTTCTTATTGATGATCAGATCACCGGCGTCATAAGCGGCGCGTAGCTCCATACCAGTACCAACCAGTGGAGCCTCGGAGCGCACCAGTGGGACAGCCTGACGCTGCATGTTTGCACCCATCAGGGCACGGTTCGCATCGTCGTGCTCAAGGAATGGAATCATGGCGGTTGCCACGGAAACCATCTGACGTGGGGAGACGTCCATGTAGTCAATCTGGTCACCAGAGACAACCTGGATGTCACCGTTCTTCACGCGTACGGTCACGCGATCTTCAGCAATGCGACCATCGGCATTGAATGGGGTGTTTGCCTGCGCCACCACATAGCGGTCTTCTTCATCAGCGGTAAGGTACACAACCTCGTCGGTGACGTAACCGTTTTCAACTTTGCGGTAAGGAGTCTCAATGAAACCGAAGGAGTTTACCCGGCCATAGGATGCCAGGGAACCGATCAGACCGATGTTCGGACCTTCGGGAGTCTCAATGGGGCACATGCGACCATAGTGCGATGGGTGGACGTCGCGGACCTCAATGCCAGCGCGCTCACGGCTCAGACCACCAGGGCCCAATGCCGAAAGACGACGCTTATGAGTCAAGCCCGACAGCGAGTTGTTCTGATCCATGAACTGCGAGAGCTGGGAGGTACCGAAGAATTCACGGATGGCAGCAGACACTGGTCGCACGTTAATCAGGGAAGTAGGAGTAATAGACTCCGCATCCTGAGTGGTCATGCGCTCCCGAACCACACGCTCCATACGGGATAGACCCACACGCACCTGGTTTTGAATCAGTTCCCCAACGGTACGCAGACGACGATTGCCGAAGTGGTCGATATCGTCAGTTTCCACTGGGATGGTCACACCAGTTGGGGAAACCATGGAGGTCTCACCAATGTGCAGACGCACCAAGTACTCAATGGTGGTAGCGATATCTTCTTCGGTCAAGGTCAGTAGACCTTCATTGTCCCCACCCAAGCCGAGCTTACGGTTGACCTTGTAGCGGCCCACCTTCGCCAAGTCATAGCGCTTGGAATTAAAGAAAGAATTAGCCAGCAAAGACTGCGCCAAATCGCGGGTAGGCTGCTCACCTGGACGCTGCTTGCGGTAGATTTCCAGCAGAGCTTCGTCGGTATTAGCGACATTGTCATTTTCCAGGGTGGACATCATCAGTTCCGAGAAGCCGAAGCGCTCGGTAATCTGTTCAGTAGTCCAGCCCATAGCCTTCAGCAGCACAGTAACTGGCTGACGACGCTTGCGGTCAATACGCACACCAACGGTGTCGCGCTTATCCACGTCGAACTCCAACCAAGCACCGCGGGAAGGAATTACCTTCACCGAGTGCAGCGGACGTTCAGTGGACTTATCAATAGTTTGGTCAAAATATACGCCTGGGGAGCGCACCAACTGTGATACCACTACACGTTCCGTGCCGTTGACGATGAACGTGCCCTTGTCGGTCATCATTGGGAAGTCGCCGATAAAGACGGTCTGAGACTTAATTTCTTGGGTCTCATTATTGATAAACTCTGCCGTCACATACAGCGGCGCAGAGTAATTGATGTCTTTATCTTTGCACTCATCAATGGTGTTCTTGAGATCTTCGAAGCGCGGCTCCGAAAGAGACAAGGAGAGATTACCCGAGTAGTCCTGAATTGGAGATAGCTCGTCCAGGATGTCTTCTAGGCCGCTCGTGATACGAGCATCTGGGCCCAGTTCCTCTTGTTGGGCAGCACGCCACTCAGGGGTACCGATCAACCAGGCAAAGGATTGTAGTTGGATATCAAGAAGCCCCGGAACCTCGATTGGTTCCGTGATTTTCGCGAACGATACACGCTCGGGAGCCCCAGGGATTTCGGCCTTGGTCTGTCGAGAGACTGCCAAGATGGGTCCTTCCAGCACCTCGCGCGGATGGCGGCCCCGCAATATTGGCCACCAAGCCGCTATAAATTAGCAATTCGGTCTGCTACGAATCCCTTTTCGCCCTGCCTTACCCAGTTTGACCTGCAAAAATACAGGAAACCTAGATAACACTGAATGACCTTGTCAAATTAGTCTTTTCAAACTCTTTGAAGCAAGGTCTTCTCGGGTACGCAAAGGAATTCAGCGCAATCTAATACTCTATACCGAAATTGCGTCTTTGTAAAGTGGACTAGTTTATTGTCATCCAGCATACAATTGCCGCGCTCCGCTCCCATGCAAACTGGATACCGAATTGCTACTGCGCTGGCTCCCGTGGGGGGCTGCAACATATCATTGCGCTACCTCCCTGGCGGGATCATTCGCCTCTCGGACCTGCGCCCGGCACTTATGACCGGACGCTGGTTCCCTGGCATATTTGCTTGAACTATAACATACCCGGGTGAACACACAAGTGGCTGTGCCTAAATTTTCCGGAAATCTTTGTCCCACATGTCACATCGGCTCACAATCGTCACAGTTGAATTGTCCACATAGGCAGAATAGGCATAGGTGGCAAGCACTGGCTAGGAGGTTTGATGCAACTATGAACCGCAATGCGCGGCACATATACACACCTTTTCGCGCCCTACTTCTCCCCTCCGTACCTACAAGCCATCTTCGTGCGCTTATCTCCCGGCGCTTATTCTTTAACACCTAGTCTTTTAACACCTAGTCTTCTAACACTTAGTCCTCTACACTCATCCTCCTGCGCTGCCTCGGCAACTTGCCGAAGGCCCCAAGCAGGCTCACGATCCACAGCACCGTGCCAGCGATCAAGGCCACCTTGGCCCAGGTACGCTCAGTAGCGCCACTATGAATATTGGCTGCCTGCTGGAGTAAAGCTGCCTGATCAGCGTCACTGAATTGCCCACTGAAGATCAACGAAGGCACTATGGGAGTGTCAGGATCAGTGGCATAAAAGTCGGTGAGGTCCTCGGCGATATTAACGACCATGCCAGTTTGGGCATCCACAAACCAATCACGCGTTCCCATATGGTAAAGATCAGCACTCACCTCGATAAGACCAGTCTCCCGATTCTCCAGCGGTATGCTGATGGAGTTGGCATGAGCGGGATACGCACCCGCGAGGTTGGTGGCCGGAATAGTCTGGCGGTAATGGTGAATTTCACGGCCATCCACCATCTCAGTGTCTTGGTACTCCGCGGTCACCATGCTGCGTGAGGTGATATCAAAAACAGCATAGTTTGCTTGAGCAGCATCACGAGGGAACTTCAGCCAGTAGCCTTCCACCGCCACATCACTTGCAGGAAGGGCTAATTGATCGGAGATTCGCATATCCGAACTGATCGCACCGGTTGCACGATCAAAAGAATAGGTGAGAATGCCCGCGCGTAAGGCACGTTGAATATCCGTTTGTGCCTCGGCATCATCGGTGCGCAACAGGCTATAGCCCACGCGCACGCTGGCAGTGCTCTCATCATATGGAGCAACAACCGTATAGTGCAGTTGCTTGGTTACTGGCCCGCTTTCGACTTCCTGGGTCAGAGGATTTAGATACTCCGCATGCTCTGCATTCAGACGGAAAGTGGTTTCGGTGCCATCAATAGGAAATTTCAGACCCGTATCGCCCCAAACCAGATAGAGACCACCTGCGCTCAACAAAAAACTTGCAAGCGCTGCACACAGAGCTGAAAGAATACGGGAGGTTGGTAGCATGCCTGTAAATTTTAGTGCATAGTCCCACTCTGCTGGCTATTCGCTGTTACTGAGGGGTACCCGACGTGCAACGACCGCAGTCAGCGCGGCCCCAAGCAACATCAGGACTACCAGCAGTGCCCAAGGGGTGGCAGCTGCTAATTGCGGAGTATCTGCGTTCTCTAAAGTGTGGCCAATGATAACCGAGGATACGAGTACTGCAAATCCTCCGAAGGAATTAAGCACGCCAAAGTAGGTACCAAGGTGACGTTCTTCGGCAATCAGGCCCACGAGATCGCGGGCATGGGGCGCGCCCACCATCTGGCCAACATGTAAAAAGACCAGCATGAGCAAAGCAGGAAGCAGAGCCCAAAAACCACTGAGCGGTTCCAAAGGTGCGGCAATGGCAATGATGCCAAAACCAAGAGCCATGGAGCTAAAGGCGACTACCAAACTCTTGGTACGCTTCCAACTTTGGGTGAGGTGGACAATCTGCATTTGAAGAGAGACATTCAACAAGCTGGCAAAGACGAACATCCAACCCAAGGCATCTTCATTGCCAGTAGCGCGCTGCAACTCAGTAGGTAGGGAGAGGTATTGCTGGTTATAAGCAACAAGCATTCCGGAGTATCCAAGAGCAAAGGTAAGGAAGAGTTTATTGCGGATTACTTCCCCGAATCCTTGCAAGATATTGCCATTGCGTGGGGTCTGAATCGGTGGAATCACATAGGCATGAGCACAAAATAGAGCCAGGAATATCAGTGCTCCTACGACGCAAACCACTGCGAAGCCGAAAGGAATGAGTACCGCGCCAATCACTGGACCTAGTAAGGCACCCATACGCCCCGCCAAATTATCCAGGGCAAATAATTGGGAGCGTGGCATGGGGAGGCGCATCGTGGTCGCCGAATATGCGAGAGCAGCTTCTGCGGCCGGAGAAAATAGTGCGGCAGCAAAACCAATCAGGATCACGCCCACCATCAAAGTGGCCACACTGGAAGAAAAACCAGCAACAAGGAAGCCTACAACACGGATCAACATGCCAGTGAGCAGCATAGTGCGTACTCCAAAGCGATCGCTAAGAGCGCCACCAACGAAAAACATTCCTTGTTGGCTGAAAGTTCGGACGCCAAGCACCAAGCCAATGAGCGCGCCGCCGGCTTTGAGGTCTTGACTCATGTAGACCGCGAGGAAGGGAACCACAATATAGAACCCAATGTTGAACATCATTTGGGTGCCGAGCAGTAGTTGTAGAGCGGCGGGGAGGCGTCTAAATTGCCGGAATTGTTGCCTA
The DNA here is from genome assembly GCA_030531005.1 of Corynebacterium sp. Taxonomy (GTDB): domain Bacteria; phylum Actinomycetota; class Actinomycetes; order Mycobacteriales; family Mycobacteriaceae; genus Corynebacterium. The sequence continues at coordinate 100,186 of JAUMTW010000002.1, forward strand.
AAGCTTAGGTCCTCGTGGTGCAAAAGGATTCCTTCATCAACGTCGGGTAAGTCTCATTTTGTGCAGGCAGAGACTTGCCAGTTTTCCACGTGAGGCTCAAACACGTTAATGAAAACTTCGGATCACATTTTTCTCGGGATACAACCCGCCACTGCAGCCAGTGGCGCGCAAATACACTGTCACACTAACAAACTTTTGCGGGTCTGACCAAGCACTTGCAGAAAATGCCTACCTAAGTAATGCGACCCGCCCTAAAATGCACCGTTGGTGCTGAGGGGGAGCCATTATCCCAAGCAAATATGAACAGCAAAAAGCCCCACCGAAGTGGGGCATTTTGTTGAATAAGCAAGCGATTACTTGAGGGTAACCTTGGCGCCAGCCTCTTCCAGCTTAGCCTTAGCAGCCTCAGCGTCGTCCTTGTTTGCACCCTCGAGGATAGCCTTAGGAGCGGACTCAACGAGCTCCTTAGCTTCCTTCAGGCCCAGGCCGGAAACGATTTCGCGAACAGCCTTAATTACGCCGATTTTCTTAGCACCAGCATCTTCGAGAACAACGTCGAACTCGTCCTTCTCTTCAGCAGCATCCTCAGCGCCTGGAGCGGCAGCAGCAGCAACAGCTACAGGAGCAGCAGCGGTCACATCGAAGACCTCTTCGAATTCCTTCACGAACTCAGAAAGTTCGATGAGGGTCATTTCCTTGAAAGCCTCAATGAGCTCGTCCTTGGTGAGCTTAGCCATAGTGGTTGTCCTTTCGGTTTCGGGTGATTCCACCCGGTTTTGGTGTTTTTATTGTGCGAGTGATGCACAGCAAAGCTGGAACACAAGTGTTCCTTGAAGACTTTGCTTATGCTTCCTTCTTCTCTTGGAGTGCCGCTGCAAGGCGTGCAACCTGAGAAGCGGGAGCATTGAACAGGCCTGCAGCCTTCGCCAAGTTGCCCTGCATGGCGCCAGCCAGCTTCGCGAGAGTGGTCTCGCGGTTGTCCAGCTCGGCAAGAGCAGCGACCTGGGATGCATCCAGGGCGTTGCCATCCATGTAGCCACCCTTGACTACGAAAGCCTTATTGCTATCGGCGAACTTCTTCATCACCTTAGCGGCATCTACAGCCTCGCCCTTAATGAAAGCGATAGCGGTAGGGCCGGTGAGCAGATCGTCGAGGCCTTCGATGCCGGCTTCTTTAGCAGCCAACTTCACCAGGGTGTTCTTGGCGACGGAGTACTGGACGTCAGCACCCAGAGCACGACGCAGCTCGGTGGTCTGAGCCACAGAGAGACCACGGTACTCGGTCAGCACGATGGTGTCGGTCTCAGCAAAACGATTCTTCAGTTCTGCAAGAGACTGCTCGTTCTTAGGATTTGCCATTACTTCGCCTCCTTCCTCATGTACGAAATGTACGTCTCATAAACTTGATCCGCCGAGGAGTTTCTCATCCCAGGAGCTTGCAACAAGTCCTAGAACGACAAAATCCCCGTGCAAGAGCACAGGGCGCACATTCCTCACCATGGTTGATAAGGAGATGAGCTCTTCGTTACTCCTGCGTGGGCCGCTTCCTATGAACAGGAAAACCTTCGAGAATACTGCGATTCTGACCGACGGTCTTGGGTGAAACTTGAGCTTGGAACAATGTGTACGAATTATCATTCGCGGAAACCGCAAAATCGCAGCATTGAACCGTTCAAACTTCGAGAGGTAACATTACTCGATCATCGCGAAGAAGGCAAATCGGGGGCTCTCACCCCCGAAAATCCACCCGAAAGAGTACCACGCAAGCGCAACCACAGTGCCAGTAATGGTAGCGTCATCCGCGCAGAATGCGCCAAAAGCAAAAGCCCTACCTCTCAAGGAGGCAGGGCTTGCTAGCTTATTCAGAAGCTGTACTGAATCTTATTCAGCGAAGTTCTTCTGTACGGCTGGGTCAACTGGCACACCAGGGCCGGAGGTAGAAGAAAGAGTAACCTTCTTCAAGTAAATACCCTTAGCGGAGGACGGCTTAATACGCAGCACCTCGTCGAGCAGGGCGCCGTAGTTCTCGGCGAGCTTTTCAGCATCGAAAGAAGCCTTACCGATGATGGCGTGCAGGTTAGCAGCCTTGTCAACGCGGAAGGAGATCTTGCCGCCCTTAACATCAGCGATAGCCTTGGCAACGTCAGGGGTAACGGTACCGGTCTTAGGATTAGGCATCAGACCACGAGGACCCAGAACGCGGGCTACGCGACCAACCTTTGCCATCTGGTCTGGGGTAGCGATAGCAACATCAAAGTCAATGGTACCAGCGGTAATCTGCTCGATAAGCTCAGTGGTGCCAACGATATCTGCACCTGCTTCCTTTGCAGCGGTAGCCTTCTCGCCTTCAGCGAAAACAGCAACGCGTACAGTCTTACCAGTGCCGTGCGGCAGGGAGACAGTGCCACGAACCAACTGGTCTGCCTTACGAGGATCAACACCGAGGCGGATGGCAACATCCACGGTAGCGTCGTAGTTCTTCGAGGAGGTCTTCTTTACCAGTTCGGCAGCTTCGATTGGGCGGTACAGACGGCCCTTGTCGATCTGCTCAGCAGCGGCACGGTATGCCTTGGAGTTCTTGCTCATTGAAAATCCTTAATTATCAGAGGACTTGTGGGACGAGCCGGAGCTGGCTCTACCACGGAAAAATTAATTGTTCGCGAAAAGACTAGTCTTCAACAACGATGCCCATGGAGCGTGCAGTACCAGCAATGATGCGGGCTGCATTCTCAATGTCATTAGCGTTGAGGTCTTCGAACTTGGTCTGTGCAATTTCGCGGACCTGTTCTTGGGTCACGGTGCCAACCTTTTCGGTGTGTGGCACGCCAGAACCCTTTTGGATGCCAGCAGCCTTGAGCAGCAGCTTGGCAGCTGGTGGGGTCTTCAGCTTGAAGTCGAAGGAACGATCTTCGTAAACGGTGATCTCTACAGGAACAACGTTACCGCGCTGCGACTCGGTTGCGGCGTTATAAGCCTTGCAGAATTCCATGATGTTCACACCATGGGCACCCAGAGCCGGGCCAACTGGAGGAGCTGGGTTAGCAGCACCTGCCTCGATCTGCAGCTTGATTAGGCCGGAGACCTTCTTCTTCTTTTTAGGAGCCATCGATTTTTACCTCTTCCTAGGTACCGGGATGCAGTGCTCGATACTCACTGCACCCGTCCGGATGCCCTTGTCTTTAAGAGCCACCGGGGATATGTATGGTTGACGCGCACCTGATATTCAAGCACGAAGATTCAGAGTACCGCAGAAGTTTGCAGCAACCAAAATTTAGCTGACCTTTTCAACCTGGTCGAAATTGAGCTCTACTGGAGTCTCACGTCCAAAGATCGAAACCAGCGCCTGCAGTTTTCCGTTTTCGTAGTCCACCTCGGAGATGGTGGCAGATACCGATGCCAGCGCACCGGTAAGGATGGTGACAGCTTCGCCCGGTTCGAAAGTGGTGTCGTACTGTGGCTTGGTTGGCTCGGTCGGCATAGCAACGATCTTCTCGCCCTCGTCGTTCACCGATTCGGCGGCAGACTGAGACTCTTCTTGTGGCATCAAGAACTTCGCCACATCGCTGTGCTTAACTGGGGTTGCATTACCCTCATTACCAACGAAGCTGGTCACACCAGGGGTATCGCGCACTACAGACCAAGACTTGTCATCGATGTCCATGCGAACCAGGACGTAGCCTGGCAGCAGTTTGCGCTTGACAACCTTGCGCTTGCCATCGCGAACCTCAACGGCCTGCTCAATTGGCACCACAACCTCATAGATGGCGTCTTCCACCTCAAGGGTTTGAGCACGCATGTCCAGGTTGGTCTTTACCTTGTTCTCGTAGCCGGAGTAGCACTGGATGATGTACCAATGGCCGGCCTGCTTCTTTAATTCGCGGGTGAACTTGCGCAGGCGGGCCTTGTAGTCAGAATCTGGGTCTTCTTGAGCCAGAGTGCCTTCTAAGTCCACTTCTTGGACGGGCTGCTCGACGACCTCAGGAGCCGCGTCGGCATCGGCCGCAATATCCTGCTGGACTGCTTCCTCGACTGCATCACTGAAAGCGGCGGCAAAGCTGCCCTGATTGTTCTCATCATCACTCATGGTGTTGTGGTCTCCTAGCTGAAAAATTATCCCGCCGAATCCTAGGGGACTCAGCGGGATGGAAAATAAAACGTTTCTTTAGATTATACCTAGGAGGTGAGCACTTTCTCAACTCCCAGACCGGCAATAAAGTCAACGCCAGCGACCAAGGCGGTCATCAGAATCAAGAATGCGAAGACGATTAGGGTATACTGCAGCATCTGCTTGCCGGTTGGCCAAACCACCTTACGAATTTCTTCGACAACCTGTGGGAAGAACTGCACTACGGCACTGCCGGACTTGCCATCACCTTCTGGTTGCTGTGGCTTTGCGGTCTTGGCAGTAGAACTCGAGGCAGTGCTCACCCCGGCGAGCTGTCGTTTACCAGTAGGGCGCGCTGCGGCTGCATTGGTATCAGCGCCAGTGTTCTCTGGTTCTTTATCGCTCACGATTCTCCTTGGCCTTCAATGATACTTGCGTGCAAGTGTGCACTTTTTGGCTTTTGCCACACTATCGACGACTATAGCAGTAAGCAATGCCTACGTTGCTATTGATGCCGTTACCAGCATTGTCATGCTCAGCAAAGCTCAAGCATACAACAAATCCCCCGCCTACTGGAAGACAACCAGCATAACGGAGGATATTTGCAGGGGCGACAGGACTTGAACCTGCAACCTACGGTTTTGGAGACCGTTGCTCTACCAATTGAACTACGCCCCTTGGCGTTACCCCATAAGATCACTCTCACAGGAAACCATGGACAAAAACTAGCGTTACTCCAGTTCTTGTGCGTAGCGATGGCGAGAATTGAACTCGCGACACAACGATTATGAGTCGTTTGCTCTACCACTGAGCTACACCGCCACAGTTTTCCTACCACAAAAGGCTGCGATAGCAAAACAGAGCCCCCTGACAGAATCGAACTGTCGACCTTTTCCTTACCATGGAAACGCTCTGCCGACTGAGCTAAGGGGGCACCGCTTCTTCATTGGCTGCCGTATCCGGCGCCTTCCGTTGAAGCCTCACAAAGATTAACCCGAATTGCTCTTAAAACACAAATCCCCAGGTAAATCCCCATAAATGCCGGCAAATCCTCAAAACTACGCACTCAAAGGCACACACTCAAAGGCACGCGGCATGCGCTGGCATTCACATGTGTCACGTTAAGATACGCTTGCCGGACGCGGGATGTGCGATGAGTAGCCGCAGCCTTACATTGAGCGAGTGCAGCACATTGCAGTACACATTGACCTACACATTGTCTTGCCGGCGAGCAGGGCAGGCATTAACCAACACTCACCTCGACTCACCCGAGGCAACTTAGGCAGCAGGCACAAAAAGACCCACAGATTTCTCTGTGGGTCTTACACATCGTGCCAGGTAGAAGATTCGAACTTCTGTAGGCAATGCCGACGGATTTACAGTCCGCTCCCTTTGGCCGCTCGGGCAACCTGGCGTGCGCTAACAACTGTACTATAAACACCCGCACTAAAAGCAAATCGGAAGTAAATCCCCATTATAACCGGGGTAAGCCGCCGAATTTTAGCCCACGCGCTGCACCGTAAAGCGCGCTAAATTACGCAATGCATCCGTGGTCTCATTTTGCGGCAACTGCGCTAGGTGCTGTTCTGCAACCTCTAGGTAGTGGTGCACATCTGCCAAGGTGCGCTCCCGAGCATTAGATTGCCCCAGCAGGTCTAAGACTGCTGCTACTTCGGCATCATCTTCCAAAGGGCCAGTGAGTCGGGCTCGCAGCTGCTCCCCTATTGGGGAATCTTCTTCCAGGGCATAGAGCACGGGTAGGGTGAGTACCCCCTCACGTAGATCTGTGCCTGGGGTCTTTCCGGATTCCTGGGAGGCAGAGAAGATATCGATGATGTCATCAACGATCTGGAAAACCATACCGATGGCAGCACCATAGCCCTGCAGAGCACGGGTATGCTCTGGGGAGGCACCTGAATGCAGGCCACCAAGATAGCCGGCCGAGGCAATGAGCACCCCGGTCTTTTCCCTGATCACATCCATATAGTGCGCAATCGAATTATCATCCTGCGCACCAACGGTTTCACGCATCTGACCCGTTACGAGTTCGCCGAAGGTGTCTGCAAAATGTCGAACCGAATCACGACCAAGATCAGCCAAGATACGCGAAGCATGGGCCAGCAAATAGTCGCCCGCCAGAATAGCAACAGAGTTATCCCACCGCGCATTAGCACTGGGCACACCACGACGACGTTGGGCCTCATCCATCACATCATCATGGTACAAGGTGGCCAGGTGGGTCATCTCAACGACAGCTGCGGCTTGGATAACTGCATGGGCACGAGGATTTTCCCCATAGCGTGCAGCAAGGAGTGCGAACATGGGGCGGAATCGTTTTCCGCCGGCTTCTGCAAGGTGTAAAACCTTATCAACGATGAAGTCTTGGCCCCTCGCAAGTTCCTGGAGCAGAAAAGCTTCAACTTCCTGCATGCCGGCCGCGATCTCCGCGTTGAGGGTGGAATCTCCCAGATCCACTTGGCTACTCGACATTCGCACTGCCTTTACTAAATTGCTCGAATTCCCAGTACGGGAGCTGGGAGGATTTTCGATGTATTACCGTAGTACTACCGTAGTCTAACAATGTCCTGGCTAAAACATGAGGTCTCCTGCCGGGCCGCAGGTAACAGTGAACAAAACACAAACATTGCCTATGAAGCATCTGCTGGCTTTACCGCGCTGTGCAAGGCGACGATGCCACAGGTGAGGTTTTGCCATCCACAATCTTGCCAATCATTCGCATTAATCATGCGCGCTAAGTTCTCCTGATCAGGCCAATGGCGAATGGAATCTGCTAAGTACTCATAGGCTTCTGGATTACTGGCCACGGCGCGTGCAACAACAGGTAGGCAGCGCATTAAATACTCCTTGTAAACAGTGCCAAACACCGGGATGGTTGGAGTAGAAAATTCCGCGACAGTAAGGCGTCCACCAGGCTTGGTCACACGGGCAAGCTCGCGCAGACCTGCTTCTGGATCATGAATGTTGCGCAACCCGTAGGAGATGGTGACGGCATCGAAGGTGTTATCCGCGAAAGGCAATTGCATGCCATCGCCGCAAACCTTGGGCACATCGCGATGCTTACCTGCCGCCAGCATGCCTTGGGAAAAATCACACGCGACAACCCACGCTCCGGAGGTTGTCAGTTCCTCCGTGGATACGGCGGTACCTGCGGCGAGATCCAGGACCTTTTCGCCGGGGCGGAGATTAAGGCGCTCCCGAGTACGTCGGCGCCAGCGTCGGTCTTGGCCGAAACTCAAGATGGTATTGGTAACGTCGTAGTGCTTACCTACGCCATCGAACATGCCAGCGACATCGGCGGGTTGCTTATCTAGGGTTGCTTTAGCCACGGCTTTCTAGTGTAGCTATTTTCCCCACCCGGTAATAGTTATCCCTGCCGCACTAGTACTGCCGCGGTGGTCTCACCGCGGTCTCGCACCACAGCGTTTGCCCTGTGCAACCGGCTGCCGGATGATGGCACTAGGATGAAATCGCCCACTAAGGCCAGCACGCCTCGAGATAGCACTTCCGCATGGTACTCAAAAGCTATATTCAAAAAGAGCCGCACTAAACTACCTCCCCAGGTTTCTGCGCGACTGTGCTACAGAGTGCAGCTGGATTCAACCTGGCTGCAGCAAGCCCCCTCGCGCAGGCAGAACTTCAGCTACGAAGGCCTCCAGAGCTACTAGCACCCCGTTATCTGCAGTAACTAAATCAAAAGACCCGCCTGTAGCGACCACGATTGTCAGCACCCATTGCCATGGGCTTCTTATACCGTTTGGCAAAGAGCCTCTGTGAAGCCGGTATGAACAAAAATACCCAAGCTTGCCACCTCACGAACCAATTGTTTCCCCGCGCAGCGTGTCAGTGAGAATAACATTCAGACTAGGATGCGCTGGCCCACTACCGATAATTACCAGCTACACCTCCTCGACTTCGGCAGGGAATCAAAATTTGTGTAGTTCTTTTCTATTGCAAGCCTGCCACCTAGCCCACCACGAGCCGTTGGTTGCCCCAAGCCCAGCGCGCATGCAAAATTAGAGTCGCGCTGTTGAGCGTGAAGGAGTTCCACATCCACGCTCCGGCCCCAGTGCTGCAATTTCGTGATGCCACGTGCGTGTAGGGTATAAACCTCAAAGACCTTACTGCTGAAATCTTTGAGGGGAGGCGTAAAAACCTCATGCTCGCGTCTGTCGGCGGCAGTAAACTCATGGCAAAGCAAGTGAACACGCGACTACTGGAGCATGCCTCACAATGACTCGAAAGCATTTAAGACATTCTAAAAATCAGAAAATGTGTATAAGCGCGGACCATGCATTTCCGAGACATAATCCGTCAACCCATCAACTTTCCAAGGTTAGAGTATCGGCAACCATGAACTCCCACATCGGCCAATTGCTCGTCCCATGTCACGGTAGATAACAAGCCCATGTAGATCGCAACACCCAACAATTCACTTATTGCGGCCTCCCGCGATCCATCTTCCAAGCAAGGTTACCAACATGGCCAACTGCACATCCGTAAATGGCGTTTCTGACGTAATCGCCGCCACCCTCACCTCGATTCACAATATCTGCCAACACAGATGTGGGAATACTACTCTCAAGGCACCCGATGCACACCATGCAAAAGCAACAACTGCAATCACTAGTACAGCACGTTCACAATTGTTAGCTTCCAGTTGCGCCTGATTTATTGCTTCAATTGCGGTGGGCCCAAAAATTATGAATTTCGTCGATTTGCTCCTGTACTGGAGGCGGACCTACCGTGACGCACTCTCCCCGGCTATTAACAGAAATGTGGTTCGAGGTAGCTGCTGCCTGACTAACAGACATTGACACGGCAGACACACAGCACTAAAAGACAACGCAGCTGCGCAAATTTTCACATTGGACATTCTGCTTTCCCGCAAAAGATTGATAGCAGATACATACCTAAATATACAGACTAAACGTATGCCGTAATACGAAAAGAAAGTAGCATTTACACCAGCACACTTCCCAGTTTCTGCTGGTCAGTGACCTTTACCTTTTGGCAGACCATAAACCTGCCCTCATCTGGTAGACACCTAACATCCAGCCCACTCGGGTTTGGGAAGAAAAATATCCTACGCCATACTGCTGCAGTCGAACTAGGAATCAATCGCACATCACTTCATGCATGACTCAACAAATACGGCACGGGCACACGAGCCCGCAGCAAAGTTCTGCGCGAAATAGGTATGACTGGTAGCTGCCGAAGGCGCTAACGAAGAGACAAGATGGATGGTACTTGGTCGGATTCTTTTCAGATCGCGCCACATGCCCGCAGTAGCCAGTCCGAGTGGTGGGCCAGGTGTGCCGGGACTTATAGACTCGGAGCACTGTAGATTCCAAGGCGCTTACTGCTTCAGGCAAAACGCCCCACCTACTGCCGGCGGTATAGGCGCACCGTATGGCCTTGAGTTTGAGCGTATGCGCTCACCATTGCCCCCGAGCGACGTCGTTAATGCTGGGTTAGGATGATTCTGCGATAATCGCCCAACGCATTAGAAATCTTCTGCCTGCACATCGAGATCAGGATGATCTGCTATGCTGCGATGCTTTTCGGAGGGAGCCGTAGAAGTCACAGGAGCAATACCGGTAGCTGCGCCATCCTGTACTCCCTGCTGTTCGCGTGCTTTTTGATTACGCTGATAGGTGCGGATATCCGGGATCGCCCACAACATAATTGCGATCAAACTACTACTTAACCACACACTTAATGCAGGAATAATGCTCAAGGTCCATTCGCGGCCTTCAACCTTAACCAAGCTCGGATCTTCGCGAGAGTACTCTACCCACACTCGTTGCCCCTCACGCAGATCAGATGGGTATAACACACCAGTAGAAGGCGCACGGTAATAGCCATCTGCATCCTGGTATTCCACCATGGTACGCAAGTTTCCCACACTGGTGACCGTAGCCAAAGCACGTCCAGAATTCGCGCTAATAGCGCGGTCATTCATATAGGGGCCAATGACGATGCCTAGGCTTAGCACTGCCATAAGCATATAGCCGATAAGCACTCCTTGGTGCCAGCGGCGCAGACGTGGCCACCAGCGAACCAAGCGTGCTGCAGGGCGAAGTTGCGATGCCATGAGCTTTTCCTTTTTGAGTTACGCTCTACGCCTGGAAAACCATGCGAGCTTGCAGGTCCTGGTGCATAGCGCGGCGCGTGCTGCGCGTAGTCTTGGCTTCTATCAAGTGGAATCCGCCAGCATCGGTGGTGTCAATAAGCGCCTCAATCAAGCTTTGCAGCGTATCCACCTGATGAAATTCCACTTGGTAGGCATCAGCGAGGGCAGCAAAATCCACCTGGTGTGGCGTACCTACTGCCTGTTCGAAGTGCTGGCGATATGCGGCATCACCGATCTCTAAGGTTTCGAAAATTCCGCCACCAGCATCATTAGCCACCACGATGGTGAGGTTTTCTGGCTGTGCATCGACACCTGTAAGTAGCCCGCCTACCTCGTGCAAGAAGGTGATATCACCAATGAGCGCCACGGTACGGTTCGCACGAATATTGGTGATGTCCTTGTACTGCTGGGCTAAAGCAATACCAATGGCCTGGGAAACACTGCCATCGATACCTGCAGCACCGCGAGCACTAAAACAATCAACCCCAGCAAAAGGTAGGCCTACAAAGGAGGCATCACGCACTGGGTTGGAGGAGCCTAAGAACAAAGTGTCATTGGTACCTAAAGTATCAGCGACTGCTGCAGCTACGTGGAGACCAGTGAAGCCATAGTCACTTGCAAGAACGTCACGCACACTATCGGCAGCAAGTTGGGCTGCGGCCTCACAGACCTGTAGCCACTGCTTCGTTGGGGTGCCAGTTACCTTCACTCGCGAGCCTAAACCACTGCGGCATTGGGCAAGGTCAGTCACAGTATCGGTGCGACTTAAAACATAAAGCTCAATTTCGGGGTCCTGCAATAACTGCAGCACGCCGCGGTGCAAGGTGGGATGGCCCACAACGACAACCTGGGTAGGTTTGGTTGTAACGGTATAGCCTTCGGCTGACACCGAATCCGCATGGAACACATTCGCCGCTAAAGGATGCACGGGGTTATAGGGTGCAGGGGCAGATGGCTCCGCAATGGTAGGTACATCTTCAAGCCCCGGGACTTCCCAGGCCTCATCACCGGCAATAACCAGGGTATTGCGCGAGATGTCGAGAGCAATTTCGCCATAGTCTACAAAGGCGGTGCGCTGTGGCTGCGCAGTCTCAAGGATGACTGGCTCTAATGCTTCTGGGGTGGTCAGTAATGGCTCGTCAAAGGCCACATTGATATGTGTTGCCCCTTGTGTGAAATCCAGGGTGCTGAAGTCGGCAAGCTCTGCGATCTCGCAGGTCGCCACACCAAGCACATTGTGCTGCTCAATGGTTTGGTTGGCACCGGTTCCATGCAAACGTGGTGGGCGATCACCAGAGATAATGACTAATGGAACGTGGGAATAGCGAGCCTCAATCATTGCTGGGTGACAGTTCGCTACTGCTGTGCCGGAAGTAACTACCACACCGGCAGGGCGCCCCGTAGCACGCGCTAAGCCAAGCGCAAGAAAGGCAGCACTGCGTTCATCAATGCGTACGTGTACCCGAATGTCATCGCGTGCCAATAAAGCCAGTGAGAGTGGCGAGTTCCTTGACCCGGGGCACAACACAATATCGGTGAGGTGCTGGGCCAGGTGGGCTGCCAGGTGGCGGGCGAGTTCGGGCGAAGTTGTCATATATGCAAGTCTAGAGTTTTTCGAGCGCGGGCACGAACTATGTGCACCTTCGCTTTTCGACAGCACAACGTTTAGGCAGCACAATGGCGAGCATGAAAATTCCATGCTCGCCATAAACAGTGATGCGCTGCGGAATTGAGTAGCTCTTTACCGGCGGTAGACATCCGCGGCATCAATACGCGATGGAGTGGCATATGCAATACCCGCAGTACACAAGATTCCGGTCAAGGTAATCAGGGTGTACCAGTCGCCTTGCAGGAGGCCGCCTAGAATCACCCACATCACGATGGCGACAGTTGTAAGCGCCAAAATTGCGTAGCGGAATAATTGCTCATTGCCCGTGCCAACCACTGGGATATAAAGCAGACCAGCAACCACACCGATCACAGCTGCAATAATGCCAGTAACAATCGCCCGGGAGGCATCACCGGTGGTGTAATTTGGGATTAATCCAACGAGTACTTGCACTAAGTAGACCACTGCGAAGGTAATTGCGATGGCCAAAATTGCGAAGACGCTTAAGTTCACAATGACCTTTTTGGAATCAAAACGCCCGGCGAGCAGCTTATCTTGAGAGTATTGGGGCTGTCCGTAGCCTTGCTGGTACTGCTGATCTTGATAATAATCCACGCGGGTTTCATCATAATTACCATGTGGCTGGTTGTAGGTCATCGACTACTCCTTCATACTTTTTGTAACTTTTGTAACTTTTCACGCTCATAGTGTTCGTGCCTAACGCTACCACGTCAATAGGATTCGACTTCTGAGCCTGCAGTTGTAAGAGGTAGGCATACAGCACTAAGCAATCGCCACCTTTCAAGACTGCCAAGCAGCTACGCGCCCTGTCGGAATATGCGCGAAAGAATCCGCGAGATGCTGCAACCACCAATCTTTGCGATGCGGGCTTGCAGCAAGATCGGAAACTGCATCCATATCGGGTTCGAGCATTTCTACTGCTAAACAGCCATCGACGAGCTCACGCGGGCGCACAATATCAGCAGCAAAAAGACGCTGCGTTGCCAAGCCCGCTGCAGCCGGCTCGACCACAAATTCCTCATCATCGAAATGGCGCGGCAGAGCTGCTACTGCAGCAAGACCGGCATTCATGCCCACCCCAGTATCTAAAGCAGAGGCCACGGTAAGATCCATGCCCCGGGCATGCATATATTGCGCTAGCTCGAGTACAGCACGCACGCCGCCTAAGGGAGCGACCTTCACCACCGCAATATCGGCAGCACCCACGCGCGCCACCTCGTAGGGATCAGCAGCACGCCGAATGGATTCGTCTGCTGCCACCCGCACAAAATGTCCCCGGCGTACAAGTTGGGTGCGCAGCTGCGCAAGCTCAGCTACTGTCGCACATGGTTGTTCCATATAATCCAAAGGCCCTAGGGCTGCGGCGGCTTCTAAGGCTTGCTCCACTCCCCAGCCACGATTGGCATCCACCCGAATGCGCGCATGCGGCAGCTGCTCACGCACGGCTTCGACCCGAGCGACATCATCAGCCAACGTCTGCCCGGCCTCTGCAACTTTGACCTTTACCACCGTGCACCCCGGGAATTGGGCTAGAATTTCTGCGACGTGATCTGCAGGCACTGCTGGGATGGTGGCATTGACAGCAACCTTAGTGCGATGAAATCTCGGGAGATCTTGATATGCCATCTCAATACCGCTGGCCAGCCACGCGGCGGCCTCGGGTGCTTCGTATTCCACAAAGGGGGAGAACTCACCCCAGCCACAAGGCCCGCGGAAGATCACGGCCTCGCGCTGTTCCACCCCACGAAAGCGAACCCGCATGGGTAGGGAAACAACATGGGCGTTTTCCAGAATTTCATTCAGAAATGCATGCGTCATACCCATAGGATAGAGGGCATGAGCAAATCCACGCCCCGCCCAGCGCCTGAAGCACCGCGTAGCTATAGCACAGAGAACCCCTTCCGCCCGGAATTATGGGAGGAAGTCCCCGGGTTTAGCGAACTGACCGACATTACCTACCACCGCCACCGCGAGCATGGCATTGTGCGTATCGCCTTTGACCGACCCGAGGTGCGCAATGCGTTTCGCCCACATACTGTTGATGAGCTCTACCAGGTCTTAGATCATGCCCGCCGCACCCCAGATGTAGGCACAGTACTCCTCACTGGCAATGGTCCAGCACCCAAAGATGGCGGATGGGCCTTTTGCTCTGGTGGGGATCAGCGCATTCGTGGCCGCTCTGGATACCGCTATGCCGCCGGGGAAACCGCTGAGACCGTAGATACCGCCCGGGAGAAGGTGGAAGGAGGTCGCCTGCACATTTTGGAAGTCCAGCGTTTGATTCGCACAATGCCCAAAGTGGTTATTGCCGTGGTCAATGGGTGGGCTGCCGGTGGCGGGCACTCCCTGCACGTGGTCTGTGATTTAACCATTGCCTCGCGCCAAGAAGCGCGCTTTAAGCAGACTGATGCGGATGTGGGATCATTTGATGCCGGCTACGGCTCGGCTTATCTTGCGAAGATGGTGGGCCAGAAATATGCCCGCGAGATTTTCTTCCTGGGCCGGACCTATGATGCCGAAACCATGCAGCGTATGGGTGCGGTCAATATCGTGGCAGATCATGCTGAGTTGGAAGACGAAGCTATCCAAATGGGTGTAGAAATCAATGGTAAGTCCCCTACCGCCCAACGCATGCTGAAGTTTGCATTCAACCTCACTGATGATGGCCTAATGGGCCAGCAGGTCTTTGCCGGGGAAGCAACCCGCTTAGCGTATATGACGGATGAAGCAGTTGAAGGCAAAGAAGCCTTCCTAGAAAAGCGTGCCCCGGATTGGTCGCAGTTTCCGTACTACTACTAACCACCACAGCTGCTTTCTTCGCGTTTCTTTTGTTTTTTCGCGTTTCTTTTGCGGCAGCTCGCGATTTTCTTCGTGCGGCTGTCAGCATCCCTTGCTGTTCGGATGGCTGATATTCTTCTTGTCTCTCCATGCGCGTATTACTTTGAGATGGACTCATGACACATATTCTTGAAGGGGTCACCAACCTCACCCTGGCAGATCTCGAGGCTGCCATCGCCGGCGAACGCAGTATCCTGCCACTGCCGGCAGACACCAATGCTGCGACCCTGCTCAAAGACAGCCAGTATGTAGGCACTGACATTGCTGCCGATATCGCAATTGTTGCTGCGACCTCGGGTTCTACTGGGACCCCAAAGGGCGCGCTGCTAACGGCTGCAAACCTCGTGGCCTCTGCTGATGCTACCCACCAAGCCCTTGGCGGGGAAGGGCAATGGTTACTTGCTATGCCCCGGTTTTATATCGCTGGTATCCAAGTTCTGGTGCGTAGTCTTATTGCTGGTTGGGAGCCGGTCATCCAAGATGTCTCCCGAGGTTTTGATATTCCCACCTTCGCAGCGGCTGCGGCGCAGCTCGAGCATTCTCGGCGCTATACTGCCTTGACCCCGCATCAATTGCTCAAAGCCATGAGCTCGCTTGCCGGCATTGAGGCACTTCGTAGTTTTGATGCAATTTTGGTTGGCGGTGCTCCGCTGCGAGCCCAAGATCGCAAGGCTGCTACCGAGCTGGGTATCCATGTAGTGAACACCTACGGTTCCAGTGAGACTGCCGGGGGTTGTATCTATGATGGCAAACCATTACCCGGGGTTAAGGTGCGCATTGCTGCCGGGCGCATTTGGCTTGGCGGCCCGACCATTGCGCGCGGGTATCGTAATGTGCCGAACGCGTCAGCCTTTGCTACTCCTGGCTGGTTTGCTACCAGTGACGCCGGGGAGATCCGCGGAGGTCGCTTACAGGTTGCGGGCCGCCTGGATAGCATTATCGATTCTGGTGGATTGAAATTGCATCCGGAGGTCGTAGAGCAGCAATTACACGATATTCCTGGTGTGGATCAGGCAATCGTCGTTGGTATTCCCGATGCCCGCTTAGGTCAAGCGATTGCGGTGGCGTATACCGGAACAATACCTCCCCATGACATTGTGGCTGGCCTAGAGCACATGCCACGCTGGCAGCTACCAAAGGTCGTCGAGCACGTGGATTCTTTACCCACACTTGCCAGCGGTAAGGTAGACAGGGTTCGCGTGCAGCAACTGCTTACTGCGCGAAAGTATTAAATTCGATTTCTCACTTCTAATAGGGACGTTTTCTTATGAGCCAGCAGGTTCGCCTGAAGCATTGGATTGCCGGGGCTCGCCCTCGAACTTGGGCTAACGCCTTTGCCCCAGTCATTATGGGCACTGGTGTGGCCGCTTACTACGAGCAAGTTCACTGGGGCCAAGCCGCGCTGGCACTTATTGTAGCTTGGTCCTTTATTATCGGGGTGAACTATGCCAATGATTACTCCGATGGCATCCGCGGTACTGATGAAGATCGCTCTGGGCCTTTGCGCCTCACCGGCTCAGGGCTAGCACGCCCCCAACAGGTGCGCACTGCTGCCTTCCTATCCTTAGGAATCGGTGGAATAGCCGGTATTATCCTGGCTGCCCAAAGTTCTTGGTGGCTCGTCCTGGTGGGCCTGGTGTGCATGATTGCGGCCTGGACATACACCGGCGGTAAGAACCCCTATGGTTATAAGGGGTATGGTGAAGTCTCAGTCTTTGTCTTCTTCGGGCTTGTTGCGGTTAATGGAACTGCGTTTGCCCAAACCGGCAGCCTGTCATGGGTAGGACTGTGGACTTCCATTGCAATTGGTGCGTGCTCGGCAGCAGTAAACCTGGCGAATAATTTACGTGATATCCCCACCGATCAAGCTAATGGCAAAATAACCTTGGCCGTGAAACTTGGTGATACCCGAACCCGCAGCTGCTACCAAGCACTCGTTGCTACCCCCCTGGTGATGTCGGTGATCGTAAGTTTTGCTACTTCGTGGGTAGCTGTAACAGGTTTCCTCGCCGCCCCCTTTGCATGGATTGCAGCTCAACCAGTACGTAGCGGGGCGCAGGGCAAGGAGCTGATTCCAGTGCTCGCTTCGACTGGTCGTGTGCTGCTGGTGTGGGCGATTGTAACTTCACTGGCATTGGCTTTCTAAAAAATCCAGCTTATGCCTCTCATTCCATAACTCAAGTGCCGGAACGCACGTGCCTGAACGCAAGGCGGTCTCTCCTCGTTTGTGAGCAGAGACCGCCTATTTCTATGTTTCCTTTCGGCTGGGAATGCTGAGGCTATTGGCAGCCGAAGCTTAGCGCTGCTCGAGTTCCTCACGCATCCAGGCCTTTTCTGCCTTGCGCTGCTCGCTTAAGGCTGCCAGCGCTGTTGTTGCTCGAATCCGCTGCTTGGTGAAAATCAGCATCGAAAGCGGCCAGGCCACAAACAGAGCCAGGGCGGCGGTGAGTGGAATAAGCAGGGGGGCGCCAATAGCAATGGAAATTGCTTGGATGACGATGGTCAATACGATAAAGAGGAGCATGCGCAAACCGGCATATGACCATACCGCGCGTCGGGCCTGCTTTTTTAAACTGGCAATATCCTGATCTTCCTGCCCAGAGCGCAGAGTTTGCGTACCATCGATAGATGTAGCTGACACTACCTCGGGAGTATCGGTGGACTCGGCTGGGCTCGGAGAATCGTTGTGCGCGGTCACGCTACCTACTTTCATTGGTCTTTCATTGGTTTAAGAAAGGTGAAACATCGTGGGACGTTTACTCGTACTGCTTATTCTAATCGCTGCAGCCATTCTTATCTGGAAGGCCTTTGGCCCGCAAACCTGGAATCGCCAGCAACGCACCACCCCTACCCCCTCAATCAAGGGCCCCGATGATGACCCCGAGTTCTTGTGGAAGTTAGAGAAGCAACAGATCCAACGCCGCAAGCAAGAGCAACTACAAAAGGAAGAGGAGCTCCGCAAGTCACAAAAGCGGCGCACTGCGGCTGCTGATGATGCCAGCGCACAGGCAAGCCCTAGTGCAGCCCCAGACTCAGATTCTGTGCACCCAAATGCTAGCGAGCAACAAAGCGACGAAGATCCAGAGACGAAGAATCCGCACGAGTAAGTGCCACACTTAACTTCCCCAAACCCTTGAATTAGGCAAGCCTTGCATATATAGTGTTGGAATGCTCCCAACTGCCGCGGCATCCGCCAGCAAATACTTCAAAGCACTCGCAGACCCAAAGCGTCTCGAGTTGTTATACCTGGTGTCAGAGCAACGCCAATGCAGCCACGATCTCGCAATGGCCGCGCGCATCACCCCGGCAACGGTGACACACCATATGAAGAAACTCGTTGAGATGGGGCTGGTCACTCGCTTCCGCGAAGGAAAGTACACCTACTACGAAGTCACCAGTGATTTTGAGACTATCGATCGCATAATCTCTGAACTCTAGCGCCGCACCCCATCTGCCTCAACGCCCTGCTTGCGACGCTTGGACACTCCTCTCCCCTTCACACACCCCTAAAAAAAGCGGTACCGTACACGGTACCGCTTAAAAAGTATCTCACCTGGCTTGTGTCAGGCTTAGTAGTTAATTCAGGCCAGCATAGGAGTGCAGGCCAGAAACCACCAGGTTGATGAAAAAGAGATTAAAGACCATGGTGCCAAAGGCAATGATATTGATCCAGGCCGCTCCCCTACTGCGCCACCCCAACGTGGCACGCGCGTGCAGATAAGCCGCATAGAGGATCCAGGTAACAAAGGAGATCGTTTCTTTCGGATCCCAGCCCCAAGGGCGCCCCCAAGCGGATTCCGCCCAAATCGCGCCAAGGATCACACCTAAACCGAACACCGGCACACAAACCACCGCGGTCTTATAGGCAATGCGGTCCAAAACCTGGGCATGTGGCAACGGTAGAGCTAGTTTGCCCCAAAAGCCATGTTCTTCACCTTTAGGCTGATGCATGCGCAGCAGGTACAGTACCGATGCCATACCGGAGATCAAACCAATCGAAGCACCAATAGACACTGTAGAGACGTGAATTGGCAACCATATCGACTGCAACGCCGGGATCACTGGGGCCGAGTCAGTATAGAGATTGCGTCCACCGGCAAAAAGCATCGCCAGAATTGGTAGCAACACCCATGGCCATACCGGGCGTAGTTCCTTCCGGCGTAGGGTAAATAAAGCCACGAGTACAGCCACGAAGGTAATCATGGTGATGTACTCAAAGAGGTTGCCGAAGGGGAAGCGCTGCGCAGAAGCACCACGGGTGAAAATGGAAACCGCATGCACCATCGCGCCTAGGGCGACCATGAGCTGAGTCATGTTCACATACTTACGACTGCGTGCCGCAGTATGCTGCAATTTCTTACGCAGGCTATCGATTTCTGTGGGAGCCAATACTTGGGTATTCCCACCGGTGGCTGCCACTAATTCTGGCTTCGCGGCGAGGGCTTCTGACTCTTCTAGTTCTCGCTGTAATTCAATAGCGCTTTTCGCCTTCAGGTAATACAGGATCGAAAGCACGAAAGCGATGAAGTAGATGGCAAAAGCCGATGCGAAGGCCGCATCCGATAAGGTGGCAAGGTTTTGATTTACTGGCATAGATACTCTTTATAGGTTCAAACAGGTGTGGACTCAGTCTAGCGCGCTTTTCACGCCAGGTTAACCATGTGGCGAGTAATTAATATCGCTATCGCCATCAGAATATGCGCTGGTATCCGGATCATCATCAGCATTCGGATCTTCTTCCAAGCCGAACAGCTGGGCATGGAATTGTTCATACTCCTTGCCCCAACCTGCCTTATCGGTACGCGAAAGCCCAGCGGTTTCCACCAAGGTTACCCCATCGGTAACTGGGTGCAGGCGCACCCAAATGCGACGGCGCTTAACAAGTAGGCTGCCGATCAGTGATACCAGGGAGATAATGGCAAATGCCAGCATCCACGTTTGAGCTGGATTATGGCTGATCTGATAGTTAGCGAATTCATCGGCACCATCGAAGGAGATTACAGTGCCATCATCCAAGGTGATGTCATCACCGAGCTCTAAATTCACGCGCTCAATACGTTGCAACTGGCCCGAGTGAATTAATGAGGTATCCAGGGAATAAATGGACTGGCCACGTCCAGTATCCAGGCCGTTGTCACCACGGTAGATATCAATAGCGACCGCAGGATTAGTCATTGCCGGGAAGCTCGAAGTCAGCAACTCATTATTTTCGCCTCCCCACGCAGCTGTCGGGGCAAACAATCCTTGGATGGCGAGCTGGTTTTGGCGGCGCTCATATATATCCTCATAGGTGCCTGCTGGTGGATCAAAGCGCATCACGCCAGAAGACAAGAAGAAGGTTGGATCTGTTGGCTCCCACTGCACAGTCTGAGTGCGGGTCTCCCCATTCGGCCACGTCACTGTAAACGTTGGGGCAAATCCGTGGCCCTGCAGGTACACCCTGTCTGAACCTAAACGCAAGGGATGATTGACCTTCAAGGTGTAGTCATCCCAAGCCTCAGGATCAGCGAAGATGTCATCACCTTCGGCATAAGAGATATCCGAGGTGAACATCTCTGCCTGCCCATTCGACAAATAATCCGCGCTGAAGTTATGCGCGATAAAGCAGAAGGGGTGCAAGCCGGTGCCATCAAAAAGTGAGCCGGCACGGAAAGAGTCGAAATTAGCGGTGGCAGTATTACAAAACTCACTGGACTGGGAATTTTCTTCGCCAGTAACGATGATGACCTGGCCCTCGTAGCTATACAACCGGCCAATAGCAACTGCCACCAACATACCAACAAGGCCGAGGTGGAATATAAGGTTGCACAACTCGCGCGTATAGCCGCGTTCAGCGGCGAAGGAATGTGCACCGGCGCGGTCATCCGACGCGGCGTATTCGGCAACCTGCCAACCACGTAATTGCTTGCGCACGCGCTCGGCGACCTCTTGCTCAGGCAGCTCAATGCTGCCAGCATTATGCAACGGTAAGCGATCGAGATTTTTTGGGGCACGTACCGGTGGCTTGCGCAGCATTTTGTAATGCTGCCAGGAGCGCGGCAGGATACAGCCAATCAACGAGACGAATAGCAAGACGAAAATGGCCGTAAACCAGGTTGATTCGAACACGTCGAAGAAACCCAGGCGGTCATAGATTTCAGCAATACGCCCATTATTAACGAGGTACTCATTCACGCTTGTCTCGTTAAGCGAGCGCTGCGGCAAAATGGCACCAGGAATGGCCCCTACTGCTAGTAAGAAGAGCAGCATGAGCGCCGTGCGCATACTAGTAAGCCAATTCCAGGCTTTCTTGAGATATTTCACCAAACTCTCTTTCGGCTTCTTGCGTGCATCGCTGTTGCTCACAACAGATGCGTATGTTTCCTGCTCCGCTCATTGCGCCAGTGTTGTACTACCGTACAACTCCTGCACGTGGTCTGTGATTTCCCCATTAGATTAACGTCGCTCCATATTCCACGGTCCATTGGCGTACCCAGTTAATGAATTCGGCCCACACGCCGCTAACCAAAGCTAAACCTACGGCGATCAAAGCGATACCACCGATTTTTTGAATGGTGCGCGAGTGCTTGCGGAGCCAATCGATCGAGCGCATTGCCTTCGTAGAGCCCAGGGATAGTAATAAAAAAGGTAAACCAAGCCCCAGGCAATAAAAGATGATGAACACCACGCCTTTAACGGCGGTGACGCCCTCAGTACCGGCAGCGACAGAGATAATGGCTGCCAATGTTGGCCCTAAGCAGGGCGTCCAGCCCAGCGCGAACACTCCACCAAGCAAGGGGGCGCCAACCCAGGTGCTCACCTTTTGAGGGCTCAAACGCCGATCCTCTTGTAAGAAAGGTACCCATCCTACAAAGACCAACCCCATAACAATGGTCACAATGCCGCCAACGCGCTGTAAGGTGTCCGCGTTCATGGCGAGCGCCGAGATTGCCCCGAATACGGTCACTGTTGCTAGTACAAAGACCACCGTAAAACCGGCAATAAAGAATAAGGTGGCCCCTAATACCCGAGAGCGTTGGGCTACTTGAACTTCGGTGCGGATTTCTGTGTGGGTGTCAGTAACTGTCGTTGCCGGCGTATCATCGCCACGGTTTTCCGCAGTTGTCTTTTGGGAAGCTGTATCGCGCGCTGCCGCTGGTTGCTGAGTGTGCTCCAGGCGGAATTCTCCTCCGACGATACTGGCTAAATAGGATAGATAGCCGGGGACCAGGGGGATAACACAAGGACTAGCAAAGGAGACCAGGCCTGCTAGGAGGGCAGCAAAGAGTCCTAAGATCAGCGAGCCGGAGGAAACCAGCTCCGCGAAAAATTGTCCCATGCCTTCTATCATTTCCTGGTCGGTAATAAAGGTGACTTACGTGTGCACACTGAGCTGGGGGTATCTGGTTTAGCGTTGATCGCCCCTATACCGGGTGCACCAAACCCGAGTTCAGTGCACACGATGCTCACCTTCAGTAGTGTCACTTTGGGCACTATACCCCATATGCCTGAAAATCTGCTGGATAATGCCCCCGCTCAGCTTCCTAAAACTATACGGTGCGAAGCATAACAAGGAGAGGCAGAAACGCATCCGGGACACCACGTGGTTGGCCATTGGGTACCGGGCTTACTTATGTCTGCGCAGCTTGTAGGTCATCAATGACGCCGATCAAGTCATCAGCGGTGATTTCCCGGAGGAACACTGCGGCTGGACGATGCTGAGCATCGAGCACGATAGTCGTGGGAATCACGGCAGCAGGCACGCCGCCAAGGTTGGCAGCAGTCTTAAATGGTGGATCATAGATGCTGGGGTAAGTAATCCCATTATCTTTGACGAAGTCCTGGGCGATATCTTGGGAGTAATCGCGGACATTAATGCCTAAGACCGTGCCAACTGGGTCGGATTCGGTGCCTAGGGATTCCAGATATTCGTGGACTTCTTGTAAGTCATCAGACTCACTACGGCAGGGCGCACACCACTGCCCCCAAGCGTTCAGAACCACGATTTGGCCTTCATAATCATCCAGGCTCACTGTGTCATCACCAAGCAAGGATGGCCCGGAAATATTCTCCACTGGGGAACGTTCATCTTCGGCGTAGAAAATATCGGTCTCACCGCCGGGGGAATGGAATTGGAAAGTACCGCCAACTGCTACTGCCTCAGTACCGGCGGTGGAATCCTCACTACATGCAGCGACTCCTAAACCCACCAATCCTAGGGTGAGGGCTACTATTACTGGCCCTAACCGCAATCGCGGTGCCATCTAGATCTCCTCGCGGTTGGGCTCGGAGTAGACCACGTCAATCAAGGATGGGCCTTCAAAGACTAAGGAGGTCACACTGGCTAAATTGCATTGGCGATGTGCAGGACTGTGCGCCAGCCGCTGGTCGGCAACGAAGCGCTGTACACAGACAATTGGCAGCTGGTGGCTTACCAAAATGGCCTCATGCCCTTCGGCTTTAACACGCGCATCTTCTACTGCGTGCAGCATACGGGCCAAAATATCCTCATATGGCTCACCCCAACTTGGGCGGAAGGGGTTGCGCAGCAAAGGCCACCGGGCAGGATGCCACAGCTGGGAGCGCAATCCCTTCACACGCAACCCCTCAAAACGGTTCCCGGATTCAATGAGACGCTCATCGGTGGCGATCTTGAGGCCGGTGACCTCAGCGAACGGAGCTGCCGTGCGCTGAGCACGTTCTAAAGGAGAGGCAACCAAGTAGCGCACGTCATGGTCGCTAAAGCTGCGTGCAGTGGTAGCGGCCTGCATTTGGCCGCGCTGTGAGAGGGTGTAGCCGGGAATACGGCCATAGAGAATGCCCTCGGGGTTATACACTTCACCGTGGCGAACCAGGTGCACGATTGTGGTCATATGCTTGCTTTCTTGTATAGAGTGCTCAGCACTCATAAGTGCCAACCATGTTGGGGTGACACCTTGGTCTGGGTGCTGGGTTTTCAGGCCCCGTATGCAGGCCCTGTATGCAGGGTCTGTATGCAGGGCCTGCTTTCAGGTTTTACGACGTTACAGAAATTGATCGTACTAGTCTGCGTCAGGCTTTGCGGCTGCAGCAGCTTTGGCGGCAGGTTCCAAGGCCCTAGCAATGCGCTCAAATTCAGTATCCCCTAAAGCAGTGGAAACGAACCAGGTTTCAAAGACACTTGGAGGAGCGTACACGCCCTGAGCGAGTAGCTCTTGGAAGAAGGGCTTAAAGCGGAAGGTATCTGCTTGTTGCATCTCCTGGAAATTGTGACCCTCACCTTCGGCAAAACGAATAGAGAGCATGGTGGCAGCACGCTGAATGTGGTGGGCAACACCTGCCCTATCGAGGGATTCATGCAACAAGGTGGCGAGCTGATCTGCATTGTGATCCAAGGTTGCATAGGTAGCGGCATCAGCTAATTCCAGGGAGGCCTGGCCAGCGGCCATAGCTACTGGGTTACCAGATAAGGTTCCAGCCTGATACACAGGGCCATTCGGAGCAAGGCATTCCATGATTTCACGCTTGCCACCGAAGGCTGCAGCAGGCAGCCCACCGGAGACAACCTTGCCGAAGGTCACCAGATCTCCAACAACACCATCAACCCCGTACCAACCGGAGTAGCTGGTACGGAAGCCCGTCATGACCTCATCTACGATCAACAGCGCCCCATTGTCATGCGCAATCTGTTGCAGCTGGCGATTGAAGTTCTCGCCGGGGGCAACAGTCCCCATATTGCCAGCGGCTGCTTCAGTGATAATGGCAGCAATAGAATCTGGATGTTCGGCAAAGGCTGCACGCACGGCATCAATATCGTTATATGGCAACACAATGGTGTCGGCTGCAGCAGCACCGGTTACACCTGGGGTATCTGGCAGGCTGAAGGTCGCCACACCAGAGCCGGCAGCAGCAAGTAGGGCATCCACGTGGCCGTGATAGCAGCCTTCGAATTTCATGATCTTCGCCCGACCGGTATAGCCACGCGCCAAGCGCACAGCAGACATGGTGGCCTCGGTGCCGGAATTGACCATGCGGACTTCTTCCACACTGGTACGCCCAATGATGGTTTCTGCCAAAGTGATCTCAGCCATGGTGGGCGCCCCGAAGGATAAGCCGTGCTGTGCTGCTTGGTTAACGGCATCCAGGATATGCGGATGCGCATGGCCATGGATCATTGGACCCCAGGAGCAGACGAGGTCAACGTAGTCATTGCCGTCCACATCATAAAGATATGCGCCTTGGGCCTTGGCGATGAAGCGGGTCGTACCTCCCACAGAACCAAAAGCGCGCACTGGGGAGTTCACGCCACCAGGAATACTTTGTTGGGCGCGCTCAAAAAGGGCCGCAGATTTCGTGGTTGCTTGTTCGCTTGCAGTCATAGCCGCTATTTTATAGCCTCAATCAATTCTTGTGCCTGTGCGCGCGCAGTGGCAATAACATCCGGTACCCCGACACCTCCACGCCAGGCACCAAAGGCACGCAACTGTGGATACTCATCCAGCCCAGCAACCACGCGATCCACCGTATCGAGGTGAGTGGTGCTATAGACCGGCAAACCACCAAACCAGCGCTGCACAAAGATCTCTTCTAAACCTGCGGCAACGCCATCGAAACCAGTGATGGTCTTGAGATCTGCGAGTGCACGATCAACGAGTTCGTCTTCATCAGCGCGCGCTAAGCCATCATCGTGGTAACGGCCAAAAGAGGCGCGCACTACTGCTCCACCGCGCGCCCCAATATGAGGCCACTTCTTCGAAGAGAAGGTAAAAGCTTTGGCGCTGATGTCCTCGGTATCGGTACCAACGAGGATGCCAGAGTAGTCCGGCAAGCCGGTATCATCAGCAAAACGCATACCTACGACCACGGAGCTTGCCAGGTGGATCTTGGAAAGCTCGATGGAGACCCCCGGGGCATATTCGCGTAACAGCATTGCAGCGGTCGGTGCTGGAGTCGCAAGCAACACATAGTCAAAGCTTCCTTCGGCCCCTTGCAGGCTTAACTGCTCGCCATGCTTTTTAATTCCGGTGATAAAGGCATCGATGTGAATTTCTGCGCCACTTTTCTCGGCCAAAGTCTCATAGACGCTGGCATAGCCATCCTCAAAGGCGGCGAAAGCCTGTGGAGTATATCCGCGGGCCTTATTGCGTTCGGCGCGGCGTTCCAGCAGGTTTGCAATAGCAGTGGAAAGATACACTGGCTCGCCGGCTTCTACCATGCGATCAAATTCGTGAGCGAGCGCTGGGATGGTAGCACGTACCCCCAGGTCATCAGAGGTAGAAGAATACACTCCACCCTGCAAAGCGGAGACAACATGACTCACGAGGTCTGCACCATAGCGTTCGCGGACTAATTGTCCCACGCTGATTTCCGCACCGAGTTCCCATTCGAATGGATCGCCGTGCGCCTCCCCATCGATGCGGGCACAAGTTTCCGCGGAGACTAACTCCGCTAAGCCAGCAGAAGTTGCGGGAATCCCCATCACATTGTTCTTAGGCATAGGGTGCAATTCCCCGCCCACATAGAACATCGAAGGCATTCCAGAAGGCTCACGCAGTTGCTCGCTTAAGCCCAGCTCTGTAAAGAAATCCACGGCATCGGTACGGAAGGCTAAAAAGGCTTCCGCACCCATTTCCGTTGGTCCGGCTTGGAAGGGAACGGTAAAGAGTTTTCCACCAATTCGGTCGGTAGCTTCAAATACCTTGATGTCCACCTCAAGCTGGTGAGCATCGGCCTGTTTGCGAAGTTCGTAGGCGGCGACTAAGCCGGCCAGGCCTGCTCCGATGATAGCCACGGAGGTCATGGCACTTCCTTTCCTTCCTGAGAAGATTTCCTCGATGAGCGCGCAGCTCGCTGCTAGGCTCTACGTCCTCACTGCTCGGTCCTGAGACCCACTACTGGGGCCAGAACGAAACCGCTAACTTGCTGGGTTATAGGGCTGACACTCGTGAATCATTGCTACCGCGCGAGTAATTGCATCTGGATCGGTATCCGGCAATACGCCATGGCCGAGGTTAAAAATATGGCCGGTCGCATCACCAGCTGCAATCGCAGCATCAGCTTCAGCACAAATACGCTCAATTTCTTGACGCAAAGCCGCTTCACCAGTAAAGAGCACCGCAGGGTCCAAATTGCCCTGCAGCACGCGCGGACTCGCAAAACGAGGTGCTGCTACATCAAGCGGGGTGCGCCAGTCTACACCCATAACCTCACTGCCGGCCTCACTCATTGCGGTCAGCAGCTCCGCGGTGCCCACCCCGAAGTGAATGCGCGGGACCTCCGACACGGATTCTAGAATCTCGGTGGAATATGGCAGTACAAAGCGGCGGTAATCCCGTTCAGAAAGATAGCCAGCCCAAGAATCGAAAAGTTGAATTGCCTGCACTCCTGCCGCAATTTGCTGGGCCAGGAAATTTTGGATGGTCGGCACCAGCCGGCGCATGAGTGCGTGCCAACTTTCGGGATCCGAGTACATCATGGCCTTGGTTTTTTCATGATTGCGACTTGGTCCACCTTCAACCAAGTAACTCGCCAAGGTGAACGGCGCACCGGCAAAACCAATGAGCATTTGTTGTGCGGTGAGCTCCTCATTAATGATGCCAATGCCTTGGGCTAATTCTGGGATCTCTGTATCCAGGATGGGCAAGTTGGCAACATCACTAGCACTACGAATCGCTTGGGCGACTACCGGGCCGCGACCAGGCACGATTTCAATATCTTGGCCTGCAGCTTTCAGCGGCACCACAATATCGGAAAATAAAATAGCAGCATCCACATCATGGCGGCGCACCGGCTGTAGGGTGATCTCTGCTAATAACTCGGGCATAAAGCAGCTATCGAGCATAGCAATGCCCTCGCGGGCGGCTCGGTATTCCGGTAAAGAGCGGCCTGCTTGGCGCATAAACCAAACAGGGCGGCGGGTGGTGGGACGTCCAGCAATCGTATCCAGCAGCGGTTGAGACATGTTTGTTATCTTGCCTTAAACGCGCGCCCAACGAAAGCAAGCCGACCCTATTTATTATGAAATGGGTTCATACTTTCGGCGGAACTCGCCACGCTCTCGACCCAGGCGGATTTTCGCCCGGCGTCGTGACTGCAATTGGATGACTACAGACGAGCTCAACATCAACAACGAGGCGACCATCGGATGCAGCGCACCCATAGCTGCCAGCACAAAAACCACGGCATGATAACTCCAGGCAAAAGCGAAGTTAATGCGAATGGTTCTTTGCAGCCGGCGTGCCGCAGCGACCAACCAAGGAATCGGACGCACGGCATCATGGAAGACCACCACCTTGGCATCCTGCTGATCCAAATCACTGGGATCTTCTAAAGACTTTATGGGGTTGAGCAGAATACCCACTTGGGCAACCGGGAAACAAGAATGTACGCTGCTATCTCCTACCACCGCAAGGTTTGCGCCTTGGCGGCGTACCGCACGCACGGCTTGGGACTTCTCCCGGGGGCGCACGCCAGCCAGCACGTGGGATACCCCCATGGAGTCGGCATAGCGGCGCGCCACCGGGTAGGTATCGCGACTCAGCATCATCGTGCTCACGCCCAGCGCTTCTAAGTCTTCAACGGCCTCATATGCATCGGGCTTAGGATCATCGTGCATGGTGATCACCCCTCGGTCCTTACCTTTCCAGCGCACCACAACCGGGGTACCACCTGCAGCAGCGGCCGTGGCTAATTTACCGCTGAGTTCCGAAAGTTCGCGGGGGCGCCACAGTACAGCTTCCACTGACTCGGTTTCTTCCTCTTCTCCAGTTGGCAGGCTGACGATGCCATAAAAGTTGCTGTCTTCACCAATATGGGCATTGGCAACATCAATCCAGCCACCAAACTCATCATCAGCAACATCGCGTGCCTCACGATAGGCACGCACTAGCACACTAGATACGGGGTGCTCACTTCCCATTGCCAAAGCTCCGGCAACACGCAGCACCATATCAGTAGACTCACCAGGAGCCGCGGTAATAGAATCCACCGTCATCCGCGCATTGGAAAGCGCACCAACTCGGTTAAAGATCACCTTATCCACCTGTGCTAAATCCGTGAGTGTAGAGCCATCACGAACCAACACCCCATTACGCGCAGCATGCTCAATGGTGTGACGCGCCGCGATCGAGGCTGAATTCGCCAAAGATGTAGGGGCCACACAGGCTAAAATCGCCAAAGCCGTTGACATCGCCTGATTCAAGTTATGGGTACTTAAGGCCCACACCACAAAGACTGTGCCCGCCAAGATAATAGAGATCGGCACCAACGTCGATGCCGTCGCCGTTGCCACCGTATCCGCCCGCAACTGCTGCTGGCTCGAACGCATCACCCAGCGATAAATAGCTGCGATCCAGGTGCGATGGCCTGTAGCGGTTACGCGCACCTTCAATCGCCCACTGCCATTACGTGTGCCTGCAAAAACTCGAGAATTCACTTTGACTGTGACCGGCTTCTGGCCTAACTCAATCACTTCAATGGATGAAGAACCACCGATGACCACACCATCAACGGGTACTATCGCCTCAGGTTCAACGATAATGTCATCATTAACATTAAGTTTGTGGGTTTCCGTAGGAATACGCTTAGGTTTACCCGTGGCTCGATTGCGCACCACCACGTCATATTTCGTGTGCGGCTCTAAACGCGCCAGGCTTAAATCATCAAGGTACCTATGTCCACGCGAACGCAAGGTAATACGCCCTGCTAATACAATAGTGGTAATGCCACAGGCCACATCGAAAAAGAGCGAACCCTGGGCAAGCGAAGTCGGATCAAAGCTCGACCACTCTAAACGCATGTGATAATTCGAGCTACCGACATCACTGAAAAGCAACAAGCCCACCGACCATACCCAACTCACCCCAATGGCAATAGACGTGGCCTCATCCAGCGCAGACATCCCACGCACTGCGCCAGCCAACGTTGCCCGATGAAAAGGCCAAGCACAATAGGTGACCACCGGCAAGGAAAGCACTGCAACCAGCCACTGCCAATAAGGAAACTGCCAGGCCGGCAAATAACTGAGCAATAAAACCGGCAAGCTAAACGCCAGTGACACCCACAGCCGGCGCCGCGTGAGCAATGCACGCGCCGTAAAGAGCACCCCACCAGAGTCATTCGAATGTGTGGTGGTTTTATCAGGACCTAAAAAGCCTTGCTGTTTGGAGCGCTGGATCTGACGACGGCCTTCGGCATATTCACGCGGCCGATTGCGCTGCATCCTCTCTACTAAACGAGCACTGCGATATTGACGGTTATCTTCCACATCCGCCCACGCCACGCGGCGCTGCAGAGAAGAATCCGATAAGTGCGCGATGACCCCACGCTCATAAAAAGCGCGCTCGATCACCGTTGGGGAAAGCTGCACCGGGGCGGTTACCCACGCCTGTGCTGTGGGATAGACAATATCAACGCTCACGCCGGGGATCTCCCCGATGGCAGCCTCGAGCTCATCAAGGTCCGAAGCATTCGGTAGATTCTGCAGTTCAAAGCAATAGGCAGTATTGCCGGTCACGCTGGATTCGCCAAACTCACTGTCAGTTAAGTTACACCCGGCGCGCTGGGCTGCCTGGCGAGCGGCGGCGATGGCATCATCAACCTGCTGCTGTGTTTGCGCTAAATCGTCCATAATCTTGCAAGTGTGTTAGGGGTTTCTTCATGCTCAAAGCCCCACTTCGAGCCACGAAGAGCCACGAACCGGGATTGGCGGAAGTGGGGCTGTTGGAGCGCACAGCAGCGCATAATGCTGCTGTGGCCTTTTTGTTGATCTTAGCCTCTTACGGTGAAAACATGATATCGCTCGGCGCTGAGCAACTCAGCGTACTTGAGTGCTGCCTACACAACGTGCCACCGGCGCGCTGTTATTTCTTTGGTGCGGAATTATCCAAGTCGGCGATATTAATGTCTACCCACGTGTAAGTCTCACGCTTATTTCCGGCCCACACTACCAAAGCAGCAGCAACACCCACAGCAATACGCAGGCAACCATCAACGGCATAAAAAGCAATCGGTAAGGAGCCTGCGGGATCAGCAAAGAATACGAACAAACCACGGATCACCAGATAAATAGCGAAAAAGCTCAACAGGCGCAGATGCAGTTGGCTTTTCTTACCTCCGATATAGACCTTCTTCGAGGCGAAGCGCATATAAGCGACAAAACCTAAACTGATCAAGAACATTACCGTGGCAGAGGCAATCGCTGCAGCGGCCACGAGTCCATCAGAGAGCTCGGAAACTTCTGCCCCGCCGATTTGCTGGATCGCGTAGACCATCTCATTGCGCGAGAGGATGCTCATCACCAAGTTAAGGATTTGGTGGAGCACTTCGACCGTAATGATACAGGTCCACAGGCCGAAGTAGGTGGACACTACTTCTGGGCGGTCTTTGGCATCCGGCGTGGCGGCGGTATCCTGCGGCCGCTGTGGTCGCTTGTTTGGTGGTTGCCCAGGGGCGGGCATTTCGTCGCGGTACACCGGTTGTTTCATAGTTGCTTGGCAGCCTCCACTGCGTAATAGGTCAGGATCTGATTCGCTCCAGCGCGTTTGATGCTCATCAACGATTCCATCATAGTGCGTTCCAAATCAAGCCAGCCCTTTTCGGCTGCGGCATGCAACATAGCGTATTCCCCCGAAACCTGATAGGCCGCTACTGGCACTGGGGATTGGGTGGCGACCTGCTGCAGAACATCAAGATAAGCCAAGGCGGGCTTGACCATCACAATGTCTGCGCCCTCGGCGATGTCGAGTTCGACTTCCAATAAGGACTCGCGGGCATTCGGTGGGTCTTGCTGGTAGGTGCGGCGATCGCCTTCCAGGGTGGAATCTACGGCATCACGGAATGGACCGTAGAACGCAGAGGCATACTTCGCCGAATAGGCCATAATGGCCACATCATGGTAACCGGCGGCATCAAGAGCTTCACGAATGGCCAGGATTTGGCCATCCATCATGCCCGAGGGACTGACCATATGCACTCCCGCTTCTGCCTGGGAGACTGCCATGCGCTGATAGAGCTCTAGGGTGGCATCATTGTCGACAACCTCCACGCCCTGGGCATTACGGGTCCGCACCCCGCAGTGACCATGGTCGGTGAACTCATCAAGGCAGGTATCGGCCATGATGACAATCTCATCACCAAAGACCTCGCGCAGCTTGCCAATGCCCTGGTTGAGGATGCCATCGTGTGCCCAAGCCTGGCTGCCTTGGGCATCCTTGGTAGCTGCGGCCGGCACACCGAACAGATCCACACAGCGAATACCGTGATCTTGGGCTTCGGCTACGACATCGACTAAGGAATCAACGGTGTGTTGGTAGACCCCGGGCATAGAGGAAATTTCGCGCGGGGCGGTGATATCTGCAGCAACAAAGAGCGGCAGAATAAAGTCTGCGGGATCCAAGCGGGTTTCTGCCACCAGGTCACGCATGGCAGCGGTTTGACGCAACCGGCGGGGGCGGCGTAATGGGGGCATAATCTCCGACATAGTGGATACAGCCTTTCACAATTCTCTTGAAAACACAGGTAACCTGCCGGCCCTTTCCCTTCTGCCTTGCGCCCGGGAATGCTGGCATACCACCTGCAACGGTCTTTGTCCTTCCCACTTTCCAGCGCAGCTGACACTGCAGGGACAGTGCGAAAAGCGGGGATTACTTTGTGTAAGTCTACTCTCTTCTACACGCAGTTTTGCTTGTAGCGCGCTGCGCTCAAGGTTGTGCTGCCGCTCAAGGTTGTGCTGCGCTGGCGGCTATGGCTGCTACAAGCGCATCTGCTTGCGACACTGCTGGTTCGATGTCCACCGCATAGCCTAAACCTTCGGCAACGGCCCGCGCCTTAGGCCCAATCGCAGCTAAGCGCCAGCAATGTGGGGGCTGCCCGCAGAGCTTCGTGAAATTACGAATCGTGGAACCAGAGGTAACCACCAGCACGACGCGCGCAGCGGATGTCACCTGATTCGCAGTACTTGCCATCCAATGAATAAAACCAGCCGGTACTCCCGGGGCAGTCGTCGTGCAATAGGCGGTGGCTTCTTCAACCTCCCAACCTTGCGCGCGCAAACCTGCAGCTAGGGTTGGCGTGGCAATATCAGCACGTGGATACCAAACCCGAGGGGTTTGCGCAGTGCTGGCCTCTGAACTACTGGCATCTGGCATGGGATGCTCTGGTCGCGGAAAAGCTGCTAGGAGTCCTTCTGCTGTTTGCGCTGATTGTGGCGGAGTTAAGCTCACTTCGCAGCCCCGCTGTTGCAAGGCAGCTGCGGTTTTAGCGCCGACTGCAGCCCAGCGTAATTGCCGCGCACGCTCCTCATCCACTGCCTGAACCGTATTCACGCTGGTAGCAATGGCCCACTGATAGGAATTTGTTGGATACTGCGGAGCAGGATTGCGATGCTGTACTGCAATCGTAGGCACTGCCCAGGGATGTGCCCCTTCCGCAGCGAGCATCTGCATCATGCTGGCTGCCTGGCGGGCAGCACGCGGTACGATCACATCCCAACCAGCAAGGGGCTTCTCGACGCCCACGCGCTGCTCATAGTGGTCTGTTGCAACACGCTCAACCTGTGTTTGACATAATGCTGCGGGGATTTCACGTCCAATACTGACGATTCGATATGCAGCAACACTCTGCGCACATGCCTGCAAATATGCGGGGTAATCGGCATCCTCAAGTACTCGGATGCGGTGGCAGGTTGCTTCCCAGGAATATTCCGGGGGTAACAAGTTCGTAGTGGCAAGCGAGCTGCGCTCGGGCCAGCCATAGATGACTGTGGTGGGATGCTCCGGGCAGCTGGGTAGAGCATCCAGCCCCACAACTGCCGCGTCTTCCTGCGGCTGGGTGCCGAGAGCTGCGTAAAGCGTAGCGGGCACAAGGATTTCATGGGCTTGCCATATGAGGGTGCACACTGACTTCCATTCATCCAGCGCGAAGCTGTGCCCGGCGACAATCATGGCAGCACTACCACTTATTACGACCTAGAGACCCAGCAGGTCGGCGGCGCCTTGTGCAAATAAAGCAGCGGCAGCCTTGCGACCTACTTCCCAGGCATCATGGCGCGAACCTGCATGAGTGGCCACCAACTTACGGGAGCCATCCAAGGCAATCACCGCGGCGGTAACTTCAACGATCTCCCCGTTGACCTGGGCGTGTGCAGCCACTGGGGCAGTACACCCTGCTTCTAGGGCTGCGAGCACTCCACGCTCTGCACGTGCTGCCGCCTGGGCTGCGGTATCGGCAATGCTAGCGATTGCGGCACTTGCACGGGCATCACCGACGCGACATTCTAATGCCAGGGCCCCTTGAGCTGGGGCGGGCAGAAAGTCTGCTGGATCGAAAACCTCGGTCGCTTCCCCTTCGCGCCCCACGCGCACAAGGCCCGCGTATGCAAGGACTACTGCATCGAGTTCTCCCGAGGTTACAAAGCCAATGCGAGTATCGATGTTGCCACGAATAGGCACGCACTCCACATCAGGGCGCAAGGCAAGTACTTGGCTAATCCGACGTGGCGCCCCGGTACCAATGCGCGCACCTGCAGGTAGCTCAGCGAGGGTGAGACCATCGCGGGCAATTAGGCAGTCCCGGGCATCCGCACGCACGGGCACCACCAGCTGGAAGCGGGGGTCATCAGCGGTTGGCAAGTCCTTATAGGAGTGCACCGCGATATCACATTCTCCGGCATCAAGGGCTTCACGCAGTTTTTGAGTAAATACACCGACGCCGATACGCTCGACTGGGGCCATGTTGACGTCACCGGTGGTGGTAACAACGTGCAGCTCACTGCGGTGGCCATGCTCGGCAAGTGCTGCTAGTACATGGGAGGATTGGGTGGTGGCCAATAAGCTACCGCGGGTGCCGATCTGGAGCATGCAGCCTCAACTTTTCCTTCATGCGCGCCGCGAAGCGCGCGGGCAAATAAGACAAATGGTGAACGTGTAATACGTTACTATGGCCGCATCTTAGGAAATTCGGCGGATTTCTTCAATCCTATGGCGTTCTTGGTCCACCTGCTCTTTGCTGGGCAGATCAGCCACATTCACGCGCACACCAGGCTCTTCCATCAATCCGAAGAGGGCCTGTAAGGCGGTGTCATAGGAAACAGAGCCTTCTTCAGCAGCGAGTTTCTTTACGCGTACCGTAGGCTGGTGCAACAGTTTTTCTACAATGCGGTGCACAGCGGTAGTGACCTCATCATAGGTATCGACATCCATCCCAGGCACGCGGCTTTGCAGGCGATCCAATTCTCCGGCCACAATCGCATTAGCATGCTGGCGTAAGGCGGTGACAGCGGGTGCCACATCGCGTACGCGTTGCGCGGAGCTAAAGGCAGCAAGCTCTTCGGCAATAATTGCGGTTGCGGCTTGTTCTGCTTCCATGATTTCACCTGCAGCGTCTGGCACCGCCACCAAGGCATTCCCAGGGGATTGCTCCGATACGCTCGTCTGTACGGCAGCACCTTCAACCTGCAATTGGCGCAGGCGCTCGATATTCGTCAATTCCACCCCCGGGACCTGGAGGACGGCATCATCAATGTCGCGTGGCATGGAAAGATCGACCAAGACGATTTTGCGCTGCAGCTGCTCGGCACGAATGAGGGTTTGCGGGGTGATGGTATGAAAATTCGCCCCAGTAGCCGATATTGCCAAGTCCACATTGCCTAATGCCATGTGACGGTTGTCGAAATCAATGACTTCTGCGGCAACACCTGCTTCGCGAGCATGCTCTGCCAGGCGCTCGGCTTTGCTGCGGGTACGATTCGACAACACAAGCTGCGATACACCCAACTTGCCTAAGTGACTGGCAGCCAAGGAAGCCATAGCACCAGCACCTAAGATAAGCGCCCGCTTGCCCTGTAAGTCTTTAAGCTGCATGGTGCGTAAGGCATGATCCATGGCATAGGTAACCATGGAGGAACCAGCCTCATCAATAGCAGTTTCGGTGTGCACGCGCTTGCCGCAACGCAGCGCTGCTTGCACCAGACTATGCAACGCTTGGCCCAAATTACCTTCTGCTGAGGCGAGTTGATAGGCGCTGCGCACCTGGCCGATGATCTGTTGTTCACCTAAGACCATGGAATCTAGGCCGCTGACGAGTCGCATCAAGTGCTCTGCAGCGGCATCTGCATTGCGCACATAGAGGTAGCTACGCAGATCAGCCATGTCCACACCACTTTGAGCCTGGAGGACTTCCACGATGTCATTGACACCGGCATGGAAGGAGCTACTCACGGCATACACTTCCAGGCGGTTGCAGGTGGAAACGATCATGACCTCAGCAATACATCCGCGGTCCAGGAGTGCCTGAGCAGTGGCCTGGCGGGCAGCATCATCCATACTGAGCTGTTCCAGGAAGGTCACCGGCGCAGACCGGTAGGACATTCCAACGACAAGCACACTCACCGGGTGGCATCCTTTCTGTCATTTCCCGCCCCATTAGGGCCGTACGGGCTTTTGCTTCGACCCCCATCAAAAGTTGGTGATGGACATCCAAAACTAGTGGATCCCCACGGTAATACGCCCCGGGGCAAGTCACAACAAAGCCTGTGCTAACTCCGCATCATCAACTTCCCAACACGCAAACTCTTCCCCATCAACCACTACCACTGGGACACGGTCGCCGAATTCCGCGGCAAGTTCCGAGGCACTATCCACATCAATAATTTCCAACGTTGCCCCAGCTTGCGCCACTATTGGCGCGATTTGGGCGGCCACACGCTTGCACGATCCGCAGGTTTGGCGGACCATTAATTCGACTTCATGTTCTGCTGCCATAGTTTCCAATCACACTTACTTATCGGATATGGCGCAACTTCACCTTAAAGCTGTACTACCTCTTTAAGGGGTAGTGTCACTTCAGGCCTACCGGGTGCGTACTAGCGTGGAAGTGCTCCCGATTCCTTTTGCTTAGATGGACAACCAGACTCACCGTTCACGCCAAAGCCTTCGGTAGACATACGTACCCGTATCACCCCAGCAGGCGCAGTTATATCCACAGGATATTGCCGGACATTGCCAACCACAGGAATCAACGCCCACATAGGTGGCCGTCATTCCTCCTGGCCCGCCTCCTGGCCCGCGCACTGCCTACCACCAAGAACTGCCATCAAGATGCGTCCAACTTGCCGCGAACAACGCCCACTCGCCGAACTGGCCGGGACAAAGCCATCAGGAAAGTATTAGCATGGAATATAACTGATTCACCTGGAGTACTAGGAGGCCAACGCGGCGTGAATATTCCAGATCCCGCACATCTCCCGCCAACTTCCGCCCATGAATATTTGGCACGTTGGTCTTTGTCACGCGGTAAAACGCGCCGCTTTTTCGAAAATATTGCAGCGCCGCCGCACGATAGCACCGCCCAAAAAGATGCTGGTGCCGCAGCAGCTGCCCACGCTGCAGCTGAGCTCTACGACTTAGACCTCGCTGAATACGACTCGGGGCTCACCACAGTGGTGGGCGCTTTGGAAAGCGCACATCGCAGCACCGAGGGCACGCAGCGCCCTACCCCACGCGATGCCCAAGCCACCCCACAGGTTGCAGCCTTTTTCGATATCGACAACACCTTGATCCAAGGGTCTTCGCTCATTGCCATTGTGTACGGTTTGGCGCGCCGGAAGTACTTCCGCCCAAATGAAGTACTGCCTATTTTCTGGAAGCAGGTGAAATATCGCCTCAGTGGGCACGAAAATGCTACCGACATGAACACCGGGCGCCAGCAGGCCTTGGAGTTCGTCAAGGGGCGTTCAGAAAAAGACGTGCGTGACCTTTGCAAGGAAGTCTTTGAGAGAAGCATAGCGCCGCGCATTTGGCCGCAAACTCAAGCTTTAGCCGATGCCCACCTAGCCCAAGGTCATGAAGTCTGGTTGGTCAGTGCAACCCCAGTACAACTCGCCCAACTTATTGCCGAACATCTGGGCTTTACCGGCGCCCTAGGCACCGTACCAGAGGTGAAAGATGGTACCTTCACCGGTAACTTAGTTGGCGATATTTTGCACGGACCCGGTAAAAAACATGCGGTTGCTGCCCTTGCCACGATTGAGAATCTGGATTTAAGCCAGTGCTACGCATATTCGGATTCCTCCAATGATCTGCCCATGTTGTCAATGGTAGGTACTGCCTGTGCGGTCAACCCCGATCGTCAGTTAGCGCGTACCGCGCACAATTATGGCTGGGAGATCTACGATTTCCGCTCCTTCCGCAAAGCGGTGCGCACTTATGGGCTCCCAACGTTACTAACTGCCGCCTTTAGTCTGGGCGGTTTGCGCCGGTGGGGTAGGCACCGAAAGTAACGGCGTTTCACGCCCTAGTTAGCAGTACTGAAGATACGCAAAGACCGCCGTAAGGATATCCTTGCGGCGGTCTTCAGCAATGCAATTTACTTGCCCAACTTACGACGCTGTACGCGGGTACGGCGCAGCAACTTACGGTGCTTCTTCTTGGACATGCGCTTGCGGCGCTTCTTAATCACAGAACCCATGAGTGGTTTCCTCGCTTTACTAGATGTACGTACTCTAACCGACTCAAACGCTTTACAGGCACGCGTATGATGATCGAACGTGCACATTCCACCATCGCTAAGCCTTCAAGCTCGTCGGGATTAGACAATAACCCGAATAATTGTAGCGATGCGCCCGGAAAAAGGCCAATGCTGCACATATGCGCTTGCAGCAACTGGCCAAGGACGCCCGCAGTGGTTTTGTCTTAGCCTGCTTCGTAGAAAGAGGACTCGAGGTACTCGTTCACCGTGGATTCGTGTACGCGAAAGCTGCGACCTACGCGAACAGCTGGTAACTCACCGGAGTGAACCAGACGGTAGACAGTCATCTTCGAGACGCGCATAATTTCCGCGACCTCGGCGACAGTCAGGAACGTTCCCTTATCTTCTTTAGCCATAGTTATTCTAACCCTTCGGCTCTTACGCGCTGCAGGCTTCCCCTCCTGCAGTACAGTCACGCATGAGCTTTCTCTAGCCTAGCGTGAAACATGTGAATTTTGCGACTCATGAGCCAAAATAATTCCCAAAATCCTCAGCAAACACCCATGCCACTTTCTCACATTCAGCAAACTTACAGCACATAGGCATATTTCCCGCTCACCAGCCCAACCCACCCCAAAATAAACCTTCAAGTGAACCTTCAGCGTTGAGGGGCAAAGAAAAGGGGTAGCGCCGAAATGGCACTACCCCACGCATTTTATGCGCTCACTCTCTAGCAATTTTCTAAGAAAGCTCACGGCTACACTGCATGACCTTCGCGGTGGCACGGTACACCATGCCGCGCATGCCACTTTCTTCAAATTCGCGAATCCCTGCAGCAGTCGTGCCCGCCGGCGAGGTTACCTGCGCACGCAGCACTGCAGGCTCAGCATCAGTCTGAGCCATCATCTCGGCGGCACCAGCGAAGGTACTAACGGCGAACTGACGGGCGACATCGCGACTCAGGCCCAAATGCACGCCAGCATCGATCATGGCTTCCGTGAACAAGAACAAGTATGCCGGTGCCGAGCCGGATACGGCGGTAACTGCATCCATATCGGATTCTTGCACCTCAATGACAGTGCCGACATTCGACAACAGCTCTCGCACGCGCCCCAATTGTTCAGCATCGCAGAATCGTCCAGCTGCGATCGCGCTCACGCCACGGCCGATCTGCATCGGGGTGTTGGGCATCACACGCACCAATGGCGTGCCAGCAGCAACAACTTCTTCTAGCTGAGAGATCGTTATGCCTGCAGCCATAGAAACGATGATGCAATCGTCTTCTTCCAGTTC
The DNA here is from genome assembly GCA_030531005.1 of Corynebacterium sp. Lineage (GTDB taxonomy): Bacteria > Actinomycetota > Actinomycetes > Mycobacteriales > Mycobacteriaceae > Corynebacterium. The sequence goes on from JAUMTW010000002.1 coordinate 139,627, forward strand.
TAAAGCAGAAGCAATACTGCTAAGCACTGAGGTGATCTTATACGGCTTAACACACACGAATACCACCTTCGCACCGGCGACTGCCACGGTATTATCTTCAGTCACGGCGACGCCATAGGCTTCACGGAGTTCTACACTGCGCTCAGCACGACGGTTACTCACGCAGATATCTTTGGCACATACGCCGTGCTCAAGAAGCCCGCGCAATAATGCTGTACCGATATTGCCGCCGCCGAGAATCGCGATTTTTGCCATGGTCCTAGTGGTCTTCCTTCTTAGTGATGCTGGTGTACATGAGTGGACTGGTATACCCTGCAGCCCCTCGTAGTGTTTTTACCCTACACCGCACCACGGAGTGGGGAAACTTCACTACCCGCGAAAGCTTTTGCGACGCACTTAGTTTTCGGTTCAATTGTGGAGATTTTCCCCCCGCTTACAGCCTCCCTGCCCCGTTCGCCCTGCC
>JAUMTW010000002.1:140189-460624 GCA_030531005.1 Corynebacterium sp.
CCCTGCCCCGTTCGCCCTGCCAGGGAGCAAAACAAAAGCGCCAGCAAAAAACTGGCGCTCCAAGAAATTTGAGTTTAAACCAAGAACATCGGTCCGAATGTCAAGACGAGGGCGGTACAACCACCAATAATCATCGAACGCTTATCGTGGTCGGTACGCAACAGATGCATGGCCCATACTGTTCCCAGCGTTACCACGCCAGCAGCAATTGCTACCCACAAGGCACGGAAGCGTTCCCAGAGCTCAATGAAGCCAACGAAAATTGCTGCGCCGAAAGCAATACCCACCAAAGCCATGAGAACGATGCTCGCCATGTTCAGCGAGGCCTCATCGGCTGGATTGTCAGCAGTAACCTCTTCGAGTTCTTCATCATCGAAGAAGGCAGAACTTTCCTCACGCTGCGATTCCTGGAAGGCCCCCTTGCCATGCGCATCTTGCGTACCGGGGCGCACTGGCGCTTGCGGTGCTACTGATGCGGCAGAAGCTGGTGGCATGAATGCCTGTGGCGCTTGGGTGTGTGGCGCAGCTGGCATCGCCTGGCTTTGTGCGGCTGCCTGTGGCACGGGACGACCAGTGACAGGTTGAGCAGCAGCAGACTGCCGTGCTGGTGGGGTCACAACGGTTGGAGCGCCTGCACGCTTCGGCGCTATTTCCTGGGCCCGGAAGCTCCCGGTCGCAGTACTTTGAATCTGTGGGAAGTCCCCGGTGGTCAAGCGGATTGGATCATTTTCATCCACCACATGCAGCACGATGGTTTCATCATCGCTGGGGCGCTCCGCATTCGAAGCCCGGTTGGGATTTTCGATCTTGGTAGCAGCTGTAGGTTTCTTGGTCTGATCTGGACGACCAACAACCTTCGTTGCTTGGGTAGGCACCTTTGGCGCAGCAGCAGTTGCGGACTTCGTTGCCTTAGGATTTGGTACCTGCTGGGCCGTCGTCGCTCTGCCTTGGCCTACAACCTTGGCGTTAGTAGCTGCAGGGGCAGCAGGCGACGCGGACGCAGCTTGGTTTTGGGCGGCAGCACGAACTTCTTCAGAACTCCAGGAGCCAGTGTGGTGCTTGGAGGTTGCCGGACGAGCTTGGACGCGCGGAATGCTACCGGTGAGTTCTGCTACAGAGACGCCGCCTTCTTCCACGCTGCGACGACGCCGACGGCTGGGAGCAGCCTCATCTTGCTTGCCGGAGCGGGCTAGCAGTTCGCTAACTGTGAGCCGTTCTTCACTCATCGACGCTGCAACCTTTCCTTTCAACGAACATATCGACGACCGAGATACATTTCTTCGATGTCTATATTCCTCTATCTAAACACACTAAGGCCTTCGATAGTAGCTTACCAAGCTTGGTATTTCGTGCACGCGGGGTATAGCCTATCCCAATGTGAGCACCCAAAAACCAATCTTCCTGGGATTTCCCACCGATACAGCGGCTGCTCGCTCTATTCATCGAGGGGCAGAACTTCCCCCAGATTTTCCGCGGGACTGGTTCGAATTCACCGATCCCACCGATCCTTTGCATCAAATCAATGTGGACCTCACCTGGTTAGAATCCACCTACGCGTGCGGTTTCGGCACCACCCGCTGCCAGGGTATTGATCCCGACCAGCCCCAGGGTGGGTGCTGCACGCACGGAGCTTTTCTTACAGATGAAGAAGACCGCGCCCAACTACGTGATGCGGTGCGCCGCATGGATGCGAAGTATTGGCAATTCCGCTCTGACGTTGTTGATAGGGATTTCCCCTTGGATGACGATGCATATCTGAGTCTCGACGCAGATGCTGCTGCATTAAATGCAGGCACCAATGCCGATATTGAACCCTGGCTGGAATGGGATGAATTAGACAATGAGGATGGCGTTGCCGAACCAGCCCTCAAAACTCGTCTCGTTGCAGGCAACTGCATTTTCGCCAATCGCCCCGGCTGGCCTACTGGTCCGGGTTGTGCTTTGCACCAGTGGGCGTTAGATACTGGCGAGGACCTCACCATTGTAAAACCTGAAGTGTGCTGGCAGCTTCCGCTACGCCGTTTAGAGGCGTACGAGGACCGCGCCGATGGTGTTGAGATCCTGCGCACCACAATTACTGAATATGAGCGGCGCGGCTGGGGCAATGGTGGCGAAGATTTTGCCTGGTATTGCACCACCTCTCCAAGCTGCCATGCCAATAGCACACCATTGTGGCAATCCCAGGAACAAGAATTACGGGCCTTACTTGGGGATGCCAGCTATGAGGTGATTGCTGCGCATTGCCAGGCGCGCGCTAGTATTCCGGCTGACCTTGCGGCCAAGGCATACAATATTCACCCGGCAACCCGTGCAGCGCACCAGCAATCCTAGTGTCTACGTGCGGTTATCCTTCGAATTTATAGCCGAGCCCGCGCACAGTGATTAAAGTACGTGGGTGCTTAGGGTCTAGCTCAATCTTCGAGCGCAGCCTTTTTACGTGTACATCCAACGTTTTGGTGTCACCCACATAATCCACGCCCCAGATTCGGTCAATGAGCTGACCACGGGTGAGCACCCGACCACTATTGCGCATGAAGTATTCCAGCAGATCAAATTCTTTCAATGGCATATTTACCGGGATGCCATTGACAGTGACTGTATGGCTATCAACATCGAGACGCACATGGCCTACCTCAAGTAGGTCGGGGTCATCAATCTCTTCTGCGACCTCCACTTCCCCACCGCGGCGCAGCACGGCACGGATACGCGCGATCAGCTCACGCGAAGAGTACGGCTTGGTCACGTAGTCATCAGCACCAAGTTCGAGGCCAACGACCTTGTCGATCTCCGAATCACGAGCCGTGACCATAATGATGGGCACACGCGAGTGCTGGCGTAATTGCTTACACACTTCGGTACCAGACATACCCGGCAACATGAGATCGAGCAACACAATATCAATAGAATTTTGCTCGAACTCTTTCAGCGCACTCACGCCATCAGCAGCATGAACCACGCAAAATCCTTCTTTTTCCAATAAGAAGATCAGCGGCTCAGCCAAGGAGGCTTCATCTTCAACAAGCAAGATCTGCGTCATAGTTCTGTTTCCTTTCGCCCTAAGCCCCGGCGCAACCGTGATTGCTCTAATGCCGGAATCTCAGTGACCTGGTGGTCTGCTGCCGCTGGGTTATAGCGCGGCAAAATAATGGTAAACGTAGAGCCAATGCCAGGTCGCGACCACAAGTCCACCTGTCCGCCTAGGTTTGCGGCCACATGTTTGACGATGGCCAGCCCCAAACCGGTACCACCTGTCGAACGTGACCGCGCCTTATCGACCCTAAAGAAGCGCTCGAACACGCGATCCTGGTGCTCTAGGGCGATGCCTATGCCGCGGTCGATCACTCGAATGAGTACTTGGTCATCCGCGGTGACCTTGGTGGTTATCGAAACTGGGGTTCCAGGCGGCGAATAGTGAATGGCATTGGCCACCAAGTTTGAAATCGCGGAGACCAATAAACCACGTTCCCCGAGCACTTGGGCTCCGGATGGCTTGGCCCGGGTCAAGGTGATGCCCACGCCCTCCGCGGCCATCGTATTACGCGCAATGGCTTCATCGATGACTTCATCGACGCTGAGTGGCTCTAGGTCTGGTAATGCTTCTGCACCTTGCAGCTTGGATAGCGAGATTAGCTCATTAATCATCTCTGCCAAACGCAAGGCTTCTTTGTGCAGCTTTTTACCAAAGTATTCTACTTGCTCTGGGTCATCGCTCCCTTGAGTGAGCGCTTCAGCGAGTAAGGCCATGCCACCAACCGGCGTTTTTAATTCGTGCGACACATTGGCGACGAAGTCACGCCTGGCTGCTTCCATACGCTGGTTTTCCGATTCATCAGTTGAGAAGATCACGACATAGCGGTCATCAACTAAGGTGAGCATCTTCACCAATGCGCGCACGGCAGTAATTCGAGAGCCATGGGCACTTGGGGCAGCAAGTAGTTCAACCGCGCGTTCTTCCTGGTCTTGGAAAACTTCTGCGGCAAGTTCGAAAATTTCGGGATGCACGCTGCGCTCATGCACGACCCCCATGGCATGAGCTTGGGCATTAGAAAGGACCACCGTGCCGGCTTGATCTATCACCGTAATTCCGGTGGGCGAGCCTTGCACAGTCAGGTGCAATACCTGACTGACGGTGGTCACTTTATTTGGGGATTTCGTTCCCCGGCCTTGGCGCTGAAGGCGCCGTTGGTGCAATGGGCGTAGCACATAGGCGGCGAGGACAGTCATGCCCACGCCGCAGAAAAATGCTATGACCGCACCTAGCACAGTGAAGTCCGAAATGGATTACTTAGCACCCTGGGCAGCTACAGCGGCAGCACCAGCAGCAGCGGCTTCTGGATCCAGGTAAGTGCCACCTGGGTTTTGTACGGTGCCTTCAGCATCGAGCTCATAGACCAGTGGGATACCAGTTGGGATATTGAGCTCGGCAATATCATCGTCAGAGATATTGTCCAGGTGCTTCACCAAAGCGCGCAGGGAGTTGCCGTGTGCGGCAATTAGGACCGTTTCGCCCTTCTTTGCGCGTGGCAGGATCTCTTCTTCGAAGTAAGGTACGAAGCGCTCGACAACATCCTTCAGACACTCGGTGCGCGGGACCTCTGGCAGGTCAGCATAGCGCACGTCATGAGCCTGGGAGTACTTATTGTCATCCTCCAGCTCTGGTGGCGGGGTGCCATACGAACGGCGCCAAGCCATGAACTGTTCTTCGCCGTACTTTTCCTTGGTCTCTGCCTTGTTCAACCCCTGGAGCGCACCGTAATGCCGCTCGTTGAGACGCCAATCACGCACAACTGGGATCCAGTGGCGGTCTGCAGCGTTCAGAGCAATGTTTGCGGTACGGATAGCACGGCGCAGCAAGGAGGTGTAAACCACAGTAGGCAGCACATTTTGCTCCTTGAGCAGCTGACCACCGCGGCGTGCTTCGTCCTCGCCCTGACTGGTCAGATTTACATCTACCCAACCGGTGAACTGATTCGAAGCGTTCCATTCACTTTGACCGTGTCGCAGAAGAATTAACTTTCCATTTGCCATGTGCTCTATCTTGCCACGAAATTGGTTTTTCTTCAGCTTACATGTGGCTACCAACACCCAAATGAGTACTAAAAAGCCCTGTTAATAACGATTGCATGTACCAAAATGTGTTTTATCCAATACCACTGGCATCACGACCACCGCAGTCCAAAATTGGAATCGTGAGTGCATCAGAATACACATCCTCTAAGTGTGCGGCTGCCGCCGCCCAGGTAAAGTTCGCGGCATAACACACGGCTTGCTCCCCCATCTGAATGCGCATCTCATCATCATCGAGGATTTGCTCTAAAGCATCCGCCCATACCTGCGGATCATGACCATCAACCAGGATTCCGGTTTCTCCATCTGCAACGGCAATCGGTAGCCCACCTACCCGGGCAGCGACCACAGGAGTACCACAGGCCTGTGATTCAATAGCAACTAATCCGAAAGACTCGTTAAAGCTTGGCACAGCAACTACATCGACTGCCTGAAAAATGTTCACCAATTCTTCTGCAGGTCGCGGATCCAAAAAGCGTACATAGCTGCTGATTCCCAGGTTCTGAGCGAGCTGTTTATAGTGCTCGATGGTAGTAGCAGCTCCAGATGGGCCACCACAGATGATCACGCGCATATAGCGACATGGATCGCGCTTGAGCAATTCTGCTACCGCTGCCAAAAGCACCTGGGGCCCTTTGAATTCTTGGAGGCGACCAACGAAAGCCACCACCTTCATATGCAATGGAATGCCCAGGGAGCGCCGGGAGTTTTCGGTATTGCGTTGGGTACCTGGATTGAAAAGCTCAGTATCAGCACCTGGGGAAATAACCGTGATTTTGGCAGGCTCGGCATCATAGTGCCGGATGAGATCATTCGTTTCTTCTGGCGTATTAACCACCAGCACATCCGCATTATCGACAATCTGCTGCTCACAAATGCGACGGGCTTCGCTTTCGGGGTTATCCCCTGCTGCTCGGTGCGCATTCTTCACTGCTGCCAAGGTGTGTGCAGTATGCACCAACGGAATATGCCAAAGATCACGCAATAGCCAGCCGACCTGCCCAGAGAGCCAATAGTGGGAATGAATCAGGTCATAAGATAATTGCTGGCATTTTTGAAATTGCAACAAGGAACCAACGAAGGCGATGAGTTGAGTGACCAACTCTTCTTTCACCACACCTTCATAAGGCCCTGCTATCAAGTTAATAACCCGTAACCCAGGTTCCACTTCCACAACGTTGCCTTGACTGGGCCGGGTAGCACGAGTGAAGATATCGACACTCACCCCCCGGCGGGCAAGTTCGCGGGCGGTAGCCAGGATATAGACATTCATCCCGCCGGCATCCCCATTGCCAGGTTGTTGTAAAGGTGAGGTGTGCATAGAAATCATGGCAACGCGCATAGTCTTCATCCTAGAGCGCTGACATCGAAAAGGGGATAATTTACTGCATTACTACTGCTAATGGCAGCGTGCTAGCACCACGAGCTTGGTTGAAGATCCGACGAACTTTAAGTCACAAGCTGCTTAACACCATCAACCGCATTTAAGCTTTGAAAAGAGCCAGCAAATGCACTTTCTACATAGCAAGCCCGCGTGCATTTCCCCTTGCGAGCCCAAACTGGCGTAGACTGCACAATGTCCTACGGTATTACGGTATAGCTAACTATGACGCACGGGTTCACTCCGTTTGAAATGTTGCATGGTAGACCGCGATATTGTGAGCACATCTCCTTTTATCACCCAAGGAAACGAGCCTGTAACCATAGGAGGGACTCCATGTCTGCCTACGAGAGCAAAGCCTGGCTGCAATACTATCCGGAATGGACCCCGCATAATTTAGACTATGGCGATCACACTCTCCTAAGCATCTACGATGACACTATTGCGCGCTGTCCGGATAAGCCCGCAACCTACTTCTTTGGCCGCCAACAAACCTATGCGGAGCTGGATAAGCAGGTACGCCGAGTAGCTGCTGGCCTACGTGCCTTAGGCATGGGCAAAGGCGATCACGTCGCTATTGCCCTGCCAAACTGCCCACAACACGTGGCGGCATATCTAGGTGTCTTGAAGTTAGGCGCTGCAGTAGTCGAACACAACCCGATGTACACCGCCCACGAATTAGAGGGCCCTTTTAAAGATCACGGTGCCCGGGTGGCTATTGTGTGGGATAAGGCGGCCCGCACCCTCTCCGAACTACGTAAGACCACGCCGCTAGAAACCATTGTGAGTGTCAACATGATTGATGCCATGCCTCTGGCTCAGCGGTTGGCGTTACGTTTGCCAATTGGTTCTCTACGCAAACAACGTGAGGCATTAAGTAAGCCTGCCAAGCACACGATGCCGTGGGAGGTGCTGGTAAGCACTGCTTTAGGTGGCGATGGTAGTGACATCACCAGCCCGCAGGATGTCACTAAGGATACTGTGGCCTTGCTGCTGTATACCTCGGGTACGACTGGGGCACCAAAGGGTGCGCAGCTGACCCACGGCAGTCTCTTTGCGAATCTGCTACAGGGCCAGGCCTGGGTGGAAGGCTTAGGCGATCAGGATGAGCGAATGTTAGGTGCACTGCCTATGTTCCATGCCTATGGCATCACCATTGTGCTGAACTTAGCGATTTACTTGGGCTCCGAGATTATGTTACTGCCCGCCCCGCAGATTCCTCTCATCATGCGCTTAATGAAGAAACACACTCCGACCTGGATCCCCGGAGTGCCGACCATTTATCAGCGCATCGTTGAAGCCGCCAAGGCAAGCGATATTTCCATTCGCGGCGTACGCAATTCTTTCTCTGGTGCAGCCTCCCTGCCTCCGGAGACGGTTGCCGAGTGGGAAGAATTGACTGGCGGATTGCTGGTCGAAGGCTATGGCCTAACCGAAACATCCCCAATTATTGTGGGTAATCCCATGAGCCTCGATCGTCGTCCCGGTTACGTTGGTATCCCCTTCCCTGATACGGAAGTCCGCATCGGCAATCCAGATAACCTGAATGAAACCATGCCTGATGGTGAGGAGGGCGAGGTCTTAGTACGCGGACCACAGGTGTTCGCTGGCTACCTCAATGAGCCAGAGGCTACCCGCAATAGCTTCGTTGGGAATTGGTACCGCACGGGCGATGTCGGCATTATGGAGCCCGATGGCTTCATTAAGCTGGTAGCACGCATTAAGGAAGTCATTATTACCGGCGGTTTTAATGTCTACCCTGCTGAGGTTGAAGAAGCTTTATGCGAGCACCCCGATATTCGTGAGGCCTGCGTCGTTGGTATGCCTCGTGGGGATGGGTCCGAAACCGTAGTTGCAGCTATCACCCTGGCTGCTGGGTCGGCATTGGATCCTGAAGGCCTCAAGGAATTCTGCCGCAGCCGACTCACTCGCTATAAAGTGCCTCGTACCTTCTATCACTTTGAAGATATGCCCAAGGATACTTTGGGCAAGGTGCGCCGCAGGGAAATTCAGCAACAGCTCCTCGAGCAGCAGAATTCTTAAGATCCACAGTCCGCTATGGTTTGGAAAGCTCCCGATGAAAAGTCCCGTCCAATTGGGGTCTTTTCATCGGGGGGCACTGTGTTTTGCGCTGAAACTGCACGAGTCTCCAATTGGAAGCAGCACTAGCCCTCAGACGTTCGAGCTTTGACGCTCGACCTTAGACCATATTGGCTTACACAATGTGGCCATGCATCGAAGATATTTTCACAGATCCAGCGGCGCCACTATTATCAGCAAGCCGATCCCCGGTGCAAGCGCAATAATTTTCACTATTGCCCCAGTCATCACACCAGAACATACAAAACTTTCAGTGGGCACGCTACGTTAAAGCCCAAGAAATCAACGACGAACTGGCAACCGTTAGCAATATTGAAAATGAACTGCAAATCTATAAAAGTAGCTTTTAGCTACCCTGCTGCGCTTTAGCGTTTTCAGCGTTTTCAGCGTTTCCAGAACCGCACAGGATTCAAATTATTATATTTAAGTGCGGTAATCCTAACTAGGCTTTTTCACCACGAACACAGGCCACATCGATGGTGCTTCGGCCGGTACCAACTATTAAGGCGCCGACCGTTCCTCCAGCTCATTTCGGCAGCCCCCTACTGCCCGTATCCGGGGCACCTTCTCAAAAGTCTTGCTACGCAGCCAGCATATTCGGAGTCAACATCGTATGCCTCAGTAGGGCACGTACCCTAAAACCAATCCCCCATCCTTGCTAGCTTTCAATTAGCTAGGCAGAGCAAATTATGCCGCGTGATAGTGCTGCTGCCATTTTTCTGTTACTTAGGGTCTTCTTTCTCGAATCCCCTCTGATTAATGTCGAGAATACTCTCGGAGGGGTCACCTGCCGACAAACTGGATAGGTCATCAATAGCCTCCAAAATGGAACTGCCAGGGTGATTTTGGCGGTAGCGCTTAATAGTTTCTACATCAGGAATACCTTTCCGCCGGATTCCATCTGGAGCAGAATGTCCTAGATCCTTAATAAAGAAAGAAATAGCGAGGAGAACAAACGACACTCCGACTAAGAAAAGCACCCAATTTCCACTGATAAAAAAAGAATAGTAGAAACTACCAAGAGAACGCACCCAGACAAATTGAGCAATCGCGAAATAGAAAGTTTTTTCATATAAGGCTCTCCCACCTAATTAAAGCAATTATCCCTAACTGGACCTACGCCGAACAATGCTACTACTAAAATCACTAAAGAGCCTATTAGAGACTCGAGTTTTCGGAGCTAACTAGCACGAATACCCGTCCACAAGAGGGTTGGAATTGATCCATGTAGTGACGACTTGTTTCCCTCAGGAAAGGACTTCACCAAGAATTGGGTAAGCAGTTCGAGGGTTTTCCCTGTTCTAAACACTACCTTTTTCATAAATACCCCTGGCAAACTCGGGCTGCGATAGTCGATAGTAGTAGCCAGTAGGTGAATGAGTGCGGCTTTTCTTGCGAACGTAAATCAGTATAGCTAGTCGGCAGTTTGAGTCTATAGATACCCACATATTCGGCGATGTTGATTTCCGGCTATCATTTTATCTTTATCCACTGTGAGGCAGGGTGATTTTAGCCCTTAGAGCACTGCCTCACGGTGGCATTGATACTAATGTCGAGCCTCTGTTAGCTGATTATTGGCTTCTAAGCACTTCACCATCCACATTAATAGACCTGCCTATCTACAAAACGAAAATTGCCAGGCAGTGAAATCTAGGCGCATTTATCAACGGATACCACATAGGCGCACAACCTAAGGGGGCGACATCTGGTAGGGCTGTTTATGCCCTCTTGTCCCTCACCTCATTTTCGCTATCATTATGGTTATCGATAATAAACATATTGGCAATGCCATTGGATGAGAACGTGGCTGAGTCGAATTCCATCCCCTCGGCTAATAATCCGGTCGTTACAGTTGAAAGTGGCTTCCGGTGCATCTACCTCCCAGAACATTTCGCTAACGACGATCTGGCCGAAAATCGCTAAGAACGATCGTGCTACTTACGCTTTGACCGCCATTACTATTGTCGCCACAGCGCATTATGACCTTTATTGAACTTGTGGACAAAAGCTTCATCTTAAGGACGGCGCAATCGTTGCAAGCAACCTTTCTGAAGCTGCTGATTGAATTAAAGATTTGGGGTGGGTTTCGAGTAATGGATCGTCATTTTCCATTCAATGGAAAGCTATTGATCCCGATCCACAAGAGAGGTTACGTGTGGCAAGCATGAAGCGCGGCTACCTTGAATAGCTTATCTTCATTCCTCATAGAGCTTATAGAGAAAGATGGCTGTGAACATTACGCCCGGGCCACACCTTTTACCGGTACCGCCCGGGCGTAAGTTTTCCTGTACTGCAATCTAATATTTCCGAAAAGAGTGAATCAGCTATACAGATAGCCACTTTACGTAATATAGGTCTACTCAAGGGAGGACTGCTCATTCAGGCTACTTAAAAATGGGTGTTCAATTTCATGCGCACACGCTTGTGAGAGTTGATCATAGATACAAACGGCCACGACCGCCGATGCCCAATCCGACCTAAATCTCTGCAATCTCTGCCAGCGATCTACATTCCAGGATTCCGAACTCGCACATTGGGAAGTTGTCGCACAGGTTATCGTTTGCTGTCGCGCTACAAACCGGCGCGAATATTCGTTTACTATCATCGGGGTGATCAGTCATTCACCCCAACCTCGTTTCACGGCTTGTTCGCACCCTAGCACTACTCTATTCGTCGATACTCACTCCAACCCATACTGGTTCTGGATGTAGCTCCACACCGTATTTAGCCGCAACGCCAGCGCGTACATCGCGCGCTAATGCCACTAAATCTGCAGTCGTGGCATTTCCTCGGTTGGTCAGTGCAAGGGTGTGCTTTGTCGACAAGCGTGCCGCAGCATGTTCGCCGGGATAGCCCTTGTGGAAGCCAGTGGTATCAATAAGCCACGCAGCAGATAGTTTTTCTTTGCCCTCGCCGGCTGCAAAGCGCGGCATGGGACGATCAGTTTCAGCTGCTGCGATGGCCGCAACTTTATCTGCGGTAGCAGTATCCACGATTGGATTCGTAAAGAAAGATCCAGCTGACCAGGTATCCACATCAGCCGGGTCATAAACCATCCCTTTGCTCGCGCGCAGCGCTAAGACGGCTGCTCGCACAGTTGCGGGATCCCATTGCTCCGGTTCGTCTGGAGCAATGGGATGCTGCTCTTGCAAATAAGTACGCAACTGTCCAAAGCGGATCGGCGCACTAAATGCGCTGGGATTCAAACGCAGCGTAATACCTAAGACCACTGCTCGGTTTGTGAATTTCAGGTTCGAGGAGCGGTAGCTCAGCTCTAGTTCCGCTGCGGGTACAGTGCGGATTAGTTGGGTATCGCGCTCATAGAGCTGCACGCTTTCTAAGACATCAGCAATTTCCACTCCGTAGGCGCCAACATTTTGCACTGGAGTTGCTCCTGCTGTACCGGGAATGCCTGAGAGACACTCAATACCGGCAAGCCCCATCTCCACGCTTAAGGAGACAACTTCATCCCACACAGCGCCAGCGCCAACGTGCACGACCCCAGAAGCAGCATAAATATCGATATCATCACATGCTAAAACCACTGCGACAACAGGCACTTCCCCATCGGCTACTACCAGGTTCGAGCCGCCTCCGACAATCAACAGCGGAATACCTGCATTATCTAAGGACTTAACCACCTCAGCAACCGCGGTTGGCGTTTCGCAGTGCACAGTTGCCAAAGGCTTACCGCCTAAATGCAACGTCGTAAGTTCCTGAAAGGTGGCGTCCGATTGGCGCACCCCAGCGATACTGGCGAGTTGCTCAAGAGTCTCCGTGTTTTTCGGTGAAGAGTATGCGTTATCCACCCTCTTAACGGTAGTCTGTTTTCCATGACAACTCGAAGCGAACATTCCGTGGTGCTACCAAATTCGGTAGCCCAGGTACACCAGGCCCTAAATACTCCAGAGTATTGGAGCTATATTGCGGAAAATCTCAGCCCAGAGGCGGGCTCTTTGCATGAGTTCACCAGCGATAGCCCGGCTGTTACCACTCTCTTTGAGGTACTTCCGCAGGACCTACTGCCAGAGGCTGTGCGTGCCATGATTAGCCAGTCGCTGAAGGTCAAGCGCGTTATTACCATTACCGAGCTCAACAATGATGCCTTCAGCGCAGATTACACCGCTGACGTTAAAGGCACTCCGGTAGATTTCAAGGGCGCTGTTGCTGTTGCAGGTAGCGAGGAAAGCACCACTTTTAGCTACCAAAATGAGGTAACGGTAAATATTCCTTTCATGGGTAGTGCAATTGAGCCCAAGGTTGTCGAAGCCATCGGTGAGCTGCTGGATAACCAGGGCAAGCTCACCTCCGAGTGGATTAATAACAACCTCTAAGTACTTCGCCGCCCTATCCCGGCAGCGGAATGTCCTAGCAAGGTTTTCGATTTTTCTATGGCAAATCATGCCCATAATCAGCGTGCCCATTTTCATGGGCGCGCTGGTCGACCAATTGGGGTCATCACTCGCGGTACTACCAACCAAAACCGGTTGCGCCGCTGCGACCGCTGGTTGCGTCATAACCCCGAGTTCGCTCACCTCCTGCACCATATCTCCCAGCCTTTAGCCATCGATGTCGGTTATGGGGCCAGCCATACCACCACCGTGGAATGGGCGCGGTGGTTACGCGAAGTGCGCAGCGATATTGCAGTTCGTGGTTTGGAGATTGATCCCACCCGCGTTCTAGATCCCATTGACGGCGTGGAATTCGGGTTGGGAGGCTTTGAGCTCGCCGGTCTTCGGCCTCAGGTGGTACGAGCTTTTAATGTGTTACGCCAATATGATGTTTCCCAAGTGTATGCCGCCTGGGATACGGTGCTGAGCAACATGGATCCTCGCGGCTGGTTTATTGAAGGTACTTGTGATGAATTAGGCCGGCAGATGAGCTGGATTCTGCTCGATGCCAACGGGCCGCGTAGCTTGCAACTGTGTTGGGATCCCTTTCATACACCCTATCCAAGTTTTGTCGCCCAGCGCCTGCCTAAGGCATTGATCCACCGAAATGTTCCAGGTGAAGGCATCTACGAGTTATTAGGTGAAGCGGATGCTGCCTGGGAGCGTTGTGCGGGTTTTGCTCCTTATGGGCCGCGGGTGCGCTGGCGCGAAGCACTACGGTTATTAGCTGCTGCAGGAGTGCCCGTGGAAACACGACGAAGTCGCTGTGACAATTTGCTCAGTGTGCCTTGGGAAATCGTGGCCTAGCAATTACTAATCACTAAGCGGTAACCAGACCGCAGGCACGTTGGAAATAGTCCAGTTGACTCTGCATGCTAGTTGGCTCTGCATGCTTCGACATCTATTTTCGGATAACTAGTGACGTATAGTAGGTTTCTACGTTTAGTTCCGTCTAACAAAAGTATTCAAAGGAGAGCAAGTGCATGAGTAGCACGAATAAGAGCCGCAAGATTGGACTCATTGTCCTGGGCATTGTGCTGGCCCTTATCCTCGCCCTCATTGCTGGGGAATGGTACATACGCCGCAGTGTGGCTAGTTCGATTCGCGAGGAGATCGGTACGAATGCCACCGGAGATGCCGCAAGTGTGAACTTCGGTGCTACTCCTTTGCTCGTGAGTGCCTTTACCAATAAGGTTTCCCGCGTGGAGATTGATACTCCTTCGACGGTGCGCATTAGTTACCCTGATGGGCAGAAGTATCCAGATGTTTCTGGCACGCCACAATCGCATATCGTGGTCACTGATTTAGATGTCAGTGGGGATTCCGCGGTGGCAGGCACCTTGGAATTAGAGACCACCATCAACAACGATTATCTGCAGGCAGAGCTGCAACGCGAGTTTTCCCAGGCTTTAAACGAAAATAATGCCGAGCCTTCGAATGATCTTGATGCGCTGGCTACCAGCCTGCTGCAAAACGTGATTCAGGTAAGTAGTGTGTCCACTGATACCGGCGCAGGAACGCTCACCATCGAATTCAATGATGGTTTGGCAACTGTGGCAGTGCGCCCGGAGTTAAGTGCCGGTCAGCTCAACTTTGATGATGTCCAAAGCACCTTACTCGGTCTGGATCTCCCAGCTGAGGTCAATGATTCCTTGGCTGCTGCAATTAACTCTGGTCTCCAGTTGGGGGATGCGAGTTTGAGCTTTGAAAAGGTCGAGGTGCAAGACAATGGCCTCTATGTGGTGATCTCTGGTACCGATGTGGTCTTAGATGAGATGGATGTGAGCGCCTAGGGCTTACCCTTCGTTAGTACCTTGGTGACCACTACCCTTGTGACTCGAGGTTGAGATCTGTAATCCATACTGCTGCTCCCGCTGCTATTGGCGCGGGAGCTGTTTTTGTATCGCAAACAGCAATGAATGGGTGGCTCGTTGCCTGCACCAATTGTTGCCAAGCAGATGTCAGTGCAGCGATGGCCAAGTGAGGGTGTGCTCTTTGGTGCCAGCCAAGGTTAGTAAGCACGATCGCATCAATTGGGGCACGGTCGAGCCACTTAAGCACCTGGAGGAGTTTGTCATAAGGGATCACATCGAGGTCAATGACCGCGTACAGACCTGCTGGCGCGGGCACGCTTGAGCGCAACCCAATGAGTTCCCCAAGTAATGCAGTATCAGTATCCGCGAGTAGCCCTACAGGGTCGACAACTACGGCTACTGCAGCTGCACCGCTTTGGATCGCCAGCCGGGCTTCAGCAGCTTTGATTAGCAGATGTTGCTTTCCCGTGGGATAACCTGCCCAGGAAACCAGATCCAGTGGTTCAGCACTCTCATGGTCGTGCCCTCCTTCATGAGCGAGTGAACTGATACTGGTAGGTGCGGCAATCAGCCCTACTTCATGTTCGCGAGCTGCGCGTGCAAATGCCCCTAGCTCAGCAGTCGGGATCAGAGCATCATTAATGATGGCACTCAGATTGTTTTGGATGCTCATAGACTCCGGGGCTTAAGGTAATCTCTTGGGCTTAGTATTCGCCGCGTAGCAGGTCTTGGATTTGAGGGCGAACATCAAACCAATAGATGCCGATGACCACAATGCCGGCCCAGGAGAGAAAAGGGACATTTAAAAAGGAGGCTACAGATGAGCCCACCAGCAGGCCGACCCATACCCACTTCTGTTGCCGGCCGGCGACTTCAAAGGCATCATCGCGAGTAGTCGCGCACAAGGCAGCACCGGCGATGCCGGCTAAGGCAATACAGATGCCAATGCCCCAAATCAGGTAGTGCAGGGCAGTAAATGAAGTTGCGATGATCGACATCCATCCTTCTTTCTGTGCGCAGTTCATTGAGTAGCGGTGAAACTATGATTCAAGTGTGTGCAACAGTGCGTTAGCCGCCAAAGAGCACATAAGAGATAGTGTAGATAACCAAACCAGCCAATGCACCTACGATGGTGCCGTTCATGCGGATAAACTGCAGGTCTTTACCAACCATGAGTTCGATCTTGTCGGCGGCCTCATCGGCATCCCAGCGAGCGATGGTCTCGCCGATGATATTGGTGATAGTTGAACCATAGTTGTCCACCAACCAGGAAGCAGCACGCACCAACTTATCTTCGAGATTCTCCCGCAGCTCAGCATCATTACACAGGCGCTGCCCAAAGCCTTGAACATACTCGGTGCCTTTGGTGCGCAGCGTGGAGTTTGGATCTTCCAATGCCTCGAGCAAACCTCCCAATGAAGCCTCCCAGAGGTTATAGGTGAATTCGGCTACTGCTTGAGAGTGCAATAAGTCGTCTTTGATACCGGCAACCTTGCGCTGAGTCTCCGGATCAGTTTGCAGGTCGTGGGCAAGCTTGGTTATAAAGCGAAGAATAGCCTTGCGCGCATCGTGGTTGGGATCCCGGCGTACTTGATCCGTCCAGGAAATCAGCTCCAGATATACCTTATCCCCGACTAATTGGTTAACCAGCCTTGGTGCCCAGGATGGGGCACGTTGATTAATCAAACGAGTAATGAGTTCTTCGGAATCAACAGCCCGCTCGTGCATCCAGCCCACGGCGGCTTCCACGAGCGGATCTACGTTCCCATGTTCAATGAGCTTTTCTAGGCCCTGACCTAAGATAGGTGACCAGTCTTTCTCATCTGCCTTCGTTACGAGGGTATCGCGAAAAAGCCGCTCTGCTTCGTCCTTATCAATTGAGCGCAATACATTAGCGGCAAATGCCCCTGCCTCGTGGGTGACTCGTGCTGCATTATCTGCATCACTCAGCCATTGGCCTGTTTTGGCTGGTAGGTGCACACTAGCGATCTTCTCCCCGATGAGTTGCGCGTTGAGGAAGTTTTCACTGACGAAATCGCCTAAGGACTCCCCCACTTGATCCTTCTTACGCTTCACGATAGCCGTGTGCGGAATCTTTATGCCCAGCGGATAACGGAATAGGGCGGTCACTGCGAACCAGTCCGCCAAACCACCTACCATGCCAGCTTCGGAGGCAGCTTTCACAAAACGCACCCAAGTTTGTGGGGCATCACTAGAGTGCAGATGCCATTCACACACTAAGAAGATGAACGCAGCTGCAATAAGCATGCCGGTGGCAATGCGGCGATGTTTGATTAAAGCAGCACGCTTTTTGGCTTCGGTTTCGGGGGAGGGAGTAGGCATCAGAGTGCTCATTAGACAGCGACCTCACTGGTTGTGGTAGTTATAGGCGTGGTTTTTTCGGCCTCACGCAAATCCAGGCTTAGCTGCAGAAGGTTCCATGCAGTAATCAAGGTGATGAGGCTAATGAGTACGGCCCAGATAATCTGTTGCTTTTCCATATTCTTGTATCAGCATACGCCACTGACCAGCACTTGCTGATCTTAACCGTAGGTTGCTCGCTAGCAGCAGACGCTCGTGAATTTGCGATTGTGCCTTGGCCACAGAAGAGTGCTGGCATGGGCAAAGCCCCACCGCAGTGTGTTCACAACACTGTAGTGGGGCTCGAAAGCCATACTTGGTGGCACCAGCACCCTAGTTTGTACGACCAGTTTCCTTTGCGTACTTCCTGTAGTCCCGACGGCCGTAGTAAATGAGCCAGGAACCAAGAGCTAGGCAAATAACGGTGAATACGGCACCGATGATAACAAAAGTCCCCCAGTGCTCTTGGGAGCCGGCGGAATTAGCGCCGAAGCCAAACGTAAGGGTGCCCAAGCCAGGCAAGATAAGCAACAAGAATGCCATGCCAGACCAAGTGCTGAGCTTATGCAAAGAGGAATGCGGGGCATAAAAGCTTACGGGGTCGTAGCCTTCAACATAACGCAGTTCGCCCGTATATACCGGGTACTCTTGCGACATTGGGGTGCCACCTTTCTAGGAATCGTTGTTCTACTGCCTACTATTCTAATGGTCTTTGGCGCTAAAGAACGAACGAGCACGCTCTTTATTCACCGCGGCTACCGCCGTTAGGGGGATACCAGCGGGGCAAACGTCCGCACACTCACCATAAAGGGTGCAGTGACCGAAATTGGTTTCAAGTTCATCAACCATTTGGCGGGCACGCTTACCACGTTCTTCCTTACCCAAAGGCATGAGAGAGAGGTGAACCAATTTAGCGCCAGTGAATAGGTGGGCTGCACCATTAGGGCACGCAGCGACACAAGCACCACAGCCGATACACGCAGCATGATCCAGTGCGAACTCTGCAGTCTGGTGATTCAGGTGCAAGGTGTCGGCATCTGGGGCAGTGCCGGCGTTGATTGATACGTAGCCGCCTTGCTGCATCACACGATCCAGAGCGGAACGGTCAACGACCATGTCCTTGATCACGGGGTATGCCGCCGAGCGGAACGGCTCAATCTTCAAGGTCGTGCCATCTTTTACATTCAGCAGACGCTGTTGGCAGGCTGGCTGGTTTTGCTCGAGGCCATGGGGACGACCGTTAACGAGCAGGCCGCAGGTACCGCAGATACCTTCGCGGCAGTCCGAGGCAAACGCGAAGGGCTCTTTGCCTTCCTCAATCAGCCCGGAGTTAACGTGGTCGAGCAGTTCCAGAATGGACATTTGGGGTACTGCGTCAGGTACATCAATGGACTCGAAGTGGCCCTCGCTGGTCGGTCCGGCCTGACGCCAGATTTCAAGATGGAGTTTCATTACTTGTAATTCCTTGTCATCAGCGGGATCGATTCGAACGTCAATGGCTCAGCGTGACGAATGAAGCCATCTGGCTGAGAACCTGGCTCCCAAGCGGAAACGAAGCACCAGTTCTCATCGTCACGCTCTGCCTCACCTTCTTCAGAAAGGTGATCATCACGGTAGTGCGCACCACAGGACTCATCGCGGTCCAAGGCATCAACGCACATCAACTCGCCTAGATCCAAGTAGTCGGCGACGCGGGCTGCGTACTCGAGCACTTGGTTCATGGTGGTTTGTTCACCGGGGATACGCATATTAGCCCAGAAGTCCTCGCGGATTTCGCGAATAATGCGAATACCTTCCTTCAGACCTTCCACATTGCGAGACACACCACAGTAGCGGTACAGCGCCTCCCCTAACTGACGGTGGTAGTACTCCGGGCCATGTGGATTATCGCCACGGATATTCATCAGCTTGTCTAGGCGAGCTTGTGCACGCTCCAAGGCGGCTTGGGCCTCTACACCTGCAGCATCGAGTTGCTCTTCGCCCAGGTGATCAGCCAAGAAGTGGGGCACAGTGAATGGCAGGGTGAACCAACCATCCACAGAAGCTGACAGCAAGGAGTTTGCACCCAGGCGGTTTGCCCCGTGGTAGGTCCAGGAACATTCGCCGGCGGCAAATAGGCCCTCAATGGAGGTCATCTCATTGAAGTCGGTCCACAGACCACCCATAGTGAAGTGGCAGGTTGGAGCGATACGCATTGGCGTCTCGAAAGGATCCTCACCAATTGCCTCTTCATACATTTGGAAGAGGTTGGAGTAGCGCTCCTTCACAGTAGCCTTACCAAGACGCTCGATGGCATCACGGAAGTCCAGGTATGCGGAGTTGTGCAGTGGTCCTACACCAAGGCCCTTATTGATCTGCTGAGAAATCGCACGCGATGCCACGTCGCGAGGCACCAAGTTACCGAAGGCTGGGTAGCGACGCTCTAGGAAGTAGTCACGCTCTTCTTCAGGAATGGTGTTCGGATCGCGGTCATCTTCGGGCTGAATTGGCGACCACACACGGCCATCATTACGCAGGGATTCCGACATCAAAATGGTCTTGGACTGCCATTCGGAGTTCACCGGCAAACCGGTGGGGTGGAACTGAATGAAAGCCGGCGATGCCAGGTAGGCGCCTTGGTCGTAGGCGCGCATCATGGCAGAAGCGTTAGAGTTCTTTGCCAAAGTAGACATGTGGAAGACGTTGCCGTAACCACCAGTGCCCAGGATGACCGCATGTCCGGTGTGCGCGGAGAGCTCACCAGTCATGATGTTTCGGGTCACAATACCCTTACAACGGCGCTTACCGTCTTCTTCGACCACAATCAGGTCTTGCATATCGTGGTGGGTAAACATCTCCACGCTGCCCAAGTGGATCTGGCGCTGCAATGCCGAGGCAGTGGACAGCTGGAGCTGCTGTCCTGTTTGACCACGAGTGTAGTACGTACGGGAGACCTGCACGCCGCCAAACGAACGGGTTGCTAGCGTACCACCGTACTCACGGGCGAATGGTGCACCAATCGCGTTCATGTGATCAATAACGCGGACAGATTCATAGGCTAGACGCCAACAGTCGGACTCGCGGCACCGGTAGTCGCCACCTTTAACAGTGTCCTTGACGTGGCGATAGGCGCCATCGTTATCGACCTTCTTACCACGAGCGGAGTTCACACCACCCTGCGCCGCAATGGAGTGCGCACGGCGCGGGGCATCGTGGTAAGTGAATGCTTTCACGTTATAACCGAGCTCACCGAGAGCAGCTGCGGCAGCACCTGCGGCCAGGCCGGTGCCGACAACCACGATGGTGAACTTGCGGCGGTTCAGCGGGGAGACCAGGTTCATGTGGTCCTTGTGGTACTCCCACATATCTTTTGTGGGCACACCCTTTGGCTCAGCTGAGTCAAGCACGCTACCGATTTGTACGCCAGGAACAATGGAGGCTGGTGCCTGAAACTCGGCGGGCTGGGCGGCCTGCAAGGTTGGGTTCGTCATATTCTCCAGAGCTCCTTTTAAGAAATCAGCCCGGTGGCGATGGACAGTGGAATTGCGATGTTGCCGATCATTACCAAGGCAGGCAGCAAGTATGCAATGAAGAGCATCACTGCACGCCAGCGCTGCCCAGTAATACCCAGGTCAGAAGTGGCCAGCCAGATGCCGTGGGTGAGGTGGAAGAACAGCGCAACCATGGCAATGATGTAGAAGATTGTCACTGGCCAGCGGCTAAAGGTGGCGATCATATTGGCATAAATCGCGCCGTGTTCGAAGGTCTCTGGGGCAATTGGCTGTGCACCTACAGTCAGATCCAGGATGTGGAAGACGATGAACGCCAGCAGGATAACGCCGGTGAACAGCATGGTCCGACTGCTGAAGGAATCAAGGCCGCCGATAAGATTGGTGCGACGGAATTTGCCGCGCGAAACCTTGGAGCGGCGGGCGAGCACGAATGCACCCACAACGTGAATTAAGATCGCAGCAAGCAGTACGATACGCACGACCCACAACATGCCCTCGCGTGGGAAGAGCGGTTCAAGTAGCGTACGCAGCCACTCACCGTACTCGTCAATGGAACGGGTTCCATCGTCGTACACAGGGCTAAAGACCTTCAGGTTTCCGGCCATGTGGACGAAAACGAAGATCGCGAACATCAGTCCGGTTATAGCCATGCCGAGCTTGATTGCCCAAGTCGGCACCTTTGGCTTTTCCCGTAAAGGCTTTTCAGTAATTTTGCCGTGCGCAATGGCGTCACGGTCGACATTTTGAACAGTCATGGCACCTCCAGTCTCACCTTCCATGCTATGCATATCGGACAGGTTCAACCACTAAGCGCGTACTCATATGACCTACATCACATTCTCCAAATAACCCCTCTCACCTGCGATAAGGCTAGCCTAGCTTTAAGGTTTTCAGACTTCGAGAGAATTTCATAGCCCCTACATGCACTTTTAGAGAAGCCTCAAA
The DNA here is from genome assembly GCA_030531005.1 of Corynebacterium sp. Classification (GTDB taxonomy): domain Bacteria; phylum Actinomycetota; class Actinomycetes; order Mycobacteriales; family Mycobacteriaceae; genus Corynebacterium. The sequence continues at coordinate 161,740 of JAUMTW010000002.1, forward strand.
TGACACCTTCGGCTGTCATCTAGCGCCAGCGCTCACCCCCGCTTTTTATACCCAACCTTCCCCTACCCCCATTCGGGATAGACCAAATGGCCCGCGTATCTCAGACCCGGTAATCCACCCCCCTGACACATCATCGAACTGCTACACGACTTGCAGCCGAGGACCCAGCACCACTTCACCGGAAACGCAATAACTACCTCATAAAAAATCTCCCTGACGCGTGCGCATCAGGGAGTAAAGCTGACAAAAACTCACTCGAATTCTATCGAGTTCTATCGAGCATCAAACCTATCCGAGGCGAACTAGCCGGGGCGAACTAGCCGAGGCGAACTATCGAAGGCACAACATCTACCAGCCGCACACGCGTCTCCCCCGGAGTCAAGAAAACAAGAGACTCACTTGGCCAAAGAAGAACATGACACTGACAAAAGCAATACCACCCACTGCAGCCCAAAACACCCCTGGGCGCAGCTGCTCCGATGCATCTTCACCAAAAGGCTGTGCCCGCCATAGAGTCCAAGCCAAAAAGGCGCCTGGAATATTCGCACACGAAAGCTGCTGAAAAATCGCGAAGATACTAAAAATTCGCAAATAATCCGTATCTCGCAGTGCATAGCGCAGCACCCCCATCATGAGGAGATTCAAGCACGCATAGCCGAAGGAAAAGGCTGCACCCGGATCCCCTAAAATACTGTCCACCTCGGTGCCACTCCCGGCAGAAATGACAAAGGTAAACAACCCAAAAGCCACTGCCGATAATGCCCAATACCAGAAGAGGATCCGGGCGCTCCGCTGTGGATTTGTTAACAGAGAATGGAACCAGCCAAACAATGCTCAGTCCTCTTTTCTTTTTGCTTTTTCTTTATGATCAATTGCTATTGAAACTTCACACTGGCAAGACGACAAGTCGAGCGTACGGAGCCAAAAATAGTGGATTAAGCCTTTCAAGACCCGCACTCCACAGCAAAGGAGCAATCCTGTCCAGCGCTATTAGCGGCAATCCATAATGTAGCGCACCAAATAATCTAAGACTATGCTCAAACCCACGAACGAGTAGTACTTACCTGGATGCCACTCCGCCTGAATTGCAGTAGCACTATATTGCACATTCCAGCGCGCTGCCTGTGCCATCCGGTTTGGTCCCGTTCGGGTCACCGCCAATAACGGAATATTGCGTAGTTTGAGCCGTTCGGGGATATCCACATATTCCTTGGTTTCTCCACTCAAAGATGCCAACACCACCACATCATCGGGCTGCATAAGCGGGACTACGAGGAGGAATTCTGTGAGATCAGAAATCTGCACCGCTCGAATCCCATTATTTAATAAGGACTTTGCAAATTCCCGCAAGGCATTACGCTGAGCCATCCCGGTGCCAATGCAATAGACCGTGCCCGCATCCAAAATGTGCTGCGCTAAGGGATCGAAATCTTGCTGCCGTAAATGAGCAATAGTGCTTTGAATATCTTGGGCCTGTAGTTCTAGTCGCGAGCGCGGCACTGCAACTTGTTGACCAGCAATTTGCGAGCGCAGATAATACTTCAGCTCCGCGAAGCCACTAAAACCTAACTTTTTGGATACCCGCATAACAGAAGAAGGCGAGGTATAGGTGGCCGCGGCTACTGCCTGAACAGACATGGTGCTGACCGTGCGTTGGTTGGCGAGCAAATAAGACAAAATTTGGCGTTCCGTCTCATTCCAATTGCTCGCCTGCGCGGCAACTAAGCTATCAAAGTCTTTATTCTCCACGCCACACTGCCTTTACGAATCTTTACTGGCTACAGCGAGTAATATCCGCCAGCGCCCATCCAGATCAATGCCAAAATGTTGGTTATACACAAAGGCAGTTTACCGGAAAAGTTTCGCAGAAAAAGGCTCCGCCCCCGCTCGCTGCGCACCATGTATATGCACCGCTATACGCACGGAGCATTACCACACCCAACTTTAGCCAAAACAACAGCATAATTATCTTAGCGGGACACGGAAGCGCGGAAACGCCACAAAGAGCAGCCAGTTCACAATCCGTTATCACGATCGCAAACCTGATGGCATTAACTACGGTGTCATTAACTACGGTGGCGCTGCGACAGCAATAACTGCGATGAAATTGACTGTGACGGCATTGATTGTGAGAGCATTGAAGGGCGAAAAAGCCAAGGTCACTGCAGTAGCTGGCTTGGCTTTTTCAATCCGATGATTTTCGCTACGGCTATGAGGTCTTAGCCTTATTCACCATGTCTTCAAACTTGTCGCGTACTTGCGGAACATCCATTCCCACAATTACCTGAATAGCCTTACCGTTATTCACCAAACCTAACGCGCCAGCATTGCTAAAGTCCCCTGGCGAAGCTACCAATTCGGAATCAGCAACAGACACCCGCAAACGAGTAGCACAGTTATTCACATCCGTAATATTCTCCGGGCCTCCCAACAACGAGAGGAATGCTCGAGCGCGTGGAGTATAGGGATCTTGTGACTCTGGTTCAGGCTCAACAAAGTCAATGGCATCCTCCAGAGAATCAGGATTATTCACCATGTCTTCAAACTTGTCGCGTACTTGCGGAACATCCATTCCCACAATTACCTGAATAGCCTTACCGTTATTCACCAAACCTAACGCGCCAGCATTGCTAAAGTCCCCTGGCGAAGCTACCAATTCGGAATCAGCAACAGACACCCGCAAACGAGTAGCACAGTTATTCACATCCGTAATATTCTCCGGGCCTCCCAACAACGAGAGGAATGCTCGAGCGCGTGGAGTATAGGGATCATCATCAGCGGCTTTTTCACCCTTAGCTGCAGCGGCTCCGGCGGCAGCGGCATTCTTGTTCTTCTTGGCATCGCGATACTCTTGCTTCGAGTAGAACTTCACCTCATCAGTATCTTCCCGGCCCGGGGTCTTAAGATCGAGCTTCACAATAAGGTAACGGAACAAGAAGAAGTAAATAGCAGTGAAACTCAGGCCAATAATGATTTGGCGCACGTAGACGCCCCCGTGTGCGGACCATAATGGAATCCAGTTTTGAGAAGCGAAGTCAATAAGGCCACCTCCCATATTGCCAACCAAACCAAATTGGTACATCAACGCAGCCATTAGGCCAGCCAAAACAGCGTGTGCTACGAACAAAACTGGAGCAACGAACAGGAAGGTGAACTCTAAAGGCTCAGTGATGCCGGTCAGCATGGCAGTCAAGACCACGGGGATTAGCAGCGCTAGAGTTTCCTTGCGCTTCTCCTGCTTAGCGGTGGTATAGAATGCGGCGGCAATGCCTAGCGGGGCGAAGACCTTGGAGTTACCGTGCAGGGAGAACCCACCAGCGGGGAATTGTTCCTTCAGCGGAGCAGGATTGTCTGCAAAAACATTAATATTTTCTACCCAGGTGCGCTGGATACCATCTGGCACCACAGCCGGGCCAAAGACGAATGGCGAATAGACGAAGTGGTGCAAACCAGTTGGGATCAAGATCCGCTCCAAGAAGGTATAGAGACCCACTCCAAAGACACCGGAAGAGATGAGGAAGCCCTGCAGCGCAGCAATACCATTTTGTACCTGCGGCCAGACAAAACAAGTAATGATTGCTATAGGAATCATTATCAGCATTCCCACCGCATAGACATATTGGGTACCTTGGAAGATGCCAATGAAATCTGGGAGCTTCTTTTCAAAGTATTTGTTGTGCAGCCACACTGCGATCGCAGAGATGAAGATTGCGCCCAAGATACCGGTGTCTAAGGTTTTAATTCCGGCAATGGTAGTAAGCCCAGAATCGCCACCGGGTTCTTGACTATAATCCACCCCGAAAGTGCCTCCAAAGAGCTCTAAGAGAGCTGCAACCAAATAATTGAAGGTGAGGTAGATCATTGCTGCTTCGAGCACCGCACGCGCATTCGCTGATTTTGCTAGCGCAATGGGCAGTCCGAGCACAAAGAGCAACTCCATTTGATTGAAGACTGTCCAAGCGCCTTGTTCCCAGATGTACCAAGCATTCGACCACCAAGTACCCTCTGCGGCCAGGCCACCAAAAATGTCTTCATTCTGGGCGATGATGCCCAATGCCACGGCCAAACCGGCCACCGCAAAAAGCAACACTGGGGCTAGCATTGCGCTGCCGAACCGTTGCACTTTTTCCATCATGGTTGGATCTCCTATAAGTATTCCCGCACCCTGGGTGCAGGCGAGTCCGTACTGTTTCCCCTTTAGCGTAAGTGGTAAGCAATACTTGCTCCTAGCCATTCGTCTTGGTTAGGAATTTGTACCGCTATGTTGGTACAAAATAGTATTTCGATGCCTGGCTGGAATTTCTAGAGTAGGAATTATGAAATTGCTCAGCCTCAATGTCCACAGCTGGATGGAAATTCACCCCAGCGAAAAGCTCCTGCATCTTGCCCAGGCGATTGTGGCCCACCGTGTGGATATTGTGGCTTTGCAAGAAGTGAACCAGCTTCGACTGCCCGAGCCAGACTACTCTACAGAACCATCTTCGCGCGTATCTTCTCAGATGCGCCTGCCCCACCCCGCCGCCGGATTTGATAATTTCGCAGCTCTGTTATGCCAACTTTTGGCAAGTTGGGGCGAGGATTATACGTGGTACTGGTCCCCGGCCCATATTGGTTTTGAGCGCTATGACGAAGGTGTTGCAATCTTGGTACGCCAAGATAGTTTCCCGGTGACGACTCAAAAAACCCTGGTTCTCACCGATCACCCATACAATGATGTTCGTCGCAGGGTAGCTCAGGCAGTATGCTTCCAAGATTTTTGGGTAGCTTCTGGCCATTTTTCCTGGTGGGAACGCGATGGTGCTGCATTATTTCGGCCGGAATGGGATACCCTTCAAGCATTTAGTAATGCGCAGCTTGACCAAGGCAAACCCACCTTGGTTGCCGGGGATCTCAATAATCCAGCAAGTGTAATTGGGGAAGGGTTTGATTATGTGCGCAGCCTTGGCTGGCTAGATACATACCAGCTGTGTGCGGAGCCTCAGGGCGCAAATACTATTATGGAGCCTATAGCCGGTTGGGAGGATACCACCGGTCCGCGCCGCATTGATTATGTGCTGAGCAATACTGCCATTAGCGTGACCCAGCATTCAGTAATTTTTGATGGTAAGAATTTCCCGGTAGTTTCCGATCACTATGGTTTGCTGGTGGAGCTTCGTTGGTGATGTTCTTTATCAATACATCTTACTCGACTCTCACGTGTACCAAGATCCACCCTTCTTTTTTCCAGCCCCAAAAATCGCAACGGTAACAAAGGTAACAAAGGTAACAAAGGCAAACAAAGCCAACTCTGAATCGCAGGCGACTTAGCTCAAAATTTTACGAGGTTCTTTCGTTCCCTCACGCGGCAACGTCAGCACCTACACTTTGCATTTTTTCTTAAGAGAAAGGATACGAACCATGTCCACAAACCCACTCAACCAATGGTGGTCGAACGCGGTGGTTTATCAAATCTACCCGCGTAGCTTTCAAGACAGTAATGGCGATGGCATTGGAGATCTGCAGGGAGTCATTCAACGATTAGATTACCTAGCGACCTTAGGTGTAGATATCATTTGGCTTTCTCCAGTTTACCAGAGCCCAAATGATGACAATGGCTATGATATTTCTAATTATCGGGAAATCATGTCCGAATTCGGCAACTTAGCCGATATGGAAGAGTTGCTCTCCCAAGCACATGCCCGTGATATAAAAATCATGATGGATCTGGTAGTGAATCATAGCTCAGATGAGCATTATTGGTTCCAACAATCGCGCAGTTCCAAAGACAATCCTTACCGGGATTACTACATTTGGAAAGATCCACAAGGCTTTGATTCCGAGGGCCAGCCGATTCCCCCGAATAACTGGATTTCTGCCTTTTCACCATCCGCTTGGGAGTGGGATGCTCACACTGAGCAGTTTTATCTGCACATGTTCTCTGTAAAGCAACCGGATTTGAATTGGGAAAATCCCCAGGTCCGCGCAGAAGTCTATGCCATCATGCGTTTTTGGCTCGATCGGGGCGTGGATGGTTTCCGCATGGATGTTATCAATTTGCTCTCCAAGCCGATCGATTTCCACGATGATCCAGCTGTGCTTGCTGGAAGTCATGAGTCCAGCATTGCTTTCCTGGTGAATGGCCCGCGCATGCATGAATTTCTCCAAGAAATGCGTCGCGAAGTCTTAGACCACTATCAAGCAACGGTAGCAGACACTGCTGATGCTTGCATCGTGACTGTAGGCGAAACTCCTGATGTTAGCGCTGCTGATGCCATCGCATACACCGGTTATGATCGTGGGGAGCTATCTATGGTTTTCCAGTTTGAGCATATGCTCTTAGACGGCCACCCAGCCGGCTACGGTAAATGGAGTCCCCGGCGAGTACACTTGCCCGATCTCAAAGCCAACCTATCTACATGGCAAGAAGCACTGTACAACAAGGGGTGGAACTCCTTGTATTGGGATAATCATGATCAACCACGAGCTGTCTCCCGCTTTGGCGATGATAGTCCCGAGTACCGGGTAGTTTCCGCAAAGATGCTAGCGAGCGTGCTACACGGATTACAAGGAACTCCCTATATTTACCAAGGCGAAGAACTAGGTATGACCAACGTGCGATTTGCCACGTTGGAGGAGTATGACGATATTGAAAGCCACGATGGCTATGCAAAATACGTGGGTGCTGGACTATTAACGCATGAAGAGATGATGGATGGCATTGCAGCGAAAGGCCGAGATAATGCACGTACTCCCATGCAATGGTCGAATGAACCTAACGCGGGATTCAGCACCAAGCAACCGTGGTTGCAAGTTAATCCCAACTACCCAGAGATCAATGCTGCGGAGGCCGTAGCCAACTCAGATTCGGTATTCCACCATTACCGCAAGCTTATTGCCTTGCGGCATGACCCTGCCTTGCGAGATGTCTTGGTGCAAGGCCGCTATGAGTTGTTAGATCCCTCTGACGAGCAAGTTTGGGCCTATGTACGCCACGGCGAGGATCGGAAACTGGTGGTGCTTGCGAATTTCACGGCGGAACCGGTGACTCGTGATTACTCCGGGCTTGGACAGCAGTGGGAGTTACTACTGAGCAATTATGCCGACGCAGCACCCGGGCAACTGCGCGCCTACGAAGCCCAATGGTTCTTGGTTTCCTAAAAACCAGCAGCCCCCTCTCTGCCATAGAGCGCATTAAAAGAGTCTTGCCTCTTTTAATAAAAGAGCGTCCCCCCTTGGGAATGCCATTCAAGGTATATCCAAGGGGACGCGTACCCCTAGTACTATTTCAGCGGGGTTTATGCAATTAGATTTGAACCGCCATGGGCACTACTGTGGAGCAATGTCATAATTACACTCAATCGCCCTGCATCGGAATCTTCTTGAGGGTGTGGGCGGGAACGCCTCCTACGATTGCTCCCGGTGCCACATCTCGTGTAACCACAGCGCCTGCAGCAACGATCGCGCCCTCTCCTACTTCCACTCCCGCAGTGATGGTAGCATTCGCCCCAATCCATGCGTTTTTCCTAATCACTATTGGTTTTGGGTACAGTACCGCACGGCGCGATATTTCTTGATCATGGTTAATGGTAGCCAACACAACGTTATGTCCGATGAATACATCGTCTTCGATATGGATACCACCTAAATCTTGAAAGCGGCACCCGGAGTTGATGAATACCCGTTCGCCAACTGTAATGTTCAGACCTCCGTCGGAGGTGAATGGCGGAATGACTCGAGTGCTTTCAGGAATTTCGGTAGCCCAATATTCTTGCAGCAGAGCACGCCTTTCCTCAGAAGACATGTAGGAGGAATTGTACAGCATCCAATAGCGCATTGACCGCTCCATGGCCAGGCCTAAAATCTCTCCGTAGTCTTCTACTCGCGGATCTACTTCAGTTTTACGAGCAATTGCCCGAAAACGTTCTACGATGGTATCTGATTGCATAATTACCTCAATTAATTAATAATTTTGTCCCAATGATCTTCAGTGATCACCAGTGACCTTTAAAAACCTTCAAAGATCACTGACTATCGCGCAAAAGTATTGCGATAAGATCGGTGCGATCAATTGGGCTTACTCAATTAACATTGCACAGGTCAGGGCGGCACCCCTCCGGTTATCGTCATCGGCGCTCGAGCTCTACTGCCTTGACCACCGACTTCTATGCCATACTTTTCCATACGTACTCCGCGTTGCACGATCACTTCATCAATTCAGGCACCAGAAGTTTAGTCGGGAACCACCCCAGTGCTGGACAGAAAATTACATTGGTGTCCGGCTTCTTGCGCAGCCCGACTTTGCAGACAATGAACAAGGTATAGGGCGCCTCAAAAGGCAGGGCTTTGCACCCGTTGCCATGGAGTATGGCGCCCTCCACCAGGTTGATTCTGTACTATCTTTGCTTCCGAGTTCCAAGAACTTTCTTGAGTTAGTGACCACTTGAGTTAGTGACCATTGTCGGCTTCTCACTTAGATATATCAAATATATATTTACTATCGCATTACATCACTATTTGTTATACTTTTGGGCATGGAATTACAGCAGCTCCGAGCATTTTTAGCCGTTAGCAGATTCCACGGTTTCACGGAGGCTGCCTATGCCATGCATATCAGTCAACCTGCACTCTCACGCCAAATTTCTTTACTCGAAAAAGAACTAGGCACCGCTCTATTCATCCGAGGCAACCGTAAGCGTAGCCTGGAGCTCACTCCTGCTGGGCAGCGTTTATATCAACGTGCTCGGGAAATTGTGCGCTTGGCAGATCAAGCGCTCGCAGAAAGCTATAACAGCACTGAATTAGTTGGCGATGTTTTTATTGGCCTGGGAGAAAGCCCTGGAGTCCAAACTATCGCGGAAACTATTTCTCACTTCCATACCCAATATCCGGCAGTACGTTTTCGCCTCTATAGCGGTAATTCATATTCTCTGCTCGAGCGGTTGGACACCGGATCACTCGATTTTGGATTCGTCATTGGCACCGATGGTCCGGATTACTACAATCGGCTAGCAATCCAACATCAAGATATGTGGGGAGTTTACCTCCGTCGAGATGACCCTTTAGCGTCGCAGAAGAGCATAAGCATTACCGAGATAAGTTGCCATCCGTTGATCGTCTCCGAACAGGAACTCAATGCAGGAACCCTCAATGCAGCTTTTTCCAAAGATTTGTCAGATTTAAACATTGTCTCCACCTACAATCTGATTCACAATAGCTTGTACCTCACCGCTGCAGGTATGGGATACACCATCGGACTCGCCGGTCTCCAGCCGGATGTTTTAGCCGATACGCTCACATTCCTCCCCCTGGAATCGACTTCAACGCTAAATACTTACCTTATTTGGCGACCACAAAATATTCTTTCACCACAGGCCCAAGCATTTTTGGATCTCATGCGGAACCAACATTTGCTAATTGGTGGGGTGGATTCGCACTAGGCATAAGAAGTCCACATTTTTAACACTTCCTCATACCTGCGAACTACTGCTGGTCCAGCAGGATGGTCATGATGCAACTGGGGAATTCATACACCAAGTCCTCAAAATTTGTGCTGGTTACAGCTTTGCATGCATTGTGGCATTGCGACATCGGTATTCTCGCATCGTCATTGCGTACGAATGCCGACGTTCGCCAGCGCTACTTCAAGCATTCGCACTTTGGAGCGCAACGAAGTGGGCGCTATAAATTCGTTTGGAAAAACTGCGTTACATGTTCGAATGGAATCTTGGAAACATCATCATAAAGATCAATATGGCGTGCATTTGGCTGCACTAACAACTTCTTTGGCTCCGCCAGTTTCTCATAGGCTCGCTCTGAAAAATGTCGAGAATGAGCTTGATCTCCGGTGATGATCAGAACTGGACGGGGAGACACATCTTCTAAATGATGCAATTCTCCGGCATACGGGTGAGCGAAGTAGCTATTTACGGTAAATGCACCCACCGAGCGTGGATGATGTCCCCGATCAGTTACATAGTATTCAAAGAATTCGGCACTGATGGGATCCAAATCCTCTGGGATTATGCGGTCAGCAGGGAATCCAGGCGTCAATTGCTGCGTGCTAGTTCCATCCACATCAGCCCACCGAGCGTCAGCAACCGCTGCAAGCTGCTCCTTGCGTTGTTCTGCAGTTCCCTCCCCGTCAAAGCCACTATACGAAAGGCCTGAAATGTCATACATAGCCGATGTAGCGATAGCTTTAATACGCTGATCAACGGTTGCCTGCGCAAGGAGGAAGCCACCGGAACCACAAATTCCGATTGCCCCGATTCGCTCCCGGTCGACATATAGAAGCGATCCAAGAAAATCTACGCCAGCAGAAAAGTCTTCTGCGAAGATTTCCGGGGAACTGATGCGGCGGCGGTTACCACCAGATTCACCGTTAAAGGATGGGTCAAAGGCCAAAACCACAAATCCTTGCTGCGCAAGCTGATTGGCGTAGACTCCAGGCGCTTGCTCTTTAACTGCACCATGGGGAGGCCCAATTATCAGAGCTGGGTGCTTTTCAGACTCATTCAAATCCTTGCGACGATACAGATCACCAGCAAGTACGATGCCATAGCGGTTTTCATATTGCACCGTAATACGTTCCAACGAGTCATCCAAAGTGAATAGGTACTCATTGTATCCGCTGAGTCCATTCAGGACGACTGAACGAGGAGAGCCAGCCAAGTAGGCTTGGCCTTCTTTAGCTCCATAATTCTTGATTTCATCACTGCGTACTGTCATGTAAGAAAGCATAGAGCGCTGAGATAGTATATCAAATAGCAATATTTCATGAAACCATATGCAGTATTCTTATCTATTACTGGCGGCGTCTCCTGTCCGTACCCACACCAGGGACGCAACTATTCGATCGAGCACGACCTTTCTTTAAGAAGAGTTGCACGTAAAGCTATATTTTCTTTTATCCCGGGCCCGCGGCCCCCGCTGCCTAAAACCCCCTTCGAGGGCGGGCACAAACCACGAGCAACAGGCATTCCAAGAAGTATAAATCCAACGAAAAAAATCCCCGGCCCAAACAAGGAGCCGAGGATTTTTCGCTACAGATTTTATAGATTAATCATGTGCCCCATGATGCCTTCTGCAGCTTCCTTCATTGCCTCAGACAGCGTTGGGTGAGTGTGCACGTTACGGCCAATCTCCTCAGCAGTCAGATCGAAGCGCTGTGCCAGGGTCAGCTCTGGCAGCAGTTCGGAAACATTGGCGCCAACCATGTGAGCACCCAAAAGTTCACCGAATTCTTCATCCGCAACGATCTTCACGAAGCCAGCAGTCTCTGCCAGACCAGCAGCCTTACCATTCGCGCTGAATGGGAAGCTAGCTACCTTGATCTTGCGGTCGCTAAATTTCTCCCGCGCTGCTTCTTCGGTGTAGCCGAAGGAAGCAACCTGTGGGTTACAGAAGGTGGCGCGTGGCATCATCATATAATCGCCAAGCTCTTCGGTCTCAGCTTCGGCAATAGTCTCTGCAGCAACCACGCCCTGAGCCTCAGCCACGTGTGCCAACTGCAGCTTTGCAGTCACATCGCCAATGGCATAAATGTGTGGCACAGAGGTGCGCATACGCTCATCGATGTCAATGGCGCCACGCTCAGTGAGCTTCACACCAGTGTTCTCCAGGCCAAAACCTTCAACGCGTGGGGCGAAGCCAATGGAAATCATTACGCGATCAGCACGCAGGGTATCGGACTTCTTACCGTCCTTCGACTCCACATCTACCTCAACGCCGGACCCATTGTCGCGCACAGCAGTGGTCTTATAGCCGGTGAGGAGTTTCACTCCGAGCTTCTTGTATTGCTTAGCAATTTCCTTGGAAACGTCCTTGTCCTCATTTGGTAGCACGCGGTCCATGAACTCGACGATAGTTACCTCAACACCATAATTGGCCAGGACATAAGCAAATTCCATACCGATAGCGCCGGCACCGACGATAACGATGGACTCTGGGACCTCTTCCTTCAAAATCTGCTCTTCGAAGGAGAGAATATTGCCGCCGAGCTTGACGCCTGGCAAGGAGCGCACAACCGAGCCGGTGGCAATGATGCAATTATCGAAGGTAAGAGTTTTCCCCTTATCGTCACCCTCAGTAATTTCAAGGGTGTTTGCATCCTTGAAGGATCCCAGACCATTAACTTCGGTGATCTTGTTCTTCTTCATCAGGTAGTGCACACCCTTTACGATGCCCGCAGATACCTGACGGGAGCGCTTGTGGGCGGCACCAAAGTCGAAGCTCACATCGCCAGAGATGCCAAAGGTCTTCGCCTCGTGGTTGAAAATATGTGCTACTTCTGCGTTCTTTAGCAAGGCCTTGGAGGGGATACATCCCACATTGAGGCAAACACCGCCCCAATACTGCTTTTCCACAACAGCGACTTTCTTGCCAAGTTGTGCTGCGCGAATAGCTGCAACATAACCGCCTGGGCCTGCACCGAGTACTACTACATCATAATGTTCCGTCACAATATCTAGAATACGGAATCCGACCTAAAAATGTCGCCTTATGCCCCAATTCGTGTGTCCTACTATACCAACTACCATTTTCGAGCGTTTTAGTATTTAATAGAAGTAGCGATGCGCGTAGGCCGCTACCGCAACACCCCCTGTATAAAGGTGCGGCCCCCTTCGCTAGCGGGACACCCTCAGGTGTCCCGCGCTTTTAGTTTTAGTTCCTTTTTCCCGGCCAGAACTTCCCCATAAATACCTTGCCGTATAGCCGACACCGCGCTTACCAAAAACAAATGCGTAGGCTTTTATGGTTCACCGAATGAGATATATGCCGAATTTTTTCCGTTCCTTTCGCTACTCATTTCCGCTTTTGGCAATGTGGGCAGTGCGCGTGCTCTACAGTGTGAGGGTATGGACCCACAACAGCCCTCTTTACATGCTGATCCCCCTGCCCAGTCTTCTCGCGACTCATTATTGACATGGCCGGTTATTTCTTGGGGGCTCTGGGATTGGGGCAGTGCTGCATTCAATGCGGTGGTCACTACTTTCGTCTTTTCCGTCTACCTCACCTCTGGGGCATTCGGCGAAGAAGCCCGCACCAGCCAGGCACTCAGTATTGGCATGGCTGCTGCTGGTGTAGTAATCGCATTATTGGCCCCAGTTACCGGACAGCGCTCGGACCGCTCTGGTAAACCGCGGCGCATGCTCGGCATTTTCACCACCATCGTCGTTGTGCTAACTGCATGTTTGTTTTTTATTCAGCCAGACCCCGATTATCTGTGGGCTGGCATCGTAATTTTGGCAGTTGCCAATATTTTCTTTTCCTTTTGCGATGTGAACTACAACGGGCTGCTCAACTCAGTCTCCACTCCGGAAAATCGCGGCCGCGTCTCTGGCATCGGTTGGGGGATGGGATATCTCGGCGGTATTGTGCTGCTACTCATTGTGTTCCTGGGCTTTATTAACCCAGAGGTCACGTGGTTGGGCATTCCTAACGAAGATTCTATGGGCATTCGTTTATCCATGCTGGTTGCTGCCGCCTGGTTCGGCATCTTTGCCTTACCCCTATTCCTCAGTAACACCCATAAGGATGCCGACCGCACGGTAGCCCAGCCGCGAGAATCTTTCATCGCCTCCTACCGTCGCTTATGGCACACCTTGACCTCACTGTTCCGCTCGAATCCACAGGTTGTGTGGTTCCTACTCGCTGCAGCAATTTATCGCGATGGACTTGCTGGGGTATTCCAATACGGCGGTGTGATTGCCCAAGGAACCTTTGGTTTTAGCTCTGGTGATGTGATCCTCTTCGCGATTGCTTCAAATGTGGTGGCTGGCATTTCTACCATCATTGCGGGCACCTTGGATGACACGATCGGCCCCAAAAAAGTCATCGTTGGCTCCCTCTGGCTACTGATTTTATCTTCGCTGCTAGTATTCCTCTTCCATGACGCCGGTTCTTTTGTTTTCTGGACCCTCGGTTTAGTGCTGTCCGCAGCAGTTGGCCCAGCTCAATCGGCTTCTCGTTCCTATCTGGCTCGTATGATTCCGGCTGGTCGTGAAGGAGAAATCTTTGGCCTCTATGCCACTACCGGGCGCGCAGTTTCCTTCTTAGCTCCACTAATGTTCGCGCTCTCCATCGGCATTGGCCGCTGGGTGCTGCCCGCAGGGGCTAACGCCCAATACTGGGGTATTTTGGGCATTGCCGCGGTACTGATCGCTGGGTTAATCCTAATGCGGAAGGTCACCGCCCAAGCAGATACCATGCATTTGGATTAAAAACTGCTCCTGCCGCGCTGCTCGATTGTTACTACTCTATCCTTACTGCTGGATTCGTATTGCCGGGACTTCTCTCTAGCATGGACTCCCAGTAAAAGGGCAAACCCACGGCGAGATCGCCCGAACGCTTCAGGGCCCCACCGGCGACGCTGAATAACTGGCAGCGCCAATATGAGTGCCTGGATGGTCATGTGTTCGATACGACACTTCAGGCGCGTACACTGATCGATGGCTTTCACGCGGAGCACAATCTTGCGCATCGTCATTCATCGCTGGGATATCTCATCCCAGCCGAGTTCGCAGCCACGGTGGCCGCGTAATTCAAGGATTCATCTCTAGAACACCCTGCACACAAACGGGGTCCCTCAACCCGTCCATGCAGCAGTCTGGGAACCCCAATTATGGGGTAATATGTCACAATTTGATATTTTTTTTTTAAAAATCGTATAGATTTTCTCACTGCTGGTGTGTAGCTTCGTGAGTAGACACGGAATGTAGGAGTGCCTATGAGGAAAATCAATCGTTTCATTTCAGTGGCAATGTCTGCAGTTTTATTGATGTCCCCTTTGGCTCATGCTGAACCAGCTCTGAAGTCTCGGGAATCTCAATCTGCCGCAGAGGCAGTAGAGTCCGCCAAGGTCAGGGCGGCTGATAAGGCGAAGGCCGTATCCCTCTCACAAGAGTATCTCAGTAAAGCGAGCTACGTTGGTGATATCGAATGGGATAAAGCTTCGATTCAGTCTTACTCAGAAGGCAAAGCCTGGGTATTGGTTCCTGTAAATACAGGAAGCGATAAAGTGATTAAGTTCCACAGGATTGCTGTCGATCTTGATCAGGGCGAAGCTGTCAATGTGCAGACATATGAGATCTCCGATCTTGGTTGCACTGCAGCTACAAACCAGATTTGCGGTGGTTGATATGAGCAGCGAAACTATTCACCTCGCTATCACCATATTTCTTCTCTCATATTCGGTATGTATAACTCTTATGTACATGCGCGAATCGAAAAAGAACAAGCCTCCATCGTAAACCGTGTGAGGCATATCGGCGCCTTTATCGATCGAAACCTAAGCTTGAGCCTTCGAGTACCTGCGAACAGTTCCAATAGCATTCATTATTGGAATGTTTATTTCCGCACTAGAGAAATAGATTAAAAATAGGGATAAGAATAATGCGTGAGCGCGTAGTCCCGCAGCATGGTGCGCAAGTGCTTATCCAGGTCAGCCAGGGGTTGTTGTGCGGGGAGGTACCGGTAGCTACTGCGGGGTAGTCCCACGTATCGGCACGCTTGACGCTGAAAAATACCTGGGGTGCGCCCAAAAGCATTGATATTGCCCGGCGCTGTGATGCCGGGCTTGAGAGCTTTCCCTTGGCGATTTCTCCAAAGCCTGCGCACGTAGCATCTGATCAGCCAAAGTCGCTTGAGTAGGGAGTTTTCGTCCTTGAGATTTTCAGCTCTTTAGCGCTGTCGACCGTGATGCCGGAGTATTGGCGCTGCCAGTTATTCAGCATCGCCGGTGACACCCTGAAGCGTTCGGGCGATCTCATCGTGAGACTGGCCGTTGGCGGCCATGGAGTCCGCATCCTTGCGAAGCCGGACGATGTGCTCCGGGCTGCGGCGAATCCGTTAAGACATTTGGCATTGCAGGCAAACAGGCTATCGACCTGCCGGCATTTCCGTTCACTACTTTCTTAGGCCTGCCCATACCGTAAACTACGTATTATGGCTTCTACTCGCATGCTCGTTACCGGTGGCGCTGGCTTTATTGGCACCAATTTCGTGCGCCATACCTTAGCCACCCGCCCGGATTACCGCATCACTGTGCTTGATGCCATGACCTATGCTGCAAATCCTCGCAATCTCGCCGGCCTGGATATTGACCTTGTAGTTGGCGATATTTGCAATCCAGAACTCGTCGATGCGCTGGTAGCAGACCATGATGTGGTGGTTCATTTCGCCGCAGAATCGCACAATGATAATTCTTTGACATCACCGGCGCCTTTCGTGCAGACCAATGTAATGGGTACCTTCAATATTCTCGAAGCAGTTCGCAAACACCGTCGCCGCCTCCACCACATCTCCACCGACGAAGTGTTCGGCGATTTACCCATTGATGATCCTGTACGTTTTCACGAGTACTCACCATATCGCCCTTCCTCGCCGTATTCGGCTACCAAGGCCAGTGCGGATCATTTAGTACAAGCCTGGATTCGTTCCTTTGAGGTAGCGGCCACAATCTCAAATTGCTCGAACAATTATGGCCCTTACCAACATATTGAGAAGTTCATCCCCCGCCAGATCACCAATGTTTTATCCGAGCGCACCCCAAAGCTCTATGGTACCGGCGAACAAATCCGTGATTGGATCCATGTCGATGATCACAATGAGGCCGTATTGCAGATTATCGAGCGCGGCCAGCTCGGGCAGACCTATCTTATTGGGGCGGATAATGATCAGCTCAATAATAAAGCGATTATCAGCATGATCTTGGAACTCATGGGTAAAGATCCTGCTGACTTTGAGCATGTCGCAGATCGCCCTGGGCATGATCAGCGCTATGCCATTAACGCTTCAAAGTTGCGCCGCGAACTGGGCTGGCAACCACAGTACACTGATACTGAAGGCATGCGTGCTGGTCTTGTCCAAACCATTACTTGGTACCGCGAACATTCCTCTTGGTGGCAGGATTCGAAGCAAGCAGTAGAGGCCCAATATCAAGCTCGCGGCCAATAAACCTGATCCCCATAGTCAGATCGACTAGTTACAGGTCAGGGGCAATAAATAAGTACTACGCAGTCGTAAGTCGTAATATGAGAATGGAAAATTCATGAAATTTGGGCAACCCCTGCAAGTAGAGACCACACCGATTGCTGACTTAGTTGTGATGCGCTTGAGCGTACACGGTGATGCCCGAGGCTGGTTTAAAGAGAATTGGCAGCGTGCCAAGTTTAGTGCTCTCCCTAGTGTGTCCCAAGCGCTAGAAACATTTCGCCCGATTCAAAACAATATTTCCTTTAATGAGCAACCCGGAGTCACCCGCGGACTTCATGCTGAGCCTTGGGATAAATTAATCTCGGTTGCCACTGGCACAGTCTTTGGCGCCTGGTGTGACGTGCGCATAGATTCTGCAACCTATGGCAAAACTTTTTCTATGGAGATTAGTCCCGATATTGCGGTGTTTGTTCCACGCGGGGTTGCAAATGGATTTCAGGCACTAAAACCTGATACTTCCTACACGTATTTAGTAAATGCGCATTGGTCTCCGCAGGCTACCTATGTAAATGTCAATGCAGCCGATCCACTTCTCGATATTCCCTGGCCAATCCCCTTGGATGATCCGCGCTGTATTCGCAGTGAAAAAGATTTGGGGCACCCCAACCTCGCGGAGACTTCTGGAGTCCAACCACCGGCAATGCTAATTATCGGGGCGCAAGGCCAAGTGGGCCGGGCATTGCAGACCCAATTTCCCGCAGCCACAGCCTTGGATGCAAAGCAATTAGACCTTACTATGGATTTTGATGCCTTAGAGACAGCATTGGATTGGTCGCAGTATTCAGTAGTATGCAATGCGGCTGCATATACTAAAGTCGACGCGGCGGAGACTCACACTGCGCAATGTTGGCAGGTTAATGCAATTGCCGTGCGCAATCTTGCGGCCTTAGCAGAGCGGTATGATTTCTGCCTGGTACATTTTTCCACCGATTATGTTTTCGATGGCACTGCCAGCTGCTATGCAGAGGATGCGCCTTTAGCTCCACTCAACGTCTATGGTCAATCTAAAGCTGCAGGCGAGCTAGCGGCAACTACCACCCGCCGACATTATGTGTTGCGCACCGCTTGGGTTGTGGGTGATGGCAATAATTTTGTACGCACCATGGATCAATTAGCAGCACGGGAAATAAGCCCGACGGTAGTCAACGATCAATTTGGACGATTAAGTTTCACACGCGATATTGCTGCAGCTGTTGCACACTTACTCGCCGGCGCACATCCCTATGGGGTGTATAACTGCACTAATAGCGGTGCGATTACCAGCTGGTTTGATATTGCACATGCAGTTTATTCTGCGCGCGCTAAACAAGATCTTGTGCGTCCTGTTTCAACTGAAGATTATGGAGCTGATAAACAACTCGCAGCACGTCCCCGAAACTCTGTTTTAGCCCTTGATAAGTTGGCGGCTACTGGTTTTCTTCCGCGTCGATGGGAAGATGCCCTAGCAGAATACCTTCGGGAGCTTCCTTGAAAAAAGACATGAATGCTGCTCTTTAATGGTGCTGTTGACGGGGTGCGCCTAGACTAGGAAACCATGAAAGGCATTATTCTGGCCGGTGGGACCGGTAGTCGACTGCATCCAGTAACCCTGGGTATATCCAAGCAGTTGATGCCAATTTATGACAAACCAATGATCTATTACCCGCTGACGACTTTGATCTCCGCAGGTATCCGAGAGATTTTAATCATCACCACGCCAGAGGATCAGCATGCTTTCCAGCGTTTACTTGGGGACGGCAACCAATGGGGTTTGGATTTTTGTTATGCCGTTCAGCCTACCCCTGAGGGCATTGCCCAAGCCTTTAGTATTGGCGCAGATTTTATTGGCGATGATGCCGTGGCTTTAGCTTTGGGCGATAATATTTTTGATGGTCACCGCTTAGGGGAGGCCTTGGGGCAGTACCATGATCCAGCTGGGGGCACGGTTTTTGCCTATGAGGTCTCTGATCCGCAGCGCTATGGTGTGGTGAGTTTTGATACAAACAATGTTGCCACCGCTATTGAAGAAAAACCCACCAACCCACAATCTTCCTTTGCAGTGGTTGGTTTGTACTTCTATGCCAATGATGTGGTGGACATTGCGCGCACCATTACTCCTTCTGCACGCGGAGAGCTAGAGATCACTGCCATCAACGAGCACTATCTGCGTCAAGGACGTCTGCGTGTACATCGCTTACAACGTGGCGATGTGTGGTTGGATACCGGCACTATTGATTCCATGAGTGAGGCCAGCTCCTATGTGGAAGTACTACAAAAGCGTACAGGAGTGATTATTGGCTCGCCTGAGGTAGCTGCCTGGCAAGCAGGCTTTATTAGCGCGGAGCAGTGTGCAGCCTTGGCACATCCGCTGCGTAAATCTGGTTATGGAGAGTATGTTTTGCGCGCGCTTGCGGCAGCGAATTAATCAGCGGTGCTAAATACTCACGCGGTATAAGAAAAACAGCACCTAGAAAAGTATTCCGGGTGCTGTTTATTTTACCTTAAGAATGATCACTCAGTGGGCTATCACTCAGTTTTTAGATGCTGGCGAGGTACTCGCCTACGACCTCATGGCCTTTTTGGTTCAAATGCACGGGCATATTAAATGGGCTGCCAGTCAAATCTACTAGTCCGCCCCAGTAGCGGTCTTCATCATTAGCACACATGCTATGGCCATAGGTCAGGGGCTTCAAATCCACGAACTCCACGCCCGTGGCGACAGCAAGATCAACATTCATCCACTGTGCTTGATTTTCCCAGTAGACAACTAGCGGTCCAGGAATGGTGTCATGAATGTTGGGAATGACGTGGAAAAGACATACGTTGCTCTGATCGGTAATCGAAGCATATCCGACCAACTGGATACGGGCATTTGGCGCTGCGGCGCGGATTCGCTCAATTTGTGGAACCATGGCATCCACGAAGCGCTGCCGAACTTCGGCATCACTGATGTTGACATTGTTGTAGGTGTCGTTGAAGCCAACGGTAAGAACGACGCGCTCGGTAGCGGCATTCAAGGCGCCATCATCAAGGGCCATTTGCACCTGTACTGGCATCTGCGCTTGAATATTCGTCCCAGCACCCGAGAATGTAATGGTTCCAGAACAGGAATAATTATGGGTAACCAGGCCTAGATGGCGAGCGGCTTGCTCTGCATAACTATTATCCGAGGTAACGCACAATACGTTTGGATCTTCATTCTTCAACGTCTCAACGACATTGCCATCGGAAATTACGGAATCACCGAAAATCACCATATTTCGCTCTTGGGCCGTAGCAACGTTCGGGGTACTGATACCCGCCACGATGGCTGCTAGCAAGGTACAAATAGCAAGCACTTTACGCAACATAAAATCTTCTCCTTCTTAAACTCTAGTTCTTATATCTCATGTAGATGCCCCAGTGTTATCGCTGGGATTTAACATGCTTGCAAAACGGCTGCACTATAAAGTTCGAACTCAGCCCCAAAAAGATTCAATAGTTCCCAATGACTCAGTTCACTGACATAATACATAGCAACATCCGCCCCACTCAGAGCGAGTGAAGCGGATGAAATATATTGCGTTTTGCGCCTTTGAGTTTCTCTCGTAGCTACTAGCAGCTCACTGGTGCAGCCAGGGATCCTAGGCTTGTTGCATACGGCGATCCTCGGCGAGGATGGAACGATCTGCTTCAGCGGCCAGGGCCAAGTTTTCGGCAACCATTGCCTGGTAAGCAGGAGTGTCGTCGTAGATGGTGTCGCGTAGTGGGTTACGGCCACGAACACGGATGCGGTGGATCTGCCATACCAATACAGCGATGTTCACAGCCAAGGAGATAAAGGAAACGGTGAACAAAGCAGCGGTGTTATGGGAAGCATCAACGGCGAAGGCAGAGTCGGTAACGAAGCCAGGTACTGCCATGGTAAACATCATCCACAGGGCCAAGGTGCTAGCGCGGTACTGGAGCCAGGTGCCCTTCTTGATAAGGAAGGCTGGGATGGTGCAGGAGATAAGCAGGGCGGCACCAGCGTAGAAGGCGTGGTCGCCAACGCAGTTGTAGACATAGGCGAAGTTCCAGAGATCATAAGCGACGATCCAGAACCACATCATGTCCGGCCAGACCATATCGCGGTTACGATCGCGGGTGATCATGATGCTTGCCCAACCGCAAATGGTGATCAGGTTGATCAAGCCGGCAACGCCGTTCATGTAGTTCCAGGAACCAGAGACCATGTAGACGCCATCGACCATACCATCAGCGTTCATCGCACCAACTTGGAAGTCACGGATACATGCTTCCAAAATATTGATGCCAAGAATCGCCGGCGGGAAGAGCAGCGCCCACTTATTGGAATTGATCTTGTCGTGGTAGCGCAAGAGCATGAATCCCAGCACACCAGCAAGCGCTGAATAGACTTTGACCCAGTGGAACCAGGTGCCGGTGGAAGAATCCGCGCCGGCGGTGTTAGGCCATACGAAGATGGTCAGCAAGATCGGCAAGCCAATATAGATGGCCCAAGAGAGTTGGCGCGAACGTCGGGTGAGATCCGCCATAATAATAAGGGCGGCAAGTACTCCAAACCAGGCGAGCCAGGAATACCACGGAATTGAATCAAAAAGGAACATTGTTCCACTCCCTCTGATAATCAGGTGTGACACTGTCCATTTGCCCAGTTTCGCTTCTATTTTTACATCAGCCTTTGCAATGGCTGCGCGTGAGAAGCCTCCTGGCCCCTTCAGGACTGTGTCCCAAAAATCATTTGCACACTCCATTATAATTTTCAGGTTTCTGTCAGGCCATAGACAGGTTTCAAGTAGCGTCAAAAATTTAAAAATTCTTTTCCGTGCATGTCACGGTAAGTTTTTCACGAATTTTTGCAACAGTAATAGCACACCGTCTAAATATCTGGTATGGTGAAAATATGAACCGCAATTCGCTTCGCACCCGGGAAGCGCTTACAGCCTCGCTCAAAAAGCAACTGATAAGTATCCCGCTCAATAAAATTACCGTCTCTTCATTAGTGGAGGACGCCGGTATCACCCGCCAAGCCTTCTACTACCACTTTCACGACATCTACGAACTCGTAGAGTGGGTATTTACCAACGAGGTAGCCGAACACATCCTCACCCACGCAAGTCTGGCCGAGTGGTACCACGGCTTAGAAATGCTGCTGGACTACTTCCAGCGCAACAGGGTTCAAGTACTTTCTGTCATCGAGAGCCTGGATTACCAGAACCTTGAACGATTCTTCTACGACTCGTTCTCCCAAATGATGCACGCTGTGGTCGATGACGTTATCGAAGCCGGCAAAGATTCAATTCCCGCACTGGCAAACGTACGCAGTGCCGATAAAGCATTTGTTATCCAGCACTTTACTGCCGCCGTTGTTGGGCACACCTCGTACTGGATCAATGACGGTATGAAGGATGACCCGCATGCCTTAGTTGCCCGTATGCAACGCATTATGACAGGACAGGTGGCCGAATCGTTAATCCGGCTCTATGATTTCAACATTCCCCGAAATAGCGCTCATTAAGCACTTGTCCTGGCATGCCGCCCTCAAAGAGTTCTCCCAACGGGCAGCCCACCTAAAACTGGCGCAGCGCCCTCGTCCACTACCACTGCAAACCCAGCCTCCATACAAAACAACCGCAGCTCAGAACGTTGCTGCGGTTGTCTTCAGAATTCAGATATCCGCACCCACAGATCATGTTGGTACATTGTGCGGTGACACTTTAGTGCCCGCGCGCGATCCACTCTTCGACGTCTCCTGCTTCTTGACCAATGGTGGTCTCTGGGCCATGCCCCGTAAGCACCCTAGTATCAGCTGGCAACACTAAGAGCTGTCCTTGAATAGAGCGGATAATCGTATCGAAGTCACTATATGAGCGCCCCGTTGCCCCTGGTCCACCTTGAAATAAGGTATCCCCACTCAACAGCACACCACCTGCTAATTCCGGAGCATAGAAGCACACCGATCCTGGGGAATGCCCTGGGGTGTGCAATACCTGCAACCGGATGCCAGCGATCTCTAATTCTTGTATGGCGGCAAGATCGTAATCTGGCTTGTAATCGGGGTGCACCATGTCCCATAGTGGCAGGTCTGCAGCATGGAGATATACCGGTGCATCCCAGCACTTAGCTGCTGCCACCGCCTGGGAACAGTGGTCATCATGGGCGTGGGTGAGCACGATGGCTTGCACCTTACGTCCATGAATGACTGCATCAACGGCATCAAGGTCGTGGGCGGGATCAATGATAATGACTTCTGAATCATCACCGATGACCCACACATTATTGTTGACCTCCCAGGTACCGCCATCGAGAGAGAAGGTACCAGAAGTTTCTACATGTTGAATCCGCGCACTCATACTGCTGCCCCTTCAATTTCGACGACGCTGCGCAAGACTTTGCCCTGCTTCATTGTTTCAAAGGCTGCACCAACCTGGTCTAGGCGGATGCGCTCACTCACGAAAGCATCTAAGTCTAGATCTCCAGCCAAGTATTGGGCTACATAGGCGGGAAAATCGCGGCTTGGCAAGGTATCGCCATACCAAGATGGACGCACCGATCCACCGTGGCTAAACACAGTAGCCAAATCCATCTCTACAGTGGTACCAGGTGCTGGTACACCGACTAAGACCACGCGGCCGGCAAGATCACGAGCGGCAAACGCTTGCGAGTAGGTTTGAGCAGTACCCGCGGCATCGATGACCACATCAGCACCAAACCCTCCAGTGTGCTCTTGGATAGCACTCACCGCATCAGTGGTTGTAGCATCAACAAGGACCTCTGCCCCAAAATGCTGCGCCCACTGCAGCTTGCGAGCATCAATGTCTACGGCGATAATGCGGCTGGCACCAGCTAATTTTGCGCCGGCGATAGCCGCGCAGCCTACACCACCGCACCCAATCACGGCCACAGTCTCGCCGCGACGTACTTCTCCGGTATTTAAAGTAGCCCCTAGGCCTGCAGAAACCCCACAGCCCAATAATCCAACGGCGTGGAGCTGGGCACGGCTTAAATCTTCTGGAATTTTGGTGCATTGCCCTGCTGCAACGAGGGTCTTCTCGGCGAAAGAACCAATGCCCAGCGCTGCTTCTAATTCGGTGCCATCTTCGAGGGTCATCTTGCGTGAGGCATTATGGGTGGCAAAGCAGTACTGCGGCTGACCTTTGGCACAGGCACGGCATTCTCCACAGACAGCACGCCAATTAAGGATCACGTGATCCCCGGGTGCCACGTTAGTTACGCCCTCACCCACTTCTTCAACGATTGCAGAGGATTCATGGCCTAGCAGGTACGGAAAGTTATCGCCCACCCCGCCGGCAACATAATGCTCATCAGTTTGGCAAACACCACAACTGACAACGCGGACGATCACATCTCCTGGACCCGGATCCGGGATCATAATGGTCTCCACAGAAACAGGAGCGCCCTTCGCTGTTGCTACTACACCTTGTACTTTTTGCATGTGCCCCAGCCTACCGATGAAGGGTGATTGCTGCTTTAAGGGTTCTGAGGGCTTAAGGCAGATTGGCTGCTCCGACAATCATTCGATGGAACCCCACTGGAATACAAGATCGCCATCTAGTCGTTAGATAAAATATGAAAGCCTTCGTACTTGAACAGTCCCAAACCATCGATGACCTCCATGAAGCTGAAGTCTTCATGGCCACGCACCCAACTGCCGGCAAGGTACGCATTCGCGTACATGCCGTGGGATTAAACCCAGTGGACTACAAAATTGCCTCTCATCATCCAGCGCAGTGGGAATACCCTCACATCTCCGGCTTAGATATTGCTGGTACTGTGATCGCTGGTGGCAGCTGGCCCGTCGGCACCCGCGTGTTGGTTCACCATGATTTACGAGCTCAAGGTGGTCTGGCGGAATACGTTGATGTTGATGCCCGGGCGGTGGCGGTGATCCCTGCAACCGTCTCTTTCGAGGCAGCTGCTGCCCTGCCTACTGCAGCACTGACTGCCTATCAAGCTGTGATGGATCGACTCCGAGTAGCTCCTGGCCAAGTCATTGGCATCATTGGTGGCTCTGGTGCGGTGGGCGCTTTTGCTATTCAGTTAGCAAAGCAAACCGGCGCTATGGTGGTAGCCACAAGCTCTACTGCAAAGGCCCAATGGGTACGAGACTTAGGCGCTGATGTGGTCATTGACTACACCCAAGGAGATTTGTGGGAGCAGCTTGGCGCTTATAGCTTTGATGGAATCATCGACACCGTTGGCACGAGTTCTGCTACCCATGCACTTGAGCACATCAAGCACGGCGGTGGCTTGGTAACGATCAATGGCGCACCGCAACGATTCCCCGAGCCATTCGCCAAGGCAATTTCTTTGCATGAGGTTGCCTTGGGCGCAGCATATAGCCATGGCGAAAGTTCCCATATTCGCCAGCTCAGCCAAGATTTATCAGTAGTCCTCAATATGGTGGCGGTCGGCGATCTAGATCCACTTTGTCAACAGCTTGTGGGTTGGGATGGCGTCGTTGCCGCATTCCGGGATCTACAAGCCGGCAAAATTAGGGGCAAAGTAGTAGCCCGGCTGCGTGACTAATCAGGCTAATCAGATAAAGCTACCTCGGCCAGCGGATTTTGACAGTCGCACTTGAGTCAACCTGCTGGCTACTTATTTTCCATGCTGGTCCCCATTTTTCGCAATTCCACCCCAAAAATCATACTGCCACATACAGTGACAATAGATTGGTCGCTTTCATCACATCTGCGGCTGAGTTATGCGGTGAGAGGCTAGCCTATGGCGTAGCATTACAGCTCGTATTGTTCCCTTGAAAATAGGCTGGAGTTTCCATCCATGAGCAAGACCCCTTCTACGCCCGATATTCCCAATACTGCTGCACCCAGCGCCGATATTGGAGATACCGGCTATGACAAGGCCTTAAAAGCCCGCCATCTCCAGATGATCGCTATCGGTGGTTCTATCGGCACCGGCTTATTCTTAGGCGCCGGTGGGCGCCTCTCTCAAGGCGGTCCGGGCCTGGCAATCGCATACGCCGTGTGTGGCCTGTTCGCCTTCCTCATGATCCGTGCACTTGGTGAATTAGCCATGCGCCGGCCTTCTTCAGGTGCTTTCGTTTCCTACGCCCGCGAGTTCTTAGGCAAAAAGGGCGCCTACTTCACCGGCTGGTTCTTCTTTATGCAGTGGGCTGTGATCGCCATGGCGGATATTACCGCGGTAGCTTTGTATCTCAACTACTGGTCTGCCTTCCATAGCATCCCGCAGTGGGTGCTGGCCTTACTTGCCCTAGCCTTGGTCTTTGCTATGAATATGGTGAATGTGAAGATGTTCGGTGAGGCTGAATTCTGGTTCGCCATTATTAAGATCACAGCCATTATTGCCTTCATGGTCATTGCTATTTGGGCAGTGGTCACCGGCGCTGAGGTCGGTGAGAACACCGCAGGCATTCACAATATTAGTGATAATGGAGGTTTCTTCCCCGAGGGACTACCCATCGTCTTTACCTTAACTTTAGGTGTGGTGTTCGCTTTTGCTGGTACGGAAATGATTGGCGTGGCCGCTGGTGAGGCTAAAGAAGCAACGAAGATCTTACCCCGTGCTATTAACTCCATGATCCTGCGTATCTTTGTCTTCTACGTCGGCTCTGTAGTGCTCATGGCTTTGGTACTGCCTTATACCGCCTATAGCAAGGATGAGTCCCCCTTTGTTACCTTCTTCTCTGGGATTGGGATTCCACATGCTGGTGATGTCATTCAAATTGTGGTCTTAACGGCCGCACTATCCTCATTGAATGCGGGCCTTTATGCCACAGGGCGTACCCTGCGCTCCATGGCTGTTGCCGGGGAGGCTCCTGCCTTTGCTGGCAAACTCAATAAGCACAAGGTTCCAGCGATCGCCATTGCAATTACCTCTGCACTGGGGCTTATTGGTGTGTTACTTAATGCTTTCTTAGCTGAGGATGCCTTCGAAATCGTCATGAACCTCGCTGCCATTGGTACTGCAGGTACTTGGTGTTCCATTCTGATAGTGCACCTTGTTTTCCTACGCAGGGTGAAGCAAGGGAAGGAAACACGGCCAGATTTTCGGATGCCCGGCGCCCCATTGACTAATTATGTATCGCTGGCATTTTTCATCATTGTTGTGCTCTCAAATTTTGGCTCTACTTCTGGTCGTTGGACTTTGGCGCTTTTCGCTATTGTGTTGGTGGCCATGATTCTGGGCTGGTTTAAGGTCCGCAACAATATTAAAGATATTGATCCTACTGATCGACCTGACACAAAAGTTATTTCGCTCACCTCCAAGCATTCTGGCTCATAGAAAATGAAAATGAGACCGTAGGATAAGTCAACGAATGCATTTTTTGTTTGCGCCCGTATCACATGAAGATTCGAGTGTAATCTCACAGAAACGGACTCATTCTATGGGTAACACATTAAAAGACAAAGGCGACGCCGGATATAATAAAGAACTCAAAAATCGGCACTTACAAATGATTGCCATTGGCGGTTCTATAGGAACCGGCTTGTTCCTTGGAGCTGGCGGCCGTCTTTCACAGGGTGGACCAGGTCTTGCTATTGCCTATGCAGTATGTGGCTGCTTCGCTTTTCTGATGGTGCGCGCTCTTGGCGAACTTGCCATTCGGCGCCCATCATCCGGCGCTTTCGTCTCCTACGCTCGAGAATTCTTAGGCGAACGCGGCGCATATGTCACGGGATGGTTCTTCTTCCTGGACTGGGCAGTTACAGTGATGGCTGACATCACAGCAGTAGCACTCTATTTACATTTCTGGTCAGCTTTCCACAGCATACCTCAATGGGTACTAGCATTAGCTGCTCTTGCATTGGTTTTTATTCTAAACATGCTCAATGTGAAGATGTTCGGGGAAGCCGAGTTTTGGTTCGCGCTCATTAAAATTTTAGCCATAGTATCGTTCATGATCGCTGCCATATGGGCTGTGGTTACTGGTGCTGAAATCGATGGCCACGGTGCTGGTTTTAGCAATATTACGGATCACGGGGGGCTTTTCCCAGAAGGATTACCAATAGTCTTCGCCTTAACGCTTGGAGTTATCTTCGCTTTCGGTGGAACTGAAATGGTCGGTGTAGCTGCTGGCGAAGCTAAAGAAGCAGAAAAGGTTCTGCCTCGGGCTATCAATTCTATGATCCTCCGAATCTTTGTTTTCTACGTTGGGTCCGTGCTGCTCATGGCTCTCGTCCTCCCCTATACTGCTTACTCCGCGAACGAATCACCTTTCGTCACATTCTTCAGCGAGTTGGGGCTTCCTCATGCAGGGGATATTATCCAAATCGTAGTGCTGACGGCCGCCATGTCCTCGCTCAATGCTGGACTTTATGCAACTGGACGCACTCTGCGCTCTCTAGCAGTCGCTGGAGAAGCACCTAAATTAGCTGCACAACTCAACAAAAATAAAGTGCCAGCTGGCGGAATTGCTATAACTTCAGCCCTCGGATTAGTAGGCGTACTTCTCAATGCATTTCTTGCAGACGATGCATTCGAAATTGTTATGAATTTAGCTGGCATAGGAATAGCCGGAACGTGGGCAGCTATCCTAATCACACACCTAGCATTCTTAAAGCGGGTAAAAGAGGGGAAAGAAACCCGCCCTAGATACCGTATGCCCGGTGCACCCTACACTAACTATCTGTCTTTAATATTCTTTGGCGTCGTGGTGCTGTCTAACTTAACTTCAGCCTCCGGTCGGTGGACTCTTGCTCTCTTCGCAATTATCGCCATTGCGATGACCATAGGTTGGTTCCAAGTACGAGAGCGTGTGAACTCAATAAAACTCGACAGCGCTCAAGGAGCGATCATTGTTGAACCAGCGCAGGATTCCGTTCCACCTACACGTTAATTCCGTGAAATAAAGAGATGCGATTATCCCGCTACCAGCTGCCTGTAAGTTGTGCAGTTGGTAGCGGTTTCCTTTTACCTACAGAGTCAGATATTTTGCCCATAAGAAACTGTCGGCACGAACTACGGATTTACTCCTGCCTCACTGTTTGATTGCCCATTCTAAGACTTGTCGCGAAGCGATGACGATAGTGCCATGCCGATATTAGCGAAGACTGATACCAAGTTCTTTTCGATTGCCACTAAAAGAAGCAATATTCAAAAGTAGGTAGTTCTTTTAGACACTTAAGCATGTTAAACACGAAATCCATACCGCTCTAATACAACAATCCTTTTTAAAGCCCCAAACGATACTTAGAGCTGCTAGCGCCCATATCCACCGTGGCATCGAACTGAAGAATTCCCGAACCCCAGATACCTTGCAATAGCTGCCCACATCAGCAATGCCAGCAATTGCCTAACATAGGCAATGAAACCATCCGATGAAGTACACTGACCCCTCACCTAAGGATTCTCGGGAGTAAGAAACAGTGCACCGGAACTTAATCGGTGCATAACGAATTCTCCTACGCCCTTAGCCCCAAGAAACCAGGAGAATACGTAGGTACTAACCAAAGATGGACCAGTCACTGCCAGATTCCCATCTGCACCTAGCAACAGGTCAATATCGATTGCGGACCCGATAGCCGCCATTTGAATGTGTCGGGGTCTTCAAACAACGCTCTTTTAGAGCCTCGAAGCCGGAAAAGCAATACCCTTGAAGCGATATTCCACATACATGTTTCACACAAAACTTCCAGAGCGAAACATAAAATAAAGGCTCACCACGATATTGTGGTGAGCCTCATTTTTTGAGCCGCCTGCGAGAATCGAACTCGCGACCTTCTCATTACGAGTGAGATGCTCTACCGACTGAGCTAAGGCGGCAACGAGATAGGATTCTACAGCAGCGGAATGGAAAATAAAAACACTCAGCGACTGTAGGCCAAACGCAATCTCCCGATCATCCCATCCAGGGCCGTCTCAGGGCTCACATTCAAATCTAAAGCCTGGCGGGTGTGCATAATTGCATCCAAGCACCCGACCAGCGCGCTCAAGCTCAACCGCTTCGCTAAATCCGCGGTATGCGGCTGCATGTCCGGATGCGTCAGTGCCACTTGGGCCTCATCACCACCAGCCTGCAAGAGGGCATCACGGTAAAAACCAGCAAGATCCACGAGGGCCAGGTCGATGGCATCGCGAATCGCGCGTTGTTTGCGCCGCTTTTGCTCATTTTCTAATTGCTTTAATTCCGCATTAGCTCCGCGCAAGGCCCGCTGCGCGCCCTTCCCCTTAGCGCCCATGCCTAAAGCGGTGCGCAGTTGTTCTTGCTCATGCTCATTTTCCGTGTTGAGATCAGCCTCAGCTGCAGACACTATCTCCTTATAAATGCGGCTGACGGCGAAAAAGGCGGTACTACCATGCTCAATGTCTTCTGCTAGGTGCAACACATTAACACGGCGCTGCTGGGCAGCAGAGTCATGAACCAAGCGACGAGCCCGCCCAATATGCTGTCCTGTTGCCGCCGCGGCCAACGCTGCTGCTTGCTCGCTTACGGCAGGATCACGCATCAAAATCGCGGTGACCTCAGCAGTAGAAGGCTGGGGTACATAAAGATGTCGACTACGTGAATACAGCGTAGGCATAATGTCGCTGGGATCCGTCGAAGGAGTACACAGCATAATCACCGTATGCGCTGGAGGTTCTTCCACCGTTTTCAGCAAGGCATTCGCGGCACTATCCGTAAGCCGGTCTGCGTTATCGAGGATCACCACGCGCCAGCGCCCCACTGCTGGACGCATGACCGCCGGCTCAATAATTCGGGTTCGTACCGTATCCACCGAGATAGATAACCCACGGGGCACCTCATGCACCACATCACCATGCGAGCCTTGGCGCACCGCCTCGCATTGGCGACAGTGTCCACAGCCGATGATGTCCGGGTCTTCGCATTCTAAGGCTGCAGCAAAGGCGACTGCTGCTACCGAACGCCCGGAGCCAGGAGGGCCAGTAAACAGCCAGGCGTGGGTCATGGCACTGCCGGTGTCCCCCTGGCGGGCGGCGTGCGCGGCAATGCGCAGGCGATCGGCTACAGTTTTGTGCACAGCCATTTGCGAAAAGACATCATCGGTCACGATGCCTATTCTAAACTGGTTGTGCTCCACTACATCTACTTTGGGGAAAGGAATCTCATGACCTCTGTGCCCCGGCGGCCCCACATCTCGGTGTGGGCGAGGTATGCGATATCAGTAATTACCACAAACCTCCTGGCTTTTGTGGGTCTACTGCTATTTTTGCACTTCCTCATACCCATGCCCTTATTCGACTCCCTTCCCCTCGTATCGCCAACGCTATACTTTTTGGGATTCTTGGCGATTGGCCTGTGGATATCTTGGTTGATCATTCGCCCGGTGGCGCAATGGCAACGCGAAAAAAATAGCACTGACATTTGGTCACACATTATCTACATACCCATCTACCAGGCACTCATCTGCCTCTTGGGTTGGCTAAGTGCAGCGGTATTCTTTGGTATTGCCGCACGCGGCGATGAAATAGGCGCGACCATTATTATCTTCGCTACCACCTTTATTGTCGGCGCTGGAGTGGCGATGGTCGTTGCTTTGCGTACCGGCCCGATTCTGCGCCCGTTGTTGACCGCAGCTTTTCCACGCCACCAATTGATGACCACCAAGGAAGAACTTTCCCAGGATCCCCCGGGTCTTTCCTTGCATTGGCGCCTAGTGCTGACTTGGATGCTCACCAGTGGCGGTCCGATTATCGGTTGCTTGCTGCTGTTGTGGGCCGCATCTGTAGATTTAATCCCCGGGCCAATCGCGAAGGTCATACCAGCACTCATTGCAGTAGCACTGGTTGCGCTGATCGCGGGGTTTTCCGGTATTCAACTACTTGCGCGCAACATTATGGATCCATTACGGGAGCTACGCGCCGGTATTGACGCAGTACGTACTCAAGGCATACATCCAGAAATTCGCATCTATGATAGTTCCGAAATTGGACTGCTCCAGGGCGATTTTAACAATATGATCACCGGGCTTTCCGAGCGCCAGCGTATCGAAGACCTCTTCGGCCGCTATGTGGGTATAGAGGTGGCGCGCGCAGCCTTAGAGCAGCAGCCCACCTTAGGCGGCCAATCGCGCACGGTAAGCGTGCTTTTTGTAGATCTTATTGGCTCGACCACCTTCGCAGTTTCCTATCCTCCCCAAGAGGTCGTCGCTACTTTGAATGATTTCTTCGAGCGCGTGGTACGTATCGTGCACGCTCACCACGGAGTGATCAATAAATTCGAAGGTGATGCCGCACTGGCTGTATTCGGCGCTCCTTTAGAGCTTGCTGATGCCACCACCCATGCCTTACACGCGGCCCGGGAACTGCACGCAGAAATCGCCACTATGCGCTTACAGGCTGGTATCGGCGTGGCTACCGGCCATGTCGTAGCCGGCCACATTGGTGCGCGAGAACGTTTTGAATACACCGTAATTGGTGATGCCGTAAACACCGCAGCCCGATTGACCGAAATCGCAAAGACTATCCCGGATCAAGTGCTTACCAATGCCACTACCCTAACCCAGGCGAATGAAGAAGAGCGCAAGCAGTGGACCAGCTTAAAAGCTGTGGAACTGCGTGGGCGCAATATGCTCTCGCAGTTAGCCCGGCCTTTGCGCAGCAGCCTGGCGGAATCTGGGCAGGAGTAAAGCAGCAGCAAGTATCACTACCGCACACCACCTTGGGGTGGTTGTAGCTACGCTTCAAGGCAGTAGTCGCCGCTGCTGACGAACTACTGCCTTGAATTCTTCTGCGGCTTTAGCTGTTATTTGCTGCTACGCGCGGGCTTTGCGAGCGCGCTTTTGCGGCTTTGGATTCGCCGCATCCTTAGCGCGACGCTCACTGAGCAATTCATTTGCGCGTGCATCGGTAATCTCCTTGGGATCATCACCACGCTTGAGCGATGCATTCGTCTCGCCATCGGTAACATACGGGCCAAAGCGGCCATCCTTGACCGACATAGGCTTGCCCGAGACATCATTATCGCCCAGCAGCTTAATGGCACTTGGGGTAGTACCACCGCGGCCACGGCGCTTTGGCTCGGCATAGATCCGGCGCGCTTCTTCCAAAGTGATGCTGAAGATTTGATCCTCACTAGCCAATGAGCGCGAATCCTTGCCCTTCTTCAGGTAAGGACCATAGCGACCATTTTGGGCAGTAATCACTTCCCCATCACTTGGATCCACGCCTACTTCACGTGGCAGAGAAAGCAGATCCAAGGCCTGCTCTAAGGTGACCGTGGATGGGTCCATGGAAGAAAACAGACTGGCAGTCTGCGGCTTAAGCTCTTCGTCAATAATCTGCTGGATACGCTTTTCTTTTTGCTTCGCAGCAGTTTTTGTCTCCCAATTCTTTGCGCGCTTACCTTCTGCCGTCCGCTGGGCATCCTCAGCAGCACGTTCTTCTGCCACAATCTTTTCAGCCTGAGCTACGACGACCGCCTGCTCATCATCATTGACGAGTTCGGTGACATAGGGACCGAAGCGCCCCTCGCGGGCAACGACCATCCGGTTATTGCGCGGGTTACGTCCCAACTCCCTACCACTTTGGGGAGTGGCAAAAAGTTTCTCGGCAGTCTTCAGATCCAGCTCATCTGGGGTGATGGTGTCAGCCAAGTTGGCGCGCTGATACTCTGGCTCGCCATCTTTAACACCAATTTGGCGTTCGATATAGGCACCATAGCGACCCACGCGCACCACAATGGCACGACCTTGATCATCATCAAAGAGGTGTAAGGAATTAACCTGTCGCGCATCGATTTCTTCAAGCTTATCGCCAACCAGATGCTGCAAGCCGCCATCGCGCGCAATAGCCTGTTCCGAGTGGCCATCACCAAAGTAGAAAGCATTGAGCCAACTCACGCGATCTTCTTGGCCAGCAGCAATAGCATCAAGGTCATCTTCCATTGCCGAGGTGAATTCATAATCCACTAAGGAACCGAAGTTTTGTTCCAAGAGGCCGACAACTGCGAAAGCAGTCCAACTTGGCACCAGCGCGTTGCCGCGAGAGTATACATATCCGCGATCCTGGATGGTCTTGATGATCGAGGCATAGGTAGAAGGACGGCCAATACCAAGATCTTCCATACGCTTCACGAGCGAGGCCTCGTTATAGCGTGCAGGAGGATTCGTACTGTGCCCATCTGCCTTCAGTTCTAAGGCTTCTAGCTCATCGCCGGTAGCCATGTTTGGCAAGTGAGTCTCAGCATCCTTTTCCTTAGCGCTGCGGGCGACATCGCCATAAACGCGCAAGAAACCGGGGAAAGTAATAGTGCGTCCACTTGCACTGAACTCAACGTCAACGCCACTTTTCGCCACTACGCCTAGGATGACCTTGACCGAGGACCCCTTGGCATCAACCATCTGCGAAGCCACGGTGCGCTGCCAGATGAGCTCATAAAGCTTAAACTCTTCGGCATCTAACTGACCACGCAGCTGCCCTGGGGAGGCGAAGTGCTCGCCGGCAGGACGAATCGCCTCGTGGGCTTCCTGGGAATTCTTTACTTTACGGTCATACCGTCGTGGCTGAGGGCTAACGAACTCAGCACCATAGAGCTCGAGGGCCTGCTCACGAGCAGCCTGCAGGCCCTGCTCCGACAAGGTGGTGGAGTCGGTACGCATATAGGTAATGTGACCGTTTTCGTACAGCCGCTGCGCAATACGCATGGTGCGCTCAGAGGTGTAGTGCAGGCGTCGGCCTGCTTCCTGCTGCAGGGTGGAGGTCATAAACGGAGCATATGGCCTACGGGTATACGGCTTTTCTTCCACGCTGCGTACTTGGAGATTCTCGCCTTGCAATTCGGCACTGAGAGTGGTGGCCTGCTCTTGGGTAACCACCACGGCCTTCGATTGCAAGTTGCCACGGTCATCGAAGTCGCGACCTGTTGCCACACGCTGGCCATTAATGCCAGTCATGCGGGCTTGGAAGTCTTGCCCTTGCGTACCAGCGCGCAGCTTGGTCACAATGTCCCAATATTCTGCGGCGATAAAGGCCATGCGCTCGCGTTCGCGCTCGACTATCACGCGGGTGGCTACGGATTGCACGCGACCTGCAGAAAGCCGCGGCATAACCTTCTTCCACAACACAGGTGAAATCTCATAACCATAAAGACGGTCCAGGATGCGGCGAGTTTCTTGGGCATCCACAAGGTGATCATCTAATTCGCGGGTGTTTTCAACCGCGGCGAGAATTGCTGGCTTCGTGATTTCATTAAAGACCATGCGGCGCACTGGCACCTTAGGCTTGAGCACCTCGAGTAGATGCCAAGCAATAGCTTCGCCTTCGCGGTCGGGGTCAGTTGCCAGATAGAGTTCGTCGACCTTCTTCAGCTGCGCTTTGAGGTCAGCAACACGCTTCTTCTTATCTGGGTTGACCACATAAAGAGGGGCGAACCCCTTTGCGGTGTTCACCCCAAGACGAGCCCATGGCTCTTTCTTGTACTTGGCGGGAACATCGGCAGCACCCCGGGGCAAATCTCGGATATGCCCCACAGAGGCTTCGACAATGTAGTCGTCGCCTAAATAAGGTGCAATTTTGCGGGCCTTCGTCGCAGACTCGACAATAACGAGCCGCTTCGTGCCGTCTTTCGCCGCCATAGGATCCCTTCTCGTGAATGAATATCTCCCTTAATATAACGGGGGAGTTGAGAAAAGACCACAAACAAGCAGTTTTTAGACTGCGCGTACCCGTTGCGCCTGCTTACCCTTAGGGCTTTCGCCGACTTCGAATTCCACTACCTGATCCTCTTCAAGCGTGCGGAATCCGTCACTCTCGATTTCGGTGTAGTGTACGAAAACGTCAGCAGAACCGTCCTCTGGGGCAATGAAGCCAAAGCCCTTTTCTGCGTTAAACCACTTGACTGTTCCTTGTGCCATAATCGTCACCTTATCTACTTCCTATGTCATGAACTTGCTACGATGCAGTTCATCTAATATTTAGTGTGACACGTTTTGTGCACCATGCATAGACTCAAAGCTGCCGACCAGCATTTATGCAGGTCAATGAGGAGAACGAAAACACAGAATGCCACGTTTCAACCCCAAATTAGGGGATCTCTGGGCAGAGGAAATCTTGGAGACCCTCACTAACACGCTTGAACAAGATGCAGCAGACATCTCCTGCCATACGATCCCCGCCGCTATAGGCAGCTATAACAGCTGGCCAACGTGGGTCGCCCCGGAATTGACAGCGCATTTTCACGAACATGGTATCACCACGTTATTTAGCCATCAGGCTACTGCTGCAGAGCTCGCCTGGCAACATTCAGATGTGATTGTAGCCACAGGTACGTCTTCGGGAAAGTCCTTGGCCTATCTCCTCCCCGTGTTCACCCGGCTGCAGCAAAACCCCCAAGCTACTGCCCTTTATCTCACGCCGACCAAGGCCCTAGGTGCCGATCAGCTCCAAAATGCCCAGCGCATAGCAAGTAGCCTACGCCAGGATATTCATCCGGCTTCCTATGATGGCGATACTGCCCGAGACGGTAGAGCCTTAATTCGCGAGCGTTCCCGTTTTATTTTCACCAACCCAGATATGTTGCATGTGAGCATCTTGAGTAATCATCAACGCTGGGCCCGGTTACTACGAAATGTCGAGTTCATCATTATTGATGAAGCACATTCCTATCGTGGGGTTTTCGGAGCGCACGTGGCATTATTGCTCCGCAGACTGCTGCGCTTAGCGCGGCGTTATGGAGCGAATCCTACGATCTTTTTAGCATCTGCCACCAGTGCTAATCCGGCAGCACATGCCACCCAATTAGTAGGTAGAGAGGTCCAGGCAATCACGAAAGATGGCTCGCCTCATGGGCCACGCACCATTGTTTTATGGACACCACCTGTGATTCCGGGCAGTGAGCCACAACAGCGCCGAGCTGTCAGTGCAGAGTCAGCAAGCATTATGGCGAATATTTTGGATCAGGGATTACGCACACTGACCTTTGTCCGCTCACGCCGCGAAGCAGAAATAGTGGCACTAGAAGCTGCCAGGCAGGTACAGGATCAGGAAGTCAGCGCACAGATTAAGGCTTATCGAGCAGGCTATTTGCCTGCAGAGCGCCGAGCTTTGGAGCAGGCCTTTGATAGTGGGCTCTTACGTGGGGTAGCCAGTACGAATGCCTTGGAGTTAGGCATTGATATTGGCGGACTCGATGCGGTGTTAATCAGTGGGTTCCCCGGCAGTATCGCTAGTTTTTGGCAACAAGGTGGGCGTGCGGGGCGGCGTGGCCAATCCGCTTTGGTGTTTTTTGTTGCCCGCAATAATCCATTGGATGCCTATTTGTGTAAACATCCAACAGCCTTATTGGACGCCCCCATTGAGCGCAATGTTTTTGATGTAACCAACCCGACTATTAGCCATGGGCATTTGGCATGCGCTGCTTGGGAGGCACCGCTCTCCCCGGTAGATTTCGCTGCTTTCGGTGGTGAAGAAGTAATTGCCCGGGCTACTGCGGCCGGCATCTTGCGCCAGCGCGGAAACCAATGGTTTGCCGCCCAGCTCGAAGATCCGCACCCATATGTGTCCCTGCGCGGTGCTGGTGGGGTCATCAGTATCGTTGAAGGCAACACCGGGGAAATGCTGGGCACGATTGATACTGTAAGCGCGCGTACCCAAGTGCATCCTGGGGCCATTTATTTGCACCAAGGCGCGGACTATCAGATTAGCGACTTGGATTTCGAACAAAACCTCGCGATTGCGTTTCCGAGTGAACATGAATATCGCACTGAAGTGCGCAGCACGTCTGATATTCGTATTTTGGAAGCGCCCACTGCGGCGAAGCAGCTTCGTCCTGGCTTATGGCTCTCCAACCTGTGGGTAGAGGTGCGCGATGAGGTCAAAAGCTACGAGGTGCGCTCCTATCAGGGTGAGGGATTGGGGGAACACCCATTGGATTTGCCACCGGTAGTCTTAGAAACCAGGGCTGTGGCATATACGGTTGATCCGCTCCTGCTTGACGAATGCGGTATTGCACCTGCCGACATTCCTGGGGCGTTGCATGCTGCAGAGCATGCTGCCATTGGCATCTTGCCGCTAGTAGCAACCTGCGATCGCTTGGACATTGGTGGTGTTTCTACTGCGGTGCACCCGGATACTGGGCTACCTACAGTCTTTGTTTACGATGGCCACCCTGGTGGCGCGGGGTTTGCTGATTGTGGTTATGAGCTTTTCGCTACCTGGATGCGTATGACCTTTGAGGCGGTACAAGAGTGCCCATGTGAGACGGGCTGCCCGGGCTGTATCCAATCCCCGAAGTGTGGCAACGGGAATAAGCCATTGGATAAGCCCGGTGCTATTGCCTTGCTGGCAATGTTGGCGGAGGTGGACGCGGACCAGCGCGCGCCTGCGCCTGGGCAGGATACCCCCAAATTCCTTGGCGCAGCTGAATAAGCACATCCGCCCCGTATTCGTGGCACTCGTGTAATTCTGCTGAGGTCTCTGCAATCATCTGGGCGGCGACAGTGCAGGGGTCATGCCCATAGAGTGCTGCTTGGGCTGCGGTAACTGCAACTGTATCTGCAATTACTTGAGCCTCGTGCTGGCTTTTGGGGTGGCTATAGAGCACTACCAGGCTACCCACCAGCAGGCAGACTGCAACAAGCACGCCTGCTACCGTGATGGTAATGCTGCCGTGATCATTGCAGGCGATATTGCACTGGGTATTGGGCTTGGGCTTCCATCGTGCCCAAGGGCGCGGGCACTGTCGCGCGAATGTGAACCATGCCATTACGTTCTGCTATTTCTATGCTGCCGCGTGGAGGTTCAAAACTTTCGCCTACTGCATACGCCCGGGCTGCTGCCCCTGCAATGTCCACGGCGCTGATGTAGGCTGCCATAGTAGCTAGGCCAGCCACCACCATCCCCAGGGTGAGGATGAGGGCAGCCAGTCCTATAGCCAATTCAATGGTGATGACCCCACGCTCGTTGTTAAGCGGGGCTGTTATTGAGCGCATTGGTAATGATCGATTCCAGGGCATCACTGACTGCACCACTGGATACCACCAGATAGAGGGCCGCTGCGAGCGCGGCAGCAGCTACTGCTCCCATGGCATATTCGATCGTGGTCATACCGGAATCATCATTACGTAGATGTACCATCATGGTTTATTTCTCCTGTTCGTCGTTGGTGTTATGAGATCGCTCTGATTCGAAATTGGTTGGCTAAGCTTGGCTAATCTTAAGAAGCACTCACGCATTGCCGAATACTTGCAAACCTAAGCCGATCACTACCGGGGCTAAACCCAGCAGCAAAAAGGCTGGCAGATAGCACAAGGTCAGCGGTAAAGCGATGAGCACATTGACTCGTTCAACCTGGCCTTGAGCTTTAGTCTGTGCCTGGGTGCGAAGTTGCTGGGCGGTGTCGCGAATATTCTTACTCAAACCTGCCCCGGAGTTTTCCGAGGTCACCATGAAAGCTGCAATATCGCTCGCCCCTGGCATATCGGAAACTGGCTGCCATGCCTGTGCGGCAGGTAACCCGCTGCGCAACATGACTGCAATACGCTGCCAATGCGGCTGTGGGGATATGTCGGCGACGATCTGGCAGCTTGCTGCCAAACTCGATCCGGCAGCAAGAGCACACGCTAAAAGCTCTAGATCTGCTGCAAGTGCAACATTTTGATTACCACTTGGCTTGCTGCTCCGTGTTGCAGGGCCATCGCGTGGTCGGGTTCTGTCCAGGCGCTGTTTACAACCCGGAATTGCTAATTGGGCCGCACACATGAGCAGGAGACTAGGAAGGAGAGTGAGCAGCATTCTTGATGATCCTTTCTGTCCATAAGAATCCGGTAACAGCACTGCTAGTGCCCAGTAGCAAAAGGATGCCCCCTATGAGGGTGTGCCGGAAAAAGTGCCCAATATCGACTCCTAAGATACTGGCCATGGCCATCCCGACTAAGGGCAGGACGAGCAAAATGCGGGCAGTAACCCGTGCACCTTGGCTACCGGCAGCAAGGGTTTGCTCATAGTTAAGTTCGGTTTCTAGGCGGCGCTGGTGGTGCTTGCATAAAGTCGCCGGAGCAATACCGCGGGTGTGCGCCACTTCTAAGGTGGTGGCGAGTGTCTGCAGGTCGGGGTGAGTGCGCAGCTGAGCTGCCGGATTCCCACCTTGGAAACTGCGTCTCTGGGCAGCAGCAAAAATACGCTGGTAGGCGGGGCTGATATCGGGCAGCTCAGCAACATGTCCTAATGCGACCGCAAGGGTGGCGCCAGCTTGAAGTTCTGCTGCCAAGACTGCCAAAATGCGCGCGAGTTGTTGGTGTGCAGCACGCTGCGCGCGCTGGGCGCAACGAGCATGCCACTGTTTGCTAGCGACGACGATGGCAATCAGGCTGGCCAGTACTACTGCAATACCAAGGCGAGGAATCAGCCAGTACCCGAGTAGCACTACGACGAGACAGAGCCCAACATTCGGGGTGCGCGGGAGTGATGATGTGGAACGAGACAAGCCGGTACTACGGTTAGAAGTTCCCGATTCCCCACAAGCTTCCGGCATACTCTGTTCGGCCATTCCGCCAGGAACTGTTGCTGTTACCAGCAGGTGCAAGCGGTTTCGCAGCGATGGCTGTATTGACAATGCAGCCGCTGCAAGTAGGATCACCGCCACTTGCGTGCGCGGCACAGCAATACAACTCATACAACTGCTCAAGCTACTCAGACTGCTCCAACTAAACGCAGTAAGCAGAGTGGAGTTCATGGCTGGAAATCCCCTTGCTCATGCGACCATAACTGCTGCATCGCTACCGGACTGCCAGTTAAACGCCCAATCTCCTTTAAATAACGCCCTCTTTGGCCGCGAGCCATGACTAAAACCATGGGGGCGGCCGCTGCTACCTGTGCATAGACTGCATCCTTAGGCATCCCGCCGAGGGCTCCAAGTGCTGCAATACGCGCGAGCACATCCTTTAAAGTATTCGCATGCATAGTTCCAGCACAGCCTTCATGCCCGGTGTTCATAGCACTTAAGAGTTCCACGATTTCTTTGCCACGGATTTCGCCGACCACTATGCGATTGGGGCGCATCCGCAGTGATTGTTGCAGTAAATCTGCCAACGAAATTGCCCCTTGGCCTTCAACATTGGGTGGCCTGGAAATCATGGACACAAAATGTGGATGTAGGGGTGCAAGCTCGGCGGTGTCTTCAATGGCGATAATGCGCTGTTCAGCAGGCACTTCTTCGAGTAGGGCGCTCAGTAGCGTGGTTTTGCCGCTGCCGGTGCCACCGATTATTAACAGCGGGACTTGGGTATGCACGAGTTCTTTGAGCCCTGCCGCAGTAGCTTTGCTCATGGTTCCTGCAGATACCAAATCAGCCA
The DNA here is from genome assembly GCA_030531005.1 of Corynebacterium sp. Taxonomy (GTDB): domain Bacteria; phylum Actinomycetota; class Actinomycetes; order Mycobacteriales; family Mycobacteriaceae; genus Corynebacterium. The sequence continues at coordinate 202,947 of JAUMTW010000002.1, forward strand.
AGCGCGCGTGGGCAGTCCCTAAGATGCGCAAAGAAATACAGGTCTGCTGTGCCGGTGGTGCCAAAATAGCGTGTACGCGCACGGTGACACCGTGATCTCGAGCGATTTTGCCATCAGCGAAGCATTGGGAATCATCTAAGCGGCGCCCTGCCGCCACAATCAAACGCGTAGCTAATCGACGAACCTGCGCATCCTCTGTGAATTCGGTTGCGCAGCGTTCAAGGCCCTGTCCCCGATCAATAAACACTCCCTTGGTGCCATTGACGACAATGTCGCTCACCCCCGGGATGTGTAGTAATTCTTCTAACACCCCAAAGCCCGTGGACTCTTGCCGGAAGGTACGTAAGATTTCAAAGACTTCCCCATCACTGATAACTCCACGGTGATTATCACGGATTACCTGCGCCAAGTGAGTCGGATCCGTGGAATCTGGGTGGGTGGCAACATATTCTTCAAGCACCTGGTGGATATTGGCACCACTCATGTAGCTTGCACCTCCTGGAGGGCCTGGAGAACCTGGGCGATCGCCGTGCGCATACTACGTGGCAAATAGCGAGGGATGCCGGCGATCTCTATAGCTTTAGCCAACCGGTGGGAATTGGAGATTACTGCAGTCATTGACAGTCCAGTAATGTCTGCAAGCTCTGTTGGACTCAGGCCACTCCAGTGGCGTTGGCGCACGATGGCACACAAATGGATGTGGTGGGAACGCAACTGGCTAAGCATTGGCAAGAGCGCCGCGACGGCGCGTATTTCTGCCGGGATTATGAGAACGACAACATCACTGGCTTTAAGCAGTTCCATGGTGTTTACCCGGGGAGTATCAACTATGACAACTGCGTGCTGGCGCAAGTTTTCAATCACTGCATGTGAGTCCGCATGAGGCCTATGATTTCCGTCCTCGCGGTGCCAACTTAAAACTCGTACTCCTTGGGCAGTACAGGGTAAGGCGCTTACGAGCTCCGCACCTGCAATGTCTGCGGCGGCATCGCCGAGATCATTCCACCGCAACCCTGGCTTTTCTTCGATTCCACAAAGCAAATCCAGCCCACCACCATGTGGGTCTGTATCCACAAGCACGACTGGTAGTCCCCATTGCCCTATACTTCCTTGGGCCAGGCAGGCCGCAAATGTCGAAGTGCCGACCCCACCAGCTGCGCCATAAACACTCAGCAGCAAGCCGCTGTGCTGAGTATGAGGTTCGGTGGCTAATTGTAAGAGCAGTTCATTGGCTTGGCTCGGCAGACTATATGCAGCTTCTGCATGGCAATTTAAGGCTAATTGCCAATCAGGTTCTATACCGGTGCTGCTCATGAAAAAGATGCGGGTTGCCGGATGCAAGGTGGCGGCATGGGCGGCGGTGGTGGCATCGACGAGCATCGCTGCCACCCGGGGTGCTTGGAGTGTCATATGGCGTGGATCGGTGGACTCGATGATCTGCTTCCCGGTAGCGGCCACTATGTGTTGGCATTCGGTACGTAGACCGACATCACTGATAGCTACGAAGATTGGTGCATCCTTCATAGTGTGCAGCATGCCAAGGCAGTGCTCTTGCGTCCTAGCTCGGGATATTCTTCGAGGGCAAAGTTGTGGATAACTGCGCTACGGTAGGGCTTTCTAGGCGCAGAATCCACTACAGCTGGGTTGCAGGCAGCGCTGGATTTGCATACGGCTATTCACGCGCCTGCTTACTATGCGGCAGCTGCGGCAATCCCGGCAGCCTCATCCATACCTGCACGCAGCGCATCCAACACACACAGCATGCTGTCTGGGGACTGCGGGTTGGTAGCGATCTGAAAGTACTGCTGCTTATGGCGCCAAAATCCGGTTTCTGGCACTCCTAGTCCTAAAGTGTCTGCACCACTTGCGACCAAAGATAAGCGCAAACTAATTCGAGCGATGGTGCCAGTACGCGCAGCAAAATTGTCTTGCGCGAGTACGTGGTTATGGATCCAGATGGGGACTAAGACCTCGTACTGATTAAGAATCCGGGCATCAAAGAGTTTGGCCAATCCTTGGAGCTGAGCTGCACCTTGGGTTGGTTGGCCGGTACCCCCAGCTAGCGAGTCTAGGCGGGCGAATACTTGCAAGGGCGCACGCAGCAGGGTGCGAACTTGGGCGTCCATGGAGTTCGGAGCAAGCACGCTATAGGCGTTGATGCTGGTTTCTTCTGTCAGATTTGCCAACCAGCTATTAGCCCGTGCCCCACGCAGCACGGACTCAGAATGAGTAATGTCATATTTGCGTAAATTCACCGGGCGGCGATGCACCTGGCGACTCTTCTCGATAAACGTCGAGGTAGCAGCCTGAATTTCGGGATTTTCGAGCAGGCTTGCAAAGGCATTCACGCCTCATATTGTACAAATAGTGCCCGGAAACCGCGCATAATTCCCCAAAAATTCTAAAATCGTGGCACCATAGAAGCTAACGAATATTACAGCGCAATATTGAACGCGATGGAGGAATACCTGTGAGCCAGGATAAAGGACTGTACACCCAAGGATCGGATGCCTTTGAGGCGAAGATCAATTCGATCCCGCTCAATGGGGTAGATAATCCCACTGAGGCCTCGATTGGCTCCTTGGTCAGCGATGCCACCGCCCAAATCTCTACGCTGGTACGCTCCGAGATCGAGCTAGCCAAGGCAGAGACCACGCAAGAGGTCAAGAAAGGCGTCATGGGTGCGGCTTTCTTCGCGGTTGCAGCGACCGTCGCTTTGTATAGCTCCTTCCTCTTTTTCTTCTTCCTTGCAGAGTTACTATCTGTATGGCTACACCGTTGGGCTGCATTCTTGATCGTCTTCCTGGTCATGCTGCTGCTGGCTGGTGTCTTCGCCCTATTCGGTGTGAAGAAGTTTAAGCAACTGCAGGCTCCAAAGAAGACCATTGATTCAGTCACAGAACTCAAAGACTTAGTGCCCGGTAATGCGGCAGAAAATATTGAAAAGAAGGACCGCGGCCTTTATAGCTAAGCGCCTTTCTGCCTAATATCACTGGCAGTTTTCCTGCCACCACTACAGCGCCTGCGGTTGGAAGACCGGGGCGCTTTTGGCTGCATATGAAGTAATTCCTGCACCAATCCCCTGTACATATCTCTGCTACACCTATCTGCTCAGAAATCTGCGGTAATGAAATCTGCGAAAAAGACTCCGCTCTCCCCAAAGGTTGTGGCCTTAGATGGCGACTTTGAACACCAATTTGTCCACGCACGCGGTATTCGCCTGCATGTGGCTACAGCCGGTAATCCCCAAAACCCCCTGGTGTTATTGCTCCATGATGGCTTGGGTGGCTGGTTCGACTTCAAGGATGTCTTAGGGCCCTTAGCCCAGCGGGGCTGGTATGCAGTCGCGTTGGATATGCGAGGCTATGGTATGTCGGATAAGCCACCAAATAGCTATGATCATCGCCATGCCACCGGCGATCTCGCCGGGGTGATCCGCTCCCTGGGCCATGAGCGGGCCCATCTCTTTGGTGCTGGTTCCGGGGCGAGTATCGCCTGGTTATTTGCCGCTGTCTACCCGGATCATGTGCACTCGCTAACCTCTATTGGGGCGATTCATCCCCTCGATGTGCGTCGGGCGATTGCCCAGCGCCCCTGGCTGTTTGGCGATACTTTACCGTTTACCTTGCATTACCGCCTGCCGCGTTTTTTGCAACGGATGCGACCGCGCTTTCGACAACGCTTGATTGAACGCGATCTGCGCAATCGCACGGCTAAGGATTTCCATCATCAGCCGGCTTTCCATCAAGCGTTAGAATTGCGTAAACAAGCCGCGCACATCGGTAATACGCTGCCTGCCCGCGAAAAGACGGTACGCTATGTGGTCAATGTGCCTCCGGTCAGTTGGGCAACCTTAAAGGTCCATTGCCCGGTATTCTTGCTCACCGATCCAGGTGCCCAATCGCTTGTGTTCTTGCGGCGGGCTACGTCGCGGGTGCGCCAGAACTTAAGCTCATTGAGTGTGGTTACTGGCAGGCTGCCTCATATTGAGCAGCCTGAGGAGTTCGTGCGTTTGTTGGATCGAATTCTGCATTCCGTTGTGGATCTGCCGAGTACCAGCGAACGTTAGCGGGCAGCTCACCGCACCCAACACAATACAAAGGCACCCGAGGGCATAGTTTCCCTGAGTGCCTTGTGCATCTGGGCGAAAACCTACGCGATTACGCTAGGAGGCGACGCACTGCTGGGTATCCACGGGCGCAGTCAGCTGGGTGTAATCCCCAATGGCATTGCGCACTTCGGCTGCGCTGAGGACATAGCCGATATCAGAATTATCGACGCTGGCGCCAAAGACCACCCCGAGTATTTGGCCTTCTGCGTTGACCATTGGGCCACCGGAATTGCCTTGGCGAATACTACCGCGTACGGCATATGCCTCACGCTCCACCCGGGTGGTGGCGTAGATATTTGGACCTGAAATGCGGATCATATCGGCGACACGGGCTGGTGCTGCTTCGAACGGACCAGATTCCGGGAAGCCCATCACGATGGCATCATCACCTGTAGCTGCGACTCCGTCCGCCCAGGGTAACACTGGCAGGGAGACATCTGGAGAATAGAGCACAGCAATATCAAGATCGGGGTTGTAGTACACCACATCGGCGTTGTGCATGCCGGTGACCGTATCTAAGGTCACCGAGTTCGTACCGGCTACCACGTGGGCATTCGTGATGACATAATCTTCATCAATCATAAAGCCCGAGCCCATCAAGCGACGCGAGCACGCCTGAGCCTCTCCCATCACGTGAATAACCGAAGGGCGCAGGCGCTCAATTAATGCGGTATCTTCCACATAGATCGCTGGGGCATCCACCTCGGCTTGGGTACCTTCCACAAAGGGCGAAACCAATGGTGGCAACCCAGATTCATCCAACATAGCCGATAGTTGGTTGGGCAGACCAGCCAGACTATCGGGTAGCTGGCGGTCTAAGAAGCCCAAGACCCGAGACTCTCGTATCTGCTCAGCTGGCTGTCCACTTAAAACTGTGAGAAGCGGAACCGAGATGAGCCAGGCTACCAACAAAGTCATTATGGCTTGAAAGACGGCACCGATAGCAGAGTCAATCTTTAAGCCCCGGCGCAACTTTAAGTTGTTACGTAGGCTGCCACCAACAACGCCACCAACCATATTCCCCAACCCGATCAGTAGCACCAAGGTGCCAATGACCAGTAAGAACTTAATTGCTGGTTCCTCGGTGAGCTGCTGCATAAATGGCGAGAGTGCGATGCCGATGATTAAGCCGGCTATGACACCGAGGCTCGAGAGAATGGAGGAAAAAGCGCCTTGGCGCCAGCCCCCGAAGCAGGCAAGCAGCACGCACACCACGATGATGAGGTCAACGATCAAGCTGGCTATTCCTTTCCTGGTTGCGAGAGCGCGCAAGCGCAGCCTTTAAATCGTAGCTGTTCACCTGCTCCCAGGCTATATGCCACCCAGAAATTTCGAGCATAGTAGCTAGCAGACCTGCAGTAAATCCCCAGATGAGATAGCCCTCACACCAAAAAGCTGGAGCCTTGAAATGCCCAATACGTGTGTGCAAACAATTGTCGAGATCCGCTAAATCTGCCAAACGTACGGTGAGTACTTCATCGACTTCTTCGGGACTGGCTGCATAGACTGCATGCGGCTTATCCCACCAACACAGCACTGGGTAGACCGGGTAGCGGGCAGTCCGTACGGCCACGGGACGAATTTGGCGAATAACTTTCACCGAATCTGGATCCAAAGCGATTTCTTCGTTGGCTTCTCGTAAGCCCGCAGCAATTGGGGTGATATCAGTGCGATCAATATGCCCACCGGGAAACGAGATGTGTCCAGAGAATTGTCGCATCGCCGGCTCGCGGTGGGTCAGGATCACGCGAGCGTCCTCGTGCGTATCCCCGGTACATAGTATGCAAATTGCAGCTTTCTTCTGTGCTGCAAAAGGCCGACGCAGTGGCAAACGAGCGCTTAAAGCGCGTTCGAATTCCTGGCTATCTAAGGCACGAACCCAATGTGGCCAAGGGGATCCGACATCATCAGCAGCACTGCCCTTGCTCATTTCTGAGGAATCCGTACTCATTGCACCGTGGCCTCAAGCTCTTCATAGGACTCAAAAGGAATGGCGTAGAAACGCTCAAGTTCACCATCAGCAGCAAAGACCAAGGTAATCGGCACCACGTTGGGCAGATTCAATCGAGGGCTGAGTTGATTATTGGGATCTGATAGCGATGCCATCTGTACGCCTAAATCATCAAGCAGTGCTGCTCCACGGGCTGAATCGGGGTCTTGATGTACACCGATTACAGTGAGCTCTGGGTGGCGGGCAGCTAGCTCATCGAAAAAGGGCAATTCGGTGCGGCAGGGCTCGCACCACCACGCCCACAGGCTTACTACCGTGCGTTGGGCGTTATCACCAGTCGGGGTTACTTCCCCGCCCAGGCAATCTAGAGTCACCCCCGCCAAAGTGTCGAAGGCACAGTCTGGCCGTGGGGTCACGCTAACGCTAGCCGCATTCTCATTGCTGTCGCTCGTGTTGTTTCCGCTACTTCCGGACCATACGAAGGCCAGCAATAGCGCAGCGACGGTCAAGAAAAATACCACAGAAAAGCCGATTGTTTTACGCATGGAACTCCTTCGCTGCCTGCTGGCTGTGTGCGAGAGTCGCACTTGTTACCGGCCAGTCTACGCTGGGGCAACAGTGCTGGAGTACACAGATTCCACATGCGGGTTTGCGGGCCTTACAGACTCGACGCCCGTGGATAATCGTGCGATGAGAGAAATTCGACCATTCCCTTTCGGGTAAGAGTTTCGCCATGGCAAATTCAATGCGATCCGGTTTGGTTTCTTGAGTAAGTTCCCAGCGGCGGACCAGGCGGGAAAAGTGCGTATCGACGGTCAGGCCCGGCAGCCCAAAGGCATTAGCGCGCACCACATTGGCTGTTTTGCGCCCCACTCCCGGCAATGCGGTGAGTGCTCCCATATCACTGGGAATTTCCCCACCATGATCACTCAGCAATGCTTGTCCGAGTTTGATCAGCTGGCTGGTCTTGCGGTTCTGAAATCCAGTGGGTGCGATAATTGCCGAGAGCTCCTCTGGATCCGCGCTGGCATAGGCGGCAGCATCAGGATAAGTTTCAAAGAGTTGCGGGGTTACTGAGTTAACCCGCACATCGGTGCATTGGGCACTTAGGATGGTGGCCACAGTAAGTTCTAGCGGCGTACTGAAATCAAGTTCACAGGCGGCATCTGGGTAGGTTGCTGCCAGGTTTTCGGCGATTTCCAGCGCCCGTTGACGCAGAGTGTTTGAGGGAGTCATCAGTTCTAGCTTAATGGCTGTAGCAGGCAGTGCGAGCTGCTAGTAAGATTTATTGTGAATAACAATCATTCCAAGGTGCAAACGTGACCTGTTGCATAGTAAGCTAAGTGCTAGAAATTTTTACTTGACAGCTTGAGGAGTAGAGCAGTGGAAGGTGTGCAGGAGATTCTATCCCGCGCCGGTATTTTCCAGGGGGTTAGCCCGGTTGCGGTGAATAACCTTATCCAGGAAATGGAAATCGTGCGCTTTACGCGAGGGTCCGTCATCTTCGATGAGGGTGAGCCTGGCGACCGTCTCTACATCATTACCTCTGGCAAGGTGAAACTTGCCCGCCATGCTGCCGATGGTCGGGAGAACCTGCTGACTGTAATGGGCCCATCCGATATGTTCGGTGAGTTGTCCATCTTCGACCCAGGTCCGCGTACCTCCTCGGCAATCTGCGTGACTGAGGTTCGTTGCGCCACCATGAATTCAGAGCTGCTCCATAAGTGGATCGCCGAGCACCCGGAGATCTCCGAGCAGTTACTGCGTGTGCTAGCACGCCGTCTACGTCGTACGAACTCTGCCCTGGCAGATCTGATCTTCACCGATGTACCGGGTCGTGTAGCAAAGACTTTACTGCAGTTGGCGAATCGTTTCGGCACCCAAGAGGCCGGTGCGCTGCGTGTGAATCATGATCTGACGCAAGAAGAGATTGCCCAGTTGGTAGGGGCATCGCGTGAGACCGTCAATAAGGCTTTGGCGACGTTTGCCCAGCGCGGTTGGATCCGCTTGGAGGGCAAGTCAGTCCTGATTGTCGATACTGAGCACTTGGCGCGTCGTGCACGTTAAACTTGGTCTAGCTGGCTAATTCCAAGGACCTCAGAGAACTTCAGCCCCGGAACAGTTGTACTGCTTTCCGGGGCTTTGTTTTGTGCACTGTCGCACGGAGGTGCTTTAATGCACTGCGGCCAACACAATGTCCGTTATCAGATACAGCGTTAGCCACAGTTGATGCCCGCGCATGGCGAAATAACTACATGACTGTATGGCCACAGCCGGCCACAGCCAAGCTATCTGAGGAAACTAGGAAACCGCTGCTTGGTGTTCTTCGTCTTCGAGATAACGCAGGGCCACGCGGGTGGATTGTTCAGCAGCATCGCGCAGGACCGGATCCACGTCATCATAGATGGCATCCACGAGCTCCTTGAGACTAATGTGTTCGCCGAGTTCAGCACGCGCAGTTCGGATTTGCTCCAGGCGCTGCTGGCGGCGCTCAATGTACCAGCGAGCGAAACTGGCTACATCCATACCGTCGGGTCCGTGTCCGGGACACAGGCGTACGTCAACGCCACGTTCTTCAAGGTTGGCAAGACTGCGCAGATAATCGGCAAGGTTGCCATCAGTCTCCGATATCATGGTGGTGTGGCGCCCAGCAATCGTATCGCCTGTCAAGATAGCGGAGACTTTCCCATTGTTGCGCACGAAGAAACTGGTGGAATCGGCAGTGTGCCCGGGAGTATGCACTACCTCAATGGTGGGGGTAACACCAGTAACACTAATAATTTCTCCGTCTTGCAGCGATGAGGCTTCCATGCAATACGCGGGATCGAAAGCACGTACTGGGGCGCCGGTGAGCTGGCGAAAACGTTCTGCACCATCGGCATGGTCGGCATGGCGGTGGGTCAGCAAGATCAGCCCCACTTTTTCGGCCTTGCGATGCAGCACATTCAAGTGTCCCTCGTCGGCGGGCCCGGGATCAACAACGATACTGTAGGCGTCTTCGGGATTACGAATTACCCAAGAATTTGTGCCCTCTAAGCTGGCATAACCCGGATTGGGGCACAAAACAACGCCAACGCCTGGGGCGACTGGGCGCAGTTCACTATAAGCAGGATGCTCCATAGCGTTTATTCTAGTGTTTCAGGCATCTCATTGCACCTGAAAGCAGACTCAGAAGATCCCACTGTGGGATTTTTCACCCCCAGCCCGAATAGCCGGACATACCGGATGCAGTAGCAGGATGTTTCCGTTGGCCCCGAGCACAAGTTGGCTCAAACAAAAATTGGCCTCAACAAAAACAGCCTCCCATTTGTGCATGCAGCCATGCCACAAAGAAAATGCACACGCCCATAGCACAGGCGTGTGCACCAGGAATGTAGAGAACCTCCACACCTTTACCCTTGAAAGTACCCTTGAAAGTGGGAAACTTATTCGGCTACTTCCACAATCAATTCGATTTCCACTGGAGAGTTCAGTGGAAGCTCGGCAACACCGACTGCGCTGCGAGCATGTGCACCGGCGGCACCGAAGATCTCTCCAATGAGGTTACTCGCCCCATTGACAACACCAGGCTGGCCATCGAAATCGGGTGCGGATGCCACAAAACCCACGATCTTTAATACTCGGGTCACCTTATCGATGCCGACCAAGGCATCTACGGCTGCTAGAGCATTGAGTACTGCAGTACCGGCAAGTTTTTGGGCTTCTGCTGCAGAAACATTCCCGGCACCATGACCGTGATCTACTTTGCCGGTGGCAGGCAACTCGCCTTCTACAAATGGCAACTGGCCAGAGGTCCACACCTGATTACCGACCTTAACGGCAGGCACATAAGAGGCTACTGGCGCAGCGACTGATGGCAAGCGAATGCCAAGCTCTTCTAAACGCTGCGAAATCATGCGGTAGCTTCGCGCTTCATAAAGGCAACATAGTTTTCTGGAGTTGGGCCAGGCAGCACGTTCACCAGCTCCCAGCCGTCTTCACCCCAGGTGTCCAAGATTTGTTTCGTCGCATGCGATAGCAGTGGCACAGTGGCATATTCCCATTGAGTCATATCTCTACTCTACTGGAAAAATCCCAGGATGCACTCAAATATTAGGATCCACTCACCTCAAGGGCTCTGTCCCGCTGGTGTTCCCCTAAAAGTTGTCGCTGGCAATGCTACTTCTCGCGACAGCAGATCTCCCGATTGAGCTGCCAACCCCACCTAGATGGCCCGCATAAATAAGCTTAAGCAATTTTAATATCGCCACCATTGGCGAAGAACTCGCGCCAATTGTGTACGTCAGGATAGCGGCGCAGAATCGCACGGCGTTGGCGCTCGGTGAGACCGCCCCATACTCCGAACTCCACACGGTTATCTAAGGCATCAGCTCGGCACGTCAAAATCACTGGGCAGTCTTCGCAGATTGCGGCGGCTTCCCGTTGAGCTGCACCACGCACAAAGAGGGCATCGGGGTCGCAATCGCGACAATTGGCTTGCATGACCCATTCATCTCGGTGGACCAAGGGCAGCTGCGCCGTAGAGGGGGAAAGACTTTCTGCTAAGGATGTAACCATGATGCTGATACCTTTCTTCTCTACTCGTTCATGCATGAGGTTGTCGGAATGAGTGCAAAAACCGTGGAAGCATCAGCTGCCATACTGTGACAACTTGCACATTTCTTTTCGCATAGAATTCCGTATGTAAGTCTAATCACAGCCATATGACCTAGTCGAGGGGATCACAGTAATTTTTCTCAAATATCCATTGCCGCCCCCATAATCCCCGCATTCTCCATCACCAGCAAAGTAAATATGTCGAATTCATGGGGTGAATAGATGCAGCTAGAACCCACTATTGCGCAGCGTACCCGCCCGACAACAGCGCACACCCTAGAAAAGCTTTACAATTCCAAGCAGAACAATCCACCCCATTTCGGGGGCATACCCGCTGGGAAGGCGCCCGCACCCACGTAGCCTGCACTTTTATACGCGGGAGAAAGTCATTAGGGTTAGAAGCGTGAGTACCTGGAACGCATTGAGCCGGATTGTCGGCGCCACTTTAGTAGCAGGCGTCGCCGCTGCCGCCATCTTAACCCCGATAGCCGCGGTATCCGGCTACGCGGTGTCCCAGACCAGCGAAACAATGAAATCGGATCTCGCCGACATCACTAACGGCGACACTCCCGGAGTGACCACCATTTTGGACGCCAATGGTGGCGTCCTGGCATCGATTTATAGCCAGCAGCGATTCTCGGTTGATTCCGAAGCCATTAGCCCCGCGATCAAAAATGCCCTCGTAGCAATCGAAGATCGCCGCTTCTACGAACACAATGGCGTGGACCTCCAAGGTAACCTACGTGCTATGGCTACCAACCTGCTCGCCGGCGGTGTGGAGCAGGGCGCCTCGACTTTGGACCAACAGTATGTAAAAAACTTCCTACTGCTGGTGACCTCTGAAGATGACGAGGACCAGGCTGCTGCTACCGAAACTTCAATTCCACGCAAGTTACGTGAAATGCAAATGGCCTCAACCCTGGATCGCGATTTATCCAAAGACGAGATCCTCACCCGCTATTTGAACCTGGTGCACTTTGGCAATGGTGCCTATGGCGTGGAAGCTGCAGCGCGCACTTACTTTGGAATCTCTGCTGCTGAGCTGAGCATCCCCCAATCAGCAATGCTCGCAGGTATCGTACAGTCTTCTTCCTACCTAGATCCTTATACCAATGAGCAGGCGGTAATTGATCGCCGCAATGTTGTGCTCGACGCAATGGTTGATGCAGGGTATTTGGATTCCAACGAGGCTGCTCTGTATAAGGTAGAACCACTTGGGGTCCAAGAATTTCCGGGCGGACTGCCCAATGGATGCATTAATGCAGGCAACTCTGGCTTCTTCTGCGACTACGTTTTGGAGTACCTAGCCGATAAGGGCTTCGACTATGACACCTTAACTTCTAGTTCGTACACGATTCAGACCACCTTGGATCCAAATATCCAAGCTGCTGCGGAAGCAGCTACGAAGTCCCAGGTAGCTTCCACCACCCCCGGTGTTGCCGATGTCACCAATGTGGTGGCTCCTGGCACTAACTCCCATGAGATCTTAGCCATGGCATCCTCCCGCGACTACGGCCTGGATCTTGATGCCGGCCAAACTGTGTTGCCTCAGACGGCTTCCTTAGTCGGCAACGGTGCTGGCTCAATCTTTAAGATCTTTACCGCTGCTGCTGCCTTGGAGCAGGGCTATGGCTTGGATACCTATTTGGATACCCCAACGCGCTACCAAGCTGCTGGCATGGGCGAAGGTGGCGCGAGCAATTGCCCAACTGGCTACTACTGTGTGGAAAACTCTGGTTCTTATGCCGCAAGTATGCGCTTGCGTGATGCTTTGGCCCAATCGCCAAACACCACCTTCGTCAAGCTCCTCGAAGAAGTTGGTGTGGACCGAGTGGTTGATATCTCTGTGGCCTTAGGTCTGCGCAGCTATGCCGATGCGGGCAGCTTCGATGGGGAAAGCTCCGTTGCTGACTACGTCAAGGAACACAATTTAGGCTCCTATACCCTAGGCCCTACTGCGGTCAATGCCCTAGAGCTTTCGAATGTTGCTGCTACCTTGGCTTCTGATGGCGTGTGGTGTGAACCAAGTCCAGTGCGCGCCATTTATGATTCCTCTGGCACAGAACTCTATCTAGAAACTCCGGATTGCGAGCAGGCCATAGATGCAGAGGTTGCTCAGGCCTTGAGCAATGGCATGAGCCAGGACACCATCAATGGCACTGCTGCAAATGCAGCTAACGCAGTGAATTGGGCGGCACCCCTTGCTGCAAAGACTGGTACGACTGAGTCTTATCAGTCAGCTGCCTTCTTCGGTTTCAACTCCAATTTCGCCGCAGCTACCTATATCTACAATGATGGCACCACGGTGTTCCCATTGTGCTCAGGCCCAGTTGTCCAGTGCCCCGATGGTGGCAGCCTCTATGGTGGCACCGAGCCTGCGCGTACTTGGTTCCAATTAGCACAGGCAACGCAGGCTTCAAGCGGAACCTTGAGTAGCTATAACCCGGACTACAATTCTGGTTCAGCCGTAGCCTTGGCCAATACCCTCCGCAATCGTAATGCCGAGCAAGTAGAACGTGAACTGCGTGAGGCTGGCTTTGAGGTCACCAAGCGAGAAGTCACCGGTGATGGCGTGGCAAAGGGTCGCGTAGTCAATGCCGAAATTCCGCTGCCAATGCGCGAAGGAACAACCATCGTCTTAAATATCTCCGATGGCAAATCCAGCCCCCGAACCTTAGATACTACGACCGGTTCAACGATCCCAAGTCTTGACTATCAGGCTCCACAAAATCTCATAACCGAAGACCCACTACAGCAGTTCACTGATGGCTTGCGTAGCCTATTTGGTGGATAATACCTGCCGTACTTGAGTAGATAGCCGCTTGCCGTCAACACGGCCGGCGGCTTTTTCATTGGCTGCCTTCATGATCTGTCCCATATCGCGCATGCTGGGATTCTCGAACTGGGCAATCACATCGGCAACTAAGGCCTCCAATTCGGCATCATCAAGCTGTTGCGGCTGGTAGCCGGCTAAGACTTCTGCCTCGGCAAGTTCTTGGGCAGCAAGTTCCTCGCGGCCTGCCTTGGTGTAGATCTCAGCGGACTCACGGCGCTTCTTAATCTCGCGAGCGATGATTTGTAGCACTTCGGCATCATCGACGGTGTGCTTAGTCCCAGTGGTTTCTGCAGTTTGGATTGCGGCCATGAGCATGCGCAAAGTGCCAGTTCGTTGTTGGTCACGTTGCTTCATCGCTGCGGTGAGGTCGGCTCTAATTTGTTCGCGTACATGAGTCATGCTTCTAGCCTACGGTAGGGTGGAAGGTGTGAAAACTCTGCGACTACTTGCTGCTGCCACCGTAGCTGGGCTAGGGACCTTAGCCTGGGGATATCGGGAATGCTCCCGTTTTGAACTCAAAAAGGTCACGATCCCCTTGCTACCTCAAGGCTTCGGGGAATTCACGATCCTGCATATCAGCGATCTGCACATGATTCCGCATCAAAAGGTTAAGCAGGAGTGGGTCGCAAGCCTCGATGCGCTCGAACCTGACCTGGTAGTCAATACCGGCGATAACTTAAGTGATGCCCATGCCGTCCCCCATGTGATTCGGGCGCTGAATCCATTGCTGCGTCGCGAGGGCCTATTCGTGTTCGGCAGTAATGATTATTGGGCACCGCACCCAGTCAATCCTGCGCGCTATTTATGGGGTAAGAAGACGAAGCCAAGTCAAGAAGCCTTACCATGGCAGGGAATGCGGGCTGCTTTCGTGGAGCACGGTTGGCGTGACGCCACCCATCGCCGTCAGGAATTCCAGGTAGGCAAGGTGCGAATTGCTGCCGCCGGGGTTGATGATCCGCACCACGATTTAGATGATTATGGCACCATTGCCGGTCCCCCTAATCCGGATGCCGATATAAGCATTGCTCTGACGCACTCCCCCGAGCCCCGGGTGCTGGCCAAGTTTGAAGCTGATGGTTACATGTTAAGTTTGTCCGGGCATACCCATGGCGGCCAGTTCTGCCTGCCTGGTAGTCGGGCGATTATTACCAATTGTGGCATCGACCGGGAACGCGTCCAAGGTTTGCATCGCTTTGGGTCGATGTGGATGCATGTCACCAATGGGCTGGGCACCTCAAAGTACGTGCCCTTCCGCTTTTTCTGCCGTCCTTCGGCAACCTTGATTACCTTGGTGGAAAAGCAGGATTAATACCGCTACGTTTCACTGCATAGTCCCTTTCCACGCCGCATTTTCCGCATACTTCCAAGATGCAAGCATGTTCCTGTGACGCTGCTAATACACGATACGCTGCTTATAAAAAGAGGCTCTCCCCTCCCCCTGAGCGCCGGCTTGTAGTGGTTGTGCTTTGGGCTACAAGGGACTAATATTTTTCTTCGCAACCGGGATATGGCGCAGCTTGGTAGCGCGCTTCGTTCGGGACGAAGAGGTCGCAGGTTCAAATCCTGTTATCCCGACCAACTGAGAAAAGGTCAATGGCCAGCAGATTTATCGTTTGCTGGTTGTTGGCCTTTTTCGCATTCCCGGGCACCTTGTCACCCGCTTGTCACCCGTTGTTCATTTTCTCGTATGCCCCCGAGGTCGATCCCCATACCCAAATAGGTCGTGTAGATCGCCGTAGTCTCGAGGTCTGCGTGCCCAAGCCATGCCTGGACGGTGTTCACAGGAACACCCCTTCGCAGCCAATTGCACGCCGCACTATGCCGAAGATCATGGATGGTGCGCCCGGCTGAAATCTGCGGCCAGTTCGTGGACCTCACGAACCTCCCGCGCCAAATCTGACTACGCCCATCACGAGAGATCAGATACGCATCGCGCCCCCGACCCGCTGCCAGTTCCTCAACTATCGGCAGCAACCTCTGCGCAATCGGCACAATCCGCATCCGCCCCGACTTCGGCGCTTTCTCCTTCGCCCCCTCAGGCTGAGACCTGCGCACCTGAATCCGCGGGGGGGGTTGCTCTTTTAACTGCACATCACCCACACGCAGCGCACGGGCTTTCCCCCCCCAGCGCAATCCCGTGTACGCCAGAAACAGCACAACTTGCCCATTAAACCCGCCGATATCCGAAGCGATTTCTTCGACTTCTACCTCAGTGAGCGGGCTGATCTGATGGACCTTGTGCTTTCGTTGCGGCACCTCCACCCCATCCATAGGGTTCATTGCCACATAGCCACGTTGGGCAGCCCAGCGAAAAAAGGCACCCAGAGTATCGCAGTACCTACGAACAGTCGCGGGGGACTTACTCCGCCGCCACCCATCCAGGATGAGCTGCACATCTTGGGGCTTAATACCCCGCACCTGTCGACTCATCAGCCGGGTTGGCAGCTGATCTATGACCACCTTGTCAGTGGAATAGGTGGATTCAGCGACCTCGTCTTTGCGGATCTCCAGCCACAGCTCCGCCACCGTGTTCACCTTCGACACGCCAAGCTTCCTGGAGAACGTCGTGTCCACATACTTCAGACGCTCGCGATCTTCCCAAGCTTTGGCTTCTTTCTCGGTGTCAAATGTGGCGGAAAACTGCTGGCCGCGAACCTTGACCAAACCCTGCCACTTTTCGCCACGCTTCCGAGGCATAGCTACCTACTCTCAAGCAGGCGGCGCACATCCGCACGAGAGTAGCGAACAACACGCCCCTGAGCGATAACCGGTTCCTAAGGAGGAGACGCCAGCCGCCGCCAAGAGGAAAGAGTGGAGCGAGAAATCGACAGAATCTCCGCAACCTCCCGAGGCGTCAGCACCGGGCCATAATCCGCCCAGCGAATCGGAACCTTCATTGCGTTAGCACCCATGAGATGCCCCTTTCTTAGATTCGATGCCCTCCACCCAGTGGAGGATGTCTTCATCACTGACATATGGCGCTCGCACCCGCACAGCGGCCGGCTCACCGTCAGTGCGTACGTATGCCAACCCGGCAGTTGAGTAGCCATTGGACTCAGTTGCCGGAGCAATCTGATGCGCGACCGCACCCATCTCGACAGCACCCGCCCCGAGCACCATGTCAACCTCCTGAGCGGACTCCACACGCAAACAAATGCGGTTCATAAAGTGCGGCCGATAAGCACCCAGAATCTCCTTCTGAGGCTGCTGAGCCGCCGCCAGCACATACACCCCTGCCGAGCGCCCCTGAGACAAGATCTGCTGCAAAGCCGACTTCACCGCCACTTGCCACTCCCGGTCTTCCATGACACCCAGCGCATTGAACTCATCAATGACCAACAGCACCAAGGGGTGCCGCTCATCATGGGCAAAGCAACGCCGCCCCTCCTGCTGGCGTTGCTTCATCACCCCGAACACCTCCTCGAGAACCACCAGGATGTCCTGCCCATCGAAAGCCACCTTTTCGAAGGCTCCTTCAAC
Source organism: Corynebacterium sp. (assembly GCA_030531005.1). Lineage (GTDB taxonomy): Bacteria > Actinomycetota > Actinomycetes > Mycobacteriales > Mycobacteriaceae > Corynebacterium. The sequence goes on from JAUMTW010000002.1 coordinate 219,921, forward strand.
GCCTGCAAGCTCTGCACGCTTTGGATCAATACCTAGCAGGCGCACTCCCCCACCAGACGCACCGTAGACATCCACCGCACTCATGACGTAACGCCACAGCACCGACCCCTTGCCAGACCCAGTCGCACCGACCACCAACGTGTGACCAAGATTGATCCACCGCAGGGCACCCGAATCATCACGCCCCAAAAGCAACCGCTCCGAACGCTCTCCAGCGGCTTCCCCACCGGCAACTTCCCCGTAAACCCCCGGCAGATCCGCTAGACCGAACTTTTCCGGCGCGGCACCCCGCCGATAAACCTCCACACGAACGCGACCGCCACCCAACGGCACAACCTTGACCTCCTGAGCGCGCAACGCATCACGAATCGCATCAGCACACCCCACAAGATCCTCAACAGTCATCCCCGGATTCGGGCAGACAACAAACGACAGCACCTGCCCGTCCAACTTCTTCAGCCCAGAGACGCTAGGACGATGCCGCACCGTGCGACGCTTGTCACCAACACCGACAACCTCAGACTTCGTGACACCAGCCCCATCCCAGACAGGACGCAGACGGCGCACCAGGCGCTGCGTGGGCGACATCCGAAACGCCACCATCAGCACAGCCATCACAGCCAGCAATGCCCACAGCGCAAGCAGTGGTGCAGGCATCGAAATCCCGGCACCGAACATTACTTACTCCCGGCGACCTTCAGGCCATCAACGATGACCACAGCACGGACGTTGTACTGATCCTTGGCAGACACCCGAAGCCGAGCCTCACCCTCACCAATGAGGAGGGTGCCGAACGGAACCTCCGGCAGGATCTCCAACGGAGACTCCACCTGCACCGAATCCAGACGCTCGCCGTCGATTGCAACAGCAGCGGTGAACCCGAACACCGGACGACCATCATCGAAACGCACCGGCTGGTCGGTGCGCTCACCGTTCTCGTACTTGAACTTTGGACGCGGCTCCCCAGTGGGAACCACCTGCACACGCTGGGCATTGCCCAGCTTCACCATAAGACCAGCCATGCCAGCCCCTTCCTCTACCAGCTTTTTCCACTTGCGATTTTCGCAGGCTATTATCGAATACTACTGACGGATAGTGACATCCGCAAACAACTAGCTAAAATCGCTGGTATGAGTCCATCCTTGCGCGCCAAAAACCCACCCCCGAGCGCTGCCACCGCCGCCACCCTCCGCAAAAATCTGCGCAGCGCGCGCGAAGCGCAAGGCCTTACCCGCGACCAGGCCATCGCAAGGATCGAGCAGCCAACAATCACCACGACAGCGCTGGGAAAAGTGGAAACTGGCGATCGCAACATCGCAGCCCCCGAACTCGCCCAATTAGCCGTTGCCTACCAGATCCCCATCCAGTGCTTCTTCCTCCCCTGGACTGGAAATGACAGCCCCCGCCCCATCCTCAGCGGTGCGGATTTTAGAGCCGGTAACGAGATCATCGAGGACTGGCTTCTCCACAACCGGTACCCCAGCTACCCGGATGCGATCACCCGGACCGGCTCAGCAGTGCAAGGGGCGATCAACGCGCGACTCTTTACCAACCCCAAGGCGCTTCTCACCCTGAACGAGAACCCAACATCAAAGACCTACTCCGAACTAGCGCTAGCCGAACTAGACAACCTCCTACAACCACTAAAACAAGAGGTCGCGGATTACGTTTCAAGCGCGATCGAGCTGTGCAGACTTGACCCGTTCCCGTCACTAGAGTCCTCCCACCAATCCAATGAGCACTCCCCGAAGCGGCCTAGCCTCATCGAACAACTCGCCACTACCGTGACCACGAACCCCACCCGGCAACTCAGCAACCTCGAAAAATTGCATCGCTCAGCGAGTGAGCTTGCTGCCAGTTATTCGTCCAGCTACGCCACAGATTGCGCCTACTCAACAGTAGAAGCCCTATGGAGCCTCCCCGACGACCTCCACAAAATTACCGAACCACTACAGCACCATCAGACAATCATCAGCGCCGTCAAACTGGCACACAAAGCCAACAAATAAAAGTAGGTACCTGACCATGAACTCCGCCGCAGAGCAATACAGCTATGAAGTCCAGCGAGCAGACAGGCTCTCAGTTTCCGCAGAGCCAGAAGCACAGCTCACCGTGCCGATCTCGAACCTCTTCCGCGCTATCGCTGAAGATGCGGAAATCGGCACTCTCACTCTCCTCAGAGAGGCACAGCTAGATGGAGTCCGCCCTGATTTCGCTGCCTTCATAGACAAACGCCCCTGCGGCTGGATCGAGCTTAAAGCGCCAGGACACACACTAGATGGAACCAAGTGGCGCGGGAGAGAAAAAGGCCAATGGGAACTACTCTCGCAACTGGACTCACTGATTGTCACCAACGGCGAAGAGGCTGCCCTCTACATAGAAGGAGCACTAGCCGACTCCTGCCAACTCCCCTACGACAACCCCAACACTTGGGATCCCCAACCACTAGAGCGACTGCTCCAACTTTTCACTAACGCACAACCCACCCCAATCAAGCGCGTTAGCCAATTAGCTAGCCGCCTTGCACCGCTGGCTAAATTTATTCGACTACGCCTGGACGAGGGGCTGGAAAAGAATCGAGCAGAAGTCCTCGAAGCAAAGGATGCCTGGGACAACACCGTCCACCAGACCACATCCTCTGAGCAGTTCTCAAGCGACATCGCCCAAGTCATCGCTTATTCCATGGCCATCGCAGGCCTCTCAGGCAACGCAGACTTGAACCATGACGGCATCATTTCACTCCAAGAAGCCAAGGACACTCTGGCCAGCAGCCACCGAAACGTCCTCTCGGCAGCGTTAGGACCAGTACTCGGTATCCCCGAGTTCGCGGAGTACATCAGCGCAGAAGTGGGCGCGATTGTTCGCCTCGTCTCCTGCATCGATCTCCACGCAATAGCCAACTCCAAGGACTCACGTGGCGAGCCGTGGCTCTGGTTCTACGAGGACTTCCTGGCCACCTACGACCCCGAAGCACACAAACAGTCAGGTGTCTACTACACCCCAATTAGCGTCGTGCAATACCAAGTGCGCACTGTCGAACACCTACTTCGCACTAAATTCGGCAAAAACCTGGGGTTTGCTGCCCCCTCCGTAGTAACCCTTGACCCGGCAACCGGATCTGGCACTTACCCCATCGCGATTATCGACCAGGCTATCAAGACGGCCATCGAGGAGCGCGGCCCAGCAGGACAGCAGCAGGCAGCGGCAACGCTCTCAAAGAATCTCCTTGCCTTTGAGCTGCTACCCGGCCCGTACTCAGTTGCACACCTACGAATCGGACAGCGCCTTGCCGATGCTCAAGGACATCTCGCACACCTCGACGACCTCGGCATCTTCCTAACAGACACCCTCGAAGACCCAAACGGCGACATTCCAACCGGCCTCTTTGGTGACGCCCGGATCCTCGCCGAGGCAGCCCAAAAAGCTCGTGACGTTAAGCGCCAGCGCCCCATCACGGTAGCCATCGGTAACCCTCCGTACGACCGTGCCACTTCCGACACCGGTGGCTGGGTGACCAGTGGCGACGAAACAACCACGCCCCTCTTCGATGACGTCATCAAACCCGCACAAGAAGATGGGGTGATCTTCTCAGCACAAGCATCGCTATACAACCTCTACGTGTACTTCTGGCGTTGGGCTATCTGGAAAGCCTTCGAACAACCCGCAGCAGGAAAAGATAACGATGCAATCATTTCATTCATCACAGCGTCGTCGTGGCTAACCGGACCCGCATTTGTCGGACTCCGCCGACTAGCCGTTGACACGGCCAGCGAGATTTGGGTTACCGATCTAGGCGGCGAAGGTCGAGGTGCACGCAAGGAGGAGAATGTTTTCGCTATTCAATCTCCCGTGGCAATCGTCACGCTAGTCAAAAAAGGTAAAGCCGCTAAGCCTGCAAGCATTTATTTTCGGAGGATCGAAGGGAATCGGCAGCAAAAGTTAGATCAACTTGACGCTATTTGTTCTCTCGATAGTGACGACCCGAATTGGGTGACTGTTGACTTCTCAACCGCCAATGAACTCGTTCCACGAAATCTAGAATCATCTTGGGATGCATTAACCCCTCTAGACACAATCTTCCCTTGGCAACAACCAGGTATTAAATTCGACCGCACCTGGCCAGTCTGCCCATCAAAAGCTACGTTAAATCGACGATGGGAGGTGCTACTGGCAGACAGCGACCCAGCCGTTCGCGCTAGCCGGTTCGTTACTCGCAAGGCAGGTCGAAATATTTTCACCCAAGTACAAGGAATGCCTGCTCTCGCAAGCCTTCCACCCGGCACTCCGCCCCAAGAAGCAGTCAAACTAGCCTGGCGTTCATTCGACAACCAATGGACCTTCGCAGATCCCCGACTAGCAAAAACCGATAGCCCTTCACTCTGGCAGTCACTCTCCGAGCACCAAATCTTCTTGAACACACTCACCAGTGCCGCAAAACTTGGAAAGGGGCTAGGTGCAACGTGTTCTATTTTCGTCCCCGATCTAAACTCCTTCAAGGGTTCAGAGGGGGGGGAAAGGCAATCTTCCCACTTTTCAGGGATGCAAATTGCAAGAAGCCAAACATAAACGACGCTCTAACTGCCGTATGGTCGTCCGAACTCAGGCTTAGCCTAACCCCTGAAGACATCTTCTGTTACTGCTACTGTCTCATTTCCAACACGCACTACGTAGACCGTTTCTACACAGAACTTGGATCATCTTCAGCACGAATCCCAGTAACTAAATCGGCCGCACTCTTTAAAGAGGCCGTAAAAATCGGAAAAGAACTAGTCTGGCTCCACACCTTTGGGCAACGGTTCACTTCCGGAGATCGACCCCAGGGAATTGTTCCCCGCATTTCTGGAATTGGGTGGAAGGAGCCGACCACCGAAATTCCACGATCCCTCAAAGCCATACACTACGATTCCAACACCCACGAGCTCCATGTCGGAAACGGCACCGTAACAGGCGTTTTGCCTGACGTACGCAACCTCACGGTATCTGGCATGAACATCCTCGATAAATGGCTCGGCGCGCGGACACGTCAAGGCATCGGGCGAGCAGCCAGCAAGAACGCACCTCTCCTCGACCAAGTCCGACCAGAGGAATGGGAGGACGAGTGGAACGATGAACTGCTTGACCTCATCCGTGTGCTCACTCGCACCCTGGAGCTTGGGGACACACAGATGACTGTCCTCAACCAGATTCTCGAGGGTGAAATCTTCGATGCTGCGGATCTACCCAAACCAACCGAAGCGCAGCGAAAGGTGCCAAAAACCATCAAGCAACAACCTGCAAACTCGACATCGCTCTTCGAGGATTAGCTCTCCTCCGGAGTAAACCCATAGCCTCTCGGAGAGGGACTATGGAACGAACACTGTGCTCGCCGTCCCACAGGTACAGGAGAGTCCCCCCAGCCATCGAGATAAGTGCCAGCCTCACGGCTGCTTGGGGTGGCGACCGGCGTTCGCTCGTTTGAAATTTTCCTTACTTAATCAAGGCGACACCCGCGCTGCGGGTGTCGCTGGAGGCACCTCCCGACGGTGCGGACGTGGTGCCAAATCCCCAGCGAGAAGCTAACAATCAGGCACCGTTGCAATACCTAGACATGCCAAAGAGGCGAAGCACCATTCTCCGCCTGCACGACATTCCGCACCGCGCTACAACAGCATCACCTCACTCCTTGACTGCTCCAAAGCGCTACAGCTCCCCTCCCCTGCAAGTGCTTTCTTGAGATGGCGCTCTGCCAGCTCAACCCTCTGCGTAAACTGTGCGAACCAGCGCCGCCCCGCTTGAAGATCCATACGACGAGGCTTGCACCAACCCCGCCGTTTCTTACCCCCTCGGCTTTTTGACATAGTGCTGCTCCTGGCACCCCACCGACGATGACACAAGCGCCCGCACGCCATTGCACCGCCTTCGCAGTGGTCACACACCATATCGCGAGCAGCACAATCCAAACGCTCGAAGTGCTCACGTGCCTCCGGTCGCACGGAGCGTTCGCGATCATGCATCACATCCTTGGTCACATATTGCAGCGCCTTTACCAAGTAATGAGCAGTCTTCGTTTGGTCTTCTCCCGTCTTAATCTGACGTACATCCAAAGCTTTGTCACCCCAGCACCATTTGTTACCCACAGCAATGTCGGAAACGACATCGGCAATGACCGCCTCAAAACTTCGGCCGTGAGCCTGTGCACTGGCGACCTGCGCGAGCCATTCTTTCCGGGAGATTCGCAGGATGACGTGCAGGTGCAGGGAGCCGCGCATCTGCCACTCAGCGGCCTTCACATAGTCCATCCCCGGCAGCACCTTGGAGAGCCGCACATTGGTAGCGTTCCAGAGCTTGCCAAGGTGGTAGTTCCACTCGATGACGTCTTCATAGCGGTAGGAGTCCATCTCGACAGGAACCCCACGAAGGCCCGCGTCCTTCACCGCATCGTGGTAGACACCGCAAGTGCACCTGCGAGCCTGTCCCGGCTTCTTTGGCACAAAATGCACCTTCCCGAACGAGGGCGCAGTCAACGTCATAAGGAAGAAGACGCAGTCCCCGATCTCGGCCAGCTCCTTACATCCCTCCAGCAACAGACGCTTGTAATCCCGGTAGGCAATCTGAGCACAGCCCTCACACTGAGTCTTCCTCCGAGTGCCGCACCGAACGTGTTGGACGCCCTCCGAAGTCAGTACCCTCACCGGACGCTGACACACGCTCCATCGAGTAGAAGGTACAGCCTTCTCGCCCTGTTCCGAGGAAGTCATTTTTGTCACCCACTTGTCACCCATTGGGGGCTAAACGAGGTGTACAAGGTGCACGAGATGGCACTAGTTAGGCGCAAATGGGCAGGTTGAAGCCACACTGTGCCTCTTCGACTTCGTTCGGGACGAAGAGGTCGCAGGTTCAAATCCTGTTATCCCGACCACTCCATACGAAAAGGAGCCAGGTTCTATCAAAACGAACCAGGCTCCTTTTTCATGCATCAATTGTTATTGCGCTACCGCAACACGCTGTTCCTTATTGTGCTTATACCACTTCGCCCCGATCAAGCACAGCCCAACGAGTAACCAAGCGAGCAATACCCAGATCGAAAAACCATCGGCTCTGCCATCGAAGTAAACAATCGAGCGTAGCCTGTTACCAGTGGCACCGATTGGCATGAATTGGCCGATCATACCCCAGGGCTCAGGCAGCCACTTCCAGCCATTAGCCAACCCACTCAAGGGGTTCGAGATGAAGATCATCAGCACTGCACCCAATGCAATACCTGGAGCACCCAATAAGCTGTGACAGCCCACCACAAAGGCAGAAATTGCTGCTATACCAAGGCTTAAGGCCAAGCTGGTCCGCCAAAAATTACCATCGAGGGCATCAAAACAAATTTGGACAACGGCGGTGAGCACGAATCCTGCTAACAAGGAGTAAGCCAGTACGGTTGCCATCTTTAGCCCATAGCGCTTGCTGAGCACCAAACTAATAGCAACACCAGCAACCATACCGCCAAAGGCCAGGGGCAGTGCCAAAGTGCTCAGCGCGACGCCATTAGGATCTGCTGCAGGACGCGGGGCTACATCCGTATAATGCACCACCTGCCCTTGTGCCTCGAGGCCCTGGCCGAGGGCAGTCAAGAGGTTGCCATAAACAGCACCTGCACCGGAGGCGGTGTAGACTTCGATGCCAGTTGGATTGAGCACGATGCCACCAATGGCATCACCGCTCATGATTGCATCTTGGACTGCGGCATCATCGGCGTAGGTTTGTACCTCGAAAACCTTGTTGCCTGCATCATCTGTATGTTCTCCGATCGCACCTTCCATCTGGGCGACTGTGGCATCCGGGCCTGCAATTGCCAGCGGCAAATCCTTAGCGCCGGAGTTGAGCGTTGGAGCTAAGAAGGCCAAGAGCATCAGCGCTACTACGATCGGCAAACCCAAGATGATAATCAAGCTCTTCTTGGTGTCTTGGGCCCTATGGTTTTGATCGTGCTGCACACCTTCTTGCGCTATTTGCTCTTTTTCTTTGGCTGCGGTGTCTGTACTCATCAGCATCCCTCTCTTACTTCCATTCTAAGCGGACAATCACCCTCCGCTTATGCCGAAGTGGACTATACTCGTCCGTTTAATTAGAATGCAAATAGCAATTCGGAAGGAAGACACCATGCGCGCAGACGCCCTGTTCAACCACAATAAAATTCTGGAAGCAGCCCACGAACTCTTCTCCCAACAGGGCCCCGGCATCCCACTGCGCGAGATTGCAGAAACCGCACATGTAGGAATCGGTACCCTATACCGCCACTTCCCGAATCGTCAGGCTCTCATCGAAGGCGTCATTACCTACGTGGCTTCCTCTCTGGGGGCCACCTGCAAGAAAGTTATCGCAGATTGGGACACCAACCCTGAGCAACAGTGGCGCATCTTCATCGAGCACGTATTTGCAATGCGAACTGCAGTAATATTTAGCAACACTTACATTGATCCCAAATTGCAGGATCTCCTCGCAGAGCTCCGAGATCTCACCACAGATACCCGCAAAGAGATATACGAACTCTTCGAAGAAATTTTGGCCAAAGCCCGCCGCGATGGCATCACCCGCCCAAACCTCACTTTCGAAGAATTCCAAGCACTCTGCGTTATTTGCACTCGCAAACCAGCCATCGAAATGCCGATCTTACAGTGCGAGAAAAACTTACTCATCGATTTCTTTATCGCCGGTCTGCGCTAAAATCTTGAACACCGACACGAAAATCCAAAGACCGCACCCACCTACCGCCACTGCACTGCAAAGTTACAAATAGTGAACAACGAAGGTGCACATAGCGAAAGGCGAGTGGAATCTTTTCCACTCGCCTAAGAAATTTTAAAGCATCAACCAGGACGTTTTCTATCTACCAAACTCACTGAAGCTGGCTTGCTTAGGAATTATCCGCTGCTACCTCTTCCAAATCCTCTTGATGGAAGTGCTTCGGCAATGGACGCGCTGGCACCATAAACCGGCTGAGCAAAATTGCTACCACCCCGAAGGCGGCCAGCACACCAGCACTAAGCCAGAGATTAGGCCCCCAAATCCCATTGCCCACAGTAGAGATAGCCGCGGTTGCGTAGTGCAGTGGGAATAAGCGCACAATAAATTCCCAACCGGAACCTAATGTTTGCGTTAGGGCTTCATTCCAAACCCAACCGACCAAGGCCGCCTGTCCAGCAAGCAAAACTACCGCGATGGCAATGCCAGGCACGGTGCCGAAGATACGAGTAAACACCACAGTGCCAGCCGCTGCAGCAACCAAGGCAATACCGGCGATCACACCTGCACCAATGACACTACCTAAGGTAATGCCAGCACCTAAGATGGCGACCAATGCACCTGCTAGAGCTGCAATTACTAGTCCGGAAATCAGGCTTAATACCCAAGAGCCACGTCGCCACGTTACTGCAGCAAACATCACAAAGCCCGCAATAAAGAAAGCATACAGTGGAGGCAAGATCTGAGAAGTCGTGCCCTCGTCATCTGCAGCGGGGTTCGCAGTAGCCACAATTGGTAAGGCACGTTGCACCTGGTCGATGCGATCGCGCGTTGAAGTTGCCATCTGATCAACCTGCGTGGCGCCATCTTCTAATTCCTTGATGCCAGCGACTGCTTGACCAACACCATCTTCTAATTCCGCTAGCCCAGAAGCTAATTCTTGTGCACCCTTGGTCGCAGAGTAAATCCCATCATGATAACCATAGCCCGGCACAGCCAGTTGGTTTGCCATTTCGCGTGCCCCGCTCTGCGCTGCTTGAAGTTGAGCGGTGGTTTCGGGATTGATTTCAAAATTTTGTGCCTGGGCCCTCAAATCCTCCAGTTCCGTGATCGTCTCCCGGGAGCGTGGGTCAATACTGTCCTGTAGATCGGCGATGGTATCATCGATGGCCACAATGATTTGACCACGTACTGCTTCTAATCCAGTGGTGACTGCAGCTGCTTGGTCAATGCCATCAGCAAGTTCGGTAGCACCTGTTCCTAATTGGCCAGTCGCTGCCTGCAGTTGAACTAAGCCCGCTGCTAATTCATCTGCTCCGGAGCGTGCCGCTTGAGTGCCCGCTGCTAATTCGTCTGCGCCCGCACCAAGCTCTTGGGTCCCATCAGCGAGCTGTTTGGTGCCCATGGATAGGAAGCTGCCTTGGCTGGCAGCCTCCCCCGCTGCCCGGTGCGCAGCAATAATGGCGTCCTGATCTACTACCGCTATAGGGGCGCCCGCGGATTCTTCCGAATCATTCCACGATTTAGAGATATCTACATTGGTGGCACCCGCAGTGATCGCGCCAGCGAGTAGTGGCACGGCAAGCAAGATAGCAGCAAGAATGCGACGTTTCATATCCTCAACCTAAATGCGCGAGTACAAGTTATGCAGGGGGCACGCGCAAAATGAGCCAACCTTTTCGCCCAACCTATCCAGGGTGTTAGTCATGGTGGTTGGTCATACGGTCACCTAGCATAAACACCCGAACAGGAAACGTACTCGCATGTTGTTCTCCTTATTCCTTATATACCTGTATATCGCCCGCTGCATTTCATGACACTACGTTTCTTGGCACTGCTTTTTCGCTCTGATGCATTACCTACGGCGCCCACGACGCCTAACACTTTTGCTTGCAATGTGACCCACTGGACACGTCCAGTGCACCTGATAAGGTGGTTTTAGTAAGCACATATCTATCGATGTGAAGAAAATCCCTCGGTTTTCCGAGGTGGGAGTGTTCGCGTGAATATATTCATTGCATTGGTCCTCGCTGCGGCCACCGTAGCGTGCGCACCAATTTTCGTGCGCTTCCTCGATCGCAATGCCGGATGGCCGCTTGCTGCCATGTTTGTAATAGCAGCCGGCTTTATCAGCGCCGATCTTGGAAGCATCTGGGATGGCCAACCGGAAACCTGGTCCGTGACCTGGATTCCCGACCTCATGGATGTCCAATTCGCCTTAAAGGCAGATGCCTTAAGCGCCTTTTTCGCGCTGCTAGCCTTAGGCATTGGCGCGGTGGTCTTTATCTATTCGGCCGCTTATTTGCCCAAGAAAAGGGGTAATACCAGCTTCTATACCATTATGACGGCCTTCACCACGGCTATCTTGTTGCTGGTTTTAGCCGATGATGTCTTCTTGCTCTTTGTGGGCTGGGAATTAGTATCCCTGGCTTCCTTTATGCTTATCGCCCGCTCTGGCGGACACGGCGGCGAGATGGGCTCTCAGCGGACCTTGATCTTGACCTTCGTTGGCGGTCTCTCGCTGATCGCGGCACTCGCGGTAGCAAGTATCCAGGCTGGCAGTACTAATCTGACCACTATCCTGGCTGCTGATTTCTGGGGAGAAAAACCTGGTATTACCACCACCCTAGCAGTGCTCATCGCACTGGCTGCGTTTACGAAGTCTGCCCAGTTGCCCTTCCACTTCTGGCTGCCGGAAGCAATGGCTGCAGCTACGCCAGTTTCGGCCTTCCTCCATGCTGCGGCAGTGGTCAAAGCCGGTATCTATCTGTTGATTCGCTTCAGTGCAGTCTTCGCAGAAAATACCACGTGGAATCTGCTGCTCATCATCATCGGTATGTCGACAGCTGTGATGGCTTCGTTCTTCGCCATCCAAAAGACGGACTTGAAAAAGCTCACTGCTTATTCCACGGTCTCCCACCTGGGGTGGATTGTCGCCACTATCGGCATCGGCACTCCTTTCGCCTTAGCTGCAGCATTGGTTCACACCCTGGCCCACGCGCTGTTTAAATCCAGCTTATTCATGCTCATCGGTGTCATCGATCATCAAACAGGTACCCGTGAAACCACCCGCCTGGGTTCCAGCTGGCGTCAGATGCCATGGACCTTTGCCTCGGTGGTCATCGCTGCTACTTCAATGGCTGCAGTGCCTCCGATGCTTGGTTTCGTTTCTAAAGAAGGCATGTTGGAGGCTTTCCTTGATGCCCCACTAAGCACCTTCGGTGTAGTGTTATTGCTGATCGCTGCCGGCATTGGCGCAATTTTCACCTTTACCTATTCCGCCCGCATTATCTTTGATGGCTTCATCGATGGCGAACGCGATATGTCTGAGGTCAAAGAAGCCCCTATTCGCCTATGGTTGCCTGCTGCACTACCAGCCGTACTCGCGCTACCCCTGGTTGCTGTCGTTGGTATCCTTGATAAGCCAATCGATGCCGCAGTCGCCACCGTGCACACCTCCCCCGAAATACACCTTGCTATTTGGCATGGCTTTACCTTGCCGCTGGCTATTTCGGTTATTGCTTTGATCGTTGGTTGCATTGGTATCTGCTACCGCAAGCAAATTTGGGCAGCTGTGAATGAGCGCAAGTTCGCACCTCGCTCTGGTAATGAGTTGCTCAAGGACCTCATCCAATTCGCCAGTGCATGTGGGCGTCTTTTCGCGAAGCTAGCCGATTCGCTCAGTCCCACCCGCCACCTTGCCTATGTCTTTGGCGCACTCGTTGCCTTAGCAAGTGTAGTGACCTTCAATAGCTTGATGAATGGTGGTATCGATGGCGTTGCTCTGGATCCCCGCTTAGCAGGCACCGATCGCTTAGCGGATCTACTGCCGCTGGCGATTATTGCGGTCAGCCTTATTGGACTCACCCGCACCCGCAAGCGTTTGACTGCTGTCATTCTCCTTGGTGCCATCGGTGTTGGCGTCACCTTGCAGATGCTCATGCTGGGCGCCCCAGATGTGGCATTAACCCAATTCATGGTGGAGGCCTTGGTGGTTGTCATCATGTGCATGGTGGTACGCCAGCAGCCAGATCTCTTCCACCCCACCTCGAACAAGCGCAAGGGCTTAGCTGCGGTACTCGCTGTCCTGGTTGGCCTTGCTACCTTCTTAACTGTTTGGTTCCTGTTCAGCCGCCGCGAGCGTTCTGATCTGGCGCTGTATTACTTACAAGAAGGTCCCGAGATCACCGGTGGACACAATGTTGTGAATACCATCTTGGTGGAATTCCGTGCCTTCGATACTTTAGGCGAGCTCTCTGTGTTGGGTATGGCTGCTGTGGTTATTGCCGCAGTTGTAGGCTCCATGCCCCGCTATCCCTTCCAGAAGGGCACCCACCCGGCCCCATTTGGCCTCTCGCGTGTGAACGCTATCCCGCTGCAGCAGATGACCAAGGTACTCATCGTGGTTCTAGGCATTATCAGCTTCATCGTCTTTATGCGCGGTCACAATAACCCTGGTGGTGGCTTCATCGCCGCCCTCATTGCCGGTGGCGCTTTGATGTTGAGCTACTTCTCCTATGCCCGTGATCGTCGCATCTTTGGCATTAATACCCCAGCTCGTCTGACGCAGATCGGTATTCTCACTGCTGTTGCTGCCGGCTTTATTGGCTTGCTGCGAGGATCCTTCCTCTATGCCATCCATGGCCACTTCGCCGGGCAACACTGGACCACCTCCATCATCTTCGATATCGGCGTCTACCTGGCTGTGTTGGGCATGCTGTCGATGGCCATCAACGTGCTCGGCGGCTATCTGCGCCCCGGCTTAGAGCCCAAAGAGCTGAACTTCGGCCGTAGCGCATCCCCACTAGCTAATCTCAGCGAGATCCCCAGTAGCGATGATGATGACATCGATTGGCCACAGCCCTACTCCCACCGCGCCAGCGCGAAGAACGCTGCCCTGGCAGCAGAACAGGAGCACAACGCATGATTCTCGCAATTACCATTGGACTTTTGATCGCCGGTGGCGTCTACCTGGTCCTCCAGCGCGGGATGCTGCGCATCGTCATCGGCATGACACTGATTAGCCACGCCGTGAACTTACTCATCCTGACTGCGGGTTCTCCAAAGTGGCGCGGCGACCCTTTCCCCAATATCACCGACCTCGATGCAGCGGCGGATCCCCTGCCTCAGGCCTTCGTGCTGACTGCAATTGTGATTGCCATGGCAACCACAACCTACATGCTGGCCTTGGCTGCTTTAGGGCGCAGTGATGACACCCACGCCGAAGAGGTCGCTGATGACACTGCCCCCATGCACACCTTAGGGCGTTCGACCACCTATGCAGAGCTCGTTGAAGATCAAGCCCATGCAGAACAACGCGCCCTACGGGAAGGAAAATAGATGGATTACCTACTGCCGTTATTTGTGGGCATCCCACTGCTGGCGACAGCGTTGTGTGTGCTCACCCCACAGTGGTGGCGTAACGTACTGGCTCTCACGCTGCCTGCCGCCGGCATCATCGCCGGGATTTGGCTGTTCAGCTACACCAGCACTCATGGCACCATTGCGCACTCGGTTGGCCTGTATGAAGGTGGCATTGCAATCCCCTTCGCAGGTGACCAACTCAGCGCCTTGATGATCATTGCCGCATCCATTGTGGCGCTTGCTTCAAATTGGTTTGCCATCATGGTGGGCGAAATGCACTCGCCCTACTATGCAGCGCTTTCCTTAATGCTGCTCACCGGTGTGATGGGCGCACTACTCACCGCCGATTTGTTCAACTTCTTCGTATTCATCGAAGTGATGCTGCTGCCTTCCTACGGTCTAATGGCTATGACCGGCACTTGGGCACGCCTGTCTGCCGGCCGTACCTTCGTGCTAGTGAACCTGGCTACTTCTACCGTGCTGCTCGCCGGCGTCACCATCGTCTATGGCGTTGTTGGCAGTGTGAACATCGCAGCCCTCCAGGGCGCAGCTGCGGGCAATGGACCCGCCACAGTTGCTATGGGTGTCGTCATGATTGCCCTGGCAGTCAAAGCCGGTATCTTCCCTGTACACACCTGGTTGCCGCGCACCTACCCGCAGACTTCTGCCAGCGTAATGAGCCTGTTCTCTGGCCTGCACACCAAGGTTGCGGTCTACATGATATTTCGCTTGTATGTGGTGGTCTTCGACCTTGATGCCCGCTGGAGCACGTTGATCATTATCCTCTGCGTGCTCGCAATGTTGGTAGGCGCCTATGCGGGTCTAGCCGAGAACTCTATGCGCCGAGTGTTGTCCTACCAAATGGTCAACGGCATGCCATTCATCTTGGTCATGCTCGCCTTTGCTAGTGGAAATGCTCAAGCCGCCCTGGCAGCCGGTATCCTCTACACGCTGCATCACATGGTGACCATGGCTGCACTCATCTTGACCTCTGGTGCGGTGGAAGAAACCTACGGTACCGACCTACTGAGCAAGATTTCGGGAATTGCCCACCGCGACCCTTGGGTAGCAACGATCTTTGCCGCCGGCGCCTTCTCGATTGTGGGATTCCCACCATTTTCTGGCCTGTGGGGCAAGGTAGCTTTGATGCTCAGTGCAGCCCGCGATGGTTCTTGGCAGGGTTGGCTCGTAATCGCTACGATGGTCGTGGCTAGCTTCGGTGCTTTCCTCTCTATGCTGCGACTCTGGCGCAAGGCTTACTGGGGTAATCCTATGAACCCACAACGCATCCCGGAAAACTTGCACGTACCAGCTCGCCGTATCCTGCCCGGTGCTGCAATGATGATGCTGTCGTTGAGCATGTTCCTCGGCGCTGGTTTTGTTGTTGGGCTTACTCAAGATGCCGCAGCTTCCTTGCTCGATGTAACAAGCTATACCCAGGCTGTCCTCGGTGATGACCCCCTTGGGTTGGCCGTACACGCTGAAGGAGGCAACGCATGAATCTCGTATTCCGCTATTTTCCGTGGCTGATCGGACAAATCTTCATAGCCGGATGGGTACTCGCCAAGGATGCCTGGACTGGTTCGAAAAAAGTTGATCCTTGCATCGTGCACTATCCGTTGCGTGCAACGAAAGCGTGGCATCTAGCCGTGCTTTCCACCTCGATTACCGTGACCCCCGGCACCTTGTCCATTGGGCTGCGCGAGGATAACACCCTGATTGTGCAAGCATTACATGGCAGTGACCCCCACAGCGTACTTGCTGACATTGCCGAAATGGAAGCGCGTATGGATCCAAGTGTAAAAGAACAAGAGCAGGATCTCAGCACTGCGCGGGTAGAATACCCGGCACCAAAGCTTGGGGTGAAGGAGAAGTAAATGTTTGAAATTGTGGTGTATATTGCCATGGGCGTTTCCGCCTACTGCATCCTGGCCACCTTGTTGTTCATCCTGCGCCTGCGCGAGGAGTATTCGCGCGCTGTGGTTGCGGACATCATCTTCTACGGCATGCTGTGCTTCTACATCCTGTGGGCCATGCTCAATGACAATCAGATTTCCTATGAGGTAGTGCTACTCGCCGCTGTATTAGGTGGAGCACTGCCTACGATGTCGATGGCCCGAATTCTGACGAAAGGACGCCGCTAATGCTCGAGATTTTGGCAGCAATTTTCATTGTGGTGGCCTGCTTCTTTTTGTTAGCCGCCGTCTTCGGAGTGCGCCAAGCACCTGATGCCCTCTCGCGTACCAATTCCTTGGGCACCATGACCAGCGTGGCATTGCCCCTATTCCTCATAGCTGGCTTACTTTATGATGCCAGCCAAGGTAACTTCTCCTGGTACAACCTGATCGTCGCTATCCTGGCCATCATCGGCATGTGGTCTATGGTTGCCGTGGCCGGCTTCGTGATGGGCCGTGGCCTCTACGAATTAGAGAAGGAACAATAAGCTCTAGCGCCTGCTCCTCCTCCGAATAGGGCCGTACCTCGCGTTTACACGCGGGTGCGGTCCTTTTTCTATGCTGCACAATTCGAATGCGGTCTGCGGTGAATGCTGTGTTACTCTAGTCCGTCACACATTGCATCGAAAGGCGGACGCACACTGCCAGAGAGTGTTGCACCCCGCCCCTGAACTGCCTCAGGCTGTGCGCATTCTTACTGCCTTCACCACATGTCCACGGTCTTATCCACTGCTGCAGCTGTATCTTTCGGGCAGCGCAAAGGCGGCGCGGGACAAATCCCACACCGCCTTGTTGAAGGTAGCGCCGCGCACTTCGTGCGACGGGTAACCAGTTGTGCTTACTTCTTGGTAGCGAACAGACGCTTAACCTCTGCGCCCAGGTTCTCATCGACCTGAGTCCAGTACCAGTAGCAGCGCTCTTCTACCTCTGGAGATACGCCGACCATAGCGTTAGTGATGTTATCTGCCAGGCGAGCCTGAGCAGCTTCATCCATAACCTCGCGGTAGAGGATACCGGCCTGTACGAAGTCGCCATCCTCGGCATGCTTTACGTATGGAGCACGGACCAGATCAGTACCATGTGGGTCTGGGTTGACATAGAGATCAGAGGCTTGCCCGCGATCCTCATAAGAATCGGTGGTCTCACCGCTGTCTAAGTAGCCCTGGCCCTTTTCAAAACGGTTCGGGCTATATACAGGTTCATCAGCTGGGTTGAAGAAGTATGCCATCGAACCTTCGTGCTGATAGGTGTTCACCTGGTTTACAGGACGGTTCACCGGCAGTTGCTGGTAATTTGGCCCAATGCGATAGCGGTGGGCATCAGCATACGCAAACGCACGGCCCATGAGCATACGGTCTGGAGACAACCCGATACCAGGAACCAGGTTCGCTGGGTCCAGTGCCAACTGTTCAATCTGAGCGAAGAAGTTTTGTGGGTTGCGGTTCAGGATGAAGTATCCAACATCAACCAATGGGTAATCCTTCTGTGACCAAGTCTTGGTCAAATCAAAGGGATTAAAGCGGTACGTTTCGGCATCCTCGAAAGGCATGATCTGCACCTTAACGTCCCAGATTGGGTAGTCGCCACGCTCGATAGCGTTGTACAGGTCCTCGCGCTGGTAGTCAGCGTTCTTGCCGGCCATCTCTTCTGCCTCGGCATCGGTGAAGCAATCCCAGCCCTGGCGAGTCTTGAAGTGATACTTGATCCATACTGGAGTACCTTCTTCGTTGATCCACTGGAAAGTGTGGGAGCCGAAGCCATCTTGGTGGCGAGAAGTCTTCGGGGTACCGCGATCACCCATCAAGTAGGTCACCTGGTGCGCAGATTCTGGAGCACGAGTCCAGAAATCCCACTGCATATCAGCATCGCGGAGGCCGTTCGCGCCCTTACGCTTCTGGGAGTGAATGAAGTCCGGGAACTTCATGGCATCGCGCAGGAAGAAGGTTGGGGTGTTATTACCAACGATGTCGTAATTTCCATCCTCGGTCCAGAAACGCAGGGCGAAGCCGTGCACGTCACGCCAAGTATCTGGGGAACCTTGCTCACCAGCTACGGTGGAGAAACGTACCGCCATCGGGGTGACCGTGCCCTTTTGGAAGAGCTTGGCCTTGGTGTATTGGGATACATCTTCAGTGATGTGCAGTTCGCCAAAAGCTCCATGGCCCTTGGCGTGTGGGTTGCGCTCAGGAACCCGCTCGCGGTTGAAGTGGGTGAGCTTTTCAATCAGCTGGAGATCGTTCAGCACGGTTGGGCCCTGAGGGCCAGCCACGATGGACTGATTTTCACTGGCAACGGGCTGGCCGCCAGCGCGGGTGGATTGGCCGGTACCGTGGTCACGTTGGCCGCGTGACAGCACCTTATCTACGGGCGAATTCATTTTGCCTCCTGTAATGCACTAGTAGTGAGTCACTTCGCACTCTACATTAAAAGTAAAACCTTTTCAAAAATATTTCTTTCTTCGGATAGCCTAATATATCTTCCCGCGTGCTATTCTTACTGCATATGAGCACGCAATTCGACGACCCAGTCACTAAACTGGCCCTCGCGGCCGGTAAAGGAGATCGCGCTGCGCTCACTGCCTTCATTGAGGCCACACAAAATGACGTCTGGCGCTTGCTCGCTCATCTCGGCGGTACGAGCATCGCTGATGATCTCACCCAAGAGACATATCTCCGCGTCATCTCTGCACTGCCGCGTTTTGCCGCCCGCTCATCGGCGAAGACTTGGATCCTCTCCCTCGCCCGGCGTGTGTGGGTTGATAATGTGCGCCACGATATGGCACGCCCTCGCAAAGCCAGCTTGAGCGTTGAAGAGCTCACCCCTGCTGCCAGCGATCACGAGTGGTCTGAGTGGGTAGATATCCGCCTCATCATTGAGACCCTGCCAGTAGACCGGCGCGAAGCACTCATCCTAACTCAGGTGTTGGGTTACACCTACGAAGAAGCCGCCCAAATTGCCGGCGTGCGGGTGGGAACCATTCGCAGCCGGGTAGCGCGAGCGCGCAAGGATATTATTACCGCAACCCAAAAGGCAGAAGGAAAAGCTTCCCCTAAACTCCGCGAGGCCTAGGAACTATGGGCCTCAAGATGCGGCAGCAGCGCACAGGTGTTGCATCATGTCGCGCGTACTGCCAGCTTCGATTGCGGCGAACTGGGCTCACCAACGCCCACATGTGCATATTCCATATCGCCAGCAACTCCTGCGCGTGCTCGGTCTACTGACCTTGAGCGCTTGCACGCGGGCAGCGCCTCAGCAGCGTCCCCCGCAACGTCGCGGCAATAAAAAACGCACCTCGAAACGAGGTGCGAAATCATGCAGTTATGCACTGTTGTGTGATTGTTATGCGAGCTTGCCCGCTGGCACACAACAGCCCACGCTACTTAGGCAACATTAGCCCTGGTTTTTTACAAGGAGCTCGGCAATCTGCACGGTATTCAAGGCAGCACCCTTACGCAGATTGTCACCAGCAACAACGAGTACCAGACCCTTATTATCGGCAATGGACTGATCCTGCCGGATACGTCCAACCAACGAAGGGTCCTTGCCAGCAGCAGCCAATGGGGTAGGTACTTCTACCAGCTCTACGCCAGGGGCATCCGCCAGCAATTCCCGAGCCTGCTCCGGGGTAATTTCTTTGGAGAACTCAGCGTGGATAGTCAGCGTGTGGCCAGTGAAGACTGGAACACGCACACATGTACCAGCAACCAACAACTCTGGGATGTTGAGGATCTTGCGGGATTCATTGCGTAGCTTCTGCTCTTCATCAGTCTCATTAGAGCCGTCTTCGACCAAATTACCGGCAAAAGGCAGAGCGTTGTAGGCAATCGGAGCCACATACGGTCCAAAGTCCTCTGGGTTGAGAACAGACCCATCATGAGTGAGTTCCACATTGCGATCGCCAAGCTCAGCAACCTGCTCGGCAAGCGTAGCCACACCAGCAAGGCCAGATCCGGAGACTGCCTGGTAGGAAGATACCTGCAGGCGCACAAGTCCAGCTGCATCATGCAATGGCTTCAGTGCCGGCATTGCAGCCATAGTGGTGCAGTTCGGGTTTGCAATAATACCCTTGCTAACCTCGCGCAACGCCTCTGGATTAACCTCAGAGACCACTAACGGCACCTCATCATCCTTGCGCCATGCAGAGGAATTATCCACAACAGTAGCCCCAGCGGCAGCGAACAAAGGAGCGTACTCCTTGGAGGTAGAGCCACCTGCAGAGAAGATCGCAATGTCAATACCGCGCAACGAGTCTTCCGTCTGAGCGGCGAGGTCTTCAACAACCACGTCCTGGCCGGCGTACTGCAAGGTCTTGCCTGCAGAGCGGGCAGAGGCGAACAGGCGGAGTTCGTCTAGGGGAAAGTTGCGCTCTTCTAGGATTTCGCGCATTACGCGGCCAACCTGGCCGGTAGCACCGACAACTGCAACAGTAGTCATAATATGGAAAAGTATCCTTTCAGTTGTTCTGCGTACTCTTAGCGGCCAGTGCCAGCGTAGACTGTGGCCTCAGTCTCGCCACCGAGCTCGAATTTTTCGTGGAGAGCGCGGGCAGCATCATCCAGGTTGTCCTCGCGCAGCAGCACCGAAATACGAATCTCCGAGGTAGAGATGAGTTCGATGTTGATGTCGCGATCACGCAGCGCTTCACAGAAATCTGCGGTCACACCAGGGTGCGATTTCATACCAGCACCAACCAGAGAGACCTTGCCGATCTGGTCATCATAAAGTACGTTCTGCCAGTCGTTCTTACTCTGCAAGTGGCGCAGCAGCTCCATAGCCCGAGGGCCATCAGCACGTGGGCAAGTAAACGTGATATCGGTGCGGTTATCCTCCAGCGAGGAGATGTTCTGCAGCACCATATCAATATTGATCTCGGCATCTGCTAATGCACGGAACACAGTCGAAGCAGCACCTGGGGAATCTGGAATGCCCAGTACGGTGATCTTTGCTTCGGACTTATCAGTTGCAACGCCGGTGAGTACTGCTTCTTCCACAGGAATATCCTCCATCGAACCGGCAACCAAGGTGCCGGGATCATTACTATAAGACGAGCGTACGCGCAGTGGTACGCCAAAGGCACGTGCGTATTCCACACTACGCAGTACCAGAATCTTGGAACCGACAGCTGCCAATTCCAACATCTCTTCAAAAGAAAGCTGCTCGAGCTTTTGGGCATTAGGGACAATTCGCGGATCGGCGGTGTACACTCCATCCACATCCGAGTAGATCTCGCACACATCGGCATCCAAGGCAGCTGCGAGTGCCACCGCGGTGGTATCTGAACCGCCACGCCCTAAGGTAGTGACATCTTTAGTTTCTCGGTTCACACCCTGAAAACCGGCAACCAAACAGATCTTGCCCTCATCCAAAGCTTCCTTTACGCGCCCGGGAGTCACATCCACAATGCGAGCGTTACCATGGCGTTCGGTGGTGAGCACACCAGCCTGAGAACCGGTGAAGGACTGCGCCTTCGCACCCAGGGACTCAATTGCCATAGCAACCAATGCATTAGAGATACGCTCACCAGCGGTAAGCAACATATCCATTTCACGGGCGGGTGGAACTGGATTAACCTGAGCCGCTAGATCGAGAAGCTCATCAGTAGTGTCTCCCATAGCCGAACACACTACGACAACATCGTTGCCTTGCTTCTTGGTAGCGACGATCCGTTCCGCAACACGCCGAATGCGCTCCGCACTTTCCAGCGAGGAGCCACCATATTTTTGCACAACTAGCGCCACGGGGCACTGCCCTTCCCGAAAGCTCCCGCACCAGCGGTGCTTCCGTTGAATCGAACCGACTTCCTTCGCTTGCTAATCATATAGCTCAACAGGTATTGCCGTCTATTCCCAGCACAGATTTAAGTGCACAAAGCTTTTCCCTGCCGCCAAAAACGAGCACCGGCGAACGAGCAACGCGATTTAGTGCCTCTTCTCAAACAACCTCTACTCCATCACAACCTCACTCCACCCCAACTGCTATCAATACCGCCCGCACCCCGCTATTGATGCCACATGCTTCACGCCGGCATGCGCAGTGGCATATGAAAATTTTTGCTACGAGCCCACACGGGATCCCATACAATTCCGGACAAAACTCCCAGGGCATTTTCGCATTCGCGCTCGAGGTTAGTTAAGCTACCCAGGATGTTTAATAATGCGATCGCCATCGGATTTGCTCTTGCCTCGGCACTCACCGTGGCTTGGGGCACCGTATTACGCCATCGCATTGCCGAAAATGCCCCTGACGGTTCCCCCTTCCTCCACGCCATCCGTCGTCCTTTATGGTGGTTGGGCACCTTCACCGCCCTTGCTGGCTACGGCTTGCAGATCGCCGCTCTTGGCTTTGGTTCCCTGCTGGTAGTCCAGCCCATTTTGGTACTCTCGCTCATGTTCACCTTGCCCATGGCCGCGCGCTACCAAGGCAGGCGCTTGAGCTTTTCTGAATTATCCTGGTCAGCCCTGCTTACCGCCGCGGTAGCCACCTTGGTACTCCTAGGTAAACCGACCGCCGGTAATCCGCTGCCTTCTTTATCACGGTGGGCCCCCGCATTAACGGTGGGCATTATAGCCATGGTGGCGGCTACGCGTTTCGCCCAGCACCAAATCCGTAATGAGCGTGCCTTGATTCTCGGCATGGTCACCGGAGGTATTTATGGTTATGTGGCAGTACTATCTAAGGCAACCGTAGATATCTTTGTGCACCAGGGTTTCATCGGGCTGCTGACTACTTGGGAGGGCTACTCGCTGATTGCGGGAGCGCTAATCGGCACGGTAGTCCAACAATATGCCTTCAATGCCGGGGAACTGAAAAATTCCCTACCGGCTATGACCATTTTAGAACCAATTGTGGCCTTTGCCTTAGGTTATATCGTTTTGGAAGAAAAGTTCCAAGTCGCCGGATGGGGTTGGCTCTTCATGGCTATTGCGTTGCTGGCGATGATTCTCGCAACCGTTGCTCTTTCGCGCCGCGGCATTGACCTGGATACTTAATCCCTGCCTGCAATAACTATCGAACTCTGCTCTCAAACCAGAGATCAGCACCTGAATTATCACTGAGCCTGAGTTGGCTACCGGGTTTAGATTGCATAGGGGAAGGCGGTGACCATATAAATACTGCTGCCCAAACCCAATGCAACCCAGCCCACCCCTACCAGGGCGATCCCCCACCGCTGCCAGGTGCGCCCAGTTTTCCAACGTTCAGCACATCGCAGCACGAGTGGAATAAGAAAGATTACAAGCGCTGGTAATAACAGCCTGGGCCTAGAGTGCATGATGCCATCGGACAACACAACATTTGCGGTTATTCCCGCAGCACTCAGCCACCACAGTAAAGGCAAGCCACGCCAAGCAATAAGCATCAAAGCCACTATTAGAATGATCGCAAAACTACTGAGCACATAGCCAAAAATGACTGGCTCACGCAGTGTTTTAAGCAACCAAGCGAACGTAGCTTGACCGAAGTCAAAGCTGGAGTGCCATCCTTGAGCTTGAATGCCAAAATAGCCGCCGGCATCTCGGGTGTAATAGCTTGCCCACAGCACATAACCTACGAGAGGCATACTGCCAATCAATGCCACCAGCCAGGAACGCCAATCACGTGGGCAAAGCACCACAATCGCTAGTACTAATGCCAGCACGAGATCGATGGCGGTCAGGCGCAAAAATCCTGCAGTAACCAGCCAGCATGTTGCTGGGAGATGTTTACCCTGGCTCAGCGTAATAAGAAACCAGACCATGGCCATCACAAAGGGTGCTTCGGTATAGACCATAGACATCGTGATAGCCATAGGCGCACTTGCCACCACCACCGCCACCATGAGACTGGTGGACGTACTTGCCCCCAGCAACCGTGCCAGTTGGATAATTCCAGCGATGGCAATAATCGCGCACACATGGACCAACACCAACCCGCTGGCTTCCAAGCTCCAGCCGGTGATGGCACTGATGCCACGGATACTCAAGGGCAGGCCTGGGAAAAACGCCAGACGGTGTTCATAGGTTGTAGGATCCGCCGCGCCGCCAGCAGTGGCACTAAAGTAGCCAGTAGCAGCGATATCGAGATACACATGCCCATCCCAAGCCTGTAAGGCCTCTCCTACCTTTGCGAAGCTAGTGGCTACCGCAATACCGAGGAAGCGAAGAATGCTAGCAACACCACTGATGATGCATGCCCAAAACCAATCCAGCAGTTGCAAGCCATGAGCATGCTGCGTTCGCTGCCGGTACGGTGCGGCGAAATCAAGCGGACGCAGCAACCCGGATCGCTTCTGTGCGCTCACTTTGCCCCCTCTACTCGTGCGCTCCATACCCCTCCGAGGTGCCGCGCATGCCTACAACCGCTGCCCTCACGCGAAACATCGGCAATATACACCGGTAATTTACACCTGGGAAACCAACAGTTTGAATGGCTAACTATTTAGATAGCGTACTGGGAGTACGCCATCATCCAAGTGCCGAACGCCAGTGAATGCACCAACCATAATCCTAAGAGTCCACGGCTCAGCCAGGCAGGCCAGCGCTGTACGTATTGCACCAAGGGCAACGCCAAGACCATTGCGACAAGCAGCAGGCGCGGACGAGAATAGAGGAAGCCACCAGAGAGCACCACATTAGCTACCACTCCAGTTGCCATAATCCAGTAGGCAAAGGGCATGCGCTGCCAAGCAAAAATTGCCACTGCCACCGAGCCAATGATGCAAGCAGCAGCGACATAATGTCCCCAAGTTTGGCCAGTGGAAAAGGCCCCAAAAATCCAACGTACACTCGAAAGACCTAGATCAAAGGAGGAGGACCAGCCCTTGCGTTGCATCTCAAAATAAGAGCCGGAATCCCCTGAGACCAGGGATACCCAAATCAAATAGCCGACTATAGATAGGCTGGAAAACACCACGTATGCCCAGGCTCGCATGCTACGACGATGCCGCAAGAACACCACCACGCCGAACGCAATGACGAGATCAATGGCGGTTAAGCGAGTGAAGCCCGAGGCGAAAATGAGGATCGCTGCCCATCCCAATTTATCGGCATGCAAAGCCACTGCCGCCCATACCAGCAACATAAGGTAGAGCGGTTCGGTATAAACCATGTGCATGGTGATTGCCATGGGAGCACCTAAGAACAGCAATACGCCGAAGCAGCGTTCCCGCAGGCCATACCCCATGCGCGCTACCATCACCATGATGCCAACCATGGTAAGCCACCCAGCAAGCTGCGCAATGCCTAAGCCCACCACGTGATATTCCAGCCCAAAAAGCTGATTGCCAGCACGCATTAGCATTGGCAACGCTGGGAAGAAAGCTAGGCGGCGCTCGTAGATTGCCGGATCTGGGTCCCCGGTGCCATCGGCGGTGAAGTACCCGTATTCGGCAATGGCTAAATAATTTTTGCCATCCCAGTCGTAGAAAAAATATTGCACTCCGCGCGCATCATCGTCCAGGGCGAGGGCAATCACCCTTAGTAGGCCCACGCTGGCGAAGAGCACTGCGGCGAGCAGCCAGTCACGCCATGTCACTTTCTTCGCATCGCCGACTGGTTGACGTGCATAGGTTTGTACATTTTCCCACAATGCCAGAATGCCCTGCCATAGCCGCTGCCGGGGATGTCTCCGGGGTGCCTCGATGGTCTGGGTATGCGCCATTCGCCCCATCATAATGGCTTATTGCAAAGATTTTCTACCCGCCGAATTCCCCGTGTATGCTAGAAAGCATGATGCGGTTCGAGCTCCTTATGTGCCGCGGCGAGGCTTAAATATGTGCCACCGGATGGACACCTCGTCGCGGAGTTAACCGCGCCACCACCCCAATGAGTTTTCTGCTCTACGATTGCGTCCAACCTCTTTGCAATTATTTGGCACAATCCCCCACGATTTTCGTTAGTTCGTCTACGCCGGAATACTCTTGTGTCCCAGCATGGCTGTGTAGATCCTCATGGCTCACCACCACGAGTATGTGCTCATAACCACGGCAAGCTGAATGCACACTGCCCCGGCGTTAGGCCCTAAAACACAAAGGAATTATCCCCATGGCTGCAACATCCCAATCCTTTAGCGCCCCTGCCGAAATCCAAACTCCACATGGTGGCGCTCGCGCCGACCAACCAGCGTGGAATAAGCAACAAAACTCTGCCATGCCGCGCAACCGCTATCAAAGCTTCGATCAAGAAGTAGAGACCGTGGATCTGCCAGATCGCACCTGGCCAAATAAGCGCATCACCCACGCCCCACAGTGGTGTGCCGTAGACTTGCGCGATGGTAACCAGGCGTTGATCGATCCGATGAGCCCAGAGCGTAAGCGTCGCATGTTCCAATTGTTGGTACAAATGGGTTATAAGGAAATTGAGGTGGGATTCCCCTCTGCCTCGCAGACTGACTTCGACTTCGTACGCGAGATCATCGAAGAGAACATGATCCCTGATGATGTGACGATCCAGGTATTGGTGCAGGCACGCGAGCACTTAATTCGCCGCACCTTCGAGGCCTGTGAGGGGGCAAAGAATGTAATCGTGCACTTCTACAATTCCACCTCGATACTGCAACGCGAAGTCGTATTCCGGAAGGACAAAGCTGCCATCAAAAAGCTGGCTACCGATGCAGCCGAGCTAATTAAGACCATCGCGCAGGATTACCCAGAAACCAATTGGCGTTGGGAATACTCCCCAGAGTCCTTCACCGGAACTGAGCTAAGCTACGCCAAGGAAGTTTGTGATGCCGTAGTTGAGATCATGGATCCAACTCCAGAAAACCCCATCATCATCAACCTGCCATCCACCGTGGAAATGGCCACCCCAAATGTTTATGCAGACCAGATCGAGTGGATGTCGCGCCATTTGAATCGCCGCGATTCCATCGTTTTGTCCTTGCACCCTCACAATGACCGTGGAACCGGTGTTGCTGCCGCTGAACTGGCATTTATGGCTGGCGCAGACCGCATCGAGGGCTGTCTATTCGGCAATGGTGAGCGCACCGGCAATGTCTGCTTGGTTACCTTGGGCTTAAATATGCTAACCCAGGGCGTGGATCCACAGATCGATTTCTCTGATATCCAGCGTATCCGCCAGACCGTGGAATACTGCAACCAGCTGCGCGTTCCTGAACGTCACCCCTATGGCGGCGACTTGGTCTTTACAGCTTTCTCTGGCTCGCACCAAGATGCCGTCAACAAGGGCTTGGATGCCATGGCAGCTCGCATACGCCCAGGTGCTGCGCACAACGAGGTGCGCTGGGAAGAACTGCATGAAGAGCAGTGGGAGGTCCCTTATCTGCCGATCGATCCGAAGGATGTGGGCCGCAACTACGAGGCCGTAATCCGAGTGAACTCCCAATCCGGCAAGGGTGGCGTGGCTTATGTGATGAAGACCGATCACGGTCTGGCGCTACCTCGTGCCATGCAAGTGGAATTCTCTGGTGTGGTCCAGCAGGTCACTGATGCGCACGGTGGCGAAGTAAACTCTGCTGCAATGTGGGAGATCTTCGAGGAAACATACTTGGATCTGGATTCCCCAATCGAGCAGGTACGCATCGCTGTGGAACCTGCCCAGACCGAGGATGACGCTGTTGAGCTCACTGCCCAATTGCGCATCGATGGTAAGGATGTGACTGTCAACGGTACTGGCAATGGCCCAATTGATGCCTACGCAAAGGCCCTCGAATCCCTGGGTTACCAAATTGAGGTTCAAGAGTACGTGCAGCACGCCCGTGCCGCAGGTGAGGATGCCGAATCTGCGGCCTACATTCTGGCCACTATTAATGAGGAAACTGTCTGGGGCGTGGGTATTGCTAGCTCCATTACTTTCGCGTCTTTGAAGGCTGTAACCTCTGCTTTGAACCGTGGCCAGCGCCACGCCTAATGTGTTCTAGCTGATACAATGCCCCGCGATTGTTACCGCGTGGCATCACTGAAGAACCAAGGCATGACGCAACACACCCCGGAGGCTTCTCAAGGCGCCGGGGTGTTCGCTTATGCGCCACAACTGTGTGAGCAATGCATAGCCCACGCTATGCTGGGCTTTTGAGGAGTTTGGGCGCCCCAACCGTTAGACTATCTACTATGACTGCAATTGATAACGCCGAGGACTATCCAATTGTGGCGTTATCGCTGCAAACCTCAGGTATCCATCCAGCTAGCGCGCATATTGTGCGCATTGATGCCCTCACCGCCACCGCCGAGGGCGACGTGGGCCATCACTATCATTGGCTCATTAATCCCGTCGATAATCCAGGACCAATACATCTACATGGGGCCAGCCGGGCTGATCTCTCCCAAGCACCCCGATTCTCTTCGGTACTCAAGCAACTAGATTCCCTTATTGATGGCCGCACTCTGATCGTGCATAATGCCGCACGTACCTGGGGATTCTTAGTCGCTGATTCCCGACGCGCCATGAATTATGTAGCCCGAATGAATCGCAATCGCAATAAGGGACGACGCCGTAGTGTCGGTCGTGTGCCCGAGCCGGTGGCAATTGTGGACACGCTGGCATCCTGGCGCCGCTCCGGGCGTTTCGGCAATGACACCCGTATCCATGCTGTGGGTATAGACTTAGCCTGCCCAAGTGCGCTCGACCCCACTGCCAGCGTTGCGCGCGCTGATGCGGACACCACCGCGGTAGCGCAGGCGGAGACTGCAGTACTGCTCGAGATCTATCAGCGCTTGCACCCCACGCTCGTCAGCATTGATCCAGCAACGCTTACCGCAGATCCCTTTGGCCTGCAGCGTGACACTGCCCGGGTTGAGGCCATGCTGCAAACCCCGGAGTACCCCAACCCTGGTCGCTATGACCCGCAGCGCGGCCTGGTCTATGGCATGGAATTTGTTGTAGCCCCAGAGATCACCGCGGATCCATTAGAGCTCATTACTAAGGGCAGTGCTGCGAACTTAACCTACTCAGAGAAGATGACCCGCACTGCCAGCGTCTTGGTGTGCAATAAGACTTCTGATTTTGTGGGTAAGGGCATGCATGCCGATCGCAAGAATATTCCTATCATTAGTGATGACGAATTCTTGGCTGCCGTCGAGCAGGTACGTCCTCCAACAGCTGCTGAAATTGCTGCTGCTCCAGATATTCCGCGCATTCCACGTCTGCGCGCTGCAAAGTCTGTGCTAAAAAACCCGAGCAAGGCTACAGCAACCCGCCGGGCTACTGGTACTCGGATAGGTGCTGGAGTGGCGAAGTCTGCCAACACCCAAGACGCAGGCAAGGCTGGGCCTAACAACGCCAACGCCTCAAAAAACGCTGCAAAGAATGATGCAAAAAATGATGCAAAGCCCGCCAAGAAGCGGAACCGCCCCAACCAACGCCGCCGAAAAACTCGCCAAGGGCAAACACCGACTGAAAACCAGCCTACTTCCCGCACCCACGCATCCACCGGTGGAGAACAGCAGGGCGGTACCAAAAGCAATGCTGAGAACAGGGATAATACGGGCAAATCGCCCCAACGCGGCACTCCGCGGCGCCGGAGGCGACACCGTAGTCATCCTCGAAATGCCTAGAAAATTCGGGCCGCTGCCTGCAAGCATGAAATACATCTGCTCACTTTAGGGTTTACACTATTGCCATGAATACAAAGACCTTCGCAGGATTGCGCACCAAACTTGCGGTAACCAGCGCCCGCCTCGCCACTACGGTTTCGCGGGCCACGGGCCGTGGCTCCGGGGGAATGATCGGCGGCCTCGTTGCCGAGAAAATCGATCCCGATATTATGCGCTCCTTGGGCAAGCAGCGTCCGGTCATCCTCGTTACCGGCACCAACGGCAAGTCCACCACCACCCGGATGCTTGCCGCCGCAGTGCGCAGCCAACACAGTGTGGCCACGAATGAAGGTGGCGACAACATGAACGCTGGTGTTATCTCTGCCCTACTTGCAGGCCAAGATGCCAGCCACGTGGTACTCGAAGTTGATGAACTACACGTGCCCCAGGTTGCCAAGATGCTCAAGCCAGCGGGCTTGGTGCTGCTGAACTTATCGCGTGACCAACTCGACCGGGTAGGCGAGATCAATAAGATCGAGCGCGTGCTACGCCAGTGTGTGGAGGACAATCCACAGATGACCGTGATCGCAAACTGTGATGACGTGTTAGTTTCCTCTGTTGCCTATGCTGCCAAGAAAGTCGTGTGGGTCAGCGCTGGAAGTAGCTGGTTGGGTGAGGCCGTGTGCTGCCCACGTACTGGTGGCCACATTGTGCACGAGGAGGATTCATGGAAGGCTGCCAAGCCCCTACCTGATGGTGTTATCTTTGAGCGTGCTACCCCGGATTGGGAGGCCTGTGAGACTGGCTTCCGTGATGGGTCAACCGGCAAGGTTTACCCGATGCACCTGCAGCTCCCGGGAACTGCCAACCGCGGTAATGCTGCCCAGGCTATTGCGGCAGCAGTCGCTTGCTTTAACGTACCAGTGGAGCAGGCCATTCGTGCAGTTGAAACCGTCCAAGATGTAGCCGGTCGTTACTCCACCATCACCTATGGGGATCATGAGATCCACCTGCTGTTGGCAAAAAATCCTGCCGGTTGGCAAGAGGCTTTATCCATGGTTGATCGCAGTGCCGACGGCCTGGTAATTGCAGTCAACGGGCAAGTTGCTGATGGCGAGGACCTCTCCTGGCTGTGGGATGTACGCTTCGAAGAATTTGAAGATATTGCGGTCAAAGCAGCTGGTGAGCGCGGCACGGATCTCGCCGTGCGCTTAACATATGCGAGCGTCGATCATGAGCTCTTGCATGATCCATTAACAGCGATTCAGGCCTGCCCTGCTGGTCGTGTTGAAGTATTAGCCAATTACACAGCGTTTCGCGATTTGCGCCGGGCGTTGATTCAAGCGAAGGAGGCTTAAATGTCACAGCTTTCCATCGGTCTGATCCTGCCAGAGGTATTAGGCACCTATGGCGATGACGGCAATGCATTAGTGTTGCGTCAGCGCGCCCGCATGCGCGACATTGATGCCGAAATCGTGCCAATTCACCTTGGTGATCCAGTACCCAATAGCTTGGATCTGTACTGCCTAGGCGGTGGTGAGGATACGGCCCAGATCTTGGCCGCAGAACACTTGCAGCAACACCAGGGGTTACAACAGGCTGCTGCAAAAAACACCCCTATCCTCGCTATTTGTGCAGGTTTCCAGGTTTTAGGCGAGTCATTTCGCGCAGATAACCGCGTTGTCGATGGCATTGGACTTATCAATGCCACCACGGCCAGCCTAAAAGTACGCGCTATAGGCGAGCTGCGCACCACCCCTTCCAAGGTTGGCGTGACTTCCCAGCTCACCCAACCGCTCATCGGTTTTGAAAACCACATGGGTGCAACCATCCTAGGTGCCGATGCCCAACCACTTGGCCAGGTTGCCAGTGGTGTGGGGAATACTGATGAGTTCGGCGTTCAGGATAAGGATGCTGCACTGGTTGGCACTGAGGGCGCAGTTCAAGGCAGTGTCATCTGCACCTATATGCATGGTCCAGCTTTAGCCCGTAACCCAGAGCTTGCGGATCTACTGTTAGCTAATGCCCTAGGTGTGGAGCTCTCTGAATTAGCACCGCTGGATATTCCTGTCGTCTCCCAGCTGCGTGAAGAGCGCTTAGCTGCAACCGAATAATACCGACGGGTACCCCGCCACTATGGTGTGGGCATGAAAGAAGGCGACGACCATTATGTGATACGTCGCCTTTTTTGATTGTGGACTTTCATTGTGGGCGTTGCGGGTAGTGATGCCTTGTCCGTCCCCTTATTAAAGGCGGTGACGCCCGCTTAAAGCACGTGACAAGGTGAGCTCATCAACGAACTCAAGGTCCCCGCCCAATGGCATCCCAGAAGCTAAACGGGAGACAATGAGATCTGGGAAATCCGCTAGCAGGCGGGCAAGGTAGGAGGCCGTGGCTTCCCCCTCGGTATTCGGATCGGTAGCCAAGATGACCTCGCTAATGTGCGGGGTGTCATCATAGTGCGGATGCTCTGGCGTGGAATCTGCTAATTCTCGATCTGGCACTACCCCACCAATACGCTGGAGAAGTTCAGTAATGTGCAGATTCTTCGGCCCAATATTAGCCAAGGGATCCAGGGCACCGCCAAGCACATGATAGCGGCCCTGGTATTCCCCAGTACGCTCAATGACCTGGATATCTTTCGGCTCTTCTACCACGCAAATAACCCCGCGGTCGCGCTGCCCATCAGCGCAAATACGGCATACATCAGCCCGGGAGACATTGCAGCAAATGCGGCAAAATGTAACCCCGGCACGCACTGCGGCTAAGGCATCTTGAAGGCGTTGGATGTCCTCGGCCTCTTGCTGCATGAGGTGGAAGGCGATACGTTGGGCAGATTTGGGCCCAATACCCGGCAATCGAGAGAACTCATCGATGAGATCTTGGAGTGGTCCTTCAAACAAAGTGGTGAGATTCCTTAGAAGAGCCCGGAGCCCTCAAAACCCTGAGATAGTGGCCCCAACTTCTCTTGGGCCAGTTGTGCCAACAAGGTATGGGCATCATTGAAGGCGCCAACAATCAGGTCCTGCAGGGTCTCGACATCATCAGCATTGACGACCTCTGGGGAAACGGTAACGCCAGCGACCTCGCCACTGCCTTTCATCTCCACAGAAACCAGGCCATTGCCGGCCACACCGGTAACCGTGGTCTGCAGGATTTCTTGCTGTGCAGCCTCTAATTCGGATTGCATCTGCTGTGCTTGGGCCAGGATTTCAGTGATATCTGGTTGCGACATTGTCTTTTCCTTTCAATATGGTTGTTTATTCCCCGCGATCTAGCACTCATTCGAGCACTTTGGCGTGGGCGATATTCCTAGGCTACAGCCCTTTACACACGTCTTCCACCTAATTCGCCGATGACGACATCAACGGCGACATCTAAGGGATTGCGATGGTCTTTTTCCCCAGTGCCATAACTAGCTTCCCGCATCATTTCTGCCTCGCGCTCTTCTGCGGTCGGCGGTGCCGATAGGGTTGGATTCGGATCTGTTGCGGGCTGGGGCGCATCCCACTGTGGTGGGGCTTCAGGTGCATCTGGTTCTGGCTCTGGAGGCAAGGGGGTACCATCAGAGAACTGATGCTGTGCCTGGGCAGCGCGCTGGCGCGCGGAAGCTTCGGCAACCTCTTGTATCTTTGCTCGCAATGAAGACCCGGATTTCCGCTGCTGTTGCGGCGGAGCAGGAGTAGCTGCCGATGGCTGTTTATGGGTAACACTTGGTTCAGATTGTTGTGCTGCGGGTACCTCGGAGATTTTAGGGCCCCCTAAGGGCGCGGGCTCCCCCCAGCCAATTGCAGCAGATTCGGGTTGCTGAGGTTGCTGCTCCTCGGGTGCCATGTGTGATGCCTGCGCCGAAGTCGCTGATGCTGCAGTTTGAGCTGCAGGCTGCTGCGTTACGTGCTGCGCTGGCGATTGTTCCTCATGCCTCGGAGCAGCCGCTGGTTGTGATTGCGCCTGCGGCTGTGATGTAAAACCACCCTGCCGTGGGCGCGTGGTTGCAGGCTCCCTCGGCACTACCGACTCAGCCTGTTGTGCAGATTGCTGTGTAGAGGGTTGGGAAGGAGCCGGGGGTTGCGGGGACTTAGCCCCGGTTACTTTTGGGTCTGTACCCGCAACAAACTGCACCTGGAGCTGCTGACCAGTGACCTCAGCAATGCAGGCTTCGAGCTTACTTAAGCGCGTCGCGTCTTGTAGACGATGGATCAATGGAGCCGTGGCATGGCCAACCACCAACACATTATTCTCAAGACGCTGTGGCAAGGCCCCATAGGCCAACATCGCACCAGACTTGTCTTGGCCTCCAAATGCCTTCAGGATCTTCGGCCATTGCTGGATAATCGCCTGCACGTCATGAGCACCCGATGCCAGGGATTCTGCCGTTGATTCTGCTGGTTCTTTGTCTCCTGCAGCTGTTGCCGAGATTCCAGGTTGCGCAGGCTCACCCCAACCGACAGGCTGTGCGGATGGTGCAGACTGTACAGGCTGCGCTGTTGGCCCTACCTGGGTAGGTTGCGCCGTTTGGCGAGCTTCCGGCGCTGCGCTCTCCTGGGGAGTCACCGCCGATTCAGCTCCTTGCTGAGATACTGGTTGCTCAGCTTCGGGTATAGCAGGAGTAGACTCTTGTACTTGCGTCTGCGGTGCCGGTGTCGTTTGCGAGACTAGTCCAGAATCCGAAGCCGGTGGCTCCTGTCGGTGCTGTGTCGGGGCAACTGTCGGTGCAGTACCTTGCGCTCCTGCTTCTGGATCCTGGCCCGGTGTTGCATTCTGCGTTGGAGCAACGACGTGTGGGGTTGCTGCAGGTCTTGGTGCTTGTCTTGCAGAATGTACGGCAGAGCGTGGATTTTGAGTGTGGCTTGCAGCACGCTTTACCCCGGCGCGGGCAGCTGCTAAAGCCGCGGCCGCCGAACCAGATTCTGGGGCAGGCGAAGATGCAGCCTCATTTCCAGCTGCATGGCCGCCCAATGCCTCCGGGGCACCGGATGTTGATGCACCGGCTGTTCCTGCTTGATCCATTATCAGCAAGAGTTTGGCGCTTAAGATTTCCAACAGTAGGCGTGGTGCGGTCGCCCCCCGCAATTCCAGCAAGCCATCTTGTAGGGTGCTGGCTAGCTGAGTAATTGCACGTTGTTGGAATGCTTGGGCCTGTTGTTGCAAATTTTCCTGGCGATCAACCGGGGCAGAAACCAGACCAGAGCTAAAAGCATCTGGAACGGCATGTAGCACCATCAGATCACGGAGGCGGTTCAATAAGTCCGAGGCGAAGCGTCGCGGGTCGGCGCCAGATTCGATGACATCATCAAGCAATTGGAACATGCGCGCTTTATCATTCGCGGCTAGTGCTAGGACGGCCTTATCTAAAATGGCATCATCGGTGACTCCAAGCAGCAAACGTGCGAGATCATAAGTAATGCCCTCTGACCCGGAACCACTGAGAAGTTGGTCGAGCACTGAAAGCGTATCGCGCGGCGAACCGCCACCGGCTGCGATCACGAGCGGGTACACAGCTGGATCCACATGCACATGTTCAGCCTCAATAGTGCGGCGCAGTAAGCCTTCCATCGAATTAGGGGTGAGCAGGCGGAATGGGTAATGGTGGGTTCGCGAACGGATTGTACCGATCACTTTTTCCGGCTCGGTGGTCGCAAAAATGAAGATCAGGTGCTCTGGGGGCTCTTCAACAGTTTTCAGCAGTGCATTGGCACCCGAATTCGAGATCATATGCGCTTCGTCGATGATGAAGATGCGATACCGCGATTCTGCCGGGGCATAGACTGCCCGATCACGCAGCTCACGCATATCATCCACACCATTATTACTAGCGGCATCCATTTCAATAACATCAACGGTGCCAGGCCCATTCGGCGCCAGGGCAACACAGGAGTTGCACTTACCACACGGGGTGGAGGTAGGGCCTTCAACGCAATTTAAAGACCGCGCCAGGATACGCGCAGACGAGGTCTTGCCACAGCCGCGCGGCCCAGAAAAAAGGTAGGCGTGGTTAATGCGCCCACTGTCTAAGGCCACAGACAAAGGGCGAGTTACCTGTTCTTGACCTACGACTTCCTGGAACGTTGCAGGACGGTACTTGCGATAAAGAGCCACGGGTCTATCTTACCTTCTATACCAATTACGGTAATCCACTTCTTCTTTATCCATTTGCTGCAATAAGGCTTGAGCGCCATAGGTCTTGCCAAAGTTCAATTCATCGCGGGTTAAGAGGATGACCTGCAACAATAAGGTTAATTGGGTGGGTTCTAAATATTGTGGGGTTTGCCCATCCCATAATACTGGTCCAGTGAGTAAGGCATCACGGGTAGTGACCTCTGCAGGTAACTTGGCAACATCACCTAACTTTTGGACAAAGCTGCCGGGCTGGGCAGGGATCAGCCCCTGCAATTGGGCTAGGTGGCGCCCAGTTGCGCGCACTAATTGGCTTGCAAGTCCTTGGTCTGCAGTGGTGACACACATCAGCTCACTGCGCACGGAGTAATCGCGGAAGCTCACCCCAGTATCGATGCGATGGAAATCCACCGTGCAGCTCAAAGCTGCACCATCATCGGTGCGAGTTTCGGCCACGTGGAATGCAGGGCGATTTCCAGCCTTGTCAGGGCTCAAATGCACTGTGCCAGGTAGCACGCCACTTAACCAGACTGCTGCTTCTTCAAATTGCATCCTCTGCTCCTTTATTTTCCTTGAAAAATATGCCTTGAAAGCCCCGTTAAGCTTTTCAGACGCACGTATCCACCCTAATAAGGAAATGCCCCGGAAAAGATCCTCCGGGGCATGAGGCGCTACGACCAGCGCCACTTGCTGATGATAGTGCGCGATCACTGCGCAGTGTTGCAGCCTTTAAGCACTGAGCTTTTCTGCGGCAGCAAGCAACACGCAGGTCGCGAAGCCATCCATGGCAACCTCGAGCTCTGATACAGGAGGCAGCGAGGGAGCCAGGCGAATGTTCTCATTCTTCGGATCCTGGTGTAGTGGGAAAGAAGATCCCGCACCTGTCAATGCGATACCGGCTTCTTTGGCCAGCTCCACCACGCGGGAGGCGGTGCCTTCGAGGACATCAACGGAGATGAAGTAGCCACCGGTAGGCTGAGTCCAGGTGGCAACCTCATGTTCGCTGAGGCGCTCTTCCAGGATTTCCAAAACCCGAGTGAATTTCGGCGCCAAGGAGGCAGCGTGCTTTTGCATGTGGTCGTACACGCCTTGGGCAGAACCGAAGAATTGCGCGTGGGCCAGCTGGTTCATCTTATTTGGACCGATTCCGCGTACTTGTGCGTGGGAAAGATACCACTCCAGGTTGGCCTCAGAGCTTGCAAAGAATGCAACACCCGCACCGGCGAAGGTGATCTTAGAGGTCGAAGACATAAACCAGAAGCGATTCGGGTTGCCAGCTTCAGCAGCGAAGTCGATAACGTTATAGACCTCCGGGAATTCTGAGGTCAAGGTGTGCACTGCATAGGCGTTATCCCATACGATACGGAAGTCTGGTGCGGCAGTCTCCAAAGCCGCCAGCTCGCGGGTGACCTCTTCAGAAAAGCTAATACCAGTGGGGTTACCGAAGACTGGCACAGTCCACATCCCCTTGACCTGTGGGTCCTTAACCAGCTCGCGCACGACGTCCATATCCGGCCCATCCCCACGCAAAGGCACACTGATCATCTCAAAGCCAAAGTGCTCGGTGATGGTGAAGTGGCGGTCATAGCCGGGCACTGGGCACAGCCACTTAACTGTCTCCTCATCCTTCCAAGGGCGTGGAGAATCTGGGGTGCCGAACATGTAGGCAAATGAAATCAGGTCAAACATGATGTTCAGGCTGGATTCATCACCGGCAATAACCTGGGATACAGGAAGGCCGAGGACGTCTGCCCAGAGCTCACGAATATCCGCGATGCCGGTGAGACCACCATAGTTGCGGCAGTCAGTACCCTTACTGTCCTTATACTCTGCGCCTGGCAAACTGCCGAGATCTTGAGCCAGGTCCAGCTGTGCTGCAGATGGCTTACCACGAGTGAGATCAAGCTGCAGCCCCTTAGCCTTCAAGGCCTCATATTCTTGCTGGATCAGGGCGCGGAATTCCGCAAGTTGGGCAGAATCATAGGAACGAAGCGACATAAACAACCTTTCCGAAAAGCGGCAATGGAGTCAGGAAATAGGTCAGGCAATGGGGTCAACCCAGACAGGATACCTGCCGACATATAGTCTTACTGTAGACGAGGTAACCAAAAAATTACAGTGGAGCTGGCATTTTACCCCTCTTCTACACTGAGGATTTCCCATATTTTCGTCAAATGATTAGGTGATGCCAAGAAATAGCTGTTCTTTGAATACTTGCCGCTGCCTACGGCAACCTCCCGAACATTACGTTCCGAGCATTGTCTTTCCAGAACTTGCGTTTCCAGCAATAGCTTCTGAGCCTTGCGTTCAATAAGCAGACTAGCTGAAACCTTCGGATATGCAACCGGATATGTAACGTAGATTGGAGCGCTAATTTCGCGTCAGCAGAGGTCTGAAGAATAAAGGGACTTCATACACCCGCCAGAGCCCACTTACCCTTGCTGCATTCCTGCCCTGGGGGAGTTCATGAGGTAAACGCCATACGAAGTCCTTCCTCCGATAATAGCGAAGCAGGCCGAGGACCTCAAGTCTTTGGCAACTTGTGTTTGCATGCACCGATATGTATCATATTCGAGGTACGCAGTTGCACTGTGTCAATCAGTGGAGGATTCGACTAGCGGCCTATGTCACACGCCTGGAACGCGTGCGGGTGGTAACACCCTCGTGGGTTCAAATCCCACATCCTCCGCCACAAGCCCCTTCACCTTTCAAGGCAAGGGGCATTTTTTCATTTTCCATAGTGGCCAGGTGGCGAAATGCCACTAACGTGCAAGACATGCAACGCGACTATCAGGAACCGCTACGAGCCCGCTACTAGACGCAGCGCCGTACGCCTCACAATGATTTACTATCGCACCAGTTGCACCGCAATCCCACGTCGGAACATACGATGCTCTAACGACTTGGGACGTACCACTTTCACGAGGCAAGTTTTCAAGGTGCATGACGTCGCATTGTGGATTCAGTCTCATCAACCCGCCTAAGCGATTCGATACCTAGCAAGTCCACTCGCCTAAGCACCCTAGCAACCAGCCTTTTTCAAAAGAGACCTGGAAAATAATCTTGGATACTACTTTCAAAAGATATCCAGCACACCCGCAACTTCGCCTGAACAGCAGGTAGCCTTTCCAACAATTTTCAAACTGAGGATATTTGGACAAAACTGCACTTTTTACCAGTGTCTTCCTTGCCGCACGCTAATACACTGTGGTTCAATTATTGACAACAACCTGGCAGTAGTCACATAACCGCTGCAAAAATACAATTTCAGCGCTGTCACAGATGCTGAACCTGAAAGGATAGCCCAACACATGATCAAAAAGGTCGCAGGTAGCGCTGCAACCGTAGGCATCTTCATCAGCGGTGCCGCCGCTGCCAATGCTTTCGAATTGCCCGCCCCGCCAGCACTGCCACAAGAGGCTACCCAGCAGATCAACGCTTGGAGCGAGCAGGCCGCTGCTTTGAGCGATCAAGCCACTGCTGCCAGCGCTCATGTACAAGAGCAAATCAACGCCTATATTCAGCAGCAGGAAGTGCCAGATCCTGGCACCCATGCCGTTGACCCCGCTCCCGAGCCAGCTCCAGCTCACGCAGTTGAGTCTCCTTGCTCCGAGTTGGCTTCTGCTTGCGTTGACCTAGATGCCGCCGTTGCTTGGCTACAGGACGAGAACGGTAACGTTTCCTACGGCCCAGTGCCAATCTCTTCCGGCAAGCCTGGCTATGAGACTCCCCGTGGACTGCAGGTAGTTTCCCGCAAGGTCAAGGATGAATGGTCGCGCCCTTATAACGCCCCAATGCCCAACTCGGTCTACTTCGGTCCTAATGGCAATGACAATGGCATCGCTTTCCACGAGGATGACCCAGCAGTTGCCAGCCACGGCTGTATCCACCTCGGACACCAGGATTCTGAGGTCTTCTTCGACTCACTCCAGCCTGGGGACCAAGTCGATGTTTTCTAAGCTATAGAAGCTATACACCTTTTATTACGCCCCATGGCCTTTGAGCGCTATGGGGCGTGCCCCATTTCCAGGCCAAATGACCCCCGCTACCACTGAGCAGCGCTAAGTAGCGCTGCTCAGCTCACTAGCAGTCAAAGCAACAGTAGTTCCTCATCCCGACCCTCTCCCCTGCGCAAAGCAAGTCCACCGTTTCCGGCATCCACAAACATGCCCTGTAACGGTCGCTCATCCTGAAAAATCTCGCTCTGTTGCACGCACATGGCCGCAATCTCCATCTTGCCGCCGCCTCTTGATGCCTAGCGCGCGCCATTTTGGCCGAATGCAAGGGTGTGCCCAGCCTACTTTCAGCCCCACCCCAGTTGATTCAGCCCGCCCAAATATTCCAAGAAAATAGGCGTTACTAATAATTTAGAGAATGCTAGAAAATCTCCTAAAAGCCTGGCAACGCTGAAAAGGCCCTCGGAAGTTGAGCGCTCACAGAACCAAAAAGAAACAAAAGTAAGCAGAACTAAACAAAAGCGAACAGGAAATGGCGCAAAAATATGGCCATTACCTGCAACGATAGAGCTAGTAACTTTCTAGCATCTACTTCTTGACACTTCTTCATGGTCTTTCCAGCTACACCGGTCATAGTTATAACCACAGCACGGGACAGCATCAATACGATGCCATACCCGCACAACTATCCAGTTAATTCCGCTTGACCGCAGCAGGTATCTGAAAGGACCAATATGTTCGCCCCCATGATTCTCGTCGACCTCGTGGCCATCTCCATTCTGGTGTTCGCCATCTATTTCCCCCGCCACCGCCGTAGCGACCTCGCAGTTGCCTTCTTAGGAGTAAACATCGGCGTGCTGGCAGTCGCTGCAGTACTGTCTACCAGCAATGTGAATGCCGGGCTGGGCTTAGGCCTATTCGGGGTACTCTCGATTATCCGCTTGCGTTCCTCGGAGATCTCCCAGCGCGAAGTTGCCTACTACTTCTCCGCCCTAGCGATCGGCCTGATCTCCGGTATGTCTAGCGGAGTGACTACATTGAATGTAGGCATGATCGTACTCATCCTCGTCGTTCTCGGCCTGGCAGATACCCTGATCGTTGGCCGCTTCAGCTCCCAGTCCGCCACGATTCAGCTCGACCGTGCTATTGCCGATGATGCCGAGCTGCGCACTGAAATTGCCAAGCTCATGAATGCCGAGATCGTCAGCGTACACGTTGAACGTCTAGACCTGGTCAACGACCTGACCCTGGTGAATGTCCGAGTACGCCGTCACGCAAAAAAGGATACTCCTTCCCAACAAATCCCTGCAGCTCAACAAGTCGCTCCTGCTACACACCCTGTTCCCCAAGGTTATGTCGTACAAGCTCCAGTTGGTGCTGGCCAGCAAAGCTGAACAGCAGGTCTTACTACATCACTGCAAACGCCGCATTTTCCTTCCCCACCGCTTTCCCCGATTACCCTAAAAGGAACGCATCATGACTGCATCTCTGCCTCTGCTTTCTAGCACTCAAGTTCCCAGTGAGAAGCGACCCGCTTTCGAACCCGCACCAACTCCTATGATTGCTCCAATCGAAACCAGTCATCTCAGCCCTATCTCTTTGGATGAACTCGTCAACCAGGCAGCGATGATGTGCCGCGTAGACCGCAAGTATGTGCTCACCCGGGAAGAAGTCAATCCGCTGCTGTTTGCATTGGATCCGCACACTCGGGTACTGAATATTGATGGCAAGGCACCGCAGCCATATCAGTCCACTTACTTCGATACTCCGGACATGCGCAGCTTCAACCAGGCAGTGCATAAGCGCCGCCGTAAGTTTAAGATTCGTACCCGCACGTATGTCGCTTCTCAAATGGCTTTTCTCGAGGTCAAAGCCACCGGTGCCCGCGGAGTGACCGTCAAAGAGCGCATCCCCTATGACTTCGAAGCCGCAATGCATGCCCATCTGCTCGATGAAGTGCGCCCCTGGCTGGAGGAACAACTCACTAAGGCGGGGCAGCCAGCTGGTACCGGTGCCAGCTTGCAACCAATTATGTGGGGTTCCTATAACCGCACCACTTTGTTGATGGCTGATGGTGCCGGACGTGCCACCTTCGATACCGAGCTCGACTGGCAAAATGCCCATGGTGCGTATATCAGTGAGCCCGACATGGTGATCTTCGAAACTAAGTCTGGATCGCGCCCTTCTGAACTTGACCGCCTACTGTGGTCACATGGTCATCGCCCCGCAAAGATCTCCAAGTTCGGCACCGGCATGGCAGCCCTCGATCCTCGCTTACCGCATAATCGCTGGACTCGTGTTCTAAGACGCCACTTCCACCTCACTGAATTCGAAGACCTCCATTAATCCAGCACCGATTTTCATTACTAGCGCGTGAGGCATCATCGAATATTCACGGTGCCTCACTGACTATGCCTTGTACTACGAACTACCAATACCAACCTTGACAGTTCTCTGCAGGATGCATAACCGCTTTATTCCTTCTTATCGATACAAAAATTTTCACAGAACAGGATCACATCATGCGTTTTAAGAAATCTCTTACCGCTGCAGTATTAGCTGCTTCCCTGGCCTTAACTGCTTGCAATGCCGATGACTCGACAGCAACCAATGAGACGGTTACTAGTGCAACTGCTACAGATAGCACCAACTCCAGCGATAGCAGCACCTCTACCGATGGTTATGACACTACCAATCCTGCTGATGCCAGCACGGTCTTAGCCGGCAACTCCGATGCCACGGTAGTCTATAACGATGAGTGGGATGCCTCTGAGGCGCAGGATCTCAATGGCGATGAAATCACCTCCGGCGGCGTGTACACCATTAGCGGTGATCACGGCACCATTAGCGTCGATGCGGCTGACCAGCAAGTTGTCCTGATTCTACAGGATGCCAATTTAGATGGCATCAAGGTCGTCAACGCCGATGATGTCGTCATCTACCTCGAAGGTGAATCCACCATTGACTCTGACGTTAGCGCCGATGATGAGTACGGTGCTGCTATTTACTCCAATGCGGATCTCACTATCTCTGGTGATGGCAAACTAAATGTGAATGCCACCGATGCTGAGGGGATTCATTCCAAGGATGATCTGGCGCTGCTGTCCGGTACCGTTAATATCACCGCAGCTGATGATGGCTTCCAGGGGACTGACTCGGTCACTATCAAAGGTGGCACCTTGAATATCACCA
The DNA here is from genome assembly GCA_030531005.1 of Corynebacterium sp. Classification (GTDB taxonomy): domain Bacteria; phylum Actinomycetota; class Actinomycetes; order Mycobacteriales; family Mycobacteriaceae; genus Corynebacterium. Next base: position 262,682 of record JAUMTW010000002.1, read on the forward strand.
GTGGCAATGATGGTATTAAGTCCACCCAAACCGATGATGACACCAAGGGATATATCAACATTTCTGGCGGTGACATCACCATCACCTCGGTTGGGGATGGCATTGACGGCACCAGTGATGTCATCATTACCGACGGCACCTTCAACATCGTTTCCGGCGATGGTGCCGCAGCTGGCAAAACTGACACCTCCGCCAAAGGCATTAAGGCCACGAGTGCCTTAGTCGTTGAAGGCGGCACCTTCAACATCGATGCCGCTGATGACGCCGTCCATTCCAAGGGCTCCGTGCGCTTAAGTGCAGGTGACTTCACCTTAGCTACCGGTGATGATGGCCTACACTCTGAAGTTGCCCTGGTCCTTGATGGCGCCGATGTCAAGATCACCGAAGCTGCGGAAGGCATCGAGGGTGGTTTAATCACCATCAGCGATGGCAACATCGAAGTCACCAGCGATGATGATGGCATTAATGCTTCTGGCTCCACCACTGTGGAGGAGGGCTTAACAGCAACAGCAGATGAAAGCAGCGAGACCACTGAAGCCACCGCTTCTGAAGAATTCACCCAAGGTGGCCCCGGTGGTGGCGGCATGGGCCAGATGGCACCTGGCGGCGGTGGTGATATGGGTCAAATGGCACCTGGCGGCGGCATGGACGAAAGCACCGGTGAGCAGCTCAATATCACGGGTGGCACGATCACCGTCCGCGCTGAAGGCGATGGCATCGACTCTAATGGTGATCTGACTATCTCCGGTGGTACGCTTTCCGTCTTCGGTCCAACTACAGGTGGTAATGGCATCTTCGACGTAGCCGGTACCTTTACACTTACCGGTGGCACCATCCAGGGTGCTGGCACTGCCGCCATGCCACAGAACCCAACCGCCACCGAAAACCAGGGCTGGTTGGCAGGCAACCTCACCGGTAATGCCGGCGACACCATCACCATTAGCGATGCCAATGGCAAAGAGATAGCAAGCTTTGAAGCCGAGAAGGCGTATGGCTTAATCCAATTTAGCTCTGCGGATATCACCGATGGCGAGACCTACACCATCTCTAATGGCACCGATAGCGTCGAGGTCACCGCAGGTGATACCAGTTCTATTAGTACCGGTATGGGCGGCGGCATGCCAGGTGGCATGGGCGGCCAGGCTCCTGGAATGCCAGGCGCAGAAATGGGTGCAGCCCCACAGGACTAAGAATGTGTGCTCCCCAACCACGGTAGCAACCCATAAAAGTCTAGATTAAGCAGCAACGGCTTCAAGATAATGAAAGCCATTGCTGCTTTTCATTTCCATAAGCTCGAGAGCACACATAAAGCAGTTGTGTGAGTGCGATAGAGCGAAACGCGGTGTTAGGTAAAAAGTTCAGCGGAGAAAGTCACCGGCGTACGCTCTAATGTTGCAGGCTCAAAGTAGTCCAAGAAATCAGTCACCCGCGTTACCTGTGAAATCTCAATGCCCGGTAATGCTGCCTGCATACTGCGTGCTAGTGCCTGCAATACTTGCGCTAGAGAATACTCTGCACGCAGCTGGTGCAAGGTGACTGCCCCATCGCGTTTGGCGAGGCGCTGGCCCTGAGAGTTCAGTACCAAAGGCACATGCACATATTCCACGGGTGACAGACCTAAAAGGTGAGCCAAATATGCCTGGCGCGGCGCCGAAGAAAGCAGATCATCGCCCCGAACGACTTGATCTATACCCTGGGAAGCATCATCAACGACCACTGCCATGTTATAGGCCCAATCTAGCGCCTGGCCACCACGGCGCAAGATGAAGTCATCGACTACGCCGGTGTAATCGCCATAATAAAAATCATGAACCTGCCACTGGGTTACCCCTGCGCGTAGCCGCAGCGCAGGCTGGCGCTGTTGCGCCGCCAATGCTGCACGCCGCTGTGCCCGTTGATGCTCATTTAAATTCCGGCAAGTCCCCGGATAGACTCCGGGATCTCCGTGGGCAGCACTCGCTGCTTGCTGAATATCGCGCCTCGAGCAATAACACTCATACGTCGGCAATTGGGCCAAGGCTTGCTCATACGCTGCAGAGCGCGCAGATTGAACAAGCTGCTCATCCCAATCAAGGCCCACAGCCTCTAAGTCTGCTAGCTGGGAGGCCACAAATTTTTCTTGGCTGCGCTGGGTATCAATATCTTCTACCCGCAAGTGGAAATCCCGCCCACTGTGGCGGGCAAACAACCAGGCCAGCACCGCGGTACGCACATTACCGAAGTGCAAATCCCCACTCGGGCTTGGCGCATAGCGGCCAGCCCCAGTGGTGTGCTGTGGATGCTGCAGCTTAGGCATGATTACCAGAATAGTAGCGTCCTAAAAATTCTTCCTTGAATTCCCAGTAGGTGCCGGCATCAATGTGGGCGCGGATATTATCGACCAAGCCCACCATAAAGCTGAGGTTGTGCATAGTGCACAAGGTACCGCCTAAGAACTCCTTTGCCTTAAAGAGATGATGGATATATGCTCGCGAATAATTATCAGAGACATAGCCACCGAATTCCGGATCAATCTGGTTAAAATCTCGCTTAAAGCGCGCAGCAGTAAGATTCACCCGGCCATCAAGGGTATAAACGCCACCACGACGCCCCAGACGGGTAGGCGCCACACAGTCAAAAGTGTCTGCACCGGCCTCAATGGCAGTAAAGAGATCATCTGGTTCACTAATACCAAGCAGATGACGGGGCATCTCCGTAGGAATTTCATCACAAACCCAACCGACAATGGTGCCCAAGTTTTCCTTCTCTAAAGCACCACCGATACCGAAACCACCGAAGCCACGCTTACCTGCATCTTCTGCCTTTTTGGAAAGGTCCAAAAGGCCTCGCGTGGCTTGACGCCGTAAATCCTCATATTGTGCGCCTTGTACCACTCCCCACAACGACTGGAGCGGCTTGCCGGTACGCTCCCGGGTGAGACGATCATGCTCGTCCAGGCAGCGTTGCGCCCAGCGGCGGGTACGTTCTACAGACTCTTCTTGGTACTGGCGCGAATCTAATAAGGTAGTGAGCTCATCGAAGGCGAACATGATATCAGCGCCCAAGCCATGCTGAATCTGCATGCTGACCTCAGGGGTAAAACGGTGCTTGGAACCATCAATGACACTGCGAAAGTTCACGCCATCTTCATCCACGTGCGCCATGCGTTCCTTGTGGCGGGCCCGGACTTCCTTTTCGTCTACGCCCTTATCCATGGCAATGACCTTCTTATAGCCCACACCCAAACTCATCACCTGGAACCCACCCGAATCAGTGTAGGTAGGGCCATGCCAATTCTCGAAAGCGGCCACACCACCGGCCTCATCCACAATGTCATGACCGGGTTGCAGGTAGAGGTGATAGGCGTTGGACAAGATTGCCTGGGCTCCGGTCTCCCGGATCTGCTCCGGGGTGAGGGTTTTCACCGTGGCTTTCGTAGCAACGGGGATAAACGCTGGGGTGGCAATATCGCCATGTGGCGTGTGAATCACCCCAGTACGGCCATGCTTACCCGGCCCCTCATGCAATTGGGTACCGAGTTCAAAATGTAGGTCTGGGGAGGTCACTACAACCAAATTCCTTTCAGCGTTGCTCGCTTGGGTTACTTCTTCTTATGTTTCATGTGTGCCGTGCCGACACATCCTCACTACTGGTTCAGTTGGCGTGAGCATAGCTTCTTGCAGTCTATATATACCTTAGTCCCCCAAGAAGAGCTGGGGACTATCGCTCGCTATCAGTAACAACCAGTCATGCAGACTGCCAGATATTAAGTAATCTGACATGCTCGTACGTTGCGGTCCTTAACAGGATCAGACATGTCTTCATCATATTTGGCTGTTGCTGTACTGCATTAGGCTTGACCACAATTTTCATTGCGGGTTGAGCTGCAGCCTCAGTGAGTGCAAACCTGAGTGCAAACCTAAGACAAGAGCTATTGCCTTAGGTCTGGCTTTCTGCCTGAGCTTGCGCCTTGGCAGTTAGGCTCGCATTCTCTACTTCTAAGCTCGCGCCTTCCACATCCAAACGCGGCAGGATTTTACCCAACCAGCGCGGCATCCACCAGGTTTTATCGCCGCTAAGGAACATCGCAGCTGGTACAAAACCCATGCGGATGACGAAGGCATCAAAGAGTATGCCAGCGCCCAGCGCAAAACCAAAGATCTTCACGAATGGCAAAGGCTGCGTAATAAATGCCGCGAATACGGAGATCATGATGAATGCCGCGGCAGTGACCACACGGATACTAGCGCTAAAGCCTTGAATAATTGATTCTTCCGTAGCGGTATACGGCGAACCCGGCTGTGGCTCGCCATGGTTGTGGGTATAGTGCTCCCGCATCGCAGAGCCAAGGAACACTTGATAGTCCATTGCCAAACCGAAGCACACACCAATTAAGAAGATTGGCATGAAAGCGATAATTGGTCCTGGAGTATGCACCAGATCCCATAAGCCTTCCTGCCAGAACAAGACGGTGACACCAAACGCAGCACCAACAGAAAGCAAGAAACCCACCCCGGCGAACAGTGGCACCAAAACACTGCGGAAGATCACCATGAGCAGCAAAATAGCCAAACCCACCACGATGGCTAAGTAGAGTGGCATCACATCAGACAAGCGCTGGGTAATGTCTTGCTGGATTGCCATAAGACCAGTAATACCGGTCTGAATACCAGTAGCAGTCTCTACATCATCTTGGATGACGCGCAAGTTAGCTACCAGGTCTTCAGTTTCATACGCTTCTGGGGCTGTCGTTGGGGTCAGCAGCAATTGAGCCGCGAGGCCATCATCGCTCAAGCTAACGATTTGAATGTTTTCGACATACTGAGCCACCTCATAGCGCTGGATAATATACTGATAGGAAGCGCGAGCAGCGGCCTGGGTGAGGTCGAATTCCGGATGCGTAGGATCTTGCCCAGCGATATAGGGTTGTAGTGGTTGGGCGGTTGGATCGACATCATGAGCATCGACAACAACCAAAAATGGAGAATTAATACCAGCCCCAAAACCTTCAGTGAGTAGGTCTGCGGCATTGCGCTGCGTGGTGCCCAAATCCGCGGTGGTATCTGCTGGTAAGGAAAGATGCAAGCGGGTCGCGGGGATGCTCAGGGCACCTAAGCCCACGACGGCGACGAGCAGGACAAGAGCTGGGAAACGGTGGACGAAGCGTATCCAGCGACTACCCATAGTGTGCAACTGTTTGCTCTCATAGGCATTGATCGTCTTGGCATGTCGACCACGGGGTTGGTAAACCTCAGCGTGGGTGCGTACTCGCGGGCGCCATATTTCGGCGCCAAAGGCCCGTTTACCAAGCAGTGCAAGCAGTGCCGGGATCAAGGTGATAGCCACGAGCACTGCCATCAGCACGCAGAGGGCGGCAGAAATACCCATGAGAGTTAAGAAGGTAATGCCAGCCAACGATAGCGCTAGCAGCGCCACGATCACGGTCAACCCCGCAAAGACCACGGCTGATCCAGCAGTGCCCACTGCCACCGCCACCGCCTCTTTGGGGTCACGGGTGGCTCGTTCGCGGCGGTAGCGCGCCAGAATAAATAAGGAGTAATCGATACCAACTGCCAAACCCAGCATGATGGATAGCGCTGGGGTGGTGTTATTAATTGGCCACCAAACGGTTCCGATAATGGTAAGTAAGGAGCCGATGGCTACACCCACCACAGCGGTGAGCAGTGGCATGCCGGCTGCAATCAGTGAGCCGAAGGTGATGACCAGCACGATGGCTGCGACCAGCAAGCCGATAGCTTCAGAGGTGCGATTGAGCTCCACGGGATCGCTAAAGCCGGATCCTGCGACTTCTACAGTCAGTCCGGCATCCCGGCCGATGTCCGCAGCTTCTACAATGGTTTCACGGTGCTCATCGGTGACATCCATAATGCGGGGCACATCAATATCAAAGGTGGTGTAGCCAATGGTGGCATCATCATTGAGCAAGCGCAGGTTCGCAGCATCTTCAGCAGCGGTAACTTCCGGCATTCCTTGAGCGACCATTTGGTTCACCATGGCATCGTGCAATATTGGATTCAGAGTCACCGGATTGCCAAAACGTTCCGTATTCTTCATCCCCGGGAAATTCTCATGCAAATACCCGATAACGCGATCTATAACCGCACTATTCTCGGGATCGGCCAAGGTTTGGCCTTCTGGAGCGGCAAAAACCATAGTTATGCCGGCCTTAAGGAGCGGATCGCCTGCATCTGGAAAATTCTGAGTATAGATTTCCGTGGCGCGCTGCGAAGGGGTATCAGAAATAGAAAACTGTTGGGAAAATCCCGTATTCATACTGGCTGCTGCAGTAGCTAAGGCGCCTAAAAACACCACCCAAGCAACAATAACGACCCACTTCGCGCGAAAACTCCAGCCGCCTAAGCGTGCGAGCAGTGTGGCCACAGTTATTCTCCCATCATGGTTGAGTTGCAGGTTAGCTGCACCTCCCCGAAATGAACATTGCTCCCCCACTGCAGTTCGTGCGCTTTCCCTCTAAGAGTACCAAGGGATAACACCGGCACTCAATATGAATCCAGCTGGGAATTCCATCTAATCCTTCATACGAAACGAGGTCAATGGGTAAAGCAAAAAGATACTGTCGATTCAAAAGTGATCTAGCGACTATATTTTCTGTCTTGTTCCTATGATGTTCTCGGCTAGGATTTTCAGTCTAGAAAGTAGCTCTTAGCTATTCCAATTTGTACAGGTCTCATCCTGCAGGTGATTCAGCCTCGCGCCGCGATACCCGTATCCCAAGCAATTGATAACGTTCCTGATCAACCGCGTCTTTAGCGAGCACCCCAATTTCAACCTCTGCTTCCAAGGACCTGCCGCTCGGAACATGTACTGCAATGAACCTGATCTTCCCATCTCCATCGAAAAAGCTCGACTTCTACAGGACTACCAGCTGGTGAAGACGGCAAACCAATAATGGAAAAACCTCTGACCCAGTGACCACTTCATTGGCTTTGGGGTCTGCAGAGACAACTGCCGTAGCCTCTTGATATAGCGCCATATCCAAACCCGTTTGTTTTTCTATCAAGGTTCCATATGGCCGGGTAACCTTTTCCTGCAATGAAATAGTGGGGGTGTCGATCTACCAGAAAATATTCGTACCTTTCTAGACCTTCTGGTCTTCAACCACTTCAAATCCAATTGCACGTGGAAGCACACTGAATACTTTCTTATCCACTAATGCTAGAAGCTTCCCAGCATCCACCCTGTTTCTGCAGCTAGAGGCGGCATTGCTTGCTCGTTTGCAATCCGCTGAGTGTTCTTTCGGACTAAAAAGGCATGCTCACCACATAAAACTTCATACGCCGTCGCCGCAAACGTTTAGCGATTTTCAGTCCGCGGAAAGCTGGCTTTGTTTTGACTGAAACTGCCACAAATACACAAAAAAATGCCCCCTCACCAGCTAAGATGAGAGGGCATTTTGCGGTAGCGGCGGGATTTGAACCCGCGGTAGGGGGTTACCCTACACTCGCTTTCGAGGCGAGCACCTTCGGCCGCTCGGACACGCTACCGCGAACCAGCCTATACCAATTCCTGGCCCTACTCAACTCACTTTGCATCGGGCGAGAGCTCCGGCACCACCTACACAGATAGCTACAGTGAGCTACTGCTGCACACGGCTTACACCTTCTTTTTTCTCCGCTTCTTAGGTGGCGGAATTGGCGTGAGCGGCAGACTGATCTCCACGACTTCCACCACTAATTCATGGTCGTCAATATCGAGAATCCACCACGGCTTAGCAGTCGCAAATGGGCGCTCTTGCACTGCACCTGACATCAGCCCAGCGATCTCGGGATAAGTACGCACATACACCGTGTCATTGCAGATTAGCAGTAGTGGGCGCTGATGGATATAGACAAAATAATCGCCAAACATCTTTCGAGCACGCACATCCTCAAACTCTGCGACTTGCTCGCATACATAGGCGGCGAATGAGGCTGATGATGCCATTTTCTTTCTCCTCGCATGTGTCCCGCACACAAACCGTGCCCTAGACGAACTTTCCGCTAGGCATCTTTCGTTACGTGTAGCCCGCGTAACCTTTGGAAAAAGTCTTCTAATACAGCGCTACATTCTGCTGCGGCAATACCTCCAATGACTTCTGGATTCGGGCGCAAAATTGGATCACGCAGCACATCCAATACCGATCCACATGCACCAGTCTTGGGTTCATAGGCACCGAATATCACTCGCGAAACACGTGAATTCATTATGGTGCCCGCACACATTGCGCACGGCTCTAAGGTCACCACGAGGGTGCACCCTTCCAGGCGCCAGCCATCCCCATACACTTTGACTGCTTGGCGGATTGCTTCTACCTCTGCATGCGCCGTGGGATCGCCTAAAACCTCGCGCCGATTCAGCCCAATGCCCAAGACTTCACCTTGCGGACTTAACACTAAGGCAGCTACGGGCACATCAGGTGAAGCTTGGCAGTCCTCGAGCAGCCCAAGCGCCTGTTGCATCCATGTATATGCTTGATCCGCAAGTGATACTGGCAGGTGAGGTCCTGGCATAATTGCCGAATGTGTTAGGGACACGAATTAGATGTCTCCGTAGTTTGGGTTGGCATCATCAAGGCCGATGGTGGCATCGAACTCGGCTTCACAGCCTAATTCTTCTGTGAGATTTTGCAGCTGCTCCGAGGCCCACCAATCGGTCTCTCCACAGATGATGGCCATCACTTGTTCGCTCACGCCCAAGTCAGCCAGGATCTCGAAGTCGCCTTCTGCCCAAGGTTCTACCTCACCATTGGAAACTTCATCTGGGGAAATGTCTGGGATTTCAACATCCATCTCATCCAAAATTTCAGCTGCGAATGAATCCTCGATGGCCGCAGTGGCATCAGAAAGCAGCAGACGTACCCCACCTGGGGTGGGGCGCACGATGACGAAATAGTCATCTTCGACACACAGCAGTGCGAAGGCAGCCTCTTCATTACGCAAGGACCGCACTGCTTGTACAGCGGTGGAATAGCTACTGAAGTCATCCTTGAAGCGGCTTACCTGCCACCGCGCATTTACCCGGGCTACCGTCACTGCGAAATTTCGGTTCATACTGCTAACGGTAGTCGGAATGTGCAATGATTGACAGGTGAGTATTCGGCAAATTTCTCGTCCAGTGTGCATCTTAGGCCTCGGCTTAATTGGAGGCTCCCTGCTTCGTGCGCTAAAAGCGCAGGATGTGACGGTTTTTGGGTACAACCGATCCCCTTCTGGCGCCCAAGCTGCCGCCCAGGATGGTTATGATGCCAGCTCCGATTTAGTCGCCACCCTCACCCGCGCGGCTGAGGTTGATGCCCTTATTGTGCTATCGACCCCAATGCCGGCAATTGGAGCTTTACTCGATGCTATTGCCACTTACGCTCCAGAATGCGGCTTCACAGATGTGGTGAGCGTAAAAGAGCGCGTCTATGAACTCGTCAATGCTCGCGGTTTGGCGGACCGCTACGTAGGCTCGCATCCTATGGCTGGCACAGCTGAAAGTGGGTGGGGCGCCACCCGCGCGGATCTTTTCCAGGGTGCGGTGTGGGTGATTACCTATGACTACGCTTTAGAACATACCCCGGATGCCCGCTGGATTGGGTTATGGACTGATGTGGCTGCTATGGCAGGTCAGGTGGGGAGTAATTTGGTTCCTGCCCGCGTACACCAGCATGATGCTGCAGTGGCCCGAATTTCGCATCTGCCTCACCTATTGGCTGAGGCTTTGGCGATTACTGGTGATCATGGTGGCGCTTTGGCATTATCCCTCGCCGCTGGGTCCTTCCGTGATGGTACCCGAGTTGCCAGCACCAATCCTTCCTTGGTTCGGGCTATGTGTGAGACGAATGCGGCAGCCTTGCGGGCTGCCTTGGATGAGACCCTTTCGTTATTGCATGATGCCCGGGAGCACCTCAGTGGACCAGATGTGAATCTGGAAGAGTTAATCGATACCGGTTATCGTTCCCGCATTCGCTTCGAAGCGCATAATCAAAGCCCGCATAGCGCAGACAGTTCAGTGCATATTTCCCCGCACCCGGTGTTCCGCGTGCATCCAGGAGGGCCGAATTGGATTAATCAGCTAAAGCAGGCTGAAATGATTGGCGCCAATATTGAAGTCGTTCGCGGTCCCAGCACCCCGGTATAGATACTCTCAACCTGAGCACTACAGCCAGAATATCCTTAGTGCTCGCATATGGCCCCTTGCAGGCTTTTCTCAATACAAAAGCCCGCGCAGCAACTTCCTGCGCGGGTCTATTTTTCGTGCCAAGCTAGTTGTTCAGGACTTCCTGATTGCCATACCCGGCCCAGCTAGTGTGGAGCTTTCTCGAGCCACCACTGGTACAAGCGAGTATCCCCATGTTCTTCCGGATGGCACGATAGGCCTGTAATACTGCCCTGTTGTACTGCAATAATGCGGTCTTGGACGCGGGCGAGTACCTCTACCTTTGGCCCATGGCTAATTATTTCAGGTGCGCGGATAAAGCTCACCGGATAATGCTGCTCATCAATACTAATGGTGGCATCAAAGGACTCTCGCTGCCGTCCGAAGGCATTACGCTGCACTTCAACATCGAGCACGCCGAGGGTTTGTTGCCCAGGAGAAGGGTTAGCGATCTCGCGGGCACAATAGATCAGCCCAGCGCACGTAGCTAGAGTGGGTAACCCGCTATCGATGGCCTCGCGCAAGGGTTTTTCCAGTTCAAAGGCACGAGCTAGCTTATCGATGACACTGGACTCTCCGCCGGGGATAACGATGGCTTCCAGGTTTTTAAGATCCTGCGGGCGGCGTACCCAGGAGGTACTGTGCCCTAGCTGGTGGAGCACGGTCTCATGTTCGGCTACGCCACCTTGTAGGGCCAGGATTCCAACGTGCATGGCTTACCAGCCGCGCTCGGCCAGTCGGTGAGGGGCAGGCACGTCAGCGACGTTAATACCCACCATGGCATCACCCAGGTTCCGGGAGACCTCAGCAATGACTGCTGGATCATCGTACATGGTGGTGGCCTTTACGATCGCCGCAGCACGCGCAGCTGGGTTGCCAGACTTGAAGATGCCAGATCCTACGAAGACTCCTTCGGCACCCATCTGGCGTACGAGTGCGGCATCAGCTGGGGTGGCAACGCCTCCGGCGACGAACATGACGACCGGCAGTTTGCCGGTGGTTGCTACTTCTTTGACGAGGTCATATGGCGCTTGTAGTTCCTTGGCGGCAACATAGAGTTCATCGGCATCGAGGTTACGCAGGCGGTTGATATCACCGCGGATGGTGCGTAGGTGGCGCACTGCCTCAGAAACATCGCCGGTTCCGGCTTCGCCTTTGGAGCGGATCATGGCTGCACCTTCAGTAATACGGCGTAGTGCCTCGCCGAGGTTAGTTGCGCCACAGACGAATGGGGCCTTGAAGTTCCATTTGTCGATGTGGTTGGTGTAATCGGCTGGGCTTAGTACCTCAGACTCGTCGATGAAGTCCACGCCAAGGCTTTCGAGTACCTGGGCTTCAACGAAGTGGCCAATACGTGCCTTAGCCATAACTGGGATGGACACTGCTTCGACGATGCCTTGGATCAAGTCTGGGTCACTCATGCGAGCAACACCACCTTGGGCGCGGATATCTGCAGGCACACGTTCCAAGGCCATAACGGCACTGGCACCGGCATCTTCAGCAATACGAGCTTGTTCTGGGGTGACCACATCCATGATCACACCGCCCTTGAGCATATCGGCGAGGCCACGCTTGACGCGGGTGGTTGCTTGCGTTGAGGTTACTTCAGTCATGTTCTCCATTAAAACCTAGAAAGTGGTCTAGTAAAAGATCCAAATTCAGCGTGTTGCATTAGACCACTTATCCCGTTTCATACAAGCGCGACTTTAGGCATCAGCACCCCTCCTACCTGGCAAGAAACCTACCAATGCTGCTTACTCAGGGCGCAACCTCGGATCCAGCATTTCCAAAGTGGACTAGACTTAGCCGATACACTAATCACTTAACTAGACCACTATAAGGTAGTGCTCCCAATCCAGTACTACCCAGCATAAGGAGACAGGAATGCGCCCGGAATCTGTCAGTGCGGTTGATATCCAACTTGACCCGCACAGCCCGGTTGCCATACCTATGCAGGTCACCCAACAAATTCGCACTTTAGTGACCACGGGCGCACTACGCCCCGGTGATAATCTGCCAAGCACCCGCGTACTTGCTCAGCGCTTAGGCATTGCGCGCGGTTCTGTCGTTGCCGCTTATGAGCAATTAGCGGGGGAAGGCTTGGTAATCACTGCGCGTGGATCAGGTACACGCATTGATCCTGAGTTAAATATTCCTACCTCACCATTGCCCCTACCCCAGCACTTGGCACCGGAGGCGCCTGATCTCCTCGACTGTGCACCGGGGCACCCGGATACTTCGAAGCTTATTGATCCTGCTTGGCGCGCAGCATGGCGTGCTGCCGCAACAGTAGCCCTGCGACCTCCAGAAGCATTGGGCAGTTTGCGCCTGCGGACCCATATTGCGGAGCACATTCGGATGATGCGCGGCATTGTGGTGGATCCAAGCGACATTGTGGTCACCGCAGGTGCTCGCGAAGGTCTGCAACTCGTGCTGGCTACCCTGGCGCATTTCTTTAACTCTCAAGTCATTGGTGTGGAATCTCCAGGTTATCCGAGCTTGCGGCGCATCCCACCGTATTTTGGATATCGGGTCCATGATGTGCCCACTGATGATGCCGGTTTGGATATTACCCACCTGCCCACCCATACGGGCCTCGACGTATTGCTTGCAACTCCGAATCACCAATACCCGTTTGGTGGAGCACTTTCAGCTGCCCGGCGTAGTGCTTTAATTGAATGGGCCCAAGAACACGGGGTGTGGCTCATTGAAGACGATTTCAGTTCAGAGCTGCGGTATACGGGTATGCCTTTGCCAACATTATGTGCCAGTGCCCGCAAGCAATGCATTTTGCTGGGCACCTTTAGTTCCGTACTTACCCCGAGTGTCGCTTGCGGCTATTTGGTGATTCCCCCGCAATTGCGAGGACAGTTCCGGGAGATCCGAGAAATTTTTGGCCAACCGGTGAGCGCGCTCACGCAAGAAGCCTTAGCAGAATACTTAGCTCGAGGGGCGTTGTTACGCCACACCGAGCGATCCCGACGGATTTATATGCGGCGCAGAGATATGGTCCTACACGCCTTCGCGCAGACTCCTTCTGCGCAGGTGATGCCTATTGATGGCGGTCTACATGCTGTTGTGCTGTGTGAGCTGCCGGCTTCAGTCGTCGTAGCCCGCTGTTATGCCGCTGGTATCCGAGTGATTGCACTTGAAGACTATTGGGGCGGGAGTGCGCAGCGCAATGGCATCGTTTTTGGCTTCGGTAATCATGATGACACTAGCTTGGAAACGATTGTATGCACGATCGCTCAAGCAATAAGCACCCCACTATAGCGTTGGTGAGCGTACTACTCAGCGAAAGGGAAAGGGCCAGTGTCACACCAAGTGTGAACACTGGCCCTGCTATAAGCAGAAATTCTTCTAAGTGAGAAAATTAGCTTTCTGCCGCAAAAGGGTAATCGGTATATCCCTTGGCCCCTCCAACATAGAAGGTATCGAAGTCTGGTTCTTGCAACTCCACGCCTTGTCGCCAGCGGGCAACAAGATCCGGATTCGCTAATGCTGCACGACCGATAACTACAGCATCCGCACGATCACCTTCGACAATGGCCCGCGCGCTATCCAGGCGGTTAAAGTCCTTGGTTGGCATCTTGGAAGCATCATTGAGCAGAAAGACTCCCCCGAACTCCGCGCGTAATATCGCTGCAAGCTGCGCAGTTTGCGGTACATACTCCATAGAGACGTAAGCAATGCCAAGCTCCCGCAATTCGCGCATCAGCAAGGTATAAGTGGCAAGCACATCTGCAGGATCAGCTTCTACTACCCCTTGAATTGGAATTGCAGGGCTAATGCGGATCCCAACGCGCTCAGCACCAATTGTTGCCGCTACCTCGCGTGCAACGCTGAGGACGAAAGCGAGGCGGCGCTCCGGGCTACCACCCCAGGCATCATCGCGCTGATTGCTATTTGGGCTTAAGAATTGATGCAACAGGTAGCCATTAGCTGCATGCAGCTCGACGCCATCAAAGTTGGCGATCTCACGTGCCCGCTGCGCAGCAGCAGCAAAACCGGCGCGCACTTTTGCAATGCCGGCTTCATCCAGAGCGACTGGGGTTTCATAGGCAATGCGCTCGCCTTGGGCATTGTGGGTGTAGCCCTCGTGGTCAATAGCGCTTGGGGATTCTACAGGCAAGCCGGTAATGACACTATGAGTATTCCAGCCCGCATGCATCAGCTGGGCAACAATGCTGCCACCAGCACTATGTACCGCAGCGACCACCTCTTTCCACCCCTGCGCTTGGGCATCGGTCGCTAGGCCAGGTTGAGTATATTGCACCTTGCCAGCGGCAGTGGGGTGAGTGCCATCGGTAATCAATAGTCCCATTGCAGCACGCTGTTGATAGAACTCGCGCATGAGCTCACCAGGGACGCCATTGTTATCTGCACGCAGGCGGCCCATGGGACCTTGCACAATGCGATTGCGAAGATGAATAGCCCCGGCATCCAGTGGTGTTAGGAGTTTCGAATCCGCGTGTAATACTTCAGCCATTTTTACTCCGAAACGACTGAAACGTTAACGGTAATATTCCCGCGGGTGGCGTTGGAGTAAGGGCAAACCTGGTGGGCCTTATCGGCTAGTTCTTGACCGCGCTCTGGCGATTGGTTAGGAATAACAACCTCAAGATCAACGGCCAATCCAAAACCGCCGTTGTCGAGCTTACCGATACTCACCCGCGAGCCGACAGCAGATTCGCCGAGGTCAGCCTTTTCATTGCGGGCTACTAATTGGAGAGCGGAGTGGAAGCAAGCAGCATAACCGGCAGCGAACAGCAGCTCTGGATTAGGGGCGCCACCGGGGCCACCCATTTCTTGCGGAATTGCCAAATTGAAATCAAGCAAGTCATCAGTGGTGCGCACGTGACCATCGCGGCCAGCACCCGTCGCAAGAGCTTCTGCAGTATAGATTGGTTGCAAAGACATATATTATTTCCTTTATCTGTTTTAATTCACTGGTGCAGGGTCTCAACCTTTTCGGTACGGTTGATACCGCTTCGCGCAATTTATTATTTAGCCTGCGTATTCCGTAGCTACAGTCGCGTTGCGCTCCTGCAAGCCGGCGGCAATCTTTTGGGCAAGATTCCGTAATTCTTGGAGTTCTGCAATGCTCAAGCCGGCATCACTCACGAGGCAATCACGCAAGACCCCAACCTTGGTACGTAGGTTTTCAGCCTGCACGGTGGGCCGGATCAGCACTCGCCGGTTATCGGTTTCACTACGCTGTTTGGTGATGAACTCATGCTGTTCCAAACGCTTCAGCAGTGGCGACAAGGTGCCACTATCCAAGTGCAGGCGCTCACCGAGTTCTTTGACGGTGAGTCCCTCCTTAACAGCGTTATTATCATCAGCATCCCACAAAGCCACCAGGACAAGGTACTGCGGGTAGGTAATACCCCAGCTGGTTAGATATTCGCGGTAGCGCTGTTGAATGGCATGGGAAGCGGCATAGACCGCAAAGCAAAGGTGTTCCTCTAGCGGCATATTTTTCGCTACTTCGTTCATCAGGACTCCTCTGTTTATAGCTTGCACTATGGTGCTGCAAGCTTGTTCTCGATTATGGCACCAATTTAAATTGTACGCAACTCAATTGTGCGCTATACAATTTCGGGAGAAAACTGCGTGGACTCTTCCGCACCAAAACCCAAAGGTGAGCGTAAGTGCTCAGAATAATTTTTATATTGCGTGCGCACGGCAAAACGTACACAATATTATGCATGAAACCCTCACTTTGGCGATCCCTCCTCGCCGTCTACACTGCCCTATTACTCGGCACTACAAGTCTGGCCCCAGCGCAAGCCACGCCTAGCCCAGTTGCTGCAGGCCACCCTCTTGGCAACGCCTGCATGCTGGGCTTTAGTGGTTATTATCGTGGTCAACCCGCCTTCTTAAGTGCCGGCCACTGCTTCAACCCCCGCTATACCCACGCTTTGCCGACTGATAGCGAAATTTCTTTAGGGGGCGCAGATAGCGATCTACGCGGCCAAGCGTTGGTTGCCCGCTGGGCCCAAACCTATACCTACACCGACTACGCCATCATCGGCATAACCGGAGGTAGTAGTCAGGCAGCCCTTGGTTATTACTCCCAATTCAATGAAGACTCTGGGCAAATGGAATTGCATCCCGTGCGTGGCGTAACTGTGCCCGAGGTAGGCATGGAAGTCTGTGCGCAAAACTATGGCGGGAAATCCTGCGGTGTCATCACTGAGGCCACTGCTAGTGCAACGAGTGGTGGGGTGCGCATACCCGTATTCAAGGCCAACCTGCACACTGAGCCCGGGGATTCCGGCGGTGCGATTGTCACCCGTGATGGCTATGCCGTTGGCATCGTACAAGGTGGTCCGGCAGGAAATTACGAGGTCACCCACGCTATTGCAGTGCACAACATCCCAGAATTCATTGTAGCTACTGCTTAAAAACTATCCCCGTAGTCGATTGCCATGCCAGTAACTATGGTCTCTGCAATACGGGGATACGGGGATACAGCACTACAGCACCATAAGGGCACCAACGGGGCATCATAAGTTCTAAAACCCAAGAAAGGCCCTACGCTCGTATGGGGTCTAGCCGTGTACTGGCAGCGCAAAATGCCACATTGGCTCTCAGGTGCCTCGTTTGTGTCAGGCTAGCTGCGCGGCAAACTCTACAGCGATGGCTAATGCTGCTTCCATGGAGCTTTGGGCAGAACGATCGACTTCCTCCTCATGCTGAGTTGCCGAGCATAGGTCGGTAATCGAGCGCACCGAAATAAAAGGCACTTCATGCATCGCAGCTACCTGTGCGGCAGCAGTCGATTCCATATCCACAATGCCAACACCTGGAAAAAGGTCCTGGAGCCGTTGTGCCTCGGCGTCACCAACAAAGCTGTCAACGCACACAAAATCGCCAAGCCGATCGACCTTCGATTCCGCGATAGCAAGTAAGGCGGCATCGCTGGTGTACTGAGCCGGACATCCTGGCACTTGGCCGCGCTCATATCCAAAAGGCGTGAGATTAACATCACCGGCAGTCAAGGTCTTCGCTGCGACGACTTCCCCGATCGCCGCATGCGGTGGAATCGCACCTGCAGTACCGATGGAAAAAATAGCCAACGGAGTTTCCTCCAAGCAAGTAGCTGCAATGGTTGTGGCATGTGATGCGTGGACCAAGCCAATGCCACTTTCAATGGCCACGAATTCTTGCCCCCTATGTATGCCGCGGATTGCCTGGCGGGTACCCGGTAAGGAGATGTCGGCGCAGTCCTGTAATTGCGCACGGACCGGGGCTAATTCTTCGGGCATTGCAGCCTGGAAAACTATGATGCCCATAATTCATCCCACTGATCCGCTGCATCGACGAAAGCCTGCAGGTAACGTTGGGCGCCCTCAAGATCGTGGTTAATCGCCCAGCCGCACGACTCCTCACTTGCCCCGGGCACACTGGTCCAGGTTTGAATATCAGCAACGGCCTTTTTGATGGCATCCTTTAATACTTCAAGGGTCGGACCCGCCTCAGTAGTATCAACGGTCATATAAAAGCCAGTCTGGCAGCCCATAGGGCCGAAATCGATGATGCCATCAACGTGATCACGCAGAGCAGTGGCCATGCTGTGTTCCATAGAGTGCATGGCGTCCATGGGGATATAGCCCTTATTTGGCTGGCAGAAGCGCAAATCATACTTCACAATGGTGTGCCCATCCGCAATGGGATACTCGCCCGCTTTGCGAATATAGGGGGCAGCTACTTTTGTATGGTCGAGTTCAAAACTTTCAACGTTTGGCACGAATACTCCTTGGGGTTGCGCCACAGTATTTTCTTGCCATCCAGCCTAACACTTCCCTCCGCACACACCGGGCTGATA
Source organism: Corynebacterium sp. (assembly GCA_030531005.1). Taxonomy (GTDB): domain Bacteria; phylum Actinomycetota; class Actinomycetes; order Mycobacteriales; family Mycobacteriaceae; genus Corynebacterium. Next base: position 280,656 of record JAUMTW010000002.1, read on the forward strand.
TTGCGGGACGTATGCCGCTGCACGCTTGACGCGCTTGGTGTGTGACCATAATCCAACACAAATGGGAAAAGTATAAGGAAAAATCCCTTACCCATACGTGTATGGAATAAGGGATAAGTATCTACCTAATCGCCAGCGGCTTAGTTGTCATTCGACTTGATGTCTTCAACCAATTCGTCCAAAATATCCTGCAGCTCCTCTTGGGTGCGCTCGACTGGTACCGCAGCACCGCGGGTGTCTTCTACACGAGCTTCCTGGACGCGATCACTATGCCAGAGCTCGACGAGCTTCTGTAAGTCGGGGTTATCCTTATTATCTTCAGTAGTGACGAGCACGTTGATATACGGATCATTACCTGGAGCGTCTGGCTCATCCTTGAACACGGCATCGTTCGGATCGATGTCAGCGCGCTCAAGGAAGTTGATGTTAATAACTGCAGGCTGGCCATCACCATAGGCTGCTGGGGTCTGTGCCGCATCGACTGGGGTTACCTCCACCACGGAATTTTCCTTGTCAATGTCTGCTGGAGTTGGGGTAAGTAGGCCATCATCGAGCAAGGTCAACAGCCCAGCAGCAGCCAACACGTTGATAGCGCGGCCCTGATTTGTGGGATCATTTGGAATCGCGATGGATTCACCCTCAATGCCTTCGATATTGTCATGCCCCTTCCAATAGAGATTCAGGGGCACAATTTCACTGGATCCTACTGGGACTAAGTTTTCGCCGGTGTTAGCTACATACTCCGAGAGGAATTTCAAGTGCTGAAACTGGTTGGCGTCAATCTTGCCCTGGCTCAGCGCTTGATTTGGGGTGGAGTAATCGGCAAAGTTGACGATCTCTAAGTCGATGTCATTTTCCTTGGCCACTTCTACCCAGGTAGTCCAGGCCTTATCCGAAGAATCGGTCGATCCTAGTCGGATGACATCGCTGTTGTCCTCGTTGCTGCACGCACTAAGGCCGGTGACTGCGAGGGTTGCGGCGGTCAATGCTACGAGTAAACGTTTCATTATCGGGCTCCTTGTGTTCTAAGCTGTGTAATTTTCCTGTCAGTCGGGCCACTTATTCCGCCCAATATAGACAATGCTGTCTACATTTATAGCGTAGGCCTCGCCCATGTGCAATAGATGAGGCGGTTTCATGCTGCATAGACACCCACCCAGCAAAAATGAGCCGAAATATGACGACGTGTAGCACTGCACTAAATCACCGCAGGCCGGGAGCGGAAATGGCACAAAAAATCCCAGTCACAAAATGTGACTGGGATTCCAGTTGGTGCGCCCGGAGGGATTCGAACCCCCAACCTTCTGATCCGTAGTCAGATGCTCTATCCGTTGAGCTACGGGCGCAGCGTTTTCCAACGAAGAGTTAATTTACCGCACCCATGATTAAAGGGCAAAAGCACCCGATATTCTGCGAGACTAAACCACGAGACCGAAAATTGGCACTGCCAAGAAATAAGTGGTTAACGCTACCAACACGACGGCGATAAGGTTTAACCAAATACCGCCTTTAACCATATCCCCAATCTTCACCAGACCTGACCCATAAGCAATAGCATTTGGCGGAGTAGCCACTGGCAGCATAAATGCACAGCTACAAGACAAGGCAACTGGAATAGTCAGCAACAAGATATTTTCATTACCATCAGCATTCAACCCCATACCGATCGCTACGCCAGCCATAATCGGCAAGAAGGTAGCAGCCGTCGCGGTGTTAGAAGTGAATTCGGTAAGCAATAATATTAAGAAAGCAATCGCACCGATGAGTAAGAATAGCGGCAGCACATCAAAGCCACGAGCTAACTCTCCAATCCACAGAGAGAGTCCAGACTCAGAAAACATCTTGGAAAGCGCCAAGCCCCCTCCGAAGAGAAGCAACACATCCCATGGCAACTCGTTTGCTGTTTTCCAATCCATCAGGCGGATATGGGTTCCACGACCAGCGGGCAATGCAAATAGCAAAAGCGCAGCAGCAAGACCAATTGCAGCGTCCGCAATCTGGATGTCCCAGCCCATATGGTCCAGGAGCAGCGGGATAAAGACCCAACTGAATGCAGTAACGGCAAAAATAATAGCAGTACGGATTTCTCCTGAACTCATCTTCCCCATGCCCTGGAGTTCACCACGGATTAAATCTCGCCCACCAGGAATATCATCGATTTCGGGCTTAAATACAATCACCAGGATTAGCCAAACAACCACCATGAAAATAATCGTTAGCGGTACGCCCACCATCATCCACTGGCTAAAACCAATATGAACAGCATGATTTTCAGCCATATAGGCCACTAATAAAGCATTTGGGACATTGCCAATAATTGTTCCTAAAGAACCAATAGAGGCAGAGTAGGCAATGGCAAGCATCAAGGCGGTAACAAAATTCTTCTGCTTTGCCATACCGCCTACACTTTCCGCAGTCAGTTGCAATACTGAGACTCCAATCGGCAGCATAACCACAGCAGTCGCTGTATTCGATACCCACATGGATAGAAAACCAGTTGCAATCATGAATCCAGCAATAAGTTGCTTTGGTTTCGTGCCTACGAGAAGCACCACATTCAGCGCTAGGCGGCGATGCAGGTTCCACCGTTGCATCCCTAATGCCAGGATGAACCCTCCCATAAACAGATAAATCGTAGGAGAAGCATAAGGGGCAGAGATTTCCCCAATCGGGACTACCTGTGCGAAGGGAAAGATTACTAGGGGAATCATTGCGGTAGCAGCTAATGGGATAGCCTCTGTCATCCACCAAGCCCCCATTAAAACCGCGACTGCGGCTGTAACCCGCATTGCGTGATAGCTAAATTCAGTATCTGGCTCTAACTGTTGAACAGTATCTACTGCGGATTCAGGAAAAATTACATACACAACTACCGCCAGCAGCAGACCGCCGAATAGTCCAATATATTGGTTGCGACGCTCTTTTCCATCACGAACCTCGGCGTCTTCAGCCAATGCGCGCGAAGAAGATTCATGAGTAATCGGTGTGCTCATAGTAGACCTCATATCTACAAACCTCAGTAGTGAATACGCACCATTGCGGCGTAAACGCAACCGATCTGCGGGAAGAACTAACTGGTTACTCCTCCAATGTTAGCGAGATACTCAGTAGATAAAAGGTAAAGGAACGCAAACCAGCCCCAGCAGCAGAAGAATATGCACCTCCACCAACGTAGGCATCTGCCTACACCCACGACATTCTTTCACAAGAATAATGATTGTCCACCGCAAAAATCCTACAGCGATATCCCCCTATCATCATCAGCTACCAGCAAACGATTCCCAGTTTTGCAGTACTGCAGCTGCTTTATACTCTTTATAACTGTAACCTGCTTGAGGATCGTCATCATGCTTCCTAGCCTCATTCTCTCCAGAAATCTGCGAGTATGCCGCGGTTGATAGCGCAAGACCTACGGCCCTAATAGAGAAACCATATTGCCCAATGCCAATGTATCCACAGTTCATTGCAAAGCATGACCCAAAATTCGAATAATATTTCGATCCTTGGCAAAAGAAAATCCCAGTCACAAAATGTGACTGGGACTCTAGTTGGTGCGCCCGGAGGGATTCGAACCCCCAACCTTCTGATCCGTAGTCAGATGCTCTATCCGTTGAGCTACGGGCGCAGCGTTTTCCAACGAAGATTCACTTTACCACACCCGCAGCAAAGGGCAAAAAGCCCATTCGAAAGGCAGCTTTAGACCACTAGTCCAAAGATCGGCACTGCCAAGAAGTAGGTCACCAGAGTCACCAAAATAACCGCGATGATATTGAGCCAAACGCCACCTTTAACCATGTCACCAATCTTGACCATGCCTGAGCCATAAGCAATCGCATTTGGTGGAGTTGCCACCGGCAACATGAATGCACAGGTACACGACAGTGCAACTGGGATTGTGAGCAGGAGGATGTTCTCATCACCGGCAGCATTCAAACCCATACCAATGGCCACACCAGCCATAATCGGCAAGAAAGTAGCCGCCGTTGCGGTATTCGACGTGAACTCGGTAAGCAGCAGTACTAAGACGGCAATAGCACCAATCAGCAGGATCAATGGCAGAACCTCGAAGCCGCGGGCCAACTCACCAATCCACAATGAGAGGCCAGAGTCCGAGAACATCTTAGACAGTGCCAGGCCACCGCCAAAGAGCAAAAGCACATCCCACGGCAACTCATTGGCGGTTTTCCAATCCATCAGGCGGATGTGGGTAGCACGACCGGCAGGCAAGGCAAATAGTAATAGAGCGGCAGCGATACCGATGGCGGCATCAGCGATCTGTACATCCCAACCGGTTTGCTCTAATACTAATGGCACGAAAACCCACGACACTGCTGCCAAACCGAAGACTATACCGGTGAGCTTTTCGCCGGTACCCATCTTGCCCATCTTGTCTAACTCTTCGCGAATCAGTTCGCGACCGCCTGGGATCTCATCGATTTCAGGCTTGAAAACGTTGACCAGCACGAACCAAGCAATGACCATAAATATTGCCGCCAGCGGCACACCAACCATCATCCAACGCCCGAAGCCGATTTGGATATCGTGGTTTTCAGCCATATAGGCAACCAACAAAGCATTTGGTGGGGTACCGATAATAGTGCCCAGAGAACCAATGGAAGCCGAGTATGCGATGGCTAACATTAAGCCGGTGGCGAACTTCTTCTGCTTTGCCATACCGCCAACAGTTTCAGCGGTCAGCTGTAGCACAGATACCCCAATTGGCAGCATAACCACCGCGGTTGCCGTGTTGGATACCCACATGGATAAAAAGCCCGTGGCAATCATAAAGCCGGCAATCAACTGCTTCGGCTTAGTACCAACGAGGAGCACGACATTCAATGCCAGACGGCGATGTAGATTCCAACGCTGCATGCCTAAGGCCAGAATAAAGCCACCCATAAACAGGTAAATTGTCGGCGAAGCATACGGCGCGGCAATTTCGCCGATGGGTATAACTTGGGCGAAGGGGAAGACGACCAATGGCACCATTGCGGTTGCGGCCAACGGGATTGCTTCCGTCATCCACCACGCGCCCATCAACACTGCGACCGCAGCAGTCACCCGCATGGCGTGGTAACTAAATTCAGTATCTGGATCCAACTCCCGCACAGTCTCAACCGCCGATTCGGGGAAGATCAGATACACCACTACCGCAAGCAGGAGACCACCAAGAAGTCCAATATATTGATTTCGGCGCTCTTTCTCGTCACGTACCTCCGCATCTTCAGCCAATGCGTGCGAAGAAGATTCATGAGTAATCGGAGTGCTCATGGTAGACCTCGTATCTACTGGCATCCCAACCGCACCCCTGCCGTACTCGGTCACAAACAAAAGGTTCCGTGGGGATGAGTCTGACTATTTCTCTTCCCAGTTTACCGAGGTTATACGCAAAGAAAAGACAAAATAGGACAATCTAGCGCAATGCGTCAATCTTTCATTGTTTATACTGGTCACAGGCCTACATCAACAGGCCTGTGGTGCCACCGCCCTGCAAAAGCCACCCTTGTACAGGGGTAATCAAAGCATAAGAGCAACAGAGAAATTAAGGGCTACCCAAGAACTTTGGCAGCAAACCACGCCAGATTAGCACCCCTCGACCGGGTGTGGGATGCTTGACGACACCACTCTTGCCGCTACCCGACCTGTAGACCGGCATACTACCAAGCCCACAGGAGAACGAACTATATGGCCCCTGATGCATCAAAACTGTATTCACCCAAAGACAGAACTTGCCCATCCCAGGAGGCCACCAAAGTATTCGTCGGCGCTGCCTGAACGATATAAGTCTTGCCTGCTTCAAGTTCTACCGCTGGCTGGTCCCAACCTTGCCCCATATTCGAACCCATCCCTTGATCCTTGGCATAATCATAGGCATTACAGTTGCCGCTCTCACAGCCCAAACCGGACATCTGCCAGTATTGGCCACCAGTTACTTCGCAGACCGAATCAGTAATGCTGCAACGCATCCGCTGCTCACCATTCAGCGCAACTTCCACAAAATCCATGTCATCACCAGATGCATCTACCACATCACCAGCAGGCACGTAGCTGCTAAGGTCTAGATTCCAGCCCACAGCATTCATTTCCGGACTCACCTGTAATTGGCCGCCATCATTGTGGTAGGTGAAGGTTTCCTGATGCACCTCCGCAGCGGAATTACCCGGCAGCAGATATTCCACCTGCAAAGTATCTGCATCAGTCTGAGTCACCCCATCTTCAACAAGCTTGAAAACTGTATGGTCTTCATTCACCGGCTGCCCATCAATAAACAACGCTAGAAGCGATCCACTAGCGGAGGCGTGAGTACTTTCCACAACATAGCCATCCGCTTGCACCCAGGAAAGGCCTTCGCACGAATAGTGATCGTCCACATTTGAAACCATAAAGTGGTAACCTGCACCATCTTCCACTTGTATCAGGTTCCCAACCTGCAAGGTATCAGTAGTGTTTTGCTGATCATCGGAACACAGAGCCTGTACCCCCGTGCCAGAGTCTATGTCGCCGATTTTTTCTTCTAAACTTCCGCGAGAACACGCGGTGGCCAAAAGTGTGACAGCCATGCACAATGCAACGATTTTGCCAGAAAATTTTTTGTCCAATAATGCCATATGCGCATTATATCATCTAGTATCCCCAGGTCATCGGCACAATGAATCAAATAGGCAATCGGGAATAGAGAATTACAGCACAGGTCTACGAACGAAGCAAAGGTAAAACAAAACGCCCCGAGCAATTCGGGGCGTTTGAGTGGTGCGCCCGGAGGGATTCGAACCCCCAACCTTCTGATCCGTAGTCAGATGCTCTATCCGTTGAGCTACGGGCGCATGCTTCACCAGGCCCGGTGAAACCCTTCTCTTACCTCAATAAAAGAAGTGAGCGGAGGCGAGAGGATTTGAACCTCCGGACTCGCGCAAACAAGTCAACTCCTTAGCAGGGAGCCCCATTCGGCCGCTCTGGCACGCCTCCAGCGGTGATCTCGCACAAGGGCGATAACACTAAGTACACATCCTACAATTAAATTCTCGACTATCGCAAACCATAAAGATGACCTGCACATTCGCCTGAAATAATTCAATAACCGCGAACAAACCGGTACACTATGACCATGTTCCGCAAAGACCTAGAAAATATCGCTTCGTACCACGCCGGCAAGAAGATCCCGGATGCTATCAAGCTTTCTTCCAATGAAAGCTCCCATCCCCCAGCTCCGAGTGTGCACCAAGCTATGGCTGATGCCGCTGCTGATGCCAACCGTTATCCAGATATAGTCGCTTCCGCGGCCCGCGAACGCATTGCAGCACACCTAGGTCTAAGCGCATCCCAGATTGCCGTCGGCACTGGCTCTTCTGCTCTGTGCCAGCAATTAGTACAAATCACCTCGTTCCCAGGCGATGAAGTTATCTTCCCGTGGCGCAGTTTCGAGGCTTACCCAATCTTCGTCAATGTCGTTGGCGCTACTCCAGTAGCCATTCCATTGACTGCCGACGGTGGCAATGACTTAGATGCCATGGCTGCAGCGATTACTGATAAGACCAAACTGATCTTCGTCTGCAACCCCAATAACCCCACTGGCACATATGTGACCAAAGAAGAGTTCACCGCGTTCATGGCCAAGGTGCCTGCCAACGTAATCGTGGCACTGGACGAGGCGTACTTCGAGTATGTCCGCGTAACCGATAGCGTGGTCGCCACCGAGATCTTGGATGACTATCCAAACTTGGTTGGCCTGCGTACTTTCTCCAAGGCCTATGGGCTTGCTGGCGCGCGCATTGGTTATGCCTTTGCTACTGCCCCAATTATTGATGCCCTGCAAAAGGTCGCCATCCCATTCAGTGTGGCAACTGCTGCGCAGCAGGCTGCAATTGCTGCCCTGGATAGCAATGAAGACATGGTGGCTCGTACTGAGGAGTCCATTGCCCAGCGCGACAAGATCGCTGATTACTTAGGCATTGCTCGTTCCCAAGCTAATTTCGTCTGGATTCCAGCAGATCACAAAGCTGGTGAGCCTACCGAGATCGAGGCTAAGTTAGTTGAGCACGGCGTGATTGTGCGAGCCTTCCCTGAAGGTGTGCGCGTTTCTATTACTGATGAGCAAGAGATGGATACCTTCATCCAGGCTTGGGAAGCAGCGGGTCTGCCTCACGCCTGATTTTCTAGGTTCCATCCGAAGGCCAGTACTACAACCTCACTGTAATGCTGGCCTTTGGCATATGTTGCAGAACGTAGCAGGTCCGGAATGCGACTCCCTACTCGGGCCACCGAGACGGAAAACGTAGCCAAATCTGGCCAACGTCTGACCCACATATTACTCATACACAACAATAGCCCCCTCATCTTTGCAGGTGAGGGGGCTTTTGGCGGAGGCACAGGGATTTGAACCCTGGGATGGTTTCCCATCGCTGGTTTTCAAGACCAGTACATTCGGCCGCTCTGTCATACCTCCAGGCTTATGAGGATACTTGTACCGCGCAGATTTTCAAAACACCCCTTATTTCCAAGCCGATACTTGAAACCGCCTCGCTGCCAACATTTTTTCTTTATGGTGGAGAATATGAAGGCAATTACCGTAATCTCCACCGGCGACAAAGAGAATCCACCCCAGCTCAAAGTCAGCGACGTCTCGACCCCCACGCTGCGCCCTGGGGAAGTGCTGGTGCAAGTCCACGCTGCCGGCGTTAACCGCGCAGACCTCCTCCAAGCCGCTGGGCACTATCCCCCACCAGCTGGCGAGTCCGAAATCATGGGGCTCGAGTGTGCCGGCATCATTGTTGATGCCGGAGACACTGACTGGGAGGAAGGCACCTCGGTTGCAGCTCTATTGGTTGGTGGCGGCTATGCCGAATATGTTGCTGTGCCTGCTGGCAGCCTCTTACCGCTTCCGGCAGGCTATAGCTTCGTGGAAGCCGCTTCTATCGTCGAAGTAGCCTGTACGGTCTGGTCGAACCTGGGCATGCTCACGGGATTAGAGCCAGAGCACACCCTACTCATCCATGGTGGTGCCGGGGGTATTGGCAGTTTTGCCATCCAATTAGCCAAGCACATTGGAGCAACCGTAGCGGTTACGGCGGGATCGGCAGAGAAACTAGAATACTGCCGAGATCTTGGCGCAGACATCCTCATCAATTATCTCGAGGAAGACTTCGCAGAGGTCTTAAAGAATCGGTGTGACCGAATCTTGGACATCATTGGTGCGAAATATTTGGATGCCAATATCCGCGCTATGGCGCCCGATGGCCATCAAGTAACCATCGGCATGCAAGGCGGAGTACAAGGTGAGTTGAATATTGGACGTCTGCTCTCCAAGCGCGGAAGCATTTCCGCCACTGCACTACGCGCACGCAGTGCTGCTGATAAGGCGCGCATTGTTGCTGACACCAAGGAACATATTTGGCCGCTCTTAGAATCTGGGGTGATTCGCCACACTATTGATCGCACCCTGCCGTTGAATGAGGCTGCGACAGCCCATGAGTTACTGCGCTCAGGCACCGCGCGTGGCAAGTTGGTACTCACCGTTGTCGAAAGCGACACCGAATAGCTCACAGCGCAGGATGCTGCTGGGGCAAGGCATCTCAAAGCGTGGCAGCTCTTATGCCAAGCTCGCTAAAGCGCGGAGGAGCTGGTCCACATCCCCTGTGGTATTAAAAGCAGCCAGGGTCACCGTAACCGCGCCTTCCGTCTCATCCAGGCCCATAGCTTCAAGTACCGGATCAGCTGGGGTGCGGGTAGCGACCAAACCGTGAGAATACAGGCGATCCAAAATCGTGGTTGCCGGTACTCCCGGAATGCAAAAGGTGGCAGTAGGTAGGCGCTCACAGCGTTCTTGCTGCATGCCAGCCAATTCGCCAGAAACGCCAAAGACGTGCACGGCATGCATAGAGTCTAAGGAATCGCTTAAGTAATGCGACATGCCTAAGAAATGCCGGGCAACCTCCGGCATCCCTGCAGCCAGGCGCTTGCGGCGCGTGCCGCGAACCTCGGGGATCATGCGCGACTGCAGATCGATAGCTTCTGCCACCCCAGAAAGCAGACCTAAGGAAACATCTTGGTGAAAGTAACGGGTGTCCAGGTTGTCTATGATCACTGGATCTCTAAAAGCTAGGGCTGCGACCTGTGGCCCCCCTAAGAATGCACAGTCGAGCAAGATGACATCGGCATCTAACTCACTCATGCGCACCGGACGGTACGGGGCAATCGCCGTGGCATCCACGAGAATCAACGCAGAACCCTGAGTACGTACTTCTGCTGCAATAGCAGCTACATCATGGATGGCACCTACATATGGATTAGCAGCATCTATGACCACCAAGCGCGTGTGCGCAGAAACCAGATCGACAAACTGCCAGTCCGGGATCTCACCAGTACCTAAATCTGGCTCAGCAATACCTAATTGATTTGCAGCAGCTAAGTCTTCTTCTAATGCAGTGCGTACCGCGTTACCGCGGCCTACGACCACGGCATACTCAGCATCCGGGGTATTCGACTTACTGTGCCGACCCCGGCGCGGCGCTTCAAAACTACGTTGGCTTAACCCACTAGCACGCTGCAAACGCTCTAATAGTGCTTCTCGGCTCGGACCGAGAATCACGGCATCACTGGAAACCCCAACGAGATCTGCAATAGCCAAACTAGCGGTCTGGGTAAACTCGGCCCCACGCAGGGTAGGGCTGCTGATGGTACCGCGGCGATGAGAACCCGCAACTGCTGCTGTATCTGGATGCTGAGCAATGGCTGCTTCACGCACTCCGCGCGCAATAGCAGCAGACACTCGCTCCGGTAATTGCGGTGCCTCCAAGGCATTAAGATAGGTCCACCCATTCGTAATGGATGTATAGCGCCCCCGAATTTCGGCGACATCGTACCCCATGGGCGTAGCCTTTCTAATGCTCTTGAGTTACACGCTGCCAAGCGATTTTACTGCATCATACGCAGTGCGCGACAGATGCCAACGCTTGAACAGTCTCTTTAGTATCTCATACTCTAGTCACCGCGGTAGCCTACGGCTAGTCCCTTTTTCAGAAGTCACCACACTGTACTCTACATGCGTGATAGGCCGTACTGGCTTACAAGTAGGTACAGTACTTTTGGTATCCAACATTTCCGCTGCTCATTCACACACATCTGGCCTGTACCCTAGAAAACCCATGGCCCGACTCGCTTCCAAAGCAGTGGAACAGTTACGAACACCGCGTATTTTTTGGCTTCTTCTAGGCCTGGAAAATTCCCTGCATTTGTTTCAGGGGCTAGGCTTAGTGATTGTGCAAGATCAGAATGCGAACTCCCCAGAGGCAACTGCAGCCCGCATCCTCGGTACCACCGGGCAAGTAGAGGTGCAGCCTTCCCGCTCCAAGACCTTCCGTACTGCCTGGCAGGATTTACGGCAGGGATTCACCCAACGGGAGCTTTGGTTCGAGCTGGGCATGCAAGATATCAAGCAGCGCTACCGACGAAGTGTGCTCGGCCCACTATGGATCACCATCGCCACTGGTGTGATGGCCCTAGCCTTAGGCCTGTTGTACTCAGTGCTCTTCAAAATCCCTGTAGCAGAGTTCTTACCGCACGTGACTGTGGGCCTAATCATGTGGAACTTCATCTCCGGCTGCATTCGCGAAGGATCTGAAGTCTTCATCGCTAATGAGGGACTCATTAAGCAATTGCCCTCTGCTTTGTCTGTCCACGTCTATCGCCTGGTATGGCGCCAGACCTTATTCTTAGCCCACAACATGGTGATCTGGCTGCTACTCATGCTGATCTTTCCACGCCATCTCGGCTGGGACTTGCTCTTGGCGATTCCAGCGATTGCGCTGCTTATCGTCAATGGCGTGTGGGTTTCGATGTTCTTCGGCATCGTTGCTACTCGCTACCGCGATGTCGCTCCGCTGCTGGATTCCTTGATCCAGCTACTGTTCTACTTAACCCCTATTGTGTGGACCACCGACACCCTCTATGACCAAGGCGGTGCCGTAGCCGAACGTGCTCGCCTAGCGATGCTCAACCCCTTGTACCACTACATGGATATGGTGCGCGATCCACTGATCGGACGCAGTATTGATCCACTGAACTGGATTGTGGTACTTGGCTGCACCATCGCCGGTACCCTGCTGGCATTAGGTGCTATGCGCCAATGGCGCTTCCGTGTGAGTTACTGGGTCTAACAAACTCCTCGTTTTCGCCCGCCCAAAACCCCAAAATACCTGCGCTGCCATAAGCTCAGCGCTGGCTGGTCCCAGCCGAGAAAGGATGCAACATTGGTTTCCATTGATTGCTACAACGCCTGCGTCGAGTTCCCCATTTTCGATGCCAAGTCCCGCTCCATGAAGAAGGCATTCTTAGGAGCTGCCGGTGGGGCAATCGGTCGCAACACCAGCAATACCGTGGTAGTTGAGGCCTTAAAGGATGTGAACCTGCACTTACAAGAAGGCGACCGCGTCGGCTTAGTAGGCCACAATGGTGCCGGCAAGTCCACCCTGCTGCGGCTGCTATCTGGCATTTACGAGCCCACTCGCGGCTCTGCCATCGTCAAGGGCCGCGTTGCACCTGTCTTCGATCTTGGCGTTGGCATGGACCCAGAAATCTCTGGCTATGAAAACATCATTATCCGCGGGCTCTTCCTTGGCCAATCACGCAAACAAATGAAGCAAAAGATGGACGACATCGCCGAATTCACTGAGTTAGGTGAATACCTCTCGATGCCACTGCGCACCTACTCCACCGGCATGCGCATTCGTCTTGCCCTCGGTGTGGTGACATCCATTGAGCCGGAAATCTTACTGCTTGATGAAGGTATTGGCGCAGTGGATGCCGCCTTTATGGCCAAGGCGCGCACTCGCCTCCAAGAGCTCGTGCAGCGCTCCGGCATCTTGGTGTTCGCCTCACACTCCAATGACTTCTTAGTGCAGCTCTGTGATACTGCCTTGCTTGTGGACCATGGGCAGATCACAAAGGCAGGTGCTGTAGACGATGTTGTCGAGGCTTATGAAGGACCGGAGGCTGCTCAGCATGTGCGTAATCTGCAAGCCCGGATTGCCACTGAAAATGCCGCACAATCACCTGGCGCTTTTACTGGGGAGGAATAAACACAGTCATGGCTATCTCTGCACACAATATTGCAGCCGTTATCGTCACCCACCAGCGCGTGGAATTGCTCAAGGAATCTTTGCGCATTGTAGCCACTCAATCTACCCCTGTGCGCTGGATTATTGTAGTCGACAATGGCAATGAACAGGCAGTTCGCGAGCTCGTAGCCGCCGAGTGCGGGGAGCGCGGCGTCTACCTGCCTTCGGAAACCAACCTTGGCGGCGCGGGTGGCTTCGCGTTTGGTTTCTTACATGCCCTAAGCCTTGGCGCCAGTGCTGTGTGGTGTGCTGATGATGACGGCCGTCCGGCCGATGAAAACGTGCTGCGTACCTTGCTCGACTGCGCCCAACGCCATGATCTGGCCGCCGTCTCGCCAGTTGTGTGCAATATTGATGATCCTGATACCTTGGCATTCCCCCTGAGACGTGGCCTGGAGTGGCGGCGCAAGCGCAGTGAGCTCATTGATCCGAACAACCCCGATGATGATCTACTGCCTGGTATTGCCTCGCTCTTTAATGGTGCACTGTTCTCCCAGCAAGTGGTCCTGCGCGTTGGTGTTCCCGACTTACGGCTATTCATCCGTGGTGATGAGGTGGAATACCACCGCCGACTCGTACGCTCAGGTCTAGCCTTCGGCACCTGTCTGACTACGGCATACTTGCACCCGAATGGTGCTGATGAGTTCCATCCCATCTTGGGCGGGCGTATGCATGCCCAATATCCGGCTAGTGAGGCCAAGCGCTTCTTTACCTACCGCAACCGTGGCTATCTGATGAACCAGCCCGGTATGCGCCGTCTACTACCGCAGGAGTATGGCCGCTTTGGTTGGTTCTTCCTTATCCAGCGCCACGATTGGCGCGGCTTTAAACATTGGCTGCACCTGCATCAATTGGGCCGCAAAGAGCACTTCCCGCGCCCTGAAGACCTTTCTTAAAAGTCAGCGCGGTGCACTTCGTCCGTATTGGCCCTGTCTAAACCTTGAAGTTTAAAAGTCATAAAATGTAACGCCGGCAGCATATTCGATGCTGTCGGCGTTCTAGGCATTTAGGCATTGAGCGTTGATCTACTCCACCTGGCGCAATCATAGGTTTAGTCTTGCGGAGTGGCATATCTGCCCTTCCTAAATCGGGAACGGGTTCAAGGGCGGCAACTGGGTCCAGCCGGGGCGCACCGCGGGTCACAGATACACCACTACAGGACTTTGACCAGATCTTATTCCCCGCTCTACAGCTTATTTGCGGAAAATGAACAGGCGCTGAACGAAAAAATTAATAACCGTAGCAGTACCTTGGGCAATCACGAAGGCAATAATCACTGCGAGGCGCTCTGCAATGCCTTGATGAAAGAAGAAATTGTAGAGCAGCTCGTGGCCACCAACATTCACAAAGAAGGTCACGGCATACAGGGCTGCTACTTGAAAGAACCGCTTCCACGAGTGCTCTGCATTGAAAGTCCAACGACGGTTAATTAAATAGGCAGTGATCGTGCCGAAAATAAAGCCGAAGGTACGCGCAAAAAAGGCAGCTTGTCCAAAAACAATCTGCAGGGTGTACGTGATACTTAAATCAATAACTGCAGAAATACCACCAGAAATCAGGAACTTAATACCCTGGCTGCCGAGGCTATCTTGGCTATCTTGCTCTTTAGAGGCTTCAGCCAGGGAGGCTGCCAAAGGGTCCATCGCCTCTAAGGCTGGGGAATCTTCTAGCTCGTGTGGTTGTGCAGCGTCTTCAGTCACGCGCTTTACTGTAACCCATCGGCCTACAAGCACCAAGCATTCAACACACGTGTTTTCATTGGGCAAGGCATTTAAAACGAAAGCTCGAGCGCAAACTCCTAGTTCGCAGAGTGCAGCGGCAAAGGAAGTGGTTCTGCCCCGAATTGCTCTTTGAGCACTTTACGGCCACGTCGAGTGGACTCTATTACCCGCCACTGTTGTATCAAATCGACCAGCACTTGGGCATGAAGCCAAGCCTGCTCAGCTACTTCTTCCCCGTGGAATCCTTCACGAAAAGATTCAGGATTCTGAACAGTGATTTGAGCAAAACGCGGAACTTTGAGACTCTTATTTTCTAGCTGTGCTGCCTTTGCTGCCTCAATATAGGCGTGGCGACGCTCCTCCATAGCACTCACGATGGCATCCACACTGGTGCGTGCCACAGACTCTGGAAGATATTGAGCTGCTTCTTCATGCAGGCACAGTGCAGTAGTACCGGTGGTAATCGGTACTGCAGCACTCAACGGATGCGCTTCTTCTCTGCCAAGGATCCAGGCACCGCTTAAGGTATCGGTGGCAACGTCAATGCGGCTTTGTACCGTCCAGATCACCAGCCGCTGGGTTGCGGGAATATAGTCCACCACCGAGATCACGGGTCTGCTCCTTATATTCTGATATTCGTAACACCTCAAAGGTGTAGGCAGGATATTGCGCCGGCTCTAAGCATAGTGCGCTTGGCTACCTTGCCCAAGCGTAGTTGAACTGTACTGCTCCTGCAGCTTGTAGACAGCTACCACATCACAAAGGCTCATATAATCGCTTATCACAGCAAAAAAGGACCAGCAGAAGTAGCTGGTCCTTTTCTTGATAACTAGCCGCGTGTGCGCAGAAGCTGCACTAGCTCTCGCACTTGTAGCTTAGAGAGCTGCGGCGATTGCGCTAGCCATAGCTGCCTGCCCCTGGGAGGTCGGGTGGAATGGCAGGGCGTTATCGAAAACGCCGGTGAAACTAGCATTGCGCTGGCCTACAGGACCGCACGACAGTAGGTCGTCTGGTGCGGATACGAAGGTAGCATCGTTGTTGGCAGCAACACGTTGGGAGATGCTGTTGAGCTGCCCAATGAAATCATCCTGGATGTATTGCAGGTCGTCTTGGCTCAGGTGACCGTTCTCCAAGCACTGCATATCAGTGCGGAAAATGTTGTAGTAACCAGTCACTACGACCTGGGCATTTGGTGCCTGTTGGCGAATATCAGCCACGATGTCGTTCAGACGACCTTCCAGGTTCTTTCCTGCGTAGTTGTCCGTGCTGTTAATCAGATTGTCGGCAGCAACACCCATAGTCTGACGGCAATTGCCCAGGCTGGTAGCCCACGTGAACACACAAGGACCAATTTCCATGGTGCCAGAGTCATTGCCGCCCAAGGTCAGGGTGACCAGCTTGGTGTTTGGCCCCAGGTGCTCACGCTGTCCTTGTAGCGCCATACCTGGCAGCGGGAAGTTTTGTGGAGCCCAGTAATCATTAGTACGTGCCCAGCCGCAGGTGGCATCTACCAGGTTTAGGTTGAGCTGGGAAGCCAGCACATGTGGGTAATTGTCTGCGGCTTTTCCACAGAATGGGTGAGTGAGCGCTTGGGGCTGTGTGAGCGAACCCACGGCAGCGAAGGAATCACCCAAGGCAACATACTCAGAACCAGCCGGCACAGGGGCCGCTTCAGCGGTCATAGTAGTAGCAGTCAAGGCAACCATGCCGCCAACAATGGCAGCACAGGCCTTTTTCATCCAATGCTTCATGAATTCTCCATTTTCTTTCCGTAACTGCCCTAACAGTTTTTCTTTCCAATACTATCCTAATAGTTATCGAAGTATTGAGGGTAAACCGTTACGTCCTTGCCAGACTTTTAAGATGCCAGATTTTATGGTCCGCAGACTTGCGGAATCTCTTTTTCATCATCAACCCACTGCTGCAAGGCCTTACGCAGCTCCTTGGCGAAGCCAGCTGCTCCGAGCGCATCTGGGTGGATGCCATCCCCTCGTAACACGCTTGGATCTTGCATCACGAAACCGCACCAATTCAACGCATAAACATTCTCGTATTGCTCGGCGGCATCAATTGCTTGTTGCTGCGCATCAGCCATGTACCAGCGATCACCATATGGCAGAGTGACGATGATGACACGGTCTTCCCCCAATTGGTCGATAAGTTCATCAAGCTGATCTGGGAAGGCCTGCCCATTCGTACCAAAACTTAAGAGCACGAAAGGATCGAGAGTCCCTGCAGCCTCCATACTTGCAATGATCCCCGAGGCAGCCTGGTAGTGGCGGGATACCTCACCATCCACATAGATGCCCGGAAATTCCTCTTGCAATGCTGCAGCAGAAGCCAACAGGACAGAATCGCCAATAGCAGTGATTTGGTCGCCAGTGGGCATCTCACGCTTGGATTTTTTCTCCAGTTCGCGAGCCTTTTCCGCGTCTTGCTGCTTCGAAGCTTCCTCCGCTAGGCGCAATTCACGCTCCATGTCCGACTCTGTGTTCTGGTTCGCCAAGGCGGTAGCACTCATACCAACAACAACAAGGAAGGAAACGCAAGCGAGTACCGGGCGGATACGCTGACGCGTATTCGGCGTGCGCAGCTTGCTCCACCATCCTTTGAACAGCTTCCAGTAACCCTGGGTACGGAATGGCTCTTCGATCCACCGATAAGAAAATACACTGAGAATAATAGTGAGCAGTACCGCGACCAAGGCCATCTCCAGGTCCGTCCAACCCCACGAATGACGGTCATTGAAAGTTACTAAGAAAACATGGACCGGAACATGCCACAAGTATATGGAGAACGATCGATCACCAATCCACTGCAGAATCCGCAGGGAGAACAGGTGGTGCACTATGCCAGCTTGGCGCACCACAGTGAGGATCAATAGTCCAGAGATCAAGGAGGAAAAGACAAGGCCACCACGGTAGCTTATGGTTTCTTGATCACCCAAGAAGTAAAAGCAGGCCAGCTGCGCTGCCAACGCGAAGGGCCCAACCAATGCCCACATGCGGCGATTACTCAATGCACGACGGGCGTAGCTCCAGGTATTACCCTTTGCCTTGGTACTTTGGGAAACCGTTAATGCGGCCAAAGCAGCACCAATCAACAAGCCAAAGGCGTGGGTATCAGTGCCGTAGTACACCCGTGTGGGGTCTTCTCCCGGCACAAAACGAATGGCCATCCAAACCGCTGATGCCACTGCCAACACCAACGCAAAGTTGCGGATATAGTGCTTGGAACGTCCACGCCAAAATAAAAAGACAATGACGAGCGGCCAAATAATATAGAACTGCTCTTCAATAGAAAGGGACCAGTAGTGCGCGAAAATAGGCAACTCACTGTCGGCAAAATAGCTCTGTGAGTTCGCGATCTGCACCCAGTTATTCACAAAGAATAAGGAGCTAAAGAATTGGCGCACCAAGTGTACGGTGACATCTCCCCCGATCAACCCAGCGACAGCAGAAGCCACTAAAAGCACAGTTAATGCTGCTGGAAGAATACGGCGGATGCGGCGCACCCAAAATCCGCGCAAGCTAATTCGCCCATGCACCATGTGCTCGCGCAGCAAGAGAGAGGTAATCAAGAAACCCGACAGCACAAAGAAGAGGTCCACACCGAGGTAGCCGCCAGGTAAGACATCAATAAGGTAGTGGTAGACGACAACCGCGAGTACCGCAAGGGCGCGCAAGCCTCGAATGCCAGGGACATTTCTAATGCCCTCCGCATTCTTTCCTGTGGCGACTACCTTCTTGGACTGCCTATAAGCTGACACGACCACTCCTCACTGCTACCTCAATACATTGCCACATCGCATACGAATAATCGGCACAACGCCGACTTTCATTTATGCGCTTTCAGCTGAATACCCTCAGATGTGGCATAGCTTATCCGGCAGGTCAGTCACGTGGCAGATCCCCAAGCTCCTCGCGTTCAGCCAGCGGGGGCAGCGGGCTCACTGATCACACTGATCACAGTGAAAACGCTTATAGATTGTAACAACATTACAATTCTTCTAAAAAATTGCTGTGACTTAGCAAACAATGCCAGTTTTTTGGCACAGGGCGCAGTAATGCCAAAAACCACCCAAATCCGGGGAATATTACCGAAGGAGGAATTAGCTCGCTCTAGAATGAACGGTATGGCCTCACTATTTGGTTTCCGTAAGCGAGAAGATCCCGAGCGTACTCCGCGCCTTGCTGCAGAGTTAACGAATACCCCACTCGATAACTATATGACCCGCCTTTTAGCGGAAGAGTTGCCCATGGTTGATAGTGCCAGTCGCCAGCGTATCTATGAGCTATTAGCTGATTACACCGGCCCCCAGATCACCACCCAAGAAGAATTACCTGCAGGAATTCGGGAATTGCTTGACCTCTAAACCTGGCTTCCCCACGCCCGGACGGCAGCTTTTGCACATCATAGGGCGCATGGGCGCATCGCGGGGTGTATGCCCATAGTGATGAACGGCTACTAGTAGCTAGCGATACTCGCCTAAAATCTGCATTCTTTTTCTGTTTATGACCATTCGCAGGCACAATTTCCCAAAAACGTGAGTAAAACCACGGAATCGGACAGTTCTGCTCCCGGGTGTTCCTCACTTAATGCGAGTACCCTAGAAATGATGACTGCGAGCAAAGGCGCATCCGACACCGCCGCTTCGAACGGTGTTTCCGGAGCCTTCCACACAGAAGCAAAGACCTTAACCGGCTGGGGCCGTACCGCTCCTACGACCGCTCACGTGCTACGCACCCCAGACTTGGAAACCATCCAAGCAGCTGTTCGAGCAGTCGCCGAACAAAATGAATCCAAGCCCTCCCACCTACGTCGTGGTGTTATCGCCCGCGGCATGGGCCGTTCATACGGTGACCCTGCACAAAATGCCGGCGGCCTGGTTGTGGACATGCAAGAGCTCAACCGCATTCACTCCATCGATCCAGAAACCGCTTTGGTTGACGTTGATGGTGGCGTAACCCTCGATCAGCTCATGAAGGCTGCCCTGCCCTATGGCCTGTGGGTTCCAGTGTTGCCAGGTACTCGTCAGGTCACCATCGGTGGTGCTATTGGTCCAGATATTCACGGTAAGAACCACCACTCCGCTGGTTCCTTCGGCAACCATGTAGTTTCCATGGAACTATTGGTTGCTGATGGCCGCATCCTGCACCTGACCCCAGAAGGGTCCGAGGACGATCCAGATGGTAGCCTGTTCTGGGCCACCGTTGGCGGCATGGGCTTAACCGGTATTATCGTGCGCGCTACGATTCGCATGACCAAGACCGAGACTGCTTTCTTTATTGCCGATACTGATCGCACCAACAACTTGGAAGAAACCGTTGCCTTCCACTCGGATGGCTCAGAGTCTAACTACACCTATTCTTCTGCTTGGTTCGATGTCATTTCTCCAGAACCAAAGCTGGGCCGTGCCACCATCTCCCGTGGTTCACTGGCAACTCTGGCACAGTTGGAAGAGCTGGCACCAAAGCTGGCCAAGGATCCACTGAAGTTCCACGCCCCACAGCTGATGACCGTGCCAGATATTTTCCCATCCTGGACTATGAATAAGCTCTCCTTGTTCGCTGTGGGTGAGGCCTACTATCTGATGGGCGCCCCTTCACGCAACAAGGTCAAGAATTTGACCCAGTTCTACCAACCACTGGATCTCATCGGCGAATGGAACCGTGGCTACGGCTCTAAGGGATTCTTACAGTACCAGTTCGTTGTACCTACTGATGCCGTTGAGCCATTCAAGGATATTGTGCGCGACATGCAAAAATCGGGGCACTACTCCGCACTGAATGTATTCAAGCTCTTCGGCCCTGGCAATAGGGCTCCATTGTCCTACCCGATTCCTGGTTGGAATGTGTGCGTGGACTTCCCCATTCGTCCGGGTCTGGGTGCCTTCTTGGATGATCTAGATAAGCGCGTCATGGAATTCGGTGGTCGCCTATACCTGGCGAAGGAGTCGCGTACATCTGCTGAGAACTTCCACCAGATGTACCCAGAGATGCAAAGCTGGCTAGACACCCGTAATGCAATTGACCCTAATGGCGTATTCGCATCCGATATGTCCCGCCGTTTAGAGTTGCACTAATTCGCACTCTCCACCGCTTTCCATCTGTAGATTCCTGGAGGAAAAATTTTATGCGTAATGCAGTAGGATCCGTCCAAAATATCCTGCTTCTCGGAGGCACTTCCGAAATCGGCTTGGCTATCGTTGCTGCCCTGCTCAAAGAAGGACCAGCCCATGTGACTTTGGCAGCCCGTACTTCCCAGCAACAACCTGATGAGGCTGTTGCCACTGTTAAGGCAGCCGGCGCTAGCTCCGTTGATGTCATCGACTTTGATGCCACCGCCTTCGAAACCCACCCAGAGGTTATTGAGCAGGCCTTCAGCAAAGGTGATGTCGACATTGCCATCGTGGCCTTCGGCTCCCTCGGCGACCAAGAGCGGCTATGGCAAGACCAGACCGCCGCCGTTGCTTCTGCTGAGCTGAACTACACGGCAGCCGTTTCTGTTGGCGTACTACTGGCCCAGTACATGAAGGAACAAGGCCATGGCACCATCGTGGCCCTGTCTTCCGTTGCAGGCCAGCGCGTACGTCGTTCCAACTTCGTCTATGGCGCTTCCAAGGCTGGCCTGGATGCCTTCTATGTAAACCTGCACGAGGCTTTGCGTGACTCTGGCGTCCAGGTTCTGGTCGTCCGCCCAGGTCAAGTTCGTACCAAAATGACTGCCGGCTTAGAGAATGCTCCATTGACCGTGGATAAGGAAGATGTCGGCGAAGCTGTTGTTGATGCTCTTGCCAATAACCGCAGCAATATCTTCGTCCACCCCTTGTTCCGCTATGTCTCCCTGGCTTTTAAGTTCATCCCCCAGTCCATCTTCCGCCGGCTGCCAATGTAAAAAACGTGCGTCAGGCGCGGCCTGAAGATGGCTGCGATATTTTCCCAAGAGCCTGCCCTTGTACTGCTACATCCTGAGAGCTAGTCCTGGGCGGGCTCTTATTCGTTCCGGCATGTATAGGTTGCGTCATGTAAATATTCCGTCATGCCATCTGACAGTGATTTATACCTGGTTTTACAACTGACATATTTATCAGCGCAATTTTTGCAGGTGATAGGTCTAATACGCAGTTTGTACTACAATACTGTGCAGCTGTAAGGAGTAGGTTGGCCGCCAATCCCACTATCGATGCCGTGCCAAGCTCCCTTCCGTGCCCTGGCCACAAACCCAACAGGAATTATGAGTACCGATCCCAAGCGCCCCCGATCCTCTTCTGGCTATGACCACCAAATGGGTGGCCACCACCCGCATGCCCCGCAGCGAACCCGCGATATGGATAACCCTCGGGTCAAGCAATACTCGGCACCCAGCACTCCCAATGAACGCTGGCATTTTGGCAAGCGACTACAAGAGAGCATCAACGGGCTTTCTTCGGACACTGATTCCACTGGCTATGCCCCAGACACAATGACCCGCCGCCAATTTTGGCTAAGTCTTCTCATCACCAGTGTGCTTGCGGCTATCGGTTCTACTGCAGCCTGGTTCGTACTGCGTTCGCTGACATTGCCGGCATATACCACCTCAAATGTGCTGCGCGGGATTAGCACCGGGTGCGCAGCCATTATCGTCGCACTCCTGGTAGTCACCCTACTGTGGTGGCTCAATGACCAGTACCACAAGCACCAACGGCCCAAATGGCGCTGCTTTCTCATTCGCTACTACGCCTACCTAGCTCCCGCAGTGCTCGTGGTGATTTCCCTAGGTATTCCACTAGCTGCTACCAACCTGTATCTGGGTGGAATTAGTGTAGACCAGGAATTTCGAACCCAATATCTCACGCGCCTGACTGATTCTGTCGCATTGAGCGATATGAACTACCTGGATCTGCCCTCCTACTATCCGGCAGCCTGGTTCTGGATCGGTGGACGCTTCGCCAACCTTTTAGGTCTCGCCGGCTGGGAGGCTTTCCAGCCATGGGCCATCGTCTCTTTATCCGTCTGTGCTTCCCTGCTTACTCCCCTGTGGCAGCGCCTAGTGGGCAGCCTCCCCATTGCAAGTGCTTTAGCAGTGGTCAACACCTATATTGTACTTAACGTCAATGCTGAAGAGCCATACGCTGCGGTTGTTCTCTTAGGCACACCACTGGCAGTTATCTTGGCTGGCCGCGGCTTAGCCGGAAGCAAGGCCAGCCTGGTGGCAGTAACTGTCTACCTGGGTATTTCTGCCGCTACGTATACCTTATATACCGGGATTGTGGCTTTGATCGTGGTGGTGCTGGCCTATATTCAGGCGCGGCGCGGGGAGACAGCATGGAATTGGGAACCAATTCGGCGCTTGTTCTTTATTGGTATTGGCTCGCTCCTACTGGCCGCTATTTCTTGGGCACCATATTATTTCGCCAAATTGACCGGTGGTTACGCCAGCTATAGTGCCGCAACCCGCTACCTGCCAGAGTCGGGTACCGAGGTCACCTTACCAATGTTCAGTCTGAACTTCTTCGGCCTGCTGTGCTTGCTGGGCTTGTGCTACCTCTTCTTACGTCGCAAGGCAACAGATATGCAATGCCTTGGAGTAGCATTGCTGCTCACCTATGCCTGGATTGTACTTTCTATGCTGGCAACCCTGCTGGGCCATTCTTTGCTGGGCTTCCGCCTCAATGGCATGGCTGCGCTCTTCTTGGCTACCGCCGGAATTTTCTTGCTGGGTGATCTGCGCCTGATCACCTTAAACCGGGTTCCTGTCATCGCTACCCAGCCACGTCAGGCCTGGACGACGACTGCGATCTTTATGACTATCTTTGCTCTTGGCGCCTTCCAATACATTCAACAGGTACCGGTGCATCACCAAACAAATATAGATCTGGCTTACTCCGATACCGATCCCACCGGTAATCGCGGTACGGCGTACCCAGCAGATTCCGGCCAGTTTTACGCCGAAATTGATACCTACTTGCGCGAGGCTGGTTTTGATCCAGCCGAAACTGTGGTGCTCACTAGTGAGTTCGAGTTCTTGGCTTATTTCCCTTATCGCGGTTTCCAGGCACTCACCGCGCACTATGCCAATCCCCTAGGAGAATTCCCAGATCGCAATGACGCGATTGAGCAGTGGGCAGAAGCCAGCTGGGATCTCGATGCGGATGAGTTCCTCGACTTACTTGATGAAGCTGCCTGGAAGAGCCCCGATGTCTTCATCTTCAAGGCAGATAGCCTGGCGCTTACCGAAAATACTGCTGGCGATGATGCTGCAGATGATTCTGCTGCAAACAGTGATTCGACGGACACTGCCTGGAGTATGGATATCTCGGAGGATCTCTTCCCGAATAATCCGAATGTGCGCTGGCGTGCATTGTCCTTTAATGCCGAGATCTTTCAAGAAAGCTCGGATTGGACCATCACCCAAATAGGCCCCTTCGCCGTAGTCAGCCGGCAGGGCTAAGCCCCCTTCACTAGCTCAAAGCCACCGTCTACGCGGTGGTTTTCGCTATCACGAGCAAGGCACTGATAAGGAAGCCACGCAGTGCCTGCTGCCACCATAAATCCGCTTGCTATGCAGGTCCTAGACCATGCAAAAATACCCCGCGCACAATTGTTACCAGTGCCATACCGGTGTTACTCGGACACTTCTCAAACAAGCAGTGCACCTCATATCGCCTTTAGGGTGCCCATGCCGTACAATTTTCCAATGTGTCAAATTCCACCAAGTCGCAACATGCAGAGAAAATAGAGAATCCGGCCACGTCGGACTCGGTAGTTTCTGACAAAGCTATCCCCGCCCCTTCCTGGCTTAAACCCCTAGCCATCATCTCAGGCTTGGGTGCCATGCTGCTGTTTATCCTGGTACCTTTCATGCCGGTACACCAGCAGCAATCCAGCGTACAGTGGCCCCAAAATAATAGTCTGAATAGCATTAATGCTCCGCTGCAGAGCTACGCGCCTCAAGAATTTAGCGCTGATATTCCGATTAGCGCTATCAACTACCTACGTAGCGAGCAGAACTTGGTCCTGGGAACCCTACCGGTTGATTCCCAAAATGCAGTGAGTCGTGGTCTGTTTGTCACCTCCACAGATGAGAACCTCGAAGTCTCTATCCGCAATGCAGCGATTTTTAGCTTAAGCGCTACCGAAGTGGCAGAGCTTCCTAGTGATGCTGTCTTGGAGATTCGTTCGACCGAGGCAGAAACCACCGTAGCGATTCCAGGTGCCACGATTGATGGTGCGGATGTTGCTGTCAGCTTAGATAGCGATGAGCGCCCCATACTTTCTGGTATCTACACCGAAATCACCAATACTGAGAGCGCCGTCAATGCGCTGACCAGTGCTGGTATTTCAGCGCATGTAGAAATCAACTCGCGCTTTACTTCTAGTCCTACCCTGCTGAAGTCCATCACCATGTACCTTGGTATGGCTTTATTACTGGTCTCCTTATACTGCCTGTGGCGCATCGATCGCCTCGACGGCCGCAATGTGCGCAGCCTGGGGACCAAGCGCAGCCTGCGCCCCACCCCATTGGATGGCATTGTGGTAGCTATCCTGGGCTTCTGGCACATCTTCGGTGCCAATACCTCTGATGATGGCTTCATCTTCACCATGGCACGCGCCTCCCAAGATTCGACCTACATGGCGAACTATTACCGGTGGTTCGGCGCTCCAGAGTCGCCTTTCGGCGCACCTTACTATGACCTGCTTGCTGCGATGATGCACGTGAGCACCGCAAGTATTTGGCTGCGTTTGCCCGCCCTGCTTGCTGGTCTGTTGATCTGGTTCTTGCTCTCCCGCCAGGTGCTCCCACGCTTAGGGGCCGGTATCGCTGAGCGTCGAGTTGCGCAGTGGACTGCTGCTTTTATGTTCTTAGCCTTCTGGCTGCCATATAACAATGGACTGCGTCCAGAGCCCATTATCGCTTGCGGCGCGCTTGCAACCTGGACTTTCCTAGAGATGGCAATCGCAAATCGTCGTCTCTTCCCAGCCGCTATGAGTGTGATGACTGCTGCCTTCACCTTAACCTGCGGCCCGACTGGACTGATTGCGATTGCGGCCCTGTTCGCAGCATTATCTGCTGTAATCGTGCTGTTCTACCAGCGCATTCCAATTTTGAGCGCTGGCCAAGACAAGGTGACACCATGGAGCAATGCGTTTGCGCAACTTGGACCTATCCTGGCCGCCGGCACGGTTGTTTTAGTCCCCGTCTTTGGCGACCAGACTCTCTCCACGGTATTGGCCTCGACGCGCGTGCGTACCGCGGTTGGTCCTTCGCTACCGTGGTACCAAGAGTTCGATCGCTACACTGCGCTCTTTGCGACCGCGGCTCCTGATGGAGCTGTTAGCCGGCGCTTCGCAGTGATCTTTACCTTCTTCTCCATTGCATTGGTACTGACCGCTATCTTCCGCTTTGGCAAGGTTCCTGGCTCGAACTACCGTCCTTCGGTACGTCTGCTGCTCGTAATTTTCGGCTCCATGTTCTTCATGATGTTTACCCCCACCAAGTGGACCCACCACTTCGGTGTATGGGCGGGCATTGGTGCTGCTATTGCTGGTCTTGCCGCCGTGGCGCTATCTCACATCGGCATGCGCTCCGCACGTAACCGCACTGTGCTGTTCGGCTTCATGCTCTTAGCATTCGCATTGAGTCTTGCCGGTATTAATGGCTGGTGGTATGTCTCCTCCTACTCAGTACCGTGGTTCGATAAGCTGCCACAATTCAAGGGCATTGATTTTGCCACGGTGACGCTGATTCTGGCCTTACTCGTACTATTTATCGGTGTAGTCTTTGCCTTTATTCAAGACTTCCGCAAAGTTCAACACCCAGAGAAAGAAAGTGCTCAGCCTGCACCAAAGAAATATGCCGGCTTGATTGCTGCACCTATTGCGTTAGCTGCTATTGCCTCTGTGGCGTTGTCTTCGGCATCGCTTGCTAAGGGTTTTGTATCCCAATATCCCGCATATACCGTGGGCTTGGGTAATGTTCGCTCCTTTGCTGGTGAGTCCTGTGCCCTCGCCGATTATGTGCTGGTGGAATCGGATACCAACGATTCCTTCCTCACCCCGATCAATTCCGAACTCGGTGACTCCCTTGAGAGTGCGGATGACACTGCTCGTGGTTTTAGTTCCTCGAAGGTACCTACGGAGATCAGTTCTGATACCTCACGCCGCGACAGCACCACATCAACTACGGGTTTGCTTGATGATGAAGACCAAGCACAATCTGAAGAATTGGCAGCCTCCGAGTCCACGGATACTGCGCGTCAAGAGGTAGAAGGCATTAACGGCTCTAATATCTCTCTGCCATTCGGCATCGACTACACCACCGTGCCAGTCTTAGGTTCGTGGAGTGCAGGTGCTCAGGAGTATGCCGAGATCACCACGGATTGGTATGAGTTGCCTTCCTACACTGAGGATGCCCCTGTACTGGTCGTTTCTGCAGCTGGTTCCATTGCCTACGAAGATATCAACGGTGTGGCCCAAGACGGGGAGACGTTAGTCGCCGAATATGGTGTCCGTAATGCGTCGGGTGAAACTACTGTCTTGGGTGAACTCCAATTCGACCAACCCGAAGAGCAGCCGCAGTGGCGTAACCTGCGCATTGACCTCCAAGAATTCCCGGAGGAAGCCAATGTGGTTCGCTTGTATGCTCGCGATTCCAGCTTGGATCCAAACCAGTGGATCGCCTTTACCCCGCCACGCGTTCCTACTATGACCACCTTGAACGAGGCCGTTGGTAATGAAAGCCCTGTGCTGTTGGACTGGCAGGTTCCACTGCAGTTCCCATGTCAGCGCCCATTTGGCCACTATGCTGGTGTCGCTGAGCCTGCGGACTACCGCATCTCTGCGGATGCCGCTGGCTTTCCCGGTGCTTCCTTCCAGGATGCCTTAGGTGGCGGTGCAACCGGTATCGCGGAATCCACTCGCTACTCGTACAAGTTGGCTACCTATCTAAAGGATGACTGGCGTCGCGACTGGGGTTCCCTCAGTGTGTATGTGCCGCGTGCAAATTCCCGCGGGGATATCCCAGTTGATGCCGATATCGACATTGTAGAAGAAACTCGCTCTGGCCTGTGGAACCCAGGTGGCATGAATGTGGACGTCTCTGAATAAGCTGCCTACCGCACTGGGATCCTCACCAAGATTTGCGGTGTGAGAAAGTCCACCTACGCATAGCGAAAGGACCGCCCTTCATTGGGGCGGTCCTTTTCGTCTTGTACAAGGAACACTTAAACGAGGTGTTGTACGTGCAGCCTACGACCTTAGCTCAAGTGGCGTTATCCGTTGAAACTGCACGAACCACCTGTGCAAGACGCTGCACACCGGTAGATAATTCTTCTGGGGCTACCCCACTATAGGCAATACGCAATTCCCGCTGCCCCAATGGTGCTGCAGGGGCTGGCATCCCGGTTGGCACCTGCCCCTCATAAAAGGCCGAGCCTGGGACGAATACCACGCCGGCTTCAATTGCTGGGGCCAATAAATAAGCAGTATTGCCTTCCCACGAATCTGGCAGGGTAACCCAAGTAAAGAAGCCACCAGTAGGCTTAGTCCAGTGTGTACCAGTGGGCATATGCTTTTCCAAGGCGGCGAGCACTGCAGCACAGCGTTGCTGGTAAAGCGCGGCGCTGCGCTCTAAGTGTGGCTCCCACATCCCAGCCTGCATGTATTCATAGGTCAGACGCTGTGAAAGCATGGCTGGGCAAATATTAACCGCCTCTGACGCGATCTGCAGGAATTTCCGCACCGCCGCTGGCGCTACCATCCACCCCACGCGCATCCCGGGCGAGAAGATCTTCGAAAAACTGCCCAGGTAGATTACGTTTTCAGGGTCTAAGCTGTACAAACTCTGCGTCCGCTGTTGGCTAAAGCCCAGCAGACCATAGGGGTTATCTTCGACAACTAGCACCTCATGACGCCGGCAGATCTCTAATAGCTGTTTGCGTCTTTCCGGAGGGATAGTAACGCCAGTAGGGTTCTGGAAGTTCGGGATGAGGTACACAAAGCTCACCTTGTGCCCTAATGCCTTGAGCTCCTCGATGGCTTGTTCCAGTAATTCTGGCTGCATGCCATGCTCATCCACGGCGACATGCTGGATTTGGGCCTGATAACCTGCAAAGGTGCCCAGCGCGCCCGTGTAGGTCGGCCCTTCGGTGATGATGACATCACCGGGGTTCACAAAGAGTTTAGTAACTAAGTCCAAACCCATCTGGGAGCCAGCGGTGAGCTGAATATCTGCGAGCTGCGGGTGAGCTCCTTCGGTGCGCATGAAGCTGCAAATCAACTCTGCTAAAGGCTCATAGCCGGCCCCAGAGCCGTATTGCAAGATCTCATCACCTAGATCCACTAACGCGGTGTGGGCGAAGTCCGCAAGTTCGGTGCGTGGTAGCAGGCTGAGGTCTGGGTTACCTCCAGCGAGGGAGATGATGCCTGGCTGCATAGCCACCTCAAAAACATCACGAACTGCCGAGGGACGAAAACCTGCCGCGCGGTCGGCAAAGTGAGCCATCATGGCATCCGCGGTAGCCTCACGTGACCCAGAACTCTGCGCAGCGCCCGCAGTATCCGGGGTAGTAATTTCGGAGCCAATATTCTTAGGCATCCGCTGCTCCTTCTCCGTATTGGACGCTACTGCTACCATAGGCGGGGCGCGTAGCCGAACCAACTTCTGCTGCATGCAAGCTAATCAACTCATAGACCACATGGGCTGCGGCAATTCCGGTTAATTCGGCATGATCATAAGGTGGGGAAACTTCCACAACCTCGGAGCCCACAATGTTCAGACCGCGCAGGCCGCGTAGTAATTCAAGCAGCTCTCGGCTGGTAATGCCACCAGCTTCTGGGGTACCGGTACCTGGTGCGTGCGCAGGATCTAACACATCGATATCAATGGAGATATACAGTGGGCGCTCCCCAATACGCTCGCGGAGCTGGGCCACAATAGCCGTCACTCCCTGGTAGTAGACATCCGCGGAGCTGACGATGCCGAAGCCAAAGCGGGCATCATCACTTAAATCCTCGGTGCCATAGAGCGGACCACGGGTACCTACGTGGCACAAGGCTTCGGTATCCAGCAGGCCTTCTTCGAAGGCGCGGCGGAATGGAGTTCCGTGGGTGTAGTCTGCCCCGAAGTAGCTGTCCCAGGTGTCGAGGTGTGCATCGAAGTGCAGTAAGGCGATCTTGCCGTGCTGTGCAGCCATGTTACGCAGGTTTGCCAAGGCAATAGTGTGGTCACCACCGATGGTGACTAGCTTGGCGCCCGTCTTGGTCAGTTCCGCAGCACCAGCTTCTAGGGATGCCAAGGCCTCTTCGATGTTGAATGGGTTGGCAATAATGTCGCCGGCATCGGCAACTTGAGCCGCAGCGAAGGGCGAAATATTGGCCGCTGGATTATATGGACGCAGCAAACGGGAGGATTCACGCACATGGTTAGCACCAAAGCGCGCGCCGGGGCGGTAGGAAACTCCAGAGTCCCACGGCATACCGGCAACAACAATGTCGGCCTTATCCACCTCATCTAAGCGGGGCAAGCGGGCAAAAGTACCGGTACCGGCCCAGCGCGGAATTTGGGCGGCGTTGACCTGCCCCACTGTATCTCCGGTATTCACCCGGGGCGGGTTGGCCGAAAAGGAGGGGGAAGCCGGGGTAGCTCCGGAGTCGGGGGTAGTGCTCATTGCGTGTTCCTTCCCATGCAACGCGTAGCGAGAAACCCTAGTTGCGCTGTAGTTTTCTTCACGTACTCGTGCAGTGTTTGCTGATACATTCTAGGCCAGGCTAGCACTTTAGGGCATGCACTTTCTTCCCCATCCAAAATATTCTATAGTTCGATAGGAACGCAATTCTGTTCTCGGCTTCTCCGGCACAGATCCTGCCTGCAAATAATTACATTTATGCGTGTCGTATAATCCGTAGCCCCCTAAAGGATGCACCATGACTCTAACGATTGTCATAATCTATCTCATCACCCTCATTGCTGTTGGTGTCCTGGGCAAGCGCCGCTCGAAGAATTCTGAAGACTTCCGCGTCGCTGGCCGGCGGCTCGGACCTTTTCTCTACACCGGCACCATGTGTGCAGTGGTCCTGGGCGGCGCCTCCACTGTCGGTGGCGTGGGCTTGGGCTACACCTACGGTATATCCGGTATGTGGCTGGTGATTGCCATCGCAGTGGGTGTGTTGATTTTGAGCCTGTGCTTCGCACCAATGATTACTCGCTTGCGCTTGTACACCGTCTCCCAGATGCTGTCACTGCGTTATGGCACCTCGGCCACCCAAGTCAGTTCACTGGTGATGTTGGGCTATACCCTAATGCTCACGGTGACTTCGACTGCAGCTTATGCTTCGGTCTTCCGTGTGTTGTTCGATATTGATCGCAATTGGGCAATTCTGCTGGGTTCTTTAGTGGTTATCACCTACTCCCTCTTAGGTGGCATGTGGTCGATTACCCTGACCGATATGATGCAGTTCGTGCTGATCACCATCGGTATGTTCTTCCTGTTACTGCCTATTTCCTTACAGCAAGCCGGCGGTTATGATGGCCTGCGTGAGCGCTTATCTGCTGAGTACTTCCAGCTGGGCACCATGGGTACCAGCTCGATTATCACCATGTTCGTTATCTATACCTTCGGTTTGTTGGTGGGGCAGGATATTTGGCAGCGCGTCTTTACTGCCCGGAGCCCCCAGGTAGCACGTTGGGGTGGAACCGCAGCTGGTCTCTACGTAGCTGCTTATGGTGTTGCTGGCGCGGTGATCGGCATGGCCGGTGCTGCATTGGAACCCCACCTAGAAAGCCAAGATGATGCCTATGCCACTTTGGCTCAAAACTACCTGCCCCCAGTTCTCAATGGCATCGTTCTCGCAGCTGCGATTGCGGCGATGATGTCCACTTCTTCTGGCGCCCTGATCGCATCGGTGACCGTGGCCCGCGTGGATGTCGTGCCTTATCTGCGCAGCCTGCTGGGCAAAGAGGCTGCTCCTACGGTGACTGCTGGCGATCAAGAAGTCCCGGTTGATAACCTGAATATGATGCGCCAAGACCGTATCTATCTCATCTTCTTCGGCATTGTCACCACCTTGTTGGCGGTATTTATCACCGATATTGTGACTGGCTTGACCATTGCCTATGACATTTTGGTCGGTGGCCTGCTGGTGGTGATCCTGGGTGGATTGATCTGGAAACGTGGTAATGGTGCTGGTGCTACTGCTGCCATGCTCACCGGTAGCATCGGCGTACTGGCCTCGATGCCAATTTTTGGGGTGTTGGCTAATGAACCAATTTACATTGGACTGGGTCTTTCCTTGGTGAGCTTCGTGGTCGTTTCTCTGCTGACCAAACCTACTGATCCACAAGTCATGCAGGCTTGGAATGAGCGTCTCAGTGCTGGCCGCCAAGCTGGGACGCAGCAAACGAGCACTGCAGCGAAACCAGCAAACTAAGCATTTCTCCTACAGTGATGCCAGCTGGCTTCGGTGCTAGCTAAATCTCCAATGAACTTCATCCCCACTATCTGTTTTGTCCTGCCGCTTTAGGAGCCTTTCATGACTGCAAACTCACTACAGACCGAATCGCGCCACAATGCTGGATATGCCATTTTGGCTACTTTGCGCAACTATGGCGTAGATACCATCTTTGGTATCCCCGGTACCCATAACCTGGAGTTTTATCGCCACTTGCCGGAATTGGGCATTCGCGCGGTAACCCCTCGCCATGAACAGGGCGCCTCCTATGGAGCCGATGGCTGGTCGCAGACCACCGGGCTGCCAGGTGTGGTGATTACGACTTCGGGTCCGGGTCTGCTCAATTCTTTATCTGGTGCTGCTACGGCTTATGCAGAATCCCGGCCCATGATCATTCTCTCGCCTGGCCGGCCTATCGGACAAGAGTTCCGCGATATTGGTGCTCTGCATGAGACCAAAAATCCGACTGGAGCTGTGGATGCCATCGTGAATTACTCGCGACGGGTGAGCTCTGCGGAAGAGGCCGTGGATATTATTCACAATGCCTTCCGCTCCTTTGCCCATGAGCGCCCTCGCCCTATTCACATTGAGGTTCCCCTCGATGTCTTAGAGCACGAGGTCGAGGTAGATCCAGCTTTGCTCGAAGCACGCCCCTTAGGCACCCCACAACCAGCTCCCCAGGCAGATGTGCAAGTTGCTGCCCAGATCCTCGCTGCTGCCGAACGCCCAATTATCATTGCTGGTGGTGGCGCTTTACCTGCCACTGCGGATCTCACCTTTTTAGCAGAGATGCTCGAAGCCCCCGTAATTACCTCGGTCAACGGCAAGGGCGCACTCAATGAGCGCCACCGCCTCTCTTTGGGCGCGGATTTGCGCTTAAGCGCCGCCCATAAGTTCTGCCGTCAGGCTGATGCCATGCTTATTATTGGCTCGAAGATTGGCGAGGCCGAACTCTGGGGTGGCGACATCCATCCCCAAGGCCCAGTCATCCGCGTTGATATTGAGCGCTCCCAGATGCTGTGCAATATGAACCCGGATCTGGAGTTGCCTGGTAATTCCGCAGCTGTGATCCCCCAGCTGGTCACCGAGCTCTACAACCAGGGAGTGCGTCCTGGTTCACGCCCGGCGCCCGATCTCCAGGAAATCTTTGATGCCTTGGATGAGGAAGGCCGCCAGATCGCCCCGGAGCTTGCAGCATTGAATGAGGAGATCATGCGCATTTTGCCCGCTGATACCATCATCGCTGGTGACTCCTCTCAGGTCACCTATATGGGCACCACCACCTTCTACCGCGCCCCGCAGCCTCACTCCCTGCTGTACATGGCGACCTATGCCACCTTAGGTTATGGTCTGCCAGCTGCTATTGGTGCCAAGATTGCCGCCCCGCAGCGTCCGGTGGTTTGCTTGCTTGGTGATGGCGCCTTGATGTTTGCTATCCAAGAACTAATGACCGCGGTGGAAAATGAGTTGGACTTGCCGATTATCTGCGTGGATAACGGCGGATATGGGGAGATCCGCCAAAATGAGCGTGACCGCGAGATTGCCGATATTGCCGTGAACTTACGCCAGCCGGATTGGCTGCAACTTGCCGCAGGCTTTGGAGCTACTGGTTTCAGTGCCACCATGAACACCTTGGCAGAGGTTGTGCAGACTGCTTTAGAGACCAAGGGGCCAACCTTGGTACATCTGACTATTGGTGAATCTCTGCGTTAAGCACCACAGGCTGCCGGCCCAGCCCGCACATGTCACACAGGAAAAGCCGCGGAACCAGCATGCTACCTACCTGGTAGTTCACGGTTGCCGCGGCTTTCTGCTTAGATGGAGCGGTTGCCCCAGAGACTGGTACGAGCACCAGGGATTGACTAGTGCGTATCACCAGTACGTGGGGTGATGGGCTGCAGTGCTGGGGTAGGTTCCGGCCCCGGCATTGGCTGTGCGCCTGAAACACCCTGTGCACCACCAACAGCACCCTGACCTGACTTACCCCAGCTACAGTCTAAGCCGCTGGCATCAAGGGTAACGCCATCTTCTACTGGCTGGTCGAAATGGGAGCTATCCATCACCGAGAACGACAGCGGCAAGCGCGCCACATCCATGACAGGCTGATGCATATAGATCACTCCTGGATCTTCCTTCGCCCGCTTACTGCCCATAAACCACAAGTAAATGGCGGTACCATAGAGGCCGCAAGCGGCCAATCCCATGGAAGCCATCATTAGGTAGGTTTCACCCGCACCCAAATTCCAGACGAAATGCAAGATGAACGACCATCCCAGGCCGGCTAATGCCACACCCACCCGCTGTTTGACACTAATGCCATAGGTGTAGAGAGCATAGCCCACCGCATAACCAGCAATGGCGGTGAGGAAAACATGCAGGCCGGGGCCGAATACAGAACGTAGCAGCCACATTTGCAGCACGCCATCAAAATCGCTATTAGGGTCGATGAGACCACCCATGCCGCCGTAAAGAATGTTCTCGGAGACCTCGAATCCTAGGCCCACCATCGCACCGGTAACAAAACCATGCCAGGGGCGGTTGAGCTGGTGGAAAGCGAAGAGAATAAGCAGCACACCGAAGGTCTTGGCGATTTCTTCTGGATATGCACCACCAAAAGAGGCACTAACAGCCTCAAGGCCAAGTTTATCCATCAGCGAACTTATCGAGTCTGCAGAAAGCAGCACAAAAAGTAAGGAAACACTGCCACCCCACAACAAGCTGATGATGTACCAAATTGGTCCGGCACTCGGCCAGATGGGCGAAACCCGGAATACAAGGGTTCCCACCAGCAGGTAGAGGATACTAAAGAGCACACCGATACTAAATGAGTCCGGCACCATAGAGATATACAGTGCACTGGTCATCAGCAGCACTGGTAGAGCTGCGAGATTGAGCACGATCAAGATGGTTCGAATCGAAGTGAGGTGGAAACCGCGGCGTACGGGTGCCACACCGTGATACCAGGCCGCATTGCGACTGCGGTCATAGCTTTTGCCTTGGCGGCGGCGCTCAGCTTCATAGCGCACCGGATCGGCAGTGGGATCGACGCTGCGACTCATGCGGATTCCTCTCCTCGTTGCAGATGGGGGGCTGGGGTGGCGGCGGTGAGCCACACATCAGTGGGGCTGTGTGCTAGATCCGTGCTGTTCATGCCAGTGGCGTCGAAGGAATAATTTTGGCCACGTTCTAATTCTTCTGGCAGTTGCGGTGCCTGACCTGGATCACCTTGTAAGTTCAGCATGGCACTAACCCCGAAATAGGATAAGGCCACCATCTCTGAGATGTCCTTGCCGGTCACAATCATAAAGACCGTAGAGTATTGGTCATCAATGACCGTAGCCAGGCTCACACCGATGATGCCATAATCGGGGGTCATGTTGAGAATGCGAATATCACCACTGCGGGCGACTCGGGAACTCAGCGCTGCTTCTTCAAAAGTGGTAGCACGCACCATGCGCTGCAAGGTCAAGTCTTCGTTCTCACTATCGAAAACAGTGCCGGAGTACACCGTAGAAGTCCCACAATTATAGGTATCAAAGAAGGAGCCTAAATCGACCTGCAAGCATTCAAGAGGGTCGCCATTGTCATCAGTGAGCTCTACCGGACTTGGGGTCTCACCAGCGAGGGTAACCACACTGCGCGCATTCGCAGTAGTTGGAATCAACCGATCAAGCCCCACCGGCACGAGTAGGGCGAATAATACCCCGAACGTGATCCAGAACCAGTGTTTCTTCTGGAAGGTGGGTCGTAGTTGATATTCAGCCATGTAATTAAAGTACCCAACCCAGCCGTCCCAGGCTAGCTGCTCGGGCATACCCCACACATCACCGGTGCACCAGCACTCCAGCCGCATTTCCGCCGGGAACCAACTAGAGTGGAAACATGGAAAAATACTACATTCATGATCTCTACCATGAAGTCAATGGCTCCTGGTTAGAATCCTTTACCATCCCAGATGATCGGGCTGTCGATGGCACCTTCTATGATTTGCGCGATCAAGCCGAAGCTGATGTGCGGGCCTTAGTCAAAGAAAATCCCACTTCCCGCGCTGGCAGCCTCTTTGCCTCCTTTATGGATACCACGGGCATTGCGGAAGCTGGCATGAACGCCCTCGAGCCTGACTTAGAAATTCTGCAGTCTAACTCCATTACGGAGTTCGTGGAGGCTTTGGGTCACCTAGACCGCGCTGGCATTGGCGGCTTTGTGAATTTCTATGTTGCCAAGGATGCTGGCACTGAGGTCGAAGAGCCAGATTTGGCAGTGGCCTATATTCTGCAATCTGGTTTGGGCCTGCCCGATGAAGCCTACTACCGCGAGGATCAGCACCAGCCGATCCTCGCACAGTATGAGCAGCACATTGCCCGCATGCTGGAATTCTTCGATCCTGCACTACTTCCCGTGAGCCCGCAGGATGCGGCCCAGCGCATTGTGGCCTTAGAAAAAGAGATTGCTGCCGGCCACTGGGATGTGGTGGCATCTCGTGACGCCGTACGCACTTATAACCCCACACAGCGCGATGAGCTGCCTTCCCCCATTACTGAGTATTTAGCAGCCGTAGGCTTGCCTGCCGGGCGCGTTATTTCTTGTATGCCAAGCTACTTTGAGCATGTGTCTGCGTTGCTTGATGATGCCCATCTTGATGATTGGAAGCTCTGGATTACCTGGCATATCCTGCAAGCCAGGGCCAGCATCCTGCCAGAAGAAGTCGGGGCAGCCAACTTCGAGTTTTATGGCACTGCACTGTCTGGCACTCCGCAGCAGCGTGAGCGCTGGAAGCGGGCATTGGGGTTGGCATCTTCGTTTGTGGGCGAGGAAATTGGACAACTCTTTGTTGCCGCACACTTCCCGGCATCATCGAAGCAAGACATGCTGGAGCTGGTCTCCTATCTCACTGCTGCCTATGAGGAGCGTATCTCCAAATTGGAGTGGATGTCTGCAGAGACCAAGCAACGCGCATTGGAAAAGTTGGGTAAGTTCCAGGCTAAGATCGGCTACCCCGATACCTGGATTTCTTATGGGGACTTAGCTTTTGCATCTACTGGTGCACAGTTGGCAGACAATGTACGCCGGGGTTCCGAGTTCACCTTGAACTACCACCTAAATAAATTAGGCAAACCCTATCCACGTGCAGAATGGGTCTCTACCCCGCAGACGGTGAATGCCTTCTATAATCCCACGGTTAATGACATCACCTTCCCCGCAGCTATTTTGCGCCCACCGTTTTATGATCCTGATGCCGATGCTGCGGAAAACTTTGGTGCTATTGGCGCGGTGATTGGCCATGAGATTGGCCATGGTTTTGATGATCAAGGAAGCCAATACGATGGGGATGGCAATCTAGAATCCTGGTGGACTGATGCTGATCGCGAAGCTTTCCAACAGCTCACCGCAAAGCTCGTAACGCAATTCGACGGGCGGGTGCCAAGCGTGTTGTCCGGTGTGGAGTCTGCTGCTGGTGGGGTCAATGGCAAATTCACCTTGGGTGAAAATATTGGTGACCTCGGTGGCTTGGGTATTGCCATTATTGCCTATGGCAAATACTTGGCTGATAAGGGCCGCAGCTGGGAGGAGACTCAGCCCTGGACACATGGTGGAGGGGCCGCAGGGTTAGAATCCCAGGAATTTACTGGTTTGCAACGACTCTTCTTCGCCTGGGCACGCGTGTGGCGTACCGCTATTCGCCCAGAGATGGCTGCCCAGTATTTGGCGGTTGATCCGCACTCGCCTGCGGAGTTCCGCTGCAATATTATTGCCGCGAATATTCCAGAGTTCTACGAGGCCTTTGAGGTCGATAGCAGCAGCCCATTCTGGGTCGATCCAGCTGACCGCGTCCAAATCTGGTAGTTCTTGCTGGACAGGTGCCTAACGCGTTGCCTTGCTGCCCGCGACAATTACCTGTGCATCTTGATCACAACACTGAAGAAAGGAATCTCAACGATGAATGCGGGCGCCCCCGAGGAGCAGGCAGCTTTCGAAGCTGCAGATAGGGCCAACTTCCAGGTTGGTGGACATAAGGAAAAGCTGCCAGCCCAGGATCAACTCACCCAATTATCCACCTATATCCAAGCCCACTATCCGGCACCGGATAAGAATCCACCTTGGTCAGAAAACCCGAGTGGGGCGCAGGCTGCTGATACCTTTGATGCTCGCTTACCAGATCGCATCACTCATGCCGCTATGCTGATGCTAGGTGCGGCAGTGGATCACAGTATGCCCGGGGTAGCTTGGGGTACGCAGGTAACCACCAGTCCCGCACCTGCGGAGGTAGGGTGTGCTGCAGAGATCATCACCCCGTCACAGCCCAATGGTAACTGGGCAATTAGTCTGCACCCTGGTGGCTGGTGGAAAGGCAGCGGGGTGGCCTTGGAGCATTCTTGGCGCCCAGAGGTGGCTGCTGCCGCCGAACGTTCCGGGGTAACCTTCTTGGACCTGGACTATCCTTTAGTGCCCGAGCATGATCTCAATAAGGTTATTGCTGCAGTGCAGCGGGCTATTACGTGGGTACGCGCGGGACACCCTGATGCCAAGGTTTTTGCCTGGGGTTATTCCTCAGGTGGAGCACTTGCAGTGCTCAATGCTGATCGAGTGGATGCCCTGGCACTAACCTTCCCCCACTTAGATATCACAATGCTGCCGGGTTCGGTACGCGCGGGCGTGGATTTTCAGGAACCACCCAACCTTCCACCTACCCTGCTGCAATATGCCAATAGCGACAGCATTGCCAGTACTTATCCGTGGTTTGAGCAGTGGTACGATGCCGCCAACTTACAAGTTCGCGAATATGTCAGTGAACACCGCATTGCTACCCCAGAGGTAATTCGCCAGCGGGTTGCTGATGTCGCAGATTTCTTCCAGGCGCAATCGGGGACCACAACAGCCGCAGAGGCATAACGACGAAAGGATACCGTGGTGAACTCCCTCCAATTCCATCACGCAACAGCTACAGACCTCGATGTGACATCGCTCTATCAGATTTTGCAGCTACGCTCTGAAATCTTCAATGGTGAACAGGGATTATCCCATCCCGATTTGGATGGCCGGGATTTAGAACCCACCACCACGTTAATTTTCGGCCGCGATACCTCACAACCGGAACAGCCCATTGTTGCTGCGGCCCGCATTCTGGTTGATGACCACCAAGTAGCTATTGGGCGTGTGGCCGTCGCGAAGCAACAACGAGGCACTGGTGCCGGCCGAGCCTTGATGGCCTACGCCCTCGATTTCTGCACCACCCACTACCCCACTGAACAGGTCTATGTCGGTGCCCAAGCCCAGCTTGAGCAGTGGTATACCTCTATGGGCTTACAGCGGGCTGGCGACAACTATTTGGATGCCGGCATCCCCCATGTCCCGTTGGTCCGTACCCCGCAGCAGGATTAAAACCACCGGCAGACCATACAGTAAAAGCGCATGCCTACAGCAGTAGCAGCATGCGCTTTGGGCATTTCACCCCGATAATGGTGTTATTGCAGCGAACTGAGATCAATGCCTTCAAGGGGATCAGATTCGGCAGCCTCTGCTACTGGTTCTGGTACCTCGCAGATCATAAAGGCTGCACCGGTGGTATCACTTAATAGAGCCAGAGTGCCAAAGGCAGAATCCTGTGGTTCGTGAATCGTTGTC
The DNA here is from genome assembly GCA_030531005.1 of Corynebacterium sp. GTDB lineage: Bacteria > Actinomycetota > Actinomycetes > Mycobacteriales > Mycobacteriaceae > Corynebacterium. Next base: position 320,541 of record JAUMTW010000002.1, read on the forward strand.
CCGCCGATTTCTACAGCTTTGGCGGCTACTGCTGGGACATCGGCCACGCCAATATAACTTTGCCAATAGCTGGGCACTCCGGGTGGGGTGAGTTCGCTAGCATCGAAGACCCCGGCAAAGGCGGCACCGTCAATTAAGGCAGTAGTGTATTCCGGGGCCTGGGCATCATCTAAGGTGGCAGTCGTCCAGGCGAAGAGTTGCTCATAGAAGCGCACTGCCTCACCATAATTACGCGCACAGGTCAGCTCATGCCATACCGGAGTGCCGGGCTCTCCAGCTGCGATAAATGCTTCTTCACCTGCAGGTTGTACCAGGCCTACTAAGGCACCTGCAGGGTCAACAACCAAAGCCATCTCGCCTAGGCGCACTGTGGTTGCAGGGTTAAGGATTCGCCCATTTTCTTTGCTCACCACCTCTAAGGTGGCAGCAAGGTCATCAACAAGGAAATAGGTCACCCAGGTATCACCTAAGGGGATTTCTTCTGGCAAGGCCACAACCCCAGCAACCGGCAGACCTTGAATACGGGCAAGTAAATAATCGGATCCGTAATCGCTAAATTCCCAGTCAAAGATCTCGCTGTAGAATTCGCGGGTCTTGTCTACATCACTACTGAGCAGTTCAATCCAATAGGGCATACCGCTTAATGCTTGGAATGCGGGCATTACATATTCCTCCATACCTCTGGGTCGAAGTCATCATCGGCGGTGGCTTCGTCAAAATAATCATCCTCGGCATCGAAGGTAACCCGAGCCGCTAGGTCGCCTACCCGGACAACATCATGCTCGCGTAAGGTGTAGCCACGCCGGGTTTCTACCGCATCGTTGACATAGACTTCGCCCTCGGCGATATATTGTTTAGCCAGGCCACCGGTTTCTACTAAGTTGGCAAGCTTGAGGAATTGGCCCAATTTAATGGGCTGCTTGGTGACGTTGACATCAAAGGTTTGCATGTTTGTATGCTCTCACGTGGGCGCAGCTTAAGCAATGAATCCTTTCCTTGCTTAGACCCTTTTTAACCTTGCAATGGCGCACAGCCTAGTGGCCGGGAATCTACTAGTCCCACTGCCTGCATAAAGGAATAGGTAGTCGTGGGACCTACCCATTGAAAGCCAGCCTTTTTTAAGGCCTTGGCTAAATCCTTGGCCTGCGGGATCAGGGCAGGAGTACTGGCAAAGGTCGCGGGGCGGGCACAATCAGGCGCCGCAAAGGCGGCCAGCCAGCGGGCGAAAGTCGTCTCTACTTCCAAAGCTTGGATACACCGTGCATTGGCAATAATGGCTTCAAGCTTGCGTCGATGCCGGATCACGCCTGGATTATCCATCAGTTGTTCGAGCTCTTCTGCACCAAAGTTTGCTACCTGAGCAGGATCAAAATTTTTAAATGCATGCCGAATGGTTTCGCGTTTGCGCAGAATAATTGACCAGGAAAGCCCAGATTGTAATAGCTCCAGACTTAAGGCTTCAAATAATGCTGGCGTCGATTCCTTCAGCTTGCCCCATTCATAGTCAAAGTAATCCAACATTTCCGCCGAACTATAGGCCCATTGCGGGCGGTAGAGTCCATCGTCGCCTGGGATGAGGTCGGTATTCTCCGGTACTGATTCGGGCGCAGGTGCTGCTGTCATGGACGTCATTCTAATTGATGCCAGACTCGTGCTCGCGGTCGGCTTGTATGCAAGAATTGGGCCAACGACAGATAATGGGCACTATGGCCAATTCGAAGTTTGATCCCTTAACCTATAGCAGCATTGCTGATTTGCATGCTGGCAAGTGGCATCTACCCTTTTCTCCTGAGATCCAAGCGGTCAGTCACTCTACGGCAGATCTCATTCACCAGTTCAATCAGCTCGCGCCGTCCCAGCGTGCCGAACGTAAAGCCTTGCAGAAAAAGATTTTGCACCCAGATTCTGGGCAATGCTCAATTCAGCAGCCCTTCCGAGTGGAATATGGTCAGCACACCTTAATTGGAGAAGGCTGCTTCTTTAATTACAACACCACCATTCTTGATACCGCCCCTGTCACCTTTGGCAAGGGTGTGTTGGTAGGCCCAAACTGCCAATTTATTACAGTAGGCCATCCTGTTGATGACCCAGTGATGCGTGCCGGAGGATGGGAGCAAGCCAAGCCAATTACCATTGGCGATAACGTGTGGTTTGGTGCCGGCGTGACCGTACTGCCTGGGGTGGAGATCGGCGCAAACTGCGTTATTGGTGCTAGCACGGTAGTAACCAAGAGTGTTCCCGCAAATTCCGTTGTGGTGGGTAATCCGGGCCGCGTGCTCCGTGCGGTCGACCCGGCCCGGGCAGAGCGTAGAGATTTACCCGAAGGTACTCCAGTTGATGCCTTTGGCCAGATCGATGAAGAAGATATATCCGGGACTTTTTTCTAGCTCGTTGCACTAATCACTCGTACTGGGAAGATCTTCTTTTTGTGAGTCTTCCCGGTTTTTGCTTTGTGCGGCCATGATCAGGCGCTTTCGCTCTTAGCACGACCGCAGAGATATTGCATGCCCACCAGGACAAGGTATACAATTCTGTCTTATACTTAAAGACTACCCTGTCTATTTGTAGTGCTTGCATACTCAAAAAGGAGCAATTTGTGCCCACTACATCTTCACAACGGAAGATTCCTGCCTGGCTCACCGGATTCGGCGCCCAAGTCATCATCGGCCTGATTATTGGCCTCATCCTCGGATTCGTCGCCCGCGGCCAGGGCGAAGAAACCTGGCTACCTACCTTGCTTAGCGAAGTAGGCAGTGCCTATGTGCAATTACTACGCCTGATGGTTCCACCACTGGTCATCACCGCAGTGATTGCCTCGGTGGCGAATTTACGCAAGGTCACTAATGCCGCGCGCCTTGCTGCATCCACGATCATCTGGTTCCTGATTACCGCATTTTTCTCGGTAATCCTGGGCATCATTGTCGGCCTGGTGATCCGACCCGGCGAGAACACGAGCGTGGATGCCTCTGCTGCCGCAGATCCTTCACACACGGGTAGTTGGTGGGGCTTTTTACAAAGTATCCTGCCAGAAAATATTTTGGGTCTAAGCGCTGGCCTTTCCAATGATGGCAGCGATGTGAATTTAAGCTTCCAGGTGCTGCAATTGCTGGTTATTGCCTTGGCCATTGGTATTGCCGCTGTGAAGACGGGTGCTGCTGCCGAACCATTCCTGACCTTGAATGAATCCTTACTCAAGATCATCCAGACTGTGCTGTGGTGGATTATCCGCTTGGCTCCCATCGGAACTGCTGCGTTAATCGGTAATGCAGTGGCCTCCTATGGATGGGATGCCTTGGGTTCGCTTGGCATGTTCGTCTTGGCAATTTACATCGGACTGGCCTTGGTACTTCTGCTGGTCTATCCGGCAGTGCTGAAGTTCCATAACTTGAGCGTGCATGGTTTTTATCAGCGCGTCTGGCCGGTCACTAGCTTGGGATTTATTACCCGCTCTTCCATGGGTGTCATGCCAGTTACCCACCGCGTGACCACGGAGCGCCTTGGTGTACCCGATGAATACGCAAGCTTCGCAATACCCCTTGGTGCCACGACCAAAATGGATGGATGCGCTTCTATTTATCCTGCGATTTCCGCCATCTTCGTAGCCCAGTTCTATGGGGTTCATTTGACCTGGACTGATTATCTACTCATCATCTTCGTTTCTGTAATTGGTTCTGCCGCAACTGCTGGCACCACCGGTGCGACCGTGATGCTGACCCTGACGCTATCGACGCTGGGACTCCCCCTTGCTGGTGTGGGCTTACTCTTAGCAATTGAGCCAATTGTTGATATGGGTCGTACTGCTGTAAACGTCACCGGCCAAGCTTTAGTAGCAACAGTGGTGGCCAAACGTGCCGGCATTTGGGAAGAAGAGGGCTGGGAAGCTGGGGCGCAGCCCTGGCAGCTGGAACAGGAAAAGCAACACGAAACTATTGCCTCCTAGTTTCCCCTGGTACAATCCTGCGCTGTGATTTCTTGCGCTGTGATTTCTTGCATGCGTACCAGCCGCTTGGTTTTCTCGCATTACTGGGTCGAGCTTCGTATGCGGTAGCTACCGGGACCATCGCCTGCGGAGTAGGCTCGATAGCGCAAGCTGCTAGCACATTTTCCGCCAAAGGATGGGAGAGCATATGACCATGCTGCGCCACCCTTTATTCCCTGCCGGTACTAGCCGGTGGGCATGCACCCTGCTGCTCTCTCTTGGGCTCGGGGTGCTCTTTTCTTGGGTGACGATGCCAGCTGCATGGATTCTTGCTGGCATCATAGGTGCCGGCATTGTAGCTCTGACCACGCAACATGAGCTGGCTATTAACCCGAAATTATTTAATTTCTGTCGCGGTACTATTGGCATTTTGGCTGGCGTACCTCTGCTGCAATCAGATTTGCAGACCCTGGCGCACTTTGTGCTGCCAGGACTCTTTGCCACATTCGTGAGTCTCGCGATTGTGGTTGCCGGCGGATATTTTCTCGCCCGGCGCCGCCCTGAAATCTCTGCGGAGACGGGTCTGCTTTCCTTACTTCCTGGCGGGGCCTCGATTATGCCCACCTTGGCGGCAGAATTACATGCCGATTTCCGCTACGTGGCCCTCGCGCAGTATTTGCGGTTACTCGTCGTTTCTATTTCTTTGCCCATCATTGCACACTGGGCTAACCCACGAGCTACCACCACAATGACAAATTCTGGCATACAACCCTGGTGGATATTACTCATTCTTATTATGATCGCTATTTTTGGCGCACCCATCGGAAAATTTTTGCATCTACCTGCGGCGGCAGTCTTCGGCCCCATGCTCGCTGCCGTGGCAGTCGGCTTAGTTTTCCCTGCCGAATACAGCTTAGTCCCACCGATGTGGATGCGAATTCTAGCCTTCCTAGCAATCGGATGGATGTGCGGCGGTAGCCTCTCTGTAGGGGCCTTACGCCACTTCCGCTCGCTGCTCCCAGCTACCTTAACGTTTATTGCGGTGCTAATGGCTGGATGTGCTGCAACGGCCTACTGCCTACACCTATGGCTCGGCCTCGACTATTTCAACGCTTACTTGGCAACTTCTCCCGGCGCCCTAGAGACTGTCATTGCTTTAGGCAGCACCAGTGCAGATTTAGATGCCGTCGTTGCCATCCAACTCATTCGCTTGTTAGTGATTTTGGTCGTCGCTGGGTATTTGCCGCAGATTCTGCAGTGGGCACGCCGACATCGGAACACCGGAACTTAAAAAACTTCCAGATGATTGGGGGTGAAGTGCTGCCTTCAGCATTTAAGTTGTACACAATTCAATTGTGCGCTACTATTGTGGCTGATTCAAAAGCACCACAAAGTAACAATCTAAGGAGCCCCCATGGCCTCACTCGCCTTAACCTTCGCTGTACTCGCAGCCCTCTTACACGTCTTTATCTTCTACATTGAATCCTTTGCCTGGCAGACCCGTGGCACCAAACTATTCGGCATGAGTACTGCAGAAGCTGCCAACACGAAAGAGATGGCGTATAACCAAGGCTTCTACAATCTCTTCTTAGGCATTATCGCTATTGCTGGTGTTTTCGCCTGGAGCAGCTCTCAAGCAGTAGGTACTGCCCTCATTCTCGCTGGCGCTGGCTCGATGGTGGCTGCTGCAGCAGTGCTAGCACTCAGCTCCCCAGAAAAGCGTGGTGCCGCTGCAAAACAAGGCCTACTCCCATTACTTGCTCTGCTCTTCATTATCTTCGCTTAAAGACACAACGTCTTGCCCAGCTTCGTTGCGCGTTGCTGTGCGGCAAGGAGATAAACCAAGGCTCTTCTGCCAGGGGAATATTATTCCCAGCAGAAGAGCCTTGTGCTGTAGTTCGTACGCCGCAGAGGTTCCTTATCCTAGCTATCGAGTACCTGTGAACGTAGGATCGACATTGGCATCGAGCCAAAGGACAACGCCTTGGCATGGAACTCGCGCACGGTCAACCCTTCAGCTAAGGCATCATCACGCATTTGCTGCCACAACTTCTGGCCCAATGCATAAGACGGAGCCTGTCCCGGCCAGCCAAGATAGCGATCCACCTCAAAATCCAAGGCTTCTGGAGTTAAGCCGGAGTGCTGCTCCATAAAAGAACGGGCAAAGTTGGCATCCCACTTTACAGTGCCATCTGGCACACACTTATGAAGGTGCACACCAATATCCACGATAACGCGGGCTGCACGCAGACGCTGGGCATCCAATTGCCCCATACGGTAACCAGCGTCTTCGAAATAGCCCAATTCTGCCATGAGCTGCTCGGCGTACAATGCCCAGCCTTCGCCATGTCCAGAAATCCAACACATGCTCCGGCGCCAAGTATTCAACAATTCAGATTCCGCCATTGCGGCACAAATTTGCAGGTGATGGCCAGGGACGGACTCATGGTAGACGGTGGAAAGCTCACTCCAGGTGGTGAAGTTGGACTGCGATGCTGGCACGGACCACCAGGCGCGGCCCGGACGAGAGAAATCCTCCGCAGGCGGGGTGTAGAAAATTCCACCGGTACCAGCGGGATCAATGCAAGCTTCAATGGTCCGTGCAGGCTCTGCAATATCAAAGTGGGTACCCTGCAGATCCTTGATAGCTGCATCCATACGCTCCTGCATCCACAAGCGCAGCTCATCTTTATCCGCTAAACGGTAGCGAGCTTCGCCATCTAAGAGTTCTTGGGCGCGTGCAATGGAAGTTCCCTCCCCATAAAGCTGCTTGGCGATAGCAGCCTGCTCGCTTTCGATCTCACGCAGCTGCTCCCAGCCCCACTCGTAGGCCTCATCCAAGTCCACTTTGTCGCCCACATACTGGTGGCTAAAACGCTCATAGCGCTCACGGCCCACACCATCTTCTTGTATTGCATGGGCAGCGAAGGAGTCCGAGAGCCACTCGGCAAGTTGCCCAAAAGCCTTACGAGCACCACGTACCACAGCGTCCTCTTTATCTAGGCCTAAGGTAGTGAGCAAAGAGTCAGGTTGAGCCAAAGCACGCGCATGCTCGCTGGCACGCTCAACCTGGCGCACTGGGATGGGATGGTTTTTACTTGCAGCCATACACAGGGATTCAGCATAACCTTGCAAAGCTGCAGGGATCTTAGCCAGGCGCGCAGCTAAAACCTCACGTTGTTCGGCGGTTTCCTTCGGCTGGAGTTGCAGGATTTCCCGAATCTCTTGAACCGGAGAGGTAATGTTATTAATCAGGCCGATAGTCTCATCGTGGTGATGCAACTCCAATTCCAGGCTGAGACGATCGCGCAGGATCTCTGCGGTGAGAAAATCGACGGAGTCGAAGTCATCTTCATCATCACAAGAGTCGGTGCCATCGTCGAAAGCATCGACATCATTAAGCATCTCGCGATTACGTTCAGCTAGAGTCTCCCAATATTCTGGGGAAAAGTCTTGCAGCTCTCCATCATATTCCGGCATTCCCAGCTGAGTGGCCAAAGTGGGTGAGATAGCCACTAGATCGCGGACATAGGCCTCGCAGGAAGCATCCAATAAAGATGGATTCCGCGTTGCTCGCATCTCGTTGGTCATATCGGGCTAGTCTAGCTATGATACTGGCAATTCACCACCTAAATACTGGGGAAAATGTAAAAGAACCGCTGTGCTGGCACTTTTGCGCGGTTTCGTGAATCAAATGTGGCGGCAGCCAGGCAGAACTCTCTTCAAAATGTCAGTTCGAGCACCCCAGTTCCTCGCCTTATACTATGCACTTCTCCCCGATACCTCTGATCGTTGCTGCCACTGTATTCTCCTGAATGGTCCTGCTACCCGGCACTTACTCTTCGACGATTCACTCACACTCGCCGCATCATAGTCTCCACCGCATGCGCACCGCTCTTTTCTCAAAGGCCTGGATGGATATGATGAATATATAGTTGTCCCCATCGAACTAAATTATGCACTACTCCTTAGTGTGCAATTTGCATTTCCAGTTCAATAGCCCAATAGCCCTGTCTTCTAAATGCAGGCCACACTACTAAGAATTTTTACAAAACCCTATGGATGTATTTACTGCCAAAAGAACTGGGCAGCCAGGCTTTTTGCTCACCTAAAAATGATCTAAACTACGGGTATGCAGACTAAAGGCAATTTGCACGAGGCCGCACTTTTAGCGCTCTTCCGGCGCCCCGCCAATCCAGCCGCGAGTTGTCTACACCTCATTCGCCACCTCCAACCGGTATCCCGCGCTTTGCTCATTAATGGCTCCGGCAAATCCCAGCCCACCGTAACCCGCGCGGTTTCTGCCTTAATGAATGCCGAGTTAGTGCGCGAACGCAATGATCTCATCGAAAGCCAAGGGCCCGGGCGCCCCTCCATTCCTTTAGAGCTGGCCCCTACCCCGTGGATTCATATCGGTATCGCTTTAGGCACCAACACCGTCTATATCGGTGCGTATAACACTCGTGGTGTCGCGATCCGGGAAACCATGCTCAATATGGTCGCCGCTGAAATGTCCCCGGAAACCTACTTTGCAGAGATACTAAGCGAGGTTACCGAGATAATTAAGGCCACCGAGCTACCTGCTGCCGGCATTGGAATTGCAACCGGCGGGAGGGTTACCACTCAAGGAATCGTCAGCGCCCCAAACCTCAACTGGGACCATGTACCGGCCGCTGAGATCCTCCACGCTATGACCAGCTTGCCGCTCACACTTAGTGAAGTTCCCCTGGCTATTGCAGGCGCGGAGCAGCAAGCTCAAAACCCTATGCAGCCAGCAAAGGTGCTTGTACTCTATGCGGATCATACCCGCGGCGCGGCGTTGAGCACTGCCGAATCGGTGAGCCGCCTTCCTGTCGATAGCACTATCACCCTAGAACGCGCTGCGGCATCCTTAGTAGTAGCGACCCAGCCAGATGCATTGGTACTTGCCGGGAATAGTTTCGAAAATCCACTCACTGCCCGAGCAGTAGCTGAAGCCTTGCGTAATGTTGGTACCTTGCCAGAAATTCGCATTATCCCGACCCACTTGGATAATGCACGCTCTGCAGCTCGCGCGGTCGCACTGGATAAGTTGATCTACGATCCCCTGGTGGTACGCCGCCAAGTGACTATGCTGACCAACGAATTCATCATTTAAGCGCCCCCACTACTGAAAACGCACCTGAGATAGCTCGAGGCGCGTGGCTGCTGCTTGTTGTTGCGCAGTTTCTACATAACGACCCGCATGCGGGATAAAAGCTGCAGATTCTGCCGCCTCCAATTCCCGGCGCACCTTTGCCGGAACTCCAGCTGCCAAAACGCGAGGTGGAATCTCCTGGCCTTCGAGCACTACCGCACCTGCCGCAATCAAGCTACCCGTGCCAATGCGGGCATGGGATAATATAGTGGCTCCCATGCCAACCAGTGCCCCATCTTCCACCGTGGCACCATGAACTAAGGTAAGATGCCCTACGGTGACGTCATCACCAAGCGTGCAAGGGGCATCGCTATCAACATGCAACACGCAATTGTCTTGGATATTGGTGCGCTCACCCACCAGAATCGAATTACCGTCGCCACGCAGAACGCAGCCATAGAACACAGAGGAATCTGCCCCGATGGTGACATCACCAATAATGCAAGCTCCGGGAGCAATATAAGCACTGGCATGAATGCGTGGGCGCTTATCACCCAGCGCCACAATGATCGGTTCCGCAGCAGTACTCACAAATAATCCTCCTTGCAGCGTTAAAAATACTGCTAATAGCAGCATCGACTTTTTATTCTAATGCGCTTGGCGAGTAAATGGGTGGGGCCTGAACCTATGCACGCCATCTGAATGACGGTGCATCTGCAAGCAACATCGCCACAGCAGACCTCAGAAAATGCAAAAAGAGCCAGGCAGTCTGTACTACCTGACTCTTGCGCGCTGCTATAAAGTGCAGCGTTGCTTATGTATTCCTACTGATAGGAGACAAACCATGGTCGCGGATCGACTGCATAGGTCTGCTCTGGGGTGAAGGTTGGGTCATCCTCGTCGTAGAAGTTCTTCCACGCCATGAAGATATTGGCTGGCATATCTTGCTGGAGCACGCCCCAGGTACCAAACTTCAAATCCGGGGTTCCGTGGCCATCAGCATGCAAGACAAAACTGAGCTCTGGGATATCGGTTTTGAGCTCAGAGCGGTTTTCGATCATACCCATCTTGAACTGGTGCAGTACCAAGGCCTTTTGCGGGAGGTCATTCTCGCGAACCAACTCGGCCAACCAGTCTGCGGTCTCATTAATCTCCGCGGCGGTAACAGAACCAATGCGCTGCAGTGGTAGCTCATCTGGCCCGATGCGCCACTCAGGGTCTAATGCCAGACCCACATTTGGGTTCTTTAGCAGATCCTCGTAGTACTTGGCTTGCTCCAGGAAGGTAGCACGACCTGGCTGTAGATCGATTACCGCGTAGCCACCGGCTGCGGTGATGGCATCAATCCATGGTTGCAACTCGGCAGGATCGGTGTAATTAGTGTAATTCCCTCCAGGACCTGGCTCAGAGGCAGCCACGGTTGCAATGATTTCAAAAGCCGGGATCACTGGCTCACTGGTGTATTGCTGATAATCGGCAACCATCTCAGTCACTCGAGTCACAGCTTCTTCCAAAGGTTGCTCACCCAAAGCCCCTAGAGCTGGGCCAGATGGGTGCCCATAGAGAGCAATCATGCGACGGCCAGGGAATACGGTGCCGCCACCACCATTGATTTCACCGTTTTCTGCGAGCTCTAAGCGGGTGTTGAAGTCATCTTCATCGGCAAAGCTTTTACCTAATACCAGCAGGTTCTGGGAAGGATCTTCCATAACCTCAACCGATTCACGGGGATCACTCGACTGCAACACGCTCAGCTCTAGGCCCTTTGCACGCGCGGTGGCAGCTTCTGCTACTGAAGTAGAGCCATTGACCAGTACTGGAGCTTGCTCTTCATACTTATCCTCGGCTTCCAAATCGGCAACATGGGTGATCACCAGCCCTTGTGGGGTGGCGGTGGTCAATACTGTAGCGTCATGTACCTCAAGGTTGGCCTGCATCTCCGCACCAGCATCTGCCAGCGCCGCCTCTTCGGTAGCGGCAATATCAGCGGCTACCTCTGGTGAAATTGCCGCATCGGGAGTAGCCAGCTCTGTATTGATTGCCTCGGCATCCGCAGGCTTACCGGCATCAGCAGCATTGTCTTCAAAGCGGTGTACGTTCTCAGCACCCAGTCGCTCGACCTCAGCATCGATACGATCGGCGGCATCCTCGGTAGCGCTATCCAATACTAACAAGGGCGCGCCAAGACGAACTGCTTCTTGGGCACCTTCCCACTGGTCTTGCAGGGCTGCACTAGCGATGACCACATCATCAGAGCTACCGAAGAGCTTTTCAGAAAGCTCAATGCCAGTAGCATCAGAAATGATTGTGGTCTCTTCGAAGGTTGCGGCAGATTTATCAGTCTGCAAGAGCCCGGCATCATCGCTATCAGAGCTGGAGCAACTTGCCAGTCCCAGGCTGAGGGCGATTACGCCAGGTACGGCGACTGCGGGCAACCACCGTCGGGATGGAGTTTTCAAAGAAGTATGCTTCATAAATTCTTGCTTAGTTGCAATCGGGGGCATGGACATTGGCCTCGTGGCACTAGGTTTCAGTCTAACCCCAAATCCCAGTTTATTCCTATACGAATCTAGGTTTTTTACAATTAAATCCACATGCCTTCAGCAGCTTCCACCTGCCACCTTGCCGGTACTCACACGCGCATGCTTGCTTATGTAGTGGTCCTAACAGTGTTTATGGCGAGATGCATAGCGCCTGAGCGCCATCTTCAACGCCGTCCTAAATACGCTGAATCCACCCTGCCATGACGCGAACATTTCGCCTCCCACCCATCTGGGCGCACTTGGACCACCATGCGCCGGCCGCAGAGTTGACAAAACCGCGGTGCCTCGAGCCCAGCGCGCGCACTTGGCGATAATTTTGCCTCTTGCCCACTGGCAATCTCAACGCCTGTATTCGGTTGAAAGCGCGGTGGTTCGCCAACCATCATGGCTTCTAAGAGTTCAGTAGATGTACTGCGCACCGCTCCTCCTTCTTTCTTTTTCTATCTCTTTCTATTTTGGTGCTTATGCGAAACCTATTGGCTCCTTTCGATTGCACATTGCCTTAGGCCACGCGCGCCTGACAGCGCCCGCTAATGACTCAGCGTCCAAACAGTATTTGGACGGCCTACCGCACCACTAAAACGAGTTGCGGTAAGGACTGCAAGCGAAAAGCCAATACATATTGGCTACTATCGCTATATACACCGCTATATACGCCGGCTTCGCCTTATACGCTGGCGTTGAGCGCTTTAATCGGCAGGCGTAGCTTGCCCAGCATGTCCAGGTCATCTTCCATCGGACGGCCCAAAGTGGTGAGGTAATTGCCCACGATCACCGCATTGATTCCACCCAGCAGCCCTTGCTCAGTGCCGAGATCACCTAAGGTCAATTCGCGTCCACCGGCAAAGCGCAAGATAGTGTGCGGCAAAGCCAAGCGGAAGGCGCCAATAGCGCGCAAGGCATCCGCAGTTTCCATCACCTCATAGTCCTGGAATGGTGTACCCGGACGTGGGTCTAGGAAGTTCATTGGAACTTCCGTAGGGTTGAGTTCTGCTAGGTCACAGGCGAACTCAGCGCGCTGCTCCAGACTCTCTCCCATACCGAGGATGCCGCCACAGCAGACTTCCATACCGGCTTCGGCAACCATACGCAGGGTATCGTGGCGCTCTTCCCAGGTGTGTGTGCTTACAACCTGCGGGAAGTACGAACGTGCAGTTTCCAGGTTGTGATTATAGCGATGCACTCCGGCAGCTTTGAGGCGATCGACCTGCGCTTGTGTCAAGATGCCTACTGATGCTGCAACCTCGATATCAACCTCGGCCTTAATGGCTGCTACAGCTTCTTCAAGCTGGCTCATCAGCCGCTCGTCTGGACCTTTGACCGCAGCTACAATGCAGAATTCCGTTGCCCCAGACTTTTGAGTCTGCTTCGCTGCTTCAATAAGTCCTTGAATGTCGAGCCAGGCTGAGCGCACCGGGGATTCAAAGAGACCCGACTGGGAACAGAAGTGGCAGTCTTCGGGACACCCGCCGGTTTTCAATGAAATAATGCCTTCAACTTCAACCTCTTCGCCACACCAGCGCAGCCGCACTTCGTGGGCAAGAGCTAGTAGCTCAGAGATCTTTTCTTCGGGTAGTTGGAGCACCTCGAGTACTTCTTCTTTATTCAGCCCGATGCCGTTCTCTAATACTTTGTCGCGGGCTACTTCGAGGATGTCAGCCATGGTTTATCCTTTCGCTGGGTGCAGTCAGAGCCCAGTGCCTGGAGACTGCCTTGATTGGTGCGGGGCTCTAGTGCACACCGGGCGGTAACAAGAACAGACTGTGTTGCACGTAGTAGGTTGTGTGCGTTTCGCCCTGACATCTGCGGCAGGGAAACGATCGAAACTTAAACAACGTTCTACGCTCGGCTCCCAAAGGGGCACACCCCTATTGAGCGCCGTTCAGGCCAGCTCTACGTACATTCTAGTACTTTTTTAATATCCTGCGACCAACCTTTTTCACATAGGTTCTTCTACTCCCATGTCGCGTGGCGCTCTTCTACCCATATTTGCCTCTGCCAGCATTATTGCTCGCAGTCATTGTTAGAGTGGGCGCCATTATGCAACGCAATGAAAGTCACCTTTTACCCCCAGCCCGCTTTCCTCAATGCGGGCATGGGGAGTATTTTTGAGCATATGGTCCAAGAAACTGCCACCCTCGATTTGCTGTCGCAACTTGTGCGTAATGCCTGCGTGAATGACTTCACCCCAGGTTCTGGACAAGAAATCCGCAATGTGGAAACACTCTATAGCTTCTTCGCCGCAGAAATTGCAGCTGGAAGCATTCACGCCACCCGCTATGAACCACAGCCGGGGCGCGTAAGTGCAGTCTTCCATGTGCCCGGGAATAATCCCCAAGCAGAGCCCCTGACCTTTATGGGGCATATCGATGTGGTGCCCGTAGACACGGCGCAGTGGACCAAACCCCCTTTTGCGGCCCTCATTGAAGACGACCGCATTTATGGTCGCGGCACTGTCGACATGCTCTTCATCACTGCCGCCATGGCGCAGATCACCAAGGAGGTTGCAAATCTTGGGGCCGCCGGGGATCTCTACTTTGTCGCCCTTGCTGATGAAGAAGCCCGCGGCGGCCTGGGCGCACGGTGGTTCCTCGAGAATGCACCTCAGGCCTTCTCCTGGCGCAACTGCCTCTCAGAAACTGGTGGTGCGCACTTGCCCACCAGTGATGGCTCCCTTGCCACGGTGCTGTATGTAGGTGAAAAGGGTGCAGCCCAACGCCGCCTGCACGTCATCGGTGATGCCGGGCATGGTTCTGCGCCTTATAACAAGAACTTTGCCACGGTACGTATTGGTGAAGTTGCTGCTCGCCTGGCTAACAATCAGCCTCCAGTAACCAATTCCGCCCTGTGGCAAGAGTTCATTGGTGCCTTCCGCTTTTCTCCAGAGATTACTGCGGCCCTTGCACGTGGTGAAGGCTACGAGCACTTAGGCGAGTTAGCGGCCTATGGCCATGCGGTATCCCACCTTACGGTAAGCCAGACCGTGCTGCGCGCAGGCCAAGCCATTAACGTGCTGCCCAGCCATGCCTGGTTGGAGCTGGATATTCGTACGCTGCCCGGCCAGACCCAAGATGATGTGGATGAGTACTTACGCACTGCTATGGGTGATTTAGCAGAACACGTTCGTATTGAGCGCCTTATTGGGGAAGATGCCACGATTTCTGCTACCACCCATCCGCTCTATCAGGTCTTAGAATCAGTATTGCGCACCCAATTCCCGGGAACGAATGTGGTACCAGTTATTGCTCCTGGCGGCTCTGACTTACGCTTCGCGCGCTATCATGGCGGCTCTGGCTATGGTTTTGCGGTGCATGCTCCACAACGCACCTTAGGTGCAGTCCATGCCCAGCTACACTCTCATGATGAGTACTTGGATCTCGAGGATCTCGATCTCACCGTTGCCGGCTACCGGGCGGTTACCCAAGAGTTCTTGCAGGTAACTCCACGCAGCGAATAAGAAGCATTGCTGTCGTTCTTACCGAGTTTTTCACTCCCCGCATTTCTCCTATTAAGTGCGGGGACTCGTCGTTTCCGTGGTGCAGATAGGCGAGTCATCTGCACACCCGTGCACTGCCCTAATCCAAGTAGTACAGATGTGCATGCAGTTGGCAGCCGGGGTTCATGGGTGCGCGGCACTGGGGACAGGCTGGAGCAAACTGCGCTGATGCATCATCTGCCACGAGATTACCCTGTGTACATGAAGTGCCCGCATATTCACCATAACTAAAAGTCACCCCGCACTTACCACAACACAATCCTGCTGGATGCGCGCGTGATATCCTGCCGAAGTCATGATCAGTACGCGCTGCATGGCATTGGAAGCAGGCGTAATAGTGCTGGCAGGCACCACAGAGGTTGCCCAGAATATCAAGCCGGGAATGATAATGGACGCAGCGGCCGGCATCATCAACGAGTTGACCATATATGCGCGCCTGAGCTTGAGGGTTCATGCCACCAATTCTAACGACTCACCTGGTTGCCTGATGCTGAGGTGCACCCCGGCATAGAATGCACAAAGCCGCAGCTTCAACTCTAAAGCTGCGGCTTACCGGTGTACGGCTATGTCCTAGGAGATAACACCGAAGATTTCGGAGGCAAAGCCCAGAATCTTGTTCACGATTTCAACCGCGAAGTTCAAAGCATCGGTATCGAAATAACCTGGGTGTGGTACATCGCCAGTTTCCATGGCACTTATCCTTTCAATCTGGAAAATATAAAAACAATAGAGGGGTTTACTGCTCAGAACTGCAGATCATACTCGCAGCAGCGGCCACTTAGGCGATGGTGATAATTGAACCTTCATCATTGAGGTCCGTAGTTGCAGCTAGTGGTGCAACAGTCTCACAGCGCAGTACGCAATCTTCATCGACCTTATTCGGACGACCATCGCGTCCGACATCATCAGCACTGTACACGCGAATACCAGCTAAGACCTGCTCACCGGATACCGCACGATTGGGGATAGCAACCTGGAAGTCCAGGTTCAAGGTGCCATCTTCCAAGGCTTGGTAGGTCTTCCAGGAATACACGCCGTAGTCGAAACCATCACCTGGGGTCTGCAGCACGATGCGTACGGTGTAGTAGTGACCTGGGGTGAAATCAGAACCAGTAGCGGTGACATGAGCCCACTGACCACGCTTTACAGTCTTGGAACCATCCGCAGAGCTGGTAAAGGAAACATCAGTGATGGTGCCCTCGGCGTGTTCTGGGTTAACATCTGCTTCGACCACTGCCGTTGGATCCCACGATGGACGCCAGCTGGGCAATACTGCTGCAGCATTTGCCATTGGGGTGGCAAGCAAAGTGCCTGCTACTACGGCACTTGCAATAGCCTTGGATACGAATTTCATAGTGTACTCCTTGCACACGCGAGAAAATTTGGGGCCAGTTGCCGCGTTGCGCAATACCTGGCCACTTGATTGCTCCTTGGTTCTGGTCCTAGCGCTCTAGCGCTGAGGTACCGACGGGCTCAGAATCTTGTATTGCTTTAGAAAAGAATGCCCGCAAAATTCACCATGGTCTGAGTTGCCTCGATCAAAGATGGCAAGACCTCACCGAGCCAGTGCAGCACTGGTGTGGGATCAGAGGTCGGATCGATAGCCAGACCTTCATTCGGATTCGTGACGGCTCCCATATGGTGCCCCTTTCCAGAAAAACTTGAAAGCTTATAGGGTTGAAATGAACCCTCGTACCCTGGCCGAAAATGCCGGTGTACAGTGACTCACTTCGCTACCACTTATTAGCTGGCACTTTTCAGAGTGTAGGTGCTACTAACTAAGTAACTTGCCCCTAGAATACTCAGAGAAACCATAGAAGTAAAGCGTATTCTGTAATTAAATCTAGAAATATCTCAATTCCATCCTCACTAGCAGGGTGATTTGCAAAGAAAATGGCCACGAGCTCCTAAAACTCGACGAACTTTACATAGAGACCCCAGTAACCCCACTAACCCCGCTTTCGGGACAACGCCGCGGCAACACGCCATTTAACCTGGGAAATTGCAGATAAATCAACAAAGCGCAAGCTATCCGAGAGCGGGACATTTCTATTCCGCCACAGTGCGGCAAACTCAACCCTCAAGACAGCATTTCTGACAATCCCAAGAAAATATCTAAGAAATCTCCGGTTATGCCCAAATCAGCAATACACAATCATAGACAATGCCAACCACCTCCACGGCACGTCAGCGCCGCAGCGTATCCCACCGACCCGTATGGGCTCCGAAATACAAAAAGGTGCATTTCCGAAGAAATGCACCTTTTGGGCTGTGCCCAGGGGGGGACTTGAACCCCCACGTCCTTGCGAACACTGGCACCTGAAGCCAGCGCGTCTGCCAATTCCGCCACCTGGGCGTATCTCAAAACAAGAATATGGGAATAATAAACCATTTCCTTGCACGACTTAGCACTTGCGCGCACTGCCGTATTCAAGACTGACTAAATATAGCACATACCACCCAAAGCATAGCAAATATCCGTCTTGTACTGGGCAAATGCCCGGCGTCATGCGCTTACAAAACCACACCTTAACCCCTGCCTACAATGCGGTCTTCTGCATCTTTCCTGGCGTTTTAGGCACATTGAGCCCTGCTTTTGGCTACCTTTCACCTACAATGAAGATGAGAGTCCCTGGGAAGTTCGTGTACGCTAACTTTCCTGAACATCTGCGAGGACTGTGTGAAGGCACAGCCTGAATATGAGATTCAAAGGAGGCGAAGATGTCCTTTATGGGAAAAGTCGCGCGCATGGATAGCGCTATGCAACGTGGACTCGACAATAGCTTCGCCTTCGTATTCGGCGGCAAGGTCGTTCCAGCCGAAATCGAAGAACTGCTCAAGCAGGAAGCCCAGGATAATCTGGTGCGAACCTACGAGGGTACGGTAGAAGCACCAAATGTCTTCTTCGTTAATGTCAGCCCGAAGGACTTCACCAACCTGCAGAAGATTTCGCCAAACTTGGCCGAAAACTTTGCGGATCAAATGTCGCGCTACCAACGCAACCAGCAATGGAGCCCTGCCGGTCCAGTCGTGGTGTCGATCATCATGGACCGTAGTTTGCGCACCGGACAACTCCATGCCGGCAGCGCGAATCAAGCAGTACCACGTACCCGCAATGGCTTTTTCCAAAAGCGTGGACAAGCCACGAGCAAGCAACGACCTAAAACTGCTTCCTCGCAGCCAAAACCGCCACGTCCCCAGCAACCACAGAAACCCCAGAACATGGATCCTAATACTTATATACAGCAACCTGGCTATGCAGGTAAGAATGCTGCCCCTGTCTCCTATCCTGGCACTGAATATATGAATTCCGCAGCCCAGCGCGACCAAGATCCGCGGGTTGCCGCCCCTGCCTCAAATCCAGTGCAGACTATGGTGAGTCTGCTTCTCCAGGATGGTTCTTCGCGTTCGTATGTCTTGCACGAAGGCTCTAACATTATTGGCCGCAGCCAAGAAGCAGACCTGCGCCTGCCGGATACTGGGGTTTCACGCCAACATGCTGAGATCACCTGGAATGGTTCGGAAGCTATCTTGGTCGACTTGCAGTCCACCAATGGCACCACTGTTAATGACAACAAGATCGAGAATTGGCTCCTTGCCGATGGCGACGTCATTACCGTTGGGCACTCTCATATTGAAGTGCGCATCATTGAGCCAACTCGCTAAACCCACTAGTCTAAGAAGCAAAGGTATTAGTTACCAGGGAATCTCGGAATACCACTGACTTTCCTTCCAACTGCCTAGCATTGCGATGGCGGCGCACTCATGCCCACATCACGATACTGGTAGACCACCAGGGCTTGCCTTACCCGGGGAAGCTCTGGTGACGCATTTGTACCCTCAACACAGGAGCCTCATACATGGATTCCATGCTCGTATTCGCATTGCGGATTGCGCTGCTGGTAGTACTCTGGCTATTTATTCTGCTCACTTTAAACGTGCAGCGCCGAGAGACCAAAGCAGCCGCCCAGTCCTCGCAGGCACGAGCAGTTATGCCTCCCTCCCCCGAGATGGCGGCAGCTGTTCCTCCAATAATACCTGCTAAGCGGGGCGGAGCACCCCATCAGATCACCATCGTAGAAGGCCCCTTGACGGGTTCGCGCATGGATTTGGGCGATCTACAAGAGATCACCATGGGGCGTGCCTCGACCTGTAATTTTGTTGTCGGTGATGACTTCGCTTCTTCGCGTCATGCTCGCCTATTTAAACGCGGCAATGAATGGTATGTCGAGGATTTAGATTCGCGCAATGGGACATATGTCAATGGCTATCGCATCGATCAACCCGAGCGTGTGACCACTGCTAGTGATATCAAGGTGGGTCGTACCACCATTAGGCTGGTGAGCTAATGCTACAACTCAATTATGCGGTGGCCTCTGATCGAGGCTTAGTACGCGGCAATAATGAAGACTCTGCCTTCGCAGGCCCCCATCTGCTTGCGCTTGCTGATGGCATGGGCGGGCACGCCGCCGGCGAGATCGCTTCCCAGTTAATGATCCGCCATCTGATGACCATTGATGCTGACCCAGCAGATGCCGATATGGCGGCCCTTTTGGCGACTGCCGCTGATGAGGCAAACCAGATGATCGCGGCCAGTGTGCGCGAAAATCCGGAGACTGATGGTATGGGCACAACGCTCACCGCCCTGATGTTCAACTCACGTGAGTTTGGCATGTGCCATGTGGGTGACTCCCGCGGTTATCGCCTGCGCAATGGCAAATTAGAGCAGATCACTGTGGATGACACCTACGTGCAATCCCTGGTAGATAAGGGTGAATTAGCGCCTGAGGATATCTCTACGCACCCACAGCGCTCCATGATTCTAAAGGCCTATACGGGTCGTCCCGTAGAGCCTACGCTGAAATTCATTGATGCTCGCGCCGGTGACCGCATTCTGCTGTGCTCGGATGGCCTATCTGACCCGGTCACTTTCGACACCATTGCCGAGACTTTAGGGCAAGGCAGCCCAAGTGAGGCTGCGCAGCGCCTGATTGATCTAGCCTTGCGTTCTGGTGGGCCAGATAATGTGACTATGGTTATCGCCGATGTGGTCGATACCAGCACCAACCCCATTGCCTTGCCTACCGAGCCAGTGATTGCCGGAGCCTTGGATGAGAGCGCATCTGAGGATCCACGCCCAGATACTGCCGCTGGTCGTGCTGCCCTTGCTTTGCAGCGTCAACCGCAAGCAGTGAGTCCCCAATTCGCTGGGCCTAGTGGGCAGCCAAGCGCACAAGATACTGATGCCGAGCTGCCATATGCTGAGGAAAAGAAGGGTCTCCCCTGGGGCAAGATCATTGCGGTCCTTATCATCTTGCTGCTGATTGCCGGCGTAGTCATCGGTGGTCTCTTCTTGCGCCAACGTATTAGTGAGACCTATTACATAACGACTGACTCCGAACAGCTGGTTATTGAACGTGGTGTGGAAGGCGATCTCTTTGGTCGCGATACCCATAGCGTCTACCAGCGCGCTTGTTTAAGTACTGATGGCAACCTGACTGTGGTAGATGCCCAGGCAGACTTTCCTCATGATTGTGCTGCCTTCGTCATCAATGATTTGCGCCCTGCTGCCCGCGGCAGCCTGGAGCAATTGCCAAGCGGTGACTATGACCAGGTATTAGAGCAGATGCAGCGCTTATCCCAAGAGATTCTGCCTGCGTGCGTAACCCGTGAAGCTGCCAAGGATTCCCCCGATGCAGATAAAGACGAAGCTGCTGCATCCGATACGTCGGCTGAGTCTTCTGAGGCATCGACAGTAGCTGATACCAGCACTAATGCCGAAGCTAATTCCACAGAACCCAGTACCTCGAGTCTTCCTGGTGATCTGTCCAGCCCCGGAGTCAACTGTCGGGAGGTAGCCGCATGAGTTTTGGCCAACGTCTAAAAATGCGTCGCACCGAATTCGGGCTACTCATCTTGGCTACTTTTTTCATGGCTCTTGCTTTAAGCGCGCTCACCATGGCCCGCGGCGAGGCATTGACCGCTGATTTAGGCATCGTGATTGGTGGCTTCATTGGCATCTTCAGTGTCGCCCACTTGAGTATCTGCAAATATGCGCCCCGCGCCGATCAGCTCTTACTGCCAGTTGTCGCACTGCTCAATGGCTTAGGGCTCATCCTGATCTACCGCATCGACTTGAGCCGGGAAACAAACCTGGCAAGTCGCCAGGTCATCTGGTCCATTGTGGCCATCATTCTGATGATCATCGTGTTGGCAGTCGTCAAGGATCACCGCATCCTCTCACGCTACTCCTACATCTTGGGCTTTATTGGCCTGATCTTGCTCTCCTTGCCTTTGGTATGGCCTACGACCTTAAATGCGGATGCTAATATCTGGATTTCTATTGGGCCATTCTCTTTACAGCCCGGTGAGTTCTCTAAGATTTTGCTGTTGCTCTTCTTCGCCCAGCTTCTCGTGAATAAGCGGGCCTTATTTAATGTGGCTGGCTACCGCATCTTGGGTCTGGAGTTTCCGCGACTGCGTGATCTCGGCCCAATTTTATTGGTTTGGGCCTTGGCGATTTTGATCATGGCCGGTGAGAATGACTTTGGTCCTGCCTTACTACTTTTCTGTACGGTCTTAGCCATGATCTTCCTGGCTACCGGCCGAGTGAGTTGGCTGGTAATTGGGTCCATTCTTATTGGCTTAGCCGGTGTGGCAATCTACCAGATCTCCGATAAGATCCAGCAGCGCTTCATCAACTTCCGCGATCCCTTGGGCAACATTGATACCAGCTACCAGTTGGTGCAATCCCTCTTTGGGCTCTCCTCTGGTGGCATCTTTGGCTCCGGGTTGGGCATGGGCTATCCGGAATTGATCCCGGTTGCCGAAAGTGACTTCATTTTGGCTGTCCTTGGTGAGGAACTAGGTTTCGCAGCCTTCGCAGCCGTTCTGGTCCTTTTCGCAATTTTTGTCACTCGCGGTTTGCGTACCGCCATTCGCATCCCAGATTCTTACGGTAAATTGGTAGCTTCTGGTCTGTCGATGACCATTGCTATCCAGGTCTTCATTGTGGTTGCAGGTATTACGGCCTTGCTGCCGATGACCGGTTTGACCACTCCTTTTATGTCACAGGGTGGTTCGAGTTTGATGGCGAACTACATTTTGCTGGCCTTGTTGCTACGGATCTCGGATGCTGCGAATAATCAGCAGTCCGCCCGCACTAGCAGCACGAGTAGCACTCAGGCTCCGGAGGTAGTCCGATGAATCGTACAATTCGCATCACCAGTGTGCTGACCCTCATTCTTGTCCTGATCTTATTGGTAAACCTCACCGTCATCCAGGGCTTCCGGCAAGATAAGTATGCCAATAACAGCATGAACAGCCGCAACCTCATTGAATTGCGCACCACTGCCCGCGGCCAAATTTCAACTGGCGGTTTAGTGCTAGCTCAATCCACTGAGGATGAAAACGGCTACTACAACCGCGAATACCCCACTGATGGCACCATTTACGGCACCATCACTGGATATTTCTCAGATATCTATGGCACCTCCGGTTTGGAGTCCAGCTATAACGATGTGCTTGATGGCTCAGATCCAAACACGAATAACTTAAGTGTGTGGCAAGAGATCATGGGCGAGACCGCTGCCCCTGGAAATGTGGAATTGACTGTGCTGCCATCAGTACAAGAGGTGGCCTATAACCAGCTAGCAAATGCTGGTTACGACGGTGCAGTTGCCGCAATTCGTCCTTCAACTGGGGAAATCCTAGCCTTGGCTTCGACCCCAAGCTATGATCCTTCCCTCCTCGCAAATCGCGACACTGCCGAATCCGCGTGGGCAGACTACACCACCGAAGAGGGCAATCCACTGCTCAACCACGCTACCCAGGAAACTTTGCCTCCTGGCTCCACCTTCAAGGTGCTCACCACGGCTGCAGCGTTGAATGCGGGCTACACCCCGCAAAGTACGCTCACCGGTGAGGCAGAAATTGTGCTACCAGATACCACTACCACCTTGGAAAACTATGGTGGCCATATCTGTGGTGGCTCCTTGTCAGTTACTCTACTCACCGCCTTCCAATACTCCTGTAATACTGCCTTCGTGCAAATGGGTATTGATACAGGCGCTGAGGAGCTGCGCCATGTTGCTGATGCCTTCGGTGTTGGTAGTGACTATGATCTCGGCATCCCAAATGCTCGCGGTACCATTGGTGAAATTCCAGATGACTCCGCCTTAGGCCAGTCTGCTATTGGCCAGCGTGACGTGTCTTTGACGGTGTTGGAAAATGCCGTCATCGCCGCTACCGTTGCCAATGATGGTAAGCGCATGCAGCCGTATCTCGTCTCGCGCGTACTCAGCAATGACCTCAATGCCATTTCCGAAACCCAGCCAGTAGAAGTCACACAGGCAGTATCACCTGAGGTCGCCCAGACTTTGACGGAATTAATGCAGGCCTCGGAGCGCAATACATCTGGGTATACCGGTGCAGATATTGCCTCGAAGACTGGTACCGCAGAGCATGGTGACGGCATCACCGAGACGAATCCCCACACTTGGTATATCGCCTTTGGTCCGACTGCTGAGGCTGATGTAGCCGTGGCTGTGGTGGTCAAAAATGGTGGTAACCGCGGGCAAGATGCCACCGGTGGTTCGGTGGCCGCACCCATTGGCCGCGCAGTAATCGCGGCCGCAGAACAAGCATTAGCAACCCAGGAATAGTGAAGGAGGGATCATGACAACGAAGAACGAAGAACTCCAGCGTCTCATCGGTGATGATTACCGCCTGCAGTGGGTCGTAGGCAATGGTGGCATGTCCACCGTGTGGCTCGCAGATGACCTGCGAAACCAACGCGAGGTCGCAATTAAAGTATTGCGCCCTGAATTCTCCGACAATGAGGAATTCCTCTCCCGCTTCCGCAATGAGGCAATCGCCAGCGAGAAGATTGAATCGGAAAACGTCGTTCGCACCTACGATTTCCGGGAAACCACTGATGGACATGGGCGCACTCTGTGCTTCATCATCATGGAATATGTCCGTGGTGAATCCCTAGCTGATATGCTGGCTCGCAAGGGGCACCTGGAAGAAAATATTGCCCTCGATGTCTTAGAGCAAGCAGCCCATGGCCTTTCCATCATTCACCGCCTGGGCATGGTGCACCGCGATATCAAGCCCGGTAATCTGCTGATCACCCAGAATGGGCAGGTAAAGATTACTGACTTTGGCATCGCTAAGGCCGCCGCAGCCGTTCCTTTGACCCGCACCGGCATGGTTGTCGGCACCGCCCAGTATGTATCCCCAGAGCAGGCACAAGGCCGTGAAGTTGGCCCTGCCTCGGATATCTACTCACTGGGTGTCGTGGGCTATGAGATGCTCGCCGGGCATCGCCCCTTTAGCGGCGACTCCTCAGTTTCGGTTGCTATTGCGCACATTAACCAGGCACCACCTGCGCTGCCGACCTCGATCTCGGCGCAGTCCCGCGAATTCATTGGGATCTGTCTGCGTAAGGATCCGGCACACCGCTACGCCAACGGTAATGAGATGGCATTAGCAGTACGTGCTGTGCGCCAAGGCAAGCGCCCGCCGCAGCCGCAATCCATGCCGAAGCAACGTATTGCGCCACAGCCGGTGCCTACGGCCGCGACTCAAATGTTGGGTGCAACTGCGCAGCCCACCACGGTGATGCCGGCAACAACCGGGCAAGCCCCAATTCAATATCCCACCACGGGTTATCAGCACGCCAATACCAGAATTCCACAACAGAAACAGAGTTCTGGGGTTGCCGGTGGCCTGCTAGCAGCTGTCTTAGTTGCTGGTCTCATTGGCTTAGGGGTGTGGGCCTATACCTCTGGGGTGTTCGACGGTGATGCCGACGAAACCCCGGTTACTGTCACCGAGACCTTCATGCCGGAGACTGAAGAAGCAACTTCTGAGCCTCCAACAATCACTACCTACACTCCAACGACGACTCGGGCGACGACCACGCAGGCACCACGGACAACGGTGGAAGAGACCTACGAAGAAATCGAGACTCCCGATGAGTTGGATACCGTAGAGATCACCGAAGAAACCACGGAGAACGTGATCGACGAATACGAGGAACCTACGACGACGAATAACTCTAGGCAAGGTCGTACTACCACTCCGACTACCTCGAACAATAATTGGTTGGGATTCTAGTGTCCGCACTTTTAGTAGATCGCTATCGTTTAGGCGATATTATTGGCACCGGTGGCATGTCACAGGTGTATGCCGCTGAAGATATCCTGCTAGGTCGCG
This sequence comes from Corynebacterium sp., assembly GCA_030531005.1. Taxonomy (GTDB): domain Bacteria; phylum Actinomycetota; class Actinomycetes; order Mycobacteriales; family Mycobacteriaceae; genus Corynebacterium. Next base: position 345,836 of record JAUMTW010000002.1, read on the forward strand.
AAGTAGCCATTAAGATGCTGCGCGAAGATCTAGCACTGGATGCCAATTTCCGTGCCCGCTTTCAGCGAGAAGCCAAGAACTCTGGGCGCTTAAATCACCCGGCAATCGTGGCTGTCTACGACACCGGTGAAGTGACTATGCAGGGTATTCGCACCCCGTATATCGTGATGGAATTGGTCCATGGCCGTACCCTACGCGATATTATTCGCACCGATGGGGCGCTGACACCAGAGGTCGCGGCCCATGATCTGATTCCCGTTTGCGATGCCTTGCAAGCAAGCCATGATGCCGGCATTATCCACCGTGACATTAAGCCCGGCAATATTATGATCACCAATACCGGTGCCGTGAAGATCATGGATTTCGGTATCGCCCGGGCGCTCGATGATGCCACCAGTGCTATGACCCAAACCTCGGCTGTCATTGGTACTGCGCAGTATCTCTCTCCGGAGCAGGCGCGCGGCAAAGAAGTGGATGGCCGCTCAGATATCTATGCCTTAGGTTGTGTGCTCTTTGAATGCTTAACCGGCAAGCCTCCTTTTGAAGGCGAGACCCCATTCTCGGTTGCCTATCAGCATGTCCAAGAAGACCCGCCGCATCCAAGTGCGTTCCTCCAGGGACTTTCGCCTACTGCTGCGGTAAATGTGGATGCGGTAGTTCTTACCGCAATGGCAAAGATTCCTGCCGATCGCTACCAAAATGCTACGGAAATGGGTGAAGAATTGGCGCGCTTAGAACGCCATGCCATCACCCACGCTGCGCGACCCTATCTGCGCGCGGCACAAACTGGAGCCGCGAATATAGTGCGGCCTTCTGAGGCCGAAACTACAGAGGTGCCTACCGTGGCAACTCCAGTAGCTCAAGACGAAGCGACACCGCTCACTGCTACCCACCAGGCTGTAGAAACGGGAGAAACAGTACCAAAGAAGCGAACCTGGCAGGTCTTTTTCGCAGCGCTTGCGGTACTACTGCTCGTTGGTGGCGGCATTGCCTATGTACGCAGCAATAATGATTCGGCAACGGAATCCGTTGCTGCTATCAGTATTCCGGACGTCAGTGGTCAGGATGTGGCAGCTGCTACGAAGACTTTGGAAGATCTTGGGCTCAATGTGGTCACCCGCGAAGAGCCGAGCCCCACGGTCCAAGCCGGACTAGTGCTGAACACGAATCCAAGTGCATCATCGAGTGTGCAAGAAGGGTCCACAGTGATTCTGACGGTGTCGTCCGGCCAAGAAATGACTGCGGTCCCGGATCTCCAGGGATTAAATACTGAGGATGCCGCACGGATCTTGGCAGAATCTGGGTTGGCATTGGATACGGTTGTTTCTGAAGAAGATTCCGAGGATGTGCCTGCCGGTCTGATTCTGCAACAGGAGCCAAGTGCTGGTTCCCAAGTTGCCCAAGGCACGGTTGTTAGCATTACCGTCTCTGCTGGTGCAACCACCCACACGGTGCCAGAAATTACCGGGTTGCCGTGGGAGCAAGCATCTTCGATTCTCAACAGCATGGGCTATAGCGCCACTGCAGTGATGGTAGATTCAACCGAACCTGATGGTACTGTGCTTGCCGTTGCAAAAGAGGGTCAAGAAGTTCCGGTCACTGAGACAATTGAAGTGCAGGTATCCCGGCAGAGTCTATTCACTATGCCAGCGATTACGGATATGACCCCAGAGGCTGCACTTGCAGCATTGCAGGCGGCCGGTTGGGAAGGTAATCGTAGTAATCTGCGCCAAACGGGCACACAGCGTACCGCGAATATTATCGAGCAAGGCCGTATTGCAGCCCAAGGTACTCGTGCAGGTGAATCAGTTTCGCGTACCGCGGATATCGAGTTCACCGTCTACGAATTCTCCTTGCTTTAGTTCTCGGTTGCTCTCATAGTTGCTGCCTGCTGCATCACTTCTGGTCCTGAGGGCTTTTATACAGCACTGCACGAGGCCAGTTGGTCTTCGCAGGCAGCATTATTTTCTGGGGTGGGCTAGTTGCCTGTGAGCTTAAACCCCATATAATGCAGATAGAGTATTGATACGAATTCTGACGGGCCGCTTATGCCGGCCTGTCGCTGATTAAAGGTAGAGAGTATGCCAAAGGCAAAACTGACTCCGGAGACTATTCCAAGTACCGGCAGTGTGAACCGTACCCCGGTGAAAGTGAATTCCACCGGCACCCCAATGTGGTACAAGGTCATTATGTTCGGGCTCATGCTGCTCGGCCTGCTGTGGCTCGTGGTGAACTATCTTGCTGGTCCAAACATTAACTTCATGATGGAACTGGGCCAGTGGAACTACGGCATTGGTTTCGGCCTGTTCATCTTAGGGCTGCTGATGACGATGGGATGGCGATAACCGATGCCCGGCACCCAGCCAGCGCTACTCTTTGATCTCTACGGGGTGCTGATCCGTCACCGCAAGGATGAGGATCGTCGTGCCGTCGAAGCATCTCTAGGATTGCCTGCTGAGAAGCGCCAGGTGTTCTGGGATGCGTACCATGAGTTGCGTGCCCCACTCGATAAGGGTGAGGTTACCGACTATGTCTGGTGGCAAGAAGTAGCAGCATCTGCAGATCTACCAGAGCTCAATATTGATGCCGCCATCCAAAGCGAGACAGCTACCTTGTTGCGTCCCCATGAGGAGTCCGTAGCAATGGTGCGGGAACTTATTGCTGAAGGCTGGCGCATTGGGGTGCTTTCGAATATCCCACATATCTTGGGTAACGGGCTCAAAGATAAGCATACCTGGTTCCAAGAATTCCATTCTGTGACCTACTCTTGTGATATTGGAGAGGTCAAGCCGGAGCCTGCTGCCTATGAGGTGGCACTGCATGACCTAGGCAGTGAGGCTGCAAACACCATCTTCTTTGATGACACTTTAGCCAATGTAACTGCAGCTGAAGAGTTCGGACTCCAAGCGGTGCACTACACCGAACCCGCCGATATTGCGCGAGCTGTAGCACCATGGCGTTCTTAAACGCACAGGATTCTTTCTTGCAGCAAGCAGCACCCTGACGATAGCTAAGATTCTTGGTGTCTGCGATAAGGAAAGATCCGCTGGAGAGTGTTCTCCGGCGGATCTTTTTCACTCGTGTGCAGTGACTGTTTTCAGGATAGCTTCCTTCGAAACTGCAGGATCTTACAGGTTAAGCAGACGTCATGCATCGGATGCTGCGGTGGTCGGGGGGGTATCGGCCACCTTTCCGTTTCATCGCGGCTTCTTCAGTATTACCTTCACCTGCAACGCAATCAGAGTCTGCATTCTCTGGTGGTTCAGCAATGCCGATACTGTCGATGCACTGTGGCAGTACCAACCTCAAACCACAATACACTTTTAAGCCTATATCGAAGTGTAGTGCGCCTGATCTGCATTGACTGTGCAGCATTGACTGTGCGGCATTGCTGGTTTAATACAGTGGCACTACCGGTAATACGCTGCTACAAGGAACTTGTACATCCCCACCGAGCGCGTTGACTGTATAAGCAATAGCGCGTGGATCATATGGGAGACTTAAGTGATCAGCACGGTCTTGAGCACAGCCATTTTGGACCACGATATTTTCATAATTGCCACTGCTAAATTGAGTATTGCTCAAAGGTGTTGCAGCTTCGTCATACAACGTTGAGATAGCCGCATAGTGGACACCTGGGGCTTCAATGCCACCATCTTTCAGACGCATCATGAAATCAGAGTTCTCAAGGAGATCGCCACCAACAGGGCCGATAAGACGGTCCGTAGCATTGACAACCTGCAGCCCATTCTTTGCCAGAATTCGCTCAAGCTGCGATAAGCCCAGCAGGCTCGTGCCCCGGTTGACACCAGCAATGGTTACTACATTTCCTACGACAGCTGCACCTTGCTGCTTGGCATATGCTACCGACAGGCTACCACCAGCAGAATAACCAACGAGGTCTACTTTTTCTGCACCGGTGTTGGCACGCACCGCATCAACGTAGGAGCCGACCTCTACCAGGGAATCCTCCAAGGGTGCCATACCATTGAAACCAGGCATCTTACCCATCAAGGACAAATCATATTCACCATATGTGAAGGCATAGACACACTTACCTGCTTCTTTTAGCGCTGGCGATAAACGCGCAAAGGAACCATATGCATCGCTATTCATTCCATGGAGGAGAATAACTGGGTTTTCTCCAGGTGCGGGAGTACAAACTTCGTTCGCACCAAGTGGAGAAGGCTTATCAGCATTTCGCGCAGTAAGCATTGCTTGGGCCACATTGGTCGATTCTGGCAATTGAGCACCCATACCCGTCCATGTGGCATGTTCACTCGCGTGTGCAAGTCCTACCCCCGCACCAAAAGTCGCTACAGCGGTAAGCAGGCCGCACAGGCGACGCGTGATAGCTTTCATGAAAGTGAGTCCTTTCCACTTACATTGCCCACCGATGGTGAGCACTAATCTTGAAAATTCAGATGCACTACCAGTTTTCTGGGATAAGCTGGGCTAACACCCTCTCGCAATCGATTGCAAGCACACAATAAGTTGTATGTATGTCCTAACAATTTCTTATCCTAAACCAGTATTTACCTGGCTGGCATTTATTCTGATCATAATTATACTTCGACTTTTATGTCGCTTTAGATCAAAAATACTTAGAAAAATACCCTCTTTCGGGGCGTGAAGTGTCAAATTTTTAGCTTTACACACTTCTGCCCGGCACGTTCCACCACCGACCGTTGCATTAAGCGGTTCAACGACAATTTTCCACACCTGTGGATAACTTTGGGGAAAACTCTCCACACCACCAAATGTTCGAGGCAATACAGAAAACTGCAGGTTAGTTTCTGGCAATTTTGCAGTTTCGAACAGAACAGCGAGAATTACAAGAATGAAATTATCCACACTGTGGAAAATAGCTGTAGATAAATTGCACTTTTTTCGAAGATACAATCATATGGATTATTCTATGCGGTATATCTGTGCAACCACCCGGAGATGTAGGCGAAAAGGCCACACCATTTTTCTTGCCATAGCGATACTCAGGTGCCCCAAAGACAAGTTATCCACAGATGTGTACTGATTTTCTCCACAGTTGGGGAAAAATGCCCAACGGTGCCACATTCATATCAGCCTGAGAACGACCCAGCTCACGGCCTCAAAATACAAGTAAGCCCCGCGATAGTCACGGAGCTTACACCCTTGTAATTTATCCACATTGCGGAAAAAACGTGTGGATAACTTGTTCGTTAATCTTCGTGACGAACTACACCATATTTTTTCACAGCATCGCTATTCTGCAATGGCCTTCGCACACAGCTGCTGGATTTCTGCATCACGCGAAGGGCGTGCAAAATTTGTGCCATCAAGATTGCGTACCCACGTTGCGAGGCGACCGGAGGAAAGTAAGTACAGTCCCTCGTGTTCAAAGAGATCGGCAAGTTGCAGATCTGCTTCCGCTATTTCCCAGCCAGCAGCTGTAGCCGCCTCGAAGAGCTTGAGTTGGGTTGTGCCGTGCAAAATACCGGCACTCGGTGGCGGGGTCAGCAAGGTATTACCGCGTACAACGACTACCGTCGAGGTCGGGCCTTCGAGCACGTAATTGGCATCATCAAGAAAGATCATGTCATCAGCATCATGGTCCTTGGCATAGCGCAACGCAGCCATATTCACCGCATAACTAAGTGTCTTGGCACCCGCGAGCGCCCACGGAGCACGCTGCCCGATATCCCGCCTAAAACCACGCGGACCACTCAAAACCCGAATTCCTTGTTCACGGTCTTGAATGTAGGTTGCTGGCAGGGCGGTCACACTAATCCATGCAGTAGTCTGACCAGTATTCTCGCGGCCTCGCGAATAATTCCAACGCACTGCAGCGTCTACCTCACCGACCTGCGCCTGAAATTCAGCTGCTGCTAACTTGGTTGCTTCTTCCCATACCTCCTGGTCTGGGGAGGGAAGGTCTAGTTGAACTGCCGAGCGTAAGAAGCGTTCAAAGTGTGGTTGCTGATTGCGCACATACCCAGCGCGCAACAGCAAAGTTTCAAAGATGCCATCACCACGCAGCGCTGCCAAATCATCCGCATATAACAGGGGTGCCGTGGCTTCGTGCAGGCGCGGACCTGCAGCATCAATATTCACCACTATTCGCTTTGCTTCAGCCATGCTCCTAGCTTAGGCCGAATATCCTGGACTTTTGGCGTTGACGCGCCAAATAACACTGGGAAAACCGAGCAATATAAGGAGTCTTTCTCTACCTAGAAAGCAAATACTGCTGCACTCAAGGCGAAGATCATCAACAGCAAGTAGAGCCAGCGGCGGCGACGCTGCGCCTGAAGCAGCGGGTAGGCCAACATCAGGCCAACCACTAATCCTCCTAAGTGTCCTGCAACCGAGATACCACTTAAGGTAAAGGTGTAGCCGATATTAACTAATAGCAAGGTCAGCGGGGCGCGCACATCGAATTTAGAGATCAATGCTTGGACGACCAAAAAGGCCATCAATCCGTAGATAGCCCCCGATGCCCCCGCAGTAGGAGTAGAAGGATGAAAGATGTACACCGCTGCGCCTGCACCGAACGCACAGACTAGATAGGTAGCAGCAAATGCTAGAGAACCTAGCGCACGTTCTAAATGGTAGGCCAAAACGATGAGCAGCAACATATTCATGAGTAGATGCCCGAAACCAAAGTGCAAGAAGCTGCTGGTCAACAGGCGATACCACTGTCCATAAATGGTGACCGCGGGACCATACATTACCCAGTCAGAAGCTAATTGCGAGTCGCTCAAATTATTGCTCAAAGAGCGCGATTGGGCGGCAGTGAAAAAATACGCCGCTATATTGAGCGCACAAATCACAAAGGTTGCTGGCATATAGCGCCAGGCATCTTGGAATCGCTGTTGTACAGAAGACACGTGGTAGAAGTTACCATCGCTTTGATGCCCATAGGTTTTCAGAGTCCTCACCTTGGCATGAGCAAAGCCCATAGCCGCTCTAGGGTGGGGTCCCTGGAGGACTATGGGCTTCGACATCAGGAAGATAGCAAATACGCTACCTTTCTGCTGTTTTTCGGTGAGATTATTCCTTGATCTCTACGGACTCGATAACCACTGGCTCTACTGGGCGATCGAAACGATCGGTAGCGGTACCAGCAATGTCTGCAACAACCTTTTGGGAGGCAGCGTCGGTTACCTCACCAAAGATGGTGTGGTGATTATTCAGGTGTGGGGTTGGCGCCACGGTAATAAAGAACTGGGAACCATTGGTACCTGGGCCGGCATTCGCCATTGCCAGCAGGAAGGGGCGATCGAATCGCAGTTCTGGGTGGAATTCATCACCGAACTGGTAGCCTGGGCCGCCACGGCCAGTACCGGTTGGGTCGCCGCCCTGGATCATGAAGCCATCGATAACGCGGTGGAATACTGCGCCATCATAGAAGGGGCCTTCGGTGGAGCCGGAGGCATTTTCCGTCGTATAGTCGACGGTGCCTTGGGCCAAGCCAACGAAATTTTCCACAGTTGCGGGAGCATGATTGCCGAAAAGCTCGATCTCGATATCGCCACGATTAGTGTGCAATACCGCGGTTGCAGTCTTCAAAGTCATGCCTTCCATCTTAGGCTGCATCTGGCCATGGTGCTACTTCTCCATAATTGCTCGCCGCACTCAACCGCGCGGGCCACACCGGGTTGGTACGGGCCAAGGCTTGTACGTGATTGGCACTCTTACTTTCAGGCTTAGATTACATACATGTGGAGCCAAAAATGGCTAAAGTAGAGACTAAGAATGACTGATTATCGGTGGCTTGCAGCAGGTAGCGCTTTCTATCCACGGTGTTGCCTGGTGTAGCCCTTGAGTTATTGAGGACCCTAATGAATTCAAATTTGGCTATTGCTACCACGGCAACCAAGAGTGGTATCCATGCCCTCCGGGAGCGCAAAGCACAGCGTGCCCGCGATAACTACACCACCCTACTGCACAATGCCCGCGACTTAGAAGAGGCCAGGGAGGCTGCTCGTTTGGCCGTAGCTGGTACAACCCAGCACGACGTTAAGAAGCAGCCAGAACTGCAATCCTTAGCTGAGCAGGCTCGTCGTCGTCTCGATGAGGCTGTAGCAGAGGCGAATAAGCGCAAGGAAGAAGCCGCTCAGGCTACAAAGAAGGCTACAAAGAAAGCCAAGAAGCAGGCGAAAAAGGCCGCTAAGCAGGCGAAGCAAGAGGCAAAGAAAGTCGCAGCCCAAGCTAAGGACCTAGCAAATGATGCTGCTCAAACCACCGGTGAGGCTTGGAACAAGGCCACTGATGTGGCAGCAGATACTGCACAGCAGGTAAAGGAAAGCACTGTGAACACTGCGGCTGCTGCGCAAGATGCACTTGAAAGCGCTGGTAAAGACGCAAAAAAGAAGGCAAAGAAGGCTGAAAAGCAAGGCAAGAAGCAAGCCAAAAAGGCGAAAAAGGATGGCAAGAAGCTGTCTTGCAAGGCTAAGCGTCAGGTCAAGAAGGCAGAGAAGAAAGCCGCCAAAAAGGCTAACGTGCAGCAGCGCTCCACAAGTGCTGTAGTGCTACGCCGTGCTGGTCTACTCGCACTGCTCGCTTCTTTGGCCTATGGCATCTACTACTTGGTTACCAACAAGACTGCTACTGATGAGGTCGCTACTACCCCACCAACCACCGCAGATTATGAGAAAGATGAGGTTGCTTCCTCCATCCGGGAGACTCAGGAAAAGCTGGTGTACTCTAGCGAGACCCCAATCTTCGATGAGGTCGTTAACAATAGTGACTCTCTAGATGCCCAGCTTGGCGAGGCAGTGACAGACGCTGCAGAAGAAACCAAGGAAGACTAATTCTGCCGTCGGGTGTGACTCCACTACTCTCCGCCACACCCTTGCGATCAGAAGATAAAGCGGGCGTGCTCTCCCCTACTCAATAGGAAGGCACGCCCGCTTTATGTTGTCTACGCTGAGCTGCGTTGGAGTTCGTGGCTGAGAGCATCAAGTTCACTACCACCGGCCATATGGCCGGTGAGTTCTTCAACAGTGATCTCATCGCGAGACGCTGCCAAAACCTGCCGGCCCAGCTTGAGGATGCGGAAGTGATCGCCAACTAAATAGGCATGGTGTGGGTTGTGGGTAATAAACACCACTGCAATTCCCTGTTTGCGCGCTGCAGTGATGAAGCGCAGCACCACACCAGATTGCTTCACGCCCAACGCTGCGGTGGGCTCATCAAGAATGAGCACTCGGGCGCCAAAGTAGATAGCGCGAGCAATAGCGACTACTTGGCGTTGACCCCCAGACAGGCTGCCAATTTCCACGTTCACATCCGGGATATCCACGCCCATCTCGAGCAGCTGGTTGCGTGTGATCTCTCGCATTTCCCCCGCACGTAGGCGCCCCCAAGGCTTCGTGAGTTCTTGTCCGAGAAAGAAATTACGCCAGACCGGCATGGTGGTAACCACCGCTAGGTCTTGGTACACGGTGGCAATGCCGGCATCTAAGGCAGCACGCGGTGATTGGAATACTGTGGGCTGACCATCGATAAGCAATGTACCGGAAGTATGCTTGTGCAAACCGGCCAGGATCTTAATCAAGGTGGACTTGCCGGCACCATTATCGCCAAGCACGCAGGTAACTTCTCCGGCACGGATATCCATATCCACACCGCGTAGTGCTGCGAAATTGCCATAGGACTTCGTAATATCCCGCAGACTAATGATGGCAGTTTCACTTTGGTTTTGCGGAGCCATTAAGCGCGTCCTTTCGAAAATTGGGCCACCGTATTGTTGGTAAATACCGCCCAAAGCAGCATCGCGCCGAGGAAGAACTTAAACCAGTCTGGATTCCACCCAGCAAATACAATGCCCTGGTTGGTCATGCCGAAGATGAAGGCACCAATGGCCATTCCAATAGCGGTACCGCGTCCGCCGGTAAGCGCACAACCACCGATCACGGCGGCAATGATGTAGAGGAACTCATTGCCCACACCTTGTCCGGATTGAATGGAATCGAAATTAAAGAGATTATGCATTCCTACAAACCAGGCCGCAAAGCCCACGAACATAAAGAGTATGACCTTCACCCGGCGTACGGGTACGCCTACGGCACGGGCGGCATCAGCATTACCACCAACAGCAAATATCCAATTGCCAAAGGTGGTTTTATATAGCAACCAAGAGGCAATGGCGACGAAGAGTAGCCACCAGAGGATGATCGTTTTAAAGGTAACTCCACCAATTGTGATGCTGCCGGCAAAAACAGTCTTTGCGGAGTTAAAACCTTCCATATCGGCGATAGTTGGGGTGGCTACCTGATCGGTCACTGCCTTGGTGATCGCCAAATTAAGGCCCTGGAGCATGAGGAACACCGAGAGGGTGATCAAGAAACTTGGTATACCGGTACGGGTAACGAGGAAACCATTAAGTGCACCAATACTCAGGGCAATAGCCAGGGAGAGCCCAGCGCCGACCCACGAGTTCAGGTGCAGGTTATAGTTCAACATGGTCGCAGCTAAGGCCGCGGTGGTAACTGCGACACCAGAGGAAAGGTCGAATTCATCCCCGATCATCAACATACCCACGGCTAGCGCCACAATACCTAAGGTGGCCGATGCATAGAGCACGGTTGCGAATGCTTCCCAGGATCGAAATGCTGGGGCGATAGCAAAGAAGAGCGCAAAGATGAGGATTGCACCCAGCGCACTCGTTAGTTCTGGGCGGCGAATAAATACGCCCAGGCCTTGGAAGCGGCTGAGGCGATCATCACCAGTAGTGTCGGTACTCATTAGCGTAATCCCTCCCGGGCTGCTTCGGCGATGGTGTCTACATTGCTGGCATCCACAAAACTGGGGCCGGTGTAGACTGGGCGGCCACCGCCTACGGTGGTGCCATTCCTTAAGGCCAACCAGAGGGAATCCACTGCCATATAGCCTTGCAGATATGGTTGTTGATCCACTGCGAATTGAACATCGCCGGCTTCAATCGCATTAACGAGTTCCGCATTCGTATCGAAGGTGGCAATGGAAACATCAGCCCCGGCATCTTTGGCGGCATCAATGGTAGTTAAAGCAACCGGTGCCACCAGGCCCATAACCCAGTCGATACTGGAGTCCTGAGAAAGTTTGGATTGCAAGGTGGCTTGGACAGCAGAAAGGTCGCGGCCATTGACGTAGAGAATTTCTACCTTCGCTCCAGTGGCTCCCTTGGAGAGACCATCGCAGCGGGCTTCCTGCGAAGAGTTGCCTTGTTCGTGAATCACGCACAGCACATGCTTGGCACCTTGTTCTGCTAAACGCTGGCCTGCTTGTTCTCCGGCGACAGATTCTTCTTGACCAAAGAATCCTTGGAGGTCATAGTCTTGGTAGGCATCCATACCGGCATTAAATGCCACGGTGGGAATACCTGCATGTACCGCTGCTGCTGCTGTTGGTCCTACTGCAGTGGCATTAGGCAGCGTGAGCGCAATGCCATCGACATTGGAATCTATGGCGGATTGTACGAAGTTGACCTGGTTGGGGATTTCGGGGTCTGAGGAATAGCGCAGTTCAATGTTATCTTTCTGCGCAGCGTCTTGCGCACCCTTACGCACAAGGTCCCAGAAGGTATCACCGGGTGCTCCATGAGTAATCATGGAGACCACGTAGCGTGGGGTGTTCACTCCCCCACTGAGGTCACTGCTGTCTTCGGAACGTGGTGCCCCACCGGTTTCAGAGCAGGCAGTCAGACTCAAACCTAGAATCAAGCTGAATATTGCTGCCCCGGTGCGCTTATGCGCAATGCGTCGCTGGAAGGACACATGGTGGAGGCGGGATAGGAATTTTTGCACCTAGGTATACTCTCCCAATATTCTGCTTTTTTCAAACATATTCCCAGTTAAACGGGTATTTGTTAATCGATTCACTGGCGCTTACCTGCACAAGCGGGTCACCCTTTTTAGGGGGAAGCTTACCGGCGTGTCGTGCCCTATTTACATTTTGTGTACAAGAAAACACCACGGAATCAACCCAATAAGAAATGGCCTGGGACATGCTTTCCCAAACCATTATTCTTTCCAACTGCTAGCGCTACGTACGCTCCGTTAAGTATCTATGCACTAATACTCTGCGGCTACAGTACCTATTTCGCGTCGCGCTGCCGGACGGAAGACGCCTGCGCCATGGCGCCAGCGATAATAACCCAAGCACATCAGGGTGAAAGGAATGCCGAAATACAGCGAGGCGCGCTGTTCAGCATCAAAGGCCACTCCGATTAAGGAGATGAGCAAGAAGAACAGTGCCAGATATGGCACGACGGGGAAGCATGGGGAGTGGTACGGCAGTTGCATTGGATCATTGCCTTCGCGTACGTACCACCGGCGAAAAGAGATCTGCGCGGCCACGATGATGAGCCACACAGCTACAACCGCAAAGCCAGAGACCGAGACTAGGGCCAAGAAGAGACTGCCCGGCGCAACCACACTCGACAGCAAGGAGAGCAGCGCACCCACCATAGAGACACACAGTGCCACCATAGGAATACCGCGGCTGGTTGTGCGGGCCAAAGCCTGGGGAGCTTGGCCTTCTCGCGCCAAAGAATGCAACATGCGGGTACACGAGAATAGGCCAGAATTACCGGCAGAGACCAGGGCGATAATAATGACGAAGTTCATAATATCTGCGGCTGCTGGCAGCCCTACGGCATCAAAGACCGTCACAAAAGGACTTTCATCTAGGCCAGCTTCCTCATAGGGAATGATCGCAGCGATCACAGCAATAGCACCGACAAAAAAGATCGTCAGGCGTAGTACTGCAGTGCGGATCGCCTTCGGAATGGATTTGTGCGGATCAGCAGCTTCGCCACCAGCAACACCAATAAGTTCTGTACCGCTAAAGGCATAGAAGACTGCCAGGATGGTAATAAATACCCCGCCGAAGCCTTGGGGCCACCAACCATCAGCTGTGTGGTAGTTGCGAAAGCCAAAACCTGTGGCATCGGCAGCTGGGTTGATACCGATAATGGTGGCAGAACCCACGATGATAAGAGCAACGACTGCGATGACCTTAATGAGCGAAAGCCAGAATTCAGTTTCTCCAAAAACGCGTGCGGAAATCGCGTTGAGAGTAAATAATGTTGCGGCAAATATCAAGCACCAGACCCACACTTCTGTATTTGGGAACCATCGTTGCATCAATATGCCTGAGGCGGTGAATTCACTACCTAAGGCAACGGCCCAACACATCCAGTACAGCCAGGCGGTGGCAAAACCCCACGCTGGTCCTAGGTTGCGGGTGGCATAGACGTGAAAACCACCCGAGACTGGCCATACTACGGCTAATTCACCCAGGCAGGTCATCACAAACCAGGCAACCAAAGCACCGATGCCATAGGCGATAACTGCACCCAAGGGACCTGCTTGGGCAATGGTGTAGCCCGAAGAAACAAAGAGCCCAGAACCGATAACTCCACCCAGAGCAATCATTACTAAATGCCGGGTGGTCATAGTTCTTTGTAGGGACGAGTGCTCAGCCATGCTCTTCAATGTATAAAACAAGACCGCTTAGTCTAAATTTTTGGCACTTCCAGCTACCAGTTGTGAATGAAATTCAGCTATACCAGAGATTTTCTTCCCACATTCACCATAGCGGGACGGTCAACCTAGCTTGAATATTATTGCCCTGTTTGAGCGAAGGTCTTACTAGACTGTGGGCATGGCTAGCCTTCCTCTTGCTCCAGATGCTCCCCCTGCTACTACCGTTATTCTCGATGGCGGCTTGGGAACCTGGCTAGAACAGCGTGGTAATGATGTCACTGGTGCTTTATGGTCGGCTCAGATCCTGCTCGATAATCCCGCAGAGATAACCGCCGCGCATTGTGATTTCTACCAAGCCGGCGCCCAGATCGCTACAACCTGCAGTTATGAAGTAACCTATGACGGCCTGGCCACCCTCGGATATTCACCTACTCAGGTTGATGAAGTATTGCGTACGAGCGTGCGCCTGGCCCAGCAGGCCCGCGAGCTTGCCGATGCCACAGACAACGACATAGACACTGCTGAGGGAGTAAGCCCTACCCGCCCTCGGTGGGTAGCCGCTTCAGTTGGCCCATACGGAGCTGGGCCAGGTGCAGGCACAGAATATGATGGAGCATATGGGCTCGATATTGCTGACCTGGCCCAATGGCACCGCCGCCGTTTAGCAGTGCTTGATAGTGCTGGGGCAGATGCCTTGCTGTGTGAGACTATCCCTTCCATCTTGGAAATTACTGCGCTATGCCAAGAGTTAGCAGCTTGTACTACCCCAGCTCTGCTCAGCATTAATATTCGCGCTCAGGATCCCGGCACTCCACATGCAGCTTCCTCTCTCCAACCGATACTTGCAGACGGTAGTTCCTTAGCAGCGGTAGCAGATGTTGTGCGCTCCTGCCCCCAGATTCACGCGCTCGGTGTGAATTGCTGTTCCGCTCCGTTGGCATTAGCGGCGGTAAAAGAATTGTCTCATCTCCTCTCACTACCGCTTATGGTGTATCCCAACAGTGGAGAATCTTGGGATCATGTGCAGCGGGTTTGGCAGGATCCCGTAGATGAAGATTTAAGTATTGTTACCAAGGTGCCGGAATTTGTAGCGCATAACGTGCGCTACATTGGCGGGTGTTGCCGAGTGCGTCCGGCAGAGATTCAACAAATCGCAACGACTGTAGCATCATTGGATACTCCCTAAAATAGCTCCAGGCAGTAGTCTGAAAGCTCTTTCTCTTCAGCGGTGGTCGCAGTTGCTATGCAAAGGTTGCGTGCCGTCCTTTGGTATTTATACCTGCTTAAGTGGGGTTTCCTGGGATTCATGCCAGACACTACCCTATGCTGGAAGGTAATGATCCCTTCTCTGCTCCACTGTGAAACGAGGTTATGATGAGCGCTACTTGGACCCAGCATGCAATTTTTTGGCAAGTCTATCCCCTAGGTTTTAGTAATGCCCCCATTTGGCACGAGCACGATGAAGAACCTCGTTTAGCATCCTTGACAGCCCAGCTTGATTATGTGGTGGCCTTAGGGGCTAATGGGTTAATTTTGGGACCAATTTTTCGTTCGCATACCCACGGCTATGACACCATTGATCACTTTCAGATTGATCCACGCCTGGGCACTCTCGAAGATTTTGAGGACTTGGTGACGGCAGCCCATGCCCGCGGGATTCGGATAATTTTGGACGGGGTGTTTAGCCATGCGGGTCAGGATTTTGTGCACCCAGAGCTTTTCGATGCCGCTGCCGTATTCGAAGGCCATGCAGATTTGCGACGCTTAGACCATACCAATCCAGCCACCGTGCGCTATGTCCAGGAGGTGATGGAATATTGGCTAGCTCGCGGCGTTGATGGATGGCGCTTAGATGCTGCATATTCTGTTGCCCCAGACTTTTGGGCTCAGATAATTCCTCGGGTACAACAAAAATTTCCAGAATCCTGGCACCTCGCAGAAGTGATCCACGGTGACTACGATGCTTTCATTGCTGCTAGCCATATCGATTCTCTCACCCAGTATGAATTGTGGAAGGCCATTTGGTCCGCCTTGAAAGAAGAAAACTTCTTCGAATTGGATTGGTCATTACAACGCCATCAAGAATTTTTAAGAAGCTTTATTCCCCAAACCTTCATTGGCAATCATGATGTAACCCGCATCGCTTCTCAAGTCGGGCGCCGTAAAGCGCTAAGTGCACTGGCTATTTTGCTAACTGTTGGGGGTATCCCTTCCATGTATTATGGTGATGAGCTGGGCTATACCGGCATAAAAGAAGAGCGCTTCCGTGGCGATGATGCCATTAGGCCGGTCTTTGACTTCACTGGAAGTTCCGAGCAATTGGTCATGCTCAATGCTCATAAGGCACTCATTGCGCTGCGCCGCCAGCACCCTTGGCTCCTCCAAGCTGAACTTGAAGTAATTACTTTGGAAAATACTCGTTATGAATATCGGGCTATAAATTCAGCTGCTCCAGAGCAGTGGATTCGAATCATACTAGATAAGGATTATGCTGAAATTCAAGATTCAGCAAGCCAAATCTTATGGAGTACTCCTGATGACTGCTGATGATGATTTTCAAGCGCAATTAGATCAATACTGGTCTAACCGTGCCTCCAGCTATCACGATTTTCAGCAGCATTCCACCCGCAGCGAGGCAGATCAAAAATTATGGACCCACCTCTTGTGTCCCATACTCGGTCCCGCAGCTGCGCAACCCATTGTGGATGTGGGCACCGGTTCTGGCTATTTGGCGCAATTGCTTGGACGAGCCGGCTATCTGGTGCACGGAATAGATCATGCCCCTGGCATGCTCCACGAGGCCCAACTTCAAGCTAACCGCGATAATGTGCCAATCAGCTTCAGCAGACAACATGCTCAGCATCTCGCTTTTCCCACTGCGAGTTTGCCTATCATTATTAACCGCTATGTGCTTTGGACGTTATCCAACCCAGTAGCGGCACTCCAGGAATGGGCCCGCGTATTATGCCCCGGTGGCAAAATCATTGTTATTGATGCTGCCTGGTTTCCGCTGGGAGTCCCGCAGTCTCTCAACGTTCCGAGCTCTCAAGGAACAATCAATTTTGCCGATACCTACACTGCCAAGACTGTGCTCCAATTGCCTTTAGGTACTGCAAGCGGCGTAGACGACTATATTGCTACTTTTCATGCGGCCGGCCTGAATACAGTCCAATATCAAGAAATCCCCGAACTCGCTGCACTTGATGCGCAGTTCGGGGTTTCGCCGGGGCATGAATCCCGGCCAATTTTTCTCTTAGAATGGCAAAAACCTTGTTAGGCCTCTCCCTCCCAGCCACCAGAAACATCAACGGGGATTTGTTTAGCACTTGCAAGAATCTGTGCTAATTCGCTTTCAGAAACCTCTACCTGCTGAGCCTTGCTAAGATCCGCGACCTGAGCAGCGTTAGTCAACCCAATAATTGGAGTGGTCTGCTGTGCTAGTGCCCATGCAATTGCAATCTGAGCCACACTCGCCTCATGAGCTTGGGCGACTTCCCGCAAAGTTGCCAGAAGTGGCTCCATAGCTGGGAGCAAGGGATTGTACCGTTCCCCACGGGCCGAATCTGCCGGCAGCGGGTGTTGAGTGTCATACTTACCACCCAAGGCACCTTGTTCCAAGACCATGTAAGAGAAAAATTCGATGTCATTTTCTCGACAGTATTCCAAGAGACCATCGTCTAAGGAACGGCGATATAGCAGGCTGAAGTGGTTTTGAACTGCAGATAATGTGAGATCATAACCAGCCAAAATTTCTTGAACGCGTTGTACTTGAGCCAAACTATGGTTCGATACCCCAATTCGACCGACGTGTCCGCTGGCTACTGCCTGGGCAAGCAGTGGAGTCCACCGTTCAATATCACTGGAATTGTGGATCCAATAGATGTCAATGAAATCAACGTCCAAGCGATTCAGACTCCCCTGCAACATATCCAGCACAGGGTTTTCGGTCTCTTCACTTACCATCTGGGGCGTAAATTTATCAGAGATCACTACTTTAGTCTCTGGGTGTTGCTGAATTAACTCCCCTAAAACTTCCTCCGATGCCCCAGCACCATAGGCATAAGCGGTATCAAAGGTCGTGAAACCAGCGTCCAAAGCCGCTGTGAAAGCCTGGCTCAATTGCGTGGAGTCAAGGCCGCTACCAAAAATGGCATCGCCCCCAACTACTCCTTTGCCCCATGACCACGTGCCGAGTGCAATTTTCTTGTGCTTAGACATAAAAGTGCTCTTCTCCTTAATTGGAAGGTGAATCGTCCGCTATAGCGTATGGAGCCACCAAAGTGTGTAATAAATTGTGTAAGAGATCTTGGGCCGATGACTGTGGAAAATTATCAGTTAACGTATCTAGGGCTACTTGTTGCCGCTGCGTAATTGTGGTGTATGGGTATACACCAAAAAGGTATGGAAAAAATGCCAGCACAATATCATTGCTTTGAGCAGAGGTAAGATGCGGATAATGCTCAACCAGTGCCTTCTCAAAATTTTCCATAGTGGCTAGGTACGAATATTTAAAGGTCAGAATATTCTGATCGCGACTTTCTTCCTCAAACTCCGTGATGTTATTCGCAATAAGTTTAAACATCAGGTCTTTCCCGGCGAGCTGCTGTACAACAGCAAGCGTGAATTCTGCTGTCACCGGCACATTGGCTAATTCTTCCGCCCACTGCAGGTACTCCCGCGTTAGCAGTGCCAAAAAAATCTCGCCTTTCGTTTGGAAATAATTGTAGATGGATGGGCGGCTCATGCTGGTATGCACCGCAATATCTTTTAAGCTGATGTCTTTATAGTGGTGTTCATCGAAAAGATATACTGCAGCATCTAATATTTCTTGGGCACGCGCACCACTCATTTTCTTAATCTCTTCGTGCACTTTCGCGATTGCTGCGGTATCTTTCAAAAAACTACCTTCTTTAACTTCTATCCTTTATGAGGATGCCGCCGAATTTAGCTGCGCTGCACCATAGCTTACCCGAAGTTCATGAACCTCATAGGTAGCTGCTGGATCATCGAAATAAACATCTTCCTGCAATACTTCTTCCAAAGTTTCGTACGGCATATCTGCTGTCAGGATAATGCCTGCTCGGGCATCAGTGAACCCCGCAGTGAAAAGAAATTCCTTGCCCTGGTGCTTCTGAAACCAGGCGCGATGCTGCTCTAAATTCTGAGCATCAATTGCCGGATCCTTGGTTTCTGGAATCCGGATAGTAATGGAGTACATGAATAACTCACCTTCCGTGAGAATATGGGTAAAATGTGACGGAGTGCTACTAGCTTTAGAAACGGTTATTGTCCACGCACTGCAAAGGCGGGAAGTTCTGGGGCACGTAGCTTTTCTTGGTAGCTTGCTGCAAAATCCGCTAGGTTGGCGTCACTTAGCCCCATGGCGCCAGTAATGGTCAAAGGCTCTAGATAACGCATTCCCACCATAGTGGCAGTGGCTTGGTGAGGACGCAGCAGCTCATTGGTCGTAAAGTGCGTCCTGCCTGTTTCTGTGTAACTTTCGCTTGGGGCACCCCAGCTAGTGACCACAAGTAAATCCTTGCCATGGAGTGCCGTTCCATTGGATCCATAAGCCCAACCATATTCTAAGACTTCATCTTCCCACTGACGCAGTAGCGCTGGAGCGCTATACCAATAGGTTGGGAATTGAAAAACGATACGGTCCGCTGCTGCCAAAATCTTTTGCTCTGCTAGTACATCAATCTGGAAGTCTGGATATAGCTGGTATATATCGCGTACCACGGCTCCAGCATTCGCAGCCGCATTTGCTAATACCCGGTTGATGCGAGATCCACTTTCCAACTGAGGGTGGAATACCAAAACAACAGTATTTGGTGTCTTATCAGTCATAATGGTTACTTCCTTACCTTTTTCATGATGCTGTCTCTTTCGAATATTTTTGTGTGAACTTGCTCTTTCCAGAACACCTGGAAGAAGTGAGACTCCCACCAATTCTGACACCGTGTCAGACACCAATAGTAAAGCACTCTGCTGACACGGTGTCAACTTCTTGGCGGATGAACGGACGTATACATTGGATAACCGCTATTACAGTGCACAAATGTCCTAACTTGTGGCCAGCCAGATGCCGTGCATGTCTGGGCACAGTACTGCTTCTCCATACAGACTGCTACGCCTCAGGAGGTGAAAGCAGATGATATCCGTGCGCAGACGCAACACTACTCCGAGAGTGTTCCATACAAGGCAATCAAGAAATCAAGAAATATTGGTAGTGTGAATGCTGGTTAAAGCGCTAGCAACTCGAGGATTCGAATCCATCGTATTTCGATCCAAAATGCAATACCGCGAGCGATAATGCCAGAAAATCCCCGATTGGGTGAGCGAGTGTAGCGTTGAATACAGATTCGATAGTGCCAAAAACCGAAGTAAGACAGCAAAAAAGGCTTTTTATCAGTGAAGATAAAAAGCCTTAACGTGGAGCATAGGAGAATCGAACTCCTGACCCTCTGCTTGCAAAGCAGATGCTCTACCAACTGAGCTAATGCCCCATTTGTTCCTGTGGGCCTAGCAAGAATCGAACTTGCGACCTCATCGTTATCAGCGATGCGCTCTAACCGACTGAGCTATAGGCCCTGGGAACGAGATAGAACTTTACCCAGTTATTCTAGACTTGGCAAATCGCCTGTATAAGCGGGGTTTTATCCGCCTTTTTTTAGCGTCACATGTAACACTATTCGACTACGCGTTGCGCGGGGAATTACGGTATCTACCGATTGCCAAATTGGCATCCACCAGATTCAAAGAGCCATCAGATTCAAAGAGAAAGCGCCCGGCGTTTCCTTTCCAGGAATCACCGGGCATCAAACCCTACAGCTCTTCTATGAGTGCTGTTTTAGCGGTGTACCTCATTGCTCACATCCAGGTGCACGCCTTCAGAGAGATCTACTAAGGAGTTGTAGACCACTGCGATCAGCGGAGCCAGGATGACGTTGAGCAGGGCTACCAGTACCCCGAGCAAACTTGCTGCTAACAAAACAGTGCCAAAGGTGATGGTGGCATCGCCACCCACACCACCGATGACATCATTGAGCTGGGTCCACACGCCTGCAACATCTAGTCCGATGTAGAGCAGAATCACGCAAATAATCCATGCGGCCAGGCCCACTAAAGACAAGGCAAGGGCAGTGCGGAAAAAAGACCGCGGGGAGATATGGGTAATAGAGATTTTACGGGCACTCATTGCTTACTCATTTCCCTCGTTCGTTTCGGCGGTACCAGTGTCCAGGTTTAATGCAGCTGGTGCTGGCTTATCTCCCTGAGCAACGGCTACAGCTTCTTCCTCACCTTCGTTCTCTACGTTGCGATCGATAGCGAGCAGCTCTACCTCGTCATCCAGGTTGACCAGGCGCACCCCCATAGTGGCACGCGAGCTTGGGCGGATCTGGTTAGCCTCAGTACGGATAACCCCACCGGCAGAAGTAATAGCTAGTATCTGATCGTCCTCATCAACAACCAAAGCTCCAATGAGCTTTCCGCGCTTCGGGGTGTACTTGAAAGTAACCACACCTAAGCCGCCACGACCTTGTACGGAGTATTCCTCCAAGGACGTACGCTTGCCATAGCCACCGGAGGTTGCGACCAAGAGATAAGCATCATCGCGTACCACCTGCATGGCTAGCAATTGATCATCACCACGGAAGCGCATGCCCTTAACACCAGCGGTGCTGCGGCCCATTGGGCGCAACTGATCATCATTGGCATTAAAGCGAATGGATTGGCCTTCTTCGGATACCAGCAGCAGATCATTCTCATTCGAGCACAGGGAAGCACCGATGAGCTTATCGCCCTCATTGAGGTTGATTGCGATTAAACCACCCGAGCGGTTGGATTCGTAATCAGAGAGGCGCGACTTCTTTACTCGACCTTGGGCTGTAGCAAGAACTAGGTATGGGGCATCCTCATAGCTTTGAATCTGGATAACCTGGGCAATACGCTCTTCTGGCTGGAATTCCAGCAGGTTAGCAACGTGCTGACCACGCGCAGTTCGCGAAGCTTCTGGTAACTCATAGGCCTTGAGGCGGTAGACGCGACCGAAGTTGGTAAAGAAGAGAATCCAGTCATGCGTGGAGCATACGAAGAAGTGACGAACCACATCGTCTTGCTTCAGTTCCGCACCGCGCACACCCTTGCCACCACGGCGTTGGGACTTGTAGGCATCGACCTTGGTGCGCTTGGCATAGCCGGTCGAAGTGATGGTGACCACCACGTTCTCGCGAGCAATGAGGTCTTCCTCGGTGACATCACCGGTTGCGGCAATGATTTCGGTGCGACGCTCATCGCCATACTTCTCAACGATCTCGGCAAGCTCATCGCGGACGATCTCACGTTGGCGCTCTGGGCGGGCCAGAATATCCTTCAAGTCATCAATTTCGAGTTGGATCTGAGCCAACTCATCGATGATCTTCTGGCGCTCCAGGGCTGCCAGGCGCCGCAACTGCATTTCCAGAATTGCATTCGCCTGGATCTCATCAATATCGAGCAGATCGATCAGACCATTGCGCGCTACTTCAACAGTGGCCGAGGCGCGGATTAAGGCAATAACCTCATCCAACATATCCAGAGCTTTAACCAAGCCACGCAGGATGTGGGCACGCTTTTCCTTCTCATCCAAACGGAACTGAGTGCGGCGTACGATCACATCAATTTGGTGTTTGATGTATAAACGCAGCTGCTGATCTAAGCGCAGGGTGCGTGGCACGCCATCCACGATGGAGAGCATATTTACGCCAAAGTTAGTCTGCAGCTGGGAGTGCTTGTACAAGTTATTGAGCACAACTCGCGCTACAGCATCGCGCTTTAAAGTGACAACAATGCGCAAGCCCACACGATCTGAAGACTCATCATCGATACGCGAAATACCGGCCAGCTTGCCATCACGCACCTGCTCTGCGATGGAGGAAACCAGGTTATCTGGGTTGACCTGGTATGGCAGTTCGGTAATGACAATGGTCTGGCGGTTACCCTCTTCTTCGATGCTACTCACACCACGCATACGAATGGAGCCACGTCCCGTGGAATAAGCATCCTTAATACCCTGTGTACCCACGATCAGGCCAGCAGTTGGGAAGTCCGGGCCCTTTACGCGTTCCATTGCGGCTTCCAAGGCTTCCGAATCGCTTGCATCATGGTGATCCAACAGCCAGTAGATGGCATCGGCCAGTTCAGTGAGGTTATGCGGTGGGATATTGGTCGCCATACCCACAGCGATACCATTGGAACCGTTCATGAGCAGGTTCGGCACACGCGATGGCAAGATGGTGGGCTCTTGCGTCTTACCATCGTAGTTAGGGGCGAAGTCTACGGTATTTTCGCGGATATCGCGCACCATCTCCACAGCTAACGGAGTTAATCGACACTCGGTATAGCGCATAGCTGCTGGACCATCATTACCGCGGGAACCAAAATTACCCTGGCCATCAACTAAGGGGTAACGCATATTCCAGCTCTGCGCGAGGCGAACCAGTGTGTCATAAATTGCGACATCGCCGTGCGGGTGGAATTGGCCCATGGTGTCTGACACCGGGCGCGAACTCTTCACATAGCCGCGTTCTGGACGGTAGCCAGAGTCAAACATGGCATAGAGAATGCGTCGGTGTACCGGCTTCAAACCATCGCGGACCTCGGGCAGCGCTCGACCCACGATCACACTCATGGCGTAGTCGATATAACTCGACTGCATTTCCTCATTGATGTCAATGGGAAGCACCCGATCGAAGAGATCTTCGCCGGATCCCTGATTATCGCTCATAGTTCCCTTTCATATGGGGGATTTAGCTGTTCGTACCCCTCATATTTTAGGCTCTGTGGCCGTAAGAAGGAATTTTCAGCCGCACCATGGTATCAAAGTGATACCATTTTACCCATGGCTATGACTCTCAGGCTCACTAGCGAACAAGACCGTGCCCTCCAACTGCTTGCACAGGCACAAGGTTCAAGCAAACATGAAGCAGCAGCTCGTGCCATAATGTCAGCCGCCGCCCGTTTGCTTGATGATGCCCTCGTCCAAGATCTAGCTCGCCGCAACCTACCGGAAGTGCGGCGGATGCAACAACGCCTCCACGGAAGGAATGATGATATATGAAAGCACTGAGCCCAGAGCAAGTACTCAGCGTGGCTGACGAGGTGTGTGCTGCTACTGGAGCGCATATTATTAATTATCCAGCACTCTCCTGCTACGCCAGTCTGACAAATCCGCATTTCCAGAGCGTGCCATTATTTCCGGATGCTACTGCTCGTCATCAAGCATTAGCTGAGTTCACTACTAGCTTCCCTGCCCTCGATAGCCATAATGAGCTGTTCTGCTCCTTGCTCCATACCGTGTTGGTTTCACGTGAAACCAAGGCGCTTTAAATTGAAGTAGCAACCCATTGCCACATTCATAGTCGTCTCACCTCATTCACATTGCTACAACCGCCCAAGTACTTGGCAATTCACTCTAAGCTTGTTAATATTTGTGGTTGTTGTGATTACAGTAAACTAGTGATGCTTTTGATATGAGGTCGCTGGGACTGTGGCGGAAGAATGACAACGAGAAGATGGCGACTCCATATAGTGGAGTCGCCATTAGTCTTTTCTCGGCGCCAACCTTCTACTCACGTTGAAGAACTTCTACTCACGTTGAAACCTTTGCTTGCGCGAAGACACTATCCTTGACGCAGATATTGTCAGTGATTCAAATCCAATCAATGCCGAGAACGAGCTTCCAACAGGTCTACCAGCTCGCAGGCATTCTTCACTGCTTTTTCTCTCTGCTCTCCAGAAAGCCCTCCCCCAGATATATAGTCGTGCAACCATAATCCATCAGAAACTAACTGGATGAGGAAGATATCTTCCCCAGCATATTCTTCTGAAATCAGCCACTTGCAGAATTCTTCATTCCAAATTGCCGCCAAATCTGGATTTTCCATGGCATCAACAGTCAAAATCAGATCTGCTCGCGAACTCATTTCCGCATGCACCTTGATTAAAGCGCGCAGCCGATCATAGATAGTAATCTCCCCGAGATCTCCCCCAGCTTCTGCTTTCAACCGCTCCACCCAATTATTCGCGGCATAGCGGTTGAGGTCTGCAATGAGATGATTACGAGAAGGAAAATGGTAGATCAAGCCCGACTTAGAGATATCAGTGGCTGCAGCCAAAGATTCATAGGTCAATGCCTGTAGCCCATCTTTTTCAATAATGTCAAAGGCAGCTAAAAGCAATTGTTCCTTTTTACTCGTGCGCATATTCAGTCTCCTTAGGATTACCGCGAAGCAGAATCGCGGTTGCAATTGCAGCCACAATAGCAACCGCGGTCACCACTACCAAGACATCACCATAAGCGGAATCGATGGCAGACTGTGCAGCGCTGACCCATTCTTCCTGGTGCAGTGCAGCATCATAGCTATCTACTATCTCTGCTGGTGCATGATTACTGTAAAAACGTGGGAAGAGCGAACCTAAAATAGCCACCGAAATCAAGGTGCCAAATTCGAAAGAAACTTCTTCAATTGAAGAGGCCATACCTGCACGATGCTTTGGCGCCGAACCAATAATTGCTGTGGATGCCACCGAAAAAGCAAATCCCGCACCCAAACCGGACAACACCAATCCCGTGATAATAATTGCGAAGCTATCACCGTCGGTTGCACCCCACCAGGCCACAGCCAAACCTACAGCGATGAGGCTAAAACCACCAGATATAATCGGCAAGAAGCCCCAACGATGCAAGTTCGCACCACCAGCTATCGACGCAGGCAGTGCAGCAAGAGCAATCGCAGCCGTGACTAGACCAGCTTGCAGTGGACTGAAATCATGAGCTAATTGGAAACGCTGTGTGGTGAGCATTTCCGTACCAGCTAGGATAAACATCGCAGCAACCGCAGCAATGGCACCAGCGCTGAAAATTCGGTTACGAAAAACATCAAAAGTAAGCAGCGGCTCATCCAATTTCCGCTGCCGCACGGCAAATAAGGTCCCGGTACTAAGAGCCAAGACTGCCGCACCAACAATAACTCCAATATTGCCCTCATTAGCCAACTGCTTAATAACCATGACTGCACCCAACATAGTGAACATTGCCAATACAGACGACAGTAGATCCCACTGTTTATGCGGGTTAGCAATATTTGGAGGCGCCAAGCGGAAGGTCACCAGCAGAGCGAAAATAGCAACTGGAATGTTAATGAGGAATACCGAGCCCCAATAAAAATGTTCCAAAAGCCAACCACCTAAGACTGGGCCCACTGCTGCACCCACAGCAGCAACTGAACCCCAAATGCCAATAGCAGTATTGCGTTCCTGCACATCATGGAAAGTTAAGCGAATCAAAGCCAAGGTCGCCGGCATCATGGTCGCCGCCCCCACACCGAGTAAAGCACGTGCTGCAATTAGATAATTCGCATCCGGAGAAAGCGCCGCCGCCAGCGATGCCACAGCAAAAAGTATCAGCCCCAACTCGAACATACGACGATGGCCAATCTTATCTCCCAAAGTACCGGTACCAAGCAATAAACCTGCCAAGATTAGCGGATAGGCATTAATGATCCACAGCGCTTGGGTATCACTCGCACTTAATTGCTCACGTAATTCGGGTAACGCGGTATAAAGAATCGAGTTATCTGCGCTGACCATAAACAGGCCTAAAGAGATAACTAGAAGAAAGAACCAGCGGTGCTGCACCTGCTGCTGCGTAGTGGTAATCATCGTAGTTTGAGTCACGAGACAATACTTTAACGAACGTTTGTTACAGTTTACAAATATGTAGATTACATCGCCATGACCTGCAAAAATTCTTCAAAGTTGAAGCTTGAAGTGAGACTTGAACTCTGTGAATATGGGCGTTTAGCTTGCCTGGAGTAGGTTTACATCGATAGCGTTAGTACCGATATTCACATCAGTCACAACAGATAGCGTGGGTCTCGGAACTATGCAGAAAGCTGAAGCTGCACTTATGCAGTAGCTTGGGGAAGTTAGCTTTCTAGCACGAGCGATGATCACTCACTACTGCCCACCAACCCGGGCTTACATCCTGTTGTAGCTGGGCAGCTGCATGCCTGCAGATGCCATATATATAGAATCCACAAGGAGAATTTATGCCCGCAATCTCGCGTCGCAGTTTACTGTGCACCGCTGCACTTGGATCCACCGGAATCTTAGGAGCTACCGCCCTCAAGCCTGCGCATGCCCAAAGCACCCAAAGTACTACGACTATACAAAACCCAATTCTGGGAAAAGTCATCGACTTCGCTGCAGGTGTACCACAGGCTGCTGATATTAGCGCAGCCGGCTACCTAGGTGGCGTACGCTATGTTTCTGCACGTCGCCCTGGCACTGAGTCTTGGATGTTGGGTAAACCGGTAACGCTGGCAGAAACCCAAGCCAATGCAAACCTCGGCCTGGCTACTGCTTCGGTGTACCAGTACGGCCGCGCAGCAACTGCAGATTGGCTCAATGGTGCGAGCGCAGCAAGTATCCACGTCCCCCAGGCAATTTCATACCACGCCCAGGCTGGTGGGCCTACCGGGGTACCAATCTATATGGCAATTGATGATAACCCCACCCAAACCCAATACACCCAACAAGTACTGCCCTATCTACAAGCAAGTAAGCGCTTACTCGAAGCCGAAGGCTTTAAGCTTGGCGTTTACGCTAACTACCCCACCATCTCCTGGTTGCTAGCTAATGGCCTCGGTGACTATTTCTGGCAGCACGATTGGGGCTCTAATGGGCTCATTCACCCAAAGGCTAATATCCACCAGGTAGGCGGCCTCCAAACCAAAATCAGCGGGGTCACTGTAGACATCAATAATGTTTACACCAGTGATTGGGGCCAATGGACACCAAGCAGCTAAACACCTCTCCGGTGTGTGCCGAAGTGTCTTTGTTCGCTCAAGATCCACTCCCACACAACGAAGTCCGCCACATCGCCAAATCGATCAGTAAATGGACAGCCACACACCAGAAAAATTCTCAGCAGTTCAGACAAACCGAATACAAAAGCGGTGGCAATATAGGCTGAAAGACCAGTTAAAAGGTCTAATCGAGGAGAAAAAGATGCTTCAAAAAGTTCGATTATCCGATGGACAAGCGAACCAAAGGAGAAGTATCTTTCTCGAGCCAACGAAAAAGAAAAATGTATCTGATCTCCAAAAACAGGGATTAACCATGCGGACGATAGCAGACAAAACTGGATACTCTTTAGGAACTGTGCACAGGTACGTCAAGGAATAGGAAACCGAAAAGAAAGTATCGAATTAAGTACATCAATAACCCCTAAAATAGGGGAGAGTATCGCTAGTCAATGGAACCGCAAATGACAATCACGGCATTTGAAACTAAGAAAATTAACTTTCATCCAAGCAAAACCGCGGAAGGGCTACACTTCCGCGGTTTTAAACCAGCTTTCTTTATCAATGTTGCTGCTTTCAAAGGAAGCGCTACTCATTATTCTTCTATCTTGAAAGAATAACTACCAGTCAGCCCATTGTGAATAACTAGGGAGTAACTCTGCCCGTTAGCATCTGCCTGATCAACAAGACTCTGAACTTGTTGGGCATTGTAATAGCGGGTCAAACCCAAATGTAAAACCAGCAAACTAAATAGACCTATTATGACGATTCCGGCAATTATCACTGGAGCTTTGCCCTGCAAGCCCTCGCTGCCTTTTAAGATTTTTGACATTCGAACCGATATCCCCCTTCACGTTTAGCCGATATAGAATCTGTAGATCCTTCTAGCCCAGCAGAATCTCGGGTATCAATAACAGGACTGCCCCCTTGCTCATGGCACTTATCAATTAAGTTCCGCTTTTCTTCATTCGAGCTGTACTGAGAGTAGAAAATCAATCCTCCACCAGTAAGGATTCCGATAATAGCTGCCCCACCCCAAATCACCACAGGGGCGGCACGAACCGAAAACTCCGACTGGTTAGACTGCCGTATTTCCGCAGGGTCATACCCATTATCTAACAGCACTTCATCTATTTGCTCGTCGGATAGACTCTCCAAACCTAAACGCACTTGCTCGACTTCAAATTCTGTAACGCGATCATAATCAATTCGCCCCTCATCAAGCCGAATCTGATCTGTTGCAGCATCAAAATACATAGTCTCAGCTAGCACCAAAGAACCTTTGATATTCGGGTCCAGCTCAGCACCATAAGCCGTCACAGTCATCGCAGACGTCATTACCAACGCCCCTGTAAGTACACTGGCAAGGCTATTCCTCATCTTCATATAAACACCCATAAAGTTTCCTTCCGCGTTCGAAGATGTGTTTAACGACAATCATAACATGAACTACATGATAATGGATATTTAATTTTTTTAATTAAGGAAAAATGCGCCTTTTCGAAATTTCTGGCGCTAAAGCGCATATTCTTATAGAAATCAAAATTTCACAATTCAATAAATTGAAGATTTTAGGCAACAATATACGCCTAGTACCTCACCCCCGTTTGGTGTCGCAGGAAGTCGTGCTGGCAGTGATGTCGAGAAAAGTTCCTTGATGGGTGCCCAGGAAGAGAGCACCGCGAGAAAAGCCACTCAGGCTGCTCGCACGCATCGAAACAGGACTCACGCGCGAACTAGGAGCCGACAAAGCCTACACCGGATTCATCACCAGAAACTCCTTATACCCAGGGCTTTACCCGGAGACGTGCACTGGGGAACCCGGTATGCATACGCACTCAACGAACTGCACACCCCTCCATGCCCCGCAGCCTTCCCAAAAAGCCGGAAAACCTCTATGGTGACCTAGGACGGGACTGCTGCCTCTTAGAGCATGGGCGAGCCAGGCCTATGCCTTCTACAGAGCTCAAGGCTACTCAGGATTTTCACCCCTCCTACCGGCAGTGACGTCCATACTGCTCGACCTCAACACCCAATTCGCAACGCCTCTCCTACACAACGAAGTCCGCCACGTCTAAGTGTTTTACGGGGAAGCTAGCCTGGCAAAAGATAAAAGACCACCAACATCTCGTTGGTGGTCTTTTATTGTCACTACAACATGTTGCTAGCTAAGCAAAGGACTTCAGCGAATATCTAGCCCCGCTAAAATCCCATGCTGCAGTTTTTAAGGGTATAGTGCATCTCGGTAGCCTAGATGTCCAGGAAGCGAACGTCCTTGGCCCGGCGAGTAATAAAAGCTCGCCGTGCTGCCACATCGTCACCCATCAAAATAGAAAAGATCTCATCAGCCCGCTGGGCATCTTCCATATCAACGCGCCGTAGAATGCGCACACTTGGATCCAAGGTAGTTTCCCAAAGCTCCGATGCATTCATCTCACCTAAGCCCTTATAACGCTGAATACCATCATCTTTGTTGATCTTACGGCCTGCAGCTAATCCCTCTGCTAGCTGCTCATCGCGCTCACGATCGGAGTAGGCGAAGCCAGGCTCACCCTTGCCCCACTTCAACTTATACAGCGGTGGCTGCGCCAAGTAGACATGGCCTTCTTCAATCAGCTGTGGCATAAAGCGGAATAACAAAGTGAGCAGCAAGGTGGTGATGTGCTGACCATCAACATCGGCATCGGCCATCAAGACAATCTTGTGATAGCGCAGCTTGGAAATGTCGAACTCATCATGAATACCAGTACCCAAGGCCGTAATAATTGCCTGGACTTCGTTATTCTTGAGAACCTTATCTAGTCGGGACTTCTCCACGTTGAGGACCTTACCGCGCAGCGGCAAAATCGCCTGGTAGTAAGAGTCACGGCCACCCTTAGCAGAACCACCTGCAGAGTCACCCTCCACGATATAGAGTTCAGACTTCACTGGATCCTTGGAACGGCAATCGGCGAGCTTACCAGGCAAGCCACCAAGATCTGTGGCGGATTTCCGACGTACCAGGTCACGAGCCTTGCGTGCAGCTACACGTGCATAGGCAGAAGAAACAGCCTTATTGATAATGATCTTGGCCTCAGCTGGGTTGGCATCCAACCAACCGGAGACATGTTCATTGACCATGCGCTGCACGAAGCCTTTGACCTCGGTATTACCAAGTTTAGTCTTGGTCTGTCCTTCGAACTGAGGATCACCGACGCGCACGGAAATAACTGCGGAAAGGCCTTCGCGGCAATCATCACCGGTAAGGTTGGCATCCTTTTCCTTAAGCAGCTTGTGCTCGCGGGCGTAGCGATTCATCAAAGAGGTCAAAGCCGCGCGGAAACCCT
The DNA here is from genome assembly GCA_030531005.1 of Corynebacterium sp. Classification (GTDB taxonomy): domain Bacteria; phylum Actinomycetota; class Actinomycetes; order Mycobacteriales; family Mycobacteriaceae; genus Corynebacterium. The sequence goes on from JAUMTW010000002.1 coordinate 376,460, forward strand.
CTTCGTGCGTACCACCCTCGAAGGTATTAATAGTGTTCGCGAAGGTATGCACGCTCTGGGAATAGCCAGAGTTCCATTGCATGGCGATCTCTACTTCTTGATCATCACCCTTAGCCTCAAAACCGATGATGGAAGGGTGGATGACCGTCTTAGAGCGGTTGAGGTAAGCAACATAATCCTCAAGACCATTCGGATAGTAGAAGGTCTTCTTCTTTTCCTTCTTAACAGTCTCCGGCTTTTCCTCCGACACGCTTTCGGCTGCATCGCCTTCTTCAGCAATGGCCTCGAGCTCGAGCTCGGCAGCGGTGACCCTCTTATCCGTCAAGGTGATGGTCAAACCCTTATTCAGGAAGGCCATCTCTTGCAGACGACGCGCAATAGTATCGTAGTCGAAGGTAGTGGATTCGAAAATATCGGCATCGGGCCAGAAACGAACAGTGGTTCCCGTACCACGAGCATTGCCGCCTTCAATCAACGGATCTGGGATCGCATTGGTGAAGTTCTGCAGCCAATGCTTACCATCACGTTTAATATCAGCTTCCACGCGAGTGGACAGAGCGTTCACCACGGAGATACCCACACCATGCAGACCACCAGAGACTGCATACGACTCGGAGTCGAACTTACCGCCAGCATGCAGCTGGGTCATAACAACTTGAACGGTTGGAGCGCCCGAGGGGTGCATCTCTACGGGGATGCCACGGCCATTATCAATAACCTCAATGCCCCCATCAGCCAAGATTGTAACCTCGACCTTATCGGCGTAGCCGGCCATGGCCTCATCGACGGAATTGTCAACGACCTCCCACACCAGGTGGTGCAGACCTCGAACACCAGTAGAACCGATATACATACCTGGGCGCTTACGAACTGCTTCCAGGCCTTCGAGGATCGTAATCGATGAGGCGCCATATTCATGCTCAGCGGTAGCCACGTGAATGTGCACTCCTTGCCTAAATTGATCTAATAAATCCTAAGACCTCGTGCAGTGATTCCCTCACCTATGCTATGAGACATTTACCTCACGGCAAGCCACGCAGCAAACCTTGCGACAGTTCTTGCGAACCAGGGAAAAATTGCAGGTTTGAAGTCCTAATTAACCTTTTCCATTCTACACCCTCAGCGGGCAATTCTCCGCCTCCAAAAGGGTAATTCGAACAAAAATGTATGCGCATGCAGAAAATTTGCGCCCTAGCGCTATTCACAGGCGTTGCAGCTAGCAATGACAGCGTTGAGGTTACCTACGAAAGCCAACGACTGGAGCACGCGCTTCCTCACAGCCCCAGATATATCCTTCACTGCATGCTACACACACACATCTTCCCCCAGATGCGCCAGGAAGATTATCCGGGTTTGCCTATCCGTATGTATCGCGCGGACCGCGACCTTTGACATGCAATTTACCATGGCGCCAACTTGGCGGTCTCGGTCCGTAGCACTTCAATGTAGTCACCACATCGTCACCAATCTCACTGGCAATATGTTGAATAACCGGGCTTTGCATATTGCGCAACGTGGTTGCCCAACTTGTAGAATCGCATTCCACATACAGGACACCTTTATCAAAACGCAGCGTCACAGTATGGGCCGCGATCTGCTCACCGACCACGTTTTCCCAGTCATTAAGCAAGCGGGCGACTGCAATGTGCTGCACCCACTCATGTTGCTTGGCATTACCTTGGACTACTTGAGATAAGGGTTTCGGCGCCTTGCGACGGCGTAACGCGTAACCATCACGACCGGTGGGTCGACGATATCGGCTTTTGCGGGCATCATTATGCATTTTCTCCTGCAAACCCACCCCGTTGCCTACGGTTTGGTTGCGCGGAATACGAATGCCTAACCGCTGTGCATGTGATTGCAAGCGCTCATAAGCAGCCGCAATAGCATCAGTTGCCTCAGGAATGCGTTGCGAATCTGGCATCATCATTAAGAATCCTGCTCGCTTACTTGCGGCTCTACTGTTTCCGCGGTTTCCATGCTGTTAGCAGCGTCGATTCCAGCTAGTACCGCTTCTGATGCAACGCCTGCAGCAGCGTCCTCTGCTCCCGGATTCATGGCGGCATCGGAGCGTGCCCAGATATGGCGAATACTTGAAGCACGTACCTGATCTGGAGATTCTGCTTCTTCTCGAATACTAATGGAGTATCGATCCACGATCGCATCAGCGAGATTTTCCGGCAGATCATCTCCGACTGCCGCAGTAATAAAGACCTGTTCTACTTCTTGAACGGCATGGACCAGATGCTCGCGGCGCCGGGCATCGAGTTCGGCGAAGACATCATCCAAAATCAAGATCGGATCACTACCGGCACTGCGTAAGACAGAGAATTCCGCTAAGCGAAGGGACAGAGCAAATGACCAGGTCTCCCCATGGCTGGCAAAGCCTTTCGCCGGGTGGTCACCGAGGAGCAACTGGAGATCATCTCGGTGCGGGCCACACAGACTCAATCCCCGCTCAATTTCCCGGGAACGCACTTGCGCTAATCCACTCAGCAACGCTGCTTCAAGTAACTTCAACCGAGCCTGCGCACTTACGGCATCATGGGCTGATGCTGCAGGCAGCTCTGGTAATTCCACGCTTGAAACATACGCCACTGTTGCTGGGCGCGATTCTGGTGCAATAGCTGCATAGTGCGCACGCACCGCTTCTTGGAGTTGAGCCACGAGATCCAAGCGTGCGGCAATGAGCTGCGCACCTAAAGAGGCAAGCTGGGCATCCCATACGTCAAGGGTGCTCAATGCGCCATCATCAGCGCCATATCCCCGCCGCATTAGATGTGCGGCCTGCTTTAATAGTCCATTACGTTGGCGAAGCACCTTGTCATAATCAGCACGAACACCAGCGATGCGCGGTTGACGCGAGACCAAAATGTCATCCAAATAGCGGCGGCGTTCCGCTGGTTCCCCACGTACCAGGCTGAGATCTTCCGGGGAAAATAATACTGAACGCACCACCCCAATGATTTCGCGTGGGGTTTTTAAACGGGTGCGATTCAGCTGAGCTTGGTTGCGCCCTTTCGCTTGAATGAGCAGGTGTGCGGTAAGTTCGCGGCCTTCTTGCACTGCGGTAACAGAAATACGGGCATTGTCTTTGCCATGGCGCACGAGCGGCCTATCTTGGGACACACGGTGGGATCCCAAATGCGCTGTATATCCAATGGCTTCGACGATGTTGGTTTTGCCGAAGCCGTTGCGTCCTTCCAGGATGGTAATACCTGGACGCAGCTGGAGCATACACTCGGGCCAGGAGCGATAATCTCGCAACGCTAGCTCACGAATATACAAACTCAATCACCTTTAAACTCAATCACCTTTAAAACAGGTGGCATTTACTGCCAGTGGTTTAGAAATAGCTCCAGCTCACGACAAGAAAATACTAGCCTGGCAGCCGAACTGGCATCAGCAAGTACACGAAGTCAGTATCTGGGCGGGGGTACTCCCCATTTTCATTTTGGCTTGGCAGCTGCTCTGGTTCTGGCACCATAATTGCTGGACGTGCTGAATTAGTAAATCCGAAAACTACACGATCCGTATTGATGACGTTCAGACCATTCTTGAGATAATCCGGGTTGAAGGCAATATCGTACTGGTCAGTACCCGTGTACTCGCAGGCAACATATTCTTCGGCGTGACCACTCTCCGAACTGTTTGCAGTGACCTTGACTTCTTCCGGACCAAAGCTCAGACGAATTGGGTCATTATGGCTGCTCACCACGCCTACGCGTTTACAAGCAGCAGCAAGCTCACTGATATTCACAGCAGCCATGGATTCATGCATCTGCGGGATCAGGGGATCGACATTAGGATAATCGCCATCCAGCAAACGCATGGTGGTCTTAGCACCCTGGTATTGCAGACCAAAAAGCAGGTTACGCTGCTCGGCATCGGTTGCACCTAAAGCTAGCTCCAGTGGATCCCCACCTGCAGTATCAAGGTACTTCACCGTTACTAGTTTGGATGCTGGCACCAACACTTTGGCATCAATGTCTGCGGCAGAGGGGCTCCACTTCATGGTGCGCACCGTAAGGCGGAACCGGTCCGTGGCGGTGAGCTTGATGGTATCTCCCTGGAAGTGCACCTGCATACCGGTAAGCATTGGCAAAGTGTCAGAGGAATCAGATGCAGCTGCAGAACTCACTTGGGCAACTGCCTGCTGAAATTCTTTCAGGTCTACGGTACCAATGACCTCAGGCATCTTTGGCAATGGTGGATATTCATCGATGGGGATGAGTGGAATTTCAAAGCGCGAAGACCCGCAGGTGACTTTGAGCTGGCTTTGAACGACCTCACAATTCACCAGCTGATTAGGCAGATTCTTAGTGATTTCATCGAGTAACTTACCTGCCACTGCAATACGACCTGGCTGGAAAATCTCTGCAGCCAAGCGCGCCTCATTCGAGACTTCGTTGTCATAACCTGCGCAGATGATGTCATCCTGGTCTGCTGTCAGAGTGATTGCGCGCAAAATTGGCTCAACGTTATTCGACTGCAGGCTGCGTGAAGCGTGGTTAACAGCTTCGACAAAAACCTGCTTTTCAACGCGGAAAGAAAGCAATCCCTCTGCCATAGTGTGTTCCTCATCCTCCGGGGTGTGATTGTTGTGCGGGGTGCGTGGTAGCACCACTGTCAACGCACGATCTAATTCATTGTAATTCGATCTAGGACAACAAAGTGCTCAAATTACAAGAATTGCGGGCATGTGCACCCAAACCATCTAACTCAAACTAAGGTACCTGGCTTCGCCCGCGTTGGAAACTTGTAATTCGAAGATCTGTCTCGTACATCGAATCGCACTCAGCAGGTAAGCGGCTGGGGAATGCCAGTTTTCCCCACGGCCCTTTTGTTATTTACTAATGAGAAGAGAAATTGTCAGTAGTAGTAATAAGTCATGTGGAAACTGTGGATAATCGTCTTTTTCTACAGCTCGGGGCCGGAAAAATGGGTGTGTGTTTCGGTGTGGATGAATTGTGGATAACTGAAGGCAGTTGGGGATAAAAATTCCAGGATTGTTATTATCAACAGCTTTTCCACACTCTAAGGGCTTGTAAAGCACAAAAATTCGGGAGTTTCTCACAGGGATATTGCAGGCGTCTGAACCTCACAAATGTGACCAGGTTCATATAATTACAAGTTTGTAATTACAAGGGTGTGAATAACTTTGTGGGTTAATTATCGCGCAGTCCACCTAGCTGCGGTTTTAGTGTTCGAGGGTGTGGAAAACGTGCCAAAATTGCAGGAAAATCACGGTTGGAGGACTTCGCTATATAAATGTGATTCTGCGTTGTTGCAAGGGGATGCCCACCGGCATCATCGGCACGTATTGCGGTAAGTAGGTAAGCCGGTGAGTAGGGCAGCCCAGTGCATAGATAGATAAAGTGGAGGCGTGCATAAAGAAAACTGCTGTGGCCCTACAGAGGTCACCACAGCAGTTGGGAGGTTTTTGGCAGCACCGCTCCTACATAGCAACTCGTCGCTGTAGGCAGTGCGCTTTTCGTCTACGTTCCGGAGTATTTCACCATTTGGGTAATAGTGCGCACCTGTTCTTGCACTTCACTATTGCTTTCAAGTTGCTTGGTGATCTTCTTCGCAGCGGTAATTGCTGTGGAGTGATCACGCCCACCAAGGTGCTGACTAATACGCGGGAAGGAAAGATCTGTTAATTCCCGGCACAGGTAGATAGCAATCTGGCGCGGGTGTGAGATGGTACGCCGACGACTAGGTCCTTTGAGGTCATCGACACTAATTGAGAAGTACTCTGCAGTTGCTTCAAAGATGGAATCTGCAGTGATCTGCACATTGTTTTCCTTGGTGATAAAGGAATCCAGTGCTTCTTCTGCCATCTTTAAATCGATAGTCTTTACCTTGCGGATAGAGGCTTCCGCTGCGACACGATTGAGTGCACCTTCAAGCTGACGCACATCAGACTTGATGTTGTTGGCAATGAGCTCGAAGACCTCGGGGGTGGCATTAATGTTCTGTGCTGCGGCTCGCTTACGCAAAATCGCGATACGAACTTCTAAGTTTGGTGGGTTCACATCGGCGATTAGGCCGGATTGGAAGCGCGTACGCAACCTATCTTCAATGGTCTCTAACTCCTTTGGAGAGCGGTCTGCAGAAAGCACGATCTGATGCCCGGCCTGCTCCAAGGCATTAAAGGTGTGGAAGAACTCTTCCAACGTACCTTCTTTACCTTGTAAGAACTGGATATCATCAATCATCAAGATATCCAGGTTGCGATAGTGGTTCTTAAAACTCACTTGGTTATCGTCGCGCAGGGAATTGATGTAGTCATTAGTGAACTCCTCACTCGAGATGTATTTGATCCGAAGCTGTGGATGATGCTGATAAGCGTAATTACCAATGGCATGCAGCAAGTGAGTCTTTCCGAGACCAGAACCACCCCAAATAAACAGCGGATTATACTGTTTACCAGGGTCTTCCGCTACAGCAGAGGCAGCTGACCACGGGAACTTATTGGAGTCACCAACCACATAAGTATCGAAGGTGTAATTGGAGTTTAGTGATGGAGGTTCCGCGCGATTGACTGGTGCAGCCTGCTCCGTAGCTGGGGAACCGTGGTGCTGGGAATCCATTCCGCCTGGTTGATAGTGCTGGCCGGGTGCAGGATAACCAGCATAGCTGGCAGGCCGACTTGAATACTCCCCATACTCTGGAGAGCGGGGTTGCTCACCAGCTTGTGAAGGATGTCCGTACTGGTTGGAACTATATTCGTCCTTGGCGATGGTCATATGCCACGGAAGTCCTCCTTGGGGTGCAGCATAGTTTTGTGCGGGCGTTGCATAGCCAGCAGAGTGAGCATCATTGTGCTCGGCAGGATACTGTTCGTAGGCGTTGCGCTGGTCATATTCATGAGAGTCCTGGGTATAGGAGTCTTGGGTATATGAGGCATAGCCTGAGTTCGTCGGATATTCTTGCCCGCGCGAATTCACTGGTTGCGGCTGGTACGTTGATCCCGGCTGCCCGGGTCGCGCAGATTGACCATGTTGGTTCTGCTGCTGTTGGGAGTATGCCGAGGGCGTTTGGTCACTTTGCCAGGAGGACTCTCCCCTATCTACAGGTAGATGAGACTCATAATGTGGCTGCTCAAAGTCTGACTCGGAATCATGCTCAGAGCGGTGCTCCCGACTGGAATGTACGGCGCCTTGCTCTGTGGCTGGTTGTGCCGGCTGTTGGTGGAGCGCTGCGAAAGGATCTGGGGAAATTGGCTGTTCTTCGTTTAAAGCACGATCAACACTGACTGCCAAGGTTGTGTGGGTTCCGGAAACTCGCTCAAATGCACTAGCAAGTAAGGGTGCTAATTCCCCTTCGACTACTTGTTTTGCGCGATCGCTTGGAACACGCAATACAGCGATGCCATTGACTAATGCAGCCAATTTCGCGGTACGTAAAAAGCCGCGCTGCTGCCCAGTTAATGCACTGCTACCTGAGTTCTGAGGATCACTAGTGTGTTGCAAATCACTAGTGACTGCTTCCCAAACCTGGTCTAATTCGTGCTGTTGGTCTGCCACAAATGGTCCTTCATTTTTCTATCGTTTCACTGCATACACACCACGGGTTGTGGATAACTATGCAAAGTTATCCTCGGAATAACAACAATGTAATTCCACAAGCCTTTAACCGGCCTGCCTTGGAATCCACAGAGTTATCCACAGCTGTGGAATATTTCAGCTCTTGCGCGCTGTGGAGCATTATACACAGCTTTCCACAGAAGGTGTGGAAAATTGTAATTACCGAAAATTCTGTCTTTACCAGCAGTTATTCCATGTAAGTTTGTGAATTTCTCCGCGATTCCGGAAAGTTATCCACAGCCTTGGGTTTTCCACTGGTGTGCGTAACTGTTTTGATTCTTGCAAGGAACCACCAAAAATGCGACTCAAGCATGCTGAGAAATTTTTTCTGCAAGTGTATTTTCCACAATGGACTTCAAGGTATGGGGGTAGGAATTTGGGGGCGAAAATGCCAGAAAATCATCTAAAAGTGCAGTAATGTAATTCTGAGAAAGGAAATACGCATTTTGTAATTACAAAAGTGAAATTTGGCTTTGAGGAACCTTGGTGTGGTGCGGTGAGAGAAAAATGTGGCTAATCTCTCGTGTCTAGTTTGTCAGTGCCCTCGCAATCACGTAGTCTATTGAGGTCAGTTATTGCGATGCTTCTAATAGGTGCTTTCACTTTTGAGAGTGCTCATTGATCCATTGCAACCCGAGAGCTGAGGTACTTGCGACACCAAGCCTCAACCACAAGGAAATTGCTGCACTGCAGGTGCACAATCCCGGTAGCTCTCTAGATAAACATCATGAGGATGTTTATTCACTTAACTTCGTAGTGTCCGGAGTTAAGCATGTATCTCCCAGTTGGTGAGGTCGCCCCTCGCCGCGCAGATCTCGCATGTCTGCATCAGGGAGGTAGGTGAGAATAGCATCCATGAAAATGCAAGGAGAATTCCGTGACCAAGGGAAAGCGGACATACCAGCCAAATAATCGTCGTCGTTCGCGCAAGCATGGCTTCCGTGCTCGTATGCACACTCGTGCTGGCCGCGCTATCGTAGCTGCCCGTCGTCGTAAGGGCCGCGCAAAGCTCACTGCGTAATCAGCGAGCAATTACCTTGAGTGGTAAGTAGACAACGGTGCTACCTCCCGAATTTAAAATGCACTCCGCGGCGGAATTTCGCCGTACCACCCGGTATGGAGTACGTGCGGGAAGTAGCACCGTTGTCGTTCATCTCTATAGCGAAACTCCTCAGGCCCGCGAGCAAGTTCCGAACCAAGGCATCCCTTTGGTGAGTTTTGGTGGACCGCATTGTGGCCTCGTGGTTTCTAAAAAGGTCGGCAATGCAGTAACCCGGCATCGACTTTCGCGTGTATTGCGCCATGCAATACTTCCACACCTACAGCAATTGGACCCTTCCTATCGGATCGTTATCCGTGCCCTGCCCGGCATTCGTACTGCAACGCATACAGAAATCGCCGCAGATATTCACCAGGGTATTGAAAAGTGCCAGCGCAAATTGGCCCGCCGGCAGGCGCAGCATGAAGCCTAACTCGTGGCTAAATCGCCAATTGATCCGGGCTGTACACATATATCAACGCTACTTTTCTGGACTTAAACGGGCACCAAGCTGTCGCTTTGAACCTACCTGTAGCGCCTATGCGCTTGATGCCCTGCACACGTATGGCCCAATTCGTGCCACTGCGCTCATTTTGGTGCGCATAAGTAAGTGTGGGCCGTGGCATCCTGGGGGCTTTGATCCCGTTATTGATCAACGCCAGCGATCGTAGTCTCGTAGCGAGCTGGAACTATTTGCCTAGTCACTTCGAAATTTGTTGGAATTATGCGCTAGGATCTTCTACAGCATTGATGGTTCGTTGACCATCGTTTCGCAGCGAACTCGCTGCAGGTGCTGCACCTACCACCGTAACCACAAATCAAGGAGTTTTTAGGCGCTGTGCTTAACTTCATTTACTGGCCAATATCGGCCATCCTGTGGTTTTGGCATCAGGCAGTCAGTCTGGTTCTAGATCCAAATTCTGGCCTCTCCTGGGTGCTTGCTATCGTTTTGCTCACCATGACCATTCGTGTCTTCCTGGTTAAGCCCATGCTGAACCAGATGCGAGCAACGCGTAAAATGCAGGCCATTCAGCCGAAAATGCAGGAAATTCGCAAGAAATACGCCAACGATCAGCAGCAGATGATGCTGGAAACCCGAAAGCTTCAGCGCGAAGCTGGCGTGAATCCGCTGGCTGGCTGCCTGCCTGTTTTAGTGCAGCTGCCAGTGTTCATTGGTCTGTTCCACGTGCTGCGTTCCTTCAACCGTACCGGTGATGGCCGTGGGCAGCTGGGTCTCTCGCCTGAGCAAAACCGCCAAATCGCGAACTACATCTTCTCCCCGGATGATGTGCAGTCTTTCCTGGATGCCCGCATCTTTGGTGTGCCAATCTCGGCATATATGTCCATGCCGGAGCAGAAGTTCGAGGCTTTCCAGCCGGTAGATTTCACCCGCACTCAAATTGCGATGGTGGCTGTCCCGCTTATTCTGATTATTGTGCTTGCTACCCACTTTAACGCTCGCTTCTCCGTGGAACGCCAGGAGCGTCGTCGGGCGCAGGGCTTACAGCAATCCAGCAGTGAGCAGATGGACATGCAAATGGCCATGATGAACAAGTTGATGTTGTGGTTCATGCCAATGACCATCCTGTTCACTGGTGCGCTGTGGCACATTGGCTTACTGTTCTACATGGTGACCAACAATATCTGGACCTTCTTCCAACAACGTTGGATTTTCTCCAAGATCGATGCCGAAGAGGCAGCTGAGATTGAGGCGAAAAAGGAAGCACAGCGTGCTTCGGCACCAAAGCCTGGACAGCGTCCACAGGGCAAGAAAAAGCGTAAGAAGTAATACGCGTAGCGGTTTACTGCGCTGAACACTGCAGAGCATGAGGCTCCCACCGGTGGTGGGGGCCTTCGCTTATTTCACAGGTAGCGACTGAGGCAATTGGGGTATATTGCGCACCGCCTAGTAGCATGACAACCATTGCACAAGTACGCGGGAATGATGCGGAGGCTGGGCATGTGAAGCCTAATGCTTGCATTAGGGAGCATTGGAACCCTGGTACCTAATTAATCGTGGTACCTAAGCTAAAGACCCAAGCTAAGGACCCAGGTAACGAACATAGCCCTTAATGTCAATCTGCACCCAAGTGTTCCCAGTGCGGTGTTCCGAGCTCGTTAGCTCGGAGCTAGCAAACTGGTGATATGCCGATGATGTCAAGGAGTAGAAGTGAGCGCTGAAGTACCTGCCATTGCCACAGAGATTTTTGGGCAGCGCCTCGATCTGGCAGTCGGATACCACGATCTGTTGGCCGGCCCCGGTACGACTCGTGGTTTCTTAGGTCCACGTGAAGTACCTCGGTTATGGGAGCGCCATATTCTCAACTGTGCGGTACTTTCGGAGATCATTGATGCTCAGACAGTTGCAGACGTTGGCTCCGGTGCCGGGCTGCCAGGCATCCCTCTGGCTATCGCGCGCCCCGATGTGACCATAACCTTGATTGAGCCCTTACTCAAACGCTCGATCTTTCTACAAGAAGTCACAGACACCTTAGGGCTTGAGAATGTGACTGTGCTGCGCGGCCGTGCCGAAGAAAAGCAGATACGCACCACTGTCGGAGAGGTTGATGTGGTGACCTCTCGAGCGGTGGCCGCGCTCGATAAGCTCGTTGGGTGGTCCTTGCCCCTTGTGCGCCCCGGTGGCGAAATGGTGGCCTTAAAGGGCTCTAGTGCCGCTGATGAGATCCAGGTAGCAGCGAAGGCCATCAAGAAGGCCGGAGGTGTGCATCCAGAAGTGTTGCAGGTGGGCCAAGAGTTAGCTGAGCCCACGACCGTGGTCCGTATTCGCAAGCGTGCTTAAGTGTCTCCCTAGAGCAGCACTCTCGCGGCAGTGGTGCCGGTTTGTGAAGTCTAGGTCGGCATCATCGAAGCTGGCACACCCCGTGCATGATGCGTGGGGGTGATTGTGCTCTTTCCAGGAGTATCTGGGGTGTCGAGCAGGCAGTGGAATGAGCTGCCGGCAACGGTTAAAGTAAGTAGGAAGACTGTCGAAGAAGAAGGGGAGCATGGACGACCAACACTGGGAGGATACTCCAATTGCAGCCGCCGCCCGGCGCGCTGCTCAAATTCGCACCCCAAATGGATTCCAGCTGCCAAAGCCGGATTACCAGCGGCGCTTTGTTATCGCCAACCAAAAAGGCGGCGTGGGTAAAACTACTACCACCGTCAATATTGCCGCGGCGCTGGCTATGGGTGGACTGAAGGTCTTGGTCATCGACCTCGACCCGCAGGGCAATGCCTCCACGGCCTTAGATGTTGAACACCGCGCTGGTACTCCGTCGAGTTATGAGTTACTTATTGGAGAGCGCAGTTTCGAAGAAGTCATTGTCCCCTCCCCCGCCGCAGACTCACTGTATTGCATCCCCGCCACGATCGATTTGGCTGGCGCTGAAATTGAATTAGTCAGCATGGTCCGCCGCGAATATCGGCTCACTGATGCCTTAGACCAGTCTGCCCAAGACTTTGACTACATCTTCATCGACTGTCCCCCATCGCTGGGCCTGCTCACTATTAATGGCATGACTGCGACCAGCGAGGTTCTTATCCCTATTCAGTGTGAGTATTATGCCTTGGAAGGTGTGGGGCAGCTGCTGAATAACATCGGCATGATCCGCCAATACCTTAACCCGCAACTGCACGTTTCTGGGGTGCTGCTGACTATGTACGATGGTCGCACCAACCTTGCTACCCAGGTGGTTGAGGAAGTGAGGGAGCACTTCGGCGAAGTAGTCTGCCGTAATAAGATCCCTCGTTCGGTACGCGTGTCAGAGGCCCCGGGCTATCGCCAGACTGTTTTGCAATATGATCCAGGTTCTCCAGGTGCGATTGCTTATCTGGATGCCGCAACAGAGCTTGCCCTGCGTGGCGACTATCTGCCCAACGCAAGCTCTGGGGCAATTGGGGTTGCCCCCGCATCTCGTCATGCCCGCCAGGAACAGGAGTAACAATGGCTAATAATCAACGCAAAGGTGGCCTGGGCCGTGGGCTGGGTGCACTTATTTCCAGCAGTGCCAGCATTGAATCTCGTATGGGCGAATCTGCAGCAGACATCATCTTAGGCACCGGACAACAAGGTGAGGCCACCCAAGCTGACCATCCAGATGCGAAGGGCCAATCGCAGCAGGGACGTGCGGCTATGGTTCAAACCCAACAGCCGCAAGGCCGGGTCAATCCTTTGCTTGCCGATGCCGTGGCGCGAAATTCGGGATCCCACAGCGATGGTGCTGCGAATGAGTTTGGGGCTACCTATAGGGAGATTCCCATTGGTCAGATCGTTCCTAATGCGAAAAATCCGCGTGCGGTCTTTGATCCGGAGGAGCTCGCGGAGCTGGTGCACTCCATTCGTGAGTTTGGTTTGCTGCAACCCATTGTGGTCCGTGCTCAGGATGATGGTTATGAAATCATCATGGGTGAGCGGCGTTGGCGTGCCGCAGCCAAGGCCGGCTTGAAGGAAATTCCTGCTATCGTTCGCGAGACTGATGATGGCGATATGCTCCGCGATGCCTTGTTGGAGAATATTCACCGTGTGCAGCTCAACCCCTTAGAAGAGGCTGCTGCTTACCAGCAGCTCCTAGAAGAGTTTGGGGTCACCCACGCTGAACTTGCAGAGAAGCTGGGTCGTTCGCGTCCGGTAATTAGTAATATGATCCGGTTGCTCTCCCTACCAGTATCGGTACAACAACGTGTTGCTGCCGGTGTGCTTTCCGCCGGTCATGCCCGCGCCTTGCTGGGTGTGCAGGTCGGGCCAGCGGCTCAAGAAGAGCTTGCTGCCCGCATTGTGGCTGAGGGGTTATCTGTGCGTGCTACGGAAGAGGCTGTCACCCTGCTCAACCGCGGGGAGCAAGACGTACCGCGCCGCCGCCAGCCGACCCCAACGCCTGCCTATTTTAAGCAGGTTGCCGCCGAGCTAGCTGATGGCTTGGACACCAAGGTTTCGGTTTCTGTTGGCAAGCGCAAAGGCAAGATTGTCGTAGAATTTGGTGATAAGGACGACTTCGAGCGCATTATGGGTTTGTTGCAGCATCAAGAGGATAACGAGCACTAAGGCGTAGTCTGCAAAAGACTGTAAAAGAAAAGACCTTGGAGGATGTCTCCAAGGTCTTTTCCTATGCACAGTACTGCTACAAGGTGGTTTAGCTGGCCTGGTTGGTTGATTTGGCCGCGTCGAATTCCATGGTTTAGCCCATTAGCTCTTGTTCGAGTAGTTCCTTAAAGTTATAGGTGCCGGTCGGTTGATTATCCTCATCCTGCAAATACAAGCGCTTTACGGCCACCACTATGGCTTCTGCAACGGCATCACGCTGGGCTGGATCAGTCAAAATGGCCACATCATGAGGGTTGGTGAGATAACCCAACACCACATCAACCGTCGGCATCGAAGTCACGCGCAGAATATCCCAGGTCCGGCCATGGTTCCCGCAATTGACCAGCTCCGTGCGCGCACAGATCTCGCGCTGGATGAAGCCAGAGAGCAGCTCCCCAATCATCGAGGCTGTGCCATGCTCGGAGCCGAAATAGAAGCTAGCGACACCATTAGCCTTCTCGTTGGGGTATGCATCGCATTGGAAGCTCAGCAAGAGGTCGGCATCAAAGGCATTGGCGATCTCTGCGCGCTCTCGTACCTCCGGGTCTGCCTGGCGAGGACGGGAAACGATGGTCTGCATACCGGCAGCTATCATGCGCCCCTCAATACGAGCGACGAGATCCCACAGCAGTTCTTCTTCGCTGATCTGCCCATATTTACCCTGAACTACGCGGCCAGAGTTTTTACCACCGAGACCTGGGTCTAGAACTACGCGCTTGCCGCTGAGCATAGGGCCGGACTCGCGTACGCGCTCACGCTCGCGCAAAGCAATAGGCGATCCACCGGTGATGCGGCGGCCGAGTAAGGAAAGGGCACGGATGGTATCCGGCCCACAGATGCCATCGGCACGCAGCCCATAGTTTTCCTGATAGTCAATCACGGCAGCATGGGTGTTTGGCCCAAAGCGGCCATCAACACGATCTCCATAGAACCCGAGTTCAAGGAGTTGGCTTTGCAGCTGCGTAACATCATCACCCACCAAAATATTGTTGGGTTGGAAGGACAACACGCGCGCGCCTAAATTATAGGAGGCCTCGCGGATGACTCGCAGCGTGACATCATCGATTTTGCCGGAGGAAAGGATGCCACGGCTTTGCTGGAACTCGCAGAGTGCAGCAGCCAGCTCCTCATCGAAAAGCATGTCTGTGTCGCTAAATGTAGCCCTGCTGGTGGTGCTGAGGTCACCATGGGTGTACACACCAAGGCGTACCAGCGCAGTGCGTACCTCAGCGACGCGGGGGCTGCGGTCGCCTACATGCAGGGGGTGGGACACAGAGTTTCCTTTCCTTACGATCGGGTAGCTAAACCGGAAATGAGCTCGCTAGGAATGATACCACCTAAATGTATTCTTTTAACCGCGCCACAATCTCAGACTTTGGACGCGCTCCAGTGAGCTCCACCACTTTCTCGCCTTTGTTGAATATCAACAAAGTAGGAATTGACATGATCTGGAACATCATGGCCAAACCACGCTCCACATCCACATCTACCTTGGCTACCAGAACTTTATCACCGAAGTCTGCGGCGATGTCATCGATGATTGGAGCCAGTTTTTTACAAGGTCCACACCACTCGGCCCAGAAATCAATGAGGACTGGCTTCTCAGATTTTAAAACAGTTGTCTTAAAATCGGCTTGTGTTACCGTAATTGGCTTGCTCATGCTCACTCCCTAATTTGCCAACTCTGCCAGATAATTTTGCGCATCAATAGCACCACGACAGCCCGAACCTGCAGCGGTAATTGCCTGCTGGTAGTGGCTATCCACCAAATCACCAATGGCGAAAACACCAGGAATATTGGTTTTGGTGCTTGGATGTTCCACGAACACATAGCCAGAGTCATCAGTGGTGACCACGTCACGGAACATTTCCGAACGTGGATCATGGCCAATAGCTACGAACATAGCTGCAGCCGGGATCTCACTAAGCTCGCCGGTTTGGGTATCGCGGAGCTGTAGCCCGGTCACCTGATTCTCGCCTAAGACCTGTTCCACTGCTTTATTCGTCATGATGGTGATGTCCTCATGCTGTTGAGCACGCTCCAACATAATTGGGGATGCTCGGAACTCTTCGCGCCGGTGCACAATGGTTACGCTCTCGCCGAATTTGGTGAGGAATAAGGCCTCTTCCATTGCGGAGTCGCCCCCGCCGATAACCACAATTGGCTTGTCCTTGAAGAAGAAGCCATCGCACGTAGCGCAGGCAGAAACGCCACGACCTAGGAGCTCTTGCTCGCCGGGGATACCCAAGTAACGCGGCGCAGAGCCCGTTGCCAAAATAACTGCCTTAGCCTGGTAGCGCTCGTTATCAACCCATACCTGCTTAATATCGCCCTCGAGCTCAACCTTAGTAACCAGCTCTGGGCGCAGGTCTGCACCGAAGCGTTCTGCCTGGGCGCGCATCTCTTCCATAAGGTCTGGTCCCATGATGCCATCGCGGAAACCAGGGAAATTTTCCACCTCAGTGGTGGTCATCAAAGAACCACCGTATTCAATGCCTTCAAAGACTACGGGAGCAAGTTCCGCGCGCGCTGAATATAAAGCAGCGGTATAGCCTGCAGGGCCGGAGCCAATGATGATGAGCTCGTGGATAGTATCGTTACCGGATTCTGTAGGAGCAGTCGTTGCTTCGGCCGTTATGAGATCGCCGCCGAGCAAGTTAATAGATGAGGTCATAGAAGTTACTACTTTTCTTTCGGTGTTTGGAATTGCTGTATCTGGTTGGGTGGCCTTGGCATGATGCAGTGCATGCGCAGCTGCCTTGGCCTTCGTTGTGCTGGAATACAGGCATCCCTTTTACTTTATCTAAGATGTAGCAACTACACCGCATACCCAAAAATTCCCCTCCAGCAACCAGGGGCAAGGGGTGAATACTGGAAGGGAATGTAGTGTGCCAGATGTAGACTGTAGCAGCCTACGATGCGGCTTTGGCTCTTGCGGCTATGGCTGGCCTACGAGGGACTGGCCTACGAGGGACTGGTGTACGAGTGGGTGGGCTACATAGTGGGGTGGCTCCCAGTAGTGGTGTCGTTGTTGGGGCTGGTTTTCCGGTACTGGTTTCCGTGGGGGAATCGGTATCAGCAGCATCAGCGAAGACGAGCCGCTCATTCCTGAATGCCTTGGCCACTGTGGTCTCACTGGCTAAGATGCGCCGCAATTGGGTACGTGCTCGTGCACGACGTGACTTCATTGTTCCAGGGCGCACCCCGAGGATTTCTGCAGCTTCATTGAGCGAAAAGCCCAAGTAGTCCACGAGGAACATGGAGTGACGCTGTTCTTTAGGAATTTGGGCTAAAGCATTGATGAGCACAATCTTCAAGAGTCGGTTTTCGCCCGGATCGGCCGTGAGTTGCAGCAGCGGATTTATGTCATTTTCATGGATGTCCACTGGGATGGGGATCTGCTTACTCCCCCGCTGCACAAAGTCATAGGAAAGGTTCGTGGTCACCCGGTAGATCCAGGTGGACAGAGCTGCTTCTCCACGATACTTATGAAGGTTGTAACACAGCTTAATGAGGGTCTCTTGTACGATATCGTCGATATCTGCATCGGTGTGGACGAAGCGTTGCGCGATCATGCGCACCCGCGCCCCATGGCGCGCGGCGATTTCTTCAAAGGCACGCACATGTCCTTCGAAGTGTGCGGTTACTAGTTGGACATCGGTGCACTGTTTATAAGTTTTGCCCTGCCCGGTGTAACCGCCATCAGGAGGCGGCTTTGGGTCGGCAGTATTTTCCGCCTCTGCTGGTTGCAAATAGCCGAGTCTATTCTTGGGAAGTGCCATATTTCATAGTCCCCTGCTGCCCACGAATGTGAGCTTCCCTAGCACCCCTGCTCCAACGGTATTTTTACAGTTTAATATTTCCGTAGAATCAAAAAGCCCCGATTATCTGTGCGCTAGCACACAAATTTCATGCTTTATCCGGCCCCTGCACTGCATACCGAGTGCATATAAGGGGGGGGGTCGGTTTCCCGACCCCCCTTGCGAGTGCCAAGCCTCTGTCAGTTCAGTTCAGCTCAGCTCAATTCGGCTCTTGCTCGCCAACGAGCATTGGCAGGTGTCGCCTTATGGCTTTTCCGCCAGCGCAATCAGCTGAAGCCGAGAAACCTCAATGGCAGTCTCTTTGGCAAGGTTGTTAAACCACACCACAACGTATTTCGTATCTTTGGAATCTTGCAGCTCGATGGAAGTACGGAAGTTACTTGTGCTGCCTTGGCCCAGCAGATTTGCTTGGGGCAGTTCTTCCAAGCCGGTGGGATCTTCTGTAAAGCCGAAGATCTGTACATTCGTCGTGGTGCTATTTGTTTCTAGTATCACGTGGGTAAGCTTCTGGGAATCCTCAAGGCGCACCAGGAGGCCTACGCCACGCGGCACGGCATCCGTGGTGCCTAAGGCGTCGTCATAAGTACCAGAACTCCAAGAACCAGAGCCATTGGCAAGGCCTGCGGTCTCCGTGGCGGTTGCACTGATGTTGTCTGTTGGTAGCGCAAAAGCACTCATGTCGGCAATATTTGCCACAATGCTGCGCTGGATCGGCTTACTTGTCGTCAGTTCTGGGCTGCCAATTGGCGCCTTGGGATCTTCCTTTCCAATCCAGCCAGTGATCGCACTACTGATGGCAGCGAGAATCAGCACCACGGCGACGATGGTGGCCGTCAGCAGCAATAGTCCAAAGCGGCTGGGGCGCTTGGCACCGAATCCTGGCTTATCGCTTGGTTGGGGGGTATCTTCAGCCGCAATGACTAAGTGCTCTTCCGGTACATCCTCGTGATCTGGTCGCTCCTCTAATGCTTCCGGTAATTGGGCTACCGGGATTTCAAAGAGATGCTGGACTTCCGGTGGGGCGGTTGTTGGATCGATGAGGCTCCCTAAGGCGGTACGAATACCTGCCTGGTCGCGTTCCGCGCTGGCATCCGGTAAGACTGCCGGGAAGGCCAAAACTGCATTTCCGGAAGTGTTAATACGAATACGCGCTCGATTGTCCAAACCTAGAGGAATATGGGCGTTTGCGGCCGCTTCCGTGGCAGAACTGAGTCCGGCAAAGGCGTAGGCCGCAGCATATGGATCGGCGCCAGCTGCAGCTACCTTAGCCAGCGAGGTACCCATCACCCAGTCGGCCACCACCAGGCAGCCATTGCGGTAACTGAGCACCTCAATATTGGCGGCGATGGCGGGATGCTCTAAGGCGCCGAGCTTACGGGTGCGGCGTGTGATCTCTGCAGCCAGGCCAGCGGCAGCAGCAGGTGATGCCGGAGCTTGTGGGGCCGAACCAGAGGTATCCACGAATACTAGGGCTACTTCCCTACCGGTAGATAATTCCTGGGCATGCCAGAAGCGTGCTTTCGGAACCGAACCATGATCGGCAAGCAGGCGGAAGCGGCCATCAGAAACCCGGGCACCTGGTACCAGGCGTGGCCCACGGACAATGCCCGCAGACATTGGTGGAGGCACTGGGGTGGCGTTGAAGGTGTCGTCAAAGGCTAACCAGTTCGTGGCTATCGTGGTCTCTGCAGTAGTTGGGGCAGAGCTTCCTTCTGCTACATGTGCCATTGGGGCAGCTGGACGCACCAGGCGATTTAGTCCTGGGATGCGTCGTGCAATGCTGCTCACGGAAGCCAGCTCTTCGAGACCACTGCGGGAGAGTACTGCAATGGTGATCACTAAGAAGATCACCCCAACGACCATCAGGTGCACCAGGATATGCAAGCTACCTGGCCCAGAGTGGCCCATAGGTTCTATGCCGATGATGTGGCGGATTGCATGGCTAAGCAAGTAGCACACACCTACTGCAATCAGGGAGGCGCCTAGCGCCCAACCCGAGGTGCGCAGCACACTGCCCATACCGAGGTTGCCTAGTTTGCGGCGTAGCAGCAGCCCACCAATAAAGGCGCCGGCGACAAAGCCAAAACCATTCGCCGCACCTAGCAGAACCACCACGCGTTCAGGGCTGGAAGCAATCAGCGGTGCCAAGGTGGAGAGAATAACCTTAGTAACAGTGATCGCCGCAATAATTGCAGTAGGAGTCCAAGCTTCTTCGCGGGCATAGAAGACTCGCAGGTGCAGCAGCACTAAAGCATAGGGAATCAAGGTGAATGCCGAGAAGCTCAGCGTCCAACCCAAGATAGTAGCAAGGTGGAAATCAAAATTACCGTAGGCAAATAGTGCCTGGGCGATCATCTCCCCGAAGACAGTAAAGAAGACCACAATCGGGATGAGCACCAGCATGGTGAGCTTGCTGGCCACATTGAGATCATGGACGACGGCCTTGTCATCACCATTGGCGGCATTGCGTGATAGTCGCGGCATAATTGCGGTCAACAAGGTGACACCGATGATGCCGTATGGTACCTGCAGCAGCAGCCAGTGCTGCTGATAAATATTCGGGGCAGCCTCGTGACTACTTGCTGCGATGCGGGTTGTGATCACATAGCCAAACTGGGAAATCGCCACATAGACGATGATGGCAACGGCCATACCGCCAAAGGTCTTCAAACGATCATCAATACCCCACAGTGGTTTCAGGTTTATTCCGGCTTTGCGGATCGGTGGGATCATGATCAGGGCCTGCACCACCACGCCCAAGGTTGTGCCCAAACCAAGTAAGAGAATATGCGGATCGCTCATACCAGCAGGATCGTCTGGGTGGAGATTGCCGGGCACAAAAATATACAGCGTGAGCACAGCTAGGGTGATCACATTATTAGCTACTGGGGCCCATGCACCCGGCTTAAAGACTTCCTTGGTATTCAACACTGCCATGAGTAGTGCAAACATGCCGTAGAAGAAAATTTGCGGTAAGAGCAGATAGGCAAAGCTCGTGGCCTGAGTGATATTTACTTTACTCTCTGAACTGAGCATCATCTGCATTAATAGCGGCGCACCTACAATGGCAGCGAACGTGACCACACCTAAGACGGTGGCCGCTAAGGTGAACAGTCTGCGGATAAAGGCTTCTCCCCTATCCGGATCCTCCTTCTCGGCGCGCACCAGCACTGGTACAACCAAGGATGTCAGCACGGCACCCAACACAATCTCGGTAATGAGATTGGGCAAGGTATTCGCAGTATTAAATGCAGAAGCAATAGCACCACCTAAGGTGGCGGTGATCATCACATTGCGCAAGAAGCCAGTGATGCGCGAGAACAAGGTGGCAATAGCCATCGATCCTGTCGAGCGGATCACATCACTATCGCTGGTCCCTGGCGTATCACCATCGGTATCGCCAGTAGCTGCGGCATCGTTGGCTGATGTGGTTGCCAGTGGGGACCCATCGGCTGCTGCACTCTGGTTGTGCTCCGTGGCAGGGGCATCTTGGGTTGCAGTGCTCGTGGCCGAAGCCTTGCCATAGAAATGCGTGAGTTGCGAGCGATCTTCTACGACCGGGCTAGCTACTGGGGTGGGAATCTCCGGCACGGGAGCCGGTTCCGCACTTGTCATAAAGCGGTGGCGCGTACCACGCGGCGGGCTGCTATAGGTATCAGCCGCATTCTCGGCCTCATTCGGGCGAGGACGCGAATTATCTGTAGCGTTCACGGAAAACATCCTGAAATATTTGGGGTGCAGGTTGATATTCCCAGGAGATACCCACACATAGTTTTGGAAGGCAGCTTACTGGGCAATCTGTGTGATTGTACTGCTAAAGAACTTACAATGGTACGAGACGTGCGGGTTAGAGCCCGCACCAACATTTCGCAGCTGGAGGAGTGCTCCGTGCTGGTGTACATCGAATACTTTTTATGGCGTGATGGTAGGTTGGGGCCGATGATGCCGGATGCTCGCACGATATGCCAGGTGATGTCCCACATGGTGCCAGCAGCAGGAGGCCAGTATGCGTAAACCAGCGCGCAGACTTGCATAGCAACGCCGGGTAAGTACGGCATTGTTATTGCTTCGGTGGTTGACGTCGGGGGCGGCGCTGTGGTGGCCGCTTCTCTCGCTGCTTACCCTGTGCCGTCTGTGTGCTGTGTGTCTGCTTCTTCTTCGTTACCTTGCGCTGGGCACGGCGACGGGTACGGTGAGCTACACCATTTTGTGATCTATGCGCATGCACCTGGCGGATGAGACGGAATGCCAACAACCCGATCAGGCCGGCGAAGAGGGCAATTGCTACGAATGAAAGCCCAGCGATGCCAGTACGTGTTTGCACACTAATCGCCACGGGGGTGGTAATTGCCTCCCCAGACTGATTGGAAAGCCACAGTTCTAAGTCTGTGCGCTCGGAACTATTCGGAATGTCCGCAGTCATTTGCAGGGTTAAGGAACCACGTGCCGGAATAATTATGTGCTCTTGGCCTGCATCAATAGTGGTCCCCTCTGGGCCGCTCGAGCTCAACTGGGCATCCACGGGTAAAGGTAGGCCATTGCGCGCAGCGATCAACAGTGGTGCTGTGGTACTGGTGCGGGTGTACACATTGCCTGGTGGGATCAAATTCACCGAAGAACGCAAGGTTACCAAGGTGGTTCGGTTTCCATCCAAGATGGAATCTAAGTTTTCAATATGGTCCTGAAACTGGCTGCGTGACTGTCGCCTGTTCACATTCAGTGCGCGCAGAATATCTCGGCGCAACCCCGCAGTGAAGTTATAGGGGGTCAGTGCGATTGCCGGATCGGTGATCAGCAGATCGGTCAGATCATCCGCATAGGCGGCCTGCTGCTTGGCATCCATGAGTTCGGTATCGCCTACAACGGTAGGATCCTCGTAGGGGGCGCCGAAGTGAGAGTTGAGGTCCTCGCCACCACGTTCGTCTTGTTCCGCGTTGGCATCGGCAAGGGCGGCGGTTGCTGCGGCATCCGGGTAGACGTAGTCATGGAAAGGCACGGCACTCGCTACATTGCTATCGAGCAAATCACCTAAGGCGGCGATGAACGGCGAAATGTCGTCGATGAGGCTCGGCAAGGAGATGAGCACTGGATCCGTGCTGACATCAATGGTTTGATAAAGCGCCGCCACCGCAGTAGCGGTGCGCGCTGCGGGAGAATCTAAGGTGTAATCAAAGCGGATACTGGAGTTAGAATAGCCCATCGTCAAGGGTTGCTGGCCTACCTCAGCCAGGGTCGCCGCCAACGATCCCGGATAGGTGACCGCTTGAATATTCGGGGCTAACTCTGCAAAGCGACCTGCCTGGGCAGTGCCCCACACCGTATTATCGGCAACCAGGATATGGATAGGATTCTCCGGTACCGGAGCCTGTGCACGCTCATCAGACCGGCGGGTGTCTTCTAAGGAAGTCAGATTTTCCGCATGGTCCCCCAAAGGTAGCTCCGTAGCGCGGGTCTTCTCCCACAGTTTGGAGAGATCCTGGGCTTCTGCAGAAATATCGGCCCAACCCAGGCTCGCCACGGCATTCTCGGTGACATAGCCCGAGCCAGAAACTACGGTATTCGCCACGGGGGTTACCCCTAAGACTTCTTTCAGTACTCCAGGGCC
Source organism: Corynebacterium sp. (assembly GCA_030531005.1). Lineage (GTDB taxonomy): Bacteria > Actinomycetota > Actinomycetes > Mycobacteriales > Mycobacteriaceae > Corynebacterium. The sequence goes on from JAUMTW010000002.1 coordinate 399,601, forward strand.
ACGTTGCAAAGCCTCGCGTATTAACCATGGATTACCTGTGGCGCCGATGGCATTAATATCTGTATTCGCCCACGGTAAAGCCACCACGCAGGCATCCTGGACAACCTCGCGTAGCTGGTTTAACCAAGTTCGAGCTAACTCAGCATTCTCCCCTGCCGTGAGATTGACATCGGTATCAGAACTGCCCCAAGAATCTCGCAGGCGCTGATTTTGGCTGGCTACCTCCGGGCGTTGTTGGCCAACGTAGTAGCCCTCACTCATACGGTCGAGTACATCAATGAGTTGCGGATCGATGGCAAAGCAGGTAGCCGTAGTTATCTTTGGGGAGGCCGCTACCGCGGTAGCATATTCATTGATCAACGTACCTAGGCGGCCATTTTCGCGTAGCTCGGCAACGAAATTGTCATTCTTTAAAATCAGGTCGGCGCGCTCCGGGGCAGTTCCGGTCTCACCAGGCACAATATCGATTGTGGTTGTCAGCGGAATGAGCATTTGGGTCCCAACTGGGGCTGAGGCTTCGGCCTCAAAAGTAGGTTGGGTATTCGTGGCAGCAGCGCTCCCAGTAGCAGAACTGGCTGTAGGTTCATCGGTGGTGCCTGCCTGTGCTGTGGTGGCTTCTCCCATGCGTAGGGCAAAGCGCTGGGAATCAAGCAGGCCATTCTGGGTAGATTGCAGACCAATAAAGATGGGATAGCTGCCAACGGTAGCAATGCTTAGGCCACCATCAGTATTGGCATCAGTTGGAATGCGCAGCTCCAATTCGAGGCTTTCGCCCGTATTAAGGGATTGCTCCACGGTATGTACCGCAGCGAAATACGGATAGTTTTCTGGTGTTCCGGCAATAGTCTCGCGAGTTTGGGCCACCGACTCCGTTGCTGGGGCGCGGCGGGTACTGATTATGAGGTCCCCGCTGTTAAAGTCTTGATCGCTGTTATTGCTCAGGCGCAATTGGAGCACGAGGTCTTCACCGAGATTTGCCTGGGTCGGAGCGGAGAGCACTTCAATGCTAACGGCACTGTCTTGATCAACCGGACGAATTGCCGAATTCGCCCACTGTTCTTGGTAAGCCGGATCCGCTGGATCTCCAGGGGTCGGAATAGCCAGCACGGAGCTTGGAACCAAGCTGTTGGCAGTCAATAAGAAAGCAGTGGTGCCTATGGCACTGAAGCGACGCAAACTCATGGGCGTGGAGTCCGCCTTCCTGCCTCCTTTTCAGCCCGGGCGATATTGGGCAGAATTCGATAGATCTTGCGCGCCAATTTGCGTTCATCGGCATAGGCGAAATGCTCGGTGAGTTCACTGGCGGGAATCCAGGCAACTTCGGTTACCTCAGGGTCCTCATCGTTGAGTTCCCCATCTACGTAGCGCAGCAAGTGGTGATGTACTGTCTTATGAATCTGTATCCCATCGCTGATGAACCAATAATCAATGATGCCGAGCTTGTCGAAGACCTCACCATAGACGCCGGTTTCTTCCCATACTTCCCGCTCTGCGGTCTTGATGATGTCCTCGCCACCTTCAACATGGCCTTTTGGAATGGACCAGAGAATGCGGCCGCGTCGATCCAGGCGTCCAATGAGGGCTACATAGATCTTAGAGAGATCGACCTTATTATTGTGGTCTACTGCCTCCGCTAGCCCAGAGAACACTAAGCCGCCTGCTGATACCTCATCTTGGGTCTCCAATCGAGGCTTGCGAGTAGTAGGAGTGCGCCGGGAATGTTGTGTTGTTGTTGGCTTGAGCGGTCCCCGGTTGGCGTTGCGCTTGGAACCAGCCTTTCTTTTGGTGTTTGGGGCAGATTGGGGTGCTTGCATTTCTTGGGTACGCCGTGCTGGTTTTGCCTGCCCGTTCTGCGCTTTCCGAGGATTTGGCTTTGGGCGCGTGCCGGCGGCAGCAGATGCCTTGGCTTTTGCCTGTGTACCCTGCAGCTGAGCGGTTTGTTGCTGAGCAGCCTGCCCCGTCGCACTCTTGCCACGCTGTGCTAAGTTCGCCGGGGTTGCTGCCTGCGCTCTCGCTTTTTCTTGTGCTTTGGTACCAGCCTGATTGTTGTTGGCCTGATTGCCGCGGTGCTGTTTGTTTCGCAGCCGTGGGGGCTTTGGTCCAGGCTTGGGGTAAGCAGCGCGTTCTGGCTCTAGTTGTTGCTTACTCCCAGACCGCACCGGGGCAGAGTCCTGCTGCTTGGGAGATGCACCGGCGAGCTGCGCTGGTGTGGGGATATGCGCTGGTGTCGATGCCTGTGTATTCCCCTGCTTTACCGCAGCATTGCTAGTGGGTGCGCTATTTGGATTGTGGGAGGTGGCACGCCGGCGTCGCCGGGGTTGCTGCCCGGTATTCTTATAACGCTTCTGCTGACTTCCCATCTAGCTGATCCTATCGCTTTTTGCGATGCATTAACACTTGAATCAGTTACATGTGCCATAGACGATAGCCATCACGGGAATACATGCACCGTGTTGGAAAGCTATTGCTGGCAGCAATAGGTTGCTGTACGGGGGCAATGTGCAGGATTTGATGTATCGCATCTGGCAGTAACGATACTGTTCCTATCTGATACTACGCTGGTATTGCCACCTAGGCTGGGTCTTGTAACACGCTGCTCACTGCAAGTAGCGAAGGAAGGCTGGAAGATTAGGGGCTGCAACTTCCACCCCTTAGGATGAGGAATGTGAATGCTACCCTCCCAGATCCCCAGAAACCCCATTTTGTAGGCAAGGTTGCCCCTGCTGCTGCCCAATTAGTAGCGGAGTCAACTCATTTACGTTTGTGGGAGGAAGGGGAACAATCGGTGGCGCCCGCAGTGTGGCAGCAAACCATTGCAGCCTTCGAGCCGCACCATGAATTGCTTACCTCGCTGGCGCAAGCCTTCGCAGCCCATGATGTGGCCTTGTACCTTGTTGGTGGCAGTGTGCGCGATGCGCTCTTAGGCCGCAAGCTTGTGGATTTGGACTTCACTACTGTAGCTCGTCCCCAGCTTATTCAGGAGATCCTTGAAGGCTGGGCGCAGGTTGTGTGGGATACCGGCATTGCCTTTGGAACTGTTTCTGCCGAATATAACGGCGAGCAGGTGGAGATTACCACCTTCCGCAGTGATGTATATGATGGCAACTCACGCAATCCGCAGGTGCAATTCGGCGATACTCTTGAGCACGATCTGCAGCGCCGTGACTTTCGTATGAATGCCATGGCCTTAGCCGTAAGCCCCACAGGCGATGTACTCTTCTGCGATCCGCTCAAGGGGTTGGCAGATATGCAGGCTAAGGTCATTGATACTCCCAGTCTGCCAGAGGTGAGCTTTCACGATGATCCCCTGCGTATGCTACGGGCGACCCGGTTTATGAGTCAGCTCTCCTTTTCGATGGCACCGCGGGTATCGCAGGCTTTAGAAAATATGGCCGGCGAAATCCAGCGCATCACCGCAGAGAGAGTGCAAGCCGAACTTGATAAATTGCTGCTGGGAGCAAACCCGCTGTTGGGTATTGATTCGATGGTGCGCAGTGGCCTTGCAAGCTATATTTTGCCAGAGGTCGTGGCCTTGGACGAGATGAATCGTGATCGCCGCCGCCACAAGGATGTCTATGTGCACTCCTTGCAGGTGTTAGAAAAGGCGATTGCCCTGGAAGAAGAGCCAGATCTCATCTTGCGCTGGGCTGCCCTGTTGCACGACATAGGCAAGCCGGATACTCGTAAATACAATGCTGCCGGCAAGGTGAGCTTCTATCACCATGATGCCGTGGGCGCGAAGCTTGCCCGCAACCGCCTGCGTGCTTTGAAGTATTCCAAGCAGTCAGTGCGCGATATTAGTCAGCTGATTTATCTGCACATGCGTGTTTATGGCTTTAGCGATGGTGAGTGGACTGATTCGGCTGTACGTCGTTATGTTACTGATGCTGGAGAGCTGCTCCCCCGCTTACAGCTTTTGGTGCGTGCAGATTGCACCACCCAAAATCCGAAGAAGGCAGCCCGGCTCCAGGGAGCTATTGACTTCTTGGATGAGCGCATTGCAGCCTTGGCCGCGGCCGAAGATCTTGCCCGCGTGCGCCCAGCACTCAATGGCAATGAGATTATGGAGCTCTTAGGCCTGCAACCAGGACCCGAAGTTGGCGACGCGTGGGCGTACCTGAAAGAGCAGCGTCTAGAGCGTGGCCCTATGGAGCGAGAAGAAGCTATTGAGTTACTACAGCAGTGGTGGGCGCAGCAGCACTCCGCATAAGGTTGGTTCATGTCAGCCTTCGGAGCCTCCTACGTGCACTCATCGCCCCTGCCACATACCTCTTTGTGCGGATGTGCGGGGTATGATGGCGGCTATTGCCCTTGTGGCGCACTATAAGCACGCCAGCGGTACCGTGGGGTGACGTATTGATAAAGGAGTACGGGTGTTTGATTCATTATTTAGCGGTCTGGAGCGCAACGTACCCTATCCCGGCATGCTCTTATTGTCTGGGCATAAGTATCACCTGGAGCAGGAACCACGCGAGGTTTATTTGATCCTGAGCTTGGATGAGGATGTTGTCACTGCGGTACGTCTGGGTGTGCGCTCTGAGGTGTTGGTGAATCATGTGCTACCCGAGTGGGCCGATGGGGCTACTGCCCCACAGGTCATCTATATCGGTAGTGAGGCAAACCGAGAATATTGTGTGGCCGTCGGTACCGTGTATTCCACTGAGGATGCCGATAGCCGCCCCTTCTTAGCGCGCCTAGCGCACCGGTTGGTGCAGGTGGATATCTCCTATCCAGCAGAGACAGTGTTGCCTGAGCTGTCGGGTCTGCGTTTCTTTGCCGGTTTCCGGCAGTGGGATGTCCGGGAATTGATGAATGAGATTGTCAGTGACATCTGGTACGTTGCTCCAGCCTTAGCCTCTGATGTGTTGGCTAATGGCACGACGGATGTATGGGCCGATGTGATGCGCCGCCAAGAGATGCCATTGCCGCTCTATTCCACGCATCCGCGTGATGTGAATTTGAACTAGGCGTGGAGGGTAGCCCGCGGTGCTGTACTAGGTTGCTTTAGATCTGGGTAGAGACCAATTCGCTCCCCGAGGCAGTGGGCAAGCGGAAACAAAAAGCATTGGTTTCACGTGAAACCAATGCTTTTGGCATCTCCTGCGAAGAGTAGATGCGACTGGGCGCAATTGGTGCGCGAACTCCGTGGCTTGATGTTATTTCGAGGTACCAGGAAGTTCTGGGAACTTACGCTGGGCTTCTATCCAGAGACCCTCGAATTCATGTGCATGCAAGGCGCTGGAAGCGATTTCTGGGAAATTCTCATAGGTATCTGGGTGCGGCACCATCTCACTTGGTAACGATACTTGGCCTACAGGTTGCTGTTGGAAGACTGCGCCGGTGATTTCATCATTGGGTCCGAATTCGATCAGACGAAGAATCCGGCAGTGTTCTGCCGTGATGGGCAGGAGTTCTGCAGCATGACGGCTGCGCCCTACTCCAGGAATCTCCATGGTGAGAGTTATATACAGATTATCCATATTCGTGGTCCTTGTAAGCGTTCGTGTCAGTGGCTTTATGGGTTGCTGTACCACTTCTTGTGGTGCTGCAGCCGGCATGCCGGATCCGGGGTTGTGCCAGGGATGCTAGGCAGCAGCCGGATCCCGGCGCGCATATTTACTCGATAGCCAGGTACAAACCATCAACTGTACCTGGTGATAGATCATTAATGGCAAGATGAGCAGGCCTAACTGCGAACCGCCAAAGATAACTGCGGCCATTGGCAGCCCTGAAGCCAAGGACTTTTTTGTGCCACAAAATTGAATCGCAATGGTATCTGCTTCATGAAAGCCTAAGCGTTGGGCGCTAAAACGGGTGACCCACAACATGAAGGACACCAAAATGATGGCAAAGATGATAAGCCCCAAGATCTGCCAGAGATTCACTTCGGTCCAAATGTCATTAACCATGGCATCGGAAAAGGCTGCATAGACCACCATGGTGATGGAACCGCGGTCTACGATTTTCGTGCCCTTCTTTTGCGCGAAGTTCTTGACGAATGGGCGACACAGTTGACCCACGATGAAGGGCAGCAGTAACTGCAAGGCAATCTTGCCAAAGACACTGGTATCAATGTGCACTTCCCCAGTTGGCGACATTAAAGCCATTACCAGCAGTGGTGTGAGAAAAACGCCCACAATATTGGATAGCGACGCCGCAATAATCGCACCAGCTACATTACCGCGGGCAATGGAGGTAAACGCTACAGAGGACTGCACCGTGGATGGGACCAAAGTCAAAAAGAGGATGCCTAAATACAGCTCCGTGCCAAAAACTTGCTCTAGAGGGCGAAAACCCACCCCAAGTACGGGGAAAAAGAGGAAGGTAAAGGCGATGATGACCAGATGTAAGCGCCAATTTTTTACGCCGTCGAAGGCCTCCCGGGGTGAAAGGCGTGCACCATAGAGAAAGAACAATAAGGCAATAGCGATATTCGTTGCAGTGCCGAAGGCATCGGCAAAATCTCCGCGGGCGGGAAGCAATATCGCCAGGACTACTGCACTTAGGATGAGCAGCATGAGCGGATCAACTTTGGCAAAGACACGATTCATGGCCTAAAGCATATACTGCTATAGAAATTCGCGGGAGTCGCTGTGGCGATCTCCCCTACTCGCCGCAGGGAATTCGCGCTATAAAAACGCGGATACCACAGCGAACACAGCTATTCTCTGGCGCGGGGCAAGCACTGCGCAGCACCGAGTTCCCTTCCCGTATACCGTGGGTCGCACGATATACGAGGTGTTACTGTCGCTATTAGCGCAACACATCATGGTATTTATGCGTGTGTAAAACCTACCTGCAAGGTATCGCCGACAATAGCCACCTCTTCCGGAGTTAGGGCATCACGTGCTGGACCAGACACCACTGCCCCATCAGAGATGGAGAATTCCGAGCGGTGCTCAACACAGCGCACCTTATCACCATCAACCACAGTGATTCTGTTGCCCTGATGCGGGCACTTATTCACATAGGCGCGATAATCGCCCTTGGTGGGCTGCGCAATGATGAAATCCGGATAGATCTTGGCGCCACCCACTGGAATATCATCAGCCGGAATTTCCAAGGGTTCCGCACCACCGCAGGCAATGAGGAAGGCCCCCGCGAAGGCGCTCGCGGTGCCGAGCAAGAACAAGCGACGATTACATGGCATGAGACTATGAGCGGGTTGCAGCCTTCATGGCTTGTACGTAGGTGCGCAGCTCCGCATAGAGCGTTGCGGTATCAAAGGCATCCTTGGTGACATGGTCTTCAATGATTTTAGTAATCGCAGAGCCAGTAATAGCACCCGCCGCACCTGCTGCAATTGCATCAGCAACATGTGTTGGTTTCGAGATCCCGAAACCTAAGAGGACCGGTGCGCCATTGAATCGCTGCACATTCGCCATTACCTCGGCAAGACCTGTCGTTTGGGACTCCTGCTCTACGCCGGTGACTCCATCACGGCTAATAGCATAGATATAGCCCTCAGATGTTGCAGCCACCGCTTCCAAGGTATCCGCGCTCGCCTGGGCCGGTGCGATAAAGACAGGCGCGATAGCTGCAGCATGGGCAGCAGCTACCAATCCCTTGCTCTCGCGTACTGGAATATCTGGAATCAAGATGGCATCAGCACCTGCAGCCGCGAATTCTGCATAGAAGTGCTCAAACCCACGAGTGAACGGCACGTTGCCATAAATGAGTAGACCAATAGGTAACTCTGGGAATTCCGCTCGCACCTGTTCTACAGCATGCAAGCAATCAGCAATGTGCGCTCCGGCTGCAAGAGCACGCAGATGAGAGCGCTGAATGGTTGGGCCATCAGCAACTGGATCCGAGAAGGGTACGCCCAGCTCCAACGCATCTGCACCGGCTGCAACCAGAGTACGGATGATTTCCACTGAGGTTGCAATATCCGGATCACCGAGCATGACGAAGGGAACGAAGGCGCCTTCTTTCTTTTCCGCCAGTGTGGCAAAGAGATCGCTAAAGCGGTTACTCATGCTTGTTCCTTTCGCGCGTACTTACTATTTTCTAGCAGATATTCCGGATGTTCTTCTAAAGTAGCCCGAACCCACTCGATGTCTTTATCGCCGCGGCCTGATAAAGAAACCAGAATGGTAATATCTTTTTCACCTTGCTGCTCAGCTAGTTCCGCGCGTTTGAGGGCATAGGCCAGCGCATGGCTGGACTCTAAGGCGGGGATGATGCCCTCCTCACACGAGAGTAATTGGAAGGCTTGCAAAGCCTCTGCATCGGTGACTGCGACATACTTCGCGCGGCCACTTGCTGATAGGTGTGCATGTTGGGGACCAACACCGGGATAATCCAGCCCCGCAGAGATGGAATACGACTCCTCTACCTGACCTTCGGCATTGCGCATCAAGTAGCTCTTCGCGCCGTGCAGGATACCCACTTCCCCATTATTGATGGTGGCACCATGGTGGCCGGAATCCATGCCCAGACCACCCGCTTCGGTGCCTACGAGCTCCACACTTGGCTCAGCAATGAACTCAGCGAACATACCAATAGCATTGGAACCGCCGCCTACACAGGCTACAACCACATCCGGGAGTTTGCCCACGCGCTCGAGTATCTGTGCCTTAGCTTCTTCGGAGATCACTCGGTGAAATTCACGCACAATCGTTGGGAACGGGTGGGGGCCAGCTGCAGTACCTAAAAGGTAGTGTGACTCGTGGAAGGTTGCAGTCCAATCGCGTAGCGCCTCATTCACCGCATCCTTCAGCGTGCCGGATCCGGAGTCCACAGCTACCACTTTCGCACCCATGAGTTCCATGCGATACACATTGGGCTGCTGGCGCTGCACATCTTTCGCACCCATATAAATCACACACTCAAGATCCAGTAGTGCGCACGCTAAGGCAGTAGCGGTGCCGTGTTGCCCGGCACCGGTCTCGGCAATAATGCGGGTTTTGCCCATACGTTTAGCGAGCAGTGCTTGGCCAATCACCTGATTGGTCTTATGCGCACCACCGTGGACTAAATCTTCGCGCTTTAAAAAGATGCGAGCGTGCCCTTTGCCCAAGCCTGCCTGTGGCAGTTTTGTGCACTCCGTAATTGGGGTCGGGCGGCCAAGGTAGTTGCGGAAGTATCCGCGCAAGGTGGTGAGGAATTCTTCATCCTCCATAGCCTCGACGAAGGCTGCTTCTAATTGATCAAGTGCTGGGATGAGTGATTCCGGAACGTACTGCCCGCCGAACTCCCCGAAGTAGGCTGGCAAGAGCGTTGCCCGCTTTTGTTGTGTTGGTTCCATAAAAGTGGTCCTTAATCCGTTTGTTGCTGCCCTAGTCTGAGATCTCTTACCCAGGGGGGCAGGTGGCGGAACTGTGCTGTTTTATTCTATAGGTCAGAGGTAGTCCGATAGATTATTGGAGGTTTGACTGCCTCGTGTAGTTAGTGGCCCAGTGTAGCTACTCTTCTAGCATCGCCAGCTGCTTAGGTATGCTGGTGGCAGTAGCGACCATACATTACTCCAGTGCGCGGTGATAGTTGCGGATGGCGGCGCAGGTCCGCCCTAAGGCGCCAGCATCTTTATGCTGTGCCCATGCGCCTGCAGTTTTGGGATACTCAACCCCAGAGTTGAGGTCAATGCCGGCGCAGTTTTGCGCTAATGCAGCAGTGATATTGCTTGGCCCTACCCCACCGGCTAGAAACGCCTTCGCTTTCACTTCTGTGGGGATGCGTTCCCAGGGAAACACTTCCCCACTTCCGCCTTGCTGGCTATCCAATACGAGATGATCCACATGTGCGACGATCTCCGGGAGAGCTGCGACTGCCTCTGGGTTCGTCATAGAAACTGCACGCCAGGTTTGCACTACTTGTCCAGGATAATATTTGGTGATGTGAGCGCGAGCGTAGGTGATGTATTCGAGCTCTCCAGCGGCACTGCCCTGGAATGGGGCATGCAGCTGGAGGGCGTGGATGCCCGGCAAAAACGCATTGGAAAGATCAGTAGTTTCGCGGGTAACGCTGACGTATCGCAGTTGAGGGGCGGCATCCATAATCTCTTTCGCGGTTTCACGTGAAACATAGCGCGGGCTCTCCGTGACCGTGATCAATCCACCGAAGCTGGCTCCTTGAGCTGCAGCTACTTGAGCTGCTTCTGGGGTGCGCAAGCCGCATACCTTCACATTGCCGTAGAGTAACTGACGGATTGCGAAATCAATGTCCGGGGTGCCGGTGAGCTGTGAGCCTACGAGGAATCCATTGCAATAACCGGCTAGGTCGCGCACACTCTTGTTATTACGGATGCCGGATTCAGAGATAACGACGACATCGTCGGGGGCCAGGACGCTGAGCTCCTTGGTGCGGTTTAGATCAATAGTGAGATCATGTAGATTTCGATTATTGATACCGATGATCTTTGCGCCTAAGCGCAGCGCCCGCGCAATCTCTTCGGCATCAATAACTTCGGTGAGGATGTCTAGGCCCAGGGAATCGGCAATGGCCGCTAACTCGGTGTAGGTGGAATCATCAAGTACGGAAAGCATGAGCAAGATCGCGTCGGCCCCAAAGTATCGGGCGGCATAGATTTGCACAGGATCGATGATGAAGTCCTTGCACAAAACTGGCAGATGAGTGGTCGCAGCTACGGTGGCTAAATGGTTGTAATCGCCATTGAAGCGCTCTGGTTCGCAAAGTACGGAGATACCTGCTGCGTACTTGCTGTAGATGCGTGCGATCTCGGCCGGGTGGTAGTTGTCGCGAATGAGTCCCAGTGATGGCGAGGCAGCCTTACACTCCATAATAAAGTGCGCGCTCCCCCGGCCACCTGCACGCAGGCTCCTATACAGTGAACGTGTTGATGTTGGGAGGCTGGTACGATCTACGTGCGCAATACGGTCAGTGATTTCGGGTACGTGGGTGCGGCGTTGGGCCACAATATTTTCTAGGACAGTCGGCAAACTCATACTAGGACTCCTGGATGGCAGCCAACCATGTGGCGGCTTGCCCATTGTCAATGGTTTCTTGTGCTTTGGCGGTACCTGCAGCAAAACTCTCCGCTATGTTCGATACGTACAGCATCGCACCGGCTGTAGCAGTTAGAGCGGCAATATGTGCGGGCTGGCCCTCCCCGCGCAGGACATTGGTAATCGCCGTAGCGTTTTCGGTAGCACCTGCGCCGGCAAGTTCGCTCAGCTCAAAGTGAGCTACCCCAAAGTCGGAAGGCTGCAATTCATGCCTGGTGATCTCGTTTTTGTTGAGTTCCCACACGATAGTCGATCCGTGGAGTGCAATTTCGTCGGTACCGGAACCATGCACCACCAGTGCATGAGTGCGTCCTAGGTCGCGGAAGGTGTTAATGATCAACTCGCCTTGGTGTGGGTTGGCTATGCCCATTATCTGGAACTCAGGGCGTACCGGCGACAGTATTGGCCCTAAGGTATTAAACAGAGTGGATACCTTCAACGCACGGCGTACTGGCTGTACATGGGCAGTCGCTGGGTGGAACAGCGGAGCAAAGAGGAAAGTGAAATTATGTTCAGCAACTTGTTGTGCTGCAACCTCAGGAGCGAGGTCAATAGCGATACCAAGGGCTTCGAGCACATCGGCGCTGCCGGAGCTGCTGGATACTGAACGGTTACCGCATTTGACGGTTCGTGCACCTGCTGCGGCTGCAAGCAAGGAAGCGCCGGTGGTGATATTGATGGTATTCGCACCGTCGCCGCCGGTGCCTGCGGTGTCAAGTACACCGCTACCTGGTAACGGAAAGGGGCGTGCCACCTCAAGGAAGGCCTGCGCTGCTCCGGTTATGTCAGCTGCCGTTTCGCCCCGTGTGCGGATAGCAGTGAGTAGTGCGGCAATATGTATCTCATCGAATTCACCTGCGCTCAAGGGCTCGAATACTTCCCGCACCTCGGCAATGCTGGGCTGCTGGTTATCAAGAAATGCTGCAAAGCGCTCTTGTAGCTCTTGGTTCATAATGAGGTACCTTCCATATTCTTAGTTTTCAGAGCGCTCCCCTGATTCTGCGGGGAAAGACGCATGCGAATGGTCGTTTCGTCGCTAAACACTGAGGAGAGCTGTGCTTCCATTATAGGAATTGTGGTCCGGTTTCACGTGAAACAATGGCGTTTTCGGCGGTTTCACGTGAAACAATGGGCCTGGGCGGGGGTCGATTTAGCTCGAGCACCTAGGATCCGCTCTAAGCAGGGTTTCGATGCAGCGCTCTAAAATGATTGGGCCCTGAAGGCTTAATACCGATTCTGGGTGGAATTGTAGGCCGATAGCCTTATTCTCGAGCGAGTGGGCGGCCATGGTGATTTCTCCAATACGGGAGTCACAGACGCCCAAGGGCGTCAGCGCGGCAGGCGGATTTGTGCAACCTAAGGAATGATAACGTGCAATGGGTACTAATTTGCCGTGAAAGTTGTTCTCTATGGCATCGTCAACAGTAAGGCCGTGAAAAATTGGTGATCCCTGCCCTGCCGAAGTGAGCACCATATTATCGGTGCTGCCGTGAACCGGCCCACACGGTTCCACTACTGCCCCATGGTGTTCTAAGAGTGCCTGGAACCCAAGGCAGATGCCAAGCAGGGGGATTCGGCCGTAAACTTCTGCAATGAGCTGCATCATATTGCCGGCGTCTCGTGGATGCCCGGGGCCGGGAGAAAGACAGATGAGGTCTGGGCTCGCTTCCATGATGACTTCGACGGGTACAGTATTGCGGTAAACCAAGCATCGATAACCGGCCACTGCGAAGGCATCAACCAAGTTATAAACGAAGGAATCGTGGTTATCGAGGAGCACAATAGTTGCGTCACTGTGATTATTGTCCATCTTAGCGTAACACCTCCAATCGTTGCCCTGCTGCCTGAGCGAGGGCATGCAAAACTGCATAAGCCTTGTGTAAGGTTTCGTCGGCTTCTTTCTGGGGCTGAGAGTCACGTACCACACCAGCGCCGGCTTGTACTACTGCTTGGCCATCGTGCACAAAACCAGAGCGAATCACAATACAGGTATCCATGGTGCCATCCCCACGTAAATACCCTACTGCTCCGCCATAGGAGCCGCGCCGTACTTTTTCTGTAGCACGTAGCAACTCCGTAGCTCTAATCTTAGGAGCTCCAGTTAAAGTACCCATATTCATGCAGGCCTTATATGCATCCAAGGAGTCAAAATCAGGTGCTAAGGTAGCCACAATTCGGCTGACCAAGTGCATGACCCGGGAGTAACGATCAACCTGCAGGAGATCGACAACCTTTCGTGTAGCCGGCACTGCGACGCGAGCTAAGTCGTTACGTGCGAGGTCCACCAACATAATATGCTCGGCAATTTCTTTTGCATCGGTGCGCATATCTAATTCGGAGCGGATATCGAGTTCATTATGAATGGTGCCATCGGGATGCAAACCGCGAGGTCGCGTCCCGGCAATTGGATAAATTTGCACCTCGCGCGTTGCGGCATCAAATTTAAGATTCGATTCTGGAGAAGCTCCGAAAAGTTCAAAACTTTTTCCATCTGCAATACCGCGCACATAAAACATATATGGGCTGGGGTTCGTGGCGCGCAGACTTCGGTAGACAGCAAAAGCATCTGGACACGGTGTCGTAAAACTGCGAGCTGGGACTACCTGATAAATGTCGCCGCATTCAATATTGCCTTGTAGGCGCTGCACAATCTCGCGGTATTCTGCATCGCTCGTTTGTGCAACGACCTGAAGTGTGCCATCCAATTGTGGGGAAGTACTAGGAGTGGACGAAAAGTCGGTTGCAATCTTTTCTTGCCATGTAGCTAATTTTTCTGCGGCCTGCGCAGCATCAAGGGCAATAACTTCTAATTCTGCGGTATGCGCTAAGTGATCAATGCTTAAAAAAGTTTCCGCAACCACGAACTGATAATCCGGATAAATATTTGGTCCGGTACCGACGGCAGGTAAAGTTTCAAACGTTTCTAAAAAGTCGAAAGCGAAACCTCCACCTAAGAAAGGCAAAAATTTTCCACTGTAACCTGCAGCAGACTGCAAGCAGCGTAAGACATCGCTCGGGTGTGGGGCTACCAAACGCTCATGTTCTGCTGCCGCATGGCTAGGTGGAAAATGGAAGGTGGCCGTGGCGAGTACTTTCGTGGGACCGCCTGGGTATGCGGTGGCCTGCCCAGGAAATTCCGCGAGCTGGGTACGCAGACGTTCCAGCAAATTAACACCGACGTCGGTCAAAGCCTCGGCATAGACATCATGCCCATAACAAGTGACTCGGAGGCATCCTTCGAGTACAGCCATGCAGGCGGTATTCTTTTTGGATTCAATATCGGCAGATTCTAATAAAATGGCATCACTGCGTGCAGTACCACCGAGTGCCGCAAAGAGCTCAGCAGCATTGGAGTGATAGCGCACGGGAGTAGAAGCAGTAGCAACACGGAGGTCGAGGGCTGCTGCCTTCGTATCTGCAGGGTCCAGATCTATATGTGAATTCATGGTGCGAGTTCCTTTATAAAGGGTGTCGTTTTATTGTGACATACCAATCGGCTTTTACCCACCTCTTCCCCGCTGGTGCTTTTTTGATACGGGAGGCAGGAATGGGAAGAAACAGGAATAAGGGAGGATGTGACTTACGTGCAAGGTAAAAGAAAAGCACCCATATTCTCATGGGTGCGTTGTCATCTGTATCCGAGCGAGATCGTATTCTTCGGATACGGTAATTAACTCTCCTTCGCCGCCCGGCGTAATGCGGCAATATCAACCTGGGGGGCTGGTGCCAATTCTGTTGGCGCAGCATCTCCGGAGGCACACTGGCTATCGTTTGATTGTTCTGCAGCAGCTAGGATAGACACTGCGCGAGCGCCGGCACTGGCGCCAAGGCTGATGAGGACGAGAGTAGCAACCAAGAGGGCTACAGCCAGGATCCAAAGCCAACCACTATCAGTGAAACAGAGCAATCCTGCAAGAAAGGCAGCAATACTGCCGGCAACCCATAATGGACCGGCCATCTTATGGGCGATGTTCCACATTTCTTGGCTCTTTCGTACCTCGGGTACGCGAATTCCAATATAGGAGTTACCGGGGAGGCGCTCTGCCCAGCTCAATGACCCAACAACAATAAGGATCAGCGCAAAGCAGAGCACTAGGATTCCGACGATCGTCATGCCCCCTACTGTACTCCAGTTTTGAGCTCGATGTGACAGTGCATCTCACTTGGCTACAAGCAGATATTTGCTGTGGAAAAGGCTACGCGAGTACCTGTTGCTTAGTGTCACGGAAGTGGGATGTGATTTTGGCCTATTCAACTATAGAAAACTAGGAAAATGCATGCAGCAAAGGTACATTTATACCATTGCCATTGCCCATATATGTGTAGTGGTGTGATTGACCCTGTTGCCGCGTAGGCTCACGCGGCAACCCCCGGCTCAGCTATCGCTGACTGACTGTGCAAGGTTTATATATGAACTTCCAACGCATCCGCTCGTCGCTGTTGTTCAAGATCATCGTTGCCATCATCCTTGGCATCATATGTAGTTTCTTCTTCCCGGATGGTTTAGCTCGAGTTTTTGTTACCTTCAATACGCTTTTTGGTAACTTCCTCGGCTTCTTCATCCCAGTACTGATTTTCGCCCTCATTACTCCCGCAATCGCGGGCCTGGGTCGCGGCGCCGGTAAGTGGCTTGCAGTTACAACCGGTATCGCCTACTCCTCGGCCGTGATCTCTGGTCTGATTTCCTGGAGTGTGGCTGCTGGCCTCTACCCTTGGCTGCTCAAGGGCCAGGAGAACATTCATGTATCCGATGTGGATGAAGGAGCACTCACCCCATACTTCGAGGTGGAAATCCCTGCCCCAATGGCCGTGATGACTGCACTCATCCTGGCCTTCGTGGTGGGTATTACCATGACCAACGTGAAGTCCGACACCCTGTATGCAGGTGTGAAGGATTTGCGCCGCATCGTAATGAAGGTGATCGCTGCTTTCATCATCCCGCTATTGCCGCTCTACATCTTCGGCATGTTCCTCTCCCTGGGCATGAATGGCAACCTCGTTGATACTCTGTCTGCCTTTGGTAAGGTGCTGGTATTGGCGATCGTGATGAGTTTCGTGCTCTTATTACTACAGTTCCTGATTGCAGGTGGTATCGCCGGGCGTAACCCATTCATCTCTATGAAGAACATGATGCCCGCCTATTTCACCGCACTGGGTACCTCTTCTTCGGCAGCCACGATTCCTGTGACGTACGAGAGCGCTCTAAAGAATGATGTGAGCCGGTCGGTAGCGGGTTTTGTGGTACCACTGTGCGCCACCATTCACCTTTCCGGCTCGATGATGAAGATTACGTTGTTTGCCTTCGCGGTGCTCTTCCTTGGCGGGGAGACCCTCGGCTTCGGCGCTGCACTTGGCTTTATCCTTATGCTGGGCATCATGATGGTTGCTGCTCCCGGTGTGCCTGGTGGCGCTATCATGGCAGCAACAGGTGTGCTGACTGCGAACTTGGGCTTCAATGATGACCAAGTAGCTTTGATGATCGCAGCTTACATCGCTATCGACTCTTTCGGTACCGCATGTAATGTTACTGGCGATGGTGCTATCGCCATGATCGTTGATCGCTTTGCCAAGGGCAGTATCACCCGCAATGAGTTGGATGAGGAAGATGACCTTGCCCTGGCTACTGCCCTTTCAGGAGCAGAAAAATCCATTGAATTGGATGAGCAATCTGCTGACGGGCCAGCGGTGCGTGCTTCCAAATCCCAGGAAGAATAGCGCTGTTTCGCATAAGCTCCGGGTAAATGTTCGTACCTACCCTGTAGCTATGACCAAGCCCCTAGCATCTCGCTGGGGGCTTTAGTCATGCAGTGTGGATGTGGTTTGGTTGCAGTTCTCATTGACTATTGCGGAGCGTTGGGTTGCTTTAATACCCGTGTCGAGTAGCAGATTGCTGGTAGGTCGTGGTGTATGCCCGCTTGGAGCGTGTGCGCTGTAGCTATGTTTCACGTGAAACCTCGCTTGCTCCATCAGGTTTGGTCCGCCCATTGGAGCAGCCTCCCCTCAAAGACGCAGAACACCGTAGTGCGGCATTCATGCATTGGCGTTGCACCCGATATCCCTACGGTGTGCCTACTGAGGATGCCCACCTCTTATACAAGAACCCCGGCAAGTAGATGGGTGCTATGCCCCCTTGATATAGCGGGATTCCCCTTAGGACGGGTCTGACGTCGGCAGATATACAGCATCAATTAAGCGTATGCCTTCCACCCAAGCCGCCGTTAATGCGATATAGCGCTGGGCGGGATCGAGAGTCTGCTCCGAAACTTCGGTCAAATCAGCAGCATGCACCAAAACCAAGTAGTCCAAATCTACTCCGGGGCTAGAAGCTACGTCGCTCTTGATTGCATCTAGGTCCACCTTCGGGAAGTCAGCGACGATGCGGTCCATCGCACGGGAGAGCGCTATAGCCTGCTCTTTACCTGATGTGCTCAGACGCACATTGCGACTAGATTCCGCAAGCCCGGAAGCAGCGCGCACAATTGGCACCGTCGCAATTGTAAGCGGGAAATGAAGATCGGCGACGAGGCGCTGAATGATCGCAACCTGCTGGGCATCCTTTTGCCCAAAGTAGGCAGTGTGCGGGCGCACAATGTGGAAAAGTTGAGAAACCACAGTTGCTACCCCATCAAAGTGTCCCGGGCGACTCGCTCCTTCTAAAATCTCGCCCATGCGCCCAGTGCGCACCCATAGCTGTGGTGGGAAACTGGGATACATCTCTTCCACACTAGGAGCGAATACTACATCCACTCCATGTGAAGCCAGGAAGGCCACATCGGCATCGAGCTCGCGTGGATATTTTTCATAATCCTCACATTCCCCGAGATCCGAGAATTGGAGTGGGTTCACAAAGATACTAACCACCACGGTCTCATGGGCCTGGCGGGCAGCCTGCACCAGTTGTCCATGGCCCTGATGTAGAGCGCCCATGGTGGGTACAAAACCGATATCAGCACCCAGTTTGGCGCGAACCGCTGCAAACTCGGCAATGGTATGAACAACAATTGGGTTACTCGGCATCAAAAGACTCCTGTGCATTCGGGAAACTGCCATCGTGGACGGCGGCAACATAGTGTGCTGCGGCCTGGGAAAGATCCGAACCAAGTTGTGCGAACTCACGGACAAAGCGTGGCTTACGGCCTTGATGGAAACCAAAGGCATCGGTCCACACCAAGATCTGACCATCGGTATCCTTGCCTGCTCCGATGCCGATTGTTGGAATAGTAAGTTCTGCCGTCACTTCAGCTGCCAAGGGAGCCGGCACCATTTCGAGAACCACAGCAAAGGCACCAGCCGCTGCGACTGCCTGAGCATCAGCACGTAATTGAGCAGCACCACTACCCCGGCCCTGAATACGATACCCACCCAAGGCATGTTCGGACTGGGGAGTAAAGCCAATATGGGCCACGACTGGAATGCCGGCTGCCACAATGGCGGCGATCGTGGCAGCGCGTTCGGCGCCACCTTCCAATTTCACCGCTGCCGCCCCAGTATCCTTCATCACTTGAATTGCCGTAGTCACCGCTTGGTGGGGTGAGACTTCATAACTACCGAAAGGCAGATCTACCACCACTAAGGCGCGCTGGGCGGCGCCTGCTACGGCTCGGCCAAAGATCGACATAGTAGCCACATCCACAGTCAGGGTAGAGTCATGGCCCAAGATAGTGTTAGCGACAGAATCACCAACGAGGAGTAGGTCCACACCGGCTTCATCGAAGATGTGTGCACTAATGGCATCGTAACTGGTCATGGCTGTAATTTTGTGGCCAGTTTCCTTCATTTGCTGAATATGGCGGGTGCGCAGTCGGGCTACATTGCGCGGATCGGGAATGCTATGCGAGCTCATGCACGTAGTATAGAACTAAACACCGGCACCCCTGCGAGAATATTTGTGCTCATCGCCCCAAATGGGTGGAGCTACTCACAAGGTATAAATGCCTGCAGGACTTACACACTATAGAAGAAAAGAAAGAAGTAGTTCATGTCTGCCAAAATCGCTATTGTTACTGGTGCGAGTCAAGGTATTGGCACCGCCACTACTAAGGCTTTAGTGACAGCTGGGTTTAAAGTCTATGCTCACTATCGTACTCAACCTGCAGAACTGCCTGCAGTAGTCAGCGAGGAGGTGCGGTGGTGGCAAGCTGACTTCGCGAACCCCGCATCTTTGGAGCAACTGCCTACTGAGCTGGCAGGGCTAGAACACGTGGATGCCCTGATTCACTGCGCCGGAGTTGCAGAATTGGGTCCATGTGCTGAAACGTCTGCAGAACTCTGGCAGTGGCATATGAACGTTAATGCCATTGCTCCGGCAGTACTGACCACTTCCCTACTACCTCAGTTGCGTGCGGGCGGAGCTACGGTAATTGTAGTCAATTCTGGTGCGGGGCAGCATACGCATCCGAACTGGGGTGCTTATAGTGCCTCTAAGCATGCGGCGAAGGCGTGGGCGAACGCGCTGCGTGCGGAGGAGCCAGGACTTCGGGTTAGTTCGGTGTATCCGGGGCGCGTGGCCACTGCAATGCAAGCAGCGATTCATGAGTTCGAGCAACGTGAATATGATCCTTCCCGATATATTCAGCCAGGGACTGTTGCGGGTACCATTGTGGAGTTAGTGAATCTACCTGGAGATGCCGTGGTGAGTGATCTATCTCTGCGCCCGCAACGCTAATCGTCAACGAGCTGTAGTCACACTCGTCTAACCACGGTCCACCGGAGCGTCAACGGAGTAGATCAGCGTATCGGGTCATTGTGTAGTGCTGTTCGGTAGTCGCACGTAGTCGTAGTCTCAGAATAGGAGAAACGTTGTGAGTAAACATCCAGACTTTGATGCCTTTCGGCGTGGGGATAGCACTACCCACCCGGAAAATGATTTAGTTTCCGATGCTGATTATGCGAATCGTTATCGTCCGGAGCCACATACCTTGGAAGAGCTCAGCAATATCCCGGATCCGGCCGAACAGGCCCGCCGCAATCAGCAAAGTACCAAGCAAGCGGTGATTTGGGCGATTGTAACCCCTATTCTGACTCTGCTTGTGGCTTTAATCCTAGCTATCATCTCGCGTGCTCAAGGTGGCCCAATTTGTGAGGAGGGCGATGCGGTATGGATCTGTACCCGCGGTGCAGAGATCTGGTGGCCGCTGGCAACAAGCGGTGTGGCTTGGGCGGGTACTGTCGGCTCTGGCATTGTGCTCTGGCAGAAGTACAAGAATTACACGCGGTGGCGTCCATGGATGGGGACTTTCCGTGCAACCTTGAGTTGGACGGTGCTCTGGATGCTCACCACCATGACCATGGTAGTGATCGGGCATTAATTAGTTCAGGCATAATGGGGATGTTTCACGTGAAACATCCCCATTTTTAGGTTTACCCCTCCTATGAATCTCGGTAGGTTAAAGCCTAAAAACAGAAAGTCGCGCTGCAGGTCGCAGATCAACGTGCGTCAACGTTCAACGGCAATATGCAGAATAGAAAACCTGGACCAGTTCCATGAAGATGAGAACTAATCCAGGTTATGTGTGCGTAGTGTGCTGTGATTATTCTTAGGCCGGTACCTCAACGTTGGTAGCTGCCTTGCGGGATACTTCTTGGCAGGCGGGGCGGCCACAATTGCGAGTTGCGGGGTTGGCATAACAATCCTCGCAAAGCAGAATAAGGTCGCGACAATCATCTTCATTGATGCAGTGCTCAAACTTGTTAGTAGCATTGCCGCACTGCACGCAGTGGCCGAGTTGAATGAAGCCAGGATCGCTGACACCGGTGCCGAATTCCATGTGCATACGGCGATCGAAGACGTATAGGGAGCCCTCCCACAGGCCATCATTGCCGTATTTTTCGCCATAGCGCACGATGCCACCATCAATCTGATAGACCTCTTGGAAGCCACGGTTTTTCATCAATGCAGAAAGAATTTCGCAGCGAATACCACCGGTGCAATAAGAGACAACCGGCTTATCCTTCATCCAGTCATACTTTCCGGACTCCAGCTCGCGAATGAAGTCATGGGTAGTGCGCACATCTGGTACCACTGCATTTTTGAATTTGCCGATTTCGGCTTCCATCGAATTTCGTCCATCAAAAAAGACCACATCATCGCCTCGCTCTGCGACAAGCTCGTTCACTTGCTCAGGCTTTAGGTGTACGCCCCCGCCGACAACGCCATTTTCGTCAACCTCGAGTTCATCCGGTGCGCCGAAAGCGACAATCTCCTCGCGTACCTTTACCTGCAGGCGAGGGAAATCTTCTGCCCCTCCCTCGGACCACTTGAAAGCGGTGTCATGGAATCCAGAATATTCGCGCAGTGCCTTCACATAGGCGCGACAGGAATCGATTGGGCCGCCCACGGTTCCATTAATACCGTGGCGCGAGATCAGGATCCGGCCACGTAACCCCAACTTCTCGCAGAGAGTGCGCTGCCACAGCATCATTGCCTGAGGATCTGCGATAGGGGTGAACTTGTAATAGAGAAGAATCTTGCTTTGGCTCACGTCTCTTATGGTACAACGCAGTCGCGCGCAGTGATAGTTAGAATTATTGTGTCCCCCCCCAATTGCCTCTGTGCTGATGCGTCAACGGGGCTGGTGCCCGGGTGCTGTGGCGCGCAATGCTTTGCCTAGTAACTGCACAGTGACGCTACTTTTTCGGATAGAGAGTATACGAGTGTTTTCTCTCCATGCTTTGGAAAACCATAGGAAACCAAAATTTTTGCGTTGAGGGCAAAGAGTGATTATAGCCTAAATTAAAAAAGCTCCGAGCATTCAAGGCAGCTCGGAGTTAGTGTGCTCACAGTGGATTAGAGGTTACCGTCGGTGTTGACGATGTGCTCGCGTACGAACCATTGGAACTTTTCGAGTTCGGCAGCCTGACCAATGTAAATATCCTCGGTAACAGGATCTAGCTCACCAGCTTCCTTCATGGATTCGCGTACTCCCTCGAGAACCTTGGTGTAAACCTTATTTAGCTCGTTCAGGTGCTCGGAGGTGGTGCCGGAGTTTACGTCGTACTCTAATGGGGTGCGGTTTTCAATATGGCCGGTAGGAGTACCGATTGGGGTGCCGCCCAGGGTGGCGATGCGCTCTGCGAGTTCATCAGCATAACCACGAACGAGATCAACTTGTGGGTCGAGCATTTCGTGTACTGCAATAAAGTTTTCCCCGTGCACGTTCCAGTGAGCATGCTTCAGGATGAGGTGCAGATCGTTGTAATCGGTGAGGCGCTCTTGCAGGTGGTCGACCAATACCTTGGCGTCGTTTTCGTTAATTCCAGGAACGGTAAAATTCTTCATGGCCTCAATAATACACCATACCTTTTAATGCGCAAGTTCCTAAAGTGATTGATTATAAACCAAGGTTAGGGTATGTTTACTTGGTCGTATTAAGAGGGTGTGCCACGCTTGGAGAATGTATTTATGTATTAAGCCTACCCTACGTGAAAGGTATTTCATCACTTTCGTGGGCTGCGGCACGAGATGCAGCATCGTTAAACTTACCTACCGTGATGTATCTAGTGGAGAATGCCGGGGTGTCCCCAAATTAGACACTCGTGAGGTGACTGCTTTCCCTACTCGGTAGAGTGGGATCCATGGCCAAGGGGTACAGAACCGTCACTATCTCTAGAGATTGTTGAGCGGTCCGAGATCATCTTGAGGGAAAAGATCGGCTACGCGCGCATAAGCTGTCATTGGGTCAGAATATCGGCAGACAGATTGAACTACTGAGATGCAAAAGTCTTTACGTATTACACTGACAAAGTCAGCGGTGGAACGCGGAGGCATCCTGGCCTCAATGAGGCAATGCGCTACGTCCAATCGGGGCGATTAGTTTGTGATGACTTCCATGGATCGGTGCGCTCACTCTCTGATGGACTTGTGTGCCATTGTCGATGAGCTTGTGGAAGGAGGAGTGCCTATCAAGCTTCTTAAAGAGAGGTAGACGTACTCGAAAACTCCTTGCCGGTAGCTAAAAGATCATGCTGGTACTACTGGAGTTGGTGGCCGAGTGTGAACGTTTTATAATTCATGGTCACCAGGCCGAGGGAATAGCGCGGGCAAAGGAACTCGGCGCGTACAAGGGATACTCAAAGGTGCTTACTAACGAAAAATTGTATTAGGCACGTGTGGGTATCTGCCGGTATTTTGAACGTGGAGGTTGCGTGCTGACTGAAGGTTGGTCGAACAACCCTGTATAACTCTTTGAGTCGAGGCAGGTAGAGCACTGAGTATCTGGTATCGCCTAGTCTCGCATAGAAAGAGGTTTGGCTCGTGCTTCGAAGATAAATTTAGGTGTTTTGGTTGTCTCATTTTCCTTAACTAGGCTCAGTGACAATAGGAATGGAACGCTAGGGGCAGTATCGAGAAAAATTCCTACAAGGAGGATGGCTAACCCAGATTAAATTCGCGCGATCGAGGACACTACGCTGCACGTTGCTACCTCAAAATTTCCTTTAACGGAAGTTCGCTAGTTGGAAAGCCGTCGGTTACGCAGCGCTGTCACTGCAAGAATGATCAGAACAATTGCCGTCAGGGTGAGAATGAGGCGGGGCATTCCGTCAGTCATGTTTATCCCAATGCTTGCAACTATGGTTCCGACAATTACTGTTGGGACCAACCAGCGTCGGGCGGCAATTTCCTCTTTAGCGCTGCCCGCTGACATCGCTATCATGATTGAAAGCGAGTGCAGCAGCAATGCTAAATTATTCTCAAAAGGTATTCCAACTAACACAATGATTGGTTACCAGCATTGAAGTAAGACGTCGTAGGCCAGGCTGCACGCCATGAAGCCGAATAATAGGTTAATAGGTAAAGACCTGACTATATGCACAGCGGGAAGCAATCCACCGTCGGCTGTGTGCCGTACGACTTGAGGAAATCATCGGGGCTGGATGCTCCGAAATCGGGGCATTCAGTTAGCAGTTCTCCGCGCAGAAAAGTATGAAATATCAACGGCTTGGTGGTTGAAAAGTCTGGCTCGGCGGGAGGCAGTCGTACTTACTTCCTGGTTTGGAGTCTGACAGCCATTCTCCACTAATCGATACTGTGTTTTTCATGTCTCAATCTGTTTTCGATTGTCAACCCAGAATTCGGCGAGCATGAAAACATTAACCACACTAGTGTCGAAACGGAATAGTAGTATCCGTGATGCCTGGCCATGGTAGGGCAAACGCGGATAGACAATGCAAGTATTCCGGATCTGATGTGTGTTTTTTAGTCTTGAAAATAGTTACAACGAGGACCAGTGGCTTCAGCAATTTGTATCCTTTCGGATTCTCTATTTGGGGTACACTCAAGCGATATGCCAGAAGGTCACGTTATTCATCGCCTCGCAAAGGAACTTAACCGAAATTTCCAGGGCACTGCGCCTCTGGTTACTTCTCCACAGGGACGTTTTAGTGCCGAAGCCGCACTTGTTGATGGTCAAGACTTGGTGGCAGCGACCGCCTGGGGCAAGCAGCTATTTATCGAATTCGATATCCCCAACCCAGAAAATATCATTTATATTCACTTAGGCCTGATTGGCTCTTTTAACTTTGAAGATCCTGATACTACCCGCGGCCAAATTCGGCTTCATATTGCCAATGATGACATCGCTGCGAATTTACGTGGGCCGCAATGGTGCCGTTTGATTGATGCAGAAACGGCCGCGCGTGCCCAAGCCAAATTAGGCGCTGATCCCCTACGAGCTGATGCAGATCCTAGTGCTATCTTGCAAAAAGTTTCGCGTTCCCGCCAACCCATTGGTGCATTGTTAATGGATCAGCATCTTTTTGCAGGTGTGGGAAATATTTATCGCGCAGAGAGCCTTTTCCGTTTAGGCATCCATCCGGATACTCCAGGGAAAGATGTCACCCAATTGCAAGAATTGTGGCAAGACCTTGTTGAGCTCATGGCTTGCGGGGTAGAAGTGGGCAAGATTGATACGGTGCGGCCCGAGCACACACCAGAAGCAATGGGCCGGCAGCCACGTAAAGATGACCATGGCGGGGAGGTATACGTTTACCGCCGTGCCGGGCAGCCATGTTATATCTGTGGCACTGAGATTGCGCAGACAGTGATGCAAGGTCGCAATCTTTTTTGGTGTCCTACTTGTCAGCCTGCGCCCCGCTAAAGGAGCGTACCTTTTGAATCGGGCAGTAGCATAGGAATATGAACGTTGATCTCGCTTCGGTCCATTCTGTCTCCACTGCGCCTACTTATACTGTCGCGCAGATTCAAGCTGCCGAAAATGAGTTATTCGCACACATCACTGATCCGGATCACCTCATGCGCCAGGCTGCGCATGCAGTCGCCGTTGCAGCGAGGCATATGGTGGAAACGGCCCATCTTAATCCCCGGGTGCTGGTGCTGGTTGGTCCTGGCGGCAATGGGGGCGATGGGCTCTATGCCGCTGCGGAATTGCTCTGTAGCGGCATCGAATGCCATGTGATGGCAGTGCAGGATCGCATCCATGAGCGTGCTGCGGCATCTTTGAGAGCAGCTGGGGGTACGGTTATCACCTTTGACCCACAGGATCCAACAACCCAAGCCTGTATGTCCCGCGGCTATGGCTTAGTTATAGATGCTATGTTTGGCATCGGTGGACGCAGTGGGCTGCGAGGCAAACCATTACAAGCCTGGCAACAGGCACGCAAGCATACGCAAGCGGTGCTTGCCGTAGATGTGCCCTCAGGCGTTGAGGCAGACACGGGAGCATTTGATCCAGCGGCAGCAGTATGTGCCGATGTCAGTATTAGCTTCGGTGGATTACGCATCGCTCAGGCACTCCAACCTGCGTGTGGGGAAATCATTTGGGCAGATATCGCCGATGAGCGTCCCCAGACTTTGAGTAGCGCCTTGGCACATAATCAGCCGCAGGTAGTTGTAGCCCAAGCCATCCATCGTTGTTATTCTCAGTGGCCGGATCCAATACACGCGCTGCCAGGACTGCAGTACACCGGACGCATTGAACCAGGCATTCATGATGATAAATATACTGGTGGTGTGGTTGGTGTTGCCGCAGGCAGTCAGCGCTACCCAGGTGCTGCGGTGCTGGCGACCAATGCTGCGGTACGCGCAACTGCCAGTATGGTGCGTTATGTTGGCGTTAACAGTGCGCAGGTCTTGGCGCGTTCCCCGGAGATTGTAGCTACTGAATTATTGGCTGATGCCGGGCGGGTACAGGCATGGGTATATGGCCCAGGGAGTGACAGTGATGGCACCTTAGCACAGTTGTTCGCTACCGATACTCCCCTACTTATTGATGCCGCAGGCTTAAGAGAACTTGCCGGTGATGCGCAGCTGCGTACCGAATTGCACGCTCGCCAGGCGTTTACTTTACTTACTCCACACTTCGGGGAATTCTGTGATCTCGCCCAGGCCTGTGGCATTGATGGGGATCCAGCGCATGATGTCCGCAGCGTAGTTCTTGCGTTGAGTGCACAGCTCCAAGCTATGGTGTTGCTCAAAGGTCGGCGCACCCTCATTGCTGTGCCCACAGGTGAGGTGGCTGTTATTGATGCTGGCAACTCTTTTGCAGCTACTGCTGGATCCGGCGATATTCTTGCGGGAATTATTGGCGCTTTTATGGCGCAGGCACAGGGAACAAAGACGAGTATCCATGCTGCGATCATCCAAGCTGTTGGAATTCATGGCAGGGCAGCTGCTTTGGCAAGTGGTCCGGTAGGCAGGTATCCCGTGCATGCCAGCAGCATCCTGGAAAGCATCCCCGTAGCGGTTGCTACTAGTGCAGTAGATGTATCGCGTACCGGGCATAGTGTTTCGGAATTCTGTGGAAGTGTACAAATCGGGGCACCAAACCTGAGATGATGACTGCACTGTGGCCAGTAACACCTGAATAGATACTAGACCAAAATGGTGTCTTAACAGTATGATTCTATCCGAACTAGACAGAATGGTATAGAAAAGGATATTGATGGTCACCACTGGACTCATACTCGGCGGCGCGTTGGGATACGTCATGCAACGTGGACGCTTCTGCGTTACTGGATTCCTCCGCGACATATTTACCCAACGCAGCTACCGTGGTCTTGTAGCCTTGTTCATCGTTATCGCGGTCCATGCCGTAGGCTTGGGGCTGCTCACCACTAGTGGCGTAATTAGCCCTTCACCGGATAATTTCGCTCCCTTGGCCGTCATTGTCGGCGGCTTCGTCTTTGGTATGGGCATTATTCTAGCCGGTGGCTGTGCCTCTGGTACCTGGTATCGCTCCGGCGAGGGCCTCATAGGTTCCTGGATCGCACTAGTGATGTACGCCTTGTCTGCAGCAGCGATGAAGACCGGCATACTTTCTGGGCTCAATGATGCCCTGGGTGATATTACTATCAACGCCACCAGCATGCCCGAAACCCTTGGGGTGAGCATCTGGTTCTTCATAACCCCCTTTGCGGCGGCAGTAGCTTGGCTAACCTGGACCTTCCTTAAGGCAGAGTTCTCTAATCCGCAGCCAGTGCAGCTCACCCCACGTAAGACTGGCCTAGCCCACATCTTGACGGAGAAGTCCTGGCACGTCTACTCCACTGCTGCCATCGTCGGGCTGCTTGGCGTCATTGCCTGGCCGCTCTCGGCTGCAACCGGGCGCAATAGCGGTTTGGGTATTACTACCCCATCTGCCAACTTGGCCAATGGCATTGTCACCGGAGATACCGAGCGCTTCGACTGGGGTGTGATGCTGGTATTGGGCATCCTCGTTGGTTCCTATATTGCCGCGAAGCTCTCCGGAGAGTTCCGCCTACGTGTACCGGATGCTCGCCAAGGCGCCCGTTCTGTCGTGGGTGGTGTGATGATGGGTGTTGGCGCTGCCTGGGCCGGTGGCTGCACCGTGGGAAACGGCATGGTTGAGACTTCCTTGTTCACTTACCAAGGTTGGGTCGCTTTAGCCTTTATGACCCTAGGTGTTGGTGCTGGTGCCAAACTGTGGCTCAAGCCCACCCCAGTGGTCAACGAAAATGCCAAGGATTCAGTGCAACCCGCTGGGACCTCCCAATCTGCGGTTTATGATGCCAGCACTGTAGCAATCGCCCCACAAGCCAGCGCACAGTCTGCAAACACTTCTCTTGGGTTTGCAGTAGCTCCTGTAGGGCTTTTAGAACACGTTCACGATGGCAAGGGTGAACTACTCACCAACCTTGGCAATGGGCGCTGGGCCATGGATACCCTCGGCGCGGTCTGCCCCTTCCCACTGATCGAAGCCAAACAGGCGATCCAACAAATCCCGGTTGGCGATGAACTGGTCATTACTTTCGACTGCACCCAGGCAACTGATGCGATTCCGCGCTGGGCTGCGAGGGACGGCCACACCATTACCCAATTCGAGCAGGTAGGCCAGGCGGACTGGATTATCGCGGTCCAACGTGGTCACTAAACTTCGCAAGCAGTTTGTTGCCCGTGGATGCCTGAAGTAAACACTTGATGAAATAAGCGAAAGCATCATTGCGACAAAAGCAAAGGACCAGAGCACAAGAGCCTCAGAATACAGTGAGGCTGCTCTGGTCCTTTGCCTAGGCATATGCACCGCAGGCAAGAAGCGAATACGCCAAAAGGGCGCGGTCCCTGTAAAAGGATCACGCCCTTCTTAGGTGTATGCACGCTGCCAATGAGAGCGCACCACCGGGTTGGCTATTTCACCACGAGGTTTACCATTCTGCCGGGAACCACAATGGTCTTCACAAGTTGCTTTTCTGCTAGATGTCCGGCGATGGCATCGTCGGAGGTAGCGGCAGCGACAACCTGATCTTGGGTGGCATCAGCAGCAACCTGGATGCGGCCGCGTACCTTGCCATTAATTTGTACGGGCAGCTCAATCTGGTCGTCAACCAGCCATTGCTCGGAGTACTCAGGGAAGGAAGCGAAAGCAACTGAAGGTTCATGGCCCAGTTTTGCCCACAGCTCTTCTGCAATGTGCGGTGCCACGGGAGCAATCATGATAACGAGTGGCTCAATGAGTTCCCGTGGGGTGGAACTTCCGTAGTTTTTGGTTAGGTAATTGACGTACTCAATGCCCTTAGCAACTACGGTGTTAATGCGCAGGTTCTCATAGTCTTCGCGCATACCTGCAATAGTGCGATGCAATTGCTTTTGATCTTCATCGCTGAGTTGGGCAGTGTCAACAACGGTTATATCCCCAGTGTTCTCATCGACGACTAGGCGCCACAAACGCTGTAAGAAGCGGTGGGCACCGATGACATCCTTGGTAGCCCAAGGCCGGGAGGTATCGAGCGGCCCCATGGACATTTCATAGACACGCAAAGTATCGGCACCGTAGTCGCGGCAAATATCATCCGGGGCAACTGCATTTTTGAGGGACTTGCCCATCTTGCCGTATTCCTGGGTGACTTCCTTGCCATCGAAGTAGAACTTGCCATCCTTCTCCTCGACCTCGGCTGCAGGCACATAGACGCCACGCTCGTCGGTGTAGGCGAAGGCCTGGATATAGCCCTGATTAAAGAGGCGACGGTATGGCTCCTGGGAGCTTACATGACCCAAATCGAAGAGTACCTTGTGCCAGAAACGCGAGTACAACAGGTGTAGCACAGCATGCTCTACGCCGCCGACGTAGAGGTCTACGCCACCGCAGTCGCCTTCGAACTGTGGGCCAGTCCAGTAGCGCTCATTTTCGATATTGCAGAATTGCTCATTATTGGTGGGATCGATGTAGCGCAGCTGGTACCACGAGGAACCGGCCCACTGTGGCATTACATTGGTGTCGCGAGTATAAGTCTGCAGGCCATCACCGAGATCCAACTCCACATTGACCCAATCCGTAGCCTTCGCCAATGGTGGTTGCGGCTCCGAATCGGCATCATCCGGATCGAAGGAGACAGGCTTGTAGTCAGCGACCTCTGGCAGCTCGACGGGCAGCATAGACTCCGGGAGGGCATGTGCCACCCCAGCAGCGTCATAGACCACTGGGAAAGGTTCGCCCCAGTAGCGCTGGCGGGCAAAGAGCCAGTCACGCAGCTTGTACTGGATCTTTTCTTTGCCATAGTTGTGCTTTTCTAACCAGGGTATGACTACAGCGATTGCTTCGGTCTTGGTCTTACCATTGATGTCTAGACCGGCATCATTAGCCGAGTTTACGCTGGTGCCTTCATCCGTGAAAGCTTCTTCACTGATGTTGCCACCGGCAACAACCTCGCGGAGAGGCAGCTCAAATTCGCGGGCGAATTCATAGTCGCGGGAATCATGAGCAGGTACTGCCATAATGGCGCCAGTGCCGTAGCCGGCAAGTACGTAATCGGCGATGAAGACCGGAATCTGTTCCCCATTAACCGGATTGGTGGCATGCACGCCTAAGTAGACACCAGTCTTTTCCTTATTCTCCTGGCGCTCCAGATCAGACTTTGCAGCAATAGCTTCGCGATAAGCAGTTACGGCCTCTTGTGGGCTGGCTTGACCATAGGTCCACCGTGGGTTGATATCTGCGGAATAGGCAGCATTGCTGGCTAAAGCATCAACGAGCTCGTGTTCGGGGGCCAAAACGATATAAGTCGCACCAAATAGGGTATCTGGGCGTGTGGTAAAGACCGTGACAGTATGGTCAGCGACTGCAAATTGCACCTCCGCACCGCGGGAACGCCCAATCCAGTTGCGCTGCATTTGCTTAACCTTTTCGGGCCAATCGAGCAGTTCAAGATCATCAATGAGACGGTCCGAGTAGGCGGTAATGCGCATCATCCACTGGGAAAGCTGCTTGCGGTATACCGGGAAGTTTCCACGTTCAGAGCGGCCTTCAGCAGTCACTTCCTCATTGGCCAACACAGTACCTAAGCCGGGGCACCAGTTCACCATGGAAGAGCTGCGGTACACCAGACGGAAGCTATCAACGACTTTGGCCTGGGTTGGAGCATCTAATTCGGCATAGGGAGCGCTAAACTCTGCAGGGGTTGCAATTTCCCCGGATTCCAGTAACGGGATCAGCTCAGAAATTGGGCGGGCCTTCTTTGCCTCTGGGTCAAACCAGGACTGGAAAATTTGTAAGAAAATCCACTGCGTCCAGCGGTAGAACTCTGTATCAGTGGTTGCAACACTACGGCGCTGATCGTGACCTAATCCAAGAGCGCCTAACTGTCGGCGCATATTGGCAATATTCTCCATCGTGGTGGTACGCGGATGGGTACCAGTTTGGATGGCGTATTGCTCTGCAGGTAAGCCGAAGGCATCATAGCCTAATGTGTGCAGCACATTCTTACCAAGCTGACGATTAAAGCGCGCATAGACGTCGGTGGCTATATAGCCCAATGGGTGGCCAACATGTAGGCCGGCACCGGAAGGATACGGGAACATATCCTGGACAAAGAGCTTGTCGGCAGGCAGTGGAGCATTATCGTTAGGGGCAAGATCACCAACTGGATTGGGTGCTTCGAAAGTGTGGTTATCTTCCCAGTATTGCTGCCACTTCTGCTCAACGGTACCGGCAGTTTTGGCATTGTACCGGTACGTTGGCAGGACTTGCTCGCTCGAATTTGTCATAGGAAAGATTCTACTGTTGCGCGCGGCCCAATGCTATTTGACGTGCTAGAATTCCGCTCGCAAAGTAGTCAGTAGTCAGTAGTCAGTAGTTAATGTCATGCCACAGTACTGCATCATAGGCATCCGTGGGCGTTAGCATGCTGTAGCTGGGGATGCCACTGTGGGCAGAAAAAAGCCAGGACCACCCGTTGAAAGTAGTGATCCTGGATGTACTTATGTAGTGCTAGGAGCTGGTTTTCGTTGCCTGTGGTTGTATGACTGCTTGCATAGGCGGAGCGGCGGGGAGAACGTGGGCCCCGGAAGCGTCCATTGCAAGAGCGAGCGAGGAAATGTATTGCGGATTGCCTTGGGCATCTGGCAATGCAGAGAGTAGCACATCGGGACGCTCGACTGCTTCGCCGGTGATGCAGCAGGTGTAGGTGGTATCCGTGGGGTTACCGAGCTCATCAAACATTGGCTCTGTGATGCCATCATCGCTACGGCGTTGGTAGTACTTGCCCTTAGTGAGCAAGGCGATGCTTGGTGTGGCGATCACGGCGATCAAGGCCGCTGCCAGTGCGGAATATGGCTGCAGGGCCGCACCAAAAGCGCCAAAGAACATTGCAACCGAAATGCCTGCAGATAGCAGGAGTGATCCAATGCCTACCGGATTGAAATCGTAGATCATGCCACGGCGGAAATCGGGATACATTGGGGAAATCTTGAGTAACCACTTGTTAATGGCGATATCCGCAGCCACGGTGAAAATCCAGGCGATGGCGAGATTGGAGTAGAACCCCAAGACAAAATTCAACATGGAGAACATGTTGAACTCCATTAAAGCTAGTGAAATTGCCAGGTTAAAGAAGACGAAGATGGTGCGCCCGGGGTAGGACTTGGTAATGCGGGTATAAGCATTAGTCCATGCGAGGGAACCGCAGTAGGCATTGGTGGCGTTGATCTTGATTTGGGACATCACAACCAAAATCACGGCTAAGGTGATTGCCAGCCAGGCGGGCATCATTTCTTGGTAGACAGCGAAGAATTGGTGCACTGGTTCAATAGATTCTACGGTAGAGAGGTTGAGGTAGCTCATTGCATAGACTGCGAGGAAAACACCGAGAATCTGCTTGGTGGCGCCAAAGAGGACCCAGCCTGGACCAGCCATGATGGTGGCTGTCCACCATTGGCGCTTATTTTCTTCCGTTTTTGGAGGCATGAAGCGGATGTAGTCAATGTTTTCGGCAACCTGGCAGGTCAGTGCTAAGCACACCCCGGCTCCCATCATCATTGCGGCAAAGCTGGTTTCAGCATTGCTCTCGCCGCCATACGCTAAGAAGGTGCTCACGCTGTTTGGTTCCTGGATAATCAACACAAGCAGCGGCAGTACAATCAATACCAGCCACAAAGGATTTGTCCATGCCTGCATCTTGGCTAGAGCCCGCATACCGTAGATCACCAGCGGAATGATAATCAGTGTTGAGACCAAATACCCCAGCCATAACGGAATGCCCATACTGAGACGCAAGCCCTGCGCCATAATCGCACCTTCCGTGGCAAAGAAGATGAAGGTGAAGGTGGCAAAGATGATATTAGTGAGCACCGAGCCGTAGTACCCGAAACCGGAGCCGCGGGTAATTAGGTCGAGATCCAGATTGTACTTTGCGGCATATACTGCCACCGGGAAAGCAGAGATGAAGATAAGTGCGGCTGCAATGAGGATGCCACCGATGGCATTGGTGGTGCCGTGTGCAACACCAATACCTGCGCCAATTGAGAAGTCTGCGAGGTAGGCCATGCCACCTAATGCGGAACCGGCTACCGCTGCGGGCGTCCATGTGCGGTAGTGACGTGGTGCATAGCGCAGGGGGTAGTCATCATTAATCTTTTGTGCGGAGACTACGGCAGTATTTTCTGCGGTGCCTTGCTCATTGGGAGATACGACAATGCTCATCGGAAATCTCGCTTTGCGTTGGAGAACCAAAATGGGAAGTGGTGCCATTCTCAATATCTGTCGAAATATTGAAATGGCGGTATCTGGAAGCATATACCGCCAAAGCTCAAATATCAATCAAACTATAGAAAAGGGTGGGCTCGGGGCGTAGACTTGCACCGCAGCGCAAGCAAAAACCTGAAATGAGGAGGCAAAATATTTACGAGTTGGCAGAGGGAATATGCTCCAAAAACCAAGCGTGCACGTACTCATGTAAGAGCTGAATCGCCGCGGTATCGTGAGCTAAACTACGCACAATGACACATACTGTTTGATTCCCGTCCAGGTTACCTTGGAAGCTGGTGCCGGCCTTGACCTGTGCCATTGCTTCCACAGCACTGGAAAAAGCTGCGTAATCCTGCGCACTTAAATGTGGTAGCACTAGCAGGAGTTGACCGAGGTGGGAATAGCCTTCAAACACCCCAAGGGCAGTGATCTCCATCTGGGCCGGAGCTAGATAGAGGCGGTCGATTGCTAATAGTGATCCGGCAACACGAATCTCAGTGTTTATCTGCAGCTCATCAAATTGAAAATCAGCGCCGGCAGGATCCCACCCTGGGGTAATGATCTCTGCTATCAACCCTGCTCCCCCAGGCTCAACTTCTAAGAAAGTATTCTGCACATATTTTGCAGCGGTATACATGATGAGCTGTTCCGGGATGTAGCTGAGCACAGCATGGGAGTCAATGTGCAGTTGAACTTGTTGGGTAGCTGGAAGCTTCGTGCAGCGATACA
Organism: Corynebacterium sp.; assembly: GCA_030531005.1. Classification (GTDB taxonomy): domain Bacteria; phylum Actinomycetota; class Actinomycetes; order Mycobacteriales; family Mycobacteriaceae; genus Corynebacterium. Next base: position 433,730 of record JAUMTW010000002.1, read on the forward strand.
CCTTTGTGGCAGATTGGGTGCGTAGCTCTAGGTGCGCACCAGGATTCACACGCGTGTGAATCTCGTAAGTATCGCCCTCTAAATAGCCACCACCTGGATTGATGATGGTGTAGTGCGCCTGGCGTGGGCTATCGGGATAATGCGGGCGTAGAACGCGCAAAGCCCCGGTATGCCGCTGCCTGGTAGCGATACTGGTATCCCCACGTCGAGCTACCGTCATCTCCAATTTTCCAGTAGGTGGTGTAGCGCTCATATGTGGGAATACCTCCAGGAATGATGCACAAGTACAGGGCAGTAACAGCACGAAGCCTTCAATTATCAGGATCTATAGGCCTTGGAGCAAGGCTTCGTGACGAATCCAATCGATGACAGCGGCAAGCCCCTCATCAGTTTGCAAGTTCGTAAAGGCAAAGGGGCGATCCTTACGGAATACCTGGGAATCAGCCTCCATAACCGCCAGATCTGCGCCAACATGCGGTGCAAGGTCGATTTTATTGATGATAAAGAAATCGGATTTGATCATGCCTTGACCGGCCTTACGCGGAATTTTTTCGCCCTGGGCAACATCGATAATGTAGATCGAAAAATCAACTAATTCCGGCGAGAAGGTTGCCGAAAGATTATCTCCGCCTGATTCCACAAAAATGATATCGAGGTCCGGAAATCGCTGCCGCAGCGTTTGGATGGCGGCATCATTCATAGAAGTGTCTTCGCGAATTGCGGTATGTGGGCACCCGCCGGTTTCAATGCCGATAATACGATCTTCTGCGAGTACTGAGTTTCGGGCTAAGATCTTGGCATCTTCAATGGTGTAGATGTCATTGGTAATAGCGGCTAAGGACAACTCCCCCGCTAGCGCGCGTGTGAGTCGTTCCACTAATTGGGTCTTGCCTGAACCGACCGGGCCGCCAACGCCGATGATGACTGGCTCTTTTGTCGTCATTGCAGTGCTCCTTGAATACTGAGGTGGAATAAAAGGTGAGAAATCTCTGGTGGGCATCAGTTGCGTCGTAGCCGTTGGGCTGGAAATTGCGGTAGTTAGCTCATAAACATGCGCGCGCGTTGGCGTTCATGACGCATTTGTGCGATTTCCAGTCCTGGCACCATTGAACCGATGCGGGCGCGCGGAATATCGGGTGCGCGCTGTGCGGCGGCATCAACGAGTGGAATAATGTTGCGTATTACCCGTTGTCCTGCGGATTGTCCGATGGGGATGCTGCGTACTGCATTTTGTGTCAGTCCAATACAGGTACTCAAGAAGTGATGCGAAATGGCTGTGTGCGCCACAACATCGAGTTGGCGGGCGATGAGTCCCCAAATGATGGCAGGATGCCCATGAGCTGCAGCCTGATACTGCTCGAGTAGGTCATCAGGATAGTTTTCCTGTGCAATCGTGCTTAAGCGTTGTGCTATTGCAACATTGGCCTCTCGGACTTGGGCTGGCAGCGTTTGGGCGTAGAGTAGTGCGTCCAGCTCGAGTAGCTCATCAAAGGTAGCGTGTTGGGCATGATAGGTCGCGGGACCATCACTATAGGTGAGTTGAAAATGAATGAAGCTGGTCAACCATTGCTGAAATGTATTGGCATCGACGATTGTGGAATCAAGGTAGCTCTCAAACCCGAAGGAGTGGGCAAAGGCTCCAGTAGGAAGGGCTGAATCACCAAGCTGCGTGAGTGCAAGGTACGCGAAATTGGAGGTAGCTGTAGCCATTAGTGTGTGTGCTCCGCGTGCCGGAATGGCTTAGGCAATGTGAGTTCGGTGCGCTCATAGGGAATCTGATGCTGGTCGAGAAAATCTTGCACAGTGTGGTCGTAGGCTACAACCATGACTGCCTGGGCAAAGTTACCAAATTCACTGTGCTCATCGAAGAATTGTGCAGGCAGGTGTCGGTTGCCAAGGCTATGGGCCACAAAGAGCATATCTTTACCGCTGTGTGGGCTAATGATCAGTACTTCGGAGCTGATAACTTGCACGAGAAAGTATTGGGCATCATCCGCAAAGAGAACGTCGCCATCGCGGAGTGCTGGGGCCTGTCGGGGCAGGCGCAGGCCAACTTCGGTGTCATGATCGGTTCGCAGCCGCTGGATGCGTTGTAATAAAGCGGCGCTGGAAAGGTAAATGGTTTCGCGGTGGCGATCACCAGGATGGAAATCTTCGTAGATATTACCAATGACAGCAGTGATGAGCATGAGACCTCCTCCGCAGCCTTGGGGAAGTCAAGGCAAGAGACAGTGTAGCGATTTCTATAGATCAGTCTATATTGGGAATTGTGAGAGGAGAAATTACTACTAAGTGCGGTGCATTGTAGATAAAACTGCATGGCGGGGCATCAATTTTCTAACGATGGACATCCTAAAGATGCGGTTTCGGACTATGAGGTCCTTTGACCGCACCTTCCTAGGGCGGTTAGCTTCCTAGAAGAGGAAGTAGCGCTGTGCCAGTGGCACTTCCTCGCGTGGTTCACAACTGATGGCTTCCCCATCGACGCGTACCTCATAGGTTTGAGGATCTACAGTGATCTGCGGAGTCGCATTATTGAACTTCAAGTCAGCCTTGCGAACATTACGAATATTCTTGCAGGCCGCGATCTTTTTCTGCAGACCCAAGGATTCTGGAACTCCAGCATCAATTGCAGCCTGAGATAAGAAAGTAATGGAACTTTCACTCGTTGCACTACCGTAGGAACCGAATGCAGGGCGATAGTAGGTGGGCTGCGGCGTAGGGATCGAGGCATTTGGATCTCCCATTATGGAGTTCACAATTTGCCCGCCCTTGAGGATTACTTCGGGACGTACTCCAAAGAACTTAGGTTGCCATAAGACCAAATCTGCGAATTTGCCAATCTCCACCGATCCAACTTCCTCGGCAATGCCTTGGGCTAGGGCAGGGTTGATAGTGTACTTCGCAATGTAGCGCTTGATGCGAAAGTTATCGGCAGCGGTTTCGGCATCCTCGGGCAGCGGACCGCGCTGTTGCTTCATGGAATCCGCTACTTGCCAGGTGCGTAAAATCACTTCGCCGACGCGTCCCATAGCTTGGGAATCCGAGGATGTCATAGAGAAAACTCCAAGGTCATGCAAGACATCTTCAGCGGCAATAGTTTCGGGACGAATTCGCGAATCTGCAAAGGCGACATCCTCGGGCAAATCCGCATTTAGGTGGTGGCACACCATGAGCATATCGACATGCTCCTCGGTGGTATTCCGTGTAAACGGCAACGTGGGGTTCGTCGAAGCCGGCAAAATATTTGGCTCACCGGCTAAGGCGATGATGTCAGGTGCATGGCCACCGCCTGCACCTTCGGTGTGGAAGGTATGGATGACCCTGCCGCCTATCGCATCTCTGGTGCTCTCTAAGAATCCGGACTCATTTAAGGTATCCGTGTGAATGGCAACCTGGACATCATATTCGTCAGCAACTTGTAGGCTGTGATCGATTACCGAAGGAGTTGCACCCCAATCTTCGTGGATTTTTAACCCAATGGCTCCGGCTTCAATCTGCTCGGCTAGAGCAGCATTATTATGCCCGTGGCCCTTAGCGAGCAACCCAAAGTTCATAGGGAAGGCTTCAAAAGAGCGCAGCATATTATGGATATTCCATGCACCCGGCGTGATAGTAGTGGCTTTGGTGGACTCTCCAGGCCCAGTGCCACCGCCAATCATGGTGGTAATACCAGAAACTAGGGCAGTTTCAATCTGCTCGGGGCTAATGAAGTGGATGTGGGTATCAATACCGCCTGCAGTAAGAATCTTTCCCTCACCTGCAATGATGTCGGTGGCCACCCCAATTGGAATGGTTACCCCTTCCATGACATCGGGATTACCGGCCTTGCCGATGGCAAAAATGCGCCCATCACGTATAGCAACATCTGCTTTGATGATGCCCGTATAGTCGATAATCACCACATTCGTAATAACAAGGTCGGGTACACCTTCGCGGCGCAGCAGGCGCCCATTTTGACCCATGCCATCGCGAATCACTTTGCCGCCACCAAAGGTGGCCTCATCGCCGTAGGTGGTGTAGTCATGTTCCACAGCCGCGATAAGTTCAGTATCGGCAAGGCGGAAGCGATCCCCAGTGGTAGGACCATACATGCTGGCATATTTCTTGCGGGGGAGTTCAAAAGCCATAATTATGCCTTTCGGGCTGTGCGCTCAGCAGCATTGGGCTGAGCAGAATCAGTGGCGGGGGCAGCGGTGGTGTCAAGCGGACCATCGATAGCGTTGCGGAAACCAAAAACTTCTCGCTTACCTCCATAGGCAACCAAATTCACTTCCAAGCTGTCACCAGGCTCAAAGCGCACGGCGGTTCCAGCAGGAATATCGAGGTGATGGCCACGTGCTGCTGCGCGATCAAATTCGAGGGAAGGATTGGTTTCAAAGAAGTGGCAGTGCGAACCAACTTGTACTGGGCGATCACCAGTATTTTTCACAACTAAGGTGGTGGTGGCGCGGCCATCGTTACAGCTAATTGCGTCGGGCGCAACAAAGATTTCACCGGGGATCATGGGGTACCTGCTTTAGCGAATTGGGTTGTGCACGGTCACAAGTTTGGTGCCATCTGGGAAGGTTGCTTCTACTTGGACGTCCGGGATCATCTCCGGCACACCTTCCATGACGTCCTCGCGGCGCAAAATCGTAGAGCCGAAGCTCATTAAGTCTGCAACCGTCTTGCCATCACGTGCACCTTCGAGGATCTCATAGGTAATAATTGCTACTGCTTCAGGATAATTCAGCTTGAGTCCGCGTTTTTGGCGGCGCCGGGCAAGGTCGGCAGCAACTACGACCATCAACTTTTCTTGTTCTTTGGGCTGTAGATACATTCTGCGCCTTTCAAATGGGGTGCACACAGTGCCCTTAAAGATAACTATGTATTGATAGTTATTATTTCGCGCACAGCGGGCTTAGTCAATTCACCAGCCAGAATAGTGCAATTGGAGACCGCTCTTGGGTGCGATGTTTAAGACAAAGATCAGGCCTATGCAATTGCATAGGCCTGATCTTTATAATGCTAATGGTGGGAACTCGAAGGTGATATGAGTTTTTCGCAGTCCCCCGGCAATTAGGCTGGGAAAGTTACCTGGGTGGTGACAATCGGTCCGACATAGAGATCTTGTACGCCCGTGGTGCCATAGACTCGCCCAACGTCAATTCGCTGCATCGAATCAGTGCCCTCCCCTACTGCGGTGGAAGCATCGACGCTGACAATCCAGCTGCCATCACCTTGTGGGGTTAGCCATGGGTCTTTTAGTGCCGTTGCAGCTAAGGCAAAACGAGCAGTGCTGCTAGCAGTGCCTTGGAAGCGGATGATGCCATCGCCTTGATCAGGCAGGCGGCTAAAGCTTAAGGTGTTAGCATCGTCAAGCAGGGCGCCATCTGTTGCTTGTAAGGAGCCGCCAGCGGCATCTGCTACCTGGGCCCAGGGGCTGGCATCGGTGCTGAGGTCAACAGTGGGCTCCGCTGGAGTATTCGGCCCTGGAGTGGGGTCATATGCTAGCGGTATATAGATTTCTTCGGCAGCATTGATCGAGCCTGCAGCGGGATAAACATAAACGCCCCAATTATCGCCAGTGGTCTCGGCAGGAGGATCCACCACAATGCGCGCGGTGAAGGAACCATCGGCAGCCATAGGGTCACTTACCCTGGAAATAGTGCGCTGCATATTGAGCGGCGCTTGAGGTACCTGGGCTAGTGCAGCATCGCTAATGACCCAGGACATACGATCATGTGGGTGGGTGCGCGTATTACCGGGGGCGCCTTCGCTAGGACGCCACTGATCGGGGAAAGCCCCGTAGAGCACATAGACACCATTTGGTTGGCCAGCAGGAACTGGGAAGGGGAAACCGCCCTTGTTGGCCTCGGCATTAAAGCCGGTACCGTGCACGATGAGGACATCACCGCGCTGGACTGGGCGAGTAATGGGATTCCCCTGCTCATCAGTGACGCTCACCTGCGGGTTCTCGGCAACATCCTGGCCGCTAAAAATGGGCAAATTATCGGGGATGGTCGGGGCCGCAAGTGCTGGGGTTTGCAAACCTAACACGAGGACAGGAGCGCTGAGGGCAAGAAGAAACTTTTTCATATTTTCAGGCTAGCCTAAGCTCCTAAATAGGCAAAGGAGAAACTTCGGAGATTCCATATTAAACAACTCACAGTAGTTCTCGTGCATATAGCATGCGGGAAAGCAAAAGTAGGAGCGAAGCAGTTGAGAAGCAGGAACTGAGAAGCAGGAACATTGCAAAGTGTGGGCAAATGCACCCCACAGGCCGCCTGCACCGACCTACACTGGAATACAGAGAACAATAGGGAAAACGCTCGGGCTCGGGTACGCGTTATTAAGCAGTATTAATGCGAACCGCCACTTACCATCAGGCACTTCTGGGTATACCCCGTGGCTGAACCTACAAGGAGACACAACTGTGAAGAAATTCCTCAACGACCCCGAAACCATCGTGGCGGAATCCGTCCACGGCCTAGTACGCGCCCATCATGACATCCTCACACTGAATGAGGATCCATTGTTCGTGCAACGAGCACAGCGCAAAGACGAAGGCAAAGTTGCCATTATCTCCGGTGGCGGTTCTGGCCATGAACCACTGCACGCTGGCTTCGTTGGTGCCGGCATGCTCGATGCCGCAGTACCAGGAGCTATGTTCACCTCCCCTACTCCAGATCCCATAGTCGCGGCCACCCAAGCCGTACACCGTGGCGCAGGGGTGCTCTACCTAGTGAAGAATTACACCGGGGACGTACTGAATTTCGATACTGCAGCGGAGTTGGCGGAATTCGAAGATATTACCGTGCGCCAAGTCATCATCAATGATGATGTCGCCGTAGAAGATTCCACCTATACCGCTGGGCGCCGCGGCGTAGCCGGAACTGTGCTCGTGGAAAAGATTGCCGGCGCGGCCGCAGAAGCAGGTAAAGACCTGGGAACAGTTGCCGATATTGCAGCGCAGGTTGTGGCCAATACTCGCTCCATGGGTGTTGCCTTAAGTGCATGCACCGTACCGCATGTGGGTAAGCCCTCCTATGAACTCGGGGAGGATGAAATTGAGATTGGCATCGGCATCCACGGAGAACCCGGACGTCGTCGCGGTCCGCTGGTCTCTGCGCATGAAATTGTGGCCGAACTAGTGGAACCCATCGTGGCAGATCTTGACCTCACAGCAGGAGACCGCGTCATTGCCTTCGTCAACGGCATGGGCGGCACGCCACTATCGGAGCTCTACTTACTGTTCAATGAAGTCGGAAAATACCTCGACGCAGCGGAAATCACCATTGCTCGCAGCCTCGTAGGCAATTATGTGACGAGCCTCGAGATGTAGGGGGCTTCGGTGACCTTATGCAAGGTCAACGATGCTAAATTGCTGGAATATTTCGATGCCCCCGCACACACCGTGGCCTATCACCAAGATTAAATGGCGCTTACCAGCCAGCTGCCTTTTGTCAGCTGTCTTTTGCCACCTGCCGCCTTTGTAGTGCTGGGTTTTCAGCGCCGCTACATCACGTTGGACCTTGCTTGAGGTGCGTTCGCCGGAGGTTGCAGTGTCGCTCCCGAAGCTGGATCTGGTTGAAGGTGGAAAAGCACTATTTGCATTGACCATACAAACCCAAAAATTGAGAGAAAGAACACCTATGGACACAGCAGCAACGATTGCATGGATACGCCGATGTGCCACTACTGCACATGACCATCGTGAAGAGCTCATTGATCTTGATAGGAACATTGGCGATGCGGATCATGGTGCCAACTTGGATCGCGGCTTCCAGGCAGTGCAAAGCACACTTACGGACACCGATTTTGCTACCCCGGCAGAAGTGCTCAAGAGTGTAGCCAAGACCCTAATCTCTACGGTCGGTGGTGCTTCGGGCCCACTACTGGGTACTGCTTTCCTGCGCGCTGCGAAAGCCGTGGATGGCAAGGATGAACTCACCGGCACGGATATTGCAGACTTGTTGGCAGCGGCTGCTGCAGGCATTGAGCAACGAGGCAAGGCCGAACCAGGCGATAAAACCATGCTTGATGCGTGGGGACCTGCCGCCGAAGCCGCAGCCGCCGACCCAGAGCATGCATGGGAAGCCGCTGCTGCAGCGGCAGCTCAAGGTGCCCTAGATACCAAAGAGATGATTGCGCGCAAAGGACGCGCATCCTACTTAGGTGAGCGATCTCAGGGCCATATTGATCCAGGCGCTCAATCCACGGCCTACCTTCTTGCTGCGGCGGTGACAGCATGAGTGAAATCTCTGTAGGCATCGTCATAGTTTCGCACTCTGCGCAATTAGCAGCAGGTGTGGTGGAACTCGCCCAAGAAATGGCCCCAGACGTTCCCCTGCGTGCCGCAGGTGGCCGCGATGATGGCGGCATCGGCACATCTTATGACCGCATTGAACAAGCGGTAGCAGCCTTACGTGCCCTCGACGTCAGTGTGGGCATCTATACGGACCTGGGCTCCGCAACAATGACCGCGGAGATGGTTGTGGATATGGCTGGCGATCCAGAGGTGCAACTTATCGATGCTCCTTTGGTGGAAGGTGCTATCGCTGGTGCGGTAGCTGCCCAGCAAGGCCGCACTCTCCCCCAGCTCACTAACACTACGGTCAGCACGGATTCTACGGGTGCGCGTTATGAGCGCACTGTGCACATCGCTGATCCAGTGGGTCTGCATGCCCGTCCGGCTGCCCGAGTAGCGGAATTAGCAGCTGATAACCCCACGATTGAGCTCAATGGCCAGGCAGCAGATTCCGCACTGGTGATTATGTCGTTAGCGCTGCGCGAAGGTGACCCGGTCACCATTTCGGGGGTAGCGAAAGATGCTCCGATTGTCGATCAAATTGCGGACTTTTTGGCGACTACCCCTTAAATTTTTGCAGCTCACAGTACACATCGGTAAGATACCCAAAGTCTTGGGGATATACCCTCCACAAGTAGATCACATTACGATCGCAAACCCGAGAGGAAATTCATGATTCGTTCGCTGCGTAAGCTTCGTAATGCAGCTGTTGCTCTGACCGCAGCTGCAGTCATCGCAACCCCAACTGCCTTTGCGGCAACGGGTGCAGGTGACCAAATTAAGCTCGACTTCGCAGACGGCACCACCGCATATTGCACCCTTAACAGCGTGGCTAACCAAGGCGCCGCCGTGTATGGCGTGACTGCCGGCCACTGCTTTGACTCCGGGGAAGTAGTGCAGGTCCGCGACGGGGATAATCAAGTTATCGCTACCACGCAAGAACTGCAGCAGCTACGTGCAGTTCACGAAGAGCAGCCTCAGGCTGGTGGGCAGCTGGCTTTGGATGATTTCGCTATCTTCCCATTGGTTCCTGGTGCTGCCGCACAATCCAGCACTGTGTCGAGTGTGGCCCGTGTTGGCCTGCCTGGGATCGATGCGTTGATCTCCTACATCACTCCGTTGTACGCACCAGCATTAGCGCTCGGTGATCCAGTACCAGTAACCCAGGATCTAGTAGGACGCATTGCTTGTAAGGATGGCGCTATTACCGGTCGTACCTGTGGCCCTATCCTGGCAGTCAATACCCAGTCCCAGGAAGTCTATGCGCTGATTCCAGCAATCCAGGGTGACTCCGGTTCCCCACTACACATTGCTGGCGCTGATGGGCAACGCCATATTATCGGCACCTTGTCCTATGGCAGCCCAGTGCTATTCAACGCTTTTGATGGCACCTACGAGCACCTGGCTACCAGCTAATTGCTGTTGAACAGCCGCATTGTTTCACTATTTTAGTGGCGCAGTGCGCAGATAGCTCACTGTGCTCGTTGACTACGGCACAAAAATGAAGGTGGAAGCTCCCTGTTTGTGCAAGGGGCTTCCACTTTTTCTTTGAGTGACATGTGCTGCGACATAAGAGGTGGGCTGCTTTGTCGGTGCTACAGTGCCGTTGCTGTTATGTAGTGCTGGAAATTTTTGCGGGGATCATAAAGACCGGCACGCGCACGTGAGGCAAGATTTCTGAGGTTTGCGAGCCGATAAACACGCGCTCTAATGCTCCAATAGGGCTCGAGCCTAAGCAAAGCAAATCGCCCTTTTTCCATTTGATGGCATCCAAAGCCCCATCCCAGCCGCTGCCAAATCCAATCTCGGTTTCGACTTGCACCTGAGGTAAGTGCGTCTGGATCTGGTCGCGGCAGCGGTCGAGGTGGGCGAAGGTATTCTCTCGCCATTCCAATGCCAGATTTTCTGGCAGCTGCAAACTATCGGAGAACGGAGGCTCGCCAAATCCGGTGGGAGATAATGCAACTAAACGCAAAGGGGCATTCCACTGGGCGGCAATATGAGCAGCCTGTTGCACCGTTGCCGGATTTAGCTCGGGTTCGAGCATCGCGAAATTTACCCGGGTAACACCCTTTTTAGAAAGCTTTGGATTACGTGGGGTCAAAGCAACTGGACAGGTGCTTGAGTGCAATAAAGCATCAGCAGTGGAGTTAGCGAACAACCGCCCCTTGTAAGCACTGTCATGGGATCCCAAGAGAATCATATCGGCGCCGAATGTCTGGGCTGCTTCTGAGATCAACTGGGCCCCATTGGTGCCATCAGCGAAAAGGGAAACTTCCTCGTGCCAAGCCTCTGGGGGGATACCGTGCTCTTGTAAGGCTTCCTTTAAGGCCGCGGCACAGGCCTGGGCTTCTTTTTTAAACCACTTCTTGTATTTCTTGCCGATCTTGCTCACTTTGGGTGCAGCCCAAGGGCGCAACAAGGTAGTGATGCACTGCAGCTGAATGTTGGTGGTACGCCCGAGCCATGCAGCTGCGGTGAGCGCGTCCTCGCCCTGGTCCCCTGGTGCCCAATGCACAAGAATTTTTAGGGGATCATTTGGAAATGCAGGGGTGCTGGATGAAGAATCCATGGACTCGTCCTTTAGGAAAACTGGTGGTAGCTCGAGTAGCAATGGTGGCGAGTGGATAGTGCAGGCACGCTGCACTATTGCAGCTACAGCCTATAACTAGTGTAGCTTAGGAAAATTCTAGGCAGAACTTGCCGAGCGCAGTAGTACGTGCCAGCGGTTACGAGGTCAGAGCAGTCGTCCAGGAACAAGATGTGCCACCGGGTTTGCCACCGGAGGGGCACAATCTTGAGTGTGTCTACCTGGCAGCGTCCTGCTGACCCGATAATTCACGGGCGTAGCTATCTGCCAGAGTGTTAATGATGGCGCCGAGTTTGTAGGCCTCTTGGAGATTTTCTTGATCCATGGTTTCCAGCATGCGCGCTAAGAAAGCGGTGCGTTCTTCGCCAACGCGATCAAGCTCTGCCTGCCCATGCTCGGTAATGGATACGCTCACACCGCGACGGTCTGAGCGATCCCGGCCGCGTTCTACGAGGCCGCGCGATTCTAGTACGTGCAAGGCATTCGAGGCGGTGGGCATGCGAATTCCTTCTGCCTGGGCGATTTCGCGAATACGCATTGGGCCTTGCTCATGGAGCCGTTCCAGGATCGTAATCTGCGGGCCAGTGAGCGAGGATTGCTCGGTCACGCGGAAATAGGAAACATAGAGTTTTGTCAGCGCGGGCCGGATAGCTTCGGCGACTTCGAGGGGAGTATGGGTGGTTTTTTCTTCCATAATGTGCAAACTATCTGCAAATCCTTAGGAAAACTGCTCGCGGGGGCGATTTGGTTAACCTTTTTTCATCTTTTAAAAATTCAATTGTCCAGTTTAGCCTGAGATTTGTTAACTTTCAGGTAATTTCTAGTTCTTTCGCGAATAAGACCCTAGAATGGGGGTGGTGCAGGTCGGTAGCCACACAGTTCAGGCTGCAGACCTGCCGCTAATTAAATTCAATAGGGGTACCAAAGTATCTGTGATTCCCTGGCCAAGGGGAGGGCCATTGGCAAAATGTACAGTGCTCACAGAGTTAACGGTTTTCATGCTGATAGGCAGCGATATATCCGCTGAGACTCGTCGTTTGTCGGGGACATTAATTCATAACAATGATGGTCTGTGCCCTATCGATGCATCACATTGCACAGCTAACAGCGTATAGCGGATTTGAGGTCTGGTAAGTGCGCCGTACTTGACTTCGTGATACTTGCTCAAGGCGTAGAATGTTGCCAATGATTACGCTGCGTCATCCGATCTCCTATGAATGGGAACGTCGCCATACCCTCAGTGCATGGCGTAAAGGGTTGCGTCGTCGAGAAGAGCTGTGCGATGCTGACTTTATCTTGCGAACAGCAGCGAAATTCCACGGTCACATACGCTCGCAAGCCTGCCCTATCTGTGAGCGCCCAGAACTTTATGAAGTCTGCTGGGTCTATGGAGATAACCTAGGTCAAGCAAATGGCAGCGCACGCAGCGGCGAAGAACTCGAGTTACTCCTGCGCGCCAAGCCAGGGCATAGTTGCACTGTGCATACCGTGGAAGTATGTGTTTATTGCCACTGGAACCACCTGCTCGAAATTGCTACGGCAACCTGGCACGAGACTATCGAAGATGTCGAGTGAAAAAATAGTTCTGCAAGGTGAATGAACTGCCTCGACTCGCTACAATGGATGAGATACACCATGGTGAAGGGACATATTGAGTGAGCACAAATGACGATTCGCGCCCCGAAAGCTCAGAACAGGACGCCGGGGGCGGAGAAGATCAATCCCAGTCGCGGTATATAGCCGAACCGGAAGAGTCGCAGCCAGCGCACGCTTTGCCTGACCCGGAGCCGACTGCAGCGGCCGAGGACCCCGACTCAGATTTTGCGGCACGAGCATCCCAAGCATCTGAGACGGATATTACGGATGAACCTGCTGTTGAGCAGGAAGAAAACGAGGAAGAAAACTTGGAAGGAACCTCTGTGGCCTCTACAGAGCAACGCCCGAAACGACGCAAGAAGTTTTGGGGGATTCTCGGCGGCATAATTGCAGCCTGCATCCTCATTCCGCTAGCTGTCTTTATTGTGGCCTACATCGTCGTCGATGTGCCTGAGCCAGAAGAGCTTGCAACCAAGCAAGTGGTAGAAGTTTATGCAAGCGACAGCGAAACTCAGCTGGCACGTGTTGTTCCACCGGACGGTAACCGAACGGCGGTAAACCTTGACCAAATTCCCGAATACGCCCGGAACGCAGTATTGGCCGCCGAAGACCGGGAGTTCTATTCCAACAGTGGTTTCTCGATTACCGGGTTAGGGCGCGCCGTCATGGGTGTTATCACCGGTGACAGTGAAGCTGGCGGTGGCTCGACTATTACTCAGCAGTACGTGAAGAACACCCTGGTTGGTGATGAGCGCTCCTTAGAGCGCAAAGCCAAGGAATTGGTGTACTCGGTGAAGATGACCAATGAGTGGTCTAAGGACGAAGTCCTCCAGGCTTACCTCAATACAATCTATTTTGGTCGTAATGCCTATGGTATTGATGCCGCGGCACAGGCCTATTTCGGAATCCCCGCAAGTGAGCTCAATATTGAGCAAAGTGCTGTATTGGCTGCATCCATCCAGCGCCCGAGTCAGCTAGACCCATGGACGAACCGGGCAGAAGCCGAGGCGCGTTGGAACTATGTCCTTGATGGCTTAGTAGATGCCGGTTGGTTGGATGCCGGAACTCGCCAACCCCTGGTGTATCCCGAAGTCCGTGACCCGGCGGAAGTGAACACGTATACCGATGCGGAGGGCACGAATGGATTGATTCAAACTCAAGTCTTCAATGAGCTCGGTTCCCTTGGTTTTTCCGAAGAGGAGATTCAAACCTTAGGCCTGCGCATTACCACTACCATTGATCCAGACGCACAGGATTCCGTAGTCAACGCGGTGGAAAATGCCCTTGATGGCCAGATGGAAAGTATGCGCAGTGCAGCGGTGAGCGTGGAACCAGCAACTGGTGCAGTACGCGCTTACTACGGAGGCTCCGATCCTACTGGCTATGATTATGCCAATGCCGGCTTGCAGACTGGTTCGACCTTCAAGATCTTCGGTCTTGCTGCAGCCGTCCAGCAGGGCATTCCGACCAACGCGCTATATAGTTCCCAGCCATACGAGTTGGAAAATGGGGCGATAGTCACCAACGTCGATGGTCAAACCTGTGGCACCTGTACCCTCTCGAACGCGTTGCTGAATTCCTATAACACCAGCTTCTTGCGCTTACAGGCTGACTTGGAACGCCAATCGCAGGACACCGCGGATATGGCACATGCACTCGGTGTCGCTGAATCTTTCCCAGGTGTTGAGCAGACTCTCCATGAGGAAAATGCCCGCCCCTACGATGGCATCATCTTAGGCCAGTACCAATCGCGTCCTATTGATATGGCGCATGCATTGGGAACATTGGCGAATAACGGCATTTATCACGACACCTACTTTGTGGAACGCGTGGAAAATAGTGCTGGTGACGTCATTTATGAACACGAGCAACAAGCTGGTGAGCGCGCTGTCGCCGAACAGGTAGCCACGAATGTGATCGCGGCGATGAACCCCATCGCTGCTCACGCCAATGGCAATGCCTTAGCTGGAGGTCGGCCTTCGGCAGCAAAGACCGGTACTGCCCAGCTCGGGGAAACAGGATACAACAAGGATGCTTGGATGATAGGTGCTACCCCACAGCTGGCTACTGCCGTGTGGGTTGGCAGTGATACTGGTGAGCCGCTGCTGACCAGCGCCGGTGCTACGGTCTATGGTTCGGGGCTGCCCGCAACTATTTGGAAGAACACTATGGATGGCGCACTGGCCAACAAGCCGGTGGAGAGCTTTACTGCCGCAGAATCCATTGGATGGGCGCACAATTACACCGGTGGTTATGACTACTCCGGCAGCTACAATTCTGGAGCGGCGACAGCCACAGCAACAGCGCCGGCAACGCCTACGGCGCCCGCCACCGCTGTGCCTCAGGAAACCGCCCCGCAAGAGCAGCCTGCATGGGAACAGTACGTGCCGGATGTCGTCGTGCCGGATACCAACACCGGGGCTGATACCGGTGCAGGCGCAGGTACTGGAGCTGGAACAGGAGCAGGCGCTGATCCTGGCGGCACCGGCGATGGCGGAGGCTTGGGATTATTTGGCTTCTAGTAAGAACCGCGCGTAGCACTTTGATACACCTTGCACCTATTCGTAGATGATGCCCATTGAGAGGCAGCACTGGAGCAGGAGCGAGGTGTTTCGCTTTTTCTAGCTCTGGCAGGGGGATACGTGGGGGATGCCGTAGGTAGTGAAAGAACCTGAACTAAAAGCGGCATTAGGTACAAATCCCTAAAGAACGACGTTTACGATACTGTGCCTACCGCCAGCGCAGCGTAGGCTTCTTATTGCCCGGTTTCTTTACGCCGTAGAAAGGCCCTAGGTATTCTAAAGCGGGTACGAACCACTTCCGCCGGTGTGGGAGTGCGCAACTCGTCGTATATCATGTACCTCTCGCAGAAAGGACCCCTGGTGGCGCAGGACGAATCCGCAACATCTGAAGGCTCCGCAATCTTAGGCGATGCCGCACACCGGCATAGCCCACTGAAAGAAGAGCCATATCTCGGCGATGTGCGCCGCTTTATGGGCGGCCCACTCGGCCGCTTCGCCCGCGCTGGCACTCAGACATTTTGGACACCGCTCATCGTCGTGCTCTCGGTGGCCAGCACCTTTCTTGCGCTGGGCTTTTTAAGCAAAGCTAATTGCTTGGGTGGCAACATGAACGGCGGGGTAGCCACCATCGACTGGAGCGGCTACAAGCAATACACTTCTGCCTGTTACAACGACATCGTGCCGCTTTATCGCGGTCGTGGCTTAGACAATCCCGGGGACCCGTTCGCATTTTCCTGGGACGAAGATGGACTAACGCGATATAACGAGTATCCGGTCTTAGCGGTGTTGTTCATGTGGATAATGTCCCGCATTACCTGGGCCATTACTCCCCTGGTGCATGTGAGCTTCGATCAGATCCCTGAAGCATCGGTTTATTTCATTCTCACTGCAATCGTGTGTGCATTCCTATGGTTGATCGTGGTCCGCTGGACTGCCCAGCTTGCTGGCAATAGGCCCTGGGATGCCATGTTGGTAGCGGCCTCCCCGGTAGTTATTGTGCATGCATTTACCAATTGGGATATTCCAGCGATCTTTTTAGCGCTTGCTGCCATTATGGCGCTGCGTAAAGGCAAGCTGGGAGCCGGTGGCATTCTCATTGGTCTGGGTACGGCATTTAAGCTTTGGCCGCTGTATATCTTGGGTGCTTACTTAGTTGTGGCGATCCGCGAAAAGCAGCTGGGCCGATGGTTGAAAACCCTTGCTGGTGCAGTGATTGCATGGCTCGTAGTGAATTTGCCCGTCATGCTGCGCTATCCCGAGGCGTGGCGGGAATTCTCGCGGTTGAATTCTGATCGCAATTGGGACTGGATTACTATCTACGGCACGGCTGCTCGGCAATTCGGCTGGCAAGGCTTTGATAATGGCGCTACCCCGCCAGAGACCCTTAATCGCGTTACCTTCGTGCTCTTCGCGGTGAGCTGTGTAGCCATTGCCATCTTCGGGTATAAAGTGGCACGGCGTCCCCGCGTAGCTGAACTGCTGATGCTCATTGTGGTGGCCTTTCTTTTCTTTAATAAAGTCTGGAGCCCCCAGTATTCTTTGTGGCTCGTACCGCTAGTTGCCCTAGCAATTCCGAATTGGCCCCTCGTCTTTGCTTGGGGTGTATCCGAGCTAGTCCTTTGGCCAATTCTGACATTGACCATGTTGGGTACTGACAATATGGGGTTGGAACCCGGATTCTTGGATATCTTTGTGGTGCTTCGCAATCTGTTGTTGCTGATACTTACATGGCAGGTAATTCAGCAAATGCGCGGACGGCGCACGGATAAGGTCTATCGCGATAATGATGGCCAAGATCTCCTACTTGGAGACTTCCTTGATCCTGCACCCCAGCCAGAAAAGACCCAAACAGAAAAGACCCAAACAGAACCGCTAGCTGATGATGCTGCGAATACGGGGAAAATAGCACTTGTGCCAGCTGTAGAAGCGGAAACCGGAATTGCGGACGATGCCGCAGACTTGGATACACAATCTGGTGGTGCGAGTGTAGACGTGAAAGGACGCCGCGATGAGTAGCGTGATGTGGATTGCCATGGGCAGCATCTTCATTGGTTTTATCCTCTTTGGCTCTGCCTTTGCTACGTTTTCGTATGGAAAGTCCCAAAAGCTGGTCTGGACGCTTTTTGGACTTAGTCTGATCTTCATGACCTTGATTCCAGTGATCATGGCCCTCTCGGTAGCGATCTAGGGCTTAGCGGCAAGTTGCGCTCCGTGCACCAGTGAAATCGGCTGCAAGCTGGTAACCGCTGTAGAAGACCCAAGGCCCTGAGGAATAGCCAGTAAGAAACGCTGCCCGTGGGGGATGTGAACTTGCCAAAATCGACAATTTGCAAGCAATGGGGTACCTTTAAAAGGTTGCTGACGCAACGTCCTCCTGCTATGCCCAGTGAGAGGGCATAGCCGAAATTTGTACATTTTATTGAAAGAGACCATAGGAGGTGATGAGGTCCGTGCGTCACTACGAAGTAATGATCATTTTGGATCCTTCCCAGGATGAACGCGCCGTTGCCCCATCGCTGGACAAGTTCTTGGAAATTGTCCGCAAAGAGAACGGTACCGTGGAAAAGGTTGATATTTGGGGCAAGCGTCGTCTTGCATACCCAATCGCAAAGAAGGAAGAGGGCATCTACGTGGTGCTTGACCTGGTTTGCGAATCTGAAACTGTTCAAGAGCTCGACCGTGTGCTGAACCTGAACGACAGTGTGCTGCGTACCAAGGTACTGCGCGCTGACAAGTAAGTCTTGAACATCACGATCACCAGCTAGACTGAGAGGAAAACTATGGCACAGGGAGATGTGAACATCACCGTGGTTGGTAACATTGTTGCCGACCCAGAACTGCGTTTCACTCCTAATGGAGCTGCGGTTGCAAACTTCCGGGTTGCAAGTACCCCACGTCGCTATGATTCCCAAAGTAATCAGTGGGTTGACGGCGAAGCCATGTTCCTCCAGTGCAATATTTGGCGCCAGGCTGCTGAGAACGTAGCCGAAACCTTGAAGAAGGGCATGCGCGTTATTGTTACTGGTCGACTTCGGCAGCGCTCATATGAGACCCGTGAAGGCGAGAAGCGCACCGTTTTCGAGTTAGAAGTCGAAGAGGTAGGTCCATCGCTGCGTTATGCAACCGCACAGGTTAACCGCAATCCTCGAGAGGGTGGCGGAAACTACGGCGGGGGCTTTAATCAGCAGTCACAGCAGAACAACTTTGGCGGCCAGAATAACTTTGGTAGCCAGGGTAGTTTCGGTGGGAACCAGAACCAGAGTGCTCCCCAGTCTGATCCTTGGAGTAGTGCACCCCAAGCTGGTAGTGGATTCGCTGATAACGAACCACCATTTTGATCGCATGATAGCAACCACATTTTAAATACTTCGCATCTTTGCGAAATTTAGTACCACGAAAGGCAGGGATCATGAAGCTGATCCTCACCGCTGCCGTTGAGAACCTAGGCGTCGCAGGCGACGTCGTTGAGGTGAAGAACGGTTACGGACGTAACTACCTGCTTCCTCGCGGTTTGGCAATTGTAGCTACCCGCGGCGCCGAGAAGCAGATCGAAGGCATCCGTCGTGCTCAAGAAGCTCGCGCAATTCGCGATCTTGACCACGCACGTGAGCTGAAGACCCAACTAGATGCTCTCGAGGGCGTGACCATTAGCGTACGCACCTCTGAGAAGGGCAAGATCTTCGGTTCTGTAAGCACCGAAGACATCGTTAATGCCATTGCCGCTGCAAATGGTCCAAAGCTAGATAAGCGCACCGTTGAGTTGCCAAAGGCTTTGATCAAGAAGACCGGCAAGTATCAGGTTGATGTAAAGCTGCACTCCAATATCGCAGCTCAGGTGAAGTTCGAGGTCGTTGCTGCCTAAATAGCAGTACACGGCGGCTAGAATAGCTAGCCCAATGACAACAGCATGCCTCAAGGCCCTGCATATCGCGGGGCCTTGAGGCATATTTAATGTCCTTCAGCCGTCTATCGCTCCTCAGCTTGAGTATTGTACTTTCGCACCCGGATCCAGGGCACCGCGTGCCTGCTTTGAGGAAGCAAGAATCACAACGCTCAAGCGGTCCAATTGTCACATGAGTGTTTGATATTTGAGGGATCATCCCGCTATGTGGGGGTAGATGAGAAGTAGGCAGGGTAAAGGCGAACTTTAGGGTGTGGATAACTTGTGGAAAAATGGCGCAGAGAAAGCCCTGTACAGCGTGCATAGGGCGCAAAAGTGCTTAAACTGGCAATGTCAAATTCCCTGCACAGCGTGGTTTTCAACAACATTAAACCCTAACTTGAACCTAGTTGTGGTTTCTGAAAATGCAGTTTGACCTGTGATTATTGGTGGATTGGCAGTAGAGAGAAATATTTTGTCCACAATGAACACACAACGGTTGTGGAAAAACTACCTGGGAAAACCCTGTCTTTCCACATATACGTAGAAAACCTGTGGATAACTCTACGCGTGGCGTGGGAGTGTACTTCCCCCAACCGACTGAACGACAAGGAGCGAAAAGCGACCAGTAGGTGTTTCTGATACCTGCATATGGCTGTAATATTTCGCTTTCACGTGGTTGGCAAATATGCATCAAGCCCGTAGGAAAACTAGCGCAGCGAATATTGCTTGTACCGGGTGTCTAAAGCAAGTGCTAGCAGGAAGGGTGCCTATGAGAGTGGCAACCGGCGATACCCCGCTATGCAAATTGTTGCTGCACGATTGATGCGAAGCAGGTAGAAATGGGGGCATGTCTAAACAAACTCCGATCACCCAGAACACCTCTACCCCACTGGAAGACTATGCTCTACTCTCCGATCTCCAGACGGGCGTATTAATTTCGCGTACCGGCAGCGTTGATTGGATGTGTCTGCCGCGCTTTGATAGCTCTGCAATGTTCAGTGCAATTCTGGGCAAACCAGATAATGGTCGTTGGCGGTTGTTTATCCGTGATGGCTGGGTCGTCGAGCGTCGTTATGTGCCGGACACCTTCATCTTGGAGACCATATGGGAATGCCCCACTGGCAAGGCGATAGTGCGCGATTTCCTGCCCCCGGCTGAGCTGCACGCCGATCTCATTCGTACCGTGAAATGCACGGAGGGGGAAGTTACTGTAGGCCATGACCTCCGGGTGCGCTTTAATTATTCTCAAGCGATGCCGTGGTTCCGGGAAACGACGTTGCCAGATTCGGATGAACCAGCACTTATTTGTACTGCAGGACCTGATGGAGTCTTGCTCTCCGGGCCATTGTTGCATGACACTCTCGATAATGAAGATGACCCGGAACATGCTCTCATCGCGCCGCGCCTTATCGGTGATTTCCAACTTGCTGCTGGCCAAGAATTACATTGGAGCCTTACTTGGTTCCCATCGTGGCAGCCTTGCCCTACCCCAGTCGATGTACCCAGCGCCTTAGAGGTGACTCAAGACTTTTGGCGGCACTGGCTTGGCAATGTCACGTATACGGGTCGGTGGCAGGATCTGGTAACGCGTTCGCTGCTCGTACTACGTGCGCTGACACATTCTGAAACGGGTGGTATCGTGGCGGCTCCTACCGCCTCTTTGCCCGAAGACTTTGGGGGCAGTCGTAATTGGGACTATCGCTACACTTGGCTGCGGGATGCCGCGCTGACTGTAGAGGTAATGGTTTCTCAAGGGTTCGTTGATGGTGCCGCGGCCTGGCGCAATTGGTTACTCCGCGCTATTGCCGGCGATATTGACAATCTGCAAATCATGTACGGGGTCGCCGGCGAACGTGAATTACCGGAGCGCGAACTCCCTCATCTCCAGGGATACGAGAATTCCCGACCAGTGCGTATCGGCAACGGAGCAGCATCGCAATATCAAGCAGATGTTGTTGGAGAGGTGATGCTGGCATTAGCGCGTCTGCGTGATGCCGGTTTCCCAGAAGATGAGTCATCATGGGCGTTGCAGTGCCGCCTTGTGGAATATGTGATCGCCAACTTTGAGCGCAAGGACCACGGTATTTGGGAGATGCGTGGTGATCGCCATTATTTCACCCATGGACGAGTGATGATGTGGGCAGCGCTCAATGAAGCAATCCGGGCGTGCGAGAAATATGGCTTCCACGGTGATGTCGCGCGGTGGCAGCACTATCGGGATCTCCTCTACATCGAGATCATGGAGCGCGGCTTTCATGCAGAGCTCAATACCTTCACCCAAACGTATGAGAATTCTGAAGTCGACGCCTCCTTGCTGCAGCTGCCACATACTGGGTTTATTAGCCCTACAGATCCAAAGATGTTAGGTACAGTCGCTCGGATTGAAGAAGAGCTGGTTGATGAGCATAACTTGGTCTACCGATACCGCACTGAGCATGGTCTAGATGGCTTGGAAGGCGATGAGTATCCCTTCCTCATTTGTACTTTCTGGTTGATCGAGCAATATGCTGCTTCCGGCAGGGTAGCTGATGCTGCCTGTTTGATGGAGCAGGTTACCGGTTATGCCAATGACCTTGGATTATTAAGTGAGGAGTATGATCCGAAAGCGAAACGCCTGGCCGGAAACTTCCCGCAGGCTTTCTCTCACCTTGCACTTATTAGGGCTGCTGATGCCATCAGCTTGGCAGAGAGCGCAGCTCATAGGAATGTCCGGCCGATGTAGTACCATCCAAAGCGATAATAGAAAATACTACGTTGAAGCGTGAGATAATACTATGACGCAACCAGAATCGTATGCAGCTGAACCACCCAGCTTCGAAGATGATTACTTGCCTGCTCCAGCAGAGCCGCGGGAGGAAATGCGAGGCCTTCCCCGTGATTTAGAGGCAGAGCGCTCAGTTTTGGGTGCGATGCTGCTGAGTCATGAAGTTGTTGCTGACGTGATGGAGATTCTCTCGCCGCAGGATTTCTTTGAAGTGCGCCATGAGCGGATTTTTACCGCGATTACCACGGTCTTTGGTGAAAATAGTGAAACCGTAGAAGCCACGACTGTTGCTCATGAGCTGGAGCGAAATAAGCAATTCGAAGCTATTGGTGGCTATAACTATCTGTATGAGCTCTCTTCTTCGGTGGCTACGGCGTCGAATGCAATGTTCTATGCCAAAGTGGTCATACAGAAGTCGCTACTGCGTCAAATTATCAAGGCCGGTGAATCGATTGCTCGTATCGGTTATGACGGCGCTGGCAGGGACGATATTGATTTCCTGATCGACAAGGCACAGCAAGAAGTTTATGGGATCTCTAAGAAGCAGAAATCCACAGACTATTTGGATCTGGATCAGGTCTTGGAGCTGACTTTTGAGCGGTTGCATTCCTTAAGTGCGGGTACTGATGAGGAACAGTCCCGGGTGTTGACCGGATTCCATGAACTCGATGAGCTAACTACCGGATTGCAGCCAGGTCAGATGATTATTATCGCGGCTCGTCCTGGTGTGGGTAAGTCCACGTTGGCTTTGGATTTCGTGCGTAACGCGGCTTTTAAACACAATAAAACATGTTTAATCTTCTCCCTGGAGATGAGTGCCGAGGAACTCGGCATGCGTATGATCTCCGCAGAAGGTGAAATCAGGTTAGCCGATTTACGCAGTGGCAGCTTGGATGAAGAAGTGTGGAGTCGTATGGCACGCCTGACCTCCTACATGGAGACTGCAAACGTTTATATCGACGACTCCAGTGGTTCATTGACTATGCTGGAACTTGCTACGAAGGCACGCCGATTGAAGCAGTCTGATGCTGGGCTCGACTTGCTCGTTTTGGACTACCTGCAGCTGTTGTCTTCAGGTGGGCAGAAAGAAAGCCGTCAGCAAGAGGTTTCGGAATTCTCGCGGCAGATGAAGCTTTTGGCGAAAGAACTCGAGATCCCGGTCATTGCTATTTCACAGCTAAACCGTGGCCCTGAAAGTCGCAACGATAAGCGTCCGCAGCTTGCCGACCTGCGTGAATCCGGGTCTTTGGAGCAAGATGCCGATATTGTTTTGCTGCTGAACCGTCCGGACTCGCAAGATAAAGATAATGAACGTGCTGGTGAGGCCGACATCATCATTGCGAAGCACCGTGGTGGCCCTATCGACACCATTGAGGTAGCGCACCAGCTGCACTACTCGCGCTTTGTGAATATGCCGCGTGGCTGAACGTCCTGGGCTCTTGCCTTTCCGTGCCGGAGCAAGTTGATAATTCCGGTACACGCACGATTTCTGCATATGGTGCACGATGAAACCCGCATAACGAAAAGCCCGCTTCCTTGCCGTTGCGAAGCGGGCTCTCGGGGTTGAGCGTGTGGATTTTGATTTACTTGTAGCCCCTAGTCTTGGAGCTCATAGCCTGCATCAGCA
Organism: Corynebacterium sp.; assembly: GCA_030531005.1. Taxonomy (GTDB): domain Bacteria; phylum Actinomycetota; class Actinomycetes; order Mycobacteriales; family Mycobacteriaceae; genus Corynebacterium. The sequence goes on from JAUMTW010000002.1 coordinate 457,005, forward strand.
ACGGCTACCTTGATATCCTCATCGCTGAAGCTTTCGCCCTTCACTTCCAGGCGGCCACTTGCTAGATCGACCTGGACCTCGGTGACCCCAGGTACCTCAGATACTTCTTCGCGAACTGAGCTAACACAGTGTTCGCAGGTCATGCCAGATACAGTGTAGGTATTCTGCATAATAGAAAAGTCCTTTCTCTCACAATGCGTATCAGCAGTAATGAGATTATGTTTGTCAGTTCGCTGAATCCGATGTCGCTACCGAATGAGCATGGCATTGGTCTCCGGTTCGAGATATAAGCATACTCTGATCTCTATAGCGCATGCTGGGGCGATTGTATTCCCGGATCATGGCAATTGGTATTGCATGGTGCTCCATTATGACGAAGGTTGTGGGAATCTCGCCCCTAGTGACTTCCAGGTCCTACTACGGCAAATCGCCTTGGGAATACTCAGGTTTATGAGTCGGTTGCACCTCATAGAACCACAAAATGACCTTCCTCAGATATTTGGACGCTGCAATTTCGTAGCATCTCGCCTAGAGTGAAGAGCGTAATCATTGTGAATACCATTAGTTAGGAGCTTTTTAGATGAGTACGATTGATGTAACCGAAGAGACTTTTGAGCAGACTGTTACCCAGGACGGTATAGTGCTCGTAGACGCATGGGCGGAATGGTGCGGTCCTTGCCGTGCGTTCGCCCCTACTTTTGAAAAGGCTTCGGAAGATCACCCAGATGCAGTATTTGCGAAGCTGGATACCGAGAACAATCAAGGCTTAGCCGCTGCCTTGGAGATTCAGTCCATCCCTACGCTGATGGCATTCCGTGATGGAGTTTTGGTTTTCCGCCAGGCGGGTGCCCTTCCTCCGGCAGCCCTAGAGAACCTGATGACTCAGGTAAAAGGCCTCGATATGGAAGAAGTACGCAAGCAGATTGCGGAACAAAGCGAGCAAGCTAGCGAATAAGTTCGCGGAGGAACTGCAACCCCCGGCTCGCACAGTGAACTGCTCCCCATTGGTTGGACTGGTAAATCAGGCACCAATAGGGAGCAGTTTTGCATACCTGATGCTTTCTGACCCCGTATCCCATGAAGAACAGGTTGTCAGTGTGGTTGAACACAGAAATGGGTTTCGAAAAAGCAGGAGCTTGGGCTAAACCAAATAACTACAGAAATTATGACAGTGCCGAATGTATATACACTTACAAAACTAAGTTAAAAGCACAGAGCAGCACTGCAAAAAGGCGTAGGGAGTATTTTTACACAACCTATGACGCTTCAGCTGTGAGAAATAAAGAAACTAAGTATGAACTCTATGAGCGCTCGAGTACTCTGAACTCTGATGCACAAGTGACACAGGGTTACCAGCTAGCATACCGACTCCTGCTTCCCTCGATATAAACCTTCGCTCAGGGCCATTTCACCAAGGTCTAACCGATTTTTCAGACGTCGACGCCATGTTGATTCCTTAGCGAGGGGATCCCATGGGGCAATTGCGGTCGGTGCTCACAATGATGAAAGGGACCTGGCACCGATGCGTTTTCGGGCCAGACCCTTGAACCTTTCAGTGCCTAGAGCTCCTAAAAAGCAATCAGTCCAGTTTTCGGTGGTCGCTCAAAGTAACGGGGTTTTCTCCTGCCACGATGCGGGGTTCACACCTTAACAAAAACCTTTAGGACTTCCGGTTACTGTTCACCAAGATTCCTCGGATTCCGGAGTGGAAGCCATCACGTAAGACTACACGCTGGGATTCGGTCAAGGTGTATTCATGTAAGGTTTCACAGGCGAATTGCAGTAAAGGACGATCAATTTCTGGAGGTAGGCCACCGCCGGAGAGTAGATGTGCGGAATCGCGCTGGGCATCGGTTGCGGCATTTTCATACCACCACAGGGCATATTGTTGGCCGACATCGAAAGGTGTCTGGTTGCCACCGCTCGACCAGACTTCACTCGGCAGCGGTACATAGCGTGAACGAAGTTTACGCCGACCGGCCATCATCGATGGATTTGGAGCAGGCTTTGGTGCCGTTGGGCGCATATCGCTGGGCTTTGGTGTGCTTGCTGCATCCTGGGCTTCCTTCGCGTCCTCCTCTGCCATTTCTTGTTCTAATCCCTGGTTAGCAGGACGTTGGAATAGCGAACTCGAAGGATAATTGCCCTGGAAGTGCGGCAAAGTGAGTTCCACTGATTCTTCAACAGTGGAAGTGACCGTAATCCGGTGTGCAGTACCATCGCGTTCCTCTGTCACCGAATTACTGGTAGAACGTCGAGCTTGTTCGCGCCCAAAGCGTTCCGTACGTAGGGCGGTGCTTGGAGCGTAGCGGGAGCCGTGGGTGGTATTTTCTGTCGCAGAGTCTTCTGCACTTAAGGGTGGTTCGCCAGGACGAGTTGCTCGTGGACGTGATGCTTCGGCAACTTCTGGAGCCAGGATATCCGGGGTTGGCGCTGGAGGTTCGGCAATCTCCCAATTGCTTTCGGAACTAGATCCCGTGCCGTCTGCATCGCCGGACTCGGATTCCAAATGTGAAGGGTTCGATTCGACCGAATGTGTTTCAGCCTCCCTGGCATCGGAAGCATTGCCATCGGGAGCAGCGATTTGCTCCGCATTGGTGTTGGCGGAGATGTCGGCATCCTTATGGTTCAACGATCCGGCTACCGCTACCCCATCATTATTGGGAGCTGTTTCTTCCGGAGAGTCATCTTCTGTTGTTGTGTTGAGATCAACGCCATCCTGTGGTGTACGTATAACCGGAGGCAACGGGCCTTCGAGAACCTCGATGTGCATGGATGCCTCGAAGTCTTCGCGAGGATCCAAAATAGTCGTGGTGTCGCAGCAATGGCGCAGCGCAGAAGACATGGATTCCCAGCCGAAAGCGTAGAGGTGGACGCGAATGCCTGCTTCTACTGCTTCTTGGACCCCCGGGATCATATCCGCATCGCCGGAGACGAGCACTAAGTCAGTGAAGTCGCGACGGACTGCGGCAAGCACCATATCAGCCACAAGGCGGGTGTCTACGCCCTTTTGAGTGCGTCGTTCACCCCATTCAATGAGTTGACCGGCGCGCAATTGCACGCCATCGCAGGTGCGCAATGCACGTTGGTACCGATGTGGACCAGAATCTGGAATACCGTCGTACCAGAGTTGGCGATGCACCGGTTGTTTTAAATGGGCTTCGACCATCGAGCCCAGCGTGGATACTACTTCCGGAAGATCTATCTCTAATTGGGCACGGGCGCCGGTCTCCCATGAGTTGTAAAAGCTCGCGAGTAAATAAGAGGTATCAACAAAAATTTGTGTGCGTTCAAGCATGACTCCTGATCAATCCGTTTCTCTATAGCTAAATCATGTTTACAGTTGTTCCTACCATCTTAGGCCCTTTCGCTGCGAATAGGACGTTCCAAGTGAGAAAGAGAGATCTATTCCATGGAAATGCTCCGAAATGCTCCAAAAAATTAGCATTCACCTGGGGATTTGCGAAACAGTCGGAGCGGCTGTAAATTAATACGAGTGCTCAGGGCAAGTGAAAAGCCCCGAGCGACGGATAGAAGCGAAGCTTAGTAATAAGAGTGTAGTTTCTGTGCGTGTGTTGTTTGAGAACTCAATAGTGTGCCTATGTACTTTTTTGTTACAT
>JAUMTW010000015.1 GCA_030531005.1 Corynebacterium sp.
AATGGTCTCAAATTAGGGGACCACACCATCCTGCCGCAAGTGAGTAAGCTCAGCGGCCTTAGAAGACGTCATCTGCCCGTACTCCGCACGCCAGCGGATGATAGTGCCAGGAGAAACATTAACAGCCTCCGCGGCCTTCGCCTGGGACATGCCCGAAGCGATCAACTTCTCTACTTTCTGCAGCTTACGAACAGCTTGCTCTGGTGAATGCTTCACGATGAAATCTCCAATCTTAAAGTAAGACCAGATTAACATTCACCGTGTCGCTTTTTCTTCAACCAATCCAGAATAAATTCAACCTACAATCCCTGCGATATTGAGTTCATCTGTGGCGCTTACCAACGCACTACTGCACTACATCGACGTGTACAGATACAAACACTTGTTGCTTCAGGTCAATAAGTTGTCACCATCGGCGGGTAGAATTGGGTTTATTCTTGTCCCCTCTGGTGTTTTGAGGTTTTCCATGGCTGTGTATGACGCGATTATCAATAATGATGCTTTCGTTTCTGATTTCTTCTTGACTTCTGATGAGAAGAAGGGCACGTTTACTGCTGCGGTGGTTAAGCGTGTGAAGGCCTGGAAAGCAGAAAAGAATGACTTGTTGGGTCTTGATGAGGCCCCCGCGTTGAAGCGCCTCTCCGGTGTGCGCGCTCGCCTCCTGGATGCCTACGCACTATTCGGTGATGAGGATCAGAACCCAAACACGGTGTACAACCTCATCCATGAGTTCATTGGGCTGAAGGACGCTGCCTTCACCCAGCAAAATCTCGCTACTGATGGTGATACCATGCGTGACTTTAGGGGCACCTTCTTCCGGGATGAGGAAAACCACGTCATTATCTTTGATGCACAGCCTGCCGCAACCAGTGAGGATATTGTGGCCTCGAAGCTTCGCCACAAGTTGGTGGTGGATGAGAAACCCGTCGACTACACAGTCTCTAAGACTCTAAGCACCATCTTCAGCCTAGAAGCACCACCAGAATACGCCGTGGTCGTTGCAGGCCACTGGCTTCTATTCACATCCCGTGAGGCATGGCCCTTGGGTCGCTTTCTTGCAGTCAACCTGTTGTGGGTGCTCGAGCAGAATGAAACAAAGGTTGCTGGTCTTGATGATCTCACCACCTGTATTTTCGCTATTGAAAATCTCAAGAAAAATCCTGACGGCACTTGTTGGTGGGACGAAGTACTGGAGTCCGCCAAGGAACACACCGCGAAGGTGTCTGGCACCTTGCGCCACGCTGTGCGTGACTGTGTCCAAATCATCGGCAATGACGTACTCGAGCGCCGTAGGAATCAACAGCTCACCAACAATGATGAAACCGCACAGCTATTGACCCGCCAGTCGCTACGCTATATGTACCGTATCCTGTTTATCTTGTTTGCTGAGGCGTCTCCTGAGTTGGGTGTATTGCCGGCGAATACGGATGAGTATGACTTTGGTTATGGTTTGACGCGTCTGCGTAACCAGTTCCTGGAAACTCCATCCTCCTTCACTGTGGAAAACGGCACCTACCTGTATGATTCTTTGGATGTTTTGTTCCGTAATGTTAATGGTGGCACGGATCTTGGTGAGGAATTCGCCTCGCACTACATGAGCTTTGCCGGTGTTGAAGCCGATATCTTCCTACCAGAGAGCACCTCCCTGATCACTGAGGTGAAGCTGTCGAATAAGGCTTTGGCTCAGATCCTCAACAAGCTGCTGTTGACGGAGAAGCAGAAGGGTAAGGATCGCGGCTTCATCTCCTACGCGTCACTCGGCGTGACTGAGCTTGGCCAGGTCTACGAGGGCCTGATGTCCTATAAAGGCTTTATTGCCGAGGAAGAGCTCTACGAACTTGCCCCCGGTGGAGACTCCTCCAAGGGCTCGTGGGTACTCCCGGTTCGTGTGGTGAGGGATAACGAGGACAAGTACAACCAAAAGGACCTTGTTACGACAGTGAATGAGGAGACTGGGATTTCTTCCCCCGTGGTTTATCCGGTGGGTAGTTTTGTGTATCGCCAGTCCTCTTATGATCGTGAACGCTCCGCTTCCTTCTACACCCCAGAGGTTCTCACCAAGTTTACTGTTGACCAGGCTTTGGAAGTTTTGGACGAACAAAATGCCATCTCCAAGGCAGAGGACTATCTTCATTTGACGGTGTGTGAGCCTGCCATGGGTTCTGGTGCCTTCGCGGTCCAGGCTGTTCGCCGCCTGGCCGAGCGCTATTTGGATATGCGTGAGCAGGAGCTCAAGGAAGAGTTGGGTGAGGACTATGAGCCGCTGAATCCAGAGGATCGCCCAGCCGAGATCCAGAAGATTAAGGCTTACATTGCTCTGCACAATGTTTATGGTGTGGACCTGAATGAGACAGCTGTAGAGCTTGGCCAAATTGCGTTGTGGCTGGACTCCATGACCCCTGGTCTACGTGCCCCATGGTTCGGCCTGCACCTTCGTGCGGGTAATAGTCTGATTGGTGCGCAGCGCACCACCTTCGATGCCAAAGCCCTGGCCAAGGACGCGCAGAAGAAGAAGCCTACCCATCCGTGGCTCGACACTGTCGCTGACAAGTACGATACAAATGAACCATTTAACGGTAAAATCTATAGCTTCCTGCTTCCATCCCCTACCTGGGGTGCGGTGACTGCCAAGGTGGAAACCGAGGTGAAGAAGCGCTTCGGTGATGAAATCAAGGGCATCAAGGAATGGATCAAGAATGTCTCCAAGCCAGATCTTCTTGGTGTTGTTCCTTTTGATGTTGTTCGCCAACAGACTATCAAGACGGTGATTAATTCCTCCAAGTATGGGGTTGAGGGGCTCACGCGCCTGGAGTTGCTTGAGCAAATCTCGATGCGTATCAACCAGCTGTGGGACTTTGCTACCGTGCGCCTGCAGCAGGCAGAAGTAGAGATCCAGCGTGACCTGGATGTGTGGGGCTACACCCCAGACCATAAGGATCAGCGTGTATCCCGCGCGGAAATTGAAGCTTCGCTCAATGATAAGAACAGCTCTTTACAGCGCCTAAAATTGGTGATGGATGCGTGGTGTGCCCTGAAGTTCTGGCCACTAATCACCCCTACCGATGAGAATGATGATCCGATTGCCCCACCATCTTTCGATCAGTGGCTCCACGCCATTGACGATATTGTCGGTAGCTACGTGCCCGATGCTGTATCGAAGCACGGCACTATCTCCTTCGATGAAATCACCAGCTGGTCCAGTCTTGGTGATGCCGAACGCGCGAACATGGCACTCGCCTTCAGTGGGCGTGAAGAAGATGTTGAGGCGCTCTACACCAAGCATAAGTGGCTCCAAGTAGTTCGTGACATGACTGCGCAGCAGAATTTCTTCCACTGGGAGCTCATGTTCGCCCAGATCTTCGCCAAGGGCGGCTTTGACCTCGCACTCGGTAACCCACCATGGGTGCGCCCACGTACCGATGAGAAGGCTGCACTTGCGGAATTCGACCCATGGTGGGAACTAGCAAAGAAGACCTCCCAAGCAGCACAGAAGACTGAACGCGAGGTCCAGCTAGCAAACCCAGCACATCTAGCCGGGTATGTCGTAGCAATGAGTACGCCAATTATTGTTTCGCGCGTCTTGGCGGATAAAACTATCTATCCCGAGCTGCTAAACCAACAACCCGACCTTTACCGTGCCTTCATGATTCGCGGTTGGTCCATTACCCACCAGCAGCACGGTGTCGTAGGCCTCATTCACCCAGAGTC
>JAUMTW010000003.1 GCA_030531005.1 Corynebacterium sp.
GGCATATTCCAGATTTTCCCATCTACTCAGACGGAACAAAACCTGGGGCACTTCACTTGCCTGGCCATGTTTTACACAAAACTAGAGTGGAGTCAGGATATTTGCGTTGGCGAGGTGTACAAGAAAAGAATCCCCGGCTTGCAGCCGCGCCAGCAATACGAAATCCCCTGGTTCGCGGAAGGATGCTGCTTGCGAACCAGGGGATTATGGGAGACTTAAGAATGAAAACCGTATTGCTTCAAACGCTGCTTGGCGGCAGAATTCGCATTTGCCGTAAGTTGCAGTAACTCTGAGTACAACCCGCCACTAGTGGCTAATTGATCGGGGCTTCCCATCTCCGCTATTTGGCCATGTTCTAGGGTGATGATGGTATCAACATCTGCAATGGTCGATAAGCGGTGGGCAATCATAATTGTGGTGCGGCCTTGCATGAGATCTTCGAGGCCCGCTTGGACGGCGAGTTCTGAGCGGGTATCCAGGGCGGAGGTGGCCTCATCCAAAATCAAGATCGGAGCATTCTTGAGCATGGCACGTGCAATTGCGATGCGCTGCTTTTGGCCACCAGATAAGCGCAGGCCACGCTCACCAATGATGGTGTCATAGTCATCGGGGAATTCCATGATGAACTCATGGGCGTTTGCACGCTTGGCTACCTCAATGATGTCTGCCTTCTTGGCCTCAGGGCGCGCGTAGGCAATATTCTCAGCAATCGTGCCTGAGAATAATGCGGGTTCCTGGAAAACCACCCCCACAGTGGCGCGTAATTGGGCCGCATCAATATCTGCTACATCGTGGCCGAATACTTTTAAGGATCCAGCCTGAGGTTGATATAACCCAAGCAGTAGGTTCACGATTGTGGACTTGCCACCACCGGATGCGGCAACTAAGGCAACTTGCTCATTGGCATGTGCGCTAAAGCTAATATCGCTGAGTACCTGTGGGGCTGTGCCTTCGTTTTCATCGGCATCATAGGCAAAGTCCACATGGGAAAACTCGATGACCGGAATGTCGTGGTTTGCTGGAATCGGCTGCGGCGGAGTGGTATCTAGTTCTGGGAGGTGATCCATGCTGCGTGCGGCGACTAGCTGTCGATTGGCGGTGGGTTCCAAGGTCCGTTCCATGACCTCGAAGTAGTCGCGCGAACCGGCGATAGCTCGCTGGGAGGTATCCACAACCCAGCTCATCATCATCAGCGGCTGACGAGCCATATTCACCAGCTGGATGAGCAGTACGAAGTCACCAATACTAAAGTGCCCCTCGAGAGTACGCAGGAATAAGATGAGGTAGATACCAAAGAACATGAGGTTCATCGATGCGCCACGGGCAATATCCATAAGGTGCCAAAAACGCGACTGTACTCGGGTGGTTGCAACAGTGCGTTGGTAGTGCTCACCGAAAGTTTTCAGCTCTGGTACTTCAGTAACAAAGCTCTTCACAACCTTGACCTGGCCTACAGTTTCTGCGAAGCGGCCACCTGCTTGGTCAATCTCCGTATTCTTTTCGCCCTCCAACTTTTGCCAGCGCACACTGGTTCGCGCCGTGAGCCACATATAGATCGGGATGATCAGTACCAGCATCACAGCCAGCGGCCAATAATAGAAGGTGGCAATACCAAGCACAGCACCTAAGGTGACGAGCATGGGCAGAATGTTATTGCTCAACGTTTGTAAGGCCTGGGTCATCGTTGAGATAGAACGATCCAGGCGAGCAATGATGGTGCCGGTGATCTGGGTATCAAAATAGCGCTGCGGCATCGCAAGCAGCTGCGCGAAATAGCGGGTGGATAAAATCTGGCGTAACCGCGCTGCTAGTACGTCACCGATATAACCACCAAGGTTGCTAAAAATGGTATTGGCTAGCTGGGTGAGCAGCAATAGTAGGGCCAGCCATAGGACATGGTGGCGGGCATCCTCCATGTTAGAGGTGCCATTGAGGGCATCCACAATAGTGTCGGTGGCATCACGAACGATGAAGGGTGTGGCGATCCCTAAGCAGGTGATAATCAGTGCCGAGACAATGACACCGACATAGAGTGGCCATAAGGCCTTAGCACTTTGAAGAATACGTGCTACTTGATGCATAAAATGTGGTCTTTCGTCGAAGCAAAATCAGATGAACGAACCCCAATCTCCTACAGCCGGCATACATGGCATTGGGCTGGAAATAATAGCGGTGAGAAGTCGGTGAGCAAACTTGCTGTCAGCACTTCATAGCCGGAGGAAGGAATTGATGGTTCGGCAATGAGGGAAGTATAGGTGGTGAAGTAGGTTGAGTACCAAAATCATGGATCAACAATGGACATTCATAGCGGGCATCAACGATGGGTGCTGCGTCGATGGGTGCTGCGATGAACTGGCATCAAGGAGGGAATTTTCTAGCGGGCCTCTTTCGCTGGGGTTTCCTGCCTGGCAGGTTTGATTAGCGTGTTTTTGCCTGGGGAGTCTTTGGATTTGGGGGTTTGCTTGGGCAATGCATTCAGGTAGCATCGGCTGGCAGATGAGAGCGGGCAAAAGGTAGATAGGCCCGGAGTTGCACACCGAAACTTGGAAGTAAGAGGAATACGAAAATGACAAATGACTTTTTGCTTGATGATGCCGCCCTAGACGCCTTATTTACTGAGGCGTATTCCACCACCGCCTTCGATGATCGACCGGTACCAGATGCTGTTTTAGAACGCGCAGTAGAGCTGATGAAATTTGGTCCAACCTGGATGAATTCACAACCCCTGCGAATCATTCGTATAAGCCAACAGCGTCGTGCTGCCGCCATTGCGAGCATGTGGGAGAGGAACCAACCCAAGGCGCAGGCGGCACCAGAGATTTTGCTCTTGGCCGCGGATACTAATTTCTACGAGTACCTGACTACCCAGGCTGGCTTGCGTGTTCAAGCTGCTCAAGAGCAATACGCCAAGGATCTCTCATTGCGGACTGAGATCGCCTTGCAATCAGCGAATTTGCAGGCTGGCTATCTACTCTTGGCCTTACGCAGCGCTGGCCTCGGCATTCGCCCCATCGGTGGCTATGATCCGAAACAGATCGCTGCCGAATATTTAGCCGAGGGTGAAGTACCATTGATGGTGTACTTGGTGGGGTATCCGGCAGCCGAAAATAGTCATAATCCGCGTGGACCTCGCTTGGAAACATCCAAGGTATATCGGGAAGACTAATCCGGTTCCGCTGCTCCGGAGTCAAACTGGCGCCACTGAGCATGTGCCCCACGGCAGTGCCGTCTGGCGTGTTAAGCTAGAGCAGATATAAATAATCACTTGAATGCACACGTGCAGTCGTAGGTGTGAAGGCATGTACTACGGCAGATACGTACTTCACGATGCCCGGTGCTTTCTTGTAATTCTGGTAGCAACCCGCAGGATAGGAAAAGGTATGGCAGGCCGAGCTTCGAAATTACTCAGTGTCCTGGTGCTCAGCGCCACTCTTGGATTGGTGGCCTGTGGCAGTGATGACGCAGAGAACTCCGAGGCGACGGCTGCCACCACATCTACGGAGTCTGCCACCTTCGAGCCTAAAGATGTGGACACGAAAGTTGTCGAAAACATCAACTCCCCGGAGCGTGATGAAGGGCTCAACATCAACGTCGAGCTACTATACACCGCATCGAACCAGCAGGGCAGTGGCAGCGTCATCTATGTGCTGGTTACCAATCGCAATGAGATGCCCTTGCCCAATGATGCTATTGGCCAGCCAACCTTGCGCGTTAGTGGCTCCGATGTATCCCCAGTTACCTCTGGCACCCAAGAACTAGATTTACCTTTAAAGCCAGGTGCTACAGTGAATCTAGCCTACGCCTTTGATACCAGCTACAACAGCTTGTACGATGCCACCTTCACAATTGGCAACCTGGAATTTAGCGGTAATCTCAACAACGTGTCCTAAATCAAGTAGGTTAACCTTTCAAGCAAGCACGATTTTCGTATGTCCTTTTCCCCACAGGATTCGAGTGCAGCACGGATTACTCCGTCAAGCACTGAAGAGCAGGTAGTGCTGCTCAATGCTGCCTATGAGCCAATAGGTACGTATCCCAAGGCATCAGTGCACACCAAAAACACTCCACTGCACCTGGCCTTTTCTTGCTACATCATTGATGATGCCGGGGATCTCATCATTACCCGCCGGGCTCTAACGAAAGTTGCCTGGCCAGGGGTGTGGACGAACTCAGTCTGCGGGCATATCAGTCCGGGCGAAACCCCCGAAGCAGCGATCCGGCGCCGCATTGCCTTCGAACTTGGCCTTCCTGTAGCCCAGCAAGGCGAGATCCGCGAGGTTCTGGCAAACTTTGAATATTATGCCCGTGATGATTCTGGCGTAGTGGAATGGGAATTCTGCCCCGTTTATGTGATGAACTGCACCCAACCACTCGATTTTGCACCCAACAGGGCAGAGGTTGCTCGACTCGAGCGCTACCCGTTCGAGCAGGTCTTAGCTGCAGTACAAGCAACCCCTGCGGTGTATAGCCCATGGATGGTATCCCAGCTTGCTCATTCTGGATTAGTCCAAGCACTGCGTGAGGTATCTGCGCGATAAACTGGGAAATCCCGGGCCACCTCGGCTAAAACAGTTGCGGACTGTTTCGATTCGCCAGTGCGGATATTAATGACCTCAGTGTACAAAGCATCTGTACCCGCCTGTGGCCAACTCGGGAGTTGCCCATGGGCAAAGTTGCGCAAAATTCCATGGGTGCGCGCGACTGCCTGAGGATGCGGATGCTTATTCGCATGGACCTCAACAGCAGGGATCAGCGGCACGGAGTGGAACAAGGGGGCGATCTCATCGCAGTGAAGTGCCTGAGTGAAGTAGATCAGCCATGTGCGGTGGTGGTGCTGGGCGGTTTGCGTAACAAAGCGGCGAAGCATCGTATTATTAATCAGTTCGCGCAGCCATAATTCAGCGGAATCCTCCACTTTGAACGAATAAGCCGCTCCCCAATTCTGATTGATTTTGCGGCGCAACCACTTTGGCACATACCAGGTTGTAATCCGCGGCAAGTCCATGGCATTGAGCTCTTTATCTGTACAGCTGACGATTAGATCCAAGTCAGCTAATTCCTCTGGATCAAAGGGGCAGGGACCTGCGGCCATGTCCGTGGGGATGTGCTTGATAAAGCGCTGCCAGCGCTGAGCGAATTTCTCTGGGTGATTCAGCGCCAACTTATTTAAGTGCTTACGCGTTAGTGGCACTTGCATACGGCGGCGCAGTGTAGTCGTACGCGTATTGATGTGCTTGCGCGGATACGCCGGAGAAAGGGCCCAGGCGCGTCGGAACATACCTTGATAGTGATCCTTGCGGCACAGCCATAATACGATGCCGCCACCTGCAGATTGGCCAGCAAGGGTGACATTCGTGGGATCCCCACCATAGGCTTCAATATTATCTTGCACCCAGCGCAAGGCTAAGGCACAGTCATCGATGCCTGGGTAGTGGTTGGGGTCACTATCACCGAATTGGATGAATCCTGGTGCGCCCAGGCGATAATCGCAAGCAACAAGAATCACGTCCTCTTGGGCGAATTGACGCCCGTCGTACCAGGTTTCGGTGCGATCGCCGAAACAGTAGGAGCCCCCGTGAATATAAAACACCACCGGAAGGTCTTGCCCGGAACGAGCATGTAAGGGGGTCGTAACCGTTAAGTGCAACTGCGTTGTGCGGTTGGCTGCCTCGTGATACTCGGCGCCGGCCGGAGCAATCGTTGCAGGGCTAAAGGGGCCATCCATAATGGCGTACACAATGGCGTCGTAGCGAATGGCGACAGGTTCATTGCTCTCGAAGGATTTCAGGGTAGTGCTTTGCGCGGTTGCCATAAATGTATCCTAGCAATAGTGCAGTTCATGTCTGCTGGCAGAGAAAGTGCGCTTGATAGTTAGTATAAGCTGGGGCGCTGTGGTCGCTGGCAGCCAGGTATCGCGGTAGCACCAGTGTAGGAGACTCCCGAGTGTGGTGCCAAAGAATTTGGGTGCTTACCACTAGAATCGAAGGGAAAGTCCAACAGGCTGATGAGCAGGTAATCGTAGGAGGTGGGCGTGTAATCATGATTGATACTCTCGATTCGTGGACCCAAACGCTAACCACCGCCAGTATGTGGGTGCAGATCCCGGTTATCTTGGTTTTGCTGGTGCCCTTTTCGGCAGTGCTGTCTTTGGTCTGGCTGCGGTGTGTGGATTTAAGTTGCGCATTAATGCTTATAGCGCGCCAGCGGATACGAAATCGTGGGCGCCAGCTTGTGATAAAGCGTGCTGCAGAGGATGCCAGTGAGCGAGGCTGATACGCTGATAAAGGTGTGCTGCCAGGGAGTTATTTTTGAGCTCCGAGTAGTAGGATAGGCAGCAGTATCCACCTAGTGCCAGGCTCGTCAGTTGCTGGGGGAGCGGCAACGGAAAGTACGCCGCGATCAACACAATAGGCATAGTAGACACAGTAAGCACAGTAGATAAAAAGGAATATAAATAGGATGGCAAACCCCGAAGAGCTGCGCAAAGAGGATCAGCAGCTTCCCAAGCCCAAGCGTAACTATCCGCAATCCCGGGTTACCCAGGCCCTCTACCTACTGATCGCTTTGGTCTTTGTTGCATGGTTGCTCTCAATGCTGACGTAATTCGACATAATTCGCTGACAAGCGTGGACAACCAAACATACAACTAAGCCTGCGGGTAAGCCCGCAGATGATACGGGACTACACAAACGACTGCAGGCGTATCAGCCGTATCGTCCGCGAAGAAGCGAAACGCCGCACTGCCTTCAAGCAGTGCGGCGTTCTTTCCTATCTCGAATGTTAGCGCTTGTTCGCAACAGCTAAGCGCTGGAAGGTTGTCGATTCGACAATATCCTCGATCAGTATTGGGGTTCCTTCGGGATTGCCGAGTGGAATGCACCAGTTCGGGTATTGCTCCTTGATAGTACCTGGCTGGTTTTGAGTGCGGCGCTCACCAACGAGATCCACCAAGGCAGCACACGTCAATGCCGATGGAGTGCCAGCAAGGAACTTGTGCAAGGCAGTGATTATTGCTTCGAAGTCACCGCGCTGATCACGCGGAACTCCTTCAAAGTGATCAGCCACTGGGGCATCTGGGCCGAAGTAGCCAGCCGCTCGGACCGCATTAAGGAGGCGGGCTTGATCAGCGGCATCAATACCATCGATTTCTTCCAGTGGCATCTCCAATAAGCCAAGCTGTTCACGCAAGGTGAGGTGATCGCCTGCAAGATAGCCCAGTGCTGGAGGCATGTCGTGGGTGGTCAGCGAAGAAAGCGCAGCTACGCGGTAATCCTGCTGCGGCAAATCGCCTTCGAACCACATCACATTAGTTCCCATCACTCCCTTGGAGCCCAGTACATCGCGTACCCAAGGCTCGTAGGTGCCTAAGTCTTCACCGATGACGACTGCATTTGCACGCTCTGCCTCCAAGACAAGAATGCCAAGTAAGGCGTCAAAGTCGTAGTTTACATAGGTGCCAGTGGTAGGCGATTGCATACGTGGAATCCAGTACAAGCGGAATAGACCTAGGATGTGATCAATTCGGATGCCACCTGCATGGCGCAACACAGTACGCAGGAGATCGCGCCATGGCATATAACCAATCTCAGCCAGGCGGTCTGGATGCCATGGGGGTTGTGACCAGTCCTGACCTTGTTGGTTGTAGCCATCTGGGGGTGCGCCCACGGATGCCTGTGGTGCTAGGATATCTGCGAGGTTGTTGGCATCCGCACCGCCAGGGTGAATGCCAACAGCTAAATCGGCCATAATGCCAATTTTCATACCAGCTGCTTGGGCGCGTGATTGGGCCGCCCCCAGTTGGGCATCACAGATCCACTGTAGCCACATGTAGAAGTCAGCAGAGGTTGCTATCTGATCGTCGAAGTGCGCTGCGGCACGCTCTGCACACCAGGTGGCGAATTCTCTTAAACCTAAGCCTTCGCGCTCCTTGAATTCCAAGAACTCGTGCTCGCGTGCAGCATCGCGCTTGACCTGGTAGATCGCGCGCAAGGCTTCGAGTTTTGCCGCATAAATTGGGTTGCGATCCAGCTGCTCATTGCTGCGATTGCGGGCCTGGAACTTCTTGGCCAGGGCAGAAATCTTCTTCTGTTGCTTGGCAGGAAGATCGAGTGCCTCTGGTATATCCAGTACCGCAATGTACAGCGGATTATGGAAGCGGCGGGTGGTTGGCAAGTATGGAGAGTCCTCAATTGGCGGGAAGGGCTCCGCTGCATGGGTGGGGTTAATGAGCAAGAAATCAGCATCCGCGTGTTCAGCTAAGGTCTCTGCCAGATAGCCGAGATCACCGAAATCGCCAATGCCCCAGGACTGTTCAGAGCGTACAGAATACAGCTGCGCCATAACACCGGAAACTGGGTTGTCGCTGTAATAGTCGGTACTTGGCACGCGCGCTGGGGTGACAATGAGGAAACAACTTGCACTTAAGTTATCAGATTCCATGATGATGGTATGCCAACCTAGTGGCGTATCCGCGGGGATTTCGAAGGTGGCTTCACCCCAGATAACGCCCTCGATGGTACGTGGTGGCTCCCAGTTCTCGCGTTGGGGAACTGGGCGTACTTCGCCATCTTCTAAGGTGATTGAGACATGTGCCGGGCTGCCATCGTGGACGTGGACCGGAAATGTCTTGGGCTGGCCGGCGACAGCAACCACGCAACGAGGTAACGGCCGAGCAAATTCCGCATCGTGTCGGCGCTGTAAGGCAGCCCAGATTGCTTCTTCGCTCGGGTTCTCGGCTGCTATTGGCAGATCGCTGGTGGGGTCAGTTTCTGGCTCATTGCCGAAACGAACTCCGAGGGAGCGTAACGTTTTTATGATGGTGTCATCGCTGACAGCTACCGGATTTCCTTGGTAGTCCCGGTAGTCCGTGGATACGGAGTAGGCAGTGGCCAATTGGTTGAGGCTGTCGCGGTAGGTCATGGTTGTATTGTGGCATGCTTGCCATCGTTCCTGCATCTTATATTCAATACATTCGCCACCTTGGCATAAATGCCGAGAGCTGGGTATGTGGGTGAATAATAATTGTGGGTACCCACGTGCTTGTTGGTTGTTGATGACGAGGAGTATTTGTATGCGCGTCGGTATTTCGTTGGCTGCGGGAGTTCGGGCAGCAGTGCAGACGAAAAAACGGCCCTTACCTGGTCCGCCTACTCTGTGAGAGGACAGTCAGAGGGCAGTTAGGGGGTAAAGGCCGTGAATGGAGCTTCGATACTGCTGGTTTCGTAGGGCGCTAGCCCCGGGCGCGCTAACGATACTCTGGCTGTTGGTGGTGTTGGGGAGCCGGCAATTTTTGCAGGGTAGCGTTCTTACCCCAGAGGAACCACAGTAGAGATCCAAGCAGTGGGAAAGAAACGGCGATCAAGATCCATACAACCTTGCCGCCTGTGGTCAAGACTTTACTGCGCACTATGCTCACCACAGCTGCGATGAACAGGACAAAAAGGGCCAGGGCGACAACGCCGATAAGAATAGTTAAAACTAGACCCCAAGGTTCTTGGATGCTGCCATCAGGATGCGTCATGGCGGCGAGGGTACGGGTTTGCATCATAAGCGAAAGTATAACTTATTTGCACAAGTATTCCTGTATTAGGTCCGATGAACCTGCATGCAAGAATGTTTTGACAAGGGAAAATGTCTGCAGTGAATTATCGGCCAAGCGGTCGTTTTCGCGAGATGTACGGGTGCGAATTGTATGAAATTTGCGCTAAAACGCAATGTCAATATAACAAAATTAGCCTGGCGGAGTACTGTGGCTTAGAGTGAGACGCGCCCCAAGGCAAGCCCACACGTGCCACAAAGGCGCATAGAGCGGTGAGTATCCTTGCGGCGTACAACATTCAAAGGAGCAAGCGCACGTGCAAGAAGTCCAAGGCGAAGCACAATTTTACATCGGTGATCATGACACCTGCCTTACTGCCCTGATCGGTTCGATTAAGACTCGCCCATATGGCGTCTTATTCACCCGCCCCAAGAATTACGAGTGGGTGAATGTTACCGGTGCCGAATTTCTCGCCGAGGTGTACGAGGTAGCTAAGGGGCTTATTGCCAACGGCGTGCAAAGCGGTGACCGCGTAGCACTACTTTCGGGAACACGGTATGAGTGGAGTTTGCTCGACTTCGCCATCTGGGCCGCCGGTGCAGCAAGTGTGCCAATTTATGATTCTTCCTCCCTGCGCCAGATCGAGTGGATAATCGAAGACTCCGGGGCCGTGTTCGCAGTGACTGAAACGCGCGAGCATTCGGAGCTGATGAGTCACCTGGTACTCGATGAGCACGGCCAGCCGAAACTTAAGGGCTCTAAGTCTGCATTGCGCCGCATTCTAGAAATCAATTCTTCGGCAATCGACACCCTAAAGTTCGAAGGCCGCAGCATCAGTGATGCCGAGGTGCAAGCACGCATTGCAGCTACCCACAGCAGTGATCTGGCATCCCTGGTATACACCTCCGGCACCACTGGTCGCCCAAAGGGCTGCCGCCTGACTCATCATAACTGGTACTTCCAAGTTATGGGATTGCTCACCAATGGCATTGGTGGCATCGCAATTCCGGGCAACCGCCTGCTGACGTTTTTGCCATTGGCTCACGTGCTTGCGCGTTCGGTATCTATTGCCTTCGCGGTTGGCGGTGGTACGCAGTCGCACTGGTCGGATTTTTCGACGATTTCCGTGGAATTCCAGCGGGCACGCCCTAACCTGATTCTGGGCGTACCGCGTGTGTTTGAGAAGGTGCGCAACTCTGCCGCCAGTAATGCTAACAGTGGTGGCGTGGTACGCGGCTCGATCTTTCAGCAAGCAGAGCGAACCGCCGAGGAATACTCCCGTGCGCTCGATACGGCAGAAGGTCCCAGCCGCAGCTTGAAGCTCAAACACAAGACCTTTGACCGCCTGGTCTACTCCAAGATTCGCGCCGCTATGGGTGATGCCGTGAAGTATTGTATCTCCGGGGGTTCTGCCATGAGCCCAGATCTGCTGCATTTCTATCGCGGCCTTGGAGTCCCGGTCTATGAAGGCTATGGGCTCACAGAAACCACCGCAGCTGCCACCGTTGACTTTGAAGATCAGAAGATCGGTACTGTGGGCTTGCCAGTTGGCGATACTGCCATTCGCATCAATGATGTCGGCGAAATCTTAATCCGCGGTGGCATCGTCTTCGATGGCTATTGGGAAAATTCAGAGGCGACTGCACAGACCTTTGAAGATGGTTGGCTGAACACCGGTGATCTGGGAGAACTCTTGGATTCCGGCCACCTAGTAATCACCGGGCGTAAAAAGGATCTTATCGTTACCGCGGGCGGTAAGAATGTGTCCCCCGGGCCACTGGAAGACATTTTGCGTGCGCACCCACTGATCAGTCAGGCCATGGTAGTTGGTGACGGTAAACCTTTCATTGGTCTGTTGGTAACCTTGGATGACGAGGCGTTTAAGCGTTGGAAGCTCGATCGCAATCTGCCTGAGTCGCGCTCGGTGGCGGAGTTGGCCAATGATCCCGCGCTGCGAGCGGAAATTCAGGATGCCGTGAACACAGCCAATGCTACTGTTTCACATGCCGAGGGTATTAAGAAGTTCTATATTCTAGATCGTGATCTCACAGAAGAAGACGATGAGCTCACCCCAACGCTCAAGGTGAAGCGCAATGTGGTGGCTCGCCGCTATTCTGATGTGATTGATCGCATCTACACCCGCTAAATGTGTGCCGAGAGGAGTGCGTTACTCATAGGGCACGAATAGGGCACGATTAAGGTACAAAACACCCCCGGCAGGCATCAGCTTGCCGGGTTTTCCTCGCCGCTCATGTTTGATAGCGAAGGCAGCAGGCGATACCCCTCTTTGTGATCGCATGACCTGGGCGTTGAGGGGCTTAAGGGGGAGGCGCCCCACTTTTTTGCGAGATTTTGGGCGGGGCATCAGTGTAATGCAACAGGATTCACATAAAGTTCCAATCCAGAATGGTTCCGCACTGCACAAGTGCTGGTAACCCTACTGCGTCGCACCCGGCATAACGCCTATGTCCTGCACGAACACTGTGCACGGTATTCGCGTCATGCGTTGGAGGGCGACTACTCGATCACCGTGATTTTCTATTGTGGGAAGGACCGCGACCATGCAGGTGCAGCAGGCAATTTTTCGCCATCGCGCCCTTACCCAAGAGCTCTTTAATATCGGTGATGAGGTAGCAACCTACATCGAAAACCTCTGCGAAGCCATCGCTGATTGGGACGCCGAACTTGTCGAAGACTGCTTGGCGGAATTCCAAGAGATCATTACCGATGCCCGTGAAGATGCCCGCGTCACCACTACCTCGTTAGTAGGCCTGCGCCATGCATTAGTATCCGGCATGGCCAAAGGTTCTCTGGGGATAGAGCCTGCCCCAGTAGCACCCACGCAAATCCCGGAGCCAATCAGTGGCGTCGAGCTACGCGCTGCATTCCCCTTGGCTTCCTCGCCGGTAGCTGTTGCAGAGCTCAGCGAGCGAATGCAGGCTCGCACCCGTTTCGTGCAGCAATACTTAGAGACCGTAGTGGAGTGGGAACTCCTAGAGACGCAGCGCGGCGCACGCGCCTTGGACCTCGTAGATTTGCCGCGGCTGTATCGCAAGGTAGGAGAAATCGTCGAATCGGTGGCTACCGCGTGGTTGGATGCCGTTGCTTTCGAACAGCCTGCCTTCACCCGCACGATGCGTGGTAGTAACCCGCCGGAGTTTCTCAACGAACGCGCGCGTATCGAAATGATCGCATCCCGAGTGTTCGGGCGTCGTTCCCAAGTGGATTTCGTGGGTTAACGCGCCGTATCTGCACCCGAGCAGGACAATTTTCGCACCACTGGGCTGTACTGCCGTCGAGATTGATCCCGTAAGTATTGGTGCAAGATTGCTAACTAAGCTGATTCTCGCTTACTGTGGTCCACAGTATGCCGACATCACCTTCGCAGTCCAGTAGCCGCAATCCGCAGGCACCAGCCTTTGGCTTATATATTCACGTACCGTTTTGTGCCTCGCGCTGTGGCTATTGCGATTTCAACACATACACTCCCGGTGAACTCGGCACCGCTGCATCCCCGGAGACGTACCTTGATGCCTTAGAAATTGAGCTCGCTATAGCCGCTCAGCGACATGATAGGGAGGTAGACACGATCTTCATTGGTGGGGGCACGCCGTCTATGCTCGGAGCTGCCGGATTGAGTCGGGTGCTTGGCGCCATAAAGCAAAATTTCACGCTGAAGCCTGAAGCAGAGATCACCACTGAATCTAATCCGGAATCGACCTCCCCAGAATTCTTTAGTACCTTGCGCGAGGCAGGCTATACCCGAATCTCCCTTGGCATGCAGTCGGCATCATCGAAAGTGCTCCAAATCTTAGAGCGCCGCCATACCCCGGGGCGGGCCTTCGCCGCAGCCAAGGAGGCCAAGGATGCTGGGTTTGCACATGTTAACCTGGACATGATCTACGGCACCCCAGGGGAATCCACGCAAGATGTCCGTGACACCTTGGATCGCATCTTAGAAACCGAGGTTGATCACGTGAGTGCCTATTCCCTCATCGTCGAAGATGGTACTGCTATGGCACGCAAAGTACGCCGCGGGGAAATTCCCGAGCCGGATGAAGATGTCTATGCCGATCGTTATGAGCTTATTGATGCCCGCCTACGCGCAGCCGGATTTGGATGGTACGAGGTTTCGAATTGGGCCCAGCCCGGTGGGGAGTGTCAGCACAACTTGCTCTATTGGCGTGATCAAGATTGGTGGGGCGCAGGTCCCGGGGCCCATTCGCATATTGAGTCACTTCGCTTTGCA
Organism: Corynebacterium sp.; assembly: GCA_030531005.1. Classification (GTDB taxonomy): domain Bacteria; phylum Actinomycetota; class Actinomycetes; order Mycobacteriales; family Mycobacteriaceae; genus Corynebacterium. Next base: position 13,788 of record JAUMTW010000003.1, read on the forward strand.
AATAAAAAGCACCCAGCAACCTATGCAAAGATACTTTCCCAAGGTGAGCTTCCCTGGATGCACGAGGAATCCCTCAGCACGGTCGAGCGACATGAGGAACGCGTAATGCTGGGCTTGCGCCTCTATGAAGGTCTGCCGATGGCAATTTTTAGTGCTGGCGAAGCTGCAGTGATTAGGCGTTATATTGCCCAAGGGTTGTTAGAGGTTTTTGATGATCGGGTGCGCGTGACTGATGCAGGGCGACTCTTAGCAGATGGCATCATCAGCGATATTTTGGTTGCGATCGATCTGTAAGCGTGCTGGGCATGGTCCTAGGTGGAGAGAAGCCGCATGTGCTCCACAGTGCCCGACCGCTCTGCCTCGACACGCGGATGTTCGTTCGCTGCCAGCAAGCAGCGAGGGATTTGGGGAATAGAAGTGCTAGAGTATGAGTTTTGCAACAGTAGAGAAAAATCTTCCGTAGTGTAAAGGATTACTTCACGTGGCTCGCGATTATTATGGCATCCTTGGCGTTGAACAAGGCGCTAGCGATAATGAAATTAAAAAGGCCTACCGTAAATTAGCGCGTAAATACCATCCGGATGTGAACCCATCAGAGGAAGCGGCGGAGCGCTTTAGCGAAATCTCATTAGCTCAAGAAGTACTCCTGGACCCAGAAAAGCGCCGCATTGTCGATATGGGCGGCGACCCTGAATCCCAGGCTGGTGCGGCTGGTGGCGCTGGCTTCCCTGGTGGCGGTTTAGGTGATATTTTCGAAGCTTTCTTTGGCGGAGGCGGTCCACGCCAACCACGCTCGCGCGTGCAGCCAGGTGCCGATGCTTTATTACGCACCGAGTTGAGTTTAGAAGAGGCATATAGTGGTTTGCGCAAGACCGTGACTATTGATACTGCCATTTTGTGTGATGTCTGTGAGGGTAGCGGCTCGAAGACTAAGGCGAAGCCAGTCACCTGTAGTAACTGTGGCGGCGTTGGCGAAATTCAGCAGGTCCAGCGATCCTTCTTAGGCAATGTCATGACTACCTCGCCTTGCCCGACGTGTCAGGGTACCGGTGAAGTTGTCCCAGACCCATGTGATAAGTGTGATGGTGACGGTCGTATCGCGGCTCGTCGCGATGTAGTGGTTGATATCCCAGCTGGTATTGCTGATGGCAACCGGCTGCGATTAGTGGGTCAGGGCGAAGTTGGCCACGGTGGTGGACCTGCAGGTGATCTTTATGTGGAGGCTAATATCGCTCCGCACCCAATCTTCGAGCGTGATAAAGCAGATCTGCATGTTCAACTGGATGTTCCGATGGCCGATGCTGCCTTGGGCACTAGCGTGCGTTTTGAAGATCTCGGTGGCAATGAGGTCACGATATCCGTACCTGCTGGTACCCAACCAGGTGATCGTATTGAGGTCGCCGGTGCTGGTATGCCGTATATTCGCAGTGAGCGCACGGGTAATCTCATTGCGCATGTGGATGTTACGGTGCCACGTGAATTGGATCATAACGCCAAGAAGCTTCTGGAAGATCTACGTAAGCGCCAAAGTGAGCATGCCCATGTGCGCAACCGTGCAGAAGAGGGAAGTGGTTTCTTCGGCCGTCTGCGCAACCACTTCCGCCGCTAAGCTTGTCACTGCAGGTCTGCAGGTATGTCACTGCAGGTCTGCAGGTATGACATTGCCGGTGTGCACGCTTGTAGCCATGTCATCATATGATTACCAAGGGGTGAGAAAAGAACCATGAGTCTGCCCGTTTTTATCCATGATCTTGAGGGACTCCTGGCTGGCACCCCGACTGATTTTGCTTCTGGTCCATATACTCTGAGCGGTGCTGAAGGAAAGCACGCTGCTACAGTGCAGCGACTACAAGTTGGTGAGCGACTCAGACTGGTTGATGGCAACGGCCAATTCGCTATCTTGGACATCACCGCTGTAGGACGGAATGAACTACGGGGCACGCTCGGTGCAATTCAGCGCAGCGTGTCCGCGAACCCACAGGTCACAGTAATCCAGGCTTTGCCGAAATCTGAACGCTCCGAGTTGACTATCGATCTGCTCACTCAAGCAGGTGCGGATGCCATCGTGCCCTGGGAGGCTGCGCGCTGCGTGGCCAAGTGGCAAGGCGTGAAACGTGCCAAGGGGGTGCAGAAGTGGTACCAAGCTGCCATTGCAGCTGCCAAGCAATCCCGACGTACCACTATCCCGCACATCCATCAGGTGCACAGCACTAGGGAGGTTATGGCGCTCCTGGCAGATTTTGAGGCTGTTTTTGTGCTGCATGAAGAAGCAACTACTGGCCTGCTTGCTGGCTGGGACTTCCATGTCGCTGCTAGCGTCGGTGATGCGGTAGATGCAGTTCGGGTTGGCGAATCTGATAGCAACCACCTGCACAATATTGCTTTTGTCATCGGCCCTGAAGGTGGCATTAGCCCCGAAGAAACGGCTGAGTTCCAACAGCGAGGTTCCACCCTGGTGTGCTTAGGCCCGGAGGTCTTGCGCACTGCTACTGCCGGTATGGTGGCGCTGGCTGCGCTTGGTGCACATACTGCACGCTGGGATGTCTCAGGTAGTGTCGAAGGGTAGTGCTCAACGATACGATCTGTGACACAGCTTAGCTGTGTGCGTGCAGCAAAACGCGTGTTCAGCAAAACATGCGTTCAACCAGGTGGGCATACAAAGTAAGCCCCCGGTGGTCTCGGGCTGATACCTCAAGCAGTGGTGGTTGGGGCAGATTTGGAAACTCTTGTAAGCTGACCACAAAGCCTCGGCTGCGGTATCACCTACCGTAGCCACAGTAAAAACAGATAGAGAAAGCATTTTGGAAGATCAAAGCGTCGAGTCACAGCAGATTCGCAAGCTGCGCTTAGACCCTACTCACACCGCAACCATTCTGGGTATCCATGACACCAATATTTTGGCATTGGAAAAGGCCACGGATTGCACCATTGCCGTACGCGGTGAGCAGGTCAGCTTAAGTGGCACCGATACTGCTGTGCGTCTGGCTACTGGAGTATTAAAGGAGCTCCAAAGCTTCGCCCGCAATGGAATGCCCACCACCGAGGCTACCGTGCAGCAATTGGTTAATGTGGTACGCGATGAACAGCAACAGCAAGCGCTGCCAAGTAAGGCCGAGGTCATTGTGGCGCGCCGTGGTAAGGCTATTCGCCCCCAAACAGCCGGCCAGCAACGATATGTGCAGGCCATTGACGATAACACCATCATCTTTGGGATCGGTCCAGCTGGTTCTGGTAAGACGTATCTGGCAGTAGCTAAGGCGGTGCAGGCTTTACAGCGTAAGGAAGTCCAGCGCATTATTTTGACTCGTCCTGCTGTGGAGGCCGGCGAGAAGCTAGGGTTTTTGCCAGGTACGCTCAACGAGAAGATCGACCCATACCTGCGCCCTTTGCACGATGCTTTGCGCGAGATGGTTGACCCAGAGATGATTCCGCGCATGATGGAATCTGGCATTATCGAAGTCGCCCCGCTGGCCTATATGCGTGGACGTACTTTAAATGATGCCTTCGTTATCCTTGATGAGGCTCAGAACACGACTCCAGCCCAGATGAAGATGTTCCTCACTCGTTTGGGTTTTGGTTCGAAGATTGTGGTCACTGGTGATGCCTCCCAGGTGGACTTGCCTCGTGGCCAGCGCTCTGGGCTGCAGGTGGTACGTAACATCTTGCATGACGTCCCTGGCATTCACTTCAGTATGCTCGGTTCGCAGGACGTAGTGCGCCATCACCTCGTGGGCAAGATTGTTGACGCTTATGATGAATGGGAAGAAACCCAGTAACGTTTTCATTCAAATGTTTCGCGTATATGTGTAACCAGACAGGTACAGGACTCCGCAGTGCAGGACACTGTAAGCCAGGTGCAGTTAGTGGTTACTACGCCCTGGCGCGTATGCGTAGAAAATTAGGGCAGTGGAATAAACCTCTTGCGCGCACTCAGTGAAAGGAAATACGGCAGTGAGCATTGAAGTTGTCAATGAATCCGGCTACGCCGGGGTGAATGAAGAAGCACTCATTGATGTAGCCAGCTTTGTGCTGCGTGAAATGGACGTGCACCCCGCAGCAGAAGTGATCGTATCCATTGTGGATATCCCAACTATGGCTGATCTGCACGTGCGGTGGATGGACCTGGAAGGCCCAACCGATGTGATGAGCTTCCCCATGGATGAAATCCCAACCGGCTCGTTGAAACCAGATTCGGCAACCACCGATGTTGGGGTGTTGGGCGATATTATTTTGTGCCCGGAGTTCGCCGAACAGCAGGCGAAAAAAGCCGGCCACGACTTAGGACACGAGTTAGCGCTGCTGACTACCCATGGTTGCTTGCACCTGCTGGGCTATGACCACATTGAACCCGCGGAAGAACAAGAGATGTTCGCCTTGCAAAATGAGCTGCTGCGCGACTGGTATGCCGATTGCTCTCAGCGTGGGGTGGAGTTCCAACCTAAGCCAGCTAATGATGGGGCGTTTCCTTCTGCAGCTCAGCGTGCGGAATTAGATGAGCAAATGAAAGCCGGGGAGATTCCACCCCTGGGAGAAGCCTAATGAGCATTCTTGGCTTAAGCATTGTCACCCTGGCTGCCCTCATCGTCTCTGGGTTGATCTCAACCGTGGAAACCGCGGTCACCTTGATCTCGCGGGCACGTGTGGAGCAGATGATCAAAGACGATGATACTTCGCGAACCCGCCGCCTGCTTCAAATCACTGAACGCCGCAGTGCCTATGTGAACGTGTTGGTGTTGTTGCGCACCTTGATGGATGCCACGGCAGCCATCTTCGCCGTCTTGCTCGCCATGGAGATTTGGGAGCGCAATATTGCTATTGCAGTCTCCATTGTGGGCGTCACGCTAGTATCCTTCGCCATTATCGGCGTGATCACTCGTACGGTAGGTCGCCGTAATCCCTATAGCGTGACCTTAGGTAGCGCTATTTTACTTAAACCTTTGGTCGCTATCTTTGGGCCCATTGCACGTATCCTTATTCGCATCGGTAGCATCTTCTCGCCTGGAAAGCGCTTGGAGAACGGCCCATATTCCGGTGAGGTTGAGTTGCGTGAGATGGTGGACATTGCTCAAGAAAAGGGCGTGGTAGAAATCGAAGAACGCCGCATGATTCAGTCGGTGTTTGATCTTGGCTCAGAAACCGCGCGTTCTGTTATGGTGCCGCGTCCTGAGATGGTGTGGATTGAGTCCGCCAAGTCCGCAGGGCAGGCGACGAGCTTGTGTGTGCGCTCGGGGTTCTCGCGTATCCCGGTAATAGGGGAGTCCGTGGATGACATCATCGGCGTGGTCTACTTGAAAGACTTAGTACAGCGCACCTATCACTCCAGCGATAATGGCCGGAGCGTTCAAGTCGCTGATGTGATGCGTCCTGCGGTTTTCGTACCAGATTCGCGCAACCTTGCTGATCTTCTCGAAGATATGCAGCGAGATCGCAATCATATTGCAATTTTGATTGATGAGTATGGTGCGGTGGCAGGTCTGATCTCTATTGAGGACATCCTAGAAGAGATTGTGGGTGAGATTGCCGATGAATATGATAAGGCTGAGGTTGCCCCAATTACCGAGCTGGCAGAGCATGAACTACCGACCTATCGCGTCGTCTCCCGCTTGACCTTGGAAGATTTAAAAGAGCAGCTGGAAGAGGATCTCGACTTTGAGTTAGAACTTACCCCAGAAGCTGAAGAACAAGTGGAAACAGTTGGTGGTTTAATCGCCTATGAGATTGGTCGCGTGCCACTGCCGGGTACTGAAATTGAATGTGCAGGCTTGCGCCTGGTTGCGGAGGGTGGTCGAGATCGCCGTGGGCGTATCAGCATGAAGTCAGTGGTGGTGACAGTATTGCCGAAGCCAGAGCCGGCAGGTGAGGAAGCTGAGGAAGAATAAGGATTAGTATCGAGTGACAAATCCTAGTGAAGTGCCCTGGCAGTACGACTGTCATGGGTAGTTCTGTACAGAACAGGCGTCGATGACCGTAATCTCTCTGAGCCTGACTAATGTCTGGCTAATGTCTGCTGGCGTCATCATGGGAAGGTTACCCCACCAAGCTTGAATGTCGCACTGTACTCTTGGAGAACTTGCAACATTGCAGGGGAACAATTGCAGGGGAACAATGCTGAAGTAGCGCAATTGGTTGCTTGTAGGGTTGAATGAATACATGACAATCGTATCCATTCAATCTCATGTGTCCTATGGTCACGTCGGTAATTCTGCTGCCGTATTCCCCATGCAACGTCTTGGTCATGAGATCTGGCCAGTGCACACGGTGAACTTCTCTAATCACACCGGCTATGGCCAATGGGGTGGGGAAGTCATCCCTGCCGCTCAGGTACGCGATGTCATCAGTGGCATGAAAGAACGGGATGCTTTCCCTAAGGTCGATGCCGTGCTTTCCGGGTATCAGGGCAGCCCAGAAATCGCTGATGTCATCATCGATGCCGTCAATCAGATCAAAGAAGCGAACCCAGCAGCCCTCTATGCCTGTGATCCAGTGATGGGCAACAAGAAATCCGGTTGTTTTGTTTCTGATGAAATTCCCCCATTGCTCCGTGACAAGGTGCTACCAGTTGCAGACATTATTACCCCGAATCAATTCGAGCTAGGCTATTTAACTGAGATGGAAGTCCACGATCTCAACTCAACAGTGGCGGCAGCACGCAAGGCCCAGGAGATCGGTCCACAGACTGTTTTGGTAACCTCGGTATTCCGTCCGGAAACTCCTAAGGGCACAGTCGAGATGCTGGTGGTGCACCACGACGAGGCCTGGTTGGTCCAGACTCCTTTCTTGGACTTCAAGCGCAATGGTTCTGGTGATCTTACTGCTGCACTCTTCCTGGCAAACTTCTTGGATACTAGTTCTGCACATCAGGCATTAGAAAAGACTGCAACTGCGGTGTTCAATACCATTGAACAGACTTTCCAAGCAGGGGCTTCGGAGTTACTCATCGTTAGTGCCCAGGATAATTACGTTGTTGACAAGCCAAAATTTCACGCGATTTCGGTGGTTTAACAAACGGGTCACTTGATACCTGTGCTTGTGGGTACTCAAACATGCAGAGCTGATGCCCCGCCTACCCATTTGGGCAGGTGGGGCAGTAGTATAAACACCAGAAAGCCTTATGAGTGTGCCGCAACCCAATTGGGTGGGCATTATGGGGCAAGCACCAGTTACCTATTTTTCGTAGTTATTCAACCAGGACCTTCTTTGGTGCGAGGGTTGGTTTGAATGAGAAGGAGTTTTTGTTGAGCTTTACTGATACCCCAGAAGGTTTTCGTTCGGGCTTTATTAGTTTTGTGGGCCGTCCAAATACCGGAAAATCCACCCTGGTCAATGCCTTAGTCGGCCAAAAGATTGCTATTACCGCCGACCAGCCGGAAACCACCCGGCACACCATCCGCGGCATTGTGCACCGCCCTGATGCCCAGATCATTGTGGTCGATACCCCAGGCCTACACCGGCCTCGTACGCTGTTAGGTGAGCGGCTCAACGAAAGCGTCAAAGATACCTACACCGACATGGACCTGATTGGTGTGACCATCCCTGCTGATGAGAAGATTGGCCCCGGTGACCGCTGGATTGTCGAGGCTGTGCGCAAGGTTGCTCCGAAAACCCCACTGCTTGGGGTGATTACCAAAGTAGATAAGGTCTCTCGCGACCAGGTGGCCAGCCAACTGTTAGCTGCCCATGAGCTCTTGGGTTCAGGTTGTGAGTTGGTGCCAGTATCTGCGGTGACGCAAGAGCAAACTGATGTGTTACTTGATGTGATTGCCTCTCAATTGCCGGAGGGGCCGAAGTTCTATCCGGATGATCACTTAACCGATGATGCCACGGAAACCCGAATTGCCGAGGTCATTCGCGAAGCAGCCCTTGGTGGCTTGAAGGAAGAACTGCCGCACTCGGTGGCCGTGCAGGTCGATGAAATTATCGATGCGGGGGAGCGGTTAGATGTCCATGCGATTGTCTATGTTGAGCGCCCAGGCCAGAAGAAGATTTTAATGGGCAAGGATGGCCGTCGTATGCGCAGAATTGTACATCAGGCCCGCCCACAGATCATTGAATTACTGGGGAAAAATGTCTATCTAGACTTGCGTATTAAAGTTCTGAAGAACTGGCAGCAGGATCCAAAGCAATTAGGTCGCTTAGGGTTCTAAATTCTAGGTTGTGGGCAGTATCGGCTTCTAGTGCGCGCACAAATCGCATGAATGAGCACCACAATCGGAGAAGCACGACTCTGCAAACGAGGGGAGGAGCGTACAGCAATGAAGCGTGGTAATAGTGTACGTGATCACGCTCTGGTGATTCGCTCCTATGACTTCGGAGAGGCAGATCGCGTCTATGTGCTGCTCACGAAGCAGCGTGGGGTTGTCCGTGCTGTAGCTAAGGGGGTGCGCCGGGCGCGCTCGCGCTTTGGTTCGCGCTTACAACCTTTCGTGGAATTAGAAGTGCAACTCAACCCCGGGCGCAACCTGGAAAGCATTATCCAAGCAGATACCCTGCAATATTTAGGCAGTGGACTCATTGACGATCCCATCCGCTATGCCAGTGCTTGCGCTGTCTTAGAGGTAGTTGGTCTGCTTGGAGATTATGCTGATGCGCAACTCTATGATCGCAGTATTGAGGTACTTGCTCGTTTGCGGCGCGACCCAAACCCCATTGTGTGCCTTGATACATTTTTGCTGGATGTCATGGAATATTCTGGGTGGGCACCAAGTTTGTATGCCTGTGCGCAATGCGGTATCCCGGGGCCACACAATCATTTTCATACGCCTGCTGGTGGGGCGATTTGTTCGCAATGCCAACCAGCGGAGGCCGCAGAAGTAGACCCAGAAACGCTGCACTTTATGTGGTGCCTATCCCAAAATCGCCAAGATACTGCCCGCGCACTCTATACTGCAGCACGCCAGCAAGAAGCTCACCGCCTCGTGCGCGGCTATTTACAGTGGCATATTGAACGTGGTCTTAGCAGCCTGAATATCCTAGAGCAGGTATAAAAAGGCTTTGCTGCGCAGCGGGGCAGAATGAAATAGGGATCTTTGCTCGCGTGTGTTAAGACCGCGTAAGACCGACGAGCCAGGCGTGCACCATACGCGACCACAGAACGCCACCGGAAGTTCAGGAAATGAGGCGTTCTTGAAGTCAGGTGAATCTGATAAAATCTACGCGCAGCGGCCCAGATGGAAAGTAGATAATGATAGAACCTCCTAAGATACCGGCGGAATTTATCCCCCAACATATTGCCTTAGTCATGGATGGCAATGGGCGCTGGGCAACCCAGCAAGGAATGCCGCGTACAGAAGGCCACAAACGTGGGGAAGCAGTGCTGCTAGAAATGGTCGATGCTTGCTTGGCCATGGGAGTCAAGCACCTTTCTGCTTATGCTTTCTCCACAGAGAATTGGCGCCGTTCCCCAGACGAAGTCCGCTTCCTTATGGGATTTAACCGTGATGTGTTACGTCGTCAACGCGATGGCTTGCATGCTAAGGGCGTGCGAGTGCGCTGGGTAGGTCGCCGCCCTCGCCTGTGGCGCAGCGTTATCCGCGAACTCGAAGTTGCCGAAGCACTCACCAAGGATAATACGCAACTTACTTTGTATATGTGCGTGAATTATGGTGGTCGTGCCGAGATCGCCGATGCCGCCGCAGCCCTTGCTTGTGCAGTCAAAAATGGAAAACTGCGTCCAGAACAGATCGATGAAGCTACCTTCGCCCAATATTTGGATGAGCCGGAGATGCCCTCTGTGGACCTCTTCTTACGGCCTAGCGGTGAACAACGCTTCTCTAATTTCTTATTGTGGCAGTCCGCCTATGCTGAGATGGTTTTTCAAGATAAGCTTTTCCCGGACTATACCGCTGCAGATCTCTACGCAGCGGTTCTGGAATACGCGGAGCGCGATCGCCGCTTTGGAGGAGTGAAATGAGTAAGCAAACAACTAGCACACCCTCCGAAGTAACTGGAGCAGTGAGCACCCAGTCCTATTCGCAACCAAGCCCAAAGCAGTTACGGCGTTGGCGCCAGTACTTGGCCAATGAACGCGCAGAGGCGGCTGTCTATCGCGAGCTTGCCAAGAATAAGGAAGGCGAAGAACGCGAAATTTTGCTTCAGATAGCTGAAGCAGAAGCTCGACACGAAGCCCACTGGCGCGAGTTACTCGGTGATGACGTCGGGATGCCAGTGCGTGCTGACCTCAACACCCGCTTCTTAGGGTTCATGGCCCGCCGCTTCGGAACTGTGTTTACCCTGGCGCTCATGCAGACCGCTGAGCAGCGCAGCCCCTATGCTGAGGATGCCGATGCCACCGCCCAAATGAAGGCCGATGAAGCCATCCACGCGGAAGTCATCCGTGGACTTGCCGCACGTGGGCGGGAGCAAATGAGTGGTAACTTCCGCGCCGCCATTTTCGGTGCTAATGATGGTCTGGTCTCAAACCTGGCTCTGGTCTTAGGCGTGATGGCTTCTGGGGTGAGCGGTAATGTGGTGCTTATTACCGGCGTGTCTGGTCTACTTTCTGGTGCGCTTTCCATGGGAGCAGGCGAATATATCTCGGTGAAAAGCCAAAATGAATTACTCGATGCCTCCACTCCGGATCCCCAAGCACAGCAAGCGGTGCCGCAATTAGATGTGGACTTCAACGAACTTGCCTTAGTCTACCGGGCGCGCGGAATGGACGCCGAGGCTGCCCAAGAAAAAGCAGAGCAAGTACTGGCTGCCCAAGAAGAAGCTGCAGAAGCCTTGGTGAATGCACCAGTGGAGTCCCCAGGCGGGGCGATGAGTGCCGCGATTTCGAGCTTTTGCTGCTTTGGCTTGGGGGCGCTCGTGCCGATCTTCCCATTCTTCTTCGGACTTTCCGCTTCAGTTGCCGGTACCATTGCAGTTGCCCTCGTTGGCATGGTCTTGCTGCTAACCGGTGGACTCACCGGTGTGATCTCGGGGAAGCCTCCGCTGCGTCGGGCGCTGCGTCAATTAGCGATTGGTATGGCAGCAGCTGCAGTCACCTACGTCTTAGGTCGCCTCTTTGGTGTTGCTATCGGCTAAAGAATAGCCTGCGCTGCTGGTATCCGCCTGGTATTCCTTGCGGGAAAGGGTATAAAGAAACCCCCTTGAGGGGGTGGGAGGTTTCCTTATGCGCTACCGATTAGGCAGTCGCTTGAGTAGCGGCCTTTGCGGTACAGCTGGGGCAGATACCAAAGACCTCGGCTTCGTGGCCGGTAATTTGGTAGCCATGATTACTGGCTACGGAATTCGCCCATTGTTCTACTGGCCCGCCAGCAATCTCCACGGTACTTGCGCATTCAGTGCACACCAGGTGGTGGTGGTGCGAGTTGGTGAGGCAGTGACGATACAGCGTTTCGCCGTGGGCGAGTGTGAGTACATCCACGGCACCGACTTCCGAGAGGGATTGGAGAGTCCGGTATACGGTGGTCAGTCCCACTGTGTTGCCCTGTTTCATGAGGTGATCATGAATCGTCTTTGTCGAGACGAACTGATCCAGTTCTTGTAAGGCTTTTACAACTGCCGTGCGCTGCCGGGTATTTCGTATACCCAGCTTCGGCAAAGCCTTCGCAGTCGCATGCATAGAATATCCTTTTGAGATCGGGAAGATCGTGAATAAGAAGAATACAATTCGTATTCTCTCACAGGATACACGGCGACAATAAGAATTGTCCTTAGAATGTGCTTGAAGTGGCTTGTGAATCCGCGAACTTCGCAGCCTGATTCGCGGTTGGTTGCAGCAGGTTCACAATGCCTTGCATTTCTACACTTTGGAGATGGTACACGCGCTGCCTACCAGAACGATCCGCAACCACAATGCCCGCGCGGCGCAGTACTCGTAAATGTTGGCTGACTAAAGGCTGGCTGGCATCGAGACGGGCCACCAACTCCTGGACTGCTAGGTCCCCGCGTGAGAGCAGATCGATAATCTTAATGCGAATAGGGGAGGATAAAGCCATGGCAAAGGAGGCTAACTCCTGATAAGAGGACTCGGGACGAGGAAAATTATCCGCGTCCTCTGGTGGCATGGATCCTGCCATGGTAATCCCCTTGATACGTCTTTATAAGAACAAGCTGAGCATGGCGCACGTGGGCGTGCGCAATGCGGTCGTTGTAGCGATATGCTTAATGTAGCACATTTGCGACTTTTGTGCAGATGTTGGCAGCTGCAATTTGGGCGTAACCCTGTAAGATGAATGCCGAACTATTCGCCGAATAACTCATATGAGATGAGGAGTGGAGCTGCCCCGTGGCTGATAAGAAGCAAAAGAATGTGATTGAGACTGTTGTAAATCTCTGCAAGCGCCGGGGTGTGGTATATCCTTGCGGTGAAATTTATGGCGGTACCCGCTCAGCATGGGACTACGGCCCGCTGGGTGTAGAGCTCAAGGAAAACATCAAGAAGCAATGGTGGCGCAACTTTGTGCAATCGCGCGCTGATGTTGTCGGCCTCGACTCATCAATTATCCTGCCCCGGCAGGTCTGGGCGGCATCGGGCCACGTTGCTACCTTCACCGATCCTTTGGTGGAATCCTTGCATACACACAAGCGTTACCGTGCGGATCATCTCATCGAGGCCTATGAAGCGAAGCACGGCCATAAGCCAGAAAACGGCTTGGCAGATATTCCAGATCCAGAAACCGGCCAGCCAGGCGCATGGACTGAGCCCCAAATGTTCTCTGGTTTGATGAAGACTTTCTTGGGGCCAGTAGATAATGAGCAGGGCCTGCACTACCTACGCCCAGAGACCGCCCAAGGTATTTTCATCAACTTCAAGAACGTCATGACCACCGCACGAATGAAGCCACCATTTGGCATCGCGCAGGTTGGTAAGGCCTTCCGTAATGAAATCACTCCTGGCAATTTTATCTTCCGTACCCGTGAATTTGAGCAGATGGAGATCGAATACTTCGTCTCTGAAGAAGATGCCGATGAGAAGTTCAACGAATGGGTAGAAGCTTGCTGGAACTGGTTCGTTGACTTGGGCATTAACCCAGACAATATGCGCCGATTCGATGTCCCAGAAGATGATCGTGCGCACTATTCCAATGGCACCATCGACATGGAATACCGATTCGGATTTCAGGGCAACGAGTGGGGCGAACTCATGGGCGTGGCTAACCGCACCGACTATGACCTTTCCTCCCACATTAAGGCCAGTGGTGAAGACCTCAGCTACTTCGACCAAGCCAATAATGAGCGCTGGGTGCCATGGGTTATCGAGCCCTCCTTCGGTCTGACTCGTGCCTTGATGGCTTTCTTAGTTGATGCCTACTGTGAAGAAGAAGTACCAAATGCCAAGGGCGGTACTGATGTACGCACAGTGCTCAAGCTGGATCCACGCCTAGCACCAGTCAAGGTAGCCGTGTTGCCACTCTCGAAGAAGGGGGACTTAGTTCCACTGGCAGAAAAGGTAGCCCAGCAGCTACGTCAGTACTGGAATGTAGATGTCGATACCTCCGGTGCCATTGGCCGTCGCTATCGTCGTCACGATGAGATCGGTACCCCATATTGTGTGACCATCGACTTCGACTCTTTGGAAGATAATGCGGTGACCGTGCGCGATCGCGACACCATGGAACAGCAGCGTATTGCCATTGATGAATTGGTGAGCTACTTAGGCCAGGGATTGGTAGGTTGCTAATGGTCTACACCCGCTGGGAGCGCAACAAAGATGTTGCAACCCTCGTTGATGCCGCAGGCACCACTCTTGCTACGGTGCCGCAGCCATTACCAGAGCAGGCCACGGTAACCACCACTGATGGCAGCTGGGAGGTCACTTACTCGAATACCGAGCTGCGCAGTGAGGCTGCTGATGCCACAGTGAGTATGGTCGCCAGCGCTGAAAAGCCGTGGCGTAATGCCAAGGAAGTAGAACTGCGCATTGGCACCCAGGATTATAAGGCCATCAATGAGGCCCGCAACGATTGGGTCTATGTGGCAGGCGATACCAAAGTGGGACAGTTTTCTGGGAGCGGCAATGGTGTGCGTGCGGCAATTACCGAGTTTGAAGAAGATGCAAGTCTTGATACTGATGCTCGGATCTTCTTCTCGCTGGTTACCCGTACCATCTTAGAGGCGCGCTTGCGGCGCACCCAGCTGGCCTGGACTTCCACCATGGTTATTATGACCATTGCGATTATTTTGACCCTCATCTAGGGGCGAGATCAGCACAGCGGATTCCAGCATATATTTTCAAGCACCCGGGAGATTTTCCTGGGTGCTTGTGCGTATATGTACATCCTTGTGGGTTGCCCGCAGTGCCTTGCCGCAGAAACCTTCCGGCCTATACTTGGGTGCTATGCAATTGCAGTGGCATGGAAAAGAACTCATCGATACCAGCGCACAAAGTACGAGCTCGACCTCTCAACGCGTAGTAGCCCGGATGACAAATAACAGTCTGGAATATGCCGGCCACAACTATGAGCTAAACATCCAGCGCATTCCGCGGCTGCGCGTATACAGCAGTCTTGGTGCTGCTGCCACTGGCTTTAGTACGACCCAAGTAGAAATCCAGGCAGCAGGAACCTATTATCAAGCCACCAAGCGCGGACACCGCCGAGCACTGCTGGCCGCGGGTGTTGCCTGCGGACAGATTGACCTCCGCACAAAGCAAGGGCAGTTCCCGGATTCTATGCCAGAAACTGCCCAAGTATGGGTGATGGTGGTCTGCTACATCGTGGATTTCAATCTTCAGCTGCGCTACTAACACCGTGCGAGTGAGAACTCACAGCTAGTAATCGAGCAAGAGCCGGCCATGCCTAGGGGATTAGAAACTCCCACCGCGGCCGCCACCAATACCGCCGCCAAAGCTGCCACCGCGGCCGCCACCTGGGCCACCGAAACTACCACCGAAGCCACCACCGTAACCGCCACCGCCAAAGCCACGATTGCGTGAACGACTGCCACTGAGGATCTCATTGGCAAGCATGCCAGCAATAAAGGCTCCACCCGTACCACCGGAATTACGCTGCTGGCGCTGATAATTATCAACATCGCGCTGTGCTGCCTGCAAGGCGGCCTGCCCTAGGCTTGCCGCGTGGGATGCTGCAGCAATAGCGGTGCGAATATCACTGGCTCGATTGCTCGCAGCATGTTCGAGTTGCTGCTGAGCATCACGAAGCAAGGCACGTGCGCGGGAACCAATAACCTGCCCGCGAGTGGTGATGAAGTCTGCAGCAGTACCGACGATCTGCTGAGCAGCCTGATATTGCTGCTGGTAGACGCGATCATTGCGATCGAACTCCATTGCAGAACCTTGGGCAACATCGAGCTGAATATCCAAAGCGCTATCGGCCGCAGTGAGATCAGTCCATGCGCGAACCGGATCAGACTCTTGTAAGTTGCGGGCCTGGGCTAAGGCCTGGCGAGCACCAACGACCGCGGCATCGAATTGTTGCCAATCCACCTGTGGTAAGTGCGCATTGCGGTTGCGCACGTTGGTAGCAGCAGTAATCTCTTCTTGGACCTCTTCCATTAGTGGCGCCAACCCAGATTGGGCGGCCTGGATATTTTCTTGCGCATGCTCAATAGCAAGCAGGAGGTCATCGGCATGTTGGAAGCCTTGGGTTGCAGCCTGGATTGCATCAACGAGGCCGTGTTGTTGGCCAAGTGGCTGTTGGCTTAAGGTTTGTGCTTCAGAGAGCGATTTCTCTGCCTTTTCCATGCTGGCCTGGGCAAGCGCAATATTGTCGCGCACGCTAGTCAACATATTCGGTGCGTATTGCTGTTCTAATGCTGCAAGCTGAGCTTCGGCCTGCGGGATGCGGGCATGTAATTCCACGCTGCGCTGGACTGCCTGGGTGATCTTTTCCGGAGCTTGCGCTGTCATTTCTTGGAGTCGCTGAAACTCGCTTGCCTGCTGGGCTAGAGCCTCATCGGCAGCGCGGCATTGGCTAATGATGTCTTGCAATAAGCTACGGCGCTCTAATTCGGTCTGTGCCTGGCCACGCAATAATTGCTGCTGGTAGCCAAAAGCGCGTTGCAAGGTCGCCTGGGAATGATCCAAAGACTGCCGGAACGCGCGGGTGCGCTCGGCGCCAAATTCCATCTCCAACTGCAGTAGTTGGGCTTCACCATGGCGGATGGATTCATCAGTGCTGACGAGCTCTTCATTCGCCAGGTTCTCTAAGACTGGGATGCTTAGCTGCTTGAGGGCTTGTGACTCACTCGCAGGTAGGTTGCGACCATAGTCGAGAGTTTGCTCTTCCTTCTTTTGCTGGCTGCGACGGTTGCTATACCAAATACCAATGCCGGCACCACCGACTGCCAGGGCACCAAGCCCTAACCACAGCATGCCTGCCCCGGAGTTGGTGTCTTCGCTATTAGCAGTGCCGGTGCTCGCGCTTGCGGCAGTGGAATTTTCTGCGGCATCGATCGCTGCTTGTGCCCCGCCGTACCAATCATTATTGCTTAAGGCGGCTAGGGCATTGTCGAAGACCTTAACGAGAGTGTCATCTGACCACAGACTGCCACCGTTGACACCAATCTCGCGGTTGTCATCAAAGGAGACTGCTAGTACTAAGGCTTTTTCGGGGTCAATACTCATTACTGCCTGAGTGGCCCACACTTCTGGGGTGATGCCATCAAAAGAGGTCACATAAATAATGTGAATGGTGCGCGTATCGTTGGCCTCGAAATCAGCGATGCCTTCTTCGAGTTGCTCGATCTCGGCATCGGTAAGCATATTCGCGTTATCGGTCACCGGAGCCGAGAAATCCTCGCTCGGCGATTCCGCCAGGATCTGCACCTGCTCGGTAGCAGCCTGGATCGTGGTGTTGGTGGTGTCCGCACCAGCGGCGGCAAAGGCAGTTGTGGGGGCAATGCTGGAGGCAATGCTCAAGAAGGCCACTGGGGCAAGAAGTGTATAAGAAGCAAAACGCCGGGAGCGGGAGCGGTTTCGTGCAAGCATAGCTAATATCTTAATCACAAGGCGCGTATCATTGGCCTTTCCCAAGGAGGAAATATGAGACTATTGCGTACCGGGGCGCTCAGCATTGCATGCACCATGGCCGCACTTCCAATGAGTTTGCTGGTGTATCCGCTTTTTCGTCCCAAGGCAACCAGTGGAAAATACCGCTCCATTGTGATCCTTGGCACCGCTCAATATGATGGCGTGCCTTCACGTCCTTTTGCTGCCCGGCTGCAATGGGCTGTGGAATTATGGCAACGCAATCAGCGCCTCGATGTGGTGTGCGTGGGCGGTAAGCTTCCGGGTGATCGCTATAGTGAAGCCGCGGTTGCCCGACTGTACTGCCTGCGTAATCGGGTCGATCCGTTAGCATTAATTGCCGTGCCTGAAGGCAATGACACCGCCAGTTCCTTAGAAGCCGCCTTTGAGCAGATCCCGCAGCCAGCAATTTTAGTCACCGATCCCTTACACGCCCTGCGCACAAAACTGTGGGCACAGCGCATAGGGATCCAGGCCCGTGTATCAGCGACTCCGTATAACCCGAACCGCTTCCCACGTCAGAATTGGTGGAAGGCCTTACTCCATGAATGCGGTGGGGTTGTGGTTTGGCTCATTGGGGTGTGCGACTCTGAGCGTGCACAGCATTTGGAGTATCGCCTGCGAAGTCTGGATTCGCGCTTTTCAAAACGGCGTCGCCACCGCTTTGAACAGATTTGGCAGCACAAGCCAGTGGATGACGCAGCCGATCACCTCAGCACTGACGGCACGGCGAGTGCCGAAGGCATGAGCTAACGATCGCAAAGGATACTGCCATATCGCCAAATACTATCGTACAGCTGTGCAGCGCAGCCGCGCCCTTACAGTATTGGTAAGGCTGTAGGATGAAAGAACAGAGAGAAAGCAGGGCCAAGGATGTATCCCTATAGCGGTGCTGATACCGCGCGGCGCTTTGCCGAAGATGCGAAAGGCAGCGCATTGAGCAGTGATGCCGAACATCGTGATGCCTTCGCCCGTGATCGTGCCCGCGTACTGCATAGCGCAGCCTTGCGCCGCCTAGCCGATAAAACCCAAGTTGTAGGCCCACGTGAAGGTGATAATCCACGTACTCGCTTGACCCACTCCTTGGAGGTTGCCCAGATTGCCCGTGGCATCGGCAGCGGTTTAGGTCTACACCCAGATCTCTGTGAGATGGCGGGGCTCACTCACGATATAGGACACCCACCTTTTGGGCACAATGGGGAAACAGCACTGAATATGCTCGCTGATGAATGCGGTGGCTTTGAAGGTAATGCTCAAACCCTGCGGATTCTGACTCGTTTGGAGCCAAAGGTTTTCGATATCACCGGGGAGGAGTCTTTTGGGCTCAACCTCACGAGGGCCTCGTTAGATGCAGCACTCAAATATCCGCGCTTAGCGCAGAATCCAGATGGCAGCAAGAATCGGAAATATAGTTGCTATGACGAAGATGCGGAGATCTTGAAGTGGATTCGCCCAGCTGGCATCACGGGGGTAGCAATGGAAGCCCAGGTTATGGACTTTTCTGACGACATTGCCTATTCCGTGCATGATGTCGAAGACGGCATCGCCTCCGGGCGTATTAGCTTAAAGGTTCTTGGTGATCTCGTGGAGTTATCGGAATTAGCAGATAAAGGGGTGCGTGCCTTTGGCGGCAATGCCAAAGATCTCATTGAGGCTGCTGCTCGATTACGCGAACTTCCGGTGATAGCTGCCGTGGAGAACTTCGCGGGAACCTTTAGCGATCTCGTCGCTTTAAAACGGATGACCTCGGAACTCGTTGGGCGCTATGTAGGTGCCATTTTGGCTGCGACTTTAGACACACCGGACAGTGAACAGCCGAATAGTGGAGAAGCCATATTTGGACGCCACCATGGCAAGCTCGTGGTGCCACCGGAAGTTCTGGCCGAGGTGACCTTATTAAAAAGTATTGCGGTGCTCTATGTGATGGATGAACAGTCTCACCTACGTCAACAACAGTTGCAACACGACCGTATCTTTCGAGTGTATGAATACTTTGCAGCAAGCCCCGCAGAGAGCATGGATCCGGCATTCCAGTGGTGGTGGCGTCAATCCGATGATGTCGCTGGACGCCAACGCGCGATTATTGACCAGATTGCATCACTAACCGAATCGCGCTTAGAGAGAATTGATAAGCAAGCCAGTGAGTTTAGTTTCTTCCTGGCGTAAACACGAGCGACAGCAAAGGAATGGGGTAGGTTGAGGGGAAACTCGTTTGGGCCGCGGATTCGAGCCTGCATTTATTTGGAATCGACCGAATCGAGCAAGGCGCTTTCTGGGATAGTGCAAAAACTCTTATAGTGGTCATCGGTGTAGTACCACGTATCCGGATCATCCGCGTCGGCACCACCGGTGATAATACGGCGGGCACCGCGGTGATTCAGCCCTGGAGTATCTACGGTGTACTCCCGATAATATTGGGAATCCGCATCTGGCAAAATCCCCTCATAGTTACCAAAGTGAGTGCCATCATTGGCCGGGTATTCGAATGGGCCATTGTTTGCAATATCGTTCATAACTTCAAATGCTTCATCAGGCAGGGTACTAGCATCGCAATTAGCTAGGCCTGAATCAGAACTCGCAGTAGCAGTACTCGCAGTGCTGCTTGTGCTGGAATCTCCGTCATCACCTGTGACAAGAATGCCAGTAATGCCGGCGATGAAAGCGACAATTGCTGCACCGGTGGTGTACCAAGGATGCTTACGCAAGGCAGAAAGACCAGAACTCATATCCCTATTGTGGCACCGCTTGAAGAAGAATCTGTTAAAATGCAGGTCAGGGTACGTCTGCAAAAGGTTTACGGAGTGCGCTATTCTAGATAGTTATGTGTGGCATTGTTGGTTATGTAAGAAATTCGGAAACGCAGCGCGACTACTACGCCTTGGATGTAGTACTCGAAGGGCTGCGCCGCTTAGAATATCGAGGCTATGATTCTGCGGGCGTTGCAGTTATTAGTCCTGAGGCAACCGAAATTTCCTACCGGAAAAAAGCCGGCAAAGTAGCAGCGCTGGAAGCTGAAATTGAAGCTAACCCGCTGCCAGCGGCAACCATCGGCATTGGACACACGCGCTGGGCATCGCACGGTGGTCCAAGTGATGTCAACGCCCACCCCCAGGTTGTAAGCCAGGGCAGTTTAGCGGTGGTGCACAATGGCATCATTGAAAACTTTGCAGAACTCAAGAATGAGCTGACCGCCCAAGGCTACAACTTCGTATCTGAGACCGATACGGAAGTGGCCGCTACGTTGCTTGGCCACATTTTTGAGACCACGGCGAATAAGGATCTCACCGTGGCGATGCAGCAAACCTGCCAGCGCCTAGAGGGTGCCTTTACCTTGCTTGCCATTGAGGCAGCTCAGCCAGATCGTATTGTGGCAGCTCGTTTGAATTCCCCATTGGTTGTGGGAGTAGGCACCGATGAGATGTTCTTAGGCTCGGACGTCAGCGGCTTCATCGATTACACCCGTGATGCCGTCGAGATGGAAAACTACCAAATTGTGACCATCACCGCTTCTGGTTATGAAATCACCGACTTTGACGGCACACCACAAGAAGGCAAGGCCTTCCGGGTGGAGTGGGATGTAAAGGCAGCAGAAAAAGGTGGCTTCGCTTCTTTTATGGAGAAGGAAATCCACGACCAGCCAGCCGCTATTCGTGATACCTTGATGGGTCGGTTTGATGAGCAAGGCAACCTCACCCTAGATGAGGTACACATTGATCCTGCAATCTTGCGCAGCATCGATAAGATCATCGTGATTGCCTGTGGTACCGCAGCCTATGCAGGTCATGTGGCTCGGTATGCTATTGAGCACTGGTGCCGTATCCCTACCGAGGTGGAATTGGCGCATGAGTTCCGTTACCGCGATCCAATCGTGAATGAGAAGACCCTGATTGTGGCGCTGTCGCAGTCTGGTGAAACTATGGATACCTTAATGGCAGTGCGTCATGCTCGTGAGCAGGGAGCAAAGGTCATTGCCATCTGCAATACTCATGGTTCTTCTATTCCTCGCGAATCGGACGCTTGCATCTACACCCACGCTGGCCCAGAAATCGCAGTTGCATCCACTAAGGCATTCCTGGCACAAATCACGGCAACCTATCTGCTGGGCCTATATTTGGCGCAGCTGCGTGGCAATATGTTCAGTGATGAAGTTAATGTGATTCTCGATGAACTGCGCGAAATCCCGGATAAGGTTCAGCGAGTTATCGACCAAGCGGATCAGGTAGAGCAACTTGCCGCACAGCTTCATCATGCAACCTCTGTACTGTTCTTAGGACGCCACGTAGGCTTCCCAGTAGCCTTGGAAGGTGCTTTGAAGCTAAAGGAAATTGCGTATCTGCACGCCGAGGGATTTGCCGCCGGTGAGCTCAAGCATGGACCAATTGCCTTGGTAGAAGAAGGCCAACCAGTCTTTGTCATTGTGCCTTCGCCACGCGGCCGGGATTCTTTGCACGCTAAGGTAGTTTCCAATATCCAGGAAGTACGAGCTCGTGGTGCTATCACTTTGGTTATCGCGGAAGAAGGAGATGCTGCCGTGGAACAGTTCGCAAACCACGTGATCCGCATTCCACAGACCCCAACCCTCATGCAGCCGCTGCTGGCTACCGTGCCATTACAGATCTTTGCTTGTGCGGTTGCAACGAATAAGGGTTATGACGTCGACCAGCCACGAAACCTGGCGAAGTCTGTGACCGTGGAATAAGCGGGCAAAGCCGGCTGCCGCGACCACGAGCCGCCACTGCATCACCAAGTGTTGTGTAGATGTCTTGTATAGATACGAGGAGATGATGCAGTGGCGGTATTGCATTGCTACGAGCCGAAAAAATCGGAGTGAAAAATTTCCCTATAACCCTCTAGCAAGCGCAGCTAGGCGGTTGCTTCGGGGAAATCTATTCGTCCAGCTGGGCCGATAATCGTGCGTGGCAATAAGCTCGTGGGATCCAAAATGAGAATATCGGCAGGATAGCCTGGGGCGATCTGCCCAAAACGATCGGCGAGGCCAATGGCGGCAGCCGGATGCGTAGTAGCCGCAGCCACGGCGACTTCCAGGGGCATACCTTCTTCATGGACCGCGCGAGCCACAGCCCGATCCATAGTGAGTGTCGAACCAGCCAGAGACCCACCTTCTTTAAGGCGAGCCACCCCATTTTCAACGGCAACCGCTAATTCGCCAAGCATATAGTCCCCATCTGGGTTACAAGCAGCAGCCATGGCATCAGTAACTAAAACTACGCGCTCTGGTGCCTCTAAGAACAAGGAACGCACCACTGCAGGATGCACATGGATACCATCATTAATGATTTCTAGCCATACTCGTGGATCCCGCAAAGCTGCAATAACAGGGCCTGGGGCGCGGTGATGGATGCCCTGCATACCGTTAAAGGCGTGGGTGAGGATATCCGCACCGGCAGCAAAGGCAGTATTCGCTTGTTCAAAGGTGGCGCTGGTATGTCCGACTGCCACATGAATGCCTCGCTCCATAAGCCAAGCGATGGCAGCATCTGCTCCAGCACGTTCGGGAGCCAGAGTTACCTGCCGTACTCGTCCATCAGCAGCATCGATAAGCGTACCGAGCGCATCGAGTTGCGGATCTCTAAGTAACGTTTCCGGGTGGGCGCCCTTAAAATCTGGGTGCAAAAAAGGTCCTTCGAGATGTAAACCTAACACGCGGGGGTCATCGTCTACGAGGGGATTGAGCTCTGCGATGCGCTGGGCCATGGTCGGAACCGAGCCAGTGACTAATGACAGCAGGCTGCGGGTAGTCCCATGCGCGTAGTGTGCATCGAGGGATTTGCGAGCAGCGGCACTGCCATCATCATAGGCACCCCCAGCACCACCATGATGATGGATATCAATATAACCAGGTACCACCGGGGCTTGCTGGGCATCAATCATGGTATCCGCGTGGATAGATTCCGTGGTACAAGCAGTGATGGTGCTATCTTCGAGCAGAATATTCGCCAGGTAAGGGTTCGAGGCACTGCCATCATAAATGGTGGCATGAGTAATAGCGATGCTAGTCATGATTCTCCCGGAGTAGTGATAATAACTTCATAATCTTGGGCATCGAGCGCTTGGCGCATATTGAGAGGAATCCCTGTATCGATGACCACCGTGGGGAATAGCGGCGTCATCTCCCAGACTAGCAAAACTCACCTTCCCAAACTTGGAAGAATCAGTGACGATGATGGGTAAAGTTGTGTGATTCACCATAGCTTGGTTGGTACGAGCCTCATACTCGTCAACGGTTCCCGGTCCATTTTCATCAAGGCCGTTCACTCCTATGAAGGAAATATCGCACCATAGTTGCTTGAGCATGATCAAACTAGAAGGACTAGTATTTTCTAGAGAGGTCTTATTGAGCTCACCACCGAGCACCGCAGTCACTTTTAAAACTGTGGAACCACCCGTGAGCCCCTCGGTGGCACCAGGTTGCAGCAAACCCCGGCATGCTTTTGCAATGGCACGTTTTCCTCAATTTTCCGGGGGGATGATGCGTCATTGCCGCACTTGCGATGCTGGAGGCGTCACTAAGCGTGCGCACAACCTGTCCTACTTTGGCAAGCGAATCTAAATCACGATGCGCAGGAGCGGGGGAGATATTGAGGGCAATGACAATTTCATTGACAGAAACAGAGTCTTGGGAAGCAACGATTCAGACAATCTCTTTGATCCGCTGACTTCGAAGCATCTTCATCCCTCACCCTGGTATTGTGAACATTTTGCCTTATGGGATCCCGCGCTCACATGCCTATGAAAAAGGCCGCAACCTTTGATTACGTGGCGTTTTATATCCGTGATTGCCTGTTATTAAGCAAGCCTTCATGGGCAGTATCCGCCTGGAATAGCGAGCTGCCGTGGATGCTGTGGGCGTAGTATGATGACGATCATGGGCAAAGGGCTAATTCCGCAAAGTGACATTGAGGCTATTCGAGAACGAATAGCTATCGAAGATGTCATTGGTGAATATGTGGAATTGCGCCCCTCTGGGTCATCGTTGGTGGGGTTAAGCCCGTTTAAAGATGAGCGCACCCCGTCATTTCATGTTCGCCCTGATCAAGGGTTTTATTATTGCTTTTCTACCAGCCAGGGTGGGGATGTCTTTAAATTTTTGATGGAGATGGAGCACGTCACTTTCCCTGAAGCGGTGGAAAATTGCGCCGATCGCATCGGCTATGAAATCCACTATGAAGGCGGGCGGCCTGAGAACCGCAATGAAGGACCAAACCGAAAGCGCCTACTTGCAGCAAATAAAGCCGCACATGAGTTTTATCGAGCACAGCTTGAGACTCCTGAGGCTCAGGTAGCGCGCGACTTTATTTTGGCCCGTGGGTTTGATCGTGATCTCGTCTATCGCTTTGGGCTCGGCTATGCTCCTGCAGGCTGGGATACTTTGACCAAGCACTTACAGCGTAAAGGCTTTAGTTTTCCCGAGTTAGAAGCTGCCGGACTATCGACTCTTGGCAAGCGTGGTCCTATTGATCGCTTCCACCGCCGGATCCTATGGCCGATATTCTCGGTAACTGGGGATGTTATTGGTTTCGGCGCGCGCAAGCTCTTTGATGATGACAAGTTGGGCAAGTATATGAATACGCCGGAAACCCCGCTGTATAAGAAGTCTAAGGTGCTCTTTGGGCTTGATCTTGCCCGGCGCAGTATTGCAGAGAAAAAGCAGGTGATTGTGGTTGAAGGCTATACCGATGTGATGGCCATGCATGCGGCAGGCTTTGATAATACGGTCGCGGCCTGTGGCACGGCATTTGGTAACGAGCACTTAGCGATCTTGCGTCGCTATATGACAGAAGATGACTTCATCACCGGTGAGATCGTTTATACGTTTGATGGCGATGCAGCTGGACAGAAAGCTGCGCGCCGAGCATATGAGGGCAAGCCAGAATTTGCAGCTAGCTCCTTCGTAGCTGTGGCTCCGGATGATCTGGACCCGTGCGATTTGCGGTTAAAGCGTGGGGATATTGCCCTCCAGAACTTGGTTGCCCACAAGGTGCCTATGTTTGAGTTCATCATTCGCTCTTTGCTGCAGGAATACGCTCTGGATACGGTGGAATCTCGCGTGCAGGCCTTGCGCCGGGTCGCCCCGGTAGTGGCGAATATTCCGGATCGTGCCATGCAGGATGCCTATATGCGCCGGGTTGCCGATTGGATCGGTTGGGTAGGCAATAGTAATGACATTGCGCGTGCGGTGGCAGACGCCCGCCATCAACCGCAGCAACGGCGTCGTCCGAACTTACAACAATCCGTATCGAAACCTGCACCGCGCCAGCCACAGGCATTACCGATTCCAAATGCCCGGGATCATGGATTATGGGCGCAGCGGACCTGCTTGAAGATGGCTTTACAATACCCGCAGGCCAGTGCCCCATATTTTGATGCCTTGGATACTACGGCGTTTTCACATCCGATGTATGGTGCGATTGCCACCGCCATTGAGCAGCAAGGTGGGTGTCAATCGGCTCAGCCTGGTCCTTCATGGGTGCAACGAATTTTAAGTCAATTCAGCGATGTTGGTGCTGTGCAAGTGTGCACAGAGCTAGTAATGGAGCCTTTTGATGCCGAGATCACCCCAGAGACTGCAGAACAGGTAGCCGCGCAGAGTTTTTCTCGGCTGCAAGTGCAATTGGTGGAAAACCAGTTGGCAGATTTGCGTTCCCAATTAGCGCGCATTGGTTCCCAAGATCCAAAAGCTGCGGTGCAAATTTTTGAAGATATGAAAGCCCTTGATGCCATGCGCAAGGATTTAATCCGGCGTTCTTTGGGAAGCTAGAAAACTGTGGCAGCAATAGGGGGAGGGTAGAACTTCCTTGGGTCGCTTGGGCTACTACTGATCTAGGACACGCAAAAGGGGTCGGTCATCAAACCGACCCCTGACCTTGTACTGAAGCGTGTAGCTTGCAGCAGGTTAGTGCTTAGGCGTTGAATGTTACCGGAACGGTAGCTTCGTGGACTTCGCCGATGCCGTTGTGCTCATCACCAAAGATCATAAAGACACACTCTTCTTCATGGCAGTTGACATCTTCACCGATAGCGCGTGGGGTAATGCTGAAAGAGGCGGTGCCATCCTCGGCGATTGGCTCCGTGCCGTGTTCGCCGTTGCGCAGCCATGCCTGGGCATCGACATCATAATCACTGCCGGTGCAATAAGGAGTTGGAGTTACTTCACTACCATTTGCGGCGCAGATTGCAGCATAGTAGCCCAGGTCTGGATTCAAACCAGTAACTTCAACATCCAGGTTTGCGCCTTCAGTCAAGGTCGTGCTGGACAGGTCGATGGTGATCTCATCATCGGTTGCAGCCTGAGTGGTTGTGGTGTGAGCGGTGGAAGAGGAAGAAGCATGGCTTGAAGCTGTACTGGATTCCGTAGCAGAGTAAGTGCCATCAAAGGTGGCGCCGGTGTCTACCTTGGTGTCACTAGGGTTTTCATTTGGAGGGGTGCAACCAGCCAGCAGGGCGCCGGCTGCAATGGTGGCAATACCTACGGTGAGCAAACGGGAGGACATCGAAAAGCCTTTCTGCGGAATTGAGCACGCCTTCGGGGCCTGCGAGCCCCAGGCGACATTTCATACCTTGTCTAGTTTACTGTATGAATCCTGGTAGTTAACTCCAAATACCCCTTAATCTTCATCCGGTTCAAGAATTTGCACATCCTTGTTGAGATTCTTTACTTCTTTCATACGAGGCTGGGGGTCCAAACGGTTGGCAAGGGTACGTCGAGTGCTGGTAACTACCTGCTGTGTGAGCGGAGAGCTTGCGACGGCCTTCGCTCCATCTTTGATCTGGTGGTAGCGCTTACGTCCAGCCTTCGTACCGAAAACATAGCCGGCGGCAGCGCCCACAACGAATTGAATCATAAAAGTCGCAGTCCTTATTCGTTCTCTAATGTGCAGCCTGCTGATAGGCAACACAGTGCGGGTGAATACCTACTAGCTTAGGCTACTGCAGAAATCCTTGCAGAAATTCATAGGAGGCAAGTTTTCGTATTCTCTCGTGCTCTCTCGTGGAGGATTCAGGATTTAGATGTCAGGAGAATTCAAAATAGAGCAGCACTAGTAGAGAATCGCTCGGCGGAAGTGCCCCAGCTATAGTCCTAGCTGCAGGGGGGGCGTTGGGGCGGCTGGGGTAAACAAAAACCCGAAGCTTGCACGCTTCGGGTAAGAAAAGCTCCCCCAACTGGACTCGAACCAGTAACCCTTCGATTAACAGTCGAATGCTCTGCCAATTGAGCTATGGGGGATCATGTTGCACGCAGCTGGTAGCAGCTCCTTGCGACAGATAGAAA
This sequence comes from Corynebacterium sp., assembly GCA_030531005.1. Classification (GTDB taxonomy): domain Bacteria; phylum Actinomycetota; class Actinomycetes; order Mycobacteriales; family Mycobacteriaceae; genus Corynebacterium. Next base: position 41,012 of record JAUMTW010000003.1, read on the forward strand.
CTATATATGCCCAACAGGCATCTAGCAAACTCCCAGGTAAATGCGGGTGAAAACCAGTGTTTGTGGTGAAGATATTTCTGCGCAGCTAAAAACTGTGAGTAGCGGGTTATAGGAAAGTTTAGGTACTTGAATTAGGGTGGCGCTTCGCTATAATGAGTATGGCTTTAGCGCGGGTGATCGTGCTTAAAGCGGTGGGGCTGTAGCTCAGTCGGTTAGAGCCGCGGACTCATAATCCGCTGGTCCCGGGTTCGAGCCCCGGCGGCCCCACAGATGCCCCTTTACTTCTTGTAGGTAAAGGGGTTTCGGGCATTCTAAGGTGGTGAGGCTCGTAGCGGCAGTTTCTTGGAGCTAACTGCTGCCGTATGTCAAAAGTGGGGTGTGGGGCAGCTGTTCGTAGCGAAGTATTCTATGCCGATTGAGGTGATGCCGAGTGAGGTGATGCCGAGTGGGGTGAATGTATGTTTCGCTACGGTTCGTGCTTTGTTTTTTAGTTGTTGCAGTTTTGTGGAGAAGCGCTTGAGGCATTATGTGACATTTTTGACTTTCTAGGTCAAAAATATGGCTATTTTGCTGAAGTTCTCTTATACTAAGGCTAACGTAATTGAGATTGCGTCCCTCATCTTTTTAGTCTTAGGAGATCGCTATGAAGAAGCTTTCTGCAATTGTGCTTGCCGCGACTGCAAGTACTGCACTGGTACTCGGTTCTACTGCTGCAGTAGCCCAAGAGGTAGAACCAGAGGTTCCTGTTGTCGCTACCGCCGGTGCTGTAGCCGAAGACACTGTTGAAGCTCCAGTTGATGATGCTGTCGTTGTGGACGCAGAGGATTCTGCAGATGCAGTTGGCGAAGCCGAAGAATCTACCTGGCGCGACAAGCTCGCTGTAGCATGGAAGGTTGTGAAGTGGATCGGCTTCGGAGCTGCCCTGCTTACCGGTGGTGTTCCTGGTGCGGTGGCTTATGCTCCAGTGCTAAGCATCGGATCCTAAGAACGCCTAGCAGTCTATACTCTTTACCTGCGCTCTCTGTATGTACAGAGAGCGCATTGTTGTGTGTATTACCCCGTGGCTCTTGTATCTCTGAGCGACAACCCGAGTTTCGGCCCTCATGACACTATGCTATGAGATATGCAGATCCCAGATATATCCTCGTGGCCCATCGACAATACTGCCACCGCCTTGATCACTTCTGATGCCATTACGACCACCGGAGACCAAGACAAGGTTTTTGAGTTAGCAAGTGTTACTAAGGTGCTTGCTGCTTATGGCTTTCTGATCGCTGTGGAAGAAGGAGTCTTTGAACTCGATGAGGAAGTATCCGGGCATAATGTGCGTCAACTTCTCGCGCACGCGAGTGGCGTGGGCTTTAAAGAAAGTGATCCACAAAAACCACCGCTGAAGCGCCGTATCTATTCCTCCTATGGTTATGAGATCCTAGCGCAAGAGGTATACGAGCGTTCGGGAATTCCTTTTGCAGAATACCTAGATGAGGCTGTATTTGCTCCACTTGGCATGCGGAATTCCGAGTTGTGGGGCTCCGCTGGGCATGAGGCACGCTCGACCGCTGCTGATGTAAGTAAGTTTGCCCAAGAAATCCTGGATCCACAATTACTTGCTCCGCAAACCCTACGAGAGGCGATGAGTGTGCAATTCCCAGAATTATCCGGCATTGTTCCGGGATATGGAATGCAAAAACCTTGCCCGTGGGGCCTGGGCTTTGAAATCAAGGGGGAGAAGTCCCCACACTGGACAGGGAGTAGCCTGCCTGCACAAACAATTGGACATTTTGGTCAGGCTGGCACGTTCTTGTGGGCCCTGCCAGAAAAAGGTGCCGCCATGGTGTTCTTAGGCGACCGTGCGTTTGGTGATTGGGTCAAGCCCTATTGGGATGAACTCAACACTGCCATCGGAAAGCAGTTGCTAGACTAATCTGCAGCCCAGCATTGGAGATACCGGTAGTTGTATGCGGGGGATAGTCGTCCATTGCGTAATCGAAGCGGACACAAATGCAGTCGTGCCATATGATGGGTATATGAGTGAATTCAAGGAAGCAGTAACTGCTGACAATCGCGACAAGGCTGTAAACGATGTAGCCAACGCGCTTGAGGAAACCATCGATCAGCTCTCCGGTCTGACAGGTAAGGCTGTGAAACTGGGGTATGCAGCTGCAAAAAAGAAGCGCCCAGATATCGCTATCAAAATTGCCGATACTATGTTGGAATCCCTGTGCGATACCCTGGATCCATACTGGTCTGATTACAAGTCAGATAGTGGCTCAGACTTTGGCGCATACTTGGTTGAGCATAAGGATGAAGTAAGTCGCGACGTGCTCAAACTTGCTGACGAGAAGGTCGCTGAGATCGACAACGACAAGCTCACCAAGGGACACGAGCGTTTCCGAAACAAGGCTGTCGACTACGCGGAGATTTCTTTGCCAGCCCTGGGCAAAGCACTAGAGCAAAACGCTCGCTCATCCACGCTTTAGAAAAGCACCGAGCTACTTTCATGGCCTGTGCGCTGCAACAAGCAGTGGCAGGCCTTTTTTGTGGGCAAGGCTCGCAGAGAGGTTAGGGATATGGTGCGCCCCTCGGAAAGCACGGACCCCTAGCTGAATAGGTCGCTGAAAGCATAGACTTGATACTGTGAACCAACCGCTACGATAGACAAGTTAGTATTAAAGCATGAGATTTTTCCTGTTCAAAGCGACAAAGGTGTGCCTTGATGAATGATAAAAATTCTTGGAATAACGAGCCGGCTGATACTAATAAACCCGTTGATGCTTCGCAGAAAGGCACGGAAAACGGCGTAACCTCTGAACTTCCAGCGCAGCAGCAAGAACACGCTGCGGATTCGGTCAGAAATTGGCGCACCGCTGATACCGCTGATATCGCTGAGCCTACCGAATCGCTAGATAATGCGTGGAATACCAATGCATCGCAAGCCCAATCGACTCAGGAGCTGGGAGAACCACAGGCAGGAAACGCAGCATTTCCACCGCAGGATGTAGAACCTACCACCGCATTCGATGCAGAGGCTACCGCGTTTGAGAGCTGGAACGAACCAGCAGCCCAAGCGTCGGAATCATCGTGGAGGGGACAACACCAACCCGCCCAAGCATTTCCGTCAATGCCGCAAGATGCGGGGAACAATGGCTACAGTAGCTACGGCGATTTTTCGCAGGCACCGCAAACCCCTGGCTACGCATACCAGCAGCAACCCCCGCAATCGACATTTTATGCGACAGCAGCACAATCTCAGCCAGTACAGGCACACGCACGCAGTCGTATCGGCTTGTATGTGCTGATTTCATTGCTTGTTGCCGCGCTCATTGCAGCAGCAACAGTAATGGTCTTGCGGTATACCGGCGACAATCGAAGTGATAGCGCAGCCGAAGCTGCAAACATTGCGGAATCCAGCTCAGAAGAACCGAGCTCGAGTGAGGTGTCTACTGCCGTTGAAGTCATTACAGAAACTGAAACGGTTACTGAGCCACCAAATTCGCTGGAGGAGCAAAGCCCCTCCCAGAAAGTTGGGGATGATTCCCGTTTGACCACGTCCGGATGGGTGCCAGAACCATTTACTCACTGCAATTCTTCGGATGAGCTCGTGTTTGCAAGTACCAATGGCAATGATTTTGCTGTTGTCTGTCAACATTCCGACGGGTTCTATTATCGCGGCAAATACAACGGCGATACCTTTGAATCGAGTGCTCAGCGCCTCGGCAATGATAGCTTCAATGTTGACGCAGACCCGTACACGATCGAGATTCGTGGTCCGATACTTTACGTTCGTGATGAGAATGGGGTGATCGTTGAAGAAGGCGACCTCTATGACACCTATGTTCTTGTTGGCTGTGGGACCTCCTGCTAAATATCTAATGTGAAAGATTGATCTGCACCGCACTGTCTCGGCAAGGATGACCTTTTGCCGGGGCAGTCTTCTAGGTGCTCAACACGAGCCAACACTGCTCGTGCGCGGATCGACATATACGTTCTTGTGCAATCGTATATTTAATGGTCCGACAATGGCACGCCGAATTAGCATTGGGGCATCAATATTCTGCTTCGTTACGTGGTGCCAGGCATGCTGCACGCATGCCCCACATGGGGGTTAAAGCGAAGGTTGAGAGTTGTTTTCTCTTTCAAACTCTTTCACAATCGATGGTGAGTCGTTCGTTGGGGAAGGCGAACCTCGCCGCCACTGTCTGTTGTGCAGTGGGGAGAAGTAGTGGAGACACTCTATGACTCAATTTTGTATGGCGGTTGTTGAAGTCATCGATCTACCGCGTGCACAACGTGCCGAAATCGAGGCACTCATTTTCGCGACCCTGGAAACTGCCCCACCGGTAGAACCTCAGGGCAATTGGTTCATCCGTTGGGAACGCGGCAGCATTCCCGGCACGACTTCGTGCCGCGAACTATTTACTGCTGAGACCACCGAAGCGGCCCAATTAGAGCGTAAGCTGGCGAATATCCGTCAGGCCCAATTACGCATTGCCTAGTCAAACGCGGCACCTCAGCAGCTATACAGCCTATAAGCTCGCTGCGTAAGTCTCAGAAAACTGCTTGCCTGGCAGCCTCGGTGAACAATGCTGATGATACATGCACACCATTCAGCGGTCATGCGTCATCTTGACTAGCCTGCATGCACACAAAAAGAAACCCCCCTGGCACATCGAGTTGACCAGGGGAAATTCTGTAATTGAAGCAAGGCTTTATTGGTAGAAGCCATCCTCGAATGGATCCAGGATACGCTCGGCCAAATCCGCCACGCTATCAATTACTTGGGTGGGGCGATAGGGAAACTTCTCCACATCCGCGTCGGTTGCAATGCCAGATCGCACCAGTATCGTACGCATACCTGCCTCTAAGCCACAGCGCACATCGGTATCCATGCGATCACCAATCATTACCGTGTGTTCGGAGTGCACGCCTAAATTGTTCAGCGCTGAGCGCATCATCGCCGGATTTGGCTTTCCTACGTAATAGGGCTCCTTACCGGTAGCACTTGTGATTAAAGCAGCCACAGCACCGGTAGCCGGCAAAATGCCCTGTGGTGCCGGACCAGTCACATCCGGGTTGGTAGCAATAAACCGTGCCCCATCGTTAATCAGATTAATCGCCCGAGTGATGGCTTCGAAAGAATAGGTGCGGGTCTCACCGAGAATTACTACATCAGGATCGGAGTCAGAAAGGACCCAACCTTGTTCATGTAATTCGGTGGTAATGCCAGATTCACCAACCACATAGGCTGTGCCAGTCCCCAGCTGTAACTGCAAGAAGTAACCGGTTGCCTTCGCTGAGGTCCAGATACGATCGGGGTCGATATCTAAGCCGGTGCGCTTCAAGCGGGCGCCGAGATCTCGCTGGGTGTGGATTGAATTATTGGTCAACACCATGTACTCAATACCCTCATCTTCTAAGGCGCCGAGGAACTTATCCGCTCCGGGTATCATCTCGCCTTCGTTGATGAGTACTCCATCCATATCAGTGAGATATGAAATCGTCATCTGCTGTGCTCCTTGAAAAAGTTGTGAGTCGTTTGAATATTCTGTGTCTTGGGATGCCATGAAATGGGAGGTACTAGTCCGTGCTGAAAAAAGCCATGATATCCGCCAAACTTTCCCAGCTTTCTACAGTAGACAGCTCAACCTGCTTACCGAATTGCTGCTCGCCACGGATAGAAAGCTCGAAGATGTCGAGTTCGACCAGACCGAGTTCAGTGAAGGTGGATTGGGGATCAACTTCGGGATCTAAGCCCACGGACTTCCATAAAGTGTGGAATCCCTCCCCACCGCTGCTTTCAGCCGGAGTATCTTGTTGTAAATGTGCAAGCTGCTCTTGCAGAGAACCCATAAAGTTGTGATCACCTTTCTTTGGCCGGGGATGAAAGAATCCGACTACAATTCAGCATATGCGAATTTCGGACATTCGACAGCGGATAAGCACCTCGCGGGCACTGCGCCACTGCGAAGCGCAAGAAGTTGCAGGCGACTCTTATTATCCAGAGCACCATAAAATTACAGATGTGCACTATTTTTGTGCTGGAGACCCTGATTCGCCAACGACGGTGGTATTCATTCACGGTTTCACCTTGGCTGCTTCGAGTTGGCACTTTCAGGTCGAGCACATCCGTTCGCAAGCCCGGTGCATTGTGGTGGATTATCGCGGACATGGACAAAGCGTCCTCGACGCCGGCCGTAAAGATGCGGACATAGCAGAACTCAATATCGCCGGAGCTGCCGATGACATTGTCGCCGCTTTAGAGCAGGAAGATATTCAAGGACCCATAATCTTTGCAGGCCATTCGCTCGGTGGCATGGTTTTATGTAACTTATTGCGGCGTTATCCCTGGTGGCGTGAGCAGTGTGCTGAGATTCTACTGATTGCAACCGCAGTGGATTCCTTTGCCAGCAAAGGCGTGGCAAAAATTTTGGGGCTACCTGTGGTTGAACGGGTGCGTACCTTTGCAGAAGTTTCTCCAGAGCAAGCCCAGCAGCTGCGTAGCGTGGTGACAGAATTTACTGCGCCAACGCTTAAAGCCACGGTCTTTCAAAGCCCGACTCCGGTCGAAGTCATTCGCTTTCATGCAGATCTGATTAAAAACACTGCTATCACTACTATGGTGGGTTTTTTAGATGATCTCCAAGATCATGAGGAGCGCGCCGCGCTGGCAGATATTCAGGATATTCCAGGCATCATCCTGGTGGGCGCCGATGATGCCGTTACCCCGGTATCGCAAGCTAATGCGATCAAAGAAGGCTGGCCGCAGGCTGCTATTCAGGTCATTCCAGGCGCTGGGCATATGCTACCCATTGAGCAACCCTGGGTAGTCAACAATGCCTTGGATACTATGGTGAGTGCCATTGCAGCCCGGGAGAGCAAAACGAACGAATAACACCCCCAAACAGATAACACCCTCGTCGGGTAGTAGCATCCAACCAGCATGCAATAGTGAGGCACACTGTTTGCACCCCAAGTGTCTACAAGCCAAAGTATGCACAAGCTAAAGGGCGCACCCACGTGTTTGAGGATGCGCCCCTTGTAGAGCTGTGACCAATACTTCTTGCCGGTAAAAGGCCGGCGAGGAGACCTTCTTAGAGGATTTAGGCCTTGGTTGGATCAGTCAGGTTGAACTTCTTCGCAGCATCGGCAGCAACAACACGATCAATCTTGCCCTCATCAGCCAGGGCGTTGAGTGCAGCTACGGCTACAGACTCAGCGTCGATGTTGAAGTAACGGCGAGCAGCTGGACGGGTGTCGGAGAATCCGAAGCCGTCGGCACCCAGGGTTACATAGTGGCCTGGGACGAAGCGGCGGATCTGCTCTTGCAGGTCGGTAGCGAAGTCCGAGACAGCGATGTATGGTCCCTCAGCTTGCTTGAGCTGTTTGGTTGCAAAAGCCTCCTTCTGCGAATTTGCAGGGTTGCGTAGGGCATCGCGCTCCTTCGCGTGGCCTTCGCGAGCCAGCTCAATCCAGGAGGTAACCGAGAAGATAGAGGCATCAACATTGTATTCAGCGAGCAGTTCCTTGGCGCGCAGTGCTTGTTGCATACCGATACCGGAAGCCAGCAGGGAGACCTTCAGATCCTGAGAGCCGGTTGCCTGCTCATAAAGATATATACCCTTATGTAGTCCCTCAACGTCGAGGTCTGAAGGCTCAGCTGGCTGGGAAATTGGCTCATTGTAGATGGTCAGGTAGTACATGACATTTTCGCCACGATCTGGACCATACATGCGGTCAATTCCCTCGTGCACGAGGTGCGCGATTTCATATGCGAAGGCTGGGTCGTAGGAAACCACTGCAGGGTTAGTGGAAGCCAAGATTTGGGAGTGGCCATCCATGTGTTGCAGACCCTCACCAGTCAAGGTGGTACGACCTGCGGTAGCGCCCAAGATAAAGCCGCGGGCCATCTGGTCAGCAGCCGCCCAGAAGGAGTCACCAGTGCGTTGGAAACCGAACATCGAATAGAAGATGTACAGCGGAATCATGACCTCGCCGTGGGTGGCATAGGAAGTACCAGCTGCAATGAAGGATGCAGTCGAACCTGCCTCGTTAATGCCCTCGTGCAGGATCTGGCCATCAGTAGCCTCACGGTAGGAGAGCATGTGGTCATGGTCTACTGGCACGTAGTTCTGGCCATGAGAGTTGTAGATCTTCAAGGTAGGGAACCAGGAGTCCATACCGAAGGTGCGAGCCTCATCGGGGATGATTGGAACGAGGCGCTTTGCTAGCTCTTTATCGCGCATGAGCTCCTTAAAGGTACGCACGATCGCCATGGTGGTAGCAACTTCTTGCTTACCGGACCCCTTACGGATGGTGCGCAGCTTATCAATCGGCGGCACCTGTACTGGGGTGTAGGTTGTGCGCCGCTCGGGCAAGAAGCCGCCGAGCTCTTTACGACGTTCCAACAGGTATTTGATCTCTGGAGAGTCTGGACCTGGGTTGTAATAAGGAGGTAGATATGGATCCTTCTCCAATTCCTCATCAGAAATTGGGATGCCCTGTTTATCGCGGAAGAGCTTCAGATCCTCCAGGGTCAGCTTCTTCATCTGGTGGGTGGCATTGCGGCCCTCGAAGTTGTGGCCCAGACCGTAGCCCTTAATGGTGTGCGCTAGGATCACGGTTGGACGATCTTTGGTCTCCATAGCGCGCTTGTAGGCAGCGTAGATCTTGCGGTAATCGTGGCCACCGCGGCGCAGCTTCCAGATTTCCTCATCGGTCATATCCTCAACCAGCTTGGCAGTGCGAGGATCGCGGTTGAAGAAGTGCTCACGCACGTACGCGCCATCATTTGCGCGGAAGGTCTGGTAATCACCATCGGTGGTGTTGTTCATCAGATCAACGAGGGCGCCGTCCTTGTCAGCTTCGAATAGCTTGTCCCACTCACGACCCCAAATGACCTTCACTACAGACCAGCCAGCACCACGGAAGAAGGACTCGAGCTCTTGGATAACACTAGTGTTACCACGAACCGGGCCGTCCAGACGCTGCAGGTTACAGTTAATTACGAAAGTCAAGTTGTCCAGGTTGTTTAGGGCAGCCTGTTGGATCAAGCCACGAGATTCTGGCTCGTCCATCTCGCCATCGCCCAAGAAGGCCCATACATGCTGGTCCGAGGTATCCTTAATGCCGCGGTTGTGCAGGTAACGGTTAAAACGTGCCTGGTAGATGGCATCCATTGGGCCCAAGCCCATGGAAACAGTTGGGAACTCCCAGAAGTCGTCCATACCCTTTGGATGTGGGTAAGAAGGTAGACCGCGTTGTGGGCGGGAAACCTCTTGGCGGAATCCGTCGAGGTCGTCTTCAGTCAGGCGGCCCTCGAGGAATGCGCGGGCATACATACCCGGGGAGGCGTGGCCCTGAAAGAAGACATGGTCGCCGCCGCCTGGGTGATCCTTGCCGCGGAAGAAATGGTTAAAGCCGACCTCGTAGAGTGGGGCCGCACCAGCGTAGGTGGAGATGTGGCCACCAACACCAATGCCAGGGCGCTGGGCGCGGTGCACCATGATAGCCGCATTCCAGCGGATCCAACGACGGTAGCGCTTCTCGATTTCCTCATCACCCGGGAACTCTGGCTCCATCGAGGTGGGAATGCTGTTGACGTGGTCAGTCGACGTCAGTGGGGGCAGGGGGACGCGCTTTGCAGTTGCTCGCTCGAGCAGGCGTAACATCAAGAATCGAGCACGGTCAGGGGTGGAGCCTTCGAGCATGCCGTCGAGGGACTCTAACCACTCATTGGTCTCTTCTGGATCAATGTCATTGAGATACGAGGCAACGCCATCGCGAACAATCGCAAAGTTTGAATCCTGCTTTTGCTTCCCGGACTTCGGGTCAGCCATTCCACACCTCCAAGTGGGTTCTGGGCATAGGGATGGATCTTCCATCAATTCTTTACCTCTCTAGGATACGTGCTTTTGCCCCTAAATCCCGCCTGGCAGGGGTATTTTTCTGAATTAATCCCGCGAAAAGAGTCGCCTAAGGCCACTGAGCTGGTAAAGTCTTTATTCGATGAACACGCAACTTTCGAAAGAGAAGAAAACGGCGGCGGACTTAGTTGGTCGCCTTGGTTTCAAACAGGGGCTCACTGTCCAAGAAGTTGGATGGGATGAAGATGCAGACAGCAGCATCAGTGAGGCCATTGAGGACATCATCGATGCCGAACTGCTCGATGAAGATACCGATGAACCCTGTGATGCAGTTTTGTTGTGGTGGCACAGCGATGACGGCGACCTCGTTGACGCTCTCGTTGATGCCATCCGGCCACTGACCGAAGGCGGTTGTATCTGGTTGCTAACTCCAGGCACCGGCAAGCGGGGCGCACTTGATCCTGGAGAGATCAGTGAATCTGCACAATTGGCAGGCCTAGTGCAGACTAAAGCGGAACGACTTGGTGAATGGCAAGGTTCCTGCTTAGTGTCCGCCGGCAATAAGCAATAAAAATCCCCCTTGCGCTGGGAGTTTGCTTTTGGGCGAGAGTCTGTTAAGCTTACTCGTGTCGCAAGGACAACGCGCTTTTAGCTCAGCTGGGAGAGCAGCTGGTTTACACCCAGCAGGTCGGCGGTTCGAGCCCGTCAGAGCGCACAATTCAACCCCGCAACAATTATGTTGCGGGGTTTCGCTTGTTGTGGGTGGGTCTAGTGGTGACAAGTAGAAACGAAAGCTGATCTTCGTGATTAAGCGGTGGGGATCGATAAAGCGGTGAAGGTGGCAGCTGCATTTGGCATGAAGCTATCCGGTCCTGCAAAGAATCTATTCTTGCAATGGTGGGGCGGTGTCGTGCGGGTAAGCCTTGCTTGGATACCGGGATCTCTATTGACTTGCCGGTGTTTGGGGGCTCAACCAGTCCAACGTATCTGGGTGAAAAGGCTGCTTTGTATTTATATATCTCAATGGTGGCGGAACTGTTTTGTCAACCGTGATTTCTGCTTAACCGTGATCCCAATATTGGTTCACCGTGCGAGAGAGGATTCTCCGCTAGGGTGGAGCCTATTTTGGATGCCAAAGGGTCTGTCTAATCAGTGAAGATCCTAATCCCTTTTGATCAACCAAAATCTTCACCAGTCTAGTTGCAAAATATTTTTCTTTTTATGGATAAACGCTATTGACTTTCGGTTCTATGGTATGTAGTTTTTATTTTAGCTAATCCATTTGGTTAGCCTACCCTCTATTGGAAAGGATTCCCTCAGATGAGAAAGTGGTCTATTTTTTCTCGTTGTTTGTAGTTTCTTAAGTATGCAAACTCCCGCTTATGCGGAAGGTGCTTTTGAATCGTCCATGCACGGGGTGCGGAATGGTTTTGAAACTCGTACCTGGTATGACCGGAATTCTGATGGTTGGAACACCGAAATTACGGCTGCGAATTGCTTGATTGATGCGCATGGCTCCCCTGGAAAAGTAGAATTCAATGTTCGGAGAAAATTACGGGGGCGCCCGGATGTTAATCTTGGGAATCGCGCTGTCAACCGCTGCTATGGGGGCTGGGATCGGGGTGTTTGGACCCGTCCTGCTGCAGGAACATATGTTGCAAAAGTGCATACATATAGTTGGAATAAGTTGACAATACAGTGATTGAAGATCGTTTATTAATGAATATGAATTTAAGCGAAGTCCAAGTTGCCGCGAAACATCGGACAATCCTGGAAATTCCTTATTTGGAGATTGACGCCCGCCCCACTTTGTTGCTCGGCGCAAATGGGGCAGGGAAGTCAACGCTATTGAATGTTCTAGCCGGCCTGCGGAAGGTGAGCCATGGTAGCGTGCATACCGTAGGCAATGTCACATTAATAGAACAGCAATTTCGTCCTATCGTGGGGTTTAATGCCCTTGAGTATTGCGCCTATACAGCCTGGTTACAAGGCCAAAAGCAAGTGCAGGCTCGCAAGAATGCGCAAGGTTGGTTGGAATTTGTGGGGCTCCAAGAAGTTATGGAGCAACGCTGCGAGCATTTAAGTGGCGGGGAACAAGCCCGCTTGGCAATCGCTACTGGCCTGAATACTGGTGCTGATACCTTGCTGCTCGATGAACCAAGCGCTGCCTTAGATCCACTTCACAAAAATGAAATCTCCCGGGTCTACGAACGGATTGTGGCTGGAGGGCATCGGCTACTGGTCTCTACACATGATGCCGGTGAAATCCAAAGTCCATTCCAGCGAGTCTTGGTCTTAGACCATGGACGGATTTGCTTCGATGGCGCGTGCCCGGAATTTTTTGCCGTGGCACAAACCCCGAGTGATCACCCAGCCAAGCAATTGGCTCAATCATTCTTACGACGACGAGGAAATTATGCAGCCTAATTTTGGGATGCAGCACTGGCTGCGTCGCCCTTCTTTTTGGGCTGTAGTCCTGGCTTCAGTGCTGAGCCAAGTACCGATTATTGCTGAAGAAACAGCACCGATATACAGCCTTTCCCAACTTTCTTTAGCTACGTACACGCTCTACATTGTAGTTCCCACTATTACTGCAGCCGCCGCATGGGAAGCCTCCCGCTTCCGGGCAATGCGCGGTATGGGGCTGCAAGTGTTGATGAAAATCTTTTATACCCGGATCTTGGGATGGGCAATCGCACAGCCTATTAACTTCTGGCTGGCATTGATCGTTCTCGGGGCTAACACCAATATCGTGCAGGATGCCTATTTTTGGCTCTTTAGTGCATATGTTGCTGTAGCAGCTCTGTGCTGGGTCGTCATTGGGTTCGTTTTGGGATTCATCTTGCGTCCAATTGTAGCGGTAGCTCTTGCCATCCTTTTGCCATATAGTTGGTACGCCTTGATTCCCGCATTGCCACCAGGGCCTTGGAATATCGTTGCCGGGGAATTTATTTTGTGTTGTTCTTTAAGCACCACAATAGACTTACGCGCTTTTGCGGTGGCTAGCTGTGGCATATTGACGTTAGCTCTCTTTGGTATGGCAATGCTTGCAGTGGTGCGTCGCAATAAAGGGCTGAGCCTTTCTCTGGGTGTACCTGGACTAGCTTTAGGTGTGCTCAGTGCAACCTGGAGCGCACAGATACCAGAGTTTGCTTTTCTTGAGCGCAATGCTGCAGAAATGCAATGCACTGAGGAAGTCTGTGCTTGGCCGGAAGTTTCTGAGCAAAATGTGGAATTAAATGCGCAAGCGTACCGCTTATGGTCGGATATCGCTCCATCCGAATGGCAGCACTATACCGATACACCAGTGCAGTGGAAACAACCTTCCCCAGAATATCTGGCCTTTAGTGGGGCTGAAACTGTTGCAGGGGTACTCGGAGATTTTGTAGACCAAGCCACCTCACATGACATGTACCAAAATGGTATTGCGTTATGTGGATATTTCCTGCAAGCTGATGATGCTTTTCAGTCTGGTGAACCCTGGGATCCGGCAACTCCAATAACGATTGAACAGGCCCAAGATCGGCTCCAACGGGCAGTCTGTCCTCCGGAGGCGTAGGACATGATGAAAACCCAACAACTGCTCTATCTTGTGGGGCACAGGGCAGGGATAGTGAGCACTCTTTGGCTTCTGGGGCTGATCACGGCACTGGTTGCCAAGGGAACGGTCGTACCAATTCCATGGTTGAGTACTGCTAATGCATTCACCATTGGCAGTGTGGTGGCTATAGTCTTTGTCGTAGCACTTCTGGCATTTTTCCGTAATGAAATTTCTCGGCTAGAAAGCTTCACTCCGGCACGTTGGATTCTGCTCGATAGTGCAATTGTTGGTTTGGCATGGGCATTGCTTTGGGGTCTTGCGTTGGACCAACTGATTGATTACCAGGTGCCCTATGCCTTTGGGATTGCTGCTGCCATTGGCATTGTGGCAGGACAGTGGTTGCCTACGGATACCCTCGTGCTGGTATTAGTGGGCCTGCTCGTTTTACAGACAGCCCTATGGAGCATGCTTGGTGATACTCCGCTGCAATACCTTTGTTTCTTCCTATGCATTCCTCGAATCGGCTTTATGGTTCCACTAAGTGCATTAGGAATGATGGCCGTGATTTCAGCACTGCCGGATTATAAACGCCGGGATTAATCTGCCTGAAGCTGCATCTACCTAGCATGTTCCTTAACTCATGACGTTAAGGAACATGCTACAAAAATGTGGATGCCATTTTTACTCGGCCATGTCGATATTGATTAGAGTTAGGGATATGGGGCATCGACGATCATGGGCAGACCAGCTTCGGAACCAATGGGGCATTCCCGTCGGCGTGGCTTTAGACGCGGTTTTGGCGGATCCAGGAGGAAAATATCATCCGGTAGCGATTTTCGGCCGGTGGGCTAGTGCAGTAGAAGCTCGGATCTATCAGCCCACCCGAAAAGCTGGAGTCAGCTTCCTCATCCTCACTGTTACCCCAGTGGTCGGAGGAACCTGGTATCTTTCGCGCCAGATACCCCAAGCCATGTTGGCTATGAGCTTGGCAATAAGTCTGGGGGGAACTACCTTGGAGCGGGTTGCTCTGCGCATGGCCACTGACTTGGTAAAAGACCCGGAACTCGCCCGGCAGTGGATTCCTTGGTTATGCTCGCGGGATCCGGCAGCACTTGACGGCCCTGCGATGGCGCGTGCAACTGTGGAATCATTAGCGGAAAATGCTTCTGATGCAGCTATCGCTAGCTTGTGGTGGGCTATATTTGGAGCTCCCGCAGTGGTCTTACATCGGTGTGTGAATACGCTTGATGCCATGGTTGGATATCACAATGTTCGTTATGAGCAGTTTGGGTGGGCCACGGCCCGCCTGGATGATTGCTTGGCTTATATTCCAGCCCGGATTACTTCCAGTTTGCACTGCCTGGTAGCTATAGTTCGGGGGAAGGCAGGCAGTCTTAGCGTATTAGTCCAACAAGCCTCGGCACATCCCAGCCCTAATGCTGGTTTGGTGGAGGCTAGTGCTGCGCTAGCTTTGGGGGTGCGCTTAGGTGGAACTACGGTGTATCCACATGGGATGGAACATCGCCCAGCGTTGGGGGATCCTGCTGCCCCGCCGCCGAATGTTGAGACTATTGGACAGACTATTAGGCTTGAGCGTTTTGTGCGGTGGACAACGGTGGGGTTAGTGACTCTTGGTAGTGTACTTATCCACAAACGCTGGGGTTTTAAGAAGTAGCGAGAAACCAGTACTCCTGTGTTCTTTATGCCTGCCTGGTGAAGATTATCTAGTGCCGATAAGCTTGGACCCATTAGCGGTACAGATTTGGTTCACCCGGAAATAGTGATCGTGCAGTTTTCAATAGGGCCTCGATTTCTGTCCTGCCACTTGAGCAGACCTGGGATGAACCCTACGGTCTTGCGCAGCGAAAAACCACCCGACCGGGATGCCGGTGCTGGGTGGTTAAGGGAAAATTGTCAGAGATTAATGGGGGCTTAGGGCAGTTAGAAGTTCTTGCGCCGATCATTGTCCTTAGCCCACCGGTTTTGGTGTGTGGTGCCATAGCGGGAACGTGAGCGTTGCGGTGAGTGAATAGCTGCCACGGGGGCTGTTTGCTGGTCGCCCTCGTCACTTGGGGTGCTGGTGGCCGGCTGGCTGGGTTCTGTTGAATCCGGGGAGGTAAGTGCAGTATCAGCAGGTGTAGCGTCGCGAAGCTCTGCATCGCTAAGCTCTGGAGCTTCTTTGGGCGTATCCGTGGGGGAATCTTCAGCTACGCTGGCTGCCATCGCTGCTTCTTCTGCTGCAACTTTTCGCCGTTCTTTGATCTCAGAGCGGATAAAATAGAGCAATCCCAATGGTGCCATTATTCCAAAGGCAATCCACTGTAACCCATAGGACAAGTGATTGCCGCGGTCTAACTTCGGAATTGGCATGGCTGTTAAGACGCCAGGCTGTTCGTCCAAAAGCTGAATATAGTCAACACCTAAATTTAGGCCCGTGAGGTCACCAATTTGTTCGGTGTTAATGCCATAGACCTGGCGGTAACCATCTGCCTCCATAGGGTCTGTGCGAGGCATTCCTTCAGTACGTCGGGCTACACCAGTAATGGTGATCTCTCCGTTTGGTGGACTATCGATCTCTGGCATGGTTTCGGCAGTGGTGGGCACGTAGCCGCGGTGGACTAAAAAGAAGTCGTCATCGGTCGTTTCAAAACCCACCAAGGACTGATAGTTGGGAGTGTCGTTGACGCTACGCATGCGCAAGAGCACTTCAGAATCAGTGACATAATGCCCAGTAAGCTCGATCCGGCGCCATTCCAAATCGTCATTGCGAATGGTGCCATCACTATCAAAAACGTCTTGATACTGTACCGGATCAACGGCAAACGCTTCAGAGATACGTTCATTACGCTGCTGAATGTCATGATCCTTATTGAGCTGCCACGGAGACAAGATGGTAAAAGCTAGATAGGAAAAGGCAATAACGAAAATTGCGGTGAAAATCCATGATGGCGTGAGAAAAACCCGCCATCCAGATTTTTTAGTCCGCGTCTTGGTCATCAGTACGCTCCAACTCCTGGGAGATCCACTGCATAATGCCGGGAATGGCTGCTTCGATTTGGCTCAGGGCAACCCCAAAATCTTCTTGGGAACCGTAGTAGGGATCCGGAACATCTTTGCTTTGAGCTTTAGGGTCAAAGGACCGCACGAGGCGAATATGCTGTTCAGATATGCCAGAACGCTTGAGGCTCCGTGCATGGCCTTGATCTAATGCCAAATAGAGATCTGCTCCAACATGTTCTGGTCCTAGCTGGGCGGCACGGTGCCAGGATCCATCAAATCCTGCCCGACGTAATTCGCTCAGCGCTCGGCTATCAGCTTGCTGGCCCACATGCCAGCCGCCGGTACCGCATGAGCTGACCTGCACTTTGCGCTCGAAACCAGCGTCCTCTATCGCAGACTGCAGCACAACATGGGCCATCGGAGAGCGGCAGATGTTGCCGGTGCAGACCACCACAATGTGCAAGAGTGGGGCCTTAGGCGCTTGTGGTTGTGAAGAACTCACGAACTATCCCTTTCACTTCATCCATAGAATCGGCCCGAAATTGAGCTTGCTGCCATTCCGCATCACAGCCGTGACCCCAGGTTACCAGTAAGGTATCAATCCCAAAGCTTTGGGCCCCAACTCTGTCATAACTGCGATCTCCAATCATCAAGATCGGTTCGATAGCTGGATCAATAGCATGACGATGTAAGACTTCCCCGATCACCTTGGCTTTAGAATCGCGGCCGACAGTTGCATCAGCACCCACAATATCGGTGAAAAATGGGGCGATCCCCACCAGTTCTAGGGTCTTTTGGGCTAGATCCTCACTTTTGGATGTAGCAGTAAACAGGTGAATTCCTGCTGCCTGCCACTGCGCAAGTACCTCTTGCCAACCCGGATAAAGTTGGACCTGTGCCCAATTTCCTTGGTTATAGTGCCGGCGATAGGTCGCCATGGCATCCTCGAGGGTTATTGTGCCCAGCTCTAGCTTATGGAGGCTTTCGCGCATCGGCGGCCCGATAAAGCTGTGCAATAGCTCCTCGCTTGGTTGTGGGATGCCAAGTTGGTCACACATCCAACGGACGCTATCGCGGATGCCGGGATAGGAATCTATGAGAGTGCCATCTACATCAAGCAGTATCGTCGCCATGCTAATCAGTTTAGAATGATGCTGTGTGTTTGCGTATTCATGGAGACCTCGATGCTAGGGGCGCTGACTTCAATTTTGCGGTGAACGTTCATGGCACTCAACCACCAGATTGGCTGCAAGCTGCAATAGCCCACGCGATTCCCAACCTGGCTACGTACCCAGCTGCAGAGACAGCCTGTCGTGAACTGCTCGCGGATTACCATCAAATTGATCCTGCCCGGATTTTATTAACTCAGGGTGGGGCCGAGGGGTTTGCTTTGCTCCCACAGCTGCAGCCTATTCAAGCAGTGATCGCCCACCCAGGATTTGCGGAGCCAGACTACGTTTTTGCAAATACAGATACGCCGGTTTTCCATTGGCCATTACTACCGCCGTTCCACATTGATGCTTCGGCCTGCGCGCGTTTGCCGCAGGCTGGAGCAGTAGATGCCGTGCCGCAGACTTACCAGCGCTCAAAGCAGCCCTGGTTTTGCCAGCAGCAGCTTCTCATTATTGGCAATCCCACCAACCCTACCGGCATTGTGCATCATGACTTGCCAAGACTGGTGGGGCCCGGACGTCTACTCGTTGTGGACGAAGCCTTTATGGATGTTGCTAGTTCCAACAAACCCGATGAGCCGGGACCTGCAGTTGCTAGTTGCATCCATTTCAATAACCCGCGGATTATTGTGCTGCGCAGTTTAACCAAAACTTGGGCTATTGCCGGGCTCCGTATTGGCTATATGGTGGCGGATCCTGACATCATTGAATATCTGGCAGCGCGGCGTCCGCATTGGGCATTCGGTACTTTGCAGGCAGCTGCGTTGCAGGCAATTGTGCAGACTGGTTTTCCGCAGCTATCAGAGATTCAGCAGCAGATAGCGCATGACCGCCGCAGTATGGTTCACGCATGCCAGCAAGCCGGGTTTGCAGTGCTGACAGATTCTCAAGCGCCGTTTGTATTGGTGCGCCCGTTTGCACACCTCGAGCAGAGTTCCGATGTAGCAGCATATACTGAGCAAGTACGGCAGGGATTACACGCCCGGAAGATTGCGATACGTAGGTGCGATACTTTCCCCGGGTTGGATACAAGTGTGTGGCGCCTGGCTGTGCGCAGCCCGGACGAAGTGGCTCAGTTACTCCAAGCAGTCCAGGAAGTTCGCGCTCAAATAGATCAGTAGCCTTAAAGCAGATTGGCAAGTACATGCAGGAGCAGTAGTTCAGTCAACACAAACCGAGTTACGAATATTAAAGAAAAGAATAGGAACATGATGCAGCAGCAGCCGCTTGATAAAGATATCCGATCGGAGCAGCACGTGAATTATACGGTGCAAGATATTGTGGATGTGCTTGAAACAGCATATCCGCCAGCACTCGCAGAATCTTGGGACAAAGTAGGCCTGATCTGTGGGGATCCAACCCAATCGGTCACTAAAGTAGCAGTGGCTTTGGATTGTACCCAAGCAGTAGCAGATGCCGCAGTGGCAGCCGAGGCGCAGCTGTTGATTGTGCATCACCCATTGTTATTACGCGGGGTGCATACCGTGGCAGCAAATACCCCGAAAGGGAGAATCATTCACACCTTGATTCAAGCTGGGGTGGCGCTCTTCGCAGCGCACACCAATGCAGATTCTGCCCGTCCTGGCGTGAATGACAAGTTGGCACAGTTAGTAGGAATTAGTTCTGGTAGACCACTCTCTCCTAAGCCAGACATGCTGGAAAAATGGGGAGTACAGGTGCCACATGATGCCGTGGACACCGTGCAAAAGGCAATTTTTGCTGCTGGTGCTGGGGAAGTGGGGGAATATAGCGAATGCAGTTTTGCTATAGCCGGCCAAGGACAATTTCTACCCAAACAAACCGCCAACCCGGCATTGGGAGCTGTAGGAGAGTTGACCCAAGTTGCTGAAACTCGGCTGGAGTTTGTCGCGCCCCAGTCGAAACATGCAATGGTAAAGGCGGCATTACAACAGGCTCATCCTTATGAAGAAGTAGCGTTTGATGTGTTCTGCTTGGACATCCCGGTTGATCCGGAACATGCAGTGGGCTTAGGGCGCATCGGTACGCTGCCAGAGCCTCTGTGCTTTGCAGATTTTGTGGATCAAATTGCGCAGCAGCTGCCCTCCACCGTATGGGGAGTACGAGGCGCTGGGGACCCCCAGGCACAGATTTCTACGGTAGCGGTTTCTAGTGGGGCTGGCGATAGTTTCTTGGATGCCGCGGTAGCAGCCGGGGTTGATGCCTTTGTTACTAGTGATTTGCGTCATCATCCAGTAGATGAGACTCGAGCAAAAAGTACCATGTGCATAGTAGATACCGCGCACTGGGCTAGTGAGTATCCTTGGACTTCCCAGGTTCAAGAGCTATTGAAAGCGCAAACTACTCTTGCGGTAGATATAATTCCTATTCGGACTGATCCTTGGACAGTTGTTGCGCATGGAAAGGAAGACGCCTAAATGCAGATTGCACCGGAAGATCAACGTGCTTTGCTTGCCATTGCCCGAATTCTACAAAATGCGAGCGTGGAATTGCCAGAAATTTCCAGTGAGGAAGAACAACAAGTCGAGCAGGCACAGCGGAAGTTGGATAGTGTGCGTAGCGGAGCGGCTGCCGCTCGGCTGGCAGTCGATGATATGGAACTCGAGGTCCTGCGCATTCAAAAAGAAGAGGCGCTTTTACGCCGCCGCTTAGCCGATGATCGCAAAACGCTTGGAGCTACCGAAGATATTGAGCTGCGACGCGATGCTAAGCATGACATTGCTGCAACCCAGGCGCGGCTGCGTGATCTCACTAGCCAAATCCAAGAAGCTCACAATGAGTTGCACGCCTTACGTCAGAATGTGGATCACTACGGCGCCAAGCTTGATGCTGCACAAGCCGAGGTTGAGCGGGCACAGCGGGCCCTGGATGCCGCTCCCGAAGATACCCGGGTTGCGGATGAAGCAGCACATCTTGAACGGTTGCGCCAGCAAGTTCCCGCAGCAGCATTGGCAATTGTTGAGCAGCGGTTTGCAGAAAATGGTATTGGGGCAGCCCGGTTGCGTGGCAAGATTTGTGAAGGCTGCGCTATTGCGCTGCCACCGGCAACAGTGAGCCGCTTACGGTCACTGCCAGCAGATACCATGCCAGAGTGTCCTGATTGTGATTCTTTTCTAGTGCGCGGGGAGTAAGTTGACGATGAGCAAACAGCCGCAAACTATTGCTCAGCTTCGGCTCGAAGCTGATGGGGGTTCACGAGGAAACCCTGGTATAGCGGGCTCTGGCGCAGTGCTCTACGATGCTGCGACGAAGACTCCCATAGACAAATTGGCCTACCGGGTAGGCAAGGAATCCAATAATGTGGCCGAGTATTTGGGGCTGCTACGTGGGCTAGAAGCCGCGATGCACTATAAACCGCAGCGCATTGATATCTTCCTGGACTCTAAGCTCGTCGTAGAACAAATGAGTGGGCGCTGGAAGATCAAGCACCCGCGTATGCAAGAGTTGGCGGCAGAATGCAACAAACTCTTGGAAAATTTTGCGGAATATAGCTTCACTTGGATTCCGCGTGCCAAGAATAAAGTAGCGGATGCTTTATCCAACGTCGCAATGAATGATTGGAAAGTTCATCCCAAACCTGGTTTTGTAGAAGGCTATGCTCCGCTAGCAAGCATGCCAGTTCATGATGCCGCGCCTGACACGGTCAGTCACAAGCGGCACGAACAAAAAAATGGTTCCAGCCGCATTGCAACTAGTAGTGCGGACGCGGGGAAGCAGAAAAGGCGCAAACCAACCCCGGATCAGCAGCCTGATTCTGAAGGCTTAACGCAGCTTTCTTTACTTGATGCGGTGCAGGCTACCGAGGCAGGAAGCGAATCTGCACGTGCCAACGACGGTAAAATTCTTGCTGCACAGACAGCCATAAATGAGGCGCCCCGTAAATCTATGGTAGTTTCTCAAGACACCTCACCGCAGCCAGCAGACTGGAAGGGGGCCACCACGCAGGCGACCCGGCTAGTATTACTGCGGCACGGGCAAACGGAGATGTCTGCTCAGAAGCGCTATAGCGGGCGGGGCAATCCCGGGCTAACGCAACTAGGGCGCCAGCAAGCACAGGCAGCCGCTGAATTTTTAGCACAAGCAGCGCCTTTTGCTGCAATTATTAGCTCACCATTGCAGCGCTGCCAAGAAACTGCTTCCGCAGTGGCGCAACTTATTGGCATGGAAGTGATGCCTCATGAAAGCCTTATTGAGCTGGACTTTGGGCAATGGGAAGCCAAGAGTTTTCAAGCGGCCCACGCTAGCGATCCGGAGTTTCATAGCCGATGGTTGCATGATCCAGCACTTTCAACCCCTGATGGAGAATCAGTAGTGCAAGTGCACCAGCGCGTCATAGCATTCCGCGAGTGGGTTATGGACACCTATCCGGGGAAAAAAGTCCTGGTCGTAAGTCATGTTACCCCAATTAAATCCTTGGTAGCTCAAGCAATGCAGATGCCGATTGATGTAAGCCTGCAATTGCATTTGGACCTAGCAAGTACTTCTGTTGTGGACTTCTTTGAAGATGGCCCGAGTTGTGTATCACTGTTTAATGAGCGCAGCTACTACGCGCAACCCAGCCAAATAGTGTAGATTTAACAAGCGCGAAATGAGCACACTGGATGACCGCGTCAAATGCGACCGCCCCATAGCCTGAATATGGGTGGCGGGCATATGCCGAGGAAAGTCCGGACTCCACAGAGCAAGGTGGTTGCTAACGGCAACCCGAGGTAACTCGCGGGCTAGTGCCACAGAAATTAGACCGCCGTGTCGCAAGATGCGGTAAGGGTGAAACGGTGCGGTAAGAGCGCACCAGCAAAATAGGTGACTATTTTGGCTTGGTAAACCCCACCTGGAGCAAGGCAAGAGCGCTGTGGATGCCATAAGGATTATGGGATCCGAGCGTGCACAACTGTTGTCGGTGACTCGCCACTAGTTGTGGGTAGCTGCTAGAGATAAGGAGCAATCCTTATCCGAGATGGATGGTCATCGCTGCTGTTTTCAGCAGTACAGAATCCGGCTTATAGGTGAGCTCATTTCGCTTTTCCCTGTCCGAGGCTATTTCTCCGCAGCTGTAAGTTACAGCAGCGAAAGTAGCTCGCTGTACAAAACCTGAACGAAAAATGTGACAGTCCACCTGGGATGACTTTGCGTGGTGCAGCATCTGGCAACGTGGCCGGTTGTAATTTGGCCGGTTGTAATTTGGCCCCTCGCGACTTGGCCACTGGATGCAGACTTGCAGTAGTTCCTAGTGCCTGCATGGTTAAAACGCTGGTAGCTGGCTTGCTCGTTGCAAGCCGGAACCTACTTTGCGGCTACGTTATATGAGCGTGCAGTACCACCGAGTTCTACCGGAAGGACGGCTATCTTTGCAGCTCGTGCTTGTTGGAGGAACTCCGGAACAGAGTCATGGTCAACTAAGGCAAGTACGGTATCGCCAACTCCGGCATAATTCGCACGTGCGGCAAGCGCCTGCCAAGTGCAGGCCAATTCTGCCAATGCGGCTTGCCGGGCACCAATACCAAAATATTGTCCTAAATCTCGTTGGGATTCGTTGAGAATCTGGAACATACTGCGGTTGCCGCGGGAGTTTAGTGCGCGTTCTGCTTCAAAAACCCGGGAAATTTCTTGCTGGGCAAAGCCTAGCCAGTTTTCAGCATCCTGGAGTGCAACAAAACCTTTTGGTCCCCGAACTTCGTGGTTGGCTTGTAACCAGGCCATCACCCGGGTAGTTGCATCGGGTAGTTGGCGCAAAGAGTCAGCCGCAAACGCGGTTGCTGCTTGCTGGAAGAACGTCGCGCGCGGTTCGAGATCATCCGCCTGGGCCGTATCTGGCAAAGACATCAGATATAAGGTGGGAGCAGTTGATCCGCGGGTTAGGCGATTCGGAACGTATTTCACGGAATCGTCAATGTCATCAATGAGCATGAGATGTTCGGCGCGGCCACGCAGGGTAGCAGTAAATCGGCAGCGAGGCTGCATTGGGGTATCCACGATTTTTGAGACTTGATAACAAGCATCCGCAATCTTGGCGCGCAAGGGTGCATCTTCGCTATGGTCCAACCCACTGACTAGAGCTAAGGCGAGTGCTACGTCTGCTGCAGCTTGGGTGCCTATGCCAGCATCTGGGCGCACGTCCGAAAGGATAGTGATATTCAACCCATGCTTTAAGTGGTGCAGAATTTGACGGAAGTTCAGTGCGTACACGATCATCGCGGCCCGCAGAGCTGTTGATACCGGTGTGGTGAGGGAACCAGGACTGCTATAGACCTGGTCGGCATCATTATAGGAACATTGGGATGTGGTGCTCGAGCCCGCCCAGGTTTCTTGGACAAGCAGTTGGTGATCACTGCGAGGACTAATGGCCACGGCAACCTCATAATCAAGCCCACTGGCTAGGGTGATTCCGCCGTATGCTTCGGTATGCTCTCCCAAGAGCAGCCAGGTTGTGGGGGCTACAGCTAGGGCATCGGGGTTTTCGAATGCGGTGGCGTGGGCTGCTTGGCACTGGGCGCTGAGGTTGTCCATGAACATCCTTGTCGTATCAGGTTTTGCAGTATTGGTGCATATGGTGCATTAAGTTTGAGCCGCTCTTAATGGCGGCAGCGGCTGGCTTATAGGGTTTGCCCGGTTTTGGGATATGGCCTTGCGGCATGCACTGGCAAGCAAGCTACCTGAGAGCTTGAAAACCAAAACGGTTGTAGCCTGGTAAGCAACTGTCTTATTGTAGCGCATCTGTGCTACTCGTTTTGCTGGCACGGGTGGTTTGAATCAGCGTACAGCGAAGCTGCCAAGAACACGTTAGGATTTCGAAGTATGAGTTCACAAACGCAGTGGTACTACAACATCAGCACCAAGCAAGCTGAACAGGGCAAGAAAAGCGATAGTTTGCAGCGTCTTGGGCCTTATGCCTCCAAAGAAGAGGCTGAAGCAGCGCTCGAGCGAATAGCGCAGCGCAATGAAGCAGCTGACGCTTATGATAAGCAATATGATGATATAGAGGACTAAAATTACAAGGCCGTTCAGAGCATTGCCCTAAGAAAACCGAAGGAGATACGCTGAGATACCCTACGTGAGCATCTCGTGGCCCTTTTAGGACCTTGATAATGCCGGCTCCATTTTTTGAAGCTCGTAACTGGAGTTTTTGTAGGTAGGGCACAACGGATGATCCTTGTGGCATAGAATTTCGGCGCTAGCGACTTTCCATACAGTATGCACGAGCCTTTCGTAGCGTATTTGTGTTGCTGCGGAGTTAGTCGGTGGTCGTTCCATACAATGTGCGCTGCAATTTGGAGGCATCGGGGCGGTGCTGCGCTCCCTTGTGTTGGCACAGGTCAGCCACTGCAGTAAGGAACGCTTCCCCCAAGCCAGCCGCTTGACCGGCAACGGTAATTTCGACTTCCCATTCCCGCCATTGTTGCTCGTGTGGCGGCTCAGCAACGTAGGAAACCGTGCGAACTTGGTCATCGCAAAATTCGGCAATTGCCTGGCCGGCAGCATCATAGAGCAGATATTCGGTGCGGTGGTTATCAATTTGGGCAATTTTTGCCAAAGCTTGGCGGTCTTGAAACTGGGCGGGTAGCTTGTGCAAAATACAATCTGGAATGGCATCGCTTAGCGGAGCGTGAATTTCTTCGCGCCCGCCTTGTGCTTGGCGTTTAATATGCCAGCCAGCATCTTTTCCGCCAACACGGCGTCGCAGTGCGGTGTGTGCCCGCGATAAATCTAGTTCTGCTGTATCAAAGTATTCAGCTCGTAAGGTGTATTCCTGGGGTGTTCCCACCGCGTGTACTGCTGCCAATTTGAGCCAATCAGGCAGTTCTGTTTCCGGGCTTACTGCAAAGGTGGTTTCTACTTCCCATGACGTTTGTGGCTGTGATGTAGGTTGCGATGTATTTTGCTTGCTCATAAGATTTTTGCTCGGTCTCTTGATCTCTTTGTCTAGTGTGATATTTCGTATGCAGAAATATCACATTATTGGAGTAGCACCTCATAGTGGTCGTGAGGTACAGGTGCTAGTTGTAGCTTAACTACTGCGCGAACCTCAGGCGAATAATTTTTCGAGAGCGATGGGGAAGTAGGGGGGAAGTAAGCGACAAATCTATGGGAGGCGAATTGGCGTATCCCGTGCGAGTTGCTGTTTGCGGCGTAACGTATTTTTCGAGTGCTTGCGAAACACCGTATCGGTGGGGATGCCAACCCGCTTGAGGGGGGCGCGGGACTGAGCCACGGCTCGCCTCGAAGTTTCGAGGTCCTTCGCGGCGGACTATGTGGTTGGGCAATGGCGTCCACGCCCTGTCGGGGAACCACATTATTGCTTCCGATACCAGTAGGAGCCCACAGCGAATTTGTCTGCCGTCGAATTGATTTTGCACTGATCTCGTTCCGATATTTGCTGCGGTTCTTGTTTGTGGAAGTTGCGCCTAGACGGTCCACGATAGTGAGTTCAGTAAGCGGCCGTGCCTTAGGTGCTCCTCTCGATGCCTTTGCTAGAAAGAGCAAGAGCACTTAAGCAATGGCGCTATAACAAGGGAGCTGCAAGGAAAAGGCGCTGCTGTAGGAAGGGGAGTAACCTTGGTAGCACAGTAGCACTATGCTGAGGGGCAGAATTTTTGTCCCTGGAAGATTTCCGACCACCGGAGGGTTTTTGATTCAGAAATGTTCTCCGGCAACGAAGGTTTTCCAGGCGATAAAAGCCACAGTGGGCACCGAGTGAGAAAAGGAATATTGGCAAACTATGACTATGAATTCGCAACAAGAATACGTATTAGGGGCCATTGAAGAACGCGATATTCGCTTTGTCCGCCTCTGGTTTAGCGACATTTTGGGATCGCTAAAATCCGTGGCGGTAGCCCCAGCGGAGTTGGAGTCTGCGTTTGAAGAAGGTATTGGGTTTGACGGATCTGCCATTGAAGGCTTATCCCGTATTTCTGAATCAGATACTATTGCCAAACCAGATCCTTCTACTTTCCAGTTGTTGCCATTTCATACCGGTGATGATTCGTTCCGCACCGCCCGGATGTTCTGTGACATCATGAACCCAGACGGGCAGCCCAGCTTTTCTGATCCCCGCCAAGTCTTGCGCAAGCAAGTGCAACTAGCAGCTAATGAGGGCTTCCAATGTATCGTCTCCCCGGAAATCGAGTTCTATTTGCTGCGCAGCGTGGATACGAATGGGTTGCGTCCGGAGCCTACCGATAATGGGGGATATTTTGACCAAGCCAGTCGCAACTTAGCTCCGCGCTTTCGCCGCGAGGCAATGGCAGCCCTAGAAGACATGGGAATTCCGGTGGAGTTCTCTCACCATGAGACCTCGCCTGGACAACAAGAAATTGATTTACGCCACGCGGATGCGCTCACCATGGCAGATTCGGTACTCACCTTCCGCTATCTTATGAAAGAGGTGGCCCTAAATAATGGGGTAGCAGCGACGTTTATGCCAAAGCCATTCGAAGATTATGCCGGCTCTGCCATGCACACCCATATCTCCTTATTTGAAGGTGATATGAATGCTTTCCATGATCCAGATGATGAATTCTCCTTGTCTAAGACTGCGAAGCAATTCATTGCCGGGATCTTAGTGCATGCCAATGAGATTTCTGCCATCACCAACCAGTGGACCAATTCCTATAAGCGAATTTTGTTTGGTAATGAGGCTCCAACTGCTGCTACCTGGGGCGTGTCTAATCGTTCCGCTTTAGTGCGGGTACCGACCTATCGGCTGAATAAGTCCGACTCACGTCGAGTAGAGGTGCGTACCCCAGACTCTGGTTGTAATCCGTATTTGGCCTTTGCAGTGTTACTTGGTGCTGGGTTAAAGGGGATTCGTGATGGTTATGAGCTTGATGAGCCTGCCCAAGACGATATAGCCAAGCTTACGCGCCGAGAGCGCCGTGCAATGGGGTATCGGGATTTGCCTACGAGCTTGGATCAAGCACTGCGGGAGATGGAGCAATCCGAGCTCGTCGCCGATATTTTAGGTGAACACGTCTTTGAATATTTCTTACGTAACAAATGGCACGAGTGGCATGACTATCAGCAACAAATCACTCAGTGGGAGTTACGTACTAATTTGGATTACTAGACCAAATCCAGTACCCCGCTTTCCTCGCATTGTCGGGTATTCACTTAAAGGAACACGCAGCTCACACCCCGTATAAGTTGACAAACATCGGTGCCGGGAAAACCACCGGTGACGCAAAGATTGGTTTGACCTCATGAACGCCTCCAACTCCTCAACCGGCCCGAAGCAACCAGTACGCTCTGCACTGCCCACGCTATCCGCGCTGGGATTGCATAACACTCGTGCCACAGATGATCTTCAAGAACTCGGCTGGTATAACACCAAAGATGCCGACTTGCTCTGGAGCCTATCGGGTGTAGCCAATCCCGATATGGCGCTCAATACCCTTATGCGCCTCATGCAAAGCGTCGATAAGCAGACGCGGGAAGCAATCGATGCCAAAATCCGTGCAGACCTAGCATTCCGAGTACGCCTTTTTAGCTTGCTCGGAGCTTCGGCAACACTCGGTGATTATCTGGTTGCTAATCCTGAGACATGGGAGTCCTTAGCAAAGAACCTACCCACCCGAGCTGAGATGATGCGGGAGCTGCTTCAAGCAGTCGATGCCACTCCAGCAACTTTTGCTTTCAGCGCTGATGATAATGGCACCAGTGAAATCTGTAGTGGCCAAGACCCAGCCAACCCAGAACTATCTGCAGCCGGCACATATAAAGCGGGCATTGCAGGTGCTGATGCCGAACGAGTACTCAAGCGTGTCTATCGCGGTATCCTCATGCGCATTGCTGCCATTGACCTAGCCGGTACCTTTTTAGAAGATGTACGCCGCAAGGGACAACCCGAGGTACCATTTCGCCTCATTACCGCAACGCTCAGCGATCTCGCCGATGCAGCCCTCACTGCAGCTTTGGCCGTAGCCGTACGTAATACCTATGGGGATGATCCCGTTGATGCCCAACTCGCAGTCATTGCCATGGGTAAGTGCGGTGCACGGGAGTTAAATTACATCTCTGATGTAGATGTTATCTTTGTAGCAGAGCCTGCATCGAGTCTGGCCACCCGGTGTGCGGGTGAATTCATCCGCATTGGCTGTCGTGCCTTCTTTGAAGTCGATGCGGCATTGCGGCCTGAAGGCAAGCACGGCGCCTTGGTGCGCACTTTGGCATCACACAAGCAATACTATGAGCGCTGGGCAGATACTTGGGAATTCCAGGCTTTACTCAAACATCGCCCCATGACAGGCTTTATTCCACTTGGCCAGGCCTATAGTGCCGCAATTTCGCCGATGGTTTGGCAAGCCAGTGAGCGCGAATCCTTTGTCGCTGATGTTCAAGCCATGCGCCGGCGCGTGCTCCAAAATGTACCTAAGCATTTACAATCTCGGGAGCTCAAGCTTGGTGAAGGCGGCTTACGCGATGTGGAATTCGCAGTGCAGCTGCTGCAGTTAGTACACGGGCGCACCGATGAATCCCTGCGTACTTTAGCCACCGTGGATGCCTTGGACGCCTTGATTGCCGGGGGATATGTTGGGCGTGAAGATGGCTACGAACTCATCCGTACCTATGAGTTTCTTCGGCTACTCGAGCACCGCCTGCAGCTATACAAGGTGAAGCGTACCCACACTCTGCCACCCGAAAACAATGAGAGCAATTTACGCCTGTTGGCGCGCTCTGCAGGTTTCCGCAGTTCTACCCAAGGCACCAGCATTGATGCCTTGAATGCTGAAATCCAACGAGTCCGGGTGCAGATTTCCACCTTGCACCGCAAGCTCTTCTACCGCCCACTGCTCTCTAGCGTGGCAGAGATGTCTGCTGGTGCAATCCAACTTTCCCCAGATGCCGCGCGCGCCCAGCTAGCAGCTCTTGGTTATAAGCATCCGGATCGTGCCTTCGAACACCTCCAAGCCCTGGCTGCAGGGGGCAGGCGTCGCCATAAGATCCAAGCGCTGCTGTTGCCGGCGCTTATGGAGTGGTTATCAAGGACAGCTGACCCAGATGCTGGACTGTTAAACTACCGCAAATTGTCTGAGACTTGTGAAGATAAGACCTGGTATTTGCGTGTCTTGCGCGATGAAGGCATCGTGGGACAGCGGCTGATGCATATTTTAGGCACCTCGGCATATGCCTCGGAGTTGATTTTGGCTACCCCAGAAATCATTCGCCAATTTGGTGATGGCGCAACCGGGCCAAAACTGGTGGAATCCAATAGCTCGGCAGTTACGACAGCCCTGGTAGCCGCTGCCGGGCGCCATGATGACCCAGACAAGGCTATTGCCGTTGCCCGCTCTTTGCGACGCAAAGAACTCGCACGCATTGCTGCAGCAGATCTTCTCGGATTTATGGACGTACCCGAGGTTTGCCAAGGGCTCTCTCAAGTCTGGGATTCAGTACTCGAAGCTGGCCTCAACGCAGAAATCCGGGCGATCACACACGAACAAAATCATGAACCGCTGGCCGATATCGCAGTTATCGGCATGGGGCGTTTAGGTGGTGCGGAGTTAGGCTATGGTTCCGACGCCGATGTGATGTTTGTGTGTGAACCACGCGAGGGTGCCGATGAAAATGAGGCCGTGCGCTGGGCAATTACAGTGTGTGATCGGATGCGCACTCGGTTGAGTAAGCCTAGTGGAGATCCACCGTTGGAAGTTGATCTTGGCCTGCGTCCCGAGGGGCGCTCTGGCGCGATTGTACGCACCATCGATTCCTACGAACAGTACTATCGTCGCTGGGGTGAGGTGTGGGAGATCCAAGCTTTGCTCCGTGCTGCTGTGATCGCCGGCAATGACGAAGTTGGGCAACGCTTCTTGACTATGATCGATGCCTTCCGCTATCCCGCTGATGGCGTGGGCGATAAGGCTGTGCGTGAAGTCCGACGCATGAAAGCACGGGTGGATAATGAGCGTTTACCACGTGGGGCGGATCCAAAAATGCACACCAAGCTCGGCCGCGGTGCCCTGGCTGATATTGAATGGACGGTGCAGTTACTGACGTTTATGTATGAGCATGAGCATCATGAGCTGCGCAATACTTCAACTGTGGAGTGCTTGGATATCATAATGGAGCTCAATATCATTGATCCAAACCAAGCGAAAACCCTGCGGGATGCGTGGTTGCTGGCGACCAGAGCACGTAATGCGATTGTGTTGGTGCGTGGCAAGCGAGTCGATCAACTTCCGCCTCCAGGCCCGCAATTAGCAGCAGTTGCCGGTGCAGCAGGCTGGCCTGCAGAACATTACCAAGAGTTCTTGGACCACTATTTAAAGCTCACGCGTAGAGCCCGCCGTGTGGTGGATGTGGTCTTCTGGGGTGAAGCCCTCGGCGATCACGACTAGAGTTCTTAGGTGCATCAACCAGGCTGGTGCGAGGAGTAAGCCGAGGTTTCTTACCGATAGTGAAAGGTAAGCATCGTATAGTAGCTGTGTCTGAGCTCGCAGTGGGGCGGACAATCTCGAGCTACCTTGGCGATCCGACCACGGATCCGACCACGGCGACGCACCTGGGAAAGAATACAGGGGCTACTGTAGTGAAGATTGTATTTGCATCCTTCTTTGCGCGTAGCCATCGTCGCCGTACATGCGAGTGTGATGTTCGCCTTTTCAGATGTGAATCCTCGGAGCAATTCATTGAATGACCGCAATGTGACCGCAAGAGATCACTGCGGCACCGGCTTCAAACCCGACTTGCGGTAAGTAGTGGGTTCGCCGTGGCAACCTGCTGGATTTCACGGTGAGGGGATGAACACATTGTTTGGTATGGGATTTGGTTGGGGTTTTGACTCCACCTTTACGCTAGATGGTGCCTGTCTCAAGGTAGGAAAGTGCTGGCGTAAAGGTGGAGAAGTATTACTTGCTGAAGTTGCGGACAAATTTCCACCGAAGGGATCATGTGAGCTTAGGGTATCCAAAGATAGAATTGGGTAGTAATGACGTTACCTGGAAATCCGAGATGCGCTAGTTGTGTCATCATCGTGAAATTTCATGTCACACAATGGATGTCTCAGGATATCTCACCGGATAATTGAGCGCCGGTAATACACCTTTGGGAGAAGAAATGACTACTGCAGTTCGCGAATTCGCGCAGGAGCTCCACGACGCTACTGCTGCAGCCCACGAGCGCGCTGAGAATTCCACCTTTATCGCGGACCTTATCGAGGGGAGGCAGGATGCCCAGGCATTTATTCGCCTCCAAGAACAGGCTTGGCTCTTCTATCAAGCGCTTGAAGAGACAGCCCGCACAGTGCGCGCGAATACTTCTGATCCAGTAATCCGACAATTGTTGGATCCGCGCTTGGAGCGTACCGCTACTTTGGAGCACGATCTCGATCAACTTCACGGTGGTAGTGAGTGGCGGGACGAGATCACTGCTTTGCCGGCAACTCAACGGTATGTTTCCCGTCTGCAAGGTATTGGCGAAGCTCCAGAGCTTGTCGCCCATCATTATGTGCGTTACCTCGGGGATCTTTCCGGCGGGCAGGTTATCGCTACGATGATGCGGCGCCACTATGATGTGCCGGCAGCTGCTTTAACTTTTTATGAGTTTCCAGAGCTTGGTAA
The DNA here is from genome assembly GCA_030531005.1 of Corynebacterium sp. Classification (GTDB taxonomy): domain Bacteria; phylum Actinomycetota; class Actinomycetes; order Mycobacteriales; family Mycobacteriaceae; genus Corynebacterium. Next base: position 73,119 of record JAUMTW010000003.1, read on the forward strand.
GTTGAAGCCTTATAAGGATCAATACCGCAAGTTGCTGAATGCCTTAGAGTTTGATGACGCCGAGTACGATCGCGCATTGTCTGAGGCAGGAGAAGCTTTTTCTTTAAATGCTCAAGTTTTCCAAGATTTGTGCTAACGTGAAAATCTGGAGATTGTGCCACCTAGATACACGGAATACCCTCATTTACTTCATGGATCTAGGTGGCTTTTTTGCGTCTTTACCCAAAAATAACTTGAGTTGAGACTCTTAAATATTAAGACTTGCAAAATTAGTAAGTCAAAACGGCCGGTATTGCATCGTTGCGTTGCCATTCATATCCTTGCAGGTACGGCGATGCGGTAGCTAGAGCCACTCTTCAGAGGATTGGGTGGAGGAGAGTAACCCAGCGGGAGAGCAATCCAGTGGGGAAGTAGTGGGTTTACTCCTAGCGAAGATGGCCAGTTACAACCACGTTGTATTCTAGGTCGGCATCATCGGCTACTGCACAAGCGATCACCACAATCTTTCCTGGCACTTCCTCATTCATGAGCTCTGGATCTGCAATGGCATCGGTTTTTGGGATTGTATAGGCGCCGTCAACGACCCACTCACGAGTTTGGCCCTGATCATTAGTCATGGTTATCACCCCGCCATTGAGCGCATCGGAGTGATAGCGCGTCACTGGCATGCCATCGGTGCCGGTGACTGTATCGGGGCTTGACCATGCTGCGGAATCTACTACTGCTGTTGAGATTGGGTTGAAGGCAAGATATTCCTGCGACCAGGCGTGGCCAAGTACATAGACTGTGCCTTTATCGGCAGTGTTAGGCGAATATCCCAGGCCATCGACCCAGCGCACCATGCTCGCTTGCGGGCCGGGGGGATTCAGCGGGATGGAATAGGGCATCACCGAATAATCGAGGTTGAGAGAGAGCGGCCCACGAAAGCGGAAACGCCCGTCAGTGCCTGCCTGGGAGAAATCAGCTGCGGATGCATCTCCGGCCGCTGTCTCATCATCAGGTGCTGCATCGGGGTCCACTGGCTTTTCCGCTTCAGTATCCTCTGCTGCTTCATTTTGGTCCTCGGGAGAGTGGGCTAAAGTCGTAGCTCGAGCCACATTGGTGCCAGGATGTGTGGCCGAGGTTGCATTATCTTGATGAAAAGTCCAGAAGGAGATGATGGCGATGATGAGCGCTACGATTACTCCGGCAATGATCGCCCGACGTGGCAGCGCTTTTGACTGGCTCATCTATCCCCCGAATACTGCAGTTAAGGCTTAGAAATAGGTGCCCTTCATCTTCTCACGCTAGGAACTTTGAGGCAATACTCGTTATCCTAGAAGGTGTGCAATATATTTCAACGCGTGACCCCAAAGCAACACCGGTATCCTTTAGCAATATTCTATTAGCAGGCCTGGCTCCTGATGGTGGACTCTACCTACCTGAGTCCTACCCAGAAATTACCTCTGAACTGCTTGATCAGTGGCGCGAACTGCTCCAAGAACAGGGTTATGCTGCCTTGGCAGCAGCCGTGATGAGCCTATTTATTGATGACATTCCGGCAGCAGATGTACAGGCGATGACCAAGCGGGCGTACCACACCCCGAAATTCTCCGATGAGGAAATCGTGCCGGTCACTGCGTTAGAGGGCAACCTATATATTGGCCACCTGTCCGAGGGGCCAACTGCTGCCTTCAAAGATATGGCCATGCAGATGCTGGGTGAGCTTTTTGAATATGAGCTAGCACGGCGCGAAGAAACCCTCAATATTTTAGGTGCTACCTCTGGTGATACGGGCTCTTCTGCAGAATACGCGATGCGTGGTCGCACCGGTATTCGGGTATTCATGCTTACCCCAGCAGGGCGTATGACCCCATTCCAGCAGGCCCAAATGTTCGGCCTGGATGATCCCAATATCTTTAATATTGCTCTAGACGGCGTCTTTGATGACTGTCAAGATGTGGTGAAGGCCGTGAGTGCTGATGCCGAGTTCAAGCATGAATATCGAATTGGTGCCGTAAATTCCATTAACTGGGCCCGCCTGTTAGCTCAGGTCGTCTACTATGTGGCCTGCTATCTGCGGGTCACGGAGAGTAATGAGCAGCAGGTTTCCTTTAGCGTGCCAACAGGTAACTTTGGTGATATCTGTGCTGGCCACATTGCGCGGCAGATGGGTCTGCCTATTGATCGCCTGATCGTAGCCACGAATGAAAATGACGTTCTCGATGAATTTTTCCGCACCGGTAATTACCGCGTGCGAGATGCTGCCAATACTTTCGCAACATCCTCGCCTTCGATGGATATTTCTCGCGCCTCGAATTTTGAGCGCTTTATCTATGATCTCCTCGACCGAGATGCGCAGCGAGTAGCAGATCTCTTTGGTAAGGAAGTACCTCGCGGAGGGTTCTCGCTCATTGGTGATCCGGTATTCGACGATGTTGCGGTGAAATATGGGTTTGCCTCTGGTAAGTCCACGCATGCAGACCGGATTGCAACTATTCGGGATTGCTATGAGCGCCTAGCGATCATGATTGACCCGCACACTGCTGATGGGGTGCATGTGGCGCGCCAGTGGGCCGACCAAGTAGAGACCCCCATTGTGTGCCTGGAAACCGCTTTGCCAGTGAAATTTGCCGAAACAATCCAAGAAGCAGTGGGGCGCGACCCTGAAATGCCAGATCGCTTCGCGAGCATTATGGATGCCCCACGGCATGTCACTGAAATGCCCAATGATGCCGCTACTATCAAAGACTTCATTCGCGAATCCATTGCAGCCACGGAGGTGCGCTAATGGCAGAACAGCGTGTTGCTGAAGAGCAATACTATGAGGATTTTGATCCAGCCAAGTTGATTGCCAAGATCAAGGCCGATGCCGCGCAAAAGGATATTGATGCAGTTACAGCCACTGACGAGGACAAGGAATAATGGCTACCCCAGAATTTGTGTTAGGCCTGCGCGAAAAAATAGGGCATGATCTCTTGTTCTTACCTGGGGTGACAGCGATTGTCATTCGCGATGTGCCGTCAGATGCCCCAATTACGGAGGTACCGGAGGTATTGCTGGTCCAACGCGCTGATGACCAACAGTGGACCCCAGTTTGTGGCATCGTCGAACCAGGCGAAGAACCTCACAACGCCGCTATTCGCGAAGCGAAGGAAGAAACAGGACTAGATATTCGTGTTGATGCCCTCCTTGGTGTGGGTGCCGTTGGGCCGGTAACCTATCCGAACGGCGATGTGGTGCAGTATATGGATACTGCAATGCGATGCACTGTGGAAGGGGCCGATGAACCGTATGTTGCCGATGATGAAAGCATGAATGTTGGCTGGTTTAGCGTGATGCAATTACCGCCAATGAAGCCCCGATTTCGACTACAAATCGGTGACGCCGTAGCACAGCTGCGGCGCCCAGAAGGCTTTCGACCACGCATGGGTTTTGCTAAGCGGGATCGGACTCGATAAAACGGCACGGTGAGCGATGCTGCTGCCAGGGGCACTGCTACCAGTGATACTGTTGTAAGTATCGCTGCAGAGTGTTTTACTTTCGTTTGGCAATGCTGTGGTGGCTAGCCTATCGTGCAGCCTTGGAGGTTGGCAGGGGCGCCTGCCGCTACCTGGGTGTAGTGTGCCAGTGGTTTCGATGTTGGTCCGTCTTGTGTGGGTTTTCCAGTGTCCAGTAGTTTCTCCGGGCCTCTACGGGGAATTAGTTGGTAGAGTGCTGTTTTGGGGCATTGGCGCTCGATTTGTTGGGGGGGGGGTGTGGCTCGCTAGATCTTGAGATTTTGGCGGTACTTGGTTTCAAAGTTTTCCAGGTACCCTCTACCCAGAAATCCGGGGTGTCGTTCATATTCTGGGCGATTTCCAGATTGTTCCACGGTTCTGTTGCTAGGTGATTTGGAGCTGGAGCATTAAGAGCTCGTCTGCTTGGTGGCTGCGAAATTTGTTGCGATGGCCTGGGAGTGGAAGCTTCTCATTGCCCTGGTGCTTGTAGGTAGTCCTATTCGACTTGAGGAGGATTTTCGTTATAGACCTCTACTGCGGATGAGGGGCGCATGGTCCAGCCGTACGTTTGCAGGTAGGGGCTAGATGTTGACGAATATCGTAGGGAGAGATATAGTTTGCCTAGCCTAAAAGATTGATATTCCCTCGAATTTTTAGGCGCAAAGGTTACCTCTTTCTATTGAAAGGTTGTTCTGCGTTATGAAAACCCACCATCGGGCTCTCGCATTTTTTTAACTATCGTATGCGCAATTACATTGGCATCACCAGCTCATGCTGGGCATTTCGCTAGCTCTTATAAAGATACACGGAATGGTTCTACAACGCGCACATGGAATGACACCACCAGTGGTGCGCTGACGCGATCTCGGTTGTCAGGCTGTTCTTCAGTTTATGGCGAAGCAAGTCGGAAGTTAGATTTGCCGCTTGTGCAGGTGCGACGCCTGCAATTGGATCGTGATGTGCGAACTTCAAGTGCGACGGGCTGTTATCGGGCAACAGCAGTGAATGATTTTGGGCGATATGTGAACGTTCAGTATAAGTTGCGGATAAACACCTGGGATTGGCAGCGCATAAATATTAAACAATTCTCGGTATCATACTAGTGCTCTTAAGGGGATGCTGTGACAATTCAACTGCAAGAAGTCGCTTATGTTACCGGTAAGCAGCAACTTTTTACTCATCTTAACCTGCAATTAGACCAGCGTCCTACCCTTATCCTGGGACTTAATGGCGCCGGAAAAACTACGCTTCTGCGATTGGCTGCAGGAGAATTAGCTCCCACCAGGGGCCGGGTACGCAATGAGGTGCAAGTAGCCTATCTGCCCCAACACGTTCCGGTAATCACCGGCTTTACCTGCGAAGAATATGTTGCATATGTAGCATGGGTCAGCGGCGCTGAGCAGGCTAGAGCGCATCAACAAGCAGCTGGCTGGTTGGAATTTGTGGGCTTGGGCCGGCAACGTGGGCAAATGTGCCACAAACTCAGTGGCGGCCAGCAAACACGCTTAGGGTTAGCAGCTGCCTTAAACTCGGGCGCACAAATGTTGCTGCTGGATGAACCAAGTGCCGCTTTGGATCCTTTGGCACGAGAAATGCTTGAAGCCCTGTACCAGCGAGTTATAGCAGCTGGCATTGGGCTTGTGGTGAGTACACATCATGGCGAAGATATCACCAATTATTTCCAGCGGTTGATCGTTGTAGATGCCGGTACCATTATTTTCGATGATGTACCTTCTGCCTTTGCACGCCTCCAAGGAGGAGATTCTATCCTTAGCCGCTTAGCAAGGGCGGTATTACGATGAGAAACCTTTTTGGAATTATGCACTGGTGGAAGCGCCCAGTTGTGCCCTTAGTTTTGATTGCAATTGCTACGGGGTTCTACCTAGTTAATTGGTGGCTACAGTTTTCTGTATACGGGGAGAGCTCTTTAATAAATGCCCTAAACATTTTGTTGCTCTTGTATTCGGCAGTGGCCGCTGGAGCAGCCGTGGAAATTGGGCGTATGCGTGACTATATTCGTGGATTGGTACAAACTCGCCAAATACTTAAAGCAATGTTGGGTCGGGTGAAATATTTTCCCTTGATTCCGCCGGTTGCTTATGTAATCACCGTAGGGTTTTTCGCTTGGCAAGCTACTCTAGCTGGGGCAAGTTGGCAAACCTTTGTGTTGCAGGTGGCGCTCATTAGCGCGCATGCTGTGGTCTGGGTAGCTGTAGGCTGTTTAGCGGGGATGATTATGCCCCTGTTCGCAGCGATTCCTCTGGCGTTGATCGTCCCTTATACCTTCTATATTTTGCCGTCTGGTTTACCGATTTCTCCATTGCAATATGTTTTAGGTTATCCACCTGTCTGCTGTGCCATGGAACAGCGTTATGATGCCAGCGTGGCCTGGGCAGGATTTGCAGGCCTTTTCATGCTTACTATGTTTGGGTTTTATGCGTTTGGGATACTGGGAAAACATTCAAACCGTAGTGTGGTACGCCAAGTAGGGCTAATAGTCATAGCTACTGCTGCGTTTAGTGTTTCCTGGCAGCAGGCGGCTGCGAGTGTGCAAACCGCTGGGGTAGTAGAACGGAGTGCGAGCGAACTTGTTTGTGAACAGCAGGTATGTGCTTGGCCGGAAAATGATGCACAACAGGTAATAGCAAACCAGGAATCCTTTGCCGAATTGCAAGCACGTGTCCCGGAATTGTTGCAGGATAATGCCACTGTAAGCGTACTGCCCGCTACTCAGCTATCCTTTGCGTATACAGATGACGCAGCAGGAGCACTCTGGTTTTACCTGTTGCAGCTTTATGCTCAACAAGATCCGCTAGTAGATCCCGCAACAATTTCCTTGGGAATGGAAATTAACTATGAGCCTTATATCACCGCATTTCGCACTGATCCTGATTGGGAGTTAGCTGATGTAGGACGAGGGTTCTAATGCAGGCCAGACATAAGACCCATCAAAGTGGCGTGGCGAGAGACTCTGGTGTGCTACATTGGATATACCTGAAATACTACGTGCGCTCACATCGCATTATCCCGGTTTTTTGTTTTGCGATGATCACTGCGGCATTGCTGAGCCTATTAGGACAGACTCCCTTATCCATTCCACAATTTTTTGTCAGTGGCATGATTCCGGCAGTATTCGCAACGCTTTTAGTCCTTATATATCCAGTACTCCTAGCAGCAATTTTTTATACGCCTGCGGTGCGTATCGAAGTGGTAAAGACAGTGAACGTGCCACAGATACGTCTATGGGACGTGTTTGCAGTAATGGCAGTACTACTGGGGCCATTGGTCTATTTGCTCATTGAACCAGAATATTCTCGGAACGCAGTGGCCGCGCTATTACTGATGATGGTGCTGAGTTTGTATATACCTTTGGTGGCTAGTCTAGGAGTATTAGTTGCTTGGGTGCTCGTGCAAAACTCGGTGCTGGGATTCTCCGAGTTATGGGTTTGGAAGATCATGACCTTTATTCCTCGGGATGCACCAGCGTTGGTGGATGCCGGGATCACCTTGTTTGGTGTAGTAGTGATTGTGGCTTTGCTGCCATTTTGGAAGCGGCGGATACACCGCTACACATAGAGCACGAGAGCGGTAATCCGGGCCCAAAACAGGGTAATGGCAAGACAAAATGAGAAAACGGTAACCTTGTAGTTGAATTTTACGAGGCTACCGTTTTGGGCAATCCGTGAAGGTGATATCGCCTAAAGTCCCCACCGGGAAAATCTCAGTGGAGGGGCTGGCTAAACTACATGCCAATAGGCACAGTTTGCGGACTTACGGCAATAGGTAGTGCGGTCTCACCCATGAGGTCAGCATCCACCGCGGCTGCGCAGGCGCGGCCTTCTGCGATGGCCCACACAATCAAAGACTGGCCCCGGCCACTGTCACCGGCTACATAGACCTTGGGCTTAAAACCGGGGAATAGAGGCTTGGTTTCTGCGCGATACTGGGCGTCGCGCACCATACGACCGCGTTGGTCGAAGGCTACCCCTAATTCGTGGACAACACCAGAGCGCTCTGCTCCGGCAAAGCCCAGGGCGAGTAGCACTAAATCGGCATCCATCTCGAAGTCAGTGTCTTCAACCGGCACGCGCTTGCCTTCGCGAACCTGTACTTCATGCCCGCGCAAGGATTGCACTTTGCCGTTTTCGCCATGGAAGCTCACGGTGTTCATCTTGTAGCGACGCTCACCCAGCTCTTCACCCACCTTGCGGGTGGCAAGGCCAAGCGCTTCGATCTCTGCTGCAGACTCATCACCGCTGACTACATAATCGCCTTCTTCGTGTGCAGTAGCGGTGCGATACTTCATTGGATACATAGGCCATGGGGTAGAAGAAGCACGGTGTTTTGGCGCACGCGGGCGAATATCAAATTGGGTCACACTGGTAGCACCCTGGCGCAGTGCGGTACCAAAACAGTCGGTACCGGTATCGCCACCACCGATGATGACAACCTTCTTGCCTTTCGCGCTGACAGCTGGTTCTTCCTGATCACCTTCGCACACGCGGTTTTGTAAGTTGAGATAATCCATCGCTGGATAAATCCCCTCTAACTCGCGGCCTACAATAGGTAGTTCACGTGGTACTGGAGTACCAGTTGCCAAGACAACGGCGTCGAAGGAATTAAGATCCGCAGCAGTTGGAGAAATCCCGGTGCGGAATTCCGTACCCTCGGCTTCCATTTGGGCTAAGCGGCGATCAATCCACTTCTTTTCCATCTTGTACTCAGGCACTCCGTAGCGCATGAGGCCACCAATGCGGTCATCGCGTTCAAATACAGTGACCTTGTGTCCGGAGCGAGTCAGCTGCTGGGCTGCTGCTAAACCTGCCGGACCAGAGCCAACAACGGCGATCTTTATGCCGGTATCAAGGGAAGCTTTAATAGGCTCTACCCAGCCTTGCTCAAAGGCATGTTCGACAATTGCCAGCTCTACATTCTTAATAGTCACTGGATCATCGCTAATCCCCAACACACAAGCACCTTCACAAGGAGCAGGGCATAGCCGGCCCGTAAACTCGGGGAAGTTGTTAGTTGCATGCAGGCGATCATAGGCTTCACGCCAGCGGTTTTGGCGAACTAAATCATTCCACTCGGGGATGATATTGCCTAGCGGGCAGCCTTCATGGCAGAAGGGCACACCACAGTCCATGCAGCGGGTAGCCTGCTGTTCGATTTGGCCGGGCGGTGCTTGCTCATAGACTTCGCGATAGTCCATCAATCGCAGGGGTACCGGACGGTGTGTGGGCTCTTGCCGAGAGAATTTTTGGAAACCGTGTGGATCAGCCATTAGTTCAGTGCCTCCATGATTGCGGTGTTGACATCTTCGCCAGCTGACTCAGCCTTGGCGATGACTTCGAGAACCTTGCGATACGGGGTGGGCATGATTTTCACCATGTCCGCTGCAGTGGTTTGGACTTTCTGCCCAGTGCGTTGCTCATAGGCGGCCAAAGTGGTGTTCAGCCACTCCATATCAGCATCGGTTAATTCGCTGATTCCATCAGCAACGTCCTTATTGAGCTTCTTTTCGAGATCAGGACTCTTGCGTACAAAGGCCACGCCACCGGACATACCGGCACCGAAGTTGTCGCCAACCTGGCCTAGGATGATTACCTTGCCGCCGGTCATGTACTCACAACCGTGATTGCCGATGCTACCGACGACAGCAGTAGCACCAGAGTTACGCACGCAGAAACGCTCGCCCACGCTACCCGCAATGAAAATCTCACCAGAGGTGGCACCGTAACCAACCACGTTGCCGGCAATGATGTCTGGGTTGTTCTTCAATTGGTGCGGCGCTGCAGGATCTGGATGGACAATAATACGTCCACCAGAGATGCCCTTTCCAACGAAGTCATTGGCATCACCAACCAAATCTAAGGTCATGCCACGTGGGATGAATGCGCCAAAGGAGTTACCAGCTGAACCCTTGAAGGTCAGGTGCAAGGTATCATCTGGCAAGCCACGGGCACCAGCAGCGCGAGTGACTCGGGAGCCAGTCATGGTACCGACAGAGCGATTGACGTTGGTGATGGGGTATTCCAGAGCGATGCGGGGGTTTTCCCCGGCAGCCATCCATGATGGGGCATTTGCAGAGTTCTTTGCTGCTGCGGCATCGATGGTCAGCTGCGTATCGGCAATGATGCGCTGATCCAAGGCCTTTTCCAACGAGTGATCTTGATGTTTGGTGCAACGCAAGTTTTGGTTACGGAAGTGGGGGGACTCCACGCGCTCGAAAATTGGGCTGAGGTCCAGCTTGCCGGCACGTTCAGTGGCTGCCTCCTCGGTCATGCGCAATACCTGGGCCTGGCCTACCGCCTCATCAATACTGCGGAAGCCAAGCTCCGCTAAATACTCGCGGACTTCTTGGGCAATGAACATGAAGAAATTCACCACATGCTCTGCCCGGCCAGTGTATTTCGCACGCAAGTCAGGGTTTTGGGTCGCGATACCTACAGGGCAGGTATCAAGGTGGCAGACACGCATCATGACGCAACCCTCAACGACCAGTGGGGCGGTAGCGAAGCCAAACTCTTCGGCACCAAGTAAGGCGGCGATGATGACATCGCGGCCAGTCTTTAGCTGTCCATCACATTGCACCCGAATGCGATCGCGCAGGCCATTGAGTAACAAAGTTTGTTGGGTTTCCGCTAAACCGAGCTCCCAAGGTCCACCGGCGTGCTTCAGAGACGTCAGCGGGGAAGCGCCAGTACCACCATCGTGGCCGGAAACCAGCACCACATCAGCGTGCGCCTTGGAAACACCAGCGGCAACGGCACCGATACCTTGCTCCGCCACCAACTTCACGTGGATACGCGCATCCGGATTGGCATTCTTGAGATCGTGGATCAGCTGAGCAAGATCCTCAATCGAGTAAATGTCGTGGTGTGGTGGTGGGGAAATTAGACCTACGCCTGGGGTAGTAATACGCACTTCTGCAACCCAAGGATAGACCTTGTGCGGTGGCAGCTGTCCGCCTTCACCAGGCTTTGCCCCCTGGGCCATCTTGATCTGAATATCAGTACAGTTCGACAGATAGTGGCTCGTAACCCCGAAGCGTCCTGAAGCTACCTGCTTAATCGCAGAGCGGCGCCAATCGCCATTGGCCTCTACATCAAAGCGACGAGCATCTTCGCCACCTTCACCGGAATTACTCATGCCGCCTAAGCGGTTCATAGCAATGGCAAGCGTCTCATGAGCTTCTGCAGAAATCGAGCCATAGGACATTGCACCAGTGGAAAAACGCTTGACGATGTCCTCAACCGGTTCGACCTCATCAACCGAAATGGGGGCGCGATCGGGAGCAAACTCAAATAAGCCACGAATGGTTGCCAAGCGCTGCGACTGGTCGTTGACCTTGCGGGTGTAATCCTTGAAGATCGCGTACTCGCCCGTGCGGGTGGCATGCTGCAGTTTGAAGATGGTCTCTGGATTAAACAGGTGGTACTCACCTTCGCGGCGCCATTTGTATTCACCACCTAAGTCGAGTTCGCGGTGAGCATGCTCTTCTGGGCGAGGCAAGAAGGCGCTGCGGTGGCGGGCTTCGACATCAGCGGCAATATCATCAAGCTTAATTCCCGCAATAGGAGAAGGAATGCCGCCGAAGTATTCGTCGAGTAAGTGCTGGTGCAAGCCGGTGACATCAGCTAATTGGGCGCCACGATAGGAAGCAACGGTGGCGATACCCATCTTGGACATTACTTTGAGCACACCGGTGGTGGCAGCGGAGATGTAATTACGACAGGCCTCGTCCAATTCCAATGCACCAAGCTGCCCCTTCATGCGCAGTTCGTCAATGGTTTCGAATGCCATGTAGGGGTTAATTGCATCGGCGCCAAAGGAAATGAGCATAGCTAAGTGGTGCACCTCGCGGGCATCACCAGATTCAATCACCAATGAAGCCCGGGTACGGGTGCGCTCAGCAACCAAGTGCTGGTGCACAGCAGAGGTGAGTAGTAACGAAGGAATCGGGGCGTAGCGCTCATCGGATTCGCGGTCCGAGATAATAATGAGTGATTTACCTTCGGCAATCGCCGCAGAGACTTCACGGCGCACGCGGGAAATCGCATCGCGCATACCGGCACCATGGTGAGCTACAGGGTACAGACCGGAAATCACGGCCGCGCCAAAAGCAGGCCACTGGCCGTCATCATTGGCGTGGATCAAGGTCGCTAGCTCGTGATTATCGATAATCGGGTTATCGAGGTGAATACGGCGAGCTGCCTCTGCATCAGGGTTGAGCACATCAGACTGTGCACCGAGCAGCGTGAACATACTGGTGACTGGCTTTTCTCGGATGGAATCTAGAGGCGGGTTGGTTACCTGAGCGAAGCGCTGGGCGAAGAAATCGTAGAGCATGCGTGGGCGCGAGGACAAGGCTGCAATTGGGGTATCCGACCCCATGGAGCCAATTGCCTCAGCGCCATTGAGTGCCATGGGGCGCAAGATGATGTCCACATCTTCCTCAGTGATGCCGAACACGCGTTGGCGCAGTACTGCACGGTTGTGGGGCATGTACTCATAGCGAGTCTGTGGCAGGTTTGTTAAGTGGACGAAGTTATCGCGGATCCATGCGCCATATGGTTCTTGGGTGGCGAGCTCCTTCTTAATCTCTTCGTCTTCAATGATGCGACCTGCGGCAGTATCGATGAGAAACATGCGGCCTGGCTGTACACGGGTGCGCTTAACGACGTGCTTTGGATCAATGTTTAATACACCGGCTTCGGATGCCATGACCACCAAGCCATCATCGGTAATCCAAATACGACCTGGGCGCAGGCCATTACGGTCCAAAGTCGCACCAACCACAGTGCCATCGGTGAAAGCAACTGCGGCTGGACCATCCCATGGCTCCATGAGGCAGGAGTGGTACTCGTAGAAGTCGCGCAGCTGCGGATCTATATTGTCAGCGTGCTCCCAAGCCTGGGGGATTGTCATCATCACTGCATGGGGCAGGCTACGACCGCCGAGGTGTAGCAGCTCTAAGGCCTCATCAAAGCGGGCAGTATCGGAGCCAGTGGGGGTGCAAATTGGCAGTACGCGGTCCAGCGAACCTAACTGAGCAGATTGAATGAGGGCTTCTCGCGCGCGCATCCAGTTTTCATTACCGCGCACCGTATTGATTTCGCCGTTGTGCGCCACTAAACGATAAGGGTGAGCCAACGGCCAAGCTGGGAAAGTATTGGTGGAAAAGCGCGAGTGTACAAGGGCAATGGCGGTTTGCATGCGTGGATCGCGCAGGTCTTGGTAGAAGGTGGCTAGCTGTGGGGTGGTGAGCATGCCCTTATAGACCATGGTGCGTGCTGAAAGCGAAGGGAAGTACACCGTTTCTTCGCCGTTTTTGGTTCCAAGCTCGCGTTCGCAGCGCTTGCGCACGAAGAACATGATGCGATCTAAATCAATATCGGAGACGAGCGCGCCATCTCTGCTTGCGCTTAAGAAGATTTGCTCGAAGTGCGGCATAGCGTCTTTTGCCATCTCACCCAAGCTGCTGGGATCGGTGGGAACTTCCCGCCAGCCTAAAACGGTTGCCCCTTCTTCGCGCGCAATAGCTTCGATCTCGCGCTTCGCGTCCAGCATGGCCATACGGGCCTTTGGTAGAAAAGCAATGCCGGTGGCATATTCACCGGGGGAAGGTAAATCAAAGTCCACAATATCCCGGTAGAAGGCATCCGGGACCTGTAAGAGGATCCCGGCTCCGTCGCCGGTAGAGGCTTCAGCACCGGCTGCGCCCCGGTGGTCCAAGTTTACAAGCGCTTGGATGGCCTTATCCACGAGGTCGCGGCTGGCGCGGCCGTACAAATCTGCTACGAAGGCTACGCCACAAGCGTCAGACTCAAAACTGGGATTATAAAGACCCTGTTGTTGCATATGCTGTAATACCTCATCTGTTGCGCGAATGTCCCATAAACAAACCTATTCCCACAGAAAAGGTGCCTAGGGTGACAGTTATCTATCTGTAATTCAACAGAAAATTACGCAAGGAAAAAGGTAGGGTGCCCTAAAAACTGCCGGTCGATAGAATTTCGTATGGCGCAAATCACAATTAAAATCGCTGCAAACGATAGGCAAGATATTACAGACATGTCATAGGGCAAGCCTAGAGTGCCTGGAATCCGTGAAATGGGAGCAAAATCACCGAAAATATCCTCAAGGCTCGGCCTTGGCACCCGCACTTGAGGGATGAAGCGGCCGCTGGAACTTTTCCGCTTTAATAAAGGGCGCGGGAAATTTCTGTATTGAAGCTGCTTCTAAGGTATGTTTTTCCTATGAATGCCGTCCTAATAGCCGTAGTACTCATGTTGTTGCTCACTATGGTGCTACGAGTGCATGTAGTTCTTGCCCTCTTCTTCAGCGCTCTCGCAGGCGGCCTGCTAGCCGGGCTGGGGCTTGATGCCACCATGGTGGCATTTCAGGATGGCTTGAGTGGGGGAGCGAAAATCGCACTCAGCTACGCCTTGCTTGGCGCCTTTGCTATGGCGGTATCCAGTGCCGGGCTGCCAGAGCTGCTCTCACAGCGCATCTTGCGATTGATCGGCAAGCCTGATGATGACACAGAGCTCACCACGGACACCCTCCGACGCTCTACTGCGGTCATCAAATGGCTGATGCTTGCTGGCATCTTGGCCATGAGTATTATGAGCCAGAACCTCATCCCAGTGCACATTGCATTCATCCCACTACTGATCCCGCCACTGCTTGGGGTAATGAATCGCCTGCGACTGGACCGCCGGCTGGTAGCATGTGTGCTTACTTTTGGTCTGGTTACCACGTATATGTGGATCCCGATCGGTTTTGGTTCGATCTTCCTCAATGACATTTTGTTGGGCAATATTGAGAATGCGGGACTAGACACCAGTGAAATCCAAATTTTCCGTGTGATGGCAATCCCTGCCCTCGGGATGATCAGCGGCTTACTCATCGCGGTGTTCATCTCTTATCGTAAGCCTCGAGACTATCAAGAAGTACCCCTTGTGCAAGGACAAGATGCTCAGGTTGGGCCCTCTCGCTATAAGGTGGCGGTTTCCCTCATCGCCATCGTGGCCACTTTTGCAGTGCAACTGGTGATGCAAGTACGAGATATGGAAGCCGATGCTTTGCTCGTAGGTGCGCTGGTTGGTTTGGCTATCTTCCTAGGGACGGGTGTCGTTAATTGGCGCCAGGCCGATGATGTCTTTACGCAAGGCATGAAGATGATGGCAGTTATTGGTTTTATTATGATCACTGCCCAAGGATTTGCTTCAGTCATGCAGGCAACGGGCGATTTAGATGGCTTAGTGACTGGTGCGGCAAATATTGTGGGCAGCAATAAAGGGGTGGCAGCAATGGCGATGCTGCTGGTAGGTCTGCTGGTGACCATGGGCATTGGTTCTTCTTTCTCAACGTTACCCATTATTACGACCATCTATGTACCACTGTGTTTAACCTTGGGCTTTTCGCCAGCAGCAACGGTGGCAATCATCGGTGCTGCCGGTGCGCTTGGTGACGCCGGTTCTCCAGCCTCTGACTCCACACTCGGGTCGACTGCTGGCTTAAATGTCGATGGGCAGCATGATCATATTCGAGACACTGTCATTCCTACTTTTATCCACTACAATCTGCCCTTGCTGATTTCTGGCTGGATTGCAGCGATGGTGCTCTAGCGTCAACGTGGTGGCGCGTAGCTGCCGCTGGCTTATCTAGCTCTTGTTGCTGGGAACTGCCCTGGTGGAAGCTGCTGGGAGCTGAACTTTCGAAGAGGTGGCGTGCAGCGGGAACGATAGAGTAAAAACGACCGCTCAAAGAACTCCTTAGTGCGGAAAGCAGGTTAAGCTAATAGAAAAATGAAAAAGAATTTAAATGACTTGAGCTGGGAATTTGTCTGCTTTTTGCTATATTTTGCCTGGAACTGGTGGACAATTTAGTGACAGCCCGCACATTTTTCTCTATTCTGGACAACGTCCAAAGTTTCCGATGAACAAAGGAGTAAATCATGGGTGACCTAGAAAACAAGGCAGAGGACTTCGCTGGCAAGGCTAAGGAAGCTGTTGGCGGCGCTACTGATAATGACGACCTCAAGAATGAGGGTAAGGCCGATCAGGTAAAGTCTGACGTTAAGGACGCTGTTTCTGACGCCGGCGACAAGATCAAGGACGTTGCTAACGACGTACTTGGCAAGTTCAAGAAGGACTAATTTCTAGTTTCCTTGAAAAGTAAAATAAGAGGTGCGCCCCTTGTGGGGCGCACCTCTTATTTTCTGTTGACCAACAATAATCGCAGTGTAGTGATAGAGAAGGCATCGTATATCGGTGAAATACTCTGCCTTTTCCGAAAGGGCTGCCGCGGTGCCTGAAGTTATGATCTATTTGTTAACCATCAACTGAATGCAGCACCTTTATGCAGCGAGCTGCTTATCTGAGCAGCTGGTTACAATACAAACGGTAGCTTCTATGCTGGCGGAGTTTCAGAATCATGTTTACAAATTTGTTGCGGTTTCTATTCGCGCATTGCTACCCCATGCTTCCAATAGCCCATGAAGGCTATTTGTTCGCGCGGAACGCCTAACTCGCGTACGAAATATCGACGCAAACTCGTGACCATGCTGGATTCGCCAGCAATCCAATAATAGTGTTCAGCAGTGTTTTGCTTTGCTTCCAAGATATTGGCTTGTTCGCTTGAATAACTGGCGGTTTCCCACACCAATGTATCCGACGTATCTTCCTTCGCGGTTACAGGTTGGTCACCATTGAGAGGGATCCGCAGCTGTCTTGCAAGGGATTGGCCAAATCCGGCATCAGTTCTGGCAACCGCTTGGATTGTATAGTCCGGATGAGGTGCAATGATTTGATCTGCCAAATCGGGCAATTCTAGGGATACCTCCCACTGTTTCACTCTAGGGAAAGCAGCCCTGTCGTCAAGGATGCGCCCAATTGCAGGTAGAGCCGTTTCATCTCCAATAAGGTGCACGACACTGGCTGCTCCTGGAGTAAACTCCACACCAACTGGATCTGACGGGAAAAGCGGCAGAACCATTCCCACCACATCTCCGGGTTGAGCGGCTTGTACCCAGGAAGCCGCTGGACCAAGATCGGTGCCTACATGGGTGGCAAAGTCTACAGTGATGCGAGGCTTAGGTTGGTATCCCCAGTCGCGGATAGAGTATGTGCGAAGTATTGGTCGATCTTCGGCATCGCTAGTGCGCAAGCGGTGAAACCAGTCATCGGTGTCTCGGAGGTCTTGGAGGGTCTTGTGGTCGCCAAAAATTAATTTGAAGCGCTGGTCGCAGATTGGGTAATTGGTGCCTGCATCGCATAGATCGTCGCCTCCGAAAACGACGCGGACGAAGTGTGGAGATACTTGTTCGAGTTGTATCACTTCTGCGAGTCGGACTCCGAAAGAATTTGGCATCGTGCTTTCACTCCTCGTAACGGTATTGTTGACTGCTGGGCCACGGCATGGTGGGGCAGCTGTGGTTGGGCCAGGATTACTTGTGGCTGCCTAATGCGATCTGGGATAAAACAGGCGCTAGACAAAAATTGTCTATCAACCTTTGGTCCTATCAGCCTTTGGACGTAGTATATATTCTACCAAAGTTGCCTGATAAGGTAAGCGTGCGAAGGGGAAATTATGGCTCTAATTGTTTTAGGCGGCTGTGAATATTCCCACCCGCTATCCAGGGTGAATAAGTGACCGTGCAATCGAGTGATTCACAATTCTTGATATCGAAAGCGCTGATTTCTAACCACGCTGCCTTACTTTTCATCCTATCATTACCGAATTCGCAGTATTCTCAATGCTCGCATATCTGCATATCCGAGGCGCGGGTAAAACGCTACAATATCCACCCAACTGCTTGCGTCAAGCTTATCCTTAGGAAGAATCAACGTGTGAGTAGGTGTACTCAACTTTTCTAATGTTTGTTCTCTGGTGTTCGACGGTGGTCAAAGTTGGTTAGCTGGAAAAAAATTGGTGATCCTCTGGCGTGCTGCGAGTACGTAGTATGCTCGGCATTCCTATTGTTGACAGGTGTGATGTAAAGTAATTTAGGTTTACACTATTTGTGTATCAAGGTTTCTACAGCATGGTTACGGTAAGCGTCCATCCCAAAGTCAGGGCCGTGAGCTAACAACATACGCAGTGTAATATCGAGATATCGGAAAATATTGGAAAGGATCTGACAATTGGCGCATTACGACTTATATAAATCTATCGGCCTATCGCGGAACGCTTCTACGCAGGAACTCAATAAACAACTCATTGACATGTTGCAAAACCCGCCGCTGAGCAATCCCGGGGGTGCCGACGAACTAACAGTTGCTTTGCAGGTGCTTGGTGATGAGGGCAAACGGCGTTACTACGATGAGATTTTGGCAGATCCTTCGCAACCCGACATCGGTATTGCCCAACTGCGAAAAATTGCTGTGGGTGAAAATGTATCTTCTCGGCCGGCAACAATCGCACCTGCTCATAATAACCCCGGGGAGGATGCTCCAAAGCAACAGGCTCCACAACGACTAGCCTCACAGCAGCAAAATCAAGGCTTTCAGAATCTAGATACAGGAAACGCCTTCCAATTCAGCGCACCTGGTTCGGCAACACTTTCAGGAGGGCAGATTTTCCTGCGTTTCGCGCTTGAAAAAGGTAGCTATCTCATTTGGATCCTCGGCGTAATAATAGCTATTTACATAACTGCATACGATTACGATGAAGTGGATTCCGCCGTCGTTCTGGGCCAAATTGGCATTATTCTCATTTTGAGAGCAATTCGAACCCTTTTGTATACGCTTGTCGCTGATTTGTTATTCCGATTTGTGCGGAGTTACATCCGCTTTCAAAAGAAGTACAAAGACGCTACCAATTTTGATGAGTAGTACACTCTAAGGCATTCCCGCCCAGAAGATTTATGGATGGGGCGCGGAAGATCTTGAAGGCTATAGCAAGTGCTATAGCCTTTCGCTTTATAGAGATGATCCGTAGCAAAGACTGGGAGTGTAGAGCCTACCCCCCCAGTTGGACGAGCTTCTCAAAGCGGGAATCTAAGTAACTTGTTCGATGCTCGATATCCGGCTGCATCCTCCCTGTAACAAGAGTGAGTGGTGCTGGCTGAATGCTGCTGAAGCTCTTGGAAAGAAGTAGATGTGCAAGACTTAAATCGCAGAGCAACCTCTAGCATTTGAAAGTCAGCACAACAATGGGAGAAGAGCTTTCAGACAGTTATCGGAAGGCGAAGTCGGGCAAATGTTACTGGAACGGCTCTTACAGTGGTAGCAATCGTAGATTTAGCAGGAAATTTTGGTGAGATGGGTTTCGATTAGCCCGGGGGCCTTGCTTAACTGCTGAATAGTGAACACATAGCTATGGGAGTATCAACCTACTAGTGCCTTGGTATGAAACGCCGCGAGGGACGGGAATCCGATTGGGAAAAACTGAATTATGACCACGGTTTCCTAAAAGAACCCATTCAACGCGATGACGTATATAGAGTTTGTTGCAAGGTCGATAGCGACACTTTTGTGGTGGAACGTGAAAAAATGAACTCTCAGCGTTTGGCGCCTGAAATAGCAGTTTAGCTGTTTGTTACGCGCATCGAGGCGTTTAATGTTGAAGTAAAAGCAAAAAGCATGGTGTCCAAAACGTAATAACTAGACTATGTATTGATGTATGGTCGGCACGTTTAACCTTGTAACGTGTAGCGGTTAGCAAGATTATCCGATATAAACTTCCGGAACCGCTTCAATGGGGAAGCTTCAGTGCAATGAGTCCAAGAGTGTTGAACTCATTGTCTTGGTGAAAGACCTGGGAGCAAAAAGTCGCTTCGAAGCAATGATCGCACTAGAGAATCTGAACATGTAGAAGATCTAATATAAAAATTTATTAAATTATATTTACCAGTGAAATTTTAAACTTTGCACTCTGGTGAGCATTTGACAAGGGGGGGAGAGTAGCGTTTCCGTAAGTTGTAACTCCAGGTTCTATCTGAAAGTGTTTCATGGCTGAAAAGATTCCAGGTCCCCGACCGCTACCGGGTATTGGAACCCTATATACAATCAAATCGCATACCGCTTTGCCATCCTTGATGGAAGTGGGGCGTAAGTATGGGGAGATCCACCTCCAGCAGCTGCCGGGATTGGCTCCGTTGCTGGCAATTAGCTCGCAACGTTTGGTCAATGAGATTTGTGATGAAGACCGCTTTTATAAGCATATCCACCCAGACTTAGAAAACTTGCGTCCTGGTGGGCATGATGGATTGATTACTGCCTATACGTGGGAACCCAATTGGGGCAAGGCGCACCGCATTTTGATGCCGGCGTTTTCGCCCAAGGCTCTGCGTGTGATGTACGACAATATGAGCGATATCGCAGAGCAACTGGTTTTGAAGTGGGAGCGTTTAGCTGAAGATGAAGAAATCGATGTACCAAGTGATTTTACTCGGCTAACTCTCGATACTATTGCACTTTGTGCCTTTAGCTTCCGTTTTAATTCATTCTATTCGGAGCAGTTGCACCCCTTTGTGGAATCAATGATGGAAGCCTTGCGCATTGCGGGCGAGCGCACCGGTAAGCCAGAGTTCGTTCAAAAAATGAATGTAAAGCAGAAGAATGCTTTCCAATTCCACATCGAACGCATGCAGAAAATTTGCGACTCTCTGATTGAGCAGCGTCGCCGTGATCCACATCAAGATCGCGAATCAGACATTTTGGATACCATGCTCCAAGCCGTGGATCCAAAAACTGGTGAGCATCTTCCAAGTGATAATGTGCGCAACAACCTCATTACTTTCTTAGTTGCAGGACATGAGACTACTTCGGGCATGCTGAGTTTCGCACTCTACCTCCTGATGAACAATCAGTCAGAGATGAAGAAGGCGCGCGAGCAAGTTGATCAAGCGTTGCAGGGTAAATTCCCCAGCTTTGACGATCTGCCAAAGCTCGGGTACTTAGATCAGGTATTGCGTGAAACTTTGCGCCTGTATCCTACAGCTCCAGCGTTCGCAGTGACCCCCTATGAAAAGACCACCATCGGGGCAACTGATACTAGCGAAGGGTATGAGGTAAACCCTGGGGACATTGTACTTACCATGATTCCGGAATTGCACCGGGATCCGGAGGTCTGGGCGGAGCCAGATCGTTTCGATCCAGAGCGCTTTTCTTTTGAAAACGCTCAAAAGATCAAGCAAAATGCATGGAAGCCTTTCGGCAATGGCGCGCGAGCTTGTATTGGACGCGGTTTTGCCCTCCAAGAAGCTCAGTTGGTGTTGGCAATCATTTTGCAACGATTTGATTTTGAATTCGCCGACCCCAACTACGAGCTCAAGATCGCGGCGAATCTCACCACCAAACCGGACGATTTCACGATCCATGTGCGCCCGCGTCAAGATGGGCCAACTGCTTTGCGGCGTGGTCAAAGTAATATCCGTACCACCGAGCCTGGATCTAAAAAGGCTGCTACTACTCAACCAACTGCACAAGTTGCGAATCATGGAACCCCAATGCAGGTTCTTTATGGTTCTAATGCCGGGACGGCGAAGGGTTTTGCGGAAGAGATCGCTCAGTTCGGTAAAGAAGCCGGCTTTGATGTCTCTTTATCCACGCTTGACGATGCGGTTCGTGCAGTTCGAAGCAGCGGTCCAGTAATTGTGGTGGCAGCTTCTTATGAAGGTCTGCCTCCGGACAATGCCCGTGCCTTTGTTGACTGGATTACCTCGGAGGCCGAAAAGGGCGAAGCAGGTGAGCTTTCTGAGGTTCAATATGCCGTCTTTGGGTGTGGAAATACTGAATGGGCTAGTACCTATCAACGCATTCCTACTTTGATTGCGGATTCTTTCGCGGCTTGTGGGGCTACTGCCTTGGTGGAACGTGGTGTCGCTGATGCTCGCGCGGACTTCTTAGGTGATTTCGCTACCTGGAAACGGTCCTTCATCGCTGCTATCGCAGAAACTTACGGTATTAAGGAGCTTGGCGGTGCCCAAGATGATGCCTTTGAAGTTGAAATTTTAGAACCAAATGAGACAGCTAATATAAATCAGGCTCTCGGCGCGGCTCATTTTGATCAATTCAGTGTGATTGCAAGTACTCGGCTCACTGATCCAGACGCAGATGTACGTCGACACAAATATGCTTTGACCCTGCAATTACCAGATGGTGCCGGCTATGATACTGGTGACTATGTAGAGGTAATGCCCCGCAACTCCAATGCGGCGGTCCAACGCGTATTGGCATTATTAGGTCTGCCTTGGTCTACCCAAATTTCGCTGTCTGCTGAGGCTGCAGGTATTCCTGCTCATACCCCACAGACTTTAGGCGACGTGTTGGCGGCTGCCTATGATCTCAATGCCCCTGTGAGTAAGGCTGCCATTCAGCGGTTCTTGGATCGCGCGGAATGTCCACCGGATGAAGTGTTGTTGCGCTCCTTATTGGATAATGAAACCTATTTCCAAGAGGTAGTGGAAAAGCGATTGAGTCTATGTGATTTAGTAGAACGCTTACATGCTCTGACACTACGCCCAGCGGAAGTCTTCGAGTTTATTCCACCACTTTTGCCAAGGCGCTATTCTATTAGTTCCTCGGCGTTGGCACAGCCGCATGCCGTGGATCTTACCGTCTCCGTGATTGATGAGGCAGCCCGCAGCGGCCAAGGGAATTATCAAGGTATCGCCTCGAATTACTTGGCCAGTTTGCCAGTAGGAACCGTGGTAGATGCTCGCATAGTTCCAGGTCCAGATTCTTTCCAAATGCCCAAGGACCTTTCAAAGCCAATGTTGTTGGTGGGATCCGGTTCTGGTATCGCTCCGTTGCGAGGATTCCTGCAGGAATTGGCGCATCGAAAAGCTGCGGGGGAATCCGTGGCAACCGCGCACCTGTACTTCGGTTGTCGCAGCGAAAGCGCGGATTACCTGTATCACGACCAACTCGAGGAATTTGCAGCACAAGGCCTTGTAGAATTACACCCTGCATTTTCGCGGCATACTCGCCAACAGAATGGGACTACCGTGCGCTATGCACAAGATGCTGTGCTTGCGGATTCCGTAAATATCCAGCAGCTCCTGGCCCAAGGCGCCGAGGTATTTGTTTGCGGTGCGGTAGACACTGTAGTTCCGGGTGCTCGTAAAGCCTTCCAAGAGATCTTCGAACAACAGGCGCCAAGCCCAGAGGCAGGAATAGAACAATTTTCCTTCTTTGAACACGACGAGGCTCGCTTCCACGTAGAAGCCTTTAGCTAAATGCTTCCATTTTCCCCGAAAGGACCGTTATGAAAACGACCCGCACCACCAAGCGTCTGGCAGCCAGTATGCTTGCCGTGGCCACCGTGGCCGGAGCTAGCCTCGCTGCTCTCCCACAGGCTCAGGCGCAATCAGCCGCCTATGTGAGCTTTGGTGATTCGGTACCTGCTAACCCCAAGCAGTTCCAGATTTTCTCCAATGTGCTGAAAGATGAAACCTTCGATGAGGTTTTCCAAATCCCTGAGGTACCAGAAAACCGTTGCGCTCAAGGAGAGGTGAACTATCCTAATTCCTTAAGTCAACTCACTGGGTTGCCAGTGGCTAATTTTGCCTGCTCTGGTTCCACGGGTGGGGAAGGCTTAACTGGTAATAATTTCAGCCTGCAAGTAGACCAGGCCTTGGCTGAAAACGCACTGGATGCCAATACTCAGTTGGTAACCGTGATGTTTGGCTTTAATGATGTTTACCAGCAACGCTGGAATCCAGATCTTACCTTAGAGGATCTGAAAGCTGGATTTGTGTCTGACATGAATGCGCAAATTGCCCGTGTGCGCCAGGCCGCTCCCAATGCCCATATCCAGCTTGTTGGGTATCACGAGCTTGGCGATGGTCAGAAGAATATTTGTCCTACCAATACCTTCGGGGTTGTTAGTCACGTTTATATGCCAATTGTGCCAATGACACAGAAGGTGACTCGTGAGTTGCTGCAGCAGATTGCAGTAGAATCCAACATTTCATTTGTGGATATGTCTACTGACATCAACCCTGCAAATAACAACAACGACTGTGGTACTGGTGAGCGCATGCTGGCTGCTTATTTGGATGATCAGCCTCACAACTTGTGGTTCCACCTTACTGATGCTGGTAGCCAGCATTACGCCCAGCGTCTTTTTGAAGAATATACCTCCTAATCGAAAGGGATTTTTGTAATGAACTTGAACGACGTTTTCAACATTCTGGTGCAATATGCTCCAGAAAACTTGCCCCTCTTTTTCTCCGGTGCCTTGGATACCAGCGACTGGTTCCAACGCTTGCTGAATATGTTCCCTGATCTCGCAGTTTTCTTCTAATCTGCGTTCAGCTGATGCTGCCGGTTGCTCTGGGATCGCTTGAATGCGTATCCCAGGCGCCGCAATCATAAATATTCTTACTTAACTTTTACCTTTTTGGTTTTGCAACTCGGATTTTCATTTTCTAAGGTCCGCTGTGCACTCTAGCCACTATAAAACGAGAGGATCCCTCCCCATATGGCGAAGTACACTCTTAAAGCCCACCTGGATCACAAGTATCCCACCCATAAACTGGTGCCACAAGCCATTGAGTTCGTGCGATATGCCAGCAAGGCAGGCATGCTAGGTGGTAGCTCCCTGAAAGATTCTTTGGAAGATTTCAAAACTATAAAGCGGTGGCCTTCACCTGATGCCTCCCAGCTCGCTAATGCTGCCCGCAAGGTTCCAAATAAGGTGGCGCTGATAGATGATGCTGGTGAGCTCACGTATGCTGAGTTGCTGGAGATGGCAAAGCGCCTTGCTACTGGAATGATTCAGCGCAACTACGGTGCGGGCAAGAATGTGGCCGTAATGGCACTCAATGGACGAGGTATCATTCTGCCCATGCTGGCCTATGCCATGGCTGGTTATAACATCTTCTTGATGAATGTGAATTCTTCGCCCCGCCAGTTGGAGGCGATCCTTGATTTCCATGACATTGATTTGCTTATCGCGGATGAAGAGTTCTACGAATCTTTCGAAGATGCCACTAAAGCGCGTCCGATCATCTTTTCGCACTTGGATTCTGTGCAAGCGCCAAATGGACATGAGACTATCTTCGATGTAATTGAGAGCATTCCGGTTGCCGCCATAAATTTGCCAGAAAAGCCTGCAAAGTCTGTTCGTGTAATTATGACCTCGGGCACAACCGGTATGCCAAAGGGTGTCATTCGATTGCAGCGCAAGTTACCTGTGATGGGCTTGCCTTGCGTCAAGAACTTACCTTTAAAGCCGGAGCGTACTTGGCTGCTTACCGCCGTGTTGTTCCACCAATACGGTTGGGGCTACATGTGCATGGCTTTCGGCCTGCAATCTACGGTTATCACCCGCCGCCATTTTTCTGCCGAGCAAGTCTATTCGGATATTCAAAAGTATGGCGTGAATAATTGGGTCACTGCAGCATCGCGTATTCGAGCGCTCTTTAAGTATCTAGAGACGGAAGGGATTGCCCAGGTTCCAGGCTTGGATATAGTCCTTTCCTCTGGTTCTCCGCTGTTGCCATCTGAAGTAGAGCAGGTCACAGAAATCCTTGGTCCTGTTCTCTTTAATCACTATGGATCTTCGGAAAGTAGTGCCGAAGCAGTTTCCGGTCCCCGAGAATTGGCACGTGACCCGCGGCTTACAGGCCATATCCCAACTGGTGTCACCATTGAGATTCGTGATGAAGATGGCAACGCGCTGCCAGATGGCGAAATCGGTGAGGTTTGGGTACACACCTATGACATGTTTGGTGGGTACACAGATCCCACCATCAAGATTCCTATGCAAGATAATTTTTACTTCATGGGTGACCGTGGTTATAAGTTCCAAGATCGTTTGTACGTCCTAGGTCGTGCTGATGATCTGGTTATCACTCAGTTCGGCGAAAAGATCCAGCCGAGTGAGATTATTGATACCTTGGTGCAATCTGAAGACATTGACGACGCATTCGTCTGCGGTGTGGCTGACTCTGATACCGGGCAGGCGCTGCGTGCATGGGTAATTCCAAGTGAAGGCGCGAACTTGAGTGCTGATGAAGTCCGAGAATTTGTGACTAGTCGACTTTCGAGTGCCCACCGGCCACGCGATGTGTTCTTCGTATCTTCTTTGCCAATGACTCCTACCGGCAAGGTTATTAAGCGCGATCTACCAGAGCATGACACCATTTAGATTGCTCTGAACTAGGTGGGTTTGCCCAAGGTAGCTCGGTCATAGCAGTGGTTGTGGTACTTCATAGTGCGGGCAGGTTTATGTGATGAAGGTATTTTCCGTTAAGGGTAAGAACATATCTTCGCTCTCTTGCTCCTGCCAAGTGAGACATCGCAGTTCCTTATGCGCGGGTTTAGCGTTCACGGCAGGGCAGCCTGGGCGTCACAGCATCGTGACAGCAGGTGGGCCTTGCCGTGGTACTTGAAAATTTCCCTTCTTAGGCCCCCAAAGCAGGTTTTCTCCATTTTCCGGCTTTGGGAGTTTATAGCATATCTCTCCACTAATGCTATGGGCCTTTGAGGAAGGGAAGGGTGGCCTAGAAGCATCTAGGCCACCATAATAATTGCATATTTTGCCGTTGGTTTCACCCCGTAAGATAGCTTTATATTGTTACTTGCGGGGTAAAACTTATGGAGCGACTTTCGGTAAGTCGTGTTTATTTACAAAGAACCTGGTTATAGCCAGGCAGTTCAACAGTTAGTTAGTAGAATTATAGGATTTTGCGCAAAGGCAATTTCCTAGCTAGCACCGTACCTAGCGAGTAGGATATGCTTTGCGGGTGTTCCCAGAATCGAAAACTCTCGTCGCTTGTAGCGTCGCGATCAGCCTATTTACGATTGCCGCTTGTAGTACTGGTGACGACACCGTCAATGGGCCAGAAACAGAATCGAGTAGTGTGCAATCAAATGAAGTACACGGGGAACAAGGTCTTGCTTATGCCGATGATTTAGAAAATGACTTAGATATCTTAGAGCCTCAAGACGGCGATAAAATTTATTATTCGCTGGATCGGCGAGCCTTGGATAGCGATGTTGCCATTGCCATCCTTAATGATGATGGCTCTGCGTATTATAGCAATGGGGCCTATGATGAATTCCCAGCATTGTCGCTAATCAAATTACTCTTGGGTTATTGGGTTGTAGAAAACACTACTGGGTATGAAGAGGATGTGGCCTATATGCTCGAATATTCCGATGATGCTTCCGCAGATAGTTTTGATGGGATGTATCCGGAAGCTATTTCCGAAGTTATCACTCAATTCGATTTAGACGATACCGCTTACAACGGGTATTGGGGCAATGCCACCACCACAGCAGCAGACTTAGTCAGCTTCCTTTCCCAGGTATTTGTTCAGGATCCTTCTAATCCAATTATCACCGCTATGGCCGAAGTTGCTCCAGTAGCTAGGGATGGTTATCACCAAGACTTCGGTACGGCGGAATTAAATGGGGTGTTGGGTACGAAATTTGGCTGGTCTGATGATTTAAGCGCGCATGCGTCGCTAAGTTACGGTTCAGGTTTTATCATTGCTGCGCTAGGATATACCACGCCAACTGAACTCACCCAGGTAGTAGAAGACTCGTTGGTCGCTACCTCTACTTCTGGCCATACCTGCAAAGGAAATGTGTGCGTTCCGTAGTATCTCATCGTGCAACAAGTGCACAGCAAGCTATGATGCCTTGGTACATAGTTCTTTACGCAATTTTTATTGGATGGCTGCAAGCCACGTTCACCAATGGGCGCCTGCTCCCAGATGATTGGGGCTCGTTGTGGGTAGCAGGCCAACTGCACCGCGATGGCTTTGATAGTGAACTGTACAATCGTGATCCCGATGATTTTGCCCTTCCTGCAGGCCAGATTTGGTATGACTATGGGGATCAATTGGACTTCATATCGGTAGCACATCCGTTTGTTCATAACCCCTTAGTGGCGCATTGGATGTCTGGATGGGTATCCATTCAAGATTTTAGTGACTCTGTTTATACCCTCACATGGTTATCTGGAACTGCCATTGTGGTGATGATTGCTGCCTGCTATTACTTGTGGTTCGAACGCCAAATTCCATTGGTTTGGCTGGTGGGGTTGAGCATAGCACTGCTGATTAATCCCATGTATCAAAGTGGTATCTGGTTAGGCCAAACCTCCGCGCTTATTTATGCCATGGTATTTACCGCACTTGCCCTCTCCAAGACCGATCGGTGGTGGGTAGCAGCATTTGCGGGTATTTTGTTGGCTAGTGCGGGGTTTGTCAAGATCACCCCACTTTTGCTTATTCCAGTGTTGCTAGTGTTTTCACAACGTAGGCGAACCGGCATCATAGCTGTGATCTTCACCGGGCTGTTTGGCCTGTGGAGCTTATTGGTAGTTCCACGCGCTGTGTTGCAGACTTGGTGGGACAATCTACGCGATCTCAATGATTCGGTGTTGTTAAGCCCGAATAATCAGAGCCTTCCCGCCTGGTTCTTGGACCACGAGAAAAGCGGCAATTTTATTGTGGAGGTACTCCGGGATCCTCCTACGTGGGCGACCGTACTTCCAGTAGCTATTGCCGGGTTAATCGGACTACTACTGCTTGGGTATGCTTTTGTGGATCGTGACCATGCCTTTAATGTGCTTTCGATTGGTGGCTTCACTTTAGCCACTCTATTTGGGCGTCTTGTTTGGAATCACTATTACATTGTGCTTGTGGGCATAGTATTGGGGATTATTGCATTAGGAGCGCAGCGCCGTTATGCATATATCCTTACCATGGTTGCCTGCTTTTTGTTCTATCCTCCAATTGGTACCGCCATTGGAACAGAGAATCCCTTTAGCGTGCCGTATCATGGCCTCCTGGCAGCGCTTATTTTGTTAGGAACTTTTCTTATCGTTTTAGGGCATAATGCTTGGGAGATTTGGCGCAAAGGCCCGGAAGTAACCGGCACAGAGCCATGCACATTGGACCTCGATAGTTTTAGTTCCTGTGCCGCACGTGGTTCAGGCCAGTAGGAGACATTGGGTTGATCTTAAGTATCACGGAAGGGCGGTGCTTTCTTATCCAGCGCGCCGTTTGGGGTTTTACAGCCAAATAGACCACACAGGATGTACGGACTTCTGGGATAAACAAGAATCCCGGTAAAAACACATCATCAAAGAATGTTCTACCGGGATTTTGCATAGGCTTAGATCTAGATCCCTAGGCACAAATTAGTTGTTTGCAGGCATTGGTTGTGGTAGGAACACTCTAATAAATTCGTCTAGTAGATTCGGCATCTCTGGCAAGAGTTCACTGGCATTTCCTGTAGCAATGGAGTCTGCGTCCTGCATCTCCGGAGTGGTAGTAAAAGCCTGCTGCACATCTTGAGTGTGCTGTTCTGCGGTGCCATAGGTGTTGGCCGAGACCACAAAACCCGGCCCAAAGCTAGCAGAGGCGTGTACACTGCTGCGATCGTCGGACCATCCCAATTTGCTGCCTTGTACGCCTGGAAGGGTCGCAGTGCCATAGTCTTGGTGGTAGCCATCGGCCGCGACAGGGTTCATTTGAGTCATGGCTAACAATACAGGGGAATTAGGATCCGTTTGGCGTTTGGCTACTAGGTACTTATTCACGTCATAACTGGAGGTGGTGGAATTCCCCCAGTGAGATGCTGCATGAGTCTCATTGAGCCCAAATTCTGTAGCGGTCACGCTAACAGATTGGGGATATTTGCTATAGAACTGGGAGGCTAGATTGTCGTCGGAATTGCGAATCATTTCTTGCGCCGTAGGAATTTCACCAGGGTCCCCATGGTTGACCACGTATTCCGCAATGTAGAGCTTAATCAGCGAAAGAGCTGGTCGTGATTCGTGCTCGTTAGCAGTACCGGTGTGGAATCCGGTGATGGTGTTGTCAAAGGAGATTTGGGTGCGTGATGGGGATGTCAGGGCATCGCCGCTCAAGATCGGGCTGGGGGCAGCAAATGCAGCGGGAATTGGGATGGTTAGGGTGATTGCGGCAGTAGCTGCGCACACAAATTTTCGCATATGCAATCTTCTTTACAGAATAGGCGATACAGTGTAAACGTATTGTTGAATTATAAATTTTCTTAATCTGAGCTGTCAACTACAAGTAATGCGTTATTTTCAGATCGACGAAAATAGGAATCGTGAGCGAAATAACGCAAAAATGCAGTATCTGGGCAGTTCTTAACTTCTTTAAAAGAAGAAACCGTCCAAATACTGCAGTAGATGATTAGCAATCACTCTAGGCTAGGAAGATGTTTCTAACTTAGGGTTGCGAGGTTTCGCCACAATATTTTAGCAATCGAAGTACATTTCGAATTCCTGTGGGGTAGGACGCAAGCGAACTGGGGTGATTTCGTTGTCGTACTTCATCTTGACGTAGGTCTCGATGAGATCCTCGGTGAATACATCGCCATCCGTCAAGAACTCGTAGTCCTCCTGGAGAGCTTCCAAGGACTCAACGAGGGAGGTGGGAGCCTGTGGGATGCTTGCGGCTTCCTCTGGAGGCAGCTCGTAGAGATCCTTATCCACTGGAGCGTGTGGTTCAATGCGATTCTTAATGCCATCCAAGCCAGCGAGCATCATAGCAGCGAAACCGAAGTATGGGTTACCCGATGGGTCCGGTGCACGGAACTCGAGGCGCTTTGCCTTAGGATTGGAACCGGTAATCGGAATACGAACAGCGGCAGACCGGTTACGCTGCGAGTACACCAGATTAATTGGAGCTTCAAAGCCTGGAACGAGGCGGTGGTAGGAGTTCAATGTTGGGTTGGTGAACGCCAGAACAGCACCTGCGTGGTGCAGGATACCACCGATATAGTAGCGGGCAAGATCAGACAAGCCAGCGTAGCCGGACTCATCGTGGAATAGTGGCTTACCGTCCTTCCATAGGGACTGGTGCGCGTGCATGCCAGAACCATTGTCGCCTGCCAGTGGCTTTGGCATGAAGGTCGCGGCTTTTCCATGCGCGGCAGCAGTGTTCTTGATGATGTACTTGAAGGTTTGCAGATCATCAGCAGCGTGCAGCAGGGTGTTGAACTTGTAATTGATCTCCTGCTGGCCGCCAGTCCCCACCTCGTGGTGGAAGCGCTCGATCTCGAAACCGGCGTTGAGCAGGTTACGAGTCATGTCATCGCGGACGTCCATGGTCTTGTCGTAAGGAGGGACCGGGAAGTATCCGCCCTTAACGCGGGTTTGGTTACCCAGGTTAGGAGTGCCGTCTGGGTTCTCATCCTTACCGCGGTTCCACCAGCCTTCTACGGAGTCAACTTCATAAGAACTGTTGTTGATGTCGGTCGAGTAACGCACCTTGTCGAAGAGGTAGAACTCGGCCTCAGCGCCGAAGAAGCAAGTATCTGCAATACCGGTCGCCGCCAGATATTCCTCAGCCTTGCGTGCAACGTTACGAGGGTCACGGGAGAAAGGCTCGCGAGTGAATGGGTCGTGGACGAAGAACTTCATATTCAACGTCTTCGCCTTACGGAATGGGTCCAACTGGGCGGTAGCTAAGTCAGGTAGCAGGTTCATGTCGGATTCATCAATGGTGGTGAAGCCACGCACGGAGGAACCGTCGAAGGCGAGGCCTTCTTCGATGAGATCTTCGTCAAGCAAGGACGCTGGAATAGAGAAGTGTTGCTCGATGCCAGGAACATCGGTGAAGCGAACGTCAATGAACTCGACGTTTTCGTCCTTTACGTACTTAATTACGTCTTCAGCAGTCTTGAAGGCCACGTTGACTCCTTGGAACGGGTGAATGTGTATATTTGGTGGCAGACGCACCAGAGGAAATTCTCGGTGTGAGCCGCGTTTCGCATTCTAGAACGTTGTAGAAAGCGATACCTTCACAGCATAACTGTTTTTCTGTCGGCTGACCAAAAAATAATCTGCTTTTGTTGTGTTTGCCACTTTTTTCGCGCGAAAAGGTATGGTTAAGTTCATGAGTGACAACACCCGGCAACCGAGACGTAGTTGGCTTGATGGCCCAGAACTGCCGTCACAGAACCAAGGAACTCGCCAGGCAAAATGGCCTGGTGAACTACTCGGACTTCCTAAAAAAGGCCCCGGTGCGCTTGGGTCGGTCATGCGACGGGCTGGGGGAGTGTTTATCGACTGGTGTATCTGCCTAATTATCGCTAACTTCATTGTGCTGTTCACAAATTCTTACGGTAGCGTTGCGACGTTATCCTATATCGTATTTTTCTTCCTCGGATCTATAAGTGTGATGATCTTTGCTCGCACTCCAGGCCAAGCCATTTTAGGCATGGGTGTCGCCCGTGTTGATCAGCCAGGCACGCGCGTTGGTGTATGGCGTGCGATCGTACGTACCCTGCTCACCTTATTTTTCTTCCCAGCCGCTATTGTCGATAGCGATGGACGTGGTTTGCATGATCGCAGTACTGGTACTGCGGTGATTCTCTCGCGCTAATACTTCATCCGCGCGAAGGCGCAGAGCAGTACCGCAAAGCCGCTCTGCTAATCCCTGGCACGACAGAGCAGTGCGCAATGATACGGCAAAAATTGCTTGTAAGGGCGTGTAAGTCTTGGAATAGCCCCTGGCGCAAGCCGGCGGGCTACAACCTGCGCTAGGGCCGCATAGGATTGCACGTGACTACCGTAGCGTAAGCACCAGTAGGTAATAGGTCGACGCGCATGTCCGCTGCCGGCATAGGAACAACGCAGCAGGGCATCATCAGAAAAAGTACTGCTCAGTAGCAATAAAATAGGGGCTGCTTCCACGAGTGAAACATGGAAACAGCCCCTGAAGCGTGTAGCTATGCGCTAAATTCTTCAATGCGCTTAGTGCAAAGGCTACTTATTACGCTGGGCGTTGCGCCGTGCAGTACGGTTCATGCCGGAAACACGCCCACCTTTTGGCAGTGGTCCCTTCGGAATGGGGGCACCAGCGTTGACATTGTCCATCGCCTCAATGCGGTTGGCAATACGATGAACCTCATCCTTCTTATAGGTACGAGGCAGTTTCATCATGGTGTTCTGCAGCTTCTTTAGTGGCACCTTGTTCTCGCCTTCACCTACGAAGAGCACATGGACCGGCACACCAGGGGCGAGCTTTTCAATGCGACGCCTCTGCTGGGCAATCGGCTTTTGCAGGTGGCTCGGGTTGCCTTCACCGACAAGAACCACACCACAAACACCAACAACACGGTGGAGGACATCCATCTGGCGGGTCATTGCAACTGCCGTCTTCGTACGCCACACCACACCAAATCCGGAGCGCATATTCTCCAATGCCCAACCGGCAGCACCAGTTTGGTCTTGGGCACGGTCATACACGCTTGCTTGTAGGCGGCGGCTAAAGATGAACATCGCAAGCATGAAGCCGAAAGCCACACCGAGGATGGTCCAGAACCAGCGGCCACCGATCCAGGTTCCAAGTAAGAAGAAGAGCAGGGCAACACCAATGATGGCAGCCAGCATTAGTGGGATCAGCGCCTTGTCCTGCTTACGCTGCATATTAAATGCTTGCCACATTTGGGAGCGATTACTCTTGCGCTCCGCGCGCTTGTTGGCGCGGGCTTCTTTCTTCGCGGCACGCTGTGCCTTTTTAAAATCGTCTGCCATGGATGTAAAAACCTTGAAGTTTCTCTTGCGGTGGGAACTGTTGCGATTGAGGGTATAAAAATTACCTACCCTATGGCAGCATACCGCACCACCGGACACAAGGTGGTACTGGAAGGCCAGAAGATAGGCAATTTTCGCTTAACGCGATGAACCGACCGGAGTTTCCTTTGAAGGACCGTACTTATCTAATAAGGTGGTCGCTTCTTGGGCGGTAGAACCCGCACTGGTTTCTGCCAGGTGGCTCAGATTCTCTGGCAACTGTTCACCGCGAGACTCGAGAGCTTGGGCGTAGAGGCGACCAGCTCGGTAGGAAGAACGAACCAAAGGGCCGGACATGACCGCACCGAAGCCTAACTCCTTGGCGAATTCGGAGTGCTCGATGAATTCTTCTGGCTTCACCCAACGTTCGATGGGGTGGTAGCGCGGCCCGGGGCGAAGATACTGGGTAATGGTAATAATATCGCAGCCTGCAGAATGCAGATCGACTAAGGCATCACGGATTTCTTCAACGCTCTCTCCCATGCCCAGAATCAAGTTGGACTTCGTCACCAAACCGAAATCACGAGCCTGTCGGATGACGTCCAGGGAACGTTCATAACGGAAGGCTGGGCGAATGCGCTTAAAGATGCGGGGCACGGTTTCCAAGTTGTGGGCGAAAACCTCAGGGCGGGCTTCGAAGACCTCTTGAAGTAGATCCGGCTTACCAGAGAAATCTGGGGTGAGGTTCTCAACACCGGTATGGGGGTTGAGCTCATGAATTTGGCGCACGACCTCGGCATACAGCCACGCGCCCTCATCTTCAAGGTCATCGCGGGTAACGCCAGTAATAGTGGAGTAATTCAACTCCATTTCGCGTACGGACTCGGCTACGCGACGTGGTTCATCACGATCTAGGGGTTCTGGTTTCGCCGAGTTAATCTGGCAGAAGTCACAGCGGCGCGAACAGTTTGCGCCGCCGATAAGGAAGGTAGCTTCACGCGACTCCCAACATTCGTGAATATTGGGGCAGCCGGCTTCTTGGCACACCGTGTGCAGGCTAGCACCGGCGACCTTCTTCTTCATGTCCTGGTATTCAGGCCCAGTTTTAACCGCGGTGCGAATCCAGCGTGGTTTACTTTCAATCGGAGTCTGCGAGTTACGGGCTTCTACTCGCAGTAAGCGGCGTCCTTCGGGTGCAATAGTCACGTAATGCACTTTACCTTTTTTATAAAATTCATGCATCAACCCGCTAGGCGCGGCGGCGGGGGAGGTTCTTCGTCGGATCCGGTGCACTGGCGAAACTATGATCGGCAACCACCATTTCTCCGGCAAGCGCCTGCGTGATGGCATCAATCAAAGGCACACGCATCTCTGCGATGGTCACCTCCCGCTCTAGTTCTTGGCTGAGTGTTGTTACTCCCGCATCGGAAATGCCACAGGGGATGATGTAGTCGTAGTATTCCAAGGTGTTGTTACAGTTCAGTGCAACTCCATGCATAGTTACCCCTTGGGTTATGCGAATGCCTAAGGCTGCGACTTTACGGTGCTGTGCTGAAGTTTTCCCGGGAATCCATACCCCAGAGCGGCCGTCAATTCGGCCTGCATCGCTGATCCCTGCAGCCCGGACGACGTGAATAAGGGCTTCCTCTAGGCGGCGCACATAATCGACCACATCAATGGGATCTGCGAGTTTAATGATCGGGTAAATCACTAATTGGCCTGGTCCGTGCCAGGTAATGCGGCCTCCACGATCTACATCGACGACTGGTAAGCCATTGGTGGGGCGGTCTTCGTCTTGGGTGCGCTTGCCGGCAGTGTAGGTGCTGGGGTGCTCCACGATAAGCAGTGTATCGGGAATTTCATCATGTGCTCGGGACAGGGCAAGTTCTGTTTGTAAGTCCCAGGCCTTTTGATAGTCCATAGTGCCTAAATCGCGGATGGCAATGTCATCATTGGCAGCGCGAATGGATTTTTCAGCAGGGAAGAAAGGATCTCGGGGTGCAGTCATGCATCCTATGCTAGTGCACAAAAAATCCTGGCGTTACCGCAGGAGTAATGCAGCGGTATGCCAGGATATTTGTTAGGTTGCCGTTTCAGTCAAAGGCACTGAGGCCGTAAAGGCTAGTAGTGAGATGAGCTATTAGGCCCTCGAGGAAACTGCAGGCGTGGTGGTACTAGTCCACACCATTAGCAGCAGCGTAGTCTGCAGCGCTGAGCAGATCGCCGGTTTCTTCTACCTCAACCTCGAAGAGCCAGCCGGTAGCATAAGGATCGGTGTTAATCACCGAGTAGTCATCGTGGATATCTTCGTTGATTGCGGTGACGGTACCGGTGACTGGAGAATAGAGATCAGAAACGCTCTTGGTGGATTCGACCTCACCGCAGCTTTCGCCTGAGGTAACACTGTCGCCAACCTCAGGAAGCTCCGCGAAAACGACCTCGCCTAGACGGTCTGCCGCGACATGAGTGATTCCCACCTTTACCTTGGCACCTGCTGCCTCCTCGGGCAGGGCATCGATCCACTCGTGCTCTTCGGAGTAGGAATAGTTCTCTGGAAGTGCCATTGCACTGAAGCCTTTCTCTCAAAGGAATCCCCGAAAAGTTTTCGGGGAAGAAAAACTAGCATCGGATAGATATAGCCATATTGTCGCCTAAAGCCTGCCCTTGGTGCCAATCTACACCACCACGCAAGGCAGCTGCTTGCGGAAAATATGGGATTAGCTGCGCTTATAGAAAGGCAACTCTACCACCGTATAGGGGTAACGCTTCCCGCGAATATCTGCTTCAAGCGCCGTACCTGGGATGGCAAGCGCAGCGTCCACATACGCCAAGGCAATTGGGTAGCCCAAGGTCGGGGAGGGCTGACCAGAGGTCACCTCGCCAACCAAAGTTTCGCCATCGTAGAGTTCGGCATGTTGACGTGCAGCACGTCGCCCCTCGGAGGTCAAGCCCACTAATATCTGGGCAGGCTGCTGGCGGTTGGCAAGCGCAGCTTTGCCTACAAAGTCGGCTTCCTTCTTACGCGGAATGATCATGCCTAAGCCGGCATCAATAGGAGTGAGTTCGGTAGTAAGCTCATTACCATACAGCGGCATGCCAGCCTCCAAGCGCAAGGAATCGCGCGCTGCCAGGCCACAAGGCTGTGCTCCTGCACTAGCAATTTGTTCCCAGACCACTGGCGCTTGCTCAGGTGAGCAGTAAATTTCGAAGCCATCCTCACCGGTATAGCCAGTACGGGCGATTAACAGTTCAAATTCGCCCACCTTTAGTGTGGTGCAAGCGTAGTAGCGCAGCGCCCGCAAATCGTCCTGCTGCTCTGCTGGGATCAAGTTAGCCAGCAGCGCCGCGCTCTGTGGTCCCTGAACAGCAATCAGCGCGGTGGTTGTCGACGCATCTTCGACGCTGACATCGAAGTTTGCAGCACGTTCGTGCAATGCTCCAACCACAGCTGGAGTATTGCCGGCATTTGGGATGACCAAGAAACGCTCAGTATCTAAGCGGTAGGTGATCAAATCATCGATGATGCCACCATCTGCTTGCAGAATCATCGAGTACTTAGCTTTGCCAATCGGCAAAGCGCTGAAATCAGCGATGAGGGCATAGTCCAAGAAGGCCGCAGCCTGTGGGCCGGTAACCCAGACTTCACCCATATGGGAGAGATCAAAAAGGCCGGCTGACTCGCGCACAGCGCGGTGTTCTTGTAGTTCTGAACCGTACTTCAAGGGCATATTCCACTGCCCAAAGGCCGTAAAACTGGCGCCTAGGGATTCATGAATTTTTGCGAGAGGAGTTTCTAGCATGGGGATCCTTTCGAAAATGCGAGATACCCGCAGGCTGCCGGCACCGCCAGCAGCCATTGGTGGTAGGTGCGGGGATGTGCTTGCATGGGATGAGAATTACTCGGCAAACGCCTCGGGAGGTGGGCAGGAACAGGCGAAATTACGGTCGCCGAAGGCTTCATCAATGCGCTGTACTGGTGGGAAGTACTTCCAAGCGCGCAGTGCAGCCTCAGGATAGGCAGCTTGCTCGCGACTGAAGGCATACGGCCAGTCATCCGCAATCAATTCCGCGGCAGTATATGGCGCATGATGGACCACGCTGTCTTCATACGCAATCTCACCGGTTGCAATCTGCTTGATTTCTGCACGAATGCTACGCATAGCGTGTACGAAGCGATCGAGTTCAGCCAGGTTCTCAGACTCGGTAGGCTCAACCATCAAGGTGCCCGAGACAGGGAAAGACAAGGTAGGGGCGTGGAAGCCATAATCAATCAGACGCTTAGCTACATCAGCCGCGGTCACCTGAGTCTCCGCAGTGATTTCGCGCAGGTCCACAATACACTCATGAGCGACCAAACCCTCGTTGCCGGTGTAAAGGATTGGGAAGGAATCTGCAAGCTCATGTGCAAGATAGTTTGCACCCAACACTGCGTTCTTGGTAGCAGTTGCCAAACCTTCGCCACCCATCATGGCGATATAGGCCCAAGAAATCGGCAGCACACCTGCAGAACCGAAGCGAGTCGCACTCACTGGCACCTGGGAGACCAAGTCCCCTGATGGAGCAGTGCCATTGGGATCACCTGGCAAGAACGGCACGAGGTGTTCGGCTACCGCAACGGGACCGACACCAGGGCCACCGCCACCGTGCGGGATGGTGAAGGTCTTGTGCAGATTTAAGTGAGAAACATCGCCGCCGAATTGGCCTGGCATTGCAATGCCGGCCAGAGCATTCAAGTTGGCACCATCAATGTAAACTTGGCCGCCAGCGGCATGCACCATATCGCAGACTTGGCGTACCGTATCCTCAAAAACACCATGGGTGGATGGATAGGTAATCATAATACCGGCGACCCGCTCACCATGCTGCTCCAGCTTGGATTCGAGATCACTGAGGTCGATGGAGCCATCGTCTCCTGTTGCCACCACAACAACTTGCAAGTGTGCCAAAGTGGCCGAAGCAGCGTTTGTTCCGTGGGCAGACTGGGGGATCAAGATAATATCGCGCTGGGAATCACCACGGGAAACGTGATACTGGCGAATTGCTAGCAGACCTGCGTATTCTCCCTGGGAGCCAGCATTTGGTTGCACGCTGACCTTGGCATAGCCGGTAATAGCAGCGAGCCACTCTTCTAATTCCCCAATGAGTTGGCGCCAACCGCGGGTGTACTTATCTGGGGCATAAGGGTGAATATTGGCGAATTCTGGCCAGGTAATCGCTTCCATGCCAACAGCAGGATTAAGTTTCATGGTGCACGAACCCAGTGGGATCATGGTGCGATCCAAAGCGAGATCCTTATCCGCCAGCAAACGCATATAACGCAGCATCTGGGTCTCAGAGTGGATGGAGCTAAAAATTGGGTGCTCCAAACCTCGAGTCTCGCGAACGACGGCCTCTAAGAGTACTGGATCAGTATTCTTAGGCGCGGTGGCTGCAAAAGCAGAGCTTAAGATGCGTAGATCTTCATCAGTGGTAGATTCGCCGAAGGCTACAATCACCGCATCATCGGTGGCACGTACTAAGTAGCCCAAATCACCGAGCTTGGCGGTAATGGCCGCGGCATCATCAGTGGCTACGGCGACAGTGTCAAAAAAGTTTGTGTGGCGCAGGCTGAAACCTGCAGCTTGCACACCAGCTGCAAAGCGTGCGGCATATTCGTGCACGCGCGTGGCGATTGCCTGCAAGCCCTCCGGACCATGCCATACGGCATACATAGAAGCACATACTGCGAGTAACGCTTGGGCGGTACAGATATTGCTTGTGGCGCGCTCGCGGCGAATGTGCTGTTCGCGAGTCTGTAATGCCAAACGATAAGCCGGCTTGCCGCTAGCATCACGAGTCACGCCGACGATTCGCCCTGGCAGCTGGCGCTTGTACTTATCAGCAACTGCCATAAAGGCTGCATGCGGTCCGCCGAAGAACAGCGGTACGCCAAAGCGCTGTGAAGAGCCGACTGCAATATCTGCGCCCAAATGACCAGGCGATTCCAACAGTTGTAAAGCAAGTAAATCACATGCAACAGCGACTAAGCCGCCCCGAGCGTGGACATCGTCAATAGTGGGCCGGATATCGGTAATATCGCCCTCAGTGCCTGGATACGCTAGCACTGCACCAATGAGGTCTTCGGCAACTACAGGTTGGCTGAGATCCACAATCTCAACTTCTAATTGGGAAGCGCGAGCGCGGTGCGCCGCAACAGCAAGTACCTGGGGGTGCAGGCGAGAATCCAACAACACGCGCCTACCTTTGCGCTGGGCGCGAGCCATGAGAGCTACGGCTTCTGCAGCCGCAGAGGCCTCATCGAGCAGAGAAGCATTTGCCACTGGTAAGCCAGTAAGTTCGGAAACCATGGTCTGGAAATTCAATAAGGCTTCCAGGCGCCCCTGGGAGATTTCTGGCTGGTAAGGAGTATAGGCGGTGTACCAGGCAGGGTTTTCGACAATATTGCGGCGAATAACCGCCGGGGTCACAGTATCGTAGTAGCCCTGACCGTAGAAGCTGCGCAGCACTACATTGTGCGAAGCATATTCGCGTAAGAGCTCTATTGCCTTTTCTTCAGAAAGTGGGCCGGGCAGGCGCGGAGCACCAGCACGGATTTTGGAGGGGACAGCGGCATCGACCAAGTCGTTCAGTGTCGGGTAACCAACGCGGTCGAGCATAATATTTTGTTCTGCAGTATCTGGGCCAATATGTCGGCTTTGATAAGTGGCGACGGCAGGCGATTTTGCCATTGATCACAGCTCCTTTGCGAAGATAAGCAAGTC
Source organism: Corynebacterium sp. (assembly GCA_030531005.1). Lineage (GTDB taxonomy): Bacteria > Actinomycetota > Actinomycetes > Mycobacteriales > Mycobacteriaceae > Corynebacterium. The sequence continues at coordinate 112,828 of JAUMTW010000003.1, forward strand.
CATTGCTTAGTATAGTGGTTTCGCAATTCATTTTTGGTAACTCGGGGGTACCTGCAATGGTTGATAAATCCACGTCATCCGGGTTTCTGGGGCGATGAATAATATCTGTTACTTGATAGGGCAAGGGCTGGGATATCGTGAGTGCCCGGGAGTACTACAAGGAAGATTGAGAGTGGCTAAGTCAAGCTGCTCGGTAGCCATTGTGCCTTCTTGCCTTCATTCGTTGCTACAAGCACGCATAGCCTGTTTTTACAAGAGCGCATAACAAAGCCCACCTACACATTGTGCGTAGGTGGGCTTTGGACGAAGGGAGTCTCGCCCCAGCTAGTAATCTAGGTTGCTAGCCGTGAATCTAGAGGCCGAGGTCTTCTTGGAAGTTGCCGGACTCCAGACGGTCCTTAATAGTCTGGGTAAAGCGACCTGCATCCGCACCATCGACGATCTGGTGATCGTAGGAGAATGGGATGTAGCACATCTGGCGGATTGCGATGGCATCCACACCATTGGCAGTGATGACCACCGGGCGCTTTTGGATAGCAGCGGTACCCAAGATACCTGCCTGTGGTGGCACCAGAATTGGGGTATCGGAAAGGGCACCAGCCGAGCCAATGTTGGTCACGGTGAAGGTAGCACCGCTGAGATCATTTGGCTTCAACTTATTGTTACGGGCTTTGTCTGCAAGGTCCGCAATAGCCTGGGCGATCTCCGGTAGGGAGAGTTCCTGAGCCTTGTGGATGACGGGGGTGAGTAGGCCACGTGGGGTATCCACGGCAATGGCGATGTTCACATCAGAGTGGTAGGTGATCTCCTTAGTCTCAGCATTGTAGGATGCGTTGACATTCGGGTGGCTGACCAATGCTTCCACAACTGCCTTCACGAAGAATGGCAGATAAGTAAGGTTTGCGCCGTACTTGTTCTGGAAGGCAGCCTTGTTAGCCTTACGCAGCTCAGAGATATTGGTGACGTCAACCTCCTGGAGGTGGGTGAGTTGGGCAGAGGTCTGCAGCGCTTCAACCATCTTCTTCGCGGTAATCTCGCGGATGCGGGAAACCTTCTGGGTGGTACCAATGAGTTCTTGCTTGGCAGGATCAACGCCCTTGGTGGACCAACGAGCGCGTGGACCGGATTCAGTTTCAGTAGTTGTCGGAGCTTCACCCGCAGCAGGAGCCTCGCTCTTACCAGCAGCGGCATCGAGTACGTCTTGCTTACGGATACGGCCACCAATGCCGGAACCGGTGAGCTTACGCAGGTCTACGCCATGCTTGGCGGCAAGCTTACGCACCAGTGGAGTGACGTACGGCAATGGCTCATCACTATCTGCCTCTTGCTTTGGAGCAGACTTGGATTCAGTCGCAGTCTTAGCCTTTTCCGCGCTCTGAGGCTCGGAGGGCTTAGGATCTGCCTGAGGAGCAGGCTTCTCTTCCTTCTTTTCTGGCGCAGGCTGGGATGGCTCTGCAGATTCCGCAGCAGGATCGCCGATGCGGACGATTACGGCGCCGACGTCTACGGTGTCGTCTTCTTCTGCCAGGATTTCTAAGATGGTGCCGGCTACTGGGGAAGGAACTTCGGTGTCGACCTTGTCAGTAGAAACTTCGAGTAGGGGCTCATCGACCTCGACGGTGTCGCCGACGGACTTGAGCCACTGGGTGATGGTGCCTTCGGTGACGGATTCGCCGAGTTCTGGCATCTCAACGTCGGTGGCATCACCGGATGCAGCTGGCTTGGAATCCGACGCGGCAGGAGCCTCCTCGTGAGCAGGGGCTGCCTCAGCCTTCTCCTCCTGAACAGGAGCTTCTTCCTGAGCCGCTGCAGGATCGCCGATGCGGACGATTACGGCGCCGACGTCTACGGTGTCGTCTTCTTCTGCCAGGATTTCTAAGATGGTGCCGGCTACTGGGGAAGGAACTTCGGTGTCGACCTTGTCAGTAGAAACTTCGAGTAGGGGCTCATCGACCTCGACGGTGTCGCCGACGGACTTGAGCCACTGGGTGATGGTGCCTTCGGTGACGGATTCGCCGAGTTCTGGCATCTCAACGTCGGTGGCATCACCGGATGCAGCTGGCTTGGAATCCGACGCGGCGGAAGCCTCATCCTTTTCTTCCGCAGGCACTTCAGCGGAGTCAGAGGATTCAGGAGCAGCGGCAGTTTCGCCTTCTTCGCCGATGATGGCGATCACGGCGCCGACATCAATGGTGTCGTCTTCTTCGGCCTTGATTTCCAGCAGCACGCCAGCTACGGGGGAAGGTACTTCGGTATCTACTTTATCAGTGGATACCTCGAGCAGGGGCTCATCGACCTCGACGGTGTCGCCGACGGACTTGAGCCACTGGGTGATGGTGCCTTCGGTGACGGATTCGCCAAGTTCGGGCATCTCTACGGACTGTGCCATGTGTTCCGGCTCCCTTAAGTTTGTTGGATTTTCAGCTATTATCTTAGAGGTTACCGCGTAATAAAGCCTAATGTGACTTTCTGGCTAGGTTTCTTCTAAAAAGCCCCTACAATTGGTGGACGTGTTCGACTTTTTTAGGAAATCTCGCAAATCTCAATTGCGACCCCCACGTGCCCCGGGCGATATGATTCGGGATGCCGACTGGGATTATCTCCAGCAGTGGGTGCGCACCCATCCGCAGACAGAAGGGTTTCTCGAGCCGGAAACCTTGATCAATGAGATGTCGATTGTTCTTGTAGATACCGCTGGTGAATTCACGCGACGGGCAGTCGGTGGGCCAAAGGGTGCGAAAAAGGTTGTAACTGAACTCGGTATACCGGTTTATGACGTCGAAGATACCGGCTATCCACAACGCATGCGCGAAAAAATTGAACGTGACCGGATTTTGCGCAAGCGGGAAGAACAAAAAGAACGCCGCGCACGCTTTGAAAAGCAACGTGCCGCAGATGACGATAATGATGTTGCTGGCGGTGCTCGCCACTAGTGCGAGTTGTTGTCGAAACATTGCGGGGGCTTCTGGCGGTGCAGGGGCTATATAGAGTTACATGAAGAGTTGGCGGCCAAGCTGCGTATCGCGGCCGTCGCTCATCGCTGTTCATTAGGCGCCGTTGCGGTAGCACTGCGTCGCATAGTGCTAGATAGCAGGTGGGGCTGTACGCGGCTGTGTACACAAAAGCCCTTGCCCCAGGATGAACGTCGACTGGGACAAGGGCGCAGTGTTAGCAGTCTCGCATTGTGATTACTTGCTTAAGCGCTCCAAGGTTGCGAGCAAGGTGCGCACTGGCACACCGGTACCTCGCAGTGGGGTAAAGCCGTGAACTGATCCGGTGTTGTAAGCGGGGCCGGCGACATCAAGGTGTACCCAATCAATGCCCTCACCGATAAAGTTGCTCAAGTACCAACCGGCCACGAGCATGCCACCATGACGGGACTTGGAAATATTGCGCAAATCGGCAACGGGGGATGTCAGGGCTTTGCCCAATTCTTCAGGCAGTGGCATAGCCCAGCCCGGTTCATCAACCTCCCGGCCTGTAGCTGCTACCTCATCGCGCAATTCCTCAGTGCCCATCACACCAAAGGTACGATCGCCTAAAGCGACGAGTTGCGCGCCAGTGAGTGTTGCAGCCTCCAAGATGTAATCGGGGTTATCCTCACTTGCGCGGGCCAAGGCATCGGCGAGCACAATACGGCCTTCGGCATCAGTATTCAGGATCTCTGAAGTCTTGCCACCGTAGTGGGTGATGACATCACCGGGTCGATACGCCTTGGCGCTTGGCATATTTTCTGCGAGCGGTAAGGTTGCGATGATTTCAATAGGGAGCTCAAGGCGAGCGGCACCGATAATGGTCGCAGCCATTGCAGCAGAGCCACCCATATCGGAAATCATGTCATCCATGCCACCACCAGGCTTGAGGGAAATGCCGCCGGTATCGAAGGTAATTCCTTTCCCGACCAGTCCTACTTTCTTAGTGGCATTTTTCGGCTTATAGTGCAGGCGTACCAGGCGAGGGCCGCGCGAAGAACCGCTGCCAACGGCTAGAATGCCACCAAAACCGGCCGCGGCTAAGGCAGTAGGGTCTAAGACTTCGACCTCGAGACCAACAGAAAGAGCCAGCGATTTAAGGAATTCGGCATACGACTCTGGATATAGGTGCGAGGAAGGAGCGTTAACCAAATCGCGCGCACTGTTGACACACTCCGCGGTAATAATCGCGCGGGTGACAGCATCGTTATTATCGGTTTTCCAAATAGAGAGAGTCTGTACTGGTTGCTGAGTGCTTTCCGACTTCAAACCTTGGTACAGGTAGCTGCCCAATACCAAGCCTTCGGTGGCAGCAGTTGGATCTAAGGCTGGCAGCGTTGTCAGCACATGGCCCTTTTCATGCAGGGAGCGGGCGGCAACGCCAGAGGCACGGCGAATCAGCGTTTTAGCGTTGTCAGCTGTTAAGTCTTCTTCTTTGCCCAAGCCGATGAAGGTGACAGCAGTGATTTCACTGTCTGCTAAGCGGAAGGGCAGGTTAGTGATCTCCCCGTGAGTTCCCTTTGCGCCAATTGCTCCGAGATCGTGCAACAACTTTGCGCGCATATCGGAATCCAGCACGCCTTGAATGGCAGCGTCTGGGATGGTGACACCCTCGTCGATAGCGATGAGGGGGAGGAGGAGGCGGGTTGCGTCTGCGGGGATCTGGTTTACTTGCTCAATTTTGGTAGCAACACCAGTGGCGGGTAGCTGATGTGCGGAAGTTTTGGTCATTGAACATTCCTTTCTGCAGCGCTGAGGTTTGGAGTCTAGTGTTGCGCATTCCAGTTGCGTATTCCAAGTGCTCTGCCAACGTTTATCTTTTGCTCGAAATCGATGTTTCGAATCTACATTTCTCCACCTTACTAGGCCTCCCAGGGTTTGTCTGATCATGGCCTGCATAATGCTGGCCAGTCTGAGGCGTTTGCTGGTTGTCAGCTGTTTGCTCTATGACGGTGCCCGCCATTTCATCTCATCATGTGGGATAAATTAGCGGATTACTGGGGAACAAGTCTCAAAATAACTGGGTGAAGTATTTCAACTTCTCACTTAAGGGGTGTAGTTTGAAATCATGACGCATTTAGAATTCACCGTAGAAAACAATCCAGAGCCGGTCAGTGCTGAGCGCCTGGCCGAAATCTTGGCAAACCCCGGTTTCGGTGCCCATACCACCGATCACATGGTGCTCATAGATTGGGATAAGGAATCTGGCTGGCACGACGCCCGCGTGGTGCCTTATAGCGATTTCCACTTGAACCCGGTGACTTCTGTTTTTCACTATGGCCAGGCCATCTTCGAAGGGATCAAGGCATATCGTCAGGCTGATGGCTCGATAAAGACCTTCCGCCCTGAGAAAAATGCCCAGCGGTTCCAAGATTCCGCCCGTCGTATTGCGATGCCAGAGTTGCCACAGGAACTCTTCTTGGAGTCCTTACAACAGCTGGTTTCCGTGGATCGTCGCTGGGTTCCAGAGGCGGGCGGTGAAGCTTCCCTTTATCTGCGTCCATTTATGATCGCTACGGAAAAGACCTTGGGGGTGCATCCGTCAGCAACGTACACCTACGCGGTAGTAGCTTCTCCCGCCGGTGCGTATTTTTCTGGTGGTATTAATCCAGTGAAAGTCTGGTTGAGCGAAGAGTACGTTCGTGCTTGCCCGGGTGGTACTGGCGCTGCAAAATTTGCCGGCAATTACGCTGCATCCCTAGCCGCCCAAGAGCAAGCTTCAGAAAAGGGCTGCGACCAGGTTGTCTGGTTGGATGCGATCGAGCGCAAGTACGTAGAAGAAATGGGGGGCATGAATATCTTCTTCGTCATCCAAGAAGCCGCTGGAGACCCAGTTACCGTGGTTACTCCGAAACTGTCTGGTTCCCTACTGCCAGGTGTTACTCGCAACTCCCTGCTGCAAGTTGCACGCGATGCAGGCTTTGAGGTCACCGAGCGCCTTGTTTCTACCGAAGAGTGGGCAGAGCGGGCTGCTGATGGCACCCTGTTGGAGGCCTTTGCATGCGGTACTGCTGCGGTCATTACTCCAATTGGCCAAGTAACCAGTGCGAAGACCGATTTCGAAATTCACAACAATACCCCCGGTGAAATCACCATGCAGTTGCGTGAGAAGCTGACTGGCATCCAAAAGGGTACTGAAGAAGATACGCATGATTGGATGTACACCTTGATCGCAGTTGACCAAGCGTAATTCTGTCGTCTGCATGCGACGAGAGGCTACCTCGTTGGTATGAGGTAAAGCACGAATCTGTAGCGCCCCAATAGCGCCCCAGCGGAAAATCCCCTAGGGCGCTATCTTGCTTCCTCACACCTTTGAGCACCGCTGCCTGGTATTGGGTTGCTCACTGAAGGCCTAGAACCAGACCACCCAACATGCCCCCAGCAGCATGCACAAGGTCGTGCTGAGGTGCACAGCTGCGCCGGTCGTATCGCCATTGAGGCCAGCAAAGCGGCGTTGCCAATGCGAAATGTAGGTCCACATTAATGCACCGGCCAGCAGCATGATCACCACATACCCTAATGCATAGGACCACGAGGTTAACCACAGCAGGGGGAGGAACACAATGGCAGCCGCTGCCTGCCAGCGCAGAATCCAGCGAGTTGGAACCGTACCGACTTGCATGGGGCCAAACCCAGTTGAGCGCATTGGATAACGACTCGTATGCACTGCGCTCAGCGCGATAATACGCCCAGCGACGGCTCCCGGAATAAGCAACCAGTACTGCTGAGCATCCAGTATGAGCTGCAGGCTAACAATCCGAAGGGTTAGCGAGAAAAATGCTGCGGTCATACCCATAAGCCCAGTTGCAGGATCGGCAATAATTTCCTGGGCCTTTTTTGGTGGGGAATATGAGCCTAAGGCATCAAAAACATCACTGAGCCCATCGAGGTGCATACAGCGATTGATGACTTCACAACTGATAATCACGAGTACAGCGACTAACAGACTTGGCAGGCCCGTGGCGTGCAGTGCCCATCCTAGTAGGGCAGCCCAGCTCCCGAAGATGAAGCCAATGAAGGGCAAGGATGCTACTACGCGTTGCCCAGTAATTCTATCGAACGCGGTAGCGCCTCGGACCGGGAGAATCGTGAGCCAATTTAATGCGGTAGCAGGCCCTTCAATCCAGGCGGGACCATGGTCGCCTGGGACTTCCGATACTTTGCCGGACACGGGTGCATCCTTTCCTTTGATGCCAAGTCAGCGTGCAAGGCTGCGCTGGAAGAAGAATTAAGCTTCACGAGCTTCGCTATTACCAGGATCGGTTGCCATGCGTGCAGCAGGCACCGCGTCATGACCAGAAACCCCGGCTGAGGCAAAAGTCTCCATATCATTCATGATGTCCGCCCCCATCTTCACAAGGGGGACTGCCGCTGCTGCACCGGAGCCTTCACCTAAGCGCAGGCCCAAATCGAGCAGTGGGTCGAGTCCCAGATAATTCAGCGCAAAGATATGTGCTGGTTCTGCAGAGCGATGCCCAGCTTGCATCCACTGGCGTGCGCCGGGGGCAAGTTTTTCTGCCAAGATTGCAGAAGCAGTAACAACGACGCCATCCAGAAGTACGGGGGTGCGGCGAACCGCGGCTTGAGCGATAAAAGCGCCCATGGCAACGAGTTCTGGAGAGGTTACCCGGCGCATCATTTCTAGGGGCTCGCGACGGACATCGCGCGCCCTGAACATGGCATCACGAACTGCAGTGATTTTACGCATCCATCCGGCATCATCAACGCCTGAACCGCGGCCGGTGACTTCAATGGGTTCTTTGTTGGTGACGAGACCGATAATGACCGCAGATGGCGTGGTATTACCAATGCCAAGGTCGCCGCCCATCAGCAGATCTGCGCCGGCATCAACCTCCTGATCCGCAATACGTTTGCCGATCTCAATGGCCCGAACGAGCTCCTCCTTGCTCATAGCATCTTCACAATCGATGCTCCCGCAGGAACGTGAGACCCGCTCATCGCCCCAAGCATCATGATCTAAAGAAATGTCAGCAACTCGAATGCCCACACCGCCTTGGGAGGCAATGGCATTAACACCAGCACCGCCTTGGCGAATATTCTCGGCCATCTGAATGGAAACTTCACGGGGATATGGCGAAATTCCTTTGGTTGCCACCCCATGATCACCAGCAAAGACCACCAGCCGGGGGCGAGTTATTTTCCGTGGTGGCACTTGGCCCTGGCAGGCCGCTAGCCACACACCGAGGTCTTCTAAGCGAGATAGAGAGCCAGTTGGCTTGGTCAAAGTGAGTTGAAATGCACGGGCAGCGGCAGCTACTTGCGCATCAGGAGCATCGACGCGAGGGAAGAAATCAGATGGTTTCATCAAAGACCTTATACATTGACCAAAGAACCGAACGCTGGACACCAGTTGTCGCAGCGACACTCTAAGACACCAGGCCAGCACGAGGACTGACGTGTTTGTCTAGGGATGGCAAGCACCCCGGGAGGAATTCCTTTTATTCTAGTCCACGAAGAAAGGTTCAGTGCTGGGCGCACGGCGAAACCATACAAGAATTACCTTTATGGGGACTTTAATTCCAGCGGCTGACCAGCAATGACAAGGACGACGCGCTGGCAGGAATTTGCCACCGCAGTATTGAGCAAACCAATGCAATCACGGAAATATCGCCCACTTGGATGCTCTGGGATGATCCCCATGCCGACTTCTGGGGTAACAAGTACTACCGTGCGGTGCAGATTGCGTTGCAGTTGGATGACGAGTTGCTCCGTCAACTCTGCTGCTAGCTCATGAGGTTCCTGCCAAGCATCGGCGGCATCGATATGTGCACTTAACCACGTTCCTAAGTCATCAACGAGGAGGAACTCAGCAGTATCGCTCGCCAATACCTCGAGCAAGTCCTGGGAATCTTCCGTGGTCCACGACCGCGGACGTCGGGCCACATGTTTGGCAATACGCGCTTGAAAATCAGTATCAAACTCCCCATGCGAAGGCCGGGCAGTTGCAACGTAAGTAGTAGAAGCAGGGCACAAAGACTCGGCAAAATTCGATTTACCGGAGCGTGCCCCGCCTAAAACCAAGGTGTGCATGATAGATGGAGGGGAGTGCTTTAAGAAACGTCAGCACCAGGCTCCACACGTGGCCGTGGAGAGCGCCAACGGCGCGGCTGGGTTGCACGACTATAAGCGTAAAAGCCGATAGCAAAGCCGCCTTGGGTGGTATCCGGGAATTTTTTGCGTACCGCCTTGGAAGCCGAGCGGCCTAGCATAATGCCCTCGACGAGGAAAAGGATCAAAACGAAGAAAGCGCCGAAGGAAACGAAAGTCGCAAAAGTTGGGAAGTAGGTGCCGAACATCATCACCACGAAGAGCAAGAGAGCGATCAGCATGATCCAAGAACTCAAGTAGCGACGTGAGTCCACGAGGTCGCGCACATAGCGACGTTCGGGGCCTTGGTCACGCTTGAGCAAATAGCGCTCATCGCCATCATCCATAGCTCGGCGAACTTCAGCCTGGCGGGTACGGCGCTGTTCATTTTCACGCTTTTTGTACTCGCGCCATTCTTCGCGTGACATGGAATTCTTCAATTCTTTTTTGCGTTTGCGGGACTCTCCCCACGATTCTTGTGGGGTGAATTGGGTTTGAAAATTGCCCGAATTAGCCTGAGCCTCGCGGCGGCGTGGGGTAGCATGCCCCTTCTTTGGGGTATAGGCCTTAGAAGTAGTTTTTTCAGACTTCGCTGCCTTGTGTACAGCGTTATCATCCGAGTGCTGAGTAGAGTCGTTCACGCAATCTAGGGTACAAGGTGCTGAGCGTCGGGAAAACTCATTGTTCAAATTTTTTTGTCTCGCACCTCGACTGGTTGCTGGTTGAGGCATCGTGGGGAGTGCAACAGGAGCTTTCAATCAAGTACGTGCCCGGAACAAACTGGAATAAAGAGCAGCACGTGAACGTTGTATTATAAGTGACTGCACCGTGAATGAGCACCGAGGAGATCTCTGTGGCTAGCTTCATTGATGCCAGGATTTCTACTTCAATGCAGCAAGCAATATCCGCATCTTGGCAGAATTATGCATCTATAGGTTGTCCAGGATGCTAGGGCCAATTACAGTAGGCAGCACAACTCACTTATTTCTTTGTGTCGCATTTTCGGCATTGGAGAGAAGTGGAAGCTAGGGGAAGCGTCGAGTGCACCTTGTTGCATGCAACGAGGCGCGCAGACGTACTAGCAATAGATTAGCGTTAATAAGGAGTACACATGACCGCACCAGCATCGAATACTGGCGTAATTTTGACAGAGGCTGCGGCCTCGAAGGCAAAGGCCCTTTTAGATCAGGAAGGCCGCAACGACCTTTCTCTGCGTATTGCGGTGCAACCAGGTGGCTGCGCTGGCCTGCGTTACCAGCTTTATTTTGATGATCGCAGCTTAGACGGTGACAAGATCGATGAGGTCGGTGGGGTGCGCTTGGCCGTTGATAAGATGTCGTTGCCGTACTTGATGGGCGCTACCATTGATTTCGCTGACACCATTGAGTCACAGGGCTTTACCATCGACAACCCTAATGCCACAGGCTCTTGTGCTTGTGGTGACTCCTTCAACTAAGCCTGCACAGCGCCGCCTGTAGCGCATCAGAAAATGGATACCCACTTGGCTTGACTTGAATAAGTCAGCCGGTGGGTTTTCTGTACGCCTTGACTCTTTCACGCACCAGGAAATCGCGGCATCTGGTGAGCAGCGTGAACAACGTTTTGAGCCCGATGGCCACAGTACAAAGCCCACAGCATTCCGGAAGGATACTGTGGGCTTCTTTCATGTACGCGCAGACTGCGCTGGCACGTAAAAAGTCTTAGAGATAAACCGGGTAATCGTGGTTTTCGATACCAGGATCGATACGCTGCTCGAAGAAGATACCGTGCCAGACCATAAAGGCCAAGACTGTCCATAGGCGCCGGGAGTGATCGGATTGGCCCTGGCGATGCTCCTTGAGCATCTCCATAACGGCCTGCTTATCCAGCAGGTGATCAGTCTGAGATTCCAAAATTGTGTCCTGGGCCCAGCCGAACAACTCATCTCCAGCTAACCAATGGCGCATTGGTACAGGGAATCCCAGTTTCTTACGGTGTAGTACGTGTGCAGGCACGATTTGCTCCATGGCCTTACGCAGCGCGTACTTCGTAGTACCGTGGGAAATCTTCAGATCATGTGGAATGGTCTCGGCAACGCGGAAAACTTCCTTATCCAAGAACGGTACGCGCAACTCGAGCGAATGTGCCATATTAATCTTGTCGGCTTTGACTAAAATGTCGCCGCGCATCCAGGTAAATAAATCCAGGTGCTGCATTCGTGCAACCGGATCCATATGTATCGATTCAGCATAAGTTGGCGCAGTGACCTCGCGGTGATCCCACTCGCGTTTGGCCCATGGAATCACGCGCTGCATCTGTTGGAAGTTAAAGCTACGGGCATTGCCATAGTAGCGCTCTTCCATAGTCATTGAGCCTCGCTCGAGTAGAGATTTACCCTTGACCCCTTCAGGGAATACTTTTGCAACAGCGCCTAGCCCTTTACGCAGGCGAGCTGGAATCTTTTCGAAAGGTGCTAAGGAGAGTGGCTCCTTATAGATGGTGTAGCCGCCGAAGAGTTCATCGGCGCCTTCCCCCGAGAGCACAACTTTCACGTGCTTACGTGCTTCTTCTGCCACAAAGTACAGCGGTACCAGGCTGGGGTCTGCAACCGGGTCATCGAGGTACCACATAATCTTTGGAATGGCATTGGCGTATTCCTCGGGGGAGACCACCCTGACGATGTGTTCCACACCGATGGCAGCAGCGGATTCCGCAGCAACGTCCACTTCAGAATAGCCTTCGCGCTCAAAGCCGGTGGTGAAGGTCAGTAAATTGGGATTATGCTCCTTCGCCAAGGTCGCAATTGCCGTGGAATCGATACCGCCAGACAGGTATGAACCGACGGTGACATCAGCGCGCATGTGCTTAGCAACACTATCGGAGAGTACTTCGGCGATACGGTCAAACAGTGCTTGTTCCTTATTGGCAGGAACGGGGGTAGCAGGGAACTGCGGGCGGAAATAGCGACGCTGTTCTACCTTGCCGCCAGGACGGACGAAAGCAGTGCAGCCAGACTCTAGGCGTCGAATGTGGGTATGCAGGCTTTCTGGCTCTGGTACATATTGCAGATCAATGTAGTGTTCGAAGGCATGCTTGTCGAAGGAAAGGTCCAAGTCCATGGCCTCAGCCATATCTAAAATGCACTTCTTTTCAGAGGCGAAGACCGTACCTGCCTTTGTCGTAGCGAAAAATAATGGCTTAATACCGAATTGATCGCGCGCAAGGAAGAGTTGCTCAGTCTTGGTGTCCCAAATGGCAAAGCCGAACATGCCGCGCAAATGCTCGACGACATCCTCGCCCCAATGGTGGAAACCAACGACAATGGTTTCCCCGTCACCCGAGGTATTGAAGGCGTAGCCTAAACTTTGGAGCTCTTCGCGTAACTCAACGTAGTTGTAAATCTCACCGTTGAAGGTCATGGCGTAGCGGTCAGGCTCATCTGCTGGTCCCCAGCGAAGTGGTTGGTGGGAGTGCTCGAGGTCAATGATCGACAGCCGATTAAAACCGAAGATGGCAGTATCGTCATGCCAGGTGCCTGCCTCATCAGGGCCGCGGTGCCGCATGCAGGGTAAGGCGTGTGCAATGGCATTGCTGAAGTCGGCTGCATTGTGGTTGGCGGTTAATAAACCCAAAAGTCCGCACATAGTGGTGAATAAACTCCTTCAACCAGTGTTGGGGTGCTAGAACCCTACACCTTACAAGTTGTAGGAGGCTGCGTGAACTAGCCGTGCCCTAATACGAGCAGAAACTATCGCACTTCGAATAAAAGTCAAGGTTTGATCGTGGACTACTGGCCCAAGAAAAGGAAAAACGCAGTGGTGTGTACCGTTATGGCGAGGCGGCGCATCAGGCGGCACGCTAGATCGGGATGAAACTAAGGTCTGCAGTCTACGGAATGCGAGAACAAGCGGAAAAGTTAAAAAAAGGGGGGCTGTTAACGAAAAGGTGACGATGGCGACCGATAGTGGTCCGCGGGATAACTCTGAGAGGGGGTTAGGGGTGGGAAAGCTCTGGAGTCGGGTTGAAAATGGCCGGCTGTACAGGCATGCTGCGTGAGGCTGATAGTGACACACCATAGGTTGACGTTCATAGCGGGGTATCCGAAAGGTGGAAGTGTCACTAGGGGATTGTGATTTGGCTCACCGTGTGGCGGCTGTATGGTGCTGACCGTGCAAACACCATAGTGGTCAGCGGGGAAAAGCCTGGCAACTCTGCCATTTGCTTGAGGATGGTTGCTAGTAATTGTTCAGGAATAAGGGTGCAATGCGCTATTCTTCCAATAGGAACCTAGTAGTGGCATTGCTGTGCACGATTCCTTTTTATAGGAGCAGGAAGTGACAGTAGCCCCACTAGTTTCTCGCGAGGCTTTAATCTCGAAGCCTTTCGAGTACGAATTCCCGTGGTTATATATATGGCCGCAAGAAACAGGAAGGTAAACGCGTGGAACAGCAGCAAAAGCTGGGCATTGGCCGTAAGCTCGCTCTGGGCGCAACGCTAGGCGTTGGTGGTTTGGCACTGACCGCTTGTGATGTGGATGCCCCAGGTGGGTTGCTCGGCGACATTCTTGGCTTCGGTTGGCCCAAGGGTGTCACCCCAGAAGCGCATAGTTTGTACAATTTCTGGTCCTGGACCTGGGTGGTTGCATGGATCATCGGCTTTACGATGTGGGGCCTATTCCTCTACGCCATCTTCGCTTGGAATGCGAAGAAACGTCCGAAGGATCACATCCCTCGCCAGACCCAGTACAACATTCCGTTGGAACTGGTGCTCACCATCTTCCCGGTAATCATCGTTATGGGTTTGTTCTTCTTCACCGTTCAGGTGCAGGACAAGGTCACCGCGCTGGATAAAGACCCTGAGGTGACCGTGGATGTAACGGCTTACCAGTGGAACTGGAAGTTCGGTTATCAGCAAGTGGGCGCTAACCTTTCCCCAACTGGTGCAGAATATGACGGTATCGATAAGGAACGTCAGGCAATTGCCGAATCTTCCAAATACAACGAGGACGGCGATAACCCAATCAATGGTCGTGCCAAGGATGATGTTTCTTACCTCAAGTTCAATGAGATTGAGGTTCTTGGTACCACTGAAGAAATCCCAGTCCTAGTTTTGCCAACTGATACTCCAATTCAGTTCGACCTAGCATCCGCTGACGTGTCTCACGCCTTCTGGGTCCCTGAGTTCCTGTTCAAGCGCGACGTTTATGCGCACCCAGAACAGAACCAGCAGGAGAACCGTTTCCAAATTGAGCGCATTGAAGAGGAAGGCGCATATGTCGGTCGCTGTGCCGAAATGTGCGGTACTTATCACGCGATGATGAACTTCGAAATTCGCGCAGTATCACCTGAGAGCTTCAAGGAGTACCTCGAGTTCCGTTACGAGAACCCAGAGGCGACCAACGCTCAGGCGCTGGAGCACATTGGCGAGAAGCCATATGCAGAAACGACAACTCCTTTCAACTCCAGCCGCACCGATACGCGCGATGGCGATAACTATGACAACCCCGGCGAAGCCGTATAGGAGCGATAACTCATGAATGCAGCAGCGAAACTGACTATCGGCACCGGCGTTTTCTTAGCAGTGATGTCCGTGTTTTATATCTTCGCCACTATGTGGGTTGATGACGCCGCTAATATCTCTGGATACGAATGGGCTGGCGGAGTGGCCCTGATTCTGGCTGCCGTTATGGCGTTTATGCTCGGTGGTTACCTGGCCTTCACTGAAAAGCGGATGGACATCGTGCCAGAAGATTGGGAAGAAGCGGAGATCGCCGACGGTGCCGGCACAATGGGCTTCTTTAGTCCGAGCTCAATCTGGCCCTTCGCAATGTCAATGGCTATCTTGGTTCTCGGTCTGGGTATCATCTTCTTACATTGGTGGTTGCTGGTTATTGGCGCGATCCTGTTGATTTACACTTGCACCATGCTCAACCTGCAGTACGGTATTCCAAAGGAATCTCACTAAAGCTTAGATCCCATTTACCTTCCCCGGGATTTTGTGCCCCACTACCTATGAGTAGTGGGGCACTTAGTGTATGTCTGGGTGATCTTTCATATACAACATGTCATGCAGGAAAGAAGACTGTTCAATAAGACCAACGAAACACGCTCCAAACTGTAACCGTGACGATAAATGGCTACTATTGGGTACCCTTCGAATGCACCGTGTGTTGTTCCTTGATGTTGATATCCATAGGGGCTCACTAGGGCAAGGGAGATGTGGGGGAAATTACGGTTGTGGAAACAAGGATTATAGCCGAGCTGCCTAAGAAACGAGTCGGATGATATGCGGGGGATGGAGTAGAGGTCCGAAAGTTGCACTAAGCCAGTGGTCAACCAAAAGTTTAAATAGGGGGTGTGTCTCCACCTCTAAAAAGAGATATGCATCACACCGAAATGGATTGCGTGAATGATGCAAGTATGAGTGGAAAAGATAGCGCTGTGCAGGGCTGATAATGGTGAAGGGATTGCGGCTTGGGTTGGCCTTTCTACCTGCGCAAATGCTGCGTCGGATAAAGTGAGAAAAAAGTTCCCGCAGTTTTGAAAAAAATTTCGAGCAATTTTTGGAAGTTGTATTCGTGCAAGCTTGGGTGGAACTGAAAAACACCGGGAGTAAAAGATGAATTAAAGAGCGTGACGCGCCATACTAGAAGACGTGACGAGCGCAATTGGAAACACAGAGAAGGCAGCACCGCAACGTGTTGCAGCACTGAACCGGCCAAATATGGTCAGTGTTGGCACCGTTGTGTTCCTGTCGCAGGAATTAATGTTCTTCGCTGGCCTCTTCGCGATGTACTTTACAACGCGGGCCAACGGAATTGGTAACGGCTCTTGGCAAGAAGGTGCTGAGCACCTTAAGGTGCCTTACGCCCTGGTAATCACCATCATTTTGGTGTCGTCCTCCGTGACCGCACAGTTTGGTGTGTTCGCTGCAGAGCGCGGTGACGTATTCGCCCTGCGTCGCTGGTTCGCACTTACCATCGTGTTGGGTGCCACCTTCTTGGTCGGTCAGTCCTATGAGTACTACCACCTCGTTGAGCATGGACTAACCATCCAGAACAGCACGTACGGATCGGTCTTCTTTATTACGACCGGATTCCACGCAGCACACGTTCTTGCCGGGGTCTTGGGCTTCGTAGTCGTCTTGTTACGTATCAGCAAGTCGAAGTTCACTCCGGCCCAAGCAACCGCCGCAATGGTGACCTCTTACTACTGGCACTTTGTGGACGTTGTCTGGATCGGCCTGTTCATCACCATTTATTTCGTTCAGTAGGCCGTAAGGGCCACCGCTCATCAGCGGTACGGCCTACTACAGCCCCTCAATTTCCCGCACCATTTCAAAGGAAAATGATGGATACCAACCAAAACCTGACTCACTCAGAAGGGCAACCCGCTGAAGTCAGTCGCAAGGCGAAGAAAGTGAAGTCTCGCCGTAAGTTCCGCCGACTTATAAGTGGCGTAGCTGCTTTGGCGATTGGCCTCACCGGTGCCGGTATCTTGGTGACTGCTGTTACCCCCGATGCCCAGGTAGCAACCGCATCCCAGGATGAACAAGCCCTTATTCAAGAAGGTAAGGATGTCTACGATATTGCATGTATCACCTGTCACGGTGCGAACCTGCAAGGCGTAGATGGCCGCGGTCCTTCTCTTATCGGTGTTGGTTCCGGCGCAGTGTACTTCCAAGTGCACTCCGGCCGTATGCCAATGCTTCGTAACGAGGCGCAAGCCGCTCGTAAAACTCCTCGTTACTCCGAGCAACAAGCTCTCGCTCTGGCTGCCTATGTGGAAGCAAACGGTGGCGGTCCAGGCCTGGTGTACAACGAGGATGGCACCTTGGCTATGGATGAGCTACGTGGTGAAAACTACAATGGTGAAATCGACCCAGCCGATGTGGCCCGTGGCTCGGATCTATTCCGACTCAACTGTGCGTCCTGCCATAACTTCACAGGACGTGGTGGCGCACTCTCGAGTGGTAAGTACGCACCCGTGCTCGACCCAGCTAACGAACAAGAAATCTACCAGGCGATGCTTACCGGACCGCAGAACATGCCTAAGTTCTCCGACCGTCAGCTATCTGCCGACGAAAAGAAGGATATTATCGCCTTCATCAAGTCAGCTAAAGAGACCCCTAACCCAGGCGGTTGGAGCCTCGGCGGCATCGGCCCTGTGACTGAAGGTATGTTCATGTGGCTGGTTGGCATCGTAGTTCTGGTTGTCGCAGCTCTTTGGATTGGATCACGTCATGAGTAATAACCCCGCAAAGAAGTACACGGAAAAAGAGCTCGATGCGATGACCAATGAGGAGCTCGCCCGTCTAGGCACCGAACTAGACGACGTCACCGTCGCATATCGCAAAGATCGTTTCCCAATAGAAAATGACCCAGCTTCTAAGCGTGCATCTCGTAACGTAGCGATCTGGTTAGGGATTGGCATTGTCGCTGCCATTGGCTTCCTTGCTACCTATCTTTTCTGGCCCTGGGAATACAAAGGCTTAGGCGACGATGGGTTGTGGATGTACACTCTGTACACCCCACTGCTCGGGTTGACCGCCGGGCTGGCGATCCTCGGCCTCGGCTTTGCAGCCGTTATCTACGTTCACCAAATCTTGCCTGCCGAGATTTCAGTGCAACGTCGCCACGACGGTCCATCCGATGAGGTTGATCGCCGCACAGTGACGGCACTGCTGAATGACTCATGGCAGACCTCAACTCTTGGTCGCCGGAACGTCTTGAAGGGAATGCTGACTACCGGCGGTATTCTTACCGGTCTAGTCGTTGTTACCCCGCTCGTGGGCGGCATGATCAAGAATCCATGGAAGGCCGGGGAGCTCGGAGTCCAAGGTGACGGAACTCTTTGGACTTCTGGTTGGACCCTCACTGAGCATAACGTCAAGGTCTACCTCGGTCGAGACACTGGCGTTACTGCAGAAAAGCACAGCACTGATATTGGGGAGCATTACACCACCCAAGGCATTACCCGCCTGGTACGTATGCGCCCAGAAGATCTTGCAGCTGCGTCCATGGAAACCGTATTCCCCTTGCCTGCATCCCTCGTTAACGATGGTGACGAGTATTCCAGCACCGCTGATGTATATGAAGAGCAGATGCACTCCATCCATGGTCCCCGTAACGCAGTGATGCTGATCCGTCTGCGTAGTCAAGATGCGCAGAAGGTTATCGAGCGTGAGGGCCAAGAGGACTTCCACTACGGTGACTATTACGCGTATTCTAAGATCTGTACTCACATTGGTTGCCCAACCTCACTGTACGAGCAGCAGACCAACCGTATTCTGTGCCCTTGCCACCAATCGCAGTTCGACGCACTGCAGTACGGCAAGCCAGTATTCGGTCCAGCTGCCCGCGCACTTCCTCAGCTACCAATTTCGGTTGACGAAGAGGGCTACCTGGTTGCATCCGGCAACTTTATCGAATCTGTAGGCCCTGCATTCTGGGAGCGTGAATCATGAGCAACAAGCTAGCTGAAATCGGCAATAACGTCGATTCCCGGTTCACCGCGGCTGCCGGTATCCGCCGCCAGATGAACAAGGTATTTCCTACACACTGGTCCTTCATGCTGGGTGAAATTGCTCTCTATAGCTTTATCATCCTGCTGCTCACCGGTGTATACCTCACACTTTTCTTTGATCCTTCGATTACGAAGGTCATCTACGACGGTGCGTACCTACCCCTCAACGGTGTGGAAATGTCCCGTGCATACGAGACTGCACTGAACCTCTCCTTCGAGGTTCGCGGTGGTCTATTCATTCGTCAAATGCACCACTGGGCAGCATTGATGTTCATGGTGTCTATGACTGTCCACATGCTGCGCATTTTCTTCACCGGGGCGTTCCGTCGTCCACGCGAAGCGAACTGGATCATTGGTTGCACTTTGCTCCTGCTAGGCATGGTTGAAGGTTTCATGGGATATTCTCTGCCTGATGACCTGCTTTCCGGTGTCGGTCTGCGCATTGCATCGGCTATCATCCTCGGGTTGCCGATCATCGGTACTTGGTTGCACTGGATGCTTTTCGGTGGCGATTTCCCATCTGACATCATGTTGGACCGCTTCTATATTGCCCACGTGCTGATCATCCCAGGTATCATCTTGGGCCTGATTGCCGCTCACCTCGCAATCGTGTGGTACCAGAAGCACACCCAGTTCCCCGGAGCAGGCCGTACGGAAAACAATGTTGTCGGTGTACGCATTATGCCAGTTTTCGCAGTTAAGTCTGTAGCCTTCGGTCTGGTCACGGCTGGTGTTCTCGCCCTGATGGCCGGTTTGACCACAATCAACGCAATCTGGAACCTTGGTCCGTACAACCCCGCTCAGGTATCGGCAGGTTCGCAGCCAGATATCTACATGCTGTGGACTGACGGTGCGGCTCGTGTTATGCCGGCATGGGAGCTCTATATCTTTGGACACACCATCCCGGGTGCATTCTGGGTAGCAATGATGTGCCTGGTTATGGTGGCGCTGCTTATCGGTTACCCATTCATTGAGAAGAAGGTCACCGGGGATGATGCCCACCACAACCTACTGCAGCGTCCACGCGATGTGCCTGTTCGTACCTCGCTGGGTGTCATGGGTATTCTCTTCTTCTTCCTGTTGACTCTCTCTGGTGGTAATGACCTGTTCGCCTACCACTTCCAGGTATCGCTCAATGCAATGACCTGGGTCGGTCGTATCGGTTTGATTATTCTCCCACCATTGGCGTACTTCGTTACCTATCGCATCTGCATTGGTTTGCAGCGCAAAGACCGCGAAGTATTGGAGCACGGTATTGAAACCGGTGTCATTAAGATGGAGCCCAGCGGTGCCTTCATTGAAGTTCACCAGCCACTTGGTCCAGTCGATGAAAACGGTCATCCAATTCCACTGGAATACCAAGGCGCATTCGTTCCTAACCAGATGAACCAACTTGGTTTTGCTGGTAAGCCAGGCCGCGGGTCTTACTTCTCGGCTGATCCAAAGGATATTGCGGATCGTGCCGCAGAGATTGAACATGACAACCACCGTGAAGAGGTGGAGATGTTCGAAAACCTGCAGAAATACAACCGCGCTATTGATGAGCAAAAGGATAGCGAGTCTTAAAATCTGATAACCGTTTTCTCGGTGTATCGCAGATGATCCCCTGTACATATTGTGCAGGGGATCGTCTGTATCTTCTTGCAAGCTAGCGGTTTTCCCATCGACACCGAATTTCCCCAGTTCAGAAAGGTGGTGGTGGTCCTATGCTACAAAGCGCTATTTCGCAAACGGTATCGTAGAAGTAACCATGACCACCGAATTGCATTGTCCGGACAAGGTGGATGACATTTGCTGAGCTATGCAGTTCTACCTAAAGCGAACATTCCCCCGTGGCTTTTGCATATTCGAGCCTGTGGCGAACCTCTTTGTGAAACTGCATTTTCGGCAATCTACGTTAGCGGGTTTCTCGGCGCTAGCGGATATGTCTGCCAACGACTTCGGATCGTAATCGAGTTCACACACTAGCTTTATCTGGTGCTGATTTATTAGCTCGTTTTCGAGGCTAGGGGAGGCCAACGTATTTCCGTCCCCATTTTGGTCTGCAGAGTTAATTCTTCGTTGTACTGAGCACTTTCCCGGCGGCTGCACAAGGGCGCTGTTGATGGCTTTAGAGCTGCGCGACGCGATTCGAGATGAACCGCCTGTTGCCCTGTGAAAATGCTACATTTGCCTGCATTTCGGACAAACGCGTTTGTGACTGGTGAGAATATTGGGGTGCGAGAATGCAGAAAGCTCGTCTATGTGACATAGCTTACATCAAAAATTTTGGGAGACAGCAAAAGCTCGGCCTTTTCTTAGGTTTTCAAATTTCATGTGGTAATTGTTAGGTTCGGTGCAGGTCAAAACGTGTTTCGAAAAAGTCTGCATTCCTAGGGCGCTATAAGGCTCTGGGCGGGCCCTCTTAGGTAATCTCGGAAGATTACGGATATTACGGAAAAATAACGTTTTGATCACGAAGATGGTTGGACACCGGCCTTACCGTCTTCTAATGTGTATCGAGTAATCATTCAAGCCGGTTGGCTATTGACGAAAACTCGTAGACGTTCAATGCTCATTGTTCGCTCTATGGATCTGGGAAACGGTGATGTGGCTCCATTATGGCTGCAAAGCTCCCAGCCCGGTTGGCGCAAACTACCGGGGCCGTCTACAAGAATTTGGAGATATCTGTGGCAAAGCACTCGATTCGCAAGACCCCTGCACGTAAGGTTGCTATCGCATCCGCTGTTACCGTTGGTGCGGTTGCAGTAATCAACCCAATGGCCGCAAACGCTGCCGAGGTGACCGTGCCAGGTACCGATATTGCTGTCGACATTGCGGGCATTGAAAACATTCCAGGTGTAGCTGAGATCCCAGGCATCGAGCAGTGGGTTCCCTCTCTAGCTGATCAGGCTGGCTCGGTTGACTATCAAGCCATCCTTGGCGCTGATGCTTACAACGCCCTTGTTGAGCAGGCGAGTCAGCAGCTGCAGTCTCTACTGACAGCTAACGGTGTAAACTCTGAAGATGCTACCAAGGTAGCCGGCCTGGATTCCGCATTGGGCGGATTCAATATTCCTGATCCTGCAGCTGCTGTTTCTGACGTAGCAAGTGCTGCGAATACCGTTGGTCAGCAGATCGTTGCTGCCGCCCGTTCAAAGATTGGTTCCCCGTATGCTTACGGTTCTGCCGGTCCTAACGCTTTCGACTGCTCCGGTTTGACCAGCTGGGCTTACGCACAAGTTGGTAAGTCCATTCCACGTACCTCACAGGCCCAGTCTTCCGGTGGCATTCAAGTCTCTCGTGACCAACTGCAGCCCGGTGATATCATCGCTTATTACAGCGGAGCCTCCCACGTAGCTATTTACACTGGCAACGGCACTGTGATCCACGCTGTAAACTCCGGCACTCCTGTTAAGGAAGACTCCATCGATTACATGCCATATTATAACGCTGTGCGATTCTAGCCGGTTGTTTTGGCACGGTATAGCCGTGTAGTCACCTTGGTTTCGCCCCTCGTATTCTTTGGTTCAAGCTGAAGTGCGAGGGGCTTTGCCTATTTCGGTTCCTCTCCCCGTAATGCCTTGTGCCTGCAATACTTAGTGTCTGCCATGTCTTGAGGCAGTCTCCGTAGGAATGGCAACCTTGTTGGGGTAGCACCTTTGTTGGAGCAACATTTTTGCATGAATAATTGGCACTTGGTTGAGGAGTGCTCGAAGTTCTGTGCGTTCGGGTGTTTTGGGGTGCGTTGGTGTGTGGCGCTGGTTGAATGAAAATATGGGTGGCCACCTTCTCAGGTGGGGCTACCGAAATGTCACACCAATAACATCAATTTCAATAGCCTCAGAAGCTGGGAATTTTTCGGGAAATATAACAGCTCAGTTACATTTTCTGGCTGAGTTGTTTATAGTAACTTAGAGAATATTGTCGAATCACCTGTTCCCTGGCGGGCGAGGATTTTCAATCCGCTGCTTTGAGGGCACTTTTGAAAGGGGAAGTAGTTTCGTGAAACGCGTGCGTGGGCTGAATCGAATGACGACACTAGTAAGCGCCTCGGTACTTACGTGTACCCTTATTCCAGCCGTTTTCAACACTGCACAAGCCGACGATGTTGATGCGCTTATTGCTCAGATGGATGAGCTCTCCCACCAGGCTGGCATCAAAACTGAAGAGGTCAAGGCTGTTGAAGACTCTATTAGTGAGTCCGAATCCCATATTGCAGAGCTAAGCGCCAAGGTTTCCACTGCAACCTTCGCGGCTGACCAGGCACAGGCTGATACGGAAAATTATCAGCCACAGATCGACAAGGTCGCTAATGCACGTTACCGCGGTACAGGTTTTGACCCAATGGTCAATGTTATGGCTGCTGGTAACCCACAGGATGCAATTGACCGTGTTGCCTTTATGAGTGCTATTTCGCGCGATACTACTTCGAATTTGGATAGTCTGCGCGAGGCAGTACGTGATGAAGTCAATGGTCGCAATGCTGCCTCCCAGGCTTTGGTTGAGGCTGAGCTCGAGCGTACCAACCTCCAAACCCAGCTTGCGGCGCTTGACGAACAGCGTGCCGCATTGGAGGCACAAACGTCTGAATTGCGCGAGCAGATCGATAACCTCACCGCTGAGGCCCGCGAAGCCTGGGAAAACAAGAACAACCCTGTTGTGGCAGCAGTCGACTTCATCAGTAATAGTTCCCTTGGTGCTGCTGCCGCGAACGCTGCCTTGACTAAGCAAGGTGCGCCGTATTCTTGGGGCGCTGCTGGCCCGGATGCCTTCGATTGTTCTGGCCTGGTTTACTGGGCATTCCAGCAGCAGGGTATTTCTCTGCCACGTACCTCTCAGGCCATGATGGCCGGTGGTCAGGCAGTTAGCATGAGTGACCTGCAGCCAGGTGACGTTATTGGTTACTACGATGGCGCATCCCACGTTGGCTTGTACATTGGCAATGGTCAACTGGTGCACGCTTCTGACTACGGTATCCCGGTTCAGGTTGTGGCGTACGATTCTATGCCGATCTATGGGGCTCGCCGCTACGCATAAGCTGTCGTTAGCTTCGATCCTCTCTTTGGTGCAAATCCTTATCCCCAAGCCCCATAATGCTGGCCGGGATAAGGATTTTGTTTTGCCGTAGCCCGGGGTGTCTTGAAGGTTGCCAGTAGGCAATGCAGCTCCAAACAACTACGCTAAGTGACTATGGCACAGGTGTTATTAGTAACCAATGATTTCCCGCCCACCTTAGGCGGTATCCAGTCCTATCTGCGCGATTTCGTTGATACCGTGGACCCCCAAGAAATTATTGTCTTCGCCTCCACCCAAGATGCCCAAGCCGCAGCCGAATTTGATGCTCAAGCGCCCTACACAGTTATTCGCGCAAATACTAAGGTCATGCTGCCAACCCCGGATATCTCCAAGCAGATGCAAGCTATTATCCGTAAGTACGGCATTAATACCGTCTGGTTCGGCGCAGCCGCTCCTTTAGGATTGCTTGGCAAGGCTGCTAAGCGCGCAGGCGCAACACGGGTAGTTGCCTCTACTCACGGCCACGAGATCGGCTGGTCTCTATTTTTCCCTGGCCGTAAGGTGTTGCAAGCCATTGGCACGTACGCAGATGTGATTACCTATATTTCTGAATACACCCGGCCTATAATGCAAGCACACTTCGGAGATACCTGCGCCTATATTCATATGCCATCTGGGGTGGATGCCAACCGCTTCGTGGTGCGTAGCAGCGAACAACGCACCAAGTTACGCGCGGAGCTCGGCTACCCTAATGCGCAAACCATCGTGTGTATTTCCCGCCTAGTCGCTCGCAAAGGCCAAGACCGCCTTATCGAGGTGATGCCAGAAGTCTTGCGTGCATATCCGCAAGCCCAGCTGGTAATAGTTGGTGGGGGACCATATGAAAGACGCCTACATTCTATGGTTGCGAAACGCCCCGAGATCCAGCATCGTGTGCACTTTACTGGAAGGGTGAGTGAAGAAAAGATGGCAGCACTGCTGGAATCGGCCACAATTTTCGCCATGCCCTGCCGTACCCGGGGCAACGGCCTGGATGTCGAAGGTCTAGGGATCGTGTACTTAGAGGCCCAGGCTTGTGGCATTCCTGTGATTGCAGGTGACTCCGGCGGGGCGCCGGAGACTGTTACTGGTGATACTGGAATTGTCGTTGGTGGTAATGATCGTGCAGCGCTCACTCAAGCATTAGTACGACTTCTTGGCGATGCCAGCTTGCGTGAGCGTATGGGTACTGCAGGGCGTGAGCATGTGCAAGCCAATTGGAATTGGCAGATTATGGGCGCCCGGCTACATACCGCACTTGGGCTTGCTGCAGGCCAGTAGCAGCTGCGAATAGGTATGCCGGGGGATTCCCGGCTAGAATGAACGGGTTAGCAACCAAATCTTTAGGAAGGCGAGAGTATGCCGCAGTATCAGTTCGTGAATACGGCTGACACGCTAACCTTGGGCTTCGATATCGGAGGCACCAACATGCGTGTCGCTGCGATCAACTCCCAAGGAGAGATCTGCGACTCTGCATCCGTTGCTACCCCAGAAAGCTCCGCGGACTTAGATGCTGGCATTATCGCCTTAGTCGAGCAATTCCGCACCAAGTATGACATTGGGGCAGTGGGTCTGGCAGTCGCTGGCTTCTTGGACCCGCATTGCGAAATCGTGCGCTTTGCGCCACACCTGCCATGGCGTGATCGACCCGTACGTGACATGCTTTCGCGAGCGCTGTCCTTGCCAGTCAAGCTTGAGCATGATGCGAACGCTGCTGCCTGGGGAGAGTATCGTTTTGGTGCAGCTCAGCAGCGCGATAATTGGGTACTTTTCGCTTTGGGTACTGGTATTGGCGCCACCTTGATGGTCAACGGTGAAATTTATCGCGGAGCTTATGGTACCGCCCCAGAATTCGGCCATCTCACCGTAGTTCCACAGGGCAGGCCTTGCCCTTGTGGTAAGCGTGGTTGTCTGGAGCGCTACTGTTCTGGCACAGCCTTGGAATCTTCGGCTGCTGAGTTTTTAGAACTCAACCCCACCCACCGTACTGTCATGCGTGAACTTGCTGCCCAAGGAACATTAAACGGTAAAGCGGTCGCCCGGCTTGCGAGTCAAGGCGATAGTGGTGCGCGGGCCGTGTTCGCTGAATTTTCTCGGTGGTTAGGTCAGGCATTGTCCCTAGTAGCCGATACTTTGGACCCTGAACTCGTCGTGATCGGCGGTGGAGTATCGCAGGCGCATGAGCTCTACTTGCAATCGGCAGTGGGTCATATGAAACAACAAATCGTTGGCGCGGCATACCGTCCCCATCCGCAGATCACGACTGCCCAGTTAGGTGCTGATGCCGGCATGATCGGGGTTGCTGATCTTGCGCGCCGGCTCATACGCTCATAGCGAGTTAGAGCGCACGCCTGGCAGCAGCCAGGGCAGTACCATGGCCGCTGCAGCTTGCCTACAGCCGGAGCTACATAGTTACTCTCTTATACATACTTATGCATGATCACTTACATAATCACTGCCAAATTTGTGCCCGGTGATGACAAAAAGCGACTAGACTTTATAACAGTTGTACGAGCAAGGGAGGCTGTATGCGCAATCGTTGGTATTGGTTATTTAAGAATGTCCTGTTCGGCCCCTTCCTCAGGGTGTATAACCGTCCAGAAATCGAACATCTTGAGCGAATTCCAAAGGAGGGGGCTGCTTTCCTTGCCTCGAGTCACCAGGCAGTGATGGACTCCTTCTATCTGCCACTGCTGTGCCCTCGGCAAATCACCTTCCCGGCAAAGAGCGAATACTTCACGTCTGATGGAGTCGTGGGAAAAGCCCAAAAGTGGTTCTTTACTGCGGTTGGCCAAGTACCCATCGAGCGTGATGCCGATGATGCCTACGAGCAATTACTCGCAAATGCTCAAGAAGTTTTTGACCGTGGGGATCTTTTCTGCATTTATCCCGAGGGTACCCGCTCACCTGATGGACGCGTGTATAAAGGACGTGCTGGTATGGCGCGCTTGGCCCTGGCAACCGGGGAAGACATCATTCCGATTGCAATGATTGGATCACGTGATGCCAACCCCATTGGCTCTTGGATTCCACGACCAAGAAAGGTCAAGATCCGTGTTGGTGAGCCCATTGCGCCGAAGGCTTATGTGGCATCCTTGAACTTGGATCCAGATAGCTATGAGGCCATTCGCGCGCTCACCGATCATGTGATGCACACGCTGGCAGAACTTGTCGGCCAGCCGTATGTGGATATTTACGCCACCGAGGTGAAAGCCTCCTTGGAAGCTGGGAACGGCTATCCTCCTGGAACCGAGCCGCGCGGCTAAAGTCGAATACCTTCGAAAAACACAATCTCCGTAGAATACATTGAAAACGTATTCTACGGAGATTCCCTGTATCTGGAACAGTTGTGAAGCGCTCTCTGTTCGAGCAGCAGCGCTGCCGCTTAATGCCGAACTAGGTCTCCTCTGGTTCCTGTCGTTGAGTAGCAGATACAGACTGTGGTTGCGGGTGCAGTCCAATTCGCCAAAGGAGCACAGCGCTGATCACTAAGGCCGCAAAGTTGCCACATACATAACTTGCCCCGAGGATTTGTTGACTTACTGACCACAACAGCTCTTGGTTTCCGGAATGGGGGAACTTCCAATGCAGACATGCGATAAAGAAGAAAGCTCCAAAGCTGGTGGCCACCCATAATAAAGTGCTGCGTAGCTGTGGGAAGAAGCTTGCAGCATAGCTGCCTAGGACCAAGATCATTGGTACGGCCCAAACCCAATGGTGGCTCCAAGAAACCGGGGAACATAACAAAGCGATAAGTGCATTGATGACCATGGCAGCAGCATAGGCTTGGCGTTGTATAAAGCCATACATCACGTAAGCAACCAACGCGATAACGATGAATACCGTGATCAGCCAGATGGTCGCAGCAGTATCTTCGGAGAAGATGCGAACATACACCCCACGGAAGGACTGATTCGCGGCATAGGCCAAGCCGCCAATACGGCTCGGATCATGCAAGGTGTGCAACCAGTACTCCCGGGAGCTCTCCGCTGCGATTAACCAGGCAAAGAGTGACCATCCAATACCAGAGGCAAGGGACCAGCCAGCAGCTTTCCAGTCCCGGCGCACCAGGAAGTACAGGCCGAACACCGCTGGGGTGAGCTTGAGCGCAGCAGCCAAGCCTATGAGGAAGCCGCGCGGCAACCACGTGCGGCGGGCGAGCAGGTCGATGGTAACAAGTAAGCACAGCAGGATGTTGATCTGCCCAAAGGAGATGGTTTGAACCACTGGCTCGAAGCTTGTGCCCACCAATGTCATCAGTAAGGCCAGGCCAACGATGGATTCCCGTGACCACGAAGGGAATACCGTGCGGGCAACGAGAACTAGAATCCACCACAGTGCTGCAATGGATAACCATCCTAAAATGCTGCCGCCAAAATTCACTGATACCCAGCTAAAGGGCACGAAAAACGCTGCTGCAAGTGGGGGATAGGTAAAAGGTAGGGTAATGCCGCCTACCGAATAATCCTGGGTATAGAGGTTTTCCCCGTGGGCAAAGGCAGCGCCACCTTCACGATAGACATCAAAATCGATGAAGTAGCGCCAAAAAGCATCAAAGCTCTCTGGCCCCTGGCCGCGTAAGACCGTGGGACTTATAGTCAGCAACAGGGTAACCAGCACAATCAACCCCAAAGTAATACGGCGGGTTCGTTGCGCGCCGCAGAAACGGGCGAGCTTGCTATCAGCTGGCAGGAGATCGTGACTCACACTCGCATACGAGGACTGCACGGGTGCACTTGGTTGGGACATAGTAGTGATCATAGGCGAGTACATGCTGAGACACGAACTAATTACTAGCCTCGCACAATACCAAGACATGGCATGCTACGAGCAGCACCAGACGCAGTCGAGAAAGCGTGCAGTAAGCCGACGGAACGCCGATTAGCACCCGCTCAAATCAACACGCGTACCGCCACCGGGGTAGGAGCGGGCACATTAGTGGTTATATGTGGGGCCAAGCGCGTATTCTAGGAAGCATCCATGCGTTGATCCCGAGGACATAGGAAGCCGAGCTTTCGCACTGTGCGATATTTTTATGACACCGAATTCATCGAAGATGGCACCACCATCACCTTGATTTCGATTGGCGTTGTTGCTGCTGATGGCCGCGAATACTACGCCGTTTCCACGGATGCCGACTTAGCATCCGCAGGTAAATGGGTCCGCGAACACGTTCTGCCCAAACTACCGAATCCTTCTAGCCCACTATGGAAGTCCAATACCCAAATCCGCCAGGACCTTCTTGATTTTTTTGCCCAAGGCGAAGGCAGAGACGGTACACCAGAGCTGTGGGCCTGGGTCGGCGCCTATGATCACATTGTTCTGGCGCAGTTGTGGGGCGATATGGCAGCATTACCAGCACACATTCCGCACTACACCAGAGAACTTCGCCAATATTGGGAGATGGCTGGTCGCCCTACCTTGCCAAAAGCGCCATCGAATAGTCACGATGCGCTTGCTGATGCTCGGCATAATGCAGTGAAGTTTCAAGCTTGTATGCAAGTTTTACCTTTGGATCACCGCAACGCGGTGCAGTTACCGCCAACTGTCTAACGTACGGCTTTTCGACACAAACTGGCCTGGCCAGTTTGGTGCTCATTGTGTGTCGACACAAACTGGTTGCCTGAAGTATGTGCACTTCTCCATGTTGTCATATCCACCAGCCCAGCGTAGGGCCGCAATCACGGGGGTGGTTGTCCGTAAGGGGAATAAGTGGGGAAATTCGCGCTGACGTGCTAAACATAAGGGTGTGAGTTGGACAGTTGACATTCCTAAAGACGCATTACCCGATCTGCCCCCATTGCCAGATGGGCTGCAAGCTCGCTTTGACGATGTCGTATCGCGCGATGCAAAGCAGCAGCCTTCCTGGGATCCCCGCGAAGCAGAATATGTTCGCAAGGTCCTCGAGTCCGTGCCTCCAATCGTGGTACCACCAGAGATCCGTGAGCTGAAGAAGCAATTAGCAGCGGTAGCCAATGGCGAGGCATTCTTGCTCCAAGGTGGTGATTGCGCCGAGACCTTTGAGTCCAATACCGAACCACACATCCGTGCAAACATTAAGACCTTGCTGCAAATGGCCGTGGTCTTGACTTACGGTGCGTCCACACCAGTGGTGAAGATGGGGCGCATTGCCGGACAATATGCGAAGCCACGCTCGGCTGATTTGGATGAAAACGGTTTACAAAATTACCGTGGCGACATCATCAATGGGGTGGAAGCTACGGAAGAAGCTCGCCGTCATGATCCAGCCCGCATGATTCGTGCCTACGCAAACTCTTCGGCCGCGTTGAATCTCGTGCGTGCCTTAACTTCTTCTGGCACCGCTGACCTACACCGGGTGAATCGCTGGAATCGCGAGTTCGTCGCTTCATCGCCGGCAGGTGCACGTTATGAGGCTCTGGCTCAAGAAATTGAGCGTGGTCTGAGCTTCATGAGTGCGTGTGGCGTCAACGACGAGAGTCTGCAGTCTGCAGAAATCTTTTGCTCCCATGAGGCCCTCGTGGTCGATTATGAGCGTGGCATGCTGCGCCTAGCTGAAGACGAAGACGGCAAGCCCCGCCTTTATGATGTTTCTGCTCACCAATTGTGGATAGGTGAGCGTACTCGTGGAATCGATGATTTCCACGTGAACTTCGCAGCCCTCATCCATAACCCAATTGGTATTAAGATCGGCCCAACCTGTACCCCAGAAGAGGCTGTCGCGTACGCTGATAAGCTTGACCCCGACTTTGAGCCAGGCCGTTTGACCATGGTGGCACGCATGGGCCACGACAAGGTTCGCCACGTACTGCCTGGCATCATTCGTGCTGTCGAAGAGTCTGGACACAAGGTGATTTGGCAGTCTGACCCAATGCACGGAAATACCTTCACTGCTTCTAACGGCTACAAGACCCGTCACTTCGATAAGGTTATTGATGAAGTTCAGGGCTTCTTCGAAGTACACCGGGCGCTGGGCACCCACCCAGGCGGTGTTCACATCGAACTTACCGGCGAGAATGTCACCGAGTGCCTCGGTGGTGCAGAGGATATCACCGACGTGGATCTGCCAGGCCGTTATGAGTCAGCCTGCGATCCACGCCTGAACACGCAGCAGTCGCTGGAGCTAGCCTTCTTGGTCGCAGAGATGCTGCGCTCCTAGGCACCCTCATTACTCGCGTACGCGAGTTTCATGGAGCTCCCCGCCAACCTCGGTGACGCATTACACGTCAAGCAAGGCTGGTGGGGAGTTTCCTCTCTCGGCAAAGGGAGCATCGAACATAGCTCATGGTCTAGCTCACGGCCGCGGGAGGTTCGGGCCATGCACGAGGAGCTACCGGGGGTACTGTCTGGTGCGCGGCGTGTGTCCTAGTGAAAGCAGCACGATGCTCGAATGACTGTCAGGGAAAGTCCTGGGCAGTCATCCGGGCGGTATTTTGAGCAGCTTCGATGCGCCGGAGTCAGCGCGGCAACGGTTTAGATCGTACGCAGCTCTACTTCGGTGCCGATCTCTGCAGTGCCGGTCATCGGCGATTGCCAGTAGACACGATCAGAAGGGTCGGCCTCGTCATCGTAGATCACGCTAAAGCCAGCGTCTTGCAGGATACGTACGGCAACAGAAAGCTTCTTACCCACGGTATTCGGCACACTGGCATCACCTGCGGTATAGAGTGTCACGGCGGAATTTGCCGCATCAATGAGCTTTCCTTCATCCGGGTCGATAGCAACAACATCGTCTGGGTTATCACTCGTGTAGCCGGAAGCTTCGCTAATGCCTGCAACTTGAATGCCAGCACTTGCCAGCTTCTTTTGAGCATCAGAGGTGGAAAGGCCAACCACATCTGGGATTTTCACTGCGGTAGAAATACGCAAGGTGACCTCGGAATTATGCGGTACCTTTTCGCCGGCAGCAGGGTTAGTGCCAATGGCTTTTCCCTCTTCAGTCGCGGCATCAAATTCGTAGACGATGCTCACGCTAAAGCCGATATGCTCTAAGGTCTCACGGGCCTTATCCTCTTTCTCTCCGGCAATGTGCGGGATCGTATCGGGTTCCGCACCCTTAGAGATCGTGGCAGTGACCGTCGAACCGGTGGCTACCTCGGTACCACTCGAAGGATCCAAGGCTATAACTTCGCCTTGAGGGACATCATCGGAAAATGCTTCCTTGCCCTGAGCGAAGACAAGCTGGCGGCCTTCGATAGCGGCCCGTACGGTATCAACGGTACGGTCATCGCCAAGTTGGGGGACTGTCGGCTTACCGCGGGATATGAACATGGTAATTGCATCGCCGCGTACAGCCCGCGAACCAACGGCAGGATCAGTGGACACCACAAAATCTTGGGCTACATCATCGCTATAAATAGCAGTGGTCTGTACTTGAAAACCTGCATCCTCTAAGGATGTGGTTGCTGCTATCTCATCGAGGCCGACGACTTGCGGTACCTCGCCATAGCGTCCGGAACCGAACCACCAACCGCCGATGGCTACCGCCAATGTAATAAGGACGAGGAAGGTAACCCAGAAGCCGAATTTCGCACCAGAACGATTGCTTACTGGCTCACTTGGCGCGATAGCAGGCTCAACACTGGGAGCCCAGGCGCGCGGATCAGGGGCGGCAGCAACCTGCTGGTGTGGTACCGCACCATAGCCATCAGATGGGGAACGATAACGGTCCCGAGGGAACAGATCTTCTTGTAGCGGCGCTGGGGCGGGGGTGGCATGAGCCAAGGGATTTTGCGCCAGAGTTTCTGCCGTAGAGGCATGAAGCACCTGTGTTTCGGGGTTTGACGGTTCTGCTTGTGGACCTGAGCCTGATTGCGAACGATGTGAGCCCTGTGGTCCTTGCGAACGAGAAGTGTTTGAGCCTGTAGGGCTCGTGCTCGATGCGGCCCCTCCCGAAAGGGCAGTAGTGTCATCGCCAAACTTTCGGGTGTCCGCTGCAGCAGCAGCCGCACCACCGAGAGCTCCGGCTGTAGCAGCACCACCCATAGCGGTTTTATTGGAGTTATTGGATCCGGTGTCATCCTCATTGGGATCAAAACTACGTGTCGCATCAACCCGATTTGCGCGGTGGGCAGCAGAATTTTCAGGTACGGGGACAACAAAGCTAGGCAGGCGCAATGCAGCAGCCGCCCGTTCAATAGCTTGGAGAAATTCGCCGGCATCGTGGTAGCGATGTGCAGGTTCGCGTGCTGTCGCACGCAATACGATCTCATCGAATTGTGGCGGTATGCCTTGGATAAAAGTACTTGGCTTCGGCACATTGCGTTCTAAGCGCGCCACGGCATGTGCCAGCTGGGTATCCCCACTAAATGGGGTCTTGCCGGTCAAGAGCTCAAAGAGCAAGATGCCTGCTGAGTAGACATCAGTGGCTGCAGTCACCTTGGATCCTAAAATCTGCTCCGGGGAGAGATAGGAAACCGTGCCCACAATTTGATCAGTAGTGGCTTGGGATTCCGAAATTGCACGAACTAAGCCGAAATCAGCCAATTTAATTTGGTGATCGACATTGATCAGCACATTGTCAGGCTTAATGTCGCGGTGCACCATTCCGGCATCGTGGGCGACTTTCAATCCGGTAAGCGTGGGACGCATTACTGCGACTGCGGCATGCGGTGGCATAGGACCGCGTTCTGCGAGGAGTTCGCGCAAAGTACCGCCGGTGATCAGTTCCATAATGAGGAAGATCTGATCGGCTTCGGCGGAGTAATCGTAGACGTTAACCAAGCAGGGATGGGAGAGTTGCGCCATCGCTTGGGCTTCTCGCTCAAAACGCTTCCGGAAAACCGGATCGTTATGGTAGCGCTTGTCCATCACTTTGGCCGCTACCATTCGTCCTAGTCGGGTATCCACACACCGATATACGGTGGACATTCCACCGGTGGCAATGTCTGCCTCAATACGGTAGCGGCCTTCGAGAAGACTTCCGACGGTTAACTCTGACATGAAATATAGTATGTACCAAAAAGGGAAAATAGGCTAGCTGAGGGGGCTCCATTTTCCCAGGATCTCGCGGCGATTTTGAGAATATGCCAAGGAAAATCCAAACCTTTTATTTTATATCATAAAGCCTCCTGTGATCCCAGGCTGCCACAGGCATTCTAACGCGCATACACCACAATGTCGTTGGAGAATGGCCACTGTTCTCAAAAGCTGTGTTTATGTGGCATGAATGTGGTTCTGCGACTTTGAAAACACGAGAGTCAAACCTATGCGGTTTTGGGTACTGTGCCGTTTCTTCCGGTATTTTCGGAATTCTGCAGCGTGCGAACTCGTCTAAGATTGCCCGGGTTCGCGGTGGCGACTAGAATTTTTAGGCATGAGTGCACGTTTTCCAGCTGCAACATTGCTGCCAGAGTCCGAGCCCCTGCTGACCGTCCCAGAATACGCAGAGCGTCTTGGCATACCTGTTACCCGCGTCTTCGACTTAATCGATGACCACAAACTTCTGTGTGTGCTCGACAATAAGGTCAGGAAGATTCCAGAGGCGTTTTTGAGCCGAAAAGGTACGACCAATAAGTTTGTGCCAGGTGTCATCGCCGTGCTTGCTGATGGCGGGTATAGCGATGCCGAGATCTTGTCCTATCTCTTTGCGGAGGATGACACCCTGCCAGGTCGTCCAATTGATGCCTTGCATGGACATTTAGCACGCGAGGTCATGCGGCGGGCTCAAGCTTCGGCCTTCTAAGCAGGATCGACCAAGTAGGTGCCCGCTGTTCCTGGGAATCTTCTTGGTCTATGAGTGCAGCTGCGTTCTATACGCTGCAGCTGTGAGACCCTGCAGCTCCGTATATTTTTCAACCCACTGCTGCAGTTATTCGGAGAGAGTGGGCTTTTTTGTGCGCATTTTCTCTCGAAGCAAGCTCGCACAGCCATCAACTGAGCTTTTTGATAACAGAAACGAGTTTCGGGTCTCGGTACTACTGCGATGTATATTTGCTGTCCGTTGCAGCTGTCGCCGGGGTTGAGTGTTCACCACTTGCAGGGTGTTGGTAGCTTGCTGAGACGGCATGTAGGTGGCGGGTGAAGATCCAGGCAGCAATCCCGCTCGCAGTCATCCAGACTGGGTTATAGAGTTGGTGATTGCCACCCCCAGAAAAAGCTAAGGCGACCACTATGCTGCCGCCAATTGCGAGGGTACGAACCCAGCGCGGAGAGCGGAAGGTGCCAACAAGTGCCAAAATACTGGAGTAGTACCATGGCAGGGTCACTGCATTAAAAAAGAATGCCACGCAGTAGGCAGCAGTTGCCCCTTGGATTGCTGCCTGTGGGGTCCGGCGGAATTTCCACCAGCACCACACTAACCCCACAGCCATGATCAGCATGGAAATGCTGCGCACCACCGTGAGTACTGAATTATATGGGAAAGGCTCGATCCAAAGTCCGCCAAAGCTGCTGATCAAACTGGTCACCAGCGAGGGGAAAGCCAGTGGATTAATGACCTTTGAATTGCCAGTCAAGGCTGCGATCCATCCCCAATTCGAGCCACTGCACCAGGTAACAAGCGCTAACACTGCGATCGTGATGGCAGCTCCACCAGCAGCAAAGTAGATAAAGCGGCGAATGAGCAGTGCAGTATTGTTTGGGTGTTCTTCGCGTGTGGGGGTTAGGGCAATCCACACCACAAAAGGTAAAACTAAGGCGGCAGTTGCTTTGAGTGACATAGCTAGTGCAATGATGCCCACTGCAGCGATAAAGTTTGGCACACTGCGCCGCAAGCACCAGTAGATGCCAATGCTCACCAGACCCACCATGATGGATTCATTGTGCATGCCACCGATGAGGTGGAAGACCATAACCGGATTCGCAACGCCGAGCCAGAAAGCAAAAAGGGGATTGCCGCCTAACTCCTGGGCAATACGAGGGACTGCCCAGGCGATTGCCGCAAAACCTGCAAGCGAGAGCACCTTAAAACAGGCGATGCCCAAAGTGACGCTATCCCCGGTGAGGTGGGTAATGGCCTTGCCGATCCATAAGTGCAAAGGCCCATATGGAGTAGTGGTATTTCGCCAATCATGAGATACCTCAAAAAGATATGCCCCGGGGTTGACGGCAGGACCTTGGGTATACGGGTCGAAGCCATCACGCAGCAAGGCTCCCTGCATTAAATAGGAGTACACATCGCGCGACATAAATGGTGCAGCAAAGATCAGTGGCACAATCCAAATCGCAACAATGCGCCGTAACTCGCGCAGGCTTATTACTCGTGCTACGACCTTGCGTCCGAGCAAGAACCAGGCGCAGATGAATGTGACACTTCCAATCCAGAAGGTGACATTCGAAAAACCAGCACCATGTCCAAAGGCTAGAAACTCCAGGTTGATGACTTGGAGTAGGCCGCCACGGTTGCGGACTGCGCCGCCACCGAAAGACCCCAACATCATCAAGCAGGTAGCAATAAGTCCGAGCGCACGTGGGTTCCAACCCAAAAAGCGCTGCCATGCGCGAAATACTAGCTGCTTCATACCTGTAATTCTCCCACACTTAGCCAGTGAAACCCATCACCGGCAGTGTCTTGAGACTGCATCGTGTGAGCCGGCATCACTTGCGGTTGCATGGTTGCTCGTACCTTGGTCTGCATCGTGCAGTATCCAGGTATATGAACTATAGGCAAGGGAAGTGTAGGTCAGGCCGACTGTGCGGCACCTTGTAGCATGAACAAACTATCCGTTTTGGGTCTTGACCATCGATGTCGAAGCTTTGTGAGCGTAAGCCATGCATACTTAGTGCTTGCGCGCAGTGGCCTGGGTCGCCAAATCTTCTAAGACCGCATACATCCCATGGATCTCTAAACCAGCAATTGCTCCTAAAGCAACCTCAGTGTGGCGGGTAATCTCTGCCTCAATGGTTTCAACAGCCCCAGTTGCAGTAATAATGTCTGCTAAAGCAGCGAGTTCGGCAGGCTCACTAATCGTGCCCAGTTGGGTGCGAATAACCTCTTGGGTATCAACATCAGTGGCGCTGAGCTCCAAGGCTGTCGTAATTAACTGAGTGACTTTGCCTTCACGTAAATCATCACCAGCAGGCTTGCCAGTAATCGCAGGATCACCGAAGACCCCGAGCAGGTCATCACGAAGTTGGAACGCAATCCCCAAGTGAGTGCCATAGGTACGTAACGCAGCAATGAGTTCCGCGCTTCCACCTGCGAGCGCAGCGCCAATATGCAAGGGGCGCTCTATGGTATAAGCAGCGGTTTTGAAGCGATTGACGTTATAGGTCAGGGCGCGGAATTCCTCCGCGCTGTATTCGCTGCTGGCGATGCCACTGACTTCAAGTGCGATATCAAGCAACTGCCCACCGATGACCTCAGTTCGCATCCCACGCCAAGCCTGACTGGCTCGCTGTAGGCTGCAGGCATCAGCACCGGAATTGTGGAACATGTCATCGGCCCACACCGTTGCCAAGTCGCCAACGAGAATCGCGACTGATTCCCCATAGTGTGCGCTATCACCCTGCCACGCATGCGTGCGATGCTGCTCTTCAGTCACTCTGTGAATTGTCGGCTTGCCGCGGCGCGTGTCCGAGGCATCAATGATGTCATCGTGGATGAGTGCACAGGCCTGAATGAGCTCCAAAGACGCGATAGTAGGCAACACGGCAGCGGCAGGAGCGGGGGAGGTGTCCTTGGTGCCGGCGACAATTGCTGTCAGATAACCGGCCCAGGCACAACGGGGACGAATGCGCTTTCCGCCACCGAGTACGAAATCGCGTAATTGCTCTCCCGCAAAAGTGACTGGGGAACCAATAGCTTCTAATGTGGCTAATTGCCCTGTTAAAAAGGCATCCATGCTGGTCGTGATGTCCTGCGGGAAGGATTCAAAACAAGCGGTAATATCTGCGCTGCTACTAGCGGCGCCTTTTGCTATGACCTGCTCGGCTGCCTGGATAGAGTGCATATACCAATTCCTTGTATCAATCGTAGTGCTCCAACAATTCCATTTGCGGCATTCCTCGTTAATGCTGACCAGTAATGCCCAAAACACGGTTCACATCATCGCCGAGGAATCTCGCGAAATGCTAGAGAGCTGCGGTGGTTTGGGGGAAAGTCTTCTCGCACACACTAGCACGCCAATGTGCCGGCGAGTGCTTCATCCGCAGCAACATCTTCCATAGGCATCGGAGTTTTCGAAGGACAGAGTGAGAAGGCCGCTAGTCTGCTGCGATTATCACCTAGGATCGTGGGTAGTGAGATGATAAAGCAGATCCCGAGGCACGACATTTGGGATCTGAATAAAAATCTATGCAGCTCACTGCTGATCCTATAGGTCAAAATTCTGTGCCTGTATTAGGTTTTTGAACCATGGTTTCCCCGAACACTCCGGCTGCATATCAGCGGGCAATTACGGACGTTATTGCGAGTACTCCAGTAGGACGTGTGCCTTTTTCCGTGGAGTTCATGCCCCCGCGCAATGATGCCGCTGAAGCGCGCCTCTGGGAAGCCGCACTGACTTTCCATGACCTCGGCGTGGCTTTCGTCTCGGTCACCTATGGTGCTGGCGGCAGTAGTCGACAGCGTACCTTGAACATCGCTGAGCAACTTTCGAAAATGCCGCTGACGTCACTGGTGCACCTGACCTTGGTCAACCACACCGAAGCAGAGTTGGTGGAAATCCTGGAGTCGTATGCCAGCTGCGGATTGTCGAACTTACTCGCCTTGCGCGGTGACCCACCAGGAGTTGATCCTTTGGGGCCATGGCAGCGCACCCCAGGCGGTTTCGAACATGCTTCAGAATTGATCAGCTTGTGTCGCAGCCTGCCACGCTGTCAACGCTTCCAGGTCGGGATTGCAACCTTCCCTGAGGGGCATTTCCGTGCCCCTACGTTGGAGGCTGATACCCACTTCACCTTAGAGAAGCTGCGCGCTGGTGCAGATTTCTCCATTACACAGATGTTTTTTGACGTCAGTTATTATCTGCGATTGCGCGATCGCTTGCTGGCAGCCGATCCGGTGGAGGGGGCAAAACCGATCATTCCGGGCATTATGCCGATTACCAGCCTGCGATCTTTGCATAAGCAGATCGAGCTTTCTGGCGCTACAGTGCCGCAAGACTTATTGCAGTCCTTGGAGCGAACTCAAGATCGAGCAAGTAGCCCTGAACACGCACAAAATGAGGTGCGTAAGATTGGCATCGAATTTAGTACCCGCATGGCAGAACAGCTCATTGCCGAAGGAGTACCTGATCTGCACTTTATGACCATGAATTATGTGCGTGCCACCCAAGAAGTGCTCCATAACCTGGGTATGGCGCCGGCATGGGGGACAGAGCATGGCCATGATGCTGTGCGCTGATGAAGCGAAGCCTTGTCCATGCCTCGATGATCTCCTGATGATCGGGGCATTTTCGGCTTTCTATGCGTGCGCTTTGCGCTGGGTATTCAGTAATGCGCTGGGTATTCAATAAGCAGTTCTCCTCGTAGCTTTCTATGAAGTGGGGAGTGTGCCGATATCTGCGCCTGTTTGTTTATAACCTAGGACTGCAAAGGGGCGGTCGTCATGAGCGAAAAGGAAATTGCGCAGCACATCGAAAAAACCTAGCGAGCGGTAGAGGCGAAACGCCCGATTGTCTTCGGCAGCAACCTCGGGAGTGGATAACAAAATTTGGTGTTGGCTCGTCGCAGAGATAAGGGCTTCGGCAAGAAAGTGGCCCACCCCTTGTCCTTGTACGCGGGGATGCACATGCAGTTCAGCGAACTCAAAGAAGGTGCGGTATTGCTCGAGGATGGCTGCGGAGGCGTAGTTTTCTGCTAAGCCGCGCTGGATCTCTTTATTCCACCAATGGTCCGGAGTGGAAATGAAGCCATAACAAATGCCAGCGATGCCATGGTCATCGTAAGCACAAAAAGCATGGAAGCCGGGGCGCAGCGTATCACGACGCCACGCTTCGATGAAGTATTGGCGGCTGCCAGGCGGATAACCCATCGCAGTAATGAAGACCTCTACTGCGTAGGGCAAGCAGAGCGAAAATTCGGTGCGCGATAAGCGCAGGTATTCGATGGCCACCTACTTATCCAAACATGTTGGGGGTGGATTTTGAAAGAAATTGGGTGCCCCGTTGGAGCTGGGCGCAAAATCCACTCTTCCATATTTCGAACATCTGTTCTATAATGGGATTAGCTTGTCCGGCTGCATGTCTAGGCTGTCAAGCATAAATGACCGCAAGTCGCGCACAATAGGTTCGAAATGATGACCGTATGTCAGTGTTAATTTTTGAACTGAATGGGCGAAGAGTGCTTACAGGAGAAGGGTTCATCATGGCCACCGCAGTAACCAGCATTGTTTCCGCAAACGACACCGCCTCTTTGCTGCCTGCTGGCAGTAAGGCAGCTCGCCTATGCCGGTATGCTCACTTTCTGCTGGCGCAGGCAGAAGAGTTCGACCTCAACGGTGATCCAAATACCGCTTTTGAGTACTTCTATCGGGCGGCACTGCGAGTAGGAGCCGCGCGAGTGGCCTTGAGTCCAATAGGGGCCCGCAAGCGGAAGCCGAAAGGGGTGTGGGAGCAGCTGAAGATGGTTGATCGTACCTGTGTTGATTGGGCCAAGGCGTTTGAAGCGCTAGCGCTCACGCGCCGTCGTGCAGCGACTTTTGCGTCCTATACCGTGAGCGAAGAGGCGTTGGTGCAGATTCGCGATCTGGTTGAGCGATTTTTGGTGGATACGGAGTTCGATGGCGTGCCGGATCCTGTAGATCCTGGTATGGGTGGCGGAAAGGCTGCATAGAGTTTAGTCCGATTCCTGCAGCCTTGAATTAGTTGGGATATCCGGGAACAATTGTCGAGAGTCTCTCGTTGTCGTTATAGAGATGGGGTGAAAAGTGGTGGTGGTCAAAATAGTGGCTGCAGAACCGCGCCTGGCTCGTTAGAATAGAAGCAACAAGAACTAGAGACGAAAACCCTTCGCCTTCTATTGAAATTTGGCTGTAGCCAAGGAGGACATCATGGCACTATCCGAGCAGGAGCAGCGTGCACTCCGTGATTTGGAACGCTCCCTTTTGGCTGATGACCCAAAATTTGGTTCTGCAATTTCCGATCTGGAAGAGGGGCCTGCGTTCGGCAAGGTGGGTCTGCGTGGAATCGCGATCATTGTTATCGGTTTGCTGCTCCTCGTCGGTGGCGTGGCGCTGAGTCAGGCAAGCCTCTGGTTTGTCGTCTTGAGCGTCTTTGGCTTCTTCGTGATGCTCGGTGGTGGCATCTGGATGATGCGTGGCGGTAGTGATAGTAATTCCGCTGCGGCTCCAAAATTAAAGTCTGCGAAGCCCGCCAAATCCAATCCGAACAATTCCATTGGTGGGCGCATGGAAGATAATTTCCGCCGTCGCTTTGAATAAACCACTAGCTCAGCACATGATTGTGCGCCTATAATATTGGTACCCCCTTAATGAACCCGGAAGGCTTTGAGCGCCTTCCGGGTTTTTCTTGCGCCCCTAACGGCTCCACGTGTAACCCTTGGATTATGCGCCAGGAGGGTCTCATCCAGTGGTGCGTTCCATTGGTTTTCTTCGTTCATGAAGGCTGTCGCCTTGCCTGCCGACTCCACCCTTATAGTTCCCGCCCTGGTTCACAATTCGCCATATATGCCGCAGTGCCTGTGTTTCCCCGCGGTGTCCCACAATCCCCCATGTTCCCCACGATGCCCCACGAATAAGGATGATTGCACCTCGTTGAGCTCAAATTCGGCCACGAGAGCGCAAACAACGATGTCAAAGTTGTTTTATGAGGGCAATGTGACAACTGTGAATTAACCATTGGGGGTGTAAGTGGGGGCTAGGGTGCTCATTGGGTTGTCAAGAATTTCTGAAATAAAGCTGCAGTTGAGAGGCTATTTTGTGATGCTGCAAACGAAAAACACGGGCTTTGAGGTAGTAAGAGTGGGGGAAAGTGGGGTATGGTGGTGCTAGATGGAATTGCTGTAGGTGCAGTAAAAGCCATCGCACGATAACCGACACCATGAAGAATCGATGTATAGGGTAGGAGGACACACGAGTGTTCTTGGGAACCTATACGCCGAAACTTGATGACAAAGGTCGCCTCACCCTTCCTGCAAAATTTCGTGAGGAATTAGCGGATGGACTGATGGTGACCAAGGGGCAAGATCATTCGCTTGCGGTTTACCCACGCGCCGAGTTTGCCGCGCGGGCTCGCAAGGCCGCGGAAGTGTCGCGTACCAACCCCAAGGCGCGCGCATTTATCCGTAACTTAGCCGCAAGCGCTGATGAACAACGCCCTGATGGGCAGGGGCGAATCACGCTCAATGCTCAGCACCGGGAATATGCCGGCTTGCAAAAAGAGTGTGTGGTTATCGGCTCTGTGGACTTCCTAGAAATCTGGGATGCCGCAGCTTGGCAGGAATACCAAGAGAGCACGGAAGCTGACTTCGCTGCAGCGGATGGCGACTTCTTGGGAGAACTGCTGTAACAACCGCCAAGCGGTGAACATAGTAGGGCAGTGCGCAAAACGGAGTGCACGTTCAACTTCGTTCGCTCGCCACCTAAAAGGTTCTGGTGTACTTCCCCGATATCAGAATCAGGTGGGCGAATGAGGTCGAATGGGTACCCCGTTTTCTGTCACTAGTCCCACAACGCAATAACGGGCACAACAATCGGGGAGAGGGGGATGACCACCTTGGCAACTAGGAACGCAACATCGGCCGTAGATGCTACAGATGTCACCACCTCCTTTGCAGCCAATCACGGTCATGTACCCGTTATGCGCACGCGCATGGGTGATCTTCTCGAGCCAGCTGTTGAGCGCTATGGGGAAACCGCAATTCTCATTGATGGCACCTTAGGTGCGGGTGGACACAGTGAATCCTTCTTGCAGCGTTTCCCGCAGGCCAAGGTTATTGGTGTTGACCGTGATATCCACGCCCTTGAAGCCACACGTCAGCGCCTTGCACCCTTCGGTGAGCGTTTCCTGGGGATTCATTGCCGTTTTGATGCCTTTGATGTCACCCTGCAAGAGTTAGCGTCCCAAACCGATGCTCATCCCGTAGCTCAGCTCTACGTAGCAGTTGGCGTAACCGGTGCGTTATTTGACCTTGGTGTTTCTTCCATGCAATTGGATGAAGAATCCCGCGGGTTCGCCTACCGTTTTGATGCACCCCTGGATATGCGCATGGATGACTCTCAAGTGCTGACTGCTGCAGATATTCTCAATACCTATAGTCAACAAGACATCGCGCGTATTTTGAAAGTCTATGGAGAAGAGCGTTTTGCCGGCAAAATCGCTGCAGCCATTGTGCGTGAGCGCGAACAGCGACCCTTTGAAACCTCCGCTCAACTCGTCGAGCTGCTCTATGCTTCCATCCCGGCGGCAGCCCGCCGTACTGGTGGTCACCCCGCCAAGCGGACTTTTCAAGCTTTGCGCGTGGAAGTTAACAAAGAACTCGAAGCTATCGAGCAGGTACTTCCGGCTATCACCCAAGCTCTGCGCCCGGGTGGGCGAGCCGTATTCATGTCGTACCAAAGTCTGGAAGACAAGATCGTTAAGCGCTACTTCCGGGAGATCACCGAATCCAAAACTCCACCAGGGCTGCCCATGGAGTTGCCGGAATATGCCCCTGAATTCGAATTGATCACTCGCGGTGCGGAACAAGCTTCGAAAGCGGAACAAGCTGAAAACCCCCGTGCGGCATCAGTACGAGTTCGAGCAGTCGCCGCTCTCGATAAAAATGAGATAGACGGAGCTAGAATCCGCAACGATCTAGGTGGCGGATAATGAGTCCGAACCTAGCAGACCACAACCAGCTCACATCCACCCCAGAAATTTGGAAGTAGCAGACCATGACGATGACCCCACCGCAACGCCAAGCGGGCTACCAGTCACGCGATTTAAGTGAACCTGCTCCCCAAACTGCTGGGGTAGGCACCCTCGACCGTGAGCCACAAACACCAACACGCTCTCCGCAGCGCTACCACCGCAGCGGTGGGGCAAAGCCGAAGCGACGCTTTCAGCACCAAGCAGGTTCGCAGCAGGTACTTTCCGTTCGTGGGCGCCGCGTTATCCACGAGCGCGTGGATCCCGCAACTATTGCCTATATCGTGGGCATAACCATGCT
The DNA here is from genome assembly GCA_030531005.1 of Corynebacterium sp. GTDB lineage: Bacteria > Actinomycetota > Actinomycetes > Mycobacteriales > Mycobacteriaceae > Corynebacterium. The sequence continues at coordinate 156,479 of JAUMTW010000003.1, forward strand.
CTTCGTTGCTGGCTTGGTTTGCACCATGCTGATTACGGGTGTGACGACGAACCAATCATTCCGTATCCAATCGTTGCGCGAACAAAACCAGGTACTTACAAACCAATTGGAAACTCTGAACCGGGACCTCGCGGATGTCTCCTCGACCTCAAGTCTGGCGCAGCGTGCTACTGCTTTGGGTATGGTACTGCCTACCCAAACTGGCATTGTGGCAACTGATGCAGATGGCAACATTATTGAGCAGCGCGCTGCTGGTACCGAAACCCGCGAATTGATTGATATTAATGGCGACGCCAATACCGCTCGAGCAATTGCAGATGAGCTTAAGGCGCGCCAAGAGGCCGTTGCCGCCGAAGCAGCACGAGCCGCTGCGGCAGAGGCAGCTGCTCAAGCTGAAGCCGAAGAGGCAGCACACGCGGACGAAGCCGCACCCGCAGCGGCCCCAGCTGCAGAAGCTGGTGACGCCCCCGTAGGTGCACCGGCAGAGCCAGTCGATGCTGCAATCGATGCTCCTGCACAGTAAAGTAGGCTCCCGTGGCACAGCGAACTCCCGGGCGCCTTCTGCGCCCAGCAACCTCCAATGCGCGATTCGATCCAGCTGAGTATGACTGCACCCTAAAAAAGCGTGCGAATTGGATGGCCTATATTGCACTGTTCATGGCCATTGTTCTTATAGGTCGTGCCGCAATCGTGCAGTTAAAATGGGGTCCCCAATTTGCGTCTCAAGCCGCTGATCAACGCACCCGTGTGTTCGTTGATTATGCGCGCCGCGGAGAAATCGTTGATGCCAAAGGCGAATCCCTGGCCTATACGGTCAATGCTCGTACCTTGACGGCTGCGCCAAATGTGCTACGCGAAGAGCTACGTTACGTAGCAACCCAAGAGCTGCAGAGCACTGGTGAATATCGTAGCCTCAGCGGTAATGCTATCGAATCCCGCGTGGATGAACTTGTCGAGCAATACTTGAAAAACTATGCCGAAGGCATTCCTGCAGCCGTCGCAGCTGCCCAGGCTTCCAATAATGAGGTCAGTAGCGAGGAAATTCTGAAAAAGCTCCACGCTGACTCCACTTATGAGGTCCTCATCCGATCAGTAGACCCCGATGTCGCTGAGACCATCGCGGATGATTTCCCCGGCATCGCCTCGGACATGGAAGCAATCCGGGAATACCCGAATGGGGCCGTGGGTGAAAACGTCATCGGCAAGGTGGGCCAAGATGGGCTTGGCCAATTCGGCCTGGAGTCTTCGCTTAACACGGACTTAAGCGGTTTGAATGGACGCTACACGATGGATGTTTCCACAGATGGCCAAATCATTCCCGGTACTGTGCGTGATGTCATTGCTGCGCAAAATGGCGCCAAGGTCGAACTTACTTTAGACCTGGAGTTGCAGACGTACGTTCAGCAGCAGCTTGAGCAAGCAAAGGGCAATTCTGGCGCTGAAAGTGCCTCGGCCGTTGTTCTCGATGCCCACACCGGTGAAGTCCTGGCCATGGCCAATACCGATACGATTAATCCCAACGGGGATATCCAGGCGCAGCTAGACGACGATAAGATTTTTGATAACCTCGCGATTTCTGCACCATTTGAGCCCGGCTCAGTAGCCAAGATCATCACTGCCGCAGGTGTGATCGAAGATGGGCTTGCCACTCCAGATGAGGTCTTGCAGGTGCCAGGCAGTATCGATATGGCTGGGGTGACGGTGCGCGATGCCTGGGAGCATGGTGTTGTGGGGTATACCACCACTGGCGTTTTCGGTAAGTCCTCCAACGTCGGTACCTTGATGCTGGCCCAACGCTTAGGCGAGGAGCGCTATAACGAGCTGCTTGAGGCCTTTGGTATTGGTCAGTCCACGGGCATTGAATTGCCCGGCGAATCCCAAGGATTGCTACCGGCATTAGAGCAGTGGTCCGGTGGTACTTTCGCCAACCTGCCAATCGGTCAGGGCATGTCTTGGACCACCTTGCAAATGGCTAGCGTATACCAGACGATAGCGAACGGAGGTGTGCGCGTAGAACCACGCATTGTCGATACCATAACCGATGCCAGCGGCAATACAATCGCTCAAGATGCGCCTGCCGAGACCAAGGTCGTGAGCCCCGAGACTGCGCGTACAGTGCTTGATATGTTCCGCGCAATCGTGCAATCTGACCCTACTGGTGTGCAGTCCGGAACCGGTTCTGATGGCGCTGTTGAGGGATACCAGATTAGTGGCAAGACTGGTACTGCCCAGCAAGTAGATCCGGATACGGGGGCGTATTCGAACTCTAAATACTGGATTACCTTCGCCGGTGTAGCACCTGCTGATAACCCCCGCTTCGTGGTCGCGCTCATGCTGGATAAGCCAGTGCGTGGTGTACATGGCCAAGGCGGGCAATCTGCAGCGCCATTGTTTAGCGACATCGCGACTTGGCTGCTTGATAGAGAAAATGTACCACTGTCAGCACCAATGGAAGGCCAGCTTATTTTGCAGGCACAATAGACTGAAATAACAACCAAAACGACACCGCCGTAGCAGGCTTCGGGAGGAACGACGCAAATGACAACTCTTGGGCAGATCACCGAGCTGGTCGCAGGCCAGTTCCACGGCAACCGGGAGGCAGCAGAGCAGGTCGTCTCCGAGATCGGATTGGATTCGCAGCATCTGCCTACCGGAGCGGTCTTCGCAGCCCTGCCGGGCACGAGTACCCATGGCGCGCGCTTTGCCGCCGATACTGCGGCAGCAGCTGTACTCACGGATGCCGCAGGCGTGGCATTTTTGCAGGAGCAGGGCTATGGCCAGCCCATCATCGAAGTCGCTGATGTGCGCCAGGTTCTCGGTAAAGCCGCTTCCGCGATTTATGGCGACCCAAGTCGAGAGCTCACTATCATCGGCGTAACTGGTACCTCGGGTAAGACCACCACGAGTTACCTCATCGAAGCTGGCCTACTTGCAGCTGGCTGTTCGGTGGGTTTGATCGGTACTACCGGTACCCGCATCAATAGCGAACCAGTGCCAACAAGCCTGACAACGCCTGAAGCCCCAACGCTGCAAAGGCTATTCAGGCAGATGTGTGATGCTGGGGTGACCCACGTGGTGATGGAAGTCTCTTCCCACGCTTTAAGCTTAGGTCGCGTCCAAGGAACCCATTTCGCCGTGGCAGGTTTTACGAACCTCACCCAGGATCACCTTGACTTCCATAAGGACATGGAATCTTATTTCCAAGCGAAGGCGTTGCTCTTCGATCCAAATTCCCCAGTACACGCGGATAAATCGGTCATTTGCATTGATGATGACTGGGGGCAGCGCCTTGCCGACATTGCTGCTGGTCCAGTACTCACAGTTTCTAGTGGGGCGAATCCTGCAGCACAATTACAGGCCACAGAAATTCAGGTGGCAACCAACGGGGCTCAAAGCTTTCAGCTGACCAGTAACGCCACTCAGACCTTGGAAGTAGCTTTGAATGTTCCAGGCCGCTTTAATGTGGCTAATGCAGCACTTGCAGTTGGCATTGCTGAGGCCATTGGGTTTGCAGGTTCACAGCTGGCTTCCTTTATTGCAGCCCTAGCCACCGCCTTTGTACCCGGGCGTATGCAGCGTATCGCTGCACCGAATTACTTGGTTGTGGTGGACTATGCGCATAAGCCAGCTGCTGTTACTGCGGTGTTGGAGACTATTCGTCAAGAAATCCAAGGCCGCCTACTCGTGGTGATAGGTGCTGGTGGCAACCGTGACGCTGGCAAACGTTCCGTAATGGGTGCTGAAGCTGCCCGTTTGGCAGATTTGGTCTTTGTGACTGATGACAACCCGCGTGACGAAGACCCCGCGACCATTCGCGCTGCGGTGATCTCCGGTACCAAGGAATACCCCGACGCTGAAGTCATCGAGATTGGTTCGCGTGCCGAGGCAATTCGGGCGGCGATTCAGTCAGCACACCCTGGTGATGCGGTAGCGATCCTGGGGAAGGGCCACGAGGTTGGCCAACTTATTGCCGGGGTACAGCACCACTTTGATGACCGGGAGGAAGCCATCCAAGCAATTGCCGACCGAGGACAAAACTAAGAGCAGGGATGTATAGGAGTTCAGTATGATCCCCCTTTCTTTACGCGAAATCGCCAGCATCACTGGCGGTGTCCTTGTTAATCCTGGAGCAGCTGAGCACAGGATTATCGGCAATGTGGAATTCGATTCCCGCAAAATCAACCCGGGTGATCTATTCCTTGCGATCCCCGGTGCGCGCGTGGATGGCCACGACTTCCTGGACCAAGTTGCCGCCCAAGGTGCAGTAGCAGCATTGGTTGCTCGTCCAATCCCGGATGCGCCTTTGCCAGTCATCCAGGTTCCGTTACAAGAAGCACGTACTGATAGTTACGCCAACGCCCATGATTCCGATGGCTCCGTTAATGCCATCCTGCATGCTCTTGCCGCTTTAGCTGGTGCCGTAGTACGCCGTCTGCAAGCTGAAGGCCTCGTGGTGATTGGCTTGACTGGCTCTGCAGGAAAGACCAGTACCAAAGACATGTTGGCTTGTGTTTGTGGTGCTGTAGCCCCAACCGTGGCGCCGGCGGGGTCATTTAATAATGAGATCGGCCATCCTTACACCGCACTGAAGGTGACTGAGGATACTCGCTACCTGGTTGCTGAAATGTCCGCGCGTGGGTTGGGGCATGTGGCGCAATTAGCAACAATTTCCCCGCCAAATGTAGGCGTTGAGCTCAATGTAGGTACCGCACATCTAGGTGAGTTCGGATCCCAGGATGTGATCGCACAAGCCAAAGGTGAATTGGTGGAAGCTCTACCATCCGATGGGGTGGCAGTCCTGAATGCTGATGATCCAAATGTGTGGGGCATGCGTACGCGCACTCAAGCTGCAATCTGGGCGTATACAACCAAAGAGCTACATGCGGAGTTACAAGAGGTAGCGGAAGTTGTCATTGCTGCTACCAATATTACTTTTGATGCCCTGGCACGCCCTGGCTTTGATGTTCAAGTCATCCACGGCGGGAAAGTCACAGAGCGCACGCATCTGCAGTTAGGAGTGGTTGGTGAGCATCAAGTAGCCAATGCGTTAGCAGCCTTGGCAGGCGGGCTAGCCGCCGGGGTGGAATTTGCGGATGCTATTGCTGCGCTGGCAAACCACACCACTCGTTCTCCGCACCGTATGGAATTGATCGAGCGTGCTGGCATTCATGTGCTTGATGATGCCTATAACGCCAACCCGGAATCCATGTATGCCGGTTTGAAGGCCGCGCAGCGCTTTGCTCAAGAGAGTGGCGAGCTCTATGTGATCCTAGGGCCAATGAATGAAGCCGGGGAATCTGCGACCCACACTCATTTTGAGATTGGGGAAGCACTCGCCAGCTATGGAGTTGCTGGTGCAGTTATCCTCGACGTCAATGCTGATAGTGCAGCGTATATTCAAGGCGCTCAGGCCAGCGGGGTAGCAGTCCAGAGGGTGACGAGCGCGGAAGAAGCAGGTAAGGTTCTTGCATCCAAGCTGCAGGCTGGCGATGTTGTCTATCTTAAAGCTTCGAATAGCTTCCAACTATGGAATGCCATAACAGAGTTGCGCGAGTGACTCGTGTGACAGGCGTGGGAATCCCCAAAGGGAGCCCCAACCGTTAGGATTAAATATCAAATCCTCTTACGATGCATCAACCCACCGCATCAAGAGAGAACACAAACACAATAGATAAAGGTTTTCTGGATGATTCAAGTACTGCTGGCCTGGGCTATTGGCTTCATTGTGGCCCTCGGGCTTACTAAGTTCCTGATTCGCCGTTTTAGTGCCGTTGGCATTGGCCAAGAAATCCGGGAAGACGGGCCCAGCTCTCACCTTCGCAAGCGCGGCACCCCAACAATGGGCGGCATCGCGATTATCTGCGGCATTGTTACCTCCTACGTGCTGGTGAACCTAGGAAATCTCATCGCAGACAACAGTGCCTTTACCGCCTCCGGTCTGCTCGTGCTCTTCCTTACGATTGGTCTAGGCTTTGTGGGCTTCTTGGACGACTACCTGAAGATTCGCAATACTCGAAACTTAGGGCTCAACAAGACCGGCAAGCTCATTGGTCAGTTGGCAATCGCCATTATCTTTGGCTTGTTGGCCCTGCATTTCCCGGATCGCAATGACCTCACTCCTGCATCCACCCATCTAAGCTTCATACGAGATATTGCAGCAATTAACTTCCAGATTGGGCCGGTGGTCATTGGCACCATTATTTTCTTGGTGTTCATGTATTTCCTCATTGCCGCCTGGTCGAATGCAGTGAACCTTACCGATGGCCTTGACGGCCTGGCCGCAGGTGCCACCGTCATCGTAATGAGTGCCTACACCTTCATTACCTTCTTTCAATACCAAAACTCTTGCGCGCAAGGTGCAGCAGATGGCTGCTATGAGGTACGCGATCCCCATGACCTTTCCATCTTGGCAGCAGCTGCCCTTGGCGCAGCACTTGGCTTCTTATTCTGGAATGCCGCACCTGCAAAGATCTTCATGGGTGACACCGGCTCATTGGCCCTTGGCGGATTGGTCGCTGGCTTGTCGGTAACCACCCGTACCGAACTGCTGATGATCATCATTGGTTTGATCTTCGTCGTAGAAGTGACCTCTGTTGCTATTCAGATTGTGGTTTTCCGTTCCACCGGTAAACGCTTCTTCCGCATGGCGCCATTGCACCATCACTTTGAAAATGGTGGCTGGCAAGAGATCAATGTGGTGGTACGCTTCTGGATCTTCACGATTATCACCACGATTATCGGAATGGCCATCTTCTATGGAGAATGGCTCGCTACCACCGGCTCGCTGAGCTAGCACACAACCATGCAGGGGCTGCACCTGAAAATAGCCAGGTGCGGCCCACCTTTCGATAACAGACTTTTTGCAAACTGCAAACACCGAAAAGCTTCAACGCCTGATTCCATATCCCTTTCGCTGCTAGGAACCCCACGCTCATGTCTACTCTTCAACCCGCGGTATCGCCCACACTGCCAGCCGAACTCAATGGCCACATCTTAGTCACCGGTGCCGGCGTTTCCGGCCTGGGTATCACTCGGCTACTTATCGCCTGTGGCGTAAAACCAACCCTATGCGATTCGCGCCTTGCAACTCTCGAAGCAGCGGCACTCAGCCTGGGAGTTGCAACGGTGCTACAAGATGACGTTGATGTGGCATCTTATGATCTCATTATCACCTCCCCAGGCTGGGGACCTTCAAGCCCCCTATTGGCAGCGGCAGCAAGTGCGGGCATCCCAATTATTGGCGAAGTAGAGCTGGCCTACTTACTCGATCAAGCAGCAGTCTTCGGGCCAAAGCGCACGTGGGTGGCCATCACTGGCACGAACGGCAAGACCACAACCACATCCATGGCAGCACACGTGGCCATTACTGCAGGATTAGCCGCCCGTGCGGTAGGTAACATTGGTATCCCTATTGCCGATGCCTTACTCAGCCCTGAGCGTATTGATGTGCTCGTTGCGGAGTTCTCTAGCTTTCAACTGCATTGGACTCAAAGCTTTATCCCCGACATCGGCGTCTTGCTCAATATCGCCGAAGACCACCTGGACTGGCATGGTGGCTATGCAGGCTATGCCGCAGCCAAGGCTAAGGTGCTCAAAGCACCTATCGCTATTTACGGCAACGATGACCAAGGCGTACAAGATGCATTAGCAGCACACGCCTTGGGGCCAGAAACCCAAGGCATCGGCTTTAGCCTGCGAGCTCCACATGGCTGTGACTATGGCCTCGTTGATGGCTATCTAACCCAGGGAGACGAGCGTATTTGTCTGCGTGCAGGAATTGAACCAGCCGGTGATGCCGGCAGCTATGATGCCTTAGCTGCTGCTGCGGTCGCCCGTGGGCTAGGCATTAGCAACGCTAATATCGATGCCGGGCTGCATTCTTTTTGTGTGGCGAGGCATCGCGGAGAAATTGTTGGAATCTATGGCGATATCACTGTTATTGATAATTCCAAGGCCACCAACCCTCATGCCGCACTCGCCGCCTTGCGGGGGCTCTCTCAGGTTACCTGGGTGGTTGGCGGCCAACTCAAGGGTGCAGACATAACAGAACTGATTGATGCAGTTGCTGCCCAACTTGCCCACGTGGTGATCTTAGGCGCGGACCGTGACATGATCGCCGCAGCTTTAGACGCACACGCCCCCGATGTTGCCTACACTGTTGTTACCGAATCAGATCCGCACGCTGCTATGGATGCTGTAGCAGCTGCAGCCGTGGCGCACACGACTGCTGGTGGCCAGATTGTACTAGCGCCAGCTGCTGCAAGTTTAGATATGTACACTGGCATGGCTCAACGCGGTGATGTATTTGCCGCTGCTATCGAGCAGGCCTATAAGGAGCGAGCATGACCACTCCACGGAATAAGAACAAAGCTAACCAAGCTGGTTCTGTGGCAGCAGGGGCAGGTAGCGCACCAGCTATGCCTAAAGCACCAAAAGTGTCACTACGTACCCGCTGGCAAGATGTGATGGGAAGGCCATACACCGACTACACCATGATCTTGATCACGGTGGGCATGCTCACCGGTATCGGTGTCGCCATGGTCGCATCGAGTTCGATGACCTGGTCGATTCTTGAAGGCGCAGGTGTGTGGAGCAATGCCACTCGCCAAGGCCTCATGGTGGTCTTAGGTCTGGTAACGATGTGGTTGATGATGCGCGTTTCCCCAGTATTCATACGCCGTCTGAGTCCCTGGATTATCGCCTTGTCGATCCTGCTACTCATAATGGTACTCACACCTTTGGGTACAGGTAGGGAAGAAGTGGGTTCACAGTCCTGGCTGATGCTGGGGCCGCTGACCTTCCAACCCAGCGAGTTTGCCCGCTTAGCCATTGCTATTTGGGGCGCGGCATATTTATCGGGTGCGCAAAATGATCCTCTAGTGCGCAAACGCCGGCTGGTGGGCTTTACATTGATGGCCGTTCTCATGGCTGGGTTAATTATGGCCGAGCAAGATCTCGGCATGGTGCTGGCGTTTATGGTGGTCGTTCTAGCCTTATATTTCTTTGCCGGGATTAATCTACGCATCATTTTTGGCCCCATCCTCGTTATCGCCGTGTTACTCGTGATCCATTCGCTGCAACGCGGCGGCTTCCGAGGAGAGCGTTTCCGTACTTTCGGAGATTCCTTCTTCGGCAACTTCAGCGATACCCGAGGTTCGGCCTACCAGTCTTATCAAGGCTTTTTATCCTTAGCTGATGGTGGGCTCACTGGCGTCGGCTTGGGCCAATCACGAGCAAAATGGTTCTATCTGCCAGAAGCCAGAAATGACTTTATTTTCGCGATTATCGGCGAAGAATTGGGGTTGTTAGGCGCCAGCGTGGTTATTGTGTTGTTCTGCACCCTAGGCTATTTTGGCTTCCAAACAGTCAAGCGAGTCCAGAACCAATACCTGGCCTTGCTTGCTGGTGCTTTGACCGCCTCTGTCGTCGTGCAGGCCTTTATCAATATGGGCTATGTTTTAGGTTTACTGCCGGTGACAGGCATTCAGCTGCCCTTGATTTCTGCCGGTGGTACTTCCGCGGTGATCACCTTGGCGGCTATGGGCATTTTGGTTAATTGTGCGCGCCACGAGCCGGCAACGATTTCTGCGATGCAAAACAAGGGGCGCCCGAAGTTCGACCTCTTACTGCGCCTGCAAGAGCCCAGCATTGAAGGTATCGGCACTGCCGAAGCTCCGGTGAAAAAGACTGCGGCACCGAAGAAAGACCAAAGTATGGATCGGCGCCCTAAGCAGCGGCACTTAACTCAAGATACTGCAGCCGATCCACGCGGATATCCTGCGCAACGCAAACAGACGGGGACGAATCGTCGCCGAAACCCACATGCTGGCAAAGATGAAACTACCCGCCGTGGACGCGATCAAGATTACGGCAGTACCGGTGGTACAAGTGGTGGACTCTACTATGGACAATCGCGTCGCGAGGAGAGTTTCGGGCGTGATACCAAACCCAGCCGGGAGAGCGGAAACGAGCGCGGACAAGAGAATCAGCCGCCACAATTGCGGCGTCGGCGCCCCCCATCGAATCGTTGGCGTTAGGGTATATATGGCTTGCAGGTGAGCCGAGCAATGTGAGAAAAGTGTCTTGCAGGAAATACCATCCTGCAGGGCACTTTTGTAGTTGTTGCGGTTCGGTGTCGGTTAGTTTCCAGTTGCTAGGTGTTCAAGGATGTGCGGACTGAAAAATAAGGCGCCGGATGACCTCAGCTATAAACAGTGCCTTACCGCAAGTTCCTGGAAACCCGGGGCTTCGGTGCAGCCTGTTGGGTCAACTACCCAGATGCTGTCATAATGGAGAACAGACTTCCGAATGAACAAGTATTCGGAGAAACCTGGATACCGCACATACACGGTGCATAAAGGAGAATGGTGAGTACCACAGCACGCAAAACTGGACCTTTAAAAGTCGTAGTAGCAGGTGGTGGTACCGCTGGGCACATAGAGCCAGCAATGGCTGTCGCTGATGCTATTAGCAATGCTGGTGGGGAAGTCCTCGCCCTAGGAACCGCCCGAGGCCTGGAGACCACCATCGTGCCAGATCGCGGCTACGAATTAAGCCTGATCGATCCGGTACCAATTCCACGGAAGCCGAATGTAGATCTGGTGAAGGTGCCGCACCGTCTGCAAAAAGCAGTGCGCCAAGCCAAAAAGGCCTTAAAAGATTTCGATGCGGACGTACTCATCGGCTTTGGTGGTTATGTATCCGCCCCGGCATACTTGGCAGCGAAGCGACTAGGCATTCCATTTTTCGTCCATGAGGCCAATGCGCGTGCTGGTATGGCCAACAAGCTAGGCGTACGCTTAGGAGGCATCGGTTTGAATGCGGTGCGGGATTCGGGCCTGCCTGGCCAAGTCGTTGGCATCCCAATTCGCGCAAGTCTACTGGGGACGGATTCTGCAGTAGCAAAGGCACGTGCACAATCGCAATGGGAGTTGAACCCCGGCAAGCCAGTGATTCTGGTTACCGGTGGGTCCCAAGGTGCCCGTTCGATTAACACAGCAATTGCCGAAGGTATTGATGAGGTGCTTGCTGCAGGCTTTCAAGTACTGCATTCCTATGGCAAGAAGAATGAGGCGCCACCAGCCCAACCCGGCTATGTCCCTGTGCCCTACATTGAAGACATGGGGGCCGCCTATGCGATCGCGGATCTTATAGTTTGTCGCTCTGGTGCGATGACTGTGGCTGAGAACTCTGCCGCTGGAATTCCCGCAATCTATGTCCCATTGCCGCATGGCAATGGCGAACAAGCACTCAACGCCCAAGAAGTTGTGGATGCTGGTGGCGCCCGTTTGATTGCCGATGCCGATTTTCGTGGCCAAGTCTTCGTTGATGTTGTAACCAAGATTCTTGGTACCCCAGATACCTTGGCGGCAATGCAGGCAGCAACTCGCGCTTCTCAGGCAGGCAATGCCGCGGAAGTTATTGCGGAGCTTCTTGATGAAGCAGGGTTTAATGCCCGCAACGAAAATCACGCAGACTCCGGAGAACGCTGAGCAGAGCGCAGTGAGGCAGTAGTACGACGCTCAGCAGTGACCACAAATCTTGACTGGTGGCAGCATCGGTATGGTGATGAAGCTAGTTACTTTGACTGCAGGAGTGCAGTCAGCTGCAGTAAACTAAATTCACAATCGCTTGCTGGAGCAGCTACACATTAATAAACAAGACGTAGAAAAAGGTAGGTTTCTCATGTCTCAGGTACAGCTCGATCGCGTACACCTGGTCGGTATCGGCGGTGCCGGTATGTCCGGTGTAGCCCGCATCCTCTTATCGCGTGGGGCCCTGGTGACTGGCTCGGATATTAAAGATTCCGCAGCTTTATTACCACTGAAGGCAGCGGGTGCGCAGATAGCGGTAGGTCATGCGGCCAGCAACCTTGAACTCTCCGGCCAGCTACCGACCGTAGTAGTAACCTCCTTTGCTGCAATCCCTGAAGATAATCCAGAATTACAAGCAGCCAAAGCACATAATATTCCGATTATTCGCCGCTCGGACCTCTTGGGCCTGCTTATGGAGGGGTACCAGCAGGTCTTGATTGCTGGTACTCATGGCAAGACTTCAACCACCTCACTGGCTGTTGCTGCGATGCAGCAAGCCGGGATGGATCCCTGTTTCGCTGTTGGCGGGCAATTGAATAAGACCGGTACCAATGCACACCAAGGTAGTGGAGAAGTTTTTATCGCTGAAGCTGATGAATCTGATGCCTCCTTGCTGCGCTATAAGCCCAGCATTGCGGTGATCACCAATATCGAGCCAGATCACCTCGACTTTTTCGAGACCGCAGATAAATACTTCCAGGTCTTCGCAGATTTTGCCGAGCTATGTCATCCTGACGGAATCCTCGTACCGTGCTTGGATGATCCCCATGCTGCAGAGTTGGCTGAAAAGCTCAAAGATCATGTGAATGTGTGTGGCTACGGTACTGCGGCGGCAGCAGCCATGCACCCAGATATCGCATACACTGTGATTGAAAATATTGCTGTCTCCAAGCGGGGCATGACCGCCTTAGTGCAAATAGATGGCCAAACGAGCGAACTGCAGGTACAAATCCCTGGTGAGCACATGGTGCTCAATGCAGCTGCCGCACTGACAGCTGGGGTGCTTGCAGGTGGAGATATCGCCAAACTTACAGCCGGTATCGCTGAATTTTCTGGCGTGCGCCGCCGCTTCGAATATCACGGCGAGGTAGAAAACTCCGCCTATGCCGGGGTTCGCGTCTATGACGATTACGCACACCACCCAACCGAGGTTGCTGCGGTGCTTACTGCCGCGCGCCACCGTATCCGTGCCGCTGGCGCGGGGCGCATCCTGGTAGTTTTCCAACCACATCTGTACTCGCGCACCATAGAATTCCAACGAGAATTCGCAGCAGCCTTGTCTCTGGCCGATGTTGCAGTCGTGCTGGATATTTTCGGTGCCCGTGAACAACCTGTCGAAGGTGTTACCTCCCGCATTATCAGCGATAAGATGACTATCCCGGCCTATTTCGAGCCGAATTTCTCACTGGTCGCAGACAAAGTTGCAGAGCTCGCCGCGCCAGAAGACCTCATCATCACCATGGGTGCCGGTAGTGTCACTATGCTTGCACCGGAAATCCTGCACACCCTAGAGGAGCGTAGTGAAGACTAAAATCCTCATCGGCAGCGCAATTACCGCTGTTGTCATTGCACTGCTCGCCGCCTTGGTCTGGTTCGTCCCCATCATCAAGCCAAGCTCAGTGTCTGTTACCGGCTTAGATCACCTAAGCGCGGAAGAAGTGGAAGCAGCCGCTAATGTGGATATGGAGCAAAACTTCCTGCGCCTGGATGAAACAGCTATAGCCCATAATGTCTCTGAACTGGATTGGGTGGATTCAGTAACTGTACGTAAAGAATTCCCCGCGACGGTCTCTATTGCCGTTACTGAGCACCAGATTGCCGGGTTTGAAGAGACCGACGGGGGTGTTGCGAGCTTCGATGCCGCCGGGCGAATCGTGATGTATACCGAAGAGCCCGTAGGGGGGTTGCTCACCACAGATATTCCAGCCGATGATGCCGCCGCCCAGCAAGCTCGCGAAGCAGTAGCAGAAATCCTTGCAGCACTAGAGCCTGGCCAGGTGGAGCAGCTCGTCAGGGTAAGTGCTCCCAGTTCGGATGAAATTACGTTGATTACTCATGATGAGCGCCACATCTTTGTCGGCACGGCTGAAAATTTGGATGCCAAGGTGACAACCTTGCGCTATGCGTTCGCTCGTGCAGAACATGATGTGGACATTAGTGGGGCTCCCATTATTGCAGTGCAATAAGGGCAGTGGTGCGAAACTGATCGCAACTTCTGCGGTACATCATGGGTAAAGCGAGCTGGGTACAAACCTAGCATGCACGACGATTGCGATACGGTATGTGTACCCTGATTTTTGGCGCTTCGTGTACGTGTGAAAACACACAGCAGGCCAGGCAAGAATATTCTTACCTGGCCTTGTATCATGAGGGGGGGGGAAAGTGTGGTGCAGTTATCAGTCTTATAGTCGGCGCTCCAGTCAGCGCTATGGCCACTGAACTGCAGGTTTGTGATCGATGCAAGGTGTGTGGCACGACATCATAGGTGGAGTCAGAAAACTCTCAAGTACAGGTTGAGGGAAGAGACACGCGACGAAATGTCGCACACTTTTTCACCTTTTTCGCACAATATAGATACAGCGCAAGAAAGCCTGCACCACGAATGCTTCGCTGCAGCGCTAAGCATAAATAATTGGATGAAAAGATACGGAAAGGCGAGTCTTTTACTATGACTTCCCCAGACAATTACCTCGCCGTCATCAAGGTTGTCGGTGTCGGTGGTGGCGGTGTCAACGCCGTTAACCGCATGATCGAAGAAGGTCTCAAGGGTGTGGAGTTCATTGCCGTGAACACCGACTCACAGGCACTCATGTTCTCGGATGCGGATGTGAAGCTCGACATCGGACGCGAAGCAACCCGCGGCCTAGGTGCAGGCGCGAATCCAGAGGTAGGACGCACCTCTGCTGAAGATCACAAATCGGAAATCGAAGAAACCCTCAAGGGTGCTGACATGGTTTTCGTTACCGCTGGTGAAGGTGGTGGCACTGGTACTGGTGCAGCTCCGGTGGTCGCAAATATTGCGAAGAAGCTTGGCGCTTTGACTGTTGGTGTCGTTACCCGTCCATTCACTTTCGAAGGTCCGCGTCGTACCCGCCAAGCAATGAAGGGCATTGAAGAGCTGCGCGAGGTCTGCGATACCTTGATTGTGATCCCTAATGATCGCCTGCTGCAGCTGGGTGAAGAGAACATCTCCATGATCAATGCCTTCCTGGCTGCAGACCAAGTGTTGCTCAACGGTGTGCAGGGCATTACCAATATGATCACCATCCCTGGTTTGATCAACGTTGACTTCGCCGATGTGCGCTCCGTGATGGCTGATGCCGGCTCCGCGCTGATGGGTGTGGGGTCTGCTCGTGGCGACAACCGCGTGGTTTTCGCGGCTGAGCAGGCAATCAATTCTCCACTGTTGGAGTCTACGATGGAAGGCGCCAAGGGCGTGCTGCTCTCTATCGCCGGCGGTTCGGATCTCGGTCTGCAGGAAGTCAACCAAGCAGCCTCCATGGTCCAAGAAAAAGCAGACGAGGACGTAAACCTCATTTTTGGCACCATCTTTGATGACAACTTGGGTGACGAGGTACGTGTGACCGTCATCGCAACCGGCTTCGATGGGGAAACCAATGCTACCCCAGCACGTAAAGCTGAGGCTGCTGCGGAACGGCAATTGGCAACACAGACAGAAACCCCCCGCCAAACTTCTTCGCTCTTCGGTAGCGATGAGCCAGCTCCACAATCGCAGGGGTCTTCGCGTCACCGCCTGCATGAGGAGGAATCGCGTGGTTCCCGTTCAGGTCTGTTCACCCAGCGCGAAGAGCGCGAAGGCTACGATCGCGAGCGCGAATATCGTGACCGGGATCGCGACTACCGTGAGCGGGAGTACCGTCGCGAAGAAAGTGATGACCTCGACGTACCAGACTTCTTGCGCTAAGCCCCAATAGTTGCTTATATTTCTGGCCGCCACTGCAGGCAACTTAACGGTTTCACTGCTGCTGGCATTCGCGGCAAAACC
Source organism: Corynebacterium sp. (assembly GCA_030531005.1). Lineage (GTDB taxonomy): Bacteria > Actinomycetota > Actinomycetes > Mycobacteriales > Mycobacteriaceae > Corynebacterium. The sequence goes on from JAUMTW010000003.1 coordinate 172,079, forward strand.
TGGTGGCCAGGATGTAAGAAGCAAGGTGCATGCCCCCCTGCTCAGAGTAGGGAAGTTCGATTCATCTCAACAGTGGTGCTGGTAAAGGTGCTGCTGCGTAACAGTCAAAATGCATACCTATGGATATGGTGGAATCAATGAGCCAGCCACATGATATTTCCCAGCGTCCCGTGCGCAAGATCTTCACTGATCGGCACGGTGGGGTATCTACTGCGCCCTACGATTCCTTCAATCTTGGTGTTCACGTAGGCGATAAGCCTTCCGACGTAGAATCGAATCGCAGACGCTTGGCGCAGATTGCGGGGCTCGATATGAGCAACCTGGTGTGGATGGAACAGCTGCACACCAATACCGTAACTGTCGTTGATGCCGCAAGCGAGCAACCAATTGCGGCAACGGACGCCTTGGTCACGACCACGAAGGGCCTAGCTTTGGGAGTCTTAGTTGCTGATTGTGTGCCAGTACTGCTCTCAGAGACAGATACTGGAGTGATTGCTGCAATCCATGCGGGCCGTCTGGGGGCACGCAATGGCATTGTGGCACGCACCGTCGCAACGATGGAATCTCTCGGGGCAAACCCGCGGCGCATGCACGCGCTTATCGGCCCAGCGGCATCCGGGCGCCATTATGAGGTGCCTGTGGCGATGGCTGCCGATGTAGAAGAGCATCTACCTGGGTCGCGGACGACCACCACCAAGGGTACTACAGGCTTAGATTTACGAGTTGGTATTGTGCGCCAACTGATGGGCCTCGGAGTGACCAATATCCACGCAGATTCGCGGTGCACCATTGAAGATGAGAATTTCTTCTCTTATCGTCGCGAAGGCACCACCGGTCGGCAAGCCGGATTGATCTGGATGCCATAAGCTGCGGATTTTCACTATTTTTCCACAACACGCCGATGCCTTCCCAAGGTGACTGAAGCCCTGGAATACAATTGGCACTAACGACAAACGACAACACAAATTGGAGAGGGACACTATGACGTTCATTTCGAAGACTAAGGAATTCTTCGGTCTTAATGCTGACTACGAATACGATGATGCTTACTATGAAGATGAGGCTGTATCCGGCTCCGTAGCCTACGCACCTCGCTACACTGAGCGCGAGGAACCAAGCTATCGCGGCCCAGAGGTTAAGCAGTACTCTTCCACCGTCGTTCCAGTCACCGTGCGCAGTTATAATGATGCGACCTTGGTGGGTAACCCATTCCGCGATGGCGATGCGGTGGTTATGGACATCACCGCTATGTCTCGGGAAGATGCCAAGCGTATCATCGACTTCGCTGCCGGCCTTTGCTTTGCGCTCCGAGGCAAAATGGAGAAGCTTGACTCCGGTATTTTCACTGTTGTTCCTGCAGAAAATCAGGCAACCGCGAGCGATCTGCGTCGCGCTGCTGGTCTCTAAAATAGCTTCGTTTCGCGCCTTTTCTTCAAAACGCCTCCACTACCTTGTGTGTCCCTAGTGGGGGCGTTTTGCTTTGCAAGCACAAGCTGGACATTTGATACTCATGATCGGTTCGGCACCATGAAGTCGGCCTTATAGGAACGTATATGAAATAGGCCCTGGTAAATATCCCGTGAAGCGTCGGGGTTTTACCGGGGCCACCATAGGAGCCAGTGCCTGTTGGTTCGCGTTGGAAATATCTGCGGTAGTGAGCCTTACTTCCTAGTATTGCGCCGTAACAACCAGATACCTCCTACGACGAGCAAAGCGGCGAATGCTACGAGTAGGAGCACATCAGCACCTGTGCGTGCCAGGGTAGAACGGCCCTTATCTTGGCTATCTGAATCCGAGGTTGCAGATTCCGGGGTGGCGCTGGAATCTGATGCAGATGGGGTTGCAGATGGGGCAGTAGATGCTTCATGGACCAAAGTGCTAGTACTTGTGGTACTAGCAATCAGGCTTGGACTATCCAATGGCGTATGAGAATTATCCACAGTTGGGGAAGCAGGCCGGGTGATAACCACAGAAGGTACGACTGGGACTCGCCGAGAAGTAGTTCCTGATGCACTGGTGGTTGCGGGATCGGTGCCTTCCACAGTGGTGGAATTAGTAGTTGAAGGCTCTGGGCTGGAAGTCTCTGCAGAAGTTGGCACGGCCGAAGGGATCGCGCCGGTGGTTTCTGCCGTGGTGGATGTCTCTACGTATGTTGATGATTCTGGAGTTTCTTCCGAGGAACTTTCTTCAGCAGTAGATGCTGCAGTACTGGACTCTGTCAAAGTTTTCGGTTCCCACAAGGCAAGTAACTGTGGAGCTACAGCACCCTCAACCACATCACCAGCGGAGTAGATAACACCATATGCAGGATCTGCAGCTCTCTCTTCTTCGCTTAAGCCATCAATACGCCGCCAGCCTTTGAAGTCATAGCCTTCGCGGGTAGGGGCTTCAGTGGTTATGGCATAGCCTCGATTGCTATCAAATGAAGATTTTGCAAAGGGGGAAATTATAGATTCGGCATCTCCGGCATCTGGAAAGCTTCCTCCATCCAAGTGATACAAGGCGCGCAGCCCACTTGCATTGAGCCGGTAGTCATAAGCAATGACCGCATAATCGCTGGCCACCGTCCCAGCGGGAGCATTGTCATCAACGAAAGTTGCTGTACCTTCCGTGCTGCCGTCCAGGCCAGTGCGGGTATAACCAATAAGGACATCCCCGCGGTAAATTTCATACACGGCAGCTGCAGATGCATGCGTGGAGGTCTGCAATGCAATGGTGGGGCTTGCACTCACAGAGGTATGTGGATGAATGGTCGGATCAATTCCGTCAACCTGGAACTCGGCGATGACCTTTGGATTTTCCAACGGTGCACCGCTGCCGGTAACTCCAGTGTGTGGGTAGGTGTCAGGAAAGAGTTGCATGGTAGGGTTCGCCTGGTTGAGAACCGTCTTGATGTCTTGGTCCATATCCAAATACTGAGTTGGTACTGGTGCGACTGGATACTGCTCGCAGATTTTACGGACTGCATCGGTGATATAGCGGAATCCTTGAGACTCGGCATAGGTGCACTGGTCATAGCCGGTCGCTTCGGTTGCGATGAGAATCAGGCGATTCCACTGGCGTTGCCCGTTTGGCAGCCCACTGAGCATTGCACCGATTTCTGCTGAGTGCTCCCGATCAATGCGCAAGGCGGTGCCATAGGCACCGAATTCATCGAGATCAGCCAGGCGATTGGTGCTAAAAGGAGAGAAGCCTTTGGATATGCTGGATACTGCCGCAGCATCGTAGTTGCTGTAGTCGAAGTTATCCCAGTAACGGAACATGTTGTACACAGCGATGACATCAGACCAATTTCCCCAGCCAGTAAAGCGTTGATCATCATTATCTGCGGGATCCCCACCTGCGATGCGTTCGTTGAGACGCGCAACAAGCACTTCCTGGTTTGAGGCGATATTTGAATGCAGCAGCGCGCTAACCTCGGTATTTGGGGTCAGACCTCGTGCAAGCTGCAGTTCGAGGAGGTGAATGCCACCACGCAAGGAATAAATATTCGTGGTAGTTTCGTGCACGGCTGTTGGGCTGTTATCAAGTAAATGTCCGTACTCATGGTTCATGCCCCAGTTCCACTGCGGGGCGAGCGTACCCTGTAAATTGCCCTGGTATTGCCCAGCACCACCGATAGTATAAAAGCCGTCCTGGGCGAACAGTCCGCCTACATCGTGGTTATTCACATAAACCCGGTAGAGATCAGCAGCCTGATCCCGTGCTTCAGCGGCATCGTGTGTCAGACCACCGTAATGGTCGAAAAACTCAATACGCTCCTTGGCAATGTCATGAGCATTGGAAATTTTCTCGAAAGCTGCTGCAGGGGAATCCTCGGCATAGGCTGCAGCAGTACGGGTGGCTGAACCAGAGAAATCCTGGAGTCCTAGGCGGATATCAGTCATATCGATAACGGATTTTTCTGCTGCAACTGAGGCTGCCTGGGCACGAATATCTGCAAGATAAGCGGCGAATTCTTCCTCATTGCCGCGGTGCGTATAGGTGGGGTAGGTGTGCAGCTGGGAGCCTAAGACGAGGGGTGCAGCACTAGCCGGCTGATAGGAAGGTGCTGAACTCGTGCTTGCTGATTTGGCCGCATCAGCCGCCATGATGCGCACCTGGGCTGGGTTCGTAGAATCATTATTGAAATAGAGTGCCCATGGTTTGGTGCGATCACTCATGGTATACCGAACTTTATTGAAACCAGGCTGCAAGGCGGAAACTCGCGGGGTGAGGTCACTACCACTTTCCGCGGTGCCAACAGCGCGTGTAGCTATATACACCTCGTCACTACTGCTGGGATCGACCCAAACAAGAAGGTCCACCACGCCGTCTGCTTGCTCATACACGCTGGTGGCATTCGGCGAGATCGCCAATCCTGTGAAGTCGCGGTTGTCATAGCGGAAGTCGTGCTGAGTAGTAGCCTTTTCTGCACCGGCACTACCTAAGGTAGAAAGTTCCAGCACTGTCTCGCGCAGCTGTGCCTCATGAGCTTGCGTATAAGCAACGATGTCCGTGATTGCCTGGGCTTCGTGAACGAGTTCCGCGGTGGCATCAGTGTTTTGGGTACGCGCATAATCTTCGACCTCTGCCATAAAGGTCTCCCGTGCAGCTGCAGTTGCCAAGGCATCGACTGGTTGAAAACCCAAGGCATCCGACCACGGCTGTGCGAGCACGGAAGAAATGCTGTCGGGCACGCTTGCTTGTTCTTGGGCATTAGCAACTGTTGCTTGGAAAATCGGGAGAGGAGTAATGCTGTTTGCGCATAATGCCATGACAATCAGTGGGGTATAAATGTGGCGAATCCAAGGGGCACGATTGCGCGCGGACAAAATCAACACTCCTCAAAGCTGTACTATTCGAATCTGGTGGCAGCCTGCTAGCGCAAGATAGCTTGAGCATTGAATGCAGAGAAGCTGTCGTTTCGATGCTGCCACGCTCACAAATACCATCCGATTTTAGCAGTTGCGCAGGTCACACCTCAAAAAACTGCTACTGAAGTGGTGGCACAGTTGCGGCAGAAACAGGGGAGTAGTGACCGTAGAAACACTCATTTTGCGGTCCCTGGTGATATTCGCGTGGCGTATGATCCTGCGCGGAGAAAGTGTTTTGGGATAGAATACACAGGCATATTCGCAGCGCCTGAGGAGGAAGAGAAGTTGTCAGTAGCGGGAGCCGTACTCTACTTAATTGTCCGTATTTATATGTACATTTTGATCGCCCGAATTTTGATCGAAATGATTGCGAGCTTCTCACGAAGCTTCCGTCCCCCAGCCTGGTTTAGCCGCATTGCCGAGATCTTTTTCGTATTAACCGATCCACCGGTACGCGCATTGCGCCGCCTGATTCCGCCCCTCCGCATGGGTAATATTGGCTTAGATCTTTCTGTGTTGGTCTTATTCTTTATCCTCCAGGTTATTTTGATGCTTATCGCTGCACTGCTCTAACTCGAAAAAGCAGGTTGCTCGGTTATGCGAGCAGTACAACGAAAAGGCGTCTGGATATGCATCCAGGCGTTTTTTTGATGTCGATGCAGGGTTGGGGTAAGCGAAGGGGCGAAGATGGAGTGGTGAGACTGCAGGTGCTTGATGTTATTCAAGGAAGTTGCATGCTTACAGCGTGGCGTTTGCTGGATGTTGTCTTTACGCCCCAACTTTTCTCCATGCTGCAAGTTTGCTTAAGGCGTGCAGTTTTGCACGATAATCGTGGAATTATTCACAGATTAACGTGACTCTGGTAATCAGCTGGGATTCTTCTCGCCGCTGCAAACCCTGCGGGGGTGGATAGCTGGCCACGGGGTCGAATCGAGAAAAATTGCGCGAAAATTACAAAAAAATGGGTGGCAATCTCGCCGCACCTGGCAATACGGGTTATGATGGGTGATAATGATAACGGTTTCAATGCTCACTCTGTGTCTGGTTCAGCCTGGTGGTGTTGAGCATTTATTGTGAATATAACTTGTTGCACGTATGGTTGTAGAATCATAGCTGTAACTCACAAAGTGTGAACGAATACTTGAAGGGAACTACTTCATGGCGCTGCTAACTCCAGCTGATGTCCACAACGTCGCATTTAACATGCCTCCAATCGGGAAGCGTGGCTACAAAGAAGACGAAGTCGACCAGTTCCTGGATCTCGTAGAAGATACTCTTGCTGAGATGCAAGAAGAAAACGACGAGCTGCGTCGTAAGGTAGAAGAGCTCCAGGCTGGGGGCTCCACCGCAGCAACGACTGCAGCCAGTGGAGACTCCGCAGACTCTGTCGATTCTGCAGCTGTTCGCCGTGAGGTAGAAGCTGAGCTCGCCGAGTCTCATGAGGCTGAATTGGCAGCCCTGCGCGAAAAGCTGGCTAAGGCTGAGTCTGAGCGCGATGCCGCCCGCCGTGAGGCCCAGGATGCTAAGCGTCAATCTTCGGCTAAGCCAGCTGTTGAGCACACCGCTGCTGGCGAAGAGGTTGCCACCGCTGACACCCATGTTCAGGCGGCTAAGGTTCTCGGTCTGGCTCAGGAGATGGCTGATCGCCTCACCGCTGACGCCCAGGCTGAGTCCGAAAGCCTGCTGACCAAGGCTCGTGAGTCTGCAGACCGCCAGGTGAATGAGGCTGAGACTGAAGCACGCACCACCTTGGAGAAGGCTCGCTCCGAGGCCAAGACCCTAGTTGCTGATGCTGAGCGTAAGTCGGCTGCGACCTTGGCTGATGCCGATAAGCAGGCTACCACCCAGGTGCGCCAGGCTGAGGAGAAGGCAGCTGCGCTGCAAGCTGATGCCGAGCGTAAGCACTCCGAAATTATGGCTACTGTTAAGCAGCAGCAATCCGCACTGGAAAATCGTATTGCTGAACTGCGCACCTTCGAGCGCGAGTACCGTGCCCGCCTGAAGAATCTGTTGCAGTCCCAGCTTGACGACCTGGAAAGCCGTGAGTCCTCCGCGCCAGAGCAGCGCTAAGAACCAAAGATGCCGCCATTCCGGTGGCATCTCATAGCTAGGACCCCCTTGAGCACCCTTACTTTTAGAGTAGGGGTGTTTTTCTTAGGCCTCTTCCGCTATGCTTATGGAAAACTTGTGTAAACTATAAGAATTATTCCAAGTGGATTAGTCTAAGTGGATTAGTTTGAGTGGCTTCATCTAGTTGGTTGAGTGCGGATGGGAGGAAGATGTTACTTAGAGCCTTCGCATTTGCGATCCTGGCATTAGTCTTCTTGCTTATCGCCGTATGGAGCTTGCACCTAGTATGGCTGCTTCCAGCTGCAGTACTGATTTTTCGGGGCATATTCTTGGTGCGCAGCGATATCGCTCTAACCTTAGAAAACTCACAAGAGATGGTGTTGGGCTAATGGACGCGGCAAAGCAGGGGCATTTGCTCGGCTACTGATCTTTGCGCATCGAATCCTTGGTGAATTCTGCCTATCTACTTCGTCATAACCGACCCCTTACAATCACGACACAATCGTGGTTGCCGGCGTGGAGTAAATTGATTTTTTAGCGTTAGACGTCTATACTTGGAAATAGACTTTTGCCCATCCTGAAGCCTGTGCCACATCAATGCGCTAGCAGTCACCAGGGGAGGGGGAAGGTAAACGCTATGATCCGGCTATCACCGGGGAGCCTCCGGAAGAAACATGTACATGGAGTAGAACCGGACGGGTAAGACCGAGATCTCTGTCAACGAAGTGGAACCTCAACGTTCAAACAGGGTGGTACCGCGCACAGCAGCAGCTTGGCGCCCCTGTAGCAGCAAACCGCACCCGCGAACCTTTTAAAGGAATATCCACACATGACAGTAGACAACCAAGTAGGGCAGGTCTATCCCCGCGTTGATTTGACCGGCGGCAGCCAAGCTTTTCCCGTCATGGAAAAGAATGTGCTCGCCTACTGGAAGGAAGATGACACCTTCCAAGCCAGCCTCAAGGCCCGTGAAGGCAGCCAAGAATACGTCTTCTATGATGGCCCTCCCTTCGCAAATGGTTTACCACACTATGGACACTTGCTTACCGGCTATGTGAAGGACATCGTCCCCCGCTATATGACTATGCGTGGCTATCACGTACCACGTGTTTTCGGGTGGGATTGCCACGGCCTGCCTGCAGAACTCGAGGCAGAAAAACAACTCGGCATCACCAGCCGGAGCCAAATTGAAGAAATGGGTTTGCAGGCCTTCAACGACTACTGCGCTAAGTCTGTGCTGCAGTACACCGAGGAATGGAAGTCCTATGTGACTAATCAGGCTCGCTGGGTAGATTTCGACAATGGCTATAAAACCATGGACGTAAACTTCATGGAATCGGTCATGTGGGCCTTCAAGGAGCTCTACAACAAAGGGCTAGTCTATAAGGGGTTCCGCGTGCTGCCATACTCTTGGGCCGAGCACACCCCATTATCCAACCAGGAAACTCGCCTGGATGATTCCTATAAGATGCGTCAAGACCCAACCTTGACTGTTACCTTCCCCGTACTCAGCGCGGACAATACTCCAGAACTCATTGGTGCTCACCTGCTCGCCTGGACCACCACTCCATGGACCCTGCCATCCAACCTGGCTTTAGCAGTGAATCCTGAGGTGACCTATGTGCACGTCAAGGCAGGCGAAGGTGCTGGCGAATTCGCAGACCAGCGCTTCATCCTGGCCGAGGCCCGACTGGGCGAATATGCCAAGGAATTAGGCGATTACGAAGTACTCGACACCTACACCGGTGCACAACTGGTGGGCATTGCCTACGAACCGATCTTTGACTACTTCCGCGATCACCCTAATGCCTTCGTTGTGCTTGATGCCGAATATGTCACCACCGAAGACGGTACCGGCGTCGTTCACCAAGCCCCAGCCTTTGGTGAAGACGATATGCTCACCTGCCAAAAGCATGGGATCGAACTGGTCATCCCAGTTGACCTCGATGGCAAGTTCACCAAGCGCGTGCCAGAATATGCTGGGCAATTAGTCTTTGATGCAAACAAGAGCATCATTAAGGACCTCAAAGAAAAAGCTCGCGTGTTGCGTCATCAGACAATCGAGCACTCCTATCCACACTCCTGGCGCTCTGGTGAGCCATTGATTTACATGGCCTTGGATGCCTGGTTCGTGGAGGTTACCAAAATCCGCGATCGCATGGTGCAGCTGAACCACGAGGAGATCGAATGGATGCCAGCACACATTCGCGATGGCCAATTTGGCAAGTGGCTCGAAGGCGCGCGTGATTGGAATATTTCCCGTAACCGTTATTGGGGTGCTCCAATCCCCGTGTGGATTTCTGATGATGACCGCTACCCACGCGTGGATGTGTATGGCTCACTTGCAGAGCTCGAGGCCGATTTCGGGGTGCGTCCCACCAGCCTGCACCGCCCATATATCGACTCGCTGACTCGTCCGAACCCGGACGATCCAACCGGACAATCCACCATGCGACGTGTACCTGAGGTCTTAGACTGCTGGTTCGAATCAGGTTCCATGCCATTCGCGCAGTTGCATTACCCATTTGAGAACAAGGAACACTTCGAGGAGAACTTCCCCGCAGACTTCATCGTGGAGTACTCCGGCCAAACCCGCGGTTGGTTCTACCTGCTGCACGTATTAGCCACCGCTTTGTTCGATCGACCAGCTTTCAAGAAGGTTGTTGCCCACGGCATCGTGTTGGGTGATGACGGGTTAAAGATGTCGAAGTCCAAAGGCAATTACCCTAATGTGCAAGAGGTCTTTGACCGCGATGGCGCTGATGCCATGCGGTGGTTCTTGATGTCTTCCCCAATTTTGCGTGGCGGCAACCTCATCGTCACCGAGCAAGGTATCCGCGAGGGTGTGCGCCAAGCACTACTGCCAATGTGGAATGCCTATAGCTTCTTGCAGTTGTATGCCGCAAAGGAAGCAACGTGGTCAGTGGATTCAACCAACGTTTTGGATAAGTACATTCTGGCCAAGTTGCACGACTTAGTCGTTCATGTCACCGAGGCTTTGGACGACACCAATGTTGCAGCTGCGTGTGATGCTGTACGGCACTTCTGTGATGTGCTTACCAACTGGTATGTGCGGCGTTCGCGTGAGCGTTTCTGGGCTGGCGACAGCAAGCACCCAGAAGCCTTTAACACCTTATACACCGTGTTGGAGACCCTGACTCGCGTGTCTGCACCATTGCTGCCCATGGTGAGTGAAACCATCTGGCGTGGTCTTACCGGGGGTCGTTCAGTGCACCTGACTGATTTCCCTGATGCCGCTAGCATCCCAGCCGATCCAGAGCTTGTACGTGCCATGGATGAAGTCCGCGGCGTGTGCTCTGCTACGAGCTCGATTCGTAAGGCGCATAAGCTGCGTAACCGGCTACCGCTGCCAGAGCTTGTCGTTGCGCTGCCAGATGCCCAGCGTCTAGCCAACTTGGAAGATATCATCGCCAGCGAAGTGAACGTCAAGCAGGTTCGTTTCACCTCTGCAGTAGATACCGTGGGCCGCTTTGAAGTTGCGGTTAACGCCCGAGCTGCCGGCCCGCGTTTAGGCAAGGATGTGCAGACAGTCATCAAGGCTGTGAAGTCCGGTGACTATAAGCGTGAGGGCGATGGCGTCATCGCAGCAGGTATCACCTTGCAACCAGGTGAATTTAGCGAGCGCCTGGTAGCTGTACATCCAGAGTCCACCGCACAGATCGAAGGCGTGGATGGCCTGGTACAGCTGGATATGACCGTGAGTGAAGAGCTTGAGGCCGAAGGTTGGGCTGCTGACGTTATTCGCGGCATCCAAGATGCCCGCAAGGCTAGTGGCTTTGAGGTTTCTGATCGCATCACCATGGAACTATTCGTTGATGAAGCTCACCTGGAGTGGGCGCAGCGTCATCAGGATCATATCGCCGGTGAGGTACTTGCAACCCAGATCACCGTGACAACAGGCGATGCCGGTGAGCATGAGATCATCGTTGGGGTGCGTGCGAACCTCACTCGCAACTAGGGTGCGTGCCAGGACTAGCTAAACACTATGTCTGGTAGCTTTCTCCCGGTAACCCTTAGCTAGACTTGTTAGCACTACAAATGGTAGTGCCGGGGTAGCTGGAAGCCGGGAAAATGTTTAATCCCCATGCGGTTGTATGAGCATGGGGAACTCTGTTTGGGAGGCTGCTACCACGAGAGTCCTTCAGACCTGATTTTTCATGAATACGGAGGCATACCATGCATCGCTGGGTCATCCACGTCGACATGGATGCCTTCTTCGCTTCCTGTGAGCAACTCACTCGACCCACGTTGCGTGGTCGGCCCGTCCTTGTAGGGGGAATATCTGGGCGTGGGGTAGTAGCAGGCGCTTCCTATGAAGCACGCGAATTAGGCGCGCACTCTGCCATGCCCATGTGGCAAGCCCAAGGTCTCGTGGGCTTTCGAGGGGTCAGCGTGCGCCCACGTATCGTGCTGTACAAAACCATTTCAGAGAAAGTCTTTGGCATCTTTGACGAAGTTGGGGATGTCGTCGAGCAGGTCTCTGTGGATGAGGCCTTCATCGCAGTCCATGCCCTTGATACTTGTGATGCCACTGCAGCTAAAGCCTTTGCAGATGACCTACGCACGCGAATTCGCACCACTGTTGGTATCGAAGCTTCAGTGGGTATTGGCCAGGGCAAGCAGATCGCAAAAATAGCCTCTGGGTTGGCAAAACCGGCTGGTAGCTATGTCGTAGCGCCGGAAGATTTTGCTGACGTCATTAAGCCGCTGAGTGTTCGCAAGCTTTGGGGCGTAGGGCCCGTGACCTTCCAACGCCTGGAAAAATACGGGGTACATACCATTGGCGAATTGGCGCACTTACGTGAATCCGAAGTCTACGCGCTATTAGGCAAAACCGTAGGGTATGAACTCTGGCTTCGTGCCCGGGGCGAAGATAATCGGCAGGTGGTCCCCCGGGAGGCCGTAAAACAGATCTCCGCAGAATTCACTTTTGCCCAGGACTTACGCACCCAGGGCGAAACTATTGCTGCAACCCAAAAGGCCGCGCGCGCTGCTTTCCGGCGCTTACAAAAAGCTCACAAGGTTGCCCGGACAGTGACGGTGAAATTGCGTATGGCCGATTTTCATATCGAATCACGCTCAGCAACCTTGCCCCATGCCACTGCGGATTATGCCACCTTAGAAGCGCTTGCTCTAAAATTGGTACGCTTTCCGGAAGAACTTGGGCCCATTCGCCTGGTTGGGGTCGGCTATTCTGGGTTTGCAGACTACCTCCAGGATGTACTTTTTACCCCAGAACTGACCGCGCCGCAGAACTCATCCGAGGTGCTACCGGAGCCAGAGACTTCTTTCGAACAGGAAGATAAACACTGGTATCCCAGCCAGGATGTGCACCACCGCGAATTTGGGCACGGTTGGATTCAAGGTATCGGGCATGGGCGTATGACAGTGCGCTTTGAAACCCGTACTTCTGGGGTGGGTAAGGTGCGCACCTTCGACCTTGATGATGTCGAAATCACTGCCGCTGATCCCCGCTACAGCCTCGATTGGGAGGACCTCGTCATTGAGGATGAGGACGAAGTAGACATGAAAAACGATGAAGCTTAGTAGTTACGTACTCACAATGCGCCGCTAGGGGTAACGATGGCAAGGCACTCACGCTGGAAGCCCCTGCCTTTTTGACTGTGGATAGCACAGCAGCAGGAGAATTTTAGAACAAAGTCACCGGATGAACTCCGGTCGCAATGGCAATGGCCAGCAAAATACGTGCTTGGCCCGCGCGGAAATAGGTCGAACCCACTGCGCCTAATGCACCCAAGGTAGCGCCACCACCAGAACCGCCGTAGGTGTGCGAGACTTCGCCACGAGGTACCCGGGTGGTAATCACCACTGGAACTCCAGCTTGCAAGGCATCACTGATGCCAGCTGCTAATTCGGTACCAACATTGCCAGAACCCATGGCTTCGACCACGATGCCCTGGCAGCCAGATTCCATTAACGTATCAATAAGCATCCTCGGGGCACCGGGGTAGGCATAAAGCACATCAACTCTCACCTCGCCTAAGTCAGTGCGTGCGATAGGATCAGCGCGCAGTGGCTCATCTGGGCCGTTCGTTGCAAAAGCCAGCGTATCAGTGGTGTGCCACTTCAATACCCCGCGGGCAGGGAGTATTGCATGCCCAAAAACAACGAGTACGCCAATATCGCGGGCAGAGGTATCACTTGCGACCATGATGGCTTCAAAGAGGTTGCCGATACCATCGTATTCTGGATGGTCAAAAGGATATTGAGAGCCAGTAAGCACAATTGGGCGAGGATCATCATGGAAGGTATCGAGCGCAATGGCGGTTTCTTCCATCGAATCGGTACCGTGAGTGACCACCACGCCAACGACCTGCGGGTCCTCCAAAGCGTTATGCGCGGCCTTGGTGATGATGTCAATATCAGCCAAGGTCATTGAAGAAGAGTCGAAGCGTTGTAATTCGCGAACCTCAATATCAACGACATCAGCAAATCGGGGCGAAACCTTAGCAACGAGGTCCTTGCCGCTGACCGTGGGGACCAAAGCGCCACTGGAATCATGGGTACAGGAGATAGTGCCGCCGGTGGTGAGCACAACAACTTTGGAATTCATGGGATCTATTTTCGCATACCACGGGCGAATCCAGGCAAATATATGCGCTCTTTCTGCTCTATATCTCCTTGCACATAAAGTACTGAGCAGACGATTGCTCGGGGCTGTGTAAGGAACGCAGTTATAACAATGCTCTGTAAATGAAGCGAAAATTGTTACAGCTGGGACTCGGTTCGCTAGAATAAGTATGCTATGCCTGTTGGCATGAGCCCGATGTGCCCCATGCATGAGATGGTACATGCGTGCCGCTTGGTGCAGCGCGCGCCATCGTACGTGCCAGGGTAGGTGCGAACCCGGGCAGCTGCTACAACAGCCACGGGATTCTCGCAGCAAACAGTTCCGTTACGGTTTGCTTTGAGATGCTTTGGTTGGGCGTTCGCTCTGCTTTTACAAAGTGTGCGTTGACTCGTGGTAGCTACAAGTACAGAACAAGGAGTTTTTGTGAAGTTTCCAAAGATAGTAGCCCTGGTGGCCGCAAGTGCCGCCGCAATTTCGTTGAGCGCTTGCTCCAGTGACGATGACAGCGAGAGCTCCACTTCGTCTTCTGCTTCGAGCTCGGCAACCGAAAGTGCGGCGCCTGCTGACTTACCGACTGCTGCAGAGCTGAATGAGATCCTGGGCAAGGTAACCAACCCAGATTTGCCTTTGGAAGAAAAAGTCAACACCGTCCAAGATGGTGCGGAGGCAGCAGAGCTCTTCGAAGTTATGACTCAGTCCAAGATGGAATCGGGCGCTACGTTCGAAGTGGTTGATCCTGTATTGCCGGACTACACCCCAGATTCCGTACTGACCACGGTCATCTATACTCTGCCTGAGCGTGAGCCTCAAACCGCTGATCGCGTGCAGTTCGTCTATGAAGATGGCGTATGGAAGCTCTCCCGTACTTGGGCTTGTACCCTGATCCGCAACACTGTTGCCCCAGAGCAAGTTCCAGCATTATGCGCTGATGACCCAGCCGCTGTGGCAGAGCCAGAAGATCCAGCCGATGCAGAAGTATCTCCAGAGGTTGCTCCAGAAGAAGCTCCAGAGGTTGCGGAATAAGCACAGGCTGAAGACGCTATCCAGTAATTATCCAGTAATGAGGATGTCGGCGTGCTGCCCCGGAAGCGTGAGCAACACGCAAAAAAGCCCCAGGGATTTACCACTGAGTAAACCTGGGGCTTTGTGCGTGCCACGCTCAATATTATGGTGAGTACGACCAGCTGTTGCTGACATCACCGAAACGACCAAAGAGAGACCAGCGGATACAGACTCGGTGCGGGGCGTGTTTTAGCTTATTCGTTTGTTATGAAGTTCAAACCCACCGTGGAATCCTGAGTTACGACTGGTGCATTATCATTGCCAGCCTCGGAGTATTGCACGCGGGTAGTGTAAGCAAACGCTCCGGCACAAGGCAATGGCTGGGAAAGATCCACCTTAATCACAGCAGGATCACTCATCGTAGTCTGGGCGCTGATGACATCCAGGGAAGTATCCTCATAGTTAATGGCACCTTGGGAAGGGCGCTGGGCGACTTCCATACTCAACTCCAGCTGATCCCCGTCGCGGGCCAGCAGTGTGTACGTGATAGTCTGCAGCAGATTCTCCTCGGCAGGCAGACTTGACTCCACCGTCCACGATCCACCGATACCAACGGGTTCGGTAGGAAAGACCACAGGCAACGAGAGCAGCTGCGTAATATAGCCCTCAACCAAAGAGCGGCCCTCATCAGTGGCCTCGGCTGGGGCGGCAAAATTAATCGAGGAGATCATGCCGCGCTCATCGGCATACCAACCGAAGCTAAAACCTTGGGCAGATTCTAAGTGCGACTGCTGAGCTGAGGTCTGCGCGCTTTCTGCGGTGATATCGTTTAGAGTCACTTGAATGGAGCGGTTGGAGCCGGTATCCGAGTTCGTAGCCTCCATGGTGGTGGCATCCAAAGTTGCTTGGAAATCACTTGCATTGGCATCCGGGGCAGGGGCGGCGGCCGCAGCTGAATCGACGAGCTGGTTGAATGTGCTCGAGAGGTTGAGTTGGAGCTGTTGGTTCTGTTCGAAATCGGTAAAGCGCAGTTCCTCATGAGGAAATTGTCCAGCTTCAACCAAATTAACTCGGGCTGCAGCAACTTCTACGCCTACGGCATCGTCCATATCAACGGCAGTTTCTTCAGAGCTACTGCAACCAGTCAGCACTAGGCTGCCTGCCAGCATGCTGGCGAGTAATACACGCGAAAGCGTAGAAAAGGCCACGGGTTGGATTCCTTTCCATCACAGGATGTAAAAAACAGGTACGCCGGGGAAGTAAACAGAAAATGGCGTTCTTGCTACGAGTATAAATTGTTCACATCCCTCGCGCGGCATTCTGAACACTGTGTTACATACAACACTGTGTTACATACAACACTGTGCTATATAAACCGAGTGTCGTGGGTGTACTAAGAGCAAGCAGTGCTCGGGGAAGAAAATCATGCAAACTCTGCACAATGGCACAGTTTATAAGCTAAAAGCCTTTCAAAGGGTAGAAGGTAATGGCTATATCCTGGGATTTTAGTCCTTAGTCGTCCTAGTTTTCTGGGGACTCGACACAGCTTTTCCTAGGTAAGTCTGCTGGTTGCGCGGGAAAAATCGGGGTGGCGGTTCGAAATTTCGCGCCAAAATTGCCAAAATGGGGGAGTGAGTTCAGCCAAGAGCGCCCCAGCAACACCACAGGAACACCAGTCTGTCGCCTCGCGAGGCCGCTATGTTTCCCTGGTAGCAAGCCTCATTGTGGTCATTGCCTTGGTTGACCAATTGATAAAGTTCCTCATGCTGGATTTGCTGGCAGATGGCAACGTTATCTACGTCATCGGGGACTGGTTTCGCTTCCGCCTATTGTTTAATCCTGGTGCCGCATTCTCCTTTGGTACGGGAGCCACGTGGATTTTTACCTGTATCCAACTCGCCTTTGTTGTTGGCATTAGTTGGTATTCCCCACGAATCCAAGATCGCTGGACCGCGGTTGGTCTAGGCCTGGTGGCAGGTGGAGCAGCCGGCAATCTTATTGACCGCCTGTTCCGCGAACCAGGCTTTTTCGTCGGCCACGTGGTGGATTTTATCTCTATCGGTAATTTCGCAGTCTTTAATATTGCAGATTCTGCGATTACCTGCGGAGTGATTGTCTATATTTGTTCGGCGTTTATACAGGAATATCAGCACAAAATCCAAGTAGATCCTGATACCGCTACGGATACTACCGAAGCAGAACGGACAGTGAGCCCCAGCAACCAAGCCTCGGCGACAAAGGAGGAACCACATGCGTGAACAACGAACCTTGCTCGTTCCCGAAGGCCTCGTGGGCTTGCGCGTTGATACTGGGGTCTCCAAACTCTTCGGACTTTCGCGTACCACGGCAGCCGAACTTGCTGTAGCTGGTGAGATACTGCTCGATGGCCACACCGTAGGCAAATCTGATCGCCTCCAAGCCGGCAAGCTCCTCGATGTCACCCTGCCAGAAACCCGAGATCTCACCCCGGTTGCAGAACTCGTGGAAGGCATGGACATTCTCTATTCCGATGAGGATGTCATCGCAGTGAACAAGCCAGTTGGGGTAGCAGCGCACCCCACCTTGGGATGGGATGGACCAACCGTCATCGGCGGATTGGCTGCTGCTGGCTTCCGGATTTCTACATCTGGGCCATCTGAGCGCCAAGGCATTGTACAGCGCTTAGATGTAGGCACTTCTGGCGTGATGGTGGTCGCAGCTTCTGAGCGCGGCTACTCGGTGTTAAAGCGGGCTTTTAAGCAGCGTACGGTCTCTAAGACCTATCACGCAGTGGTGCAAGGTTTGATGGATCCACTCGTCGGTACTATCGACGCTCCTATTGGGCGTCATCCTGCAGCAGGATGGCGTTTTGCAGTTACCCAAGACGGCAAACACGCAGTTACCCATTATGAAACCCTGGAGGCCTTCACCGAAGCTTCATTGCTGGAGATCCACTTGGAAACCGGTCGTACGCACCAGATTCGTGTGCATACTTCCGCACTTCATCATCCGTGCGTGGGAGATCCCATGTATGGCTCAGATCCACAATTAAGTGAGCGTTTGGGGCTCGATCGCCAGTGGCTTCATGCTGTCTCCTTGGGTTTCTACCATCCGGCAGATGGACATTGGATGGAAATCGAAAGCGACTATCCTGCTGACCTTGCAGCAGCTTTAGAGGTCCTACGTCAAGAAAACCACTAGGGTAGTTGTTGTAGTTGTGGCAAGAGCCAAAAACGTCCCTTACTAGAAAAGACCGTATTTGTGGATACCATTGAAAAAACTCGCCTTGCAGTAGCGATCACCTCTATCGCTTTGCTTTTAGGTGGGCTCTTTCTGCTTGGCCTGCTAGCGCCGCAACCCCAGGCCACTATCAATGGGGACACCCTTGGGCGTTGGTCCGGGGAAACCACAAGCGAATATGTACAGCGTGCCGCACAATCTCTGGATGATGTTGATGCCACTCAACCATCCTTTGCCCTGCTCACCTTTGCAGAACCTCTCGATAACGCTGGCATGCAAGCACTGCTTGGCGATCCCAATTTTCCAGACTTCACTCGGGTGAATTCCCTGGTGATTGGTTCAGCAGCTGCAATCGATCTGCCAGAACCAACCGCGGATGCGACCAGAATGGATGTCATTCGCCAGCAATTAGGCTTTCAAGGCTTGCCAGTGGCCAACTGCGTGGGACTGGTGGTTTATGCGCCCCAGGAACAACTTGCCCAAGCCGCCGAGCTTGAGGAAGTCTTGGCCGTACAAGCGTTGCCAAGTGATGCCCGCTGGGGGGCTTTCGGTATTCGGGTTAATCCGGACTATGTAAGCCCCGCGATCGTCGTGGCACCCGATGTCGCAGCAGATCAATAAGGTACAGAGCAACGGCTATCCAAATCGCGATAAACCCAATCCACCGGGACGCGGTAACTTCTTCGTGCACGATAAATAGTGCCCATATGAATTGGATGGTCGGGGTGATGTACTGCAGCATCCCTAAGGCACCGAGCGGAATGCGCTGGGCGGCCAGCGCGAAGGTCAACAGGGGCAGTGCAGTGACCAAGCCGGTGGTGATCAGCATGACACTATGTCCAATATCTTCTTGGACAAAGGTGTTGCGCTCTTGTGTCTGCAACCACGCGATGTACCCCAGTGCCAGGGGCAAGAGCACGAGTGTTTCTGCCATCAGGGAGATTGTTGGTGCAACATGTAAGCCCTTTTTGATTACCCCGTAGAAGCCGAAGCTTAATGCCAGGGCCAGTGGGATTAATGGCAAGGTAGGCTGGGAGAAAGCAAGCCACAAGACTGCGAGGGCCGCGATGGTCACGGCGAGTACCTGGAATTTGCGGAGGCGCTCTTGAAAGAACACCATACCAAGCACAATGCTCACCAGCGGATTAATGAAATAGCCAAGTGCGGCATCACTGACATGCCCCGAGTTGACGGCAAACACATAGACCAACCAATTACAGCCGATGAGTAATCCCGCTACACCCAAACGCCACCCGTGCTCGGCGAATAAGCGGGCGACTTTTGCCCAGCCGCGTTGGGATGTCACCAAACCAGCAACGAACACTGCAGTCCACATCACCCGGTGTGCGATGATCTCGACGGCACTTGCTGGTTCGAGCAACGGGAAATATGCCGGGAATAGTCCCCACATTACATACGTTAAAATTCCATAGCCCACGCACACAGCCTGCCATAACAGTTAGGAATCCAGTTAGTTGACCTGAATAGAATGAATGTGAGGATCTGGGAGGTGCCTTCCTGAGTGCTGCTATTGTGTGTGTCCAGGCGCAATTCCACCGTTTTTAAACTGTATTAGACTAAGGATCTATGGCTAAGAAATCATCATTCGTACACCTTCATAATCACACCGAGTATTCCATGCTCGATGGGATGGCCAGGGTGAGCATGCTGGCAGAAGAAGCCGCAAAGCAAGGTATGCCTGCAGTAGCCATGACTGACCACGGCAATATGTTCGGCTCTGATGATTTCTATCGCACCATGAAAAAGGCTGATATCAAGCCGATTATCGGGATTGAGGCCTATATCGCCCCGGAATCGCGCTGGAATAAAGACCGTGTGCTTTGGGGTGAGCCCAGTCAGAAAGGTGATGACGTCTCTGCCGGTGGTTTCTACCTCCACCAAACGATGCTGGCTGAGAATGCGCGGGGCCTGCAGAATCTATTTAAGCTCTCTAGCTTGGCATCCTATGAAGGCCAGGTGCGTAAGTGGCCGCGTATGGATGCTGAAGTCATTGCCGAACATGCTGAAGGCATTATCGCAACTACTGGTTGCCCCAGTGGAGATGTGCAAACCCGCTTGCGGTTAGGCCAGTATGACCAAGCACTTGAAGCCGCAGCCATGTGGCAAGACATCTATGGCCGCGATAATTACTTCCTCGAGCTGATGGATCATGGGCTGGATATTGAGCGCCGAGTACGCGACGACTTACTGCGAATTGGCCAAGCCTTGAATCTGCCACCACTGGTCACCAATGACTGCCACTACGTGTTGGAGAGTCAAGCAAAAGACCACGAGGTCATGCTGTGTATCCAAACTGGTAAGACCTTGGCAGATGAAAACCGCTTCAAGTTCGACGGCACCGGCTACTACCTGAAGTCTGCCGAGCAAATGCGTGCCGCCTGGGATGACCTGGTTCCTGATGCCTGCGATAACACCTTGTGGATTGCGGAGCGCGTGGAAGATTATGGCGAGATTTGGGAAGAACATGCCAAAGACCGCATGCCCGTTGCCGATGTGCCAGAAGGACATACCCCAACTTCCTGGCTGCGCGAAGAGGTGATGCGTGGGTTACGTGACCGTTTTCATGGGGCAGAAGTGCCACAGGAATACGTTGAGCGCGCCGAGCGAGAAATCGGCGTCATTGACGAAAAAGGCTATCCTTCCTACTTCTTGATCGTGGCCGAAATTATCAAGCACGCGCGCAGCATCGGCATACACGTTGGTCCTGGTCGTGGTTCTGCTGCAGGCGCTTTGGTGGCCTATGCGCTCACTATTACTAATATTGATCCTCTTGAGCATGGCCTACTCTTTGAGCGTTTCTTGAACCCAGAGCGCCCCAGCGCACCTGATATCGATATCGACTTTGATGACCGGCGCCGCGGTGAAATGGTGCGCTATGCCGCTGAACGCTGGGGCACGGATAAAGTGGCACAGGTTATTACTTTCGGCACAATGAAGACGAAGGCTGCGATTAAAGATTCTGGTCGTGTGCTCTATGGTCAGCCTGGATATCAGATTTCTGATCGCATTAATGGTGCATTGCCCCCAGCAGTAATGGGTAAAGATATCACCCTTGGTGGTATTACCAATCCTGATGATGCCCGCTACGACGAGGCCTCTGAGGTGCGCAAGATGATCGATAATGATCCGGATGTGCGCCGCATTTATGAAACTGCTCGTGGCCTGGAGGGCTTGGTACGCCAAGCCGGGGTGCACGCCTGTGCAGTCATTATGGCGAGTGTCCCGTTGATGGAGCACATCCCCATGTGGCAGCGTGATGACGGCGCTATTATCACCGGCTGGCCTTATCCAGCGTGTGAGGCCATTGGCTTATTGAAGATGGACTTCCTTGGTCTACGTAACCTGACAGTGATCGGGGACTGCCTCAAACACATCAAACGCAACCGGGGCGAGGAGATCGATCTCGATACCCTCACCACTGATGACCCAAAGGTCTACGAGCTGCTGGCTTCGGGGAATACGCTGGGTGTGTTCCAGCTGGACTCTGCAGGTATGCAAGCGCTGCTGAAACGCATGAAGCCAACCGGATTTAATGACATCGTGGCCTCCTTGGCCCTGTATCGCCCGGGACCTATGGGTGTGAATGCACACTGGAACTATGCCGATCGCAAAAACGGCATCCAAGAAGAAGTGCCGATTCACCCAGAGCTCGAAGCGGACCTTAAGGAAATTCTGGCAGAGACCCACGGTCTGATCGTGTATCAAGAGCAGATCATGGAAATTGCCCGAAAGCTCGCCGGCTATACCGCTGGTGAAGCAGATTCCTTCCGTAAGGCAATGGGTAAGAAGAAAAAAGAAGTCCTAGCGGAGCAGTACGATACCTTCATTAGTGGATTGCAAGCTAATGGATATTCCAAAGCAGCCGGTGATGCCCTCTGGGGTACCATCGAGCCCTTCGCATCGTATGCGTTCAACAAATCACACGCGGCAGGCTATGGGTTGGTGTCCTATTGGACTGCCTACTTGAAAGCAAACTACCCGGCAGAATATATGGCGGCCTTGCTGACCTCGGTGAGTGGCAGTAAAGATAAGATGGCCATCTATCTTGCAGACTGCCGCCATATGAACATTGCGGTGCTACCTCCTGATGTCAACGATTCACTGGCTGACTTCGTGCCAGTTGGTGACGACATCCGCTTCGGTCTGAGTTCAGTGCGCAATGTGGGCATTGACGTGGTGGAGCTGATTGTGAAAGCACGTGAAGAAAAAGGAGCATTTACCGATTTCTCAGATTACCTAGAAAAGATCGAACTGGGAGCATGTAAGAAGCGTGTGACTGAGTCGTTGATTAAGGCCGGCGCCTTTGATTCCTTAGGCCATGCCCGCAAAGGCTTAGGGCAGGTGTATGAAGGCGCGGTGGATTCGCTGACCGCAAAGAAGAAAGCTGCAGCTCGTGGCCAGTTCGATCTCTTCGATGCTTTTGGTGGACAAACAGAAACCGATATTGGCGGCTTGAATATTCAGATCCCGGATGATGAATGGGATATGAAGCAAAAACTTGCCATTGAACGTGAAATGCTGGGACTCTATGTTTCAGCACACCCGTTGGATGGCTTCGGCGAAGCATTGGATGCCCAGATTGATACGCCACTTACGCGCATTTTGAGCGAGGAAGTCCACAATAACCAAGAGGTCATCATAGGTGGCATTATCTCGAGTGTGGATCGGCGTTACTCGAAGCGTGATGGATCCCCGTGGGCGATTGTTTCTATTGAGGACCAGCATGGCGCCCAGGTGGAGTTATTGGTATTCGACAAGACCTATGCGCTTGTAAGCCAACACATTGCCGAGGACAATATTATTCTGGCCAAGGCCACCGTTCGTATTCGCGATGACAGGATTAGCCTATTCTGCGCAGACTTGCGGGTGCCAGATCTTGGCTTTGGAAATGGCCAAGGTCTGCCGCTGCGTTTGGCCATGCGCTCGGATCAATGCACCATAGAAAATATTGGCAAACTCAAGAAGGTATTGGTCTCTAATCCGGGTGAATCCATGGTGTACCTGGAGATCACCTACCAAGATCAAAGCACCGTGGTTGAGTTAGGAGAGCATTTGCGCGTTGAGCGCAGCGCCAGCCTCATGGGGGATTTGAAAGCCACCATGGGGCCAGGCATCCTATCGTAAAACGACAGGTTGCAGAACACGCCTGTTGGCCCAAAGGCCAAGCCGGCTTTCCCGCAATTATTGAAGTAATACATACCCCGGTACATGAGGATTTTCACTGTGCATAGCACCGGGGCGTGGGTAGAACTCGGCAGTTCGCCCTAGGGCTAGAGGTGCACTAGACTCGAATACCATGAGTGAGAATGCTGCGCCAAGTATGAGCGAAGAAAATCTAGTCCATGCCTCTGATGTGCAAATGGCGCAAGCCCGCATTTCAGCCAGCATTGCTCCCACCCCTTTGCAATATTGCCCACGCCTATCCGAAGTAACTGGTGCAGAGGTCTACTTAAAGCGGGAAGATTTACAAGATGTGCGCTCGTATAAGATTCGTGGCGCATTGAATGCTATTTCGCAGCTTGATCCTGCCGCGCGTGAAGCCGGTATCGTTGCTGCTTCCGCCGGTAACCACGCCCAGGGAGTGGCATTTGCCTGCCGCACCATGGGGATTCGGGGGCGCATTTATGTACCAAGTGCCACCCCAAAGCAAAAGCGCGATCGTATTAAGGTCCATGGTGGCGATGCTATCGAACTCGTTGTGACCGGTGAGAGCTTTGATGCTGCCGCAGAAGCCGCCCGCGCCTATGCCGCGGAAAACGGGGCAACTATGGTTGAGCCTTTTGACTCTCGAAATACCATCGTCGGCCAAGGAACTGTTGCCGCGGAGATTTTAAGCCAGCTGACCAGCTTGGGGAAGTCCTTGGACACGATGGTGGTTCCTGTTGGCGGCGGTGGCTTGATCTCTGGCATCCTCAGCTATTTGGCCGATATGGCTCCGCGTACCTCGGTGGTTGGCGTGGAACCAACTGGGGCCGCGTCGCTGACTGCAGCCCTTGCAGCTGATCACCCCGTGACCTTAGAGAAGGTTGATCCGTTCGTGGATGGGGCATCGGTGAAGCGTATTGGTAATTTGAACTTCGACATCATCGAGAAGAATAAAGGCCGTCTGCACACCATGGTTGTGAGCGAAGGCGCAGTTTGCACTGAGATGCTTGACCTGTACCAGAATGAGGGGATCATCGCAGAACCCGCCGGTGCATTGTCGGTTGCTGGTTTACAAGAGTTGCGCGTACAACCTGGCAGCGTGGTGGTGTGTATTATCTCCGGTGGAAATAATGATGTGCTGCGCTATGGCGAGATCATGGAACGCTCTTTGGTGCACCGGAGGCTGAAGCACTACTTCCTGGTGAGCTTCCCGCAGGAGCCGGGCCAGTTGCGTAGCTTCCTCAATGACATCTTGGGTGAAAACGATGACATCACGTTATTTGAATACCTCAAGCGCAATAACCGGGAAACTGGTAGTGCCTTAGTTGGTCTGCAATTAGGCAAGGCGACGGATCTCGATGGTCTACTCGAGAGGATGAATAATTCGCGCATTAAGTGCCGTCAGCTGGAACCCGGCACCGCAGAATACAACTATTTGGTAAGCATCTAAGCCACGTATTCTCACTTTTCGTGCAAGCGCGCAGTGCTGGCAGCAAAGGACTTGCTCCTTACTGCCAGCCTTATTTTTGCCTTGATACTACTTCGCGCGTTGGAAAGCAGCGGTAGTGACGCGGTGGGGTGAAGCCGAATGCTCGGTATTCAGGTGAATATGGCTCATAGAATAACCTAGTTTTGTCCAGCGTACGGTGGGACAGAATGTGGTCGCAGTAGATGACTATTCCCCCAGCAAATGGCTGCCAAAGTTCAAGTCAAAGTTTGATGTAGCCCGATTCTTCGTTGCCTAGGCTGGGGTGCTGATTGTTCCCCTGCGGCCTTGATATATGAGGACGTCATGCGTGAGGACGTGATGCACAAGGTTGTGCCCAATCCAGGCAGCATCCTATAACGCCGGGATCGAGGCACAATTAAATCCCACGTGCCAGCGCCGCACCAAACTACAGCCAAGGAGCACTGTGTTTCTAGCCTTCAAAGAGATCCAACGCGAAAAAACCCGCTATGGGCTGATTATCGCCATCATCGCCTTGATTACCTTCCTCATGTTTATGCTCACTGCCTTAGCATTAGGGTTGCGTAATGCGAATTCCGCAGCCATCCGTAGCTGGAATGCCACCAGCATTGCCTTAAGCGAGCAAGCAGATGATCAGCTTTCTGCCTCCATGCTTGCTGCAACTAGCGTGGACGAGCTCTTGGCCCAAACTGATGCTGCTACCGCAGTCGGACATGCCACCGTGCGTGTGACCAGCAGTAGCGATGCGGAAAACCTGCCATTCTTAGGCATTGACCCACAGTCCTTTATCGGTGAGAACATCCAACTACGCGAGGGGAAGATGCTTCAAAATCCTGATGAGGTTGTTATCGATGCTGACTATGCTGCCGAGCATAACCTTTCCATCGGCGATGAGATAATCCTCGGGGAGAACAGCTCCTACACCTTAGCCGGCTTAGCAGAAGACGCAAGCTTGAGTGTGCGTGCACTCGTTTATGGAGATTTTTCCCAATGGCGGGAAGTGCGTGACCTTCCCCAAGACATTGCTGCCTCTGCAGTGCTTGCTCAACAAGAACTCAAGGCTCCTGCCGGTACCACTGTGCTTGCCATCGATGACTTTATTCGCGAGTTGCCGGGCTACTCGGCACAAAATACTACGTTTAGCGCGATGCTCGGCACCTTGGCTATTGTTACCTTGGTAATCATCGCCGTATTTCTCTATATCTTGGTACTCCAGCAGCTGCCGAATATCGCAGTGCTGCGTGCCCAGGGAATTCCAGCTCACTTTTTGATTCGTACCGTTATCGCCCAAGCAGTGGTGATGACTTTGGCAGGTATTCTCATCGCCACCGTGATTACCGCCATCCTTGCCCAAGTAATTCCAGCAGGTATGCCAACGGAATTCTCAATTTCACTGCTTTCCGGTTTGAGCTGCGGCCTCATAGTGATGGCCATCGTGGGTGCTATTTTGCCAGCTCGCCAAATTTCTCGTGTTGACCCAATACGCCTGATTGGATAAGCCACAATGAAGACAAACAACAATTTCGCATTGGAACTGCGCACTATCTCCAAGACCTATGGCAAAGATGCTGCGGAGGTCACCGCACTACACCCCACAGATCTCGCAATCGGCTATGGCGAATTCGTAGCCTTGGTGGGGCCTTCAGGCTCAGGCAAATCCACCCTGCTCACTATTGCCGGTGGCCTGCAAGAACCAAGTAGTGGACAGGTGTGCATTGCTGGGGAAGAGGTGACCGCGATGAACGCCAAGCAACGCGATGCTTTGCGGCTTTCTCAAGTAGGCTTCGTCCTGCAATCCAATAACTTGGTGCCCTATTTGACTGTTGCCGAGCAATTCGTGCTTGTGGATAAGGTGCGTCCCAAAGGAAATCTTGATGCCAAGCAGCTCGATACCCTACTTGAGCAGCTTGAGGTCGCACACCTGAAAGCTACATTGCCCAAGCAATTATCTGGTGGGCAGCAACAACGTGTTGCAATTGCTCGCGCGTTGTACACCCAGCCGGCCTTGATTTTGGCCGATGAGCCAACCTCTGCTTTGGATAGTAAATCAGTAGCAACGGTAACCCAGCTTTTTAGCGATATCTGTGCGCAGTATGAAACGGCAATCGTAGCCGTGACCCACGATCAACGTGTTGCTGATGCCGCACAGCGGGTGTTTAGGATCAGCGACGGCGAACTACGCGAATGCGGCGGGCAATAATCGTTTGCACGCACCGGGAAAGCGACAAGGAGCCTACTTCACGCAGCAGGCTCCTTTGACACCATAAAAGGTTTCGCTTGCTGCTTGCGCGCCTCGCGATTTCTAGGAAGCTACTGGGCGCTGCAAAACAGCAAAGCCCCAGGCAGGAAGTTTCACCACACCGTGGTCGAAGGTGCCGTGCGCACCTGCAAGATCAACGAGTTGCAGGGTCGAAGGCGTATCAATGCCAAGCACATCGAAGTGCACTTCCGCAGAAACATCTTGGTAATTACCGATGAAAACCAGATCCTTATAGACAATACTCAACCAACCAGCACCGCCGGTGACTGGCTTGCCCAACAATTCCGCGGCGTCATGGGCCGTATCAGCGGCAGTTCCCCAACGAACCTTAAAGTCCCTGTAATTCTGCTTTCCCAACTCGTGTTGAGCACGCAAGGCTAGCAGCTGCTGATAAACCTCAAACATAGTGCGGGCAGCAGCGTCGAAATCCCAGTTAAGATGTGCACTGGAAAAGACCTCAGGATCAGTTGGATCACACACATCTTCGACCTCCCAACCATGGCGGGCGAATTCGCGCAGGCGCCCCTCGCGTGTCAACGCTAAGAGTCGGCTATCTTCGTGGTCAACGAAGAAGGGGAATGGTGTTTGAGCCGCAAACTCCTCACCCATAAACAGCATTGGGGTATAAGGGCTTAAGAAAATTGAGGCAGCCCGCAACGCCAGTTGGGCAGGAGTTAAATTCTGACTTGGGCGATCACCAATGGCACGGTTCCCAGTTTGATCATGGGTGGTGGTGTAAGTAACGCCTTGGGCTGGGGTATTCTCCGCGCTCAAGCGGCGGCCATGGCTGCGCTTACGGAAGGAAGAATAGGTGTTATCGAAGAAGAACATTCCAGCTAAGCTCTTCGCCAGCCCCGCAACGCCCGCATTGGCATAATCCCGGTAATACGCCTGGTCCTCTCCTGAGATCAATGCGTGCACGCTGTGATGAATATCATCAACCCACTGGCCAGCTAAACCAAAACCACCAATGCGGGTGGGATTGAGCAAGCGCGGATCATTGAGATCAGACTCAGCAATCAAATACCGGGGATTGCCGCTTGCAATTGCTACTTCATCAGCAATCTGCTGCATCTGCTCGAGCAGCGGAATCGCCCCGGTATCAGCGAAGGCATGAACAGCATCCAAACGTAGCCCATCGATACTAAAGTCAGCTAACCACTGACGCACCGCATCCAAAATGTATTGCCGCACAGGATCAGAATCCGGGCCAGAAAGATTGAGCACATCGCCCCAGCCAGTTTCAGCGCTAATACTATAAGGACCGAAGAAGCCCGTGTAATTACCATCAGGACCAAAGTGGTTATAGACAACGTCCAGAATCACTGCGATATCTTGTTCATGGGCCGCCCGCACCAACTGCGCCAAGCCCGCCGCACCACCATAGGCCTCGTGCACTGCGAACCAATCCACCCCGTCATAGCCCCAATTCCGTGTACCGCCGAAAGGTTGAATGGGCATGAGTTCAATCGCAGTGATTCCGAGGGATTTCAGATAGGGCAGTTTTTCAATGACACCCGCAAAATCTCCGCGTTCACTAAAAGTACCGACGTGGAGTTCATAAATAACCTGGCCCGCTAATTCTTTGCCCTTATAGCTGGGTACATGTGGGTCAATATCCTCGCGCTGGGCGCTTAACCCATGTACGCCATGAGGCTGGCGCTGCGACCGGGGATCGGGAAGAACCTGTGACCAGCCAGAATCGCTGTAGAGCTGGAAGCCAAAATATCCTGTGGTTTCGACGGGTTCGGCTGTCTGCCAATAATCGCCAGTGCCCACTAACTCTTCCGTGGGGAGCTCTCCCCGCGCTACTAATTCTGTGGCCTGCGCTAAGGTAGTGGTGCGCTCCTCAGGATCTTGAACAAGGCGAACTGCTTGGGCATAGGGGGCCCAGAGGGAAAAGTGTTGCTGCATAACTCTCCAGCGTAATGAAAAATGCCTGCCGGGGATAGCGCAGCTCCCACGGCGTGAAATATCCTGGCTGTAGATCTGCTCGGGGCACCCGGTTGTACGATGAGGCTTCGGCGATCGTCTTCTTGGGCTGCTTGCGAGCAACTGGCTAGACTAGGGAATCATGCAGCAAGATTTCCACCGTGCCTATCAGCGCCCCAAAACCGGTATGGAATTTCGGCATGATTTAGAAATTAAGCGTTCCAAATTCTATTGCTTCATCCGCCAAACCACTGATGAACAACACGCCCGCGACTTCATTGCTGATGTGCGCGGCCGCTTTCCCGATGCTCGCCATCACTGCAGTGCCTTTATTTACCACGTTGCTGATGCTGTGCCGGTTGAGCGCTCCAATGATGATGGAGAACCAACTGGGACGGCCGGGCGCCCAATGCTCGACGTGTTGCGCGGAAGTGGATTGCTCGATATTAGTGCGGTGGTAGTGCGCTATTTCGGTGGTATCAAATTAGGAGCAGGTGGGCTGGTCCACGCATATTCCGATGCCGTGGCCCAATGCTTGCCTGAAATAGAAACGGTACTGCGCAAGCGACAAGATCTTTTCCAAGTGCATTTTTCTCATGCTGATGCCGGACGCTATGCCGCAGAATTACGCAACAAGAACATCATGGTTGTAGATACCACGTATGGTCAGGACGTGTGCGTTACTCTTGGGATTGAACCTGGTACCAAGGATGCCTTGCAGGGGACTATTGATGCCATTGTGGCTGATACGGTGAAACTCCATGAGGCGGGCACGCAGTGGTTAGATATCGCGCAATAGCCACCGTGTGTATGAATGCCAGCGCCATCGTGCGGTAATTTGCTGCTAGCGAATTTTCGCGCCGTGGGCAAGGTGGTTATGTTTTGCTGGCTAGAATGTGGGTATGTCTGAAATCTCCCGCATGACCATTGCCGAAAAGAAAGTTGCCGTTCGCAATCACTCCCGCAAGGTGCTCTACTATGGGGTAGGAGGCGTGACTGCTGGTGTAATCCTTTCTGTACTGCTGGCCAGCTGGCTGCCACTTATCCTGGGGTTGATTCTGGCAATCGTTGGTGGCTGGAAGCACCTCAAGAAAGTGCAAGAACTCACATCCTAAAGTGAGGTTGCAAACAAGGAGCAGCGATGACGCAACCAAAGAAAACACGTGTGGATGCCTGGGTGTGGGCCGTGCGGCTCATGAAAACTCGAACCGATGCAACTGCCGCATGTCGAGCAGGTCACATCAAGATTAATGGGGAGCGGGTAAAGCCAGCCCAAGCTGTAGGCATTGGCGACCGGGTACGCGTTTGGGTGAACCACCGCGAATACGAGGTCGAAGTCACTCAATTAATCACCAAACGTGTAGGTCCGGCCATTGCGCGCACCTGCTATATTGACCACTCCCCGCAGCGCCCTGAACTCGAGCAGTTCTATGTGATGCCCAAGCGTGATCGAGGTGCTGGCAAGCCCACAAAGCGCGAGCTGCGGGAGATTAACCGACTGCGCGGGCGCATCAGTTAACACGGTACGAGTTAACATAGTGGGCCAGGCCCAAGGGAAGGAAAACCCTTGGGCCTTTTTCCTATCCTGCGCCACTGTAGGGCTGCGGTGTGCCTTACGGCCACTCGGAGCGCTCAGCGCACCTTAGGCATCATCGCTTTGGCGTATCAGCAGCACACAAGGGTAGTTGGTAAATAGCTGCCCGCAGTCAGTTTCGCCCTTAAAGCGCGCCCCAGTTAAGGCATCCTCCCAGGTCCCTGTAGGCAAGGTGAGGGTCGTACCTGCCCACTGGTGTGGGTCATCCCAGAAGCTGGCATTACGGATTGCAAAGCTAATGACCTGAACCTCGCCAGGTTGGGGACCACGGGCAAAGCCAATACAAGCGCCTTCTTGGGGGCCTTGTGCAAACACGGCCTGGTAGTCGCCAGCGACGAAACTTTGTGGAAATGCCCGGCGAACTGCAAGAGCTGTGCGGGTAATATGTAGCTTTGCCGCATCCGAATCATCCATGCAATTGCCAACTTTATCTTGGGCCAGTAATTGGCGCCGGTACGTGTAATCAATAAAGCGGCGGTTATCTGGATCAACCAAAGAATCATCCAAGATCTCGGTGCCTTGATAAATATCCGGGATACCAGGCCCTGTGAGCTGGAGCAGCTTACGCGACAGCGAAATTGGAATAGACAGCTTTTCTAAGCGCTGCACAAAATTGGTGATCTTGGTCGTCACCGGGCCTTGCAGCAGCGAGTCAATCCAGTCTCGCACGGAGTTCTCAAAGGACTCATTCGGTTCAATCCAAGTGGTATGTAGTCCTGCTTCGCGGAGCGCCTTTTCGGCATAGGCATGTAGCCGCTGCTGGAGCTGGCTGGTGATTACTCCATCAGCAGGCCAGATACCCACAATATTTTGGAATAGGAAATGGCCGGTCGCCCCATCCGGTGGCGGCACCAACGTGTTTACGGTACGAGTTAATTCCACAAATTCAGTAGGGATGATACTGACAGCGATAATGCGTGCTCGTACATCCTCACTGCGCTTGGTGTCATGCGTACTCAAAGTGGTCATGGCACGCGGCCAAAGATCAGCTCGCTCTTTTTGTAGCATATGGAATTCAGCAGCTGATACGCCAAAGCGGCCCGGATCGCCACCGACTTCCTGCAAGGCAACCAGACGATGAGCGCGGTAGAAAGTAGTATCTTCAACCCCCTTCGCCATTACTGCACCACAGACTTGGGCAAAACGAGTAGCTGCTTCACCTTCGACCAACATCGCTGCGGCAATGACGTCCAATGCATTACGGCGAGAAGGGAAACGACGGGAAAGATCGGCGATTGCAGTTGCAGTCAGTCGCGATAAGGAGCGGTAGTCCGCGCGGTATACCGGGAGATCGGCAACAAGGTCGATTACGGCATCAATGAGTTCATCATCGGTAACATTTGTACCGGTAATGGAGAAGTTATCGCGGCGAATGGCGCGTACTAAGCGCAAGACCTCTGCCTTGAGTTCGAAGCGAGCCACATCGGCTTTGAGCAGGCGCTCGGTTGCATGCACGACCTGGGCATCCCAAGTGGAACCGCCTTCACGCAAGGCTAACATGCTTAAGGCATCTTCGGAGCGGCGTAAAACGAACACTCCATCGTATTCGCGCAGTGCATCATAACCGGTAGTGCCATCGACATCGAGGCGTGGATCCAGGGGCTCTGTGGCACTCAAGATTTTTTCGATAACCAACCAGCGATCTCCGATGAGGTGACGCAGCTTGTGCAGGTAATCGAAGGGGTCAGCTAAGCCATCAGGATGATCCACGCGGATGCCATCGACTAAGCCTTCGGAGATCAGTTGCATGATTACCCTGTGGGAGGCTTCGAAGACGTCAGGCAGTTCCTGGCGAATACCAGCGAGTTCATTGACGGAGAAGAAACGGCGGTAATTAATCACACCACTGCGCCAATACAGCAGCCGGTAGTGCTGATTCTCGTAGGTAGCAAGCGGCGTTTCCGCTAAGCTGCCGGGGGTAATGGGATAGTAGTTGTCATAGTAAGCAAGAACAGTCTCCCCATTGAGTTCGGCAAAGTCCAATTCTTTTTCATCACCCGCTGCACCTAGAACAGGCAGACCAAGTTTGCCATCGGCACCATTATCCTTGCCCCAGTCGATATCGAAGTAGTGTTCGTATTCGGAATCTTGCCCATAGGTAAGCACATCCCACCACCAAGGATTTTCATGTGGGGTGGCCACACCAAGGTGGTTGGGTACGATGTCGAGCACAATGCCTAGGCCAGCTTCATGTGCTTTTCGAGCGAGAGAGCGAAAACCTGCCAGTCCGCCTAATTCGGCGTTGACCTCCAAAGGATTTGTCACATCATAGCCATGTGCGGAGCCGCTGGTCGCTTGCAGGATAGGGGACAAGAAGAGATGGCTGACGCCCAACTCAGCAATATAGTCAATAATGCTTTCGGCTTCTGCAAAACCAAAGGCGCGCCCGCTAGGGTCAGCGGCGGCTCCGCGTAATTGCAGACGATAGGTAGCAACGGGGATGGCAGGAATTTCCTTCATTGCACCAAGCCTAGTCATTTCAACGAGCCACTGTGAGGAGCAGACAACCTACGGTGGAAGTAAAACCTGCAGTGCCCCAAGCTCGGAGGGAGGTCAATATAGGGCTTGAGGAGGGAAAACGCCCTCAGTCTGTACGTATTACACTGCGATTGCAGGCATGTTGAGGAAATTACCTGAATAAATCGGGGCGTAGAGTCTAGCTGGATTTAATTCCTTGAGCAGTGGCTCAAAGGGGCGATCATGATGAGCAATGAAGTGCAGTGCCAACGGATGGTGCTCGGCAATCCACTGGGGCAGGCAATCATGGATGGCAGTTTGTGGTAAAGCAAGCAGCATCCTGCTGCCCCAACTATAGAAGCAGGCTGGAGCACCGAGGAGATGGCATGCATGTGTTGCCAGGATTCGAAAGGTCAGCGGGTGTGCGCAGAAACTCACTATGGGTACCTCTTCGGTGTACAGTTGCAATGCAGTTGTGGCTTGTTTGCAAAGAGCACTCGCGCTGCGCACTTGGATGGGAATGCCTCCTGGCACCCGGCAACGGGCTAAGACATTGTGGGCGCTGTGATCCCAGAGTTCCTGGAAATTCTTTCCGGTGGATTCGCCTTCAGTAATGCTCAAAAATTTCCCGCAGTGCTGAAGGCGGACATGGAAGTCCGCAGAATAGATAATATCGAGTGGCTGATCGGGATCAGTTGCGTTGTTTGGTGGTGGGGCGAGGGAAGCTGCCGCAGAGTGGGTGGCATTTGCTGTACTCAAGGGCGTGCGCAGCTGGATCTGGGGGCTCACATTCGCGCGAACGAGTTGCGGGAAAAGCTCCGTGCAATCAATGCGGGGCGGGCTGAAGACTTCCATGATTGTGCTCCAAGGGTCATTTTGAGGTGAAGGACGCGAGGTAGTTATGTTGAGCTGCAACGCCAGGAGGGGGAGGGTTGGCAGGGCTGCTCATACTCCTTAGACCCTGGGAACGAATGTAGGGGTTCCTGCCGAGATTTTTTAGTTTGCATGTTCTTTGTCGGGCTGCAGGCACGGGTAATGGAAGCGCACAAGAAAACCTGTATGCAGCAGGAGACTACATACAGGCTAGAAAAGGTCAGTGGCTTGTATTAGGAAGTAGATGAATCTAGGTCGAGGGCATCAAAGAGTTGGGTTGCATCCCAGATCTGAATATCTTGGCCTTTGGCCTGCAATTCCTCAGCACGTTTTTGTTTGGAGGTCTTCCCTTGCCACTGCCCGCAGGCTAGCAACGTGGTTTTCTTGGTTACGTTCTTGCCGATAATGGCGCCATGGGCTGCCAAGGCCTCCCAGATTTCTTCTTTATCAAAGGGAGTGAATTCCCCAGAGATCGTGACATGCTGTTGGTAGAGCGCATTGGAAGGATCTGCATCAGCATATGGCTCCGGAATCTTTTCTGGGGTAGCAATACGGCGCCACTGGCCGCCACCGCGCTTCTTCGGTGAATCTGCGTTCGCACTAGCTTTGGGGCTGCCCCAGGTTGCTTGCGCTTGGCCTGCTATTAGTACCGGTTGGTTGACCTCACCAGCAAGCCAGCCTTCGCGAATACCTGCAGCTTCATTGACTGCAGTGAGACTGCGGGTCTCAGCAACACTTCCTTCAGCAAAGCCAATCATGATCTTTGCACACGCGGTGGCATCAGCAAGTGCATCGTGATGGCTTTCTAAGTCTGCTCCAAAATGCGCTGCCACGGTAGGCAGTTTGTTGTTCTCCAACTGGAGGGTTCGGCGCGCTAAGGTAAGTGTGCAGCCAAACGTGATGGTTGGCAGCTGGATTCCGGTTTCGCGGGCACAGTCTTGCAGCGCGCCAATATCGAAGGACGCATTGTGGGCCACAAGCGGCAGGCCCTCGGAAAATTCAAGAAATTCGCTCAGGGCCTGGGCGGCTTGCATAGCGTCAGCGACATCAGTGGCATTAATGTGGTGGATGCGTACGTTATGCGGATTGAAATCACCGAGTGCGGGCGGTGGCTTACACAGCCAGCTGCGGGAATCCACGATGACGCCGTTGCGAATTTTCACCGCTCCAATTTGGCAGATTGAACCCCAGCGTGGGTTGGCAGTTTCCACATCAAAGGCTACGAAGTTCAGTTCCGGGATCTGAGGGGCAGGGGCTTGCCCCGATTTGCATGCCGCAATTGCTTGGGTAACAAGCTCTAAGTCGGCCTGGGTCTGCGGCGCAAAACGAAGCTGTAAGGTCTTGTGTTGCTCACCGTGGGTGTAGTTGATCTCCAATGCGCCGGGGTTATAGGTGCTCGCTGGAGAAATCTGGATGACATCCCCAATTTCTTCGGGGCGCAGCTGCAGCGAGGTAGCGCCTAAGGAGGCATGCAGAATATCGGGTTGGGCACTAATGCCACGGGTATCGATAGTCAGAGTGTAGCCATAGGTGTGATATTGGCTCATACCGGCCAGGTCCTCCTTGGTTGTAGGCCATTGCAAAACTACGAAAGGTAGTGTGGACTAGCGTTTTCCTACCGTTTTTCTTTCGTGAGGCTTGCAAGCTTTCTTCTCTACCTTAGCGCACCAGGAGGAGAAGCAAATGCGCCGACCATCGCACATATGTTTGAGCGGATGTTCTGGCCGCGCGTAGAGGAAAGAATGCTACAGCAAACAAAAATGCCAGTATCGCGGATCCGGGGATCCCAAAATACTGGCAATAGGTGAGGCGGCACCTTCGCGCTGCCTCACCTATTGTGTTGGGCTTGCTACGTCTAGATAGCTTGTAGTACGAGAGTTGAACGTGCCGGAACCGCAATGGTGTCTTCTGCAGCATATTCCTGCTCCGTAGCAGGCTTGCCTGTGGCAGTATCCGTATCGATAACGACCTTCCATTGTGTGCCGAAGTTTTCCTTGGGCAGTTCGAACTCCATGTCCTCATGATAGGCATTGAAGATAAGGAGGAAGGAATCATCAACCACAGGCTGGCCCCGGTGGCTTGGCTCCGAAATAGCTTTACCATTGAGGAAGAGCGTCAAAGTCTTGGCATCCTCGAACCCCCAGTCGGCATCGGTCATTACCGAACCGTCGGGGGTAAACCAGGCGACATCGCAGTGGGCATCATTGTCTTCTGTAGCGCCCTGGAAGAATTCTCGACGACGGAAAATCGGGTGTGCGGCGCGGAAATGGGTAAGGTGCTGGGTGAATGCCAACAACTCCTTGTTTTCTTCCACCAGATCCCAGTTCATCCAGCTGATCTCGTTGTCCTGGCAGTAGACGTTGTTATTGCCGTTTTGGGTACGCGCAATCTCATCACCATGGGCGATCATAGGTACACCTTGGCTCAATAACAATGTGGTCAGGAAATTACGGCGCTGGCGCGCACGCAATTCTAAGACCTCTGAATCCTCGGTGGGTCCTTCCGCACCACAATTCCAGGAACGGTTGTGGCTCTCCCCATCGCGGGAGTCTTCACCATTTTCCTCATTGTGCTTCTCGTTATAGGAAACAAGATCATTCAAGGTGAAGCCATCATGGGCAGTTACGAAGTTCACTGAAGCAGTAGGACGGCGCCCATTATGGTGATACAAATCCGATGAGCCAGTCAAGCGGGAAGCGAACTCAGACTGGGAGCCGGGCTCACTGCGCCAGAAGTCGCGCACGGAATCTCGGTACTTGCCATTCCACTCGCCCCATGGTGGAGGGAAGTTGCCAACCTGGTAACCGCCTTCGCCGATATCCCATGGCTCTGCAATGAGCTTAGCCTGACGAATAACAGGATCCTGCTGTACTAAGTCAAAGAAGGTGGCCATGTGATCTACCAGGTGCTCCTCGCGGGCCAAGGTGGCAGCGAGGTCGAAGCGGAATCCGTCGATGTGCATTTCGGTGATCCAATAGCGCAGCGAATCCATCATCATCTGCAAAGAGTGGGGATTGCTGACATTCAGCGAATTACCGGTGCCGGTGTAATCCATGTACATTGCTGGATCATCATTGACGAGTTGGTAGTAGGCATGGTTGTCAATGCCGCGGAACGCAATGGTGGGGCCTAGGTGGTTGCCTTCGGCAGTGTGGTTGTATACCACGTCTAAGAAGACCTCGATGCCGGCATCATGGTAAGCGCGCACCATGGACTTGAACTCGGAGACTACACCTTCGGCATCAGCAACCGAGGAATAGTCGCGGTGGGGCGCAAAGAAGCCAAATGAGTTATATCCCCAGTAGTTACGCAGCCCCAACTCACGCAGGCGATCATCTTGCAAAAACTGGTGGATCGGCATCAGTTCGATGGCAGTAATGCCTAGGTCCTTCAGATAATTGACCACACTTGGATGTGCCAAGCCTGCATACGTGCCACGTAGTTCATCAGGCACATCAGGATGCGTCATGGTCATGCCCTTAACATGAGCTTCATAGACCACCGTTTCATTCCACGGGGTACGTGGAGGGCGGTCATTACCCCAATCGAAGAAGGGGTTGACGACCACAGATTTCATGCCGTGATCCTTGCTGTCCTCGGTATTGCGACCTTCTGGATTGTCGGGATCGGTGATGTCATAGCTAAACAGCGAGGGGTGACTATCAAACTCGCCATCAAAAGCTAAGGCATAAGGGTCAACAAGCAATTTATTGGCATCACAGCGGTTTCCATTTGCTGGGTCATAGGGTCCATGCACGCGCCAGCCATAACGCTGTCCGGGCAGTACGCCAGGCAAGTAGCAGTGCCAGACCGCTCCATCGACTTCAGTGAGGTTGATGCGCTCTTCGTTGCCGTCGGCATCGAAAAGACAGAGATCTACTGCTTCAGCAACTCCAGAAAAGAGGGCAAAATTTGTGCCGGATCCGTCGAAATTGGAGCCGAGGGGATATTGTTCGCCGGGCCAGACCTGACGTGTGCTAGCGGAAGCGGAAGTGTTCATGGGAAATACTTTAGTCTGTTTCTCGCGTCACACCGGAAATGATGAGCTGAATTCCCTGAAAAAACTTTGTGGCAGTGTGCTCTGGGCCCTGGGAAGAGCCACTTGCGGCTGCTAATTGAGCTTGGGTTTGGGCGATGACTGTGGAACCAAGCAAGAAGTGTAGGGCAGTTTCTGCTGCTGTCTCGGCGATCTCAGTCGGGGTTTGCGGACGAAAGCCTGCGGAGAGAAATGCAACTAATTCACCGCGCAATTTGTCATTGGTCATCGCAGCGGAGACCAACTCGCCACCATCACGATGGGACCACATGGTAGCGCGCAGGTCAGCGCAGCGTTGGACGAACTCATCATTGGAGTCCTCTACGCGTGGCCGTGCAAGCAGCTCACTTACCAAATGGCGCGCTGCTGCTGCGATTAAGGCCTGCTTATTTTCAAAATGCCAATACAACGCCCCAGGAGCCACCCCAAGGTGAGTAGCAAGGCGACGCATGGTCATATCTGCGAGACCATATTCGTCGAGAATTTCGATACTGGCAGTGATAATAGCCGCTTGACTCAATTGCACATGCATAGCCTAGCTTAGGTTTGGCGAAATATCGCTTTGTCCTACATTTGGCCCGCGTCTGTTCCACGTCTGGCCCACGTCTGTGCGGCATTTGTCTCACGTTTTGCCTCGTGTTTTGCTCCATGCTTTGCCCCCACACACCGTGGGATGTGAAGCGGTGCCAGCCATGCAAACGGTATATGGTGGGAAGGGGGATGGGGCAGCATACGCGGTACCGTTGCTTTCTTATTTGGGCACGGGTTGAAGCGCGCAAATAGGGGAGCGGTAAGGGAAAGCATTTCTGAGCGACGCTTCGTTGTTTCGCTGGTAATGCCATGGTGAGGCAGTTGTACGTGATGGTAGCTAGGCTTGATGTGAGAAAATCTTCTTATACAAGTGCGGTATATAAGAGCACTGGTTTTGACCCTGTGGGCCAAAGCTGAGTGGTTGCAGTGTGTATAAAGTGGCGTAGTATGCGTAATGCATAAGATTTTCTTGGCGATTTAGCCGATGCGGTAAGCGATTGTGCCGCCTGCGGATCGTCCTGCCCCGCATTTTTTATCCGCCACTGGGTTGTGTACCTGGTGTGGAGCAGGATGTGCGCCGGTGGAATTTGTAAAAAGGAGACACCATTGACGCCACACACGAACTCTGCACATTGGAAGAAGGCTGCGCAGCCAAATCGCACTCCATTCAGTGGAGCTAGTGGGATGAAGCGCACTGGATTGCTCAGTGCAGTGCTCGTGGGTGCGTTGGTGCTCACCGCCTGCGGCTCTGACGATGTTGATGACAATGACACGAGCTCCAGCAGCACAACCACTTCGACGACTGAAGTGAGCAGTGCTGAAAGTTCGACGGAAGAGAGTCAACAAGCTAGCTCGAGCGCTGAAGAGGCCGAAGAAACTGTGGAGCCAAGCAGTGAAACTGCCGAGGCATCCTCAACGACGACCGAGCAAGCGAATGCAGCGGCACCGGTTCTGGCAAAAGTGGACCAGGATGCATTAGCAATCCGCGCTTTGGTTATGGGTTTGAACAATACAGAAACCTTGCGCGAGTACATGGAATACATCCCGCTGCACACTTGCAGCCGTGTAGTTAATAACGCTGGCGGTTGGGAGAGTTTCGACTTCAATTCGGTAGACCCAGATCTGCAGGCCCAGTTGGAGGCGAGCGTGGAAAACACCCGCGTGGATGACGTGACCAATATTGTGGTCAATGGCACCACCGCAACCGGTGATGTTACCTCCACCACCGCGGGCACTGGCACCACCTCAGAGACCATGACTTTTGAATACGAAAACAACAGCTGGACCTTCTGCCAGTAGGATTGTGGCTGCGTGAGAAAACAAGTTCCAGCTGCTGAACTGGCATATTCTGAAGCGTCGACCGCAGTTTCCACGGATGGTGATGCAAGCTCCTTACAAGGACCGGCGCACAAAGTTAAGAGCGAGCCCATGAATGAGACTATGACGCGGCCTTCGAGCGAGGCTGTGAATGGGGAGGTTATGGCTTCAGCCCCGTATGTATCAAAGCGGGAACACATTCGCCGTGCGAGTGGTGTAGTACTCGGCTTAGCCTTGAGTTATCTAGTGGCTGGCATCATTTGGGCCTGGCTGCGCCCAACCTACTCGGTAATCCCTGTTGGTGAGGACGAATACCAATTGGGTAATGAGGCTAACGTGGAATTCCATGGTTATCTTTGGTTCTTGCTGCTGAGCACCGTCGTTGCTTTAATCGGCAGTGCCTGGCTGATTAGCCATCGAGAGCGCTGGGTGAATGTACCAATGTATTTCTGGTTTAGTGCCTGGGTGCTTTTTGGGCTGTTTATCATGCAGGCAAGCTCGAATCTGCTGGTGGATTACCTCTATCCTTTGGACGGCAGCGCGGAGATCCGCTACGCGCCAGACATCAGCCTTGGTGCTCTAGGGTATGTGCTGGCTCCTTGTATGGCCGCCGTGACTTTATGGATTGGCATGCTCCACAAGGTAGGGGAGGACGATGAGTTCGTGGAGCCTGCTACATCAACAGCCGAAACCCAGCTGCCATCTGAAGCTCCAGTATCGCAACCATCAGCAGTACACGCCGGGGCTAAGAATGATCCCGAAAATCCTTATTCACAGCCAACTGTGTAAAGCTGGTTCGTGCTGGGTCGGCTTGCACACCGTATGCCTGAATTCCACCGCTAATCCGTGGTTAATCGTGGTTGATCGCGGTTGATTTGGAACCAATGAGAATCAAGCAGCGGGATCATTGCTGCCGCTTGCACGTGTCGA
The DNA here is from genome assembly GCA_030531005.1 of Corynebacterium sp. GTDB lineage: Bacteria > Actinomycetota > Actinomycetes > Mycobacteriales > Mycobacteriaceae > Corynebacterium. The sequence goes on from JAUMTW010000003.1 coordinate 212,403, forward strand.
GCACAGGTAAAACCGCCGGTACCGGCCATGTTGAGCCTAATCTGGTGTGAGTAGGTTTTTGTACCGCGAAGCTCTACTATAGGTAGACAGGTATTCGCCCTGACTGAACTCGCTGCTGCTCGCAGCGCTGTTGACAGTATGGTCTGCAGCAGGAGTGCTCCAGCGAGATTCAGGTGCAGGCGAAGTGATGCTCAGGAGAAAAGGACCGGCACTTCATGCTCAACCTCATTGACTTACGCGGACTGGAACCTACAATTTCCGAATTGCGCAAGCGCGTGCCTCGTGGTGGCACCGATGTGAATTCTGTAATACCCCAGGTGGCTCCAGTTGTGGAAACCGTGCGTATCCAAGGCGCCGATGGAGCATTAGAGTATGGCGCGAAATTCGATGGGGTAACTCCAGAATCCGTGCGTGTTCCAGCCCCGATTATTCAGGCTGCCGTACAATCCTTAGATCCGGCAACCATCGCTGCTTTAGAAGAAGCCATAGCCCGAGTACGTAAGGTACACAGCGCACAGCGCCGGGCAGATCACGAGGTAGAGCTCGCCCCAGGCGGTTTTGTTACTCAGCGCTTTATCCCAGTGGAGCGCGTAGGGCTGTATGTGCCAGGTGGCAATGCAGTCTATCCATCGAGCGTGATCATGAATGTGGTTCCTGCGCAAGAAGCCGGTGTGAAATCGTTGGTTATCAGTTCCCCACCACAAAAAGACTGCGGTGGCTGGCCCCACCCAACTGTGTTAGCTGCAGCGCACTTACTTGGGGTCGATGAAGTGTGGGCTGTTGGTGGTGCTCAAGCCATCGCTTTGATGGCTTATGGCGATGATAGCGCACACCTCCAACCGGTCGATATGATTACCGGACCAGGCAATATTTATGTGGCTGCTGCCAAGCGTTTGCTGCAAGGTGTAGTTGGGATTGATGCCGAGGCTGGTCCTACTGAGATTGCAATCTTAGCTGATGGCACCGCGAACCCTGTTTGGGTTGCTTATGACCTTATTAGCCAGGCGGAACACGATGTGATGGCTGCATCGGTGCTTATTACCGACTCCCCAGAGCTTGCGGAGAAGGTACAGCAAGAAGTTGCCGCCCGCTATGAAGTAACACTGAACGCCTCGCGAGTTGCGGAAGCTCTGGAAGGTTCGCAGTCCGGCATCATATTGGTTGATGACCTAGAAGCTGCTATTCGTGCTGCTGATGCCTACGCTGCAGAGCACCTTGAGATTCATACCGCTCATGCGAAAGACGTTGCAGCTCGAATCAAGAATGCTGGTGCGATCTTCGTCGGTGATTTTTCCCCAGTGCCACTGGGCGACTATGCCGCAGGTTCTAATCACGTGCTGCCTACCTCTGGTACCGCGCGTTTTAGCAGTGGCCTGAATACCCATACCTTCATTCGTGCTGTAGATGTCATCGATTATGACGAGGCGGCATTGAAGGAAATCAGCGAGACTATTGTGACTTTGGCTGATGAAGAGCGTCTACCCGCCCATGGTGAAGCTATCCGCAGTCGTTTCGAGGAAATTTAAAAACGACATGTGCGCGTCATGCTTGCTCGGTGCAGTGCTAGTAACCGGGCAATCGGGCTGCGCCGGGCATCGGTTGGCGAACAAGTAGTGCATGTACGAAGGCAGATTTTCAGCCGCCGAATCACAATTTTTGTAACTGACACATAGTATTTGGAGTGATCCCGACTTATGGCCTTAACCGATATTGAACTCAGCCTGGCTGACCTAAGCCTGCGCCCTGAATTGCGTGGCGAGTCCGCCTATGGTGCACCACAATTGACCGTGCCAATTCGGCTGAACACGAATGAAAACCCCTATGCTCCTTCTCCGGCGCTGCAGGAAGAGTTAGCTGCAGTGATTGCCAAGCATGCAGGTGAGCTCAACCGCTATCCAGAACGCGATGCTGTGGCTTTGCGCAAGGCGTTGGCTGCGTATGTCTCCAAGCAAACTGGGGTAGCAGTTAGTTTTGAAAATATCTGGGCTGCGAATGGCTCCAATGAGATTCTGCAACAGCTTTTGCAGGCCTTCGGTGGTCCACAGCGTAAGGTTCTCGGCTTTCAGCCGAGCTATTCCATGCACCCAATTTTGAGCAAGGGTACGCACACAGAATTCATCAATTGCCCCCGTAATGAGCACTTTAACATCGATGTTGAGGCAGCTTTGGCCGCAATTGCGGAGCACCAACCAGATGTGGTGTTCATTACCACCCCAAATAATCCCACCGGTGGCATTACTCCATTAGAGGATATCGCCCGTATCACCGAGGCAGCTCCCGGGATTGTCATTGTCGATGAAGCGTACGCTGAGTTCTCTGCTGCCCCTTCTGCATTGGAACTTGTCGCCCAGTATCCCAGCAAATTGGTTATTTCGCGCACGATGAGTAAGGCCTTTGACTTTGCGGGCGCTCGCCTGGGGTATTTCGTGGCCCACCACGCCTTTATTGAGGCTGTTATGTTGGTACGCCTGCCATACCACCTCTCAGTGTTATCCCAGTTGGCAGCGGAGGTCGCGCTGGCGCATAGTGGAGATACTTTGGCTACAGTGGCCACCTTGGCTGCACAGCGCGATGAAGTCGCCGCGCGGCTGCGGGAACTGGGTTATGCCGTCATTCCAAGTGAAGCAAATTTCATCTTCTTCGGGAGCTTCCACGATCAACACGAAATCTGGCAGCAGTTCTTGGACGAAGGTGTACTCATCCGCGATGTTGGCATCCCTGGTTGGCTGCGCGTAACCATCGGATTGCCAGAGGAAAATGTGGCTTTTTTGGCTGCTGCGGAAAAGATCGCCCCACAAGTCGACCAATCCAAGAATCATCGATAGAGAAACGTCGATAGAGAAGTGCAGACTAGTGCAGTAGAAGCATTCTGGACTGAAGAAGAAAAAGAGAGAAGTTTATGAGCAATGCACGCGTCGGTAGTGTTCACCGCAAGACCAGTGAATCCGATATTGAAGTCACCATTAATCTTGATGGCTCCGGCAAGGTTGATATTGATACTGGCCTGCCCTTTTTCGATCACATGCTCACCGCTTTTGGTGTGCATGGTGCCTTCGACCTCACCGTTAGGGCTAACGGTGATATTGAAATTGATGCGCACCACACCGTCGAAGATACTGCCATTGTGCTTGGTCAGGCTGTTGCACAAGCAGTAGGGGATAAGCGTGGGATTCGTCGCTTCGGCTCCTTCCAGCTACCGATGGATGAGACCCTATGCGAAGCTATTATTGACTTCTCGGGTCGCCCCTATTTCGTCATGGATGGTGAGCCGGATTATATGCTGCACTCGGTCATTGGCGGGCACTATGCCACGGTTATTAACCGCCACTTCTTCGAATCTTTCGCGCTGAACTCCGGTACCACCTTGCATGTGCGCTGCCATTATGGGCGCGACCCGCATCACATTACTGAGGCAGAATACAAGGCAGTAGCCCGCGCAGTACGCGAGGCTGTGAGCAGCGATGAGCGTTTGACCGGCATCCCTTCGACCAAGGGCAGCCTCTAAACCTGGTGTGACTCGTTCGCAGTTTGATGCGCGGTGAAAAAGTACTGTGCTTCGTCCATAGGCACTTGGACTGTGAAAAGCAGTAGGCTAGGGCAATATCGAAAAAGAGCCGGGAAGGTGAGCATGAAGAAGGTTGCACTTCTGGATTATGGGGCAGGAAATGTGCGTTCTGCCCAACGTGCTGTAGAGCGCGCCGGTGCTGAGGTTACTGTTACCAAGGATCCTGACATTATTGGTAACGCGGATGGCTTACTCGTACCGGGTGTTGGCGCATTCGCCTCGTGTATGCAGGGTTTAAAAGCAGTGCGTGGCGATCGCCTCATTGGCCAGCGCCTCGCTGGAGGACGTCCCGTGCTTGGGATATGTGTAGGCCAGCAGGTCTTGTTTGAGCATGGCAATGAACATGGAATTGATACTAAGGGCTGTGGAGAGTGGCCCGGTACCGTGGAGCGTCTGCATGCGGAGGTGCTGCCCCACATGGGTTGGAATACCGTTGATATTGCTGAAGGTAGTGAACTATTCGCCGGTATTGATCCAGAGACCCGTTTTTACTTCGTCCATTCGTATGGCGTGCGCACCTGGGATTTCGATGATTCTGGTCCAACGACCCCACCTTTGGTGAGTTGGGCAACCCATGAGTCCGATCGTTTTATAGCCGCAATCGAAAATGGTCCCCTATGGGCTACTCAATTCCACCCGGAGAAGTCCGGAGATGCAGGGGCCGTGTTGCTGCGCAATTGGGTCGAAACGCTGTAACTTCAAAGCAAATAAAGGCCACAAAGGATGAAGGTTTTCGGAAGGACATTATGAGTTTTGAGATTTTGCCCGCAGTCGATTGTGTTGGAGGTCGTGCCGTTCGCCTGCACCAAGGTGAGGCCGGTACCGAACAAGACTATGGTTCTCCATTAGAGGCCGCCCTACGCTGGCAGGAACAAGGGGCGCACTGGGTGCACTGTGTGGATCTCGATGCAGCCTTTAACCGCGGCAGCAATCATGAAGTCTTTGCCGAAATAACCCGTACCCTTGATATTAAAGTCGAGCTTACCGGTGGCATTCGCGATGATGCCAGCTTGCAGCGTGCCCTGGATACCGGGGCGCAACGCGTTAACATCGGTACTGCTGCGTTGGAAAATCCTGAGTGGATCGCAAGAGCCTTAGATAGGTTCGGCGATGCAATCGCCATCGACCTAGCCGTGCGCTTTGAAGATGGCCAATGGCGCACCAAGGGCAATGGGTGGGTCTCTGATGGTGGTGATCTCTGGGAGGTTCTAGAGCGTCTGGATTCCCAAGGCTGTCAGCGCTTTGTGGTCACCGACGTTTCCAAGGATGGCACCTTGGCAGGTCCAAATATTGAGTTATTGGAAGAAGTGGCTGCCGCAACTGATGCCAACATTGTGGCTTCTGGTGGTATTTCTACCATTGCGGATATTCAGGCAGTCGCCAATTCCAGCGCGCCGAATATTGATAGCGTTATTGTAGGCAAGGCCTTGTATGAGCAGCGCTTTAGTTTGCATGATGCCATTACCGCAATTGCTGAATAATTATCGCGCAACAACCACACTATCAAGGGGGCATCATGGATGATCTGATGCAGCACTACCACATTGCCTTGCAGCTCGTTGCTGCTGCTGCAGCGCAATTCCGGGCTGGATTAGGCGCGCCCCCGGCGGTGGAAAAGCGCCCCGGAGATTTTGCCACCGAGTGCGATGAGAATATCGAGGCCTTCTTAAGAGCCGAGCTTACCAAGGCTACTCATATTCCCGTCTTTGGGGAGGAAGCAGGTGGGGACTGGGGGACGCCAATGTGGGTGATCGACCCAATTGATGGCACCGCGAATTTCGCAGCTGGGAACCCAATGTGCGCGATATTGCTCAGCCTCATTGTTGATGCCCAACCTGTCCTTGGCATTACCTCTTTGCCGATGCTCGGGCAGTGTTTTAGTGCCTATGGGGATTCGCCTTTAATGCTCAACAATGCGCCACTGCCCCCGCGCGGGCATAATGAGATTGCGCATGTGGGCTTTTCTTCGATTTCTTCGCCGGCGGATTCGTTGTTTCCAACCTGGCTGCGTCAGCATTTATTGAGTGATCTCGCCGATTCGTATTTGCGCCCGCGCATTACCGGTTCCGTAGGCATCGATCTTGCTTATACGGCTGCCGGAATCTTTGATGGGGCATTTTCGTTTAGCCCTAACATCTGGGACAATGCCGCAGGTATAACCCTGCTGCGAGCATCCGGCAAGCTGGTGACTGATCACCTGGGTAATCCGTGGACGATGCAATCGCCAGCGGTGATTGCAGGCAACCCGATGGCCCATGAATTCTTATTAGAGATCATGCAAGAACAACTTAAAGGAGAACAACCGTGTCAGTAGCAGTACGCGTTATCGTCTGCCTGGATGTGGATCAAGGGCGCGTCGTCAAAGGTGTGAACTTTCAAGGTTTACGCGATGCTGGGGACCCGGTTGCATTAGCGGCTCAATACGATTCCGCCGGGGTGGATGAACTTTGCTTCTTAGATGTCTCTGCCTCTAAAGACGGCCGCGGCACCATGTTGGATGTGGTGCGCCGTACTGCAGATCAGGTCTTCATTCCGTTGACAGTTGGCGGAGGCGTGCGCTCTGCGGAAGACGTGCGCGAGCTGTTACACGCTGGTGCCGATAAGGTCAGTGTCAATACCTCGGCTATTGCACGCCCAGAGTTATTGCGCGAACTCTCGGAGCAGTTTGGTGCGCAGTGCATTGTGCTCTCCGTTGATGCCCGCCGCGTGCCTGAAGGCGGCAGCCCACAGCCTTCGGGTTTTGAGGTGACCACTCATGGTGGTACTCAGTCGGCAGGTTTGGATGCCATTGAATGGGCCAAGCAGGGCGAAGCTCTTGGTGTCGGGGAAATTCTGTTGAATTCCATGGATGGCGATGGCACGAAGGAGGGGTTTGATACTGAGCTTATTGAACTCGTACGAGCTGCTGTCACCATCCCGGTGATTGCTTCTGGAGGTGCTGGTAAGGCCGAGCATTTTCCCCCGGCAGTCGAAGCTGGTGCGGATGCGGTACTAGCCGCCTCGATTTTCCACTTTGGTGAAGTTAGTATCGCTGAAGTCAAAGATGCTTTAGCAGCTGCGGACATACCAGTGCGCACTGATTTTCGCCCACAGCGCCCCCAAGATTTCCAGCTTGATCCTGAGATCAAACAGCGTGTGCATTTTAATGAGGCGGGCCTTGTACCAGCGATTGCCCAGGCTGATAGTGGGGAAGTGCTCATGATGGCCTGGATGGACGAGCATGCCTTGGCTTACACCTTGGCTACTCGTCAGGGCACCTATTATTCCCGTTCCCGCCAAGAATATTGGGTGAAGGGTGCTACCTCCGGGCATACTCAGCAGGTGCAACAGGTCTGTCTGGATTGTGATGGCGACACCATCTTGCTTACTGTGGTGCAAACTGATGGAGCCTGCCATACTGGAGACCGCACCTGTTTTGATGCCGATATGCTCTTATCTCAAGCAGACTAGAGGCACCAAAAGACTGCGTTTTGACGAGGTGTTGTACCTCGTTGACGCAATGAGTGATTCCAAAGACCAAGGATCTTGACCAAGGGGAGAGAAGAATTTTATGCGTGCGACTCGAATCGCCCAAACCCTATTGGCGTTAGCTGCTCTGAGCATTTACTTCATTGCAAATATCACTTGGTTTGAAGTTGAAGCCACCGATGAGCTTTCTGGAGCCAAAGAGCTTTCGGTAGCCGGGGCAACTGCCTATGCAGCGTTACAGGTTTTGCCTTGGGCGATGATCGCGGGCACTATTGCCGCGGTCGCCCTAGGGCCTAAGATTAGCCGGGTACTCGCTGCTCTCGTTGCTGCTATTGCTGCCGGTGGTCTATGGGTTCCAATCCAAGTCATCACGAAAGGCCCAGATATTGAGCACTTCCAGCAGGTCTTGACAACGTCTACGACCAAAGATCCTGCGGAATTACAATCCTGGGCAGAGGTCGAAAGCGTAAGCACCCAGATGATGCCGGTTATAGTAACGGCTGCGGCATTTGCCATCATTATTGTTTGTGCGATCTTCTTGATAGTGCGTCCGGGGAAAAATCGTGAGACATCTTCGCGCTATTCCACCCCGCAATCCCGCAAAGATGCAATCACCGCGGATCTTGAACAAGACCCAGATTCCGGTCGGATTTTATGGGATGCGCTTGATGCAGATGTTGATCCGACTACCCGCTGAGGATTTTCACTGGGATGCCAGGAGAGCTGAAACGGACTCAATCGGACACCCTTTCATTGGTGCAGCAAAAATTGAAAATGCGAAACCTAAATATGTAGCATCTGAGCTATAGCCCTCATCAACTGGACTTTTATTCCATCGCTTCCGGTTTGTGGGGGTATTTTTTGATATTCGGGTGCGGTTTTAGTGCAGATTAGCGGGGGTGGAAAATGTGTAATCTTTTCACACCGGGTGCCCCAATTTAATTTTTGTTAGTGTAAAAGACAGCGATATTCTGGCCGATAACTACAATACATTCTCTGTACTGTTTCCCCAGGGTGCAACCAACACCATGTATGGCTGCGCGTTGTGGGAAGGCTGGTAATGACTCAAGATTGAGTATTCGAAAACGCGAATTATTTATGGCACCCATTTTTCCTTACCGCTTTGCGGGCGTGCACGACGATGTTGCAGCCCGTAAACGTTTGGTGCCATTAGAAGAGCTGAAATCAAGGGCGCATCTCAATCCTCCCCAACGTGAAGTTGGAGATATCCTCGCTCGCCCTGGCGTTGCCATCATTGCCGAGCTCAAAGGGCTTATTGATGTCCCAGAGCAAACCGCGAACGCGCATCTGCGCTCCCAAATTCAGCACTTCGTTCATGGGGGCGCGAGTATGCTGTCAGGCTGCGCCCACCCCTATGATGTTGCCGTAGCTGCCACCGACTTCGCCTTCGTACGGGGACTGTGTGAGCTGCCCCTCGTCTCGCGCGATATCGTCGTTGATCCATATCAGCTTCATGAACTACGTTCCTATGGAGTTGACATGGTTACCATACGCGCCTCCCTGCTCAATGATGACCACCTCACTAGCTTGGTCGAGCGCACTCGAGATCTCAACATGCGCGCCTTAGTCGAAGTTGAAACCTTGGATGATGCCTGTCGCGCCGCGCAAGCTGGGGCAGAAATTATTGGCGTCAACGCCCGTGATACACATAATCAGACACTACATCCGGAGCGATTTGCAGAGATTAAGCCCGTTATTGACGCTAGGGTGCAAATGATTGCGCTATCCGGGATTAGTACGGTCGAGGACCTCATCTATTATCGCCGTCACGGGGCAGCAGCTGCGTCCATCGGCACCGCGCTGCACCGCGACGGGTTTGAGTCCAGTGAACGCAATTTGCGTCGCTTTGTTGCTGCTGGGGTGCACCCGGCGTTTGCAACCATGAGTGAGATTCCCGCCGACTAAGCGTGAGGAAGTGGCAGCTCTTCGAGTAGGACTTCGCGGAGTAGGACTTCGTAGGACTTCGCGTGCGTGCGGGTTCGCGATCCGCCAGTATGACTACCGATATGTATGGGCATGTCTTGCGATTCCCGATGATAAGGATGAGCAGGGAATGGAATATCCATTGAGCAACCTGCGCGATGCAACGTGCGCGATGGAGTTAGGTGTCGACAACCACAGCAGTGGTAGGACACAATAGATAATTGTGACTTCAGAAGTATTAGCAGCGATTCCATCGCCACCCCAGGCAGTCTGGTATCTTGGCCCCATTCCATTGCGCGCCTATGGCATCTGCATCATGTTCGGCGTGCTCGTTGCAATGTGGTTGACCCGCAAGCGCTATGTTGCCCGCGGTGGCAATGCCAATATCGTTGCCGATGCCACCATCGTGGCAGTGATCTTCGGCATCATCGGAGGGCGGCTTTATCATGTGATCACCGACTACGATCAATATTTCTGTAGCGATTGCAATCCAGCTGAAGTATTCCATATCACCAATGGTGGACTTGGTATCTGGGGTGCAATCACCATTGGTGCTATTGCAGTCTGGGCCTACTTCCGCTACCGCAAAGTGCCTTTTGCGCCTTTCGCCGACGCTGCCGCCCCTGGCATTATCTTGGCCCAGGGTATTGGGCGCCTGGGCAATTGGTTTAACCAGGAACTCTATGGCCGTGAAACCGATGTGCCCTGGGCTCTCGAAATCTATTACCGAGTTAATGATGCCGGCAACTATGCACCACTTACGGGACGGTCTACGGGGGAAATTGTTGCCACGGTGCACCCCACCTTCTTGTATGAGCTGGTATGGAATCTATTGATTTGCCTGGCATTGTTGTGGGCAGATAAGCGTTGGCGCCTGGGTAACGGCTCGGTGTTCCTGCTGTATGTGGTGGGGTATTGCACGGGTCGATTCTTTATTGAGCACATGCGTGCTGATGCCGCCAATGAAATCTTTGGTGTGCGCATCAATATTTGGGTGTCCGCCATCGTCTGGCTGCTGGCCTTGATTATTTTCCTGCGCCGTTCACGCACACGTGAGGATCCAGTGACAGTTGCAGGTGTGCTCGGAAGTACTGCTGTGCCGCAGGCCGAGAATGGTGTTGCGACATCGGCACATAATGATATGAAGTCGGAGCTGGCAGACAACGAAGCACCAGCACTTTCGATTGATGAGACTGCACGACCAGGCAAGGAAGAATAGGTACTGCCCAAAGAAATTACGGTGTGACTGAGCAAAGCTATCGGGGCTATCAGCGAGCAAGCAGCTATCTGGGGTGCAGGAGAGGCGGTGCGGTTGAGGATTCAATGTTGCACGCGAACACCTGAGTTTGCGGGAAGGCGAGAGAACGAAAAGGGAAGAAAATGCGTTGCCTAGCTTGCTGCAAACGCTTGCAGGCAAGATTGTGAGCAAGATCGCTAAATTTTTTGAATATATGCGATCTCGCCCGATTCTTTGGATTCGGGCAGAGACTTGCAGCGAAAATGGTCTAGTGCGCTCGGCAAAGCGCTAAGAATATCCGATCAAAACAACTCCCATGTAGCGATATTGCTCCTAGACCACTATCGTTGAGGGCATGGAACGTCGCACAAAAATTGTTTGTACCTTAGGGCCAGCAGTCGCTAGCGAGGAAGGCATCCTCAGCCTAGTTGAAGCTGGCATGAACGTAGCCCGCATGAACATGTCCCATGGTGACCCTAGTGACCATGAGCAAAACTACGCTTGGGTGCGCCAAGCAACTGAGAAGACTGGCAAGGCTGTCGGTATCCTGGCTGACCTGCAGGGGCCAAAGATTCGCCTTGGTCGTTTCAAGGAAGAAAAGACCGTATGGGCCGACGGCGAAGTTGTACGTATCACCGTTGATGATATCGAAGGCACCCACGATCGTGTCTCCACCACCTACAAGAACCTGGCTAAGGACGCAAAGCCAGGTGATCGCCTGCTCGTCGACGATGGCAAGGTTGCCCTGCGCTGTCTTGAGGTTGATGGCAACGATGTGGTTTGCGAAGTTGTAGAGGGTGGCCCTGTTTCTAACAACAAAGGTGTTTCCCTGCCAGGTATGGACATTTCAGTTCCTGCCCTGTCTGAAAAGGATATCCGTGACCTACGCTTCGCATTGAACTTGGGCGTTGACCTGATTGCCCTGTCCTTCGTGCGTTCAGCATCTGATGTCGAGCTCGTGCGCGAAATCATGGATGAAGAAGGCCGCCGCTGCCCAGTGATTGCAAAGCTGGAGAAGCCAGAAGCTATGGATGGCCTTGAGTCCATCGTCCTAGCCTTCGACGGCATCATGATTGCTCGTGGTGACCTCGGTGTGGAGTGCCCACTGGAGCAGGTTCCTGTTTTCCAGAAGCGCGCCATCCAGATCGCTCGTGAGAACGCAAAGCCAGTAATCGTTGCGACCCAGATGCTCGACTCCATGATCGATAACCTGCGCCCAACCCGCGCAGAAGCATCTGACGTTGCGAATGCCGTACTCGATGGTGCCGACGCCGTCATGCTCTCCGGTGAGACCTCTGTTGGTGTAGACCCACAGAACACTGTGCGCACCATGTCCCGCATTGTTTCTTATGCTGAGACCGATGGTCGTGTACCAGAACTGGCTCACATCCCACGCACTATGCGCGGTGTGATGTCCTATTCCGCACGTGACATTGCTGAGCGTCTGAATGCAAAGGCTCTGGTTGCGTTCACCTCCTCCGGTGACACCGCAAAGCGTGTGGCACGTCTGCACAGCTACCTGCCGCTGAAGGTATTCACCCCAAGCCAGGCTGTACGCTCCCAACTGGCATTGACCTGGGGCGCAGAGGCTTTCCTTACCCCAGAGGTGAAGAACACTGATGAGATGATGCAGCAGATCGATGAGCAGTTGCTGGCTATGGATGAATACCAGCCAGGCGACATGGTTGTTCTGGTTGCTGGTACCCCTCCAGGAGTTCCCGGTAACACCAACATGATCCACGTCCACCTGCTTGGCGAAGATTACGAAGGTAACAAGCGCTAATTTCGATTGGTACTACCAAAATAGGTAGCATGCGAAACCTCCCCTAAGGTTTCAGCAAACGTACAGTGGCCCCTAGCTTCCTGCTAGGGGCCACTGTACGTTTGAAAGGCAGGATAGCTGCGTGATTTTCTCTGACACTTTAAGAACGATTACGTTTAACAGGCACTGCAATTGCAGATAAGACCGCAATGCGAAAACCTTGTAACTCAAAACGCTGTTTAAAGTGCTTTAATAATGCAACTCAAAAATTAGTTGCTAGGTTCGCAGCATTAAATAAAATAAACCGGGATACAGGGAGCGATTCGATATTCAAATACCCTATCCAAAGAGCTAGCGTAGAGCTGTCCACTTACTTTTTGCTCTGTAGATTTCTATACCAGGGCATATTACCAGGCGCGAAAACGCGCCGATACGATCCTAGAGGCCAGGAATGACCGGCGCGTTTGTACAGCTAGGCCGCTAACTTTGGGTAGAAGCAATCCATTCGATGAAGTTTGTGCTGGAATCACCCTCGAGCTCAGCCATAGTATGACCCTGACCCCAGATAGTGGCGAAATCCGTATCTATGCCTAGTTGCTGTAAAGCCAAGGCTAGGTTCAACTCGGTGGTTATGGGGGTATCGCCTTGTTGAATACCAGTGCGGATACGCCAATTTTGTGCAATCGTAGCGGACTCATAACCTTCAGACTGAGCGCTCAAGTAATACAGTGGACTGTACATATTCAGGCGAGTTTGTACATCCGTTCCCAACTCATCAGTATCGGTGAAATCAGCTTCGTAACTTTCAGCACCATATTCTTCATCCCATCCATCGAAGCTGGCGTAGTCATCCTGATTTTCAACTAGTACATCTTCTGAGGAAGCCGAGAAATGTAATGGCTCATCACTACCAATGCCTAAAACGACATTCTCGGTGGCAGCCCGGTCATAGCCATCCATGGCGCCGACGTCCTTGCTTGCTTGCTTCTGGCTTTGCACGAATCCAGCCAGGGAAGTAACCGTCGCGGTATTGGTTTCAGCGTCGTACTGTACCCAATCGGTATCTTCATTAAGGTACGCGATATAGTCCTCGACGGTCTCATATGTGGTGGATCCGGTATCATCATTGCCTGGGCCACCAGGGGCACTGGTGCCCAAATTTTCGCTAGGGCTGCCACCTGGCATATTACTTGGCATTTCACCTGCTGGTGCTTCCTCGGAATCCGCAGCAGTGCTGGTATTCTCCCCAGAAGCGCTGGCTGAACCATCAGATTCAGCAGCCCTGGTCCCCGTGCCCATACCAGCCATGAAGGAATTCGATGGGGTATAGGGGAAAGAAGTGACATCCAGGAAGTCATTGAGGGAATTTTCAATGACGGTCATTAGCTCTTCGTAGTAGCTACCAGCTAAAGCGATGCCATCTTCAGAATCTTCCAGACTTAAGATCTCGCCATTCTCATTTTCTAACTCTAAGGAGTTGATGTAGTTTTTAAAGGCTGCGGCGAGATCATCCGAGTATGCCTTGGTCCAGGTTCCTGCAGCGCGGGTATCCTCGTTGGAGAATTGACCCATTTGCCATTCATAGCCCAAGTTGGCCTCATCCAGGCTGGTTATTGGGCACCAGGCCATAACACCAGCAACAGCATCTGAAATACTTGTGCCGTCTGCATCAGTGAATGCTGCCCCAATTTCCTCCAAATACGGGGTGTAAAGCTCAGAGTCACCGGAGGCTCCCACAATGGTGCTTTGGGCGCCGCCACCGGAGTGGCCGAAAACGAAGAGTTGCTCAGTATTGCCTGGCAACACTCCAGCGTTATAGCGCACATAGCGAATAGCGGCCTTAATATCAGTGACACCCCAGGGGGCATTGCCAGTGTATTCGGTGGTATTGGAGTCCTTACCGCGGATACCAGGCCAAACGTAAATCAGGCCGGCTTCTAAATATTCTGCGACGTCATCATAATTGTACTCGGTTGGGGCAGTCTGAGCAGAATAGCCAGGGGTATTTACCGGTAGCACCCAAGGGGCAGTAGCAGCAGTGTAGTCACCAACACTGGCAGAATCGTTGAAGGAAATCTCAAAAGTACCGTTGTCAGTTTCAACCGCATCGACATAGGCACCTGGAATGTAGATACCTAAGGTTTCATATTCGCTAGCTTGGGGATCGGTGACGTATTGCAAGCCTAATTGGTAGTAGACATCGTTCTCTGCGTCATAGAGCCACTGGTCGCTGGCAAGGCTAAGAGCGCTATAATCCACGTTTTGGGTAGCCCTGGCTGTAGTGCTGGATGATTGGGACTCAGTCGACCCGGTGCTGCAAGCAACGAGCATGCCAGAACTTAGACTAATGATGGCAAGGGTAGCGGCACTGCGGCGCATTCTCATTGGAATTCCGGACCTTTCTAGGTTTGTACTGCTTATTCCACCAAGTACGGCATTTGTCTGTTGGCACCTACTGTCGAAGATCACAACATAATAGGATTTTATACTTGGTGATGTGCACTTCAGCGTTAATGATGTACTGCTTTACTGGCATCTTCACAGCAAAAACCGGGATCCTCAACATGAGAATCCCGGGAGTTCGGCCCTATCTAGCTGATAACATTCTTGGAACCAAAGGTAGTGATAGCGACTGCAAGGCAGTTTCTATCACCTAGTTGATAGGAGCAGATACTTGGCTTAGTTAACGTTAATTGGTGTGGCTTCCAGCTTCCATACCTCGCGAGCATAGTCAGCGATGGTACGGTCAGAAGAGAAACGGCCCGAGGCGCAAATATTCTTCCAGCACATGCGTGCCCATGCCAGCTGGTCAGTCATATAATCGTGCGCCATGGCATCGCGGGTGGTGCGGTAAGCCTCAAAATCGCCAAGTACATAGTACTCATCTGGGGTAGCCCAGCCGCCACCATCGAGTAGGGAGCTGCGGATGTCATGGAACAAGCCACTGCCGTCATCACTGAGGGTGCCATCAACCAAAGCATCCAGTACGCGCTTTAAGCCCGGTACAGTGTTGTATAAAGCCTCTGGTTGGTAGTGGGCGCGCAGCTCAGGGAGCTCTTCTACCTTCGCACCGAAGATGTACGCGTTCTCGTTACCCACAGCCTCGACAATCTCCACATTGGCGCCATCCAAGGTGCCCAGGGTGAGTGCACCGTTCATCATAAACTTCATGTTGGAGGTTCCGGATGCTTCCTTACCAGCAGTAGAGATCTGTTCGGAAATATCGGAGGCTGGGATGATGTGTTCAGCAGGAGAAACGTTGTAGTTCTCCACGAAGACGACGCGCAGAATATCGCGGGTAGCAGGATCATTGTTGACCAGATCCCCAATAGCGTTGATAAGCTTAATAATGGCCTTCGCACGCACATAGCCAGGTGCAGCCTTGGCACCGAAGATGAAGGTGCGTGGCGGTACCTTGGTCTCGCCTTCCTTAATACGGAAATAGAGATCCAAGATATACAGGGCATTTAGCAGTTGCCGCTTGTACTCGTGCAGACGCTTGATCTGTGTATCGAAGATAGAGCTTGGATCTACTTCAGCACCCTGGTGGCCGGCGATCCATGCTGCAAAGTCTCGCTTATTAGCTACCTTAATATCCAGCAGCTCCTGCATTACGGCGTCATCCTCAGCATAAGAGGTGAGTTCTTGGAGCTTATCTAAGTCAGTGACCCAATCCTCATTCCCGCTTAAGCGGGTGAGCAATGCAGCCAATCGTGGGTTGCACATTTGCAGCCAGCGACGTGGAGTAACGCCATTGGTCTTGTTGTTGAATTTCTCTGGCCAAATGTCGTGCCACTCTTTTAAGGTCTCTGCCTTAATAATTTCGGTATGCAGAGCAGCAACACCATTGATGGAGTAGGCGGTATAGCAAGCGATCCAGGCCATGTGTACATTGCCGTCGTGGACAGGAGACATGTACTCAATGCGTTGTGGATCCAAGCCGTGCTGGACCATTTCTTCGCGGAATCGGCGATCGATTTCTTGAACAATCTCCCACACGCGGTGGAATAACTGTTGGAAGATGGTGACATTCCACTGCTCTAACGCCTCTGCCAATACTGTGTGGTTGGTATAGGCGAACGTTTCGGTGGTGATCTTCCAAGCTTCATCCCAGCCCAAATTGTGGTCATCAAGCAGCAAGCGCATCAGTTCGGGAATAGCCAACACTGGGTGGGTATCGTTGAGCTGGATGCAATTGTACTTGGCGAAATCGCTCAAGTCTTCGCCGTGCTGGGCAATGTAATTAGCCAGCATTTGCTGTAGGGAAGCAGACACGAAAAAGTACTGCTGGCGCACGCGCAGCACTTTGCCAGCATACGTGGTGTCATTTGGATAGAGTACACGGCACAGATCCATCACTCGCTCGCGCTCAACGATGGCATCAGTGAAGCGCTGGGAGTTGAAGGCATCGTAGTCGAATTCTTCTAATGGCTCAGCCTTCCATAGGCGCAAGGTACCGACGTTATCGGTACCAAATCCCACGATTGGCATGTCATAAGGGGTTGCACGTACGACGAGGTCATCGAAGGTAACGATCCGTTTTTCAGTTTCGCGGCGAACTGTGAAGGGGTAGCCATCCTCGCGCCAGTCATCAGGATGCTCGGTCTGGAAGCCATTTTCGATTTCCTGCCGGAACAATCCATAACGGTACAGCAGTCCATAGCCGGTTACTGGGTAATCCAAGGTGGTAGCCGAATCGAGGAAGCAAGCAGCCAGTCGGCCTAAGCCACCATTGCCCAAAGCAGCATCGTGCTCTGCTTCGAGGACATTAGAAAGATCATGGCCGTATTCACGTGCTGCTTTGGTTGCATCTTCAACCATGCCGAGATTGGTGAGGTTATTGAGCAGGGCGCGACCCATCAAAAATTCCGCAGAGAAATAGTGTTGCTGGCGGGTTGCGGCATAGGTTTCTATGGTGCGCTGCCATGGCTCAGCGATGCGATCCATGACGGCCTGGGAAACTCCAAACCAGAACTTTTCATCGGTAGCTGCTTGCGCAGCGGTACCGGAAACACTGCGTACGAAAGAACCGACTTGGGGCGAGAACTCCGCGGAATGACCAGCGGGAGCTGACATATTAATGCTCCAATCAAGTAGAGAAGTGGGGGGAACGATATGCTATTTTGACTTCTGTCCTTCATTGGTGCCGCGGGCGAACGGATGCTGTTCTCAGCGAGTGTCCCCAACCGCAGAATTCTTTGTAAAACTGTAACCACGGTGGTCACGGTTGAAGGCAACATTGGGTATGAGTCTACCGGCGCTATTTTTAAAACCGCTAACTGGCACCAAAACTTGGTATATATTCCAGTGGTGGACTCCTGGAAATAGAGATATGGAAATAGAGATACTCTGCGCTTTGCCCATCGTAATGGGTTGGCCCAAGGGTAGCGAGTGCAATCCTGTCATTTCGGAGAGACTCACTTTGAGTAGCACCAGTTCAGTGCTCAGGGGGGGGGCAAGAAGCTCAGGGAATGGAGAAATGATAACCACCCGGCTGGTGTGAAAAACACAAAACGGACAGAAGTTCCCAGGTGCAGATTCTGCCAATTTTGTTGTGGTTGAAAAACCGCTACTGGGTTTTACTTTGGTGTAGCTACACCAGTGGATTATTCGTGATGGCATCTCCAAACGCCGGGCCCTTGAGCGCCTGTGACTTAATAGTGCCGAAGTACGTCAACGCAGCTGTGGTTGCAGCAATTACTGCACCTGAAAGTGTTGGCGCATAGTCAGGCAAGAAGGTTGGCATGTGGTTGACCGGAATCGTGCTCGATACCGTATCGGCAGCAACTGCCTGGTCCCACTGACTCCGTGGAGTGCAACCCACCGTCCAGAAGAAATAGGGGACCCCGAATGCTAGTGGCAAGAAGGGAAAATCCTCAGAGGCAGTCCAGCGTTTCGCAGTACGGGAATTATCGCCTAGAACCTCATCAAAGCGGGCGCGTACTTTGCGGAAGACTTCCGGGGAATTCTGGGTGATTGGCCCATGGGCAAAGAATCGGAATTCGGGCTTGCGAGTAAAACCAGAAGCGAGACATTCCGCCTTCACAACACGTTGGATGGTCTCATTAAGTTTGGCACGTACTGCCTCGCTATACATGCGGCAATTGACGACAATGCGAGCTTGGCCCGGGATGGTGTTATTCGAATGGCCCGCCTCGAGGGTGCCAACTGAGATGACAGCGAAATCATCTGGGTTAATATCGCGGCCGATGATGCCCTGCAGACGAATGACAATGTGTGCCGCCACATAGGTTGGGTCGAGGGAGTTATGCGGCATGGAGCCGTGGGCAGATTGACCAAAGATCTTGATTTCAATCGAGTCGCAGCCTGCTAAAGCGCCACCAGGCATCGTCATTACTTGGCCGGCGGGGCCGGCCACAATGTGCTGGCCAAAGCAAATATCTGGTTTGGGGATACGCTGTAATAGGCCATCATCGACCATTGCTTGGGCACCCGCACCGTTTTCTTCTGATGGCTGGAAGAGCGCAATAAAAGTGCCGCTCCAAGCATCGCGATTCTTATCGAGGATAGAGCAAGTACCAAGTAAGGCAGAGGTGTGCATGTCATGGCCACAGGCGTGCATTACTGGCAACGGCAATGCACCACTGGTATCAATGACTTTGGAAGCAAAGGGAGCACCAGTTTCTTCTTTGACAGGCAGGCCATCAAAGTCCGCACGGGTGAGAACTACAGGTCCAGGACCATTGCGGAAGATACCGACGAGTCCATGCCCGCCAATATGCTGAATGACCTCGCAATCAAAGAGTTCTAATGCCTTGGCGATGAAGGCTGCGGTCCACACTTCCTTGGTGGACAGTTCGGGGTGAGCGTGCATGCGCTGGTAGAAATTGCGCAGCCACGGATGATCGATGCTTTGTTGCATTGCGGTATGGACAAAGCGCGAGAGCTCCGTATTGTGGGCAGTCACCGGAAAACATCACCTTCTTGAAAATTTTATGTTTGTGCGTAAGCGCTTACGTTTGTGCAAGCACTATGCACCACGCGTACCTTGCGTGCTGCTTCTTATTATAGGCGGAGCGAAACAAATTGCTGATTGCTAGGACGAGATTCCAAGCAACATTCACCGCGTATGCACTGCGAGCCGAAATAAGCGTGACGAGCCTAGCGCCACAGGTTGGGATTGTATTGCAAGCTATTCCGTGGAACCTGGCACTCGGTTGCAATTCGAATATCAGCAGAAATACGGCCCTGATCTCGGAGTGCATACAACTGAGTGACCACCCGATCACGCAGATCCCAGGGAGAAATCGTATTCACATACACCTTGGTACCGCCTTCAAAACCTGCCAAGGTCGAAACACGCCATTTGACCATTATGCGCCACGGCATCGGAATATCGGCATCAACGGGCTTATGATGCCATTCCTCATTACACGGAATATCCGGGCCAGCTGCGGCATGGCAGGCATGTAAGAGATCACTCATATCTCGGATTTCTTCGACGGACTGTAACCACGGCTCGGAAGTGGCAGACTTCGAATAGACCTCTAACGTAGGGTACTGGTGCCCAAAACCAGCAAAGCAAATAGCGTGATCATTTTCAGCCAGGATCAGATTATGGTGGGCGGCATAATCCACCGCCAACTCGTTATACATATTCGGATTCGTGCGCAGCCGTTGGATTTCGCGCTGGGCGGAAACGCCGCGGTCATCCATGGCAACTAACTGCTTGTGTAAGTGTTCGAAGGAAGCACCGGCAGGCTGCAACCAATTCTGGAAGACTGCCACATACGGCGCATAGCGATTCTGGTGGTAAAGATCGGCTAAGGCTGCGATAGTAAATTGGATGAAGACGAAGTGTTCTTCGGCGCTTAACATGCCGGAGGAACACAGCTGGTCCTCCGTTTCTGCGCCATCGATATAGTGGCGACGGGCAATGATGACATCATGGCCTCCACCAAAGAAAGGCTCAGCCAATCGTTCCATTTCAGCAGAGGTGACTTCGGGGTTTTTGCCGGCAGCGCGTAGCTTAGTAGCGACAGTGTGCGCGACATGCTCGCGACCTACTGCAGACAGCAGGTAGGAGTCCATGTGATTGCGTGCATTCGTGGGCATGGCATAGTCATAGTTCTGCTGCCAATAGTCGTAGCTGAGGATTTCGAAAAGATTCGGCACTCGGCGAAATTCTGCCAGGGTAGTTTCGAGTTCGAGTGCAGGCACATTGCGCAGCAATTCCCAGCCGCCATCATTAGTGCGAACCATACGAGCCTTTTCTGGCGGGGTCTGCCAGGTGTTAGCACTACAAAACGCACATGTGTGAGTAAAGCTTGTATCCGAGAGAGCCTTGGGATCAGTTTTTGGCCGTGCTAGTGGACGATTCCCGCGGCCGGGTACGGTCCATACTTCAGAGCCGGAAAATGGGTTGACCTGTTTGATCGTGCCATCGGCCATTTTCGAAATCAGCGTGTTGCGCGAAAAGGTGGGAAGGTCCATAGCTTTACGATAGGTCAGTGCTGATGTCAGTGCTAATTGTTATGTGCACTGTTAGTGCGCATTGACTGTATGGCCTTGATTCGCTTGTGATGGTTTCGAGGCAGCATTGTGCACGATGGTATTTGGTGCGAAGCCACAGTGTGAAGTTTGTAGCCACTATTCCCAAACTTTCTATTGATTGCTACTATCCCTGCTATGCCCGTGATCCACTTTGATTGTCTCATTGACCCCGCAGCAATTCCCAGCCTACGTACGCGCATTGCCCGCGTAGGCGAGCTTATGCAGCAGCGTGAGCTCATTAGCGAGCTGACGGCGACCGATGGTGAGTATCCAGAATTGCCCGCGAATGTGGCAGAGCAACTCGAGCAGATTTTTCTCCAGGAGCATTGCATCGACCGTGATGATCCACAGGCAGAGGTATTGGAGACGTTTCAGCCGTGGCGCTTTAGTTTTCAACCTACAGGCTACCAGGGGTCGTATAACCAATTAGCGATGCAGCTTTCTCGGCTGTGGACGCCTCCTGCCACGTTGCCAAGGGATTCAGTATTACTTGCTGATGAGGCACGTTATGAGCAAGCTGCGCAGTATCCGTGGACGGTCTCTATTCAGCCCTAGCCGAGTGTGAGCATGCTAGTGGGTAAAAACATGCTTGTGGCCGCCGAACTCTGTCGTTGGTGAGTTGGGGAGCTTCGATTGGTTTTCCGGTTTGGGGCCACAGCATTGCTTGCACTGCCTTTGCTCCAGCGCTTGTGCTCTAGGTTTCGTAGGCTGCAAGGAACTTTGCGATGAGCTGTGCGCCCGCAGTTTCTAATTGCTCCTGGATTCCTGCTGTTGGAAGTTCAACACCAATAGTGCGCTCAGGTAATTTGAGATCTGTGGCCAGTTTGCCTGCGGCAATCCCTAAATAAGTCTGTGCTCCCTTGTGCTCATATAGGGTGCCCACAACCTTGCCTGTGAAGGATGTAGCATCGCATGCTCCTTCGCCAGTCATAATCAGATCGGCATCTGCGGGGCTAATCTCTGGTGCTAGGTGAGAAAGCAAAGTCGCAGCACCGGGGGTGATCTCGAAGTTTGCTCCGGTGGGATCGAAAATGCTGCACAGCCAGGAAATGCTAATCGCGGCACCACCGGCCGCGCCAAAGGCGGGGGTGGATGGATCAACGCCGGTGATATCACACAGTTTGCTAAGGCCCGCATCGAGCTGCGCACAAGCCTGTGCATCCGCGCCCTTTTGCGGCCCATAGATGTAAGCTGCACCATTGGGGCCTGTTGCAGGGTTCGTGACATCACTGAGTAAGTGGAACCGAACTTTGGCGACAGCAGTATTCAGTTCCGTCAGATCAATGGTGTCCAATTGCTCTAATGCCCCGCCACCAGGGGCAAGTGGGATACCAGCTGCATTGCGTAATTGTGCTCCGAGGGCAACTAATATGCCAGTACCTCCATCAATGGTGGCAGAACCGCCCAACCCTAAGACAATATCGGTAGCTCCTTCGGCGATTGCCGCCGCAATTAGCACACCCGTGCCATAGGTGTCGGCGGTTAATGGCTTGAGAGCATCCTTGACTTGAGCGATCCCACTTGCAGCCGCTATATCGATGTAGGCAGTCTGGTTGGCCGCGTCATAAAAATAGGTGGCTTCGCTCAATCCGCCAGTAGCAGTCGTGGTTGGCACGGTATAAGCCTGAGCGCCAAAGAGGATGGAAGTGCCTTCGCCTCCATCAGCTAGGGGCTGGCGCACTATTTCAACTGCGTCGTTGCTCATGCCGGCGTCGGCAAGCCCTTGTAAGGCACCATTGTGCAAATAGGCTGCAGCTGTGGTCGCACTAGCGGTGGTCTTATAGCTATCGGGGGCGATGAGGATTTTTAAAGGGTTTTCGGCATTCCAGGTTGGCATGATTTCTCCCAGGGTAGTTGCTGCCACGGTGTTGTCGGGCAGAGTTGAGGCAATAGTTCATCTGTGTTTTTTATTGTAGAAGAGCGGTGGGCATTGCGCGCTGCAATCGCAGTGTGCCCCTCACCGATCGTGAAGTTTGATAAAGCGTATGGTCTCGTGCCTGTAGTGTCGTGAAATGCGGAGCGTGCCGCGTAGTAATAAGCGCTAAGGTCGATACAGTATTATGAAGTACATCACATATTGGTCGGGCGCGAATAACACAGTTTGGGTGCGGAGGGTGTCAAATTGCCCTATTTTTGGGGTGGCAGGAGAATTGGCAGTTGTGATATTTTCTATCCTGATAAGCATGAAATGACTCTTTCGTTCAGGATTCTACCCCTAGGTGTTGAATTTTTCTATCGACTATTCAAAAGTATTGGGCTGTGGGCGTAGAATATGGACGTGCTTTCCTCAAGGGAATCGCTCCGACTCGAGCAACCTGGTTGTAGCAGCCTGGTTGGGCGTGAGTTGCAGTGACGATAAACGAGGGGAGGATCTGGACTCGAATTTCTTTTCTGTGAATACCATCCTAAGGAATGTGCAGAAGTTTTGAGCCCAGGGAAGAATAGTGTTTTGGAGTGACAAGCAGTGACTTCAAAGCGCTTCGTGGAAACTCGTGGAGGTTAACCATTTATGACTGCTGAATCGACTGTTGCTGAGTATTACGATCTCGTACTCAAGCGAAACCCAGGCGAGCCAGAATTTCACCAGGCCGTAGCCGAGGTTCTCGATTCGTTGAAGATTGTGTTGGAAAAAGATCCACACTACGCAGACCAAGGCCTTATTCAGCGCCTCTGTGAACCAGAGCGTCAACTTATCTTCCGGGTGCCATGGATTGATGATGCAGGTAACGTTCAGGTCAACCGCGGTTTCCGCGTGCAGTTCAATTCCGCACTCGGACCATACAAGGGTGGCCTGCGCTTCCACCCATCAGTGAACATTGGCATCATCAAGTTCTTGGGTTTTGAACAAATCTTTAAGAACTCCCTCACTGGCCTGCCAATCGGCGGTGGCAAAGGTGGTTCCGACTTTGATCCTAAGGGTAAGTCGGATGCAGAGATCATGCGCTTCTGTCAATCCTTTATGACTGAGCTGCATCGCCACATCGGTGAATACCGCGACGTGCCCGCCGGTGACATTGGTGTTGGTGGCCGCGAGATTGGATATCTTTTTGGTCAGTATCGTCGCCTGGCAAATCAGCACGAGTCCGGGGTGCTCACCGGTAAGGGATTAACCTGGGGCGGTTCCCTGGTGCGTACCGAGGCTACCGGCTATGGGCTGGTGTACTTTACCAAGGAAATGCTGAAGTATAACGGCGAGTCCTTCGAAGGTAAGAAGGTTATCGTTTCCGGCTCCGGCAACGTGGCGATCTATGCCATTGAAAAGGTGCAAGAACTCGGCGGCACTGTGATTGCCTTCTCTGACTCCTCTGCTTGGGTAGAGACCCCAGAAGGCGTGGATGTTGCCAAACTTAAGGAGATCAAGGAAGTTCGCCGCGAGCGCGTATCCGCGTATGTCGATGAGGTTGAAGGCGCAATTCTGCACGAGGATGGGGCGATCTGGGATTTGCCATGTGATGTTGCCTTGCCATGCGCAACTCAGAACGAGCTCAATGAAGAACATGCTCGTACCTTGATTGATAATGGCTGTACGTTCGTTGCCGAGGGCGCTAATATGCCATCGACTGCAGAGGCAGTTCATATATTCCGTGAGCGTGGTATTCACTTTGGACCAGGCAAGGCTGCTAACGCTGGCGGTGTTGCTACCTCTGCACTCGAGATGCAGCAAAATGCAAGCCGTGATTCCTGGACCTTCGAGTACACCGATGAGCGTCTTCATGAGATCATGAAGAACATCTTCAATGCTTGTGCAGACACTGCTAAAGAGTATGGCCACGAGGGTGACTACGTCATCGGTGCAAACATTGCTGGCTTTAAGAAGGTTGCCGATGCAATGCTGGCTCAGGGTGTCATCTAAGAGCTCAAGCTTGTAACCTCGTGCCGTGTTCGTGCCGCTGATGTAGTCAGCATCGCCTGCTACTGCAGCAGCGGGGCACGCAAAATAACACTCTCGCTGTGATGAATGAACTGCTCCCTGTTTGTTGAACTGAAGAAATCAGACACAACTGAACAGGGAGCAGTTTTTATGTGTACGCGTTTTATGCGTACGTGAAGTTCCTTGACTACGTCCAGCGAACGTCATTGCAGGGTTCATCGCACGAAGAGCTAGTTTTGTACGCCTTTTGTAGCTTCCCTCTTGGTGCGCTCGGCGGCCATGCGCTGCATATCTTCTTCGCTAAAAGGACCTTGCGTACTGCCTTTGCCATCAGCGCGAACCCAGGTAACTGCCATGTTATCTTTATGTCCAAAGCGAGCTAAATGGACCCCAACGATTTCCTCGATCTTGGCGAGGGCTTCGGGCTTGGCGTGAATTTCTAAAACAAGGGCATCAGCGGTGGTTTTTGCGTTTAAGCATCCATTGCCAAAGAAATTTTCTAGGATCCCGATATTAAAGTCTGCATTCCAATCGCCACCAGTTTTGCGCGACATGTGCGTTATTAATTGCTTGCCGTATCGACTTGCACGGTCAGTGGGCACAGTTGCTATCGAAGTCGCAGTCCAGGTCCTTTTTGTTGCATAATCTACTGGTTCTTGTGAAGTAGTCATGGCCGAAATTGTAGCGGAAGAAGATGGTTTACGGCTATGAAGAGGTAGAAAAGATTCCCGCATAATCCTGATTTGGGCCTGTGCTACATTTTGGGCCTTGGCTGGATTGAAATCGAGCAGCCTGGGTGTGTGTGATAACTGTGCAGTTCTAGCGCATGGTTACGGTCCCCAAACAGCTCATTCAACATGCCTTGGTGAACCTGGCATAAAAATGTACTTGGGGTGGTATTCATGTTCTTTAAAGGGCAGGCCTCTAAAGCCACGCGATCAGCGTTGACTTCAGGAGCAAAACCAAGGCGACGAAAGAGATCGTGGATTTGCGTCATCAGATCTTCAGTGTCAGCCAATGGTTCACTCTTACGTAACGATTGAGCCCAGCGTTGGCCAACCTCACGGGCTATCGTGGTGGCTTCATCAGCAGCAAGCGTTGCACATTGCTCGGCAAGCAGGCTGATGAGTGTGGTGTACTCGGTAGCGATTGCCCGGTTATCTGGGGTGCGTGGCAAATAGCGCAAACTTGGGCGTCCACGACCTTCGGTATTGATTTGCTTGGTGCTCACTGCCCCCTTCGCCTTGAGCTCTTCGAGGTGGCCGCGCACTGTGTTGACGTGGCTGCCTACTTGGTCAGCAAGCTCATGGATGCTCAAGCCCTGTGGATGTGTGGTCAGGATGTCGAGCACGTGACGTTGCTTAGTGCTAAGCTCGAGCGACTCGGAAAAGATTTCGGTGGCTGGCAGTGGGGAAGTATCCATGATGGGAACGTAGTGAAAGTTGACCGGGCAAGTGAAACTGCGGGGATGTGTAGCAATGTAGCGGCAATCGCACTAGCAATGGTAGTTCGAGCAGGCTTCCCCGATGCAAATACGTGGCGCACAGACTAGGTAGCGGGGGAGTTGTGCTGAGTGGAGCAGACTGCCCGGTGTTGGGGATTCGAGCCTTAAGCAGTGCGCGTGAACTTGAGCTGCCAGTCTGGCTCACCTTCCATGACATATTCCATTTCGAAAGTCTCTGGGCGCGCCTCAATTTCCGCGAGTAACGGCAGTGGATTATGCGGGGCAACCAGAATCATGGATTCCGATACCGCTAAGGTGCCAAGAGCACCATGAATTGCGCCGTGGCGCAGGCGATGTGGGATCACACAAGCATTGAGGACGGGTACTTCAGTGTTGGCGAGCAAGTTCATTATAGTTCTTTCTATCTAGTGGAAGCGGCGAGCAAAAAACGGGGGCTTCTGTTGACTGCTTCTCGTGTGGGTTGTGGTTTCATCCTAACGTCAAAATTAGTACGATAAAAACCGTGAAAAATAAGTCTGCCACTACCAGCCCCAGCAGGCAGCAGCGCACTGCCTTTCTCGACCCGATTTATCGCCGCGTGATCCTGCTAGCAATAGCAGGGATCTCTCTACTACTAGGTTTAGCTGCTGGGTCGTATCTCCTTGGCTTTCGGGACAACGTAGTTGCCGAAGTCGCCCAGCACTTTGCTAATTACCATGCCTTATTTATGGTCTTTGGCTTTATTGGCGGTGCCATCACCTTGGAGCGTGCAGTTGCGATTCGGAACTCGTGGACCTGGATTGCGCCTGCACTCAACGTCCTGGCCATTCTGACCCTGCTTCTTGGGCTACCGGAGATCGTTCCTGCAGCCTTGTGGTTAGGTAGTGCGGTGCTGTTACTTGGCATTTATTGGCTTGCGTGGCAGCGTCAACCCGCACTGGCCGTGGTCGTGCAGAGTTTAGGAGCCATTGCTTTTGGATTGGCTGCCTTGCAGTGGGGGATTACTACTGAATTCCCGGTCCTGCTTGCTGCTGTATTCCCAATTGCCACTATCTTGGGTGAGCGCATGGAACTAGCCCGAATTGCCTATGGGCCGAATTCCCCGCGCTGGATTACCGGTGAAGTCGTAGCGTTATTAGTTGCAGCGACAATTCAAGCATCACACGCCTTCGGTGTGCTGCTCATCGTGGTTGCTTTGCATAGTGGCTACTTTGATGCCGCCCGCAAACTGATCCATGGCAAAGGTTTAGCGCGTTATAGTGCATCCTGCATGTTGCTGGGCTACGGCTGGCTGATCATCGCTGGCCTGCTATGGGGTGTAGCCGGTGAGGGGACCTCGTATGCCTATGATGCCCAGATTCACTGCATTTTTATAGGCTTTGTGCTCTCCATGATTTTCGCGCATGCCCCAACCATTTTGGGCGCAGTCGTTGGCATCCAAGTGCCTTTTAACTACTGGCTGGTTGTGCCGGTAGCTGTTGTACACATTGGTTTGCTCATTCGCGTGTTTGCCATTGTCGCTGAGCAAACGTGGGAGATCGGTGGGCTGATGAATATCTTTGGTGTACTGCTGTTCATGATCACCGCGCTGACCTTAGGCATTCGTACTGCGCATAGCCGTGCCAAGCGGCGTACTGCATAAAAAATGTGATTAACTCATGGACTCAAAAGAAGAATATGCAGCGCAGCAGGGGCAATACCAGCAGTCATCTGAGGATAAGCCGCAAAATACGAGCGTGCCTATGAGCGGATTACGCGGACATCAAAACCCCGGTTCCGCACAATCGAAGCAAAGCAACGAGCCCTTCGGGCGTACGAGCACGCGCATTTCTGGCATCGGCGCCCCCATAACCCCTGACTCTGCTGCCCCTGATCCCGTCTTGGAGCCGAAGGCCTTACGCCTGCAAGTCATCGGTGAACAACCAAACCTGCAAGACGCTCTAGAGCACCGCCGCCAATGGCACACTGGTATTGCAGCCCTACTTATTTTCTGGCTGTTCTGGGCAGGGCTGATGCAACTGCTCTACAACCTTGGGTTAGAAATCTCCTGGTGGTTACGCATCCACAGCTTTACAATCGCGGTTATTGCGACTGCGATCATGGCCTATAGTGCGCACTTTGCTGAGGCGCTCAGCAGAAAATCTGCTGGCAGTCACCGCGGTTTAGCTATCCGAATCCTGCTGCTCAACTTTGGCTTTGTGCTCTTAGTCTGTGGACGTACTGGCGATCAATTCACCACTTTATCCCTTGCCGGATCACTCGTGATCGCAGCTAGTTTCAGTGCCCACGGCTATGATTTGTACCAAGCACGCCGGCATCAATTCGCAACCAAGAATATACGCAGCGTGTCCTACTACATCACTGCAGTGGTCCTGCTGGTATTTGCTATTTGTGCCAGCGTTTCTGCTACGTACACTATTGATGGCTACACAGCCTGGATTGCGATTCATTCGCGCACGATGATTTGGGGCTTTGTGTGGTGCACTATCATTGGCACGCTTATTACTTTCTATCCAACCATTGCAAAGGCGAAAATCTCGCCAACTGCACTCGCGCGTATTCCGCGGGCACTGACGATCCATGTGTTTGGCCTCGCACTCTATGGGGCAGGGCAGCTAGTAGCAAGCAGTGTACTCGGAGGACTTGGGCTGAGCCTCGTGGCAATTGCTAGCGTTTTGATTTTGTACCCAGCCCTACGCGAGACTAATTCCAAGGGCGCCGCGGGGAGCACCCAAATACAATTCGCCATCGCTTGGATGGTTATCGCGCTGCTTGCAGATGCGTTCATGCACTTCCATGGACAAGATCCTCGCATGACCTTCTTGTGGCTGCTGCCAGTACTGCTTGGTTGTGGCATTGTTCCACTTATTCTCGCCGTCCTAGGCTTTACCATTCCGGCGCTGCGTGGTGGGGGACCAGAAATAATCAACCAAGCACGCAGCCGAGCTGCAACCGCATGGCGCCTGCGTATGGTGCTAACCCTCATCGGAGGAATACTTGTCTTATTTCAGCCTTTGGTCCCCATTGATTGGCTTAGCTGGTATCCGCGCATGGCGGTTGCAATTGTAGGTGCAAGCATTGCGATTGGTGTGGTGGCGTTTATAGCAAGCATTTTTGTTGGGGCAGCAACCAAGACAGACTCAATCACCGCATGACCTGAGTAAAACCCGCTGCGGCTCGAAACATTAAAGGCGGTGTAGTGCAGGCGCAAAATAGTCCAGATAGCGATCCCTCGGAGTTTCTTGCAGTCATTTCGGCGCAATTAAAGCTAGAATATGCTGCATGTACCGGATCTTTGAATGCCTCGATGAACTCGTCCAAAACGTCGAACAAGCCTACGGCGTACCAATGACTGCTAACTGCATGGTGCCACGTAATGAAATATTGGGTTTACTCGACGACCTGCGCAACGCACTTCCAATCGAAGTTGATGATGCCCAAGACGTGCTCGACCAGCGCGATAGCATTATCCGGGATGCCGAATCCCAGGCCCAAGAAACCATTAACCAGGCTAACGCGCAGGCTGATGACACCGTTACCAAGGCCCGCGAAGACGCCGACAACATTATTAGCGATGCTGAAAATCGCGCCCATACCACCGTTGCAAAAGCAGAAGACGATGCCGATCACATCGTTACCAGCGCGCGCCGCGAAGCCGATGATACCGTCAACCGTGCCCAGGTTGAGGCGGATCGCCTGGTAGCAAACGGCAATGAGCACTACCAGCGTGCTGTCGACGAGGCTACCGCGGAGCAACACCGCCTAGTCAGCGAGTCCGAGGTTGTACGTCGTGCAAATGACGAAGCACACCGTATCGTTGAAGAGGCACACAGCGATTCCAACCGGTTGCGTTCTGAATGTGATGCCTTTGTCGAAGGCAAGTTGGCTGAATTCGAAGAATCACTGACTGCTACCTTGCGCACCATCAGCCGCGATCGAAATGCCCTGCGCCGTGGTGCCGGTGCGTCTGGTAATAATTACACCGCCCGCCCGCGTACCCGTGAGCAGCGCTACGAAGGCGAACTCTAAGCCTGAGAGGCCTGTGAGGAGTCAATGGTTCATCCATGCACCTGTTGTTCTACGAAACAGCAGGTGCATGCGCATATTTGCTGCCACCTACATGCCGATTGCGAGCAGCATTTTTACTGATGAAGGCTTGCTGGTAGAGGACAGTAACACTTGATTGTGAAAAGCTTGAAAGCTCACTGCTCAGGG
Organism: Corynebacterium sp.; assembly: GCA_030531005.1. Classification (GTDB taxonomy): domain Bacteria; phylum Actinomycetota; class Actinomycetes; order Mycobacteriales; family Mycobacteriaceae; genus Corynebacterium. Next base: position 242,423 of record JAUMTW010000003.1, read on the forward strand.
TAAGGAGCATTCATCAACACGACCCCCTAACCCGTCCAGCGATGTAACCTGCTGCACCAATAGACGAGCAAATGCCTCCGAGTGCAGTAGACCACTGGCGAAACAGAGGCGAGCAAGCTTCCTACGTAATCACTGTTTTGTCGCAATATACTTCCGCGTGGTGCTCTCGCCCCTGGGTTAGTGGGAAAATGCTGATAACACTGGGGCAATGCATCGCTGTCCGAACTGCCCACACGGAATCATCGTGTTGACCGCGTTGATTATCTCCACGCATTTTGGCATTCCTGGATATGCAGTAGGATGAGGAAATAATGAGTACTAAAAATCGATCACCACTCGTGTTGCCTCTCAAAAGTATCGCCCCAGGCGCTCAAAACCCTGAGTACCTGCACCAAACTGGGCCAAGCCCCAGCCGTATTGGAACCACCATGCTCGCCATTGCTGAAGGCAGCCCATTAGAGGTTGATGCCACCGTAATCCCCATCGGTGATGGCATCTTGATCCAAGCCCATATTCACGCCACGACAACTGGCCAGTGTGTGCGCTGCCTGGCAGATTTAGAGCAAGACTTTGACGCAGACATCTCCGGGGTATTCTCTGCTGATGCCGAGCTCATTAACAGTGATGATGATGACGAGCTTGATGCAGAAGACAAAGCAGATGCTGCCGTATATCCCTTAAGCGGCGATACCATCGATCTTGAACAATTGCTCATTGATGAAGCATGCCTGGCATTGCCCTTCAACCCCGCCTGTGAGAATGGTTGCGCCAATGATGCTACCGGCGTGCCAGAACCAGATGGCGTGTCCGGGGAAGAGGACGCGGGTGTGGATCCGCGCTGGGCGGGATTGGAGAAATTCCTATGAGTTATGGCAAGCCCGATTATGAAATCTGGGAAGCAGCCTTTCAAAAGATCGATCATGCATCGTTAATGAAGCACTTTGGTATCGAATTGGAACCAGAGCGCCTGCGGTTGGCATTAACCCACCGGTCTTTTGCTAATGAGCATGGTCGTCTGCCTAATAATGAGCGCCTGGAATTCCTCGGCGATGCCGTTCTCGGTCTTTCTATTGCCGGGGCCTTGTACGAGCGCTTCCCGAATCGCCCCGAGAGTGATATTTCGAAGATGCGTGCCAGTATCGTCTCGCGCTATGGGCTCGCTGATGTCGCCCGCAAAATTGATTTAGGCTCGTACATCCTTCTTGGCATCGGTGAAGAAAAAACCCGGGGTCACGATAAAGATTCCATCCTTGCCGATACCACTGAGGCGATCTTGGGTGCGATCTATTTGCAGTACGGTTTTGAAACCACCCGGAACATTATTCTGCACCTGTTCAAGGATAAGATTGCTAATGCAAGTGCTAGCGGCCGTTACTCGGATTGGAAGACCACGTTGCAGGAGCGACTTGCAGAGCGCAAGATTACCGGCATTACTTATGAGACCTCTGCTGACGGCCCAGCCCACGAGCAGACCTTTTATGCCACGGTTAGTGCAAACGGGGAAGAGCTAGCCAGTGGGACCGGGCATAATAAGAAGCTCGCTGAGCAAGATGCTGCCCGTAATGCGGTCAATGCCCTCAAACAAAGGCCATAAAAGGTAAGTACGTAGCAGGGAAGAGTTTCCGGCACCGCCACGACGAAACCAAATTATTCGCATGGGATGCCAAGAGCTTCTGCCAAGAGCTTCCCTGCGGTATTTGCATGCGATCGACGAGGAAAGCACATATCCAATGCCTGAGCTCCCAGAAGTAGAAGTTGTACGTAGCGGATTCGCTACGCACTGCCTTGGCAAAACGATTACCAATGTCGAAGTTTCGCATCCACGGGCGATTCGCAAGATTGATGGCGGTGATGCGGTGCTTGCCTACAGTCTGGTTGGCACGGAGATCACACAGATTTCTCGGCGCGGAAAATTCATGTGGTTTATCCCTACTCTTACGCAACCAACTGAAACAGCGTCCAATGATGCCGCCGCGGTCGCACATAAGCAGAAGAAAACATCGGCCCAGGGGCAGTCTATCGCTTCGGATCAGCATGCCATCGTCGTGCATCTTGGTATGAGTGGACAGCTGCGTATTTTCGAGCATCCTCATCCGCAACCCCGCCACGGGCGCATCAAAGTAGATTTCAGTGACGGTAGCCAATTGTGGTTCATCGACCAACGTACCTTCGGCTATTGGAACATCAGCGAACTAATTGCCGATCCGCACCACATCCAGGCCCGCATTCCCGCACAGATAGCTCACATTGCGCCAGACCTTTTAGAACTTTCGGAACCTGGCATTGCTGCGGGCAGGATTGCTGGGAAAAAGACCCAGCTTAAGCGGGCTTTGCTAGATCAAAATATTGTTGCAGGTATTGGCAATATTTATTGTGATGAAATGCTCTGGGCTACTCGCTTGCATCCTGGAATGGCAACGGAGGATGTAGGAAAGCAGCAGCTTGTTGAGCTGATTGCCAATGGCCAAGCAATTATGCGCACTGCCATAGCCAATGGCGGTACTAGCTTTGATGACCTCTATGTTAACGTCAACGGGCAATCTGGCTACTTTGATCTCTCCCTGCATGCCTATGGGCGCGGTGGGGATCCATGTGATCGTTGTGGCACTATTATGGTGCGTTCTGAATTTGCTGGGCGGGCCAGTGTTTACTGTCCAGATTGTCAGCGACTGTAAAATAACCCAAAATACTAACTATCAGATTATAGTTTTCTGGATTTTCTCGGGTAATATCCCATCCTATGGATAGCATCACCAGTGCCCTTGATGGCTTTAACTCAGTTTACTGGAATTTCGCCGCAGGATTCCTCGTTATTGCCGGGCTCTACTTTGGCGTGCTCACGCGTTTTGTGCAGCTGCGCAAAATTCCGGACATGTTTCGCGCGGTTTCCGAGAAGCCAGAAATTCAACAAGAACCTGCCGAAGGCTCTGCCGCCCCAGAAGTAGCGCCGGCGCAAAGCATCTCCGCTTTTAAAGCGTTTACCATTTCTGCTGCCTCGCGCGTGGGTACCGGTAACGTCGCTGGTGTGGCTATTGCCATCACTATCGGTGGCCCCGGCGCGGTGTTCTGGATGTGGATGATCGCTATCTTAGGTGGCGCCACTTCCTTTATCGAGTCCACGTTGGCGCAGTTGTGGAAGGAGCGCAACTCTGATGGTTCCTACCGCGGTGGTCCTGCATATTACATGACCCGCGGTCTAGGCTGGCGCTGGTTGGCTGCACTTTTCGCTATTGCTATCACCTTGACCTTCGGATTTTTCTATAACTCTATCCAGTCCAACTCTATCCGTGATGCGCTGGGTGGTTCCCTAAATATTGATACGACTGCCTTCCGCTGGATCATCGCAATCGTATTGACCGGGCTGACTGCATCGATCATTTTTGGTGGTCTGCAGCGTATCGCTGACTTCACTGCAAAGTGCGTGCCAATCATGGCAGGCCTGTATGTCATCATCGGTGTGGTTGTCATTATCTTGAATATCGGTGAAGTTCCACGTGTAATCGGTGACATCGTCGGCCACGCATTGGGCTTTAAGGAGATTGCAGGTGCTACCTTAGGCAACGCCTTCATTATGGGGCTGCGGCGTGGTCTGTTCTCCAATGAGGCCGGTGAGGGGTCGGTTCCAAACGCTGCGGCAACCGCAACCGTCTCCCACCCTGTGAAGCAAGGCTTGGTACAGACTTTGGGCGTGTATTTCGACACTTTGCTGGTGTGCTCTATTACTGCTTTCATCATCTTGCTGGACAATCCCGTTTACGGTGATGATGGAGCTCAGGGTGTTACCCTAACCCAGACCTCTCTGGGCAATGAAGTCGGCACCTGGGGTATTCATACGGTTACCGTGCTGATTTTCTTCCTGGCGTTCTCCTCAATCATCGGTAACACTTATGTGGCCCAGGCCAATATTGAGTTCTTCACTGACTCGCCAAAGGTACTCAATGGCTATCGTGCTGTTGTACTGCTTTTCGTTTTCTTAGGTGCAATTGTGCCACTGGAGTTGGTATGGGCACTGGGTGACCTGATGGCAGCCACTATGGTCTTTATTAACCTGATTGCAATTGTTCCGCTTGGAGGAGTGGCATTTAACCTCTTGCGCAACTACATCAAGCAGCAACGCCAAGGCTTGGATCCTGTGTTCCACCAGGACATGATGCCAGGACTGAAGCACGCAGATTGCTGGGATGGTTCCGATCCTGTTACTTGGCGTGATGGCAAAGTCGTGACCTCTGTGGAGGAAGTAAAGTAAGTCGCGTTTGTTGCGACTAAATCGCTACAAATCCTCAAAGGTGAGTGCACTGATGATGGGGCAAACACATGGATGTTTGCCCCATTTGTTCTTTTGCTGGAGTCACAGCGCGTGGGTGCAGCCTGATGCACAATATGCGAGGTCCTTCTCTGCATCACAAATGCAAATAGAATGGGTATATGTGGTTTTCACGCAAACAATCAGAGTCCTTGCCAGCAGACTTCATCCGCCGCAACATGTGGGTCCACGGAAAAGTACAAAACGTGGGCTTTCGTTGGTGGGTCAATAGCCAAGCTAAAGAACTGAAACTCAATGGGGTCGCACGTAACCTCCCCGATGGGCGTGTGCACGTTGTAGCCGAAGGCAATGGTGCTGCCGTGGCTGAATTAGAACGGCGCTTGCAACCTGAAACTCACGACTCCTATCGCCCAGGGCGGGTGGACTTTCTTGCAGTCCAAGACGCCAGTGTACGCGGCACCAAAGGTTTCCGTATGGAATAGCACGACAGCAAGTCAAAAAATCATAGGCAGTATCCATAGCCGCTATTGGTCGGGCGCAGGAAGTAATTTCTGTGCTTTGGTGTGTCAAGTGGTAGCAAGGTTTCAAGTACACGCACGGCACAAATCCCAATACACCGCGTATGCTGAGAAATCCTGCGCCGTCTGAGCCTAGTGCTACAATCCTTGGAATGCATCTAAAGTCGTTGACCCTGAAAGGATTCAAGTCCTTTGCCTCGGCAACGACGCTAAAATTTGAGCCCGGCATCTGTGCTGTGGTCGGCCCCAACGGTTCTGGCAAATCTAATGTGGTCGATGCCTTAGCCTGGGTAATGGGTGAGCAGGGTGCTAAAACCCTGCGTGGCAATTCGATGCAGGATGTCATCTTCGCTGGTGCTGGCTCTAAAAAGCCGCTAGGCCGCGCAGAAGTCACTCTTACTATCGATAATCACGATGGTGCACTGCCCATTGAGTATCGTGAAGTGGCTATCACCCGCCGAATGTTTCGCGATGGGGCCAGCGAATATGAAATCAATGGGCAACGAGCCCGCCTCCTGGATGTCCAGGAGCTTTTGTCCGATTCGGGCATTGGACGTGAAATGCACGTCATAGTCGGTCAAGGGCGACTATCCCAAATTTTAGAATCCCGACCGGAAGAACGCCGTGCTTTTATCGAAGAAGCAGCTGGGGTGCGCAAGCACCGCCGACGCAAGGATCAAGCACACCGCAAACTTCAAGGTATGCAAGTAAATCTTGATCGTCTTGAAGACCTGACTGGCGAGCTGCGTCGCCAACTCAAGCCCCTTGCACGTCAAGCAGAAGCTGCGCAAAAGGCTGCCACTTTACAAGCTCAGGTTCGTGAACTTCGCGGTCAAGTAGCGGCCAGCCAATTAGCGCACGCTAGCGAACAGGTTGTTCAGGCCCAAGACCAGTTCTCCCAAAGAACCACCAATTTTGAGCAACTCAATGCGGCAGTCACCGCTGCCCAAGAAGCAGTAACATCAAGTGAGGCCAAGCTTGCGTTTTTAGAACCTGCTCATAGTACCGCCCAACAACAGTGGTTTGAATTATCTGCTTTAAGTGAGCGCGTGGTCGCAACCGAGCGCATTGCCCGGGAGCGCCAGCAATCTTTTCAAGAAACCACGTATGCTGGCCCTGATCCGCAGGAACTTGAAGACCGATTGCAACGCGCAGCGGAAGAAGCAGCTATTGCAGAATCCGAGCTGGAAGTAGCCACTGAGCGACTCGAGACTATTGCTGAACAGCTAGATGAAGCCACTGAGTCCGCACAGGAAGCCGATGCTGCCCATATGGCGCAGTTACAAGCACGTAGCGACTACCAAGCTGGCATGGCCAAAATCGCCAGTCAAGTAGAGGCCACGCAACAACGCTTGGAACAGAGTTCGCAAGAATCTATGCGACAGCGCGAAGTCTATGAACAAGCACTCATCGCGCAACAAACCGCGCACGATAAACTTGCTCAGTATGAGTCTGAGCTTGCCACCTTGGATGCCGATACTGGAGAACGTACCCAGCAGCAGCAGATCGCTCAGGCGGAATCTGAGCAAGCCCAACAGCGGGTGAGCGAGCTGCGCGATACCCAGTTACAGGCAGAAAAGGAGGTTTCGCGTTTAGAATCACGCATTGAAACCTTAAGTCAAACACTTAATCGCACAGCGCCAACTGAGTTGTTAGAGACTTGGGGCGCCACACGCGCGGTTTTCGATGCTGTGCGGGTTCCACAGGGGTGGGAGAAAGCTGCAGCAGTAGTGATGCACACCATCGCCCAAGGGCAGATCGTGCCGGCAGATTTCCCAACCCTTGTTACGGCAATTGGCGATGCGCAATTAGCGGATCTTAATCAAGCAGTAGCTTTTAGTACCCAAGATGCCACCGAGCCCTGGCATTTGGATATCACTTTGCCAGCCTATGCCCAGTGGTTTGTGGAACTCGTCGATATTGAATCGAGCCTTGTGCAAGCTTGCTGTCAATTGTGGGCAGATGTGGCAGTGGTTGATCATTTAAGCCAAGCCCAGGATTTAAGTGAGCAAGAACCGCGTCTGCGTGTGGTCACTCGAGCAGGAGTATTACTTGGTGCCGGCTGGATAAGCTTTGGCGAGCTCGTCCAATCTCCAGTTGAGACTGCTGCAGCTATTAGTCAGGCTGAAGCAGCCCTTGCTGAGGCTAAGGTTCGTGTGGATGCGCACGCTGGTGAGCTTGCTGGTGCCCAGCAGGCAAGTGAAGAAGCCCAAGTTGCTCATGCAAGTGCGCAAGCGAAGTTGCGTGACCATGAGCATAGCCTGCATGTATGTAGGCGCGAGGTCGAGCGAGCGCAGGGCGAATTAGCGAAGGCTCAAAAACAAGCGCGTCGGGCAACTGATGCTCAAAGTCAGGCAGAACAGCGTGAGGCACAACTGCGCACAGAGCTCAGCCAATTGCGCGAGCGTCTAGGCCGGGTGGAGCAAGAAGACGAGCCAGAAGCCCCGGTAAGCACTGATCGAGATGCGGCTATGGCCATGGTTACTCAAATCCAGGCAATGCACATGGAAGCTCGCTTGCAAGTGCGCACCTTAGAAGAACGGTTACAGCAGGCCCAAGGCCGCCAGCATGGACTCGAGCGCCAATTAGTCCATGAGCGCCAGGCTGCAGCCCAGTATGAACAGCGGGTGCGCAAGCAACGTCAGCTGGCTTCCCACGCCCAGTTCGTTCAATTACAAGCCGCGAACCTTCTCGAGCGCTTACGTGTCAGTGTGCAGGCGGCAGCTGAAACTCGCGATACATTGCAAGAGCAACTCCGTGCCCAACAGGCTTTCGTACAAACCCAGCGCCAGGAACATCAGCGAGTAACCCAGCAGGCAAATGCTGCACAAAAACAGATGCATAATGCTGAGGTGCATTTAAGCCAGGTGCAGGTGCGCTTGGAAGAACTTGCGGAAAGTGCCCAGCAACAATTAGGCCTGCCCCTTGCCGATATCTTGGCAAGTTATGAATTACCTGCTGACTTTGCGTTGGAGCAGGCGCGAAGTGCGCTTTCGACTGCGGAACGCAAGTTACAGGCATTAGGTAAAGTCAACCCCTTGGCCTTGGAAGAATATAAGGCGTTAGAAGAACGCTATGAGTACCTATCCCAACAGCTTGCGGATGTGCATCAAGCACGCGCGGATCTCCAGCAAGTCATTGCAGATGTCGAGGCGCACATCCTGCAACTCTTTAGTAATGCATGGCGCGATGTTGAAGCCGAATTTCCGAAGGTTTTCGCAACTTTGTTCCCTGGTGGGGAAGGGCGATTGGTGCTCACGGATCCGGGTAATTTGGAGACTACAGGCATTGATATTGAAGCTCGTCCTCCGGGCAAGCGCATTAAGCGACTTACCCTGCTTTCCGGCGGTGAGAAGTCCTTGACGGCGTTGGCAATGTTGGTGGCTATCTTTCGAGCTCGGCCTTCTCCGTTCTATGTGATGGATGAGGTTGAGGCAGCACTTGATGATGTGAATTTGCGTCGCTTGTTGGCCTTATTTGCGGAGTTGCGTGAGGAGTCCCAGCTCATTGTGATTACGCACCAAAAGCCTACGATGAATCTAGCGAATGTGCTCTACGGTGTAACCATGCGCGGTGATGGTGTCACCCGTGTGGTCTCCCAGCGCATGCAAGAAAAACCTGCATCTGACGCCGTGCCAGAACTCCCTAAAAGCCCTGGTAATGGCGCTGATTTAGGGGATGAGTAAACAATTGGCAGCAATGCTATAGTGTGCAGTGTATGCCGGAATGTTTCCCGCGTCTTTGGATCTTCAAGCCCTGATTTTGTTTGCCTGCTTTCTATGGCATTGCTTGCTTGTTGGCGGCTTAGATTCTGGCGTGACATTGTGGTGGCCTGAGGGCGCCAGGTACGTGACATGCGTGCTTGCCTGTGCATTCTTCGGGGGTCTATATTGGTGTCTTTGCTTGTAAAGAACGAGGATTGAGGTTTCATGTCGCAGACTGCGCATCCTATCGCTGATCTTGCCGATCCATTGTTGGGGTGGGCTTCCCAAACCGAGTTGGAGTTAGCGCAGCAATTGCAGCACTGCGAGCTGGTTTCAGATCTTCCAGTGCTCAGCGATCAGCTCGAGAAGGTTGAACGTCTCTACGGTAAATTTCTGCAGCATCAATTGCATGCTGGGGCAGATATGGCAGCTCTGTTCGCAGTGAGTCCGGCGCTGACCTTAACCTCTTTAGTATGGTGCGCCTCCCAGCTTCGCGAGCTCGATGATTTCACCTTGCAATATTTAGGTGGTCTTGGCCTCGTTGTTGAAGATGAGCACGTTGTTTCCCCAACTGCATTTGAGGAGCTGTTGCCAGGGTTGGTCTTCAGTGCATGTGAACAATTTGAGGTCCAACATTCCTTAACACCTGATGTCGATAGCGCCAGTGTTATTACGCAGCTTGCGTTGCAGGCCGGGATGACCCATAGCGAAATCATAGCCTTTTTAGAATCCTTTGATGGATCGGAAGCGCATCAAGCAGTTGATGCCCCCACACCACAGGTGGCAAGCCTGGATGCTGCTGAGCTGCCTATTTTCGCCGAGCTTATTGCCTATAAGCCAGAATTAGCTGAGCGAATTGTCAATGGCATTTGGCGGTTACGTGCCTTTAGCTTGGCTCATCCGGGTAGCTGGTTCGATCGCGACCGCAGCAATGTTGCCCCGCAATTACCAAAGGTCATTGCCGAATGCGTGGTAGCAGAACTACGTGAGCGCCCAGTTGGTATTGAGCAGCGCCGCGATACGGTAGGTGTGGCGCGGCGGGAAATGCGTCCGCGGATCATCCTGAATCGCGACCGTGCCAAGGTGTGCCTGCGCCTGCCGGAGCAGCGCCTCGCACACTACCCAGATGGCACTGTGGGGGATGTACAATGGCGTGTCAATATTGATGGAACCACCAAGATGTATCGCACCGGCGCAGAGTGGGGCGATCGTTCTGGGTTCGCCCAAACTCTGGATATCACTTTGGATCATCCAGTTCGTGAGTTGGCAGTTCAAGATGTCACCAACGGCATTACCTGGGACATTCCTGTTGTGCCTGCTGATGATCCAGCGCTGATTTTTAGCTTAAGCGGTAATAACTTCAGCGATAAGGCTTCGCTGCACCATGGGCAGTTAGCGATCTTGGTGCCAGACGATGTGCAATTGCATGATCTGGTCAGTGGTCGAGACATTGTTGCCGATGTTTCTTATACGGTTGCCGGCTGGCGCGGGTGGGAAGTGCGCGAATGCGATATGCAAGAAGTGGCATCATTGAGCTGTATTGCTGCAGGCAGCAGCCCGAATGTGGAAAAGGTTCGCGCTGTAGACGCACGGCAGCGTATGCGCTTTCAACCCCAGGCGGCACCGTTAGCGAATCTGGAATCGGCCGGTGGGCTGCGCGTTCATAACGTGAGCTTGTTGGCAGAATTCCCGCCGACCCCTTCCGGGCATACCGAGATTTGGGAGTTGATTATTTCTTCCTATGCCGGGTTGGATGCCGCCGGGGAGATCATTGCTGAGGCTGAGCCTTTGGAGATTCCGGCAACTGGTGGTGTTTTCGAGGTATTCGATCCGCATCTGTATGATGCCCCATGGGTCGGGGAGTATTTGATCCGTTTGCGTGGACCACGTAATGAGTCCTTCCGTCATGAATGTGCGATTGTTGAGGGTGCTCGTGCAGAGCCAGTGGTTGCTGGCGCGTGCCCCTCTTTCCGTATTCCAACTGGTGGAGGCCTTTCCGAGGTGCGCCTGCGTATTCGTCCTGGTGCCAAGCCGCTCGAATGCGAGCCAAAGGAATTGGTTATCGGACAGCGCCAATCCAATGGCATGGTGGTTGTGAGCACCGCAGAAGGTGATCAGCTCCCGCTGCGTTATGTGCCGCCGACGTTGCGCTTCTCCCTGCCATTAGTAGGGGAACCTGCAACCTGGCGATCATGTCGGACCTTGATCCGGGGTACGGATATTGATCCAGCTGGCATGATCCGTGTCCGTGGCGTTGCAGAGATGCGTGATGTGCGCATTAGCGTGCGTAACCAACACGGCTCCCCAATAAAGACGGCGCGTTTGGTTCAAGACGATCCCACAACTGCTATTCAAGAAGTTGCAGCTTTCTTGAACTCCGCACAGCAGTTGCCTGCAGGGCGTATGGATGTGGAGTGGACTGATCCGCTGAGTGATCGCCGCGTGTCCGTGGCTTTAGTCGATATTGTGGCCAGCGGAATAGAGGAAGTATCGCTCGAGGGTAATACTTTGCATATTGAGTCTGCCTTAGAGCGCCGTTTGGGCGTGTGGGTATGGCCACTGAGTGCTCCCTGGCAGCCTGCACGTGCTTTTGAAGTAATCGATAACCAGGTGGCATTGCCGGAGAGCTATATTGGTGCTGGTAATTTGGCAGTGCAGCTGTATGCCTTTGACCCAATGATGCCGCAACTTGCCCCTGCAACCCCAGGCGCGCAGGCGCATATCATTGCCCAAGAGGGCTATTTCGATACGGGCGACGCCTTGGGCGAACTTGCTGCATTTATTGCGGGGGAGGGAGACGTACCAGCGGCTCCAGAGACTATTCCTGTGTTGTGGGATCTCATTAATACTGGGGTAACGTCACCTGCAGCGCTGCCTGCAATTCGCAAGGTTTTTGCTGCTAATCCGCGTGCCGCTTTGACTGGTTTGGCAGCTTCTTTGGTGCCTGCGGAGTACCAACCTGGTCGCATTGTGGCTGCAGGCCTCGTACGCTCGGACTTTGGTGCAGGTGCTGGGGAAGCCACCCAAAGTGCACATCGCGCGCCTTGGATTGCGGCTTTAGAGTTACTGGGGCAGCTTCAGGCCAGTGAGTCTGTGGCTGAAGATCAGCAGGTGTTGAATCAGTTGGAGGCAATTGCCGGTAAGGGCATTCGCGACATTATGAATACCGCGCGCGATGTCACATTGGATACTGCATGCATTGATCAATCCACAGTTGCTATCGCTGGTATGGCTCCGGCACAGCAGACAGCGTTATTGGATATGTTCTTTGCCAAAGCCCGCATCGTACCGGGGTTGCTACTCGATGAGAGCTCACGTTTGTTGGCGGTCTTTGAGGCCTTTAATAGGCGCGAGGAACTGGTTGAGCTTTTCTCCTCTGAGCAATTAATCCAAGCTGCAGTAACGTTGCTGCGTACCCTGCGAAGTACGGATAGGGTCATGTACGCGCTTTCGCGTATTCGTTTCGACAAGCTCGATGGTGTTGATACGGATGCCAAGGAAAACCGGTGGGCATTGGCACCAGTGGTATCCTTCATCTTGGCTTTGGCCTCGCGCATGCATGCACATGGGCTGATTACCTCGCAAAAGACCCTGGATGCTGCGACTCCAGGTTGGGCGAAGATGGCTAATATTGTGCCAGACTTGGTGACCAGCGATCTGATTTCTGCTGATGCCATCATCGTGGCAATGAAGCGCCAACAAAATCAATAGGGTTGAATTTAGCGTCGCGGGTCTGCCGTATGGCGGTGCTTGGTGCTGTCATTGAGCGTGTGGCCGCTCTCGTTTGCCGCCGTAAGAATACTTGCTTCTTACGGTGGCATTCTTTTGCCTTATATGCCCGCTGCAGTGGGTGAATGTGCTACTAGGTGACGAATATCACCTTTATCTATCACCCTATAGAAATCTGCACGTTGTACTGGCCCGATACGTGCCGTCTAGGTAAAGTGTCGTTGCGGTCACGCGCTCATTCCGGTTTAAGCTTTGAAAACTTCCGCACACCCGCATACTCTCCAATATCAATAGAGCTATAGAAAAAGGGGGGGGCTGCGGTCCTCCTGACAAGTTCCCAACCGGCGACGTAGGAGAGTGCAAAGGATGATCGAACTTGGAATAATAAACGTCAATACCTCGAGCGGTATGACTACTACTATGGTGCAAGCCGCCGAACGTGTCGCAGCCCCAGATATCACCATCCATGGAATTACCCCGAGCTTGGGGCCTGTCTCAGTTGAAAGTCATGTCGAAGCAAGTTTTTCGGTAGTAGGCATGCTGCAGGCCATCAACAGCTTTGAACATATTGATGGCATCGATGCTTGGATTCTTGGTGGTTTTGGCGATGCTGGCAAAGAAGCGCTCATGGAAAACTGCCGTGCTCCGGTTATTGATATCACCGAAGCCGCGGCAATCACTGCTATGCAGCTAGGTGCGAATTTCGGCATCCTTACCACCTTAAGTCGTACGATTTCCGGTATCCGTGATCGTTTACTTACAGCAGGACTTTTGCAGCGTTGTGTCGGCATTGCCGCAACAGAGATTGCAGTACTTGATCTGGAATCCGATCAAGAAGTACTCCTAGCAGCCTTGTGCGAAAAGGCCGACAGTTTACTTAGAAGCGGGGCAGAGGCCCTTTGCCTGGGCTGTGGTGGTATGGCTGGAATCGCTCCGCTATTAAGTAAACGTCTGGGCATACCTGTCGTTGATGGGGTGACCGCTGCTGTCGGCCAAGCCGAAGCGCTGGTGCGCCAAGGACTATCAACTTCCCGGATTAATACCTACCAGTACACCCCACCTAAACCCATGGTTGGATTTGATTTCTGTCATCCTTAGAAGCTTGCAGTACCGCACCCTATGCGCTGTAAATCCTATTCCACACACTTTGCCCTCGTTAGGAGAAGCAATTCATGGTTATGACTCTACCCGGCATTGTGCCGAATTCCCCTCAACCGCAAAAGCATCCCTCAACGAAGGATGTCGCGGACCGCGCCCCGCTCGATCCCCAACTTATAAATGAAGATATAGCGCCGCTGAAGAAGCAAACCTGGGGTAGTTACAATATTTTCGCCTTCTGGATGTCCGATGTGCACTCCGTTGGTGGCTATGTTACTGCTGGTAGCCTATTCGCACTGGGGCTTTCTTCCTGGCAAGTCTTGCTCGCTTTATTGGTTGGCATTGGCTTCATCTACGTCATGTGCAACCTAGTCTCCCTGCCATCCCAGCGCACAGGTACGCCCTTTCCAGTTGTATGTCGCGCAGCCTTTGGTGTTTATGGTGCCAAATTACCAGCAATGATCCGGGGTCTCATCGCAGTTGCTTGGTACGGTATTCAAACCTATTTGGCCAGCCACGCGCTGGTTGTGTTTATACTCAAGATCCAGCCGGAATGGGGAAGCTATGCCGATGTCGGGGAATATGGCTTCTTAGGACTTTCCCTGCTGGGATATATTGCCTTTGCTATTTTGTGGGTAGCCCAGGCATTAGTGTTCTGGCGCGGAATGGAAACCATCCGCAAATTCATTGACTTCTGTGGCCCTGCGGTCTACGTGGTGATGTTCCTGCTTGCTATCTATATGATCCAAGCTGCCGGCTGGGAGAGTATCCACTTCTCGCTGAGTGACACTCAAGCGCAAGGGTGGGCAGCAGTTTCTGCCTTTGGCGTGGGTGTTGCAACTGTGGTGAGCTATTTCTCAGGGCCGATGCTGAACTTCGGGGATATTTCTCGCTACGGCAAAACTCAGGAAGCCGTTAAACGCGGCAACCTACTTGGTCTGCCACTAAACTTCCTGATTTTCTCCATTTTGGTTGTGGTTACTGCTTCTGCAACTGTGCCAGTCTATGGAGAGCTGATTACCGATCCAGTCGATACCATTGCGGCAATGGATAACACCTTCGCCATTGTCTTTGGTGCATTGACCTTGATTATCGCCACCATCGGTATCAATATTGTGGCTAACTTCATCGCACCGGCTTTTGATTTCTCCAATGTGGCTCCTACAAGGATTTCATGGCGAACTGGTGGCATGATTGCTGCAATTGGCTCAATCTTCTTAACCCCTTGGAATCTTTATAACTCTCCAGAGGTGATCCACTACACCTTAGATACCTTGGCAGCTTTTATCGGACCGCTATTTGGTGTTCTCATTGCCTTCTTTTACGTCATACACCGTGGCGATATTGATGTCCCAAGCCTGTATAGTTCTGCGCCAACAGCGAAATACTACTACCGGAATGGTGTTAACCCCAATGCACTTTGGGCGACTGCCTTTGCTGCACTGCTGAGCTTAAGTACTGTGCTGATCCCAGCGTTGCATGTGGTGTCTGCCTATAGTTGGTTTATCGGAGCAGGGTTGGCTGCAAGTATCTTCATATCTCTCGAACGAATCCGTCCTAGTATGCCGGTAACTTCCCCTGCCCTTCGTATCGCTCCAATTGAAATGGGTTAATATACAGAGCTGCGGGAATGAAAAGGAAAGCACCTGATATAACGGTTTCTATTCCGCGGTAATCAGGTGCTTAGTGATTGAGCGTAAGCGAGTTCTCCACCCTAGTGATCAACCGGAGCTTCCACGCCAACCCCAGTCAGTGAGCGTACTTCCATCTCTGCTTGCAGTTCGTCTAAGTTATCGGGCTTGCCTATGTATGTTCCGATAATACCGGCTAAAAAGCCAGCGGGGATTGAAACAATGGCAGGGTTTGCCAGCGGGAAAATCGCGAAGTCGAGGTTTGGCAGCACCGCAGTCTCGGTACCGGACATTGCTGGTGAGAGCAGAATCAGGATCAAGGCAGTTAGCAGGCCAGTCCACAAGGAGGCAACTGCACCAGTGGTGTTAAATCGCTTCCAGTACAACGAGTACAAGATGGTCGGAACATTCGCGGATGCAGCAACGGCGAAGGCCAGGGAGACTAAGAAGGCAACGTTTTGATTCATTGCACCAATGCCCATGACGATGGCAACCATACCGATGACAATCACTGTAATGCGAGAAACCCGCACCTGCTCTTCTGGGGTTGCCTTACCATCGCGCAGCACCGAGTTGTAGAGATCGTGCGCTACCGATGCCGAAGCAGTAATTGCCAGGCCGGCGACCACGGCCAACACAGTCGCGAAAGCAACTGCAGAAATGAGGGCCATGAAAATTGGTCCGGCAAGTTCTAAAGCAAGCAATGGAGCAGCAGAGTTCGCACCGCCTGGGGCAGCCAGGATTTCTTCTGGCCCAACCAACGCTGCGGCGGCGTAGCCCAGGAGCAGGGTTAGTAGGTAGAATCCGCCGATAAGCACAATCGCCCAGGTCACTGATTGGCGTGCTTCGCGGGCAGTGGGCACGGTATAGAAGCGCATGAGCACGTGCGGTAGACCAGCGACGCCAAAGGCCATGGAGAGCCCTAGTGAGATGAATTCAATCTTGGTTGTGGAATTTTCTCCATAGCGCATGCCGGGTTCTAGGATTGCGCGGTCGCCATCATGAGCATCGACAGCAGATTGCAGCAGCTGGGAGAAATTGCCTTGGGTCGTCCAGAAGATCATCACGGTCATGATCACCACACCGCCAACTAAGAGGATGGCTTTGATCATCTGCACGTAGGTTGTGCCCTTCATGCCGCCGATAAGTACGTACGCAATCATCACAATACCCACAACGGTGACAACCAATGCTTGAGCTGCGCGGCCATGGATGTCAAGGAGCACTGAAACTAAGGAGCCAGCACCAGCCATCTGAGCTACCAGGTAGAACAGGGAGACGAACAGAGTTGAGAATGCGGCTGCAATACGCACGGGACGTTGTTTGAGTCGGAAACTCAAAACATCGGCCATAGTGAATTTACCGGTATTACGCAGTGGTTCTGCTACCAGAAGTAAAGCGATCAACCAGGCGACGAAGAAGCCAATGGAATACAAGAATCCGTCATAGCCATACAAGGCGATAGCACCGACGATGCCTAAGAAGGAGGCCGCAGAAAGGTAGTCGCCGGTAATGGCTAGACCATTTTGGCGCCCGGAGAAACTAGCTCCACCGGTGTAGAAGTCGGTAGCAGATTTTTGAGGCTTGCGGCTGACTTTGGTCACCGCGGTCATGGTGATGACGATGAAGGCGATGAACACAATGATGTTCAATACGGGGTTGGCATCTTGGCTTCCCGCCGCGAGATAAGTGGTCATCATGGCTGGTCTCCTTGCATAGCTTGGGCTTCTGGATGAGACGTAGAATTGCCTGCGGCTTTGGCTTCGAGTTCTTCTCGAATTGCGGTTGCGCGCGGCTCGAGTTGGGAGTTGGCGTACTTCACATAGGCCCAGGTGATGACGAATGTGGTGACAAATTGCAGCACCCCCATCACAATTCCCATGTTGATATTGCCCCATAGCTCAATGGACATAAAACCAGGGGCATAGATTGCGGCGAGGATATAAATCACATACCAGGCAAGGAAGGCGAAGGTGAGGGGAAAGGTGAATCCGCGTTGTTTCTTGCGAAGTTCTTGGAATTCAGGGCTGCGTTGCATTTCGACGAAATCCGCAGCGCTAGGGGTGCTGCGTGGTGGCAGCGAAGATGTAGTCATGGCGGCTCCTTGGGGATCAAGTCCGCGAAGGGATAGGTGTAATGGTGATCACAGTCTGTGATTGTGAGCCATACTACATGCAACGCTGGAAGGTCGCTAGAAAAATTCATTATGCAAAAAATGTGGGGGTGAATTATCCTGCACGTAAAGATGAAAGTTACCGTAACCTTAGTTTAGGTAATGTGCAGATTTTACTGCGGAAACGGTTAAGCATCTGGCGCTTTAGTTCGGATATGTTGGCGGCAGTATGGGGGTAGTTGGCATTTTGCAATATGATCAGTTTTAATTTGCAAAATGTCTGTAATGGTCGCGTTTGTGCCTGCCGCTCGTCCTGTAACATTTGCTGAAGGATGTAGCGCCTGGGAGCTAGGCAAAACTGCCGTATACGCACATGAAAAAGCTGCACCCCAGCTATCAACTAAGACGGGTGTGCAGCGCAAAAGCAGGTGGCTGAGGCGTATTTAGGCGCCCACGAGCTCATCCCAGAACATGGTCTCATCCTCTACTGTGGACTGGACGAGTTCGCGCACGGGAATGAGAATTTCATCTTCGGCCAGGTAGATACCGAACTCACCGGTTTCTGCTTCATCAAGTAATTCAACCCATTCTCCCCCTAAGTGATGACGCAGCGCTTCGCCGATATAGCGCTCGAATTGGGTGCGCTGCGATTGCTCCAGCTCAGTTTGGGTGTGCAGGAATTCGCTGACTGCACGCAAAGATTCCGGATCGAAGGGACACTCCGGGTTCGTGCCAGGGATGAGAGAGCCGTGGTCTTGGTTGGCGACCTTCGTGACCCAAGCATCCACGTGGGCAGAGTCACTTAAAAATTGGATTTCACTCATAACGCGTCTTCGATCATCTTCCTGACCAGGTGCGGTCATTGAAAACTGGTTGAAAAACTGCAGGTGTGCAGAGGCTGGAAAATAGCAAAGGGGATTATACATATATCGCTGAACTGAAGACTACTTAGCCCAAACTCACCTATAACACTGCGGCTCATATGCGAACTCACCGTTGGAAACTAACCGATTGAGACGAAACTGGTTGCACTCAGCGGCACACCTAACAAACTGAAGTTACATGCAGCAAAGGAATACCAGGTGCCTTTCGAATCAAAAGTGAATTCAACCGAAAATAGCAAAGAAAGGCACTTGGTCCGGTACTTCAAAAGGTGCACAGCGCGTTTACGCTTCAGTATTGCTCGCTAATTGCTGTTGCAAGCGCGCGATATGCATGGCTACATAAGCAACTTCGTCATCGTCAAGTTCAAAACCAGCCAAAGTCAGCACAGTGCGAATCCGCTCGGCAATCAAGTAGCTATCGGGAAAATTCGTAGCGATTGTTTCGCTAATGCCAGCAGAAAAACTCCTGGCGCGCTGCGGATTATGCAGGCGAATAAATAAGTACCGCAGGTGGGTAATAAAGCGGGTAGCTTCCAAAGAATCCAGTGGAATCTCTCGGCCCAGGCAATCTTGAACTAAGCCGAGGATCGTTTGGATGTGCTGCGTCATTGTCATGGTGGCATTCATGATCGGTGCATCATCATTTGCTGTATCTTCAGCTACCTGGAACTGTGCGGTAACAAAATGCATGGCAATAGTTGCTGCCTCTTGAGGAGGCAACTCGAGATCATGGTGCTCTTGGATGAGCGCTAAGGCATGCTGCCCTGCTTGATATTCCTGGGGATATAGGTGTGCGATTTCCCAGTGCAAAGGATTATCGATAGAGGTGCGTGCCTTGGCACGCTGAATAACAAAGCTGACATGGTCAGCAATTGCAAATAACACGGTTTGGGGTACTTGGTAGCCTAGGTTAGAGCTGCGTATGATCTCAGCTGCTAGTTCTACATACTCCAGATCAATGGCGTTGATCATTGCGCTGAGTTGCTCTAAAGGTTGGGCGGTCGAAGGCCGGAAGATCTCACTGGCAATTGTGGGATCAACAGCATCACCAAGTTTTTTGCCAAAGCCAATTCCCTTGCCTAAGAGAATGGCAGGACCAGCAACGGAAGTACATAATACGGCATTATTATTGAGCACACGCAGTACTTCTGCGGCATCCATGAGTTGCTCCTTATGCGAGTTCGGCGCCATTAGATGCGATGACCTTCTGATACCAGTAGAAGGAATCCTTGCGGCGACGTTCTAGGGTGCCATTGCCCTCATTGTCACGGTCAACATAGATCAAACCATAGCGCTTTTTCATTTCACCAGTGGTGAAAGAAACCAGGTCGATAACGCCCCAGGGGGTGTAGCCCAGCAGTTCCACGCCGTCATCGAGGACGGCCTTTTTTACAGCATCAATATGTGCGGCTAGATAAGCAATGCGCTGCGGGTCGTGAATTCCATCTTCGGTGACCTCATCGACCATGCCGAAGCCATTTTCCACAATGAACAAGGGAATCTGCCAACGATCCCAGAACTTGTTTAGAGTGTAGCGCAGGCCTTGGGGATCAATGGGCCAACCCCAGTCACTGGCTTGCAGGTATGGATTTGCCACGGCGTTATCAAAGCCACCATTGACCACACTGGTTTTATCGTGCGCTGCACCCTGCGATTGGATTACGCCAGTCATATAGAAGCTAAAACCTAGGTAATCAATGGTGCCCGCTCGCAAGATCTCGGCATCCCCCGGCAAGATCTTAGGATCAATACCTTCGCGCTCAAAATACTTCAGCGCATAGTGGGGGTATTCGCCCCGGATGTGGACATCAGGGAAGAAGAGTCGATCACGATTGGCAATCTCTGCTGCCATAACATCATCGGGGTTACATGAGTAGGCATACATGGTCACAGCAGAAACCATTCCACCGATTTGGAAATCCGGGTTGATTTCATGGCCGACAGTGACTGCCTGCGCACTGGCGATGAGTTCATTGTGTGCAACCTGGAACATGATCTCGCGCGGGTTTTCTCCTGCATCGAGTAACACACCTGAGTTGGTCCATAGGAACAGTGGGTTATCCGTGTTCATCTGGTTATTGATCTCATTAAAGGTCATCCAGTACTTCACCTTGTCGCGGTAGCGTTCAAAGCAGGTCTTAGCAAAATAGGTGAAGTAGTCGACGACCTTGCGGCTCCGGAAACCGCCATAAGTGCGTGCTAAGTGCAGCGGCATTTCGAAGTGGCTCAACGTGATGACTGGTTCGATACCATGCTCGAGCAGGCAATCAAAGAGATCGTCATAGAATTGCAGACCCGCTTCATTTGGTTGGTTTTCATCACCCCGGGGAAAGATGCGCGACCATGCAATCGAGGTGCGGAAGCACTTCAGCCCCATCTCGGCAAATAAGGCGATGTCCTCACGGTAGCGGTGGTAGAAGTCGATGGCTACCTGGTTGGGGTAGAAAGCATCAGCTTCTATAGTCTCGGTAATTCGGCGCGGGATCTTGTGGGTGCCAGCGGTGAGGACATCAACAACACTCGGCCCCTTGCCATCTGCATCCCAGCCGCCTTCGAGTTGGTGGGCGGCAACAGCACCTCCCCATAAGAACCCTTCAGGCAAGCTCCGAGTGTCGGGGCTGGTAGCAGTGCTCCCGAGTGGGGTAGGGAATTGAATGCTCATGAGAAAGACTCCTTAAATCTCAGCAGGGGAAGTATGTGGAGCAGGGGTGATCGCGCTGATGGTTTCACCAACGTGTACACTACCGGGTTGGGCGAAGGTGAAGCTAGCAAATTTCTGGCTATTTGTGATCACAATTGGAGTGGTAATCGCTAGTCCTGCCTGCTCGATGGCCACGCGGTCGAAGCTTAAGAGACGATCTCCTACGGTTACCTGATCACCCTTGGCAACATAGGCTTCAAAAGGTTTACCTTGTAGTGATACCGTATCCAGACCTACGTGGATGAGAACTTCCACGCCAGTATCACCGCGTAAGCCAATTGCGTGTTTGGATGGTAAAACGGTTACTACTGTGCCCGTAATCGGCGCGTATACAGTGGCATCTTCGGGCTCGATTGCAATGCCTTCCCCAAGGGACTTGCTTGCGAAGACTGGGTCATCGACATCTTTCAAAGCGATGAGTTCACCAGATAGTGGGGCTTGGATGGTGAATTCGCCAATCATCTCAGAAACAGGCGAGGTTGTAGTTGTGCCGTTCTCCGGGCCTGCGGGTCCTTCCGCGAGTATTTCTTGGGCAGCCTCGATTGGATCATTCTTGGGGTCATCAAAGCCCAAAACCTGTACTAAAGCGATAGCGCCGAAGAAGGCAATAGCTACACCGATGAGCAGCCCCAGCAAGGATTGTGTGCCTGGCTCATAAGCATTGATCATGGTGATTGGACCTGGTAAGCCTGCGTATACGTAGTAGCGCGTGCCGAAGAATGAAGTCACGATTGCGCCGATCGCACCGGCAACACAGCCAGCGACAAATGGTTTCTTCAAACGCAAGGTCACACCATAAATCGTGGGCTCGGTTATACCAAAAATGCCGGTTACCGCTGCCGAGGCACTTACCGAGCGCATCTCCTTATTGCGGGTGCGAATGAGCACACCAACTACTGCACCGACTTGAGCGATCACCGCAATGGTTTGAAAGGCCTGGAAGGAGTCCGATCCGTATTCAGCAAAATTAGACATGACCACAGGTGTAATACCCCAGTGCACACCGAAGATGACAATTACCTGCCACAGGCCACCAACGATGCCGGCTGCCAACCATGGCACAACATCCACGAGCCAGTTATAACCTTCTGCGATCCCACGGGCGGTGGCATCGGAAATTGGACCTAGTACCAAGATGGTCAGGGGTACGACGACCACAATGCAGATGAAGGGTTGGAAAAGCCGGGTTACAACCTCAGGTAGGATCCATGCGGCAAAACGTTCCACATAGGACAGTACCCAGACCAAGATGAGTGGGGGCAGTACCGTGGAGGTGTAGGTCGTTGGGGAAAGCGCAATGCCGGCAAAGGTGATGCGCTCCCCGGCCTCAATTGCGGCGGTGATATCCGTCCATGCTGGGGTTACGAGGGCTGCACAACAGGCGACAGCAATGAAAGTATCAACCTTGAAGAACTTCGATGCGGTAATCGCAATTAAAATGGGCAAGAAGGTAAAAGGTGCCCAAGAGATGAAATCGAAGACGGCATAGGTTCCGGTTGCTTCGAAAGTGTCCGAGAAAATCTTGGCAATGATCAAACAACCCTGCAGTATGCCGGCGGCTGCCAGGATATAGATGAAAGGGGCGAATACTGCTGACATCATCGCAATGATGGTGGAAAGTAGGGATTGTTTCTTATCTTCCGACTTTTCATCAAGGTGGAGGTTCTCGATAAAAGAGTTGTAGACCTGGTTGACGTGCGTCCCAATTACAATTTGGAATTGCCCATTATTTTTCACCACGGTGATCACACCAGGCATCGTCTGGATACGCTCTTTGGCATCAGCAGGTTCGTTTTTGAGTTCTAAGCGCAGGCGAGTAGCACAGTGTGAGGCTTTAGTGATATTCGACGGTCCACCGACAGTTTCGAGGATGTCAGTGGCTAAGGCGGAATAGTCACGAACTTTTTCGGCCATGAGGAGGATCTTTCTCTCATGCGCACCCGCCATAAAAACACGAAATCCTAGGATTCATAGACAAGTGTTGATGACAGGATTGCAAACCAATAGGGGATTGCTCTGCCTCAGGTTCTTGCCTTAAATCCTAGGAACTGCAATCTCATCGTTACCGAGGGTGCCGATGTGCAGTGAGTAGTTTTAAGTAACAGGCCTGATAGCCGATCTGTGGACCATATTAGTGCCTTTGGGGAGAGAAAATCTAGGCCACAACAAGAGTATTCATGTGAGCTAAACCACGCTTTGGTGGTTGGTGTCGGCGGTGTCAGCCAAGACCAGTCGGAGGCATAGAGGATATTTAATCCGTGGCATGTACGGAATCCTCCACATATCCAGGCCGAGCGACGTTATAACCAGCCCAGGCAAAAAAGGGCACCGTGAGCATCAAAAACCCAAGCGGGAGTATCCAAGAATCATTAATTGCAAGGAGCACACCGACCAACATTGGTCCAAACCCTGCGACTATATAGCCAAAGCCTTGGGCCATGGCTGAAAGTAACTGAGTGTTTGCCGGAGTCTTTGCGCTCGTACCAATCAGGCATAAAGCCAAGGGGAAAGACAGGTTAGAGACCGTAATGCAAATAACCCAGATCCACATTAACTGTGGCAACCATAAAATGCCCATATAGCTAGGTAGAAGCAGTAGCCCTAAGAAAGCGGCGAGAGCTTGTGGATGGCGTGTGCGGTGTAAGAGGAACGGGGCGATAAACCCACCAGGGATAATCACAAATTGCATAACGCCCAACATTAACCCTGCAGTATTTGCTGAATAGCCCTGGTCGCGAATGATCTGAGCTAACCAACCCATCTGTGCATAGGCATTCAAGGATTGTAGAGCGAAAAAGTAGATCAGCCAGCGCGCCTTAGGGGCGCGCAATAACTCGTGGATTGCAGCCCTCGTCAAGTACTGGCTACTGACATTGCGCTGTTTTCGGGGCGTGATCTTCCATAAAACTGCGGTGGCAATCGCAGCAAGAATCGCGAAGAGGCTCCATATCCATAAGGCATGGCGCCAGCCGAAAGCTGCGGCTAGTGGCGCTGCCAAAAGGGCACTTGTCACAGTACCGATACCGAGCATCACAGTATAGGTAGTCATTAGCCCCACAACTTGATTGGGGAAGTAAGTACGAATAAAAGGTGGCAGCAATACATTGGCGACCGCAATGCCAGCTAAGCCGATTGCGGTGAAGACAATAAAACTAGTGGCGTTTTCCGCAGAAGCACGCGTCCACAACCCAATGGAGAGCAGCCCCATTGCAATGGTAAGTAAGGGGATAATGCCGGTGTGCTTGCTTACCAACGGGATAAGTAGGCCGATGATGCCGAATGCAAAACACGGAAGACTCGTGAGAACTCCGGTGGCAGTAGGAGACATTCCGGTGCCTTGTTGGATCTCTGCGAGTACTGCAGAAACACTAGTGACGATGGCGCGTAGGTTTAAGGACATCAACACTAGTGCAGCAATACTGACATAGTGGAAGGATTTCGTATTCATCGACTGCTTCGAATCTATTTATCTTATTTATCTTTGGAATTAGGTTGAGACTTCTCACCTGAAATACTAAAGCACTGCTGTGCTTTCGGCCTAGCTGCACAATCCTTCCTCATGGGTGGTAACACATGCGCTGGGCTTAAGTGTATGAGATGAATGGATTGTGGCCTTGAGATATTCAGGGGACTTATTCTTGGTTATTTTCGGCCTGGGGGGATGTATTTAGCGCTTGAGTTTGCCACTATAAAAGGATGACTACCACGTGGATTATTGCAATTGTCGCCATTGTTATTGCGCTCATAGTGCTTTTTGTGGTGCTTGGGTTGCGTCGTCGCAAGCAAAAGACTGTGAGCTTTAATGCGGCCGACGGTGAAAAGACCAAGGAATTAACTCAACAGGAAAAGTCTGGTAATTACCAGGCTGTTAGCGGTTTCCAATTTAGCTCTGGCGCGAAAAAGGACGCCGAGCCAGAGGTATTACCGGGTCAAGAATTAGGATCCGAGAGTACTGCAGCTCAGGAAGCTGTAGCCCATGATGTTGCGGCTGCCGAGACTGCTGAACCTGCAGTGCAGCGTGCATATCCTACACAGTCTGATTCTGTGCAGAATACGGAAGTGGAAGATCGGCCAGCTCCGGATGCCAAGGCTGCTGAAGAAAATCTGGATGAAAGCCCAGAGCCGGTTGCTGAGGTGCTGGAAGCAGAAACTTCAGCGGCTGGAAGCGAACCCTCTGCAGAGGGATCCGACGAAGTTGCTGGTCCTGAGGCAGAAACTGTTAAGGAAGACGTTGCTCATGAAGACGATGCAGAAGTAAACGAACCTGCGGTTTCTCACACGGAAGTAACAGAATTACATGCTGAAGAATCTCTTCCTGCACCAGCTGTGGAATCCTTCGAGGTAGACACCGAAGAACATCCAGAGCCGGTTGCCGAGACACTGGAAGCAGAAACACCAGAGACTGCAAGTGAGTCTCCAGCAGAGGTGTTAGATAAAGAAAATGCTCCTGCGCATGAAACTGCAGTAGATGAGCCTGCAGCCAAAGGCGCGACTGTACCTGCAGAGGAAGCATCCGCTCAAGAGGTGGCTGAGCCAGAAGCGGCAGCTGCCCTAGTTGAAGGTGTTCCCACAGCAGGAGCTATCGATGAGATCGAGCCTGCTGCAGGGCGTTTAGGTAAGTTGCGTGGTCGCCTCTCACGCTCCAATAACGTCTTTGGCCAAGCCGTACTTGGTATGCTGACTGCCGGTGACCTAGATGAAGATGCCTGGGAAGAGATTGAAGATCAGCTGATCGCCGCCGACCTTGGTGTGAAGATCACTATGAACGTGGTTGAGGAACTGCGGGATATGATCGCTGAGCGTGGCGTCCAAAGCGAAGACGATGCCAGGGCAATGCTGCGTGAAGTGCTGATTAAGGCTTGCAAGCCCGAGTTGGATCGCTCTATTAACGCATTGCCATATGAGGGCAAGCCTGCAGTGATCCTGGTTGTAGGCGTCAACGGTACCGGCAAGACCACTACGACGGGTAAGCTGGCTCGCGTGCTGGTATCCATGGGGCACAAAGTTGTTCTCGGCGCAGCCGATACTTTCCGTGCTGCAGCCGCCGATCAGCTAGAAACTTGGGGTCGTCGTGTGGGAGCAACCACCGTGCGTGGCGCTGAAGGTGCAGATCCAGCATCGGTTGCCTTTGACTCAGTAGCCAAGGGTATTGAGCAGCAAGCCGATGTGGTACTTGTTGATACCGCAGGGCGTCTGCATAATTCTGCAAACCTCATGGATCAGCTTGGTAAGGTCAAGCGTGTAGTTGAGAAGAAAGCCAAGGTTGATGAGGTCTTGCTAGTTCTGGATGCAACCACCGGCCAAAATGGCATGATCCAAGCCCGCACGTTCGCTGAGGTCGTACAAATTTCCGGTGTGGTTCTGACTAAACTCGATGGTTCTGCCAAGGGCGGCATTGTATTCCAAGTACAAGAAGAGCTTGGTGTTCCTGTGAAGCTCGTTGGCTTAGGTGAAGGCGCTGACCATTTGGCACCATTCGAGGTAGAAAGCTTCATCGACGCATTATTGCAGTAGGGTAGAATTTTTATTCAAACAAGGTCCTGAGGTAGCGAATGCGCAAACCGCGGGACCATTGTTTTGTATTCACAGATTTTTTGCATGAGCGGTGGGTGGGTGTAACTAGAGAAACCATGATGCTCCGCACAGGAAGCATCGTAGGGCCATAAAGCAGAGTCTGAGGGCAGCCGGTATCACGTAGTCTGAGAAGGCTAGCAACCTTTCTTGAGTACATTGTACTCAGCGGCGTTGGGAAGAATATTCCCAACGCCGCTTTCGAGCCTTTGCAAGTCTGCTTATGTGAGCGACATAAATGGTACGGCCAAGGTGGCACACCCTACAGCAGATAGTGCCATGCCGCTTGCGGTGTTGCGTAGGCCAAAGCGCACAATATCGTTGACCATCAACACCGGCAAGACACTAAAGAGGATATTGTGTACGCCGCCGATTTGTACATCAGCGAGCGAAGCCAGCAAATACTCCGAGAGGGAAAAGATAGTAAAGGACAGCATGCACAGCACGATGAAGCGATCTTTGCCGAAGATAGGTACCCGGCGCTGATACGGCAGATAGATGGCAGTTAAAATTAAAGTGGTAGTTGCGATGACTGCCAATACGACTGGCTCGCTGACAATGCGATGAGGATCCCGACAGTTACATAGCCGCCGGTACGCAGCTGCCAGGTTTGATAGGTTCCGTACTGGATGAGCAGTGCCAGTAATACTGAGATCGCACTCAGCCCAAAGACAAAGGAGAGGGTCTCATCACTCATATTCAAGATATTGGCAGCCCCTGAAATAGCGAAGACATCATTGCTTAAATACGTCAATATTAAGCCTACGATTGCTGCTGATGGTACCAGCGCTACCATGGGCAGGACGGTCTTGCGTACGCCTTGTTTATGCATGGAATTGCAAATCATACCTGGAATGATCACGCCGATAATCTCCAGCGGCTGACCATCAATTTGGCCACTCGGCAAGGCACGGGCAATCATAATCCACATCAGGCCACAGACGACACCAACGAGTAACCCGATGGCAAATAATTGCCGGGAATTTGGTAGAGCGATTTTCAAAACACCAAAGCGAATCACCGCCCAACCTGTCAAAGCGATCAGAACAGTCATAATCACATTAATTGGTGAGTACGCTGCCGCTGCTAAGTAGCCTACTGCCAGCGTGCCGCCTAAAGAAATATGCCGGTAGCGGTAGTAGATGTAGCTCAGGAGCAGGCCAGATAAGAAGGCCAAGTGCACGTAGTCGGTGATGAATGCGGCTTCGCCATTCGAACCAGGGAAATTCATAGCACACCTACCTTGTTTCCGTATTTGAAGGCTGCAACGATGGCATCGATGTAGCGCTGCATGGCAACGACTTCTGGGGTATGGATATTACCCATTCCGAACACGGCCACAGTTTCGCCAGCAAATTCTTGTAGGTTCAAGTTGATCAAGGAAGCGCCATCATTAACATCCAACCCATGTGCAGTCCGAATCATCGGTGCGGGGAGTCCGCCATCGATGAGCTTTGAATAAGCGATTTCTTGTAGGTCGCCGTAGAGCACTACGCGGTCGAATTGGCCTGCCAATTCGATGTTAAGGATATCGAGGAACAGGTTTGCCCGGTCTGTGCGATCGGAGCGATTATTCAACGCGATTACTTTCTTACACCCAGCAGGTAGCTTGGACTCAACAAGATCGTGGAAAATCTTGATCGAGGATTCCTTGTCGTTGACTGCAAACATTGGAATCCAAATGAGATCAGTATTCATGCTCATATGCAGGTGAGTCAGTCGGGTCGTGCCTGGATCCGGTGCTGCACTCAACATGCCGCGTACGGCAATATCGCGGGGGATACCCAGGTAATCGCTGAGGGCGAAGACAATGGCCACGTTTTCGCTGAATTGCAGGTAGTCAAAGCTGGGCACCAAGGCTTGGGCCTCATTATCAGCATTGGCAATAATCAGTTTTGCATTGCGCTTGCGACATTCCTCTTCCATAACTGCGCACAGCTCCGGATTAGTCTCACCAGTAATTAGCACGCCTTCTTGCGGAACGGTGCGACAAAGACTTCGCGCAATCTCAGGGAGCGTTTGGCCGAGTTCTTCCTGGTGGTCTAAGCGCACGTTGGTAATGATGCTAATGGGGGACTTAATGATGACATCTTGGCAAATAGCCTGATACTCCGGCTTTACTGCCATGCATTCGACAACCAAGGCTTGAATCTCAGGTTGTACCCAGCGCTCAATGATTTGGTACTGCTCTTGAATATTGGGATTCCCGAAGCGCTGAATGGGATGTTCATTACCAGCTGCATCGATCACGCAGGCATAGGTGCCGGTTGTTTTTGCAATTGTATTAAGGCCTGCAGCACGAAAGACGCCACCGACCATGCGGGTAACCGTGGATTTTCCACGGATGCCGTTGACGTGGACATTCACATCCAGGCTTTTTAGACGTTCATTGTGCTTGTCTTCGTTTTTCTTGAAGTAGACCATGCTACCCACCGCGGCTGCGGCTGAGAGAGCAGTAAATAGATACATTGGGAAGTCTCCGGAACATCGAGGGGAAAAGCGGATGGCTGGTGGGCTGGTTGGCTCGTGCAGCAGGGGTGTGCCGGTGTTTTTATGGGCGAAAAACACTGCGAGTTAAGCTCAATTTAGCACTAATTATGGATGATGCCTAGCTATTTTTTCATGTTTATCCTAGCTAATTCTGGGTATATTTCTGTCAGTGTTTAGGTTTGGTTACGGGTGATCTGGATATAGATTTAGAAAGATTATGGTTTTAGCTTTGCGGATTAGCGAGGGGGATGTGAATATGCGCAGGTAGATGTAAGTAATTCTCGATGGTTTCGCAGGATGTTTAGTCGGAGTTTATTTGGCCCGTCAGGGCCCCATCATGAGCTCATCCTATAGATGGCCGATATCAATAAAGTGTTCAGGTGTCATACGATGCTCTTAGATATTTTGCATATTATATAAGATGCCAAATTTGCTGACCTGTGGGTATCTGAAACCTTGAGTGAATTCGTTGATTGCAATGAGGTGGGTGCAATTTGTAAGGTCGCTGGGAAGCTGGCGAAAGGGTGCCAAAATTAGGCCTTGCTGGGCAGGGTTTTTGTGAAACATAACTAGCAAGAAATGAGGGTCTCATAACGAGCTTTTCACTAAGCCTTTCTACGTTTGTAGACATGGTCGCTTATTTATCCACCCATCAAAGCTCGACGCGATTGCAGGCGTCAGTTCCAAATAATGACAATGTTGCCGAAACTCCATATGCTGCGACTGATATCGCAGATACCGCCACAGCTGCGCATCCCCAAAACTTATATAATCGTTTCGGATTTTTAGGGCATGTGCATGAAGGGGAAGAAGTGGGCGCAAGGCAACAATGGCAAACCGCCGGTCTTGTGCCACACGCCCGTGTGCTGCAGCGGCTCGCACTCGGCGCATATACGGCCGTGATTATCGCTTTGGTCCTGTTCAAGGGCTTATTTAGTGTTGCAGACTTGTGGAATCCGGAATTGCAACATCAGCGCGGATTTTCACTGACGCTCTTTCGCGAGATATTAGAAGGCTCCTCGCAGTGGGATGTCATTTTCAGCTACGGCGGCAATATTGCACTGCTTGTTCCATTTGGTCTTATTACTGCGGGTATTGTTGCGCGTCGCAATCCACGCTGGAGTGCTGGCTCTGTGGTGGCGCTGACGTCCATGATTGGTATGGCGCTCTCACTCGTGCTCGAAACGCTGCAATATCTCTTTGCGTTGGGTTTTAGCGATATTGATGATGTGCTGATGAATGCCATTGGTGCGTTTGCCGGTGCGGTCCTTGCTATGGTTTTTCCGCGTCAGATGCAGCGGGTGTGGTCAGTATTTGTGCTCATTGGTTGTGCGCTGTTTTTGTATGTTGCAGCGCAGTAGCTGCTCGGGTTTGCGATGTGAGGCACCGGGTAATACAAGAACGTGACGGATTCTTGATGCGATGAGTCGTTCGAAATTGTGGAACACATTTTTCTGCTTGCCGGCGATGTGAGTCTTAGAGTGCTTTAGTTGCCGAGTGGGGCAGCGGTGATGTTCTGTGGGGGCGCTATGGGTGTCGCCCCGGCATTATTGGTTTATGGGCTAAATCACATGGAAGCATCTTGATGGGGCAAAATTTTGGCAATTAGCTGGACTTTTAGTGCGAATTTGCGGGCTTTGATTGGTTGAAAATTTATATCCTCTTCCAGCCTTTTAGAAATCTATCTATAGCTAAATAGAAAACAGCTGCCTGTAAGTCTATAGTTATCTGCAAGTAACAGAAATAAGCCCTCTTGCAACAACTATGACGAGGTAGAAAAGGAAGGTTACTATGACCGCCGATGAGGTAGTAGCTGCTTCTGGTAATGCCAGCTGGATGCTCATGTCCGCAGCCCTGGTGCTACTCATGACCCCAGCATTAGCATTCTTCTATGGGGGTATGTCCCGCCAGAAGTCCGTGCTGAATATGATGATGATGTCCTTTGGAAGCCTCGGCGTAGTATCCGTGATCTACGTACTGTGGGGCTGGTCGATGTCCTACGGTGAGCAATCTGTAGGCGGCATTTTCGCCAACCCCTTCCAATGGTTTGGGCTCAACGGTCAAATCACTGATGCTAATGGCGATTACATCGCCGGTGCCGCCGGATACGCTAATGTCATTGACATTGCCTTCCAGCTCACTTTCGCAGTGATCTCCACTGCGCTGATTTCTGGTGCTCTGGCAGAACGCGTAAAATTCTCCAGTTGGTTGACTTTCAGTGCAATTTGGGTGACGCTGGTCTATTTCCCACTAGCCCATATGGTCTGGGGTGGAGGCCTGCTTTCGCATGCTGAAAATTCTTTTGCCTCCTGGATGTTCGGCACTGAAAATGGGGAAGCCATCATCGCCCCAATCGACTTCGCCGGTGGCACCGTCGTGCACATCTCCGCAGGCACCTCAGCACTCATCTTGGCTTTGGTTATCGGCAAGCGCCGCGATTTTCTGCGCATCCCGCAGCGTCCGCACAATCTGCCATTCGTGATGCTCGGTGCCGCCCTGCTGTGGTTTGGGTGGTTCGGCTTCAACGGTGGCTCCGCTTTTGCTGCCGATGGGCTTGCCGGCCTAGCGTGGCTAAACACTACTGCAGCAACTGCTGCCGCAATGCTGGGGTGGTTAGCAACCGAAAAGATCCGGGACGGGCATGCCACCAGTTTAGGTGCTGCCTCTGGCATTGTTGCCGGACTAGTAGCAGTTACACCAGCAGCAGGCGATCTCACTCCAGTTACCGCGCTGATTCTCGGTGCCATCGGTGGTGTCCTCGCTTGCTTTGGCGTTGGACTGAAATATCGCTTCAAGTTCGATGACTCCCTGGATGTCGTGGGCGTTCACCTCGTTGCTGGCCTGTGGGGCACTGTTGGTATTGGCTTGTTGGCAACTGATAACGGGTGGTTTACAGGAGGTGGGGCAGATGGCCTCCGTCTGTTTATCGTCCAGATTGTTATCGCACTGGTCGCCATGGTCTTCGCCGCTGTGCTCACCTGGGTTATCGCCCTGGGGATTAAAGCAACAATCGGCTGGCGCGTGGATGCCGAGGCTGAGGCATATGGCATCGACTTTGCAGTACACGGCGAAAGTGCCTATGACACTGCGGGGCCGGAAATCCGTTAGACTAGGAATAATCGGAACAATCCAGGCCACTGCCAAACTTACAACGCACTGCGTGTACTCGGGGATAATCGCTGATATATGCGCAGGGTGAGAAGCAGCACGTTGCCGAGTTGAAAGCTACAAGGAAGTTACCATGAAACTGATCACCGCCATTGTGAAGCCCTTTACACTCACCGATGTGAAAGATGCCTTAGAACAAATTGGAGTGCACGGTATGACCGTGACCGAAGTCCAAGGATTCGGGCAACAAAAAGGACACACTGAAGTTTATCGCGGCGCAGAATATGCAGTGGACTTCGTGCCAAAGGTTAAGGTCGAAATCGTTACCCACGATGAGCTCGTTACCGATGCTGTGCAAGCAATCGTTGATGCCGCCCAAACCGGCAAGATTGGTGATGGCAAGGTTTGGGTCACCCCTGTCGAAGATCTCGTTCGAGTACGCACCGGCGAACATGGTGAGGACGCGATCTAACACTTCGCAGCGAAAAGCCGGCATTGTGCCTACCACACCCGGGCACACTGCTAGCAGCGATAGCTGCGCTCGCACCTAACATCCAGGTCAGTTTACAAAGGCGTCATCTCGTGGACATTTCCCCGCAGAACCTCCAATCCCAAGCTAGCGCCAAAGTACAAGAAGTACTCGCCAGCTTAGAGCTTCCCGACACGGTAGCCTTATGCGCTACTGGCTCGCTTGCGAGGGAAGAGATGACCACTTACTCTGACCTGGATCTTTTATTGCTCACCCCAGAGGGATTTGACGTCAGCAGTGTAGAAAATCTCTGGTACCCCATTTGGGATTCTAAGATCCGCCTGGATGCCGCGGTTCGCACTCCACAAGAATGCGTGGCCATGTTGGGCGAAGACCCCACCGCCGCCCTCGCACTGCTCGATTTACGCTTTCTGCGTGGGGATGAGGCGCTTTATCAACAGACCTATCAGCGGGTGCTACGCCGTTGGCGTCGAGAAGTGCCGAAGCAATTCAATACGCTCAATGATCTGGCTATTGCCCGGTGGCGCCGTTCCGGGTCTGTGGTGGATATGACTCGCCCTGACATTAAAAATGGGCGCGGAGGATTGCGAGACTATGATTTTATTCGCGCCCTCGCTCTGGCCAATGTCTGTGATGTGCCTGATCTCAAAGAGCAGCACCAGCTCCTCGTCGATACTCGCGCCTTATTGCACTACCATGCGCGGCGTAACCGCGATCTGCTCGATCCCGAATTTGCCGTGGATATTGCCATTGATCTTGGCTACGCTGATCGCTATGAACTGGCGCGTGCTGTTACGAGTGCCGCCCGCAGTATCGACCAAGCCTTAACTCAGGCTTTACAAACCGCACGCAATGTGCTGCCGAAAAAACGGCGCTTTCGCTCCCCAATTCGTAGGCCTCTTGATATTGACGTGGTGGAAATCGATGGGGAAATTGCGTTGTCTCGCGAACCAAACTTAGAGGATGCCAGCTTAGTACTGCGCGTTGCAGCTGCAAGTGCACGCACCGGACTGCCAATTGCATCCTATGTATGGCCGCAACTTGCCAAGCTGCCGGAACTGACACAGCCTTGGCAGCGAAACGTGGCTCAAGATTTCTTCGCACTCTTAAGTTCTGCCACTCATACCCCAGGTATCGTAGCCTCCCTCGATGAGCATGGTTTCTGGAAACAATATGTACCTGAATGGGAGCACATCCGGGAGTTTATGCCCCATGAACCCAGCCATGTGCACACCGTAGCCCAGCACAGCTTAGTGGTCACTAGTCTGTGCGCAGCCCAAGCAGTGCGTGTTGCTCGCCCTGATTTGTTGCTATTGGCCGCGCTTTATCACGATATGGGCAAAGGTTATGGACGACCGCATGCTGAAGTCGGAGCGGAATTTGTGGCAGAGATGGCCAAACGCTTGCGCCTTTCTGCAGCAGACCGCGCTATTGTCACCACGGTTGTTGCCGAACACACCACAATCCCACAGCTCGTCAGCACCCGTGATTACACCGATCCAGCGACTGTTGACATTTTGCTAGATCGCATTCGCTACAATGCCCTGACCTTAAATTTGCTTGAGGTCTTAGCCGAATGTGATGCCCAAGGCACTGGTCCTGGGGTATGGACGCGGGGACTTGCCCGCGGTGTGGAATATCTCTGCCGTACTGCGCGCCAGCGCCTCGATATCCAAGAACCGGCAGCACCAGTGGTCCCAGCTGGCGAGCAAATCGGTTTGTGGCCAGAAGATACTGCAAGCGTGATGGAACAGCCCACAAATCCAAACGTCACCGAGATCACTGCGCCTACCGCTATTGTGCATTTTGAAGGCGAAACTATTGCGAGCCTGCAACAACCCCTGGCAGTGATCGCAGCTAAAGGATGGAATATTGAGGGTGCGCAGATCGTTGTCGAGCATGCAAGTGTTACGGATGCCAGTGTTGATGTGCCTGTAGTCGATGATGCTGCAGCCACTGCTCATGATCAGCCAGTAACAACTATGGTGCGTGCCAATTTTCGGGTCTATAATCTCCTAGGATCCGGCTTTAGCGCAGTTGACTTCATCCAATCCTATAAGTCCGGAGTATATACCGAGCTACCTCAAGTACCGGGGGCAATGGTCGGTACCTTATGGCGCGATGACTTTGTCGAAATTCGCGTGAGTGATCAACGCGCAAGTTTGGGCACATTGCTCTCAGTATTGCCCGCAGTGCGCTGGGTGCGCGCGCGTACGGTGGGTGCAACCATGATCGCCCAATGCAAGCTTGAGCCTAACTTCGATCGAGTTCAGGTGGAGCGAGCTATCGTACGGGCACTTGGCGATGGGGCTGTCATTGCCGGCCATTGATCTGTGCTGGCATGAGGATGAATGTGCGAAGAATTGTACTGCTCGCTGTGAGCATTCACCAGTAGACCCGGCAGTGTATTACCATGGCAGCTAGTACCAGCGACACCGCACGAGATAAGTACAGTCGGATGCGGGGAGGGGAGCGGTCCGCGTGTATTGCGCGGCGGTAGCCTTTGGCATCTGGCACCATCGAATTGGAAAGTGTGGTGGCAGGTGGCGCTGGATTTGAGGATGCAGAAGCCACACAATGAGAAACAAGGAGTGCTTGATTCGTGTTTGAATCACTATCAGATCGGCTTAGCAGTGCCCTGGGCGGGCTACGCTCAAAGGGCAAAATTACCGAGGCAGATGTTAATGAAGTCTCCCGAGAAATCCGCCTAGCACTGCTGGAAGCTGACGTTTCCTTGCCGGTCGTCCGCTCCTTCGTTAAGCAGATTAAGTCTCGTGCGCTCGGTGTCGAAGTATCGCGTGCGCTCAACCCTGCCGAGCAGGTCATCAAGATTGTTGATGAAGAGCTCACCCAAATCCTTGGTGGAGAAACCCGTCGCCTGCAGCTGGCCAAGACCCCACCAACGGTCATTATGCTCGCAGGTTTGCAAGGTGCTGGTAAGACCACCTTGGCCGGTAAGTTAGCCAATTACTTAAGTGAACAGGGACACACCCCAATGCTGGTGGCTTGTGACTTGCAGCGCCCAGGTGCGGTCCAACAGCTGCAAATCGTCGGCGAGCGTGCCGGCGTACCTACCTTTGCCCCGGATCCAGGTACCTCCATTGACTCCCTCGAGCACGAAATGGGCACTTCCCACGGCGACCCAGTGGCTGTCGCCAAGGCAGGTATTGAAGAGGCCAAGCGCTCCCAGCATGATGTGGTGATTGTCGATACTGCCGGTCGTCTGGGCATTGATGAAGTCTTGATGAACCAGGCGCGCGATATCCGTGATGCTATCAACCCTGATGAGGTTTTGTTCGTCATCGATGCCATGATTGGTCAAGATGCTGTCACCACCGCGGAAGCTTTCCGCGATGGTGTGGACTTCACCGGTGTGGTTTTGACGAAGCTTGATGGTGACGCTCGTGGTGGTGCCGCGCTGTCGATTCGTCAGGTTACCGGCAAGCCGATTATGTTCGCTTCTACCGGTGAGAAGCTCACTGACTTCGATGTCTTCCACCCATCGCGCATGTCCAGTCGTATTTTGGGCATGGGCGATATTCTCTCACTGATCGAGCAGGCTGAAAAGCAACTCGACCAGCAAGAAGCCATGCAGGCGGCAGAGAAGATCGGCAGTGGCGAGCTCACCTTAGAAGACTTTCTCAACCAAATGCTCATGATCCGCCGTATGGGGCCACTGGGTAATATGCTGAAAATGCTGCCTGGCGGCAAGCAAATGTCACAGATGGCGGACATGGTTGATGAAAAGCAACTCGACCGCATCCAGGCAATCATTCGTGGTATGACCCCACAAGAACGCCAAGACCCGAAGATCTTAAATGCTTCGCGTCGCAAGCGTATTGCGAATGGTTCCGGTGTTACGGTAGCTGAAGTTAACCAGTTGGTAGAGCGTTTCTTCGAAGCTAAAAAGATGATGGGTCGCATGACCCAACAAATGGGCTTCGGTGGAGGCGCTGGCCGCAGTGCTACCAAGAAGAAGGCAAAAGGCCGAAAGAAGAAGAATGGCAAGCGCAAGCCACCGAAGCAGCGTCAGAATCTTGGCGGCGGCATGCCAGGGATGGGTGGCATGCCCGGAATGCCAAATATGGGTGATCTGCAAAAGCTTCAAGAGCAAATGGGTGGTGGCACCGGTATCCCTGGTATGAAGATGCCAAAGGGGATGGAGAACATTGATCTGAATAACTTGGACTTCGGCCAGGGCAAAAAATAGGGCAAAAGATAAGGTAAAAAGTAAAGCAAAAAGTAACGGCCTGCAGCGGTTGGTCTTCTGCTGGCGGTGCGCGAACCTCTCCGCAGCTAACAAAATATGGTGGCTGCGGGGAGTTTTTGTTATTGAGTCTGAGCATAGAGATCATGGTGTGATTGGTGTTTTGGTGGTGCGTTGGTGGTGTGCCCATGCTGTCGAAGCAGGGTGTGCCTGCGGTAATGCTGCACAATTATTCGACTATTGCGCTCAAAGTCAGCTTGGCATTCCAGCGGGACATCGACTACCATTTCTAAAGTTGCCCAAAATAATGGGTTGCATTGACCAATCCTGCGTCATACCGTCACCGACTACGGTCGGCCGGTCTGAGTCACACGCAGGTAAAACCAAGGGATGAACCGGCCTTGAGCGCTCCACGAGTGCTGAAGGTGACTGCACTTCCCAGTGACCAGTAAAGGAATGCTTTCATGGCAGTAAAGATTAAGCTGCAGCGTCTTGGTAAGATCCGTACCCCTCACTACCGCGTTGTTATCGCTGACGCTCGTACCCGTCGCGATGGCAAGGTTATCGAGAACATTGGTGTCTACGAGCCAAAGCAGAACCCATCTGTAATCAAGATCGACTCTGAGCGCGCTCAGTACTGGCTGGGTGTAGGCGCACAGCCTACCGAACCAGTTTTGGCTCTGCTGAAGATCACCGGTGATTGGCAGAAGTTCAAGGGCCTTGAGGGTGCAGAGGGCACCTTGGAGGTTGCTCCTGAGAAGCCTTCTAAGCTCGAGCTGTTCAATCAGGCCTTGGCTGAGGCTAACGATGGCCCTTCCGTAGAGGCAATCACTGAGAAGCGTCGCAAGGACAAGGAAGCTAAGGAAGCAGAAGCTGCTGCTGCCGCAGAGGCTGAGGCTGGCGAAGCTGAGGCAGAGTAATTCTGCTAAAGCTTTGCTCACCTTGTACATATAGGGTGTTCATGCTTTTTTGAACACCTTATATTCCTTAAGCACCTAGGACTTATGTATCACATAGTCCTAGGTGCTTTGCTACTCGTATGCTGTTTAATCGCTACCGGGCTCACCGGTGAGCATGGTCAACAATAAGATATTTTCAGTTGGGGCATTTGCAGGGCAGCTCACTTCATGAAGCACATACGCCGGCACATGCAGTATTAGGCCGGGTAGCATCCGCACCTTTTGCTCTCCGCAGCTGAAATCTAGCAGTCCGCTTAACGCTTGCACCGTAATTGGATGTGCCGCCTTATGGGTAGGCAGTTGTTGGCCGGGTGCGAAATTAAAAACAATAATATTGGCACCATCACCAGAATATAGCCGCTGCACACTAGGCCTTGCTACCTCTGGCTTCGGAGCGGGAGCAGCACTCAAACAATCCACAATCTGCAACTGAGGTGACAGGTCTGTTGTGTCTTGTTTGCGGTGTGCTTGCCCGAAAGTCTCCGGGGTATGAGTCGTTGGCTGTGTGGTGTTCTCTGGTTGTGGGGCAGTAGGGTTTGGCATGGTTTAAATTTTTCCATTTTACCCCGGCTGATGGAAGAACCAGCTCCACAGATCACGCATACTGAAAGCAAAAAGATTAACGCTTCCAGGAGCTGAAAATCTCAGATCTGGATTCCCTGGTAAGAGTTACGTCCCAAGCAGCTAAGCAACGAAGCAGCTAAGCAGCACGAAATATGTTTCCCCGAGCCCTTAGTTTTATGTCCATGCGCATCCTATGTGAATGCCAGAATATAGTTCCAGCGAGCGTTAAAGCTACGGAAGCACTCATCGAGCAGCGCATGCTTGGTATCGTCGATTAAAGGTGCCGCCTCGTAAAAAAGCCCGTGGCTGTTAAGCTAGGGGACATGGAATTGATGATTGGTAGGGTAGTCAAACCCCACGGTATCCGTGGTGAGGTCGCAGTTGAGGTAACGACCGATGCACCCGAGGTACGATTCGCCATTGGCGAAGTCCTCACCGGGCGCCAGGGGAGGAAGGAAACCTCTCTAGAAATCACCCACGCTCGCTCGCATCAGCAGCGACTGTTGTTGCGCTTTGCAGAAATTCCAGATCGTACAGCAGCGGAAAGTTTGCGCGGGATGAAGTTCTTCGCCGCTCCACTAGAAGATGATGATGAGGGCTTTTATGACCATGAGCTCGAAGGATTGAAAGTCATCCATGACGGCCAAGAAATCGGGCATGTTAGCGAAGTCAACCATGGTCCTGCAAATGAGCTGCTACTCGTCGAGCTTACTGATGGTAAGACCGTGCTGATTCCATTTGTGCATCAGATCGTACCTGAGGTTGATCTCGAAGCCGGAGAAGTCATTATCACCCCACCTGAGGGCTTGCTCGACCTCGCAGGATAGGCACTGCCCTGCATATAGGCGCTGCATGAATCGCGTGTTAGTGCCTGCCATTCAACGGCCCATCCAGCCGGATTTTTCGACAAACAATTTTCCTTGCTCACCACTTACGTACCCTAAATATACGTAACCTATATATTGGAGACGCATCCTACTATGAGCCAACCTCGGCTGCGCCTTGATGTGATCAGCATCTTCCCAGAGTATCTCGAACCTTTACGCCATGCTCTGCTAGGGCGTGCTATTGAAAAAGAGATTCTGGCAGTAGGCGTGCATAACCTACGCGATTGGGCAACCGGCGTACACCAGGCCGTTGATGATTCTCCGTACGGTGGTGGTCCTGGCATGGTCATGCTCCCAGAAGTCTGGGGACAAGCCTTGGATGCCATGGTGACAGGAGATACCGCAAAGGGTGACCTCGAATCCGCTTTGCCGCATAAGTACACCAGTGGGCATGATGAAATCAAAGACCTCGCCACCAAGGAATCTGCCTACGCGACAAACAAAACTGGTGCCGCCTCTACGGATATCACTGCAGTGGATACTCGGCCGCTGCTCATTGTACCAACCCCCGCTGGCAAGCCCTTCACCCAAGCCGATGCGCAGGCGTGGTCCCAAGAAAGTCACATCGTTTTTGCTTGTGGCCGATACGAAGGCATTGATCAGCGCGTAATTGATGACGCACAACGCAACTACCGGGTGCAGGAAGTTTCCATTGGCGATTATGTACTTATTGGGGGCGAAGTTGCTGTCCTGGCAATTGCAGAGGCCGTCGTGCGCTTAATCCCTGGCGTTCTCGGCAATCGCCAAAGCCACCTGGAAGACAGCTTTAGCGATGGTTTACTCGAAGCCCCCGCTTACACAAAGCCACGTGAATGGCGAGGGCTTGCAGTTCCAGAGGTTTTGCTCTCAGGCAACCATGGCAAGATTGCCCAGTGGCGTCGCGAACAAGCGTTGTTACGCACCTATACCGTGCGCCCCGAACTACTGAATCAGGTAGAGCTGAGCAAACAAGATATGGAATTTTTGGCTCAGCATACCGGTTATACCCAATAACTAGCTGGTAGGAGCGATAACGAGCTGGTAGGAGCGTGGCCACAAAAATGCCTGCTTCGCTATCGACGCCCCCAGGTCAGCCCGGTCACTGTTTTGCCACAATCGAAGGAGGCGCCATATGGCTACCGCCGAACAATCATCCGATGCCACCCAATTCGTTAGTACGGATGTAAGCTGTCTGCTCGCTGATGCCTGGGTACCGGAGATTAAAGCCACACTTGCCTCGACTGCCCATGCCCAAGGCTTTGCGGTGAGCAAAACTGTCCTGGAGCCGATGAATTTCACCTGTGAGCCAGATAACATGCTGCTAAACCAATACGCCAGCATCCATGGGCATGTGCCACCATCACTGCAACTATATCGGGTGGTCGTCCAAGGTGAAACGGCTCTACCTTTAGCTGAGGTAACCAAGGTCGTTGTGGCGGCCTTACCTAAGGAAACCTTCTGGTATGGCACTACCATTATCGGCGACATAGATCTAAACAGTGATGTTGCGTGTACGCTGCCACACGCAAAGTAATCAATAGTGCGGGCTACTGGGGCATGAGTATGCAGCGCTGTGGCCCTGGGGCCCTCCTGCGGGGAGAGTGCCCAGAGTCAGGTCTCGCATCAAGGGGCGGGCTAGCTGCACCGTTGTGCCAGAGTAATCAGGCGCACTAAACTCAAGCGAATGATTGCAGCGACTATTGCGCAAGAACTAGGAATTCGCCCCGACCAGGTACGGGCAGCTTTGGATCTTTTCGAAGCCGGGAACACCGTGCCTTTTGTGGCCCGCTATCGCAAAGAAGCCACCGGAGGACTCGATGACACTCAACTGCGCACCATCGAAGAACGGGCTACCTATTTGCGTGAGCTCCAAGAACGCAAAGAAATGGTACTTGCTGCTATCGAAGAACAAGGCAAGCTCACCGATGACCTCCGCGAGCTCATTTCAGCATGTACCACGAAAGCTCGCTTAGAAGATCTCTACCGGCCGTTTAAAAAGCGTCGCACCACGAAGGCGGACGCCGCACGTGCTGCAGGCATTGCGCCTCTCATCGATGAAATTTTGGCGAACCCAGCTCAAGACCCAGCCCAGCTTGCTGCGGCCTACACCACAACTGGCTATGAGGATACTGCTGCAGTCCTCGCTGGTGCCAAGGCTATCGTGGTCGATACCTGTGCGCTCGATGCGGAGGTCGTAGCCCAGGTGCGTACCAAAATGTATGACGAAGGTGCCTTAGTCGCCAGCGTAATTCCTGGGCAAGAAGCAGCAGGGGAGAAATACCAGGACTACTTCGACTTCCAAGAACCCTTCGAATCGCTGCCAAGTCATCGCATTTTGGCTTTGCTGCGCGCAGAACAAGAAGGCATTGTGCGCCTACACTGCGAAGCAGGCGAAGATAACGATTATGAGAAACTTATAGCAGCTCAGGTCTATCCTGAGAACCAGTCGCCATGGATTACTGATGCCATCCACTGGGCATGGCGTACTAAGCTCAGTGTCTCTGGATTTGTGGATGTGCGTATGCGCTTAAAAGAATTTGCTGAGCAACAAGCTCTGCATGTCTTCGCGAAGAACTTACGTGATGTGCTCCTCGCTGCACCTGCCGGCCAACGCGCAACCTTAGGTTTGGATCCGGGCTATCGCAATGGTGTGAAGTGCGCCGTCGTCGATGCCACCGGCAAAGTAGAAGCCACCACCATCATTTATCCGCATCCACCCCAAAATCGGTGGCAGCAAGCAGTGACTGAAGTTGCCAACCTGTGTGCGCAATACGGTGTGGAGCTTCTTGCTATTGGTAATGGCACCGCAAGCCGCGAGACTGAAAAAATGGCTCAAGAAGTAGCTGATTTGTTAGTGCAAGCGGGTGGAAAGCGGCCCATTCCAGTGGTTGTCAGTGAATCTGGTGCGTCGGTGTATTCGGCATCTGCAACGGCTGCAGCAGAATTTCCGGATATGGATGTCTCCTTGCGCGGTGCGGTCTCCATCGCCCGGCGTCTGCAAGATCCTCTAGCGGAGTTAGTGAAGATCGATCCGAAGGCCATTGGAGTGGGGCAATACCAGCATGATGTGAACCAAATTGCACTGGCACACACTTTGGATGCTGTGGTCGAAGATGCTGTAAACGCCGTTGGTGTGGACTTAAATTCCGCATCTATACCGCTGCTGTCTCGCGTGGCAGGCATTAGTCCAACCTTGGCAGAAAATATTGTGGCGTACCGTGATGCAAATGGCGCCTTTCACAACCGCAAACAACTACACAAGGTAACGCGCTTGGGGCCAAAGGCCTTTGAGCAGTGCGCCGGTTTCTTACGCATTCGCCATGGTGACAATCCACTGGATGCCTCTGCAGTGCATCCGGAGACTTATGACCTGGTGCATCACATAGCAAGTGCCACAGGAAATGAGGTTGCTAGCCTGATCGGTAATAAGCCATTACTCGCGAAAATTAGTCCTATGGATTTCGCCACCGATCAATTCGGCATTCCTACGATCACCGACGTGTTATCTGAGCTTGAAAAACCAGGGCGCGATCCGCGTCCGGAATTCCGCACTGCGAGCTTCCGTGAAGACATTGCCAGCGTGGGCGATCTACGCCCGGGCATGTACTTAGAAGGTACAGTCACCAATGTGGCTGCCTTTGGCGCCTTCGTTGATATTGGCGTGCACCAAGATGGTCTGGTCCACATCTCTCAGTTGGCTGATCAATTCGTCGCTGACCCACATGCAGTCGTCCACTCTGGTCAGGTGGTCCGGGTGCGCGTGATGGATGTTGATGTCGAGCGAAAGCGTATTAGTTTGAGCATGCGCCAGGAAGACGCGGGCGCCGGCAGTGCGAAGACTGGGAAGAAAGCACATGCGGAAACATCCGGTCATTCCGGAACATCGGGGAAGCAAATGAAGCGTGGCGGGCGTACGCGTGGTCACCAGGGCAGTCAACAGCGTAGCCAGGCAAGTGCGCGTGGTAATAAAAAGAACGGTCACTCGAGAGTTGGGACGCAAGGATCTATGGCCGATGCCTTAAGGAAGGCTGGTTTCTAATCAACCAGGCTTATTCGTGCTGGTAGGAGTTGCTTCATGGTGGGAAACCCTGTAATGTTGCCACGGTATGTGCTGGCAGCTGCTCGCAGATACGTGATTTGTAGTGGGCATGAACCAGTCGAGCTACGGCCGCTAGGGTCCTCTGTCCAGGCCTATGATAAGGATTGAAATGAACCTTCTTGACAAGATTGATGCCGCCTCCATGCGCGACGACATCCCAGATTTCCGCCCCGGCGACACTCTGGACGTACACGTAAAGGTTATCGAAGGTAACAAGACTCGTACCCAGCTCTTCCGCGGCGTAGTTATCCGCCGTCAGGGCTCCGGCGTACGTGAGACCTTCACCGTGCGTAAGATCTCCTTTGGTATTGGTGTGGAGCGTACTTTCCCAGTACACACCCCTAACATCGAGAAGATCGAGGTAGTAACCCGCGGTAAGGTACGCCGTGCAAAGCTGTACTACCTGCGCGATCTGCGTGGCAAGGCTGCCAAGATTAAGGAAAAGCGCTAAGAGTTTTCTTTGCTTTAAACGCTCACACCACCTTGTTGCCTCCTCTTATGGAGACTGCGGCAAGGTGGTTTTGCTGTATCATTTCCAACTACTGAATGTCTCTCATGCGATAC
This sequence comes from Corynebacterium sp., assembly GCA_030531005.1. Taxonomy (GTDB): domain Bacteria; phylum Actinomycetota; class Actinomycetes; order Mycobacteriales; family Mycobacteriaceae; genus Corynebacterium. The sequence continues at coordinate 285,983 of JAUMTW010000003.1, forward strand.
TGACTATTCAAGATGTGGCAAAGCGCGCTTGGTCTTGCCGACCTCTTTCGGGCGGTGTCATCTTCGAACGAAGTCAGCAACATGGCTTTATTAGCAATTTCTTGTGAACAATCAGCAAGTAGTCAGCCAGTGCATGTTTCTCATGCATGAAACTGATAGAGTTTGTTTTCGTGAGTGAAGCAAACGCCCAAGCAGCCCAATCCAAAGCAGAAACTCAAGCTGCAACTGGAACTAAAAAGGAAAAGCGCGAATTACCCTGGTACATTGAGATCCCCCTGGTGGTAGTCATCACCATTTTGGTCATCGCAATTTTCCAAGCCTTTGTTGGCCGTATCTACATGATTCCAAGCCAATCTATGGAGCCAACCCTGCATGGTTGCGAAGGCTGCACTGGGGATCGCATTTACGTGAACAAACTGGCGTATACCTTTGGTGAGCCTGCCGCCGGTGACGTTGTGGTGTTCAAAGCACCAGAGTCCTGGGAAACCAGCATGACCAATGTGAGCAACCAGGGCAATATTTTTAGTCGGGGGCTTTCCAGCGTTGGCAGTATGCTTGGAATCACTGCCGGCGATGAAGTAGATATGGTCAAACGTATCATCGCAACTGGCGGGCAGACCGTGCGCTGTACTCCAGGCGATGCGGGCATTACCGTCGATGGCGAAGTTATTGACGACTCGTACGTACTTGATCCGCCAGCACGCAATGTTGCCGTTGAAGGTGGCTCAGAAGTCTGCGGTGGTGCTTACTTCGGCCCCATTACCGTGCCTGAAGGCAACTACTTTATGATGGGCGATAACCGCACGAACTCTGCCGACTCGCGTTTTCACATAGGCGATGAGCTTGAAGGTACTGTCCCGGAAGATAATATCGTGGGCAAGGTCGAATTTATTTTCTTCCCATTTAATCGCATGGGGGGCGTAGAAAGCTATGACCTCGCGGCCTAGTAAGGCTCAAACTGCCCTGGACTTAGGGCACTTTTCCGCTGGAGATCCAGTGGTTGCCTTATTGGAGGGACATCCTGATTCAGGCTTTGTTGATGTAGAAACCGTACTCCACCTCAACGGCTACGAGGCGATTGCTGGCGTTGATGAGGCAGGGCGTGGTGCCTGCTGTGGGCCAATTACTATTGCTGCTTGCGTGCTCCCGGATATCTTGCCAGCAGAACTCGCTTTGCTCAATGACTCCAAGAAACTAACAGCGAAGCAACGCGCGAAGCTATTTCCCCAGATCTGCAAAAATGCATGCAGCTATGCCATTGTGCATTTCAGCGCTGAAGACGTTGATATCCGCGGGCTGCAATTCTGCAATGTGCAAGGCATGATTGATGCCGTAGCCCAGTTAGACCCACAGCCAGACTATGTGTTGCACGATCAAATGTCTGGGGTGAGTTTTTCCCAGCCTGCAACCAGCGTGGTGCGTGGTGATGCCCGGGTACGCACCATTGCAGCAGCCAGTATTCTGGCAAAACACGCCCGTGATTCGTTGATGGTCCAATTGGATGAGCAGTATCCCGGTTATGGGCTGGCCAAGCACAAGGGATATGGCGTAAAGAACCATATTGATGCGGTGCGCCGTCTAGGGGGCAGTCCAGAACATCGGTATAGTTATTCCAATGTGCAGCGCGCACACGAGCAGTGGTTAAGTCAGGCCAGCCCCAACCCCGCAGGAGAAGCCGAATATGAGCGCAGAAGATCTCGAAAATTATGAGGCCGATGTAGAGCTGTCCCTGTATCGCGAATACCGCGATGTAGTCAGTCAGTTTTCCTATGTAGTTGAAACCGAACGTCGCTTCTACCTCGCCAATGCCGTAGAACTCATCCCGCACACCCAAGGCAATGATGTGTATTACGAGGTACGTATGTCCGATGCCTGGGTATGGGACATGTACCGCTCGGCACGCTTTGTACGCTACGTTCGCGTGATTACCTATAAAGATGTCAACATCGAGGAACTCGATAAGCCTGATTTCGTGATTCCCGAATAAGGACTTTTGCTTTGACAGCCTCCTGCTCGCAGTTTGTAGTAACTGCAGGCAGGAGGATTTTCGTGTTTGAAGGGCGCGCGCATTGTCTTGCGGACTGCTGGGGAGCTGCGGTTGTTATTGGGGGGAGTAAGTCAAGCATGCGTGTGATGGCGGTGGGCAAGCTGTGGATAACTCGGGTGTGCAGGAGGTAGGTTATCCACATTCAGGCCACATGATCGGGGGCAACCACTAGTCAGTCTGTAGAAATTAGGTCATGCTAGAGCTATCCGGTGCACGAATGCAGGGGAAGATGCACCGTAGCCGGACACCTCCATAGGTCCTTTACGTTTTTACCCATGGAGTCATGAAGACCGAAGTACACCTGTTATCGCTTAAGGAGCATCTCCTATGCCTATAACTATGCTCGCTTCCACCCATGAGCCCTCCCAAACAACGATCGATGCCGCTGATGCCGCTGATGCTGCTTCGCCTCAGAGCGCTGATGCCGCTGATGCTGCTTCGCCTCAGAGCGCTGATGCATTTCTTTCTGATGTGCTCGCTGCGGTCAGCATGTTCATGCCGGCAGCGGATTCGAAAGCGGTGCCAACAAATGTTCGTCATGTGCCAGCTGCAGCGATACGAACACCGAAGTACGAAATCATGCCCCATTCCCATCTCTCTGACGAGGACGCCATCGACCTCGAGCACCTGCCAAATGGGCAAGCTCGCTTTTACTACCCCCAAGCCAAGCGGCTCAAGCCTGCAGCACTTGGAGCCTTTGGTGAGCGCATAGCCTGGCGTTTTCTCGCCGATCATGGTTGGGAATTCGTGGCTCGTAATATCGGAAATAAATTTGGTGAAATCGATATTCTCGCACGCAATTGCCGCGGCGGCAGCTGCATTCGCTGCGTGGAAATAAAGACTCGCTGCAGTAAAGAAATAGGCGAAGCAGCTCAAGCTGTGACGTATCTCAAGATTCGCAAAATGCGCCGCACCTTTATCCAATGGGTGAAAACTCACCAAGTGAGCTGGACTAGTTGCGTGTGTGATGCCGTGGCAATCGACGTTATCGATAATTGGGTATATATCACCTTCTACGGAGGAGTTGATGTCGATGGCGCTGCAACTCGTTAAGGTTGCAACCGAAAACTATGGCACAACACTGACGACAGACATCAGCGTGCACATTAGTCATGGGCTACCGGCCATGCGCATCCTAGGTATGGCCGCAACTAAGACCAAAGCTTTGCACGATCGCCTGCGTACAATTTCCAAAGAACTTCAACTGCCCTGGCCATGCACGAGAATAATTATCCAGGCAGACCCACATGTCAATGGACTTGGTCAATGTGCAGACCTAGGTATATGGCTTGCCCTCCAACAAGGATTAGGGATTATTGAAGTCCCGCCAACAATGGTCAGTATCGGCAGACTCGGATTGGAAGGACAATTACGTAGTACTGGCGCCTTGCCGCTCATTCTGGCCATACTCGCACATGGCGCAGATACCGAGGTAGAAAGTTTATTAGTCCCGGCAGCACTAGCCACCCAAATCCAAGAATTTGCCAGCTTGTGTGATAATCCACCGCAGATTCATGCCGTCAACAATGTGCGCCAAGCCATGGCGGTCTGTCGTGGAGCAACCGGCTATGTGGTGAACTGCGCCCAGCGCCGTGCGGTTCCCATTGCCGGGGATGCAGATGGTGGAAACAGTGAATCTGCGTACACGAGAGCTATTCAAAGTCTAGGGGACTTTGCTGAAGTTGTGGGCCAAGAAGCAGCCAAGGGAGCACTTGAGCTTGCCGCAATCGGTAAACACCACTGCAGCATTATTGGGCCCCCTGGTAGTGGCAAATCGATGCTGGTTCACCGCATGCCCACGATCATGCCGCTGCTGAATGCCACCCAGGCTCTAGAAGTGGCTGTTCTTACCGCACAAGCATCGAATCCCAGTGTGGAATTGCGTTGGCAAGTTCCTCTCGTTGCACCGCATCACAGTATTTCTCGTAGTGCTTTAGTCGGTGGCGGGCAACACCGCCTTTTTCCCGGGGCAATCAGTCTGGCGCATCATGGCATTTTATTTCTCGATGAAGCAGGAGAGATTCCAGGCGGTATTTTGGATTGCCTACGTACGCCACTTGAGCAGCGCGAAATCGTGCTTACTCGGGTAGGAGGCGCTAAGCGTTTTCCAGCAGCTTTCCAATTAATCCTGGCTGCAAATCCTTGTCGCTGCGGAGCATCTGCAGCCCAAAAATGCAGTTGTAATGCGACACAGCGTCGTCATTACCTTCAGAATATTTCTGGGCCATTGCGTGATCGCCTGGACCTACATATCTGTACGACTCAGGTAGGACAATTGCGCCAACAAACGACAGTAGAAAGCAGTGCAAAAATTCAACAACGAGTCTGCGCAGCCTATGAGCGCAGCTATCACCGTTGGAAAAAAGGAGGGTTTGCTGCAGCAGATTGTTATAACGGGGCAATTCCCGGCAGTATTCTTCGCCGTGAATATCCAGCAACAATCCAGGGCATGGAATTTCTCGACGCCTATATGCAAGTTGGAATGATCAGCCAGCGTAGCGCGGACAGTATCTTGCGCATTGCGTGGAGCATTTGTGATCAGCAAAGCGACAACAAACCCGATCTTGATGCAATCGCCCAAGCAATGGAATGCCGCGGGCAACTTGCGGGAGAGCCACTGGAGCTAAGCACATGACGAAAAAGCGCACCACTGACTTTACGCACTACACCCCAGCCCACCATGCTTGGGCCTACTTATCGCGAGTATGCGGAGGACCTCAACCAGCTATTCACGCCTTGCTTGCAGCAGGGCACACTATCACGAAGATTGCCCATGCGGTGCGGCACCGTGAGGAGTGGATTGGGCCACTTTTGGCAATAACTCAAACGCGCTACCAACGCGATCATGCAGCCGCAGATTTGCGCCAGATCACAGCTCTAGGCGGGCGCATGATTTGTGCCGAAGACCCAGAATTCCAAGGCCTCGGCTTTGAGCAGAGCTTTGGATTTGCCCAGGAAGGCTTATGGAGTGCGCGGGCAGATGTGTATCCACCGCTTGCACTGTGGGTGATTGGGCAAGATTTACGTACCCTGTGTTCCTACTCATGTTCAATCGTGGGTGCACGAAATCACAGCAATTATGGCACACACCATGCCCGTAGTATCGCGCGAGATTTAAGCCATGGGCACGCAACCATTGTCTCCGGAGGAGCTTTAGGCATTGATGCGGTTGCGCATGAGGCTTGTCTGGATGCGGGAGGAAATACCATTGCTGTCTTTGCAGGTGGGCTAAACCAGCTGTACCCACGCAGCAATGTGCGGCTGTTTGCACGAATCCCGGAAAAAGGAGCATTGGTCAGCGAATATCCGCCAGATTTTTATGCCAAGCGCCATCGATTCCTCACACGTAATCGGCTTGTTGCAGCGCTGTCGCAAGGCACTGTGGTCATTGAAGCTGGCTTTCGCTCTGGAGCTTTGAACACTTTGAGCTGGGCCGCAGCGCTGGGAAAAGCTGCCATGGTCTTACCCGGTCCTGCAGATAGTAGCTATTCTTTAGGCTGCCATGAACGCCTACGTAATAGGGAAGCAGAGCTTATCTTGCATGCTAAAGATATAGCAGCACTGCTCAACCCCAAATTAGAGCTGGCAATGCTGGACATCGACGTCGCGGGAATGCGTCCAACGCAGAAGCTAAGCCATAAGGAACTACAAGTCTTTGATGCCCTGAGTAAATATCCACAGGGACATGGAGATATTGCAAATGCCGCCGGATTTTCAACCGGCTTAACCTTGACGTTATTAGTAGCGTTAGAGAAAGCTGGACTAGCGCAGCGCCAAGGCGCCAAGTGGCTGAAAACTCCGCGTGCGCTCGAACTCTAAGAAAGGCAGCGGGGAAGTGCCGTGATGATCGTGACAATAACGCACTGCTGCGCCGAGGCATTTATCCGGAATGCTTGTCATACAGGCAACCTCCGGCGCACATGAGGACAGAGGCGCGCTTCATGGTACGAATGGCGCGGTGATGGCGGGGTACTCCATTCCGAATGGGGCGAAGGGGTCGAATTGTCGACGTGAATAAAAATAAACTACGCGCCTACTCACGATAATGTGGTGAGGCATTTATGCAGCTATAACGCAGTTTTATGGATCATTATGTTGCTAATGTGATTTATTTCATTTACGTACATAGTTGGATAGGGTTGCATAACTTCAACTCCAGCATTATTGTAAGTAACGCAAGCCTAAGTTGTTAGAAGGTTCGGGCTGGTTCCTTCTACGAATGCCGTTTTGTAGCGATGGGTAATAGTTCATATTGCGCAAAGCTCTCGGTTTTGGGTTATGCACTATGGGTGAGTCAGTTATAAGGGCGGAACACTATGTGGCGTAGTGTTCCGCCCTTATACATGTCTAGACAATTTCGGGTGTCAGTACGTGTAAGTAGCAGTAAAAATGTAGGCATTCACCTTTTTCGAGGTAAGCGGTCGCTGTAGCACGTGTAGGTCATCTGTATCTGTATCGATCTACTAGAATGAACATCACTATGGCTACCTCCTATGAAGATGCAGACCTTTGCGAACTCGTCGCCCAATTCTGCGAGCACTTGGAGTATGTAGAAAATCGTTCCCCGGCAACCATCAAGGCCTATCGCAGTGACCTTATGGATTTTGCTGCGGGTACGCGTTTAGAGCAGTTGCAATTAGATACTCTTCGGGCCTGGCTCGCGAGCGCATTGGCAGCAGGCAAATCCCGTTCCACCCTCACCAGGCGGGCGGCGAGTATGCGTTCATTTGGAGCGTGGCTAGTGCGCCAAGGCTACCGGGAAAAAGACGTCACACAACGTTTGCAGGTGCCTCAAGCGCCACGCCATCTACCCAAAGTGCTCGCCCAATCCCAGGCGGAAGCGCTCGTAACCGGCCAACAGGCTCGCCCGAAAGACTCAGAACCAGCAGTTGCGGGTCCCGTCGATGAAAAGGCCCTACAAGATAGTGGACTTCAACGGTGCCAAGACTCATCTCATGGTAAGGATCACCACGACCATATACGCCATCTTCGCGACACCGCCATCTTGGAACTGCTCTATGCAACAGGGATGCGAGTAGCCGAACTCGTAGCGCTTAACTGCAAAGAGATAGATCTGCGCCGTGGTAGTACGAGGGTTACAGGTAAAGGCAATAAGCAACGGATCGTGCCTTTTGGGGCGAATGCTGCGCAAGCGTTAGAACAGTGGCTGCAAGTCCGTGGGGAACTTGCCAGTATGAAAACAGGGGATGCCTTATTCGTCGGTATGCGCGGAGGCCGCATTAGCGATAGGGAAGTGCGCCGACTTGTTACGAAGGCTGGTGAAGCAATTGATGTTCCGGGTCTCGGCCCGCACGCGTTACGGCACACTGCGGCAACCCATATGCTTGATGGCGGGGCAGATCTACGCGTGGTGCAAGAATTCTTAGGCCACTCCTCACTGCAGACCACGCAGATCTATACTCACGTCAGCCAGCAGCGTCTCCTTGAAGTGTATAAACAAGCACATCCGCGGGCATAAAATGCTAGAACAATACAGTGGGCAAGATAACGCCATGCGGGCATCAGGGGCCTCCATCGAGTGGCACCAAGTACACCGTCGGTGGACGTAAAAGATCCAGGGGATTCATATATTCTTTCGGGCCCACAATCGCACCCCAGTGTAAATCCGGGTGTTGGGTCGCAATGCCTAGGATTCCAATCGGCTGCCCTACTTTTACCGCTTCGCCTTTGCCAATCTCAGCTTCGACCGGCTGATAACTCGTGCGAACTCCATTGCCATGCTGGATACTGATCGTTGGCATCCCAGCAATGATGCCCACGAAATGCACAATGCCATCACCTGCGGTATATACAACATCGCCAGGCTGCATGCCTAAATCAACGCCCCGGTGCCCTGGTAACCAAGGCTTGTCCGGTGGATCAAATGCGCGGGTGATCTTTGTCGGCCATGCCTGGGCGTTATCGGGACTGCGAAACTCCCCGTAGATATTGGCTTGTGCACGCGCTGGGCTAACAGTGAAATCATTGACTAAAGCAAAAGCAGCGCGACTTGTTTGCATCATTGTGGGAGAATCCGTGTGTATATTGCAAACGCCTAGAGGTTGGGTAAGCGGCATGATCGGACCAAATGACACGCAGACGAGTGTCACAACGGTAATGAGCGACTGTAGATAACCAAGTGCGCAAAATTGAGGTGCGCGTGCAATTTTGCGCTGGAAGCCAGCAAAGCAGCGCACGAGGGAATCATCCATGTAGCTCACGCTAACGATGAGTCAAATAGGGCGACAAGACCTTTCTCTGTTGCAGGATAGATATGTGGAAAGCTGCAATGGGCTTCGTGCTGGCGGAGATGACAATCCACAAGCACCGAGCAAAAGTAGAAACGCTACTTGCTATAAGGTTGGCCAGAGTTGAAGCACAACGCACACGTATGCGGGGTCGTGATGCGCCGGATATCAGAAAACCGTGTAGACACGGGTATGAGTGGTAATTGCCTTTTGTCAGCAATTTGAGTAAAGTTTCCCGAGGTGGTGCGCACATTTGTGTGTATAACTAGAAAAAGAACGCGCGGTCGCAGGCCTTTTCTTCCAGCTCAGCAGCCTAAAAACTGCACGAGCGCGAATAAGAAACGGTACATGACATTAACGTGGTCCAAGAGGTGAAAGCCTTGCGGTGTTAATCCATGGCGGCAGCTAGGGTGCGGGGAGAGCCCGCACATTGTAAGAACCAAAACCCATAATAGAAAGGCTTCAGCATGGCTGTAGTAACCTTGCGCCAGCTGCTCGACGCGGGTGTTCACTTCGGACACCAAACTCGTCGGTGGAATCCAAAAGTTCGTCGTTTCATCCTCACCGAGCGTAACGGCGATTACATCATTGACCTGCGTCAAACCCTGGTCTACATCGATGAAGCATACGAGTTCGTTAAGGAAACCGTCGCGCACGGTGGCAGCATCTTGTACGTAGGTACCAAGAAGCAGGCTCAAGAGGTCGTGAAGACCCAGGCTGAGCGCGTTGGTATGCCATATGTCAACCACCGCTGGCTCGGTGGTATGCTCACCAACTTCCAAACCGTTTCCAAGCGTATTCATCGCATGAAGGAACTTCAGGCCATGGATGCCGCAGAAAACGGTTATGGCGGACGCACCAAGAAGGAAGTCTTGATGCTAACCCGTGAGCGTCAGAAGCTTGAGCGTGTACTTACCGGCATCGCTGAGATGTCTAAGACTCCTTCCGCATTGTGGGTTGTGGACACCAATAAGGAACACATCGCTGTTGCAGAGGCTCATAAGCTCAATATCCCGGTATTGGCTATCCTCGACACCAACTGCGATCCAGATGATTTGGCCTACCCTGTGCCAGGCAACGACGATTCTATTCGTTCCATCGAGATCCTGACCAACGTTATCTCCTCTGCTGTCATTGCAGGCAAGCAGGCTCGCGAAGAGCGTGCCCTGGCTCAGGCCAAGGAAGCTGCTGGCGACGCTGACCGCGAAGAGGTAGCTGCCAAGGTAGAGGCTCCTGAAGAAGTTGCTGCCAAGGTAGAGGCTCCTGAAGAACAGGCATAACAACCCCTTTTTTCATCCGGGAACTTGCGGAAAACTCACGTTTTGAAGTTCCCGGACACATCCACATTTGAGGAGGACGCCGTAATGGCGAATTACACCGCTGCTGACGTAAAGAAGCTGCGCGAGATCACCGGCTCCGGCATGCTCGACTGCAAGAAGGCTCTCGAGGAGACCGAAGGCGACTTCGACAAGGCTGTTGAAGTTCTGCGTATCAAGGGAGCCAAGGACGTCGGAAAGCGCGCAGAGCGCAACGCTACCGAAGGTCTGGTTGCTGTATCCGGCAACACCATGGTTGAGATCAATTCTGAGACCGACTTCGTTGCTAAGAACGCTGAATTCAAGGAGTTCGCACAGCGCGTTGCTGACGCCGCTGCTGCCGTCAAGGCTAACTCCGTTGAAGAGCTCGCGGCTGTTGAGGTTGACGGCCAGACCGCTGCTGATGCTATCCAGCAACTCTCTGCCAAGATCGGCGAGAAGCTGGAACTGCGTCGCGCTGTAACCGTTGAAGGTGACAAGGTTTCCGTATATTTGCACCAGCGTTCTGCTGATCTGCCACCAGCTGTGGGCGTACTCGTTTCCTACACTGGTGAAGGTGAAGAGGCTGACCAGGCTGCGCATGCAGCTGCGATGCAAGTTGCTGCTCTCAAGGCTCAGTACCTGACCCGCGATGATGTTCCTGCCGAGGTCGTGGAGAAGGAACGCTCCATCGCTGAACAGATTACCCGCGAAGAAGGCAAGCCAGAGAAGGCTATTCCAAAGATTGTAGAAGGTCGTCTCAACGGCTTCTACAAGGACGTTGTCCTTCTAGAGCAGGCATCTGTTGCCGACAATAAGAAGACCGTAAAGCAGGTTATGGATGATGCTAAAGTCACCCTGACCGCTTTCGCACGCTTCGAAGTTGGCCAGCACTAGTTTGCGCTGCGAAGCCCCTACGGTGGCTTCGTAAAAAATAAGAAAGCCCGGCTACCACTGCATGGTATGCCGGGTTTTCTGCTGTCTTGGCTAAAAAGCCACACCGTTGGTGGTGCCGTAATTGTTGCAGACGAAGCAGCAGAAATTCTATTAGGCTGGGCATGATGGTGTACAAGCACCACCCACTCCAATATGCTGCGCTTGCGCCGTAGTAGCGGGTGTGGCAGCACAAATATATGGACACAAGGAAGAGCTGTAATGAGCCAGGGCCCAATTGAAAATCCTCGGAATGATAATGCAAACGACAACCAGACCGAATCGCAACACAGCGGTGAGCAAACACCGGACTGGGATAATTACTCGCCTGTTGATTCCAAAATAGTCTACGTAATCGTTGCCATCTCGGTCATTGTATTGATTGCTGGCATCGTTATGGCTATCCAATATTTCAGAGGCGATGCCAGTGGCTTTATTGCACCATTGCTCGGAGCTTAATTCAGCAGCAATATAACTGCTGGCGTTGTACCGAGCTGGGCTTAGAAGCACGGCATCAAGCGGCCTACTGAAAGAGCGTAGGGGGAAGTGCTCTCGGCACTTACTACCGCAGTACTTTCGTGGCGCGCACTCGAACTCAACCGCGTGTGTCTACTTTTGTGTCGAGGTGAAAATTCTAGGGCCTTGCCGGTAGAATGTGGAAGTGTCTATAGGCAAAACGCAGGATTGCCCTAAGGTATGCTGCGTCAAGCTCAAAGGGTAGACCAAGCTAGTTAGCGGTATTGTGAAAGGTGAAGAATACGATGGGCGAAGCAGCCGACACAAAGCGACACGGATATAAGCGCGTCATGTTAAAGCTGGGGGGCGAAATGTTCGGCGGTGGATCCGTCGGCATCGATCCAGATGTTGTAGCAAATGTGGCTCGCCAGATCGCAAGTGTGGCCCGCTCTGGTGCAGAAATTGCGGTTGTCATCGGCGGCGGCAATTTCTTCCGCGGTGCACAACTCCAGCAGCGCGGTCTCGATCGTAACCGCTCTGATTACATGGGCATGCTTGGCACTGTCATGAACTGCCTGGCCTTGCAAGACTTCCTCCAGCAAGAGGGCATCGACTGCCGCGTCCAAACCGCTATCAACATGGCCCAAGTTGCCGAACCATACTTACCATTGCGTGCAAAGCGTCACCTTGAAAAAGGCCGCGTTGTCATTTTCGGTGCCGGAATGGGCATGCCATATTTCTCCACTGACACAACTGCGGCACAGCGTGCCTTGGAGATCGACTGTGAAGTACTACTGATGGCGAAGGCTGTGGATGGTGTCTATGATGACGACCCACGCAAGAATCCCGATGCACAACTATTCTCCGAGATCACTCCACGCGAGGCCATCGAACGCGGTTTGAAGGTTGCCGATGCCACCGCCTTTAGCCTGTGTATGGATAACAACATGCCCATCTTGGTCTTCAACCTGCTCACCGAAGGCAATATTGCGCGCGCAGTTGCCGGAGAAAAGATCGGTACCTTGGTACAGTCATAAATAGCACGCACAGCTTGAGCCAAACCTTGGCCGTATCGTCTGTGCCTTAAACAGCGCAGCGGTAGACCACGCTGCGCTTGCTAAAAATAAAGCTTTGGAAGAAAGAACGAACGTATTATGATTGATGACATCTTGCTCGAGTCCGAAGAGCACATGAGCACTTCTGTAGATCGTACTCGTGAAGAATTGCAGACCATTCGTACCGGCCGTGCCAACCCCGCAATGTTTAACGGGATCGTTGCCGATTACTACGGTGCACCAACCCCAATTACTCAGATGTCCACCATCTCGGTACCAGAGGCTCGTATGTTGCTGATTAAGCCTTATGAGCAGTCAATGATCGGCGAGATCGAAAACGCCATCCGCAACTCAGATCTCGGAGTGAACCCAACTAACGATGGCAACGTATTACGAGTGACCATCCCCCAGCTAACCGAAGAGCGTCGTCGTGACCTTGTTAAGTTAGCCAAGTCCAAGGGCGAGGACGGAAAGATTGCGATTCGCAACGTTCGCCGCAAGGGCATGGAAGGTTTGAAGAAGATTCAAAAAGATGGCGATGCTGGCGAAGACGAAGTACAAGCAGCCGAAAAAGAGCTGGACAAGGTCACCGCTACCTATGTTAAGCAAATCGATGACCTCGTAGCCGCGAAGGAAAGCGAACTACTTGAGGTATAACCCACGTGGAGGCGACACAGTTTTTGCACATGACTGTGTCGCTTTTTCACTGTGTAGCGTTATGACTGCGTCGCTTTTACCTTGCAAACACCCGTCAACTGGCACTGCTGTAGTACAAACTTCGCTGTAGGAGAGCACCCCTGTATCCAGGGCCCTGCAACCAGGTATCGCATCACCAGAGCACCAACATGAGTAAAGGAATATCCGGATGAGCCAAGCCGGCACCCAACGCCATTTTCCCAAACCGCGCAACTCTGCCGGTAGGGACTTAAAAGCGGCTATCACTACCGGTGTCATACTCATCGCGGTAGCCTTGACTGCCATTTTCGTAGTGCCTGCACTGTGGTACCCATTGGTAGCTCTCGCCACTGCAGCTGCAACCTGGGAGGTCACCGTACGCCTGCGCGAGCACGGTTACACCATCGTCCTTTGGGCATTGCTGCTCGGCGGCCAGGCCATGGTGTGGGGTTCATTCTTCGCGGAACTCACTGGCTTGATGGCAGGTTTTGCCGCAACAGTACTGGTGACCATGTTTTCTCGGCTATTCGTCGGCGGACGCAACGCAAAGCCAGAAAACTTCGTGCGCGATACCGCACTCAGCATCATGGTCACGGTTTGGATCCCACTGTTTGCCTCTTTTGCGGCAATGCTCTCGCATATGGAACGCGATGGGATCGCAGGTTCGGCATTCATCATAACTTTCGTAATGTGCGTTGTCGCTTCTGATACCTGTGGTTATATTGCCGGTGTGATGTTCGGCAAGCATCCGCTTGCTCCGGCAGTAAGCCCAAAGAAATCTATTGAAGGGTTCGTAGGTTCGCTCATCGGTGGCGGCCTGGTAGGGATGCTTTTCGTACTCTGGTTGCTGGATATCTCTTGGTGGGTCGGTATCCTGCTCGGCATTGGGTTGGCAATCTGCGCGACCCTCGGCGATCTCGTAGAGTCTCAATTCAAGCGCGAACTCGGCATTAAAGATATGTCGAACTTACTGCCTGGTCACGGTGGCATAATGGATCGCCTGGATGGCTTACTACCAGCAGCAGCGGCAACCTGGATTGTCTTAAGCCTCATCTCTTAACACATTCAAAAAACAGAGAAGCATACATGCCCGGCGGAATAACATCCGGCGGGCATGCTGCTTGTTATATCAAGCAAGTGGACGCACAAAAATAGCTATCTCTCCCTTTCACGTGCAGTAGGGGGAGATAGCTATTAGAAGCTAAAATACTCTTAGCTGCGCTTTTTAATTTGGCGGCGCAGCTGGAACATACGAGCCGCACCCACACAGGCCATAATCAATGCGCCAAATAGCGCGGCGAACAAGAAGCCCACGCCTAATGGCAGATTCAAGGTCCAGGCGAAGATCTGCAATTCCACCTCGTTAGGGTTTTGCAGAATAAATACCAGCAGGGCAACTAGCGCGAGAATGCCTAAGATTAAAGCAATCCAGGTACCGCCAATACGTGTACGGTTGACCTTATTGTTGATCTGTTGTTCCGCAGCTTGCTCATTGGCAGCTTCGGTTGTGGCAGTATCTACCTCAGTATTCTGGTTTGTGAGTTCCTGTAGCTCAGTGCTGGTGTTGTCATATTCGTGTTCGGTTACAGCGTTATCGTCCTTGCTCATAGCAACCATTAAACGTGAGAATCTGCCCTTTTGCGAATCCCATTATTAGATGCGGGCACATTCTTGCTAGGATGTCACTTTACGCTGCACCCGATGAAGGTATTGATAAAAGCACTATGGCTGAGCAACACTCCCAACCAATTCCGCTAAACTTTGGCGCTGGCCGTCGGGCTATGCCTCCAGAACATTTTGCGGATCTCGATAGCAGCCAACGACAAGTAGCGCTCGCAGAGATGGGTCTGCCCAAATTTCGTGCCAAGCAAGTAGCCCACCACTACTACGGACACTACCTGGCCGATCCAGCCAAGATGACCGACCTACCAGAAAAGCTGCGCGAACCCATCGCCGAGCGCCTATTCCCAACCCTGATGGATCCGGTACGCGTGGTCGCTGCGGATGACGGGGAGACCCAAAAGACGCTATGGAAGCTCCATGATGGCACCCTGTTAGAGTCGGTATTGATGCGCTATCCGGATCGCGCAACTTTGTGTATTTCCTCCCAAGCCGGTTGTGGTATGGCCTGTCCTTTCTGCGCAACTGGTCAAGGCGGACTCGATCGTAATCTATCAACCGGAGAGATCGTAGACCAGGTACGCGCTGCAGCTGCCACCATGCAGGCAGAAGGAGGGCGCCTATCCAATATCGTCTTTATGGGCATGGGCGAGCCTTTGGCCAATTACAAGCGTGTGGTCTCTGCCGTTCGTCAAATAACCGCACCTGTGCCAGAAGGTTTTGGAATATCGCAGCGCAATGTCACCGTATCCACCGTGGGGTTGGCACCAGCAATCCGCAAGCTGGCTGATGAAGACCTCTCGGTGACCTTGGCAATCTCCTTACACACCCCGGATGATGAACTGCGTGATGAGTTGGTGCCCGTGAATAACCGCTGGTCAGTTGATGAAGTTCTGGATGCTGCAGTTTATTATGCTGATCGCAGTGGCCGTCGTGTCTCCGTGGAGTATGCCCTCATTCGCGATATAAATGATCACGGTTGGCGTGCAGATTTGCTCGGAAAGAAGCTCCACAATGCTTTGGGCTCGCGCGTACATGTCAACCTCATTCCGTTAAACCCAACCCCTGGGTCGAAGTGGGATGCCTCCCCACGCGATGTACAAGATGATTTCCAGCGCCGCGTGATTGCCCAAGGCGTGCCTTGCACCTTGCGGGATACCCGCGGCCAAGAAATTGCTGCCGCCTGTGGTCAGTTGGCGGCAGAAGAGCGCTAAGTTGCATCCACAGCAAATGAAAAGTGAAGAATCCGGTCAGCAACAATCTCAACGGTTGACCGGATTTTTTATTTGCCACAACGTGCAGTGCCGCGGTGAGAAATGAATAATTTCCAGTCCCACGAAGGATGGTTGTACCACCAGTCAATGGAGCAATTTCGAGGATACAACCGCAGGGCAGAACTTGTTAAAATAGACAATCCTAGATTGGTGGCTTAAGATTCACCGCAGCAGCATATTGTTGCCATCGATTGCATACTAGTATTTCGCCGTAAGAGGGTGAATATTCCAATGATTTTCTGATCTCCACTCATCCCTGACCATACCGCCATAACGTGGGCATTCACGAGTATCGGAGATCACCATGTTTTCAATCGACATCATCCAACTTTCTTTTTCCTATCCAAACTCCCGAAAACCACTGCTTACAAAACTCAGCATGCATATTGGTGCTGGAGAGCGGGCGGTAATTGTCGGACCAAATGGTGCAGGTAAAACTACCTTATTGCGCTTACTACGCGGGGAACTGCGCCCAGATTCCGGCAGCATCAATATTGCAGGTAAAAGCTCTGTACCTGCACACCCACAGACCGATGCGCTAGCAGCGACAGCGAGTGTGCAAGACTACCTAAACGTCGTACTGGCAGACATTAACGACGACCTCCAGCGCTTCGAAGTAGTTGCATCTGAATTCGCAGTCAACCCTGATGATGCCGCGCTGACTCATGAGTACGATGAATTATTGGCTTCCCTCACTGCCACGGATGCTTGGGGCATTGAGTCCCGAAGTGCAGCAGTACTCGCAGGTCTAGGACTAGAACAGTGCAATGATGAAGGCCGGGACCGCACATTAGCAAGCCTTTCGCCAGGTCAGCTTGGTCGCCTGGAGCTCGCAGCCTTATTACTGCGTGCCCCAGAAGTCCTGTTGCTGGATGAACCCACAAATCACCTTGATGATGCCGGTCGAGAGTTCCTTATAGGTCAGTTGCAATCTTTTTCTGGACCGGTGCTCATAGCTACGCATGACCGTGACTTTATTGAACAGACCGCCACGGTGATCTATGACTTAGACACTCCTGTGTGGCAAGCACTGGCAACTGCGCCAGGGGCAGGGCAGTTGCCTGGAGTTTATCGCTGCTCTGGGGGATATAGCGATTACCTCCAAGCAAAGACTCAAGCCTATGAGGAACATGAACGTCTGCATGCTGCGCAGCAACGCGAAAAGCGAGAGCTAAAACAACACCGGCGCAATAGTGAAGATATTGCTCGCGGTGGAGTACGTGTTGCAACGGCTCAAGGTGTTGCCAAGAAATTCTTCGCAGACAGGGCAGCCAAAACAGCAGTGCGCCGTACACGAAGTGCTGACCTGAGCCTAGAGCACTTAAGCCAACGAGAGGTACGCAAGCCGCGTGAATTCAAGGTGGATCTCCACCTTCAAGCGCCCAATCCTACTGGCGCACTCGCAGTTAGCGCCCGGGATGCCGGTGTTCCTGATCGGCTTGCACCGCAGACTTTTGATCTTTCTAGCGGGGAGCATCTCTTGCTCACCGGAAGCAATGGGGCAGGTAAATCCACCTTATTGCATTGGATCGCCACTGGTGCGCCACGTGGGAGTCAACCTGAGCAGCTCCACGGTGAACTAAGCGTGCACGCAGTGCTGGCATACATACCGCAACGCTTACCCAATGAGAATGATGCCGGCTTCACCGCAGAGATCTGGGCGAACGGTATCGGGGAGCTCGGTGCAGGTATTGTGCATCCAAGTTTGTGGCATACTCCAATTGCGGATCTTTCTGCAGGCAATCAACGCCGCGTGCAATTTGCTCTTGCCAGTGCCCAAGCACCAGAGCTCTTGGTCATTGATGAGCCCACGAACTACCTGGATCTTGCCACTATTGAGGCTTTAGAAGCTGCGCTGCAAGCCTGGCCAGGAACAGTCATCCTGAGCAGTCATGACCGATGGCTCATAGACCACTGGCAAGGGCAACATAGACACCTGTAATACCTCAAGCTAGGCTTCTAGCGCCTAGACACCCTAGTATCTCAGGGCGATTGATCCCTAGTACGCACGATACGTTTTTCATTGAACGCACCACGATGCATCTGTTGCGCAGGACTATATTTAGTGATGGGATCGGCGTTTTCATCATAGGCTTGCGCTCTCTGGAGAAGTGTGCGCGGCATGAGCCAAAGGCCCTTAACGAGAGCCTTCAACCAGGGCTCTTAACCAAGGGCAAGGTCAATGCTTCTGCGTTGTCCTTATCGACCTGGGCCTTTTCAAAGTGGCAGGGGAGCGACACCCTTGAGCAGGATCAATCTCGAAGGGAACAACGAAAAAGGCGCCCCATCAAAACGATGGAGGCGCCAGAAGTCTCTTGTAGAACGAGAAGATTACTTGGACTCGATCTCGCCGCGTACCCACTTAGGGCTGATGTTTAGCGAACGCAATTGGCTGTCGGTGAGATTGGCGTAGGTGCCGCTCAAGGTCAGCTGATCGTAGATATAATCGGGCTTTTCATAATCAATTGGCTGATTGTTAGCGGTAACAGTAGTAACCTGCTTGCCCTTCCAAGGGAACATCATGAGCACTAAGCCCAGGGCGATGACAACGGCGAAGGTGATCAGATAGATCGTCTCGACGTGGCCCTTGTGGTTACCGAAGTTGTAGGCCAGAAGGAAGGCTACGGAGATCCAACCGGCTTTTTGGATGGCACTGGATCCGATGTTGTGCCAACCCCAAGCTGCAGAAGGCTCATCTGCCGTCGAGACGCCGTTATATACCTCATCTTTGACTGCGTGGGATCCTGCCACGATAAGCTCCTTCGCTCATTCTCGTCTGCATGCGCTTTTCCTATCAAAGCGCATGTGCAAACATACAAGTAATCTACACCCAGTATTTTCGCATAATTTCCCCAGCCTGCAAAGTGCATTCAACCTGGAAACCTCAGGTTTTTGCCCTTGCGCTGCATACTGCCTAGGTGTGAGTGCCAAACTGCTACCTAGGGCGTACCCCAAAGGGGTGTACCAATAAGTAGATATAGCTTGGCACGCAGCATCGCTGTCACGTCATGCACCATCAGAAATTGCCAATCACTCCTACCACTACCTGGTCCGGCTGGGAATCCGGCTGGGAATCCGCCTTGAAGACGAAGCTGGCAGACGAAGTTGGGAGATGTACCGGCACCGGCGCGCGAGCTATCCGCCCAAAATGGCAGAGGACAGACGACAGAGAACAGATGGCAGAGAGTAAGCACCTCCAAATATGCGGCCACCTCCGCGTGTGGTCCACAGCAGCAAAATGCGCTGTAACACAGCCAGCAAAACACCAGATCCGCGTATCGGTAGTTGTATTTTTGCCCAGCATGCTTCTATCCAGGGTGCCGCAACTCAGGAAAACTGGCATAATATTCCGGGTGAAACGGATTCTTATTCTCGGCTCCACTGGCTCCATTGGCACTCAAGCGCTTGAGGTCATCAAGGATAATCCTGAGCGCTTTGAGGTCGTGGGTATCGCAGCGCATGGTTCGAACCCACAGCTGATCATCGAGCAAGCCCGCATGTTCAATATTCCAGCAGGCAACGTTGCAGTCGCAAACGCGCAGGCTGCGCGCCAAGTCAATGAGGCTCTCGGTGGCGAAGTTATCCAAGGCGAAACCGCTGCTGCCGACCTGGTTGCAGCAGTGTCAGCCGACACTGTACTCAACGCTTTGGTAGGTGCTTTTGGCCTTGCCGCAACCTTGGCCGTCTTAGAATCCGGCGCAACCTTAGCTCTGGCGAATAAAGAATCTCTGGTTGCCGGCGGGGACTTGGTTAAATCCGCTGCTTCCAATGGTCAAATTGTGCCCGTAGACTCCGAGCATTCCGCGATGGCCCAATGCCTGTGGGCCGGCCAGGACAAGGAAGTTGCCTCCTTCGTGTTGACCGCTTCTGGTGGTCCGTTCCGTGGTTGGAGTAGGGAAGCGATGTGGGATGTGAGCCCACAGCAAGCTGCCCAGCATCCAACCTGGTCGATGGGGCAGATGAATACCTTAAATTCTGCGACCTTGGTCAATAAGGGCTTAGAGCTTATCGAAGCCACTCTGCTCTTTGACGTGCCAGCATCCAATATTGATGTGGTGGTGCACCCGCAGTCCGTCGTGCACTCCATGATCACCTTTGTTGATGGCGCTACCATTGCCCAGGCATCTCCTCCTTCAATGAAGCTGCCTATTGCTCTGGCATTGGATTGGCCAAACCGTGTCCCGCATGCGCAGCCTGCTTTAGACTTCCGCAACGCCAGCACCTGGGAGTTTGAACCGTTGAATAATTTCGCCTTCCCAGCGGTGGAACTTGCTCGCGAAGTTGCTACTACTGGCGGTTGTTTCCCAGCCATCTATAATGCCGCAAATGAAGAGGCAGCAGCTGCCTTCCTTAACAACGAAATCCACTTCCCGGAGATCGTGGATACCGTGGCTACCGTGGTTGGGCAGGCCTACCGTTTTGCAGAGGTGCCGCGCGACATGAGCGACATCGTGCGTTTGGATGCCATTGCGCGTGAGTATGCGCAAGCAGAGCTTGCCAAGATTCGGAAGTAACACATGGCATCATTACTTGGCATACTCCTCTTTGCTTTAGGCATCGCAGTGACTATCGCGTTGCACGAGTGGGGACACCTCACCGCCGCGCGTAGCTTTGGCATGCGTGTTCGGCGCTACTTCATCGGCTTTGGACCCGTTCTCTGGTCGATCAAGCGCGGACATACCGAGTATGGCATCAAAGCCATCCCTTTAGGTGGTTTTTGCGATATTGCCGGCATGACTGGCCAAGACCCCATCACGGATGAAGAACGTCCGCATGCGATGGTCACTAAGCCGTGGTGGCAGCGCATCATTGTACTACTTGGTGGCATCATTATGAATGTTCTCGTGGCATTCTGCCTGCTCTATGGGGTAGCCGTCAGTGCTGGGCTACCTAACCCAGATGTCCAGCCGACCACGAAAATCGGGGCCGTTTCTTGTGTGCCAGAAACCCAAACTGATGCTGATTCTTTGAGCGAGTGCACTGGCACTGGCCCTGCCGCAGCAGCTGGCATCCAAGCAGGCGATGAGGTTGTG
Organism: Corynebacterium sp.; assembly: GCA_030531005.1. GTDB lineage: Bacteria > Actinomycetota > Actinomycetes > Mycobacteriales > Mycobacteriaceae > Corynebacterium. Next base: position 306,619 of record JAUMTW010000003.1, read on the forward strand.
AGCCTTAATGGTGAAGAAGTCAATGATTTTATGACCCTTCGCGACCTATTGCTCGAACGCCCAGGGGAGACCGTCACCTTAGAAGTTATCCGCGGGGAAAAGACCCTAGAGATTCCTGTTGAAGTCCAACGTGTACAGCGACTCAATGCCGCAGGGGAGACTATCGAGGTCGGCGCCATTGGTATTAGTATGGCACCTCTCGAAAACACCACGTTGGAATACAATGCGGCTTCAGCCATTGGTGGGGCAGCCAGTTACACAGGCTACATGTTCGAGGCCACCTGGGAGGGGTTGAAGTCTTTCCCCGCCAAGATCCCGGGGGTTGCTGCTTCGATCTTCGGGCAAGAGCGTGATGAAACCAGCCCAATGAGTGTCGTTGGGGCTTCTCGCGTGGGCGGAGAACTGGCAGAAAAAAACCTGTGGAGCATTTTCTTCCTCATGCTGGCCAATCTGAACCTCTTCTTGGCCATGTTCAACCTGATCCCACTACCACCTTTAGATGGCGGACATATTGCGGTTGTACTGTATGAGAAGATCCGCGACTTCTTCCGCAAACTTCGTGGCTTAGAACCAGGTGCTCCGGCTGATTACACCAAGCTAATGCCACTCACCCTTACCGTAGCCGCGCTGCTACTGGTGGTTGGTGTTGTAACCATCGTGGCCGATGTTGTTAATCCAATTCGCCTGTTCTAGACGCATTCGCATAAGGTGTTAGAATCGCAACGTATAGCTGATTCGCTCATCACACCCCGATTCCTTAAAGGAGCAATATTTCAGTGACTGGACAACCAATTGGGCTGGGTTTACCGGAAGCGCCACCTCCGGTCTTGGCACCCCGACGCAAAACCCGCAACTTTATGGTTGGCAATGTGGGCATGGGCTCGGATTACCCCGTATCCGTGCAGTCCATGACGAACACCAAAACCCACGATATCAACTCCACCCTGCAGCAAATCGCTCAGCTGACGACTTCTGGCTGTGACATTGTTCGTGTCGCCTGCCCTAAGCCCGTCGATGCCGAGGCGCTGCCCATTATCGCCAAGAAGTCACCAATCCCTGTGGTTGCTGACATCCACTTCCAGCCGAAGTATATCTTCCAAGCCATTGATGCCGGCTGTGCCGCAGTGCGCGTGAACCCTGGCAATATCAAAGAATTCGATGGCCGGGTGAAGGAAGTTGCCAAGGCTGCTGGTGATGCTAATGTGCCAATCCGTATTGGCGTTAACGCTGGATCGCTGGACAAGCGCTTGCTCGAAAAGTACGGCAAGGCTACCCCAGAGGCACTGGTGGAGTCGGCAATGTGGGAAGCTTCCCTTTTCGAGGAATATGGCTTTGGCGATATTGCCATTTCCGTGAAGCACAATGACCCAGTCATTATGGTGGAGGCTTACCGCCAGCTGGCCGCCCAGTCTGACTATCCACTACACCTTGGCGTAACAGAGGCGGGCCCAAAGTTCCAGGGCACCATTAAGTCTGCAGTAGCCTTTGGCAGCTTGCTTGCTGATGGCATTGGCGACACCATTCGCGTGTCGTTGTCCGCTGACCCGGTTGAAGAGATCAAGGTCGGTGACCAGATCCTGCAGGCGTTGAACCTGCGTGAGCGTGGCTTGGAAATTGTTTCCTGCCCATCATGCGGCCGTGCCCAGGTAGATGTATATACATTGGCCGAAGAAGTAACCGCTGCTTTGGATGGCTTGGATATCCCCCTGCGTGTAGCCGTGATGGGCTGTGTTGTGAACGGTCCTGGGGAGGCGAGAGATGCCGACCTTGGCGTTGCTAGTGGTAACGGTAAGGGGCAGATCTTCGTCAAGGGCGAGGTTATTAAGACAGTTCCAGAAGCACAGATTGTAGAAACCCTGATTGAAGAGGCCGTACGCATTTGCGAAGAAGAAGGCATTGAGATCAAAGAAGGCGCTGGCCCACAGGTAAAGGTCACCACCTAATAGGAACACCACCTCATTGAGCGAGGTCGCTGAGTCAACAATGCTGTTGGATTCATATTGACTGCCCGGGCCCATTGATCCCTGGAGGAAAGTGCAAGGAATCCAGCTGGTGTCTATCCCGGGTTTGTGCAAAGCCCAGTGTTAGGCTTAAACGCATGATCACGGCGCGAAAAACTCTCGGAGCAGTACTTTCCGTACTGCTCCTTTCGTTACCCCTGGTAGCGTGCACCCCACGCCCATTAGACCCAGTACCAGTGGTTGAAGACTTCTTCGCAGCCGTCAACGAAGCTGATTTCGAAGCAGCCGCCTCGCACACCGATCAGCGCACTATCAGTGCCAGCAGCCTAGAAGCCTCGTATAACGGTCTGCAAGCAGAAGGTGTAGAAGTTCATGTCGGCGAGGTCAACACTGCTGATGCCATTTCCAAAGTTCACTACACCCTAGATTGGCAACTCCCTGGCGATCGTGTGTATAGCTATGATGCAAATATGGTTTTGCACCAGGTGAATAACGCCTGGCAAGTGCAATGGCAACCGCAGGTCGTCCACCCTAAGCTCACTGCCAACCAGCATTTAGAGCTGCGTGCTGTGCAGGCTACCAAAGCGAGTGTGCAGTCCTCTGATGGGGTCCCGCTGCTTACTCCCGGTTCTGTCTACCGGGTGTATATTGATGCCAGCGATATGAACGAAGCAAGTGCAGCAGCTACAGCGAATCGATTGGCCAGCGGGTTTGAAACCTTACGCTCACTTAATGCCCAAACTCAGGCACTGGATGCAGATTCCCTGGCGAAATCTTTAGCAGAAGCAACCGGGCTCTATTCTGTGGGCGTTATTCCTTCGAGCCTGGGTGCAGAAGCAGAAGCGGAACTGGGCAATATCCAAGGGGTGAGCCTGCAAGAAGAAGCCGCAATGGTCAATGAACGCCCCAACTTCGCGACGGACCTACTGCGTGGCGTGGCCGATATTGCCGCTGATGAGCTCGAAGGCGCGAATGGCTGGAGCGTGCAGGCAGTCACCGCTGAAGGGGTGAGCATGCAGACCCTTTTCACCGAAGATGCTGCCGTTGCCCCCACCGTTACAGTGAGTGTTGACTACCAAGTACAAGAAGCGGCAGAACAAGCTGTGAACTTGCGCAATGATATGCAGACGATGATAGTAGCTATTCGCCCTAATACCGGGGATATCCTTGCTGTTGCCCAAACCGAGCCTGCTGATGCCGAAGGCGATATTGCCTTATCGGGGCTGTACCCACCGGGTTCGACTTTTAAGACCATTACCGCTGCTGCCGGAATTGAACGTGCCGGCTATACTCCCGGGTCCACGGTGGCGTGTCCAGGAACGATGAATATTCAAGGCCGCACAGTCACCAATTATAATGGCTTCTCTTTGGGCAATGTGAGCTTGACATCTGCCTTCGCACACTCGTGTAACACCACCTTCGCGCAAATATCAACGGATCTCAAACCTGGTGAATTACAATCCGTGGCTGCACAATTTGGTATCGGGCGTGAATACAAAATCCCAGGTATTAACAATGTCACCGGTAGTGTACCCACAGGGGAAGAAGCAATTGATCGTACTGAAGCGGGCTATGGACAAGGTGATGTGCTGGTGAGCCCCTTTAGTATGGCACTCGCTGCTGCGACAGTCGCAAATGGTGGGGTCACCCCGACCCCGACCTTGATCCGCGGGCAAGAAACGGAAAGCGATGAAGCCCCAGCACCCCTAGATGCCACTACCATTGAGCAAATGCGTACTCTCATGAGTGCGGTGAATGGTCCTGATGGCACCGCGAGTTCGATCACTGCTGATGGCAACTTCTTTACCAAGACCGGCGAGGCTGAAATTGCTGATGCTTCCCATGCGTGGTTTATGGGCTTCCGCGAATTTGAAGGTGAAACTATTGCTTTTGCCACGCTTATGCCCCGTGGCGGTGGATCAGAAGTAGCGGTCTCGATTACCGATTCTTTCTTTAACTTTCTCGATTCCGCGAATTCAGAAAATGCGGACTAGCATAGAGGCCATGACACAACCTGTAACTCCTGGCAAGCTCAGCCCCTGGCGTGAGGTCCCCGCAGATATTCCCCGCCCAGAATACGTGGGTAAAAAAGATGTACAAGAAGGTATCGGCGAACCCTATGTGCAAACTCCCGAGGTTATCGAAGCCATGCGCGAAGCCTCGAAGATTGCAGCGAATGCCCTCCAGGCAGCTGGCGCTGCTGTAGCACCTGGGGTTACTACTGATGAGATCGATCGCATCGCGCACGAGTACATGTGCGATCACGGCGCATATCCATCAACCCTGGGGTATCGCGGCTTTCCAAAATCTTCGTGCGTGAGCCGCAATGAGATTGTCTGCCACGGCATTCCGGATTCCTCGGTGATCCAAGACGGCGATATTGTCAATATTGACATCACTGCCTTCAAGAACGGCGTACACGGCGACACCAATGCCACCTTCTTAGCAGGCAACGTGAGTGAAGAGCATCGCCTACTCGTGGAGCGCACGAAGGAAGCCACCATGCGGGGTATCCGCGCCGCGAAGCCGGGCAGAGAGATCAATATTATCGGCCGCGTCATCGAATCCTATGCCAAGCGCTTTGGCTATAACGTGGTTCGTGACTTCACCGGACACGGCGTAGGACCAACCTTCCACAATGGGCTTATCGTGCTGCACTATGACTCCACTGTCTATCGCGATGTGCTCGAACCTGGCATGACCTTGACCATCGAACCTATGTTGAACCTCGGTAGCCTGGACTACACCATCTGGGATGATGACTGGACCGTGCAGAATAACGACCGAAAGTTCTCGGCCCAGTTCGAGCACACCATTGTCATCACTGAGGACGGCAACGAGATTCTCACCCTGCCAGACGAGGCCTAAATACTCGACTCGCGTAGCCGGGAGCAGCTTTCCAGCGTACCCGCGCAGAACCATCATCACTGCAAGGCTTGGACTATGTGAGTAAGTGGGGTCGGTTTCCCGGCAGTATAGGGGCATGCAGATGCCGCACGAAGGATGGAGCGAAAGCTGCATATCCAACGGCGCATGCCAAGCAATGTACTCAGCGGCGTATCCCAAGTTGTGGAGAGAAAGAGTTTCCTAGGTGAATGCGGTATTAATAGCGGGGCTTACATCTGATGCCGGGAAGTCCGTGGTAGTCGCAGGCTTGTGCCGCGCACTGTATCGTCGTGGGTTCGCAGTCGCACCCTTTAAAGCTCAGAACATGTCCAATAATTCGGATGTCACTGCTGATGGCGGAGAGATTGGTCGTGCCCAGTCCTTACAAGCGGTAGCAAGCGGGCTAGCGCCAAGCGTGGCTTTCAACCCGATCCTGCTCAAACCCGGCTCGGATCGGCAATCTCAACTCATCGTGCGCGGACAGGCTACTGGATTCGTTAGCGCCAAAAATTATATCGAGCACCGCCAGTATCTTCGCGCGGTGGCATCCGAAGAACTTGCTAAGCTGCGCGCTGCATATGATGTGGTGATCTGCGAAGGTGCCGGCAGTCCCGCAGAGATTAATCTGCGCGAGACTGATGTGGCCAACATGGGACTCGCCCAAGCTGCCGACCTACCAGTGCTGCTAGTTGGTGATATTGACCGCGGGGGAGTGCTCGCTCACTTCTTTGGCACCCACCAGATCTTAGAACCCAAAGATCAGGCCCGGATCAAAGGTTTTATCGTCAATAAATTCCGAGGTGACCAGAGCATCCTTAACCCTGGCCTAGAGGAGCTACAGCGGCGTACAGGGGTGCCCACCGTAGCCGTGTTGCCCTTTATCTCGAGCTTATGGGTTGATGCCGAAGACTCCCTACAATCCAGCATTGGCAAAGTAATTGGGCCCCCAGAGAGTAACGTTGCTGACCCACAGCTAGAAGTGGCAGCAATTCGCCTGCCCCGTATTTCAAATGCCACAGATGTAGAAGCCTTGGCCTGCGAGCCAGGAATTACGGTGCGTTGGGTTGATGATGCTGCTTCTGTCACCCGCGCAGATTTGGTGGTACTTCCTGGATCAAAATCCACGGTGTCTGATCTCGCCTGGCTACGTGAGCGCGGCATTGCTACCGCACTTGAACAGCGTGCCCAAGCCAATAAAGTGATCCTCGGGATTTGTGGTGGCTTTCAAATGCTGTGTCGTAGCATTGTTGATCCAGTGGAAGCGAAGAGCGAACAACCAGTTGCTGGCCTTGGGCTCTTTGATATTGACATTGCCTTTGCCGCTGAGAAGACGGTAGTTCGCCATGATAAAAATGCCTTTGAGGTACACCATGGCCAAGTAATACGTAGTGCTGAGACCCCGTGGGTTAGTGATGAAGGCGCACGCAAGGGCCACATCTTTGGCACCCACATTCATGGCTGGTTCGAAGCAGATACCCGCCGCAAAGCGTGGTTACGCGAAGTATTCCCAGATATCGCGCTGGATGACAATGCCAGCTTTGCAGGTATGCGTGATGCCCAATTGAACACCTTGGCTGATGTTCTTGAAGAGCATTGGGACTTGGATGCTTTTATCGCTGCACTTGAGATCACCAAGAGTGCTCGCACGTAGAGGAGGAGACAGCGTTCTAGGTGCTGAAGACTACTGATGCCGCGAATGGATTGGCATCCTTCCGCGGCATAATATTGCATCGTATTCAGTACCTTGTAGCTAGCTGGCCTTGGGCTTTCGAGTTTGCGCGTTATAGTGTGCGACCTTGGCACGAGCCATCTTATATAGGGCTGTACCATCAGCAAGCTGCGCCTGGTGTGCTTCAGAAGCATGGCTGCCGGTAGTAGCTACCCGGTTTGCTGGACTCGCTGGCTTCATGCGCTGTGCGGGTCCACTTTCTTGGGCGCTGTTCGCTGCCGAGTCCAGTTGAGTGATATCCTGTGCGGCCTCACAACTGTGGTGCGGGCCATTATTGTGCTGAGTACTTTTTGTATTCTGCGTAGTGCTGGTACCAGACGTAGAGTCATGCTTGTGCTTCGATACAGTGCGCTGCGATACCGGATGATGCGGCAGCATCGTCGAAAGGAGCAGCAACATTGCCAGCGCGACGCTGCCCCAGGTTAGTGCCCCAGAGTGGTGTAGATCTGCCCAGGAGGTCTGCGGCATGAGAGCAAAGGCCACGATGAACCCAGCTAAGATACTTAACCCTAAAGCTGATGCTGCATGGCAAAGTTTGAGTGCTGGCGCTGTTGTACAGTGGCGCACATTCCAAGCAGCGATCAAACCAAACAGTACGGTGATTCCGGCCAAACTTGCGACCCAGAAGCTGGGGTAGTGCAGGTGGTCTTGACGAACGATTACTGCAGCTAGCCCAATAGAAGATAACAATGGCATGCTGCCCAACCATAAGGCACGTGCTGGTAATTGCAGCAAACCACCGAAGAGCAACAGGGCAGTAGCAACCGGGACGATTACAGTCACACTTAAAAGGTGCACATCCACAATGCGCGTCGAGACAGCATAATTGCGTACAACAAAGAATCCGCCGACACCTAAGATGCACACACCGCCCAACGCGCTGATCAGACTACCGAGACGGTGACGCCAACCAGGTGTGCGCACCCGAAGACCGGTAATGCTGGCAAGTGCACCGAAGCTCAACGTGGTGGCAAGTAGGATTGCAAGCCACGGTTCAGCGCGCATCTGGGAAGAGGAGAACTCCGCGACCACGAGGAATATAGCGGTGAGGATAGCGAGTACCCCGTTGCGGGTGGAGCTGCCGAGTCGAAGGTCGTGAATCCAGCGTTTGATGGCTGAGGGGGCAGCTTGTGGTGCTTCGGTCACGAAGACTCCGCTCTTAATCGCTTGAAATGGTCAAAATCCTTCTGCCCTCGGCTTTTGCGGCATTACCTTTAGAAGAGAGGCGCTCTGTTACCTTGGCCTGCGGGCAAAACATTTGTAACTCTAATTCACATGAATAACGAGTGCAATGAGCACCGCCCGAATCAAAGTGAAAGATCTGGACTTGTTATATGACTGTTCATTCTGCCGTACCAACGGTTGTAGTCTTGGTGGTCTTGTCGTGCGTGGAGCCGAGGACAGGGAACACCACTAGTACTTGGCATTGGTCAGGTGTACGAGATGCACAAAGCCCGGCATACGTAGTTTAGTGCCAATAAACGTATGGCGCGGGCAGCGCATAGGTGACGCGTTAGGAGCGGTTCTATGTTTTTGTCGTGGTACTACAGCGATCTGTGTTCGCATTCAGCTGAGTACTGACTTCAGTCGCGTTACCGGTCGAGGGAAGGGAAGAACATGTGGAAAGTATCCATCGTGTAGTAGGGGTATTGATCGTGTCCGAAAGAAAATATTAAGCAAGCTTGTCGCTTATGGTCGAATACTCCAATTTTTGGTGTGCTTATCGTGTGTAATGACATCGTTTGCACACCGCCGCAGTCGAAATTGTGCCGATTGATGCAGTCGCATACGAGCCTTAGCAACCATCGGGAAGGAACCGGTGCCCGGAGCGATCAGAAAATATCTCGATACCCCGCATAGGAGCGATCGTAGCTTTGTACGATCATGCGCTTATGCAAAAGAGATATTGATGCTGGCGAGACCCGGCTCACTCAGCGTGGGGCGAACATTGCATCTTCGCGCGTGGATGATTCAGCGGCCACCTTCGGTGACTTCCCCGCGAGTGGAGACAAAATCACTGCGGCGGATAAGAGGATCGATACCCACAACACACAATATGTGGAAGTCTCGGGCAAATATTCTTTTGCAACGCGTTCTTCGGGTGCTTTAGGCTGGCGAGCCTGCGTTAAAAAAGGGCGGAAATAGTAGTGGTATTTCCCGAATCAAATTGGGATGAAGTGAGTTGTTGAAAAGAAGAGAAGCTTCACAAATCCATGATTGGGCTGCTTGGAGCTTGCGTCCATTTGATGATAGAGAGCAGTGAGATATTGGTTTCGTGGACCCACGCACCGGCAATAGTAACGATGGGGAATGTACTTATCTACTCGGGTCTGGCCATACTCGGAAACATCAAATTACGGGTAAAGAGGAGGGGCTTGCATTCTCTACAGGGTGTGGGGAGGAGAACGAGTTTAACCGCGTACAGAAAGTGGAATGAAAATAAGGTATTAGCCCCAAGCTCGAGAGAAACACATATTTCAAGTATTTTAGGCCAGTCTTGAATTACTTTGAATTCTTAATGTTAATAGAGGATGTTGGATGCATTATTGAGGACGCGGGTTGTGTTTGGATAAATTAATTATCAGGGGCAAGTAACGTTACCTTGCCATCATTGTTGAGGTAGATATTGCCATCACTAACGGCTGATTGCAGTCGAAACTCTAGGTGAACATGAAGTTGTTGGGCTCGTAGTTCTCATCATCGATATTTTTTTGAGGGCGTTTGATATGTGATGCCACGATAAGATAGTGAAGAGGAAGCCTGCTGCAGGCTTCCTCTTCACTGTTGAGCAATAACGTCCTATGATCCGATACTGCTTTGTGCTAGGCTAGAATGTTTGTTTGACGCCCAACGATTTGCTGATTCTTTGTTCGCTGCTTGGTCCTTGACTTATATCAAGGTAGCGCTTGTCCCGTATCATCCAAGAGTTTCTGGATGGCTTGCCACAGGTCCTCTGGGACAGGGAAAAAGTATCCTTGCTTGATATCCTCCCCGTTGCTTTCGAATGGTTCGTATGTGCCGCTTGCCGCTTGCCTGACGTTTAGCGGAATGTTTGCTTTCGCGATGGGTTCATTAAGATGTTTCAGGTCGACACCAATCTGCTTTCCCCGTGGAATGTATCCACCCGAGTTCGAGTTGCTGAACGGATTTTTAGCAGGATGTGCCTTAGAGTTTGCCTTGCTGATCGCCACAATTTCCTGGTCCTTAGAGGAATAGTGAACGATGATATCGCCTTCTTCGACGTCCCACATGGTTTTCCAGTGCCACGGTTGGGAAGCATGTGGAGTATCTCCTGGTGACCAGATGACCGAGTGGTCGACCTTGTTCCCGATTTTTTCTTTCTGATTTACCCACCAAACATTTGTCATAAGCATATTGTATGTTAAGTGGGATTGTCGGTCAACCGGTAAATGTAAAATTCTGCCTTAAATGGCGGTGAATTCTTCCTTCCGGGTTGTTGATGATGTGGCAACAGTAGCGGATATCGAATCATTGCAAGTGTTCAATCCGAGGTGCTGCGCAAGCATTGTTATTACCGCCGCCTGTGATTCTGTTATCAGCTCCAGCAGATCTTTCAGTCTGCGTTTTTACCAGGGGTGTTGTGATTCGGGCATGCTGATGCGTCAAAATGATCATATTATTTCAATTCATTTGCATCTTTGGCATTGATAAGGCATTGATAAATAGAGAAATTCTGCGCTGGATTTGTCCTTTCTTCATCTAGCGCATTGCATCCATAGTAAAAGAATGCAACCTGCTTTGTGGACGTCAGGCACCATTGTGGTGATGCTCGTGCGAGCAGAATTATTTTTGAGAATCCTGCCGGTGTTTTAGAGTGAAACAATCGTTGCAGAAAACTACTACTACTACTACTACTACTGTGGAGAACGATATAATTAAACTGTTGTGCTGTGTGGTCTGGAGCGATTCTTGCTGTTTTGTTGCATTAGCTACGTGTCTTGTACATGACCCATAGAAATTTAAGCGTGGGGGTTGGGTGTCTCCAATTTTTTCGGCGAGTATTCAGCCTCGGGTTTTTGGTTAGCTATGGCAGTTGAAAATAACAGCCTTATTCTCACAAAGACTGAGTAGCAGTGCGCGAAAAAGTATCCAATTAAAATTCCAGATTCAGCACTGCATTCTCAATGAGCTCTGGAAGGGCTGGGTGAATCCAGTACTGTTTGCGAGCAAAGTCACGCATATCCAGTTCATATACCATTGCGGTGATGCACTGTTGGATTAGAGTTGCTGCCTGTGGGCCAATAATATGTACACCAAGTAGCTGCCCAGACTTGCGGTTCGCAATGAGCTTAGCGAAGTGTTCGGAATCAGCCATCGCCCAGCCATAGGCCACATCGCCATACTGTTGGGTTGCCACAGTGTAGTCAAGGTTTTCTTCCCGGGCTTGTTCTTCGGTTAATCCAACACTGGCGATTTGGGGCTGAGTAAAGACTGCAGCAGGTACATGCTTGTGCGGCATCACTTGTAGCTCGTGCGGGTGAAGTAGATTGTGGCGAACGGCGCGCATCTCTGCATTAGCAACATGCTTGAGCTGATACGGTGAGCTACAGTCGCCAAGAGCCCAAATACCTGGGGCAGTAGTACGCCCGAATTCATCAACTTTGATCCGACCATCCACTAGCTCAACGTTTGTGGAATCGAGACCCAGTTGGTCGCCATTGGGTATGCGCCCGGTTGCAATCAAGATCGCAGCACCAGATACTTCTCGGCCATCACTTAAACTGACATGTACACCCGTATCATCTTGGCTTGCATGGATGATCTCCGCACCTAAATAGGTGTGGATCGCAGATTCTTCGGTGAGTTTAGTAAAGCGTTGCGCGATATCGTGATCCTGATGGCGCAACAACAACTCAGAACGTGCGATTAACGACACCTCTACGCCAAAGGCTGCGAAGATGTGGGCGAACTCGGCTGCTATATAGCCACCACCATAAATGAGTAATGATTTAGGCAGCTCAGGCAAGCGCATAATATCTTCATTGGTGTGATAAGCAATACCGGATTCGGTAATTACTGCCGGGATGCGTGGACGTGAGCCAACAGCCAGAATGATTTCTGGCGCAGTAATTTCTACTGGGACATCACCTTGGCCAGTCAAGATTCGATGGTTGCCAATAAACTTTGCCGGCTGATCAAACACGGTGATATTTGGAGTCTCTGGCCCACGTCGATACTCCTCACCGCCCTCTGCAATGCGGTCAATGCGGTCATTGAACACTCGCTTTTGTAGTTCCTGCCATTGAATCTGCTCGAAGTTGGCATCCACATTCCATTTGGCTGCGTCACGGACAGTTTGGGCAACCTCGGCGGCATAGACGAACATTTTGGTGGGAATACATCCCACATTTAAACAGGTGCCACCAAAGCGGCCTTTCTCGATCATCGCAATGCGCTTATTCTCAAATTCCGGGCCAGGAATAGAGTTACCCGAACCCGTGCCGATAATAATGAGATCAAATTCCTGAGCAGACTGAGCAGACATAAATTTCAAGAGTAGTCGAAAACCGCCCACGAGCGATCAGAGGCTGCATGAATCGGAGCCTACCGCCGGTGAGTTAAGAGTGAGAAGGAGAAAATCTGTGTTTTGGTAGCGGGTGCAATACTAGTTCACCAACGGTTGCAGCCACCGCTGCACCTCACCAAAGGCTTGCTTCGTTACCTGTGGCGATGAGAGTGAAATATCGTGGATGGCTTGGGGTATTTGCACAATTGCCAATTGAGGTCCGATATTTGGCGCTTGGGAAATCTGTGCGGCCACGTCTAGCACGATGTCACTAGAATCGGGGGCTTGGTCAGAATCTGCCGCAAACATCGCAAGGCCAGGCATCCCGATATCAATGCCGTGATACGCGATATAACCCTGGGAGCGGATAATGGCGCGTAGCCACCCAAAATATCGGGTGTGTCCACCAAAAGGCTTGTACGTGGTGTTGTATTCCCAGCGGCCCTGAGCACTTTCATGCAGACTCTTCCCATATGTGCCGGAAGAATTACTGCCATAACTGCGCAGCGGTACTAATCGCCCGGCAATAGGGAAGGCAAGCTTGGCGATCCGGGTGACACGCGGGGCAACGCCTGCGGTCTGTGGATCCCACCAGGGGCTATTGAACAGACTTGCTGGAATGCGGGCATGCAAGTCTGGCTGGGTGCGCCGTAGATGATCTAACCACAAGGCCACAACCAGGCCACCAGTGGAATGCGCAAGTGTGATGACTTGGGCATGGGATTGCAGCAAAATCTTCAAGGCAAGGTTGAGCTCTGCGTAGTAATAACGCAGATCGCTAATATAGTGCCAGCGTTGGTCTGGTAAGTGCGAGCGTCCACACTTGCGTAAGTCCAAGGCATAAAAGGCATAACCGGCATCATGAAAAGCCTTCGCAACGTGAGCTTGGAAGAAATAATCGGTCATGCCGTGGACCCACAAGATCGCCGGGCGATGAAAGTCTGTGGCATCTATTGTTGGTGCACCGCCCTGTATCGCAGTGCCTGGAGCGATAGTGTCGTGCGTTTGTTGGACGCTAGGCACGCTGGGGTTATAGCGCACCAAGGTGGCGATGACATTACCCCGCTCATCAGGATCTTGGCCCAAAGGCAGTGTTAGTTGAGAGAATTCCGGGCCTAATATATCCGGTTGCCAACTACGTGGATCAAGCAGATGGGCGGGGATATTGAGCTGTGCAGTCATGTGAGCCACTGTAGTCCACTTTCCATAATTGATGGCGTACTTGCCGTAGATGCCGCATTGTGGCGCTCGGTAACTCCTAGAGGTACTGCCGATGTGATTGGCATCATCAGCGTTCAAGCAGGAGGTGACACCGGGGTAGCAAAATGCGGACCCAGAATCGTTGTGTCCGGAAAAAATCCAAGGCAAAAGCGCATTGAATCTTGGGTATTTGTCTATGCTGGGGGGATTGTGGGGGTGTAAATCCTGCCATAGACCGCAAAACGGCGTAAAGTGAAAATCAATCACGGAATAAGGCAGTGGCTGTGAATCACCTCTGGAGAGAGGGTAAATGTTGCTGCCGTCAGAAGTATTTGAGGAAGATCACCATGGCAAATGTGCAGAGTCCGACTACTACCGATGATGTCGATGTCGCCTTAATCGGTGCTGGCATTATGAGTGCTACCCTGGGCGCATTCTTGCGATCCTTGGAACCGCAGTGGTCGCAAATCGTTATTGAACGCTTAGATGCCCCCGCCTTAGAATCTTCCTCGCCGTGGAACAACGCTGGTACCGGGCACTCTGCGCTATGTGAACTGAACTACACCCCAGAAAGCGGCGGCAAGGTTGATATTAAAAAGGCCATCGGGGTTAATGAAAAATTCCAGGTCTCCCGCCAATTCTGGTCGTATCAAGTAGAAGAAGGCGTGCTACCTGACCCCAAGGAATGGATCAACCCGGTCCCACACGTCTCCTTTGGGCAAGGCGAAGAGCAAGTTGCTTTCTTGCGCCGCCGCTACGAGGCTTTGCATCGTCACCCGCTGTTTCCGAACATGGAATTTACCGATGATCGGGCCAAGTTTGATGAAATGCTTCCGCTGATGGGGGAAGGCCGCCCACACAGTGAAAAAGTGGCAATCTCTTGGACCGATGCCGGAACTGATATTAATTATGGTGCGCTCACTCGCCAGTTCTTAACCCATGCCCAAGAAAACGGCACCCAGTTGCGATATGGTACCGAAGTGGTCGACATTAACCGAGAAAACGGTAAGTGGAAGATCACCATGAAAAATAACCACACCAAAGACACAAGCGTGGTCCGTGCCAACTTCGTCTTTGTTGGCGCAGGCGGTATGGCCTTGCCACTGCTACAAAAGGCCCGTATCCGAGAGATCCGCGGTTGGGGTGGCTTCCCTGTGGCAGGCGAGTGGCTTCGCTGCACCAACCCATCCATCATCGCCCAACACCACGCCAAGGTATATGGTAAGGCTTCAGTTGGTGCCCCTCCAATGTCAGTGCCACACCTGGATACCCGCGTGATTGAAGGTGAACAAGGATTACTCTTTGGTCCCTTTGCAGGCTGGACTCCAAAGTTCTTAAAGACCGGCACCTGGTTCGATTTGCTGAAGTCTATTAAGGTCACCAATCTGATGTCGTATATTGGTGTGGGCGTGCAAGAAATGGGCCTGACTAAGTACCTCATTACCGAAGTGCTCAAGGACCAAGCCCAGCGCATGGACGCGTTGCGTGATTTCATGCCCGAGGCACGCGATGAGGACTGGGAACTTATTGTTGCTGGCCAGCGGGTGCAGGCCATTCAGCCAGTTGTAGGCCCACGATTCTCGAAGCTCGCCTTCGGCACCAGCTTGATCAACTCTGCTGATGGCTCGATTGCCGGAATTCTTGGTGCCTCGCCTGGTGCTTCTATTGCTCCTGCTGCCATGATTGAGCTGCTCGAGCGGTGCTTCGGCGATCACATGGTGGAGTGGGGACCAAAGCTTAAGGAGATGGTTCCAACCTATGGTGTGAAGTTGGCAACCGATAAGCAATTGTTCGAAGAGACCTGGAACCGTACCCAAAACGTACTAAAATTAGAGCGCTAGTTTTCTCATTCCAAGATTTCGTATGGCATCCCACGGCGGGGCACGGCAAAAATGCGGTGTCCTGCCGTATTGCGGTTTTTAGACAATTCGGCGAACAGTCGGTTTTGCAGTGCATCACTTGGCGGGATGAGTATGGTCTATTCGCGAGCGGCAGTCTAGACGCTACGGGATTCATGTGGCTCCACGAAGCGCTGAATCCCTGGAATGCAAGATCGGCCTATAATGAAGGCTGACCCAAAGCTGACATAAGGACACACCCAGGTGCATGGACCCTTCCTGCATATGTTGGAGCATCGAAGCCGCAGCCTGCATGCTGCGCGCGTGCTTGCGCTGTGTGTTTTGAACCTGGGATGAATAGAGAAGGAGCGTATCTCACCCGTGGCAGCCACGAATACCCCACTATTTCCTTTCGCAGCCGTTGTTGGCCAAGAACAATTACAACTTGCCCTCATTTTATGCGCGATTAACCCTCAAATCGGTGGGGTGATCATTCAAGGCGAAAAAGGTACTGCTAAGACCACCACTGTGCGTGCCTTTGCAGACCTGCTTGGCGATGCTGCCTTTGTGAATCTGCCGCTTGGTGCAACCGAGGACCGCGTGATTGGTTCCCTGGATGTGGAAACCGTGTTGACCACGGGTAGGGCAACCTTCCGGCCTGGTCTGCTGAGCCAAGCAGATGGAGGCGTACTCTACGTTGATGAGGTCAATCTTTTAAGCGATCACTTAGTTGATAGCCTGCTTGATGCTGCTGCAACCGGACAAGTCACCGTGGAACGTGATGGCATCTCTCATAGTGCACCTGCACGCTTCGTGCTGGTTGGCACCATGAATCCGGAAGAAGGGGAGTTACGCCCGCAGCTTCTTGACCGCTTTGGTCTCGCAGTAGAAGTAGCAGCCTCTAAGGACGTGGCCGTGCGCGCAGAGATCGTACAACGCCGTCTGGCATATGAAGCAAACCCAGCGGCATTCTTTGCGCAGTGGCAACAAGAGGATGCGAGTATAGCTGCCCAAATCATCGTGGCTCAGCAACTGCATGCAGAGGTACAGCTAGACGCGGTAATCCTGCAGCGCATCGCGAGTATTTGTGCAGCCTTTGATGTTGATGGTATGCGTGCAGACTTAGTGATTGCGCGCACTGCACGTGCCCATGCGGCCTGGCAACAACGACGCGAGGTCACTGATGAAGACATCGCTGTTGCCGCAGCCCTGGCACTCCCACACCGTAGGCGTAGGGACCCCTTTGATGAAACCGGCATTGACGATACCGACTTGCAACAAGCCTTGGACGAGGCCAAAGAGCAATTCCCAGATGAGGCTCCTCAAAATGAGCAGCAACCGCAGGATCCGGGCGGGGAAGAGCAGGATGGTGACGATCCGGTAGAGCAAAGCTCCGCACACGAGCAATCGCCAGCTGATGGACCGGAATCTAGCAACGCGCAAGCTAATCAGGACGGAAAGGCAGGTAGCGCCCAAGTAGGTGCCCAGTTTCGCCCCTAAATTATTAGCTCGCAAAGGTATCGGTATCGCTGGTGCTAGTGGTCGCCGCTCGAAGGCCCTCAGTAACCAGGGGGCGGTATTACGTCCTGATCCAGCCTCTTCTGGAGTACACCTTGTTGGCAGCATCCTGCGCGCAGTTGAACGCGGCGCGCGGGTAGAAGATGGCATGCTCACCTGGCAGTCCGGAGATATCACCGGGGCCTTAAAGATCGGTACTCAATCCAACCTCATTGTTTTTGTCGTCGATGCTTCTGGCTCCATGGCTGGCAAAGATCGTTTGGCTGCGGTAACTGGAGCAGTGATCTCGATGCTGCGCGATGCGTATCAGCGCCGCGATAAGGTCGCAGTCATCGCCGTACGCGGCGCCCAAGCCCAATTAGTGCTCCCGCCTACGAATTCAGTTGATATTGCAGTACGCCGGCTTGAAAAAGCTGCAACAGGTGGTCGCACCCCGCTGGCTGAAGGTTTAGAGCTTGCACATGAGGTCATAGAGCGAGAATACCGTCGTGATCCCGCACGCCGCGCGCTACTGGTGGTCCTGTCCGATGGCCGTGCCACCACTGGTAAGGGCATGCCTGGGGTGCGCCGTGCTGCTCAAGGCATTGCACGCACCGGGCATTGTGGGACAATCGTCATCGATTGCGAGCAATCCCGCCGAGTTCGCTTGGGGTTAGCCCAAGAGTTAGCCGACAATCTACGTGCCCAGTGCGTGCGGCTCCATCAACTCCAAGCTGAAGAGGTAAGCACATTGATGGGTGCGCTGTAGGGCAGTGGCTGCATTCGCACCACCATGCGGTCAGGAATGCAGCCACTCGTGCGGCGCACATACATACTCAATTCCCGCTAGAATTTTTCAACAAAATCAAAAACCAAGTTGCACCGTGTACTCACTATCGATCCCAAATCGAACATTTACTGCGGTGCAGCGAGCAACCAGTCACAAAGAAAGCCACACCTCATGCCACAAGGAAAGCTAGACCCCGCATCCATCCCCGATGATGGGCTCACCACCCGCCAACGCCGCCTGCTTCCAATTACCGCAGTACATACCGGTCCTGGCAAGGGGAAATCAACCGCAGCTTTCGGCATGGCCCTGCGCGCCTGGAACCAGGGAATGAACCTCGGCATTTTCCAATTCGTAAAATCACCGAAGTGGAAAGTCGGCGAAGAAGCAGTATTTCGCCAATTAGGCCAACTCCACGAAGACACTGGCACCGGAGGTCCTGTCGAATGGCACAAGATGGGTGAAGGCTGGTCCTGGGCAAAGAAGAAGGGCGATGAACAAGACCACGCCCGCGATGCCCGCGAAGGTTGGGAAGAACTCAAACGCCGTCTGCAAGCAGAAACCCACGACTTTTACGTCCTTGATGAATTCACCTACCCACTGACCTGGGGATGGATCGACCTTGATGACGTTGTTGAGACCCTAAAGAATCGCCCAGGCACCCAACACGTGGTAATGACCGGGCGTAATGCGCCCGAGGCACTCATTGAGGTTGCCGACCTCGTCACGGAAATGATCAAGATAAAGCATCCCATGGATGTCGGCCGCAAGGGCCAACGAGGCATTGAATGGTAAACCCACACACCCCCGGTGTCGTCATCGCCGCCCTTGGTTCTGGCACCGGGAAGACCACCATCGCCACCGGACTTATGGCAGCCCTAGCCAAAGAAGTCCAAGTAGCTGCCTTTAAAGTAGGCCCAGACTATATTGACCCCAGCTACCATGGTCTAGCTACTGGTAGAAGAGGCCGCAATCTCGATAGCGTATTGTGCGGGCGGGACCTTATCGGTCCCCTTTATGCTCACGGCTCAAGCGACTGCGATATGAGCGTGGTCGAAGGTGTTATGGGCCTGTTCGATGGGCGCATTACCCACGATGATGCCAACCTCCCGGCCGGGGTGGAATTACCCCATGGCTCTACTGCTGAAATCGCCGCGATCCTGGGCATGCCGGTCATTTTGGTTGTTGATGTGCGGGGAATGAGTCACACGGTTGGGCCCATGATTCATGGTCTGAGTACCACTCATCCCGATGTGCACATCGGGGGAGTGATCTTCAATCAAGTAGGCAGCTCGCGACATGCCGCGGTATGCACCCAAGCCGTACAAGCCTATGGGATTCCAGTTCTTGGAAGTATCCCTCGCATGGATGAAGTTGAAGTGCCTTCACGCCACCTCGGGCTAATTACAGCCGGCGAGCTCGGTAGTGCCCAGGAGGCTGTTGCCGTGATGGGGCAGTTAGTTGCAGCGCACATTGATCTCCAACAACTGCGTGAGATTGCAGGCTATCGTGGGGGCTTTGCCCCGTGGGACCCAGTAGCAGCTGTGCATGACGGTGCATCAAGTAGTGATACAGCAGCTAGTCATCCGCCAGGAAATGATACCGATACACCTGTAAGTATCGCCCTAGCAGCAGGCCCAGCTTTTAGCTTTACCTATGTCGAGCACCTTGAGCTGCTTCGCGCTTGCGGGGCAGAGGTCATCAGTTTCGACCCCTTGCATGAACCTCTTCCGAAATGTGCCGGATTGATTATCCCCGGTGGGTTTCCTGAAGAACACGTCCACAACTTAAGTCAAGCGCCGGCCAAACAAGCTATTAGCCAAGCAATTACTGCAGGAATGCCCGTGCACGCCGAATGCGCTGGGCTACTATGGCTCGTGGAATCACTGCGTGGTGCAACGATGCTTGGCGTTATCCCGGCACAAGCGGACATGCACCGCCTTACTCTGGGCTATAGGGAAGCTGTGGCCCTCGAGGACTCTGTGGTCTATCACATCGGTCAGCGCATCCACGGCCATGAATTTCACCACACCACACTGAGGCCACGAGCAGGTGCACCTGCGCTAGAACACAATGCCTGGGGCTGGCGCGGCTGGGATCACAACCTGGTACGCGAAGGTTTTGTTACCCCGAATGTACACGCGAGTTATTTGCATGTTCATCCAGCAGCCTATCCTCAGGCATGTCAGCGCTTTGTTGCCGCGGCGCGAAACTTCGCGGCGCACAACGAGATTCACGGTTAAGCAGCAAGGGGTGAGGGTTCGCGCTTCTTCGTGCTGGAGGTGTGGGCAGCAGTTTTTCTTCTTGGGCCCAGCACTTGTGGGGAATTACTCCCAAGCACACGCCAAGGTTTAGACTCGTTGCTATGACTCATGCCGCCCAAGACGCCACTGCAGGATCGGTGACCCTCATTGGAGGAGGGCCCGGAGACTGGGACCTCCTTACTGTGCGCGGCCTGCGCCGTTTAGAGACAGCAGATGTGATTCTGGCTGATCACTTAGGCCCAGCAACCCAACTTGAAGAGTTCCTGGACATCAGTGGCAAGGAAGTCATCGATGTCTCTAAGTTGCCTTATGGTCGCCAAGTTGCCCAAGAAAAGATCAACGAACTCTTGGTAACCCACGCCCAGAAGGGGAAGCGGGTTGCGCGCTTAAAAGGCGGGGATCCGTATATCTTTGGTCGCGGTTTTGAAGAACTGCAGGCTTGTGCTGCAGCCGGTATCGCCTGTGAGGTTGTACCGGGTGTTACCAGTGCAATCTCTGTGCCTGGTTTGGCAGCAGTGCCGCTGACCCACCGCGGTATGGTGCATAGTTTTAGCGTGATCTCCGGCCATATAGCCCCATCGAATCCGCAGTCTTTAAATAACTGGGAGGCTTTGGCCCAAAGCGGTGGCACCCTAGTGGTCATTATGGGCGTGAAAAATGCCCCACATATCGCAGCAGCCTTGTTAGCAGGAGGACGCGATCCTCAGACACCAATAGCAGTCATCCAAGAAGGGGCTACCGAAAAGCAGCGTACCTATTTTGGGGAATTAGAGAACCTGGGGGAGCTGCTGCGTACCCATGAAATCAAGCCTCCCGCGGTCTATGTGATCGGTGAGGTAGCAGCACTCGCAGGTACGTTGGAGCGAGGTTAAAGCGAAGCAGGATTCAAGCAACTCCGGGAATTTTCTCTGTGAGCAATCACAAGTACCCCACCTCAAATAAAGAGGCAGTGCGCAGTACCAGGAATAGCGAACTGCGCACTGTTGCGCTATACCCTCAATAAACTTGCGATTAGAGCTGCTCTGAGGAGATAACTAAGGTTAATTCGTAGGCTTTTTTGGCACCGTCGGTTGGTAATTCCACGGTATACCCCAGATCTTCTATTGCGCCTGCAAGCTCGCCCATATCTTTTGGATCGGCACCACTTTGCACCAAGGACCGGGTAATCCGACCTTTATATAGTTTGTTGTTGTGGCTAATCAGCTTGCGCGTGCCATCAGCCTGTAAGGATTCCACCCGCAAAGTAGGTGCAGTAGGCACTGGGCCTAATTGCTGATATCCCCCAGAGCGCAAATCCAAAAGAAATTCGCCCTCCTCTTGCAATGCCACCAGCACGTTGGTGATGCTCTTACCCCAACGCTTCTTCAAAGTTGGGAGCTCTCCATCACTGGTTGGAATTTTATTACCGGCAGACAATCGATAGCGGGGGATCAAATCATTAGCGCCAACGACACCAAACAGTGCAGAGCCAATTGCTAGGTGGCTGCGCTCTGCCGCACTGAGACTTGCGGCATCCAAAGCTTCATAAAGCACACCGGTATAGCGCAGTATCGCCGGTAAGGTAGCTTGGCTGAATAACTCCGTATTGGCTTGGGCTTCCCCAGCGAGTTTTTCTGAGATGCCGAGTAAATTTAAGGCATCAGCAACAGGCACACGACTTAAGTCCGTTGCCAGGGTTTGGCGGGTCGCAGTGAGCGTTGGGAAGGATAACTGGGCGAAGTCCAGTGGGGGATTATCTCCGCCGGTGGCTTTGGTTTCCGAAGGTGGGAGAAGAATTAACACGTTGCCTATCGTAGTCGGGTATATTTCATAGTCATGATTACACGCCTTTCCACCATGTTCTTAAAGACGCTGCGTGAAGATCCTGCAGACGCGGAGGTACCAAGCCATAAACTGCTGGTACGTGCGGGATATATTCGGCGTTCCGCCCCAGGAATTTACTCTTGGCTGCCGCTTGGTCTACAGGCAGTGCGCAAAATCGAAAACGTCGTGCGCGAAGAAATGAACGCGATCGGCGGGCAAGAACTTCTTTTCCCTGGCTTGCTACCACGTGAGCCTTATGAGGTTACTCATCGTTGGAAAGAATACGGTGATGCCTTATTCCGACTCCAAGATCGCAAAGGTGCTGACTATCTACTCGGCCCAACGCATGAGGAGATGTTCGCCTTGGCCGTGAAGGATATGTATTCCTCGTACAAGGAATTTCCGGTTATCTTGTACCAGGTGCAGATTAAGTACCGCGATGAGGAACGCCCTCGTGCCGGTATTCTGCGTGGGCGTGAGTTCGTGATGAAGGATTCCTACTCCTTCAATCTTGATGATGCTGGCCTGGAGGAAAGCTATCAGCTGCACCGCAAGGCATACCAGAACATCTTTAACCGCTTAGGACTGAAGTACGCCATTTGTGCAGCAACTTCTGGCGCAATGGGGGGTTCTGCATCGGAGGAATTCCTGGCTATTAGCCCAAATGGTGAAGATACCTTCGTACGCGCCACCGATGGCGATTATGCGGCTAATGTCGAGGCGGTTGTAACCCCAGCACCAAAGCCACTGTCAGTAGAAGCAGCTCCAGCGGCCAAAGAATATGAGACTCCAAGTTCCGAGACCATTGCGAGCTTGGTGGAATGGGCTCAAGGTGCAGGTATTACAGTCCAAGGCCGTGAGGTCACTGCAGCGGATACCTTGAAGTGCATAATCGTACGCGTACAAAACCCAGGTGAAGAGCCGCACATTGCTGCTGTGCTCGTCCCAGGCGATCGTGAAGTTGACATGAAGCGCCTAGAGGCATCTTTCGAGCCTGCGACCGTTGAGGTTGCCAGTGATGAAGACTTCAAGAACAACCCATTCCTAGTCCGTGGCTATATTGGACCACGCGCCTTGGCAGCTAATGAAGTGCCAATCTATGCTGATCCGCGCATTGTGGCCGGCACCTCGTGGATCACCGGTGCAGATGCTCCACAGCGCCATGTCGTCAATCTCACCGTAGGCCGCGACTTCGAAATTGACTCCTACATCGAGGCTGCAGAGGTCAAAGAAGGCGATCCTGCACCAGAGGGCATGGGCGTTTTGACCCTGGAGCGCGGCATTGAAATCGGTCACATCTTCCAGTTGGGCCGAAAGTACACCGAGGCCTTCGATGTGCAGATCCTGGATGAAAACGGCAAGCGTGTGGTTCCCACCATGGGTTCTTATGGTATTGGTGTGACCCGCCTGCTGGCTGTCCTTGCGGAGCAGACTCATGATGAAAAGGGCCTCAATTGGCCAGTATCCATGGCGCCATACCCAGTACACCTGGTCGTTGCGAACAAGGATGAGGCTGCGCTTGCCGCTGCTGATGAGTTGGCTGCCACGTTGGATGCCGCCGGCATTGATGTGCTCTTCGATGATCGTAAGAAGGTGAGCCCAGGCGTGAAGTTTAAGGATGCTGAACTACTCGGCATGCCATTTATTGTGGTCTTGGGCCGCTCCTTTGCTGATGGCCTAGTGGAGCTGCGCATTCGTGGTGGGGAAACTATCGAGGTTGCCTACAATGATATCGTGGGGCAGTTACAGGGTCGCATTATTGAGGCAACTGCCCACTAAGGTTGTGCAATTTTGTCCCCGCGCGGCAGCGCGGCTGTACTGGGGCACTCTGGGGGCTGTACTGACTAGTACCCCCTAGCCCAGAACTCAGTTGTCACGAGTAGGCCTGCATCTTTTATATGAGGTGTGGGCCTTTTCGCTGCGCCGTGGAGATGGGGCTGGCACAAGCTGGCGACCACCGTGTCACTTGCAGCTTATAAAGCAGCGAGCTCGCCGACAAACAGCATGCATAATTCCTGCCACTGCGCATTCGAACTATCAGTAATCTCATGCTGCCACAGCTGCTGCACCCCGGCAGTAATTTGGGCCAAGGTCTCCGCAGCAGTGTCGGCATCAACAGGCTCACTGAAGGTAGTGAACTCATAAGCCACCGCAGGACTGGCCCCATTACTTACCATGGCTTGGAGCACACCAATCTGCTGTTGGAATAAGGCCAACATGTCTGTAGCCTGACTGGCGACATCGGCATCGCCAAAGGCAGCTACCACACCGAGCGCGTAACTAGCCTGGTAGAGGTATTCGGTAGCTGCAGTAACATCCTCAGTAGGGGCGCGGGTAATAGCAACATTGGTGGTACTTGCCGGGTTTGCAGCACCGAGCTCGCGCAATTGTTGGAATTGCTCAATCAGCAGAGGCCAGCTTGCCGCAGGCGCATGGACGAAGTTTTGCCACAGTTGAGAAGCAGCGGCATCTAAGTGCTCCCGCTCCGTGGGGAGTGCTGCAGTGGCAGCGGCGATTTCGGTGTCGATGGCATCATGTTCGCACGATTCTGGCAGTTGGTTCGCTTCATTACGCCCACACACATCTTGGATCATGGTAATAAGCTCTGCTTGCTGTGTGCTGCGTAACTCAAAGCCAGATTGATTGTACGCAACAGCATTTCCAGCTTGGGCTTCGGCCTCAAAATAGGTGGCATCACTGCTGGCAGTAGCTGCTAATTCCACCAATGTCGGATCCGGGGTGGGGTTTTCAAACAAGCTGCAGGCACTGAGACTCAGTGCACCGATCATGCCAAGCGCGGTAAGTTTCATAGCTGATGCTTGCTTTTTGGATGGGATATTCAGTACTGCCACGGGCAATTATTCTACGTGAACTGCACGGTGGGATTGTACTACCACGCTTAAAAGGGTACGCGTTGCCATACAATGCACCCCGGTGTTTGCAGGTGTAGCAAGTACCCCCTGTTTCCGCGCTCCGCTAAGCTTAGGAACCATGGCATTCCCAACCCCAGCAGAATTACGTGAATATGTAAGCCCCATTGTTGCTGAATACAACGTGGAATTAGATGGCATTAGCATCAGTAGTGCCGGCAAGAAATCTCGAGTGCTAATTACTGTTGATGCCGAACGCGATGTTGATTTGAATACCGTTGAGGCAATCTCCCAGGAAATATCCCGTGCCTTTGACGTTGCAGAAGAGCGCAAGGAATTAAATTTCGGGGCCGGCTATACCCTGGAGGTCTCTACCCGCGGTGTTGAGGCTCCACTCGAGTTGCCTCGGCATTGGCGAAAGAACCAAGGCCGCCTGGTGCGCTTAGCGCCGGGGGAGAAGCCAGTTCGTATTGGGGCGCTTCATGAGGACGGAAACCAGGTCATCACCATTGCCCGGGTGCGTAAGCAACCAGTGGTAGAAGCGGTGGAATTGGCGCAATACCCCCAAGCAATGGTAGAAATTGAATTCTCAACTCCAGCGCCAATAGAGGTCGAGTTGAGCCAGTTATCATTCGAAGCAGCCATGAATTGGCGAGAGGACCACAAGTGAATATCGAAATTCAAGCAATCCACACCATTGAAGAGCAAGAAAATATTGCCGTCGATGAAATGCTTGAAGCCATTGCCCGGGCTCTAACTGCGGCATACTACGAATATAAGGAACTGCCAGAAAATAACCAGATCCGCGTTCGTACGGAAATTGATTCAGAAACCGGTGAGGTCATCGTTTGGCGCACCAATGATGCCGGCGAAGAATACGATGACACCCCATTACACTTCGAAGTCGTGGGAGCTTCGGCTGTGCGCGAAGCGATTCTACGTAAACTGCGTGAGGCCGATACTCGCCGCGCATTTGATGACTACGCAGACATCCAAGGCCAGGTCGTGAGCGGTATCGTGCAAGCAGATGCCATTGCCGCTGAAAACGGCATTGTGGTAGTTCGCCTGGGCACCGAATTCGATGGTCGCGATGGTATTTTGCTGCCAGCCGAGCAGGTTCCCAATGAAAAGCTCAAGCACGGCGATCGCGTGCGTGTCTACGTTGTAGAAGTCAATCAAAACCCACGCAACCTACAAATTTTACTTTCACGCACTCACCCAGAGATGATCCAAAAACTCTTTGAGCTGGAAGTGCCGGAAGTTGCCGATGGTTCGGTAGAAATCGTCCACATCGCCCGAGAAGCTGGTAACCGCTCCAAGGTTGCCGTAAAGCCAACCGTCAAGGGTTTAAATGCTAAGGGAGCCTGCATTGGCCCTCGTGGCCAGCGCGTCAGTGCCATCATGCGTGAGCTCAAGGGCGAGAAGATGGACATCATAGATTACTCCGATAGTCCTACGACCTACATCCGTAACGCGCTCGCTCCAGCCAAGGTGCTCAATGTGGAGGTCACCAACGAAGAGACCTTAGAAGCACGAGTGACGGTTCCGGATTATCAGCTGAGCTTGGCTATTGGTAAAGAAGGCCAGAATGTGCGCTTGGCTGCACGTCTGACTGGCTGGAAGATCGATATTCACTCCGACGCCGAGTAAATTTTGCCGAGTAAATTTTGTAGTCGGCTTGACGTTTAGCTGGATGTTTCGGGTATCGCACCGAGTATTTTGCATTCGCGATCAAGGGCATCCATGCTGTTGCACGTAAACAACCAAAACGTATATTGGCCTGAAGCGACATACTCGCTTGGAAACAAGCAGTATTGCTTTCAGGCGGTATAACTTACCTTCTGGCGCGAAATGGCGTACACTGTTTAACGGCCCAAATTTCATATTGAGCCACTTGTTTGCAATGACTCGCTGAAAATGAGCAAGGAGTTTGATGAGCGTTACTACCCAGGCGCGTACCTGCATTGCCACTCGGAAGAGCGGTACACCGGCAACGCTGTTAAGGGTAGCCATCGGCGAATATCGTGATGGCACCGCAATCATCTATCCAGATCCACACCGGCGTATGCCAGGGCGTGGTGCCTGGATTACTCCAACGGTACAGGCCTATGAACAGGCTGCTGCCCGCCGTGCATTTCAGCGAGCATTTCGGGTATCTACCCCAGTAGATGCCGGTCATGTACGAGAATATCTCGCTGACCCGACCATGTAAGGAAGTTAGAACATTGATGAGCATCCGATGAAGCATCTGCGATGAACGTCATAGCACCGAATGGTGGGGAATAGATCGTAACCTTTTTCCGGAAGGCCGCTTATTTCCCACCGACAACCAAGGAGAAAAGTGCCCGGAAAATTACGAGTACATGAGCTAGCCAAAGAGCTCGGTATTAAGAGTAAAGATTTGCTCGCCACCTTGAAAGAACAAGGTGAATTCGTTAAGACTGCGTCCTCAACCATTGAGCCACCAGTCGTGAAGAAGATGAAGAAGCATTATGCTTCTATAGGCATCACCACCGATGGTGCCGATGCTGATAAATCGGCAACCAAAGCAGATACCAGTGCCGCGAAGCCTGCTGCAAAGCCAGCGGCGAAGCCTGCACCAAAACCTGCTGCCAAGACTGAAGCAGCTCAGAGTGCCGCACCAAAGCCAGCGGCGAAGCCTGCTGCAAAGCCAGCACCAAAGCCTGCGGCGCAGCCGGCACCAAAACCTGCGGCTGCACCCACTCCAAATGCTGCCCCAAAGCCAGGTGCAAAGAAAGCCGCACCAGCCGCGAGCCCGAAGCCAGGCGGTATGAAGCCAGGCGGAGTAAAGCCAGGTTCGCCTGCTGCTGAGAAATCTGCACCAAAGCCTGCTGGCAAGCCTGGTCCGAAGCCAAGCGAGTCCAGTGAGACCAGCGATGCAAAGCCAGGAGTATCTCCTGCAACTATGCCTCGTCCGCAGGCAAAGCCAGGCGGTCGTGCTCCGCGTGTTGCGAACAACCCATTCTCTACCAACCGTGGTGGCCAAGGGCGTAACACCCCAGGCCCGCGTCGCGGTGGTAACCGTGGTGGCAACACCCCAGAACGTGGCGGCAACAGCCCCGAGCGCGGGGGCAACTCCGCGGAGCGTGGGGGCCGCAATAATGCCAAGACTCGTGGCGGCAACCAGCGGCCACAAGGTCAAACCACGGAGCGTCAGGGTGGCGGACGTCGTCCAACCCCATCAATGATGCCTTCGCATCCAAATCCAGGCCAGATGCCATCACGGCAAGCAGGCGGCGGTAATGGTGGTCGCGGTGGTCGTGGTGGCCCAGGTGGCGGCAACAATAACAACAATTTCCGTGGCGGCGCCAGCAGCGGTCGCGGTGGTCGTCGCGGTGGTACCGCAGGTGCATTCGGGCGTCCCGGAGGTGCGCCACGCAAGGGACGTAAATCGAAGCGTCAAAAGCGCAATGAGTACGAGTCCATGCAAGCACCAAATGTGATCGGTGGCGTACGTCTGCCTGATGGCGGCGGTGCAACCATCCGTTTGGCTCGTGGTGCCTCCCTAGCCGATTTTGCCGAGAAGATCAACGCCGATGCTGCAGCATTAGTACAGGCGCTGTTCAACTTGGGTGAGATGGTCACTGCTACTGCATCTGCATCGGAAGAAACCCTGCAACTTTTGGGTGAGGAGATGAACTACAAGGTTCAGGTTGTCTCCCCAGAAGATGAGGATCGTGAGCTGCTCGAGTCCTTCGACCTGCAATTCGGTGAAGATGAAGGCGACGAGGAAGACCTCCAGCAGCGTCCACCAGTTGTTACCGTTATGGGTCACGTTGACCATGGTAAGACCCGCCTGTTGGACTCCATCCGTAAGACCAACGTCGGCTCCGGCGAGGCCGGTGGCATTACCCAGGGCATTGGTGCATACCAGGTCAAGGTAAACATCGACGACAACGAGCGTCGCATCACCTTCCTGGATACCCCAGGTCACGAGGCGTTCACCGCCATGCGTGCCCGTGGTGCAAAGTCCACCGATATCGCAGTGCTCGTTGTTGCTGCCGATGACGGTGTGATGCCACAGACCGTTGAAGCGATCAACCATGCTAAGGCCGCAGATGTGCCAATCGTGGTTGCGGTCAACAAGATCGATAAGCCAGGCGCTGATCCAGAAAAGATCCGCGGCCAGCTTACCGAGTACGGTTTGACCCCTGAAGAGTGGGGCGGTGACACCATGTTCGTGGACATCTCCGCTAAGCAGGGCATTAACATCGAGGGGCTGCTTGAAGCAGTATTACTGACCGCTGATGCCTCCTTGGATCTGCGTGCAAACCCAGATATGGATGCCCAGGGTGTAGCTATCGAAGCGCACCTCGACCGTGGCCGTGGCCCAGTTGCCACCGTCATCGTTCAGCGCGGTACCCTCCGCGTGGGTGATTCCATCGTTGCTGGTGATGCCTATGGTCGTGTTCGCCGTATGGTCGATGAATTCGGCCAAGATGTTATCGAAGCTGGACCATCGCGCCCAGTACAGGTACAGGGCCTCAACGGAGTGCCAGGTGCTGGCGATAACCTGCTGGTTGTTGAAGACGACCGCGTGTCTCGCCAGATCGCCAATCAGCGTAATGCCCGACGTCGTAATGCCATGGCGGCGCGTTCGCGCAAGCGTGTCTCCCTGGAAGACCTGGATGCAGTACTCAAGGAACACAGCACCTTGAACCTCATCCTCAAGGGCGACAACGCAGGTTCGGTGGAAGCCTTGGAAGATGCTCTGCTCAAGATCGAGGTCGACGACGAGGTACAGCTCAACATCATCGACCGTGGCGTTGGTGCCGTTACCCAGACCAACGTCACCCTGGCAGCAGCCTCTGATGCCATCATCATTGCCTTCAACGTGCGTGCTGAAGGCAAGGCGACCGAGGAAGCGAACGCTGAGGGCGTCGATATCCGTTACTACACGGTTATCTACCGTGCCATCGAAGAGGTGGAGCAGGCTCTCAAGGGCATGCTCAAGCCAATCTACGAGGAGCGCGAACTGGGACGTGCCGAGATCCGTGCGATCTTCAAGGCATCCGCAATTGGTCTCATCGCCGGTTGTATGGTCGAAAGCGGCAAGATGCGTCGCAACGCCAATATCCGCTTGCTGCGTGACGGGGCAGTGGTGGCTGATAAAGCCACGATTACCTCGCTGCGCCGTGAGAAGGACGACGCCACCGAAGTCTCCGCAGGCTATGAGTGCGGTATGGTGCTGTCCTACCCAGATATCCAGGTTGGCGATATCATCGAGGCCTTCGAAGAAGTCGAGGTCCCGCGCACTTAAACAACTGCTGCCCCCCGGTCAGCTTCTCATTACGTAGGTGGCTGACCCATAGGCGGTAAGCGTTACCGGCGGATAGTAACTTTCACAGTGAAGTTGCTATCCGCCTTTGTGTATTTTTATGGCCTGAGATCGCACCGCCAGATGGTACTCATGATGCTAGTGATATTCTCAGCCCGGCGGTGGGGTGCTCTCAAATGACACTTGCTGCGCCTAGGCTATGGTTTATGGCACAATGAAAAAGGTAATTTCTGGCCCTAGATAATCAGTGACAAGGAGAAGCTACCATGGCAGATCAAGCTCGTGCTGGCCGTATGGCAAAGCGCATTCAGTCCATCGTGGCAACCGAATTAGAGCGCAACACCAAAGACCGCCGACTCGAACTCGTCACCATCACCGATACTCGCATGACTGGCGATTTGCATGACGCCAGCATCTATTACACCGTGCGCGGGCGCACTTTAGATGAGCGGCCAGACGTAGAGGGAGTGGCCCAGGCCTTAGAGAAACGCAAGGGGTACCTGCGCAAGGTGGTTGGCGATCATTTACACGTGCGCTTTACTCCAACCTTGACCTTTATCCACGACACCATGCCAGAATCCTCGGCGCACATGGAAGAACTATTGGCTAAGGCGCGGCAACGCGATGCGGAAACGTCGGCCCAGCGCGCTCATGCCACCCCAGCAGGGGATGCCAATCCCTACAAGACTGAGGATGATGAATAAACTAACCGGCCTGCCCAGCTGCGATATTGCCACCTACCGCTGGTCAGAAATCACCCGAGAATTTCTCGCCGCAAAGAACGTTTGCGTGATCGGACATGTTAATCCTGATGCTGATGCCATCGGCAGCGTGTGTGCCACCGTTGCCGCGGCCCGCCAACTTGGCAAACAAGCCCAAGGCATCATCGGTAGTACTGATCCGATAGAAGAAGGCCTGCTCACCATCCCAGGTGCAGATCAGGTACGCGGAGTAGAAGTTTTGCCTCCTGCGGATCTCTACATTGTGCTCGATTGCGGGGCCTCCTCACGCACTGGTGCATTGCAAGGACAATTGCTCAATGAAGCTGAAAAAGTCATCGTCATTGACCACCATGCCTCCAACCGTGGGTTTGGGCATTGGAATGTTATCGATGCCCACGCGGAATCCACTACCACGATGTTGGTGCCGTGGTTTCAGCAACTCGGTGTCGAGCTGACTCGTGATGTTGCGTATTGCCTCTATGCCGGATTGGCCACCGATACCGGCAGCTTTAAGTGGGGGCGCCCGCAAATGCATTCCATGGCCCAGCAACTCTTGGAAACTGGTTTGGAGGTACGAGATCTCAGTACCGAGCTTTTTGATGGCGGCAATCTTGCCGACTTGAAGATGCTTGGGCGGGTGATCTCTGAATTGCGCGCCTATGATGTGCAATCCAGCGGTGCCTCAGCTCGTGAGGTCACTACCCAGCAATTTCAAATCCCTACCCAGGCCGCAGCATCCAAGACGAAGTCTGTGGTATTCGCAGTGGCCTCATATGAGCGCATTACAGGGCACGACCACGGTGCGGTCGAGCGCATTGCTGATGTGATTCGCAGCCTGCGTGGTATCGACTTAGCAGTGGTGCTTAAGGAATACTCCCATGGTGAGTGGACCATTTCGCTGCGCTCGCACACCGAGAACGTTGCTCAGATCGCGACAGCTTTTGGTGGCGGCGGGCATCTGCGTTCTGCTGGTTTTAGTGTGTTTGGGTCGGAAGATTTTGTAATCGCCGAGATCTTGAAAGTGGTAGTGGATCAATTCGATGCCCCTGAATAATTACTCAGCGAATGACACCAGCACCGCTGCGGATGCCTTGATAGATGCTCCCGAGGTTTCTTTAGGGCGCATTCTGTCTTTAGCGTTACCTGCGCTTGGTGTGTTAGCAGCAACCCCGCTCTACCTGCTTTTCGATACCGCAGTGGTTGGTCGCCTGGGCGGGTTAGCCCTAGCGGGATTGGCCACTGGAATTACCTTGTACTCGCAAGTCACTACGCAGTTGACCTTCTTGTCTTATGGAACTACTGCGCGCGCCGCCCAAAAATATGGGGCAGGAGACCGCAAGGGCGCAATCGCGGAAGGTGTGCAGGCAACGTGGCTTGCCATCTTCGTTGGTCTTGCACTGAGCATCATTATGTTCTTCGGCGCCCCGACTTTCTGTTTGTGGCTGTCTGGAAATGCCGAAGTTGCAGCCTTGGCATCGCAATGGTTACGCGTGGCAAGCTTTGGTATTCCCTTAGTGTTGCTCATCATGGCTGGTAATGGTTGGATGCGTGGCATTCAAAACACCAGGGTGCCATTGTTCTGTACTCTGTCCGGCGTTATTCCCGGCGCAATTCTTATTCCGATATTGGTCAACCACTATGGTTTGGTGGGCTCTGCCTGGGCGAATTTGATCGGCACGATGATTACTGCTGCGTGTTTCCTCGGCTGCCTCTTTCATGTACATGAGGGCAGCTGGCGCTTTGAACCTCAAGTGGTACGCCGCCAACTAGTACTTGCCCGTGATCTCATCGTGCGCTCGCTGAGCTTTCAGGTTTCCTTCCTCTCTGCTGCTGCGGTCGCAGCTCGCTTCGGCCCGGCAGCATTAGCTGCGCACCAAATTCTGCTGCAACTGTGGAACTTCCTCACTTTAGTGCTGGATTCACTCGCTATTGCCGCACAAACACTGGTGGGCTCTGCCATCGGGGCGGGCAGCATCCGGACGGCCCAGCAAACCGGTAGGAAGATCGTGGCCTATTCCACTGGCTTTGGATTAGCATTGGCTGCAATCTTTGCCCTGGGCTGGAATTTCATCCCACGAATATTCACCGATGATGAGCAGGTGGTCGAGGTGATTTGGAGTGGCCCATGGTGGCAGTTGCTTGTCATGATCATCATTGGTGGTGTGGTTTTTGCTTTAGATGGTGTGCTCTTAGGCGCTGCTGATGCTGCTTTCTTACGCACCGTTTCGCTCTGCTCGGTGTTATTCGGTTTCTTGCCTGCTGTGTGGCTTGCGCTCTGGTTGGATGCTGGGCTCATTGGCGTATGGTGGGGCCTAGTGGCCTTCGTAAGCATTCGGGCGCTCGCAGGTATGTGGCGCTTCCACTCCCTGCGGTGGGCGCGACACCACGTGGCCTAGCTTTGGTAAGGGCAACGGCGAATCGTGAGTGTGTAGTTTGCGCTATGCTCGCATCAAGCACGTGCCCGAGTTTTTTCGTGTTAACAGAAAAAACAGCGGATACTCATGCCGCTGGCTGGAGCGGAACATAGCGCACGAACTTTTGGTTACGAGTGCTAGGGGAGCTAACTACGCCAGCGTCGCTATACGTAGTCAACAAGGGGAAAGTCACCAGCGGTTTAAGAGAGAAAAGGGGTCGATACCTTATGGGAGCAAAACTCTGGGCGGTTGCTGACTTACATACCGCGGTCCCCAAAAATGCCGAACTTGTATCAACCCTCAAATCCGAGAATCCCCACGACTGGCTCATTGTTGCCGGGGACGTAGCCGAAGAACCTAGCAAGGTTATCGCCACCTTAGAGCAGCTCAAAACTCATTATGCTGAGGTGATTTGGGCGCCAGGTAATCATGAACTCTTTGGCCATGAACAAAGTCAAACCGTGGGTAAAGCCCGCTACGACTACTTGCTCAAGCAGTGCCGTCGGATTGGAGTGCACACCCCAGAAAGCCCGTATGTACAATTTGCAGGGCATACCATTGTGCCGCTGTTTACCCTGTATGACTACACCTTCCGTGCACCTGGCAGTACTGTGCAGCAGGCCTTAACTGCAGCACGTACGGCCAAGCGGGTTCTGCTCGACGATATCGCTATTGCTCCCTATGTCGATGTCCAAGCATGGTGTTGGGAACGGTTGACCTATAGTGTGCGCCGCTTAAGTAGCGTGCATGGCCCCACGATCTTGGTGAATCATTGGCCGTTGGTCGCCGAGCCTCTGCAACAGTTGCACATCCCAGAAATTGCGTTGTGGTCGGGCAGTATTCATACCCGTCGTTGGCCGCAGCGCTTCCAAGCAAGCCAGGTCATTTACGGGCATCTCCATACTCCAGGCACCCTCGAGATTGATGGCATTGCGCACCATGAAGTTTCCTTGGGTTATCCATACCAGTGGCAAGACAACCTCTCGCAGCGAAATTGGCCGCATTTGGTGGTATCCGATGCTTAACCCACGACTGATGCCGCGCCATGCAAGTTTTGCCACACTAGATGTAGCCCATGATGCCAACGAACTCTTTCGTTTAGCAGAGTTGCATCCGTTAGAGCAGGCTTTGGTGGCAAACGCAGTAGCCCGCCGTAAGGCTGAGTTTGCTGACGGCCGCTGGTGCGCGCACCAAGCACTAGCGCTACAACCTGGGATGGCGAACGCTAAAACGGCATTGCTGAAAGGCGAGCGCGGAATGCCGCTTTGGCCAGAGGGTTATTGCGGGGCAATTAGTCATACAGCAGGCTTTCGCGCCGCAGTGGTCGCCCCAACTGAGCATATCGCCAGCATTGGTTTTGACTCTGAGCCGCGGGAATCCTTGCCGGCCGATGTCTTCGCCATGATTTCACGCCTGGCAGAACGTCAGCAAGTCGTCCAACTCCAACAGCATGGTATCGAGTGTGCAGACCGCCTATTATTTTGCGCCAAAGAGGCCACCTATAAAGTATGGTTTCCCCTCACCAAACACTGGCTGGGCTTCGAAGAAGCAGAAATTGATATCCGAGCTGATGGCAGTGTGTACTCCTATCCCTTGATCAAGGGCAGTCCAGTACGGCGCTTTGAAGGGCGCTGGTATATCAGTGAAGCACTTATCACCGTGGTGCTCGCAGTTCCGGCGCCAGGTAAGCAATTACACTGGCCCAGAATGCTGCCGTAATACGCCGTGGCGTGGTGCAGTAGCTACGAGAGAGTGATGCGAGATGCCAGGGGAGCGCAGTGAGTTGCTGGCGCAGTGAGTTGCTGGCGGAGTGCAGTGACTACTGCATAGTCTTTGGGCGGGCTACGAATACTGTGGAGAGCCGCTTCCCCTTTTCCGCCACAATCGCAATGGCATGACCTGTGGGATCAACAGCCACATGTTGGCCCTTCAGGCCTTGCGGAACTAGCCACTTGCCTTCGCTTAAGTCGCTTGCTTGTTGTGCGGTGACATCCAAGCGGGGATACGAGCGAATCAAGGCAGTATCGAGATCCATATTAAGCTGCGGATTTGCCTCGAACTCATCCAAAGTCATGGCATCAGCAAGTAAGAAATCAGCAATCCGGGTACGACGCAGCGATTGCAGGTGACCGCCACAGCCTAGGAGCTCCCCGAGGTCACGCCCAATTGCGCGAATATATGTACCAGAACTGCAATCAATGCTTGCGGTAATATCAATGCCTTCGTCATGGCGTGTAATGCCAGTGACCTCGAATGAATCAATGGTTACCGGGCGCGCAGGCAATGTAACTTCTTCCCCCGCGCGCACGCGAGCATAGGCGCGCTTGCCGTCAACCTTGATGGCGGATACTGAGCTGGGGCGCTGCATAATATCACCGGTCAAGCTGTCTTGAATGACGGTCAAGATTTGCTCATCGGTGATACTGAAAGTATCAGCAGTGCTTATAATTTCACCAGCGGCATCATCTGTAGTTGTTGTCGCACCTAAGCGAATGGTGGTGTCATACGCCTTGGTCGCCTTGGTCATATGAGCCAAAAATTTGGTGCCACGCTCTATACCTAGAATCAGCAGGCCAGTAGCCAATGGATCCAAAGTGCCGGCGTGGCCCACCTTGCGGGTATGCAGGGCGCGCCGGATTCGCGCCACCACATCGTGGGAGGTGAAATCCACAGGCTTATCGATAAGAACTAAACCAGAACGCGCAAGCACAGAATTCATACACGCAGTTTGCCACAGAATGCATGGCACTTCGAAAAAGTATGGGCGCGATCACGCAGAGCTCGCAGGTGGGATCAGGCAAGACCCCACAGAAAGCGGGCATAAAATTGTGCCACTGCGATCAGTAATGGCGCGACAGAGCTGCTTTGGGTTTTGGCATCATTGGCTGAGCACTGTCTCTGCTCGGGGGCGATCTTTGTTAAGGTATAAGACGTGAAAATTTGGAATAGTCTGGACCAAGTACCCGCTTTTGACGCGACTGTAGTCAGCATTGGGGTATTCGATGGCATCCACCGTGGTCATCGCACCTTAATTGCTGAAGCAACCCAAAAAGCGCGCCAATACGGCATCCCCAGCATCATCCTCACCTTCAATCCCCATCCGCTGGCAGTGCTGCGCCCAGAACACATGCCACCAATGTTGGGTTCAGTTGCTCAACGCTGCGATCTTGCTACGCAAGTAGGCATTGATCACATGCTCGCGCTGAACTTCACCGCGGACCTTGCCCGGTTAAGCCCTGAGGAATTTTTCCAACACATTCTGGTAGAAAAACTCCATGCCCGTACCGTTGTTGTCGGCGAGAATTTCACTTTTGGCTATAAGGCCGCAGGCACCACCGAAGTCTTACGCCAGCTCGGGGAAAAATACGGCGTAGAAATTATTGTCATGGAGCTACTCGCTGAAGACGGCACCGTTTTATCTTCGACTGTGGTGCGCGATTGCCTGCACAACGGCAATATTCGTCATGCTAATAGCATTCTTGGCCGCGAATATTCCGTTACTGGTGAAATCACCCGCGGTGCCGGACGCGGTGGGCGCGAACTCGGCTTCCCAACAGCCAACCAGTATTTCCCAGATACTGTTGCCCTGCCTACAGATGGGGTATACGCGGGCTGGTTTACTGTGGTATCCCAAGCACCGATTGAAGGGGATATGCAACCCCAGGTTTGCTATCCCGCAGCCATCTCAGTTGGTCATAATCCCACCTTCGGCGATGAACGTCGCAGTGTGGAATCCTATATTTTAGGGCGCAGTGCCGACCTATATGGGCATACCGCAACCGTCGAATTCGTCGACCACGTACGCGAAATCAAAAAATTCAGCTCCATTCCCGAATTACTACGCGCTATTGAAGCCGATGTGGCCAAGGTCGAAGAAATTCTCGGCATCAGCTCGAAAGGATAAAACCCTATGGCGAACAAGAAAATCATCCTGGATCTCGATACCGGTATTGATGATGCCTTAGCACTGGCCTATGCGCTGGGCTCCCCAGAATGCGAGCTCATCGGAATTACCGCAACCTATGGCAACGTATTAGTCGAAACTGGGGTACGAAATGATCTGGCCCTGTTACAGCTTTTCGGACATCCAGAAGTGCCAGTCTATCCCGGCCGACCGCACGCTTTACAACGCGAAAATTTTGCAGTACAAGAAATTTCCGCATTCATTCACGGTAAAAATGGTATTGGTGAAGTAGAAATTCCGGATGCAAAAACCGAACCACAGCGTATATCGGCAGTCGAATTCCTCATTGAATCTGTGAACCGTTATGGTGATGATCTTGTTATCGTTCCTACCGGCGCAATGACCAATATCGCAGCAGCAATCCAAGAAAGTGGTGACTTTGCTGCTAATGCCCATATAGTTTTCATGGGTGGAGCTCTCACCGTTCCTGGCAACGTCACTCCTTGGTCAGAAGCCAATATCAGTCAAGACCCAGAAGCCGCTGACATCATGTTGCGCAAATGTTCTGATACCACCATGGTTGGTTTGGACGTAACACTGCGTACTCTATTGACTAATAAAGAAACGGCACAATGGCGGTCGCTGAATAGGCCAGCCGGGGATTTCCTTGCAGATGCCACGGACTACTACATCAAAGCGTATGAAACTACCTCGCCACACCTAGGCGGATGCGGGCTGCATGATCCACTTGCAGTTGCAGCTGCACTTGATCCAAGTCTTATAGAGACCATCGAGCTCAATATGAAGGTAGATTGTGAAGGTGTAACTCGGGGACGCACCATTGGTGATGAGCAACGTCTGAATGCTGCAGCAACGAATACTCGAGTTGCTGTAGGCGTTGATGTCCCAAGATTCTTAGACGAATTCATGCAGCGTCTCGAAAATGTAATCAAAAGCTCCCTATAGAGGACAATTTTAGGTTGATGTGCGTGGGCACTGAATTGAATGCAGCTGCACAAGTGGAATGAATGTTTCTTGGCGGCATAGGAGCGGGAAGCACGAAAAAGAACCAGTGATTGGGATCAAGACCCCTATCACTGGTTTTATTTTTTAAGGCTTTAGACAAATCACATCGGTAAATACCGCACCACGTGTTGTACTGGGAGTACCTAACGCTTAAAAGCGCTCAGCCAGCCAATCTTGCTTCCGCTGCGCAAAATGCCAATTTTGTAGATACGTGCCGACAGTAGGATGATTAGCGCAGTAACTAATAAGGCGATGCCATAACTTGCCCAGAATTCTGCGGCGCTGAAGTATCCAGCAGTGTATTGTAAGGGAGCAAGGAAAACACTAAATGGTGGAATCCAAGAAAGCACTGTCATTAAGGTGCTTTCCAAAATGGTGGCGCCGAAGAAAGCCGAATAGCCACTAGCCAACAATAAAATCAAAACCGGACTTTGCGTCGACTGAATATCTTCGGTTCGAGCTACCATAGCGCCAGCCGCACTGTAGAGACTACCGAAGAATAACATTGCAACAACGAATACCAGCATGGTTTGCCAAATAATAGCTGCCGGAATTGAAAAATCCGCTGAAAGATCAGAAATACGATAGCTAGTGTAGAAAAGCGCCGTGAGAACAAGTGTTCCCAAGGTGCCAAAGATTAGGTTACCCAGAATCTTTCCAACCAAAATATCTACTGGCCGTGCTGCTGCAACAAGGAGGGAAACCACGTGAGAAGATTTCTCTTCCGTCACTCTGGAGCCCATCACACCAGCAAAAGTAGCGATGAAGAAGAAACTTATGGCGATCATGATGAGCAAGGCAGTCACTGCCTGGTAATCCACCTCATCACTATCTGTATTAATAGTTGTGATATCAGTGGGAGGATAAGCATCAAAATAGGCATCCTGTGGAATATCTAAAGCCGTAAGCGCTGCATCCTGAGCCCAAAGATTGACGCCCGTTTCCAGTAATACAGTCATATCAGAGCTTGGATCATCCGAGCTATAATACTCAAATCCAGTGGATGCGGCTACTAAATACGCGTCAAGACTTTCATCGGTCAGGCGCTGCTCGGCTTCAGCAGCAGGTATTTCAGTGAAGGCAACATTATCAATGTTGGTCAACTGTGCTGCATCATCAAAGTACTGTTTGCTAATTCCAACTAATCCTAATTCGGTGTCATCACTTTCCCGGTTTTGCAACGCACTAATAATAAAAATGGCCGCCACACCGAGGATTGCCACAATGATCAACGATGCCATAGTAGCTTTAGATCGAAAATAAGAAGTAATCTCTCGCTTGGTAACCACCCGAATAACTTGAGAAGATGAATATTTCATGCTCGTACCACCTCATGGAATAATTCGCTTAAGTCTGGAAGATAGCGTTGGAAGGTTTCCACCGGTCCGGCCTCCAGCGCTGCCTGCAAAATCTTTTGAGAATAAGACTCATCGGGTGCTTCGACGATGACCGTAGACTCATTTTCCTGGAAGACAGTAATGCCAGCAGGGTACCAATCGCGCTGGGCAGTTTCCACCAAATATCGAGTCTTGCCCTGAGAACGCAGCTCTTGGACACTGCCTTGAACTTCTAACCTTCCACTGGAAATGATGCCAATACGGTCGGAAATGCGCTGCACCAAATCCAGCTGGTGAGAGCTAAATAAAATAGCCACACCTTTCTGTGCTTGCTCTTCAAGCAAAGAACTCATCGTAGCCACAGCAACCGGATCTAAACCGGAAAAGGGCTCGTCTAAAATGAGTAGATTTGGATCATGAACTAGACTGGCCGCTAGCTGCACTCGTTGCTGGTTTCCCAAGGATAACGTTTCTAGGTTTTGATTCGCGTACTGGGATATTTCTAATCGTTCCATGAGCGCTTCGGCATTACTTTTTGCCTGAAGGGCGGATAAACCATGCATTTGGGCAAAGAATATCAATTGGCGGGAAACGTGGTCCTTAGCATATAACCCCCGTTCCTCTGGCATATATCCAATAGTGCGCCTACTCGCTGGGGTAATTGGTTCTCCGTTAATTTCTACAGTGCCGGAGTCTTGTTCCAATAACCCCATAGCTATGCGCATGGTGGTAGATTTGCCGGCACCGTTTGACCCTACGAATCCGTATATTTCACCGCTATCTACTTGGAAGTCTATAGCGTCTAATACTTGTTTTGCACCGTAGGACTTAGATATGCTGCATATTTTTAGATGTCCCATGTAACGAAAATAACATAATTCACATTTGTAGTGCTACGAAAAATATTGCTTTGCTAGAAAGATGTCTTCGATTTTGCCCAGTTTTAAGCGGAGAAAATAGTGGTATTAAGTGCTATTTTTCGGGGAGTGGATCTCCTTGAGCGGCAAAGGTCGCACAGTGCTCCTGTCCCCGCTTAGGGGGTGATAGCGATCAATCTCCGACCCGTATATCCAGTAATGTGTGTTGAGCGGGTGCAGAGAGGAGGGATCGGGCGGCGTCGGCTTTACTTTTTAGGTCTTCCATTTTCAGAAACTGAAATATTTGAAGGGGGGTAGGCCATTATTGGGACTACTAGCGTGGAAGAGATCGGGGTAGCGTATTCTGTCATTGCAATTTTTTGCAATGTGCTGGCTCGCCTTTCCGGTTAAGGATGTGGTAATATACCGAGGTCTCATTTTCTGCAGTCCACAGTAGAAGATGAGTCAGGTGACCATTAGGGGAAGATCGAAAGAGTGCCCCTCACCTGAATTATTGATGTGGTACTGAAATAACAAGGAGTTTTTCCTATGGCATTGAGCCGCGAACAAAAAGCTGAAATCCTCAAGGAATACGGCATTCACGAGACCGACACCGGTTCTCCAGAGGCACAGGTTGCTCTGCTGACTGCTCGTATTAATGAGTTGACCGAGCACCTGAAGTTCCACAAGCATGATCACCACTCTCGTCGTGGTCTGCTGCTGCTCGTTGGTCGCCGCAAGGGCTTGCTGAAGTACCTAGCAGAGAACAACGTTGATCGCTACCGTGATCTGATCTCCCGCCTGGGTTTGCGTCGCTAATTGTAGGCACCAAGCTCGTAGGTCCTCCTCGTGTGTGTATGCACACCAGGAGGATTTTCGCATTTCACCCGACTTTTGTGAAAAACCTCATGCATTTCGTGATGGTGGTGTGCTGTGTCACCACCGTTGATCGAATCAAACGGACCCATCGGATAGAACGGGGGAAGCGGCGTATTTGGTTCGGAAACAGAAGTGTTTGGAAGCAGGTCTTAGCGTCCTATGTACCCCACTGGGCATGATCGGTACCGCATGATAGGTAAGGTATGGTCGGTACGAATTGAAGCTATCAGGCAAAATGAGTGTCGGGGTGGGTGCCAAAAGTATTCGAGGCGATCGGGCAGTGAGCAGATATCGAAAAGATAGTGAACACGCAGCGAACAGTCTCAACAACTTCGGTGTTAGTGGGGGAGTAGAGGCTGATTCTTAGGACCTTGCCTGCGTGAATGGAACTGTTCATGCTAGAATTCTTGTTTGGTTGTGAAGAATACTTGCACCATGAGAAATTTGATACATGCAGCGGCATCGATGACCGCAACGCACGAACACGCCAGAGGAGACGTGCATTTTGAAGAATCAGGATAACCTGATCAACGTAATCAAGGATGATTTCGGCGCCACTATCGTGACGGCAGAAATTGACAATGGTGACTTTGGAAAGCGCACCATTACTTTTGAAACTGGGCTATTAGCCCGTCAAGCCGGTGGATCGGTAACCACTTACCTGGATGACGACACTATGTTGTTAACTACCACCACGGCTTCCAAGAATCCCCGCGAGGGCTTCGACTTTTTCCCACTGACTGTGGATGTGGAAGAGCGGATGTATGCCGCTGGTAAGATTCCCGGCTCATTCTTCCGCCGGGAAGGACGCCCCTCTACTGAGGCAGTGTTGGCTTGCCGTTTGATTGACCGCCCACTGCGCCCAACCTTCGTCAAGGGGTTGCGTAATGAGGTACAGGTCATCGTTACCGTACTCTCCGTAGATCCAGAGGATATGTATGACGTTGTGGCCATTAACGGCGCATCGGCCGCTACCCAGCTCTCTGGCTTGCCAGTCTCCGGTGCTGTCGGTGGCGTGCGCATGGCGTTCATCGTTGATGACGAGCACTCAAAGGGCCAGTGGGTTGCTTTCCCAACGCATACCCAACACCAGAATGCTCTATTCGAACTCGTTGTTGCTGGTCGTCGTGTTTCTTCTGGCAAGGGCCGCAATCGTAAGCACGATGTTGCCATTATGATGGTTGAAGCTGGCGCTACTGAGGCCGTGACTCAGCGCATCGCCGAAGGTGCCCCCGCACCAACTGAAGCTACCGTTGCAGCCGGTCTCGAAGCCGCTAAGCCATATATCGCGGTTTTGTGCCAGGCGCAAGAAGCTTTGGCTCACGAAGCAGCGAAGGAAACTCAAGAGTTCCCACTGTTCCCGCCATACACCGATGACACCTACGCAGCTGTAGAAAAGCGTGCTGCGAAGAAGCTGCGCAGCCTACTGAAGATTGCTTCCAAGCAAGAGCGTGAAGAAGCAACCAATGCCTTCATGGAAGAAGTGGAAGCTGAACTGCTGGAATCCTGGGATGCCATCGATGATGCCGATGTTTCTAAGGAAATCCGAGCCGCCTTCAACGCTGTTATGAAGGCGATCGTGCGCCGCATGATTTTGACCGAGCACTACCGCATTGATGGTCGTGCCGTGAATAGCATTCGTGCTCTGGGTGTTGAGGTTGATCTGGTCCCGCGTGCCCATGGCTCTGCTCTGTTTGAGCGTGGCGAAACTCAGATTTTGGGTGTAACCACCTTGGATATGCTGAAGATGGAACAAGAAATTGATTCCTTGACTCCGGTTACCTCCAAGCGCTACATCCACCACTACAATTTCCCACCGTATTCTTCTGGTGAGACTGGTCGTGTGGGTTCGCCAAAGCGCCGCGAGATTGGCCACGGTGCCTTGGCGGAACGTGCCTTGGTACCTGTGATCCCTAGCCGTGAGGAATTCCCGTACACCATTCGCCAGGTTTCTGAGGCTTTGAGCTCGAACGGTTCTACCTCGATGGGTTCTGTGTGTGCTTCCACCATGTCGCTGTACAACGCTGGTGTGCCACTGAAGGCCCCAGTTGCTGGTATTGCCATGGGCCTGGTGTCTGATGAGATCTCTGATGAACGTTCATATGTCACCCTGACTGATATTCTGGGGGCAGAGGATGCTTTCGGCGACATGGACTTCAAGGTTGCCGGTACTGCAGACTTCATCACCGCCTTGCAGCTCGATACCAAGCTCGATGGCATCCCATCTGAGGTATTGGCAGCAGCACTGGAGCAGGCTCGAGAGGCCCGCCTTGAGATCCTCAATGAGATGGCTAAAGTCATCGACTCCCCTGATGAGATGAGCCCACTGGCACCTCGCATTACCGCGATTACCATTCCAGTCTCTAAGATCGGTGAGGTTATCGGCCCGAAGGGTAAGACTATTACCGGTATTACCGAGGAAACCGGTGCAGAAATCTCTATCGAAGATGATGGCACCGTGTAT
This sequence comes from Corynebacterium sp., assembly GCA_030531005.1. Taxonomy (GTDB): domain Bacteria; phylum Actinomycetota; class Actinomycetes; order Mycobacteriales; family Mycobacteriaceae; genus Corynebacterium. Next base: position 349,883 of record JAUMTW010000003.1, read on the forward strand.
GTTTCTGCAAGCCAGGGCGAGGCTGCTGAGGCCGCGATCGAAAAGATACAGGCAATTGCCAATCCTCAGCTGCCAAAGGTTGGAGAGCGTTTCTTGGGTACCGTGGTAAAGACCACTGCCTTCGGCGCCTTCGTGTCCTTGCTACCTGGTCGTGATGGTTTGATCCACATCTCCAAGCTGGGTAAGGGGAAGCGGATCGACAAGGTTGAAGATGTTGTTAACGTTGGCGACACCATCGAGGTTGAAATCCTTGATATCGACAACCGTGGCAAGATCTCCTTGGCCCCAGTTGATCAGGAATCCTAAACCCCTGAAAAAGTGCCTGAGGCTCCGTCACAGCAGGCCTACACTAGAAAGTTCCGCCTTCTGGTGTGAGATGAAGTGATCGCCATGGCAAACAGTGCAGGCAGTCATCGTCAAGAAGCAAATAATTCTTGCGGGCGATGACTGCCTTTTGCTGTGCATAGTTCACGGCGCATATGTGGGGCACAACACATGACGGTATCGAGGCTTATTGTGGTATCGGAGTGAAAATGCTTGCAAATCCTTTCCGCTAGCAGGCAAACTATCCATGTCCGGCAGGCAAGCTAAGATAGACACATGCGATATCCACGAGCGTGGAAGTTCGCAACAGAGGCGTGCTGTGATGCAGTGAAATTGAAAAATGAAATGAGCGTTCGCTGCCGACTCGGATCGCGCCCAGCAACGCACGGCTATAGCGCCATGTGTGTCCGGCGCCGCTTCCAAAACGCAGACGTAAGTAGAACAAAGGAGTACGACGGTTATGACAATTCGTGTTGGTGTCATCGGGGCAAAAGGCCGTGTGGGCCAGGCAATCGTAGCTGCAGTCAACGAAGCAGCAGATCTGGAATTAGTCGCAGAGATTGATAAGAGTGACTCGCTCGAGAAGCTCGTAGAGTCCAAGACACAGGTCATCGTGGATTTCACCACCCCACATGCGGTAATGGATACCCTGGAATTTTGCCTGCAACACGATATAGCCTGTGTGGTTGGTACCACCGGATTTACCGCTGAGCGTTTAGAACAGGTACGCCAGTGGGCGGGCGAAACCGGCATTTTGATCGCACCAAATTTTGCCATCTCTGCCGTACTCACCATGGAATTCTCCAAGATCGCAGCGAAGTTCTTCGATTCCGCTGAGGTCATCGAGTTCCACCACCCCAACAAGCTCGATGCTCCATCAGGGACGGCAGTACACACTGCTCAAGGTATTGCGCAAGCACGCAAGGAAGCCGGATTGGGTGATCAACCGGACGCCACAGACCAAAGCCTTGACGGTGCTCGTGGCGCTAATGTGGATGGCGTGCCAGTACACGCTGTGCGTATGACCGGTATGGTTGCCCACGAAGAGGTCATCTTCGGCTCCCAGGGGCAAAGCCTCACCATTCGCCAAGATTCTTATGACCGCACCTCTTTCGTCCCAGGTGTGCTGTTGGCCGTACGCGAAATACGCCAGCATCCAGGACTGACCGTGGGCTTAGAGAATTTCCTCGAGATCTAGGCCTATGGCACAGCACTCCCCATTAACCGTCGAGCTTATTGCTTGTAGTGCCTTTCAGCCCCCGAGCGATATAGCTTGGGCGCCGAATGAGGCAGCAACTCAAAGCGAAGCCCTGATTGAGTTCGCAGGCCGGGCTTGTTATGAAAGCTTTGATAAGCCTAATCCGCGCACAGCAGCCACAGCTGACTACATCCGTCACATCTTGCAGGTTGGTCATAGTGCTTTGCTGGAGCACCCCACCGCAACCTTGTATATTCGCGGGCTATCGCGGGGGGCAAGTCATGAGCTCATGCGCCACCGCCATTTTTCTTTCTCCCAACTTTCGCAACGTTACGTGCATCCTCATGACTTAGAAGTGATCGTTCCGGATGCCATTGCCGATGATGAGCAATTACGGCGACTGTTTCTGCGTGCGTGTGATGAGGCGCGTTTTGCCTACGAGGAGTTCGTAACTGCCCTAAATACGGAAGAGCAACCTTCGGCCTTAGCGCGGAAACAGGCACGCCAAGCAGCTCGGGCAATTTTGCCGAATGCTACTGAAACCCGCGTTGTGGTTACCGGTAACTTCCGTACTTGGCGGCACTTTATAGGAATGCGTGCAAGTGAGCATGCAGATCCTGAGATCCGCGGATTAGCAGTGCGCTGCTTGAAGGTGCTCCAAGCGCAAGCGCCAGCGGCATTTGCGGACTTTGAGATTTCCACCTTGGCTGACGGTACCGAGATGGCCACGAGTGCATATGTGAGTGAGATCTAGCCAATTTCATCGGTTGCGCAAGGTTCGCGCTGCTTGCTGCAGACTTCTTCTGAACGTGCGACAGGAGTGTGTCACCCGGGGAGAGGGGAGCAGTGTGGCTCATTTGCAGGAAGGTTGGGCGATGAACCAGGTTTTGTGGGGTACACCCAGGGGTGTTGTCCCCAGCCTGCAGACAGCACGGGCGCGTATGGGGCGAAGAATTTGTCAATATGAGAAGGGAAAAATAGGTTGCCGCATAAAAAGCGGGTAACCTAGATGTTTATGAGTTCAGGTTTTGTAGCGCAGACAGCCACTGAGTACTTCGGTACAGTGTCCGTCGCCATGGTCACCCCCTTTGATGACCAAGGTGAGCTGGATCTTGCGGCCGCACGCCGTTTAGCCAGTCACTTGGTGTCAAATGGGATCGACTCCCTGGTACTTTCCGGTACGACGGGAGAATCTCCGACGACTTCACTGTCGGAAAAATTAGACCTGCTCACCGCAATCAAAGCGGAAGTTGGGGAGAAGGCAAAGCTCATCGTGGGCTGCAGCACGTACGATACGGTGCAGTCAGTACGCATCACTGAAGCGGTGACCGCAGCTGGTGCAGACGCTTTGCTTGCCGTGACCCCCTACTATTCAAAGCCAAGCCAAGAAGGGGTATACCAGCACCTTAAGGCAATCGCTGATGCAAGCGAATTGCCGATCTGTCTCTATGACATTCCGCCGCGTGCTGGCATTGGGTTAAGCCCAGACACCATCAAGCGCTTAGCAGAATTACCAACCGTGCATGCACTCAAGGATGCCAAGGGTGATATTGCCCAGGCTACGCACTTGATCGCAGAAACCGGTTTGGGCTGGTACTCCGGTGATGATCCGTTGAACCTGCCATGGTTATCTGTTGGCGCTAGTGGATTCATTTCTGTTATTGGGCATCTTGCACCACAGTTACTACGCGATATGTACACCGCCTTTGATGCCGGTGATCTCGTAACTGCGCGTGCACTCAATACCCAAATTGCTCCCTTGGTCTCGGCACAAGGACGACTCGGAGGCGCTTGCCTGGCAAAGGCCGGCTTAGCTCTCCAAGGCATTGCAGTCGGCGATCCTCGCTTGCCGTATGTAGCCCCAGATGCTGCAGCGGTAGAGCAATTACGCGCCGACATGATTTCAGTTGGAGTTTTATAAATAATGACTACACCTCGTAACCGCTCCCGTAGGGTTACTCGTAAGGCTGGTCCGCCAAATACTGCAAATGAGCAGGCGGTAGCAGCTGAAAAGAAGCAGCACAGCGCTGCAGGGAAAAACAACAATGGTAGTGCAGAAAATTCTGCCAACGGCAGCACTGCTAAGAGTAACGGTGCTGGAAACAACGGTGCTGGAAACAAGGGTTCCAAGAACAACGCTGCTAAAGGCAGGAATGCCAAGGATGGCAAGTCGAACCGCAATAATAGGCGCGGTAATCAGACCCGCCGTAATGTGGTGAAGTCGATGCAAGGCGCCGATCTCACTGAGCGTCTGCCAGAGCCACCAGCGGCACCAAAAAATGGCCTGCGCATTTACGCACTCGGCGGCATCTCGGAGATCGGCCGTAATATGACCGTCTTCGAATACAACGGTCGTCTGCTGATTGTAGACTGTGGCGTACTCTTCCCATCCTCGGACGAGCCTGGTGTGGATTTGATTCTGCCGGACTTCGGCCCAATCGAAAAACGCCTGGATAAGGTGGAAGCCCTGGTTGTTACCCACGGGCACGAAGACCACATTGGCGCCATCCCATGGCTGCTTAAGCTGCGCCCTGATATTCCAATCGTGGGCTCCAAGTTTACCCTGGCACTGATTGCTGCCAAGTGCCGTGAGCACCGCCAACGTCCAAAGCTCATTGAGGTAAACGAGCAATCTTCGGTGGACTATGGTCCATTCAATGTGCGTTTCTGGGCTGTAAACCACTCCATCCCAGACTGCCTCGGTGTTGCAATTAAGACCAAGGCCGGTTTGGTTGTACACACTGGTGATATCAAGTTGGACCAGACCCCACCAGATGGTCGGCCAACTGATCTGCCAGCACTCTCGCGCTTCGGTGACGAAGGCGTGGATTTGTTGTTGTGCGATTCCACCAACGCCACCACCCCCGGTGTTTCGGGCTCTGAGGCAGAAATTGCCCCGACCTTAAAGCGAATTGTGGCTGATGCGAAGCAACGCGTGATTATCGCTTCCTTTGCCTCGAACGTCTATCGCGTGCAGGCAGCCGTAGATGCTGCCGTCGCCGCAGGCCGTAAGGTGGCCTTTAATGGTCGTTCCATGATTCGTAACATGGAAATTGCGGAGAAGTTGGGTTATCTGAAGGCGCCAAAGGGCACCATCGTCTCGATGGATGAAGCCTCGAAGATGGCCCCGCACCGCGTGGTATTGATTACCACCGGTACCCAGGGCGAGCCAATGGCGGCATTATCGCGCATGGCACGTCGTGAGCACCGCCAGATCACCGTGCGTGATGGTGATATCATCGTGCTCTCATCCTCCCTGGTTCCAGGCAATGAGGAAGCTGTTTTCGGCGTGATCAACATGTTGTCGCAAATTGGTGCCACTGTAATCACTGGCCGTGACGCTAAGGTCCACACCTCGGGCCATGGTTACTCTGGTGAATTGCTCTTCCTCTACAACGCCGCACGCCCACGCAATGCCATGCCAGTGCACGGCGAATGGCGCCACCTACGTGCGAATAAGGAATTGGCAATTTCCACCGGTGTGGAGCGTGAGCGTGTGGTACTCGCACAAAACGGTGTGGTCGTTGACCTCGTGCAAGGCCGTGCACGCGTAGTAGGCCAGATTACCGTTGGTACTTTGTACGTCGATGGTGTCACCATGGGCGATATCGACGCCGAGGTTCTTGAAGAGCGTACGAGCCTTGGTGAAGGTGGTCTGATTTCAATTACTGCTGTGATTGATGTTCGCACTGGTCGACTCTTGGAGCGTCCAAAGGTAGAAGCACGCGGCTTCTCTGAAGATGCCTCAGCGATGATGCCAAAGGTTTCCAAGCTGGTCGAGTCCACCATGGATGACCTTGCTGCAGAGGGTGAGAATGATCCTTACCGCATGGTGCAGCACCTGCGTCGCAAGATCTCGCGTTATGTTGAGCAGAAGTGGCGGCGTAAGCCAATGATCATGCCAACCGTGATCCCAATGGCATCCAATGTTGTTGCTGATGAGGTTGATATCCGCGCATCTCGCGAAAGCCTCTAAACGTTTAAGCATTTTTAAGGCCACAGTACCATCCGTAAATGGGACTGTGGCCTTTTGCTGTGGGTGGGTCCTTGCGCAGCAGATGCCACGTTAATTGTGTGCCTATTGTGTGGACTCGGAGTCTTAAAAATAGGGCACAATCGTACTGCAAGGGTGGAGCTTCTGGAGAGAGATGAGTATGCGCCGCGTGGATGTTTCGCTGTTCGATCTGTATAACGGAGCGGTGTGATTTTTGTAGCGATCATACGAATGACTCCATGGCCGCTCTCTTTCTTCGCTGCAGCGGTCATGTGCAAGATGTAACGGATGTGGATAGACACGGTACGGATGCAAGGGCTGCTTGTAGCGGTCAGTATTGCGAATTTGTGAGCCACTAGGCAGCAACGGAGTAGGGTAGAGGGTATGAACGTTGCTGAAGCAGAACGCCATAGCCTTGCATCAGATTTCCGGCAATTTGGGCCTCATGCTGATACCTTGTGCGAGGGATGGCAGGCGAAAGATCTCCTCATTCACTTAATCATTCGTGAAAACACCCCATGGCTATTGGGCCCAGGCTTGCAATCCAAACTGCAGCGACGCATGGCGCAACTTGAAAGCCAAGATTTCGAGTCTTTGATATCTCAATGGGATTCGCAGTGCTATCCAAAATATCTGCCCCTCAAATTCGCAGACCGCTGGATCAATTGCGTGGAACATTGGGTTCACCATGAGGATCTACGCCGCGCGCAAGGATTACAGCCACGAGAGTTGGATGCGGCGACCATGGCAGCGTTGTACAAGAATGCAAAGTTGATGCGCTTTATGATTCACAACCCTCACCCGGTTGTTGTAGAGCCAGCAGGCTTTACCCGTATTGTCGCAGCGGATCGTAAGGGTGTGGTGGACCGCGGGGATACAGTGGTCCATGTTCGCGGCGAGATAGGTGAAATTGTCCTCTGGATTTTTGGTCGTCCTTCCGATGTCACCATCGAGGGTGACCAGTCTCAACTTCGATTGTCAAGGATTTAGACTAGACTAAATTTGCGCAAGTTGTCCGGTGTGGCAAATGTGATGAATGTGAATTCATTGACTATGCTGGGTGGAATGAGTACTACTTCGACCGGCGCTGGCCGTAAACGCGCGAATGGATCCGCTCCGCAATCTCGGAGTACCAATCGCCGGAGTCGCGCGCACCAGCAGCAAGAGGCGGAAACAAAACTCATGTATCCCGTAACTTCTTCGCACCGTGCCGCAAATACCTCCACTGAGCGCACCGGCAGTGCCTTTGGTACGGTCGGCCGCGGGCTGCGCGGCGCCGGGCTCGGGCTCGCCCGCGGGGTAGGCAAAGCCACCCGCAGCATGGCCGGTTTCGCACGCAAAGATGCCACAGATAGCGATGACCCCTTTGTAGAGCAGGAGAATGATTCTCAAGGTTTGAATACCGCACACACCACGATCGAAACAGAAGAAACCACCCAATTTGCTAGGGCCGACGAAGCCCCGAAGCGCCGTCGCTTCGGGCTCAAGCGCACTGACGCGAATGAGCAGCACGCCGAGGAAACAATTCCTAAGCCAGTACGCAGTGCGCATGAAGAACAGCAACGTGCAGATGCCTTAGGCCTTGGCCTTATTGCCTTGGCCATCATCTTGGGCACGTCCGTGTGGCTTCATATAGCTGGCCCGATCGGTGCAGCGATTGCAACTGTCACTCACATGATCATTGGTGCTGGCGCCTACATTCTGCCAGTCGCCTTGGTAGCCTATGCTATCTGCGAAATGTTGGGCTATCGCCCGCAGTCCGAAAACCAAATTCGTTTTTGGACTGGCACGGCCATCATTGTGGTTGCCATGTTGGGACTTATCCATATTTTTGCAGGCACCCCGCAAACCTGGGCCGGGCGCGGTCAGGCGGGAGGCTTCATTGGCTTCATCCTGGGCGAGCCACTGACTCGTGGATTCACCCAATTTATTGCAGTTCCCTTGCTATTTCTCGTTATCTTTTATGGGGCGCAGCGCGTAACCGGGATTACTACTCGTGAGTTGGTTGATGTCATCCGCGATCGTATCGCTGAGTATCGGGGTGAAGATGTCGCGGAGCTCTACTACAGCGCTGAAGATGGAGAATTATCCGAGGATGCTGCATATGATGAACTCGACGACACCCGAGGTGAAGTTGATACTGGTGCTCTGCCTGCTCGCGAGCACTATTATGAGCGTGAAGCACGCAATCGGCGCAGTCGAGAGCTTGATACCAGCGAGTTCGCGGAATCTGACGCAACCACCGTGCTGGCAGGTAAGCGTGCTAGGTTCGGGCGAAACCGTGACCTCCACACTGCGCATTCCAGTGCTGACACTCGTCGTGCCAGCTTCGAAAGTGCCGAGTTAGCAGGGGCGCAAGAAGGCCTGTTCGGTGCACCTGCATCATCGCCAAGTGCCGATGCCACAGTGAGTTTCCAGCGTCCAAAGACCCCAATGGAGGCCTATCCGCTTGATGAACAGGAAGACAATGACTCCATTGTGGTAGCGCAGCAGCGCGTTGAACGTGCAGCTGCGGCTCACGAAGACGCTGCTACCGCTAGCGACGCTCGCCGTGCTCAAGCTTCTCAGGAGACGCCATTGCCAACGTCTCCGGTACGCGAGCGTAATGTTCACCAGGGGAGCGCCAATGCTGACCAACGCCCGAGTCATGCTGCCACTACAGTATTGCCGGCCGATGAGGTGCGTAGTGCCAGTGCTCATACGACGCAAGCAGCACAGCATGTCGCCGCAGCTGCTGAGCAAGGCATAGGAGCTGCAGCAGAGGCTGCACGCATGCAATCAGCTGCAGGCAACGCTGCCGGTGTTGGTGCCGCTGCAGCAGCAGGTGGCATTGCTGGTGCAATAGCTGCACGGAGCGCACGACAATCTCCTTCCCCAGCAGCGCCTTCTGCAGCGACACCTCCTGCAGGTGCCAAGCAGGATTCTTCGTATGAGGTCCCCAGCTCCGGGTTACTGATTCCTGGTGAAGTCCCCAAGCAGCACTCGGCAGCAAATGATCGAATTATCGAAGCTATTACTGAGGTTTTCCACGAGTTTAAGGTGGATGCTCAAGTCACCGGTTTCTCACGTGGCCCTACAGTGACCCGCTATGAAATTGAGCTTGGCCCTGGTGTGAAGGTTTCGAAGGTCACCAACTTGCAGTCCAACCTCGCCTATGCAGTGGCCACCGATAACGTTCGTTTATTGACCCCAATTCCCGGTAAGTCTGCTGTGGGTATTGAGGTGCCGAACTCGGACCGTGAGATGGTGCGCCTCGGCGATGTGCTCAATAGCGCGGAGAGTCGTAGCGATCAAGATCCAATGCTTATTGGTTTAGGCAAGGATATTGAAGGCCGCTTTATTAGTCACTCGATTCAGAAGATGCCGCACTTACTAGTTGCTGGTTCTACCGGTTCGGGTAAGTCTGCATTCGTGAACTCACTGTTAGTCTCGCTGCTCACCCGTGCCACCCCAGAAGATGTGCGCTTGATTTTGGTTGATCCCAAGATGGTCGAATTAACGCCGTATGAGGGCATTCCCCATTTGATTACCCCAATTATCACCCAGCCGAAGAAGGCTGCGGCCGCACTGCAGTGGCTGGTGGAGGAAATGGAGCAGCGCTACATGGATATGCAGTCTGCTCGGGTTCGTCATATCAAAGACTTCAACCGTAAGGTTCTTCGTGGTGAGATCCAAGCGCCAGCAGGATCGCAGCGGGAATATCACAAGTATCCTTATATCGTCTGCGTGGTTGATGAGCTTGCTGACCTGATGATGACTGCGCCGAAAGAAATTGAAGACTCCATCGTGCGCATTACCCAAAAGGCGCGTGCTGCGGGTATCCACCTCGTACTGGCAACCCAGCGTCCATCGGTAGACGTCGTGACTGGTCTGATTAAGACCAACGTGCCTTCACGCTTAGCCTTTGCTACCTCTTCGCTCACGGATTCGCGCGTTATCCTGGACCAAGGTGGTGCTGAAAAGCTCATTGGTATGGGTGATGGACTGTTCATTCCGCAAGGAGGACGCCCGGTACGTATGCAGGGTGCCTTCGTCAGTGATGAAGAAGTGCAAACGGTCGTCGAGGCTGCTCGTGCACAGGGAGAGCCGGAGTACACCGAGGGCGTGACTGAAGAAAAGGCTAGCGAGGTACAAAAGGACATCGATGATGATATCGGCGGCGATATGGAAGACCTGCTGCACGCAGTCGATCTCGTAGTCACTGCGCAGCTGGGTTCGACCAGTATGCTGCAGCGCAAGATGCGTATCGGCTTTGCTAAGGCAGGCCGCTTGATGGACTTAATGGAATCTCGTGGTGTGGTCGGTCCTTCGGAAGGTTCCAAGGCTCGAGAAGTGCTGGTGAAGCCAGAAGAACTCGAGACCATGAAGTGGATGATCCAAGGCGCGGATCCGGCAACTGCGCCGAAAGAAGAAGATCCCAACGTGGTGGAGGCAGCCTACAATCCATCGAATAACGCCTTCTAAGCAGACAACCATCAATGATGCCAGGACTGATGTTCCTGGCATCGCGTGTCAGTAGGAGGGGTTAAGTAGGAACGGGGAACTATTGATCACAAGTGGTTGGGGTGACTGTTCAATAGCTAGTTGGGGTTTAGGCAGCTCTCGATGCTTACGTCACTTTGTTTGCCACAAGCAAATATAGTCACAACGAGTATGCCGGGTTCGCTTGCTTGAAACTTTTTCGCTAGAATTGTCTCTTACTTGGAGGGGAGTAACCCCGAAGAAGCATCGGTCGTCAACACGGAGACAACATAGATTGTCACCCGGCCATGCTTGCTTAGCGTTTCACATATTCGTGGCTAAGCGGGAGAGACCTCCGGTTCGTTTGTTGTATCTAGACCGGAGATCCCTTTTCATGGAAGTATCCCTTGCAGTCTGGCTGATTACTGCGTTAATCGTAGCCGGATTTTTCGTTTTTGATTTCTACACCCACGTGCGTACCCCGCACGAGCCGACCTTAAAAGAATCCGCGCTATGGTCGCTGTTCTATATTGGATTGGCTTGCATATTCGGTGGATTCTTGTGGCTGTACTGGGGCGAGCCGGGTAATCCACACCAGCACGGTATGGAGTTTTTCACCGGCTATGTCACTGAGAAGGCCTTGAGCATTGATAACCTCTTCGTCTTCGCACTGATCATGTCGGCCTTTAAGATTCCGCGCAAGTATCAGCAAAAGGTACTGCTCATCGGTATTGCTTTGGCGTTAATCCTGCGCACCATTTTCATCCTATTAGGTGCGGCACTTATTGAGGCCTGGTCGGACGTATTCTATATTTTCGCCGTCTTCTTGCTCTACACCGCTATCAAGTTGATCTGGGATGAGGCACGCGATGCCCCAGAAACCGATCCGAATGACATGACCGTCATTAAGTGGCTGCGCAAGGTCGTGCCAGTGACAAGTGACTATGAGGGAGACCACCTCTATGTGCATAAAAAGGGTCAGTTTGCACTCACACCACTATTCGTGGCATTGATAGCAATTGGCTTGATTGATGTCATGTTCGCCTTGGATTCAATTCCAGCGATTTACGGCATAACCTCTGAGCCATATATCGTGTTCACCACAAATGCCTTTGCGTTGTTGGGCTTACGTCAGCTCTACTTCTTGCTTGATGGTTTGTTGGATCGACTCGTATTCCTGTCTTATGGTCTGGGTATTATCCTTGGGTTTATCGGTGTGAAGCTGCTGCTGCACGCACTGCATGAGAATAACCTCGTATTTATCAATGGTGGCGAAAATGTTGCTGTGCCAGAGATCGGCGTGGAAACCTCCCTGTTAGTGATCCTTGGTGTTTTGACCGTGACCGTAATCGCCTCGTTGATCTACTCACGTCTACATCCGCCAAGCAATCATGCGTCCAACAAGGGGGATTCTATTCCAGAAGACCCAGAAGACGCAGCAGCGGTTGCTACTGGTGTAACTGAGTCTGGTACGAAGTCAGCCGATGATGCCGAGCGACACGATGCTATGAAGGTGAATCAGCAAGCAGAATAGCCGGAAGATTCCGACTTCAGTTGCTGTCGCATAAGATGCAAAATAAGCCCCGCGCCTGCTATGGTGCGGGGCTTTGCTGCTAGGGGATGTCGCTTGTGAGAAAGCGAGGGGCACACACTTTGAAAAGGCACTGCCGCAGTCGACAGCGCTAATCGTTACATGTCTGCCGTGGGGCGTTAGCGGAGTGCTGTGGAAAGCGTCATTTAGGCTTCTGCGTCCGGGAAAACGTTCAAGACTGGATTCCACACGCGGATCTTGCGACCTGTCAGTGCACCTTCTTGCGCGAAAGGATCCTTATCGAGGAGGTCTGCTACTTCTTTGCCGCTGATCGAGGCTGGGAATCGCAGTACTATGAGCGCACCTCCATCGGCATCCAGGTAGGGACCAGAACCAAGGAGATTGCCAGCGGCTTTGAGCTCCCCGAGGAACTCACGGTGGCGGGGGCGTAGTTCTGGAATCTGGGTACTGTCCGCGGGATATTCATAGGTTACTGCGTAGGTGATGAATTCTTCAGCCATACTCATATTCTAGTTTTCTTCGCTGCTTCGCGCATGCTGACCACTACTCTTTTTTAAAAGTCCAAGACCGAAGCTGCTACGTATCCACAGACCTCCCAGACAGTATTGACGCACGGACGATTAATGCTGAAAGGATTACGGACAAAATGCCACTCATTGCATCTAGCTTCGTCGTATAATTCAAGGGAACCCCGCTTTTCGGGTGTGTGGTACTCATCGTGCAGGTGTAATGACACAACCGCACGATCTTTGCCACAGAAGTTGTGCAAACGGGAGTATCCTCAATCAGGTAGCACATCATCTGGTGAGGATGCGTTCAGTACTATCTGCTCGGTAGTACAGCTGCTCGGTAGTACAGCTACACAGTGGCGCAGAAACGCTGGGACACAGTGGCCGAAAGCCATGCCGCAAAGCAATACAGGATTACAAAGGGAGTACGAGAGATGGCGAAGCAACAAGCGCAGGTCTCGAATTGGAATCTGCCCAACGTACTGACTTCATTACGCATCCTATTTATCCCCGTTTTCGCCTGGCTGGCATTAGCGGCAAATAATGAGCATACCGGTTGGCAGTGGTCGGCTTTTCTCGTCTTCGCACTACTGATGCTCACCGATAAGCTTGACGGCGACATCGCGCGTGCACGTGGGATTGTTACCAACTTCGGCAAGATCGCGGATCCGATTGCGGATAAGGCCTTGATGATTACGGCCTTGGTCTGCCTGAATATTGTCGGTGCGTTGGCTTGGTGGATCACCATTGTCATAGTCATTCGAGAACTTGGCATTACTTTCTGGCGCATGTTCCAGCTACGCCAAGGAAATGTGGTACCAGCAAGCCGTGGTGGCAAGATTAAGACCACCTTGCAAAGTATGGCCGTGGCTATGTACCTCATCCCATTCCCAGCCTGGATGGACATCCCAAGCCTGCTGGTGATGCTGGCTGCGGTCATTATCACGGTCGTTACCGGTGTGCAGTATATTGTGGACTTTCACAAGATCGATCAAGGCGCGAACAAACGCGTTAAGTAGTGCCATTCTATGTTTACACGTATTGGTGATTCGCTTGACAGTGCCCGCGAGATTGCAACTGCAGTGATCACAGAGCTTACTCGTACAGGGGAGACAGTAGCGACGTGCGAGTCGCTTACTGCTGGGTTGGTTGCTGCCACGCTCGCTGATGTGTCAGGGGCAAGTGCGGTCCTACGCGGTGGATTGATAACTTATGCCACCGAGCTTAAAGCTGAGCTAGCTGGTGTGCCGACTGCGGCCCTTGCTGTTCAAGGTCCGGTGCATCCGGAAACTGCGCGAAGTATGGCAGAAGGTGCGGCGGCATGCTGTGGTGCACATTGGGGGGTGAGCTGTACTGGGGTAGCTGGCCCTGATCCACAAAATGGCCATGCGGTTGGCGAAGTCTACTTCGGTTTTGCCTACTACGACACCGTCACTACTGCCAGAAAATCAGCAGTTACCGCTGCGCCGGGTGTTCGACCCCAGCCGCGCTCATGGGTCTTTCAGGGCATAATGGATGAGGCAGGCATCCCAACGCTGTATGAGGTTGGTTGCGATACCCTAATTCCGTCTGGCGAAGTCGTGCAAGGCTCCCGGCGAGAAATTCGTGAAACCACAGTTTTGCTGGCAATCCAAGGTTTGCAGTACTTACACCAGCTGCAAACCCAGCGCAGCTGAAATTGTTGTAATATTTGGGGCTATAGTCGCATATCTATGAGTAAACTCGTAGTTGACCCGGCGAACCGTTTGGGGGTGGCAATCTCTTAACTGAAGTATGAGAATTTGCCTGGAAAACAACGCGATTTTGCCCACAATCCGATAATTGCGTGCTCGTAGGGAACAATCATGGTGCAATACCCGTTAGACTAAGTGATGATGAATAACACAGTAATTTTAGAAAACCCAGTACGCCCAGAGCGTAAAGCTCTCCCCGAGCCCTTACTTCGCGAGGCTTTAGGAGCAGCATTACGCGCTTTCCGCGCTGATAAGGGCATTACCCTTCGTGAACTTGCCGAGGCTTCCCGAGTATCTCCTGGGTATCTCTCGGAATTAGAACGTGGCCGCAAAGAGGTCTCTTCTGAGCTTTTAGCTTCGGTGTGCCATGCATTAGATGCCACTGTTGCCGATGTACTGATTGAAGCGGCAGGTTCTATGGCCGTCCAGCATGCGGAAGCTGATTTAGCCCGAGTCTAACCATTTTCGTACACACAGCCACACGGCGAGCTTTCCTAAGCAGGCGTGTGGCTTTTTAATGGAAGCACCTACAACGTTGGCATGCAGCATGCATCTATGAGGGCACGAGTGCACAATGTTGAATGTGTGCCCTAGCTACGCGATCCTGTGGCGCAAGTAGGTTAGAATAAATACAAAGTGCTGTAGGCGCATAGTCAGTATGCCGCTGCAGCTGCAATGAAGACAATAATGAAGAAGTGAGTGACTCATGGCGAATCCTTTTAGCAAGGGTTGGAATTACTTGATGGCCCTTTTCGATAACAAGATTGAAGAAAAGGCAGATCCGAAGGTCCAGATTCAGCAGGCTATCGAGCAATCCCAGAAGCAGCACCGTGATCTGTCCCAACAGGCAGCTGCTGTGATTGGTAATCAACGTCAGCTGGAGATGCAACTCAACCGGCAACTCAATGAAATTGAAAAGTTGCAGGGAAATACCCGGCAGGCTCTCAAGCTTGCTGATCAGGCTCGTGCTCAAGGTGATAATGCCAAGGCCGTAGAATACGAAAATGCTGCTGAAGCTTTTGCTACTCAGCTGGTATCTGCAGAGCAGGGCGTGGAAGATACCAAGAAGCTGCATGATCAGGCTTTGCAGCAGGCGCAGGCAGCCAAGCAAGCTGTGGAGCGTAGTGCGATGAACCTGCAGCAACAAACTGCGGAGAAGACCAAGCTGCTGAGTCAATTAGAGCAGGCCAAGATGCAGGAGAAGGTGGCAGAGTCCATCAACTCCATGAATTCCATCAGCGCGCAGAATTCGCCGAACTTAGAGCAGGTGCGCGACAAGATCGAAAACCGTTATGCCAAGGCTTTGGGTTCTGCTGAGTTGGCAGAAAACAGTGTGGACTACCGTATGGCGGAGATTCAGCAGGCAAATACTCAGTTCGCGGGTCATAGCCGCCTGGAGCAAATCCGTGCTGAGATGAACACGGGGAACCAGGCTGTGACCGGGGGTCAGGCGACTCCAGAGCTCACCCAGGCGCCTACGAGCTCTGAGGATGATGCCGTAGCCCAGAAGTTGCGTGAGCTACGCGAACAATAATCAACAATAAATACCGTTGACGGCAGAGTAATGCATCGAGGTTAGTACACCTATGTGGTGGGCTAGCCTCTTTTGCTTGTCTTGTGGCATAAATGCGGCGCTGATCTGACCAATACACGAGTGAGTGCCAAAGCGCAGTTCATGCCTCCATACGTTCTAGCTCAGCTAGGAGAGGAGCGTAGCGCAGCAAAAAGTCCGCGCTAGGAGGAACAAGCACGGACATCAGTCGGAAAAATTTTTGATGCTACGTATCCTCGCCGTAGTTTTCGCCGGCATTATCATCACCAACACCGCGTGCCCATAAGGCCTCCGAGAGGAGGCGAGCTCGGCGAATCGAACGAATGAGCACCGGACTGCCAAGGGCCAGCATAGAAAAGCCAAGGCCACGTGCCTTGCGGGCTTCCATGACCTCAAAGACAGTTGCGAAAGTCAAGGGGATCAGACGCATGGTCAGGGAGAAGGCCAGGATGATGGTGTCCACGGGTACGCCAATGCGCCGGGTCGGCTCCAAGCCACTACTCAACGCATCCATCATCCGCTCTAAGGTGGTGGTGAGCGTGATCAACAGAGCGGTCATCAGCGGTGCCAAGATAGAAAAGATGATGGTAACTGCAGTGGGGAAGTCTTGACGCCACCATTGGAAGGCCCCGAGTAATGCCAGGATCGGCAGCACCGGCCAAATTTGCCCCCACGCAATACCGAGTGGAATGCTGGCACTGGCATATAAGCCAACAACTGCAAGAACCAGCACACCAGAGCTATACCACTGCTGTAACCAAAGGGTGGAGACCAAAACCAATGTAATGAGGACGAGGAATTTCCACTTCGGCGCTAAGCGATGAACCCAGGTATTTCCAGGTACATACACACCTAAGGGCATAGCGAGGCTTTTCATAGCGCTTCACTTTCCATCAGCTCCAAATAGGCTGGGATGACGCTAGTGGCAGGACCATCGGCGTAGATGCCGCCATCATGGATGCAGAGCACGCGCTCGAAATCGCTCAAGAAATCCAAATCATGACTCACTACAATGAGTTGCTGTTCGAGGGAGCTAAACACCTTTTTGAGTTTCATGCGATTACGAACATCCAACAATGTGGTGGGCTCATCGGCAATGATGGTCTCAGGCTCAATGATTAGCACAGAAGATAAGGCAAGCAGTTGCTTTTGCCCACCAGAAAGCAAGTGCGGGGACTGGTGAGCATGATCGATGAGGCCAAAACGCGTAAGCATCGCATCCACGCGCTCTTTGCGTTCTTGTTTACTGAGCTTCGAGCGCCGTAGTGAAAATGCGAGGTCCTCGGCAACAGTGGGCATAACAATCTGGTTATCGGCATCAGAAAATACGAAGCCGACCTGCTTGCGAACCTGCTTGCCCTCCTTAGAAACATCCAGCCCGTTATACATCACCGTGCCGCGCGTTGGGTCATGCAGCCCATTGATGAGGCGAACTAAGGAAGATTTGCCGTTGCCGTTGGCACCGATGATGCCAATTCGCTGCTCAGTTAGTGTGAGACTGAAGGGTTGTAAAACGATGCGCTCGTCATAAGCGAGCGCAACGTCATCAAAATGAATTTCGGGCATGCCTAATTGTCTTCAGGATTTTCGCCGGCTTCTTGTCCACGGAATTGCACGCTCGTCGCTTCTTTGCTGCCCCAGCGGATGTCAGGAAATGCCGCATGTACACTCCATGCGATCAAGACTATGATGACCAGCTTGCCCAAGTCTGGAATCAAGAACGCACCATTGGATACCAATGCCTCCCAGAACTCCATATCAGCGCGTAACACAAGACCAACCGAGCCACACAAGTACTGGGTGGCCAAAGCGAGGAGCGCACCGATGGACATGAATACGATGAGGGTTGACTTCTTCGCATTGCGGGGTGCCATGTAGGCAAAGAGACCAGCCACGATTGGTGCGATCAGATACCCCACCAGGTAGCCGATGGAAATGCCACCCAGGGATGCCAGGGTGCTCCGACCACCAGCGAGTACGGGCAATCCGAGTAGGCCGAGACCTAAGAATAGTGCTGCAGCGTAGAAGCCGCGCCTTGGGCCGAGTACTAAGCCGGCTAAGATAATGATCGCATTTTGGAGCACGATTGGTAAGCCAGTTGCGCCAACCGGGATCGAGACGAATGCGAAAACAATGATGAGGGCTGCGAACATGGCCACATAGGCTAGATCAAGCAGACCGTTGCGTTGGGATACAGAAGAACTCACGACGAAATTATAGAATAGTGTTCAATTGTATTACCAGTGCTTTTGCATGAATTGCGTAGATGTGTAGCAAATTCTTGTATTTGCCCAGTTCGAACGGGGGAACGTGGTGGGGGTACGACTTTCCGTTTTTTCGGTGATGTGAAGCTTCGTCGCATGGGGAGATGCTGTCGTACGTTGTTCGCTCTCGGCTGTTCGCAGCGAAGAGTGTCAAGAGGAAAGGCTGGGTGGAAAGTAGCTAGAATGCAAAGCATGCGTCTAGCAGATTTTCATCAACGAGTCACTGACATCTTTGGCACCGACCGAGGCGCCTGGATTCTACATTCCCATGTCTTAAGCGGCATCGGCACCACCGCAGATGAGGCTATGGATGCCGGGATCTCTGTTGATGCAGTATGGGAACGGCTGTGTCAAGACTTCGAAGTGCCGGCAGAGCAATATTGGGGAATTGACCGCTAAAATTCGGCTATTCGAACATGTGTGCGTTATACTCAAAGAGCTTGTTCTGCGCATTGTTTATACTACAAACATCACCGCAACGAAGTGCGCATTGCTGCAGGTTGTGAAGTGCAATCGGATGTGAAGCATCCTTCGTGTGGGAACCGCAAAGTGCTGCGATGGCGTCAAAATAGATGAGTCCCCTTCTTTGTAAAGCGTTACATGCTCATCGCTGTGGTGCGCGGCAGAGGGGGAGGAGCTCAGCTCTCGCTGGCGTGACAGATAAAGAAATATAGTTAAAGGAAGTTCGAACACACTATGGCTGCGAAGAAAGCGACTAAGAAGACCTCCGGGCCCGCCGATAACCGGGAAAAGGCCTTAGAAAACGCCCTTGCCAATATCGAAAAGGATTATGGTAAGGGTGCCGTGATGCGCTTGGGCGATAACGAGGTACCAAAGATCTCGACGATCTCCTCTGGTAATACCGCGATCGATATTGCTTTGGGCATTGGTGGCTTCCCACGTGGTCGTATTGTTGAGATCTACGGCCCAGAATCGTCCGGTAAGACAACAGTCGCCTTGCACGCTGTAGCCCAAGCCCAAAAAGCCGGCGGTATAGCGGCATTCATTGATGCCGAGCACGCCCTAGACCCAGAATATGCCCGCAAGCTTGGCGTGGATACTGATGCCCTTTTGGTCTCCCAGCCGGACCACGGAGAGCAGGCCCTGGAAATTGCCGATATGCTGATCCGATCCGGCGCGATCGACATTATCGTTATCGACTCCGTAGCCGCACTGACGCCTAAGGCCGAAATTGAAGGCGACATGGGTGATTCCCACGTTGGTCTGCAAGCTCGCTTGATGAGCCAGGCGTTGCGTAAGATGACCGGTGCCCTGTATAACTCCAATACCACCGCAATCTTCATTAACCAGCTACGTGAGAAGATCGGCGTGATGTTCGGCTCCCCAGAAACCACTACTGGTGGTAAGGCACTGAAATTCTATGCTTCTGTGCGTTGTGACGTGCGCCGTATTCAAGCACTGAAAGACGGCGTGGATACTATCGGTAACCGCACCAAGCTTAAGGTGGTCAAAAACAAGGTTTCGCCACCATTTAAGATTGCCGAATTCGACATCATCTATGGTGAAGGTATCTCGCGTGAGTCCTCCATCATCGATATCGGAGCAGAGCTGAAGGTGATCACTAAGTCTGGTTCCTGGTTCACTTATGAAGGTGAGCAGCTTGGCCAGGGTAAAGAAAAGGTGCGGCTGCACTTAAAGACCAACCCAGAGCTTGCCGATGAGATCGAAAACAAAATCTTCCGTGAACTCGGTATTGGTGAATATGCGAAAGATGATGATGCCCTAACTGATGATCCGGTTGATCTGGTTCCCAACGTCGATTTTGAGGACGATGAGTAATCATGGCTAATGCTGTGCAGGAGGCAAAACTCGCAGCTGCCATGGCTGCCCTGCAGGAGTACCAAGTGCAGGGCAGTCATTTATTTGAGGTAGTTGATGAGGAACAATCTCAAGCCTACGCTCGGGCGATTAAGCTGTTGAACCAACGCGGGCGCTCCACTTTTGAGATGGAACAGCGCCTTCGGGCATTGGACTTTTCAGCGGGTACGATCGCCCAGGTCATTCAACGCTTAACTCAAGATCACTATCTTGATGATGCGGATTTTGCCTCGGAATGGGTGCGACAACGCCATAGCATGCGCGGGAAATCCCGGGCTGTTCTGGATCGAGAACTGCGTGACAAGGGCATTGCTGCCGAATTGCGCGAAGCAGCCCTGAGCACAATCGAGCCGCAAGATGAACGCGATACTGCCCTTGCCTTAGCACGTAAGCGGGCCAAACGAATCAAAGAGGTCCCTGCCACCTATCAGGATTATCAAAAACAATTGCGCAGTGTGGTTGGGGTTCTTGCTCGTCGTGGTTTTCCGCAATCGTTGAGTATGGAACTTGCCAACCAAGCCTTAAAAGAACACCATGCAGCATTAGAAGCAGCGGAAACAGCTTCCGATTACGATGGTGCTGCAGAGCGCTAAGATCGAGCTAGGCATCAAGACCGTAGGATTGAACAGCACTGTACTGCATGGGGCGTCCAGGCATGCACCCGTTTCCAGGTGCTTGTGAGGCCGAAGCAGGTTTATCAGCGCATCTATATATCCAAACGAAAGCCAGTGTTATCTGCAAAGTGCAGTAACACTGGCTTTCGTTGTGTGCTCGGTGCCTAGCTTGTCTCACTTGTTTGGGCGTGCCTAGCTAGAACCTGTTTGTTCTAAAATAATGGAGCGCTATTCGGCAGGATTCTTAATCTCCTTGTGGGCAGTATCATGCCAGTCCACGTTCGCATTATCTTTGGTAACTAAACCTTGGGTGTGCTGCTCTGGAACCTTCGCCAAAATATTGCGGCGCGCACGACCCGCGCGCAGCTGACGCTCCACACGCTCTGCTAAGTTACCTAGGATGAAGTTGATGGTGATCATAATGGTTGCCACCACAATCAACGCTGGCAAATAGTTGCGATACAACGAGGATGCCTGAATACCTTGGCGCACGATCTCGATAAAGCCAATTTGGTAACCCAGTGCGGAGTCCTTCAAAGCGATAACTGCCTGGGCGATTAAGGCTGGCAACATTGCGGCTGCTGCCTGTGGTAGCAAGATACGCCACTGCGTCTGGCGATAGGAGAGACCCAAGGCCATCGCGGCTTCTGTCTGACCCTTTGGCAGAGCCAAAATACCAGAGCGCAGAATCTCTGCAATCACCGAACCGTTATACATCGTCAGCGAGAACACCACAGCAGTCAGTGCTAATTGGCGTGGTGGTACGAGGCCGTACAGAGCCAGTACCTGATATGAGAAGATGATCAGTAATAGCACCGGAATAGCGCGGAAGAACTCCACGATAATTGCACAAATCCAGCGCACAATCCGGGTGTGAGATAAACGGCCTAGACCAAGGAACACGCCGAAGATCACTGCGAGAATGATCGAGAAGAATGCAGCCTGTAAGGTCCCAGCTAAACCAGGCAATAAGTAAGTGCGCCAAATGTCCGCGTGGATAAATGGCTCCCACTTTTCGCCTTCTAATTGGCCTTTTTCGTGCAAGACTGAGGTGATCCATCCCAAGGCAAGCAGCAATACTGTGATGGTGATTGCGGAGTAAATACGATTGCGCCGAATCGCCTTTGGGCCAGGCGCATCGTAGAGGACAGTTGGACGTACAGCCATTATCGGGTCACCGCCAATCGTTGGGAAAGTTTGCCCATGGCCAAGCCCATCGGCAGGGTCAAAATAATGAAGCCCAGTGCGAAGCAGCCGAAGATGATCCACAAGGCATCAGCGTGATTCTCAATGACTTCTTTCATGAGCAAGGAGGCTTCTGCCACACCGATCACACTGGCGACGGTGGTGTTCTTCGTCAACGCGATCAAGGTATTGCCCAGCGGGATGATTGCGGCCCGCATTGCCTGCGGGAAAACAATGAGTTGGAAGATCTGCCCGAAATTTAACCCCAAAGAACGTGCGGCTTCTGCCTGGCCAAAGTCCACGGTGTTAATACCACTGCGGATACATTCGGCCACGAATGCCGAGGTGTACAGGATAAAACCTAATACTGCCAGGCGGAAGTTGTTGTCTACCAAGAAGGTGTCACTATCGCGATCTGCTAGGGTCAGCCCCAAGGTTTGATATAAACCAAAAGAGCAGAACAAGATCACCAGGGTCAGGGGGGTATTTCGGACCACATTGATATACACACTGGCAATGGTGCGAAGAGTAGAAATAGGAGAGACTCGCATGGCTGCGAGACCCGCGCCAAGTATAAATGCCCCGATGGCACTGTAAACGGTGAGTTTAATTGTCACCCAGAATGCCGGCAGAATTGCCGGTCCAAGTTGTTCCCACATCAGTAGAAATCCTTTCTGTGCTACCGGCTAGCTAATAAAGCTCAAGTCACCAGGTTCGGTCTCGGCGATACCTTGCAAACTGCCCAGGTTGTCCAGCACGAACTTATTGAAAGAGCCATCGGCATACATCTGTTCTAAGGCCTCATTGATGGCATCCGTAGCCTCGGTGTCATCTTTTAACAATCCAATGCCGTAGTACTCATTGGTGAAAGGCTTGCCATCAATGAGCATCTCCACCAGACGGAACTGGCCGGGGTCTTGTTGAGAGTAGCCATTGAGAATAGTGGCATCTGTAGTCATGGCATCGATATTGCCTTGGCGTAAAGCTTCTGCACACGAGGAATAGGTGTCATATTCCTGCAACTGAATATTGGGCATTTGATCCTTGACCTTCTGCGCCGGGGTAGAGCCAGTTACCGAGCACAAAATTCCGCGCTTGCCTAAGTCTTCGAGGGAATTGATATCAGAGTCCTCGCGCACCAGCAGCGCTTGGTTCGTCAGCAAGTAGGGGCCACCGAAATTCACGGTATTCAAACGACCCTCATTAATAGAGTAGGTCGCGGCAATCATTGCCACCTCACCATTGCGGATTAAAGTCTCGCGCTGCGATGATGGGGCTTCGCGCCATTCGATCTTCGGCTTTTCCAGTCCGCGGTTTTCAGCAATAGCTTCCACAACGTAGGTGGCAACGTCCACGTCCAGGCCAGACATGCTGCCATCAACTTGACGCAGACCCAAACCTGGCTGGTCATACTTGGTGCCGATGATGACCTTACCTTCTTCAATCGAGGTCAATAGGTCGCCGCCACCACTAAAGCCGCAGGCGCTGAGCATGCTAGCGCTCAGCACCAACGTGGTAAGCGCTGCGCCAACGCGACGTAATGAGCGTTTCATAATAGTCCTTTCCCTGAAAGTTGCAGGGGTATTCCTAGGAGAGCCGGAGTCTTGAAACAAGAATGTGCAGTGCTTTGTGCATTGCATTCCGATGCAGGTCGGTGTGATACGGCCGATTGGTAGGAGGGGGTTACTGGTTCAAGATCTTGCCGAGGAAATCCTTGGCACGGTCGGTTTGGGGGTTGGTGAAG
The DNA here is from genome assembly GCA_030531005.1 of Corynebacterium sp. GTDB lineage: Bacteria > Actinomycetota > Actinomycetes > Mycobacteriales > Mycobacteriaceae > Corynebacterium. The sequence continues at coordinate 372,852 of JAUMTW010000003.1, forward strand.
AAGGATTCTGGATCGGTATCCTCCAGGATTGCTCCATCCGCCATAAACAGAATGCGGTCAGCAACCTTGCGGGCGAAGCCCATCTCGTGAGTAACGCACAACATGGTCATACCGGACTTCGCGAGATCAGCCATGACGTCGAGGACCTCATTGACCATTTCAGGATCCAACGCCGAGGTGGGCTCATCAAAAAGCATCACCTTTGGTTCCATGGCCAGTGCGCGCGCAATAGCCACACGCTGTTGCTGGCCACCAGATAGTTGAGCGGGATATTTATCAGCCTGGTTGGCAATACCAACGCGATCGAGCAGTTGCTCGGCCTGTGCGTTGGCTTCTTCTTTATTCTTTTTGAGCACCTTCGTGGGCCCTAAAGTGACATTCTTGCGCACCGTTAAGTGAGGGAAGAGATTAAAGGATTGGAATACCATGCCGACTTCACTGCGTAGCTTGGCTAATTCCTTGCCCTCGGCGGGGAGGTTTTCTCCATCGATATAAATGGTGCCATCTTCAATGGTTTCCAAGCGATTGATGGTGCGACACAAGGTGGACTTACCGGAACCCGAGGGGCCCAAAATGACGACTACCTGGCCTTGGGGGATTTTCAGGTCGATATCGCGTAGTGCGTGGTAGTCGTCAAAGTATTTTTGTACGCCCCGCATTTCTACCATTGGGGTGGCGGAAGAGCTAGTGTGGCTCATAGTTTCAGGTTCCTTTCTACCGCAGCAGCAAAACCTAGTGGCTTATAGGTATAAAAAGTCATTATTCCATGGCACATGCACCTTGCGCTACTGTTAGGCCCAAGATAACGCCAGCACTTATGCAGCAGTTGGCCAGTTTTTTACTCTTTTTCTAACAACTTTTTAACTTTTGCCCACACAGACGTTGGCGTTCGGAGGATGCACCATTTTCGTACAGGTGAGGTGTCGTTTGTAGGCGTGAAGTGACAGCGCTACCATGGATAATCGTGCAAACTGACATTTCTGCTGTAGACCAAGCCCACGCCTTACGTACCTATGAGGTGCGTACCTTCGGATGCCAAATGAATGTCCATGACTCCGAGCGATTATCCGGGCTACTCGAAGAAGCAGGCTACGTCCCAGCGAAAGCAGAACAAGAACCAGACCTTGTCGTCTTTAACACCTGCGCCGTGCGCGAAAATGCCGATAAGCGCCTTTATGGCACTCTTGGCAATTTGCGCGCTGTGAAGGCGCAACATCCTGGCATGCAGATTGCAGTTGGCGGCTGCTTAGCCCAAAAAGACAAGGATACCGTCGTTGAAAAGGCTCCCTGGGTCGATGTTGTTTTCGGTACACACAACATGGGGTCATTACCTGCATTGCTCGACCGTGCGCAGCATAATGAGCAAGCGGAGGTAGAAATTGTCGATGCCCTGGAACACTTCCCCTCAGTGCTGCCGGCTAAGCGTGAATCTGCATATGCCGGATGGGTGAGCGTTTCGGTCGGTTGTAATAACACCTGTACTTTCTGCATTGTGCCTTCGCTACGGGGTAAGGAAGTTGATCGTCGCCCTGGTGACATCCTGGCAGAAGTTGAAGCCTTGGTGGCGCAAGGCGTGAGCGAAGTAACCCTGCTCGGCCAAAACGTCAATGCATATGGCGTGCACTTTGCTGATCCAGAATTAGAGCGTGATCGCTCGGCATTCTCGAAGCTTTTGCGTGCGTGCGGTACGATTGAAGGACTCGAACGCCTGCGTTTTACCAGCCCGCACCCAGCTGAGTTCACTTCAGATGTCATTGATGCGATGGCTGAAACCCCAAATATCTGCCCACAACTGCATATGCCCTTACAGTCGGGCTCGGATAAAGTACTCAAAGACATGCGCCGTAGTTATCGTTCCAAGAAGTTTTTGAATATCTTGGCCGAAGTCCGCGAGAAGTTACCGAATGCAGCGATTACCACCGATATTATTGTGGGCTTCCCAGGTGAGACTGAAGAAGACTTCCACGCAACCTTAGATGTCGTAGCGAAGGCACGTTTTGCCAGCGCATATACTTTCCAATACAGTCCGCGCCCAGGAACTCCTGCCGCAGAGCTGGAAAATCAGGTGCCAAAGGAAGTCGTCCAGGAACGCTATGAGCGCTTAGTAGCTCTCCAAGATCAAATTGGCTGGGAAGAAAACATCAAGCTTGTTGGCACGACCGTGGAGCTGCTCGTGCAAGCTGGTGGCGGTCGTAAGAACGATCAAACGAATCGCATGACTGGGCGCGCCCGCGATGGTCGCCTGGTGCATTTTACACCGCAAGGTCCGGGTGTGGATGGCGATATTCGCCCTGGTGATGTCGTCGAGGTAGCAGTTACTGCTGCAAAGCCACACTTCCTTATCGCTGATGCCGGAGTGCAGGCACACCGTCGTACGAAGGCTGGGGATATGAGTGCAGCGGGTCAAGTACCCACCACTGCACCAATCGGGGTTGGACTGGGCTTGCCTTCAATCGGTAAGCCGGCAGATGTAGCTACAATGGGCAACGGAAAGGAGTCCTGTTGTGAATGCTGATGCCTTCGAGCCAACCGGAGCACAATCAAATGAGGCCTATGCCAAAAGCGAAAAAGAGGCTTCTAAATTCATAGATTTGCACGGCTATTACGGGCTACTCGGCACCGTTTTAGGCCTCTACCTACTGGCAATGGTATTGCCATATACCGGGGACGTGCACGGTTGGGAAGTCGTAACCCGCACTACCGATGCCGAGATCGGGATTGCAGAAACCGTTTTTGGGCTTTTTAGTGCGTTGGCTGCGGTTGTTGGTGTGGGCCTCATTTTGCTTACCAAGCGAACCGTGATTGCCAATATAACCTATTTATTTTCTGGCATTGCATTACTCGTCTCGGTATTTAGCTTGTGGATGCGCATTCAGGATTCCCAAAAAGGTGGGTCTGGAGTAGGCCCGGGCCATTTTGTCGAGATCGCCGCGATTATCGTGCTGGTTTATACGCTCAGTCGCCTGGTCTTTTCGCGTTCTGCAGCCCAGGAAGAAGCTGCCGCGGAGCGTGCTGCGCACTTCCAGTTGGACTCGATTGGTCAAGCTCAGCAGGAAAGTAGTCTTTCGCAAGGCTTTGATACGGCTGATACGAATCCTTTGCTTATTGATGATCGACGCCAACGGGCGGCGCGTCGACACAAACCACAGCAATAAATCAGTACCGCAAAACCAGCGGTGATCAGTAGTGTCGGGGAGTCTTCTCGGCACTTTTTTGTATTCCGGAGGCGGTCGCAGACCCATCCGACCCAGCGTCGGCAAATTGCTAACTTTGTTTCATGGCTGCGACAAGGGGCAAAACAGGAACAAATAGGCTCAGTAGGCACAGAAATGGTGGGTACCAGGACTTCTCCTCGGTACCCACCATTACGTATTCGTTGGGCGGCGTTTACTGGTTAGCGATCTTTGATGGCTTCAACAGCAGCATCCGCAAATTCTTGCCATTGCTTTGCCTGCTCACGAAATTTTTGGGCAGCAGCCTCGTTGCCTTTCTGGGCGGCATCTTCGGCCTGTTTCTCAAACTCTTTGACTTTAGCAGCGAACTGTTCGGCGCGAGCTTGTGCGTTTGGATCAGTCTTGCGCCACTGCGCAGCAGCCGCATCGCTTACCCGCTGCTCGAGGGAACGCAGACGCTGCTCGAAAGCCTTGATCTGTTGGCGAGGAACGAAACCGATTTCCTCCCATTTTTCCTGCAGTTCACGTAGTTTAACGCGGGCAGTGTCCAAATCAAGGGAAGGGGAGATCTCATCATCATAGAGGTTGAGTAGATCTTCCTTAGCGCGAGCATTCGCTTCGAACTCGGCATCACGAGCTTCATTCATAGCAGTGCGGGCATCGAAGAAATGATCTTGGGCGGCTCGGAAGCGCTCCCAAAGGGCATTTTCGACCTCACGTGGGGCGCGGCCAGCCTTCTTCCATTCCTTCGTCAGTTCGCGGTACTTCGCAGTCGTCTCATGCCACTCGGTAGAATCTTGCAGGGCCTCCGCCTCGGCGATGAGCTCTTCTTTGCGGCTGCGGGCATCGGCACGCTTACGATCTAATTCCGCGAAATAGGCGCCACGGCGTCGATTGAAGGCATCGCGAGCCTTAGCATACTGTTTCCACAGGGCATCATCGGCATTGCGGTCGAATACGCGAATGTTCTTCCACTCATCGAGGATTTCGCGGATACGATCACCCGCCTCCTTCCAATCGGTGGAGTTTTCAGCCAATTCTTCGGCCTCAGCGACTAAGGCTTGCTTCTTCGCTAACGCTTCTTTTTGTGCAGCCAATTGAGCCTCTTTGGTTTGCTGGCCGATTGTATCGGCCGAATCGATGATTTTCTTTAAGCGAGACTCGAGGTCGTCCAGGTCGCCGATGACAGTAGCAGTATCGAGTTTTGTCAGCTCGTCTTGGGCACTGGCCTTAATGCGCGCAGCATCTTCGGGGTGAGACTGCAAACGCGATTCCAGCAGCGCTACCTCGGTGGCTAGGTCTTCAAAGCGCTGTGCGAAGTGGGCGAGGCCTTCTTCAGGAGTACCGGCCTGCCAGGAGGCAATCGCGCGCTCTTGACCGCGGTGGGTCACATAAACGGTGCCATCCTCGGCGATGCGCCCAAACTGTTGGGGATTAGCCGGGGCTGTTACTTTAGTGGCGGGTACAGGAGTCCGAGAAAACTTTGCACCTGGCCGAGGTCCTGGCTTGGGAGCATTCACTGCAATAACCATCCTTAAACTTCACATTGTGCTACGCGACGTAGCTGCCGAATTAAAGTCCCCGAAGTGAAAATCTTCGAGGCCTGCCCATATTGTAAACCTTTTTTCATCTTGGAGGAATATGTCGGTTCAAATAGGTTTGTAACCGTTGCGGAGTTGAAAGACACGCAATACATAAACGATGGCATGCGTATGCGGTTATGCCTCGATGAATGCGATTATCCCGTGGCATTGCGTGTGGCTTTTTCCACACCGTAAACTCTGGCTAATTCCGCTGCCCGTGGGAGGCGATTAAGCAGGGGATAAGTAAGTGAGGTCGTATGTTAGGGTAGCAACGAGATCTCTAGTAATTATGGCCTCATGATAGTGCTATAGCTTGTAGACCTAAGCTTGAGGCCGAAGCTTGAAGTGACTGTCCCATCGTGCACCCTGTTGAGAAGGATTTTTGTGCCAAACCTGATCTTTTTGCCCAATAGTCCAGCAGTGCTGAGCGAACTGAGCCCCTCAGATGAAAGCTCTGTGGAGCTCAAAGACCGGGCTATGGCACTCGTGCGTAGCTTTTGTCTGAATCAGCAGCCCGTGGTTATCCACTACGCTGAGCACAAACGTGACTATACCGCGCTCACCGGTAGTTTGAAGGCTTGGGGTGCGCAGGTCACAGTAGCAACCGGTAATTTTTTGCCACAGCTTCTTGCCCGCTACATCCTTGAATCTGCCGGCTGGGATCCAGCAATGGTGCGAGCACGGGGATACAGCGAAACCCCAGATTTATGCACTAAGGATGCATTAGCCGCTGATGCCTTGCATGTGATGGTGCTCGATGGGGTAGCAGCACTCACAACTAAAGCGCCAAAATATGTACTCCCGCAAGCAGAAGCCGGCGCATTGTGGTGTCGCGAGACCCTCGGCGGTGAATTGCCGGAGCAAGCTTGGACACGTGCGCAGTTAGAACAAGCAGGTGTAGATAACGCCGTGCTGTGGCCAGCCTTGTGGCAATTACGCCATCAGACATCACAATTAGCAATGCGTTCTTTCTTTGAAGACACCACCCATGGGGTTGCCCGCCTGCTAGGAGCATGGGAAATCAATAACGAGCTAGGATCGGCGGCAGCTGTCGTAGTACCAACAGATACGCCGAAGGACAAGGAGCGTGCATGAGTTCCAATCAGCGCCCCATAGCAATTATCGGTCCAACTGCCAGTGGAAAATCTGCATTATCCATAGCTTTAGCCCAGCTACTTGATGGAGAGATCGTCAATGTCGACTCCATGCAACTGTATAAAGGCATGGACATAGGCACTGCAAAGCTCAGCATCGAAGAGCGTGCCGGTATCCCACACCACCAACTGGATGTTCTGGAGGTTACCGAACCAGCCAGTGTGGCACGCTACCAGCAAGAAGCTATTGGCGATGTCGAAGCCATACGCACTCGAAATAAACGCCCCATCTTCGTCGGCGGCTCCATGCTTTATATCCAAGCCTTAGTTGATGATTGGCAGTTTCCACCAACGGATCCTGCAGTGCGCGCTAAATATCAGCGCCGACAGGATGAAATTGGTGTTGTTGCCTTACATGCCGAGCTTGAGGCCATTGATCCTGCAGCAGCCAAGATCATTGAGCAACAAGACCCCCGCCGCATTGTGCGCGCCTTAGAAGTCATTGAGCTTACTGGGCAGCCTTTCCAGGCGAGTCAACCACCCCGCGAGAGTGCGCCGCGTTGGAATACGCATATCTTTGGCCTAGCCACGCAACGCGACTGGATAGTGCCCCGTATTGAGCAGCGCACACAGCAGATGTTTACCGCAGGTTTTGTGAATGAAGTTCAAGGCCTTCAAACACAAGGTTTGGTGGCGGATTCCACCGCAGGCCGCGCGATTGGTTACGCCCAAGTGCTGGCCCACTTACAGGGCGAATATGATGTAGAAACTGCGGAAGAACTCACTTGCATTGCCACCCGGAAATATGTTCGCCGGCAGCGCAGTTGGTTTCGAAGAGACCCACGCACGCACTGGATTGACGCCACCTTATCCCTCGAAGAACAGGTGAGTGCAGTACGCGCACAACTTGCAGTCAGCGAATAAAAACGCCTCGGAACCGCAACCCGATGGTGCGCTCGTTCCTACAAGATACGGACACACAGCTCACCGCTCCAACAAAAAGCAACACGCCTAAATACGAAAGAGCCTGCCCCCATGAACGCCAAGACGCAATTACCACACACTATCGACTTTTATAAAGGCCATGGCACTCAAAATGACTTCATCATCATCCCGGATGCCGATGCCAATATTGACTTAAATCAAGCATTTATTGCCCAGCTGTGTGATCGCCAGCAAGGACTTGGGGCTGATGGCGTGCTGCGAGTTGCACGCAGCCAAGCTTTAATTGCGCAAGGCATTATTGGAGATGCCGGTCAAGCTGAGTACTTCATGGACTACTACAATGCTGATGGCTCCATTGCAGAGATGTGTGGCAATGGCACTCGGGTATTCGCCCACTGGCTAGTAGCCAATAACTGGGTGGAAACTAGCGAATTTCTCGTTGGAACCCGCGCCGGGGATAAAGCAGTGACCGTCAACCTACACAGTTATGACGCTGCGGAAGTGAGCGTGGAAATGGGCGTTGTACACACACTTGGCCATAGCACTGCGAGCCTCGGGTTAGAAGAATTCTCTGGCCTTGGTATTGATGTGGGTAACCCTCATCTCGTAGTGGTTAATTCCGCCTGGTCAGCTGAAGACATTGCAACCTTAGAACTCGATGCACCGGGTTTCGATCAAGACTTTTTCCCTCACGGTGTAAACCTCGAATTTGCAACACCAATAGTTGATGGTGCGATGACCATGCGTGTCTTCGAGCGCGGCGTAGGGGAGACACGTTCGTGCGGCACCGGAACTGTGGCAACCGCTCGCGCTGGGCTTGCGCATGCAGGTGCGGAATACGGCGAAGTAGTCGTGAATATTCCAGGCGGCCAAGTAACTGTCACTATTGGTGAAGAACATGCGATTTTGCGTGGTCCTTCGCGCTTGGTTGCCCAAGGAGTAGTGAGCACCCAACTGGCATAAGTCGGTGGTGCAATTCTTCAATGCTTTGAGATAACGCTAGGTCGGCACGGGATACTTGCTTACTCATGATGCCTGCTGTTCATGCAGCAGGCATTCGGGTATCGGTGCGCGGCATGAAGAAAGGGGGTCGAAGGGCGGTGGTAAAAGTGCGGTGCTCGGCAGGTCTAAGCGTTTCCAGCGTCCTCAAGTGGGGCGATGAGTGCTTTTCCAGGGCACTCATTCCAGGCATCGTATAACTTGCCCACGCGATGATCGGTCATCTGCAGCAGTTTTTCTAGTTGATGGCGTTTTAAGCGTGCATCCACGCGCGTGCTTGCCTTCTGTAAGTACTGCACTGCGTGTTGGTATTCCAAGAGCAGCGTATAAAGTGCTGGGTTACGCGTGCTTACATTTGCCCCCTCAATGGGTAGTTGAGAGTGAAACAGTGCCTCAGCATGCTCGCTTTTTGGTGCGCTTTGGATCTCGGCGATGAGTTGTTCCAGATCTTCGAGCGAGAGCTTGATAGAACCGCGAATGGAATCAAGCTCTGGGGAGAGGTATTCCACTTGGTGGATCGCCAAATAGGCAATGAGCACGATGATGGTAGTCACCAGCCCAAAGCCTTTAAAGATGAAGCAGAGCAAAACACCACAGGCTAGCAGGCCAAGCGGACGCAGCAATGGGGTGCGCTGGTCCTGGAAAGGCATGATATGCGTTACTCCATGTAGTAGATGCTCTAACTAATAAAATTGGCGGGAAGCCATACCTGCTTACTTCGCTTCATTCTAGGGCACAATATGGGGGCATTATGTCAGGTAGGGTCTGCTTTTGTATCTAGTAGCTTAGAACTGTAAGGCGCACGTGTCCAAGTAACGGCAGCGTGACAATCAGTTTCAAGCTCGATTCATCATTTATTTTGCATAAAAGTCCAGGTATAGGGAGGTTTTTGGGCTCTATTTTCGATGGCATAACGAATTGCTGAAGGCTTGAAGGTAGGCGGAAAGCATCACAATACCAAGTGCAGGAATATCGCCAATTCTCGGCGGTTGAATCCGCGGTTGAATCCGCGGTTACGCCGCGCGCACAAACCGACGTGCACAAACAAAAAGCCCCGCGACATCCTGGAATAGACCATAATTTCGATGTCACGGGGTTTCCTTGTCACGGGAAAAGATTATTGGGTGAGATTATCGCGGGGCTGTGCCAATATAGCGTGACTACGCGAGTATCACGGGGCTGTGCATCCAAGAATTCAATGCAGCCAGGGGTACAGGGAGCAGCATACGGATTCAGCGCTGCGGCATCATGAGCACGTAGCACATGAGCACGTAGCAAGAGTCACAACCGTGTACACCAGCATCTACCTTGGAAGTCTAGTGTCCACCGCAGCCACAGCCACCGGAGCCGCAGCCACCACCGCAACCTTGTGGAGCGGCAATGCTGCCAGTGAGCACACCAAAGCCCTCAATCATGCTATTGCGTTCTGGCAAGGTATCACTATCAGGCAGGCACACATCAAAGGGGAAAGCGCCATCAACGGTCACGTGGATAAAGCGCTCGTTGGTCAGCGCATTGGTGCGATACCCGGAGCTCAGCACCCGGGCACGGAACTCAAAGGCGGCATCAGGCACCTGCGCGCCACTGCCTTGGGCAACTAAGTCTGCCCCAGGCGAGCGGTAGAAACTCTCATCATCACCGTCGTAGACCTTGGCGCTACTTGCCAGGGCAGTGAGCGAGAGTTGCTGCCAGCGCTGTTCTGGTTGATCCGCGAGCAGCGGCCCCTGGGCCAAATTGAGGGTTACTAAGGCTACTTCTTGTTCGTGATAATCAATGATCTGGGCAAGCGCCACCACATCAGTGATCATCGAAATATGGGCAAAGCACATGGTCACGGAGTCGAAACCGGCATAGGTGGCGAATGGCTCTACCGCTAAAATATTGATCTGGGCACCAGAAGTATCGGCATACTGGATTAATTGTCCACCCCGGATTTCACCGGTAACACTCAATCCATTCGAGGCAATTGCAGCCTCCACGGCATCTTGCCAGGTGTCGAATTTCATCCCAATTGAAAGCAAGTCAGCGGTCATAGCTCCCATTGTATCCCCAATGACTACCAACAGGGATGCATCTTTGGGATAGAGCTTGGTAGTCGGTGCTGCCTGCACAAACTCGCCGCTTGAGCAGAAAACACCTAGAATAGAGCGGCATATGACGAATGAATATAGCGAAGCGCTCTCAAATCCTGCTGGTGGCGATCCTTCTGTCGGCGAACTCGACCTTGAAGCCCGCTCGAGTTTCCGCAGCTTAACCCGCGGTACTACTATTGCCGCAACTGATCAAAGCGATGGCTACGATGTGGAATATCGTAAGCTACGCTTGGAACGCGTCATCTTGGTCGGGGTGTGGACTAGCGGTACGATCGCTGAGATTGAAGCCAATATGAATGAGCTAGCAGCGCTGGCAGAGACCGCCGGTTCTGAAATCGTAGAAATGTTCTACCAAAAGCGGGACCGCCCCGACCCGGGCACCTACATTGGTTCCGGTAAGGTCTCGGAATTAAGCGACATCGTCGCGGACACTGGTGTGGATACCGTGATCTGCGATGGTGAACTCAGCCCTGGCCAGCTCATCGCCTTGGAAAAGGCTTTGGATGTCAAGGTCATCGACCGCACCATGTTGATCCTGGATATTTTCGCCCAGCATGCAAAGTCGAAAGAGGGTAAAGCTCAGGTATCGCTTGCGCAGATGGAATACCTCATTACCCGCGTGCGTGGATGGGGTGGAGCCTTGAGCCGGCAAGCCGGTGGTCGCGCCGGTTCTAATGGCGGCGTTGGCCTTCGTGGCCCGGGTGAAACCAAGATTGAGGCTGACCGTCGTCGCCTACGCTCTGATATGGCCAAGCTGCGCAAAGAATTAGCCGGGATGAAAACGGCCCGTGAAGTGAAGCGTTCTCAGCGGAAGCAATCCCCAATTCCTAGCATTGCGATTGCCGGCTATACCAATGCGGGTAAGTCTTCGTTGATTAATGCGCTCACCGGTGCAGGTGTGCTGGTCGAGGATGCCTTGTTCGCGACACTTGATCCCACCACTCGCCGTGCCCGCCTTGGAGACGGCCGCGCGGTGGTCTTTACCGACACGGTTGGTTTCGTGCGCCACCTACCTACCCAGTTAGTCGAAGCCTTCCGCTCCACGCTGGAAGAGGTAGTGGAAGCTGACTTGATCTTGCACGTTGTTGATGGATCAGATCCTTTCCCCCTGCAGCAAATCCAAGCGGTAAATACCGTGATCGAAGAGATCGTGGTTGAAATGGGAGTGCAAGCTCCACCAGAGATTATCGTGGTTAACAAAATTGATGCTGCTGATGACCTCGCTTTGGCAGAGCTGCGCCATGCTTTAGATGATGTAGTGTTTGTCTCCGCGCATAGTGGGGAAGGCATACCAGAACTTGAGGGCAGAATTACAACATTCCTGAACTCCATGGATGCCCATGTCAAACTAGAGATTCCTTATCATCGCGGGGATCTCGTTGCCCGTGTCCATGAACTGGGTACTGTGATTAGCGAAGAATATGGCGCGGCAGGAACCCTGCTGGAAGCGCGCATTGCTCAATCGTTAGCGAATGAGTTGCAAGAATTCGCAGTTTAACGGGATAATACTGCCTCGTGAGTGGATTTTCATGGGGCTGGTCCCTACATGGTGATGGTAAGCATATTCAACTGGGTTCTGTTGTAGCCCCAGATGAGCGGCTCAATTGGCCGCGTACCATTGGTATTGGCATGCAGCATGTTATCGCCATGTTTGGTGCCACCTTATTGGTGCCAACGTTCACCGGCTTCCCAGTGAATACCACCTTACTGTTCTCGGGTATCGGCACCATTATCTTCCTGTTACTGACCCGAAATCGCCTGCCATCTTATTTGGGCAGCTCATTCGCCTTTATTGCGCCACTGATGGCAACTCAAGGCGATGGCATCGCAGTTCAACTCGGTGGTGTGGTCATTGCAGGTCTCAGCCTGATTGCAGTCGGATTCATCGTCAAATGGGCTGGCAAGCGGGTGCTCGACATCGTGATGCCACCTGTGGTGACAGGTGCCATTGTGGCACTCATCGGATTTAATTTGGCGCCCAGTGCCACTTCGAACTTTGCCAGTCAGCCCCTGGTAGCTACGGTGACCTTGATCGCGATCCTGGCGGCTACCGTTGCCGGGCGTGGCATGGTTGCACGCCTAGGCATTCTCATTGGTGTCATCATCGGCTGGGTCTTTGCAGCATTGAGTGGCAACATCTCTGAGGATGCTCGCGAGTCTATTAGCGCCGCACAGTGGTTTGGCGCACCAGAATTCCACTCCCCGGAATTTACTGTATCGGCAGCATTGATCACGCTACCGGTCGTGGTCGTGTTGATTGCGGAAAATGTTGGCCACGTCAAGGCTGTGAGCGAAATGACTGGACGGGATCTGGATGCCTTAGCCGGTAATGCGTTGATTGCAGATGGCCTAGGAACCACCCTGGCTGGTGGTTTCGGTGGCTCTGGCACAACCACCTATGCCGAGAACATTGGTGTGATGGCAGCAACACGCGTGTATTCCACAGCTGCTTATTGGGTAGCAGCGCTGACTGCCATTACTCTGGCCTTCATTCCGAAATTTGGTGCACTTATCTTCAGTATCCCAGCTGGGGTTCTCGGCGGCGCTGCGATGGTGCTCTACGGTTTGATTGGTATGTTGGGCGTGCGCATTTGGCAGGACAACAAGGTGAACTTTAATAATCCGGTGAATCTAAGTGCTGCAGCTGTAGCACTGGTTGCCGGTATTGGTAACCTGACTGTCCACATCGGTTCCGTGGAACTTGAAGGTATCGCCTGGGGATCGGTTGGCATCTTGGTCGGCTATCCGATCTTACGCTGGTTGTATGAGCACGTTGGCGAGGGGCAAAATCCCGCGGCCCGTGCATAATCTGGTGCGACTCGGGGTTGGGTGCGTCCGCAAGATAAAGCCTTGGCCTTTCACAGCGCCAAGGTATTTCATTTGGTCAAAAACTAGATGTTGCCCAGTGGATGTAGGCAGGCTTTCGCGCTGGATTGGAACTTCAAGCACTTGAAGTGCTTATACTGGCTTGCGTGTCTGAAGAAACATGGAGTATTGGGGAAGTCGTCGCTGAAACTGGCGTGCCAGCTTCAACGTTGCGCTATTACGAAAAAATCGGCATCTTAGGTCCCATTGCCCGTGGCATGCAAAGCAAGCAGCGTGAATACACCGAAGACGATGTCTCCCGAGTGCATCAACTGGCTTGTTTGCAGGCTTTAGACCTGTCCTTAACTCAAGTTCGAACCTACGTTGCAGCGATGCAGGGAAGCACCACACAAGATATCTCAACGATGGTGGAACTCTTCGCCGCTCAACATGCCAAGGTTCAGGCACAGCAACGCTTATTGGCTGCTCGCGCAGCCTACATCGACAAAAAGCGCGAATATTGGCGAGCCCGGGCAGCAGGCGATGAAGCCGGGGCTGCCGCCGTGGTTGATGAGGCAGAAGCACTAGCTCAGCATTTGCATGCGGCGTATAAGGCCCAGCAATCCCTATAACGTATAGAATCCAGTTCACACTGGGAAGGAATGAAAATGAAAGCAACCTTTATCCACGGTGTTAAAGAAATTCGGGTACAAGAAGTAGCAAAGCCGGAAATCATCGAAGCTACAGACGGCCTCGTACGTGTGGTACGTGCCTGTGTCTGCGGTTCCGACCTGTGGCCATACCGCGGCTTAGACGATTATGGTGTTGCCGCAATGGGCCACGAAGCGATCGGGGTGGTTGAAGAGCTAGGAAGCAGTGCTGCCGAGTCGGAGCTCGCGGTGGGCGATTTGGTGATTATTCCTTTCGCCTACAGTGATAACGCGTGCCCCAATTGTGAATACGGGGTGCACACTGCGTGTACACATGGTGGTTTCTTCGGTGGTGGTGCTGCTGGTTTGGGATGCCAGGCTGAATATCTCCGCGTGCCGCAGATCGCCGGCACGGCTGTTGCAGTACCTGCAGGAGAGTATAGCGAAGAGCAACTGGCGGACTTCCTAGCACTGACTGATGTGATGGGGACGGGTTACCATGCTGCCAAGGCGGCGCAGGTACGCCCTGGTGCCACTGTTGCCGTTGTTGGTGATGGGGCAGTGGGCTTAAGTGCAGTACTTTCTGCCAAGCTCATCGGTGCGGCACGTGTTATTGTCTTGGGTTCAAAGACAACTTCCCGCCATGAGCTTGCGCGTAAGTGGGGCGCCGATGAGATTATCACCGAACGCGGGGAGGACGCCGTCGCTAAGCTTCTGGAGCTCACTGATGGTGTTGGCGCTGATGCCGTCTTGGAATGCGTAGGTTCAGATCAATCCACCGATACCAGCTTGGCGATTGTGCGTGCAGGTGGATTTGTGGGCCGGGTGGGTGTGCCACACACCAAGGATATCCCAGCCGCAGGTACCTTCTTCCGTAATATTGGTATCCATGGCGGCCCAGCACCAGTGCGTGCATATCTGCCAGAGCTGCTGCAGTTGACTTTGGATGGTGAGATTCACCCTGGTGAAGTTTTTGATTGTACGGTGCAGCTCGATGAGATTGCTGCGGCGTATGCAGCAATGGATGAGCGGCGCTCGATTAAGGCAATGGTGAAGGTCAGTGAGCTAAGTCAGTAGTGCAAGCTGCGGTGGCAGCCTCTCAGGGCCACTGAAAGAGCCCCTCGAACACCCTCCCTATGTTCCGAGGGGCTTCTTGCTGTCTTGGGGAGCGGGTGGGTCACTGCGTGGCAGCACGGGGTTTTTGCCTCGCTCGGGAAGCCAGCCGGGGTTCCCGGTGTAGGCCGGGGCAGAGCTGAAAAAAATCCCGCCGGGAAGCCCGCTCATTGAAGCGGTCCCAACGGGATACTAACAAGGCTAGCGTTTTAACCCTGTAGTAAGACTTACTCGGCGTCGAGGTCCTTCTCGATCAGAGCAGCGATCTTCTCAACTGCTTCTGCATTGTCGGAAGTAACGGTAACGCTATCGCCGTGCTCTGCACCCAGGGCCATGATCATCAGGGACGAAGCAGCGTCGGTCTCGTCGTCATCGCCATCGAGGGTGAGGATGATCTCCTCATCGTACTCGCCAGCTGCTTCCGCAATGATGGAAGCAGGGCGGGCGTGCAGTCCAACGGAGGATCCGACGGTTACGGTCTTGGAAGCCATAGTATGGATTTCCTTTCATTTAGCCCACCTTGTTTTATTTTTCAAGGTGAGCTGACTTCTAATGGACACGCCTGGGGACTAGATCAACCATTAGCAGTGGTGACCGAGACCAAACGGCATATGTCCGATTGTATGCGCTTGTTTGGGATTGTGCCACAAAATATCTGTGCAATCCGAAAGTATCTCCCCAGCTGGGGAGGGTTTTGCAGGCCAGAGCAAGTGTGATTTATCCCGCATTTAGCGGTTGTGGGATTATATCGAAATATATTCACGCTGCTTGTTAGAAAAGTCGCGGCTCTTGCATGAAGAAAAGTGGCGCAGCAACAGTCGAAACTGCAACTGCGCCGCATGTCAAAGCGGACGTAGACGGTTAAACTCCTACTGGCTCTTTGACTGCCTCAGCTTGGAGGGCCTTATTGGGCCACCAGGTTTTCAAGGCAATGACGGCGAGAGTGGCAACAACAATGCCAGCAGCGAGGCCGAGCAAGAAGCCCCAGACTGGGTCGATTGCGAAGAGCACGAAGATACCACCGTGTGGGGCAGTAGAACCAGTGTTGGTAGCCATGGTGATTGCACCGGTAGTCGCACCACCGAGCATCATTGCAGGAATGACACGCAATGGGTCAGCAGCAGCGAATGGGATTGCGCCTTCAGATACGAAGCTTAAGCCCAGTAGCCACGAAGACTTTGCATTTTCTTGCTCCACTGGGGTGAAGATGGACTTGCGTAGCAAGGTAGCAACAGAGAGCGCAATTGGAGGAACCATGCCAGCAGCCATGACCGCAGCCATAATCAATTCGGCAGAATCGGTACCACTGGATAGACCAGCGGTTGCGAAGAGATACGCAGCCTTATTGACTGGGCCACCGAGATCGAAGCACATCATAAGGCCCAAAATAATGCCCAGCAGCACGGCAGAAGAACCGCTCATGGACTCTAGCCAATTCTGTAGTCCATCCATCAAAGCACTCAGTGGCTGACCGAGCAGGAAGTACATGGATACACCAACGACGAAGGTGGTGCACAGTGGGATGATGACCACAGGCATTAGTGAGCCAACAACGCGTGGTACCTTCCAGCTGCCAATCCAAGCAGCGACCACACCCGCAAGCAGACCAGTAACCAGACCGCCAATGAAGCCAGCGCCAATGGCGACAGAAATAGCACCACCAACAAAACCTGGTGCAATACCAGGACGTCCAGCGAGCGCGAAAGCGATATAACCGGATAAGGCGGCGACCACAAAGTCCATGGCGAACTTACCGGTAGCATACAAGACTGCACCGAAGAACAACCAGAAACCACTGCGGGTATCGCCGAAGGTTTCAGCAGGCAGGTTGGTCAGAGAGTACTCTTCTAAAATGTGACCGAAATGGTTCGCTACATCTGGGCCACCAAAGAGGAATCCCAAAGCTAAGAGCAGACCACCAGCGGCCACGAATGGCACCATGTAGGACACACCGGTCATCACGGCCTGCTGTAAACGCTTGCCCCATCCAAGTTCAGATGGCTTTTCCTGGGTAGAGGATGCTTGCTTTGCACCAGAGACCGTATGCGCATTCGGATTTTTGGATGCTGCAACGGCCTCATCGATCATCTTGCCAGGCTCATTAATAGCGCGTTTTACACCAGATTCCACAACTGGCTTACCGGCAAAGCGCTCGCGATCGCGTACTCCGACATCCGTTGCAAAGATCACAGCGTCAGCAGCATCAATGATTGACTGCGCAACAGGAGTGTTATTCGACGAACCCTGGGTTTCGACGGTGAGTTCAACGTCATTGCGCTCTTCAGCCGTTTGGGTAAGCGAGTCTGCCGCCATATATGTATGGGCAATACCCGTTGGGCACGCAGTGATCGCCACAATGTGGGTTACCTCAGCCTGTGGTGCTGCGTCCTTGGAAGATTGCTTCGACTCGGATGACGCTACAGTGCCAGTAGACGCAGCCTTCTTCTTGGGAGCTGCGTTGAGCACTTCTTCGACTTGAGCCACGATCTCTGCGGGATCTTTGGCCTCCCGCAGGGTATTGATGAAGTCCTTGCGTACCAGAGCACGCGCTAGCTTCGACAAAATCTTCATGTGCTCTTTGCCGCCGCCATCAGGAGCACCAATGAGGAAGACGAGATCGGCATCGCCATCTGGGCCGCCGAAGTCAACCTTTTGTGAGAGACGGGCGAAGGTCAAAGTCGGCGTAGAAATTGCCGTGGAGCGGCAGTGGGGAATAGCCACACCACCGGGCACTCCGGTGGGAGATTTTGCCTCGCGGGCGAGGGCATCATTTGCTAAAACTTCGGCATCACTTGCGCGGCCGGCCGCAGCAGCAATTTCCGCCAGCTTGCGGATGACCTCGTGTTTATCGGTGCCGTAATCCTCGTCGAGACGGACGAGGTCGACATTAATTACTGGTTCAGACATGAGTATTCCTTATGTTGATTTCTGCAGAAAGCGAGTTCTCACAGAATGCTCGAATAAACATCACTGGCGGCAAACGTATTCCGGCAGTGGGGTCTTTCTTAATCGATGCTGCGAACTGCAGTGCCGGCGATATTGACCTGGCCTGGTTCAGGGATGGTAGTGCCTGGCAAACTAGCCGCCGCAGTACCATACGCCACCGCTTGCTGCAGGCTTGCTGCCTCATCGAGGCAGTGTTGCTGGGCCAAGATGAAACCGGCCAACGTGCAATCACCGGCACCAACAGTCGATTGGATCTTTGCTGGTGGTGGAGTGGCATGCCAGGCATGATCTGCGGTTACATACAGAGCACCCGCACCACCTAAGGTCACCAATGCCGACTCGATGCCGCGCTGCAAGAGTTTACGAGCAGCTTCTAGAGTTGGCTCGAAATTGCCCTTGGCAGCTTCATCTTCCAAACGGGTGCCGTCAACGCCTACAACCTGGCCGAGCTCCATACCATTGGGCTTGACCAAATGCGGAGCATTTGAGGCATCCCCGGCGTGGACTGCAATGCACAGATTGACCAGAGGGGCATCGGAGGTATCGACAGCAACGCGCAATTGCGGATTGGCTTGCTTTGCCAGGCGCACCAAGGTGGCGTACCAGTCCACGGGCACTCCTGGTGGCAGTGAACCTGCGAGTACCAACCAATCTGCCTGTGGTGCAGCAGCGACGACTGTATTTTCGATGGCAGTTTGGAGTTCAGTAGTGACTTCGGCACCTTTATCATTGAGCTTCGTGGTGGTGCCATCAGGCTCAGTAACAGCGGTGTTCACACGCACACGCTGGGGGTTTTCCCCTGCGTGGACAGCCTCATAAGGCAGTTTGGTATCCGCAACAAGTTGTACGAAAGGATCCTGCGGGCGGGCCGGGAAGATGGCAGTCGCCGCGGAGCCAGCCTTGTGTAATGCTAAAGCGACGTTGACGCCTTTGCCGCCGGCCACACTTTCTGAGTGGTCCAGACGTTGGACTTCACCTCGGGCTAGCGTGGTGTTGAGTACCAAGGTGGTGTCAATACTGGGATTAGGGGTAAGTGTATAGATCACGAAATCACCATGTGAATTTGATAGGGGTTGAGTTGGTTGGCAAAATGCGCGGGGGCGTTGCGATCGGTAACCACCACGTCCACACTGTCAAGGCTTGCGAAGGAGGGAGTACGTGGCGGGCGAATCTTCGAGGATTCGCACAGCACCACCGTTGTGGTAGCCGCCTGCATCATCGAACGCTTGACCTCTGCTTCGCGCGGATCAGAAGTAGTAAGCCCACCTTCAATACTGAGTTCATTGGTGCCCATAAAAGCGATGTCGGCACGTAAATTCTGCAAGGTAGCCACTGCAATATCTCCCACAACCGCTTGAGTGCGGCCCTTAACGATGCCGCCGAGCATGGTGAGTCGCTGCACCCCAGCACTGGCCAAGGTGCGAGCAACGTTCGGGGAGTTCGTTACAATCAGCCATTGTTGACCCAAATAATTACGGGCCAAAACATTGGCAAACGCCTCTGCCGTGGTGCCGGCATCAATAAACATCGAGGCGTTTGGCTTGGTAATCAATTCCAAGGCTGCTAAACCAATTGCTTGCTTCCGGCGCTGAGACTGATGTATTGGAACTTCATCATCGTCATCGACAGCCAAGGTATCCACGTGGGCGCGCGCGTTCACCGCACCACCGTGTACGCGACGAATCTTGTCTTGATCCTCTAAGACCTTTAAATCTCGGCGGATTGTTTCAGGAGTCACGCTGAAGCGACTGGCTAGTTCAGCAACACTGCAATTGCCTACTTGGGCGGTGATGGTCGCAATATTCGACCGTCGTTGGGCGACATCGTGCACCGTTGCCATCATCACCTTCTTTCTTTTGATTCGCTCAATTACCAACGAAGTACAAACGACCCTACGACGCGGCTGCAACCTGGTCGTCCCCGAAGTGAGATAATTTTCACAGTTGTCATTTCCGCTTTAGGAAAGCGGTCAAAAACCCCTGTGGCAGCCACCTCCGGGGATGTCCATTCAAGCGTTGAGACGGGCATCCATACTTCATCCAACAGCACCGCGGGGGATGAAGTCGCTGTTCAGAATCGTTTAGGCTCAGAGAGCTTTAGTGAATCAGAAATACGCGTCATTTCCACATCTGTGCTGTATGCGGGATAAATGTTGGTTCAAGTACCAAATTTATGTTTGTTTGTGTCTGGTTGTCAACATTTTTTGGGTTGGATGGTTGCAGAAATGTGGATTTTGTGGTGATCTTGTAGGAACAAATTCTCGAACTGTGAATGCAGGTGACTAATGCTGAATGATGTGACCAACGCTACTGACGGCGTGGATTCCGTAGTTAAGGGAACCGCTGTGGTTCCTGGTGTGCGCTACGCCAAGGCGGTGTGGATTAGCCCCCGTCCAGAATTGCCGCAAGCCGGTGAAGTGATCGCGGAAGACCGCCGTGAAGCAGAAGAGCAACGCTTCGTGGAAGCCGCTAACACTGTGTCTGATCGATTGAGCGCACGCTCCGAGAAGGCTGAAGGTGACGCCGCAGAAGTACTCAAGGCAACCGCCGGTATGGTCAAGGATCGCGGTTGGCGCAAGGCTGTCGTTAAAGGTATTAAGGGCGGGCATCCGGCCGAGTATGCCGTTGTAGCCGCAACGACCAAGTTTGTTTCCATGTTTGAAGCAGCAGGTGGCGTTATGGCTGAGCGCACCACAGACCTCCGCGATATCCGCGACCGCGTAATCGCTGAACTGCGTGGCGAGCAAGAACCAGGCCTGCCAGAGGTAGACGGGCGTGTCATTCTGTTCGCTGATGATCTTTCTCCAGCAGACACCGCTGCCTTAGACACTGATTACTTCGTTGGCCTGGTTACCGAGCTGGGTGGCCCAACTTCGCACACCGCAATTATTGCTCGTCAGCTTAATGTGCCTTGCGTTGTTGCTGTTGGCGACAAGGTGCGCGATGTCAAGGCTGATGAGCTCGTGCTCGTTGACGGTGCTCTGGGTACTGTTACCCGTAATGCAGATCCTGATACCGCTAAGGCTGCGGAGAAGGAATCAAAGATGTTGGCAGAGCGTATCGCGCAGTGGCGTGGTCCTGCCAAGACGAAGGACGGCCACCGCGTACAGTTGCTGGCAAACGTACAGGATGGCAATGCAGCCCGCATTGCTGCTGAGCAAAGCCAGGCAGAGGGCATTGGCCTGTTCCGCACCGAGATGTGCTTCTTGACTGCTACCGAAGAGCCAAGTGTTGAAGAACAGGCCGAAGTGTATAAGAAGGTTCTCGAACAATTCCCGCAGGCAAAGGTTGTTGTACGTTCACTGGATGCCGGTTCGGATAAGCCAGTGGCCTTCGCCTCTATGGCCGATGAGATGAACCCAGCACTTGGTGTGCGTGGTTTGCGTGTGGCTCGTGCGAACGAAGCAATCTTGACCCGTCAGCTCGATGCCATTGCTAAGGCTGCTGCAGACTTGGGCCGTGATGAGGATGCTCCTACTTGGGTGATGGCCCCGATGGTTGCTACCGCTCGGGAGGCAAAGTGGTTCTCCAGCCTGTGTGCTGAGCGTGGCTTGGTAGCTGGTGCAATGATCGAGGTGCCTGCTGCTTCCTTGATGGCAGACAAATTGATGCCACACCTGGACTTCGTTTCCATTGGCACCAATGACTTGACCCAATACACCATGGCTGCAGACCGTATGTCGCCTCAACTGGCATATCTGACCGATCCTTGGCAGCCAGCGGTACTTCGTCTGATCGAGCACACCTGTAAGGAAGGCCAGCGTCTGAACACTGCCGTCGGTGTTTGCGGTGAGGCCGCTGCCGACCCACTGTTGGCATGTGTACTCACCGGTCTTGGTGTGAACTCCCTGTCTGCAGCTTCCACCGCTATTGCTGGTGTCGGTGCACAGTTGGCTGCCGTGGACTTCGAGACCTGCAAGAAGGCTGCTGTCGCAGCATTGGATGCCGAGGGTGCAACCGAGGCTCGCGCAAAGGTTCGCGACATCATCCAGCCATAATTGATGGCTCGTATGGAAAGATGCGGTGGGACTGGTTCAGTCCCACCGCATTTTGTTGTCTTTGTAGGGCGCGCAATGTGGGTGGGCTGTACGCCTGTGTGGTGCCAGGCAGCGTTGGCACCGCAGCTACACGAAAGTAGCTAGTTCATGGATAATGCCTGCCATCCACCAAGCCATATCATGGCCGCCATCGAAGGTCTCTATATGTACTGGGAGTCCTTGATATCGCATTTGGGTATGCAGACGCAGAGTCTGCTCCAGGAGCATGTCTTCACGCAGACCAACGTGCAAGGCGAGTTCCGGGTGATCTAGGGACGACTGCGTGGTACTTGTGTTCTCGAGCGCAGCACACTGGCGCGCCAACCAGGTGGATTGCAGCCCGCTATGATGGGGGCGACCTCCACCCGGCCGCCACCATAGGGAGGGGGACTGGGCGATGATTAAGTCCAGACTCAGGGCTGGATCGTAATGCAAATACAATAACAAGGCACTTAGTCCTCCCAGGCTTTGCCCAGCAAAGACAGTCTTGTATGGCTGAGAGCCGAAATACCTCTCGAATACTTCCGTTATGGCTGGGAATAATTGATCTGCAGTGGCTCGCAGTGCGGAATCGCCTTGGAGTAGGCGCATACGGGCAGGCCCATCGGCATTATGGAGGGTAGCTACAGCTGCGCTTGGAAAATCTGGGTGTTGGGCCTGATATGCAGCAAGTGTTGCGGCGAAATCCAATCTATCGTGCCATTTTTCCCCATCCGGGCAGATGAGCAAGATTTCTGGATGTGTGCTGACACTGGCGAGCGTTATTTTTATGTCCTCATCACCGATGTGATGGCTGAACTCATGTACCGTCGGCGTGTAGCCTGTACGGGCATCAAAAGCTGATAGCGCGGCAATGCAACCACTATAGGGACCAGCAACAACGCTTAAGCCATGAGTGTTATCAGCGTGGATAAGGGTGTTGGGATTATACGGATCGCGAACCCAGGGATAGATCTCATGCCCGACCGGGCTTTGACGTGGTTGAGGCGGTACCTCATAGGTTTGGAACCCGTAGCTCGAAACATAGGCTGCACCCAAATCGAAGGTTGCAACCCAAATATCAGATCCTGGCAATTGTGTGAGTAAGCCACGATCGGTGAAATGCTTATCGGTAATGCGATTTAAAGTTAGGTGCACATGCCGAGCAGCAACGTCGCGGTAGAGAAAGGTAAGGTGATGGGTGGTCGAATGCCGCAAGGGTAATTCGCGGCTGGACAAGGCGTGCCAGAACTCTGCTTGTGCGGCTTCGTGCCGGTTGGCATCGAGCTCATTCCAGGCGGCAAGAAGTTCTGCGGCATTAAAAAAATCAGCATGAATAAGCGCAGACCACGAAGTTGGCACGGGGCATCCTTTCGGAAGAAGTAAGCGAATGCCAAGAGACGTTGATCTGCGCTGTAGCCTGAAAGCGTCACTGAAGTTTTAGGCGATTAAGACTTCCACATTACGATCTCGCAGAGCGCGTACGAAGGTCTCTGGGGCATTCTCATCGGTAATGATGATGTCGATGTCATCAATTGAGGCAAAGCTTACCAAATAATCGGTGCCCATCTTAGTGGAATCACACAGCACCACAACCTTGCGTGCATTGGTAATCATCGCGGTCTTAATGGCAGCTTCTTGGGAATCGGCGGTGGATAAACCATGATCCAGTGTCAAGGCATTGGTGCCGATAAAGGCGACGTCTGCGCGCATGAGCGCCAGGGTGCGCAGGGCAGTATCGCCAACGACAGCTTGAGTTATTGCACGTACGGCGCCACCGAGCAGTTGTACTTCATCCAATCCAGAGTTTGCCAGCGTCAGGGCGATAGAAAGACTATTGGTGACAATGGACCACTGGTTGGCATGTGGCTGTATACCAAGAAGATCTGCTAACGCAGCCGTGGTGGTGCCGGCATCTAAGAACATTCCACCTTGGGGCTCTGGGAGGAAATTAAGTGCGGCATGCGCGATAGAATTCTTCGCACCTGAGGCGCTGCGCGCGCGGGTGTCGAGACTAAGTTCCGTGGTTTGGAACATCTGGTTTGCTACTGCACCACCATGTACGCGGTGAATAACGCCTTCTCGATCTAAGACTGCTAGGTCGCGGCGAATGGTCTCTGCGGTTACATCGAATCGTTGCGCTAATTCCGTAACGTTCACTCGACCTTCAACCGCGGTCAACGAGGCGATCTGGCGGCGACGTTCCTCAGAGTACATTGTGTACCTTTCTGCGATATCTGTTGCTTCGAGTTCCGGGCGGAACTTGCAGTGAATTTTGTTTACGTTGTTTGCACCCTATTGTCTCACGAACGTAGCTGAAAACCCCACATTTTCGTCGTGGTATCAACCTCTTTTCGGACATATTCCAACGATGAAACTACATTTACCCAGGATAAGTACACATCAGTGCAGGAAAACGGGCATTGCGACATTTGGTTGGCGATATCGAAAGCTAACCCCGCATGGGGTAGGGGTTGGTGCGTGCGATAAGTGGATAGATTTAGGAGGATCACAGCTGCCGCTGAAAAAAGGGGCGAAAATAAACGGTGACTTCTCAGTAGAGAAATCACCGCGAAGAGTAACCCGATGGAGTACAGGGGGAGCACTGTAGGAAATGGGTTGCGCAAAGAATGCTAGGTTACATTGAGCGATAGCCTAGGAGTGGCGCCTAGAAGCGGCGCAGCAGCGAGACTACCTGGCCTTGAATATCGGCATGGGTTGCATCAATGCGTTGCATAGTTGGGTTGTGAGGAACAAGCCAAAAGCCATCATCATCGACTTGGAATTCTTTCACAGTAGCTTCATCGTCGAGACGAGCTGCCACAATATCGCCCGTTTCCGGGTGGTAGTTGCCGCCACGGACGATAATGAAGTCACCATCGAGAATGCCGGCATCAATCATGGAATCGCCCTTGACTTCAAGCATGAACAGCTCATCAGAAGCGCCGACGAAATCAGTAGGCAGGGGGAGGTATGACTCGGTGTTCTGCTCGGCGGTGATCGGAACGCCTGCTGCGATGGAACCAACAAGCGGCACATAGCTTGTTGGTGAGGTGAGCTCACTTTGAGGTGTGTTCGTTGCTTCCGGCTCAGTCTTGCGGCCAGGCTTTGGCGCCTCATCTTCAGGCAAGGAATCGACAATGATTGCACGCGGCTTATTAGGGTCACGGCGCAAATAGCCTTTTTGTTCCAATTCCTTGAGTTGGTACGAAACTGAAGAAGTGGACTGCAAGCCGGCGGCATTGCCAATTTCGCGAATTGATGGTGGGTAGCCGCGGAATTTTAGGGCATCGTGAATGATTTCCAAAATTCGGCGCTGCCGAGCCGTTAAGTCATCCGTGGCATTTTTAGCTGTGCTCATTGTGGTTGTGCTCCCAGAGTGTGAACCAGTTCGAAATTAGGTTCAATGTTCGAATTGCTTGTCTCGAGCCTACCGTATTTCGCCAAATAGTGAGAATTGGTTCGGACGTAATTTCGAAAAAGGCTTGACATTTTCGAACTCCTCGAACATACTTGCTAATATCGAACAGTTCGAATGTAGGTTCGATTGGATTATGTTTGCTATTGTGATGCGCATGCTGCCCAGTCAAGTTGCTGAACTGTGGAAAGAGCGTTCAGCCGCTTTGGTCGCCACTTATTTGCTGTTCGAACACAAGAGATTGCAACAGAGATTAAGACAAGGATAAAGCATAATGACTCAGTTAATTCGTCCTAACCACATGCACCGCTCTGCAGTAGTACCACCAGCAGAGGTATGGGATCTAGGCGGCAGCAAGCAGCGTCACCGTGTGCAAACGCTGCATACCCCAAGGCAGACCCGGGAAATCCGCACGGCAGCGGCGCGGCCTCAATCCCAAAGTTGGCAGTGGAGGGATTTTGCCGCATGGAATCCATATGTATTCGGTATTGTTGTTGCGATCTTGCTGTTCGTATTGGGCTTAGTATTATTAGAAGGGGATGATGCCAGCACTATGCCGCATACTCAATACAGTGGTATCGAACAAAACGTGGGCAGCAATATCGGTACTGCGAGCTATAACAGTTACAGCTCTGAATAGGCAGAATGCTAGGTAACTGGTGTATTGGGCTAGCATGAAAGCTACGAGTACGAAACCTAGAACAACAAGCCCAATGCTTGCTCGTACATTCTTGGAGGCTTAGCCATGCAGTGTCCTTTCTGCGATCAGAACTCAACGAAGGTAATTGATTCACGCACCGCTGACGGAGGTAATGCCATTCGACGGCGCCGCGAATGCAATAGCTGTAATGGCCGCTTTACTACCTTAGAATCAGCCCAGCTATTAGTCACCAAGCGCGATGGCACGTTGGAGGCCTTCAAACGCGACAAAGTAGTGCAAGGTGTGCGCCGTGCCTGTCAAGGGCGCGATGTTCCCGAAGATGCACTGAAGCGCTTGGCACAACAAGTAGAAAAGGCTTTTCGTCGCGCTGGTACCTCACAGATTCCCACGAATGCTATTGGCCTGGCTATTCTGGAACCGCTGCGAGAACTTGATGAGGTTGCCTATTTGCGCTTCGCCTCGGTATATAAGTCTTTTGAGAGCACTGAGGATTTTGAATCCGAAATTCGTATGATGCGCCGCCTCGATCGTGAGGTCTACGGCGAATAAACGTTCGACTACGAGCAATTGCCTCTGGTAATGCGTAAGACCATCCCTATTATCGTATCAGGGATGGTCTTTTTTATGAGTGCGGTCTGTATGCCGTTGTAACGCCGTGCAGCTCCTTGGCAGGTGAACTATGGAACCAACCGCCAGGGTAATGAATGTGCCTGATTGATTCCGTGCCCCGTGCTAGCAACTCCCTATGTTCACTTAGCTACGCAGCGCTTTGATAGCATTGCGGATGCGTTTTTCGGAAACTGTCTGGGCAGTGCCAAGGCGTTGAGCAAACAAACTGACTCGCAATTCCTGTAGCATCCACTGCACATCATAAATTCGCTGCAAAGCAATGGGCTGACGTGCACTAGCAATCGTTTGAGCGAGTTCAGCCTCTAAGGCGTTGACTGCTTGCTGCCGCTGCTCATCCTTCTCTGGAGCAATATCCATCTCTTCCAGGCGGAGTTCAATGGCTTTGCAATACCGTGGCAAGTGTTGCAGGCGAACAATACCCAACCGAGCCAATGCGTGTTGTGGCAGTAGGATTTCTAGTTGGCGCTGCATGTCTTCAATGGCAGGGCCTTGCCATTGATTGACCTCTTGCGAAATCTTTAAATAAGCTGCAATCGCTGGTGCCACGGTAGTAACGATCTGCCGTACCCGCCCAGCTGCTTTGTTGTGAATTTTTTTCGCCATCGCAGCAAACGCTTGGGGATCGCGCACGGCCCCGCCATGTTCTTGCAGCAAATCTCGTAGTGCGGTTAATCGGGCATCTTCTAAGAAGCCTTGTGCACCGCCATGCGGATATTGATCCACACCTACTCGCGCTTGCAGTGGCAGTCCATTGAGCATATTGCGCGCTGGTACGCTCACCTGCTGGAGCAGTAAAGTTAAGCACGCAGTTTGCATTGCCTGGTTCGCTGCTGCCGCGCTCTGATGCACTTTCACCCTCACCCCTTGAGAGTTCGCAGCCAATGCAGGATAGGTGGTGACTTCCTGTCCATCGATAACGGTGGTGAGCGTTTCTGGGATTATACCCAAGGTATCCGGCGTCCACTCTTTCGCGACCTGTTGCTCAATGTCTTCATGCACGCGAGCTTGCGAGGCTTGAATTTTCGACTGTTGCCGCTTGGATAATGCTGCTAAGTCGCGATCAGTATCGATGATCGCTCCATGGCGATCTACGGCTGCAAACCGAGGACGTAAGTGGATGGGCAGCTTCTTTAAGCGAAAGTCCCCGGCATCTATGCCGCTGACACCATGGCGATGCAAATAGCTTGCAATGTAGTCTGCTACATCACCATTGCGTGGGGTGCGCCAATCACGCACGATAGCCTGGGCAAAGTCTGGGATAGGGCTGATGCTACGGCGGAAAGGCTTCGGTAAGGTACGCAAGGCCTCGGTGATGAGTTCCAAACGCATACCTGGTACTAGCCAAGCGAAATCAGCCGCCTGCACTCGGGTGAGCGCGGGTAGCGGAATACGGATTGTCATGCCATCCTCGGCTGCTCCTGGATCAAACACATAGTCAACAGGGAAGTCCATCTCTCGCACGGAGATGTGATCCGGGAAATCATGGGCACTAAACGCCTCCGCGGAGTCTGTGAGCAGCTTTTCTGGGTCAAAGTCCAAATAGCTGGGATTCTTCTTCGACTCTTTCTTCCACCATTGATGGAAAGTATTGGAGTTGTAGACCTTTTCCGGGATGCGCGTATCGTAAAATTCGAAGAGGGTGCGTGAATCCACCACGATGCCACGCCGACGCATTTTTTCTTCTAAGCGTTCGGCATCAGCCAACTTGTTCGCATTATTGGCGTAGAACTCGTGGTGGGTATGCCATAAGCCCGTAACAAGTGCATGTTCAATAAACATCGCCCGGGCTGCCGGCTTATCAATCGTGGCGTACTCGCAAACCCGATCAGCGACGACAGGCACCCCAAATAACGTAGAGCGTTGGTGCACAATCGCACTACCACGCTTTTCAATCCACTCTGGGTCGGAATAGCTGTGTTTGAGCAGCGCTGCCCCATATTCTTCAACCCAGCGGGGATCGATACCTGCAACATTGCGTGCCCATAACCGGGAGGTTTCCACGAGCTCCGCAGCGACCACGAACTGCGGTGGCTGCTTGGCCGTACCAGAGCCAGGGAAAATCATGAAGTGAGTATTCCGGGTGCCTAAGTACTCTTTCGTATTGCCTTCGCGCACGCCGATCTGTGAAAGCATGCCACATAACAAACTGCGGTGGAGTACTTCGGGATCGACATCAGCAGTCTTCTTACTTATGTCTTTCCACCCAAACTGGGAACCAATATTGCGCAGTTGATCAATAAGGTCATACCACTCGCGAATACGTAAGTAGTGCAAGTACTCTTCGCGCATCAGCTTGCGGAAACCATTGCCAGACAACTCCTTGCGCCTGCTGGAGATATAATCCCACAGCGTTAATATCGCCAGGAAGTCGCTGGTGGTGTTCTTAAAGCGGGCATGCTTTTGATCAGCCTGCGCTTGTGCCTCAAGGGGGCGCTCGCGCACATCTTGGATACTTAGGGCGGCAACCACGACATACGCTGCATAAAGGCATCCTAAGCGCTCGGCTTCGATTAAAATACGGGCCAGGCGCGGATCTAATGGGATACGCGCAATTTGGCGACCCAAATTTGTCAACCGTTGCTCAGTATTTAAAGCACCAATTTCTTGCAGCATCTGGTAACCATCGCGAATTGCCTTGGTATCCGGTGCTTGTAGAAAGGGAAACTCCGCAATATCACCGAGTTTCAGTGCAGCCATCTGCAACACAACGCTGGCAAGGTTAGTACGCAGAATCTCAGGATCGGTGAACTCAGGACGAGAGGCAAAGTCTTCTTCCGAGTACAAACGAATCGCTACGCCATCAGCAACACGACCACAACGGCCCGAACGCTGATTAGCACTGGCCTGCGAGATCGGCTCAATCGGCAAGCGCTGTACCTTGGTACGGGTGGAATAGCGCGAGATACGTGCCGTACCCGTATCCACCACAAAGTGGATGCCCGGGACAGTAAGCGATGTCTCGGCAATATTGGTGGCTAGCACAATGCGCCGGCGGGAGTGCGGCTGAAAAATTCGGTGTTGCTCCTGATTCGATAACCGGCCAAACAACGGCACTACTTCGATATTGCGCCAATGCTGCTTCGCCATCGCATCCATACACTCGCGAATATCTGCTTCACCTGCGAAGAAGCATAGAATGTCGCCATCACCATAGTGAAAGAGCTCTTCTACTGCTTCAATAACTCCTTGGATAGGATCCGTGGCATAGTCCGGGGTGACCAAGGGGCGGTAGAAAATCTCGACTGGGTAGGTACGCCCAGAAACTTCAATAATCGGTGCTGGCTTGCCATCGTGGGCAAAGTGATTCGCAAAGCGCTGGGTATCAATAGTGGCCGAAGTGATAATGACTTTTAAATCGGGTCGCTTTGGCAACAGTTGCTTCAGGTAGCCCAGAAGAAAGTCAATATTTAAGCTGCGTTCATGTGCCTCATCGATGATGATGGTGTCATAAGCATTTAAATAGCGATCACGCTGGAGTTCATTGAGCAAAATGCCTTCGGTCATTACCTTCACAGCAGTGGTGTCGCTGACTTTGTCATCAAATCGAATCGCATAACCTACACTTTGGCCAACCGGCTGCTGTAATTCTTCGGCAATGCGCTCTGCTACTGTGCGTGCTGCTAAACGACGCGGTTGGGTATGGCCGATCAGACCGCGGCGTCCCCGACCTAAATCTAGACAAATCTTCGGCAACTGGGTGGTCTTACCCGAACCAGTCTCACCGGCAACAATGATGACCTGATTCTCTTCTATAGCCTGCGCAATATCCTCCGCTCGGGCACTAACCGGTAAGGCTTCTGGATAATCAATTTCCGGAATGGCAGCCGCCCGTTGGGCTACTCTCTCTTGGCTCCGGGTAATATCTGCGGCGATTGCATCTAAAGCATCGGGTTTGGTCCGGAAAATCCGTCGGCGCAAAGGATAGACATCATCGAGGCGGACAGTATTTAATTCACCAAGAAGTGCCTTGGCAGCCGGGTGGAGGTGGCTTTTCTTATTGCGGCGTTGGCGGTGGTTTGTTGATTTCTTTGAAGTAGACATTTCTTTGATGGTAGCGCATAGGGCAAAGTACAGCTCTTAGCAGGGGAGAGGTGTGTGCAAATAGTGTGGCATACACATTTAGGTTTCGGTTTTCACATACAATTTTAAAGATTCCATACTGTTTTTAAGAGAATATGGTTACACTAGTGAGGGTAGCTTTACTAGAAAAAGGAGTAACGATGACGAACCCGCAGCAACCGCAGGATCCGAATTCGGCAAATAACCGGTATAATCGCCCAGGTAGCCAG
The DNA here is from genome assembly GCA_030531005.1 of Corynebacterium sp. Classification (GTDB taxonomy): domain Bacteria; phylum Actinomycetota; class Actinomycetes; order Mycobacteriales; family Mycobacteriaceae; genus Corynebacterium. The sequence continues at coordinate 403,266 of JAUMTW010000003.1, forward strand.
GATGATTTCGAGCCGTACCCAAGCTCAAATCACCCAGAGGATCGGCCTGATTTCGGCCAGACAGCACCGGGATATAACCAGCCGGGTAACGGCTATGGACAAGCGGGATATGGTCAAGGCTACCCAGGGAATGCCCCAGGTGGTTTCCCACCAGCAGGTGGCAGCCCCAATTATGACAATTATGGCCAGACAGCTGGTGGCGCCGCAGGTGTCGTGCACTCTGAGTTCGATAAGCCCTTCGTTGTCAGCGATGAAGGCCTAGATATTGGTGCATCGATTAAGTATGGTGTGATTGCCACCTTCCGTCGCCCATTGGTCTGGATTGTTGGCGCAATCGCTGCAATGTTGCTTCTGGCACTGATCTCATTAGTGCCAGTTACAAATCTTTTTGCACCATTTATTATGGCAGCGCTGGGGCCAGCGGTCTACCGTGTGGCCTTGCTGCAATTAGAGGATCGACCTTTTGATAGCGGCGAGCTCTTTAGTGGCTATGCTTGGGGACGCTCTGCCCTGGTTTATTTGGTCAGTAATGCAATTGTGAGTATTGGTGCCACACCTTTTTTCTTGCCGATGCTCAACGAGCTCAACGACCAATTTGCGAATTCTCAAGGTGAGCAGGTTGTCGACTTCGGCACGAGTACATTCATCTTCGCCTTGCTAGGCTTGGTAATCTACCTGATCCTAGCAATTTTCTTACAGTTTTCTGCGCTGTTCGCTGTTGATCAAGACACCAGCTTTGGAGATGCCATTAAGGGCAGTATTCGCCTCGGCCGTACCTGGTTCTTCCGCATTTTGCTATGGAATATTGCGTTGATCTTCCTGGCATTTTTCTTCACCATTATCACCCTAGGCATCGGGCTGATTATTATCTTGCCTGTATTGGTGAACTCTTCCGTGTATGTCTACCGTCAAATGGCACAGCGTCCTTTCCCAGACTTCAAGGCCTAAAACCACGCGGGTCCCCAGCAGCGACTATGCTTGCCTGCAGTGAAAAGTGGTGAATGCGCAAGTTCCTTTTTGTTGAGGAGCTTGCGCATTTTTGTGTCTCCATTGCTGGAATCCCAGTGAGTACTGGATGTAGGTATGTGTGGTGTTTCGTTGCTTGTGCGGGTAAAAGAAGAGGCCACCTTCCATACAGTAGGTGGCCTCTTCCCCTCTCTTTTGAGTGGGAGTTGAGCACGTAGCCGAGTGATCTTAATGAATCCCGCAGTGAATCGAGCAGGGACCTAGCAAAGAGTGAATCAGCGGTTGCTTCTTTTAGTTGTCCGTTGCTGTCTGGGCATCATCTGCGGAAAGACCGATGAGATTAGCCTCGCGGACCTTCTGGATGGTCTTGAAATATGCCTCATTCACCATGATGCCGAAGGCATCAAATTCTTCGGTGCGCACGGTAGAAGAGCGATAGGCAAGGGCAATCTTGCGCGATGCGGTGACATCAGGCGCGAAGCTAGCAATACCGATACCTGGGCGATTTCCCTCGACTAACAGGGCGGATTCCGGTACGAGGGTAGCACCAGCACCGTGTGCAACTAATTGCATGACAGTAGTCAGGCTTGCAGCACGCGTTCCGGAAGTACGCGGGGAGAGTTCTGGGTCGATATCAGCCTTGCGACACAGATCTAAGAATTGGTCACGCAAGCAGTGGCCATCATCGAGCAAATACAGATCCAGATCACGCAGGTCGCGTGGAGTGAGATCGGTGCGCCCAGCAAAACGGCTATCCGCAGGCAAGGCCAAGTGGAGGCTTTCGGTAAACACCGGGGTAGAGGTAAAGCCCACAGATTCAATGGGCAGTGCTACCAGTGCGCAGTCGATATGACCATCACGCAACTTCGAATAGAGGTGCTGGGTCTGATCCTCAACGATTTGCAGCTCGAGGCGCGGGAAACGGATGCGGACCTCTTCGAGCAGCTCAGGCAGGATATAAGGAGCGATAGTTGGGATAACGCCCAAAACGAGTTTGTTATCTAACATGCCACTAGCGCCTTGTGCACGCGCAGTAAACGCATCAGCTGCCTCTAAGGTCGCTTCTGCATAAGGGAGCAGTTGCTCACCTGCGCGGGTAACGATCACACGACGGGTGGAGCGTTCAATAAGCTGCATACCCAAGCCGTGCTCTAAGGCCGCCAAGGCTTGGGAGAGTGAAGGCTGCGAAATTTCTAGGCGCTTTGCCGCAGTACCAAAGTGCTTGCACTCTGCGACCGTGGCGAAGGTGCGCAATTGGGCTAATGTTGGCCGGTATTCTTTACTCATCTTTATAGATCCTACCTGATTTTTAGGAAAATTCTACATTTTTTACACAACTGCATTGTGTGACTAACCTGATTGAATATTTTTAAAAACAGGTTATCGCTTATAAATTGCGGGACGAAATGCAGCGCGCAATAGTGCACGATTATACCAAGAAAGCTTGAAAAGTGCATATACGATTACGCATGTGTTTCGTGTATCTCTGATAGCTTGGCAGTGACCATGGGGAGCTAGCGGGTTGGGGCCGAGTGTCTCTCGAGATTAGGGCTTGCCGACGATTATGGTAAGCGTGTTCACAATCGCTGCCGTAGAGGCAGTGGCAGGGGACATGGGCTTGGTGTAGGGGAGATTTGCTGTGGTTTTCCTGGAGGGATACTGGGGTAGTTGACGCTCGGTAGGTAGGCTTCTTGAAGCGTTCGAGGGGTTTGGAGCTGCGCTGTGAAGATTGGGGGGTGGTAGATGGAGGGTCGCGCTTGTAAGCCCTTTATGATCGCGCGATGTGTTATTGACGAGGTGGTGTTGTTGGTCAGGCATATATTCGATCGGAGGATACACTGTGTTATCTCCAGTTGCTTACAAAGTGGAAGCATATACTTATGAAATGTGGGGTGGTGTGCCGCACGGTAGTTCAAGATCTGCCTGCAAGCTTCTTAATTGATTCTGAAGATAGTATTACAAATCGCTACTGTGCATGGCCGGGTACAAGACATGCCTAGGGATGCGGTACAGTGTGGACGACCGAAAGCCAGCGTGCAAAAATCCAAAGTGCACCACACAAGGTGAATCCCCGAGTGTCTCGGCACTTATGTAGCGCAGGGCTTTATTTTTTGTAACACCGTAACATCAGGAAGCACTCTCATGACTATTGAGAATCTCTTGTCCGAATTACCCGCATTCGCAGCAGACATCCGCCAAAATTTCGATGCATTAATTACAGGTAGTGCGCTGAGTGAACAACAACGCTGGGGTAGTTTCTTGGCAAGCGCCGCAGCGACTCGAAATCAACGCGTAGTCAGCGAAATCTATGCGCAAGCAGCCCAGTATTTGGATGTATCTGCAATCAACGCAACGCTAGGTACCGCATCGATGATGGCAATGAATAATGTAGCCTTTCGATCTCGTGGCTGGTTGGGCGCAGATTATGAGCAGATGCGCACAGGGTTGCGGATGAATTTTCATCTCAACTCGGGAGTTGCAGAGGTTGACTACGAGTTGTGGGCGTTAGCGGTATCCGCGGTCAATGGGTGCGAACACTGCCTCATCGCCCATGAGCAGCATGTTACATCATTAGGGCTGAGCAAAGAGCAGATTTTTGAGGCGATCAAGATTGCCGCAGTCGTCGCAGGCGTTGCACAGGCGCTGGAGCTTGCTGCAGCAATCCAGTAGAGATTGTTGCACTTCCGATAGCAAGAAACTGGTGCTCGAGACCACGATGCTGAAAACCTGGCAACCAGCACTGGGTGAATCGCGGAAACCAGCACTGGGGCTCTCGGAGCGGTGATACCAGTGGGTTGGCGTGTAAGACTTGGGTTAGTTTGTCTCAATCTCTAGAGATGCCAAGCGGACCTCGCCGGCCTCATCAGTGGCATCAAGATCAACTATTGCTCGCAAAGCAAAGGAATTATCGCCTTGCGGATCTTTGATAGTCTGGCGAACTTTCCACTGCCGATCATCATTTCGCTCTACGTGGAAGTACTCCGGGCCACGAGCAGCAGGGGAGTCGTCAACCTCATCGTATTGCTCGAAGTACTCATCCAAAGCGGCAGGGAAGTCCGGTGCTTCCGGCAAGTACTCCACCAGAGCAGCGAGGTCATCTTCAGCTTCATCTGCAAAAAGTTGCACCATCCGGAACATCAAGTTGCGCACCATCACCTGTAATGCGCGAGGTTGCGCAGACAGCGCATTGGGATCACTGACACCAAAGGCGCGTTCTTGTTCCACGGCCTCGGCGGCAATTGGAGCATCGGGATCTGCTAACTGAGCCCATTCATCAAGCAAGGAGGAGTCGACCTGGCGTACGACTTCACCTAACCATGCGCAAATATCTTCGACCTCTGTGGTGCGGAATTGTTCTGGCAAAGAGTGCTCCAGGGTACGCCATACGTCACTTAGGTAGCGTAGGACTACACCTTCACTGCGCCCCACTCCATATGTCGCAATTAAATCAGAAAAGGTCATGCCCTTTTCCAACATGTCACGCACAACAGCCTTCGGTGAGATATCAAACTCGCGAGCCCATGGATGCCCCTGGCAGAAGATATCAAAGGCCTGCTCAAGCTCATCTTCTAATGGCTTTGGCCAGGTGATGTCTTCGACCATATTCATGCGGGTTTCATAGCTTACCCCCTCAGCTTTCAGGGCAGCTATTTCTTTGCCGCGCTCAGCGCGCTGCTGGGCAATGAGGATCACCTTTGGATCTTCCAAGATCGCCTCAAAGACACTAACGACATCAAAAGCATAGGTATCCGATTCAGGATCTAGGACTTCTAAGGCCGCAACTGCAAAGGGGGATAATGGCTGATCGAGAGCGAAATCGCGTTGGAACTGTTGAGTGAGTTCCGCCCGGTGATCCTCGGTGCGGGTGACAATTCCTGCATTCAGTAGACCACGGATCAAAGAAATCGTGGTCAAAATATCGAGGTTTTGACGCGCCCGCTGATTATGGTTTGTGCGCAACAAATGATGGAAGTTCGCGATCTGATCACCCTCGCGCTGCAGCACGTTTAAGACCATGGCATTGCTTACCCGGAACTGGCTTTGTAGGTCCTCTGGCTCTGCGTGGGTGAGACGTTCAAATGCGCGCTCAGACCAAACTACCTGGCCTTCAGGCGCGGCCTTGCGACGCTTTTTGGCCTTCTTAGGATCCTGATTCGCGCGTTGGCGCAGCCGGTAGTTTTCGATCTCATGCTCTGGAGCTTCTACCACCACGCTGCCAGCGGTATCGAAACCAGCACGACCTGCTCGACCAGCAATTTGGTGGAACTCACGCGAATTCACCAACCGTTGGCGCTGCCCATCAAATTTCGCCAAGCTAGAGAACACTACAGTACGGATAGGCACGTTAATACCCACACCCAAAGTGTCCGTACCACAAATAACTTTCAGCAACCCGTTTTGGGCAAGGCGCTCAACTAAGCGGCGATACTTCGGCAGCATACCTGCGTGGTGCACCCCGATGCCTTTGCGCAGTAGTTTTGACAAGGTTTTTCCGTAGACAGTGCTAAAGCGGAAGTCGCCAATAGCCTCAGCTATGGCTTGTTTCTCCTCGGCATCTACTAACGCTAAGGAAGTTAATGCCTGTGCCTGTTCCGCTGCTGCCCGCTGGGTAAAGTGCACCACATAAATAGGGTTCTTCCCTGCTTCTATGAGCTCGTTTAAGGTCTCATGCAATGGCTGGAATGTATAGGCATAGTCCAGCGGGATTGGGCGGGTGCTACCTGCCACTAAGCTGGTAGTCCTACCGGTGCGCTTACTCAAGTCATCCTGGAGCCACTGAGTGTCACCTAACGTTGCAGACATGAGCAGGAACTGAGCCTGCGGGCACTCAATCAGAGGTACCTGCCAAGCCCAACCGCGCTGCGGATCTGAGTAGTAGTGGAACTCATCCATGATGACGACATCAAGAGCAGCCGTATCTCCATCACGCAAGGCAATATTGGCGACTACTTCAGCGGTAGCACAAATAATAGGGGCACTGCCATTAACGGTGGCATCACCGGTCATCATGCCCACGTTCTCAGCACCGAAGACTTCACATAAAGCGAAGAACTTTTCATTGACCAGTGCTTTAATCGGCGCGGTATAAAAGCTGCGTTGCTCACGGGCTAGAGCAAAAAAGTGGGCCGCGATAGCCACCATTGATTTTCCCGACCCAGTTGGGGTGGACAGAATAATATTGTCCCCGGACAGCATCCCTAGGCTCGCTTCTTCCTGGGCGGGGTACAGTGAGATACCTTTGTTCGTCGCCCAGCGTAAGAAGCTATCGAAAATGACCTCATCAAATACGGATTCTGGGACCTCGGAAAGGTCAGGTAATACCGCGGCTAAATTCACTTGCTTAGTCCTCTTGCTCCTCATCAGAGTCCGATTGTGGTGGGGCAATCCCATGCTCATCAATTGCCGCCAAGTACTGCTCGAATTCTTCGCCGAGCAGATCGCCTGAAACGATGCCGGTTTCCCCAGGCAAAATTGCGTCTGGGTTTTGCTCCCGGAATTTCTCCAGCTCGCTATCGTATTGCTGTTCTAAGGCCTGTACGACTTGGGTGATCTCGTGGGAGTCTTCTACCTGCTCATCAATTTGACTAAGTACCTTTGAAGCATCAGCCTCTAAAGCGCGCAAGGGGAAAGACAGCGCGGCGATGTTTCCAACTTCTTCCAAGAGGCGCACCGTGGCAAGTGGGTAATCACTGGCTGCGACATAATGCGGTACGTGTGCAGTCAGTCCTGCAGTGCGAATGCCTTGCTTGGCTAAGGCATGCTCGAGGAACAGGCTTGCAGAACCAGCCAATTGAATCCGGGCATCGAGGCCGAATTGCCTAGCCAAAATTTCTGGATCATTACTATGTGCTGAAACCACCATGGGACGTGTATGCGGCACAGTCATCGGTGCAGAGTACAGGCAGAGTAATTGGCGTACTCCATACCGCTTGGCTAAATCAGCGACGGCTTCGGCAAAGCCTTCCCAGCGCATGTCTGGCTCTGGGCCAGACAGTAATAAGAAGGACTGGCCATTGGTGTCGCGGACGACATCCATGGCTAAACGCAGATTTTCTACATTAGTAATCTCATTATGATCTAAGGTCACCTGGGGACGGCGGGAACGATAATCGATCAGTTGATCATTATCGAAAGAGGCCACTACGCGGTGATCCAAGGCTGCTAAAAGGTGCTCGGAGCTACTTGCTACCGCAGTACCAGCATCGGCATAGCCTTCTAAAGCCACCACCAAGGTGGGCCCACCCTCGTGGGAAACCTCGGGGGCAGGAAATTCTAACGCATACATTTTATCGACAGGATCGTTCATCACTGTACCTCCTGGATCCAATTCTATTATTGCAGAGTCTAAATTTTAGCGAGCTGCTATGCCAACCGTACCAACACCACTTTCACGCGAGCACTGAATAACGCAGTGCTATGGAATTGAGGTAGTTGATTTAACCTACACGTACTCACTGAGCTACTCAACCATCCGGGCGCAAGTTTTGTTCCCGAAAAGCATTTCCGCGCCAAACCCTGAAGCGTCCAACTATAAGGCAACGGGCAGGTGCGTCGGTAGCAATATGCAATCTCACTGCATAAATCCAGCCGTTCTTTTGAGAGTGCAGGGGTAGCAGGAAACTCGCTACCAGGTCAAGAACGAGTGTTCTACCAAAGTGCAAGCACACGCCAAACAACCAATACCAATGTGTGGAAAGCTGCTCACCCGCGCAGGGAAGTTATCCACAGATTGCAGTTTGCCCACTTGTACAAACTCGTCACAGAAAGCCCTTCAGGAGTCAGATAGAGAAAGCAAATACAACAGTTGCATTGTTTGTTGCATTGTTTTCGAGAAAGGACGCAGATGTATTCCTGTTGTGGCACAGCCTGTAAAAACTGGGCCGGGATGACCTTAGCAAATATACCAGCCAGCCTTGGCTACTATCCCACCGATTCTCTAGTCTTGGTCCACTGGAGAGAACATGATTCTGAAGTAACCCCTACCGGCGCCCGTGGGCAATTAAGCTCCGGACCAATCGTGCGCATCGACATCGATAATAGCGAAGGACTAGCAGCAAGCATGGAGGTCTTCGAAACCTTTGATAGCGACCTGCTGACGGCCTGCTGGATAGGAGAGCCTAGTCCAGCACAGCAACGCGAACTCGAGGCACTTTGTGCGCACCACGGGGTTTGCTTAACCGCCTGTTGGCAAGTCAGCGATATAGCAGTTGGTAATCCAATAGCAGCACTGTATCTCGATACTGCCACCATACGTCGTATTTTCGGCCACGCTCATGACACCACGTGCTCGGATGATCGGGTATCAGCAGGAGTTGTGGGCAGTATCATTGATTCCCAAAGCATGCGTGAACTTAGCCTATGCGGGGAAATCCCGGCATTAAGCAAGCAAGAAGCCTGTGAGTTCATCCCGCCAGATCCAGCAAATGAGCAAACAACCGCAACGTGTTTTGCGCATGCAGAGGCATTTATCAAAATCCTGCGCGCACATTCGGACTTAGTCGCACCTGCAGTGGTGGCCTTAGGAGACCTTCTTGCGCAGAAACCCGAGTGCAGCCTCGTGCAACCATTAGGGCCACTTCCTGATGATGAGTCGAACTTGCATCGCCTAGCTGCCATCGAATGGGTGGCCATGTGGCTTGCACACACATCGTTGCGCGATATCTGTATTGCAGAATTCCTCAGATACCCAGTTTCATCCCGGGAGTGGGCACTGAAGATCGCAGCCAACTACACAGGGCATATACGAGCGAATGCGTTCTGCGTCTACAGCCTTTGCGTCGCTGAGAGTGCATTGACATACCGGATTCCTTTCTGCCTGCGCGTGGCGGAGCAAGAATCCCCCAATCATGGACTTACAGGGCTGCTTATTCGCGGTTATGAAATGGGCAAGATCGAAAAGCTTGTCGCTGGGGCCATAGAAGGGAGCAAAGAAATGAAGGCGTGGGCCCAAAGTGGTGATGCCTTTGGTAATGCCGGACTCTTGAACTAGGAAATTGAACTAGGAAATTGAAATAGTAATTTGAGTTCCCGTAGTGCTAGCTGGTATGTCTGCTAATTCGGCGCGCGGGTGTGTTTAAATGTTGAAGCCCAAAAAGCCACCACAGGAAAAATCCTGGGGTGGCTGGCGATGAATAATGCGAAAGCGGGTTAGGCCTCTTCGATACGAACTGCGTGGCACAGATCGTCAAGAAGTTCGACTTCGTTGCCATCCTTGCTCAGCACAATGTGGCCATCATGGGAATGCAATTCAACCTCAGAGCCAACGGTAATTCCAGCGTCGATGAGCGCTGCGAATTGCTCGTGATCAACCTGTAGGATCTCGTTGATCTGAACGATACGGACGGTACGAGGCGCGGTGCTTGCGGCATCGTATGCGCGCACGCCAACTTCAGCTGGCTTATCTTGGGTAATACCTAAGACATCCAGGCCAGGAATTGGGTTACCGAAGGGAGAGTATTCGTGCTCAGGGAGCACCTCTACTAAGCGTCGTTCTACTTCGTCGCTCATCACGTGCTCCCAGCGACAGGCCTCTTCGTGGACCTTTTGAATATCCAGGCCAATAACATCGGTGAGTAGGCGCTCAGCCAGGCGGTGCTTACGCATCACTGCAGTTGCAAGCGCGCGACCATTTGGGGTCATTTGCAAGCTACGATCGTTAGCAACCACAACGAGGCCATCGCGTTCCATACGAGCAACGGTCTGGCTCACAGTCGGGCCAGACTGCTCCAGGCGCTCAGCAATACGAGCGCGCAGGGGAGTAATGTCTTCTTCTTCGAGCTCGTAAATGGTGCGTAAGTACATCTCGGTGGTATCGACGAGATCCTTCATTACATTCTCATTTCTTCATCGCTAATACGGATAACGTGCGATTGCTCGCACTTCTAAGGTGCATCATACCGTTTGTGTCAATGCAGGCTAGGCTGCCACGCAACAAGTGCTCGTGGACTGAATCAAACTCCGCAAGTTATGGCGCGTGCGTTATGGTTCAGTATTGCTCCAAGCCTGTGGTGGGGGCGCCGGTATTAGGCTCATACGGTGGTTACCATTTAGCCCAAACAGCTGTGAACCATTCAGCTGTGAACCTTTGGTGAACGTGATGCATGCTACATAGTATAGTCCACAGCTCAACGCTGCAGGCGGATAATTGTGCTGTCTTATACGGCGTATGCACGTAGCTTTTCGGCCCGGGCACCATCGCGTAACTTGACCATCACTTCACGCTCAATCTGACGTACGCGCTCCCGAGAAAGTCCGTAGCGTCGTCCAATCTGATCCAGAGTGCGAGGCACGCCATCATCAAGACCATAACGCATACGGATAACGTCTTGTTCGCGCTGTTCTAAGGTATCGATCACCATCCGGATATCCGAGTGGCGCAAAGTTGCTTCAACCGCGGCCTCAGCATCGGTAGCTTCGGTATCTTCAATGAAGTCACCAAGTGGGGCTTCTTCATCAGCGCCAACAGGCATATCGAGGCTCACTGGATCGCGGGACTGCCTGAGGAGCAGCTCGATCTTGGACTCATCAATGCCGGACTCTTCTGCCAGCTCCTCATTGGTAGCTTCGCGGCCCAGGTGCTGGTACATCTCACGCTTGATGCGAGAGAGTTTATTGACCTGTTCTACTAAGTGGACAGGTAGTCGAATAGTACGAGACTGATCTGCCATGCCGCGCGTAATCGCCTGACGAATCCACCAGGTTGCATACGTGGAGAACTTGAAGCCTTTGGTGTAATCGAACTTCTCCATGGCGCGGATAAGTCCTAAGTTGCCTTCTTGAATTAAATCCAACAGTGGCATGCCACGGTTGGTATAACGCTTTGCTAAAGACACCACCAGGCGCAAGTTGGCCTCAAGTAGGTGGGAGCGAGCCTTGCGGCCATCACGAGCTAACACTTTGAGATCGCGCTTCATTGCACGGGTTAATTCCGTATTTGGGTCATTGAGCAAATGTTCGGCGTATAAGCCAACCTCAATAGATTTGGCGAGCTCTACTTCTTCTTCAGCGCTAAGAAGATCAGTCTTGCCGATACCGTTGAGGTAAACTCGGACTAAATCGGCGGAGGGGTTATCGTTGGATTGACCGCGCCGACTGCCACGGTCCACGTTGTCGCTGTCGAATTCATCGATATTCGGCTGGGTCATTTGCCGCCTCCTCAAGATGTAATGTTTCTGTCAACTCAACGGGTGGTGGTGAGAATTTGTTCCCCAATGCCTAAAATAATTCTTTATGCTGGCATTTTGGCAGGTGAACACGGTTAAATTCGTGTCGAAGAACTCCCGCTAATGGGGGTGAATTTCGATCCAGGGGCTAGGCAGTGTCAACGAGTACAGTAAAGGGGCCATCGTTGACAGAAGTGACCTCCATCATCGCCCCAAATCGCCCTTGCTTGACCGTAATACCCCGGGCTTCAAGTCCTGTAACGACATCGGCGAGTAAAGTCGCAGCTTGCTCGCCGGGAGCTGCATCCGTCCACGAAGGGCGCCGGCCCTTGGCGGTACGCCCCTGCAAAGTAAATTGGCTCACCACAAGCACTGGGGCACCAGTATCGGAAATACTGCGCTCCTCCCGCAAGATGCGTAGCTCTGCTATTTTGCGCACCATAGTGGCTACATCATCGGCATCATCGGTTTTGGCAACGCCAACAAGGGCAAGCAAGGCGCCGGTATCACCAGCTTCCACTGCCCCAACGACATCACCATCAACGGTGACAGAGGCTTCAAGAACTCGGGAAATCACAGCCTTCATAGATTACCTCTTTCTCGGATTTGCGGTTCGCGACTTGATTCATTGTTTGGTGACGGTACAAGTGCTTAAAAAGCCATGCACTTCTCGCCTAGGATGCGGGGCATCTCAAATACGAGAGCATACCGCTCGATGGTGGGGTGCCAGCAATGTTTTTTTTTGGGGGGGGGGGGAGGGGACAGGTTCTCTCAATGCCGGGCTGAGGTGTTGCTGCTGTTCGTCGATTCGCCAGAACACCTCTAATCTGTCGAACTGATCAAAGATGCAGGCAGCAGCAGTCCAAGCGATACCATGCGCACGACATAGGGCAGTACTATCGATTGCAGTTCTGCCTCCGCTACGCCTGTCGCATGAGCGAACATCCTAATGGCCTCACCCAAACTCATAGTGCCATGGGCAACTCCACCAAGGATCGCTTGCACATGCTCCGGGCACTCCTGCGAGTAATAGATTCCGTCATGGCGCTGGAGACGGGCATCCTCGAGTTGCATGCCTTCGTGACTCAATTTCTGGATGGTGTGTAACTTCGCAGTAGGACGCAGAAAGTACGTCGACGCAAAGACTTCAGCAGGTTCAACGGTGCGCAACCACTGTGCTCGGGTGAAGTATTCTGCGACTTCAGTACCAAAGAAGCTATCGCGGCCATTAATTTCTTGTACATTAACCTCGGATGGCTCTGATTCATCAACCAAGCGCTCAAGTGCGATAAAACCTAAGGCAATTTCGGTAATCTCATGAGCAGCAAAATACTCGAGCCACTGTGTGCTCTTTGCTTGCCCATTGCTACTGCGCGGATCAATAGACTCATCTTCCAACCAGGTATGTACATATTGTTGCACGCTGACACGACTGCGCTGCCCAAACCATGCGGAAACACCTTCCGGAGCGACCCAACTCCCAAGCTTCTCTGCGGCGTTTTCACCATCTTTTAAAGCCCAGGAACCCAGGATATGGGCATGGCCACCAACAGTGAGATAGTCAGCTGCGTTACGTACCAAGTACTCGGTAGCACCATCTAAGGCCATGCCAGAATCCCGATAGACATGGTGGATTTCTGGAGGTCCAATGACGAATGGTGGGTTTGCCACAATACGATCAAAATGGCGCCCAGCAACTGGTTCAAACCAGGATCCTTGGAGTAGTTCTAATTTCACCCCGCTAGCCACACTGGAGGCCTCTGCAAGCTCTAAAGCGCGCTGGGAAATATCCGTAGCAGTAATATGCGCTGCGGTATGGGCAAAAGCCAGTGAGAGCACACCAGAACCGCACCCTAAATCCAACAGGGAATCCACTGGTGTGGTCGGGGTCGCAGCCAGCAGTGAGTAGCTGGCTTGCCCAATGCCAGGAACATGATTGCTACCGGGGATGAAGTTGGCATCCATGCTGGCATCGCGATCGGAGAGAACCCATCCTGCATGGTGTGTACCGGTCACGGGCGTGATCTGGCGCAGATCAAAGTCGCTTTTCACAGTATCGCTGGCGGCCCCAGTTGTGAGCAGACCTGTGTCGAGCAGGGCAGTCGCAAGCTCACCAAAAATCTCCTGGGCTTCGTCTACTGCGACATCTTCGTGCAAGAAAAATAGGCGGACTGCAACGTGCTGCGCGGCAGAAAGCTGTGGCAACGCGGCGCGGACGCTGGCTGGAAACTGACTATATAAACCTTCATAACCTGGTCCTAAGGTCCCTGGTAATTGTGCAGCGTCCAGACCATGGGTTGCTAAAAACTGGGCTAAATCCTTGGTAGCGAGTGCGAGCTTGCTGGGCTGTGTACAGGTGCCTGCAGCGGTATCAGTCATGGGTGTTTCTTTCGCTTCGATCGTTTGCTTGTGGGACTTTCAGCTTGGTGTTGCTGCTTACCTTACCCAATGGAGGATCAACCAATCTATGCGCCTGTTGATGCATCTGCCTATACACTTGGGCGCGCTCTGGTTAGGGGCCGGTGTTGTCAGCAAACTATGCCCAGCCGGTGATGCCAGCTGCCAGCCATCAAGCAAGCTCGCTTCGGCTGTGCAACGCTTTGACTTATAGGAATGCAATGCCTGTGCAGATTCGCGTAGGGAATCATTTTTGCCTCTTTCCGGTCCCGGTACCCTGAGTTTTGGCATCGGGAAAAGAGACTGGCCAATGTGGCGCTTCGTCGCCGCTATCTTTTTCAGCACCAGTTGCGGTTTCTGCTTGCCGGCTCTCATCCGGGTCGTCGTTTAAAGGTGCGCAATGGCTAAATCCAGTAGCACGCGGTGGGTTGTCTCCGGTGCGAGCCTGCGCAGTAGGCGGGGTGGTTGAAAAGCCATCTGGCTGAGCAGTATCAGCGGCTGTGGCATCATTGGGGTATCGCAGCGCTATAGCTTGCGACGATTCCGTGCGTCCAGCCTCTAAGGTTGTGTTCGGTCGGCCGCTCAAATCTGAGGCATATTGTTGGTAGCGAAATTGTGCAGGCTTGTACACTTGCTGACGCCTACTGTCGCGCTTTTCTCCATGCCCATTGCCGATGACTACACTGATCCACGAAATCGGTACCGAAATAATGAACAGTATCCCTGAGAGCACCCAATTCCGCAGCTCCAAATACGTCCATCCTGAAAGCAATAGGAAAGGCACGCGCACTGCCTGCATCCAGGTATAAACCTTGATGCGGTGTTCGCGGTTTTGGGTCGGACTGCGCTGGGCATCAGTCACCAATTCTGGTCGCTTGCCCCGTAAAGCCCGCCACCACCGCTGCCACATTCCTGGTTGTTGGGCTGCGACATCATTTGCGGGGATGTCAATCGGGGGCTCTGCATGGCTGTGGGCATGTGTTGCAGAGCCGGTTTGGGCAGAATCGTTCATAATGCACCAGCCTAACCCCCACCTGGCCTGCCTTTCTAGCAATCTGGGCTAGTTTTGTTGCAAGATAGGTCAGGTGAGTACCAGTACATCAACAATTGAGCGTCCCGACGTACGCACCGAGGAAACCACGGATGATGACACCCCGAAGTTTTTCCATTACGTCAAGAAAGACCAGATCGTTGAATCCGCAGTATCTGGTCGCATGGTAGTTGCCCTGTGCGGGGAGACTTTCCCAGTTACCAAGCAAGCAAAGCCGGGATCGCCGGTTTGCCCTGATTGTGAGAATATTTATCGAGGTCTACGCAAAAAGTGAGCCAAGATTTACAAGATCTTCGTGTATGGCAGCGTGAGGCGTATAAGAAATACTTTGCAACCAATCCCAAAGATTTCCTTGCCGTAGCAACACCGGGTGCCGGTAAGACCACGTTCGCCTTGCGCATTGCCACAGACTTAAAAGCCAAGCGCATAGTCGATCGCATCATCGTCGTCGTGCCCACCGAACACCTCAAAGTTCAGTGGGCAGATTCTGCTGCTCGTTTTGGCCTGGCTCTTGATCCCAACTTTAAGAACTCCGGGGCAGTCAACCCCGCTTTTGACGGCATCGTGGTCACCTATGCGCAGGTAGCAATGCACCCGTTTAAGCACCATTCGGTGGCTACAGCGAAACGTACCTTGGTGATCCTTGATGAGATCCACCACGGTGGCGATGCCAAAAGCTGGGGTGATGGCATCCGGGAATCGTATGGTGACGCCGAACGGCGCTTAGCGCTCACAGGTACGCCATTCCGCTCGGATGATGCCCCCATTCCTTTCGTGCGTTATGAGGAAGATGGCGAAGGTCATTTAGTCTCCCAATCGGATCACACCTACGGCTATGGAGATGCGCTTGCCGATAGAGTCGTGCGCCCAGTGGTATTCCTGGCTTACTCCGGCGAAGCTCGCTGGCGCAATAGTGCTGGGGAAGAATTCGCTGCACGTCTTGGTGAGCCACTGAATGCCGAACAAACTGCGCGAGCATGGAAAACTGCCCTTGATCCCAAAGGCGATTGGATTCCAGCCGTGCTGCAAGCCGCACAAACCCGCCTTGAGCAATTGCGTCTAACCATCCCAGATGCTGGTGGGTTGGTGATTGCTAGTGATAAGACCATGGCGCGTGCCTATGCACGTATTCTCGAAAAGCTCTCGAGTACGCCAGTAACCGTCGTGCTTTCTGACGAAGTTGGTGCCTCTGATCGCATTAAGGACTTCTCGGATTCCACTGATGAGTGGATGGTTGCCGTACGCATGGTCTCTGAAGGCGTGGACGTGCCCCGTCTAGCTGTGGGGGTATATGCCACAAGTTATTCCACCCCAATGTTCTTCGCACAGGCTATTGGGCGTTTCGTGCGCTCTCGTAATCCAGAAGAGACCGCTAGTGTCTTCTTGCCTTCAGTACCAGTGTTGCTGGATCTAGCCTCGCGTCTGGAGACTTCGCGTGATCACGTGCTCGGTAAGCCACACCGTGAAAAGGAAGGCTGGGATGATGAGCTGCTGACCCAGGCTAATAAGAAAGAATCCGAACCGGATCTGCAAAAGTCCTACGAGTCTTTAGGAGCTGAAGCCGAGTTGGATTCGCTGATCTATGAGGGCAGTTCTTATGGCACTGGCACTTTTTCCGGTTCCGACGAAGAAGCTGACTACTTAGGCCTGCCAGGTTTACTTGATGCTGAGCAAGTCAAGGCCTTGTTGCGTCAGCGCCAAGCCCAACAGCTTGATGCCCGCCAAAATGCCGCTGCTGCCCAAGCCAACGCTGCAGCACAGGCCCCAGCGCAACCCGCATCTCCTGCAGGCAGTGGTGCCGGTGAAGAAATAGCCAGTGAAGAAATTCCACGTTTGCGTAAGGAACTGAATACTTTGGTTTCTATTGCCGCCCAGAACTCGGGGCGTCCTCATGGAGCGATCCACAATGAGGTCCGCAAGACTTGTGGTGGTCCACCAACTGCACTGTGTTCGGCTGATCAATTACGCAAGCGAATCCAATACCTACGTAAGTGGTAGGGGAGGACTAGTTAGTCGGCACAGTGAAGATGCTGCGGCGTAGCAGAGAAGACACTGCGGTAGCGCTCCTCGTTTGCGCAGCCAGCTTGCCTTGTAATTTAAAGGCAGCAAATGGAGCAGTAGTACAGAATCGCAGTGGATTATAAGCAGAACCTGCACCTTAGTCTTTAATTTTTTTCAGACTACGTGTACCCTAAACTTAGTTAATGGCGGTGCAGGATGTGATACCGCACGGTGAACACTTTTTAAGCCCGGTATCCCTTCGTTTTGCTCTAACCAGCAAACGATGTGTGCGCGCAGCAGCGCCGGCCGGCGCGTACTCCTGAAACGCGTACCCCTTAGAATGGAAAGTGAACCCCATGACCCAACAATATCCAGCACAAGGCCCTCTACAACCTTCAACACCATCCCAGCCTTACGGCCAATACCCAATTGGCAGTAACCCAAATCCACCAGTACCGGAAGGTAAAAACGTCCTAGCAGCCTGGGCTTTGGGATTTGCTATCATTAGCGTACTCTGCGTGATTTCGATCGGGCTGTTAGTGCTGGCATTTGTGCCTGCAATTATCACTATTGTGTTGGCCGCTATGGCGCTGAAAAAGCTGACCAAGAATGAATATGAAAGCCCACGTAAGGGGATGGCTATTGTGGCTCTTTGCCTCGGCAGCCTGGCAGCATTAGCCTCAGTACTGGCATGGATCTTTGTACTGCCTGCAGTACAAGCATGTGATGGCTATGACGACTCAAGGCAGATGCAAGAATGTATTAGCAACGAACTCACCAGCTAAAAGTACATAGGCCACATACCACTCCCCGCGAGGAACTTACCCTTGCGGGTATTTTTCTGTCTCTCTAACCTCGCTGCATAGACATCAGCAAAATGATGCTGGAGTGCTCGTAGCAATCATTAGCAACAATACGCTGGGCGCACAGGAGCCAATAGATGCTGCCAATCCACTCGTACAAAACGCTGGGCCGCCTTATTCCCAGCCTTATCTCCAATGCAAGGGCGCATCTATCGCAGTGCGTACGCCGAATCATATGCGAAGCAAAGCAATGCTATGGTTCAAACTATGGTTCAAGAAGCCTGGGAATAAGGTCATAGGCATACTCGTCTGGGGTGTCATTGACTCTGTGAGTGTGACCGGTGGAAAGTGTTGCAGAGTGTCGCTTGGTTGACGTGTTTTCAAGTATTTCGGCCATGCCAGCGAGAGTGCACCATGGGGCAATCTGTAGTGCGGGATACCGGCTCTGTGACCACCGTAGGACTGTGAATAGCAGCATGCGCCAACAGAGGAGAGGACCCACACACCGATAGAGTGCGGGGCTTGGCTGTTATCGGCGCCTGTTATTGGTGGCTGCTATCTCTATTTGCATAATAACTAGTTTCGTAGCGGGCCTTGGTTGCAGCGAACCTCAGCAAGGGAGCAACCTCAGCAAGAGAGCGAGGTGTGAAAATCGCCGGAAATATGAGAAACGGGAGAGCAGGCAAATGCCTACTCTCCCGGATGGCAGGATCATCATCCTGATAAAATGCTGCTAATCCAGTGCTAATCCAGATAGTCGCGCAAAACTTGTGAACGTGATGGGTGGCGTAACTTAGACATTGTCTTGGACTCAATCTGGCGGATACGCTCACGAGTCACACCATAGACCTGGCCGATTTCATCTAAGGTACGCGGCATACCGTCGGTGAGACCAAAGCGCAGCTTCACCACGCCTGCCTCACGTTCGGACAAGGTATGCAGCACATCTTGGAGCTGATCTTGGAGCAGGGTAAAGGATACGGCATCCACGGCGACAACAGCTTCAGAGTCTTCAATGAAGTCACCTAACTGGCTATCACCTTCATCACCGATGGTCTGGTCCAAGGAAATGGGCTCACGAGCATACTGCTGGATCTCGAGGACTTTTTCCTCGGTGATATCCATTTCCTTCGCCAACTCTTGCGGGGTGGGCTCACGGCCTAAGTCCTGTAAGAGCTCACGCTGGATACGGCCCAGCTTATTGATGACCTCAACCATGTGGACCGGAATACGGATGGTACGAGCCTGGTCTGCCATCGCGCGAGTAATGGCCTGACGAATCCACCAAGTGGCATAGGTCGAGAACTTATAGCCCTTGGTATAGTCGAACTTCTCTACCGCACGAATCAGTCCTAGGTTGCCCTCCTGGATCAGATCCAAGAAAGCCATGCCACGGCCGGTGTAGCGCTTGGCCAAAGAAACAACCAGACGCAGGTTTGCTTCCAACAAGTGGTTTTTCGCTTTGCGGCCATCACGGGCAATAGCGCGCAGGTCACGCTTGACAGCGGGGGTCAACTTGGCGTTCTTATCACCATTGAGCACCGCCGCTTCCATTTGTTCTAAGCGATAGGTGGCATACAAACCAGCCTCAATTCGCTTGGCCAAAGAAACCTCTTGCTCAGCATTGAGCAGTGCGACTTTACCGATCTGCTTGAGATAAGCCCGAACAGAGTCAGCAGAAGCAGTGAGTTCTGCATCCTTACGCGCTTGGCGCAGAGTAGCAGATTCCTCTTCATCCCAAACAGAAGAACCTTCGTCTTCTTCGTCCTCAGAGTTTTCATCCGAATCGTCCTCGGCGCCAAGTTCAGCAGTCAGTTCCTCGCTGAGCTCACCCTCGTCGAGGGCGTCTTCATCCAGATTGCCCGTATCAACGTCAACGTTGTTGAGGTCACTATCGCCTAAGACTTCGTCTTCGAGTTCGAGCTCATTGTCAGGATTTAAGCCTTCATCCTGTGGCTTCTGTACCTTTGAAGAAGTCTTGGCTGTTTTCTTCGCGCTCTTTTTTGCGGTAGTTTTCTTAGCAGCCTTCTTAGCTGTCTTTTTAGTAGTCTTCTTCGCAGCTTTCTTGGCTGTTTTCTTCGTGGATTTTTTCGCCGCCTTTTTGGCAGTCTTCTTTGCAGGGGTAGCAGGCTCTACCGCTTCAGCGGCTTCAGGGGCCGGTGCTGCCTCAGGTGTAGTTGCAGCCTTTGGTACTGCCTTGCGAGTAGTTTTCGTTCCGGCCTTTTTCACCGCTTTGGACTCTACGGCCGCCTCTACTTCTGGCGCAGACTCAGCGCTTGTAGCAGGGGCTGCGGTACGTGGGGTAGCAGCACGAGGGGTAGCCTTGCGGGCCGACTTCTTCGCGGTCTTCTTTACAGCCTTCGTTGCAGGAGATGTTGCGTCACTTCCTGCTTGGGGGGTTGCGTCTGCTGATTGGGAGGCAGCCACGTACGACCTTTCGCTTGGGGATGTTTCTTTCAGGCAAAGCCTGTGCCGCTGGTACAACGAGAACCTTGTACCTTCTATTCCCATATGCCGTGCAGTGGCGTCTTTACATGAGTAAAAACAGCATGCGCGCGGAGCAAGCTATTCGCCAGGGACCAGTGCACATATGGGTGAATTAGTTGCGCATGCGGACATGCACAAGGCAGAGTGCCATTATAAGGCAAGTGGTAGCCCTAAGGTGGCACGAAGGGGCGAAAAATAACAATAAATGTGCTACTTATCACAATTTTGGGTGTTGTGCCCCGCCGCTCAATGTGCTTAATCTCCAACCTTGCGCTGAAGATGTAAATGCCGCAAGCGCGGGGTGCTACGCGTCATGTTAGTCGCACAATAAGCACACCGACAGCAGGCGCAATGATGTATCGCTTGATGCCGGTGGCGCTGTGGCGCTCATGGAGCGCCACTTCTCGTGCACTATGTGTGCGCGTTTAAGGCCGAATGCCTTCGGTGACTGCCAACGCAGCTCCGGCAATACCAGCCTGGTTTCGCAGCTGAGCTGCAACCACAGGAGTCTTAATGTCGAGCAACGGGACCCACTTGTGGGCCTTGCGCGAAATGCCACCGCCGACGATAAATAGCGATGGGTTGAGTAGACGCTCGTATTCACGCATTACCTTGGCTACGCGCTTCGACCATTTGCCGTAGCCCAGTTCGTCACGGTCCTTGGCCGCTGAAGAGGCTATGTGCTCTGCTTCCTTATCGCCAAGCAGGATATGCCCGAGCTCGGTGTTAGGGAACAAAGTGCCATTGATGAGCATGGCAGAGCCAATGCCGGTGCCGAAAGTCAGCAAGATGACTGCGCCTTCGCGGGCCTGTGGGTCGCCATAGCGAACCTCGGCGATGCCGGCGGCATCAGCGTCGTTGAGTACAGTGATATTCTCATGGCCCAAAACGTTGGAGTAAAGGTCATGGACGTTAACATCGATCCAAGAAGGATCGATGTTAGCGGCACTGTGTGCAACCTGGTTTTGGATCACGCTCGGCATCGCGATGCCAACAGGGCCCTCCCACTTGGCCTGATCCACGATTTCTTTTACGGTAGCGGCCACCGCTTCTGGAGTAGCAGGCTTTGGGGTGAGGATCTTAATTCGATCGCCTATGAACTCCCCCGTCTCCAGATCTACGCGGGCACCCTTGATGCCGGAACCGCCAATGTCAATACCAAAACCAACCTGTGTCATAGCTTTTAGTGTAGGGAAATTCGCGGGCTTGTGCAGAGTTGCTGAAGATTTCAGAAATATATACCAACATGTTGGTATTAGTTCGATGCGCCGGGCGAATGTTTGGTATCAACTTTGACTGCTTACTTACGCTCCTGGGCATGCTGTGTCTTCTGTGTCTCCTACGCGTCCTATCACGGCGGTCTACGATGAGGGCTGTAAGATTTTCACTTCGCTACACCCGGCAGCCGGGGATTAGCTGAGCAGAACAAGTTTTTTGGGGTGCCACCATTGTTAGCGGTACAACTGTTAGCGGTACAACCGGTGAGACAGAACTGATACAACAGAACTGATGTAAGAAGACGATGAGTACAAACAATCCCAAGCAAGAAACACGGTCGAGCAACCACACACAGAGCCCGCAGGTTACATTGACCGCGGCAACACAGTCGGATCTCACCGCACACTTCGGTGATGCAGCCCCTGTTATCCAAACAGGCGTGACAACCGCGATTGGGGCAGCGCTACTCATTCGAGCCCAGCGGGCACAATACGCGGATGTGCGCAGTACGATTCGCACGAAGAGTTCGGACGTTGATCCCGTAACCGCAGTAGATACCGCCGCAGAGGAATACATCACCACAACCCTTGCCGCACTACGCCCCAATGATGGGGTGCGCGGCGAAGAAGGGGCGGCCACCCCAGGGACCAATGACATCACCTGGATCATCGATCCTATTGATGGCACGGTGAATTTTGTCTACGGAATCCCGCAATATGCGGTGTCCCTTGGCGTAGTGCGTGGTGGAGAAATTGTGGCCGGCGTGGTTATTAATGTTGCTCATGGCCATCTCTATGCTGCAGTTCAGGGCAAGGGGGCATGGCGCAGTCTTGTCGACCTCGCTGTCCTCGCTGTCACAACGAATCCCAAGGTGGAGCTCGCACCTTGGACCCAGCTGCACGTCAATACGCCAGCATCCGCTGCTGCGGCCTTGGTGGCTACTGGTTTTTCATATGAGGCTGACCGCCGCGCAGCGCAAGCTGCCATGCTTCAAGCAGTCTTACCGCAGGTACGCGATATTCGCCGCCAGGGTAGTGCTGCACTCGATCTCTGCGCGGTAGCAAGCGGTGAGGTGGATGCCTACTACGAACACGGCATCCACACCTGGGACTATGCCGCGGGGATGTGCATTGCTTCCGAAGCAGGGGCGCAAGGAGGATATCCCGGGGTGGATACCCCCGGTATTAAGGGGGAGTTGGTCTGGGCCGCAGCCGGAAATATTGCCGCAGAATTTGCATCATTATTGCAGCTAGGGCCAGTGAGCATCCCTAGTAGCAGCGTGCGCGATAAGGTGGTGCGGGAGCACGTGGTTTACCCCCGTGAATAGATTTATGCGTGCCAAGGTGACAAGTAGTGAAAATTACTTTACTATGCCCGCAGATACCCGCTAGCACCCAGGTAGGTTCCTGGCTTAGCTTAGGAGGAAGTGAACTAAAATATGGCTACCGATTACGATGCCCCACGTCGTCGGGACGAGGACGAGCTGGAAACCGACTCTTTAGAGGGTCTGAAGGCAACCGAAATAAACAACGGCAACATTGATGACGACGACGATGGAGTGAACGAGCCCTACGAAATTCCAAATGTGGACCTTTCCGGCGAAGAGCTCAACGTTACCGTCGTTCCACGCCGCCAAGATGAATTCACCTGCTCTGCATGTTTCCTGGTACAGCGGAAGAATCGCATCGATCATGTCGAAGATGATGGCTCATACGTATGTAAAGACTGCGCATAGTGCCATAGTGCACGGATGGCTGCATAGTAAATAGCTCTAGCGCCTATTGACACTTACACCAAGAAAATCGAGGTAAGTCTCACAGGCGCTTTTCCTTTGCTCAGTATTAACCAGGCCAGCTCGTCGAATGCTGGAGGCGGATATTGGCGGCGGTGGATTATTGTATGCCCGTCCGGGTTGAGTTGGCCTCGTATGCCAACGCCGTTGCCTTCGCACAGCAATTATTTTGTGCAGAAGTAGAGCATTGAAAATCCGGCCACCATCGGTACATGGCAGCCGGAGCAAGCACTAGGGGAGTGCAACAAGAAATAAGGTGGGGAGGTTAGTCCTGCTGTGGACTTTCTGGGTGCAGTGCAGTTGCTAATTGATCAGGCACGAAAGCGCCAAGTAAGCCTTCAGGATTTCGCGAGGATACTAACCAATACGGAGTGGGGTCATCCGGGTCATCGAGTACGAGCATCACCATTTCTGGCACCCACTCATGCGAGACCACATAGGCAGCAGGATCTAATTGGCGGCCCATGGCATTGCGCTTGGCAGTCGAAGGTACAGCGAGTGAACGCGAGACGACATCGGCGGGCAGGTTCGCGTTGCCAGTTGTTAGCCACACCGTGCCGTCTGGATCACGCTCAACCGAGATCCGGGTATTGGATAGGTCTAATAATACCCAGACCGCGACCGCACTTAAGACAACAGCGGTGACATATAGCCAAATGCGATCGCGATTTAAGGCCATCTGTGCGCTGAGTAGACCAACTAAAAAGACAGCGAAGAGCCACCAATACCAGGGCACCCACTGCCGCTCGGTATAGAGGATTTCCGGGGATTCTTGTTGCATCACGCAACCTAGTGTACTGCAGGTGCATATTCTTGTGCAGCACCCACGCACGCCGTGCCGTGCCCGAGCATCAAGCCATGGAACTCCTCTGGAGAATCGGCCACTTAAGGCTCTCGTGGTGGGGCTGCTGGCACCATCGTGGAAATGCCTCATTGAGCTTGCAGAACTCGCATCTTCGATTGCTAGCTGATTATGCTAGACGACATGGCAGAATTAGCACCGCTGAAAATTCAACGTTTAGACTCAGAACTACCTTTGCCCAAGCGGGCACATCCAAGTGATGCCGGCCTGGATCTATATAGCACTACTGATGTGGACATCGCTCCCGGTGAGCGCGCACTGGTCGGCACCGGTATCGCCATTGCACTGCCAATTGGCACTGCAGGATTCATACACCCACGTTCGGGGCGCGCACTCAAAGAAGGATTGAGTATCGTCAACACCCCAGGCACCATCGATGCCAATTACCGCGGCGAAATTAAGGTATGCCTGATCAATCTCGATCCGCAGAATGCAATTGCCATTCGACGTGGAGAACGAATTGCCCAGCTACTAGTGCAAGAAGTGGCCCTGCTTGATGTTGCTGAGGTCGAAGAGCTTGATACCACCGATCGTGGGGATTCCGGCTATGGATCCACAGGGAAAAGCTAAGGAATTGGCTAGGAATGCTGCGCAAAAAGCTAAAGCACACTATTATTGGCAGTGTTTTTGGAAAATGCGAACACAACAATAGTGAGTGAGAACATAAAGCATGTGGCCTTTTGGCAAGAAGAATTCTGCGGATGACGCTGCTACAGATGCGGAGACTGCGGTACCCCAAGCAACAGTCAGCGCAGGCGCAGCGCAGGCCCAACCCGTCGCACAACTAGCAGACTCTGAGCAAACCACCAGCCTGGTAGAGACTCCCGCGCAGGCAGAAGTATCTGCGGTGACCGCTTCGGGACCTTTTGATGGTGCTGAGCATTCCCCAGAAGACTATGACTTTAGCGATTTCTCCAATGCCACCTTGGACTTAGGCTCCCTACTGCTGCCATTACCGAAGCAGTCCCAGGTACAAGTAGAGATGGGACCGCGCGGTCCAAAAATGCTTCACATCCTGACTGAGCAGGGGCGCATTACCCCAGTTGCTTTTGCTGCACCGGCAAGTGGTGGACAATGGGAAAAAGCGATTGAAGATATCCGCACCAGCATGGAAAACGACGGTATTACCGTCGCCATCGAACAAGGTCCTTGGGGGCCAGAAATTGTTGGCCGTGCAAACGAAAAAGGCAATGTGATCCGCATTATCGGGGTGGATGGCCCCCGTTGGATGCTGCGTGTTACTTTAGCAACCCACAATGACAAGGCCGAGGCAATAGCGCAGGTAGGCCGTGATGTTATTGCACGTTCCTTCGTCCAACGCGGCGATGCAGCGATCCTCGCAGGCGATTCTTTGCCGGTTCGCCTGCCTAAGCCATTAGCTGATCAAGTTGTAGCTGAGATGAAGCGCCGCAATGAGCTTAATAAAAAGGTTGAGGAAGCAGACAGAGAGGCTGGCAGAGAAGCATAAGCAATGCTTTGAAATACCAGCATCGAGCCCACCTGGATGCAATGCTCAGTACAAAGGCATCACGCAGGTGGGTTTTCGTGTGTCCACGGTGCTTTTGATCACCCAGTTGCAGGCGCAGTGTGAGTGCAGCACCCTTGGTGGGGTAGGGTACATGCAGAACCTGGCATCCACTGAAGGTGGAAGACAGAGAAGTTTTTCAGCCGCACACACCACCACAGCGTGCTGCTGATATGAGAAATAGAAACGACATCGATTGACAATGACAACACCTGAAGGAACCCAACTCGAGGTAGAAATCACCCGCATGGCTCATGGCGGAAAAGGCATTGGCTTCGCCGATGAGCGGACTATCTTTGTGGATTCCGCCTACCCAGGCGATACCGTGCAAGCAGAGCTCTACAAGAAAAAGAAGCGCATAGGCTTTGGCACGATCACTGAGGTTGTCGCGGCTAGTTCTTATCGTGTGGACTCACGATGCGCGGCAGCAGCCCAAGGTGCTGGTTGCTGTGATTTCGCAACCCTGGCTCCTGAAAAGGAACTCGAACTGAAACACGAGGTGCTAGCCGATCAAATCCGTCGTTTAGGTAATGTTGAGCAGCTGCCAGCAGTCAATCTCCGCAGCGTCGGCGATACCCAAGATTGGCGTACCCGAGTACGCATGCATATTGATGATGACGGACAGGTGGGCTTCCGTAAGTCTCACAGCCATGAATTAGTTCGCAACACAGCATGTAGTCAAGTACACCCCACGCTTATGCAAGCACTACTTGCAGCACCAAAGCAATCGAAACTGCGCCCAGGTGCCGAATTAGTAGGCGTACTTGATGATGCCAAGACTGTGCACATCGCAGAAGTCGCAGTGCCCGCACGCGGCAAGCGCAGCGAACGCATCTTGCGTGTTTTAGCGGGTAGTGACACCATTACTCAAACCGCTGGGGATGTGAGCTTCAAGCTCCCTATTACTGCTTTTTGGCAAGCCCACGTTCAGGTAATGACTACTTTCTTGGAAATCATTGAGACTGCACTACGTGATGCGGCATTAGCCCCAGGAGCCATAGTTTGGGATCTCTACGGCGGCTGTGGTGCTTTCGTGCCAGCTATTGCAAATGCGGTTGCCGATGCTGAGATCATTGAAATTGATCAAGCTAGCGCCGCTATTGCAGCAGGTGTGGCCGCCTTCGAATCCACCACCAACAAGTTGGTGAAGGAAACTGAACAAGCACAACGCCTTGTCGATCTCGCCATTGGCCAGGGAGTTAGTAGCCTCGAATTCCATGCCAAGGCTGTTGCACAATTAGTCTCTCAACTGCGAAGCCCTGATGCGGTGGTCTTAGACCCACCTCGGACTGGCGCTGGAGAAGAAGTTATTCGTGCAGTCGCTGCTGCTGGCGCACAATGCATTATTCACTTTGGTTGCGATGCGGCAACCTTTGCCCGTGATCTCGGTCTATGGGATACCAACGGATATGAGGTTAAGCGTATCGAGTTGTGCAATGCTTTCCCGGCAACGCATCATTTCGAGTCGATTGCGATCCTCCACCCAAAACAAGATTAAGTAAGACGCAACAAGACCCAGTAACAGGCTTAAGGTGACTGCGACATAGCCCTTGAGGCAGTGGCGTCAATCCAGTCGAGGCATCGCGAACACTGCTGTAGTTTTGGCACCACGGTGGGTTCGTTGCAGAAGGATCGTGCTACCTGGGATCGGTGTTATACGTTGCGTGAATGCCCCGAAGCTTGCATAAAAAGAACGTGGCTAATGCCAAAAAATGAGGCCGAAACTGACATCTCTATGCGGTGGTTTCGCCAAAACCGGGTAGGATATACGCTAGCAAAAACTAGCCTAAATCCTAGTAACCCTAGGTTGTCCTGATCGCCCTTTGAGGAATGGAGAAAAGTCTACCCATGACCTTGCTAGATACGATTTCCTCACCAGCGGATCTACGTGCCCTGCCTACAGAGAAACTCGATGAGCTGGCTGCTGAAATCCGAGAATTCCTGGTGGAGAAAGTCTCCGCAACAGGGGGACATCTTGGCCCAAATTTGGGGGTCGTAGAACTGACCATGGGCATTCACCGTATTTTTCATTCCCCCGAAGATGCTGTCATCTTTGATACTTCGCACCAGTCTTATGTGCACAAGATCTTCACTGGGCGTAAGGACCAATTCGATACCTTGCGCCAAGAAGGTGGTCTTTCGGGCTACACCAGCCGGGAAGAGAGCGAGCATGATTGGACTGAGTCTTCCCATGCCTCAGCAGCATTGTCTTATGCAGATGGCCTATCGAAGGCCTGGAAAATCAAAGGCGAAGACGAGCGCCAGGTTGTCGCGGTAGTCGGCGATGGGGCACTGACCGGTGGTATGTGTTGGGAAGCCTTAAATAATATTGCTTGCGATCACGAGCGCCAAGTTGTCATCATCGTTAATGACAATGGCCGTAGTTACTCGCCAACAATTGGTGGCTTCGCAGAAAATCTTGCGCGCCTGCGCACTGCTGCTGTCTATGACAAGGTCATGGAGCAAGGGAAGACTACCTTGAAGGCCTTGGGCAAAGTCGGGGAGCGCACCTTTGAGGCGTTACATGCAATGAAAGATGGCGTTCGTTCGACGGTGATTCAAACCGAAATGTTCGCAGAACTCGGCATGAAGTATGTTGGACCCGTTGATGGCCATAATATTAAGGCTGTCGAAGAAACTCTAGCCTACGCACGTGAATATCCCGGCCCCATCATTGTGCATATGGTGACTGAAAAAGGCCGCGGCTATGCTCCTGCTGAAAATGATGTCGCTGAGCTCATGCATTCAACTGGGGTAATCAACCCTAAAACTGGAGAACCAGTAGGAACCAAGAGCCCAGGCTGGACTTCGGTGTTTTCGCGTACCCTGGTCGAAGCCGGGAAACAGCGTGCGGATATTGTTGCTATCACTGCGGCCATGTCTGGCCCGACCGGACTTTCTGCCTTTGCGGAAGCATACCCAGATCGCTTCTTTGATGTTGGCATTGCGGAGCAGCATGCCTTAACCTCTGCAGCAGGTCTCGCCTTGGGTGGCATGCATCCAGTAGTAGCGGTGTATTCTACCTTCTTAAACCGGGGATTCGACCAGTTACTCATGGATGTTGGTTTATTGGATCTGCCAGTAACGATTGTGCTGGACCGAGCTGGTGTTACTGGATCTGATGGAGCCAGCCACAATGGTGTGTGGGATCTAGCAGTCTGTGCCATCGTGCCAGGATTGAAGGTTGCAGCCCCGCGTGATGCGCGGCGCCTACAAGAACTTTTCGATAGTGCTCTAGGTTATGACACCCCAACAGTGGTGCGTTTTCCAAAGGGCGATTTGCCGGCTGAGATGCCGACTGTGCGTACCCTAGCGCATGGTAGTGCCGTGGTTGCAGAATCGACAGTAGATGATGATGTTGATGTACTCATTATCGCTACCGGGTCTTTAGTAGCAGCGGCTGTTAAGGCTGCTGAGAATCTTGAGGTCTCAGGCAAGAGTGTTCGCGTGGTTGATCCAGAATGGGTGCTGCCGATTCGTGCCGATTTAGTAGAAGCTGCGCGCCATGCGAAGGTCGTGCTTACCATTGAAGACGGTATAGCTCATGGCGGCGTCGGGTCCAGCTTGAATGAAGCCTTACATGCCGCTGATGTCGTAGTACCAGTACGCAACTTGGGCTTTCCCGCGCTCTATCCAAAGCATGCAAGTCGTGGAGCGTTACTTGCAGAATGTGGTCTTGACGCCGCTGGCTTGGAATCCCAAGCACAGGACTTACTCGCGCGTTTTACGTCTACGGGTGACTAACACGAGAGTGTGCGCAGCAGCATCGAGAAAGAGCAGCATCTGTTTTTGCAGGGAACTGCTCTTTTTGGGTCGCCTCAAGAGTGGTCAATCTATGCGTGGTTGATCTTGGCTGCTGCCAAAGTTGAACGCGAAGCGAGCAGGCTGATACAGAACGGCTCTAGCAAGTAGGCAAAAATAGTGCGTATTTGCTGAATTTTGAACTGAGGCACTTTGAGCGCCAAAAGCGATGTAGACAGCAGCAGTGATAAACTGTTCAGTACCACAGGTAGGTGCCCCTTTAGGGGGGGAGAGAGAGAAGTTGCTCGGCGGCATCAATACGTTAAAGGAGTGGTCTCTATGTCGTACATCAAAAAAACAGTTGATCAGATCCACATTCCCTTCTTCGTCTACGTTTTATTTTTAAGCGCAGGAGTTTTTGCGGGTTCGTCTATCTTCCTGGCCTCGCAATCATTCCCCTGGGGCGCATGGCTTGGATCGTTCCTGATTATCCTGTTATGCGGGCTCGGTTTCGGATCGCGTCGAGCTCAAACTGTTGATGGGCGTAAGGTCTTTATCTTATCTCGCAAGAAATTCCTTGTTGATCTAATTTTGGTCGCCGTGATCGTTATTGTGTGTGTTGTACTTGCATTCATCGTGGGGCAATAAGCCCAAAGGGGCATTTTCCCATGTAGCACGGATCTATTAATTTCCTGCATGTGCCGCCAGCTTCGCTGCTTGTGCTAAGGCAAGTTTCTGGTACGAGAAAATTGCGGGCTGGGCCTAGACGAATGGTCGAAAAGGGACAGACTAAAGCGGGTAGCCTTGCCTCATGGGGCTCAGGGCATTTACGTGCTACTGAGCGCCCAATTGGGTAACGCCTTCTGGAGGCAAGCCTGCAACTGAGGCCAAGACATCAGCAAATGCCGCCACATGTGGTGCTAAGTCATTAGTATGAGCTGTCCATGAAGCGCGCATCTCAATTTGATGAGCTCGAGGTGCACCACCAATGTCGCCGAAGCGGACATGCGCAGTGGCGGTTACCGTACCGCCCAGGTGCGTATATCCAGCATTATGCTGCTCTAGGCCTTCGGTCAGCCACTGCCAGGCAACCTCGGGGAGCAAGGGATCGTTTGCTACGGCATCATCCATATCGGCCTGAATATACGCAACCAAACGCATGGTACCTTCCCACTGTTCTTCGGTAGTGGGATCATGCAGCAGGATCAGACGGCCAAAGGCATCGCCCTCAGATTCTGTCGGCACTTCAGCTTCCGGCTTTTGGACTTCCAAACCGATGGCATGGCTATATGGAGCCAGGCGCTGTGGAGGCCGAATTGTTCCAAGTTGGATATCCGAACGGATTTGGGCGGCGTGCATCGACTCTACGGCTTCGGTGAAGTCCTTTGGTGTCGGCTCAGGCGCGCTCGAGTTGAGGGGACGCGGTCGCGCATTCGCATTGCTGATATTCACACAAGTTAACCTAGCTGGCATGGGGCTAAGCTGCAGGAAGGCACGCCGAAAAAGTGCTCAGCATCTTGGGGCAACAAAAAAGTAATCAATCGCAAGTTTTATAGCCCACTCATCATAAATTAGCGCTAAGATGGTACATGTCATCGGGGGTAACTCCCTGTGATCATGACTTACCGCATCGTGGCACCACCAGCCTGATCATTTTGTGCCGCGTTACTCAGATAATCTTTGGAAAGGATTTTCCGTGACCGAAAAACTGAATTACGACGAACTTAATAGCATTCAGCGCTATTGCCAATTCGCCACGTTCCGTGCAATTCCAGGAGCTCTTGGTACTGAGCGTAGCGCTATTGTAGCCCAGACTCAGGAGTTCTTTGCCAATCTTGAGGCGGCCGGCAAAGTAACAGTGCGCGGCATTTATGATATTTCTGGTATCAATGCGAACGCAGACTTTATGATCTGGTTTATCGCCGAGGAATTCGAAGATATTCAGGCTGCCTATCAGGCCTTCCGTCGCGAAACCGTACTGGGCCAGGCAAGCGAAGCCTACTGGACTGGTTCCTCGCTACACCGCCCTTCGGAATTTAATAAGTCTCACCTGCCAAGTTTCATTATGGGGGAAGAGCCAAACCCATGGATCACCGTATACCCCTTCGTGCGCTCCTACGAGTGGTATGTGATGGATCCGAAGGAACGCCGCCGCATTCTCGCCGAGCACGGTATGAATGCCCGCGATTTCCCAGATGTTCGCGCTAATACAACCAGCGCCTTTGCTCTTGGTGACTATGAGTGGATGCTTGCCTTTGAAGCGCCAGAATTGCACCGCATTGTGGATTTGATGCACAAGATGCGCTACACCGAGGCTCGCCTGCATGTGCGGGAGGAGACCCCATTCTTTACCGGGCGTCGCGTTGATGATGTCGCAGAAATCGTCGAAATGCTGCCTTAATCGTAGTTTTCCTTCCAGGGTGCGATACATGCTGCCCTGAAATGCATGAAAGTGCCCCGCACCATTTTCGTAATTGAAGGTGCGGGGTATTTGTATTCGACTTTTTTACTACCGTGTGACGGAGCCTACCTACTCGTCGGCGGTGGTACGCCTGATTGTCTTAGTTTGTAGGGATGCCAGATCCATCATCAGCATCATCGATATTGCTGGCCTTCGGAGCAGGCTCTAGATCCAAGGCAATGGAATTAATGCAATAACGCAAATCTGTCGGGGTGTCATAGCCTTCACCAGCAAATACATGGCCTAAGTGCGAGTTGCAATTTGCACACAGCACCTCGGTACGTTGCATGCCTAAGGAATTATCTTCGCGCTCAATGATCCTATCACCTGCAAGCGGGGAGAAAAATGAAGGCCACCCACAGTGGGACGCGAATTTCTCATCGGAGCGAAATAACTCAGCACCACATGCCTTACAACGATAAATCCCGGCGGTGGTGCTATCAGTGTATTCACCGGTAAAAGGTGACTCTGTACCTGCTAAGCGAAGTACTTGAAATTCGGCAGGACTGAGGCGAACCTGCCAATCTTCTTCACTAAGATGCTTAAAATCGTTCATGCCCGGATATTCTACGCTCAAAAGCGAAAAAAGCGCCGTGGCCTAACGTATTTCTAACGCGGAAGATTCTTACTTACGCTGCAGCAACAGCAGGCTCTTTCGAAGTGGTATGCGGATTAGATAGGGCTTTTGTCCTTCGCTGCGCATTGAAAAATAGGGTCAGGCTGTAAGTTCCCAAGAAGATGATCATCATTGCCCAGCCGAAACTCACCATGTACATATTTACGTAGTAGGTGCCAATTGGCCATTTGGCGGTAATCCAACTATCAGGGGAGTAAATGAGGAAGAAGCTGATCCAAATCCAGGCCGAGCGCGCTGGGGAATTCGGCAGCAACACGCTAAAGAACAGTGGGAAGAAGAACATGGAATAATAGCCTTGCCCCAACGAAGGCAAGAAGTATCCGCCCAATAGCAGCATTGCGCTGGCGACGGTCAGCCACAGGACTGGCTGATGGCGACGCAGCGGCAAGCTGGCAAGTAAAGCGAAGAACAGCACGAGGGCAAAGATTAACCAAATCGCCTGTGCCGCGGCCCCCTCAATGCCGAAAGCAACCGTGATGCCTTGCCAGGAAACATTGGCATGGTCGCGAGTATTGCGCAAAAAGGGAACCACTACATTCAGGTAATCACTGGCACCGACGGTGATCTTCCAACCCACGATGTTAAAGAGTAACGGGATAGCAATCGCGCCGATAAAAGTCTGCCACCACAGCAGTGCTGCTGGGATGAACAGTAGAACCACGAAGACCGGTTTAATAAGGATCAAGATGCCGAGAAGCACACCTGTTAGCCAGCGTTGATTGTGGAGGAATCCATAGAGTGTCCATGCAAAAATGAGTAGCATAAGGCCGTTGATATTGCCGAAGGACAAAGTGTTAGTAACGGATTCGGACCAAAAAGCCATCACGATACTAGTAGGGAATACCAAGGAGCGCAAGGAGTATCCAAACATGCGGGTAAAGATCGCTAAAGCACTAACGATGGCTAACGCATTTATGGCGACGAAGATAAAACGCGCGATACTAAAGCTATCAGACCAGCCAATGGGAGATAAGAGTACCGTCGCACCCGGCATATAAAGATAATGCGGCTGATAGGTTGCATAATCGGCAGCATAGATTGGCTCACCGTGCCAGAAGCGATTGAGGGCTTCATAGACTAAGCGGAAATCGTCGGTGGTGGTCGCTTGAACTCCGAGGATAAACAACCGATGGATAATGAAACCGATGGCGATGGGCCAGGCGATGATATTTCCAACTTGGTCCCACGGGGTGCGTCGTGAGTCGCCTAAGGGGTGTAGGCGCTGTGGGCGCAGCAAGCTGCGGGGCTCAATTTCTGCGTGCGTTTGCTCGGAGGTTTTCACAGCCTACACCCTAGTCGATGCCAGAAAGTTTTCTGCGCAGCACACTTCACTTTTACTGCAAAATTTTTCGTCGAGCTATGAAAACGGGTCTTACTGGTGTTTGCTCTGCGTGCAATAGGCGAGCGACTATTCGGTGCTCCGGTCCACCTTGTAACGCGCATAGATCATGGAATCTGCAATGTGTGTACGGAGAAGTTTGAGGTGATGATCAGCGCTATCCGCACCTACCGAGGCTGTGCCAAAAGTGCGCAATTCATCCGGAAACACTACTCGGGGTGCAATGCTGTAGATAATTTCATCAATGCTGTGTGTCTGTAGTGCCTCATGGTAGAGATGCGGTCCGCCCTCAATGGCAATGGTCGTCAATCCGCGGGCACGCAGCTCGATGATGAGCGCGGGGATATCCACGCCATGTCCGCTGTTGGTAGCAGCAACACGAAGAACATCGATTCCGCGTCGTTCAAGCGTATCTATGGTGCCCGGGTGTGCTGCCGCAGCTTGGGCAGTAGTTGCCACCATCACCCGCGGGTGCGCGGTATCAAGGCGCGGTGCAGGAGAGAAAATTGCGTCTGAAAGCGATAGATGCAAAGAGTTGCTCAATAATACGATGACCGGTGGCAACGTTGTGCTGTTTTCTATGGGTTGGGGGATTTGGTACTGCTCAGTGTGTGCGGTGTGTGCAGTCGCGACCACAGCATCTGCCCAAGTCCGTACCGCAGCAAGTAAGGCTTGGTCGGTGGAATTGCCCAGGGCGCCGGACCTGCCATTGACAGCCCCGACACCATTCAAGGAGCCTATTGCGATCATGCGTACCAGTGGTGTAGCGGGGGTGGCCTCGAGGAATTCTGAGACCCAATCAGTAAAACTCAAAGTTGCTCCTTTAGAAATGGATGAACGACGTTGAAAGTGCAGCTATTCGATTGTGGTGCCCCTCGGAGAAGGCTCTGGTGACAACAAAACCCTGAACAGGGAGTGTTCTGTTCAGGGTTTGAATTGGTGGACCTAGCTGGGATCGACGAACTGGGGTTTTCTCTTTGCCTGGTGAGGGGCTATTTTGGGCTGATTTTGCGGCGTTTTTGCTGGTGGGGGCGACTTCTACTCAGTCTCATAGAGTATCAGGTAGTATCATAGAGTATCGCTTTTTGTCCCTCATTTGTCCCACGAAATCACGGGTGTATTGGGAATACTGACTGACACGTGCCTGGATCGTGCGATCCACTTTGGCATATGCCCGCTGTGCTCTGGTAGCAGCACGCCGGTGCGCCTTCTCAGTCGCAGCCTGCACATAAGGCGTCTGGTTCATATGGAACCTACCCATCTCGTGAACAATTGACCGGAGCCTACTTATCATCATCGTTGCCTTCTAACGATAGCTCGTTTTGGAGTGGCGGTATATCTGGAGGATAGCAGACGGTAATTTCTTCGAGCCCCTCTGCCTTTTTTATCAACTTATCATCCTTGGTGAATAAGAACTGGCATTCTGCTCGAATAGCGCAAGCCACAATCGCGGCATCCTGTGGGCGGATAAACCGGGTGAGCCCAAGTTCTTGCGCTATCATCATCGACTTGCGGTCGAGGGTAATCCAGATGATATTCGGGGAACGGAACAATTGTCTCGCCCGGGCAGTAGATGCGTTATCAATTGGTGGTTCCTGGGCTTTTAAGCGCATAGCCGGTGTTGTGAGAGTTTCTACACCGACTAACGTTGGTATGAAGATCTGGTATTCCCGGCTACGAAGCGCATAGTCGGTGCGCTCAGCGAATATCTTTTGGTCATCCACGAACAAGTCTACGAGCAGGGAGGTATCTATGGCCACATTGATCGGCTGTTTCCGTTTGGCCATTATGCGCTCTCCGCCCAGTCATCGCGGATTCCACGCATAAGCTCATCCGATGTGATTCCCTGTTCACGGAGGTCAGACCATATTCCGCGTAAAGACTCTTGTTCTTCATCCAAGTCCAGGATGGTGACTTCGTGGGCGTCGATTTCCTCCGCCTCGTAATCATTAGGGTTGCTGATGACAGCTCCATAAATGTTTACGGTCTTACGTAGTCCTTGGCGAATATCTTCATCGAGGGCTTCGTCGAAGTTTACCTTAATGCTGTTTTTGCCAATGAGTGGCCGTAGTCGTGCGGTAAGGCGGCCGCCTCGCGCAGAGTAGGATTCGAGTACACCATCGACAGAGCCATACTCTAAGGGGGCGGATTCTGGGATTTTAGAAATTGCTTCTATGAGGCTCTTATCGAGCTGGGTTCGTGGCTCATCCAGGCGTGATAGACCAACAGCTTCAACACCGGAGTAGCCTGTTAGCTTTGCAATATCTTGTATGTATTTTGCTTGCCCAAGAGTCCAACCGTTAGGTAGGGATTGATGCTCTCGAAGTAAGGATACGCCTTGATGTATTTCTTCTTCGAGTTGGAGTTCTACTTCGACGCCTGTGATTGCGCTACCTTCTTTGAGGGTGCTGAGTTTTGGTGTCTCATTCGTGAAGCTTTGCACGAGCTTTATGAGTAGGTCGAGGCCGCGTGCAACTGCGGCCGCATCGATGTCGTTGGTGCGCCCGCTTAGAACGAGGTTGAGGGAAGTTTTGTTGTCAGTCATGGTTGTTACGCCTCCTTATGTGACGCAGCGGCTGGTTCTGTTGTGGAACCTAGCCGCTGGAATTAGTGCGTAACACGTGTTTCAGTGCCGCCACTTGGTTTTGATTCTACTGGATGGGGTGGGGGCGTTCAAGAGTGCGATCTACCCAACTGTTCAATTTTATTTAACAGTTCAACCCCTGGTTACTGCACCTGCAGTCTCCGAAAAGCCTGCAAAATCCGCAAACTCACCCCCAGCTCAGCAGCAACCAGCGCGGGCTGCGAGTCATAGATAGCCTCAGCCAACGCGTACTCGGGTGCGGATATGAGCAGCCGGGCGGCGAACCTGTCTGCTTTGTCTTCGTGGGCTGGGTGGCAGCCGGCCGGGTGCCTGTGGTAGGCGTGCCCGTACTCGTGGGCGAGCACACTGCGGGTCGCCGCATCGGACATCCCATGCTGGATGCTGATCAGGTTTTGTTCTGGGTTCCACGCGCCGGCGGGGTGGTCGGTGTGCCATGTGACCTGGTAGCCGTCTTGTTCTATTCGGTTTATGAGTCCGGTTATGTCCAGCATTTCACCTCCTAGTCGATAAAGTCGCTGCCTTCGCGCTCGCGCATTTCCTCGTCTGTTGGTGTGTCGTAGGCCGCGTACTCTGAGCGCTCCCAGTCGAGTTTCGTGATTGGTTCTTCATCATACTGCGCGGCCGGGACAGTGTTTTTGGTTTTGTTCGAACGTTTGAGCGAAAGCTCGTCTACAGGTGTGTCGAGATATGGGTGCTGTTCTGCCTGCTGTAGGCGGTTAACAATTTCTTGTGCGAGCTCCAGGTCGGTGTAGGACTCAAGGCTTGCTTGTCGCGCGAACTCGTCGAGGTGGTGCTGTTTGATAGCGCCAGCTGCGACCAGGCCAGGGATGGGATTCGCGCCATAGGCCGCGGCGAGGTCAATCGCGAATTGAACGTTCGCGGAATTGATGTGCCGCGAGACCGTGACGTGCGTGGTCTCAAGATTGCGGGATATTTCGCGGGAAGAGGCATTGCCTGTTACCTCAGCAACCCAGTCTTTAAATTCTGTCATGCCACTAGTGTTACATATTTCTACCGCCAAGTAAAGCTACTACCTGGGGTGTTACTAAAAATTACCACCCAAATTAGGGTAGCTACTTGCAAGGGCTAGCTAATGGGGGTAATTTAGTTACCGACGCGGTAAGTTAAGTTACTAAGGAGGTGAAGACCAATGACTAGCGCGATACGAGTCAAAAAGACTCAACTAGAAGAGCTGAAAAAGATCCACCGACTCAGCGACACCCAACTCGCAAAGCAGATCGGCGTATCAAAACAAACGCTCTGGCGAGCAATGGAAGGCGAAAACGTCTCCGCAGGATTCGTAGCAGGCACCTGCCTCTACTTCCGAACACCATTCGAAGCACTCTTCGAATTCGTGTCACAAACACAAGACGTAGCCGCATAAGAAAAACTCCGCCAATAAAGGCGGAGCGCAAGCAAGAAAAGGATACCAAGATGAACGAGTTAGTTCAATTCTCCCAGGATGGTGAGCTTACCACCACCTCGGAGATCATCGCACAAGGTGTGGGCAACCAGCACAAGAATGTGCTCGAGATGATTCGCAACAATCTCGCGGACTTTGAGGAGTTCGGAGGGGTCGCGTTTAAAACGCGAGTTGCAGGTCAGAGCCCTAATCCGACGAAATACGCAATCCTCAACCGTGAGCAGGCAATGCTGCTCATGACCTACCTGCGTAACAACGAGGTAGTGCGCCAGTTCAAAAAGAATCTCATCAAAGCATTCGCCGAACTGGAAAAGAAGTCCCGCCAAGTCCCAGTTGTCGACCTGGAGCTGACTCGCATGGAGTTGATTCA
>JAUMTW010000004.1 GCA_030531005.1 Corynebacterium sp.
GTGCGGCCAGGAGAGTGCGGTTGTGTGTGGGGGGGTATATCACCACACACAACACGTGAATTTTCGATCGCCGATCCCATGAACACGCGGGCTTCCGGCACAATTTATTTTTTCCAAATTCTTAAAATTTTACTTTCCTGTCGAATTCGCATTCACATAGTCTCCATACAATTTCGTTCTTTGCATGCCTCACCCGATTTTCATTATTTACTGGGTGCCAGGCTTTTGCCCTGGTTGCTATCGCAGATTTGACTATACTGTCGGGTATTCGAACCTCACTTAAGCGTTCATTTTGCTCACGGTCACGATAATGGACCCATTGTTTTTACGGTTTTATTGCGAACTAGTCCCCAAATTACTGCATACCTGGCGGGCGGCTTTCACCGTTGCACTATCTAGTAGAGATTGAGCTCGCACTTTTTAATAGTGCTCTGCTTTGTTCGTATTGCACATAGTATGGAATTGGCCCGATCTGCTGCAATTGTGCTTTCGAAACATCAGAATTTAGTCTTTGCTTTCTTGCTGCACTACTCGATAGTTGCTCTTGTTATTGCAGAGGCACTTCACATGAATCTCAGCAACGTACACCTTTTTATGTTCGGTGACCACTGGAGCTAGTTTTCTCCAAGTAATGCGTTTTAATGCTTGGTTGCTTAATGGTTAGACTGCTGATTACCTTGTTCTTTACTACTGGGAACTAATTATTCTTTGCCTGCATTCTGTACTCTTTATTCTGTGTGCAATGGTGCAGTGGCGTTGTCTGGCACATGTTTCTTAAGGAATATGAGGTAGTTGTGCTATATTCCGGCCAAAGAGGTGGCCAAACACCCGTGGACGTCAAGGTTATGCCCTTGAATTAGCGTTCTATATCCGCAGTCCTTGGTTTATTCTTGACTACAATGGGTTCTTAGGCGTTGTTTTATTTTTAATGAAGAGTGTCTTACGTGACTGCTTGAGCGCGATCATTTCACGGCAAAACACTCGGGGGTAGGCGTTACGCTCTTGCTTATTTTGTTATATATCTCACATTTGAAAAAGGCTCATTGCTTTTGAACAGTGTTTATAGGAATAGCTTTTCTATTTCTGGATTTTTTATTCTGGTAACTTATAACAACTGTTGGTGAAGTGAGTTTTATGTTCGTTGCGGCCTTTGGCAACCGCCCTCAAGTCGTTTGTGTGAGTTTTCGGTGTGTTTTCTTCAAGCTTGATGTGAGTTAAGTTGTCAATCAGTTCAGTTTTCCAAGGTGTTCACAATGGTGAACGCAACCGCACTCTCCGAGGAGTTAAATATGAAAATCACTCGTCGTATTGCCACATCTGTCGTTACTGTTGCATGTGCTCTGACTGGCGCCACCGCTGCACACGCACTGCCAGCATGGGTACCAGTACTTGAGCTGCCATATCCGGGACAGGTTATAGGCGGTGAGCGCGATATTGTCGATCGTGCTGTTTCCCGTACTACCGCTGACGGCTGGGTTCTGAACGTTCAGAAGCTGGACGAAGCTATCAACTTCGCCCCGGCGCTTGATGGTGGCATCACCACTGGCGAGGGTTTCGGCACTTTGACCGGTAACTCTTGGATCTCCGGCGAGGGACTGGAGCCACTAAAGAGCGCCTACTTTGAGACTGGCTATCAGATCGGCTGTGGCGTTGACATCTCTGACGGCGTAGCTGTTGAAACCACTGCCGGTGCTAGCG
This sequence comes from Corynebacterium sp., assembly GCA_030531005.1. Classification (GTDB taxonomy): domain Bacteria; phylum Actinomycetota; class Actinomycetes; order Mycobacteriales; family Mycobacteriaceae; genus Corynebacterium. The sequence goes on from JAUMTW010000004.1 coordinate 1,699, forward strand.
TTTCTCCATCCGTCGGCGTTGCTCCTAGTGTCGGTGTTTCTGGCGGCCCATCTGCTGAAGTGACCTTGCCAAGCGGGGAGGGGACCATTGGTGCTGAGGCCAGTGCGAACGCAGGTGTTGAAGGTAACGCTGGCGTTGATGCTAATGCAGAGACCAGCTCCACTGTGTCCTATCAGCTGAATCCAGGTGGTGTTACTAACATTACCCTGGCTGGCTATGACATGAACTTGGAGAAGCTGCGTGCAGCCGGGGGCTTCACCGGTGCGCACTTGCAGATCAATGGTTGCGTTGGTCCTGTATACATCCGTTCCTACGTATCTTTGGCAACAACGACCGACACCAGTGTTGACTACGTTGCAGTTTACGGTGATGCCCGCCGTATCCGTTAGTGGAATCACGTGCACAATGTGATTTTGAATGCCTGAGTGAGCGGCGAGTGCGATTCTCGGCTTCGCAACTTTTGTAATTGTCCCAAGCCTCCAATAGGGGTAGTGGCGGTCGTCAAGTGTTTTGCTCAGCGCATCCAGCAGGCAGCGCTTTATGCGTTGCCTGCTTTTATTGTCTTTGGCGCTTGAGGGTGGGGTTTATTTCTATGGTCATATTACTCGCCGTATCGTAACCTATTGTTAGCAAGCGATATTTTTTGCCTTGAAATGCTGATTTGCGGGAATGTCAGCATGCTGCTATATTTTAGGTAACGCAGCAAGCGTACACAGCTTGTTGGTGGTGATAGCGCTAGGGTCACGCCCGGTCCCATTTCGAACCCGGTAGCTAAGCTTAGCCGCGCCGATGGTACTGCATCCGGGAGGATGTGGGAGAGTAGGTTACTGCCAACATTTAACTTTATATTCAAGGCGTCAGCACTTTTGCTGGCGCCTTTTTGCTATGCCATCAAGCACTATTTGTCTCTGGTAATATGAGCTACCGATATAAATTCTGTCCCACGGACAATTACCCTGCCTGTGGCGCACGTATGACCAGTTTGAAGAAGGAATACTTTTGAGTTCTGAACACGCGCAATCCTCGCACTCCGATAACGGGCGACGCGACTCGCGTCCTACGGGAAAGTCCTACGGTAACCGCCGTGACAATAACCGTGGTGGTAATTACGGTCGCAACAACGGCCGCAATCGTCGCTGGGACAATGATGATAATCGTGGTGGTAAGTCCATGCCTCGTTATAATGGTAATCGCGATGATAATTCCCGTGATGGCTACTATCGAGGTAATCGGGACGATAACGAAGGCCGCAGCAACCGCAATAACCGTGGATCTTATGGCAGTAACGACCGGCAGGATCGAGGCGGGCGTTATAACCGTGATGATCGTGGCTATGATAAGTCTCGTCGCGATCATGAGGGGCGACGCGACGACAAGCCACGTTTGAACAATGGGGAGCAGGTCATACGTCGTGGTCGCGTGGAAAGCGAATCCGGACGCTGGCGCCAGCGCTCCTACGCGCCACAGCGGTCTGGCTACCGCGAAGAGCGCCTGAATTCCCGAGTTGAAGATCCAGCAGTACCAGCAGATCTCGACGTACGTGATCTCGACCCATTGGTGCGCCAGGATCTCAAGGTACTATCCCGCGACAATGCTCAAGCTGTGGCAAAACACCTGATCATGGCTGCCACCTGGATGGCTGATGATCCAGAACTCGCGCTGCGTCACGCGCGTGCTGCTAAGCACCGTGCGGGTCGCATCGCTGTCGTACGCGAATCGAATGGTATTGCAGCTTACCACGCAGGTGAGTGGAAGGAAGCCTTAAGTGAGCTGCGCGCCGCCCGACGCATGAGTGGCTCTGATGATTTCATCGCTGTAATGGCTGACTGCGAACGCGGACTCGGTCGCCCAGAGCGTGCCTTAGAGCTAGCACGCGACGTTGATACGCGCGGCTTGCCTCGTGAAGTAAAGATCGAATTACTTATTGTCGTTGCCGGCGCCCGCCGTGAGCTAGAACAATATGATGCGGCCGTGACCGTCTTAGAGCGCGCCAACCCAGACCGGAACGCCACAGACATGGAGGGGATCCGCCTAGCCTACGCATATGCAGATGCCCTGGTTGCCCGTAATGCCGAAGGTGATAAGGCTGAGGCAGCTGAATGGTTCGCAGCTATTGAATCGCACGATCTCGATGCCCTCACCGATGCTGAGCAGCGAGTTGCTGAATTGAAGCAAGACTAGGAGTAACCGTTCATGACCTTTGCCAAGCGCTATGATGCCTACCTCTTTGATCTTGATGGCACTGTGTGGGAAGGCGGTCAAGCTCTCCCGCATGCTCAAGAGGCAATTACATCTACCAAGGTAGCTTGCTACTACATCACCAATAATGCATCGCGCAGTCCAGAAACCGTTGCCGGGATGCTCAGTGATATTGCCATTCCAACGAAAGCCGAACAAGTACTCACTTCCTCCCAAGCAGCTGTCGAAATGCTGGCCGAGACACTTGAGCCCGGGGCAAAGGTCTTAATCCTCGGTGCTCCTGCACTGCGTGATCTAGCAACCGCTGCTGGCTTCGAAGTCGTCGATTCCGCTGATACCCAGCCTGCCGCCGTCTTGCAAGGACACAATCCCGAGACTGGTTGGGCACAATTATCTGAAGCGGCCCTGGCTATTCGCGCTGGTGCTCGCTTTTTTGCCACTAATCTCGATTCTTCCCTGCCAACTGAACGAGGACTGTGCGTTGGTAATGGTTCGATGGTGAAAGCAGTTGAACACGCCACTGGTGTTGTGCCGCAAGCTGCTGGTAAGCCGGAACCGACCATGTTCCATGCTGCAGCGAAGCGCGCTAAAGCCAGTAATGCACTAGGTATAGGCGATCGCCTCGATACCGATATCGCAGGTGGTGTTGCCGCAGGTATGGACTCCTTGCATGTGCTCACCGGGGTATCTCTCGAAGGTGACCTCATCTACGCGGAACCATTGCAACGTCCAACCTATGTCGCTACAGATCTCCGGTGCCTTGAGGATGAAGTTGCGAAGTATCGTCCGCATCCTGAAGGTGGCTTTAGTGCCAGCTGGGAGGGATCCGACATCGTGCTCACCGGCGGCGATGTTGATGCTACTGCGTTGGATGCATTGCACACAGTGCTCGCCTGCGCCTGGGAAGGTGAAGCTTTTGATGGCAAGGTGCGTGCCGAGGGGGAAGCAGCTGTAGCAGCACTTGCCCAATTCGCCCATATGCCAGCAAGCTAATCAAATCAGGCACCGGCAGCTCCGTATACAGCAAAGAGCACGTATTTTCAGTAACAGTCGCTGCTTTACATTCTCGAAAGAAAACTGCACCGTTTATGGCTCATCCAATCCCGCGTGATCCCCGCAGTCCGGTCGTTGATCTCGATGCAGCCGGTGCGCTCTTAGCGCAATTGCGAGCACAAAAAACTGCTTGCCTAGCCGCCGAGATCGAGGTCTACCAAGCTGAACATGAAGTACTCCAGGCAGTACTACAAGGCAACACCTTGCCAGACATCACCGATGTATTGGCTGCGAACGATGAAATACACATACCCAAAACCGAGGAGGAGAATAATGGCGCGGAGAATGCGTCTGGACGCTGAATTAGTGCGCCGTAAAATTGCTCGCTCCCGGGAACAAGCCACCAGTTTGATCAAAGAAGGCTGTGTCCAAATCAACGGGATGCAAGCTCTAAAGCCTGCTACGCAAGTCGATGCAGATGCGTCCATTAAAATCACTAGTCAGCAAGAAGACTGGGCATCCCGTGGAGCGCATAAACTCCTTGGCGCTTTGGAAGCATTCGAACCACAGGGCCTACAAATTGCGGGTCGCAAAGCCATGGATGCCGGGGCATCTACTGGAGGGTTTACCGATGTGCTGCTACGCCGTGATGCTCGCGAGATCGTCTCTATAGACGTAGGATATGGGCAGCTCATTTGGCGCCTTCAAAATGATCCGCGTGTGCGTGTGCTCGATCGCACCAACATTCGCTATCTCACTCCAGAATTGATCGGCGAACCTTGCGAGTTGATGGTTGGGGATCTCTCCTTCATATCCTTGAAGCTCACCTTGCCAGCAATTGTGGCCTGCATGGCCGAGGGCGCAGATCTGCTGCCTATGGTCAAGCCCCAATTTGAAGTCGGTAAGGACAGGATCGGCTCCGGTGGCGTGGTTCGAGATCCTGCACAACGTATCGCAGTATGCGTGGAGATTGCCGAATTTGCCCAAGAACTTGGATTAGAATTACGCAGTGTCGTTGCCTCTCCTTTACCTGGGCCAAGCGGTAACGTCGAATACTTCCTATGGCTGCGTAAGCCTGCCGGCGCACCAACCGTGCGGGATACTGAAGAAATTTATGCACTGGTAGCCCAGGCTGTGGCCGAAGGACCCCAATAATGTCACTTACCCCACGTACTGTCTTATTAGTCACCCATCCCGAGCGGGCTTCTAACCTGGCTTCAGCTGGACAAGCAGCTCTATTACTCGACAATGCCGGTATTGGTGTACGCGTGTTAAGTAGTGATAATGATTCCGCAATCCGGAGTCATCCCGTCTTACAGCGTTTTGAACATGTCACGCACTCAGAGGCTGCTACTCAAGGTGTGGAACTCGTTTTAGTTCTTGGTGGTGACGGCACCTTCTTGCGCGCAGCAGACCTGGCATACGCCGCAGACATCCCAGTGCTTGGCATCAATTTGGGGCACGTGGGGTTTTTGGCGGAGTGGGAAAAAGACTCGCTTACTGAGGCAGTCCACCATGTTATCGCCGGGGACTATCGCATCGAAAAGCGTATGACCATCGATATTTCCTACTTCGATGCGAACAACGAGCGTTTTGCCACCGGCTGGGCTTTGAATGAACTTAGCGTAGAAAACACTACGCGCCAAGGTGTGCTCGATACGGTTTTAGAAATTGATCAACGCCCGGTGAGCTCATTCGGTTGCGATGGCATAATCGTTTCCACCCCAACTGGCTCGACTGCATATGCTTTCTCTGCCGGTGGGCCAGTATTGTGGCCAGAACTCGATGCTATCTTAGTGGTGCCGAATAATGCACATGCATTGTTTACGAAACCATTGGTAGTTTCCCCGCGAAGCACGGTGGCCATTGAGGCTTGCCATAGTGAAGATCATGCCCGTGCTGTCATGGATGGCTTCCGCCGCATTGAAATCCCGCCGAATGCACGTATTGAAGTTGTCCAAGGCAAGCGTTGGGTCCAATGGGTGCGTCTTGATTCCGTACCATTTACGGACCGCTTGGTGCGTAAATTGCACCTACCAGTCAATGGATGGCGTGGCCCACAGAACCCCAATGTTGAACAGTAAGTCTCCTGGAACTGAATGGGGTGGCTTGCCACCGTATTTTTCATACATTTGTTCGGATGATCGGCCGATGTCCTTACTTCATGTTGTAGAATAAACGGCATGCTCGCGGATATTGCGCTAGAAAATTTGGGGGTTATCGCCGAGGCCTCCGTGGAATTGAGTCCCGGCTTTACAGCATTAACCGGTGAGACCGGTGCAGGTAAAACCATGGTGCTCACTGGCCTGCGCCTGCTCAATGGTGATCGCGCCGATGCCTCCCGGGTGCGCACCGGGGCCAAACAAGCCCATGTTAGTGGCATCTTTGATATCACTCCATTAGATGACGCTAGTAAGCAGCGTGCTATTGCTGCAGTTGAAGAAGTAGGAGGCAGTATTGAAGATGGGGAGGTTATTACGACCCGAAACGTGAGCGAAAAAGGTCGATCAAAGGCATATTTGGGTGGCCGCACGGCTCCTGCGGCTGCGTTGCATACTTTCAGCCGGGAGCTACTGACTATTCATGGTCAGCATGACCAGCTGCAGTTGCTCCAAGCAGAGCAACAACGCCAGGCCGTTGATGGTAGTGACCCAAAGCTAGCGCAAGTATCCCGTGACTATCACCAGGCATATCTTGCGTGGAAGCAACGAGCAGATGAACTCGCCGACTTACAGGCATCCCGGCGGCAGCGTGCCCAAGATGTTGATCGTCTCCGATTTGCTATTGATGAAATCGAGACCATAGATCCGCAGCCAGGCGAAGATACGGAACTGGTCACCGAAATTCGTCGCTTACAAGATGCCGATGCGTTGCGGGCCGCTATGGCCGATGCTATGGCATGTTTGGATGGGGCAGAAGCCTTCGGCGATTACGGTTCGGATGCCCCAGGCGCCGTCGCTCAAATTAGCCAAGCAAGTACCGCACTTGCACAATCCGGCGACGAACAACTAGCGAAACTTGGCGAACAGCTTATCCATGCCAATGAGCTACTCAATGATGTCTCTGCAGAACTGGGGCGTGAGTTTGCGGCATTGCCAACTGATCCAGCCCAATTGGATGCCTTATTGCAACGCCAGCAGGATTTAAAAACGCTCACACGCAAATATGCCCCAGATATTGCGGGTGTCTTGCAGTGGCGCACGAAGGCACTGGCTAAATTAGAGCGCCTCGATGTTTCTCCTGCTGCACTTGAAGAACGTGAACGCGAAGTCGCTGCTGCCTGGGAGGAAGTAACCAAGCTCGGCGTCGAATTAAGCAAGCATCGCACCAAAATCGCTCAGGCTTTAAGTGAGCGAATTACCACTGAGTTACATGGCTTAGCCATGCCCAAAGTACGATTTGCAGTAGCTCTGCAACCGCGAGAACTCGGCCCCTGGGGTAAAGAAGAGATCTCCTTCACCTTACAGGCCAATCCGCAGGCACCAGCACAACCAGTTGCCCAAGCTGCCTCCGGTGGTGAACTCTCCCGCGTGATGCTTGCACTCGAGGTAATCCTTACTGCAGATACCAAAGGTACAACAATCGTCTTTGATGAAATCGATGCCGGTGTGGGTGGGCGTGCTGCAGTTGAAATTGGCCGGAGGCTAGCAAAACTAGCTACCCGTCATCAGGTCATTGTGGTCACTCACTTACCTCAGGTGGCAGCATTTGCACATACCCACTTGTTGATCTCAAAAGAGGTCAGTGAAGACCAAGTACGGTCCCAGGTTACGCCTTTAAACCGTGAAGAGCGGGTCTCTGAGTTAGCTCGTATGTTGGCAGGATTGGATGATTCGGACACCGGTCGGGCCCATGCCGCAGAGTTACTTTCTAAGGCAGAAGCAGAACGTGGAAAACCCGTAAGCTAGCCACTTTTGCTGCCGTCAATGTGCCTCAGGGCATTGGCAGGATTGGGGCGATAGGCGAGGAAGCATCAGAATTCTGCAAAATTTTTTCCAGCTTCCCAGCGTGGCATGCAGAGCAGCGTGAACCTCCTCGGGCAGAATAGACCGCATGAGTCTCTTCTCCCGCAATGATGATCTCCCCGGCTTACACGCAATCGCCCGGGACTGCTCACCTGCAGCCAAAGGCTGGCGCCAGCTCAATGAAGGTGAAATCGCCGTTATTGATGCCCCCAATATTTCGCGCAATCTCGCCCAAGAACTCATTAACATGAAGCCTGCGGCAGTGGTTAACGCTTCCCGCTTTGCCACCGGTGACGTACCAAAGTTCGGCCCGCAAATGCTGCTGGACGCCGAGATCACCTTGGTCGAGAACACAGGCCCTCAAATTTGGGAGAAACTAAAGAACGGCAAGAAGGCCCGGCTCGATGGCGCCAAGCTCTACTATGGGGAGCGCGTCATCGCCAGCGGTGAACTCGTTAATGCCGAAGGTGCAGAATCTACCTTTGGCGAAGCACAAACCGCACTCGTAGAGCGGATGGAAGCCTTCTTTGGCAATACCATCGAATTCATCCACTCGGAATCCCCATTGTTTATCGACGGTATCGGTGTCCCTGATTTGGGCAGCATCTTTGAAGATCAAAAGGTTATCGTTGTAAGCCCAACTGCCGGCCACGTTGAAAAGCTGCGTGAGCTGCGTAATTTCATCCGGGAATTTGAACCAGCAATTATCGCGATCGACGAAGCTGCTGATTCTGTCGTGGAACTGGGCTATAAGCCAGCTTGTATTGTCGGCAATCCAGCCAATATTGGCAATGATGCACTGCGTAGCGGCGCACGCGTCGTACTGCCCGCTGATCCAGATGGCACTGCTGTAGGTTTAGAGCGAATCCAAGACTTAGGTATTGGAGCTATCACCTTCCCGGCAGCTACCGAAAGTTCTACAGACTTGGCTTTGCTGTTGGCGTACTTCCACGATGCCGAGATCGTAGTCTCAGTTGGTGATACCACCAACCTTGATGCCATATTTGCCGCGCATGAACAAGCTACTCCATCAGCACTGCTGACCCAAGCGAAACTGGGTGACAAGTTCATTGATAGCGCTGCAATAGTCAAGCTTTACACCATTCGCTCGCGTGAATCCTTAGGCTGGCTGTGGGCGATCCTGGGTATCTTGGTCGCAGTGGCTGCCATTATCTTGATCGCTGGCTTTGGTGGTGACGAGTCCTTTGGCCAAAACCTCATTGATACTTGGAACAACTTTGCCTTGAGCGCCCAAGACTGGTTCCGCAACGAATAGGGCTGACATAAGGAGTGCACATGGCACATATTAGTAGAACAATTGCCGGTCTTGGCTTTGGTATCGCCCTTGGCGTAGCCGTAGGTTCATACGCGCTGGCTCCAAACCTGCCGAGCGAAGACTCCAGCAGTAACGGTGCTGCAAGCAATAGTAGCAGTGAGTCGAATAGCATTGATGAGGTAGCCGCTGCTCAGCTCGCAGCAGGCGATGATTTTGATCTCGCCTTCGCATCTAGCCTCGTTGCTGATGATCTGGCTGGCCGTCCAGTTTTGGTGATGGCCACCGCAGATGCCGAAGACAGCGACATTGCTGACGTGAATACCATTCTGCGTGCGGCAGGAGCAACTGACGCCGGCACCGTCAATTTGGGTGAAGAATTCTTCACCCAAGATGGTGCTGACCAACTGAAAAACATCATCGCGACTACCTTGGCTGCTGGGGCACAGCTCTCCGAAGACCGACTGGATTCTGGCACACATGCCGGTGAATCCTTAGGCAGTGTCTTGCTACTGGATCCCGAAACTGGCGCGCAGCAATCCAGCGTCGAAGACCGCGCCTTAGTCTTGCAGTCTCTGCGAGAAGCAGGCTTCATTGACTATACCGATGGCACTATCTTGCCAGCACAAGCCATTCTTTTGGTTACCGGAGATGATGATGGTGCCGAAGATAGTTTTGCGGCTAAAAACCAGGCATCCTTTGCCACTGCTTTAGAGGCGCGTGGATCTGGAGTTGTCGTTGCAGGCCGGGTACATGCTGCTTCGGAGACTGGGGTGCTCGGTGTCCTGCGCAATGGGGAGAATCCGACCGAGGTCTCCACGGTGGATTCTTTAGAGCGTGGCTGGGCGAAGGTTGCAGTAGTCCAGGCAATTGCCGAACAACTCGCCGGTAGTAATGGCGATTATGGCATCGCCGAAGGCTCTTCTGGACCAGCACCAGGAATCCGCCGCAGCAATGGTAGTGATGATGCGGCAGGCAACGAATCCACTGCGGCTGAATCTGAAGATGCCACAGAATCGAGTGCGGCATCTGAAACCGAAACTGCAGAAAATAGCGATGCGCAAACCACCGATGATGATGCAGCCAACACATCAGAATCTGCGGCCGTCACTGCTGAATCTGCTACCTCGGAAGCCTCCGAATAATTCCCAAGCAAATGTGCATCGCCGTTGCGCTGCCATGCAGGTAATGCACTGAAGCTTAGCACTGATCACGGTTGCACTGAGCTTGATTGAACTGAAACATTGCACTGAAACATTGCACTGAGCACGGTTGCACTGGGCTTGGTTGCTCGAACTGCAGGCCTCTTGTCCTACAAGTCTCTATAACTATCAGGCTACAACCTGGAGATAAAGATGCGGCAGGAGGCCTGCAGTCGTTCTTATACCTGGGGATGCAGGTGCCTGGGATGCAGGAATGTGGGCACCGGTTGAGTTTTGTCAGTCAAGATTCACAAAAGGGTTTTTCAGGCTCGTGTAGCACCTGGCATCAGCGGTGGGAAAGCAGAGAGACACGCAATCCAGCAAGCTCACAGGAGCTACGAACAGGGAACTTTCTCCGCATGGAATATCCATGATAGACTGAAGGCCCGTAGGTCATAGCAACCATGTTGCAGCAGGTAAGAACCTACGGCTTTCGCATTTTTAGACCCGCAACCATGGTTTTGGTAGCTGGTGCAGGCCTGGGATTTACTTGCTGTATGCGGTGGTTATGCCACGCGATTTTACTCATGCCTGCAAGAAAGGGTTAGTGCATGCCAAGTGCGCGCGTACAGGACCAAAATGTGAAGTATATCTTCGTCACCGGTGGCGTGGTTTCTTCGCTCGGCAAGGGGCTCACAGCGGCAAGCTTAGGCCAGCTGCTCATCGCCCGCGGTTTGAGCGTCACCATGCAGAAGCTGGATCCCTACCTTAACGTCGATCCCGGTACTATGAACCCCTTCGAACATGGCGAAGTATTCGTCACCGAAGACGGCGCAGAGACCGACCTAGACTTGGGGCACTACGAGCGATTCTTGGACCGCAACCTAAGCAAAAACGCCAATGTGACCACTGGTAAGGTGTACTCCTCAGTGATTGCCAAGGAGCGCCGCGGTGAATACCTTGGTAAGACCGTGCAGGTTATCCCGCACATCACCGATGAGATTAAAAACCGTATTCTCGCAATGGGTGAGCCAGATGAAAACGGTAACCGCCCAGATGTGGTGATCTCTGAGATCGGCGGCACCGTCGGCGATATCGAATCTCAGCCATTCTTGGAGGCAGCACGGCAGGTGCGTCACGAAGTCGGTCGAGAGAACATCTTTTTCATTCACTGCTCCCTGGTGCCTTACCTGGCCCCATCGGGAGAGCTGAAGACTAAGCCAACCCAGCATTCGGTAGCCGAGCTACGATCGATTGGCATCATGCCTGATTCCGTCGTGCTGCGCTGCGACCGTGAGGTACCAGCACCACTGAAGCGCAAGATCGCCTTGATGTGTGACATCGAAGAAGAAGGCGTGATATCGTGCCCCGATTCTTCTTCCATCTACAACATTCCGGAGGTTCTCTACGGCGAGCACCTAGATACCTTCGTGATCCGCAAACTCGGCCTACCTTTCCGCGATGTGGATTGGACCCAGTGGGGCGATTTGCTCGATCGTGTGCATAACCCAACCTCCGAGGTCACCATCGGCATCGTGGGCAAATACATCGATTTGCCAGATGCCTACCTCTCTGTGGCAGAAGCGGTACGCGCCGGTGCCTTCGGGCACAAGGTCAAGGCGCATATCCGCTGGATCCCATCGGATAATTGTGAGACTGCAGCTGGGGCTGCGGAAAACTTGGCTGGGGTCGATGGCATCGTTATCCCTGGTGGTTTCGGAGTTCGTGGCATTGAAGGCAAGATCGGCGCGATTACGTATGCTCGCGAACACAAGCTGCCAACCTTGGGCCTATGCTTAGGTCTGCAGTGTACCGTGCTTGAGGCCGCTCGCCAGGCAGGCCTCGATAATGCATCGTCGACCGAATTCGATCCAGAGACTCCAACCCCAGTTATTGCCACCATGGAAGAGCAGCAGGCTGCAGTTTCCGGTGAGGCTGATTTGGGCGGAACTATGCGTTTGGGCTCCTACCCAGCACGCTTGGTGGAGGGATCGCTGGTTGCTGAACTCTACGGCAGCCTTGATGTTAGCGAGCGTCACCGCCACCGTTATGAGGTAAACAATGCGTATATCGAGGAGATTGCGGCTGGTTCCCAGCTGGTATTCTCTGGTACTTCTCCTGATGGCAACTTGGTAGAGTTCGTAGAGTACCCACGTGAGGTACACCCATTCTTTGTAGCCACCCAAGCACACCCGGAGTACAAATCGCGTCCAACCAAGAGCCACCCATTATTTTACGGTCTGGTCGGTGCTGCCTTGGAATACCGCGATAGCCACTAGGGCTGCGCTATACAACCGCAGGGAGAAAAGCGCTATCCCTCCTTACCTGCATACATGAGTAACAGGGCTGTTGGAGATCATTGCTCCAGCAGCCTTTTTCCTGCCTTGTGTTGAGGATTGCAGTGGTGAAAAGGAGTCAGCGGGGACTGGGCGTCAAGGGTGCGTGAGCGGAGAAAATGGTCGTCAATAGACTGCAGGTATGCTTGGTGTCATGAGCACATTTCAGGTGGAGTCATCAAAGCTCTTAGTCAATAGCCCAATTATGGCTATGCGCCAAGACCAGGTGCGTATGCCTGATGGTAGCCTTGGCCAGCGCGAAATCATTGAGCACTTCGGGGCGGTAGCCGTTGTGGCTCATAATGAAGGAAAAATTGCCCTATTCCATCAATACCGGCATGCTTTAGGGCGCCATCTTTGGGAATTGCCTGCTGGCCTCCTTGATTTCCAAGATGAAGAGCCCCTTGTTGCCGCCAAACGTGAGCTGCAAGAAGAGGTGGGCCTGGCAAGTAACCATTGGTCACACCTCATCGATGTGGCAGCCACCCCAGGGTTTTGCGATGAAGTCGTGCGCATTTTTGTCGCTGATAGTGTTTTCACAGTAGAGCGTCCACCAGCCGAGGCCGAAGAAGCAGATGCCGAACGTGCCATGGTGGATCTGACAGAAGCCCAAGCCATGATCTGGCGCGGCGAGATCGTCAATGCTACCGCGATCGCGGGAATTCTAGCGTTCGCCCACGTGCAAGCGCAGTCGCACGCACCAGGACTGCTTCGCCCAGCAGATAGTGAGTTTGAACTGCGCCCGACTGCCTTAGCGCAGCGTCGCGTGGCTGCAGGCGTGCGCGGTGATCTTAAGAAGTTGGGTCATGCCCAAGCTCGATGATGTCATCAGTAGTTGGTTGGCGCATTTAACGATTGAACGTGGAGTAAGCGAACATACGTTAAGCAATTATCAACGTGATCTCACACGTTATGCCAGCTGGGCAAGGGCAAGTGGCTTTGAGGATATTGGCGAGATTCGCAGCCGTGACATTGAGCACTACCTGCTTTGGTTGCGTCAACCCGAAAAAGACGCGCAGCGCAAGCCTTTAAGTGCGGCCTCTGCGAACCGTGCCTTGGTAGTGGTACGTGGCTTGCACAAGTTCGCTCTTGCGGAAGGCATTGTGTCTCATGATGAAGCCCGAGAAATACGCCCGGCTAAACTCGCTCAGCATCTCCCGGATACCTTGAGTATTGCCGAAGTTACTCAATTGCTTGAAGCGATACCACAAGGCGAGGCGGCTACAGCCAGTGACTTACGCGATCGGGCACTGCTGGAGTTGCTCTATGGGTCTGGGGCACGGATCTCTGAGGTGCTTGCCCTGAATGTTGATGACATTGTGCCAGATCAAGCCATGGTGCGCATTACTGGAAAGGGGAATAAGCAGCGGCAAATTCCTTTAGGCTCGCATGCGCATCAGGCTTTAGAGCACTATATTGTGCGTGGGCGCCCGCAACTATCCAAGGGCCTGACACCAGCGTTATTTCTGAATTCTCGCGGTAAGCCCTTGCAGCGCCAACTCGCGTGGACGCGGGTGAAGGCTGCAGTTGAGCGCAGCGGTATTAATAGAGAGATTTCTCCGCATACTTTGCGTCATAGTTTCGCAACGCATCTACTAGAAGGCGGGGCAGATGTGCGCGTCGTCCAGGAGCTCCTTGGTCATTCCTCGGTAACGACCACCCAGATTTATACACATGTGAGCGCGCAAAACTTACGTGAGGTCTGGGCACAATCGCACCCACGTGCTTAAGGTGAGTGGGGATGCAGGGCAGTGGGCAAATTTTGTCTAGCCTGTATGGTTGATTTTTGGCGATTTGCAGTCGTGTGCGCCATCCATCGTTGTATGAGAATTGCCATACTCTGGGGGCTAAACCTGGGGTGTAAACCTGGAAGAAAGTCGAAGTGCCGACTTTGAAGGTGCTAGGAAATCACATCCTTGTTATTCTTGAAGGCAGCAGCCATTGATGGGTTATTAAAGTGAGGTAGTCATGGCAGAAGGCCTGTTTGAAGATCCCAAAGCCGAGAAGCTGGGGTTGACTGGGCGTCCCTTGCGAGAGATTCCAGAACCTGCACCCTTGGTCAAACATGGTCCTGCCACGGTTATTTCCATGTGCAACCAAAAAGGCGGTGTGGGTAAAACTACCTCCACGATCAACTTAGGCGCCTGTTTGGCAGAGCTAGGCCGTAAAGTCTTGCTCGTTGACTTAGATCCGCAAGGTGCACTTTCCGCGGGTTTGGGTATTGCTCATGAAGAATTGGACCTCACCGTCTATAACTTACTGGTGGACCGCCAAACATCCATCCACCATGCTATTCACCATACGAATGTGGCAGGTCTTGATGTTGTTCCCGCCAACATCGACCTTTCCGCTGCAGAGATTCAACTGGTTAATGAAGTAGGCCGGGAGCAGACTCTCGCGCGTGCGATTCGTCCAGTCATACGCGACTATGACTTCATCATTTTGGATTGCCAGCCTTCCTTAGGCTTGCTGACGGTCAATGCCTTAGCGTGTTCTGATGGGGTAATTATCCCAATGGAGTGCGAGTTCTTCTCGCTGCGTGGCCTCGCGCTGCTGACTGACACGGTTGAAAAGGTTCGTGATCGCTTGAACTTCGACCTAGATATCTTTGGCATTTTGGTTACCATGTTTGATCGTCGCACCTCTCATGCGAAGGAAGTCATGTCGCGGGTGGTTGAGGTTTTCGATGACCGCGTGTTTGACACCGTGATTACTCGAACTGTGCGATTCCCGGAGACCTCAGTTGCCGGCGAGCCGATTATCACCTGGGCTCCGAAATCGCCTGGCGCTGAGCAGTATCGCCAATTGGCCAAGGAAGTCATCCAGCGCACGAGCCAAGATTAAGACCGCCATATGCCTGAACGACCGCAGGGGCGCGGGGCAGTGCAACCAGAAATTTCGGGCTTCCAAGTAGCCTTGCACAATTTTCAAGGCCCCTTTGATGCCTTACTCCAGTTGATTGCTGCGAAAGAACTTGATGTTACTGAGGTTGCCCTTGCCCAAGTCACCGATGAATTCGTAGCCTACACTCGGTCATTAGGAGAGATGGCAGATCTTGATGAGATCACCGAGTTCCTTGTGGTAGCAGCAACCTTGCTGGATTTAAAGGCGCTGCGTCTATTACCGCGTGATCCAGCTAATGCCGAGGTCGCGGAGATTCTCGAACTCAAAGACTTACTCTTTGCGAAGTTGTTGCAATACCAGGCCTATGCAAAGGTCGCAGACCTTATGCACACCTGGCAGCGGCAAGCCCAGCGCCAATATGTGCGGCAAGCAGCCTTGCCGGCAGAATTTGCTGGTTTGTTGCCGCCTGTAGAGCTGGGGCTGGATGCCGAGAACTTTGCCTTGCTGGCTGCCGGCGTGTTCCAACGCAAGCCAGTGCCTGAGGTTAATGTGGACCATGTCCACGTACAACAGGTCAGTGTGCCGCGGCAAGCGAGTATTTTGTTACAGTTGGTCCAGCTTGCTGGCAGGCATCAGTGGTCAAGTTTCGCTCAGCTCTCTGCGGACTGCACCTCATCTATGGAAGTTGTGGGACGATTTTTAGCCTTGTTAGAGCTGTTTAAAGCCCAGGCGATCGATATTGAACAAGAGGAGGCTTTGGGCAAGTTGAACGTGGCGTGGAATGGTACCGAGGTGGATCCAGCAGTGATTACTGCCGCTGAATGGGAATAGTGCATGTTGTCGAGCAGCGGAGAATAGTGCATGTAGGAATAGCTCCGCATAGCTGATTTGGATTGCGTGCAGGTTGCAAGTTGTGGGAGTAACAGTGGTTACGTGTTGGCTTAGTTGGCGTGTTGTAAGCGGGGCTGGAACAATAGGTCGGTATGACTGTGCGCCAATCAATGCTTGCCCTGGCAAGCATAGGAGTCTTGACTTCTACTTTTCTTACTGCCTGCTCGAGTGACAGTGATAACCAGGCTGATACAACGCCTACGGCATCATCGAGTGAAAGCAGCACCCCAACGTCTTCTGGTGAGGCCTCGGATGCTAAGTCCACTGCAGAATCCACGGCAGCGGAAGATAGCACTGTTGCTTTAGGTGAAGACCTTTTGGGCGACTTGAGCCAAGACGAACTAGAGTCTTCGGCAATTAGCATCCTCGCTTTGGATGCTAACTACAAAGCCGGTGCCTACACCCTTAGTAGCCTAAAAGGATTAGTCGGTGAGCTCAGTGCTCCTCCAGGCATGGTCTATAACGAGACAGGCTCCGACACCGTCGGCTATATGATCTGGGATGCCAATCAAGATATCGATGAGATTACAGCCAATGGCTTTGGGGACACTGTGAGTTTGAGCGCTTATGAATTCCCAGATGGAATCAGTACACAAGCATTGTCCACTGCAGTAAATAAAGAAATTGACCGCAATGATGCGTTGGATATCTCTTTGAAAGAACTCAGCTCGGCGGCCGGTTATGAAATTTCTGGTAGCTATCAAGAAGAAAGCCAGTATAATGCCATGCAGGTTCGCGGTTTTTATTGGCTCAATGATGATAGGACTGTGCTCTACCAACTGACTATGTCTTTTGCTGATGCTGATGCCTATACCAGTGGCGTTGAGAATTGGACTAATGAGCTGATTACTGCAACCACGAAGTAGTCAATAAAGTCGCCACTTAGCTTTCACGGGGCTCGTGCCTGTGTGGTTGCCCCTGATATCGTTGCCAGTTGAGATGGGATTCAAGGCCACCACGGCTGTGGATTGCAAGGGCGGGAGCTCTACTGGTTGGTTGTCTGACCCATGTACCTAGTGATTGCATATGGCGACTACAAATGGCGACTACATAGGATGATTGCACGTGGTGATTGCAGCGTGAATTGGCAAAGGCGTTTTGAGTATCCCAGGCATTGAGGGGTGGTGCGGGGATGCGAGTGTCACTACTGTTTGCTGCTCGGCACTTGTGCGCCATAGGATTGTTGAAATGTTCAATAAAAGTGCTATGCAGTGCGGAATCAGGTAGCATCAAGGCAGGTAGGGTTACACAAGTCTTTATGGATTGGACCTATGAGGGCGTAACCAGGGAAAGAACCAGGTGATATAGCCTGGCTCTGTAATCCTGTTTCTTTTTGCTACGAGCTAGGTGAATCATGGGCATTATTGTGGTTGCCGGTTTAGGTACCGGAGTAGGCAAGACCACAGCTACCGCCGCCATCACGCATATTTTGCAAAAGTCCGGGCGCCAAGTCATACCCGGAAAACTGCGCAACTTCGAAGGTGACGTCTCAGATCTGAAAACAATTGAGCGTCTTACAGGCGTGCCTGGGGAAGATTTTGCCGCCAGCCCAGATCCACTAACCCGAGTTAAAGAGCTCAGTGACGCTGGTAATACGGTCGTCATCGAAGGGGCGGGGGGCATTAGCGAACCACTTCTTGGTGTGCTCACCATTGCCGATATCGCCGCTGAACTTGATGCCCACCTCCTCGTAGTATCTGGGCATGCCAAAGGCGCACTTAATCTTGCTGTTCAAGCAGTACGTTTCGCGCGTATTTGCGGCGCCCAAGTCTCAGGAGTGTTAGGTGGGGCATTGCCATCTGGTGCAGATCTGCAAACGCGTTTGCGCTTGATGGAAGTATCCAAAGAAACTAAGGTGCCATTCTTAGGCAGCATGCAAGCTGGCATGGAAGATCTAGATCGGGAGTCCTTTGGCCAGGCTGCCGAGCATTTAATGATGGCCGAGCGCTGGGAACGTTTCATTAAGGAATACGCTTAGTGCAGCAGGTGCGCCGTACCCCCGGATCACATGGCGATATTGCAATGGTTTGATCCGGGGTCTTTGCTGTGTTTCGGGCACTTCGGGCGTTTCTAATGCTCCTTGTGCAACAGGCTTCTGCTGCAGTGATGTTTTATACTACCTGCTCGTGCCCGCGTAATTTCCATGTTGTCAGTGCACAGCAACATGCAATGAGTAGACCAACGAGCGCACAGCCGAGGAAATATTGCAGTTCCTTGGTGGCATCGCTGGCATCATAGAGTGGGGAAATAGCGCCAGCGACAGCAGTGCCAATTGCCATCGTTAAGAAGTACAAGGCAGAGAACTGGGTTTGGAATGCCTGTGGGCTAAAACCGCCAGTTGCTGCCATGGCCACCGGGCCGCAGAGCATTTCCCCGCAGGTGGCAATGAAAATCGCACCGGCTAGTACCAGATATGGCGTGGAATTCGCGCCGGATCCCGCAAAGGGAATGAATACGAAGAAACAACAGGAACCGATAGCAACGCCGCAGGCTACCTTAAACCCTGGGTGCGGATTGCGAGCACCAAGTTTTGCCCATAGGTAAGCAAAAGGTACGGTCAAGAGGATAACGAAGGTAGGGTTGAGCGACTGCGACCAGGAAGCTGGGATCTCAAACGAGCCAATGGTGCGGTTGACCCGTTCTTGGGAATAAACCGCGAGTACGCCGAAGGTCTGGTTCATGATCGCCCAGAACGTTGCCGAGCCAATAAAAATCGGAATATATTGGCGCACCTTCTTGCGTTCAGGGCTGCTGACCTTCGATGATCTCAACATGAGTACAAAGAGACTGAGTGCGGTCAGGCTTGTAGCAGCAAGTAGGATTTGTGCCAGAGTTGCCGGGGTGATGGCACCGGTTGCCACGCACATGCCGACGAGGACAAGTAGGGCTGCAATGCCTGTGATCATGCCAATGCGTGCAGGGCGCGTCGCCGGTGAGATAGGGTGGTGCAGCTTTGCTTGGAGTTGTTCATCGAGTTCGGTATAGCTGCGTCGCCGAAATAGTGCATAGAGGCCGAGACCAATGATCATTAAGAAGCTTGCGGCGCTAAAACCTGCAGCGAAGCTATAGTGCAAGGCCAACCAGCCAGTCAGTAGTGGCCCGCAGATAGCAGCGATTTGGATGCCGAAATAGAAGTATTGGAATCCGATTTCGCGCTCTGCGTCGCGGTGTTCATATGCGATCCCCAATATCGTAATGGCGGCAGTTTTGAGCATGCCTGATCCCAGCGCGATGAGCAGTAGCCCTAAGGCAAGACCTGCTTTTGGTGGGGGAGTAGCAAGACCAATGCTTGCCATAGCTAGATGGCCAATGACTAGGAGAATTGCGCCGCTGAGCAAGGTGCGTTCTGCGCCAAGTACCCGGTCGCCGAGCCAGCCTCCGGCAAAGGTGCATAAATAGACCAAGGCGCCATAGGAGCCTACTAAGGCAGTGGCTTGGGCGGTGGGGATGCCAAGGCCGCCTTCGTGAATGTTGAAGTAGAGGAAATAGCCCAAAATGGCTTGCATGCCGTAGAAGCTAAAACGCTCCCAGGCTTCGATGCTGATGACCGAACGCACCATTAAGGGGTGGTGGTTGGGGTTGAGTAATGAAGTACTTGAACGAGGTTCAGTTGTCGTCATAGAATGCAGTATAGAACACCGTTCAAGCTTGAGGTGACAGGTCACCTCTACTTACTACCCCCACAGCGCAAGCACATCGCCCAACGCTGACAACCTGCATAGACCAATTACAGACTCTGCAAGCTTCTCTGTGGTATGAGCATGCACATAACGTAGGTTGAGAAAGAACGATACCCATGAGTATTTCCACTCCTTTCATCCCCAATCCCTGGCACGCTCCCACACGCATGGATGCGGCCGCCCATGAATCCTTAGCCGATTTTGACCGCAATCATATCTGGCACCCTTACACTGCGATGCCAGCCTCCCAACCGCCGATCCCAGTACTGCAATCACACGGGCTCTATCTCTCCTTGGCTGATGGGCGCCAGATCATTGATGCTATGAGCTCCTGGTGGACCACCGCTCATGGGCATAATCATCCACACCTGCAAGCAGCAATCCGCGCACAACTTGAACAAGCAAGCCATGTGATGTTCGGCGGGCTTACCCACCCACCCGCCGTCGAACTTGCCCGCAAGCTTAGTGCCCTCACCCCAGAAGGCTTAGATAAAGTCTTTTATGCTGATTCTGGTTCAGTAGCAGTCGAAGTTGCTCTCAAGATGGCCTACCAATACCAGATGGGCGTCGGGCAGTCGCAGCGAAACCGGGTGTTGAGTTTTTATGGCGGTTACCACGGGGACACCTTTGCCACCATGAGCCTGTGTGACCCGCAAGGAGGCATGCACAGTCTGTGGCAAGACCGAGTAATGGAGAATGTCTTCGCCCCACGTCCACCAGCTCATGATGCTGGCGTCGAAGCTACACAGGCGTATCTAGCAGAAGTAGAACAGCGGATAGACCATACGATCGCTGCCATCATCATCGAACCTCTCGTCCAAGGCGCAGGCGGAATGCACTTCTATGACGCCTCCATCCTGCACGGCCTGCGACGCTTGTGCGATGAGCACAACATTTTACTCATCTTTGATGAAATCGCTACTGGTTTTGGGCGCACTGGCGAACTCTTTGCTGCACAAACAGCGAACGTAACTCCAGATATTATGTGCCTTGGGAAGGCTCTGACCGGCGGAATGATGTCTTTTGCCTCCACCATCACTACCCAGGCGGTAGCGCAAGCTGCAAGCCAACCAGCCGCAGGCGGCGCTTTATTGCATGGTCCTACCTATATGGGTAACCCCCTTGCATGTGCAGTTGCCATCGCCTCAGTGGAGCTCTTCGAAACCAACTACTGGCGCCCGCAAATCCCCATGATTCAACAGCATCTGGAAGCGGGCTTACTCCCGCTGCACCACAACCCACGAGTCGCCGATGTGCGCGTGCTTGGAGCCATTGGCGTTGTCGAAATGCAACAGCCAGTGGATATGTTGCAGGCAACCAACCTGGCCTTAGAACATCAGGTATGGCTCCGCCCCTTCGGCAAGTTGGTCTACACCATGCCACCACTGATTGCTGAAGGTGCAGAAATCGACACGATCACCGCTGCAATACGTGCCGTAGCCACACACGCCTGAAAACCCCACGGCAGAAGCCCCCAACCAGCTCCAACCAGATCACCCCAACCGTAGCCAGCTCTAGCTAGCCCGCAACATTATTACTGAACCCAAGGAGATCGTCATGATACTCGGCATCACCGGCACGAATACCGATGTCGGCAAAACTGTTGTCGCCACTGCACTGGCCCAAGCAGTCCGCGATCCACGCACACAAACCCCATTTTCTCAAGTCTGCTACTACAAACCCGTACAAACCGGAGAAGAAGCCGGCGCAGGGGATATGTTCACTCTGAACGCGCAAGTCCAAGTCCCCATATATGAGACCATTCGTTACCCGGAACCCTTAGCGCCAAACCTTGCTGCCAGGCGCGCCGGCATGCGTGAACTAAACCTTGAAGAAGTCACCAACCAAGCCCGGCAACTAGATAACCCGGATACACTCGTACTCCTGGAAGGCGCTGGTGGCTTACTAGTGCGCATGAGCGAGACTATGACGCTGCCCGATATCTTGCGCGCTGTTGATGCACCCTTGCTTGTCGTTACCAGCTTGCAACTCGGATCACTGAACCTTGCAGAGCTGACCACAGCTATGGCCCAAAACCTCGGCGTACATGTTGCTGGCATCATCGGTGGGTACTACCCCCAACCCACACACGATGAGCACGCAAATCTCGCAGTAAGCCTCAACGAAGCCGAACTTGCCAACGTCACCGGCGTACCCTACCTAGGTTCACTGCCACGAGGGTATTTAGACTTGGATGCCACAGCCCAAACAAAAGCCCGCCAAAAACTACACCTAGAATATTTGTGGGAAGATCTAGTAGCTACCCAGTAGCTAGAATCACAGCAGGCTACTCATGTGGGAATGATGAAGTGCGCTGGGCAACCGGTGGGTAGGCATCAGCGGGGGAGATGTGGAGGTTTGCGCCACCGCCACGTGAAAAATGCCCAGAGCGCGTAGGAATTAGCCAGCTATCTGTGGGATGTCTACTAGCAAATTGTCATGTACCAGCCCTAAACTGCCATACGATACGACAAATTTAATCATCGATCATAAGAAGAAGTATTTGTATGGAAATCCTTATCGGGCTTATCGCGCTCATTATCGCGACAGTCATCATGGTCGAAATAGGTGCACGCACGGGTCTACCTTGGCCAGCACTGCTCGTAATTATCGCAGGTATCGGCATTTTTATCCCAGGTGTTCCGGAGATAGACATCCCTGCAGACCTCATGCTGCCAATTTTTATCCCACCATTACTGTGGGCATTAGCGCGGCGTACAAGCTGGCAAGCCATCCACAGTCAATGGAAAACCATCTTAAGCATGTCCATTGGACTGACGCTGGTTACAGCGCTCGTTGTTGGCTTTTCCGCATCACTACTGATTCCCGGCCTGGGGTTTGCCAGTGCTTTAGTTATTGGTGCGGCAATATCCCCACCAGATCCAGTGGCAGTTGAAGCGGTCGCAGAACCCGCCGGCGTGCCACGCAGACTGAGTAGCACCTTGCAAACGGAAGGCCTTTTTAACGATGCTGCCAGTATTGTGGTCTTTAACCTTGCTCTTTCCGTTGTGACCACGGGCAATGCTGTGGAAGCTGACAGCGCAATCTATACCTTCATCTACGCTGCAGGAGTTGCCGGCATCCTCGGCTATCTCATTGGCCGCGGTGCAGCTTGGCTCAACAACCATCTTTCCAACGTCGCTGCACGTACTGCTTTTAGTTGGGCAATTCCTTTTGCCACCTACATTGTGGCCGAAGAAATTCATGCCTCTGGTGTAATCGCCATCGTGATTGCCGCCATTGAATTCCATAACCGGAGCAGTAGTGGCGCCGAAGATCGACTCACTGGTGCGACCTTCTGGGAAATCATTGAACTGCTCTTTACTGGGGTGGCTTTTGGCCTCATCGGCCTGATGGTACGAGATGCAATTGATGAAGTAGGCAGTGATATTTGGCATGCGGTACTTATCGGTACCATCTTGTCTTTCGTCGCAATCCTCGTTCGCGCGATATGGATGTACGCCGCCTTCCGCTGGAATATGCGCAGTGCACGCTGCAATAATCACATCCCCCAAGGCGCCCCATTGCGCTTACAAGAAGTGCTCCTACTCACCTGGGCAGGTATGCGCGGCCTAGTCACCCTCGCACTGGTACTTTCTATTCCATACAGCAGCGGATTCGAGGCCTATAACGAACTCCCCGTGATCGCACTTACCGTGTTGCTGTGGACTATGGTCATCTCAGGGCTCACCCTGCCTTGGCTGATGAGCAATCTCAGCCTCGATAAAGGCCCCGATGTCTTCGGCGACGAAGCTCGCGAAGAACTGCTGCAACGCGCTCGGGCTGCCGCACGTGACTGCTTCACCGACAACGCCCATTGGATCCCAGAAGACAAGCGCTCTGAAGTCTTGCACACGCTAGAAGAACGTACTGGCTTACTTGCCAGTGATGGCGACAACAGCGCGCTACGCAGCAAAGAAAAAATCCAAGAAGTAACTCATAAGATCACCGCCGCGCGACTCAACGCACTCGAAGCAGCCCAGGCAAGTATGCTCGAAGCGCGCAACGAACCGGGAGTGGAACCAGCAATCGTTGATGAAATCTTGCACAATATCGATGCCCAAATCCTAGGGCTCCAACGCCAGAAACACTAAAGCGTCGTACATTCCGCGTGCATTGCTCTTCCTACACCAGTCCCTAGCCTTGTGCCAGCGCGTATCTGTTATGCCCTGGAGTACGTATTCAAGCCAGGCTATTCTGCTTGTGCGCTCGCCCCAGATGCTTGAGCGGCATGTGAGAGCACAGATAGTGCCGTTATTTGGAAGACGCATTAAACTATTTGCCATGTCTGCCCCCAACGAAGATGAAGCCGTGCACCCAGCAGATGTCATCAAATCTGAAAGCACTGCAACTCCTCTACCAGCAGCAGGTGAAGTGGCAGTTGAAGAATCTGTTGCACCAGAAGATGACGCGTATCTGCCTGATATCGCTGGGATTGCGCCACTACGCGCAAATCTTGAAGCTGTCCTCTTCGTTGCCGATAGGCCACTTTCGCTCAGTGAACTCACCCGCATCGTAGAAGCAGACAACGAGGCTACCGTGGCCAGTATGTTGGAAATAATTAGCCAAGAATATTCCAGCAGGGGTAGTGGCATACAACTGCGCCACACGAACGAAGGCTGGCGATGGTATACCGCCAAAGCCCAAGCGCCAGCGGTTGAGCGCTACGTACTCGATGGGGCCCAGACCAAGCTCTCGCGCGCAGCCTTAGAAACGCTCGCCGTCATCGCATATCGCCAACCTGCAACCAGGGCTCAAGTCGCTGCAGTACGCGGAGTGAATGTCGATGGTGTGATGCGTACTTTGGTCCAACGAGGTCTTATTCGCGAAGCCGGCACAGAAACTTCCGGGGCACACCTGTATGAGACAACCCAACTCTTCCTCGAGTTATTGGGCATTGATTCACTCGATGCCCTGCCAAACTTAGCCCCATTGTTGCCAGATATAGAGAGCATCGAAGACTTCATCTAAACGGTCGCAGTTATTGCCGTAATGCTACAGCTTGCTTGAGACGAAACTGCACTGGGCCCATTCTGCCCCCGGCAACCGTGGCAACCGTGGCAACCGTGCGGGATGAAGCCTGCAGTGCTCGGCGAGGAGCGATTAGGAATTATGCTAGGCTTTCGGTAGGCTCATTGCTTCTCAATGAGTGCTGTCCGTAAAAAGTACCCGCACACCGGGTAGGGCAGTGAAGTATAAGTGCATAGATGAAAGATAGGAAGCTCTCGTGGCTCGTACCGCTCGCCGAGATGGCACACCGGGTAAGAAGGGACAGCGCCCTGTGCGCCAACCCCGGAAGAAAGAGCAGATGCTGCTCTCTAATGCAAAGCCGGCTAAGACCCAGCATGTAAAATCTGGAAGCCGCAAAAATAATCATGGCAGTGATTTTGCCGGTAACGAAGGCATTCGCCTCCAAAAAGTCCTTGCCCAGGCCGGAGTAGCCTCGCGGCGCCATGCCGAAATCATGATTGATGCCGGCCGCGTTGAGGTCAACGGCAACATCGTACAGACCCAGGGCATGCGCGTCGATCCCAATGTGGATGTTATCCGCGTTGATGGCGTACGCGTCAATGTGAATGAAGACATGCAGTACTTCATTTTGAATAAGCCGCGTGGTCTGCAATCCACAATGAGCGATGACATGGGGCGCCCCTGCATCGGCGATATTGTGGGTGAGCGCATCTCTGCAGGCCAACGCCTATTTCACGTAGGTCGTTTGGATGCCGATACCGAAGGTTTGTTGCTGCTGACCAATGATGGGGAGCTAGCAAACAGGTTGATGCACCCGAAGTATCACGTCTCCAAGACATATCTGGCGACCGTGCTTGGTGAGGCTGATCGCCGCCTAATGCAGCAACTGCGTGATGGCATTCACCTTGACGATGGCATTGCTAAGGCTGACTTCGCCCAGGTTGTTGATACTCACAATGGTCAATCTCTGGTCCGCGTTGAGTTGCATGAAGGCCGCAAGCACGTTGTGCGCCGCATGCTTAAACAGGCCGGCTATCCAGTGCAGCGCCTGGTTCGTACCAAGTTGCATACTGTGCAGTTAGGTGAACTCACCCCAGGTGCGCTGCGTGCATTGAACTCCAGTGAGTTGGCCAGCCTGTATAAAGCAGTGGATATGTAGGAAGAGGTGTGGCTTTGATGAATCTCACTACCATCACCAATACTCCAACTGGCCTTTTGGTCGCAGTGGATGGTCCCTCAGGGGCCGGTAAATCTACGCTATGCCGTGAAGTCGCAATCATGGCGAATGCAAAGTACGTTGATACTGGTGCTATGTACCGCTTGGCTACTTTGCATGCACTTAATGAAGGTATCGACGTCCATGACGCTGCAGCAGTAGCGCAGGCAACCGCCATTTTGCCACTGGAACTTAATGATGACCCACGCTCGCATGCTGTATTGCTTGCAGGAGTAGATGTTCAAGATGAAATCCGCGGCGAGCGCGTAACTCGCAATGTGTCTGCCGTGGCAGCAATTCCAGCCGTACGCGAAAATTTGGTTGCCCTCCAACGCGAATTGGCAATGAAAGCTCAGCGCTGCATTTTCGATGGTCGCGATATTGGAACCACCGTATTTCCCGATGCACCTTTGAAGGTATATCTGACTGCGAGCGCCGAAGTACGCGCCCAGCGCCGCCTTGAGCAAAACCTCGCGGCCGGGCGTCTGAGTGATTACGCCAGCGTTTTGGCTGATGTGCAGCGCCGTGATGCATTGGATGCGAACAGGGAAGTATCCCCCTTGCGTCCAGCCGATGATGCCATCATTGTGGATACCTCGGATATGGGCCAGCAGGCCGCAATACGTACGCTGTGCGACCTGGTGGTTGCTTCAGCAGAAAGGAAGTAGGCATGAGCGAGAATAATCTTGATGATGCCCAACAAGTTGCTGCCCAGCCAGCAGCTGAGGAGCGAGCAGCACAGCCTGTTGCAGATGCAGTCGCCGAATTCGAGGCAGCTGATACCACCCAATTCTTCGGTCCGGAGGGTGAAGCCTATGAAGGTGAAGACTTCGAGGATGACTTTGATGGGGCCGATTTCGATGATTCTGAGTTCGATGATTCTGAGTTCGGGCAACCTTATTTTGATGAGGACTTTGAACTCGATGAGTCTGCGTCTGAAGAAGAGCTCGTAGCACTTGGTTTAGCTCGCCCAATCGAAGAAGAATTGCTGTGCACCGTTGCCATTGTGGGGCGGCCAAACGTGGGTAAATCCACCTTGGTCAACCGTTTCATCGGGCGTCGGGCGGCAGTTGTTGAAGACGTTCCCGGTGTGACCCGTGACCGCATCTCCTACATTTCTGACTGGAATGGACAACGCTTCTGGGTGCAAGATACTGGTGGCTGGGATCCCAACACCAAGGGCATTCACGCAGCAATTGCACGCCAGGCAGAACAGGCTATGGCCACCGCCGATGTGATCATCATGGTGGTGGATTCCAAGGTTGGTATCACTGAAACCGATGAAGTCATGGCGCGTAGGTTACAGCGTGCGGAAGTGCCAGTGATCCTGGTTGCAAATAAGTTTGACTCGGATTCCCAGTGGGGCGATGTCGCCGAGCTTTATGCACTTGGTCTTGGCGATCCCTGGCCAGTATCCGCCCTGCATGGTCGTGGTGGAGCAGATGTGCTCGATGAAATTATTCGTAACTTCCCGGCAATCCCACGTGCGGCATCGATTACTGCGGGTCCACGTCGTGTGGCTTTAGTAGGTAAGCCCAATGTAGGTAAGTCCTCGTTACTGAATAAGTTTAGTGGCGAAGAGCGTGCCGTTGTCGACAATGTTGCTGGTACGACCGTAGATCCAGTGGATTCACTCGTACAACTTGATGAGGTAATGTGGCGCTTCGTAGACACCGCAGGCTTGCGCAAGAAGGTAAAGCGTGCCCGTGGGCATGAATACTATGCGGCTTTGCGTACTCAGCGTGCTATCGAGGATGCCGAAGTCTGTTTGATGATGATCGATGCCTCCGAGCCTATCTCGGAGCAAGATCAGCGTGTGCTCAACATGATTCTCGAGGCTGGTCGTGCTTTGGTGCTGGTCTTTAATAAATGGGATCTGATGACAGATGATCGCCGTTATGAACTCGAGCGAGAATTCGAGCAACAGCTTGCTCATATTCCATGGGTCCGCCGCATTAATATCTCAGCAACAACAGGTCGCTCGGTTCACAAGTTAGAAAAGCACATGCTGGAAGCTTTGGAATCGTGGGATAAGCGCGTCTCTACTGGTCAATTGAATGCGTGGCTGCGTGCTACCATCGCGCAGAATCCACCACCAATGCGGGGCGGCCGAATCCCTCGTGTGCTTTTTGCTACGCAAGCATCGACGGCGCCTCCAACCCTGGTGTTGTTTACCACCGGTTTCTTGGATGCCGGATACCGACGCTACTTAGAGCGCAAGTTCCGGGAAGCCTTTGGCTTTGAAGGATCTCCGATACGCATTGCCGTGCGTGTGCGTGAACGTCGCCAACGCCGCTAGAAGATTTGTAGCTTCTGCAGCTCCTGTTGCTTCAATGCGTTTGCGTGCTTGCAAGCGGAGATCTTGGTAATAAACAAAACCCTGTTCACAGCATAGTAATACTGTGAACAGGGGTTTTGTATGCGCGCTGTGAAGTGGCTGCGTTTTGTGCAGGTGTACGTAGGTTACCCTGCGCGCTTAATTAACGACGCTGTGGTGGTGGTAATCTTTAAGAAGCGCTCGAGGAAGTAGTACAAGACTTCTGCGGTTTCCTCGATATTGGCAATGCTGCCTGCGCGTAGCAATACTGGAATGCCTAAGGCGCTGCCATTGAGTTCACCAAGACGGTTTTGTGTGCCGCCTGGAGTTACTGGCAAACAGCCCCAAGTGCCGGCAATGGTAAGGAGATCTTCAAGTACGCGTTCTTGGCCGCCGGATGTCCGAGTAGCCGTTGTCAATGCCGCGAAGGTGCGATTGGCGAATTCATTCTTGTCCGCATTCGAATGCTGCTGATCGATAAAGGCCTTCAAAGAGGCAGCCATCATGCCGGTATGTGTTGGGGAGATAACGAGGTAACCATCTGCCCAGTGCAAATCCGCGGTTTCAATTACTTCGATGTCAGTCACTGGCTGCCGGATTGCCTGTGGGAAGACGACCTCGGGCACCCGACGGATGCGTACTTCGGCATCCGTGCCAAGTTCATTTTCAATCATAGTTGCTAGGCTGGCACCAGCTCCGAATTGGCTGGCGCTGATAATTAAGATGCGGGGCATAGAGCATCCCTCCCTTGAGTATGGTTGCAAGAACTGCACCGTGAAGCCGTCGTGCGTGTGTACTCAGAAAACGGCGCAGTTATGGTGCGGTCTGAAAGTGTGGATGGCAGAGTTAAACACAAAGACCCTTTTGCCAGGTGATTCCTGGTAAAAGGGTCGGTGCATTTTGTACGTGCTTACTTGTCGAGTTGTACCACAACAGCGGTGGCAGGCTTTTCATCGGGGTGCTGGACAACCAATGCCTTATCGGCTGCTAGGCCGCTAACGATGAAGGTAAATGCAGAAACAGTTGCAGTCAATGCAATAGGCGCAGACATTATGCTCCTTGAAGAAAATGTGCGGCTAAGTCATATCCTGGCTTAGTCGAAGCGGATAGTAGAATTATGTAAGGCGGAAGGCTGAAAACAGTTTTTCCACATACAAAACATTCGTGATACAAATCATCATTGTATCCCCGCGGGTAGAATTTGGCTACTAGCAAAACAGCTTTTTCTTTTGCATTTTGCATTTTCCGAGAGGATATGGACCCGAGGGTAAGTGAAAATAGAGGTGCGTAAGCTGACTCTAGGTGCTCGGCCGGACTACTCTGCCAGAATGTCTGCGTACGTAGCGTCAAGCAGGAGCTGTAGATCATTCGGAGCGAGCTCAATATCCAAGCCGCGTTTACCGCCAGATACGTAAATTGTGTCGAATAGCTGCGCGGACTCTTCAATGACAGTTGGTAGAATATGTTTTTGGCCTAGAGGTGAGATACCGCCGGGGATATAGCCAGACGAACGTTGGGCATCACTCGGATCAGCCATGCTTGCCTTCGATGCATGTAAAGCGCTGGCAGCCTTTTTCAAACTCAATTGATGGGTAACTGGGAGGCAGCACACCGCAAGTTGGCGCTTAGGCCCTTTTCCCGCGGTGAGATCAATGACCAGAGTTTTGAAAATCCGTTCCGGCTCGATATCAACGAGGGCTGCAGCGGCGTGTTCCCCGAAATGCGCGTGTCCGCCATCAAATGTGTGGACGTTATGCGCAATATTGTGGCGATGCAGAATTTCCAAGGCGGCAGTGGCAGCTTTTCCCATATCCATTCTTTCCATAACGCACTGAGCATTGTCTGATGTTTGATTTGATACTTGTTTCGCTTGCTTAACATCGCTGCGCCAGTGCAATGTAATTGTCACTGAGTTTGCTCAGCATTTTTAGCTTAGCCTGATTCCAAGAGTGACTGCCAAATTGCTCAGGATATACCTGTGGGCACTGTGGCCACTGTGGCCACTGCGTGGGGAGGTGTGGGGGTTGGTGCGGTGATTGCCCCGGTATGTTGTGAGCAAGGTCACTGACTGCTATAGTAGCTTAGCGTATCCTCACTAAGGTAAAACTAAGGTTATGGATCATTACTTAGGAGGACTCGGTTTTCAACCAGAAGAAGTGATTGGGCTACATCCAGAACACTTCGTGGCGATTGAACACCCATCCTTCCCATTAGTCTCCACTTTTCGCGATGTTTCCGGGGTAACGATTAACGCCGCGGTCGATGGTACAAGTGGCTTCCGGATGCAAACCTGTGGGCTTAGCGGCATGGGGTCATATTTGGTTGCCGCAACCCAAATTATTCCGGGAGTCGTGCGCCTGGAATTACTCGCTGAAGACGCAGAGGGTGCTCAGAATGCTGTGTGTGGGGCGCAAGCAGCGCACAAGCTAGTACCCCAAACCCTGATCGTGCATGTCGACGATCCGCACCTATATGGCGGCTATGAAGCAGGTCCGCGCTATTCACGCACGATATTCGAAGATTACCGCCTTGGTGGAGTCTGTTTAGAAGTATCCACGGATCCACTCCAAGCCTTGCGGGAACCAGAATTACTTTCACCAGAAATACCAGACCATTCCCAAGCGGAACTCACTTGTCAGCACGCGGTGGCAAGTACCTTTGTCATGGATGTGCGCGGCGTGCGCCGCAAAACCAATAGTGTCACCGGACGCGAGTGGGTGCTGCTGTATGGCGATTGCGGCATTGGTCAAGAAGTTGGCTTTGCCTGCTCACCAATGCAGGCGGCTAATATTGTCATCGGGGACCGCATTAGTGGGGCAGTCTATTTATCGGGTACGACCGGTTTATGGGAGGTAGGTTTTGCGAGTGTGAAGTCGAGCCATATGCGACGCGGAGCAAAGACTTTTGAGCTGTACGCACCGTTGGTGGGTTTGGGGGCGCAATCTATGCTGCGGTAGTGATTTTAGCTGAGGTGTTAGATAGGAATTAGAAAACAATAAAAATAAAGTAGTGGCATTTTGTATTCAAGCGCCTCTCTTTTTGTAGTTTTCATTATAGCTTTTGAACAGTGGTTTCCAGTGGCTATTTGCCGGAAATAGTCGGTGGAGTCTATTGGAAGAATCCAATTGATAAGGTAGTAGTCAATAGTAGAAGTGTATCCAAAATATTCAGGTGGTAGGCATTGTCGAAATCCGAGGCTATCGACATTCTAACCTCGGAAAACGCTCTAATAATCATTTGATACATTCTTAAAGAAGTACAATCGCGCCTTGCGAACTATGGCACTAAAAACTATATCGGTAGCAGAAATTCATGTGGTAGAGCAAGATGGTCATCCGCCAATTTTCTAAAGCTCCAAGGTGGATATTTGGCGGTGCATGCAGTTTTCATCAACCTGCAAAGTGACTATTGGGCTGATGATTGTAGGGCTTTCCTATTGCCCTCTATCGGCGTAGCCATTAACGCGCTGGTTTGCCTCTGGCGACAACTGATTTCCCCCAATGACGGTTAGCTCTTTACGGTGAGGGCCAAAACCATCGTCTCGTGCTATGGGGATGCTATGCCAGAGCAGGGTAGTAGCTATCCATGACATGATCCCCTCGCGGCAGCACCCCATTATTGCCTGGAGTGGTTGAAAAGTGCGACGCAGTTTGTGTTAAGTGGCGATAGCGTGTTGTGTGTTTTCCTCTACCCACTTCTGGTGGAAAGGCTCGTCCGACAAAAAGCAGCATACATAGCCCCACATGACACGCATGTACTTTCAAGTCTTTGCGAGATATCGGCTGCCCACCGGCGGTATCGTTTACAATGACCATATTGTGCGCGGCATCCAGTGGTGTAGCTAGGGGGCGGGATCCGCACCGCGGTTACGTGCGAAGTGCCTGATTGCGGAGTTATTGATCATTTCTTTTCACTGCGCATTGTGCAAGTATGCCTACCGGGTGTGCTCTGGTATTTTTCCTGCTGGTTGGTGGGCGCCAGGACTTTTCTAACAGCTGCTGCTCTTCTTGCTAAGGAAGCGGTGGTAGTTCAAGAGCTGTCAAGCTGTCCTAGCATATAGGCAGGAAAACCCTGTATATTGGCCTCATCCAAAATACGGGGATTTTGCTGCGAGCTTAGACTTACAGGTGATTACCGTTGTAACGATGGTAACCAGGGTTGATCAAGGAGCACCATTTGCCACAGTCGTGGTGGGATGCCATAGT
This sequence comes from Corynebacterium sp., assembly GCA_030531005.1. Taxonomy (GTDB): domain Bacteria; phylum Actinomycetota; class Actinomycetes; order Mycobacteriales; family Mycobacteriaceae; genus Corynebacterium. The sequence goes on from JAUMTW010000004.1 coordinate 33,731, forward strand.
GATCTACGTTCGCTGGGTCAGCAGCAGTCACAATCGCATCGGGGTCGTTCTGTAACAAGTCATACAAATTGGGATTAAGCATCACGGCCTTGCCAAGAGCGATGATATCTACCCAATCAGTTGCAAAAGCACGCGCAATATCATCTGCATTAAGGAGATTGCCGACGCCAACTAGAGCAATATCGGGGCGCAGGATTTTACGTATGGTCTCTAGACGGGGGCGTCCGGTATCAGCACCACGGTGAGACTTGGCAAAGAAATCACCTAAGGATATATGCACGTATTGCAGGTCAAAGTCATTTAGTGTTTCGATCAATGTGCGGGTGTCGTTCATGGTGATACCGCGCTCAAATGGCTCCTCGGGGGAGAGTCGATAGCCCACAATAAAATCGCCTCGATTTGCTGCAGTACGAACTGCTAACACCTTAGCAAGGACCTCCTTGGTGAGAAGCAGTCGATCCTGGCCATAGGCATCATTGCGGTGATTGGTTGCTCCAGAGATAAATTGTTGGAGCAAATAATTATTCGCCCCATGAATCTCTACACCGTCATAACCTGCAGCTAAGGCCAGTTCAGTTGCGCGGCCAAAACCCTCAATGATGGCCGTAATCTGCGATAGCGTTAACTCTTGTGCTCCAGTTTCCGCATCCGCAGAAGGCGCGAAAATCCGCCCATCCGGGACCAAGTGAGGCAAAGCCAAACGTCCGCCATGGTGCAACTGTAATATCGCCAAATTTCCACCAGCATGCGCGATCTCCGCACGCTCTCGTAGCGCCGGTAAATCAGCCTCACTCAGAGCATGTGGTTCGCCGTTGAAGGCTTTGCCATGAGCGGTGACTAAAGTTGCGGCAGAAATAAATAATGCAAACCCGGTTCCGCGACCGTCGATAAACGTACGCTCAGCAGCACTCAGTGATCCATCCGGGTTGCTTGCCCAATGCGTCATCGGGGCCACTGCTAAGCGGTTTGCAATATGAACTCCGTTATTAAAAGTAAAATCACTGAATACCGAGGAAGTTGTTGAGGTTGTAGACATGGAAGCTCCAATTTCAATTTGCGTCGAAAATTTGCGGTGCGGTGGCTGCGGCACAGTATCGTCGATTCAATGACTGTGGGGTCAGCGTTTTTAAATTTGCGACTCCAAACGCAGTACACCGGTACTCGGTGTAACCGAATGAAATAAAAGAAAAATTCCCTGAATGTTCCTATCCGCTGTGATTCAATTGGCCCGCGGAACCTGAGACTAGAGCTGTGTGCTGGACTGATAGCATGCCACGTGGGGTAGAGGGGCGCGGTGCTTTTATTCAAGGCAGGTGGATCTCCAAGCGAAAGATTGACACAGAATCCGGAGTGTAAGCGAAAATCTGCAGGTGGAGCTACTATTTCATGTGTAGAGCGACGAGGTGACTAGGAGATGCTTTCAGAATTCTCGCAGCTCATTCGGATAAAACTTGGGTTCGAAATACATGTAACGCTTTGCCTTATCGCTTAGATTTAGTACTTATGAGAAAATTGGTGGCCTCGTGCCTTTTCGCAGGTGTTGCTGCCTCGGCAGTAGTAACTGCCGTGCCAGCTGGGGCCGTGGAAAATACAAACCTTGAAAATATCCGACCTAATTGCGTGGCAATTACCGACGGTGCCCAAGACTGCATGGTGTATTCCCCATCCATGGACGCCGAGATAAAGGTAACGATTCGCCCGAGCCTGACCGAGAATAATCCCAAGGTTGTGCAGTTTCTCGACGGCATTGAAACCTTCAACGACATCAACTCCTGGATCACCGGTGGCCAAGCCTTGCCGAACTTGGCCGAGGCTGATGCAACGTTGGTCTTCCCGGTTGCCCCAACTGGCTCGTACTACGCAGACTGGGATGACTCCACTGGGCTGAATTGGAAGTGGGAGACTTTCCTAACTCAAGAGTTGCCTTCCTATCTGGAGACAACCTTCGCTATCCCTGGTGGTGGCCTGGGGCATACCGGTGTTACAGGCATCTCGATGGGTGGCTATGCCGCGGTGAACCTGGCAGCAAAGTACCCACACCTTTATACCTCGGTATTTGCGTTGTCTGGCTTCTATAACAGCCAGCTGCCTATTGGCCGTGCTTTGATCGCTCTTGCTCCAGGGGTGAAGAATGAAGACCTGCTCGGGAAGTCTCCATATGTCACTGAGGATCAATGGATCGCGAATAATCCAGTGCTCAACCTGAGCAATCTCACTATGCCAGTGATAATCACCACTGCAACTGGTGCGCCGAGCGCTGCTGAGATAGCCGATCCAAATGCTACTGCTATCGTAACCCAAGGCTCTCCATTAGAGGCTGGTACTGCAATTATCACCGCAGGCTTCCAAGCAACTGCAATTGCTGCAGGTCGCGACAATATCGAGTTCCACTACCAACCACTAGGTGCGCACTCTTGGCACACTTGGTTGGATGCTAGTTGGAACCAGGGCTTGATGAACAAATTCATTGGCAATATTGCCTAAGTACCATTGTGCTTCGCAGTGACAACTGCAGTCACAACCCCAGCAGGAACCATGAAACAGGTTGCTGGAATAAAAAAGACCCACCGTCAGACTCGGACTAGAAGTAAGGCGGTGGGCTTTCCTTTCAATAGGTGCAGTAACTGCGTCTAGGCTTCTATGTCTGTAGCTAAGCAGTGCAAACTATTTTCTGGCATAGTTATCTTGCCGGCAGCCAGATCAGCGTAGAATTGCTTTTTCATCGCGATATAGTCAATTGCGGCAGCAAGTTCTTGTTGCTTAAGTAAGAGCTCTTGCTCTTTGGCCTCGAGCATTGCAGTGCGCTGCGCTAATGTGGCATCTCCCGCTGCTGAAAGTACGAAGTACTCGTGGATTTCCTCTAAGCTCATCCCGCATAGCTTTAAGCATTGGATGCCGTGGATCCACCGTAAGTGGCGTTCATTAAACACGCGGTGGTTGTGGCTATTGCGGCCAACCTCCGGGATTAAGCCCTTGTTACAATAAAATTTTAAGGTCTCGTAGCTTCAACCTGTGCGGGCACAAACTTCGTGCATCCTATAGGTCTCCATTGTTGCAGTTTGGGTAATAGCCATAAGGGAAAGGAATCCTTAACGTACGGGGATGTATTAGCACTGAAATCAGTACTGTGAGTTTGTTTAGCTGCCGGAACTTGGTTTTGTCCCTGTGGTCACCGGGCTCCTCGCGCTGGTAATCGTCGGATCAAACGCAGCAATCCAAGTGCTAGCTATATCGTGCATATTCACCCACACCGGTTCAGTAGTGTCGGTGACATCGAGAATAACGAGAATATCGAGAACATTGAAAACATTGAGAACATCGAGATCTGCCCTACCTCGGATGAACTCTCAGTGAACGAGCCAGGGGTAAATATTACCCGGGAGTGGAGAAGAGCTTACCAGGGTGGGTGTTCGCCTGGGCACTTTCAATAAGCGAGTCCTTCATTTATTAAGGCTGTTTATTAACACTATCTCGGTCTTATCTACTGCGTTTTGGAGGTTTTGGACCGTGCTGACAACAATCTGCATTGTGCTGAAGTCCACCGCATCCTGATGCGCCTGGCCATCACCATAGGGGCGCTGTGTGTCCTGATGGTAGCAGGGAGCATGTGCTAACGCATATGCTCCCTGCTACCGACCGCTCACATTGGATCTGGGGTTAAACCTCATAGCTTGCCATCGAAGCAACCTTTGCCGGATCATTGTTATCCCCAAACAATGAGGTGTTTTCGTCTAAAGCGGCAATTTCGGCCATATCAGCAGGAGAGATCTCGAAGTCGAAAATGTCGAAGTTTTCTGCCATCCTCTCCGGGGTTACGGTCTTTGCCAGTGCTACGATGCCGCGTTGGATAAGCCAACGTAAGATAACCTGAGCAACGGACTTGTTGTACTTCTCAGCAATAACTTTCAAGCCGGGGTTGGTGAACATGCCTTTGCGACCTTGACCAAATGGTGCCCAAGCCTCGGTAATAATGTTGTACTCATCAAGGAGCTCAACTTCCTTGATGCGCTGATTAATGGGATTGACCTCGACCTGATTAACAGCCACTGGTGCGGCATTAAAGTAGCTGAGGTCAACTGCCTTTACAGGGGAGAAGTTGGAGACGCCGATATTGCGTACCAAGCCATCTGCTTGTGCTTCCTCCAACTCGCGCCAGGCGCCGTAGGCGTCGCCGAATGGCTGGTGGATGAGTACTAAGTCAACATAGTCGAGCCCCAGCTTTTTCAGTGAATTCTCTAAAGACTTGCGGGTCTTGCCTTCTCCGAGGTTGTTAATCCAAATCTTGGTGGTGATGAACAGCTCTTCGCGTGGTATGTCGGACTTGGCAATGGCATCGCCAACGCCTTGTTCATTCTGATATGCCTGGGCAGTGTCGATGTGGCGGTAGCCTACCTTGAGTGCTTCGGATACAGCTCGTTCAGTTTCGGCAGGATCAATCTGGTATACGCCAAAGCCAAGCATGGGGATTTTGGCGCCATTTTCGAAGGAACGATATTCCATGGGGTCTCTTTTCTATAGTGAGATTTCTTCAGTGAAGCCACCGTGTTGACGGCTTAGCCCTCAAGTCTAGGGGCCGGGAGTAGCAACCGGTCAAACTGATGTGTCGCAATTCATAAGGCGAAACGTTGATTGAGTAGTGGTGTCTAAACAAGTAAGGAGAACATGCAGGCTAGTTCATATTTTTGATCCTTGCTCTGGAGGGAAACTGAGTGATTGTCGGCAAAAAGTGCACCAGTTGATGGTCAGCGACCGCTGAACATGCACGCCACAACATCGGCGTGACACTATTGGTGGGTCTTATAGCCGGGGTGCTTTCTCCGATTGTATGAAGTTGGGCTTGGGATCACCGTGGCCCACCACGTAGCGCAGAGCGCAAGGAAACTAACCCGCCGCAGACATCATTTGTGTAGAATTTTCGCAGTGGGAGGAACATTTCTCGGTGTGTATTGGCTACATCGTATGCAAGGGAATGCAAAAAATATGCACTGCGATCTACGTAACCGGATAAGCGGGCAATCTAAAGCAACCTAAAGCAGAAGCACCGTTAAATGTAGTTTCGTGCTAAACAGCACGCATGCTCCCCCTGCTCCTGACTGATGCTGCCGGATACTCTAGTGGTCTGTGGTCTTATTCCCGAGAAAGTGCTTACCAGGGCGATATTCACATACCTGGGTAGCCCTGCTCGGCAGGCGAGGGCAGGGTTATTCGCCGTGCGGGCGTGAAAACTGGCAGAATTGCCCGTGTGAACCAAGTAGCAATGCCACCAATGCCCGCCATCCCAGGGCCAGCCATGCGGCCATCGAAACTGCCTACCGCAACGGATCGCCGCTGGCTGGTACGGACCGTGTTCTCGCAACGCCCTTGGTCATTTATCGGCTCTCTTGGTATGGCAGTGAGTTTCATATGCAATGGCATGCTGCCAGTAGCAATCGGCTATGCAATTGATCGCGGGGTTGCCCAAGGCGAGATGCAATCGGTGCTTCGGTGGGGGATTGCCATCCTAGCCCTTGGCGTTGTTGGGATGGCCGCACAATACACTGGCATGTTCTTCGCTTTACGCTCCGAGCAATTTATTGCTCATGACCTGCGTATGGTCTTAAGCGAACGAATCCAAGACCCTCGTGGGTTTAAAGACGCCCGCTACAGTCCAGGTGATCTGCTTTCAATTGCGAGTACCGATGTGAATCGGGTCTCGCGTTGCGTGATCATGACTATCTTTCCCGTCGCAGAGATTTCTTCTGTGCTCTATGTAACGGTCATGCTCTTTTTCATCCACCCAATTCTAGGATTAGCGTTATTGATCGCGGTCCCATTGCTGGTGTTGCTTGCGGGAAAACTCTCCCAACCACTGCGCAAGCGCTCTTTAGTGCGGCAACAACGTTTGGGTGCAACCGCTGCTAAAGCCACCGATTATCTGCAAGGCTTACGCGTGATTAAGGGGTTGGCAGCAGTACTTCCTGCACAACGCAACTATAAGCAACAATCCGATGCTGCGTATACGGCCACCATCGGAGCCGCAGCTGCGCAAGCAACCTTATTTGCCGTTACTCAAATTGCCGGACTGGTATTTGTGGTTGGCATCACCGTAGTTGCAGGCTTGTTGGCTATCGATGGCGATATCAGTATTGGCCAGTGCATTGCGGCAATTGGCCTAGCGCAATTTATCGTAACCCCGGTAACCATGTTGGGGCGCAACATCGCTACTGTGTGGGCGAGCGGATCTGCTAGTGCCCAGCGCATTCGGGAACTACTGAACACTGATTATTCCCGCAGCGAAACCTTAGGGGAGCCAACTGCCACCGCTTTGCAATCCAGCCTGCCCAAAGGCTTGGTGGTCGTCCCCGCTGAGGAATTGGCAAGCATGCGCGATCTTGCGTTTTTAGTCGCTGATAACGTGCGCATTGCGCCGCATACTGCACAACTGTTCTCTGGCACGGTAGGCGAGAATATTTCCCTCGATGCGACCGAAGCCCGTGTGGCTTTAGAGCTTGCCCATGGGGCAGATATCCCTGGGGGAATTGCACGGGAAGTCGGGGAAGCCGGAATGAACCTTTCCGGCGGACAACGTCAACGTGTGGCTCTAGCACGCGCCTTAGCAAGTAAGGCTGACGTTCTCATGCTGCAAGATCCGATTACTGCCGTAGACTCGCTGACTGCCGCTGTTATTGTCGATGCCGTCTACACGCATCGCCGCGGACAAACCACAGTAGTCATTTCGCCTGCACCTGTATGGCGCAATAAGGCAGATGCGCAACTTTCTCCGGCAGCATTCAATGAGCTTGTGAACCAGGCAATAAAGGCGGGCGCATGAACCAGCATTCCGATTCCATAGATGTCACCGTGGCAGGAGACAGCACAAACCACAACGCGCGCCTGGCAAGCAATAAAGAAATCTTCGCCCACCTGCGGATCTTGCTGCGCGCAATACCACGCGCGCGCACCTATAGCATGTGCAGCTTAGTATTACTTGCCATCGCCTCCTGGTGCATGGTGAGTATTCCAGCGCACATGGGCCAGATGGTCGATATCATCCAAGCCGATGATGCCAGCACCGCAATATGGCACGAATGTGCCCGTATGCTTACCATGGCCATCACCAGTGGCCTGCTCTTCGCCCTCGGCATCTACTTACTCAGTGCCAAAGTCAGTGAGGTGTTGCTCGCAAGTCTGCGGGTGACCATGGTTAATACCACTCTAGAATTGCCACTACACCAAATAGAAGATGCCGGCACTGGTGATCTGGTGAGTCGCTCGACCGACGACGTCGCTGAACTCTCTACCGCGCTTGACGAGACCTTGCCAGTATTAGGGCTATCCACCTTTACTTTGGGTGCCGCCATCATCGCTTTTAGCAAAATTAACCCTTGGTTCTTAATCGTTGTGGCAGTAATTGCCCCGATTGCCTGGCTGGCAGGAAAGCAATATGTTAGTCAGGCACCAACTCGCTATGCAGCAGAGCGTGCCGCAATGGGACAGCGTGCGCGTAGTCTGCTCGAAGCCATTCAAGGAGCCGAAACTGTACGCGCCTTCCAACTCCAGGAGCGCACCGGTAAGCAACTCGAGCAGGCGTCAAAGGCAGTAGTCGCCAATGGGTTACAAGCACGCATGCTTATGATCACGCTCAATGCCCACATGGCTCTAGCACGGACCACAGCGGTACTTACTGCATTAGCGATCGGCTACTGGCAAGTCCAAGCCCATGATCTCTCCACAGGTGCCGTCACCACCGCATTATTGCTGATCATCCAAATCTTTGGGCCTTTTATGATGCTGATGCGCAGTTTGGACACTGTGCAATCCGGCTGGGCATCCCTGGCCCGTATCGTTGGCATTAGCGCAACGATGCAGCCACCCGCACTTGACTACCTGGAAAATACTCCAGAAAAGCGTGGCCATATCCAATTCGAACACGTCAACTTCAGCTACGATGCCCAACACCCCATCTTGCAAGACGTCTGCTTCGAGGTAGCACCTGGTGGAAGTCTCGCACTGGTAGGCCCAACCGGCGCCGGGAAATCCACCATCGCAGCCCTGATAGCCGGAATCCGCCTACCAGATAGCGGACAAGTACTCATCGATGGCCACCCAATCCATCAATATCGTGACTCCCAGCGCTATGGACGCATCGCTTTGATTTCCCAGGAAGTCCACATCTTTTCCGGAAACCTGCGCGAAGATCTACTTCTTGCAAAACCACAAGCAACCGATGAGGAAATCCACGCAGCTCTGCAACTAGCAGGCCTGGAAACCTGGATAGCAGGACTTGCAGATGGCTTGGATACCAAAGTCGGTGCAGGAGGAATGAGCCTAGAACCAGTGCGCGGCCAACAATTAGCCATTGCACGTATCGCGTTATTCGACCCCGCGATTGTCATCATGGATGAAGCAACCGCAGAGGCAGGAAGTCAACATGCCGCAGCCTTAGAGGCAGCAGCAGCACGCTTACAAGAAAACCGCACCGTAGTGCTGGTAGCACATCGCCTGGATCAAGCAGCCCAAGCCGATGTCATCCTCGTAATCAATAACGGGCACATCGCTGAGGCCGGCAGCCACCAAGAGCTTCTCGCCGAGAATGGAGCCTACGCCCACATGTGGCAAGCCTGGCAAGCAGGCAAAAGCACAGAATAACGAAGCACTACAAGCAAAGGCACGGAGACCAACCAAAAAACTCCTCCCAATCCAGCAGCTAGCCTGCTCGCCCAATGCCGGCATCGGATTGTCGATACACGAAACCATCAAAGCGATACGGCAAACTCACGACCTCATTGCGGTTAAAACCCAAATGCTCATGCAGATACCACTGCAAATTAGCCGTCATCTTCGCCCGCGTCTTCTCATTCGCCCGCAACCAATACGACCTGGTATGCATCAACCGAAAAATATCAGGCACAGCTAATTGCTGCTCCCACTCCAAGCGCACCTCGCGCACCAAATCCCACGGCGGTGCCACTACCGGATAAAACCCCGCAGCCAAGGTGTCCCCAGCATGCGTAATCCTGGTCAAACGATGCACCCACGGCACCCGCACGTCCAAGGTATTCCACGCCAAAGCTAAGACCCCATCAGGGGCTGCAACACGAGCTGCCTGCGCACTTGCACGTGTGCTATCAAACCAGTGCCAAGCCTGCGCACAAGCCACCACATCCGCAACACCAGCAGCCAGCGGCAACTGATGCGCGTCACCACGTACCCAAACCGCAGAGGATTCAGCGAAGTTTCGCGCAGCCTCCTGCAACATCGCGGCACTTGGATCCACCCCAACGATCAAAGCATCAGCAAATTCCTGCTGCAACAACATACTCAACTTACCCGTGCCACACCCCACATCAACCACACACCGCGACTCTAGTGGCAGGGATTGCATACACTCAGCAAGTGCAAGCACAAACGCTTGTGGATAGCCCGGGCGCACCGCATCATAAGCCGCAATGTCTTGCTCATAGGCAGCAGCTGTAGCCTGGCGCTGGGCCGCGTTACGGAAATTAGGCTGGTGTTGCCGCGAAATTGGGGGAATGTGCGCCATAACCGAAGATCGAACCCTTCATTCTCTTGCCTGTGATGTCACCTTTCCATGATGTTTCTTGCTCATCATGTCTCTTGTTCATCATATGAAGCGAATCTGTGGCCGCGCCGGCCTGCCAATGGAGGTACGACATCATGGGAAAGTAGACCTGTGAATCAGTGGATACGTGTGTAGATAAAGAAAAACGAGCCGCACATACCGTGGGCTCGATTCTTGCTGTGTCGGACTGACAGGATTTGAACCTGCGACCCCTTAACCCCCAGTCAAGTGCGCTACCAAGCTGCGCCACAGTCCGCCGTCGCATAAGCAACAACGATAAAGCATACACCAATCAAACAGGGGTGAAAAATGCCCAGCTCAATAGGGTAGAAGCACTGGTGGGCTATCGTGGGTGGCGTGCGAGGTACATCAAATGCAGCCAGTTACCAGGGGCGGCGTAACCGTTGTACTACCTAGGGTAGGAGGAATGCGCGTACTATGGTAACGATTGCCCGAAAACCATTTTGTGGGCATGTCTGCTTGGAGACGAAGCCGTATCACGCTTGTGTATTTGTGCAACCACTACAGCAGACATGGGGCATAAGCTGTACAGCAGACGGAAAACTTTCAAGGAGCATTAGCGGTGGCAGGCTTGCAACGATTCTGGGACGCACTCGGCGGAAAGTCAGGGCGCAATCAAAAACGCAGCGAGAAGCTCGTCGCCCAAGCTCACGATACCCAAGAAAGCTTCACCAAATACAGTGACGCCGACCTACAATCTCAAGCGCGCACAATGGTAGGAGACAACGGCATAAGCGATGCCTCTGGCTTCCTAGCCTTGCTTGCCGAGGCAACGAAACGCACCCTGGGCTACTATCCCTTCGACGTCCAGCTCCAAGCAGCATTACGACTCCTTGAAGGTGATGTCGTACAGATGGATACCGGTGAAGGCAAGACTCTCGTTGGCGCCCTCGGCGCCGTAGGCTTTGCCCTGCAGGGGAAACGAGTACACCTGATTACCGTTAATGACTACCTCGCACGCCGCGATGCGGCTTGGATGCAACCCCTGGTCGAATTCTTTGGCCTAAGTGTGGACTATATTTCCGAACAACGTCCAGCAGCAGAACGCCGCAAAGCCTATAACAGCGACATTATCTATGGGCCAGTCAATGAAATTGGCTTCGACGTGCTGCGCGATCAAACCATCACCCGACCAGAAAACATTGTTCAGGCGCCGGCAGATGTCGCCATTGTTGATGAAGCAGATTCTGTCCTCGTTGATGAGGCATTGGTACCCCTCGTCCTCGCCGGAAGTGAACCTGGTCAAGCACCAGGGGGCCGCATCACCCATATAGTGCGCTCGCTACGTGAAAACCGCGATTACACCATCGATGATGACCGCCGCAATGTATTCCTCACCGAAGACGGTACTCACCGCGTTGAACAAGCACTTGGCATCAATTCGCTCTACGATGACGAACACATCGGGACAACCCTGGTACGCGTGAACGTCGCCTTGCACGCCCAAGCACTACTGGTGCGCGACGTGCATTATATCGTCCGCGACGGCAAGGTAGGGCTCATCGATACTGCCAAGGGACGAGTTGCCGCATTGCAACGCTGGCCAGATGGACTGCAAGCAGCAGTTGAAGCCAAAGAAGGCCTCGCGGTTACCGAAGGCGGCAAGATCCTCGATACCATCACCTTGCAAGCACTCATGGGTCGATACCCAATTGTGTGTGGCATGACAGGAACTGCAGTCGAAGCCACCGACCAACTCCGCCAATTCTATGATCTCCGTGTCAGTGTCATCCCGCGTAACCGCCCCTTAGAGCGTTTTGATGAGGCAGACCGCGTCTATGCCACCGCCGCAGAAAAATTCAGTGCCATCATCCAAGAAATCCGCCGCTTGCATGCAAGTGGCCAACCAGTACTTGTTGGCACCCAAGACGTCTCTGAATCAGAGCAACTCGCAGCAGCCCTTGCCAGCTATGACATAGCCGTCAATGTGCTCAACGCGAAAAATGATGCCAAAGAAGCTGCCATCATCGCTGAAGCAGGCGACCTGAACCGGGTAACTGTATCAACCCAAATGGCCGGGCGCGGTACTGACATCAAACTTGGCGGCGCACAGGAAACTGATCGAGATGCCGTGGTCGCAACAGGTGGGCTGGCAGTTATTGGCACTGCACGCCACCGCACCGCGCGTCTTGACCGGCAGCTCCGAGGCCGCGCTGGGCGCCAAGGGGATCCAGGCTTGTCTATTTTCTTCGTCTCCTTAGAAGATGACGTGGTTGCCATTGGTGGTGGAGGTAAAAAGGTCTCAGCCCAACCTGATGCCCAGGGCCGGATTGCATCGCCGAAGGTTAATCACTTCATTGAGCACTGTCAGCGTGTGACCGAAGGTCAGCTGCTTGAGATTCACGCCCAGACCTGGAAGTACAACAAGTTGTTGTCAGAACAGCGCAAGATTATCGTCGACCGCCGTCGCAAGGTGTTGCACACTGCCCAGGCATGGGAGGAACTTGCATCCAAGGTGCCGTCCAAGGCGCAACGCTTGCAGGAGCTTGCCCCTGAGGTTCGGGAGCAAGCAGCCCGCGACATTATGCTCTACCACTTAGATATGGGTTGGGCAGATCACCTGGCGTTGCTCAACGATGTCCGCGAATCGATTCACCTACGCGCTATTGCAAAGGAAACTCCACTTGACGAGTTCCATCGCATTGCAGTACGCGAATTCAAACAGTTAGCGCAGCGCTGCTTTGATGAGGCAGTAGAGACCTTTGCTGAAGTGCGAATCGATGAGAAAGGCGCGCACATCGCCGATATGGGGTTGCGCCGTCCCACCGCTACCTGGACGTATATGGTGAGTGATAACCCGTTAGCGGGTACTGGCAACTCGGTGATGAAGGGCATTGGCGCCATTTTCCGCTAGATAAGTTTCCGCTAGGCAGGTATGGGCGGTCTTTTCCTGGGCGGTTGGGATGTAGCGATGCATTGCACGCATTTTCCCCTCTCATACTCCAGGTGCTAGTGTGACCAATGCGAATAATTGTTGCGTATGAGATTGATGTGGCGATATCAACGGAGGTATTGCGCATAAGGAGTTCCGCTCCCGGCGGTGTCAAGTGTTCAGGCTAGATATTGCGGGGTAAGCGGGGGTGAATGAAAGAATCTCGGCCGCAATAATAGAAACTGTTATATGCTAGAGGCAATGCGTCAGGTATGCCCCAATCTTGCATGGCTTGACTAAACGATAAATGATAACTCGAGACAACCCCGGAGGTCTTCAATGAGTGACGACACCCAAGCAGGTCCAGTGCAGACTGAAACCACCTCAGTCTTTCGTGCAGATCTCTTAAAAGAAATGGACTCCGCTGCGCAGCATTCGGGCAATGCCGGGGAAATCACCCCGCCAGCCGGCCAAGGTATGCTCGTAGTCAAGCGTGGCTCCAATGCGGGTGCGCGCTTCCTCCTGGATCAGGCCACTACAACCGCAGGTCGTCACCCAGAAGCTGATATCTTCCTTGATGACGTTACTGTATCGCGTCGTCACGCTGAGTTCCGCAAGAACGGCGAAACTTACGAGGTTGTTGACGTTGGCAGCCTCAATGGCACCTACGTCAACAAGGAGCCTCAGAATTCTCATGTTCTTCGCGATGGCGATGAGATTCAGATCGGCAAGTTCCGCTTGGTCTTCTTAACTGGCAAGTAAACATTCCTCGCCGACTTCCTACGAATCGCCACATCAGACTGGAGTGGGGAAGTCACTGAAGGTTAGCCAGAGCTGTGTCCCCTGTAATAAAAACTAGCTGTGCAAGGATCCATGAGCGCATCACCAAATCCACAGTCGCCGCGGGTAGCTGAGTCACGTCCTGCCCCTGCGCAGAAGACGATGACAATTCGTTTCGTGCTCGAACGTCTTCAAGATGAGTTCGAAGATGTCTCGTTGTCGAAGATTCGCTACCTCGAATCCCAGGGACTGATTACCCCGCAGCGCACCAGTTCTGGATACCGCCGTTTTACAGAAGATGATGTCGAGCGTTTGCGTTATGTGTTGCGCGCGCAGCGGGATGAATATTTGCCGCTGAAGGTTATTCGCGAGCAACTCGACGCGATTGACTCAGGCGCCGTGCGCGCCTTGCCGACCCCAGCAGTCGGCGAGCCTGTGCACCCAGCACGTCCAGCACGCTTGACTGACCATGATGTCTGTAAGCTCAGCGGTGCGAGTGCAGGTACCTTGCAAGACTTAGTAGATATTGAGCTCATCGTCCCTGATCACTTAGGATTCTTTACTTCGAATGATGTTGAAGTTGTAAAGCTTGCAATGAAACTTAAAGACATGGGCGTGAGCAATCGGTTGCTCCGCAGCTTACGCCTGGCAACTGATCGACAGGTCGAGGTTATTGAGACCACTACCTTGCCTCTTGCCCAGTCAAAGGACGAGGATACTCGGCAACGTGCGGCTGATGAAGCTCACCAACTGTCTGCGGTGGTTGCTTCGATGAACGCAAAGCTTCTCGGCGCAAAGCTACGCCGCCTACGTCGCTAGGTTGAAAGGCCAAGGGGTCACGCAGCCCTGAAAACAAGGAACCGCCCGCCATCCGTATCATGGCGGGCTTTCTGTATAGTCATTATATTCTCAATGCAGAGCAACGCAGGGTGCTGAAAGAACTGTGCACCACCCAATGAACGCCCATGGCTGCAATCGGAAAAATGGTGTAGCCATATTTAAGAGAAAGGATCATGATGCGCTTTGATGATGAAGCCCGTTATATCCCCTTCGAATTCTATGGACCAATGGGTGTGCCCGGCCATACGGATGTGCTTTTATTACTGATCTGGGAAGAGCGCCACCGCATTATCCCAATTTGGGTGCCACCAGAAGTCGAGGATGTGCTCACCGCGCGTTATGAAGGAGAAACCCCGCGGCGTCCGGATTGGCCCGATATGACCTGGGATTTGCTTGATTCCTTGGGTGATTCCATTGCTGAGGTGCGTATTGATAGCTGCCATGAGGGGGTATTTACCGCACACCTTTTGCTTAGCTCCGGGGTGTGTGTGGATATCCGCCCGGTTATGGGTTTGATCTTGTCTGTTATTCGCCCGATTCCAATTCTCGTGCGTGAGGATGTGGTGCACCAGGCCAGTTTGTGGATCTCACCTGAGCAAGCTTTGGAGTACTTGGATTTAGAATTGCCGGCGTTGCCAAAGCGCCGAGCAGAAGGGGAATCGGCCTCTGGCGATAATCTTGCTGATGCGGAGTTTGCGCAATTTATGGCAGAGCTTGGTGCGGATGAGCAAGAGATTTTTGCCACTGGTGCAGCTGATAGTGATGGCAGCGCAGGGAGCAACGCTGGAGCTTTTGATAGCGCCTTGAGTGCCGATACAGAACTCGGCGTACTCTTTGAAAGCCTTGAAGGTTTAGGGGACTTTGAAGACTTAGGGGACTTGGAACCGGCTGATCCACGCCCCGACACGCCGGATACTGATGATACTCCAGATGATTCTGGGGTGGATAAGGCCCATGATGACGAAGATGACGCTTAGGTTCTTCCGCTACGTTACTTGAGTCATAGCGCAGGTTTTGGGGCCTTGAAACATGGTATTAGCTCGTCTTTTAGGCGCTGGTGCGCGAGCCAAGTGTGTGTGCGAGACTCGGCACTGCTTAAGAGAATTTTCTGTTGCTGATGTTACTAAAGTTTTCAGTGTGGCTGGATTTAGCTTCCCTGATTTTTGCGACACGAGAAAATTAAAGTGACAACGGGGTAATTTCGGCCTAAACTTCAAGTAAAGCTTTAAGGTTTGGGTGCGATGTCTTGACGCCCAAAAGTAAAGCGCGGACAATAGGAACCAACGCAAGATAGCGAAGCGGCTTGATTGCTTCGCAAGGAGACATACATCTATGAGCAACGAGATAACTGGCCAGCCCCGCCCAGTACAACAGGCCCTTTTTGAAATGGGGCCTGATGAGGCTGTGGGCTATCGCGTGCCTATAGCTTGCCAAGTTGCTGGTATTACTTATCGCCAGCTGGACTATTGGGCGCGCACCGGGTTGGTCGAGCCAAGCATTCGTAATGCTCAAGGCTCCGGTTCGCAACGTTTGTATTCTTTCAAAGACATCTTAGTGCTCAAGATTGTCAAGGGGCTACTGGATACCGGCATTTCTTTGCAAAACATCCGCTTGGCCGTTGATAAGTTGCGCGATCTTGGTGTTGATGACCTCGCCGAGATTACTTTAGTTTCCGATGGTACTACCGTCTATGAGTGCCGTAATAGTGAAGAAGTCATCGACTTGCTCGGTGGTGGACAAGGCGTGTTTGGTATTGCAGTGCCGAGCATTATGCGTGATCTCACCGGTACAATTTCAGCCTTCCCGGCTGAAAAGGTGGAAGATGATTCCATGGCAACGGTCATCGGGGTCGACGAATTGGCGCAGCGTCGCATGCGCAAGTCTTCTTAAAATTTTCTTTGGTTTCTACCGGGAGTGCCACGTGCACTTCCGGTTCTTTTGCTTTCTGTTGCGAAAATGCGCGTTTCGTCCCATTTTCTGCGGGTTTATGGTGATCCTGATTTAGGAAATCAACATAAGCGGGCAAATTGTTCGCAACTCCCCAAATGGGGGTATTTTAGCTCCAGTGTCATGCGCCCTCAAAGGTGTCATTGCTTTTCGTTTGCACGTCTGTGACCAGGACTTTTTCTGTGGAGCCCGAGTTAGTTTTAGACATTGGCGATCCAGTGTCTGAATGTGACTATATGAAGCTTTTACTGTGGTTTATGTCACAGATTTTTGATAATGCATTTTGGATTAAGCCCGCTACCTGTGTGTTTCTCATTTTTGTTTCGTTGTGCATGTCAACACGGTACATTCGTTTCCGCTGTGGGCTAGCTTTCAGCGCTACGATGAAGTTGTTGACATCACATAGTGGTGTCCGAGCAAGATAGTTCTCCCGGTGACTTATTGGTTCCGTACGGAAACGATAGGCCGATCGAACGACGTGCAGCGGCATGCCGTAGGGAAGTGCCCAGACGGTGAGCTGCCTAGAAAGGTATGAACATGGCTTCAACAACGAAGCGCCCCCTCAACCCCGAATATTATGCAGAAGTGTGGGATAACTTCGGTAGCGAGCACTATGATCTCGTCATCATTGGTGGTGGCTCCGTAGGTGCCGGTGCTGCTTTGGACGCCGCAACCCGCGGTCTCAAGGTTGCAGTAGTAGAAACTCGTGACTTCGCTGCTGGTACTTCCTCGCGTTCTTCGAAGATGTTCCACGGTGGCCTGCGTTATTTGGCGATGCTGGACTTCCGCCTGGTTGCGGAATCGCTGCGTGAGCGCGAGCTCAATATGGCTATCCTGGCACCACACCTTGTAAAGCCTTTGCCCTTCATATTCCCGCTGACCCACCGTGTTTGGGAGCGTGTGATGATGTTCGGCGGCTTCACCCTTTATGACCTCATGGGCGGGTCCAAGACCGTTCCAATGCAAAAGCACATGACCCGCAAGGGCGTGCTCAAGGTAGCCCCAGGTTTGAAGGATGACGTTGTCGTCGGCGGTGTGCGTTATTTCGACACCTTGGTTGACGACGCCCGCCACACCATGACTGTACTGCGTACCGCAGTTGAATTCGGCGCAGACGTACGCACTTCCACTCAGCTTGTTGGCCTAGAAAAGGATGGCAAGCGCGTTACTGCTGCTCGTGTTCGCGATCTTGAAACCGGCGAAGAGACCTTAGTACGCGGCTCCGTCTTCCTCAACGCCACTGGCGTATGGAGTGGTGAGATCGAAAAGCTTGCCGGCGAGAAGGGCCCATTCTCCGTACATGCCTCCAAGGGCGTTCACATCGTAGTGCCAAAGGACGCTCTCGATGGCAGCGCTGCTATGACCTTCGTCACCGAGAAGTCCGTACTGTTCGTCATCCCATGGGGTGACTACTGGATTATCGGCACCACCGATACTGACTACAAGTACGGTCGCCCAGACCCAGCACCCACCCGTGCAGACATCGACTACATCCTGAACGAGGCCAACCAGCGTCTGCGCCGTCAGCTCACTGTTGATGACATCGTTGGTGTCTACTCCGGCCTGCGTCCACTGGTTGAAGGATCGTCGGACTCCACCACCAACCTTTCGCGTAACCACGCCGTTGCCCGCGTCTGCCCAGGTCTGGTCTCTGTAGCCGGTGGTAAGTACACCACCTACCGCGTGATCGGCAAGGATGCTGTGGATCTGGCTCTGCAGGATATTCCAAAGCGCGTACCAGAGTCCATCACCGATCAGACCCCAATCATGGGTGCTGACGGCTACCACGCTCTGGCTAACCAGATCCCAGCCTTGGCTGAGCGCACTGGTCTGAGCGAGAAGAAAGTGGAGCACCTGCTGGGTCGTTACGGCTCGCTGCTTGACGAGGTACTCGCACCTGCTAAGGACGATGCCGAATTACTCGATCCAGTCCCAGGAGCACCTGCATACCTGTGGGCAGAAATCCGCTACGCAGTCACCCACGAAGGTGCCCTGCACCTCGAGGACATCCTGCAGCGTCGTCTGCGCCTCGGCATGGAATACGACCACCGTGGTCTCGAAAGTGCGGAAGCTGTTACCGAGTACGTCGCTCCACTGCTTGGCTGGGATGACGAGCGGGCAGCAGCAGAACTCAAGCGCTTCACCGAGCGTGTTGAGGCTGAATTTGCAGCAGAAAAGGCCCTCACTGATGCTGCCGCAAATGACATCATGATTGAAGTGGGTGACTCTCGCCCGAATATCGATAAGGAGATTGATATCTAATGGTAGATGCAGTACAACTGGCGATCCTCGCTGCAGAAGAAGCAGGTTCGCGCGCAGGAGACGAGACAGTACTCACCGCCGGTCAAGCATTCGGCTGGGAGTTCTTCGGTACCGCAATGCTCTTGCTCCTCGGTAATGGCGTTTGCGCCCTCAACGCACTGCGCACCTCTGGTGGTAAGGACACCGGTTGGCTGCTCATAGCTTTCGGCTGGGGCATGGCTGTGTTCATTGGCGCGAGTGTGGCTGACCCATCCGGTGGTCACCTCAACCCAGCCGTTACTTTGATGACTGCCATTAATGGCGACACCGACTGGAGCCTGGTACCTGCCTACATTGCAGGCCAAATGCTTGGTGCAATATGCGGTGCGGTACTCGCTTGGGCTGCCTTTAAGCAACTCTTTGATGCCAATAACGTCAATGAGCATGGAGAAGTTACTGGTGCTAATAAATCCACCGGCGGCATTTTCTTCACCGGCCCAGCACACGGCGACAACGTATGGAACTGTGTTACCGAGTTCATCGGTACCTTCGTCTTGCTGTCCTTTATCGCCTTTGGCCCTGGCGGCACAGAACTCGGTGCCTTGAAGTACTTCGCAGTTGCCTTCGTTGTGGTTGCAATCGGTATGTCCCTGGGTTCCCCAACCGGCTACGCCATCAACCCAGCACGTGACCTCGGTCCTCGTCTGGCATACGCCTTCATTCTCCCAATCAAGGACAAGGGCGACGCAAACTGGGCTTACGCTTGGGTTCCAATCGTGGCACCAATGATTGCGGCAACCTGCGTAGGGTTCCTAGCACTTGGTATCGCCTAAAACCCCACCATCTTTTCTCCAAGGGGCTTTGCGACTTGCCCCGGCAAGCAAAAAGCCCCTTGGTTTTCCCGTAATCCCTGACCTTGCGAATTAGGTACAGGTACCCTCAAAGCAGTTAGCAATATGAAAGGATTGACTCATGACTGAAGCAAAGTACGTATGCTCCATTGACCAAGGCACCACTTCGACTCGCTGCATCATCTTCGACCACGATGCAAATCAGGTGGCTGTAGGTCAGTACGAGCACACCCAGTACTTCCCGCAAAAGGGTTGGGTTGAGCACGACCCAATGGAGATCTGGGATAACACCCGTCGGGCTGTTGGTACCGCACTGGCAGACAGTGACGTCGCCCGCGAAGAGATTGCCGCAATCGGTATCACGAACCAGCGTGAGACTACCGTTGTTTGGGACAAGAAGACCGGCGAGCCAGTCTACAACGCAATCGTATGGCAGGACACTCGTACCACCGAGATCTGCAATGAGCTGGCGGGCGATGAGGGTGCAGACCGCTGGTCCCACAAGACCGGTATGCGCATTAACTCCTATCCAGCAGGTCCAAAGATCAAGTGGATCCTGGATAACGTTGAAGGTGCACGGGAACGCGCTGAAGCAGGTGAGCTGATCTGCGGTACCATCGACACCTGGCTGCTGTGGAACTTAACCGGTGGCCCAGAAGGCGACCACGGTCAAGAGGCTCTGCACGCAACCGATGTGACCAATGCGTCTCGCTATCTGCTCATGGACCTTGAAACTCTCCAGTGGGATAAGGAACTCTGCGAAGCTCAAGGCATTCCAATGTCCATGCTGCCTGAGATTCGCCCATCCGTAGGAGACTTCCGTACAGTGCGTGAGCGCGGCACGCTTTCTGGTGTGCCAATCCGTGCAATCCTCGGTGACCAGCAATCTGCAATGTTCGGCCAAGGTTGCTTCCGTCCAGGTGAGGCCAAGAACACTTACGGCACCGGCTTGTTCCTGCTGCTGAATACCGGCACAAAGCCAAAGTTCTCCGAGCACGGCCTGATTACCACCGTGTGCTACCAGATCGATGGGCAACGTCCTGTTTATGCTCTGGAAGGCTCTGTTGCAATGGGTGGCGCCCTGGTACAGTGGTTGCGCGATAACCTGCAGTTGATTCCAAATGCAGCTTCCATCGAAAACAAAGCCCGCAACGTGGAAGACAACGGTGGCGTCTATATCGTGCCGGCGTTCTCTGGTTTGTTCGCTCCACGTTGGCGTCCAGATGCTCGCGGTGTAATTGTTGGTCTGACCCGATTCGTCAACCGTAACCACATCGCCCGCGCTGTACTGGAAGCAACCGCTTACCAGACCCGCGAGCTCACCGATGCCATGGTTCAGGATTCCGGGGTGGAACTCGAGCACCTGCGCGTTGACGGTGGTATGACCATGAATGAGCTGCTCATGCAGTTCCAGGCAGACGTTCTCAAGACCGAAGTTATCCGTCCGAAGAACATCGAGACCACTGCAATTGGTGCAGCCTTCGCTGCAGGTTTGGCAGCCGGCTTCTGGGACAGTCTCAATGAGCTCAATGTGCAGACTGACCAGGCTAAGGTCTGGAAGCCAAAGATGGATGAAGAGAAGGTCGATGCCCTGTACAAGGAATGGAACAAGGCTGTCGAGCGTACCTACAACTGGGAAGATTAATCCTCATAAGCTAGCAGCTTAGCCACGGCTGCTAGCATCTCCCACATATTTTGGTTACACGAAATGGCCCACAGTATGACGCTGTGGGCCTTTCGCGGTGTTGGGCGCCTCGTCCGGATATCAGCAATAAGTAAGGAGTCAAAGCTCTACGCAGCTACGCGGTGTGGGGACATATTTCTTTGCTTCATACCTGGTGCCAGGGCAGCGATAATACTGGATCGTCGGTACGATATTGGTGGTACAAGACTGCCGATACAAGATAGTCTGTGCCTGTAGCCCATTTATACGTTTGGGCGGTGTTTTCTGAGGTCCATGCTTGCACGCTCTACCTTGTAGAAGAGGAGAGCGCCCCGCAGTCTTGGTGGAAATAGGATTTTAGGCGCCGCGCACCCTCGTGGAGTGCTGGTGAATACCCTAAATTCCATGTTCTTGACAACATTGCAGCGACACATGTAGTAGCGGTATGTGTGGCTGTATGGCTATTTGGTTGTTGTGGCCGCACAAGTCAATACGCGCACGGTTAATGTTTCATGGTACTAGTTTCTCGTATGCAATTTTGATTGGGGAGCGGACATTATCACGCTGCGGGGCAGCCTGTGCCTCCTTAAGCCCGGCAAGCTTCATGCGCGTACAAAACAAGGCCCGTACTTGCTTGCTGGAGCAAGGTACGGGCCTTGATTTTTCTAGCGGAATTTTCCTGCGGCTAGCACGTCATCATCGGGTTGCCCCGGCAGTGAGTGGTTAGGCGCCTAAGGTTTCATCCATAGCAGCAGTAAGGCGGGCTGGATCACTGACATTCGTGGTGCTCCGTGCTATTTCAGCCAATGCATTATCAGCGGTGGCCGGATCGCCAACATGAATAATGTCCAAATCCACGCCCTGAAGTTCAACTGGGCTGCTATCTGAGCTACCAGAGGTAATCAGCACGATGCGGGCATTGTGCGCATTCGCCTCACCCACAGCAGCCTGCACAGCTTCATGGGTCAGTGGTTCACCACCGGTTCCCAGAATCGAGATCCGGTAGCTAATTTCTTCAACAGAAGAACCGAAGGCCTCATTATCGCGCCAGCCAACGGTGCGAGCTCCGGTGAGCGGGGACGAGTAGTTCCATAGGGCGATCTCGCCGCCGGCTTGCGCAACCTCGCTTGCAGCATGAGCAACCACATCACGGGTTGCATCCATCCACTGGCCGGTCATGTTCGCAGAGGTATCAACCAAGAACAAAGTGTTCTGGGATAGCTCGGCGGCTGGAGCAGCAGTTGTAGCGTCTGTATCAGCTTCTTCACTTGCCTTGGCTTGGTCATCGGCTTGGTCATCGTCGTTAGTCGCGGCTGCATTGTCTGCAGCTTCGGCGGCGGCAACGGCGGCAATAGCGTCAAGGTTCAATGGCATCACGGATTCAGCAGTACCGGCATAATCGGCGGTAACCGAATCTTCTGGGGTACTAGCTGCATTTTCGCTAGTGTAGTTGGCCAATGCTTGCGCAGCACGCGAGGTATTTTCATCCACATTGCCACCACTTTGCAGGGCAATGAGGCGTACCTGCTTGTACAGCCCTGGTATTGCTACGAAGCCATTGGCATCATGAGCAGCGTCCGCGGGCTGGTCTTCGGTGGTTGCCTCACCTTCGACTGCATCGTCCACAGTCGTAGCCTCATCGGTCGATTCTTCTTTGTCAGCAGCGGCGGCATCAGCTGGCACAGCTGCTTTATTTGTGGCATAGAGTCGACCGGCATCTGCAAGCTGTGCGAGGGTGTTATCGGCATTTGCCTGAAGCAAGTCTTGGGCGACGGCTTCATTGTTATCGCTGGCATAGGCTGCAACCAGGGCAGATCCCATTGGATCACTTGCAACTGGATAGCTAATCGGGGTGAGGTCCTCAAGGACAGCCTCATCGGCAGTGCCGGCTACCCCAAGTTGGGTGTACGCAGCAGTTGGCCACTGATCGGCAGCAGTCGCAGCCTGGCGATGAGCAGCTTCTAAGTAGGCAGCAATTTGCTCATCGCTATAGCTGGTAATGAGTAACCCAGCCTCAGATACATTCTCAGTCAAACTGGCAGCAATATCGCAGTAGTCACGGACTTCGATGTCTTCAGTATTAAGGTTATCAACGATGTCAGCAGCAATCGCGGGATCTGTCGTAGCTACC
The DNA here is from genome assembly GCA_030531005.1 of Corynebacterium sp. GTDB lineage: Bacteria > Actinomycetota > Actinomycetes > Mycobacteriales > Mycobacteriaceae > Corynebacterium. The sequence continues at coordinate 56,639 of JAUMTW010000004.1, forward strand.
GGTAAAGCTACAGAATCAGAGGTGCATTCACTGGCGGTATCTGTGGAATCAGCAGAAGTGTCGCGAACGAAAAGCCAGATCACTAAGGCAATGACCAGAATAATCGCGATGATAATGCTAATGAAGCCTGCGGAAAACTTGCGGTTTTGAGTGCCTGTACTGTGCCGGCCCATAACCACACCTTTCAAATTTTGTCTGCGGAGTTAGATGATGACGTACCTATAGTGTACGTGCCTTTATCATTTCTTTTGCATTTTCAATGACTTCGAGCATGCGGGTACGCAATTGCATTCCACGGTTAGCAAATTCACGCTGTAAACGCACATACTCAGCCTTGCCAGCTGGAGTCTCAATCGAAATAGGCTCAAAACCATATTTGCGACAATCATAAGGGGAAGCCTGCATATCTAAGACTCGGCAGTCAATTGCCAATTCGAAGGTATCGAGCCATAGATCGCCGGGAATAATTGGCTCTAACTTTGCACACCACTTATATAGGTCCATGGTGGCGTGTAGGCAGCCTTGCTGCTCGCAGCCGCGCTGCGTCTGCCTACTTAAGACCTGAAAATTCAGGGGCCGTGCTGGGGGAGTAAAGAAGCGGAACGCATCATAGTGGGTACAACGCAAGCTATGCGACTCCACCACTTCATTGGTTCCTTGCACCCCGAGTCGTAACGGCAGCGAGTGCCGGGGCTGGCCGGTCTCATAGACCATCGCCCATTCATGAAGCCCAAAGCAATCGAAGTGTGCCGGATTCTCTGTGGTACGCGTGAGCAATTCAGCGATGAAGTCTACGGCTTTGCCTCGCTTGGCAAAATAGGCATCGACATCAATAGAGGTAACATCCCCATCTTTGCGGTAATAGCGCCAGGAAGCATGCTCTGGAGCATCGATGAGGTCAACACCAATTCCTGGATGCCAGCGCCGAATATGGGAAACCCGAATAGGATAGTACTCATAGAGGAAGTCAAAGATGGGGTGCTGTTCACCGCCACGGCGCCGTTGCAAATGCGGCTCAGTCAATGCATAGGCCCGCTCATAATGGGCCTGTGCTAACGGCTGCCACCGGTTGGGCCTGAGGATCATGATTGCTCGTGCGTCCAATCCGAGAAAGTACCCAAGTATTCTTCAATGAGATCCTCAAAGGAAATCACTCCAACGAGGCTGCCTTGATCGCGTACCTGCGCCATATGCGCACTCTTGGTGTGCATGCGTTGCAAGCAATCATCCATGGTGGCATTGATGTCCACGGTCAGCAGCGGACGGATTTCGGAACGGTGGATTAGTTGATCTGGATCGTTGTCTTCTAAACGATCCAATACATCCTTAACGTGCACATAGCCCAAGAGGCCATTGTGGCCTCTGGTGACAGGGAAGCGCGAGAATCCGGTTTCAGCCACCAATTGCTCCAGTTGGCTTAATCGTGGTCCATTCTTGTAAAAATCCAAGGTGCGTACTTGATCGGTTGGAATCAAGATTTCTTTAATTGTGCGCTCCTCCACCCGCAGGGCATTGTCCAAGCGCTCATGTTCTTCAGCATCGATGAGACCCTCAGAACGGGATTCCGAGATCATGGTGGCAAATTGATGTGGATCAACTGTGGAATCCAATTCATCTTTTTGCTCGATCCCGAATGCCTTTAGCGTAATGCGGGCAACCCAGTTCATAAAGGCAATAAACGGGTGGGTAAGGCGCATGAAGAACATCAAAGCAGGAGTAAGCCAAATAGCCAAGGTTTCAGGACCTGCCAGTGCAATATTCTTTGGCACCATTTCACCAAAAAGAATATGCAGGTAGGTGATCAAACCTAAGGCAATAACAAAGGAAATGGGGTGCAGTAATTCTGCTGGAATACCAAGGGCTTCGAAAGGTCCCTCGATAAAGTGGGCAATTGCAGGTTCGGCAACCTTGCCCAAGATGAGCGAGCAAATGGTGATGCCCAGCTGACAGGCCGCCAGCAGGATGGAGAGATGCTCGGTGGCGTAGAGCACGCGCTTTGCGCCTGGGCGACCTTGGGCAATAAGACTCTCAATGCGGTCGCGGCGGGAAGAGATCAGCGCGAATTCTGAAGCCACAAAATAAGCGTTTAAGGCGAGGAGAAAGACGACGAGTCCAACGGTTGCTCCTATACTCATGCTTCCTCCTTTCCTTGAGAACTATGAGCTGCTATTGGCGTACTCGCAAGTTTTGTGGCATTTGTTGACTTATTTATTGTTGGAGGCCGTGTGCCGTGCAACTCCCACTCCGCGGCTTCTTCTTCGCTAATTGGGCTTAAAATCACTCGATCGATGCGGCGATCGTCCATTACGACCACACGAGCCGCCCAGCGCCCTCCATGCCCGGACTGGAATTCGGCCATTGCCGGATTATCTGGCTTGGGCAGTAACACCTCATCATTGATCGCAGGGATACGTCCTAAGGTGGCCATGACTAGCCCGCCAACAGTTTCATAGGGGCCATCTGGGGCGTAGTAGCCCACGATGTCTGCCAATTCATCGGTGCGTACCAGGCCTGCTACTTCCCAGCTCGATCCGAAACGTTGGAAATCGCGCAATGCTTCCTCATCATCGTGCTCGTCATAGACCTCGCCGAGGATTTCTTCAACAACGTCCTCAATCGTGATCATCCCTGAGGTACCGCCATATTCATCGGCGACTAAAATGGCCTGTGAACCTGCGGCACGTACCTTTGCGAGTACAGCATCGCCATCAAGGCTCTCCGGTACGACTGGGATGGGGCGGGCCAAAGTGCCAAGCAGTGTAGTACGGCGTTGTTCTGGACTAATACCAAAAGCATCCTTGTAATGCACCAGTCCAACGGTGTCATCCAGGTCGCCGCGAACAACCGGGAAGCGTGAGTATCCAGTTTCAATGGCGCGATGAACCAGATCCATCACGGTGTCATCGACTTGCAAGGTTTCAATTGTTGCCCGTGGGGTCATTAATTCATCAGCGGTGGTCTTGCCGAACTGTAAGGAGCGGTCCAGAACTAGTGCAGTGTTTTCATCCAGACCGCCATGTTCGGCGGAGTTGCGCACCACTGAAAGTAATTCTTGGGTCGACCGCGCCGTGGCTAGCTCATCAGCTGGCTCGAAACCTAAGCGACGTACCAAGCGGTTAGCACTGCGGTTGAGCCATAAAATGAAGTACTTGCACACCTGATTAAAGGCATTGACTGGGCCTACTACGAAGCGGGCTGTTGCCAGTGGGTTGGTGATCGCAATGTTCTTGGGAACCAATTCACCAAAAACCATCGACAAGAAGGTCGCAATCAATAAAGCAAGGACTAAGGCAATGGTGGTGGTTGCCGATTCATCCATCCCAAAAAGCTCTAATAAAGGGGTGAGGAAGCGGGCAAGAACTGGTTCTGCTAGATAACCGGTGGCCAAGGTGGTGATGGTGATACCTAATTGGGCACCAGATAAGACGAAGGAGAGGCTTTGGTAGTCGCGCTGGACTGCGAAAGCTCGTTTATCCTTGCGGGTCTTAACATCATTTTCAATGACAGAGCGCTCCAAACCTGTGAGGGAGAACTCGATGGCTACGAATAAGCCGGTGCTGGCGGTGAGCAAAATAAAGCCCGCCAGCGAAACAAAACTTAAGAATATGTCCATGACTGCGCTAGGAGTGCCTCAATCGTTTAAGTAGCAGGAGTAGGAGTTGGGTGCTGGAGTGTGGGCCGCGGTGTCAGCAGCTGCGTCAACTGGGAAATAGCCAGTTGCTGTGCTTGAATGCCGCAGCTTTGCAACAGCTGCACGGTACGCGCTTGATCTTCTTGGCCACACTCTAACACGAGCACATCTCCGCTGGCCTTGGCACGCGCGGTACGCCCCGAACGGTGCACGTATGACTTGGCATCATATGGCGGATGGATGTGGACCACGAGATTAATGCGGTTGATATCAATACCGCGGGCAGCGACATCACTGGCAAGCAGCATGCCCCGAGATGCCTGTTGGAATTGCCCCAATACTTCTTGGCGAGCCGCCTGAGAGCGATCACCGTGGAGTACCCAATGTGTTGCGAGTTTGCGTTGTAATTCTCGAATCTCCACTTTGCTGTTTGCAAAGGCTACAGCCTTGATTGGTGCGGACTCGATCTGCTGCAAGATGCTCGGGATGTCATCAGCATCAAGCTGTAGGCGCCAATGACGTTGCTTGCTTGCATCCGGGGCACCTTCAGTCGTACCAGGGGCACTGGCATGCGATGCTTCGCTGTGGTCGGTTGGCTTGGGCTGCTGTGCTTGCATGTTAGTAAGCCGTGCCATGGCATCCACGGTGGAAGACTCCCCGGCACTATCGACTTGGATGAGGAGGGGATCGCTCATATGCTTGCGCACCCAGGTGCGTACGGTGGCATCCAAGGTGGCAGAGGTGAAGATATACTGCTTGGCATTGCTAGCGAGTTTGAAAATGCGATTAACATCAGCCACAAATCCTAGCTGGGCGAGTTCATCGACCTCGTCACAAGCCATGATAGCCACCTGGCGCAAATCTACCCACCGGCGTTGCTGCAAATCTAAGAGGCGACCTGGAGTAGCGATAACCAGATTCGCCGGTGCCGCAAGTAAAGTACGTTGCTTGGCGATTTTGGTGCCGCCAACAAAACAAAGCACTCGCAGACCAAGTTGGCGTGCGAAATCCTCAAGGTGCTCAGCTAATTGCAGGGCTAAATCACGGGTGGGTGCGATAATGAGGCCCTGGGGCTTACCCGGGATTGCCGGCCCAAGCTCTTTGATGCGCGCCACAAGAGGCAGGCCAAAAGCCAAGGTCTTACCGCTACCCGTCGCAGCCTGCAGTAGACAGTCGCGCCCAGATAACACTGGGGGAATGGCCGCCTGCTGAATAGGGAAAGGAGTATGCTTGCCCGCGCGTTGCAAGCCTTGGCACATAGCTACCGGGAGGCCCAGCGCGCGGAAGGTACTGTCAGGGTCAGGCATTATTCTCCGGTTTGAACCTCTGTACGATCTTCAGACCACAGGGTGTGGAAGTGGCCTGGCTTATCAACACGCTGGTAGGTGTGTGCACCGAAGAAGTCGCGTTGGCCCTGGATCAAAGCGGCAGGCAGACGCTCCGCACGCAGGGAATCGTAGTACGACAACGAAGAAGCGAATACTGGAACTGGCAGACCCAGCTGGGTGGCAGTAATAACCACGCGACGCCAAGAATCAACCAGAGACTCCAAAGATTCGGTGAAGTAAGGAGCCAGCAATAGAGACTCGAGCTCCGGGTTAGCATCATAGGCTTCACGGATGCGATCGAGGAACTTCGCGCGGATGATGCAGCCACCACGCCAAATGGTAGCCAAATCGCGAGGATCAACATTCCAATCGTGCTCGGCAGAGCCAGCCTTAATCTCATCAAAACCCTGGGCATATGCAACCAACTTGGAGGCATAGAGTGCACGGCGTACATCTTCAACGAAACTCTCGCGATCGATGCCGAGTGCTGCGAAGGTCTCCAGCGTGCCGGTTGGCAGTACACCCTGGGCAGCCTTGCGCTGTGAAGTAGCACCAGAAAGTGCGCGGGCAAACACAGCCTCACCAATACCGGTGGTGGGGATGCCCAAATCCAAAGCAGCCTTCACAGTCCAACGGCCGGTTCCCTTTTGGCCAGCAGCGTCAACGATGACGTCGATCAGTGGCTTGCCGGTTTCAGCATCCGTCTGAGAGAGAACCTCGGCAGTGATGTCGATGAGGTAGGAATCGAGATCCCCCTCATTCCAGGTGCGGAATACTTCGGCGAGTTCAGTGGCATCCAGGCCAGCGCCGTGGCGTAGCAACTGGTAGGCTTCGCCGATAACCTGCATATCGGCATATTCGATACCGTTGTGCACCATCTTGACGAAGTGACCTGCACCGTCTGGGCCGATGTGGGTCACGCATGGGGTGTCATCAACCTTGGCTGCAATATCCTCGAGCAGGGGACCGAGGGCTTCCCAGGAGGCCTGGGGGCCGCCAGGCATGATGGAAGGGCCGTTCAGGGCGCCTTCTTCACCGCCGGAAATACCAGCGCCAACGAAGTTGAGACCGCGGGCTGCGATTTCCTTCTCGCGACGAATGGTGTCGGTGTATAAAGCGTTACCACCATCGATGATGATGTCGCCTTCTTCCATGGCGTCTGCTAGCTGGTTGATAACGGCATCGGTAGCTTTACCTGCTTGCACCATGATGATGGCACGGCGTGGCTTTTCGAGAGAAGCGACGAAATCCTCGATAGTTTCCGATGGGATGAAGTCGCCTTCAGAACCGTGGTCTTCAATCAGAGCGTGGGTCTTTGCAGCGCTACGGTTGTAGACTGCGACGGAGTGTCCGTGGCGTGCGAAATTGCGTGCCAAGTTGGAACCCATAACGGCCAGACCGACGACGCCGATCTGGGCCTTGTGATCAGTGCTTGAATTAGTGCTTTGCGCCGAAGTATCAGTCATAGTGACAAACAATACCTTGTTCCTGGCAAAAAAGCCCGATTGTGGCCCGATTGTGGATTGAATGTGAATTGATGTGGTGCTAGCGGGGGAAATCGGATAGTTTTAGGCATATGAGCAACGAAACGGACATTTTGGATTATCTACGCGAACTCGATGATCAGGGGTTAAGCATCGATGAGCTCGCCGAGTTCAACGACCTTGCCGATGGTTTCACTAAGACTTTAGGCTTGCGTTTTACCATGTTAAACAAGAACGAGGTGCGTGGAGAACTACCAGTTTCTGCGGCCCATCTGCAGCCCTCAGGCATTGTTAATGGTGGCGTGTTTTCCTCGCTGGCAGAAACCGCAGGATCTATCGCAGGTTTGATTGCAAGTGGCGGAAAGAATGTGGTTGGTGTGAACTGCAATACCGATTTCCTGGCACCTGTTGCCGCCGGTGTGATTGATCTGCGCGCTGAGGTTATTCGCAATGGCACCACAACCCAGCTCGTGGCTATTGATATGTTCCACCGTGATCGCCTGGTAGCTCGTTCCACCTTGCGCACCATGGTGCTGGATCGCCCCAAGAAGGCTCCGAAGAAAGACAAGTTCGCTGAATAAAATTTAGGTTGCTACGCCTAGTGAGCATTCGTATCCACTTTATGTAGGTACAAGTCTCACCACAGATTGCATTGAGTGGTGAGACTTTTCTTATAGCACTTGCATCCGTACCTACGTCGATACCTACGTTGATACTTGTGCGGTGTGGTGTTGCGTCTGATGCGTCAGCTTGGGCCGAATGTGTTTGCTTGGGCTGAGATGCCGCACATCAGGGGAGTCAGGCGGACTAGAATGAAGCTATGCCAACGTGGAAAGAAATTGTAGCCGCCAATCCCTTACACTCACAGAACTATGCGCGCCGCTGGGAAAATATTGCTGCTCGTGGCCAGGATATTTATGGCGAAGCTCGTCTCATTGATGCCCTTGCCCCTCGGGGAGCAAAAATCCTGGATGCTGGCTGCGGGCAAGGGCGTTTGAGTGGCTACCTGCAACAGTGTGGCCATGAGGTTACAGGGGTGGACTTAGATGCTTTCTTGCTCGAAGTAGCCCAAGAAAAGCATCCAGAGGTGAACTTCGCGCAGATTGACCTCGGTATCGATCCATTGCCTGGCAAGGATTACGACTTGATTTTCTCTGCGGGCAACGTGCTCCCGTTTATTCCGCAAGAACAGCGGGCCGCAGCAGTCACTAGTTTGATCGCAGCCCTGGCACCGGGGGCGCGCTTGGTTATCGGCTTTGGACTTGACCGTGGGTATAGCGCAGGAGATTTCTTCAGTCACGTCTCCGCAGCTGGCGGGCTGGTGGAACACAGCTTTTCAAGTTGGGATTTGCAACCGTTTGAATCAGACTCAAATTTCTTGGTTGCCGTAATTCGCCGCGGATAAGCACAGCACATTCCCTCGCTAAAAAAAACCGCACTGAGCACAAAACTTGATGCGCGCACACTGAGTGTTCGCATATACGTCGTAGACCGGCTTTTGACAGCGATGTACTCCCCCGGGATGGGGCGAGGGGGTACATACAGTACTGGTTCTCGCCGGCAATTCCCGAGATATTTCGGTGCTAGATACAAAAGCACCTGGGGGATCATTTTTGATATCCCCAGGTGCTTTACGTTTTCGCGCGCTTTATCCTTCCAGGAGGAAGTTGGCGCTACAACAGCTAGTATGCCGCAGTTACATTAGTTGCTGAAGCGCGCAGTGTCGCGGAGCTCGATTGGCAGATCGTCATCCTCGCCGTAGACTTCCTTGAGCTTGTTCAAGGCGTTCCGTGCGTGCATTTGCTGGCGGGTGGTTGCCATGTTCCAACGCTTACGGGAGAAGGCGTTAATGAACCAGTTGAAGGCTGCAGTTGCCTTGTTGCGGAAGCCGATGAGGAAGGTAGCGTGGACAGCCATCCACAGTACCCAGCCGAGGAAACCAGTGAGTTCCCACTTGCCAATTTTCACCACTGCAGAGAAGCGGGAAATGGTGGCCATGGAGCCCTTGTCCTTGTACTCGAAGGCAACGCGCTCGGAAACATCGCGGCCCTCAGCCTCGGCCTTAATGTTGGCCGCAACATAGCTACCGGTCTGGATAGCAACCTGGGCTACGCCAGGCAGGCCGTTGAGAGACATCATGTCACCAATGATGAATACATTCTTGTCTGCACCCACAGAGCAGTCGCTGTTGACGGCAACACGCCCAGCACGGTCAAACTCAACATCGAGCTGCTCTGCAACCAGCTTGCCCAGTGGGGAAGCGGCTACACCTGCAGACCAGATCTTGCAGAAAGATTCGATCCTGTGCTCGGTGTCATCACCTGGGGTCTTGTAGGTTACGGCAGTCTCATCAACGTTGGAAACGAGAGCGTTGAGCTTCACGGTAACACCGATCTTCTCCAGCTCACGCTGTGCGTTGCGTCCCAAACGCTTGCCGAATGGAGGCAGTACCTGGGGTGCACCATCGAGCAGAATGATCTTGGCGTTATCTGGGTTGATGCGACGGTAGCTGCCGCGCAAAGTGCGGTGAGCCATCTCAGCCAACTGGCCAGCGAGCTCCACACCAGTTGGACCAGCACCAACAACCACGAAGGTCAGCAGACGCTCTTGCTCAGCTGGATCATCGCACATCTCAGCGCGTTCAAAAGCGCCGATGATGCGAGAACGGATTTCCAGGGCATCATCAATGGACTTCATGCCAGGTGCGAACTGGGCAAAGTGGTCATTACCGAAGTAGGACTGACTTGCACCAGCGGCAACAATCAAAGAATCGTAGGAGATCTCCTTGGAGTATTCGCCTAGGTTTGCGGTGACGACCTTTTCGGCAACATCGATGCCAACAACTTCACCCTTGAGCACGGTGGCGTTTTCCTGGCCATTGAGCATCTGGCGAGTTGCTGGGGCGATTTCGCCAGAAGACAGCAGGCCGGTTGCTACTTGGTAGAGTAGAGGCTGGAAGAGGTGGTGGTTCGTGCGATCAATGATGGTCACATCTACATCAGCGTCTGCTAATTCAGTGGCAGCAAATATGCCGCCGAAGCCAGAACCGATGATGACGACGTGGTGGCGACCCCCATCGGGGCGATATGGCTTGGAAGACATGGAAACAATCTCCTGTTGTTTTATACTTTAAAAATCTAGCTTGTTCGGCAGAAAACTATGACAGCTTGTGAACCTGATCAAGGTTCACCCCAGGGTACCTGGATTGTGTCATAAACGCTGCATGGCCTACCAGCAAGCCCCATATTTGGGGTCGGGCCAGCGACGCGTACATCGTCTCCCTAAAAACAATCGACTCTATTGGAGCCTTTTCTAGGGATTTTTCGTTGTGCCTTAGCAAGGCATAACCACGATGATATTACGCTGTGGGTTGAACTACAAAGTAGATTTTTAGTTTTTCCCTGTAAGGATTGGCTCAGCGAAAAAATGCAAGCAATTGATTCTCAAATGTGGCCGAGTATTGCCGTAGCTCCTACGGCCCCTTTTTTAGCGCGTCGTGCGAAAAAGGCTGAGGCTGATCTTGCCCAAGCTTGCCTTCAGGCTGGTATCGAACTCGGAGGGGATAGTCCTGAACTGGTCGTTCACCGTGATACTTTGTTCGCGCGTATTGCCAATGCCGGTTGGCTCGGCATTGCCGAAGGCTATATGGCAGGTGAGTGGGAAGCTGCAGACTTGCCAGGTGTACTTGCCAAACTGCTTGCCACAGACTATAATCCCAAAACCCCAAATGGGGGCGAGCCAAGTCGGTATGATGGCCGCGAAGTGCCACCAGACTTAATAGCCTTACATGCCGGTGATGCCATGAGTGCCCATGGCACTTTATTTTCTGCTGGCGTGCCCACCAAAGAACGTGTGAGTGTGAAAAGTTTTGTGCACGGCGCCGGCAAAGCTAATGAACCGGCAACCCATTTTGTGGATGTGACCTCATTGAGTATGGCTTCGGAAGTTGAAAAGGCGGATCTTGCTGATGGGCAGTTGCGCGCTTTAAGTACGCTTTTTGATGCGAGTAATGTGGGAACTGGCTCCCACATATTGGAGTTCCCCGTCAGTAGTGCCGCGCCGGCACTGGCTGCGGTAGCGCGTAAAGCCACTGTCGATGTTTATTCGGCTGATATAGAGGTCTTACGTGATGTGAGTGCTTTGTTGGGGCAGCATTCTGAGGCTGCTGATGTTCGCACTGCTGAGTTTGATCTCACCCACCCGCAAGTACGTGGTGTGCAGGGGAACTTCGATGCCATCATCAGCTTGGAAAAGCTGGAATCCATGGACCCTAAGACCCAGATGCAATATGTGCGCCAGTTGGATAACTTGCTTAACCCTACTGGATACGTTGGATTGCAGACGGTAGTTGCCACTGAGAAGTTTGGTGCCGCAGCGAATAATTCTCTCTCGGTGCTGCGAGCTTATATTTGGCCGGGGCTGAATATGCGCACTAGTGAACAACTCCATCAAGTTTTTGATCGTAACTCCAGCCTGCGTATTATTGGTGAGCTGCACTTTGGGGCGCACTATGTGGAGGGGCTGCGCTTGCAGCGCGAGATGTTTGAAGGCAAGCTGCGTGAAGCTGCCGCTGCTGGTTTTGATGCTGTCTATCGCCGGTTGTGGTTTTATCAGCTTAGCTTGCGCGAAGCGCTCTTTCGTATAAATGCTCTTGATGCCGTCCAAGCTACGATTACCCGACGTGCTCGGCGCGGGAAGCAATTGCACCGCTAGGAAGGTGTTTTTTGCCCTCGATTGCAAATCCCTGGTTTCGGTATTCGCCGCGTGATTTATAAAAGCCCACCAGTGAAAGTTGGTGGGCTTAGTGCTGCTCTGGATACAACTTAGCGCTGCTCTGGGTGTAATTGCGTAGGCAACGGAAAAAGGGGAGTGGTGCTGTTTTTGTGGTGACTCATCATCAAAGGCGCCGGTTCTGTGTGCGATACACAGCCGGCGCCTTGAATGTTTTTCTAGTTCAGATTGTTTAGATGTCAACCAGATCGTAGTGCTTTGTTTCTGGCATGAGACGGACCGCGATCAGGGTGATGGTTGCTGCCACGATGAGGTAGAGGCCCACCGCCCATACACCGTGGGAGGAAGCAAGCTCCGTAGCGATAAATGGCGCAACTGCGGCACCCAGTATGGAAGCCATGTTGTAGCTAATACCAGAACCGGTGTAACGGACATTGGTGGGGAAGAGCTCTGGCAGGACAGCAGACATAGGGCCGAAGATTAGCCCCATAATGATCATGCCGATGATGAGGAAGAAGGTAACGCGGGTCTCATTGGAGTTGTTGATATCCAAGGCCCAAGCGAAGGAGCAGCCATAAGCGATGATCAGGAAGGAGATTACCGTTAAGGAAGTCTTGCGGCCACGGATGTCTGCCCACCGGCCAGCAATTGGGATACCAATCATGAAGCCGAAGATAGCGATCAACTGAATCTTCAAGAAGTCGGTGTAGGCAATACCCAGGCCCAATCCCTTTTCGTTATCGGCGATACCGTAGGATAGGATCCACGTGGTGACCAGATAGAATAGGGTGTAGCAACTTAACATGATGAAGGTACCCAGGATCATTGGGCGCCATGAGGTGCGGAAGGCTTCCTTTAATGGGGTCTTTGCCTTTTGTCCGGACTGCACAGCAGCCTTAAACACGGGGGTTTCTTCGAGGCTCACACGGATCCATAGGCCCAAGATAACCAATACTGCGGATGCCAAGAATGGCAGACGCCAACCCCAGGTCATAAAGTCGCCATCGAGCTCACCACCGGAGTGATCAAGGAAGGTAGTCAGCAGTAAGAAGAAGCCATTGGCTAATAAGAATCCGAAAGGTGCACCCAGCTGAGGCCACATAGCTGCCCAGGCACGTTTGCCTTTTTCGGCAGTTTCGCTAGCCAGCAGGGCAGCGCCGGACCACTCGCCGCCAAGGCCCAAACCTTGGCAGAAGCGCATGACAGCGAGCCAGAAAGGTGCCCACAGACCTACTTGATCGTAGGTTGGCAAGCAACCAATGAGGAAGGTAGCGATACCCATGGTGAGCAGGGAGCCAACGAGGGTTACCTTACGGCCGACCTTGTCACCGAAATGGCCGAAGATGAGTGAACCCAGCGGGCGGGCGATGAAGGCCAGACCAAAGATTGCAAAGGTCTTGAGCAAGTTCATCTTTTGGTCGTCGGACTCAGCGAAGAAGAGGTAGGGGAATACCGCGACAGCTGCAGTAGCGTAGACATAAAAGTCATAAAACTCGATAGTCGTACCAATGGTGGACGCAAAAACAATTTTACGCTTCATCGTTGGATCGGTAACCCCGACCTTAGCTTGCTCCTGTGCGTGGGCTATCGCCGCATCTGCACTGCTTGCATCGGTTGCCATGGACACCATCACCTCCTGTATTTCATGTGGTGGGAAAATAGGTTTCAGTATTTGGGATAATATTGGCAAAACACTGTCAAGTCAACCGGAGAGGTTGGTTTGAATCGCGAATGTTTACCCCCCCTTGCGGTCACCAACGAGACTACAAGATACTTTTTGGTAACAAATAGTGGCCTCGAATCTGTTAGTGGATGGGTATTCAGACTGTTCAATGAGCATTTTTGCAAGACTGAACTCATTTGCATTAGACGAGATGTTCGATTGGCTGGGTGGCGAAAATATTTTTGAAACTCTCTTTCTTGAACGCACTCATTACGTACGTAGGCGTGGTGAGGGGGATCTCATACCATGAGACGAAGTGATCGTTATGCGGACGAGCTCGAGTGCATCCTTATAAAAAGCTGTGAATACTGTAGTGCAAATTATTGAGGGTAAGCAGATTGCAACCATGTAATCGCGTTGAGGCCGTAGCTGTCCGCTATAAGGCAGTCTGATATAGATACTAGACGTACGATCGATATCAGAGTGCCGTAAATTTTCGTTGCCTCGCTAATGGATTTCGTGGCGCCGTCATAACATTTCGCGGATTCCTTGTTAGTGAGGATGCTGCGGCGGCGCGAAACTCTGCATCCTTGAGCGACCGGTACGTTAGTGGTTAGACCGGAAGGTCAGCGTGTGGCCACAGAGGAGTGCGCAATGTATGAGCGGTGCGCGATGTCGTGGGGCATCGAAAAGAGGCGATGGACTGTATGGGATTATCTGAGGCTAGGCGGGGAGAACACCTAACGCGGTTTTGACATAATGTACATTATCGGCGCAATGGGGTGGTATAGAATAGCCCTGACGCGCGGCTATCCGAGTTTTGTGTACACGCCCCATTGTTATCCGGCATATACGTGTACCCCTTTGAGGTCTGCGCCGTGACTTGCGAATCGATGATCCCTATATTCCTAACGGCACCTTCGCCGTTTATTTCGTGCACAGCGTTTTCTGAATTGAGCTCTATGTTGGTTTTCATCCAGGCACTAAAGATTGTTCGATCACTCGCCGAGTATGCTCTGGGCATCATGTAATATGCTTGCGCTGATATTGCACCTATTTTTCCCTTTAGTGTCTTGCTGCAGCTACGGCGCTCATCTGGGATGTTGGGGCTATCGGCTTTGTGGTTGAAGGCAAAATTCTTTGCAGACAGCCCCTTGCTTCAAGTGGTACAACGCCGGCTGCCCTAGCATGTTCTTGATCTACTATTAATTGTCACAGTGATGAATATGGTTCGTTAAAAAGCAGATCGTCTCTTTAATATCTTATAATCTTGTGCTGCGAAATTGCTGCGGAGATAGTCTTTCATCAGCGCATCGTCGAGATAGACTAAGGTCTTTGGCTATTGTCACCTTATTGTACAGAATATGCGCATACTGCCCGACGCTTCAGACGCTCAGTGGTATGCACATAAAATAGCACTAAGATGACTAATCGCTTAAAAGGCGCCTGAAAAATACGCTATTGCGACGAACAAGAAAATACTCGTCAAAAGCCCAAGTGCCAGAAAAGAAAATATCTTTCTTTTGCGTATAAATCCTGCGTATAGTGTAGAGAAACCGAAACCTAGGCCGGCGGAAGCTAACACAAGGTTTCCCCATTCTCCTGTAATTGATTTCGCATTAAACCGATAGAACACAACTGTGGTCCACGTGATACCAATGGCCAACAGGATTGAACTGATGGAAAATACCTGAGCCTTACTAAGCGGCTCTCTCTTCTGAGTTTTCTTTTCTAGCATTCTGCACCTCCCGAACCAATAATTCCTGAAGTCACCGCACCAGCAGCAGTTGGGAGATTTCCCGACCCGGGTGTCAATCCTGCTGTGGTCCAGAGCAAGCCATGAGCAGCTGCTACACCATTGAGGACGTGTCCACAAGCGCTCCGCGTTTGGATTCCGCCCGATGATTGAGCAAATTCAGCTGTTCTAGCAGCTACCGCCAGTTCTTCTAGAGAAGCTGTCGTAACATATTCCCCATTACGATGCAGCTGTACGTTTTTTCATCATCAGAGATGACACCAGTTACAGTGGTTCCATCGGAATACGTAATCGTTTGGCTTTGTCCTACCACTTGATGGTGGGATAGCTTCGAATTGGGAATTTCTGTCGCCTGAACTGGCAGAGTAGAAGCAACGGCAACGCTCAACCCCACCAATACGGCACCTACGGTTTTTTTAAAAAACTTGCCTATATATCATGGTTTCCTCGCATCTCGATTTGGGGAGGGTCAATTTTCATGGTAGCCATAAATAGTGTTAATCTCCACCATTCTCGCCTATTTGTTGTGAGATTGTTGGGCGCGACAAGGTGACTTAGCGAAACTAAATAGCCATTGAGCAGTGATTTTGTTAAGTGGACACTCCTATGGTCACTCTTATTCTTTGTGACATATGGCTTTGCTGGAGGTGATCCAGCCTCCCCCAAATAGGGTAGAGGATATTCTCCTGGTCATTGACTTTCGTAGCCCTGTAGGACCAATGTTGCTCGTAACAACCTGGAGGGGCACGTAGAACAAAACAAACACTTATGGATAACCCCTCTCGCACCAGTCTTGTCTACTGAAAATACTGCTGCCTTTGCTTCGCGTTATGCACAACTTGGTATTAATGCTAGAAACAGCTTTAAGCGCTTTGTTTCCAAAACCTTCTTGATTTGCGTTGGAGGCAGCTTCTAGCGGAAAACTCGGGTTGTTTAGCAGGGAGTTAAGCTAAGCAACCCGAGGGGCAGATGATAAAAACTAGTTCAAAAACTACTTTCGCAAGGTGAGCAATACATTAATTTCGCCTTCTTCAGCAATTTTTGCTGCTATGAACTCTGGTGTTTCGATATCATAATCGAGCCGATTAACTGGAATGGTGGTTGAAAGTATCACGGAGTCACCATCACGAACCGCTTGGAATGTGGTGGTGACCGCTTGGGTAACCCCATGGACTGTTAAGTCACCAGTTACTTCCACCTCTCCAACGGAGCCATCATCGGGAATGCTGCTGAGGTTTACGGCATCATGGCTTTCATAAAAAGCCTCGGGATACTCTTCGGTGTGCAGCAACTTGCGACGAATATTGACATCACGGTTTTGATTGTCAGTCTCGATGGTCTCCATGTTGGCGGTGACTTGTACATACTGTAAAGCATCGTCGGCTACTACGACTTCGCCAGAAACATCACTGGTGGTACCCGCAGTAACCTTATCTTCACCAGGAAGAATCTCATAAAATTGAAAACCAACAGAGCTCACGTTAGGCGAACTACCGCGCACGACGTTCCATTGCCCATTGATGTCTGTAGATGCTGGTTTAGCGTCGCTAGCATCGAGCGCACCAGTGGTTACCCCAGTTGAATTTGTTAATGCCTTGTACATCATGAAGGCTGAAAATAAGCCTAGGATGATGATGAGCGTAAGGAACGTGCCAATAATAATCTTGCGTTGGCGTGGCATGGTCTAGGATTACCTCATTTGTTCAATGGATTTGGCAAGGTCTACGAGCTCAGTACAAAGTTCGCGGATTTCAATAGCAGATGAGCCCTCCTCTACTGCAGTGGCAACATCTTCTGCACTGCAGCGTAATTCGAAGAGTTTGTCGTGCAGAATTTCTACTTTTTGTTCGCTCAGTACCACCGCATTAATAGGAATCGGCTTGCCAGAAACTCCCCTACGTTGTTCATAAGCGCGCTGGCGGCAGGATTGGCTGCAGTACTTCTTACGCCCATGGGTGCCGGTCAGAGGTTTTCTACACCATTGGCACTGCTTTTCGCGCTGCTTGCTCACCTGCTCCAGTGTAGTCTTAAACCCGGCTGGAACCTACCTGGGGTTGGGCCTACTTTTGGTTGAATTTTGGTACGCGCTAAGCGTGCAATGTGTTTTTGGGGCTCCAGGGAACATTTTCTAAGTTCATACGTTATAGTAGTAGTCTGAAAAAAGTCTACGAAAGGACCAACCAATGGCAGATCGAGTGTTACGTGGTAGCCGCATGGGTGCGGTGAGTTATGAAACCGACCGCGATCACGATCTAGCACCCCGCCAAATGGTACGGTACCGCACCGAAACCGGGGAAATTTTTGAAGTCCCCTTCGCTGATGACGCCGAGATCCCCGCTGAGTGGCTGTGCAAGAACGGCCAAGTTGGCTTGCTCATGGAAGGTGAAGGCACTGACGCCAAGCCAGTAAAGCCAGCTCGTACCCACTGGGACATGTTGCGCGAACGCCGTAGCATTGAGGAACTTGACGTTTTGCTCGAAGAGCGCGTGGAGCAACTTCGCAAGCGTCGCCGTAATGCGGCTCGCCTTCTCAAGCAGCAACAAGAAGAGGCAGAGGCAGCTAAGAAAACAGAAGCCTAAGCTACTGAAATCCCTCGTACAACCCCGTCAGATCTCTGACGGGGTTTATGCGTTAATCGCTAAACTTCGGACGTTAGCGTCACGGATATTGCCACCGTAAAAGAGCCAGATACAGGAGGTTATGAGACCTATAGCAGTGAGCCACAGTTCCGGAACTACGCCCAGTTGACTGGCTAACCAACCACCAAGTAAAGCCCCAATTGGTTCTACTCCTAAGGTGAGAGCCAGCGAGTAGCCGAGACTACTTGCCCAATTTGCTTTGGTGGTGCTTCATATTGCGTAATGGTTTGAGACATCACCAGATTAATGATGATGGCGAAAGCCCAAACCGCTAGGCCGGTTGAAACCATAGCGAAGATGGCTACTTCCCTATTCGTTAAGATACTCATTGGCACACTCATGGCCCCAATACCCGCTACAAGATAACTCATAGCGAATAGTAGTGGCGTAGTCAGCTTTACCATTAATCGGGAGGCTACAACAGTAGCAATAACGCCGACAATGCCAGAGGCAATACTGGCTGCGCCAACCATAATTGGGCTAAATCCCAATTCCCGTACCATAAAGTAGGTCAACGTGGCGCTAAAAGCTGCACAAAAGAAGTTAAAATGTGCGGCCGATAAGGCGATTGCCCGCAATACCGGTTCTGCCCAGACCAGCCGAATACCTTCGGTCCAGGAGGTGGATGCTTCTTTCTTCTTAGGATCTTCGGTGTTCGCTGTACTGTTGGAGTTCTTAGCGTCATTTACACTCGGTTGCGATGTAGGTGGATCAGTTTTCCGAAGGAAATTTAGCATGGCACTTGCTAGGTAAGCAGTAATGTCAAGGAGGACTGCAAATGGTGCGGTGAACAATTGGACCATTGTCCCTCCGAGGGTAGGCCCGAGCGTTTCTACAACAGAAGAACTACCTTCAAAGGCAGCATTTGGCCTTAGGCCAAGCGTTTTTAGGTACTTCGTGGACCACGGTGGTAGCTAAGGCACTTTCATACAGCAGACTTCCCGCTCCAAGCACGAACACAACTAGGAAGATTTGCACGAAACTTAAGTTGCCGGTGAGATACGCAATCGGAATGGTGATTAAAGCACTGTCTCGCACTAGATTGGCAGCAATCATGGCCTTTTGGCACCTAAGAAATCTGCAACTGAGCCAATTAGCAGTCCGAAGCATAGAGCAGCTAGGGATTGGGCAGCTTCTAAAACGCCCATCTGAAAGACAGAAGCCCCGGTGGATTGCAAGGCGATTAATGGAATAATCACCACGCCAGATTGTGTACCCATTACTGCCAAGGTGTGGGCAACCCAAAGATTCTTGAATCCGGCTACTTCATTTAGATTCATCTCAATTATGTATCCTGCTGCTCTATCTGAACTTATATGGAGGGCCATATAACGATAGTCAATTTAGGGCTGTTCATTGTGCAGTACGAGATTTCCTGAGAGCATAGAATCGAGCCATTATGAAAATTATGAACCTCATGAGGATTCGATTTCTAAATCTACCTTGAAAGCTATCCAGTTATTCAAAATAGAGTTTAGCTCAGGTCCTTCTGGAGAGGAGATATTGGCGGACATTAGTGTCCTGCTATGCCCTAGGCTAGGGTGACGGTGCTTCTCATTACGCACGATGAGGAAGTCTTTGATCACACCGGAGAACATCATCCATCGTTTTGAAGCGGACAATCTAAAACCTACCGATGCAAGAAGTTAGCATGATTCCTAAGACAGTCGGATTATCCAGACTCTTTTTTCATCTCGAATTGCACTTGCTCGTATGGGGTAGATAACAAAGTCAAAGTTATCGATTCGAATGTCAAAAGAACTAAACCAGCAAGAAACTATATTTCACGCAAGTTTGAATACCCTAATAGCAGCAAATCTTATTGCCCTGTTGATCGTTGTTAGTGGTTTGTGTCTGGGGTTTATCCGCTACTTGAACGCCAAGGAACTGCAAAGCCTAGTAGATGGTGCTGCTGCCAATGAGCAAAGCTACTCCGTCGTCATTCTCAATGGCTTAACCGGGAGCTATTCTTTCAATATTGACTAAGCACTAACGTAGCAGCTATTTATTGAGTTTTTCATAGTTTGCTTCGAGCTCAATGACTCCAGTTCGCCGATTGAAAGTGGATGGGCAGCCTCAGAGGCTACCCATCGTCGTTTTTTGATGAGTAGCGCAGGTGCTGCGCGGAGAAAACCCCGTTGGCGATCTGTGTACGCTAAGAAATATCTCGCAGAATATATGGCGCGCCTGATAGGAGCAAAAGCAATGCTCCTATCGCCTAATTCTTACGGTGTTCAGCTACGAATTGCTTGCCGCGCTTTGCCAAAGCGCTCAGTTGGCGGGCCCGGTGCTGGATACCCCACCTAGTCACCTCAAGCAGTGAGTCCTTGACAAAGCTGCCATCCAGCTTGGATTCGCCGATCTCCCGCTCGGTGAAGGTGATGGGTACTTCGCGCACATCATAACCAGCCTGCAGCACGCGCCATGCCATATCCACCTGGAAGATGTAGCCGGCATTGGAAAGTTCTTCAAGGGCGGAATTTTCCAAAACTTCGCGACGGAATGCGCGATACCCTGCGGTCATATCCTTCACCCCGGCACCAAGGACCAGGGAGATATATAGGTTGCCGCCTTTGGAAAGGATCCACCGCTTGCGTGGCCAGTTGATTACTTCCCCACCGCGTATATAGCGGGAACCAATGACCAGGTCTGCGCGTTGATCAACCTCATCGAGTAGCATATACAGCTGCTCTGGAGCATGGGAGCCATCAGCATCCATTTCGCACAAAACGGTGTATTCCCGTTCTAAGCCCCACCGGAAACCAGCAACATAGGCAGCGCACAGCCCTTCTTTGCCTCTGCGATGCAAGACATGAATGTGGCTATCTTCTGCAGCCATAGCATCAGCCTTTTCACCGGTGCCATCGGGGCTATTGTCGTCCACAATGAGCACATCAACCTCAGGGTTAGCGTCACGTACCCGGCCCACGATAAGGGGTAGGTTCTCCAATTCATTGAAGGTCGGGATAATCACCAGGGTGGCATCACTTGGCTTAGCCATATGCGTGTCTTTTCTCCAGTACTACTTAGAACGTCGCTGTAAGGCGATCCGATTCCACAATAATCCCAGTACGCCAATCGCACCGAGTATGACAAAGCTATATTCTATCCAGGTTCCATAGCGAACGGCAAAGGTAGTTGTATCCCGCAGGCTCATATCGGCAACCAGATAGTCTGGAGTAAAAATTCTCGTGTCTGCTAAAACTGTGCCATTATGGTCCACCATGGCTGATACCCCAGAGGTAGCTGCCACCACAACAGACCGATCGAGCTCAATGGCCCGGAAGCGGCTCATAGCGAGCTGTTGATAGGTCATATCCGTAAAACCAAAGGTAGCGTTATTCGTAGGCGTTGTAAGAATTTGGGCGCCATTTGCTACTGCATCACGCCCCGATGCGTCAAAAGCAACTTCATAGCAGGTGCTAATCCCAACAGGGATGGTTTGCCCGGTATTGGCGGTACGAATATGAACCACACCGCTACCAGTTCCTGGTTGGAAATCGCCGGCCAGATCTACCAGTTCTGAAAAGTTGCGGAAGAAGTCGCGCCAAGGCATCCATTCGCCAAAGGGTTGAAGATACTTCTTATAGTGGTAATCCCCTACCCCAGTTTCTGGGTCCCACACCAGCATTGTGTTACGCATACCTACGTCATCGCGGGTGATAGTTCCAACCAAGATTGGGGCGTCTACTGCATTCGCTGCATCATCAATGAGAACGCCTGCGGCGGTATCGGTTAGCGGGTTGATGTCTGAGGAATTTTCTGGCCAAATCACGAAATCTGGGTGGATACCATCAGTTGCGATGGCTGTAGTTTCTTGGGTGTGGTTGCGCAGCACGGCACTGCGTTGCGCATTAAAGTCTAGTCCCATCCGGGGGACATTGCCTTGTACTGCAGCAACCTCTGTCGTGCCAATATCTGCGGGGCGCTGAGCTTGAGTGAGCTGTTGGGTGGCTATGGCAAGTACCACCACCCCGAGTGTCAGTACTAATGATTTGTTGAAGATTGCGGTGAGCTGGCGGCTGGTCCAAGCTTTTTGGATACTTCGGGCTAAACCAACGCCACAGACTAGGGTAACAAAGGTAACCAATGCCGGACCACCATAGGGTGCAAACCACACCAGGGGGCTATTGATTTGTCCCCAGGCTAAGCGAACCCATGCAAACCCACCAAAGGGATAATCAGAGCGCAACCACTCGATGGCTACATACACGAAGATCCACTGCAGCCAGCCCAAGCGGCGGCGCAATAACGCTGGGCTTAAGGCACCAAATACCGCTGAGAAGATTGCTAGGTAACCGCTGAGCGTCCAAAATGGCATATTGCCCACAAACTCCCCTACCCACGGCAAAAGGAGTAGGTAGAGACTCAAGCTTTGTACTATCCCTACGAGCAGACCCTGCTTCCAGCCAATCCTACCTTGGAGCGCCCAATACAATAGTGCAATGCCTAAGGGAGCAGCCCAAGACCATCCAAGTGGTTCATAGGAGGCATAGATACTTAATCCACTTGCTGCTGCAGCCAATAGTCGCAGTATCAAAAGCAGCACAGCCGAATTCCTTCTTCCCAATTCTTGATCTCACTGAATGCACCCGGTTATTCTAGACAACTCGGTAGTTTTGTTGGCATGTCCACAATTAGTTTGCTTGCCGATGCTTCTGCGCCGGCGCTACTTTTGCTTCACTAATCGAAAAAGAACCGGTTCCTACAGAAAACGAAAGGCAGACAGTTCCCTACATCTTAGCGTGATGGGTACTGTCTGCTGGTGATTCTAGCGGGTTTACGCGATACAGAATACACAAGACGCTAGTTGCTAGACAGCTAGCGTGTAGTACTAACAACCGAATAGCGATTTTTAAGCTGAGCCAGTGGGGTGCATTGAGGACTGTAAACTATTGGCTGTTAGTCTTTGTCAGATTCCTTACCACCCTGCTTTTTATGATCTGGTGAATGTCCCTCGTTTTCCGATGTGGAAATATCACGATGGTCTCCACTTTCTTGGGAGCTGCGCCGGTTGTCTTCCTGCTTTGCTTCATCCACATAAGAGCTTTCGATAACTTCACCTTCAATGACGTCTGCTTTCCCAGATCCGGAATCTTGTGGATCTGATGTGCTGAAGTCTTCTGGGCGCAGATGCTCGCTCCACCGCCGAATTTCTTCTTCTAAACGTTGCTGCTCGCTACGGGAGGAGCCAGGAGGATTCGTGGCACCAGACTGCGTGGTGGAATCTGCATCCTTGGTGGAAGCAGATTGGCTGTGAAAGCTTCCAAAGTTGGCTTGTGGCCGGTAGGCTGCAGCGCGTTCAAAGCTTCGCATTCCGAAGTTTTCCAGGGAAACGCGCAGCTTCTTCGCTACGGACTTGCGTACTACTGCTCTGGTCAAAGGAATAATTAGCAATAAACCCATAATGGAGGTGAAGATACCGGGCATAGCCACTAACAATGATCCGGTACCTACAAGCCCTAAATCGCCGGCAGCGCGCCCAGGGCTGGCCCCACCGCGTAATAAGGTTGTGGCAATACTACGCATTTGGGCGGCCGCCAATAAAAGGCCTCCAAAGAAACAGGCAATTAACAAAACCAAAGCCCAACCTACACCTAGCCATGTGGCAAAGGCATAAAAGGTTAAGGCTTCTACGAGCAGATAGCCAAAGAAGATTTTCATGGGCATTTTTATCAACCTAAATTTTCTGCGTACGGTACAAATAACATTCTCGATGCGCTTCTCCACTCGATAGCAGCAATAACGTTCATTTGGGAAAAGCACCTCATAGGTATAACGCTTCAAGGGGCTAAATAGTTGCCAACAGCGCCCAAATTACTTGGCAGAAATCCTACCCCGCCAAAAGCCCAGGCTTTGGCAGGGGTGGAAATTTGCTTGGACAATAGTGAAGATCAGCATCTACTGAGTAGGACATACTACTACCAACAAGAGCGCGGATACATCCTAGTTAGGACTCGTCTTCTAGGTTCCCTTCCATCTCCAAAAAGGTATCGCGCAGCAAAGCCAAGCGCTCGACGTCTGGATTTTCCCAAAGACCACGGTCGGCTGCCTCTAAAAGACGTTCGGCAATATCGCGCAATGCCCAAGGATTGGATTGTTCAAAGAACTCCCTATTTTCTTCATCTGCCACGTAGGTATCGGAGAGGGATTCATACATCCAGTCATCCATCATCCCGGTGGTGGCATCGTAGCCAAAGAGATAATCCACAGTAGCGCTCATCTCAAAAGCCCCTTTATAGCCATGGTTGCGCATGGCTTGGATCCAACGGGGGTTGACCACGCGGGCCCGGAATACCCGACGAGATTCTTCATGCAAGGTGCGGGTGCGGACCGTTTCTTGGCGAGTGGAATCGCCAATGTAGGCCTCAGGGTCTTTACCAGTCAGTGCGCGCACGGTGGCAACCATGCCACCGTGGAATTGGAAGTAGTCATCAGAATCAGCAATATCGTGTTCTTTGGTGTCCTGATTCTTCGCAGCTACCTGGATGCGACGATATGCCTGCCGCATGGCATCTGCTGCAGGAACCCCGTGCTGGTTGCGCCCATAGGCATAGCCACCCCAGCTGGTGTACACCTCTGCCAAGTCTTGGTCATCGCGCCAATTGCCGTTATCCAACAGCTGCAACAGCCCAGCGCCATAGGTGCCTGGTTTGGAACCAAAGATGCGCTGGACATGCGTGGAGCTGATGGTATCCCCGGCTGCGCCTGCTGCAGCAGTATTTGCTGCGTCTGCGACACAGTGAGCTTTTACATAGTTGTCGGAGGCGGATTCCTCTAAGGAAGCAACCAGTTGCACGGCATCGTCAAGCAAATCCACCACATGTGGGAAGGCATCCCGGAAGAATCCGGAAATGCGTACCGTCACGTCAATGCGGGGCCGGCCAAGTTCTGCAAGGGAGATGACTTCCAAATCGACCACGCGGCGTGAACCTTCATCCCATACTGGGCGGATGCCCAGGAGGGCGAAGACTTCTGCAATATCATCTCCAGCGGTACGCATGGCTGAGGTACCCCATACTGAAAGACCTACGGATTGTGGATAGGCACCATCGTGGTCTGCCTGGTAGCGGGCGATCAGAGAGTCTGCCAAGAGTTGACCAGTCTCCCAGGCCAGGCGCGAAGGCACGGACTTGGGATCTACGGAGTAAAAATTGCGGCCGGTTGGTAGTACATTAACCAACCCACGCATGGGCGAGCCAGATGGGCCAGCTGGGATGAAGTGGCCTTCGAGCGCTCGGGTTATATTGTCTAGCTCTGTGGTGGTTTGGGCGAGGCGTGGGATGATTTCCACGCAGGCGAAGGTGAGCAAGGCGTGCAGACCGGCATGATCGGTGTCAGCTGGCAGGCTATCCTGGAAGCTTTCTAGGACCGTATCGACCGCGCTGGGCTGCCAATTGTGGGCATCTAAGGCGGATAGGATTTGGTGGCTGAGTTCTTCGGCGGCATCAGTTTGTGCCCGGGTTGCATCCCCGGCTTCTGAAAGGCCTAATGCTTCGCGCAGGCCGGGCAAGGATTGACTACCTCCCCAGAGTTGGCGGGCACGCAGCATGGATTGTACGAGTCCTAGGCGTATTTCTCCGGTGACTGGTTGGCCAAGAATATGCAGCCCGCCGCGAATGGCGGCATCTTTGATCTCGCAGAGCCATCCGTCAATTTCCATAATGCGGTCATCAAAGGCGTCTTCATCGGGGCGCTGTTCCCAGCCTAAATCCCTATCCATTTTTGCTGCTTGCAGTAGGGTCCAGATTTCCTGGCGGATAGCAGGGAGCTTGGCTGGATCCATGGCAGCAATGCTGGCGTGCTCATCCAAAAGTTGTTCCAGGCGGGTGATATCCCCATAGCTTTCCGCCCGAGCCATTGGTGGAATCATATGGTCAATCAAGGTGGCATGGGCTCGCCGCTTAGCTTGGGTACCTTCACCTGGGTCATTGACCAAGAATGGGTATATCAGAGGGATATCTGCAATGGCTTGGTCTGGGTAGCAGTTGGCGCCCAGGCCAGCATTTTTGCCGGGCAGCCATTCCATATTGCCGTGCTTGCCCATGTGCACAATGGCATGAGCGCCGAAGACTTCTCGCAGCCAGAAGTAGGTGCCGAGGTAGTGATGGTTGGCTGGCAAATCTGGGTCGTGGTAGATTCCTACGGGGTTTTCGCCGAACCCGCGTGGTGGTTGGATCATCACCACTACGTTGCCAAATTGCAGCCCGGCGATGTAGATATCCCCCGTATCGGGATGGGTGAAATGTTCGCCGGGAGCTGGGCCCCAGTGTTCTTGCATTTCGGTGCGCATCTGCTCTGGCAAGGCGGCAAAGTAGTCCAGGTAGGCCTGCTTGGCCAGCACCAGCGAATTATTGGCCAACACTTCTGGAGTGAGCCATTCTGGGTCATAGCCCCCGGCTTGGATCAGAGCATGCATGAGGGCATCGCCATCATGGTCTCCATCTGGGTCATATCCGGGAATAGTGGTGAGGTCGCCCAAGTCGTAGCCGGCCTGATGGAGCAGCTGCAAGACACGCAGGGTGGAAACCGGGGTATCCAGGCCTACGGCATTACCAATGCGAGCGTGCTTGGTGGGGTACGCCGAAAGCATGAGCACGACTTTCTTCTGCGCATTAGGAACCTGGTGCAAACTGGCATAACGCACTGCAATGCCGGCTAAGCGAAGGCAGCGCTCGGTATCTGGCACATAGGCAATCAGCCCATCGGCATCATATTCCTTATAAGAAAATGGCACGGTGATAATGCGACCATCGAATTCTGGAACTGCAATTTGAGTGGCCACATCAAGAGGGCTGAGTCCCTCATCGTTGTCCTCCCATTCCTGTTTGGAATTGGTTAAGGCTAAGCCCTGGATGATTGGGATGTCCAGGGCAGCCAAGTGGCCAACATCCCAGGCCTCGTCTTCCCCACCGGCACCCACCGTAGCCGGCTTGGTGCCACCGGCAGCAAGCACCGTGGTGATCAAGGCATCACACTTGCCCAAGGCGGTGAGAAGCTCTGCGGGAGCTTGGCGCAAACTTGCTGCATAAATTGGCAACGGTTGTCCACCTTGCTGTGCAATCGCATCACACAAAGCCGCGATATACGCGGTATTGCCTGCCAATTGTTGGGCGCGATAATAGATGATGCCGATAAGAGGCCTGACATCTTGCTTTTCGATGCTATCTGCGTTTGGAGTAACCCCAACTTCTTGGCTCGCTTCTTGGCGAGTCCACGCCGTTGGTACGGCCTCATGGGCAAGCAACCCCCATAGTGGGAGATGTGCCGGTTGGGCGAAGCCTAGCCCAGTGAGCAACAAGGTATCCGATAGGAAGTGGTGCAGGTTGCGTAGGTTTTCAATGCCACCTTCTGCTAAATACGTATGCGCCTGAGTGACTACACCTGCTGGAACCGTGGAAATCTCAGTGAGTTCGGCATCGACAGCTAATTCCCCGGAGACCACCACCATAGGCACCCTAGAAGCCTGCAGCTGCGCTAGGCCTTCTTCCCACGCCCGCTTACCGCCGAGCAGACGCACAATGATGACGTCACTGGAGGTAATAAATTCGCTGAGTTGTTCGGCGTTCACAAAATTGGGGTTGGCCCACTGGAAACAAACTTCTGGGGCTTCATTAGCCTTCTTGGCAGCCAAGAGATCCGTGTCAGAGGTAGAGAGCAGAGTGATCATAGTTGTAGGGCTAATGCCGTTCCTTTCTGGGAATACGCGCCAGGATGAGGCAGGTGTGCATGGAGAAACCGCCGCAGGAGCAGGTCTGACTTTGACAGTGGCGCGTCCGCCCGGAATTGCACCGGATTCCACTCCTTGGCAGCAAAGCTCTGTGCATAGCGTGCATAGAGCTGGATCACACCTATGACACTGCTAGCTTACTGGAGAATTACGCCTAGGTATATTATTTCGGACACGCCTCGCATACGGGCCAGTTTTCACGCATAGGTGAGGCAATTGAACTTGGGAGCACGAGAGAGCCAATCTCTAGTGATCGATATCGAAAGAGTGATTGTAGGTTCGAGTTTTAAGATCCCAACCTACCGTGGCTTACGTGCTTCGTACAGGTGCTAGTCGTGTGTATTTCTTGGCTATCTGGAATAATCGTGGCGTTGTGCAGTGGTTTGAAAAGTCAAAATACTGGATGATGTTGGAGGGTTTTGTGGAATGCGACAATTGACCGTGGAGCTTACTTGATAAACACAAAGCGAGTATGAATCTAATCACAGTTATTGAACGATTTTAGTCAGCCTGCCGAAATGGTGAGGAAGTTTTGCTGCGGTGGTTCAGAGCTACCCGATCAGGTTGGGTCCACTCCCGAAACTTATCACTGACATGGCGGATAAGATCCTCCCATCTCAAAGGTGAATTGATAGATCCAAGGACAAGATCCACAGCATCGTTGTCGGAAGATGGATTGAGTTCGATTGAGTGCAACTTCAAGTAGGTAACGGCCAACTGCAACGCAGTTCTTTTGTTACCATCTTGAAACGGATGATTGTTCGAGATGCCTAACAATAAAACTGCTGCAACATCGTAAGGAGATTGGTGTAAGTGCTTTCCATCAAAACTTTGGAATGCTGCAGCAAGAGCTCCCTCTAGTCGAGTCATTTCAACGGAATATCCAGCGTAAGAATCAGCGCGACCATCGGATCCAATTCGTAAGGCGCACTTTTCGTTGAGTTTACAAGCAACCTGGCAAAGGGCGCTCACGAAATCTTTCTCCTTTTCAAATCCGGGAGGAAGAATACCGGAATTTTTTACCGATCTGCTAAGAGCGATAATGCCCCTCCCCAAACCTGCTCGACCTCTTCTGCTGCGGCAAGCATTGTATTAACTGAGAAATTTTCAGGTATAAAAACATGAGGTGGTGCAACGGGAACAGGAGCACCCGAGTGAAGAAGATCTGTAAATTCTTCACGTATAGTGGTCAAACTAAGGATCTCCTGGGACCGTGCAATGTCAGATACACCTTCTCGAGCCTCTTTCCAAGCCTTTTTGTGGCTCATATAAGAAAGTTTCGTCGAATCATAGTTTTTATAAAATTCAACCACGCGGTAAATAATTTCCCGCGCCCTAGCAGTGAGCGAAGCGGAATCGCCGCCAGCAACCTGCGAGAAAGTATAGCTTTCTGACTGCCAAAGTGTCCTTGGTACAGGCCCTTTTCTCCAAGCTTCGAGTGGCTCATCGAATAAAGGGCGTCCGGTCCAAGCGAGTGACCAGCCCTGAGAGAAGTAGCAAAGCTTATAGAACTTCATCTTATCGACATTTGGTACTAGTTCGACTATATACTGCCCAACATCACGAATATTGGCCATGGTGCTACTCCTCTCTCTATTGATTCACTTTAAATTGGAAAATTTTCAGATGGTAGCAGATGAAAAACTGCTACCAGTATACAGTAAGGGACTGCACACACCAACGCCGTAGCCTGCAGAGTTACTTGGTCATGGCCAAAGACGCGTGCCTTGTGATGTTTGAGATGCTGGTGATCTAGTGGTAGATGAATTTCGGGTATTGCTTTCTGTTTGCTTTCTAAATCATCTGGAAATGGGGACCGGGGTGAAGCTAGTCCACGTTAACTCCACGTTAACCGAACTGAAGTAGTTTTTTCGCTTGTGAACCCGAGTCGCATCATAGAAAGCCTTTGCTATCCAAACATGACTCTATTGGAGAATGAGAGTTAGCATTACACCCATGAACAATCCCATGTCTTCAGCAGCGTCTTCATCAACCCAGTGTGAAGGTGCGTCCGGTGGTGATCTCGGGATTGAAACAGGGGATAACGCCGGTGTGTTGTTAAAACAAACTAATGCTAAACCAGTGCGAGGAACACTTCCACACAATCCTGGGATCCTTATTGATCACCCGGATCGCTCCCGCGGAGATATGTGCCCAGGCATCCAACGCTTACATAAGGCTACCGATGGTTATATCGGCCGGGTACGCTTTCCCGGTGGCCACATTCGTGGGGCGGACTGGCGCACCTTGGCGCACTGGGCTGAAACCTTAGGCGATGGGCGCTTGCACGTGACCAAGCGCGGCAACCTGCAGTTTCGTGGTATTCAAAAAGAAACCGATTTTAGCCAGGCTGCCATTCAAGTAGGGTATGTACCCTCCCCGCAACACGACAAAATCCGCAATATTATTGTCTCAGCCCGCGATCCTCACTTGTGGGAGCTTGCCAAGCAAATAGATGAAGCCCTTCTCTCCACCGAGGCAACCGCCGGACTATCGGGTCGCACGCTCTTTGGTATTGATGCTGGACGCGGCGATATTTTGGTGCATCGGCCAGACTTTGGTGCCATTGCGGTTTCTGGCGGAAACTACCAACTCATTGTTGCCGGGAACCGCGTAAGCGTTCGTATTCCCAACGAGGAAGCCATCGCAGCTACTTTGTGTACAGCCGCAGCACAGTGGCAAGCTCTGCGGGGCGCGTCGTGGCGGTTGGCTGAGCGTCCAGAGGTGCACGAGCATATCGTGGCTGCTGTACTGCAGGAAACTGCAGCCGTGGCGGATAAATCGCTTGTTACGGGGGATATCGCCACGCTTGCGGGAGCAGCACCGGTAGAGCAACTCCTGGTGCCAGATATCGGATGGTTTGAAGATGAAACTGGGGTAACTCTGGGAGCTGGTTTGCCCTTTGGGTTCTTGGACGCCACCACTGCAGCCATCTTGGGTGAGTTGAATACCGATACCGCAATTACTGCCGGTGCATGTCTCATGATTCACGGGCTTACCCCGGAAGTAGCAGAAGCCGTGGTGCGGATTTTGGCCCCACGCGGCATTATTTTCGATGCCAATTCCCCACTGCTGCGGGTGACCGCATGTACCGGATTGCCGGGATGTGCAAAGGCATTGTCGCATACCCAAGAGGACGCCTTGGCCTTGGTTGCTTCCGGGGACATTCCTGATGGATTTGTGCACTTTTCGGGGTGTGCACGGCGCTGCGGGCACCCCTTGGGGCATTATGTTGAATATCTAGCTGAAGGCGAAGGCGAATATGAGGTACAACAGCGGTGAGTGATTCCCCTATCCGTAGTGATTACATCAGTGACGGCAATGCTATTTACCGTAAATCCTTTGCCATTATTCGCAGTGAGGCAGATCTGACCCGCTTTGATGCACACCAGGCGCAAGTTGCTGTGCGGATGATTCATGCTGCTGGTGCGGTGGATTTGGCTGCAGACATTGAATTTTCTACCGGACTAGTTCCTGCTGCCCGGACGGCGTTGGCTGCAGGTGTACCAATTCTTACAGATGTAAATATGGTGGCATCCGGGGTTACCCGTAAGCGCTTGCCAGCAGATAATGCAGTGCAGTGTTTCTTGCAGGATCCGCGCACCGCTGGTTTAGCAACACAGCTTGGCACTACACGCAGTGCCGCTGCGGTGGAGCTATGGCGTCCGTTGTTGCACAACGCCATAGTGGCAATTGGGAATGCCCCTACTGCCCTATTTTATTTACTGGATTTGCTGGCTACTGAGCCGGATCTGGCCCGACCTGCTGCTATTTTGGGGATTCCGGTGGGCTTTGTTGGTGCTGCAGAATCCAAGGAAGCACTAGCCCAGCGCGCCCAACAGTTGGGAACGGAATTTCTCACGGTACGTGGCCGCCGGGGTGGTTCGGCAATTACCTGTGCTGCAATCAATGCTTTGGCAACGGAAAAGGAGATTCTCTAAGTGTCTGGAAAACTCATTGGGGTAGGCGTGGGCCCAGGTGATCCTGAATTACTCACGATTAAAGCGGTGCGTGCTATTGAGAGTGCTGATGTTATTGCCTTTCATGCCCGTCCGAAGGGTACTTCTACCGCACGTGCTATTGCCGAACAATACTTTCAGCCGCAGCAACACTTAGAGTTACTGGAATATCCGGTGACCACTGGTCAGGTGGAGCATCCTTTAGGCTATGCCGGAGCAATGGCACAGTTTTATGCCGATATCACCCAGCGGCTGCGGGAGCATTTGCAGGCTGGCAAGACTGTGGCAGTACTTGCCTTGGGTGATCCTATGCTTTATAGCTCCTACCAGCATATTCACCGAGTGCTCGCCGCGGAGTTTCCGGCGGAGATTATTCCGGGTATTCCTTCGATTACCGCAGCTGCCAATGTGTTGGGGCAACCGCTGAGTGAGGATGAGGAGATTCTCACGGTATTACCGGGTACGTTGAGCCAGGAAGAGTTAACGGCGCGGTTGGGTATGACTGATGCTGCGGTGGTAATGAAACTGGGCCGCAACTTTAGCAAGGTGCGCACCGCGATTACTCAGGCTGGTTTAGCCCACCGTGCCTTCGTACTGATTCGGGTCGGCATGTCGGATCAGCGGATGGCCCGCTTGGATGATCTCAGCCCGGAAGAAGTTCCATATTTTGCGGTGGTGGTCATTCCGCATGAAGAACCCCAGCTTGTCGATGCTTCCTCTCCCGCTTCCACTTCTGCTACAGGAACCAGCACCGAACTGGAGACTAATGCTGCAGTAGCGTCTGCTACCCCAGTGCCACACCAACCTGGGGAGGTTGTGGTTATTGGTCTGGGCCCGGGACCAGACCAATGGTTGACCCCAGAAGCTGTGCAAGAATTGCGCCAAGCCACCGACATTGTAGGCTATGACACGTATGTGCGCCGGGTACCCAACGTAGCAGGCCAAACCAAACATGCTTCTGATAATAAGGTGGAAGCGGAACGGGCTGCTTTTGCGTTAGAGTTGGCCAAACGAGGTCAGCGTGTTGCCGTGGTATCTTCTGGTGATCCCGGGGTCTTCGCCATGGCGGCGGCCGTATTAGAGGTGGCTGAAGACCCATTGTGGGCAGAGGTACCAGTGCGCATTATTCCAGGGATGACTGCAGCCCAAGCGGTGGCTTCACGGGTCGGCGCTCCTTTAGGGCATGACTTTGGCATGGTTTCACTTTCCAATCGGTTGAAGCCCTGGGAGGTTGTAGAGCGTCGGATTCGGGCCTTAGCCCAGGCGGATATGGCTTTTGCCTGCTATAACCCGGCTAGTAAGCAGCGCCGCTGGCAAGTTGTGCGCCTCAAAGAAATCATGCTGGAATACCAGCAACCTACTATCCCAGTCATTGTGGCGCGTGCTGTTGGGTCAGACCAGGAACAGGTGCAGGTGACTACCTTGGAGCACTTTGATCCAGAGATTGTGGATATGCGCACCATGATTATTATGGGGGCGTCTACTACCAAGTGGTATCAAGGCCCTACTGGACCTAGGGTGTATACCTCCCGGTATTATGGGCAGTAAACCATAAAGGATGAGGCCTCTTATCAGAAAACTCCGCTGAGCGAGGTCGAAGGCGAACCCATTTCGATTTTTTAGGAGCATCGTTTTCGCCATGAACTGCGAATAGCACCGCGGTGAACTGCGGAGTTTATGAAACCCGTGACTTGAATTGCAACCAACGCTCCAGCCCGTATGCCGAACGGCTCAATGAGTATTTATGAGTGATGCGGGCGGACTCGGTAAACTGTACTATTTGTCGGCACACTATTGCCTGTCGGTGATCTTATTTCTTTGTTGGGGGCCGGTTAGCGTGGTGGTTTTCCCGTAAAAATGGCCTTTCCAATGTATTCCTATGGGCGCTAGGGGTGGTGTTGATCCCGATGCTGGTGGTCATCGTTTGGGCGTTTATGCTGATAGATGCAAGAAAGACGCAGATAGGTTCAAGGGATCTGAGCTTGCTCGGTGCTTCGAATCCTCAACGTTCTTCAAGTCCTCAACCATCGCATCCGGCAGGCGGGACTGGCACTGGACTAATCCAAGGTCAGCCAGTGACGTTCGGGCAGTCTGGTTTGGGGTATTACGCACCGGGGTAACACGCAATGCCATTGGGTACTGCTCCGGAATCTGGCAATACTCGTTCTTGGCTCCCAGCTGTCCGGGCAGCTACGAACACGTACACACCGAATTCTACAATGTTGCAAATCCATCACAGCAGCATTCTTAGGTAGGCGAAGCACGCCAAGATATATTAAGCCAAGGTGAAAACCAGTACATATGGCATATGCAGAGCTACTGGACAGCGAAGAGTTTTTGCCTGTACATTGCAAGTATCTAAAAGCAGATCGTTCGTAAGTTAGAGTCTGGCCTGAAGCTCAAATTGGAGCGGAATGGCGGCAAAGTCAGAAATCTTCAGAAAGCTTCAGAAATCTAAGTCCAAATTCCCTTGAAATAGCCCTATGAAATAGCTGAGTCCTCTAAAGTCTAAACAACAAGGTTCTAACATTGCGGTCATTGTAGTTGCGTTATGACAGTATAAGCCTCATCGACGGTGTGCACCACAACCTCGGTGTTACTGTGTGCTAGAGGCGGGCGTTCAATCATGAGCACACTGACTCCAAGGTCGCGCGCAGCATCGAGTTTTGCTCTGGTCAGCTCGCCGCCTGAGTTCTTCGTCACCAGACAATCAATCTGATTGCCAATGAGCAGTTTCTTTTCGCTTTCCACACTAAACGGGCCGCGATCCAAAATCACCCGGTGCCGTTGCGGTAAAGGAGCTTCTGGGGGTTCCACGCAGCGAATCACGTAGAGATTGTGGGGATCATGAGCAAAATACTGTAGGTTCTGTCGCCCGATAGTTACGAAGATGTGGTGGAAATCCCGTGCCGCTAAATGTGCAGCGTCAGCCATATCGGATACGGAAATCCACCGGTCACCCGCTTGAGGCTCCCACGCTTTCCTATGTACATGGATGAGAGGAATCCCGGTAGCACGAGCGGCTTCTGCTGCCGAGATACTAATGCGTTCAGCAAATGGGTGCGTGGCATCGACGATCACCTCGATGCCGTGGGCTAATACCCAACGAGTTAGCCCAGCTGGGCCTCCAAAGCCCCCAATGCGAACCTCGCCAACAGGGAGCGCAGGTTTGGAGACTCGCCCGGCTAGCGAGCTAGTGACATGCCAACCGGATTCTTTCAAAAGTTGGGCTAGATCCCGGCCTTCCCGGGTGCCACCAAGGATTAAGGCGCGCATGGGATGGTCCTTCCAAAAGCATCACGAGGACGATCATCAGAATAGAGGAAGGAGTCCGGGAAGTTTTTCGCTGCCAAGACCTTGCCTACAATGATGATGGCGGTGCGCTGGATACCTGCCTCGGCAACTTGTTGGGCAATCGTTGCTAAAGTACCCCGCAAAATTTGTTGCTCGGGTCGGCTGGCATAAGCCACCACTGCGACCGGGCAATCTTGCCCATAGTTGGGTTCTAGTTCAGCAACCACTCGCTCAATCTCATGGATAGCTAGATGAAGACACAATGTGGCGCCACTAGCGCCTAGGGTTGCTAAATCTTCTCCTGCCGGCATTTGCGATGCCCGACCATTGACCCTGGTTAGGATCACCGTTTGGCCTACTTCTGGCACGGTGAGCTCATGGCCAAGCACCGCAGCTGCCGCAGCAAAACTAGCCACTCCAGGTATTACTTCGTAGGGGATGTTCCGGGCATGCAGTTGCCGGGCTTGTTCTGCCAGAGAGGAGTAAATGGATGGGTCCCCAGATTGTAAGCGGGCAATATCATGACCTTGGCTGTGATGCTGCTCGATGGTGCCAATAATATCCTGTAGGGGCATGCGAGCAGTATTAATGATGGTGGCATCATCACGGGCCATATCTAAAACCTCTGGGGGAACGATGCTGCCGGCATACAGGATCACCGGAGTTTGGCTAATGATGCGGTGGGCGCGCATAGTAAGCAGGTCGGCTGCACCAGGGCCCGCCCCAATGAAATAAACAGTCATATTCGTTCGTCCTTGTAAAGATTCATTTTGCTGTTGATGCGCACGGTAGCAAACACGGTGCCTGCTCCCCGCCGTTATCCTTATGGCATGATCACCCGGAGATAACCTCTACGTGCTTGCCGAATATGTAGCATCAGTAAGCAAGCGTGGCAATTACACGGGATCTATCCTACTCGCCTACTACAAAGTATCAGTGCCTTGTATGGGTTTGGTCACTTCCCACTGCACAATGGGCAAGGCTGGGCGCAGACTATGGAAAGATCCCACCTGGTGCTCGTGCGCAATGCGCAGCTCACTTAAGTGCCCACCATGTGCTTGGCGTAACTGCCACAAGACCTGTTGGGTCTCTAAAGTAACAGCATTGGCTACCAACCGCCCACCGGGCTGTAAGCGCTCAAAAGCCTCGGCGAACACCGCGGGGATAGTTAATCCCCCACCAATGAAAATGGCATTGGGAGCGTCTGGTACTTCAAAATAGGCATCCGGGGCGGCATGAAGAATAGCTAAGCGATCCGCCACACCAAGATCTCGGGCATTATCCATAATCCGCTGACAACGCAGCTCATCGCGCTCAAAGACCACAGCCTTAGTAGTAGCAACTGCGCGCAACCATTCAATAGCGATACTGCCGGCGCCGCCACCAACATCCCAAAGAATTTCGCCTGGCCGAGGCGCTAAAGCGCTTAAAGTAAGGGCCCGGATTTTGCGTTTAGTTATTTGGCCATCATGAGCATAGGCAGTATCTGGTAAACCTGGCACCGTGCTATAACGATAGCGCTGGGACGCAGCAAGCTCTACGGCCACAATATAAAGAGCACTGCTCACCGACGGTGGATTGGACACACTACCAGTGACTATCAGCTCATCAACGCTACCAAGATCGTGCAAAACGGTAAGCTGCGCCCCATCTTGGCCATGCTGAGCAAGATAATCCACAATCTCCGGCAAACTCGTTTCATCACGGGCCAAAATCAGGAAGCGTTCAGCTACATCAATCATGCGCCCTAGCCCGGCTACCGTGGAAGTAACCAAACTATGCACCGGGGTGTCTTGTCCGGCCCAACCTAAACGCGCGCAGGCAAAGGATGCAGAAGATGCTGCAGGGATAATGTGCAGCGTCACATCAGGTAACAGGCGCCTTAGGGTACTGGCAATGCCATGGAATAACGGATCCCCACTCGCTAAGACCACAATAGTGCGACCCCGGTGTTGCTGCAGCATGTTGGTAATGCCGGGTACTAACGGCGAAGGCCAGGGTTGACGTTCGGCTGAAATATCTGGGGAAAGCAGGTGCAGCTGCCTCCAGGAACCGAAGATAATATCGGCCTGCACTAAAGCGAGGCGGGCTTGTTCCCCAAGTTCGCTCATCCCACCTGCTGGAATACCCACCACGGTAATCGGGTGGGGACCACGATCTTTCGGCTGGATTTCCATATCCGGTCGCGGTTGCCGATCCGTGGCCAGCTCGGGTGCACCTTCCCGGGTCTCCTCGGCAGTAGGCGCAAGGTCTTGGGGTACGGGTTCAGCAGCTTCCATACCGCTTAAGTGTAATCTGCGCTGCCCGGATTTGCCGGGCGCCATGCTTTACTGTGTCTCGCATGTTTGGCAGGTAGGTGAGTTGCTAGGCTATGTTAGCTGCGCTGTACATAGTTAGTTAGCGTGGCATACGCCGCCACATGGGGCGCGGCACTACCTTGGTAAGTGCTGCCAACATTGCCAATTGGCGAGGCACCCATCGGGTTACACTGCGCTGGGTGCGCACCGCAGTGGCGCGAGCTTCCAGTGCGGCTGCCGCAACATCACCGGGATACACTGACATGATTGCCGGTCGCATCCCCTTTGTCATGGAACCGATCACAAACCCGGGCCGAATGATGCACAGATGTACGGTGCTGCCATGCAGATGATCCGCGAAGCCCTGGCTAAAAGCATCTAAGCCGGCTTTGGTGGCTCCATAGATAAAGTTTGCCCGGCGCGTGCGGTAGCCAGCGATAGAAGAAAAGACAGTAATGGTGCTTTGACCTGGTTGCTGTTGCATGAAGGATGCCAATTGCAACGCACAGGTGGTTTGGAAACTGTAGTCTACCTGGGCAATCTCTAGAGCATGGGCGGGATCTTCGAGTGCTCGGCTATGCTCACCGAGAATCCCGAAGCTGATCACGGCATGATCAATGCGATCGCATACCGCAAAGACGGCATCTAGGGCGTGTGGTTCTGTTGCTTCAAACGCAACTATGCTCACCTTCGCGGCCCCGGCATCTTCGAGTTGGTGGCGTACGGACTCTAGGGTTACGGGGCGCCGTGCGGCGAGAACGATATGGTTTCCAGAGGCACTGCGTAACGCAATTTCGCCCCCAATATCGCTGGTGGCCCCCAAGATAACAATGGTCTGCATATCTGATTGCTCCTGTATTCCAATGGTTGGATGTTGCTTGCTTGCCGATGCCAGATACCAGCGCTGTTACTTATGGCGCTGTTACCTATGGCGCTGGGAGCGTTGCTGGATTGCGGTAGCTCACTGGATGTCGCCTGGGTCCCACCGCACGCCTGCTTGAAAGCAAAGCTGATCAAGCAGAGTTGCCGGCGCTAGCCGTGCAGTCTCTAGCGCAAAATCCGAGGTTGCTGGTTGAGTACCTCTACCCCGTCTGCGGTCACAGCGACAATATCTTCAATCCGCATACCAAAGTTGTCGGGAATATAAATACCGGGTTCTATCGAAAACACCATGCCTGGGTGTAAAACTACCTCAGCGCCAGCGGCAATAAAAGGTGGCTCATGAGTAGAGACTCCAATGCCATGCCCGGTGCGGTGGGTGAAGTATTGCCCCAAACCGGCTTCTGCGATAATACCGCGGGTGATGGCATCAATGTCCCCAGCAGTCATACCTGGCCGGATTGCGGCGGTTGCTTCTTGCTGTGCTTGCTGCAATACCTCGTAGGCCTGCAATATTTCAGGGTCCACCAGAGAACGTTCACCGTCCACAATATAGGTGCGGGTGCAATCGGAGTGGTAGCCAGCAGCGTTGGTGCCTCCAATATCGACTACTACACAATCCCCAGGTTGTAATGTCCGGTCACCATAGGAATGGTGTGGCATGGCCCCATTGGGCCCGGAGCCTACGATGATGAAGTCCACCGCCACATGCTCTTTTAAGATCAACTGCTCTAAAACTCCCGCAACCTCAGCCTCGGTGCGCCCAGCACGAAGGAGGGCGGGAACTTGAGCATGGACGCGGTCAATGGCTGCGCCGACTGAGGCAAGTTCCCGCAATTCTTCTGGCTCTTTGATGGCAAAAAGCGCATCGACAGTGTCGAATTTAGCATTGGGGAAGGCGCGTTGTAAGGCTAAGAGATGATCACCGCGTAAGGCGGCGTCGAAGCCGATACGTTGGGGTTCAAAACCTGCAAGTTCATCCTTGAGCATGCTGATGGGGTCTTGGCCATCACGCCAGTAGATGGTGGGGATGTTCAGCTTCGGCAAAATGCTGGTGGCAATGACGGTGTCATCAGTTGCTGGGAAAATTGCAAAGTTCTTTGTTGCGGTGATCGCTAGTGCGGCAAAGCGTTCGTGGGTGGATTCGGCAATGCCGGTGGTACTTCGCAGAATGTCACCGGGGCCGAGGATAATGAGGTCAAATTGGCCGGAGTGTTGGACTGTCTGGAGTTTGCGGGCATAGAAATTGGGGCCGAAGTCCGTGTGTGTTTCCGCAGAATCAGTGGTGCTATTCATAGTCTCCTAGCTTAATAACCTGAGTGAGGCTGTGCATTGTTGGGTTGCACGCAGCTAATTGCGCGGCAGGGCACTAAAACAAGCAAGGAGGGGCAACCGTGGAGGTTCGGATACCCGCTAGCACCCTTTTTGAGGGGGGTAGTCAATGGCACGAAGTGTTCTTTTCCCCGCATAATTGGCGCTACGCAAATGACGCACACGTGGATAATGCACAATACAAAACTGCCCCACTAGTCAACTAGGCAGGACAGTAGCTCAGCAGCTCAGTAACTCAGTAGCTAGGCAACCAGGCACGCATGCAGTCGTTTGCAGCACGGATGTTGGTATTACTACATTGCTGCAGCGGCAATCACACCGCGATTAATTGCTGTCACTGCCTGTCGGGCATTCTCCCGGGTCTGGTCATCATAGGCTGTGACCTTTACCTGGTTGAGCACATCGATGACTTGGCGGCATGCACGCACAAAATCGCCAGGCGATAAATCAGCACCAGCTTCGTGCGCAGCAGCCAAGCAATACTCCAACGGTGCCCCGGCAGTCCACTGATGCATGGCCAATGCAAAGGTATCCTCTGGCGGTTTGGAAACGTCTAAATCATGGCGGCGTTCATCTGATTGAAGCTCCAACCATAGGCGATGGGTATTACGCATTGCCTGTGCCATGGGCTCGGTGGCAGCCTCGGGCTGGCCATCATTGAGCTCGCGGCGGTTTTCGAAACTGCACATACTCACAACACCTGCAAGCTCTGCAGGATCCAAGTCCTTCCAGATCTGACGCTTTAAGCACTGGGCGATAAGTAGATCATTTTGGTGATGGATTCGTGCTAGGCGCCGGCCTTCCTCAGTGATCTCATTGCCAGAAACATAGTCCATCTCGCGCAGCAATTCTAAGATGCGATCGAATGTGGCACTTAACGTATCGGTACGCTCGGCGATTGCTGCTCGCTTGCGATCCACATCTTCTTGGGCACGCAAATAGCGATCAGCCAGCGGCATTGCTGCAGCAATATCTGGCCAATGATGCAGCTCATGAGCACGTACCGCAGCTCGCAGCTCTTTGATGTGTGCCGGGGTCTTCTGTTTTGCACGCAACCGCAAGCTTTTTGGTCGTTTGTTATTGAACTTCACTAAGCGTGTAGCAGCCTGCTTGCCATGCCGCTGCGGTTGAGCAAGCACGGATCGAGGCAGACGCATATGCCCAAGTACGATTGGTGCGACGCCAAAATGTGAAATCGCCAGCCGGCCTTGCCACCCTTTTTCACTCACAACCAACGGGCGCGGATCGTTCGAATCACGTGCAGGTTGTAGCACCACCGCCAAAAGTGGGCGCTTCTTCGCAGGCAAAGCAATGACTTCACCTAATTGCAGGTTGCTTAGTACTGCGCGGATGTGATCGCGCTGGGTTTCTTGAGCCTTCTTTGCAGCTAGCTTTTCCGCCTGGGTGCATGCGCGGCGCAACTTGGCATACTCGATAACATCGTGTGCCTGGGATGCAGCAATATCAATGGTGCTCAGCATGGCTTGGAATGCAGCAAAGGCCTCATCAGCAGTTTTTTGCTGCTGCTCTACCTGGCGCACGGCAGTGACAATATCGCCATTGGCTTGGAACTGGGCAAAAGACTTTTCCAAAATGCGGTGTGCGCCATCGCGTCCAAACGTCTGCAGCAGATTAATGGACATGTTATAGCCGGGACTGAAGGTTGATTGCAGCGGATAGGTACGCGTCGTAGCAAGTCCAGCGACCGCTGGCACCTCAAGTGCCGGAGTCCACAAGATCACCGCGTTGCCATGATCATCAATACCACGCCTGCCAGCACGGCCAGTTAGCTGCGTATATTCTGCAGGTTTTAAGTCCACATGGGCTTCGCCATTAAACTTCACCATTTTCTCTAACACTACAGTGCGTGCAGGCATGTTGATGCCCAAAGCAAGGGTCTCCGTAGCAAAGATGGCACGTAGTAATCCGCGAGCGAAGAGATGTTCTACGATATGCCGAAAGGTCGGTAGCATGCCGGCATGGTGCGCCGCGAACCCTCGCATTAAGGCTGCACGCCAGGCCTTGAAGTTCAATACCTGCAAATCTGCTGGGGCGATTTCCGTGATATTCGCATCAATATATTCGGCGATCTCCTCAGCCTCAGCTTGCGTGGTGAACACTAAAGAAGAACGTAAACATTGATAAACCGCATCCTCACACCCGGCACGAGAAAAAATAAAGGTAATCGCTGGCAGCATTTCTGCATCCTCTAAGAGATGCAAAACCTCTGGGCGAGTCGTGGGACGAAATGGGCGCCCGCGCACCTTACGTGATTTCTCCCCACGGAAACCAGCGCTACGCACTTCCCTATCCAAAGCGCGCGCCACACTGCGCTCAAGCGCGGGGTTGACAGCATCAGAGGTGGGTGATTCAAGCAGACGATGCATATGCTTACCGACCATCATCCAAGGTGTTAGCGGCACGGGGCGTTTATCGGTGACAATAACTTCGAATTCACCGCGCACACTTGAAAGCCAGGCGCCGAATTCTTCTGCATTGGATACAGTGGCTGAAAGACCAACGAGCTGGACTGCCTCGTCAAGGGCTAAGATAATTTCTTCCCACACCGCGCCACGGGAGCGATCCGCAAGATAGTGGATCTCATCCATTACCACATACCCCAAGGCATCAAGTCCCGTGGAGCGTGCATAGATCATATTGCGCAGCACCTCAGTGGTCATCACCACGATCGGGGCATCGTGGTTTACGGAAACATCACCTGTCAGCAATCCCACGTTGTCTTGCCCATGCAAGGCTACAAGATCATAGTATTTCTGATTGCTCAATGCCTTAATCGGCGTGGTGTAAAAACTGCGCAGACCGCGATGCAGGCCAAGCGCTAAAGCATATTCGCCAACTAACGTTTTGCCACTACCGGTGGGGGCGCAAACGAGCACCCCTTTACCAGCACTAATGGCCTCGCATGCTTCGGTTTGGAAGGCATCGAGCCCAAATTTTTGTTGACCACGAAATTCTTGAAAGAAATCAGACATTACTCACCAGGGTAGCGTCCTTAGGTAATATCGTCCCAATTACTTGGTGAAACTGGACTCGCAGCATCTACGTTGCCACTACCCTGTATAGACTGTGGGGCATCAATAGGACCAGAAGCTAAGGGTCTCGTATTACCGCTGATATCGTCGGTGCTACCAATAGATTCTGGGCTAGCAATACTCGTGGGCGCCTCGGTGCTCCCTGGACTAAAGTCCATCGGAGATGCGGTTTCATCATCCAAGTCCATCCACTCGGGGCGTTCTTCAGTTAGCCGGCGATCATGCAAGCGACAGATCTGGAGAGCGAATTCCACCATGATGCATAAGGTCGTGCCCAATATAGTCATCGTCAAGGGATCTTGACCAGGAGTAACTACCGCGGCGAAGATGAAGATCACCATGATAATAACGCGGCGCTTATCTTTGATACTGGCATAGCTCAAAATCCCGATTTGGTTGAGCATGACGATCAGCAGCGGGATCTCGAAACTAATGCCGAAGATCAGCAATAAGGCGAGCAAGAAATTGAAGTAACGCTCACCGGTTAAGGCTGCGGTTTGGGTATCGCCACCCATGGTGAGTAGGAACTCCAGGCCGACGCTCATCACCAGGTAAGCAAGCAATGCGCCGGCAACGAAAAGGAAGACAGCAGAGCCGACAAAACGCCGCGACCACTTACGCTCATTAGCAAGTAGACCCGGGGTAATAAAAGCCCAGAATTGATAGAGCCACACTGGGCTTGCAAAGACTAAGCCCACCAAGGCGGAGACTTTCAAGCGCAAGACGAACATATCGAAAGGCCCAGTCGCCAGCAGCCGACACTCATCGGTATCCAACGCCATGCGCTGTTGTGGCGGCACTTTACAATATGGCTCGCGTAAAATATCGCCGAGACTGGGTATTGGCCCAATGCTTGCGGTGTACCACAAAAAGGCCACTACGGTACCGGCAGCAATGGCGAGCACAGCAATGATGATACGCCGACGTAGTTCCTGGATGTGCTCCGTAATCGACATCTCCTGGTCGCGCTCGGGCTTTTTCGCCCGCTTCCACCAAGTTGTGGTCGCATCCGCAGTCATAAATTCCTTACATCGACAAGTACCCTACTCAGCGCCAAAATACGCTTACAACAACTTCCACCAACAAAACGCTCGCCCTGTTCTAAAACCGCTTGCAGGGCGCTACACCACAGTGGTGCACGCTAGTCCACGAATACGGTTTATTGGCAGCAGCGATTTGCAGGCTTGCTCCTCACACACCCGGCATCACTCGTGATACCAATGATGTCGGCAGCCATCGCTAGCAGTTCTGCTGTACGGGCTAATACTGTGCAAGGAGCTGCAACTTAGTTGTTGTTTTGGTTAGGTTTCTTTTCTACCTCAGTGTGCTCCAGCAACGGAGTTACCTGCGGCTGTTGCTGTTGAGCTTCGATCTGCTGCTGCTTTTGTTCTTCAGCACGCTTATCGTCATTACTCATCTCTTTGACTTCGGACTTGAAGATACGCATCGAACGACCCATAGAACGCGCTGCATCAGGCAGCTTCTTTGAGCCAAAGAGCAAGAGCACGATGATGATCAGTACAACGACTTCCGGTGCTCCAAGAGTCATAATAGTCCTTTACCGTAGTTAAATGCTGTTCACGCGAAGAGCCAAGCGCCTTTTGCCAAGACAGTACAAAGTTACTCTGCAAAGTTACACCATGAAGATACTTCACAACGGTATTCGCACTGTTGGCTAAAGCCCGCATACTAGCCTCCACCGCAGTGTGAAAAGTAGCACGCATGCGCAAGCTTTGTCGCATATTCTCTTATTCTAGAGCATACGCCTTCGAAGCGGAACGTATACGGTCAAGCATTTCTTCTCGCAACTCTTTCGGTTCCAACAACTGCACCCCAGCGGCATGTTCAATGAGAAAATCCCGCAACCAGGCAACGGTCACTACCGGTGCAAGCACGACTACCCTACCATCGGCATACCGGTGTACGACCTCAAAATTCTGCTGAGCCGCTAACCAACGATACTCTGGGGCAAGCTCTAAGCGAGCTCGCGTTGAGGCGGATTTGAAAGCAAACGGTTCTTCCGCATCATCTGGTGGTGGTTTCAACAAGGTGGTGCGCGCATTACTTACGCGCAGATTTTCCATGCGATCAAAGCGATAGTAGCGGTAGGAGTTTGCCATATCGCTGGCATCAACACCAATTAAGTAGCCATTATCATGATTAAGTAATGCCCGATATGGGAAGACCTCTTTGGGGCGTAATTGGGGGTTCTCACGTGAGGCATACTCAAATTCCACTCGGTGATTCGTCCGTAGGGCCTCGTCGACGATCGCTAGTTCGGCAGCAAATTGCTCTGTTGATGCCGTTTGATCAACCACCATCGCCAAATCGCGCCCAGCTGCCGCTGATAATTTTTCGAGTACCGAAGCTGCAACCGCCG
The DNA here is from genome assembly GCA_030531005.1 of Corynebacterium sp. Lineage (GTDB taxonomy): Bacteria > Actinomycetota > Actinomycetes > Mycobacteriales > Mycobacteriaceae > Corynebacterium. The sequence goes on from JAUMTW010000004.1 coordinate 100,795, forward strand.
GATCACTCTGCTGTGGCAGATAATGCAGATTACTAATGCCCATTGCCAAAGAAATAGCCTCAGGCATGCTTAAACGTAACGTTTGCTCAAACTGCGCATTGGCCTCGACAAATACCCCTTGCTCGTCATGAATGATCCCGATGAGATCATCGGGAAACATCGTGGCTCCAGTACGCGCCAACATGCCTAAATCTGCCTTGACGTCGGCAGTGGAAACGCCAAAAAGGCTAGCAAGCTCTTCCAAGGTGCTATCAGGGTGCGATTCTAAGTAGCGTACCAAGGTAAGCAGGCGGGCGGCATCACTCACTGTAGTATGTGCAGTAGACATTAGGCACCTACTTTCTGTGCGGCCAGCTTAATGCGCGTGGCAATATCAGCACGTACCTCTGGCGGTTCGATCACCACTGCAGCTGGTGCTGCCGCAATCGCATGACTGATCAACCACTGCTGGGAAACGTCCTGGAGCTCATAAATCCCGTCGGCCACCTGCGTGGCGTGCTCGAGTAGCAAAAGACGCTCGGAACCTTCATAGCGAATCCGGGCAGTGACCTTCGGATCATACTGGGCAAACCATTGCTCCACCGCGGATGCGGCAGAAAATCCTTCCGGGGCTTGCGGACCGCGCTCGGCAGTCCGCTGGATCTGGCGCATATACTGCAGTCGATACAATCGTTGGGAACCTTGATCTATATTCCAACCCACCACGTACAGCCGATTCTGGTGGCTGACAATTCCCCAAGGAACAATTCGGCAAGTCTTCGCCTGGCTCGGATCCTGGCCTGCTTTCACATAGTGAAAATTCACCACGGTTGCTGCTGTCAATGCCGCGTTCAGTCGTGCCAAATCTTGAGGATTACTGGTGTTCCAATCCACAATGCTTGCTACCGCGGTCTTTGTGTTCTGTGGGGTTGGAGCATCCATGGCCTGTTGGCTGAGCAATTTGAGCACCCCAAGACGGGCATGCTCCCCAAAACTATTGCGAATTGTTGCGGCACTGACCTGGGCTAGTAGATCCAGTTCTGCTGGGCTAAATGCAATCTCCGGCAAAAAGGCATCATCTGCATTCAGCTGATAGCCATGTGCAGCATCACCGTCGATGGCAACACCTTGGGCTTGCCATCGCTGAATATCACGGCTGAGACGCTTGCGGATGCGTTCAATGGTCTTGGGCTGTGGGCTACGGCGTTCTGCCAGCTCGGGCATATAGCCTTCCACATTCTGCATTGCCCAGGCCAGCGTGAGAGGTTTACCGCGTTGCAAGCACAAATTTAAGGCGAGCAAGAGGTTGGTGAGATGCAACGTAGAAGAAATCTCTGCCATTGGTGCCTTTCGCTGAATGACGACAACACCTTCCCCGGCGGCGAAGGTGGGTACTAGCTGTGTATTTTACTGTGATTGCAGGCATGGTGGAACAGGATCGTCGGTGTGTTTCGCAGGATTAACGAGCTGGGTGCTGCTCGAACAACGCATGTTCCTTGTATGTGCGTAGGTCGCATAGTTGGATCTCCCACACTCTAATGCCCATGCCCTAATTCCTGCGAGCTGATGCTAGCGTTCTGATGCTAGCGACCTAGGATCCGCAGACCCCGTGGCATCATCAGCCGAGGAAACGAGCTCAATGCAGCAGGGACGTCCTCAAAGACATCCTCACACTAACTTGTCGCACCCTGCGATTGTCCCGCGGCATAGAACGGTGCATTTTCACGCACATAATCCGCAATTGGGGCAATACGTTGCTCATCAGTGGCAAAAGGATCTTGCAACTCGACGATCTGCGGCTCAGGGCGTGCAACCTTAATCCGTACCCAATCACAGACCACGGGTGCCTGAAGTTCTTGCCCTAATGCCACCATGGCACCACGCAACTTCCCGCGGGTTGTTGCTGGAGGATTGTGCATTGCCGCTGCAATATCTGCCTCTTCGACCCACGTGGCTATCGCACCACGGCGCTGTAAGGCATAGAACAACCCCCGGGTGGGATGAATATCGTGATAGGCCAGGTCTATCTGGGCTAGTTTCGGATGCGAAAAATCCGAGGATCCAAGGTCAAGGCGGGCTTGGAATTGTTGGAACAGTTGCAGCTTGGCAGCCCAATCCACATACCGTGCCAGCTGAGCGATGTTCCCCGTGGCAATCCACTCTAAGCAGTTTTCCCATAACTCCACCACCCGGGCAAGTTCAGCAGTTGGCGTGCCTATATCTTCACGCTGGGCTAACCATCGGTGTGCTGCGGCGGCATATTCACGCTGAAGGGATAAGGCACTGCGCTGGCTGCCATCTTGCAAACAGACGGTAGTGGCCCCACTGCGATCACGAGCAATATCGCGGATAACGCTAATGTCATTGTCCATAGCAGGCAGCGCAATACCGGCCTCCAGCATCTCTAAAACGAGCTGCATGGAACCAATTTTTAGGGCCATAGTTGGCTGAGCCATATTGGAGTCGCCGACAATCACATGCAAGCGGCGATACTGGTGTGAATCCGCATGGGGCTCATCGCGGGTATTGATAATTGGGCGTGAACGCGTGGTAGCACTCGATACCCCCTCCCAAACGTGATCAGCGCGTTGCGAAAGCAAGAACTCGCCGTCATGGATGCACCCTGCACCGGCAATGAGTTGTCGGGTAAGCAAAAATGGCAGCAGTTGTTGACCAAAGGACTTCAACACAACCGAGCGGTGCACCAAGTAGTTTTCGTGGCAGCCATACGAATTGCCAGCGGAATCTACATTGTTTTTAAACAGGTAGATTTGACCGGCATCCAAGTGTTGTTCTGCTTGCGCGGCAAGTTGATGAACAAGTCGATCCCCTGCTTTATCATAAGCAATCAGTTGCGAGAGGCTATCGCATTCCACACTGGCGTATTCGGGATGGGAACCGACATCAAGATACAGTCGAGAACCATTGGGAATGAATACATTGGAGCTTCCATAGGCCTGCACGATTGGTTGGAACATCAGTCGGGCTACCTCATCGGCAGTCTGGACCGGGATGCCGCCTTCGGTGCAGGTAATACCGTATTCGGTTTCAACCCCAGTGATCCGACGTGCTAATACCTCGGCCACGGTTTATTGTCCACCCTTTTGTACATACGAACGCACGAATTCCTCGGCATTATTCTCCAAGAGGCCATCGATTTCATCCAGGAGGTCATCGACTCCAGTGTTCTGGATTTGGGTTTGTCCGGCCGCAAACTGTTCGTCTGCGTCCTCAGGCTTGGAGCCTCCTTGGAATTGCGCTTGTCCTGCGGCCATTCCCAGACACCTTTCTCGGTCTATATTTGCTTTACACTGCGGTGATTGTGAAGGTTTGGGCAGGCGATTGTAGTACTGGTACGAGCGCCACTGGTATTTCCCATACCCCAACTTTTATTATCCTACCCTTGCTCGTTCGATTTTTGGGGTTGGCAACCCACAGAGCCATACTCGCACGCTTCTGCACGGCATGGGCCGTGCATCCAAGATCAAGGCCTACTGCTCATTATTTGCCCAGCAGCCGGTTCAGATCCCCATCCGGGAAAATCCGGGCATCGAATTCCTCCTTCGCCAGAGAATCCAACCGTGGCATTCGGATCGTCACCTGCGAGTTCGGCTCATTTTCTAAGGTAACCGCATCCCAGTTTGCGCTCAGCACTGGCCACTGGGATTGTGCCAACAAACGTCCACGACCATAGGCGCGAGAATCCTCTGGTGGTTCTACCCCGGCACGGGCAATTTCCATTGGGTCGAGAATCTCCTGTATGCGGCCCTTGCGCACCAGTGCATGGTAGAGACTGCGCGCGGGGTCAATATCACTGTATTGCAAGTCGATAAGTGCCAGCTTCGGCGAATCTATGCTTACCCCGCGCTGTATGTAGGAATCGATGAGCGCCCACTTGGCACACCAATCCAATAGATGTGCGGCATGCTGTGGTCCGCGGCGCAGGGCCTGACAGGCATGAGCGGCGAGCTGCAGGACTTCCCTATCGACCTCCTGGGTGGCATAAGGGGAAATACGGTGGAGGTATTCTTCGATGATGTCCAAAGCTGTGAGTTCGCGGCCATCGCGCAGTTTCAGCAAATGGCTGAGCGTTAGGTCATGCGATACTGCCTGAACTTCTCGCACTGCTTGCTCCAATTGGAGATCTTCGAAATACGCACCAGCATTAATTGCAGCGATAATAAGGCTGGTCAGACCTAGTTTGAGGTAGCCGGAAGTGTGCGCCATATTGGCATCACCAATAATGACATGCAGCCGTCCAAATTGCTCTGCATCAGCGTGGGGCTCATCACGAGTGTTAATAATGCCCCTATTGAGTGTGGTTTCCAGCGAGATTTCAGTCTCGATATAGTCCGCGCGCTGTGATATCTGGAACCCAGGCTGCTCTCCGCGTTGCCCAATACCTAGACGCCCGGCACCACATAAGACTTGGCGAACCACAAACCACGGGGTCAGCCCGCGTACAAGATCTTGGAAATCGAGGCTACGGGGATACAGATAGTTTTCATGTGAACCATAGCTCGCGCCCTTGCCATCAACATTATTGCGATAAATCTTCAGTTCTGGGCAGGGATCATGGCCTTCGAGCACCGAACGATTTTCCGCCGTGAATTGGGCAACGTGCTGGACTGCTTGGCCCATAATGGCATCACCGGCAAGATCAAAGGCAAGCGCTGCCCGCGCATTGGTAGTCTCTGGAGATGCGTACTCCGGGTGGGCATGATCGACGTAGAATCGTCCGCCATTGCGCAGCATCACATTAGCAATACCGATGGCCTGTGGGTCCACCTGCGGTGCGAAGGTGTAGCGGCGGAGATCAAAACCGCGGATATCACGCAAAGGTGATTCCAGCCCATAATCCCAGCGCACCCCGGTAGCGAGATTCTCTGCGATTGCATAGGCCACGACGGCATGCGTCGAGGTCACAATCGGGCTGAGGGCCGGATTAGAAGGTGTTGCAATGCCGTATTCAGTTTCGGTTCCTAGATAACGCATAGTTGACCTTCGATGTCGTTGACTTCCGATGCCAGGATGTAGCTCTTAGCTATCGGTATTGTGGGCAATTTCGGTGGGCTTCAAAACATGGACGCGAATCACGGTCTTGCCGTGGAGGCCAGAAATGCGCGACCACTCATCTGGATTTGAGGTGTTTGGCACATCTTCGTTTTCGCGGTGCTCGGCATCGACTGCGGCATACAGGTGCGCCTGAGTAATACCATCATTATGACCTTGGATGTGTGCTTTAATAGCGAACTTCTTCGCACGATCAACAATATTGGCGATCATCGCTCCGGAGATGAAATCGCGGTAGTGCAGTACATCAGTGGTGTTGTCATGGTAGGTCAACTCTACAAAGGGCCTATCGGCAAAGAGATAATCTACGGTGGCATCGATGAGCGCTGCTACTGGTGCAGCCGTCGGGAGATCATCGCGTAAATGGCGGGCAAAGATATCGCGGGCGGCAGCCTTCCCGGGACGTTGCACCCGGATCTTGACATCGAGTCGACCTGGGCGCAGGATGGCCGGGTCGATGAGCTCTTCGCGGTTGGTAGCTCCCACCACGATCACATTGGAAAGTCCTTCAACGCCATCGATCTCGGCAAGCAGCTGGGGTACTACGGTGGTTTCCATATCGGAGCTCACACCAGACCCGCGGGTACGGAAGATGGACTCCATCTCGTCGAAGAAGATAATGACTGGTTTGCCTTCTTCAGCAAGCTCGCGGGCGCGTTCGAAGATGAGACGGATGCGACGTTCGGTTTCGCCAACGAACTTGTTAAGTAACTCAGGACCTTTAACGTTAATGAAGTAACTGCTATTACTTCCGGTGCGCTGGGATAAGGAATTCGCTACGGCCTTGGCAATGAGTGTTTTACCACACCCGGGTGGGCCGTAGAGCAGCACACCTTTGGGTGGATGTAGTTCATAAGCGCGATAGAGCTCTGGGTGTAAGAATGGCAGCTCCACGGCATCATGGATGAGACCAATTTGCTCATCTAGGCCGCCAATATCGGCATAGGAGACATCTGGAATTTCTTCCAAGGCCAGCTTACTCACCTCAGTTTTGGGGATGACTTCAAAGGTATAACCAGCGCGTGGATCATAAAGCACCGTATCCCCAGCACGTGGTTGGCGGCAGAAGCGATCAGTCAAACATGCGGCTAGTTCAGTGAGGCGTTCTTCGCCATTGTTATCGGCAACCAGCGCTCGCTTTTCATCGACTAATTCCACCAGGGTTCCAAGTTGGCCAGTGCTAGTAAAGGAGGCAACCTCAACGATTTGGCTGCCTTCGCCTAAACGAACCTGGATGCCGGGGACTAAATCACCGATCTCCACAGTCGGTAAAATCGCCAGGCGCATGCGTCGCCCGGCGGTAAAGACTTCCGCCGTTTTGCCATTGGACGATAGCTCTAAGAAAGTGCCATAGGTTGAAGGTGGGGCGGCGATTTCTTCTAATTGGGCGTTTAAGATCTGCAGCTTATCGCGCGATGCTTGGAGTAGTTCGGTGAGCTTTTCATTACGGGTGCGCAAGTGCTCAATCATGCGCGTTTGTTGTTCTAAAGTTTGGGCTGAATCCGAGGATCGCATGGGTATAAGCCTACCCTCTTTTCCTGCAGCCTTGGAACCAGCAAAGTCATGCAACTCAGGAGTACAAGTACACCTTGGTAAACCAGTCTTCAAACAGCGAGCATTCCATCATTACTTGGGCAATTACTCAATTACTTGGGTGCGGCTGAGACATGCACCATCGACACAGAAGCCACCATCGACACAGCAGACACAGGAGCAGTAATAGTAAGCCCGTTGCTCTAAGCGTGTATTGCCTGGAAGCTAAGACAGCGTACCCGCACAAGCCCGTGCCACGTGCCCGGGCGGCACGACTAGGGCTTATGTAGTACAGGCAAAACTCTGGAGGAGCTACTTCCCTACTTGCGCGCCTTACGCTGGGGACGTGGTGGGGTCACGCCATCAGCTAAGCGACGGGTGTGCACCAAGAAAGCTGTGTGCGCATTCATTCGGTGCTCTGGGCGAGTAGCCAAACCTTCTACGCGCCATTCACGCACTAAAGACTCCCAAGCACGCGGCTCGGTGAAACAACGCTGCTCCCGAATTCCCTCCATCACCTTCATTAGCTGCGGTACGGTTGCCACATACGCCATAAAAACGCCACCAGGGATGAGTAACTCACGCACGGTATCCAAGTGCTCCCAGGGAGCCAGCATATCGAAAATGATGCGATCAACAGGGCCATCAACATCTGCTTGGGTAACTTCACCGACATCACCTAAGTGCGGATGCCAATTCACAGGTTGCGAGCCGAAAAATTGTGCGACATTATCCTCGGCGAAATCCAGGTGATCTTGGCGGATCTCATAGGAATAAAGAGAACCTTGATCACCAATCGCACGCAGCAGGGCCATAGACAGCGCACCGGATCCAGCGCCAGCCTCTAATACGCGAGCTCCTGGGAAAATATCACCCTCAATGAGGATCTGGGCGGTGTCCTTGGGGTAGATGACCGCCGCACCACGGGGCATAGAGAGCACATGATCGACCATTAGGTGACGGAAGCAAAGATACTCATAGCCTTGAGCAGACTGCACCACACTACCCTCATCGCTGCCGATGATGTCGTCGTGGGCAATAGCACCTTTATGGGTGAAATATTGCGCCCCGTGTTCTAAAACGATTGTGGCGTGCCGCCGCTTTGGATCAGTCAGCTGTACCCGATCGCCTGCTTGGAATGGTCCAGAATATGCCATGGTCGCTTAACCTACCAGATAGGCATAGCAAGCGTCATATAGCATGCGCAGGTCATCCACCCCGGCAAGTTCGCGAGCAGAGTGCATCGACAATAGTGGAATTCCGACATCAACAACAGGAATACCTAGCCGCGTTGCTGTGATCGGGCCAATTGTCGAACCACAGGGCACAGAATTATTACCGACAAACACCTGAGACTCGAAACCGGCTGCCTCACAGGCGCGATGCCACAGGGCCGCCGTGGGTGCAGTGGTGGCATAGCGCTGATTGGCATTGATCTTCAAAGCAGGCCCTCGGCCGAGCAGTGGGTAGTTCTCTGGATCATGGCGTTCCGAATAATTCGGATGCACAGAGTGCGCAGCATCAGCCGAGATACAGCTTGACTGCGATAGCAGTTGCTGGAAGCCGAGACGGTCAAAACCTGCCATCGCCGAAACACGTTCCAAAGCCTGAGCTAAGAATGGTCCTGCGGCACCAGTTGGGCTCGCACTGCCAACTTCTTCATGATCAAATGCTGCGAAAACTGGGATGTGACCAGTTACAGGTTCACGGGCCGCAGCTTGTAGTAAAGCCATTAGACTTGGGTACACACTGCTTAAGTTATCGAGGCGGGCAGCCGCCAGCATGTCCTGATTTGCTCCAAAGACCGTGGGGGCTTGGGCCGGGGTGGTGATTAGATCGAATGCGGTAATTTCCTGGAAGTCTACATCTGCTGCTGTGGCAAGTACGTCATAGATCGTGCAGCCAGTATCCACGGTTGCCACAATTGGTTGGACCTGGCGTTGACGATCAATCTTTAAACCATCATTTTGACTGCGATCCAAGTGGATCGCCAGATGGGGAATGCGTAGCACAGGATCGGTATGAATGAGTTTGCTCGTACCATCACGCAACACCACCTCGCCAGCAAGCAATAACTCGCGGTCAAACCAGGAAGCCACAATAGGACCCCCATAGATTTCAACATTGGCTTGCTCCCAATGTGCTTGCTGGAGGCGCGGACGCGCCTTGAGCTTAAAACCAGGAGAATCGGTGTGCGAGCCAACGATGCGGAAACCAGCAGTAATATTTTCTGGTAAATACCAGGCAATAATTGCGCCCCCACGGCGGCAGAAATAGCCACCTGGCTCAGTCGGCCAGGAATCAGCTTCGTCCAAAGGTGTAAACCCCGCGGCTTGCAGCTCTTGGCCAGCTGCTACACTAGCGTGGAATGAACTCGGAGCCTGGGTGAGAAATGATTGAAACTTGCCTAGAAAATCGCTGCCGAAAGCCATACTCCCTAGCATACAGGTAATAGGCATGCAGGTAATAGGAAGGAACAATGCTTCGTGGTGCAATCGCTACCCCGTCCATTAGCTTTAAGTCCGTCTCGGGTCAACGACTATGAAAATTGCCCTCTAAAGTACCGGCTCCGCGCTATCGATCGGTTGGAAGAGCCAGAAACCAAAGCTCAAGTGAAAGGCACCTTGGTACACGCTGTCTTAGAAACTATGCATCAATGGTCCCGGGAAGAGCGAACTTTTCCTGCTGCAGTAAAACAGCTCAAACCCCACTGGGAGACATTATGCCAACAGGCCCCTAGCCGCCGTACCCTTGTTCCAGAAGGAGACTTTTACCCTTTCCTTGTGGAATGCCGAGACCTGCTCCGCGGCTATTTTCTTATGGAGAACCCGCAAGGCTTTGATGCCACTGCCTGCGAAGCCTACGTTGAAGACAACTTCGACGGAGTGCCAGTACGCGGATACATCGACCGCATAGATATTGCCCCCACTGGGGAAGTTCGCCTAGTGGACTATAAAACTGGAAAGAAGCCTGCGCCACGCTTCCAACAATCTGCCGTATTCCAAATGCGGTTTTATGGTTTGGTGTATTGGCGTCAGCACGACCATATACCGGAGCAGTTACGCCTGATGTATTTAAAAAAGGCTGATTCCATGTATCTTCAGCCGCGTCCTGCTGAACTCAACGCAACCCAACGAACTTTAGAACGAGTATGGGAATCCATTCGTCGTGATGGCGAAGCCGGCAACTTCCGGCCCAAGAGAAACGCCTTATGCAATTGGTGCTCGTTCCAAGCGCTGTGTCCAGCATTTGATGGAACACCGCCTCAATATCCTGGTTGGCCTGGCAGTCAAGGCTAACCAAGCTAGCGGGAGCACTTGTGTAGTTCCTAGACTTTCAAACGAAAAAGATGTTTGTGCTGAAAATCTGGGTAACACAAGAGAGGTACTATGGAGCAATCGCCTGGCGAGTACTTGATTGAAAAGTACCTCGTTCCCCAAAAATTGAGTATCTATGACCTATCCAAACAGCTGCACCTAGCAGAGAGCACTACTCTAGGGATCTTGCGTGGAGAAGTTCCTATTACCCCAGAATTGGCGCAGCTTTTAGGCCAAGTATTCCAAACCGACGCAGATCAGTGGCTGACTCTGCAGCGGCGCTGGGAAGGCAAAGCCGCAGACCAACTTTAGCGCGCGGACCAGTCCCTTGGTTTCCGGTTTCTCGGCGTTTTCCGTGCACAGCTAGGCGCATTTCAAGGCTTTACCGTATCTCTCGTACTGTATCTCTCGTACGATGATGAACACGGTTCCTCGTTCGTGGCACCAGGCTTGCGTAAATCATAGGTACTTTGGCGGTTAGATCCACAGACTTCTGAATAAGTGCGAAATTTGGCAAGGGGATTTTTATACCGAATCTGTTTACAGTAGATGTACTACTCCCCCTTCCCCCTCCACACACAGTAGAAAAAAGATATAGAAACGCTAGCAACGCTTATCTAAGCCTCTACAGATAAAATCCGAGAAACTATTCTTGTTGACGCCGATAATGCACAACCAGCCTGTAGCAAAAACTTTTTACTACTGGCTGGACGGTCATTAAATTGATCAGTTTTGGACCGGCGCGATTAGACAGCGGGATTCCCTACGCTGCAACATGAGCCCCATTCCTGGCCACCCGCACCTAAAACCGAAATTCACCTTCGAGTATCCCCTAACTTGGAAGATCTAATGTTAAACATTGGAGTGCCCACTCAAGTTGAACTATTCATCTACTGGTGTGGTTGGTCATTGAAGCAACCACACTAGATTTTCGTTGCCTACCACATGTGTTTACTCCCCACAGCCTCAAGCCAGGATTGCTTCGATACTTTGCCGAGTAACCTAGGCTTACTGTTTTCTTTCCGTGACAACTGCGTGGTTACCCGGGTTACCTTTCAGCATGCCTGATAAGCTAAAAGCCCGCACAAAGATTCTCGCATTGAGCGAAGTTTCGTATCGGAAAGGTTTGACTGCTCATCGTGGCTCGACTCTCGTATAAGACCATTGAAAGTAACGTTGCTGCCCTAGCTGGACGCGAGGAATACACCAAAGAGATTATCTTTGAGCTCCTTGCCGCATATGGGCGTTCCAAGGCTTCGATTACTACCTTGCGTCAAGGGCGCATTAATGTAGCTGCGCATCCAGAGGCTGATGAAGTCGCTCAAAAAGAAGTTGTCTACTTCCAGCCACACCCAGAGCTGGATGGAAAAGATCAAGCCGAGCGCGAAGCGAAACTCTTAGCCGCGGTGGAAGCATTGCGTACCTCTGAGCAAGTTGTGCGCTATAAGACTCGGTTTCTTATTGCAACAGACTATGAGCTACTTGCAGCAGTTGACACCAAAACGAAGAGTTCCACGGTGTTTCCTCTTACCAGGATCAACAAGCAATTTGCTTTCTTCTTGCCATGGGCCGGCATGGAAAAAGCCCAGTTTATTCCAGAGCGCCCCGCAGACACTAAAGCAGCTGAGAAGATGGGAAAGCTTTTCGATGCACTCGTTGAGGCCAACCCAGAGATTACTGCCACTGCAGAGGCTCGCCATAGTCTCAATATTTTCTTTACTCGTTTGCTGTTTTGCTATTTTGCCGAGGACACCAACCTATTCCCAGCAGGTGTCTTCACCAAGGCCATTGCCTCGAATACCTTAGAGGATGGCAGCGATACTGCGGCATTGATTGCAGAGATCTTCGAAGTTTTGGATTTACCATACAATGCGCCACGGCGTGCCGAGTTACCAGCCCACTTACAAGTGTTCCCATACGTGAATGGTTCGTTATTCAGTCATGATGCTGGTTTCCAGGTGCCTGCCTTTGATATCAATTCCCGGAGTATGCTCATCGAGCTAGGAAGGATGATTTGGCAGGATATTAACCCAGATATTTTTGGTTCCATGTTCCAGGCTGTCGTCGGATCTGGGCAACGTAGTGAATTAGGCCAGCACTATACTTCGGTGCCGAATATTTTAAAGACCATTGAGCCTTTGTTCTACGACGAACTACTGGAGGAATTTGATAAGGCATATGATAAGCCCCGGCAGCTTGAAAAACTGCTAGATCGCATGGGTGCGATTAAGATTTTTGACCCGGCATGTGGTTCCGGAAACTTTCTGGTTATTGCGTATAAACAGTTGCGTAAGCTCGAACATGCTGTGCTGACTCGTCTGGCAATTCTTGATCCGAAGCATCAGACTTTGTTTACGGATTCTGTGATCAAGGTGGAGCACTTTTATGGTATTGAGATCGATGATTTCGCAGCTGAGATAGCAACCTTGGCGTTGTGGATTGCCAAACATCAAATGAATCAGGAGTATAAGGAAAAGTTCGGAGTGGATTTGCCGCTGATTCCTTTGAAGGCGATGGCGCAGATTCATCGGGGCAATGCTACTCGCGTTAATTGGGAGGAACTATGCCCGCATGACTTGGATGAGGAAGTCTATGTAATCGGCAAGTAGAGTCCGTGGTTATGGATACCAACCTACGATTTGGGTGCATGTGTACTTGCGGCTTGATACTAAGCGGTTTTCTCGGTGGCGGCTTTTTGAGGCCGCTTTTTCATGCTCACGGGGAGGTTTCCGCACGGTTACGGAGAAAGACTGGCGGGTTGGGTTGCACCCAACTGTCTAACGAAACGCGGATTGCGTTAGACAGTACGGTTTTCATCGCATGACAAAGTAAGTCAATATGAACAGCAAGATTGAAACTACCACTCCTGCTACTGCGGCAAATAGGGTCCACCAGCCTTGATACATTGCTTGTTTGTGCGCTGCATTAGCGTTTCCATCGGATTGGATGATCGCTTCGTTAATAGCATCAACATTTTTATTCGTCTCACCTAAATAACGTTTGGTTTCTGTAGCTTGGGCAACTAAGGCTGTGAGTAGCTCGATAGTTTGCTCTTCTCTGGCGATTTTCTCTTCCTTATCAATCCTTCGTTGCTCCCATACTTCATCCAGCCCTTCCGGTGTATGTACAGGCGAAGTAGTTATATCTGCGGAGGGGTAAGTAGGGATTCTTGCGGCTGAAAGTGTTTCAGATACCTCAAGTGCGGGTTTGAGAATCTTCTGTATTGCCGCAGGCTGTTCCTTCCATACAGCAGATTGTGCGAGCACGGCTTTCACCGCAGGTGAGTTGATGACTTCTTCAATAGCTGAAGTTTGAGATCTAATGGTCTCTAAAGAAGGTCGCATTGCTGCCGTTACTCTCGCTGATTGCTCTTGAGCAGCTCTGATTGCTGGAGAGGTAACGAGATCTGAGATTCCCTTAGTTGACGCCTGCAACCTCTCCAAAGTGGGTCGCATTTTTGCCGCTAGTTCCTGGTTACGTTTAACTGCCTCGGCATGATGTGGGTGGGATTCATCTTCAACAGCTTCGATTAGTTCTCCAAGCGATGGCGACCAGTTTTCTGGCTCATTCGTCTCTTCTTCGCTCATCCTTGCTCCCCGGTATTAGCGCGTAGGTTGTTGAAGATGTCTTCGGCGAAGGCTTGAATGAGTTGGCGGCAGGCGCCTTCGTTGTTGAGCAAGAATTTATGCCAGTCGACGTTTTGTTCGTAGCCTTCGACGAGTGCGTCTTGAGTACGGTCTTCAATGGTGTTTCTGAAATCGCGTTTGTTGTTCGCCTTGGCACTTTGCTGGACCTTGGGGTCTTTCGCCAGTGTGGCTTGGAGGCTGACGAGTGAGCCTGCTGCGATGTCTGCATCGAAGTTGGTACCGTAGCGGGCATTCCAGTTATCGATGATCTTGGAGAGTTTTTCTAACTGCGTTTCGGTGAGCCCGGTGCCGGTGCCTTTGGCAATCTTGACCTCAGGGTCGGCAGTGAGTTGCTCGCTTTTGTGTTCGCTGTTCTTATTGACCTCGAAGTCTTGGATTTTTACCTTGTCAGCGAGGTTGAAGTCCACACCACCGCCACGTCCGGAGTCGATTTCTCGGATCAGGCTGGTGCAATAGTTGTAATCCATGTGCATCCGCTTGTCCTCAAACGGTGCTACTTGGAGGAGGAACCCGTACTGTTTGATGAAGTTACGCACCACACGGCGAGCCTCATCGGCGTCATCTTCGTCCATATCAGCTACCAACCGGGCTGCGTTATCAAGCAATGACCACATCTTCGCTTTATCAGCAGACGAGTGCTTGGGCTTGGCCAGGATGCGGTTGTATTCCTCAACGTCATCTTGGTCAAGGATTTCCAGTTCAGTTAGACGCCGGTGGGTTTCCCGCAGGTCAGTGAGGGTGAGCGGGTCAGACAGGAGCGTGGTCTCGTAGTAGGGAGCGAAGGCTTTTTGGATGCCTTCGAAGGTGTTTCGGAAGTCGAGGACGAAGGTGCGCTTGTCGTAGACGATCCGGTTCAACCGTGACAGAGTCTGCACAGCGGTTAGGCCAGGCAGGGACTTGTCGACATACATGCCACAGAGTTTGGGCTGGTCGAATCCAGTCTGATACTTGTTAGCCACGATAAGAATCCGGTAGTCGTCCGTGTCGAACACCTCGGCCGTTTTCTCATCGCTAAACCCGTTGAGGCTAGTCTCGGTGTACGTTTCACCATCGATGACGATGTCCCCGGTGAAGGCGACGAGCGCTTGCATCCGCCCCAACCGTCCCATGTCTGATCCACGCATTTTCTGGTAGGCCAGGAAGTAGCGCACTGCCTGCTTACGCCCGGCAGTAACGATCATGGCTTTGGCTTTGCCTTTGAGCGTGGGGGCAACTTCGGAGACGAAGTTGTCGATCATGACCTCGAGTTTGGCTTGGATATTTTCTTCCGAGGTGGAGATCATGTGGGCGAGCTTGCGTTTAGCAGCCCGTGATTCCAGTTCGGGGTCATCTTCTACGGCTTTGACGATCCGACAGTAGGCGTCATACGTCGTGTAGTTCGCGGTCACATCCAGAATGAACCGCTCATCAATGGCCTGGCGCATGCTGTACAGGTCGAAGGCCTCATAGCCACCCTCAGGGGTGAGGTTACCGAACTTTTGCAGAGTCTTACCGGTGGGTGTGGCTGTAAAACCAATCAGCGTGACGTTGGGTTGTTTGCCCGAGGCAGCAATATCTTTACTGATAAACGCGGAAAGCTCGTCCAGCGACGAGTCTGGGTCATCACCACTAGCCAAAGTGGCGTGAACCGCTGACATGTTTTTGCCACTGGTAGAGCCATGGGCTTCGTCAATGATGATGGCAAAACGTTGATGAGTGTTCGCGAAGACCCCGGCTTCGAGGTAGAGGAATTTCTGGATAGTGGTGGCAATGATCCGGTAGCTACCCTGCAAAGCCTTGGCTAGGTCAGCGGAAGTTTTGTTCTTATCCATGACCCGCACGATTCCAGCATCCTTGGCCATGTCCCGCACTGCGTCTTGGAGCTGTTTGTCCACGACCTTGCGGTCAGTGACGATCATGACCTTGTCGTAAAGCAGGTCGGCGGTATCGGGCTTGTACAGGCTGGCAAGTTTGTGTGCCATCCACGAGATCGTCTTTGTTTTCCCAGAGCCTGCCGAGTGCTCGATCAGGTAGTTGCGCGCCACTGGGGTGGCAAGCACATCGCTGGTGACGCGACGCACGGCCCGCAGTTGTTGGAAGCGCGGAAAGATTGGGGTTTCTCCATTCTTGCGACCGTTCTTGTCCCGCTTGGTTTCAATGTAGATGAAGTCATAGAGCAGATCAAAAATCGTGGCCTTGGTCCAGATCTGCTCCCACATGTACGCAGTGTTGATGCCTTCTGGATTGTGGGGGTTACCGCCACGAACATTATGCGGATCTTCTCCTTCTGGGCGGCCTTGGTTGAAGGGAAGGAAGAACGATTCACGGCCTTTAAGTGCGGCACACACATAGACTTCGTTGAGGTCCATTGCGAAGTGCGCCAGCGCACCAATCTTGGGAGAGAGCAGGCGTGTAGTGCAGTCCCGCTCATGCTGGTACTGCTTGATGGCCTGCCGGTAGTCACCTGAAGCAGAGGTGTTGCATTTAAGTTCCACTGTGAACAGCGCAAGACCGTTGAGGAAGATAACCAGGTCAAGACGCTCACCATCCTTGTGATAGACCTCTTCCATAATGGTTAGCTGGTTAGCGTCAAACAGCGATTGAGCAGTGGAGTCAAAATCTGCGGACGGGCGCGGAAAGACTAGGTCCAGTCGCAGTCCACCATCGAAAACCACCCCGTCCCAGATCGCCCGGATGAGACCGTCAGCAGCAATCTTCGCGTTGACACGAGACAAAATCGTGGCGTCAGCCCCACCGTTGTATAGCGCCCGCAAGTTCTCCAATTCTTGGCCTTGGGTGCGAGAGAAGAAGTCAAACAGCATCTCAGTGTCCATAGCGCGCACTGGGTCAAACGACTGAGCCGCAACCCGCTCGGTGTAGCCGTAAGTAGCATTCTTATCGGTGAGCGTGTCAATGATGAGACGCTGAAAATCCTTCTCCGTCGTGGGATTCTTAACCACCATAACTACCACTCCTGACCTACTCGACGCTTGCCTGTCACGTACTCAAAGATCAACGACTGACGCTGCTGCTTCAACAACTCCAACTGCTCTCGCTTCAACTCCAACGCCCGATCCAACGCCTTACAACGCTCATCCAAATAAGCAGCAATCTGTTGTTGCTCTCCGATAGAAGGTAAAGCGATTGCACATTTTCCGGCCTTTTGAATATTCAAATTTTGCACGACCCCGCCACTGGCAGCATTGCGAAACTGAAATAAAATAGACTGAGTCTTCAGAGCGTAATAGAGAAAATTCTTATCTATCAAATTATTCGGCTCCAAAGCAAGCCAGCCATCATGAATACACACATCAATAGTACTAATATAGGCTTCACCAAAACTCATGGAATTTGTAAGTAGTAGAGCTCCCGACCGTACCAGCCTAGTAGCAGAAAGACCGGCACGAATTATTTTCTCTTCGGTAGAATTGACAAATTTGCTGGATTTAGATGTATCTCCGATTTTGAGCCAGTTATATCCATCTGAGCCAAATGTTAAGTAGTCGTTGATAGGTCGAGGAGACCCGCCTCGAGTAATTGAGGCTACGTATTTCAGAAACGTTATCGTCCATTTTCTAGGAATCATGCCTACATAGTCAATGCCACTGTCTTTCATGGGCACGCTCGAATCAAGCCCCTTAGTTACTGCCTCGTGAATCAGCGACTTCTTATACGCCTCCAAAGCCTTAATCTGCTGCTGAAGTCGACTAGTTGCGCGATCCATCTTTTTGATAAGCACATCTAGTTCATTCGCAATTGCTTCTTGAGTTTTTAGGCTGGAAGGTAAGAAAAAGAAAAAGTTGTAAAAATCTCCCTGATATAAGTGGGTTATTGTTGAATTTCCAGCATTTATGTCGTTAAACCATCCCCAAAAAACTTCTGACTGCAAAAGCCAGTACATAAAGCGTTTATTCCAAGAAATTTTTGGGCGGACAACCATGATGCCGCTGTTCAGTGAGGCCAATCCATCCAGCTCGGAACACATGGCAACTTTCCCTACGGTTCCATCTTTGGTTATCAAAAGGTCACCGTTATTAATTCGGACATCAGTAGCTTCTAGCCAACGTTTATGTTCAATATGAACGCATGAATCCCAGTTGATGTCACCGTTGCTGAAGTCTACGCCGGTGATGAGGTAGGGGCCCTCATCTTTGTACTCTTCTGAGGTAAGTCCTTGCCAGCCTATACGTCCAGCTAATGAAGCAATGTCTTTTAACCGCCATCGTTCCCACTTTTGTGGAACTGAGCCAATCTGCTCAATTCCAGTGTCCTTCATGCCTTCGTTCATCGGAGTTCCCCTAGGACATCTGCGAGTTCTTCCTCTAACTGGAAGAAGCGGTCCAGGATGACCTGGGATGGTTCTGGTTGTTCGTATTCGTAGAAGTAGCGGGTGAAGGGGATTTCCGCGCCAGTTTTGGTGATTTTGTCGGTTTCTTCGTCCACCCAGTGGGCATCAGGAACGTATGGCAGGACTTCGCGTTCCATGTAGTCCTCTACGTCCTCGGAAAGTTTGACGATTTCAATGTCTTTGGTGGACGGGTCGAGTTCTAAGTCTCCGTTGCGCTTGTAACGCAAAGGCGCGGTCTTATCCATGACGGACAGTCGGTCAACCACCTTATCGATGATGGCCTTGGTCTGAGCTGGGGTCTGCTTATCGCGGTAGTCCGGCAGATCAGCCAGGAGCATTTTGATGTGCTTGGTGAACACGGTTGGATCTTGCCACACCTGTTCACTAATATTGGCGCGCAAAATATCGAGGATTTGCTGGAAGATTGGTTCTGCCCGGCGCAACATCTCCAGTTTTGCCTGCTGCTTCTTATCCAGGTCTACCGGATCAATCAATTCAAGTTCTTCCAGTTTGGCCAGGTCGTGCATAGTGTCAGAGAACTTGCCCTCAGCCAGGGATTCGATGCGCTCGTGACTAATCATGTAGTTGCGTTGCATAGGCTGGTAGATGCTGTACTCGTGATACATGAACTCATCCGCATCAACTATCTTGCAGATCTCACTGTCCGTGAAGTCAGTGTAGGTTTCGATGATTTGGCTGATCTGCTCATCGGAGATGAAACGGCGTTTCTTACCCATAGAACGACGCATCGGCTCCCATAGGCCAGTGGCGTCAATGAGTTGCACTTTGCCCTTGCGGTCAGGGCGCTTGTTCATGGATAGCACCCAAACGTAGATGGCAATGTCCGTGTTGTAGAACAATTGCCCGGGTAGACCCACGATAGCGTCGATGTAGTCATTTTCTAGTAGCCAGCGGCGTACTTGGGATTCGCCCGAGGAGGTGCCGCCGGAGAACAAGGGGCTGCCGTTTGAGATGACACAGGCTCGCCCATGTTTGGGATCGAGTTTGCGCACGATGTGTTGCATGAACAGCAACTGCATGTCCCCGCCAGAAGGTAGGCCCGCCGGGAAACGGCTAAGGGTGGCGGGGCGGGCGTGTTCTTTCTTTACGGCTGCTTCCACGCCGGTGGCGGCGTCTTTGCCGCTCCATGCTTGGCCAAATGGTGGGTTAACGAATTCTAGGCGCATGTACTCGCCTTCGAAGCAGTCCTCTTTCATTGTGTCTGCTTGGCGAATGTTGTTCGCACGCTGGCCCTTAATGAGCATGTCGGCCAGACAGATAGCGTGGGATTCTGGGTTCACTTCCTGACCATAGAGGTAGACCGTTGCCTCCGGGCACAACTGTTTGAGTTCCTCGCTTGCTACGGCGAGCATCCCGCCTGTTCCGCAGGCAACGTCTGCGACGTTGATGTTCTTGCCGGGCTCAAATAGGTCTTCACTGCCCTCTGCCAAGCCGAGGCGGACTAACAGTCGCACTACTTCGCGGGGAGTGTAGTGGTCGCCAGCCTCCGTGTTTTCTGAAAAGCGGCGGATGATTTCCTCGAACATGTAGCCCATGGCCACGTTGTTCACCCGCTCGGGAGCCAAATCGAGTTCAGCAAATTTGCGCACCACGCCAGTCAGACGGGAGTGCTTGGCCATCTTGTCGATCTCAGCCGCGAAATCTAGGCCTTCATCTTTAGACAGGATTTTCTTGATATTCGGTGAGAAAGCATCAATGTAGGTCTTCAGATTGCGCTGCAACTGTGCGGGCTGGGCTAAAAGTGTGGCCAGGGTGTAGCGGCTGGTGTTGTAAAAGGCGTAGCCGCTTTTGCGACGCAAAATCGCGTCAGGGGTTTCCGGATCCGCATCGTAAGCATCGCAGACCGCTTCCTTGGTTGCCTCAAGTGCGCACTCCAAGCGTCGGATGATCGTCATCGGGATGATGACGTCCTTGTACTTATCCGACTGGTAGGGGCCACGCAGCGTATTAGCGATGCTAAAGACGTGGTCTACCTGCTTCTTAACATCAACCTGAAGTGCCATGCTTATATTTTATCTTGTTCCCTACTTATTTTCCTGCTGAGCGGTGGCCCGCTTGCTGGTGGTCATCATGTCGTAGTGCTGTTGCTGGTTCATGAGTGTGAACATGCGCTCGAAGACTGTACGAAGTTGGTCTACGTCGTGGGCGTCGGCGATGTAGTAGGCGTCGTCGTCTATGCCGCTGATGCCGTGGGTGATGTACGCCAGGACAGCGGCGACAAGGTTGTATCCGCTTTGGTCTTCGTGACCGTCGTCGTGGTGTTTGATGAAGCGCTCACGGTTTTCTTTGAGGATACGGTTGGCGATGTTGCTGCCTTCGTATCCACATAGTTGCAGGAAGTAGTGTTCGAGGATGCGCCGCATGACGTTCATGAGTACGACTGCCGATGTGGATTCTTGGTATTCCTGCCACAGCGCCGCATAGCCGTGAACAACTGGACTGTAGTTTTCCAACTGGGAGGGCGCTGCCGCTTGGTGGCGGGTGCACTGCTTGACGGTAGAGACGTTGCCCTCTTTGCGAATCAGGTAGTAAGAGGCGTAACGGTAGTCACTGAGATGGTTGTAGCTTACTTCGCGGAAAAAGTAAGCGTTGTGGGTTAGAATAAAGAGCTGCTTAATGAAGTCACCCAGGTGGGTATGGTGACGGTATTCGCAAGTGTTATCACAGATACTAGCCAGCTCACGCACTAAGAACGCCACCACGTGCATGGTGGCTGAGTCCATACTGGAGACCGGATCGTCGATGACCACGATCTTGTCTTTATGACCCTCTTCGATGCTGTGGCTGCCGTGAACGAGGTAGTAAAAGTAGAGGAAGGCAATGAAGTTGCGTTCTCCTTCTGACAGGTGCATTGCGGTGGTTCCGTCAGCGCGCACCACCCGGTAGGTATCCTGCTCTCCAGGGTTGGAGGCAAGATGGAATCCTTGGAATCCACTGTCTCTGAGAAGGCGATTGATCTCCGTGATGACGCTTTGTGTGTTGACGACAGTTTTACGCGCTTCGCGCAGTTCTTGTTCTACGTTGTCACGTGTTGTGCGAGCTTCGCTCGCGAACTTATTTGCTTCAGTTTTCTCCCTGGTCAGGATTTGTTTTTTTGTTCAAGGTAGGTTTCAACTTCCTCGGCGAACATGTGCGCCAGGTGTTCCCAGACCATACGCGTACATTCTTCACGTTGGCGCGCTTGGTCAGCAACGTTGGCATTGTGATTGTCGATGATTTTGTTTGCCTCAGTAATCAGATTGTTGATCTGGTTGATTGTGGGAGCAAGATCAACAAGGTCGACTGAAGTACTCGGGGTCTGCAGTTTTTGTCAAGTAACTGAATGTTTCCCTCGACTTGGCTGCGCAGAAGTTCAGCGGCAGTGCCGTACTCTTTCAGGTCCACATCGGGGTGAACTTCCGGCAGCCCGGAAGGAGGTAGCGCTGCCAACCAAATTTGACGTGCCACACTCTTATAGTCCTCAACGAAAGTCTGAGCGTAGCCAGGTTTGTTTCGTAGGCATCATCAAAGCATGAGGCGAGCAGATCTTCGAAGTCTGCGGGTAGGGGCTGCTGACAGTACGGGCACGGATCACCATCGTGGTGAGTGAAGGTGGTGTGGCTTTGACGGACCCAGTCAGTAGCATTGAGTTTTTGTACGAACTGAGCAGAAGGGGTTTGTGCGGTGCTTACGATTGCTTGAGTGACGATATCGCTGCTAGGTAGTTCATGGGTGATGGGCGTCAGGCGCTTATAGGTCTTTGCCTGGTCGTTGAAGGCTGCCACGTATAGTTTGGCGAGCTCATCTGGATCATGCACAGTGGCTTCGCTCTGATCAAGAATGTGCGCTGCGAAAAGGGCCTTTGTCTTATGGCTTTTTATGGTCACGGGAAATTGATTGCGCACATCGTTGGCTAGTGTCCAGCAGTGCTCACGGAAGCGATCTTCAATCTCGGTTAGTTGGGTCTGTTTTCCATCTGCTACCTCCTGGTGTTGAGTAACGGTATCCTTGGCCTGCTTGAGGTCACCCTCAAGACGCTTGATATTGCTTTGCGCCTCAATGTTTTCCTTGCCCAAGGTGAAGACGCCGTTCACACCCTCGCAGGTACTGCAGTTGTCGGTGATGAACTCCTGGTTGAATACCAGCACGCAATATGAGTCTGGATCAATGCCGGAACACCATTGCAAGGATTGCCCACGATGGATGACACGTCCGATCGTGGATTAGCCTGCACCGTACTTACCGAAAAAGAAATTCAATGCGGTAGGAGTGATGGTCTCCGATTGAAAGGTTGCCTGGTTAATAGTGATGTTCTCAATGGCGCCTCGAATCTTCGTATTCGGGTCAGTCATTGCTTGGCTCCTGACCTAGTCGTCCTTCGCGCATCCACTGATCGATCTCAGAGATCTTGAACTTGTACATCTTGCCTGCTCGGTAAGCAGGCAGTTTGCCATCTTTAATCCAGTTACGCACTGTGTCCTTGCTCAGGCTCAAGTACTCAGCGACGTCCTCGAAGTTGACCCAGCCTTCAACAGAAAGATTCGTGTCATTCATATTGCACTTCCTGGAGTCAAAACCGGTAGTACGATGCCAGATCTGCGTAACTCATTAACGAGATCAACATTCTTCACTGCCCAGTGAGTTCGATTGAGTTCATTGAAATCCTTGCTGCCAGCCAGGTCTAGGAAATCAAGCATCTCGTTCAGATGCTGCTGCGGTATCCGGTAGAGAGAAAGAAAATCAATTTTGATACACCGCATCAGGATGCGAATACTAGTCACAACGCCATATGCTGCACATTGCTCAGATGACGCACTGCCGTAGTGGCCTTTTTCTTCCATAAACAGGGCAGGGAAAGTTTTCAACTCAGCGATAGCCTCCGGATCTAACGGAGACAGGCGTTCTTTGAGGGATGTGCTCATCGATTCAGTGAGAGCGCGCTCTGCTGGTATCGACAGAGTTTGGTTCTCCAAGTTGATGTCTCCGGTGACGAATAGTTGGTAGTAGTCACGACTTGAACCAGCGCCGGGCGTAAGCGGAACGATAGTCTGTTGTCCCTGAACCTGAACAATGAGCTTCGAAACATTCACCGTGTTGGCTTGAGCAATTTGAACATTGTTGTCACCATGCTGAGCCATCGTTGGTACAACCGGTGGAACTGCTGTAAGTGATGAAGTCGCCTTCGACACAACCTGGGTGTTGCTCATCAGAGGTTCCTACCGATGTTGATAGTGCCCACTGATCCGAACTGTAGGTTGTTGCTGCCAAACTGTTGAAAAATCATGTCGGGCACCTGTGCGGTTTGCTCTGAACATTCTTCTTCACCGACAATTTCTGCCTCGATTGCTCCCTCATCAATGGCATCTGCATCATCAATTTCGACCTCATCTTTTAACTGCGTGTTATCACAGGACAACCCCTCGTCTGAAGTTTCAGGAGTGGCTAATTCTGCGTAACGTTCACATGACGCCTCTGGAAATTCCACACCGAAGGCGGCTTGGTCAAAATTGCGCTGGGCATGGGGTTCCGCTTCCTTATGCCAGCATTCAAAGGTTGCACGCCCATCGACATTCTTGGTCCCCCGGAGGCGTAGCACCATGACCTAAGTAAAAGACCTTCAAGACAGATACGTTTGGAGTTCAGAAGCTCAGCCTTAGTCAGCGGCTCAGCAAGCCTGGTATAGCAAACGACTGCAGAATCTGGGATGGTCTGATCGCGCGAAACCAGCGTTAGCAGGTAGCGAACGAGCATCGTCCCATGCCTATCGAAATCAAGAAATTTGTCAACAAACTCCTTAGCGCGCCGTAATTCTTGATCAGGAAGGCTGGCAGTCAAGTTGTGGCAGTCTTGAGCGAACTGGGTTGTCCCGAACTCAATGTAACTTGCCGACGATCCATCGTTTTTACAGTGCTTGAAAGTGCTGGTGCTCTGTTTGAACGTGCTGCCCTTCATATCGTTGCTGAAACTGGGAAGCACAATCCGGTGCAATCCGACAAGCACCTCTGTTGCATTAAGACCGTCGGACTTTCCACTTAGAGTTGACCGTTTGCTCTGACGGGGTTTGAGCGCCTCTAGAACGAGCATGAAAAAGGTACCCCCAGTTAGGCGATCATGCTGCTCAACCCCACTCATCGTACCTCCTGACAAAACTACAAACTCTATAACCTTGTAAACAGGGCATTGGACTGGACGTAGCACCTTGCGAACTTCACGGTTGTAAGTGAAGGCAGGACATATGCCATCGTCACTGATTGTGTCCCTACAGTCTAGCTGGTTCCCATCAATTCCTACGAAACCTGTTTAAGGCCGAGAGGGCCGATTACTGGCACGACACCTCGAAAAGCCTTCGCACAGGCCCTGATCAAGCCTGTTGTCCACCAAACTGTTTTGGGAGACGCGTTCGAGGTAGTTAGGGCAGGAACCCCATCGGGTCCTGTCCTTTTCTGTACCCGAGCATCGCGTTCTTGACCTTGTTGGGGAAGAACGGTGGGCTGCGTTAAAGACTAAGACGTCCCGGCGGGAGATTCCCTTGCCGGTGGCTACGTTGCAGCGGCTGAGGGAGCATCGTTTGCGGCACAGGTTGTCTGAGGGTAAGCCGATGTTCGTGACCTCGACGGGCAGGATCTGGCAGGCCCCTCATGTCAGTACCGCGATGCGGGCGTTTGGGTTCTGAGGGGGCTGCGGCTAGCGGGGTTGAGTGATGCCGAAGGTGGGCATTTTAGAGCAATAAACTGGGGTTTTGCGACTCTTGGGGTATGGCGCTCTGGGCGCTGTTTCGGGTAGTTTTATTCATCCCTAGGTTGATTAAGCACCGTGCCGTTATCAGCAACAGCAAGTAAGTCCAGTAATGACTACCAGCTATGCTGTCTGGAGCTGTACTTTCTAAAACAGCCCGGTGATTTTGGTTCCTTCTACCGCAATCTGGTTGGCCGCTGGCTGCTTGGGCAATCCCGGCATTGCCATTACATCCCCCGTCATGACCACAATAAAGCCAGCGCCGATGCGTGGTTCCAAGTTACGCACATGCAATGTGTGTCCTTCTGGCGCTCCTAGTGCTGTGGGGTCGTCGCTGAAGGAATACTGGGTTTTCGAAATGCAAACTGGCAAGGTATCCCAGCCTTGGGCAGCAAGATATGCCAGGTCCTTTTCTGCCCGGGCAGAAAACTCAACGCGCTCAGCATGGTAGATCTCTTTGGCAATAGTCTCAATCGATGCGCGCAAACCAGCACTCGGATCATACAGGCTGTGGCTGGCAGTCGTATGTTCCTGGCAGGCTTCCCACACCGTGTTAGCCAGCTCTTGGGCGCCACTACCACCATCGGCCCACACATTAGCAACTTCCAGACGCACCCCAAATTCCTTGGCCCAGGTGCGCATCCACGCCACCTGGTCGGGGGTATCCTGCTGGAATAGGTTGAGAGCCACAATAGGTTCGGCACCGAACTTGCGCACATTAGCGATGTGGCGTTCGAGATTGACGATACCCGCGGAAAGCGCTTCCTCGGTGGGCTCTTTGCTGCCACCATTGAAAGCCAAGGAACGAATGGTGGCGACAATAACTACGGCAGCAACATCGAGGTCGCCAAAGCGAGCTTTGATATCAAAGAACTTCTCTGCACCAAGGTCCGCACCAAAACCGGCTTCAGTAACCACAACATCGCCAAGCGATAGAGCTGTACGCGTGGCCATAAGAGAATTGCAGCCGTGCGCAATATTGGCGAAAGGTCCCCCGTGCACAATTGCTGGGGTGCCACCTAAGGTTTGTACTAAATTCGGCTGCAATGCATCTTTGAGTAATGCCGCCAAAGCCCCCGTTGCCTGTAAATCACTTGCACGTACCGGATTGCCCTCATATGTTTGGGCGACCACGATGTTACCCAGTCGACGCTGCAGATCTTCCATATCCGTTGCTAAACAGATAATGGCCATGATTTCACTGGCAGCCGTGATGGTAAACCCAGCCTCCGTAGGCACTCCATGAGCCTTACCACCCAGTCCGGTCACTACATGGCGCAGAGAACGATCGTTCACATCCAAACAACGCTGCCAAGTAATTTGGCGCGGGTCAATACCCAAATCATTACCTTGGTGAATATGGTTATCCACTAAAGCCGCCAAAGTATTGGTGGCGCTGGTGATAGCGTGAAAATCTCCGGTAAAGTGCAGGTTGATATCTTCCATGGGCACAACCTGCGAATACCCGCCACCTGCAGCACCGCCCTTAATTCCCATGACAGGCCCTAAGGATGGTTCGCGCAGCGCTACCAGAGTATTGTGTCCTGCTAAGGAAAGCCCGTCTGCTAATCCGATCAGCACGGTAGACTTACCTTCGCCTGCTGGAGTCGGCGACATTCCCGTGACCAACACCAATTTGCCGTGCGCTTTGTGGGCTATTTTGGTGGTATCAATTTTCGCCTTAGTCGTGCCGTAGACAATAAGTGCATTTTCAGAAATGCCAGCCTTCGCAGCAATGGTATGGATGTCTTCCAAATTGTGGGCCTGGGCAATTTCTACATCGGCTGGCATGCTTTCTCCTATCAACACGGTATGGGGGACAATCAAGGCTGGTATTTAGCTGCAACGAATCTACTAAGCAGGCTGGGCAAGGCGTTTCTTGGAGGACGCTTTTCCCTGGATGCGATCGGGGTGAAAAGGCTACAAGAGCGTGATGCTAGTTTTATGACTTCTGCAAGGCAGTAATTCTAAAGGCGGGCGATTCGAATTTCCGAAGCCAAAATGGCTTCTGCTCCCAGGGCAGAGAGTTTATCCATAATCTTATTGGCTTGAGACTGTGGCACCATAGCTCGCACTGCTACCCAACCTTCCCGAGCCAATGGAGAAACTGTAGGACCAGACAATCCTGGGGTGATGTCCTCAGCTGCGGCTAAGTTTGATCGCTCCACGTTATAGTCGAGCATCAAATAATTCTGGGCATGCAAAATACCGCGCAGTCGGTTTAAGAAGACCGCAATTTCCGGACTTGCAGCGCGCTGCGGGTTAGCCACCACAATTGCCTCAGAGGTACAGATTGTTTCGCCAAAGGGCGCTAATCCTTGCTTGCGTAAGGTGCGGCCAGTGGAGACGACATCGGCAATGACATCAGCCACGCCCAATTTGATGGAAATCTCCACCGCCCCTTCCAAGCGGATCACTTCTGCTTCAATACCACGGGCAGCTAAATCCTGGCGCACTAGGTAGGGATATGAGGTGGCGATACGCTTTCCTTGAAGATCTTCTATCGTTAAGTTTTGATCTTGGCGCCCGGCATAGCGGAAGGTAGATGATCCGAAGCCCAGCTGCATAACTTCGGTAACTGTCGCGGGGGTATCTGCTGCTAAGTCTCGGCCGGTGATACCAAGATCTAACTGCCCATTCGCCACGTATAAAGCGATGTCCTTAGGGCGCAAGAAGAAGAACTCAACATTATTTTCACGGTCCAAGACGGTAAGCATTTTGGACTCACCACGTCCGGCATAGCCGGCTTCGCGCAGGATTTCATTGGCGGATTCTGACAAAGATCCCTTATTCGGGATAGCTACTTTTAACATGAACCGTTTCTACCTTCGTTGTGTGCGAGTTATTTTGCCGGGATACATTAGTGATGGCATTTTCTAACACCACCATACAATGGCAGTGTCGCGTATCGCAGTTTCGTGTCCCAACAGACTGCGAGCTCTCGTGAGCCTACTTAGCGAATTTCTCGGGAAGTGCGGTGCATTCCCCCTGCCGGTCATCAACGCCAACTGCCAAATCTAAGCAAGCGCTCCATCGAAACCATGTCGTGGTTTCAATGCTTCCATCGGGTAAAAATGGTGTTGCAGAAAATAACAACCTGCACCTATTGAGACCTCATGGGTGGGAAATTCTTGGAGAATCCTTCTGGGGTTTTTCCCCGCTAGGTATGAGTAGTTCGCAGCGCACCCAGATACTGCAACGATAGAGCTTGCGCCGCGCCATCACTTAGGTGGTGTAGTCGTTGCGCCCAGCCCCACAGCTGCAGCACCATGGAGTCGCTATAAGTACTTGTAAACGTCTTTTAATTGCAGGCCACGCTTATGCATTACCACCTGCAACCAATACAACAGTTGGGAAATTTCTTCTGCTAACTCATCATCACTTTGATATTCGGCAGCAATCCACACTTCGCCAGCTTCTTCAATGACTTTTTTCCCTAGGGCATGTACACCTTTATCAAAGGCAGCTACGGTACCGGAGTCGGCTGGGCGATCTGCTAAGCGCTGACCTAGTTCTTTATACAGTGATTCGAAATCTTTCACGGTTGTTAGTATCTCACAAACTCTGCCGGAATTGCGCATGCCAGGCGGCTAACTGCTCATAATCTAGGCCTTGGTAGCTAGGCTCTTCTGCTACATCACGTAATAGGTGTACACCAGCTGGAATTGGGGCATGAGTGTCTTCTGGCACCCCAATAACCACACATCCTGCGGCCACTGCTGCAGTCATTCCTGCTTCCGAATCCTCAAACACTAGGCAATCAGCCGGTTGCACTCCCAGTTGCTGGGCCGCTAAGCAGTACATATCCGGATACGGTTTAGCCTGGGGGACTTCATCCCCACAAATTGTGGTGGCGAAATACTCGAGTCCAATAGTGTTAAAGGCAGGTGCAGCAACATTGCGCTCAGTATTGGTACAAATAGCCATTGGAATTGCGTGCGCAGTGATGTCTGTGAGCAATTCGCGTACCCCTGGGAAGAGCGCGAGGCGTTGCTCCATAAGTGTGGCGACATTATCTAACATGTAGGACCGCCATTGCGAAACATCGATCGTGGCAGGGTCGAGTCCGGCATGTTCAGCGCAAATTCGAATGGTATTTTCAACGCTGCCGCCTACGGTAGCTGCGCGCTGTGCTGATCCAAGACGTCGCCCCATTGCCTCACTCATTGCATAGGTAACTTCGCCCCATAATGGTTCCGAATCAACGAGGGTTCCATCCATATCCCACAAAACAGCCTTGAGCACTCTGGATTTTCCTTTCAGCAGTTATGGTAAGCAGCATAATACTGCCTTCACCATAACATTGGTGCGACAACTTACGATGTCGGTAGGCTCATTGCCTTCGTCTAATGTGTGCCTTTTAGCGTTGCGTGAAATCCTCAAACGTCCAGGTTATAACCCGCATCCCGATTTCATGCGAATGCATTCCTAAACAGCAATGAAGCGGCAAGCACGCAGCAGCCAGAAGGAGCCAGTATCAAGGCCGTGGCGCTTGCTTCTCTAGCCCTTACACATTGAAGTACTTCGCCTCGGGGTGATACAACACGAAAGCATCCGTGGATTGTTCCGGATGCAGCTGCAATTCTTCTGAAATCTCTACACCCAAACGCTGCGCATCGAGTAGTTCGACCAAGGTCACGCGGTCTTCAAGTCCTGGGCAGGAACCATAGCCGAAGGAGTAGCGTGCCCCACGGTAATCGAGTTTGAAGAAGCGCTCGACATCCGTGGCATCTTCCTCGCCAACAAAATGTCCATTAGGCAGCTTGAGTTCAGCACGAACCCGGGCATGCCAGTACTCCGCTAAGGCCTCGGTGAGCTGTACCCCTACCCCGTGGATTTCTAAGTAGTCGCGGTAGTTATCCTGGGCAAACAGTTCGTTGGCGTAATCGGCAATGGGATTGCCCATGGTCACTAGCTGCATGGGGAATACGTCAACTGTATTCGTCTCTACAGCGAGCTCTTTGCTTCGGATAAAGTCTGCGATGCACAAGAACTTCCCTCGTTGCTGGCGGGGGAACTCGAAGCGTGCGACTTCCTTGGAGGTAGGATCCGGCTGCTCGAGCAGGATGACCGTATTGCCCTCACTTATTGCGGGAAAATAGCCATAGACCACCGCAGCGTGATCCAGGATGCGATCTGCCTTCAACCGGTCCAACCAGTAGCGCAGGCGAGGGCGGCCATCCGTTTCTACGAGGTCTTCGTAGCTAGGTCCTTGTCCACCACGTGCGGGGTGCAAACCCCAACGGCCCATAAACAGCGCGCGCTCATCGAGCATTGGTAAGTAGTCGGCCACATTAATGCCGCGCACAATGCGTGTGCCCCAAAACGGCGGCGTGGCCAAAGGAATTTCTGTGGCTACTGTTGAGCGTTCTGGTACCTCAATTGGTTCTGCCTCTGCCTTGCGCTTGGCAGCAATTTCTTTGGAGCGTGCCCGCCGGGCTTTACGCTTTTCTAGGGCTTCTTGAATTTGGGGGTCTACGGGCTCATCTAAACGTTTCCCTCGGATTTCTGCCATAAATTCCTGCATGAGGCGCAAAGACTCGAAGGCGTCTTTCGCATAGTGCACCTGGCCGTCGTAGACCTCCGTAAGATCATCTTCGACATAGGCACGTGTTAAGGCCGCACCACCTAGGATCACGGGATAATGTGCGGCATTGACCGCATTCATCTCCTGGAGGTTCTCTTTCATGATCACGGTGGATTTCACCAACAACCCGGACATGCCGATGGCATCAGCTTTGTGAGTTGCTGCGGCTTCCAGAATATTGGCAATTGGCTGCTTAATGCCGATGTTAACCACGTTGAAGCCATTATTCGACAAGATGATGTCCACAAGGTTCTTGCCAATGTCGTGCACGTCGCCCTTTACGGTGGCCAGCACAATGGTGCCCTTGCCGCCGGAATCATCCGCGGCCTCCATGAACTGCTCTAGATAGCCCACCGCATACTTCATGGTTTCGGCTGCCTGGAGTACGAAAGGCAATTGCATTTGCCCGGAGCCGAAAAGCTCACCAACCGTCTTCATGCCATCGAGTAAGTGCTCATTGATGATGTCAAGGGGATCTTTTTGCTCGCGGGCAGCATCTAGGTCGGCTTCAATCCCCTGCTTTTCGCCATCGATGACGCGTTGGGCAATGCGTTCAAACAGCGGCATAGCGGCCAGCGCCTCTGCGCGGGCATCCTTTGCAGAAGCTGCAGAAACACCTTCGAAGAGTTGCATAAAGGTTTGCAGCGGATCATAGTCTTCAGTGCGCCGGTCATACACCATATCCAGGGCTACTTCGCGTTGCCGCTCATCAATGCGGTTCATGGGAAGAATCTTGGAGCTATGTGCAATAGCCGAATCCAGACCTGCCTCGATGCACTCGTGCAGGAACACGGAGTTTAACACCTGGCGTGCTGCCGGATTTAGGCCGAAGGAGATATTGGAAAGGCCCAAAGTCGTGTGAATTTCGGGATGGCGTGCTTTGAGTTCCCTAATGGCCTCAATGGTAGCGATACCATCACGGCGCGTTTCTTCCTGCCCCGTGGAGATTGGGAAGGTCAAGCAATCCACGATGATGTCATGCTCGTGTAGACCCCAGGTCCCAGTGATATCGGCAATAAGGCGCTCAGCAATTTCCACCTTGCGTTCAGTCGTTCTAGCCTGGCCTTCCTCATCAATAGTTAAAGCCACCACAGCAGCACCGTGCTGCGAAACTAAGTGCATAATGCGCTGGTAGCGCGAATCGGGGCCATCGCCATCTTCAAAATTCACCGAATTGACCGCACAACGCCCACCTAAGTGCTGCAGACCAGCTTCGATAACTGCTGGCTCGGTGGAATCGAGCATCACCGGTAGCGTGGAGGCAGTTGCGATCTCGGCTGCCAGGGTGGACATATCGGCAGTGCCATCACGGCCCACATAATCGACGCACAGGTCGATAAGGTGTGCCCCATCGCGCGTTTGCTGCTTGGCGATATTGATGCAGGTTTCTACGTCAGCTGCCAGCATGGCTTCGCGGAAAGCTTTGGAACCATTGGCATTCGTGCGCTCGCCAATGAGCGTAATACCAGCATCTTGGACGAGCGGCACAGCAGAATATAGCGAGCTGAGGGCATCTAGTTTCCGATGTGGAGGTACAAAGGGCTGTTCGCGCAGCGGTGAAATTGCTTCATTCAAGACCGCAATGTGCTCTGGGGTGGTACCACAGCACCCACCAACCAGGCGTAGTCCATAATCTTGGACAAATTGTTCTAAGGCACGAGCAAGGCCATCGGCATGTAAGGGATACACCGCGCCATTCGGCCCCAGCTCCGGCAATCCCGCATTCGGCATCACGGAGACTGGGATATCAGCATGCTGGGATAAATAGCGTAGGTGCTCGCTCATCTCATCGGGGCCAGTCGCACAGTTCAACCCGATCATATCGATACCTAGCGGCTGCAAGCTGGCAAGGGCAGCACCGATTTCCGAGCCCAGCAACATGGTGCCGGTGGTCTCTACGGTGACATGCACGATGATGGCCACTGGCTCGAAGCCTTCAGCAAAGGCCGCGCGCACGCCGTGCACTGCAGCTTTTACTTGCAGTAAGTCCTGGGCAGTCTCAATAAGAATGGCATCGACGCCACCGCGCAATAAGCCGCGTGCGGCGTGCTGATAGTGATCACGTAAATCAGCAAAACGGGCGTGACCTAAGCTGGGTAACTTAGTGCCGGGGCCCAAAGCGCCCAGCACAAAGCGCTGTCCGGAGAATTCTTGGGCAACTTCCTTAGCTAATACTGCGCCCCTATAAGCTAATTCCTCGCAGCGTTCGGCGATCTCATAATCGGCTAAATTCGGCAGATTGCAACCAAACGTATTGGTTTCGACTACATCTGCTCCAGCAGCAAAATAGGCGCGGTGAATATCGCGCACCACATCTGGCCGAGAAGCATTCAGGATCTCATTGCAACCTTCGTAGCCGAGAAAATCTGCCTCGATATCGAGGTCGAAGCCTTGTAACTGAGTGCCCATGGCACCATCACCAATAAGCACACGCTCATAGGCAGCTTGGAGAAAGGGGGATTCCGCCGGGCTGAGGCGGCGGACTGCTTGGGTCGTTAATGCGGAAGTTGTCGTAGTCATTAACTAGACAGCTTAGTATGTTTTTAGTCGTCTTCGGCAAATTCCGCCCGGCGTGCCCGGTAGGCAACCTGAATAATATTCGTGATTTCTGCCTGTTCTTCCGGCTCTACCACCGCAGATGCAAAGCGGGTATTAAATTCATCCAAGCGTGCTTCAAAACTCCGAATAGCAATGCGTACATCCTCATCACTGGTTGCCTGCCCAATGTCGGTGCAAATGCCTTCCAGTAACGTCCGCAATTCAGGCAAGCTGGCAACATCAAACGGGGCGGTCCAATGTTCCCGCTCCTGCTCACTTAAATAGGAGCCGGCGGCAAAGGTTTCCATATCGTGCATAAAGGCATCAATATGAGCGAGCACTGCTGGATTCGAAGGCGCCATCACAATTGGACTCCAAGCAGCGCATCCAAACTGCGCGCGAACAGCTTAGCCGCATCACTAGGAACATCAGCAGGGGTGGCATCCCCAGCCTGAGAAAGTACGTGAGTAGCGAAGGCATCGATATGTGCCAGGGCTCCAGGGGTATTGAGGTCGTAGGCAAGATCCTCACGTACTTGCTGGATGAGCGCTACAACGTCGTCCTTATCAGCTTCATCGGTGATGAGTGCGGCAGCCTGCTGCCACAAAGCCCGGCGCTCTTCTGCTGCAGCCAAAATCTCATGAGACCAATTCCGATCATGCCGATAATGCCCGGCGAATACGCCTAAGCGGATAGCAGATGGGTGATGTCCATCCGCAACCAATTGCGAAACAAAGACGAGATTGCCCAAAGACTTACTCATCTTCACCCCATCGAGAGCAATCATGCCGGTATGCACATAATGAGCTGCCATACGCTCTACATTGCGGCCGGCTTCAACATGCGCTGCAGAATACTCATGGTGTGGGTAGCGCAGATCCGAGCCGCCACCTTGAATATCGAAACTATTGCCCAAGCGATTCACCGCAATGGCAGCACACTCGATATGCCAGCCTGGGCGCCCAGCTCCAAAAGGGGCTTCCCAAGAAGGCTCACCGGGGCGCGCCGCACGCCACAACAAGGCATCTAAAGGGTCTTGCTTGCCCGGGCGATCTGGGTCGCCACCGCGCTGCGCGAACAACTCTTCCATCGTCGCACGGTCATAGTTGGACTCATAGCCAAAGTGCTTGGTAGCGGCGATGGGCGCATAAATGTCGCGATACTCATCGGCATCAACCCGATAAGCAATACCGGCATCCAGTAGTTCTTGGACGAAGTCCACAACCTCTGGAATAGCTTCAATAGCACCAATATAATCCTGCGGCGGGAGCACCCGCAGGTGGGTCATATCTGAGCGGAAAAGATTGATCTGACTGGTACCAAGTTCTCGCCAATCAACACCATCACGCTCAGCACGCTCGAACAAGGGATCATCAACATCCGTGATGTTTTGCACATAGTGCACATGCTTGTGATTATCCAGTAGCTGGCGATAAATCAGATCAAAGGTGAGATACGTTGCTGCATGGCCTAAGTGTGTGGAGTCATAAGGAGTGATGCCACAGACATACATGCCCAGGTGTTCCTTATCTTCCCCGACTACTTTTATGCACTGGTCAGCGGTATCAAAAAGTGTGAGGCTGACTGGTTCGCCGGGAAGTTCCGGGATATGTGGGATGGGCCAAGAATGCATGAAACCTACCTTAAGCAGCCAGGGTACCGGTTGCAAGCAGGAGCATTACCAGTAGACCAACAGGAATTCGATATGCCGCAAACCAGGAGAACGAGTGATGAGAAACAAATTTCAGCAGCCATGCGATAGCGGCATAGCCAATACCGAAGGAGATAAGCACACCAACGATGAGCTGGGCGCCACTAGCAGCCTGGCCGGTTGCAGGATTAAAAGCATCCGGCAGCGAAAATAGGCCAGAGGCCAAGACTGCAGGAATGGCGAGCAAGAAACTAAAACGTGCGGCGACTTCACGGTCCAAGCCGACGAACAAACCTGCAGAGATCGTGCCACCAGAACGTGAAACACCGGGAATCAAAGCCAAGCATTGCGCAAGCCCCATGATGATGGCATCACGCATGGTGAGCTCTTCGAAGCTACGCTTTTTGGCACCAAAACGCTCAGCTGCAATAAAGACGAAGGAAAACAGCACCAGCACACTGGCGGTAATCCAAAGGTTGCGCAGATTATCGCGAATGATGTCTTGGAAAAAGAATCCCATCAAGCTAACTGGGATCGTGCCAACGATCACCATCCAACCCATGCGGTAGTCAAAACCACGGGCATCCTTATTGAATACACCTTTAAACCAGCCGGTGAGGATACGCCAAATATCTTTTGCGAAATACACCAACACAGCAGCCTCGGTGCCGAGTTGGACAACCGCGGTAAAACTGGCGCCGGCATCCTCGCCCCAGAAAAGACTGGAGACAATGCGCAAGTGGCCCGAGGAGCTCACCGGCAAAAATTCGGTGAGGCCTTGGACGATGGCCAGCACAATGGTTTGTACCCAAGAAATGTCGCTACTTTGCTCCGCAGCAAGCACAGAGAGATTCATCACGAAGAGATACGCTACTACTAACTGTCCGAAAAGCGCTAAAACAGGTACGCTCTGAGAGTGTGAAGTATGCCATGACAACGCTGAGCACCCTGGTGGCAGGCAGCCTGCTACTCAGCGGTTGCGTCACCGCCGAAAAAACCGATGACCTCGCAGCATCCATGGGTGATGCCAGCCCCGTAGCCACTGCCGATAGTACCAATCCGGCAGGCATGGTCCTCCCCTACGGCGAGATCACTGATATGGAGCTCACCGCAGACGTTGTAGCTATCCGTAGCGGAGATACTTT
The DNA here is from genome assembly GCA_030531005.1 of Corynebacterium sp. Classification (GTDB taxonomy): domain Bacteria; phylum Actinomycetota; class Actinomycetes; order Mycobacteriales; family Mycobacteriaceae; genus Corynebacterium. The sequence continues at coordinate 136,327 of JAUMTW010000004.1, forward strand.
AAATTTCTATAACGCCACTGCACTGGCCGACCTTTCAAGCCCTGATACCGCCGGTAAAACTACTGCAGCAAATGAGCTTGCAGCAGCGCAGCTCCACTCTGAAACCTTGGCAAGCGAATGTGCAGATATTACTGCCTTCGCAGGTACTTTTGTCGCCGCTTGCGAAAACAAGATATATTTTTTCCCCGCCGATGACCCCAGTAACGTCTCTTCCTTAGAACTTGCTGACCGGGCTACCACCGCAGTGCTGCTGAGCACTGGAGAACTCATTACTGCTGCTGATGACAACACCACCTTGCGCGTCATCAAAGACTGGGAAGCCGGCAGTGATGATTATAAGGTTTCCGAGATCACGACCGAAAAGCCGACTGACCAGCTGCTTGCTTCCAGTTTAGAAGGTGCTCCGGACCGCGTGGTGCGCATCAACCGCGAAAATACCATCATCCAAGATATTCACTGGGCTGATCAGGAAGCCGGCGGTATCTTGCGCATGGGTAAGGGCGTAGGCCAGATAGCCAGTGGACCACAGGGCATGATCTTAGCTGCAGATTCAATTGGTAACCAAACAGGACTATATAGCACTGATGAGGTCATTCGCTTACACCAGCTCTCCCCGGTTGCTGGTCACCCGTGGGATGCGGCCTGGGATAGTGCCAATGAATGGGCCTGGGTATCTGCGACGGAAGCTGGCGTACTGAACGGGTACGATATAAGCCGCGGTACTTTTGTGGAGCAAGCTAGCTTTGATGCCATTGCCGATGCGCAAAACTTCGTGATTACCAACGACGGCGTGATTGTCGCCGGCTCCGCCAGCGGTGGCGGGTTACAAGTCATCGCCCAGAAGTCATAGCAAGCCCTGAACTCCGCTCAACCCCATTAAAGGAGAACACTGCCTTATGTCGCGCATGCGTAAAGGAATCTATCAAGCACTTCTGCAGGTCTTTTTCCGTTTTTCCGCAGAAACGATGCACCACATGGCGACTACCGCGGTACGCACTCTCCAGGCAGTGCCACCGCTGCGTTTGCCTTTCGCCGCACTCTATAAGGTCAAAGATCCAAGTCTGCGCCAAGAGGTATTCGGGGTGAGTTTTCCTGGACCTTTAGGCCTAGCAGCCGGCTTCGATAAGGATATTGTCGCCCCGGATGTGTGGGAGAGCTTCGGCTTCGGCTATGCCGAATTAGGCACCATTACCGCCGAAGGCCAACCAGGGAACCCCCAGCCACGCCTCTTCCGCCTGCGCCCAGATAAGGGCATCCTCAATCGCATGGGCTTCAACAATAAAGGTGCGGTCACAGCCGCAAAGCGCCTTAATGGCCGCAAGGGCGATGCAGTACTCGGCATCAACATTGGCAAGACCAAGAAGGTCGATGTAGCTGATGCCGTCGCCGACTATCGCCGCTCTGCTACCATGCTCGGTTCCTTGGCAGACTACATGGTGGTCAACGTTTCTTCGCCAAACACCCCTGGCCTGCGGGACCTACAGGCTGTGGATTCACTGCGCCCCATCTTGGAAGTCGTCCAGGAATGCGCCGAGATTCCCGTCTTGGTAAAAATTGCCCCAGACTTGGCTGATGAAGACATCATCGCTGTAGCAGACCTCGCTAAAGAATTGGGAGTTGCTGGCATCGTGGCAACCAACACCACGATTTCTCGTGAAGGTCTTGCGACTCCTGCTGATGAAGTCCAAGCGATGGGCGCTGGCGGCGTATCCGGCCCTCCAGTCGCAGCCCGTGCCTTAGAGGTGCTGCGCTTGCTGCACGCCCACGTCAGCGATGATTTAGTGCTCATCGGGGTCGGTGGCATTAGTACTGCTGAGGATGCCTGGGAGCGCATCGCTGCAGGTGCAACCCTCATCCAGGGATACACTGGCTTTATTTATGGTGGCCCCGACTGGGCGAAGGACATCAACGATGGCATAGCCCGCCAATTAAAACTGCATAACTTTAGCAATATCAGCGAGGCCATTGGCTGTCAACAGCCATATCGTTAAACTGCACTTTTGTAGATGCACTTTTGCAGTTACACGTTTGCCCCAACACCTTGAGCGGTGTTGGGGCTTTCGTTATGATCTACTGCGATCTACTGCTACCGCCGCCTTAATTCTCGTACCAGCCCCACAGAATGCCGCGGGCTAAGGTATGGAAATACAGGTTAAAACCCAAGACGGTTGGCGTGGCATCCTCTGGTACTTCTAGGGATTCCACGTCTAAGGCATGAACTGCAAACAAATAGCGGTGAGGCCCATGCCCCTCTGGAGGTTGTGGACCATAGTAGCCACGCTTGCCAGAATCGCCCTTGAGTGTGATAGCACCTGGAATATCCTCGGAACCACCGGTTGGAATCTCGGTAGTATCAGGATCGATGTTAAAGACTGCCCAATGCCAAAAACCAGCAGCGGTCGGCGCATCTGGGTCATAGCAAGTAATGGCAAGAGACTGAGTGCCCTCAGGTAGATCCTCCCAGGCAAGCTGGGGGGAGACATCGGTGCCGCCGAGCTGCTGCTCACCGATCTTCTCGCCATCAACAAGATCAGTGGAGGTTACCGGAAAGCTAGGGACATCGCCAAGTGGGGCGTATGGATCGGGACCAGGGAATCGGGAAGGGTCAACGTAGGTACTCATATCTCCTTTTTACCCAAATAATTGAGTGTGCGCGACAAAATAGCGCTTGTGGTGCAGATTTGTAGTTTTTTCATTCCCAGTCTACACTTATCGGAGTGCCCGCCCGGGTGGCGGAATGGCAGACGCGCTAGCTTGAGGTGCTAGTGTCCTACTAATGGACGTGGGGGTTCAAGTCCCCCCTCGGGCACAATGAAGACCTTCCTTTTCGGGAAGGTCTTTTTCCTTTTCGGGCAAAGTTCTTGGACCGGAGTATATTCAGGCGCGTACCCAATAGGAACGTACCTGAACTGTGCGGTCACAGGTTATGCTCCCCTATAAAACTATGAGCGCTATGAGCGCTGCCGCGGATGCGACACTGGCAAGCAACAGCTGCTCGTTCGCTTCCCTACCAGTAAAGCTTTCAACTCCCCAGTAGCTTCGCCAAAGATTGTCGCGCGCGTTGGACCGCTGTGCTGCAAGCGTATTCGGTATTTGTGCAAGTGTTCGCCACATGCCCTGCCACTATCTGTTGTGTGATTGCGTGTAATGTACCGTCAGCAAGAATTACTTGAGAATGCTCCAGCGCGGGTTTGATGATTTAACTCATAGCCACCCAGACTTTCCCATCCTTGGTGGAATATTCTGCTCCTCTTCGGTTTAGATATTTCCTCACCCGTTGCGAGTTAGTTCCCGCACAGCAATTATCGACGGGACATGCAACATATATCTGCATGAAAGAAATAAGCAGTGACCGACCATTTTTCGGAGAAAACTTGGAGTAGATTTTCCCTTCTAGCGATTTTGGTGTAGCACCAGGGCATTTCCCTCATCAGTGCGTACTACCAACTCCAGTCGACGCACCTTACCCCCAACCATTTTCTTCAAGCAACTAGGCAGAGGCTTGTAGCTGGTTAAAAAACACTTGTTGGGTTTCAGCAGAAAGGTGCGCATCCGTCTTATAGTCGACGATCACCCACTGTTCCCCTTCTTTATAAAGCATGTCGATGAAGCCCTCAATAAGCACATTATTCGCATAGCCCAACACCTAGCCCAACACCTAGCCCAACACCGGCAATTCCCGATGGTGCTCGGTGCCACGGGCGTTACGTGCTGGCTGGGATTTATACAACAGCTGGGCTACTGCACAAACCTCAGGTTCTTGGCCTGGATCAAGAGCAAAAATACTCACCGCTTTCGCCGAAACCTTGACAATATCGTCGATCCAACTGGCATGCCCTAACACATAGTGCCCTGCAGAGCCGAACACTGGACCGTAGGACGTTGCTCTCGGTAAAGTTGGTTTTTCCTTCAGTGATACTGGTGGAAGGTCCATGTGTTTCACAAGTGCCTGTGCCTGCTCGATTTCATCGTGCACAAGCCGGGAGACGGTAATACTCGCCTGCTCCATTTTTAAAGTCTTTGCTATTTTCTGCTCTTGCTCTGTAAAAGCTTTCGCGTGGACGGATGTTACGGGTTCAGGTTCCTGTGCACCTAGCTGACTACGGAGGACCGCATCACTGTTTCCAGCATCTTCACGCATTCCGGCAGGATTACTTTGGGAAAAGGAATCCGTAACTGTTCCAATATTGTGACCAGCTCAGCGCCTTTGGGAGATACCTTCCCCTCCAGGCAGACTGCAAGGAACTTTTCGGCACGTGTCATACCCTCATACACAAGGCAAGCAAACTCATGCTGCCGGGATTGTTTGTCGTAGGCCTGCAAATTGCTACATCCTGACGTCTCAGTATTGGGACTGCCCAACTTTGCTTCGACGTGTTGGGCAGTACGCTCAATTCCTATTTTCGCCGCAGCATTTAATGTCCCCCCCCCCGGGAAAGCCCCGCAATAATGACTGCAGGGAATTCTCGGCCTTTGGAAGCATGAATGGTCATCACCCGAATCACATCGCGGCCAGCCGCTGGCACTGGCGCGGCTCAGAGATCATCTCCAGATGTTTTAGCATCCGCCCAGCGCAGGCTTTTTGAATGTAGGTTCACGTGTCGTAATCGCTAGGCATACGGCCCGGTCTTGTGATGTCAACAAGTATCCATAGGGAACGTGCAACAGGAAGTTCTATTAAAAGCTCCAAAGCAAGAATTCCAAAGCTTCTATGATCATCGCATTGATGAACTATACAAAACCAGACTTACAAGCGTGTATGTTGCGACTCCAAAGATAAGGATGAGGAACAGTATCTGCAGCAAACGTTCATTACAGCGGGCAGAAAATGGACTACCAATTGCGCTTCCTACTGCAGAAGCAATCGCGAAAATCATGAGGCTACCCCAAGGAACGACGATAGCGCCTTGCAATAAGGTGGTTACCAGCGCAACTACAGCTGTGATTATCATGATAACTATCGAACTTGCTGCAGCTTGGGCCATTGATAGTCCAAAGAGCAGTACTAAGACGGGAACGACAAAGAATCCTCCGCTTACTCCAAATATGCCCGTGAGCAACCCCGTCACTAAGGCAACCGGTATTAACCATATGGATGGAATGCTTCTCGTTTTGGTTTCGACACGTAGTGTTCGATGTAACATCCACGTTCCCACTGCAAAAAGAAATAGCGAGAATCCCCACATGAGGGCGTTAGCATCTAAAAGTGCATTGAGTATTCGTCCGCCTATTGCACCAACGCAAGCGCAAGTAGCGAATTGGAGGGCGACTTTCCACTGAATTTTTCCTGTAGCGATTTTTCCTGGCAGCGCGACGAGCGCTGTAAAGAGGATAATAACTAATGAGCTACCAGTTGCGGTGTGTTCATCAAATCCCAGCAAATAAATCAATGCAGGTACGGCCAAGATACCTCCCCCCGCACCGAGCAGCCCTACGATCAGACCGACAAACAGTCCAGCCAAAGCTACAGTAATTATTGTCACGGCTCTATTACCCCATCCCCGCTTGAATATAATGAGCAAGGCGTCGCAATGTTGGTTCAGCATGCGTGAAAAATGTGTAGTAACCGGGACAAAGGTAATTGTGCCTTGGTTGACCATCAACACTATCCACAAATCTATCCTTTGGGCAGCCACCGTTACAGAAGTTCCGGACCGGACAGCGTAAGCATTGCTCTGTGAGTTCTGCTTTCTTCTTTAAGGAGAACTCCTGCATGCGTTGTGTTTGCGCGAGCTCATTGAAGTTCGTTTCTTGGATATTCCCTAGCAAATAATCTGGCTCCACCCAGTGGTCGCATGCATAGACGTCACCGTTGAATTCCATGGCAAAATTGTTTCCGCATTCCGGTGCGTGTACACAGACAGTGGCTTGGCTAAACAGTGCCGATAGTGCCGAATCGAAGTCTTGTACAAAGACTTCACCGATATCGGTTCTCGCCCATGCATCGAATATTCGACTGAGGAACGCTCCATACTTTGTGGGGTCAACAGTACGAGAAGTGACATTGGTGCCATGTTGCTGATAAAGCAATTCCGACTTTGTCCATCCTAATTCGGCGCGGGCAAGATTTTCCTGATTCACCCGTTCCACGATTGGAATAAATTGCATATACCGGGCACCCAAAACATCCCGAAAATGGGTATACACCTCTTCAGGATGATCCTGGTTACTCGCACTTACAGTGCACAGGATGTTGAGATCCACATTATGCTCCTGCAGAATTCTCCACCCGCGCTCGACCATTGCATAGGTACCACGGTGACCTTTATTTACTCGGTACACATCGTGTAGATACTGTGGTCCGTCGAAGCTTACCCCAACTAAGAAGTTATTTTCCGCGAAAAATGTGGCCCAGTCTTCATTAATGAGGGTGGCGTTCGTTTGCAAGGAATGGGAAACGATTTGTTCTGGCCGGCGATATTGCTCGACGAGACGAACCATTGCTTTGAAGAAGTCCAAACCTCGCAAGGTAGGTTCACCTCCCTGCCAAAGCATGGTAACTGGGCCGTCTGGCTGACTCGCAAGGAAGGTTTGAATATACCTTTCTAAACCTTCTTGGGACATCCGCTGCCGTTTGTCATCATAAAGTAATTCTTTGGACAGAAAGAAGCAATATTCACATTCTAAGTTACAGGCAGCACCAGTTGGCTTTGTTACCACTGAGAATGGGAATGGCGATGCTTTTTCAACGGGGTTTCTTCGCAGTGTAGGAAGCCCAATGCCTACTGGGCCTTCGTGGTGGAGCTGCGTAGAGCCATTATTATCCATCCGAACGCAATTAATGCAGGAACTAGTCATGATGCGGGCTCCTTTGCTTGTAATAGCGCCATTGCCGTGAAGCGAGGATCGCTGCTCGCGCGCACTCATCGGCGCTCACACTGCCTGTAGATAAATCTATTTCTTCGTTGATTCCACTCAGGAGAAGTTCTTGTAAGCGTGTTGCAACCAAAGGTATAAAAAACGGCAATTCTTCTGGTATTGCCCCGGACAAGATGATTTGTTGCGGGTTAAGAAAGTAAATCGCTTGCGCACAAATACGCGCTGTGGCATCCGCGGCTTTCGCAACATGAGCGATTGCAGCTGGCTCATGAGCCGTATAAGCTTCCCTCAATTGTTGCACGGTTTTTACCCCAACACTACTGAGTAGGGCTGATGTTGTCGCTATAGTCTCAAAACATCCGGTTTTCCCACACCGGCATTTCCCGGCTGCACCAGTAATGGGCATATGTCCTACTTCGCCGGCATGTCCAGAAGCACCGAGCACGAAGAATCCATTGATGGTGGCCGTTGCCATAATGCCTTCCGCAATACGCAGGTAGAAGATATTGCGCTTTCCTTTGGCCTTTCCCCAGTGATTTTCCGCGAGCGCTGCTATACGTACAGTGTTTTCGATAAAGGGTTTTCCACTTGTAGGAAAGTATTCTGCAACCGTTTTCCGAACCCAGCGGAGCAATGCTTTATTCTCGTTGGGTACATACAAAGATCCGAACGCATGCGGCACCCCAATTCCTATATCGCGTACGTAACTTGTATCGACTTTTTCCGGCAATTCTTTTTGGAGACGTCCCAAAACCGCTACAAAATCTCGTTGCCACTCCCCTCTTGAGCATAAATGTAAGGTGAATATTGCGTTATCTGCCGCATCGACGACGACAGCGTGGGAGCCAAAGCGGGAGATGTCAATACCAATACCAACCGCGCTGTCTTTCGTGAGTGAAATCTGTTCTGTGGGGCGTCCGCGGCCGCCTGTTGGATGTACCTGGCTTTCGACAACATGTTCTTGGATCAGTGGGGTGAGCACTCGTACTAGTGCTGTTCGGGAAATTCCTAGCTGTTGTGCGAGTCGCTTCCGATTACTAGGACCGTGGTGCAGAATTGCAATGATATCTGCTTCTAGCTCACTTTGCCCGATGTGCCCAACGGGGATAAAAGCTGTTGCCTCAATCGTTTGATCCTGCACCACGAGCCCCACCTACTTATGCTTGGACATGAAACTATTGTGATGATGATTAGTTTACAGTTTCATCATCTTCTACATTGTCCCAATCAGACTTTGATGTGCCCCCGAGTGGCAAATCGTAATCTGTCATGGCATTCATCCACTTCGCGAAAGCTTCATCGCCACGTTCCGTCAATTTGTGGAATAGATCTGCGGAAAGTTCAGCCACAATAGGCTTGTAACGAGGCGCATAGTAGACGTTGTTCATCTCATAGGGATCAACGCGCAAGTCGTATAGTTCATTGATGCCCTCATGGCTGACAACAAGTTTGAATTCCTTGGTGCGCAGCATTCTTTGCTGCAACGGGAAATGGTGTCCATGGAATTCGCACACTATTTCCTTGCGCCAATCCGCAATTTCTTTTCCGGTCGATAGCGAAACGATGGATTTGCCATCTTCCACCAAAGAAGTATCGAGACCAGCGATATCGAGAACTGTGGCAGGCAGGTCCAACAAGGAAACAAATTCACTGCATGTCCCCACAGTCGATACTCCAGGAATATTGGCAATGAACGGCACATTGTAGATGTCATCATACATTGCCGGCCCTTTATCGTTCATCCGATGCGACCCGGTAAATTCGCCGTGGTCTGCAGTAAAGAAGACCGCCGTGTCGTCAAGGATTCCTAACTCCTTTGCCGCATCCATGATACGGCCAATTTCCATGTCAATCATGGCTACGTATCCCCAATAGATCGCAATGAGTTTCTTCCACTCCTCATTACTAAACGACGATGTGGACCAATAGGTGGCATAGTTTTCTTGGACCTGTGGTTTGCCCACAAGGCTATCTCCGAAATTCGGTGGCAACTCAACCACGTTTGGATCAATCAGATCAAACCATTTCGACGGCAAGAAATACGGTAGGTGCGGTCCAAAGAAGTGAATATCTAAACTGAAGGGTTTACCTTCGTTCTTCCAGTCTTGCGCATATTGCTTCATGCGCGCGATGGCAGTGTCGGCGATAAACCGCTCAAAAGTTGCTTCTTCTGGCTGGTGTAGTCGAGCAGCAATGACATGGCCCGGCCGATCACCCGGTAGCAAGCCTTGATGGTAGTCATAGGCTCTCACGGGCGGAAGATCGTTGTCTTTGAGCCATTGAACATATCGCTCATTGGCAACTGGGTTGATGGCTCCAAAGAAGGAATCATCATCCATTCCGTGCGCGTCTGGCGGAAGGGTTCCGACATGGTACTTACCGACAAGTCCCACATTGTATCCATTATCCCGGAGCTCTTGAGTGTAGGTCCATTCTCCTTCCCGCAACTCGCAGTTATAAGCAATATTCCACTCTGGGTTTGCAACGACTTGATGTTTCAGCGGAATTTTGCCTGTAATCAACGACGCACGCGCTGGGGTACAGATTGCTGTAGGCGTGAAGGCTTGTGTGAACGCAAATCCATTGGCACCAATTTCATCTAGATTTGGTGTTACTGCATGAGGATTGCCCAAGCACCCGATAGTATCAACGCGGTGTTGATCCGTCATGATGACGAGTACATTACGGACGTTATCCGGGATGATGCGCTTCTTGCTTGTACTACTTACCTGTGTCATGAGATTCTCCCTCTCAAAATGGCTGCAATATGGTTCTGGAAACTACGGTGCTATCCCATTTCTTCAAGCTGCCGTCCCTTCGTTTCTTTAAGGTACTTTGCGGTGAAAATGACTGACAGAACTCCGAAACCGCAGTACATCCAATAGGTAAATGCTGGAGACCATGCGATGAGATAAGGGAACATCAATACGACGATGAGATTGACTGCGAAGTCTGCACCTGATGCCATTGACATCGCACCACCGCGAATTTGATTCGGGAACATTTCTCCCATAACGATCGAAAAAATTGGGCCCCAGGAGGAGGTAAATCCGAGGATAAAGGTGCAAAGTGCGCCTACCGCGAGGTAACCAAGCAGCTTGTTATCAGAAATATCTGGGTTACCATCTACAACTGGTGCAACTGTGAATACGGTTGCGACCACACCAAGGGAAACCGCTATGAGGCAACCGCCACCAATGAGCATGTTTCGACGCCCTACTTTATCAACCAAGGCAATGCCTGTTCCCACACCTACTAGCTTGAATGCGGTAATCAGAAGTGTTTGCTGGAAAGCCGATTCCTCTGAGAAGCCTACTGATTCAAATAATGTATTGCTGAAGAAGAAGATGCCATTGATACCGGTGAGCTGCTGGAAGGCAGCGATCATCATTGCAACCCATACCAGCCCCATCCAAGGGGAATGAATAATTTCACGCATGCTCAAGGTACGGGCATTCTCCCCGCCCATTGAATCGCGAATAGCAGCAACACGGGAATCCAAATCATCTTCGCCTGTTACCTTGGCTAATACGGCTTTCGCCTCTTCCATTCGCCCTTGACTAACAAGGAAGCGTGGTGACTCTGGAATGGTAGCCGTCATTATGGTGAAGAACACTGCCGGAATGATCAGGCATAGGAACATCCATTGCCATGCGGCAAGTCCAAGCGCCAATTCTGCTTCAGATGAGCCAGCGTGTTCAATAACAATCATGTTGATAACTCCGGCTAAGAAGAGACCTACAATGATCTCAAGCTGCCGGAATGCGATGAGGCGGCCTCGAATATGAGCTGGTGCAATTTCTGCAATATAGCCGGGCCCTACTGTGGTAGCAGCACCAAATCCCATACCACCAATCACTCGGCACAACAGCAAGAATGCATATCCCCAATCGCCGAATAAGGGGCTGAAAGCTCCAAAAATGGCTTCAAATAGTAAGAATGGCGCGACGCAGAGTAACGTCTTTTTTCGCCCGATTTTGTCAGAAATACGGCCAGCGACGAATGCCCCGAAAAGCGCACCGATGATACCTGCCGCCCCTGCAACACCCTTTGCAAATGCGCCGAGTTCAAAGGTAACACCAACGGCTTTTATGGCCCCATTGAGAACCATTCCCTCGAAGCCGTAGAAAAATGCACCGAGAGAAGCGATAAGGGCAATGCCGGTTGCACGTCGCTGCGCTGCCCGTACTTGAGGAGAAACTTCGGTAGTCATTATCCAACCCCTTCTGCAATGAAACCTGCAGCATATGCCGCATTACTGCAGACGTTACAACCAGATATTTTTGACCGCAGTAAGTTTCATAATTACACCCCTTTAGGGGGTGGCCGCAGGGAGATTGGCCGCACCAAGGAGCTGAGAATCAGCCCCCAACACCGCTTTTTCAATGGGAGGAGCCGGAATCACTCCACAGTATTTCGCTACTAATTCTTGTAGTGGCGTAAAAAGAGCACTTCCGGCTCCAGATATTCCACCACCAACCACAACCGGAAGCGGCCCCAACAATCCGACACTATAGGAAATACAGCGCGCTACCGAGTCGATGAGAATATTCCAAATATCCGCGGCTTCACTATCGCTTTCCACTGAGCTCACCAAATTTTCAACACTGTCACCCCAGCGACTCATAATCCCGCCGGCAGCAGCTAATTCTTCAATGCGCCTTCCGCCATTCTCAGGCAAAACTAATTGCCCGATTTCCCCACACCAGGGATGCAGATTGAGCGCGGTTCTCCCCACCACTGGCGCTATTGATAATCCGGTGCCAAGTGCCAAATAGACAAACGAGGGATAACCGCAGCCATATAAGCTTTCAGCGCGCGCTCCACATCGAACGTCATGCTCAACGCGCACAGTAGTATTCAGCTCATTTTCAAGCATTGATTTCAGAGGATAATCCCTCCACCCTAAATTTCCTGCGAAATGGATTATCCCTGAGCTACTATCGATAACTCCAGGACTACAAACGCCCACGAAATCTGGCACGTCTATTCCCAAAAGCTCGCAGAGCTTACGGATGCAGCCCGCAATATCATCGGCGTCTGTCGGACAAGCGGCTCTTCGGACAATCGTATCCCCATGAGCCACAAGTGCAGCCTTGACCGTAGTACCTCCAATATCGATTCCTAGTTTCAGCGTATTTGGGTCTTTTTCTATCGTGTTGGTACTCATACCAATAAGCCTAAAATGATTTATTTTTGACCATGTAAAGTTTCGTAATAAAAGTTCCCTTTTGTGACAGAAAGTCACCAGGGCATTCTAGAGAACCAGAAAGCACACGGATAAAAGCCGCGAAACTTCACACGTGCTCGGAAAATATTTTTCTTACCGGTCGTTTCTGCGCGTTTGAAGTACACCTTCTGCGAAGCGCTAGAGCAGGAAAATGCGAAATGTTGGGTTACTGCCCTACAACATCTGCTGAAAAAGACAGTATCCATTGGCGGTACCGGGGAGACAAGCGATCACACCCTGACACTAGGGTCCATGCGTAGGAGATACATAACATGCGGCTGGAACTTAGTACAACGTGGTGAAGCTGTTGTTTTCTTAACAGCGATGCACTTCAACACTGGATATAATATTGAATGACTTGCTTTTCTATTGGTTAGAACGATCAAAAGCTTGTAATATTTCCTGGGCTGCTAGAGCCGCTGTTGTTTCATCATGACGTAGTTGCTGCTCGATAGTTCCACGTACGGCTTGTACTGCAGTACTCGTGTTGAGTCTTTGCAGCAAGGTTTCATGCACCATCTGCCACATCCACTGCACCTGCTGCTCACGGCGATTGTGATCAAAGTACCCGCAATCCACCATCGCCGCATGATGAGCTTGAACCTGGGACCAAAACTCCTCAACACCAGTGCGTTCGACCGCTGACATCGTCAGCGTCGGTGGGTTCCAATTCGGATTATCCTGGCGCACCATATGCAAGGCCGCAGCCAACTCGCGGGCAGCCCGCTTGGCATTTTTCTTATTTGGTCCGTCTGCTTTATTAATGGCCACAATATCTGCCATCTCTAAAATGCCCTTCTTAATACCTTGGAGCTGGTCACCAGCACCAGCAAGAGCTAAGAAGGTAAAGCAATCCACCATTTGCGCTACAGCAACCTCGGATTGACCCACACCAACGGTTTCGACGATGATGACGTCATAGCCGGCAGCCTCGAAAACCACCATGGATTCCCGGGTTGCTTTGGCCACACCACCTAATGTTCCGGCAGATGGTGAAGGCCGAATAAAGGCATCATCAGCATTAGCAAGCTTCGGCATGCGCGTCTTATCACCGAGAATTGATCCCCGAGTTTTGGTCGAAGAAGGATCAATAGCGACCACAGCAACCTTTTTGCCCTGTTCAATAAGTTGCATGCCTAATGCTTCGATAAACGTTGACTTACCAACGCCAGGCACCCCGGTGATGCCCACCCGGATAGCATTGCCACTATGCGGTAATAACTTCAGCAATAATTCTTGAGCAAGCACGCGATGAGCTTGGGCAGTCGATTCCAACAAGGTAATGGCACGGGCGATCTTCGAGCGCTCTCCAGCTAACACACCTTCATAGAGGTCATCAACATCAATGCGGCGGCGCATGCGTTGGATGACTTCCGGTGCGACTGCCGTTTGCGCGCCGAGGTCCGTGCCCGCCGTCGTCACGAGCGAGCCCAGGGTGTGCTCTAAGTAATTATGTTCAGTGTGGGACATAGTAGCCTTCCATTTCGGCATGCAACCGGTGCTGCTACGGTGCTAGCAATGCACAACAGCAGGCATCCGTGCGAAGAAACAAACTCAATGTGTTGATTGCCTAGGATACCTGCTGAGGGGCTTGACGGGTACGATTACCGCACTATTTTACTTCTGCGGGAAGTTCAATACCCAGTTGGGTGCTGAGCTTGGTCAGCATATCAATTGCGGAATCAGCGATAACCGAACCAGGTGGATAAATGGCAACAGCGCCATCATCATAGAGTTCTTGAAAATCACCAGGTGGGATCACACCACCAACCACAATCATGATGTCCTCGCGGCCAAGCTTCTTTAATTCCTCGCGGAGCGCAGGAACCAAGGTTAAGTGGCCGGCAGCAAGAGAAGATACCCCAACGATGTGGACATCATTATCCACTGCAGCGCGCGCTGCTTCTGCTGGGGTTTGGAACAGCGGTCCCACATCAACGTCCATGCCCATATCGGCATAGGCAGAAGCTACTACCTTCTGGCCGCGGTCATGGCCATCCTGTCCCATCTTGGCAATGTAAATACGCGGACGGCGCCCCTCTTGCTCTGCGAAGGCATCGGCAAGCTCAATAGCACGAGTGACGTTATCCACTTCGCCTTCCTTAGCGACCTCATCCTTGTAGACACCGGAGAGGGTCTTAATCTCTGCTTCGTGACGGCCATAAACCTTCTCCAAAGCGTAGGAGATTTCTCCTACTGTGGCCTTGGCACGAGCTGCATCCACAGAAAGCTGCAGCAGGTTTAAGCTCAAATCACCGGGTTCCTTATCCTCGCGCGCAGCTGCGGCAGTCAAGGCATCCAATGCATCCTGAACGGCCTGCTCATCACGCTCGGCGCGTAGCTGCTCCAACTTGGCCAGCTGCTCCGCACGAACCTTGGAGTTCTCCACCTTGAGCACTTCAATTTGCTCATCTTCGGCAACCACGTACTTATTCACACCGATCAAAGCCTGGCGGCCAGAATCAATACGAGCCTGGGTACGCGCAGCAGATTCCTCAATACGTAACTTTGGAATGCCTTCAATCGTAGCCTGAGCCATACCACCGGCAGCCTCAACCTCTTCGATGTGCTTGCGCGCACGCTCAGCAAGCTGCTCAGTGAGCCACTCAACATAGTAAGAACCAGCCCAAGGATCCACCGGACGTACCGTGCCGGATTCTTGCTGCAACAGCAACTGAGTATTACGTGCAATACGTGCCGAGAAGTCTGTTGGCAACGCCAGGGCCTCATCGAGGGCATTCGTGTGCAACGACTGAGTGTGCCCTTGGGTTGCAGCCATAGCCTCAATAGCGGTACGCGGCACGTTGTTATAGACATCTTGGGCAGTCAGCGACCAACCAGAAGTCTGCGAGTGGGTACGCAGCGACTGTGACTTCGGATTCTTTGGATCGAACTTACCTACCAACTCGCTCCAGAGCAGGCGACCTGCACGCAACTTGGCGATTTCCATAAAGGTATTCATGGAAATTCCCCAAAAGAAGGACAGACGTGGTGCGAACTTATCAACATCCAGACCAACATCCTTGCCGGCACGGATGTATTCAATGCCATCCGCCAAGGTGTAGGCCAACTCCAGGTCCGCAGTCGCACCGGCTTCTTGGATGTGATAACCGGAAATAGAAATGGAGTTAAAGCGGGGCATCTTGAGCGAGGTGTACTCGAAGATATTCGAGATAATGCGCATTGATGCCTTTGGTGGATAGATGTAAGTGTTGCGCACCATGAATTCTTTAAGAATATCGTTCTGAATAGTGCCAGCAAGCTGCTCTGGGGCAACCCCCTGCTCTTCTGCGGCAACGATGTACATCGCCAAAATAGGCAACACCGCACCATTCATGGTCATAGACACCGAAACGGCACCTAAGTCGATGCCTTCGAAGAGCTGACGCATATCCAAAATGGAATCCACGGCCACCCCGGCCATACCGACGTCACCAACAACGCGCTCATTATCTGAGTCATATCCGCGGTGAGTGGCCAAGTCGAAGGCCACCGACAACCCCTTTTGGCCCGCAGCGAGATTGCGGCGGTAGAAGGCATTGGATTCCGCAGCAGTCGAAAAGCCTGCGTATTGGCGAATAGTCCACGGCTGGTTGGTGTACATGGTTGGGTATGGTCCCCGCATAAACGGTGGCATACCTGGGAAAGAATCCAGCTGGGCTGCAGCAACAGCATCATCGCGCAATTCGCGCTCGAATACCCGAGGCACTTCAATACCTTCTGGAGTAATCCAGGTTTCCTCTGCATCACTGCGTGGGGATGGTGATGCAGCTGCTGGTGGCTGGTAGTCGTATTCTGCGAAATTTGGGATCGTAGTCATGTTTCTTATGCACCCAACTTCTCGAGCAGCTGCGCTAAGGTAGCGGCCGCATTAATCTTAAGGTTTAAATAGCCATCTGGTTCGAAGTCATGCCCTGGCGAACCTGCCAAGTAGACCTCGCTCACCCCAACAACCTTCAGGGCCTGCAAGGCAGCAGCACCAGAGGCATCATACTCAGCGTCCGTGCCGCAGATCACGGCAATGTGCATGCCTGCTGCAGCTTCGGAAAATTCAGGGGTACCTGGAACCAACTGGCCCGGATTAACTGCGGCGATACCGCCACTTGCCAGCAAGTTCGTAGCAAAACCAGTACGCACATTGTGTTTAGCAAGTGGGCCTAGTGGGATCAAGGTGATCGCTGGGCGCGTGCCATGCTCCTCTACATAGGCATCACTCCGATTGCGCAGGGCCTCAAACTCAGCAGCCCAGCGCTTGACCCCAGCAGGCTCGACCCGTTGTACAGCAGGTAGTGGAGCTTCGGACAAATTGGGGAACTCATTAACTGCGGTGACTTGCTTGCGACGGTGCGCGATGTCATTACGTACCTTTTCGTGCATGTCATCAAGTTGGGTGCGAATGAAGCCAGACTTGGTAGCGTCGATGAAACCACCTTGGGCTTCGACTTCTTGGAAGTGGCCCCAAGCCTTTGCGGCGAGTTCTGCGGTGAGCTTTTCAACATAGTAGGAGCCACCGGCTGGGTCGATCACGTGGCCGAGGTGTGATTCTTCGAGCAGTAAGAGGTTGGTGTTGCGGGCAATGCGATGTTTGAATGCCTTAGAGGTGTTACCTAATCCACCGACAATGGCGGAATCAAAGGGCAGGACTTCAACATCGGTTGCGCCTCCGACACCTGCTGCGAAGGTTGCTACCGTCGCACGCAACATGTTTACATATGGGTCACGCTGGGAGAACATCACAGGTGCGGTCAGGGCGTGTACTGGTGCGTCACCTGCTAATGGTTCTCCGAGGATATCAGCAACTCGGGCCCATAAGGTGCGGAAGGCGCGCAGTTTAGCGATTTGTGCGAATTGGTCATCGCTAATCGCCAATCGGAAGGAGATTTGACCGAGTGCCTCGGCAAAGCTTAAGCCTGCTTCGGTTAAGGCGCGGACGTATTCCAGGCCCGCTGCTAGGGCAAAGCCGATTTCTTGACCATCGGATGCACCTTGGTTGCTGAGGCTGACGCCATCAACAAGAATGGCGCGCACATTGTCGCGTTGGTGGGCGGCGACTGCAAGATCGGTGGTTTCACCAAGGTCAATGGATTCTTGTCCATCAATGGCGGCGGTCAGGGGTGCTGCACCGAGTTCGAGGTATGCAGGGGTGACATCGCCGAGCCATTCATAGAGTTTCAAGGCCTGGGTTGCGGTTGCTTTCCCAGCTTCGAGACGAATGGGCGCATATGCTGCGAGTACGCCTTTGAGGAGGGTGGGCAGGTCTGCATCGCCATGTATGACGAGGTTAGTGGTGCCGAAGTTAAGGGCGTGATGCACTTCTTCGTTAGTGGAATCGGCATCGAAACTTTCAGTGACTCCCCAGAGGCCTTGGTGTCCACCACGAGTGTAGGGGAAGGTGCCAGGTATGGCGGTTTCTGGCCCTTCGTCTACGCGGTTATACAGGGGATTGATATCGATGCCGTCATAGGTTGTGCGGATGAGCTTCTTCCACACATCGGCAGGCACATCTGCGATGTCTTTTTTCTGAACGCGGGCAAAGACTTTGGCCACTGCCTTGTACCAGGCTAGTTCTTTGGCATCGAAGTCCGCGTCTCGGGTGAATCGTGTGTCAGTCACGAGTAAAACCCACTTTCTGCAACGTATTGCACGTATTGTCAGGTGCGGCTTGAGACGTGTGGAATACGCCTCAC
Organism: Corynebacterium sp.; assembly: GCA_030531005.1. GTDB lineage: Bacteria > Actinomycetota > Actinomycetes > Mycobacteriales > Mycobacteriaceae > Corynebacterium. The sequence continues at coordinate 154,063 of JAUMTW010000004.1, forward strand.
TTCCAATAGTCCAGTGTAGTCCGCAACTTCTGAGTTTTTGTGGGTTTTAGCCCATAATTGTAAGGTAATCGGGCGTGAGCAGTATTTTTGGATTCCTGAACGGACTTTTCCATGATGGATACCACAGTTTTTGGGCATTATCCTGGCCGCGGCGACTCCTACTTTTGGGGTTAGCCGCTCTAGTGGTACTTGCTCCCCTCTTAATTAATGCACCTTCTCTGGAGCAATTGCGCGATTTACAAGAGCGCCATGGGAGCAGTTTTGTTCTTGTCTTTTTGTTGTTGTATATCGGGATTACCCAATTTCCGATCCCACGCACCGTGATGACCTTAGCCGGTGGCATTTTATTTGGAATCCAACAAGGTGTGCTGGTTGTGCTGCTCGCTACCACGATATCTGCTGCCTTGAGTTTTACTATTGTGCGCGCGCTGCTTGGCGATTGGATGCGCCCGCACTTGCAACATCCAGCAGTCCACGGGATTACGGTGCGCTTAGAAACGAGGGGTTGGTGGGCGATCACCTCCCTGCGCATGATTGCGGCGGTGCCCTTTAGTGTTCTCAATTACACTGCGGCACTCACCCCAGTGCCCTTGTGGGGCTTTACTATTGCTACTTTTGTTGGTTCGCTGCCTGGCACCATCGTTACCGTTGCTTTTGGCTCGAGCTTAGTTGGCGGGTTCAACTGGTATACCTTGCTGTGGACGGTAGGTATTGCTCTTGTGGGGTGTGTGAGCTTATATTTGGACGCCAAAACCCCGGTCAAGTCGCTACACTAGAGATATGTTTGTTGTTTTGGCACGCTATCGAGGTACCCAGCGGCGCAAGGCGGATATTATTCGCGATGCGGCAACAGCCTTTGCCCGTATGGTGCCAGCAGAAAATATCGAGATCGTCGGCGTCGATGAATTCCAATTACACATCGCAGAGACTGATACTGCTGTTGCTGTATGTACTGCCTTACTTGCCCCGGGTGATTGGGCGGTGGCCTTAAGCTATAACACCTCTGTGGAGTTTTGCCGCAAGATTTTAGGTATGCGTGCCACCCCCGGCACGGTCAAGGTCCGGTTTCAACCAGATACCGCGAATTGGGCGTCTGATATCAGCGCGAGCTTTGAACTGCTTGCTTTCGTGTTGCGAAAACGCACCGCTGAAGGGCGCGAAGCTACAGCCTTAGTACGCAGTGGGATGAGTCAGATTGAAGCAGCAGGCGAGTTGGGTATTTCGAAGCAGGCGATGAGCCAGCGTCTGCAAGCTGCCGGCTGGCGCGCAGAGCAAGCAGGCTATGGGCAAGCTGTCTCACTGTTACGCCGCGCCCATGTGGATTTAGCTGGTAGCTACTAATCCGGTTTTCCCAGTAACCTGCGGCCATGGTGTGCGTTTGCATGGTAGAACCTTGGTTTTGAGCCAAAACATAACCCCGGTAGGTGTGGAAGGTGTTTCAGCACCCTCCTTGACACTTCCTACCGGGGTTCTCGTATTCCTTCAATCCTTAGTGTCCTTTGGAAAGCATGTATGCAGGCGAAGATTTATACCCTATATACGGTCACGCCGCTATGCTACGGGGTGGGTGCGAGGCCCTGCATTCATGCAGACCCTGTATACTCCTGCGACCCCTGAAGCCTAGGATTGCTCAAGCTCAGTATCTCACTGTTGTACGTCCTGACGTTATCTGCGAGCTTCAGCTTTGGGCTTCAGGTGCGGGTGCGGTGCTGTCTGATGCTACCGATTGCTGGGTATGCTGCTGTTGGATTGCACTTTGTCCAGGCATAGGGACATCGGAGGTTACCTCATCCACACTTACTTGCGCGGACGCATTGGCAGCAGCTACTGCAGCCGCAATCTCGGGATTTGAATCTGTGTTGAACCAGTTTTCATGATCATCGGCATCAGCGATTGTTTGGCTGCGCTCATCCACTGCACCTGGCTCATAACTGAACGTGCCTGCGGTGTCTTTAGAGCCGAAGGCGCGGGCGAAGCTTTCTAAAGCATCACCAAATTGGCTAGGGATCATCCACATCGTGCTGCCTTCGCCTTGAGCTAGCTGCGGCAGCTTCTCTAGGTACTGATAAGCCAAGACCTCTGGGGTGACTTGGGAGGTCTTAATAGCAGCATTTATCTTCTGGACCGCCTTAGCTTCACCCTGAGCCTGGAGGTACTTGGCGGCACGCTCGCCTTCGGCACGCAAAATCATAGCCTGGCGCTGTGCTTCGGCCTCTAAGATCGCGGCGTGCTTATCACCTTCGGCGGCAAGAATCTTGGCTTGTTTTTCACCTTCAGCGGTACGAATCTCAGCTTCGCGCCGCCCCTCAGCAGTGAGGATCATCGCGCGCTTTTCCCGATCCGCCTTCATCTGCATTTCCATTGATTGCTGGATTGATGGTGGCGGATCAATGGCCTTTAACTCCACTCGGCTAATGCGCAAGCCCCACTTCGTGGTGGCTTTATCCAATTCACCGCGCAGGCGCCGGTTGATCACGTCACGTGAGGTCAAGGTTTCCTCTAAGGTCATGCCGCCGACCACATCGCGCAAGGTAGCTACCGAAATCTGCTCCACACCCACCATGTAGTCATCCACCCCATAGATAGCTTTGGCAGCATCGTTGACTTGGAAAGTCACCACCGTATCAATTGCCACGGTCAAGTTATCTTGAGTGATTACCGCTTGGGGTGGGAAGGAGACCACGCGCTCACGGGTATCAACTTTCTCACGCACGCGATCAATAAAGGGCACCATCAGCGATACCCCACCGGATAAGGTGCGGGTATAACGCCCTAAACGTTCAATAATGGCGGCCTCACCTTGGGGAATGATCGCAATCGAACTGACAATTATTGTGAGCAGAAAAACCAGTAACCCACCAAGGATTACTACAGTTGCAGTCATAATTCTATTCTTCCTTCGTTACGAACACATAGGTGCCATCGCAGGCGACAACCGTTACTGAGTCTCCCGCTCGGAGCTTGCTTCCTGCATCAAAAGGCTGTACCGACCACAAATCACCATTGATGTCAATGAGTTCTGCTGATTCCAACTGGCCTTGATAGCCCACGATCTCCTGAGAAGCCGGGCTAATGGCAGTAGGCAGACGCAACTTCTTCTTTAATGCTGGTTTGAGAAGCAACAGTGCGGACATAGAGGTCAGCGCAAAGACGAACGCTTCGGCCCAAAGCGGAATATCTGCTAAGGCGATACCGGCAGTGGCTAGAGCCCCGATGGCAAGCATGAGGAACGACAGCTCGCCTACGGCAAGTTCCAAACCGGCGAGAATGATTCCTATGACAAACCAAACTAAGGCACCCATATGCTCAGGATAGCAAAAAATCTTCCTTACGTAGATGAAAGTCAGTGACGAAGTCAATCAATCGCTCCACCGCCCCAATCAACGTTGGCTCCACGTCGCGGAAGTCGCGCACTGCATTGTAGATGTAGTGCCAACCTTCTTGTGGGTTGGCCCATCCCATGTGATCACAAATCCCCTGCTTCCATTCTTGATCCCGTGGAATCACCGGCCAAGTTTGCATCCCGAAGCGCTGTGGATGAACTGCCTGCCAAATATCGACGTATGGGTGTCCAGTCACCAATACATTGGGTCCAACCTGTTGGGTTAAGCGTGACTCTTTCGTGCCCGCAATTAAGTGATCGGCAAGCACCCCAAGACGACGTTGCGGTCCGGGTTGGAATTGCTCCAACAATCTTGGCAGATTATCGAGGCCTTCAATTTGTTCGACCACGATGCCTTCAACACGTAAATCGTGGCCCCAAATCTTTTCGACCAAGGCAGCATCGTGAACTCCTTCCACCCAAATTCGCGAGGCCTTGGCAACCTTTGCCTCGGTGTGCGTGACGCGAGCGGAACCGGAATGAGAATACTTTTGGGTTTGGGGTCCTTTGGCTACTGGCTTTTTCAGCTCAACGATCTGCCCATCAATGGCAAAAGCGCCGGCGCGAAGTTTGAAAAGCCTACTTGCCCCATAGCGGTCTTCTAAGCGTACGAACTCACCATCATAGGTGCGTTCAAAGCCGATAACCGCGCCGACAAACCCATCGGCGCGCACCTCAACCACCATGCCGTGCTCGGCGGTGACTTGAGGGTATTGGGGGCGTTGTGTACGTTTGTGTCCGCCGAAAATATCGCCGGCGTATGGATCTTTGCTAGGCATGCTTGCTAGGCTAGCCGGAATCATGGATTTTCGCGCGGACATTTACTCTCCTTTGCAAAACGTCAGCCTGTGGATGGCAAGTTGGCTGCACCACCAGGAATCTTTTGATGAGACCATCGCCGCTTTACGCGAGCTTGGAGGCCATCAGCGTATCGCCAGTGGGGAGTTTTCTTCAGCAGATGTCTTTGCTCAGTGGCGCCGTGCGTACACTCCAGGAAGTCGCCTGCGGTTACTACTAGCCGGTCCAGGGATGCCGCTGGCTTTACCACCGGCTCATCCAGCAACGCTACTATCCCAAAAGGCAGGTGGGGCGGTGATTCTCTCCCACGAAAATGGGGATGCTAGCGTATTCATCCCAATTTTCCAGGCAGCTGATGACCATACTGATTGGCATGAGTTTTACTTAGAGGCCCCGCTACCCCAGGCCGCTTGGTTAAGCCCCGGGGATGCCGACACCCAACTCCGAGATGCTACTTATGCAGCAGCGCATAGTATTGCGGCAGTGAATCCTGGTATCTCAGCACCAAATCCGCGTCTTACTGTTGGCAGCCTGACTGACTACTATGACTCCCCTGGCCTGCCACCTGCTACCCCGCCCCGGTCGAGTGGATTGATTGCACGGGCTAACGCGGTAACAGCTGTGCTAGAGACCACTATGCAGCGCTATGGGATTCATGAGTTTGATCCCGAGCTATTACGCCTGGGGCATTCGATCCGCCAGGCACGCATGACTGCTGTAGATTATGCGGTTGCCGAGTGGGGGCGCCGCGCTGGCTGACAACACCCAGGCGCGCAAGGCTCTCCGTTGACGGTGCAGCCTTTAGAGGCAACCAAGCCTAAGTGGTGTGCAGTATCTGGGGCGAGTGATTCGCCAATGAGATCAACCACCATGGACGCAAACGATTCGGTATGCCCAATGGTATCGGCACGTACAACCTCCATGCCCAGCTTCTCTGCTTCGTCTTTCAGCTCATTATCGAGGTCCCAGACCACCTCCATGTGGTCAGAAATAAAGCCGATGGCTGATACGACGAGCTTGCGCACGCCCTTATCGTAGAGTGCCTGGGCGTGATCTAAAATGTCTGGGCCTAGCCAAGGGATGCGACCATTACCGGACTCCGATTGCCAAACCACGTCGTAGTCGGCAATGCCTAAGGCTTCAGCGGTCAGGCGGGATGCTTCATAAATCTGTGCAGAATATAAAGCGCCATCTTCTTGAGTACCAGAAGCCTCATTGGCCATCAAAGGAATAGAGTGGGCAGTAAACACCAAGGCAATGCCATCTGCTACGCCTTCGGCTGGACTAACACCGAACTTGGCATAGGCATCAGTAATAACTTCTGCTTGCTCACTGATGAAAGCAGGATGGTCGAAGAATTGTCGCAGGCGCAAGAAATCGATCTCTGGCAAGCCTTGCTCAGCTAAGTGAGCACGCATTTGTTGGATGTCTTCACCATATTGGCGACAACCTGAGTATCCACCCCACGCCGAGGTGGCAAAGACTGCTACACAACGATGTCCATCGCGGGCCATTTCTTCAGCGACATCATTGGCGAAAGGGCGCCAATTGCGGTTACCGAAATAGACCGGGATATCAAGCCCACGCCGAGCGAGTTCAGACTTCACATTGGCAATAATTTCGCGGTTGAGCTCATTTAACGGGCTCACCCCATTGAAGTGGTGATAATGGACTGCAACCTCATCTAAGCGGGATGCGGGGATGCCGCGCCCTCGGGTCACATTTTCCAAGAAAGGGCGCACCTCATCTGGGCCTTCTGGGCCCCCGAAGGAGAGGACTAAAAGGGCATCAATATCGTGGATCGATGCAAAAGTTGGCGCAGATTCAGACGTCTCGAGGTGTTGTGACATGCCACTGACACTAGCACTAATTAGTCAAGAACGCTGGTGAAGTTGGCCGTTTTTCTGTGAGGCTTATTGTAGCGAGAACTGAAGATTCTCAAACAAAGCATTGGAGAAAGCGCTGGAGTAGGTGTGACGGAGTAAGCATGCCTGATTGATTTTCGGAGCATGTGATGCAGGACATATGAATATAGCCCGGAGCTATGATTAAAAGCTCCGGGCTATATGCTAACTACTCAAAAGGAGGATGTAGTTATCACAGGAATCCACAAAAGTAGGTGCAATATGAAATGGGGATGCACTACACCTACTTTATCCCTGCGTCTGTTACGGAAGAGATGGATGACCACAGTTGCACCCATTGCTTCCAAGTCTTTCATGGCTGTCATGGCTGTCATGCAGCATTTGTAGCTGTGCAAGAAGCCAGGTGGCTAGCACCGGCTCACAGAGTGCCCGCTAAGGTAAGGCGCTGCACTGCACGGTTTATTGAATCAGGCGTACCACATATGGGCTCATCCCAGACCAACGAACTGAAGTAACTCGTACCACGGAGCCAGAATTCGGCGCCTCGATCATTTGACCATCACCTAAGTAGATCGCCACGTGTTGCTCTGCATTTGGACCCCAGAAAATAAGGTCGCCGCGCTGCATATTCTCGGCATTAATCTTGGTGCCACGCTGGTATTGATACCCGGTATAGTGCGGCAAAGAAATACCCACACCAGCAAAGGCGTAAAGCACCAGACCAGAACAGTCAAAACCGACCTTGGAATATTCGCCATGCGAGTCAGCCGATCCGCCATCACGGATACCACCCGTTGGACCGTTGGCATTACCGCCACCCCAGACATACGGAACTCCGAGTTGAGACTTCGCGCGGGCGATCACAGTTTCAATTTGTTCCGAGGCAGAAGCAGAAACAGCCGAACTCGCATTCTCAGTGACCGAAGCAGCAGTTTCCGCAGTATCTAGATTCAGTTCTTCTGCAGTGTCGGAATCAACTGCTTCTTCGTTTTGCACGGCCAGGAGATCAGAGGTTGCATCGGAGTCCTGATAAGGATCGTCAGTACTGGTGTGATCAGGCTGGGATGCGGCAACAATTGCTGCGGCTGCTTCATCAGCCGCAGCAGTTGCATTCGCGGTATTGTTCCGAGTTTGCTCCACAGCATCGCGAGCAGCAGCCGCAATAGCGGCGGCATCGGAAACAGACTGGGTTTCTTGCTCGGGTTTGTCAGTTGCGGCCTCAGATGTGGTTGCAGCTGAGGACTCCGTCGTACTCTCAGTTACTTCCTGGCTCGCTTCTTCTGCCGCGCTTTGGGCAGCTTGGGCGGCCTGTGCGGCGGCTTCCTCTGCAGCCTGCTGTGCTGCTTGGGCAGCTTGACGCTGAGCTTCGGCAGCTTGGAACTGCTCATACTCATTGCGCTGCTGTTCTAAGTTAGCCGCATTACCACGAGCAGCATCGAGTGCAGATTGGACATTAGCCTGTGCGGCGATGATGGCTGCGCGCTCTTCTAACTTAGCGTCGACTGCTGCCTGCGATGAAGCAACCTGTGCCTCGGCATCGGCCTGCGCTTGTTCTGCTGCCTGCGCACGCTGCTCTGCAAGCTCAGTGGTCTTGCGCTCGCGGGACTCTGTATTGGCCTGCTGGGTGCGCAGTTCATCGAGCTGATCGATGACCTCACGCTGGTCGTTGACTTGAGTGCGTAGATAGCTTTGCCGGGCCAAAGTGTCTTCGGCATTGGTAGCACCAGATGCAGAGACTGTGCTGGGCTTCGATCCCATGCGATAGGTGGCATTGGAGATTTCATCGAGGATCTTTTGAGCCTCTTCAATTTCTTCCTGAGTGCCTTCCAATGCAGCACGGGCTGCTTCTACCCCGCGGCGAGCTTGCTCAGCCTTAATTTGGGCATCGTGAAGATCGACCAAAGCCCGGTTAGCAGCTTCTCGGTCAGCGCCAATCGCACGTTCGAGATCTTGGAGTTCACTTTCAGCGGAGCTGACTTGGCTTACCAAATCAGTCAGCGAAGATTCTGCATCATTAACAGCAGTAGTTGCTTGAGCAACCTCCGCATCGCTGGGTTTGGTGGGGGTTGCGAACGCGGCAGTGTTGCTTGCAAGTGAAACACTGACTGCGACGCCGACAACGGCTTTAGTACGTGCGAACGCCCGTGGGCGCGCATGTGGGGCTAAAGTTTTGGTCACATTTCCTCCTTTGGTGTGGACCAAAATCGCATGACGGTACACATAGATATGCATACAGCGACTCATGCATTGTGCCCTCAATTCTTGCTGCAGTGCACGCGTGCTTCCCCACATGCGCCCACTGGCCAGCGTGTCAAGGAATCATCCTTGAGTGACGGCAAACAACTCATGAGTCGATATTTGAACCATAAACCAACCGAGCCACGTTTGTCTCATTTACATCACAAATCAATTACGTCACACAGAGCCACAGGAACAACGTGCGCCCACAAAAGTCCCGCTCAACGCAAAAAACTGCGCCTCACAATAACTATTGTGAGATGCAGCACAGTTTGCAAAGATTAGGGCGCGTCGCTTCTGGTCTCTACGTCAGAGCCTTCTGCCACCGGCACGGAAGCTTGCCCGAAAGTCCAGTTTTTAAACTTGACAAACGCTGCAAGTCCGACAATGACCACCAAAGCGACAACGGCAATATAAATAAATAGAGACTGATCGACATCGTCGCCTTCAAAAGAGATGTATTCCAAGGCTGCGGTTTGTGTATCGTAACCCATCTTGTTCAAGTCTGTAGACTTGGCATCCACACCGACGCGGAACTCGTCCTCCGATGCCGCACAATAATAACCTGCACTGCGCACCAACACGGTTCCTTGATCGACCCCGTGGAGAACGTTTTCTGCAAAAAGGCGACAGTCGCCCACGGGCTCAGGAACTTCTACGATAGCCACGTTTGTATCATGTTTTTGATTTTCCGCGGCAATGAGTGCAGCAAATTCGGATTGTTGCTCCTCGGTTAAGATTGGTGTGTACACTCCCTGATCGCGCACGCCTTGGATTGCTGCGTTTGCGATATCGAGATTGATCGACATGCTTCCTCTTTCTTATAAACGAGCCTCCAAAAAGGCGCCGCATTAAACAAGCAGACTTTTTGGCCTCCGGCTCCCACCGATTGCCTCCGGCTGCCGCCGCTACCTCGCAGTGGACGTCCCTTTTCTTTAAGCTCTCCTTATTCTTTCATAGCTGGCGCGTGGCTTTGGTGTTACATGCCAATACTCATCAAAGAATGCTAAACAACGCTTATGATTCCCTCTGCACCCTATCTGCGCCCAACGAATCTGCTTACTTAAATAGTGAGCTTTCCATTCCTTTGCGCGCCTTACTGTAGTTTTCACTGCGACGGCTCCTTCCGTATCGCCGATACGCCGCACCATTCAAACTCACCGTCAGCCATGGCTGATAGGTAACAATAGCCACCCAGAGGCATACCGTTGTTGTAGTACATCTCCTTAACTCATGACTCTTTAAATGCGTGAGACGGTGTCCCTGCTCTACTGGCTTTACTTTTCCGTGGGCCACACATGTGCCGATGATTGTTACCTGCACCAGCGCTCTCCGATGTTCTTGGTTGCCTTTGCAGAAAAGGTGTCGCGCAATGCCTCGCCCTCTTTCGGGGTTAAATATGTCCAACTGGAAAGCAAATTCGCGCGTGCGCATCAAGCGGTATGCAAACAGTACGCTCGTCCTGTTAAGATGTGCGTTAGATGACGTTTGTGACCCCAGCACTCGTTCGCAAACGAATTCACGTCCTGCCTTCTGCCGGACATTCATGACTACCCAAGAGCAGCAACGACTTAAGCGAAACGGAGCGCACTGTGACTGAGAGCAAGAACTCTTTTGGCGCCAAACAACAACTCAAGGTTGGCGACCGCAGCTACGACTATTTTGCCCTGGACGCCGTCCCCGGCATGGAGAAACTGCCTTACTCCTTAAAGGTTTTGGGTGAAAACCTCCTGCGTACCGAAGATGGCGCCAATATCACCAAGGACCACATTGAGGCAATTGCCAACTGGGATCCAGAGGCAGAACCTAATGTGGAAATTCAGTTCACTCCAGCACGTGTGCTCATGCAGGATTTCACCGGTGTACCTTGTGTGGTCGACCTCGCCACTATGCGCGAAGCTGTGAAGACTCTCGGTGGCGACCCAGACAAGGTAAACCCCCTCAATCCTGCCGAAATGGTGATTGACCACTCGGTCATTATTGAGGCTTTCGGCTCCGAATCCGCGCTAGCGAAGAACGTAGAGATTGAATACGAGCGCAATGAAGAGCGCTACCAGTTCCTGCGCTGGGGTGCAGAAAACTTCTCCAACTTCCGCGTGGTCCCTCCAGGAACCGGCATCGTGCACCAGGTTAATATCGAATATCTAGCCCGCGTGGTCTTCGACAACGATGGACTGGCATACCCGGATACCTGTATCGGTACGGACTCCCACACCACCATGGAAAACGGGCTGGGTATTCTCGGCTGGGGCGTGGGCGGTATTGAGGCAGAGGCTGCGATGCTGGGCCAGCCTGTCTCCATGCTGATTCCAAAGGTTGTCGGATTCAAGCTCACCGGAGAAATCCCAGTTGGCGTGACCGCAACTGACGTGGTGCTGACCATCACCGAAATACTGCGCGAGCACGGCGTCGTTCAGAAGTTCGTCGAGTTCTACGGCAATGGCGTGAAGTCCATTCCTCTTGCCAACCGCGCCACCATTGGCAACATGTCCCCTGAGTTCGGCTCTACTTGTGCAATCTTCCCTATTGACGAAGAGACCACCAAGTATATGCACTTGACCGGGCGCCCTGAAGAGCAAATTGCATTGGTTGAAGCATACGCCAAGGCGCAGGGCATGTGGCTTGAAGAAGATGCGCCAGAGGCAAAGTACTCCGAGTACTTGGAGCTCGACCTCACCACCGTCAAGCCTTCTATTGCAGGTCCAAAGCGTCCACAGGATCGCATCTTGCTCGAAGATGCCAAGGAGCAGTTCCGCAAGGATGTGCGCAACTACACCGAAGATCCAGTACTCGAGGATGACTCTGCTGCAGCAGAAACCATGGAGTCCGAGGGCGAAGCAACTGATCCAGCGCCCGCTGATGACCCAGGCTACAACGCCTCCCGCGCTGGCCACGGAGAATCAGCTGCTAAAGGTGCAGCTGGTCGTCCATCCAACCCAGTGGTGGTCCATTCCCCACATGGTGGCTCCTATACCTTGGACCATGGCATGGTGGCTATTGCCTCTATTACTTCGTGTACCAACACCTCTAATCCATCGGTCATGATTGGTGCAGGTTTGATTGCCCGGAAGGCTGCCGAGAAGGGTTTGAAGGCAAAGCCATGGGTGAAGACCATTTGTGCACCAGGCTCCCAGGTTGTTGATGGCTACTACCAGCGTGCAGATCTGTGGAAGGATCTGGAGGCCTTGGGCTTCTACCTGTCTGGCTTCGGCTGCACCACCTGTATTGGTAACTCTGGCCCTCTGCCAGATGAGGTTTCTGCTGCCATCAATGAGAAAGATCTCGCTGCAACCGCAGTGCTCTCCGGTAACCGTAACTTCGAAGGCCGTATCTCCCCAGATGTGAAGATGAATTACTTGGCATCGCCAATTATGGTCATCGCCTACGCTATCGCTGGCACCATGGACTTCGACTTCGAAACCCAAGCCTTGGGTCAAGACCACGATGGCAACGATGTTTTCTTGAAGGACATCTGGCCTTCTACCGAAGAAATCGAAGAGACCATTGCCACAGCAATTTCTCGTGAGCTCTATGAGGCAGATTACGCAGATGTCTTCAAGGGCGATGAGCAGTGGCAGAACCTGGATATCCCAACCGGTAAGACCTTCGAGTGGGATGAGAATTCCACCTACATCCGTAAGGCTCCATATTTTGATGGGATGACCCAGGAGCCAGAGCCAGTCTCCGACATCTTCGGTGCACGCGTGCTGGCTAAGTTGGGTGATTCGGTCACGACGGACCATATCTCCCCTGCTTCGTCCATTAAACCTGGCACCCCTGCCGCTCAGTATCTGGATGAGCATGGTGTGGCCCGCAACGACTACAACTCGCTTGGTTCGCGTCGTGGTAACCACGAGGTGATGATGCGCGGTACCTTCGCAAACATCCGCCTGCAAAACCAGCTCGTTGATGTCACCGGCGGCTATACCCGAGACTTCACTCAAGAAGGTGGCCCACAGGAGTTCATCTTCGATGCCTGCGAAAACTATAAGGAAGCTGGCATTCCCCTGGTTGTTCTCGGCGGCAAGGAATACGGCACTGGTTCCTCGCGTGACTGGGCCGCGAAGGGCACCAATCTACTCGGAGTTCGCGCAGTTATCACCGAATCCTTCGAGCGTATTCACCGTTCGAACCTGATCGGCATGGGCGTTATCCCACTGCAGTTTCCTGCAGGCGAGTCCCACGAGTCCTTAGGCTTGGACGGCACCGAAACCTTCGATATCACTGGTATTGAAGAGCTTAACGAGGGGCGTACTCCAAAGACGGTGGCAGTAGTTGCTACCAAGGAAGATGGCTCCACCATTGAATTCGATGCCGTAGTACGCATCGATACCCCTGGTGAGGCTGATTACTACCGCAATGGCGGTATCCTACAGTACGTGCTGCGCCATATGAGCCGTTCCTAATACCTTCATTGAAGGTAGGCCTGAAGGTTCTCGAGCGGACTACAGTCGTTTGAACTGATTTCAATCGACTCCAAGCGATGGCGGGTCGAGGAATAACTGCATATCACTGCAGCCCTCAACCCGCCATTGTGATACCTTCGCCACTGTCTTGCAGGTGTAGCGTTGCTGCAGGTTGGTGTTTTTCGCGGGGTATGCATTCCCGTTTTCTTTTCCGTCGTTTTTGTTGCTCACCATATTTTGAGGAGGTTTTCTGCTATGCCGGTTGTCAGCGCAGCGGAACTCTCCGTGCGTCGCCAAGAAATCCTCGAAGGTGCCCGCGCCTGCTTTGCGACCTATGGGTATGAAGGAGCAACCGTGCGCCGCTTAGAGCAAGCAACTGGCAAATCACGCGGCGCAATTTTTCACCACTTCGGCGACAAAGAAAATCTCTTCTTAGCGTTGGCGCGCGAAGATGCAGCCCGCATGGCAGACGTAGTCGCTGAATCTGGCCTCGTACAAGTCATGCGCGAGCTTATCGACGATCCCCAACACTATGAGTGGCTGTCTACCCGCTTGGAGATTCTTACTTTGTTGCGTACTGATGCCGAATTCCGAGCGCTATGGCAGCAACATCAGGCGGTATTAGACACCGCGGTTCGCCAGCGCCTCGAACACAATGCAGCTTTGGGACGCGTGCGCGATGATGTCCCCTTGGATGTGTTGCACTCGTATCTTGAAATTGTCTTCGATGGTTTTCTCGCCCGCTTAGGCAGTGGCGCTGCTACCGAAGACTTAGAAGCAGTCCTGGATGTTGTTGAAGGTGCAATTCGAATTCAGGCACCAGCGAACGCTAACTCATAATCTCCCCAACCCCACTTTTTTACAGCGCTTACCGGCATTATCGGTATTCTAGTCGCCCACCACACCTAACTAGACCAAGCAGTCTAGGTAGTCTAGGATAGATTGCTATGGGTTCTATCCTTCTGGTTTCACCTCGCCAAGGCGCCGAAATTGCACACGCCGAGTATCAAGATGTCCTACGCGCAACCAAATTGCCCGCAGCTGAACTCGACCATGTGCTCCTCGATACTCCCAATGCGCAGCTGCCAAACTTGGACAACTACCGTGGCATCATCGTTGGCGGTAGCCCCTTAAATGTCACCAACAAAAACTATGATGCCTGGCAGCAGCATGTGCATCACGAATTAGGAAGACTGATTGAACTAGACATGCCGGTCTTTTTTGTCTGCTATGGCAATGCTTTTGTTGTGGACTACTTCGGTGGAACCATCGCGCGTACCCACCCAGAGACTTCTGGCCCCACCCTGGTCCAGCTCACTGCTGCCGGCGAAGAGGACCCAATCACCAAGAATTTGCCTGCTAGCTTTACATCATTGACTGGCCACACCGAAAATGCGGTGAGTGTTCCTGAAAGCGTTATCTTGCTGGCCCAAGGCCCAACCTGCCCGATTCAGATGGTGCGCGGCAACGCATCAACCTGGGCCTGCCAATTTCACGCTGAAATGGATGCCGAGGGCATGCACCGCCGCATGGACTTCTACTATGACTATGGCTACTTCCCGGTTGCAGAATACGATGCCATCATCGCCCAATTACCAAGTATTGATACCACTTATTCCAATAAAGTGCTGCAAAACTTCGTGACATATTGCTTTGCCCAACACACAACCAGCGTGCGTAGCTCAGTGTAACGAGTCCAAACGGCTCTCTTCTCAGGAATCCGGATTTTACAATCAGGGCCACGAGCCCAAATGCTACGCACACCGGGGAGCAAATCCCCCACAACAAACTGGAGCCACAGCCAGTAGTGCAATCAGGCCGGCTCCAATTCTTTGGATCTCGAATCCGTATTTAGACCGCTGGTATGAGTTCCTGGGCATCAGGAGATTCAGAAATCTTGGTCCCTGGCTCTGTCTCTGGTTCGCTTTGGTCTCCCGAGGTCACCACACATCCTGGATGTGGCTTCTTGCCCCGCGGGTATGCCTGGGCAAGGGCATCTGCAAAGCGATGGGCCTTGGCAATTGCACCTTCGGAATTCGGGTGGATGCCATCGTCTATGAACCAATCATCGTGCACCTCATTGCGCCAGTCATAGACCCGCAAATTCGGATACTGCTGACAAGATTCAATAATCGCATCGCTATAGCTTTGCATCGTGGTATCGATATAGGCCGGATCAGTGGCATTGACAGTACGCAAAGTCCCCCACATCACTTTTTCTTGGTCCTTGAGTAATTCCATGATGGTATCGATACGAGAGGATGGAGGCCCAGAGTTACCGACCTGAATATTGGCTGCATCATTCGTGCCAACTGCTAATACCCAGCAGGGATCCTCATAATTTTGGGCCAGGAGGTTCGTGATGACTTCTTGGATATTTGGATCGGAGCCGAGACGCTCAAAAGTAGCGCGCGCACCTTTAGTGTCGTTCACCACCACCGAAGCACCCACCCGGTAATACTGCGCGGTGAGGCGCTGCTCGGGATCGACGATGTAAGCCTCACTATCAAGCGCAATAGAAGTCGAATCGCCAATGTGGATGACCGTGGTGCAATTGGCGAGGCCATCACTTGCAGGATCGACAACCTGACCAGTAGCAGTCTGCGGGTTGTCGGCGCCTGCATCTTGCTGGGCTTGGGCCCGGGCCAGAGTATCTAAGTCTTCTGCTTGGCGTGAACCTTCCGGTACTGCCGCGTTCAAGGCCACCAAGGAGGCAACACTAAAGACACTGATCGCCGCTATATGGATGCCCACTGGCAAGCGGGTAGCGAAATTCTTGCGGATTTGATCACCGTTGAGGTTACGCATCACGCTGCGCCCCACAGCGCGAATACCGTGACGCCGAATCGGGTCTTCAATAAAACGCCAAGAAAACGCAGCGATCACGATAGTCAGTGCAATTGTACCCAGGCCTACCAGCAGTGGATGTTCCTGCACCCAGGACTGTGGCATAAAGGCCAAAATTGGCATATGCCACAAGTAAATGCCATAGGTACGCTCACCTACCCAGCGCAACGGAGTGCAGCCTAGGATCTTACTCATCCAAGTGTGTTGTGAGCTCACCGCAATGAGTACTCCCAGCGTTGCCAGTGAGAGGAGCGGGAAACCTTGGTGATAGAGGAATGGTTCGGCATCATTGGTGGTTACCATCATGACCAAAATACCGATAAGACCACCAAGGCCAAGTAGCTCGACAACCCCTCGTGCAATACCTGGGCGCAGTGTGCCACCAAGGCGCCAGCAAAAAGCTAAGGCCACACCCCAAAATAGCCCGGCGGCACGGGTATCAGTGCCTTGATAAATACGGGAATTATCCAGCCCCGGGGTATATAAGCTAATCATAAGCCACGTACTTAATGCAGTAGCGATGATTGCAAAGCTGGCACCGAAGATGCGCATCTTCTTCGTATTTCCCCGGGCAATAATACCCAAACCCACGAAAATCAGCGGCCAAATAAAGTAGAATTGTTCTTCCACAGACAACGACCACATATGGTCCAGCGGGCCATGTCCTGCGAATGCATCGAAATAGGAATTTCCCTGGGCAATCTCATACCAGTTGTTCACGTAGAAGATGGCAGCCACGCCTTGCCACCCGCGTTCGCGTAAGAGATCAGGTTGTGCGATAGCAGTTGCGGCCCATACTACTGCCACAAGTATTATTACTGCTGGCAGCAGACGACGTATTCTGCGGATCCAGAAATGCCCCAGACTCACCTTTCCCTTGGTTTGCCATTCCTTGAGCAATAAAGACGTAATCAAAAACCCCGAGAGGGTGAAGAAAACTCCCACACCGAGCAAGCCACCCGGCAGGCTTGCTGCGTTGGTGTGATACCAAATGGCGCCCAATACGGCGATGGCACGCAAGCCATCAAGGCCTGGTAAGTACTGTTGGGAGGTACCAAGGGGGCGTGGCATAGTGATCCAATCAGCAATGTCGCAAACAAAAATAGGTCGCGGGCACCTTATTCTCTCCCTTTATCTCAACGTTATTATCAACGCTGCAGATTGCTTGCTTCAAGAGGTACGACATCCCGCAGATGACCTGTGTTCACCTAAACGTTTTGGCTTGGTGGTGTGCTGAAGATAGTTCTGGTGGGCATAATCAGCCCTATGGCACATCTTCTTGACACTAAATACACAGGCGAACAGTTCACTTCAGCCTATCAGCTGAAAACCATTATTAAAAATCGGTAATAGCTGGTGCAGAGTGCTTCCATTATCAACTGAAGCTTGACTTATTTCTAGCTAAGACAGCTATGTTTCAGGAATCCCACGCCCGATACGACGACTTGAACGACGACTTGAACGACGACTTGGCTGACGAAAATCTGTGGCAAAGACGACACAACCGGCCACGGCACTCCCACACAAGGAGAATGTGACCGGTTGGAATTCATGCGGCAAGGAACGCCGCACTATGAATGCCTGCCGGCAGAAGCCTGCAGGGCAAATCTTGCGCTACTTTGGCAGGACTGTTATGGCATCCTGGCCATCAGTGAACGGTGCAAATTTATTTGGCAGCTGAGGTAGGCCCACATATTCCGTGATTACATCAGCAACTAACTCGCGCGAAGTAGTAGCGGGATTCGAATATGTGGCGGCATCCGCTGCCAACAACTCAATACCACCAGCAGGCTGGTCGGTGAGCGTGCTTGGCCCTAGGATCACATAGTTAAGATCCGTGCCTTCTAAGTAGGTGTCCGCCTCCCGCTTGGCTGCAGCATAGTGCTGGAAACCTTCACGCTCACCTGCTGGGGGCGCTTCGAAGGTAAAAGTTCCAATCCATGACACCATAATGTAGCGTGGGGCCTGCTCTCCTGCTGCTACTGCCCCTTGCATTGAGGCAACTGCAGCGTCTTGATCCACTGCATAAGTCACATCTGGGCCTGCTTTGCCACCATTGCCGGCCGACCACACTACCACATCGTGGGTTGTTGCTAATTCAGTCCAGCGCTGCACACTAATTTCGGAGACGTCTTCTACCAGTGGATGCGCACCGAGTGCTGTCAATTCTGCACTCTGGTCTGGGTTACGGATCACAGCAGTGACCTCATGACCCGCCGCAACGAGCTTCGGGATTGCCAACAAAGCTATTTTGCCATGTCCACCTACAAGTAAAACCTTTTTATTTTCCATTTCTCGGAGCCTACGCCTATAAATTGCACGCTGCAACTCGCTACCATATCACTAGGTTATTACGGCATCAGGACTGTAGCTTACCGGTACGCTAAGATAAGCCCCATGTTCGCGATTCTTTCTGTAACTGGCCTTGATCACACTGGCATCATCGCAGCGGTCGCCACGCGTTGCGCTGAATTAGATGTCAATATTCATAATGTCTCCCAAACGTTGATGGATGACTACTTCACCATGATCTTGCACGTCTCCTTCGATGAAACCAAAACGTCGATTAGTGCGATCCAAGAAGCCATGACCGAGGTCGAGCAGCGCGAGAACCTGGTGATCCGCATTCAATCTCAGGCTATCTTCGACGCAATGAATACTATTTAGGAGCAGGTCCAAGCAGAATGAATTCTCACCACTCCAACAGCTCCATTCTCGAAACCATCGAGATGATCGAGAAATACCGGCTGGATATACGCACAGTAACGATGGGCATCAGCCTCCTCGATTGTGTGCGAAGCGATATTCATGCCACCGCCCAGGCTGTGTACGACAAAATCACCCACCTCGCGGCCAACCACGTAGCCACCTGCACCGAAATCGAGCGAGAACTAGGTATCCCTATTGTCAACAAGCGCATAAGTGTTACTCCGATTTCACTTATCGTTGGCAACATCGGAGATCCCACCATTATCGCGCATGCTCTGAATAAGGCAGCCAAGCAGGTTGGAGTCAACTTCATCGGCGGTTACTCCGCACTCGTAGAAAAAGGGATGACCGCCAATGACATCCGCCTCATCGATTCTATCCCGCAGGCATTAAGCGAAACTGATGTGGTCTGTTCCTCGGTCAATATCGGCTCCTCACGTGCAGGTATCAACATGGATGCCGTAGCCCGCATGGGTGAAACCATCAAGCAAGCCGCAGAATTAACCAAGGATGACTCCGCAATCGCCTGTGCAAAGTTCGTGGTATTTGCCAATGCTGTAGGCGATAATCCCTTTATGGCCGGTGCCTTCCACGGTGTGGAAGAGCCGGACTGTGTAGTCAGTGTTGGCGTATCTGGTCCTGGTGTGGTCAACCGCGCCCTTGGCGACTTAGAGGGTGCCAGCTTGGATCAGGTTGCCGAGGCTATTAAGAAGGCAGCCTTTAAGATTACTCGTGCCGGGCAGTTAGTTGGCACCATGGCATCCCAGCGTTTAGGCGTGCCCTTTGGTATCGTGGATCTCTCCTTAGCCCCAACGGCAGAACTTGGTGATTCTGTGGCCCATATCCTCGAGCACATGGGCTTAGAACAGGTCGGTACCCACGGTACGACTGCTGCCCTAGCTTTGCTTAATGATGCTGTCAAAAAGGGCGGAATGATGGCATGTTCACGTGTTGGTGGCCTATCGGGTTCTTTCATTCCAGTATCTGAGGATAAGGGCATGATTGATGCCGTGCGTGCTGGTTCCATTAGCATCGACAAGCTCGAAGCCATGACCGCAATCTGCTCAGTTGGCTTAGACATGATTGCTATCCCCGGCGATACTTCTGCTGCAGCAATTTCGGCCATGATTGCTGATGAGGCCGCAATAGGTGTGATGAATCACAAGACCACTGCCGTGCGTGTGATACCAGTACCTGGTTCAAAGCCTGGTGATGAGATCAACTTCGGTGGCCTACTTGGTTATGCCCCCGTAATTCCGGTATCCACTTTGGATCAATCAGAATTCATTGCGCGCGGCGGCTTTATCCCAGCCCCAGTACATGGCTTTAGGAATTAAAACTACCGGACGCCAATAGTATCGGCTCCCTACCGGGTTTGATTATCGCAGCAAAGCCCCACACCATCGCTCATGCATGCGTTTGTTGGTGTGGGGCTTCTTACATATAAGTGCACATAAACCCGGTAGCTTCGGGTTTACTTTATTAACGCTTCTTCGCCTTATTCTTCTTCTTACGACCAAAGAAAATAAATGCTGGGGATCCAATACCATCGATAAAGGTAGCTAAGAACCACCAGAACTTCTTACCCTTCACTCGCTCCTTAGGAGTCCAGAAAAGTAGGTGCCAAGCCCACAACTTAGTCAAAACATCCCAAGCCAGGCACACGACCAGCAAGTTTTGCTTTCGCTCACCGAGACTATTCCAAGTTTCGGCGGCCTTATCGTTGATCTCTGCAAGATTATACGAAGAATTATTTGCCATGGCATACACTCTACACTCATTCAGAACTGCACGACTGCTACCTACAGCAATCTCGTGCCTTATAGTCACGGAGAGCTATGCTGCGCGTTTCGGCTGCCCAACCATCGGTGTCCCGCAGGAGGTTATCATTTTACTTACGCACTATGACGCACAAAACCCTAGGCGAGTTCCACGATCTCCATATATGCATCACTCCATAAGTCCTCATCGCCATCTGGCAATAGGATCACCCGTTCTGGCTCCAGAGCGCGAACCGCACCTGGATCGTGGGTCACCAACACCACTGCTCCGGTATAGCTTGCCAAAGCATTGAGCACTTGCTCACGTGAAACTGGGTCCAAATTATTAGTTGGCTCATCAAGCAGTAAAACATTCGCACGGGAGGATACCAGCGCCGATAGTGCCAAGCGTGTCTTTTCACCACCAGATAAGGTCCCAGCGGGTTGTTCTAATTGCTCCCCGGAAAACATGAAAGCCCCCAGCAAACTACGCAAATCTTGCTCATTGGCATCCGGGCAGGCTTCAATAGTGTTTTGCCATACGGTTTTATCAGGATCAATGGTGTCATGCTCCTGAGCGAAGTAACCGATCTTTAGGCCATGCCCGGTGACAATGCCACCCTCACCATCAGAGCGTTCTACCCCTGCAAGCAACTTCA
Source organism: Corynebacterium sp. (assembly GCA_030531005.1). Taxonomy (GTDB): domain Bacteria; phylum Actinomycetota; class Actinomycetes; order Mycobacteriales; family Mycobacteriaceae; genus Corynebacterium. The sequence continues at coordinate 174,727 of JAUMTW010000004.1, forward strand.
ATAAAGTGGTTTTACCAGCTCCATTAAGCCCTAAGACCACCACTCGAGAGCCGGCATCAATAGCTAAATCCACACCAGCAAAGACTTCCAAAGAGCCATACATCTTTGTCAGCCCTGTGGCATTGAGTGGGGTCTTGCCACAAGGAGCTGGCTCTGGGAAACGTATATGGGCAGTGCGATCACCAACACGGATTTCATCGAGGGAATCCATCATGCGTTCAGCACGTGCCAACATTTGCTTGGCAGCAGAAGCCTTCGTGGCCTTCGCACCTAAGCGCGCTGCCTGATCACGTAAGGCAGAAGCTTTCTTTTCTGCATTGGCGCGCTCACGGCGTCGGCGCGCCTCATCCGTAGCCCGGGCTTTTTGATAATTATCGAAGCTCATATTGTACTGATCGACTTCAGCACGCACAGCATCTAAGAACCACACCTTGTTACAGATTGCGCGCAGCAGCTCAATATCGTGAGAAATGAGCACCAGTCCACCTTCGTGATTGGCTAAAAACTTGCGCAACCAAGCAATGGAGTCGGCATCCAAGTGGTTGGTAGGCTCATCGAGCAGCAAAATGGTCTGGGACTTACCTGAGCCGGTTGCAGCGGCAAACAAGATTTGGGCAAGTTCCACGCGGCGGCGCTGCCCACCAGATAATTGACGCAGTGGTTGGTCCAGTACGCGTGCCGGCAGCCCTAAGTTTTCACAAATTTGGGCGGCTTCAGCATTCGCTTCATAACCGCCTAAGCTGCGGTATTGCTCCTCTAGACGGGAGTATTTACGGATTGCTGCATCCCGGCGCTTGTCATCGGTGGAGGTCTCCATGATCTCTTGTTGCCGATCCATGGAGGCAAGGATACGATCCAAACCGCGCGCGGAGAGGACCCGATCTCGCGCTGTTTGGTCAATATTTCCCTCGCGGGAATCTTGCGGCAAATATCCGATATCACCGCTACGCGACACACTGCCACCGTAAGGCTGGGTCTCCCCTGCTAAAATACGCATCGTCGTGGTTTTACCTGCACCATTGCGCCCTACCAACCCGATGCGATCGCCAGGTTGGATCCTTAAAGGTTGGGCGGTGGCATCCAGTAGGGTCCGGGCCCCGACACGTACTTCAAAGTCTTTGGTAACAATCACAGCGCTACATATTACACAGGTTTAGCTTAGACGCTATAGCCTAGGGCGCGCAGCATTTCGCGGCCTTCTTCCGTGATCATATGTGGACCCCATGGTGGCAACCAGACCCACTGAATGGTGAGTTTCGTTGCGACCCCATTGCCAACCACTGCAGCCTGGGCTTGATCTTCCAGCACATCAGTGAGTGGGCAGGCCGGCGAAGTGAGCGTCATATTCACCACTGCCTCAGTCTCGTTTTCGATCCAGATGTCATAGACCAGCCCCAGATCAACAACATTAATCCCCAGCTCGGGGTCAATAACATCACGCAGGAATTCTTCAACATCCGCCGCGCGGGCTAAGTCCTCATCGCTTTGTGGTGGGCGCTGGTGCTCGCCTTCTAAATTATAATCCTCGACTTGCTCATCAGTGTTTTCAGCGTTCGCCTCGTGCGGCTGTGGTTCGTGTTCGCTCATAATGGTGCTTCTCTTTCGCTTCAGTGGTCTGGTGCCAGTGGGCTTGTGCTATAAACCCCGGTCTAAGGCTCGTGGATAATTGATGAGGCCTATTCCTTGGTGCTTTGCTCGGCATCAGCAAGGGCTGCTTCAAAAGCTTTCCAGCCCAACAGTGCGCACTTCACGCGGGCTGGATACTGAGCAACACCAGAGAAAGCCACTCCATCGCCAATGAGGTCTTCATCACCTGAGTCTTGACCACGCGAGGTAACCATGTGCTCAAAGGCGTGGAGTTTCTCTAATGCTTGATGCACTTCAAGGCCAGTGAGTTCCTCGGCCATAACAGAGGCAGCAGCCTGGCTAATGGAACAGCCTTGGGCATCATAGGAAATGTCTGCGACGTGGTCATGGGTTTCGTTGAGTTGAACACGCAGTGTAATTTCGTCACCACACGTAGGGTTGACGTGGTGGACTTCTGCGTTGAAGTCCTCGCGCAAGCCTGAGCCGTGGGGATTCTTATAGTGGTCCAGGATGACTTCCTGGTACATTGCATCGAGATTCACTTCTGGCCTTTCTAGCTAAAATAGCGCTGTGCCCGGTGGATACCAGCTACTAAGGCATCAATTTCTTCTACCGTGTTGTAGAGGTAGAAAGATGCCCGCGCAGACGATTGTGCTTTCATGCACTTATGTAGGGGCCAGGCGCAATGGTGTCCCACGCGAATGCTGATGCCATCATCATCGAGAATCTGGCTTAAATCATGTGGGTGGATCCCATCGACAACAAAACTGACTGCCCCGCCGCGATTATCGGCGATTTCTGGCCCTATGATCCTTAAACCGTCAATGGCACCTAATTGTTCCAACGCATAACTGGTAAGCACTCGCTCATGAGAGTGGATATTATCCATTCCGATAGTTGATAAGAACTCCACTGCAGCACCTAGGCCAACAACCTGGCTGGTCATTTGAGTTCCGGCTTCAAACCGTTGGGGGCTGGGTGCATACGTAGCACCATCCATGTTGACCAGCTCGATCATGGAGCCACCAGTTAAAAATGGAGGCAATTCATCTAGGATTTCCGCACGCCCATACAGTGCGCCAACACCAGATGGACCGAGCATCTTATGCCCAGAAAACGCTGCGAAGTCTACGCCAAGGGCGTGAAAATCTATGGCCATGTGTGGAACGGATTGGCAGGCATCTAAAACGACGAGAGCACCTACAGCGCGGGCGCGTGCGACCAGTTCTGCCACATTGGCCTGGGCACCAGTCACATTGGACTGGTGGGTGAAAGCCACGACTTTGACTGATTCATCCAGTTCGAGAGAATCAAGATCAATGCGACCATCCTCACTGGCCTTATACCAGCGCAGGGTGGCACCTGTGCGCCGGCAAAGTTCCTGCCAAGGGATGAGATTTGCGTGGTGCTCTAGTTCGGTCACCACCACAGTATCGTCGGGGCCGACCGTATATTTACCGGCACGATCATCACCAAGAATATAGGCGACCTCGTTGAGGGCCTCCGTCGCGTTTTTGGTAAAGGCGAGCTCATGGTAGTCGGCCCCGACGAATGCGGCAATATTTGCGCGCGCTTGCTCATAGGCTTCCGTTGCCTCTTCGGCCATAAAGTAAGCACCCCGGTGCACCGGCGCAAAATGATTGAGCACAAAATCTTGCTCGGCATCCCATACCCGCTGCGGGCGCTGCGAGGTGGCCCCGGAATCGAGATAGATCAGGGGCTTACCCCCACGCACGGTGCGCGAAAGAATCGGGAACTCTGCGCGTACCTTGGCAACATCGAGTTTGCCTTCGTGCAGGTAGGGATTGTCTGGGGTGGTATTCACGGCCTACTCACTTAGCAGTTGACGAAAAATGTGGTAACGAGAGCGAAACGTTAATCGACATGCAGGAACTGGTCGTAGCCGTTTGCTTCGAGCTCATCAGCAAGCTCTGCGCCACCGGAGGTTACGATCCGCCCCTTGGCGAACACGTGCACGAAATCTGGCTTCACATAGTTCAGGATGCGCTTGTAGTGGGTGATCATCAAGATGCCACCGTCAGTCTTCGCCTGATAGTCGTTGATTCCCTGGGAGACAATACGCAAGGCGTCAACGTCGAGACCGGAATCGGTCTCATCCATAACGGCGAACTTTGGCTTGAGCAAATCTAGCTGCAGCACCTCGTGGCGCTTCTTCTCACCGCCGGAGAAGCCTTCATTGACCGAACGGTTGGCGAATGCCTCGTCAATAGACAGGCTGGCCTGGGCTTCCTTGACTTCCTTGACCCACTCGCGCAGCTTTGGAGCCTCGCCCCGGGTAGCAGTTGCCGCAGAGCGCAAGAAATTCGCCATGGAAACACCAGGGATCTCGGTTGGATACTGCATAGCTAAGAAAAGGCCAGCACGAGCGCGTTCGTCGACTTCGAGGTCGAGCAGATTCACGCCATCAAGTAGTACTTCGCCCTGGGTTACTTCATAGCGGGGGTGGCCGGCCAGAGTGTAAGCCAACGTGGACTTACCGGAACCATTTGGGCCCATGATGGCGTGGGTTTCACCGGAATTGATGGTGAGGTTCACGCCCTTGAGAATTGGCTTTGGCTCGGCGTTTTCATCAGCTGGAATGACCTGAGCGTGCAGGTCGCGGATTTCGAGGGTACTCATTATTTGTACTCGTTTCTTGAGGTTAGGTGCTTGAGCAAGTGCGCTAGCTTTAAGCAAGTTCATCCGGGGTAGGGTTTTGGCAAGTTCAGTCGCTGCAACAAACTCGACCACAACTGGTTATTTCCACGCACTTCTACTCAGCATGAGGCTGTGGTCTTATTTTGCGTTATGCGCTTTGAGCGAGTCCAGCTCAGCTGCAACGCGAGCTTCGAGTTCATCGCGGATCTCAGCAACCGGGATGCGGTTGATGACCTCAGAGAAGAAGCCACGCACAATCAAACGGCGCGCCTCTTCAGCAGGAATGCCTCGCGAACGCAAATAGAATTCCTGCTCATCATCGAAGCGGCCTACGGTTGCAGCGTGACCGGCACCGACAATTTCACCGGTCTCGATTTCCAAGTTTGGCACGGCATCAGCACGCGCGCCCTCGGTGAGAACCAGGTTACGGTTGGCCTCGTAGGTGTCAGTGCCTTGGGCATCTGCACGAATAAGCACATCGCCTACCCACGCGGTACGAGCCTCTGGCTTCTTTGACTCTGGATCTGCCTGCAGAGCTCCCTTGTAGAGCACATTTGAACGGCAGTTGGCCACAGCGTGGTCGACCAGCAGGCGCTGTTCGAAAAACTGCCCGTCATCAGCGAAGTAGACGCCGAGCAATTCAGCATCGCCACCACCAGCGGTGAATTTCACGCGTGGGATTAAACGGACCACATCGCCACCGAAGACGGCGGCGTTGTAGCGCAGCACGGCATCCCGGCCAAGCACACCGGCTTGCCCAGACAGGTGCACTGCATCATCGTCCCAGGAAGCATCCACGATAACGGTTAGACGTGCGTTGTCACCAATGACGAACTCTACATTATCAGCGTGGATACCCGAGCCTGTGTAGCGTAAATCCACAATAGCCTCGGCGCCGTCATTTACCTCAATGACCAAGTGGCCGAAGGTAGTCACATCCATGCCTTGGCCCACAAGGTTAATGGTGATTGGGCCATTTACCTTGGTATCAGCGGCAATACTGACCAATTGAGCCTTATCCACGCTGGAGAATACTTGGGCACCGATGCGGTCAACAGCACCCCCGGTGCGCCGAGCACGTGGGTCATCATGAGCAATCTCAGCTACCTCGACTGCAGCACCCTCAGGAATTTCTACCTTGTAGTTTGCAATCTGGCCCGCTGGGAAGGTGCCATTATGCAGGCCGTGCAGGCGGCGCAACGGTACGAACTGCCAGACTTCATCCTTGCCCCGCGGCTCTGGGAAATCGGCGACATCGAAGGAGGTAAACAAATCTCCCTTGTTGTTATGCACAGTGGCATTCTTCACGGTTTCTTGTGCCATGGGTTATCCCACCGATCCTTCCATTTGCAGCTCGATGAGCCGATTGAGTTCCAGGGCATATTCCATGGGCAATTCCTTTGCAATTGGCTCCACGAAGCCACGCACGATCATTGCCATTGCTTCATCTTCAGCGATGCCACGCGACATCAGGTAGAACAGCTGCTCTTCGGAAACTTGGGAAACAGTTGCCTCGTGCCCCAGTGATACGTGGTCATTGCGGATGTCGTTATACGGGTAAGTATCCGAACGCGAAATGTTATCCACCAACAGGGCATCACATTCCACATTCGAGGTGGAGTGGTGCGCATTAGCATTGATGCGCACCAGCCCGCGATATGCTGCACGACCGCCACCACGGGCAACGGACTTCGAGACAATATTAGAGGAGGTATAAGGCGCCATGTGAGTCATCTTGGCACCGGTATCTTGGAACTGACCTTCACCTGCGAAGGCCACAGAGAGCACCTCACCCTTAGCGTGTGGACCGGTCATCCATACTGCTGGATACTTCATGGTGACCTTGGAACCGATGTTGCCATCGACCCATTCCATGGTGGCACCTTCTTCGCACTTGGTGCGTTTAGTCACTAGGTTATACACGTTATTCGACCAGTTCTGGATGGTGGTATAACGGCAACGGCCACCCTTCTTCACGATGATTTCCACCACTGCGGAATGCAGTGAGTCCGACTTGTAAATAGGCGCAGTACAGCCCTCAACATAGTGGACGTAGGCGTCCTCATCCACGATGATCAAGGTACGCTCGAATTGGCCCATATTCTCGGTGTTAATACGGAAATAGGCCTGCAGTGGGATATCAACGTGCACGCCCTTTGGCACGTAAATGAACGAGCCGCCAGACCATACAGCGGAGTTCAGTGCAGAGAACTTATTGTCGCCGGCTGGAATTACGGTGCCGAAGTATTCCTTGAACAGGTCTTCGTGCTCCTTGAGCGCAGTATCGGTGTCTAGGAAGATAACACCCTTTGCTTCCAGGTCTTCACGGATCTTGTGGTAAACAACCTCAGACTCATACTGGGCCGCCACACCGGCAACCAGGCGCTGCTTCTCAGCTTCTGGGATGCCCAGGCGATCATAGGTGTTCTTAATATCGCTTGGCAGTTCTTCCCAGCTCGTTGCCTGCTCTTCAGTAGAGCGTACGAAGTACTTGATGGTGTCGAAATCAATCTCGCTTAAGTCTGCACCCCAGGTTGGCAGCGGCTTCTTATCGAAAATGCTCAAGGCCTTGAGACGCTGCTCGAGCATCCATGCTGGTTCATTCTTCTTAGCGGAGATGTCTCGCACGACATCTTCATTGAGACCACGACGTGCGGCGGCACCGGCAGTATCGGGGTCATGCCAACCGTAGTTGTATGGCCCGATGGACTCGATGATCTCATCATCGGTTTGGGTGGCGGCACCTGGCTGTGACGTTGCTTGAGTCACGTGGTGCTCCTTTCATGGTTTGGGTCTTTAATCTCAGCACATGCTTCCAAAGTGCGTACAGCCGGTTAGCTGTCATGCATCTTCAGCAGTGCGACACTATGGGTGTTGGTTTGGATTTATGTTCGCTGCAGGTTTTTGCGTACCGTTCCCCATTGCAGTATCACCTGATGCGGCCTCTCCTGGTGGCGGGCCACGAAAAGTGCCCGAGAAAGGCAAGGGAATGTTCGTCGTGCAAATAGTTTGCCCATCTGCGATCGTAGCGAGCGGTTGCACATGCTTACCAAGAACAGCTGCAATTGCAGCTTGTTCGGCAGCGCAGATCTGCGGGAATCGCGCAGCCACATGCTCAATTGGGCAATGATGTTGGCAGATCTGAATGCCCGTACCTGCTTGTTGCATTGTCGCCTGATAACCTGAGCGATCGAACGCTGCCACCACGGCAGCAGCTGCGGCCTCGATATCAGAGAAGTCCACACCTTCCAGCTCACCCATAATTGCTTGGGCCCGCTGGTTGGCAAAAGCAGTAACGGCTTCTTCCCCACCAGTTTCTTGCAGCATAAGCAGCGCTTGGGTCGCCAGGTCATCATAGTGATGACCAAAACGCGCGCGCCCGGCATCGGTGAGCTGGAAGCATTTTGCAGGCCGCCCACGACGAGTTTCCCGACCGCTAGGACGCGATGCCGGTTCGATCTCGCCTTCTTGCAACAAGATATCAAGGTGACGGCGAATTCCAGTTGGCGAAAGATCCAGCTGGGCACCAATTTCAACTGCGGACAACGCTTGGGACTTCAGCAAAACCTTTAAGATCTGCTGACGTGTTTCCCCATCGGTAGAACGAGTCTCGGCTTGAACGCCTACTGTACAAGCATGTACCTCCTCAGCAAGGCCCGCAGGGTCTACTGCCTGATCTGATGCTGACTGCGTGTGTGCATGCAAGCGAGTTTCCCCTTTCCACCTATTTTCTTGATATCGTCCGCCGCGTAACACTAGTACCGGAATGCACTAGGGCCATATACAGCCGAAGCAATCAAGGTTGTTCTCCTTGTGCGGTCGCATGCAAGGCGCTGGTACTTGCAGCTAATTTTTTAGCCAACGCAAGGGGCACCATAAACAACTGCGACATTAAGCAACATTAGTATGTCGGTATTCAATTTTCCACCTCATTTTTTGGAAAAACCGCAGGTTAGGCCACCCTAATAGAAGAAACCTAGCAATTAGCTCGCTTTTTTAGGTTACCCTTTTCAAAGCATGCAACACGCCGATGGTGTCCCGCCGAAAGCCGGACAAGAAGTTGTACTATCAAAGGGTGAAAAATGTCCTAGGAAAAATTGCGCGTAGCATTCGCGCCGAGCTGCCACGCATGGGTGATCCCGGCTCACGCTCCCAAGGACTTCACGTAGACCCTTTAGGCGAAGACTCTACGCTTGAAATTGCGCCCCAATCCCCGACAGGCACCAATCAGACTCCCCCACCGCTGCACGCTACGAAATCGCCCGCAAATGCCGATGCCATCTCCCACAGTGCACACCCAAAGCTCATTGCCGCTGCCACCGGTGGTGACCTTTTTGAACCAGCACATACGGATGCCACCGAGACCCCGGGCATTTCCGGTGATCGTTTTAGTGTCTTGCCCACTGCTCACCCCCCACGAGCGATCAACCCACACCCACCGCTTAGCCTGCAACAACTGCGCGGCTTCGCTATCTTCCGATGGCTCGGAACCTTAGGCGTCATCCTTCTCATGTTTGGCGGGCTGGGTGCAGGCGCTTTTCCCGTCATCAACAATCCTTATCCAAGTTTCCCCGGCGGCAATTTCATGGGGCGTATGCTGCAAACCTCGATGGTGGTGTGCTTTATCGGCATCGCTTTCCTGGTGGTCTCCTGGTTATATATCGGTACCGTCTGCGGAATTCGCTACCGACGCAATGAACCACGCCAAGGACTTATTTCGCTCGCCATGCTACGGCGTACCTTCATTGCCTGGACTGTGCCCTTCTTGGCCACCGCCCCAATGTTCACCCAGGACATCTACTCCTATCTCGCCAATGGCAAAATTACTCGCCTAGGACTCGACCCTTATAGCGGTGGCCCAATAACTATTCTCGGTGCAGATGACTCCGTCGCGCGCAGCGTCCCTTATATTTGGTCCCAATCTCCTTCTCCCTATGGTCCAGTAGGGCTTGGAGTGGCCAAAGCCGTGAGCATTATCACCAATGACCATATTGGGTGGAGCGTGTTTCTCCACCGGCTCATCTCTTTAGCCGGAGTTGCCGTAGCAGCGTGGGCCATTGCACAATTGGCGCGACGCTGTCGCGTTACCCCACAAGCAGCGCTCTGGCTCGGCATCCTCAATCCGCTGACCATCCTGCATATAATCGGCGGCATTCACAATGAGGCCATTTTACTTGGACTCGCTATGGCAGGGTTCGAATTAGGCTTGCGCGGGCGCGATCGCATGATCTTTGGTAAACGCAACCCCTGGGGGTTCATCATCACCTCAGGTGCTTTGATCACTTGCGCCGGCTTAGTCAAAGTCACTGGCTTTATTGGCCTCGGTTTTGTGGGCATGGCGTATGCGCGGATTTGGCGCATGCAAAATCGCAGCAATATTCAAGCAATCGGGCTTGCAATTTGTGTCCAAGTCGCCATCCTAGTTACTACCACTGCCCTTGTCACCCTACTTACCCGCATCCCCTTAGACTGGCTCAGCACTCAAGGCGGAGCAGCCACAATTCGCAGCTGGATGTCTGGCACCACTTCCTTGGGTGTTGTTACCGGCTGGGTGGGCATGCTGCTTGATCTTGGCGATCACACCGAAGCCATCCTCACGTTTACGCGCACCCTAGGACTCATCGTCGCCGGAATCTTTATCCTGCGCATGATACTGGCAACCTACCGCGGCACAATTGCAGCAATCGGAGGGATGGGAGTGGCAACCCTGGTGTTAGTAATTTTCTTCCCCGTGGTTCAACCTTGGTATCTCTTATGGGCTTTCTTCCCGCTCGCAGCCTGGGCTAATACCTACGGTTTCCGCATTGCGGTAATCGCATACTCCGCGATCGTCTCGTATTTGACCCTCCCGCGCGGACTTACCTTGCCGCCAGCTATGGTAATCACAATTTACGTTGTGGCGATCGCCGGAAGTATTATTTTCCTCATACTTTTACGGTGGATTTTCACCCGATCTCACCACCAAAAGGGTACATTAAAACCCTAATGGCTTCCGCGCTCATCGAGCGCCCCTAAACCTAGAGATTGTGCCCCAAACTCAGAAAGTTATGATGCTTCGAAATAGTGCCCGTCCCGCAGCCGCTACGCCTGCCTTATCACTCCACGGCGTTTCCAAAAGCTTTAGCACAACTCATGCTGTCCAAGATATCTCCCTTGAAGTGGCGCGCGGGGAACTCTTTAGCCTCTTGGGCCCGAATGGTGCTGGAAAAACCACCACTATCTCTATGTGTGAGGGCTTCATTACACCAGATGCCGGCGAGATCTCTGTCGTCGGTTTCAACCCGCGCAAGCAGCGCAATCAAATGCGGGCGCGCATTGGCATCATGCTCCAAGCAGGTGGTAGCTATTCCGGCATTAAGGTCGGCGAGCAATTACAACTTGCTGCCAGCTATTACGAGAACCCCTTGGATATCGACTGGTTGGCGGAGCTGCTTGCTTTAGAACCAATTATGCGTACCACCTACCGGCGATTATCTGGAGGTCAAAAGCAGCGTTTATCACTGGCTTTGGCGTTACTTGGCCGTCCGGAACTTGTCTTTCTCGATGAACCAACTGCAGGTATGGATGCCCAAAGCCGTCACCTGGTCTGGGAATTATTAGCACAACTCAAAGCTGATGGCGTGACCGTCGTACTTACCACCCACTTCATCGAAGAGGCCCAGCATTTAAGTGATCGAGTAGCCATCATGGATCATGGAAAAATCGTGGCTTGCGATAGTCCACAAGCACTCATCGCTGCCGGGGACACCACCGCACGCTTTGAAACCACCACAGCCTTAGATATTGCTGCCCTCTCGGCAACAACCGGATTAGAGGTGCAGGCATGTGGCCACATGCACTACGACTTACTCGGTACCCCGAGTCCCGAAGCCCTCGCAGCCCTGGCCCATGGTGCTGCTGCACAAGATGTTCTTATCGCTAAGTGGTATACCAATGAGCGCAGCTTAGAAGATGTATTCCTCGATTTGACCGGCCGCCAGCTCACTGGCATCGCTGCCCAAGCCTAGACCTACCCAAGCTTAGAACTGCCCAAGGATAGAGAAAAGAGACCACTGATGACCTCCCCTGCAGCACAAGCGCCAACCACGTTTGCCCCAGGCACGTTTAGCCCTGCCCCAAAGCAAGCGCCAATCCAGCGCATTCTGGCGTCCCAAAGCAGGATCGAGGCGCTCCTATTCTTGCGCCACGGCGAGCAATTGCTCCTTAGTTTCTTTATTCCTGTGGCCATGCTCTTTGCGATGCACTGGCTACCACTGCTGGCCGAAGAAGAGCGTATGGCTTTGGGGTTCCCGGTCATGCTTGCTATGGCTGCGATGAGCTCAGGGTTTACTGGTCAAGCCATCTCCCTTGCTTTCGATCGTCGCTATGGTGCCTTAGAGCGTACGGGCGCCAGCGGTGTGCCGGCTTGGGCGATCGTATTCGGCAAAGAAATTGGCGTGGTCGTAGTCTCCGCAATCCAGGTGCTCGTATTAAGCACAGTGGCTTGGCTGCTTGGCTGGCAGCCAGCAAATTTTGGCGCTTTCATTCTCGGAGTACTGGTGTTTTTTTGCGGGGTCGCAGCCTTTGCTTCTTTAGGCCTACTCATGGGTGGCACCTTAAGTTCCGAGATTGTACTCGGGCTTGCCAATCTACTTTGGTTCCTGCTCATAGGGTGCGCCTCTTGGGTGGTCTTTGGCTTAAGCGGGGATCCCCACTTCGTCTTACTCTGTATCCCCTCGGTGGCCTTGGCTCAAGGGCTCGTCACCGCCTTCGCAGGTAGCTTCCCCTTGATAGAAATCGCCATCTTACTGGTATGGCTGGGTGTGTGCAGCTTCGCGGCCTTCCGATTCTTCAAGTTCTCTGCAGCCTAACTGCCCTACGAACCACTCCGACACGACACAATGGCACTGCGCCATCTGCGCCGCTATCCAGTCGACTTCCGCGCCCTATGGCTGGTAGCTACCAGCACACCGGCACACCGCCGATGATGCCTTTGTTCGTATTCCCCGATCGTGAGTGACACAGCTATCATAAATTTCGGTGAGCTGTATTACATTGGGCGTGGCACTTACTCCTAGGTCGCAGGAGAAGCGGTAGAATTTTATCCCGTGACTCAAGCCCAAACTGACCCCCAACCCCAAGGAAGGCCCAAGCGCTGGGCGCCCACTATCCGTACCCAGCAGCGGCTCGCCTTAGCTCTGCTTATTGGCCAAGGCGGCATTACGGCCACCGGCGCCACGGTGCGTGTGACCGGCTCTGGTCTTGGCTGTAACACTTGGCCGAATTGCCACGAAGGATCCCTTGTACCAGTTGCTGGTGCAGCCCCCTGGATCCAACAGGCCATCGAATTCGGCAACCGCCTGCTCACCTTCGTGCTTGTTGCCTTAGCAGCAGCGGTTTTCCTCGCTCTGAAGTCAGCCCACCGGCGCACCGAGCTCATGGCGCACGCCTGGGCACAGATCGGCGGCATCGTAGTACAGGCTGTAATCGGCGGTATTTCCGTACGTCTTGATCTGCAGTGGTGGGCAGTAGCCTTGCACTTCATGCCTTCAATGGTGCTGGTGTGGCTAGCCGCGATCTTATATTTGCGCATACCTGAGCCCGATGATGGCGTACGCACCCCGACTTTCCCAGCTGCTTATAAAATTCTTGCAGCAGTAGCTGCCACAATGCTCTTTGTCGTGCTCATCACTGGCACCATGGTCACCGGTGCCGGTGTGCACTCCGGCGATGCCGGCATTGGCATGGAAGGCCGCTTAGACGTTGATATCGACTTGATGGCACATATTCATGCTTGGTGCATGTACGCCTACCTAGCATTAACGCTCTTCCTTGCAGTGGGGCTTTATTTACGCCGCGCACCTCAACGTACTATGCGTTTTGCGCTCTGGCTCATCTCATTAATCCTCGTGCAAGCAGCCATCGGCATCATCCAGTATCGTTTGGGCATTCCTGCATGGACCATCCCAGTCCACGTGGGCATGAGCGCGGTGGTAACTGCCTTTACTGCAATGCTATGGGCAACCGGCATTGTACGCCGCGAGGGCACTCCTACGGTCACTGGCTCTCTTCATGGCGATCACAAGCGTGCAGCCCTCCTGGCCGAGAAGGCTCAAACAACGACCTAACTACGCTGGCTCCAAGCACGGGACCTTCTGCTGCAGCGCGCTGAACACCGTGAACTGCGCTGTGATGGAAAATCGTTTCGCCCTCCCGCACCCGACACCGCTCTGTGTTCTCCGATCCCTTTGCCACAGGGATACCTGGAGAATACGGGCGGTGTTTTTTCTGTGCCAGGCTGGACCATAACTCGAAGCAATATCCCCTCCAGCCAAACACCCAGCAGTCCCCGGTACTCAATCAAACACGCGGATGATCCTGTGGTGTGGTACTACCCCCAGCTGAACGAGATAACGGCCAAGATAGATCCTTCCCATCCCCGGGCCTTAGTTGCACCCGAGCTACCTTCCACCCGAGTTGCTTCGGACTCAGTGACGGGCGTCATACATGCCGCAGCTGCCAAGACACGCCCCAAAGCAGCCTTCCTTGCTAAGGGATGTCTCTTGGTTTTTCTGCAGGCATACAAAAACCCCGCACGCTTTTGCTGCGAGCGAGGGTGAAAATACAGCCGCTACAAGGGAACAGACAGAGATAGAAAACCTTTACCCGAAGATCGACCACAGAGTTGGTAGATCAAAGACGGCATCAACCGCTAAGGCTACGAACAGAATAGACAAGTAGTTGTTCGAGAGAATGAACAATTTCAATGGCTTTACTTCAGCGCCTCTGCTGACACCCTGGTGTAGGGCCACGGCCATCCATAGGAACCACATTCCGGAAATAATGGCGACGATCGCATAGAGCCAACCTGTTGCTGGAATAAGCAAGAAGGTGGTGACCACGGTTGCCACGGTATACCACACAATCTGCATGGTGACCTGCTGTGGGGTGCGTACTACTGGTAGCATCGGCACTTCTGCCGCGGCGTAGTCTTCCTTATACTTCATTGCCAGCGCCCAGGTATGTGGAGGCGTCCAGAAGAAGATGACTAAGAAGAGCACGATAGCTTGCCACCAGCCGCCTACTTCGCTCGCTGCAGTGTTATCGGCGATGACGGCCCAGCCAACCATGACTGGCATACAGCCCGCTGCACCGCCCCAAACCACGTTGAGGTGAGTGCGCCGCTTGAGGAACTTGGTGTAGACGAAGATGTAGAACCAAATCGTCAGCATCACAAAGCCGGCGGCAAGTAGCGAGTTACATAACAGCCATAACCAGAAGAAGCTCGCGAAGGTGAGCACCCAAGCAAAGATGGTGGCGTTACGGTTGCTCACAGAGTGGCGCACGAGCGGTCGAGCGCGTGTGCGCCCCATCTTCTGGTCGATGTCAGAGTCTGCAACCATATTGAAAGTATTTGCTGCAGCAGCACCCATCCAGCCGCCGAATAAAGTGAGCAGGATCAACATAATGTTGTTACTGCCACGATCTGCCTGGAGCATAGCCGGAATAGTGGCGACTAAGAGCAGCTCAATAACTCGCGGCTTCGTCAGCGCGATATAAGCCTTGATAGTCTCCAAGAGCAATGCCTCCAGCAGGGTATTTGGGGGTGAGGGTGTCAAATTTTGCCCATGTTATGCGGGCTACCTAAGGCATTTTAGTACATCTGCGGACTTTTCGGAGTAACACACCGAAACCAATGCCAATCCGCACCCAAACCTATTTTATTCTACCCTCAAATGTTGCCAGTCATACTGGCTCCTATGAAAGGCGACCCCGTTGATTCAGCCAGAGAGCTTATTTCTCACTGATGTTTCTCACTGACTGGCTGATTGCAGACGCCGGCACATCGAAAAGGCTTGCATCGCTAGGGGCAGCGCACACAAAATCACTGGAACGAAGCACAACCAATGGATTTCTATCGGTTGATGAATATTTTTGAGAGATCGCACTCAGGGACACCTCACTTTGTCCGGGAGTCTTGTACACTATGGCACATACGCGATTCCTCCTAGGTAATGGGCGCATCGCGGCATAACACAACCTGGAACAACATGAAGGACAAGACTTTCCCTTGTCTACTTCTAGGTGTGCCAAACGTCGTTGTAACCAGGCATCATGCAAGTGATGCCACATGCAAAGGAACAATTGTGAGCTTATCTCCCGAATTAGAAGCCTTGACCACCGGCAATTACCCTGCCGACTGGCAAGACGTTGACACGAAAGCCGTCAACACCGCCCGCGTCTTAGCTGCCGATGCCGTGCAGCGCTGCGGCTCCGGCCACCCGGGTACCGCTATGAGCCTGGCTCCCCTGGCTTATACCCTGTACCAGCGAGTGATGCGCCATGACCCTCAGGATCCAAACTGGGCGGGTCGCGACCGCTTCGTACTTTCTTGCGGCCACTCTTCGCTCACCCAATATATTCAACTGTACTTCGGTGGCTTCGGCCTGGAACTCGAAGACTTGAAAGCTCTGCGTACCTGGGGCTCACTGACCCCAGGACACCCAGAATACGGCCACACCGCAGGCGTGGAAATTACCACTGGCCCCCTGGGCCAAGGTTTAGCTTCGGCAGTGGGCATGGCCCTGGCATCCCGTCGTGAGCGCAGTCTTTTTGACGCTGATGCAGCAGAGGGGACATCACCATTCGACCACCACATTTACGTTATCGCCTCCGATGGTGACCTAGAAGAAGGTGTCACTGCCGAGGCTTGTTCCTTCGCAGGTACTCAGCAGCTGGGTAACCTCATTGTTTTCTGGGATGACAACCATATTTCCATCGAAGAAGATACTCAGATTGCCTTCACCGAAGATGTTGTGGCCCGCTACCGCTCCTACGGCTGGCAGGTGCTCGAGGTAGAAGGTGGCGAAGATGTGGCTGCTCTCGAAGATGCAGTTGCCCAAGCCAAGGCGGAAACTCACCGCCCATCCTTCATCCGGGTACGCACGGTGATTGGATACCCGGCTCCTAACAAGATGAACACCGGTGCTGTCCACGGTGCTGCTCTTGGCGATGAGGAAGTTGCCGCAACGAAGGAAATTCTCGGCTTTGATCCCAACGCCTCCTTCGAGGTAGATCCAGAGGTTATCGAGCACACCCGTAAGCTCGCTGTACGTGCCGCGAAGATTCGTGAGCAGTGGGATGTCGACTTCGATGCGTGGGCTCAGGCGCACCCAGAATCCAAGGAGCTCTTCGATCGCCTGAATGCGCGCGAGCTTCCTGCGGATTTCGCTGCAGAGCTGCCGACTTGGGAAGCCGGTGAGTCTGTTGCAACCCGGAAGGCATCCGAAGCTGCACTGCAGGCATTGGCACAGACCTTGCCTGAGCTGTGGGGTGGATCTGCGGACCTGGCAGGTTCCAATAACACCGTAATCAAGGGCGCTCCTTCTGCAGGGCCGGTTGCTATCTCTACCGATACTTGGTCTGCCGAACCAGGGGGCCGCAACTTGCACTTCGGCATCCGTGAGCATGCGATGGGGTCGATCATGAATGGTGTATCCCTCCACGGAGGTACCCGCATCTATGGCGGCACCTTCTTAATCTTCTCCGACTACATGCGCCCAGCCGTTCGCCTAGCCGCTTTGATGGAAACTGACGCTTACTACGTTTGGACTCACGATTCCATCGGTCTTGGCGAAGACGGCCCAACCCACCAGCCTGTGGAGCAACTCGCCTCCCTGCGTGCTATCCCCGGCGTCTCCATACTGCGCCCTGCTGATGCCAATGAAACGGCCGCTGCGTGGAAGGCTGCCTTGGAGTACAAGGCCGGCCCGAAGGGGTTGGCATTAACTCGCCAAAATGTTCCGGTACTCGAAGGCACGAAGGAAAAAGCCGCAGAGGGTGTAGCCCGTGGTGCTTACATCTTGGTTGAGGCTTCCAAGGCAAACCCAGACGTCATACTGATGGCTACCGGTTCTGAGGTGCACCTGGCTGTAGAGGCCGCTGCCGAGCTTGAGGCTGCTGGTACTGCTACCCGCGTTGTTTCGGTTCCTTGCCTGGACTGGTTCGAGCAGCAAGACGCCGCTTACCAAGAGCAGGTCTTGCCTGCATCGGTACAGGCCCGTGTCTCAGTCGAAGCTGGCCGCGCATTGTCCTGGTACCGCCACTTGGGTAGTTTCGGCAAGGCTGTCTCCTTAGAGCACTTCGGAGCTTCTGCTCCATACGAGAAGCTCTACGAAGAGTTTGGCATTACCACTGCTGCAGTCGTTGCTGCCGCCAAGGAATCCTTGGCTGCAGTCCGCGGCTAAGAATCACTCCGGATTACGGCGCAGCGCATTTTGAAAGCATTGCGCCATTTCCACTCGCCTGAAGCTCACGTTCCCGTCGGTACGCGGCGCACAACCGCCAGATACCTCAGACAGCATACTTTAGACAGAAGATTTCCGAGCAAAAGGCTTGAGGCGACAAAAATGGGGAGACAGCGGCCACCACTGCAAGCGATCCAAATAAGGATGTGCGAATGTGTTTTTGAGCAGCTATCTCCCCTGCTAGCCTAAGAAATGGCATGCTGAATTCCCTGGCTTGCCATCCCCTGCCCAGGCATTCCCGGGTAAACACAAAAGCACTAGGGGCACGCACACCAACAGCCTGCCCAAGCATTAAGGCCATGCACCGTGGCCGTGATGCTGCACATAGCTGTACAACGAGAAAACTAGAAAGCACTGATTTATTACTATGAACGCAATTTCAAAGCTGCGCGACCTAGGTACCTCCACCTGGTTGGATGACCTTTCCCGCGAGCGCATCCACAGCGGCAACTTAGCAGAACTCATCCAAAGCCCCGGCATCTTGGGCGTGACCACGAACCCTGCGATCTTCGCAGCCGCTATCAGCAAGGGTGGGTCCTACGATCAGCAACTCACCAACCTGCGCGATCAAGGATTAGACGTTGATAAAGCAGTCTACGAGTTATGCATCAAAGATGTACGTGATGCCTGCGATGTTTTCAAAGATGTTTACGAATCCACCAATGGAGTTGATGGCCGGGTAAGCATTGAGGTTGATCCACGTATCTCCGATGATGCTGAGGCCACATTGGCACAAGCCAAGGAATTGTGGGAGCGCGTTGGTCGTGAAAACCTCATGATCAAGATTCCTGCTACCCCAGGTTCTTTGCCAGCTATCACTGCTGCTTTAGCTGCAGGCATTAGCGTTAACGTTACCTTGATCTTCTCGCTGGCCCGCTATAAAGAAGTTCTCGACGCGTACATCGCTGGCATTCGGCAAGCTGCAGCCGCTGGCAAGGATGTTTCTACGATTCATTCGGTAGCTTCCTTCTTTGTTTCACGTCTGGACACCGAAGTTGATAAGCGCCTTGAGGCTCTGGGAACAGAGGACGCCACCGCTTTGCTACACCAGGCCGGTATTGCCAATGCCCAGGCTGCCTATGGCCTATTCCAGGAATCGTTCGCTCGGGCTGAACTCCCAGCAGGCGCCAATGTTCAGCGCCCACTGTGGGCATCCACCGGCGTCAAGGATCCAGCCCTGCCAGCTGATAGTTACGTTGTGAATCTCGCTGGTCCTCACACCGTGAACACCATGCCAGAGCCCACTGTTAATGCCACCGTTGAGGGCAACAATGTGGCATCCGATACTCTGAGCAATGCCGATGAGCATGCTCATGAGGTACTGGAGGCCTTAACCAAGGTCGGCATTGATCTCGATGATGTTTTCGATGTACTCGAGCGTGAAGGCGTTGAAAAGTTCGTTGCTGCTTGGAACGATCTTCTGGACACTATGCAACAGCGCTTGTCCTAATCCCTTTGTCCTTTCATGCAGGATTCTCTTCCTAACGATCCTGATTAATCCTGCAATGTTCGTCTACATAGATTGGTAATTGTGTCTGCGAAACAATTGAGCGTAAATCCTCTTCGCCAAGGTGAAGATAAGCGCCTACCCCGCATCGCTGGGCCTTCTGGCCTCGTGATCTTCGGCGTCACCGGCGACTTAGCCAAAAAGAAACTGCTGCCTGCAGTTTATGATCTCGCACACCGCGGCCTGTTGCCTGCTGGCTTCTGCCTTATTGGCTATGGCCGCCGCGATTGGTCTGATGAAACATTCGCAGGCTATGTGCGTGAAGCAGTCGAAGCCGGGGCACGCACTCACTTCGACGAGAACGTCTGGGCTCGTTTGGCTGAGGGCATTCACTTCGTCACTGGCAACTTCGATGATGACGAAGCCTTTGATAAGCTCGCTGCTACCCTAAAAGCTCAAGACGATGCAGGTCGAACCGCAGGTAACTGGGCCTTCTACCTCTCGGTACCCCCAGACTACTTCTCTGCTGTGTGCTACCAGCTGCAGCGATCCGGGATGAATAAGACCACCGAAAATACCTGGCGTCGCGTCATCATTGAAAAACCATTCGGCCACAATGAGGAAACGGCACAAAAGCTGAATTCGCTGGTTAATTCGGTCTTCCCCGAGAAGTCTGTGTTCCGCATCGATCACTACCTCGGCAAAGAAACCGTGCAGAATATTCTCGCACTGCGATTTGCGAACCAGCTCTTTGATCCATTGTGGAATGCGCACTATGTGGACCACGTACAGATCACCATGGCCGAAGACATCGGCTTGGGTGGCCGTGCGGGCTACTATGATGGCATCGGCGCTGCCCGCGACGTGATCCAAAACCACCTAATCCAGCTGCTAGCCTTGATTGCTATGGAAGAGCCAGTCGCGCTTACCCCAGCAGAGTTGCAAGCAGAAAAGATCAAGGTTTTGCGCGCTACCCGCGCGTTGGAGCCATTCTCCAAGACTACTGCCCGTGGCCAATACGGAGCCGGTTGGCAAGGTTCGGAACCAGTAATCGCCTTGCGCGACGAAGCAGGCTTTGACCCGCAGTCCACGACCGAGACCTACGCAGCCTGCACTTTGGAGGTCAATACCCGTCGTTGGGCTGGCGTTCCTTTCTACCTGCGCACTGGTAAGCGCTTAGGACGCCGCGTAACCGAGATCGCCATTGTGTTCAAGGAAGCACCACATCAGCCCTTTGATGAGGGATCACGTGGAACCCAGGGCAATAACGTGGTGGTCATCCGGGTGCAGCCTGATGAGGGCATGTTGATGCGCTTTGGTTCTAAGGTTCCTGGCTCTGGCATGGAGGTTCGTGATGTGAACATGGACTTCTCCTACTCCGAGTCTTTCACCGAAGAGTCACCTGAAGCATATGAGCGATTGATCTTGGATGCGTTGCTTGATGAGGCCAGCTTGTTCCCCACGAATGAAGAGGTGGAATTGAGTTGGAAGATTCTCGATCCGGTGTTGGAGTATTGGGCGCAACGCGGCCAACCAGAGGAATATCCTGCCGGTACTTGGGGTCCTGCTTCCGCTGATGCCATGCTGGCCCGTACCGGACGCAGCTGGCGTCGCCCCTAGGCATTGGAGTAAGAGAAAAGAAACACGATTATGATTATTGATCTCCCAAACACCAATACCCAGGAAATCTCCAAGGCATTAGTACGCATTCGCGATCTCGGTGGCCAGGTTTCCACCTCGCGGGTACTCACGTTGATTGCCCAGTTGGAAGCTTCTGATGATATTGCATCCATCGTTAGGGCAGCGAGTGAGGCGTCACGCGAGCATCCATCGCGTGTGATCATCCTGGTACATCACGAGCACCGCGAACCAGGTGAGCCAGAGATAGATGGCTCAAAGATTGATGCTGAGGTACGTATCGGTGGTGATGCCGGCGCCTCTGAGATGATCATCATCCACCTCTACGGTGACGTGGTCCGCCACCAGCTCAATGTGGTAATGCCGTTGCTGCTGCCAGATACCCCTATCGTCGCGTGGTGGCCTTTTAAGGCTCCAGTTGATACCGCAGCAGATCCTATTGGCTCCATTGCGCAGCGTCGTATCACTGATATGACTGCTGGTCATAGTAGCGATGCCTTGTATAACCGCCGTAATAACTACCACCCTGGCGACTCCGATCTGGCCTGGGCGCGCCTAACTCCATGGCGCGGAGTCGTTGCGTCGGCGCTTGATCAACCACCACTGGCCGAGGTTACTGCGGCAAAGGTATCTGGATTTTCCGATTGTCCAAGTGCTGACCTTGCTGCCGCGTGGCTGAGTGCCCGGCTGGGTACTGAAGTCCAGCGTTCTTCAATTGGGCAAGGTGCCGTTGCCTTTGATGAGTCCGGTTTATCGACCATTCCGGTTGCTACTTTGGAGTTCACGACTACCCGCGGCACCATTACCATCACCGCGGGAGAAGATGAACAAACCATCGAGGTACGTGCCTACGACCATGCCCCGGCTCTGGTTGCGGTATCACGGCGCAGCGAAGCTGACTGCCTTGCTGAAGAATTACGCCACCTTGACCCCGATGTGGCATATGCCGGCGCCTTGCGCAGCTTAGATCGCGTGCAATTTAGCATTGATGCTTAATCAGTCGTGCTTAACAGCGGCGATGAGGGCCTGCATCCGATAAGCCCATTCCCAAACGTCGTGCCATTGTGAAGTTGGCCAGACAATCTGCAAGGAGAATATAATAATGGTAGAAATCGTTACGGTCGCAGACCGCGATGCCCTCGTGGCCAAGGCTGCGCAGGATATCCAAGAAGTCGTAGCAGCGGTCCGTGAAAACGGTGGTCGCCATGGTGATGGCATTGCCCGTATTGTTCTCACCGGTGGCGGTGCTGGTATAGGTACCCTCAATGCACTGGCCGCCCAGGGTGCTGAGTTCGGTGATGTGCACTTCTTCTTCGGCGATGAGCGCAATGTACCGGTCACAGATCCTGAGTCCAATCAAGGCCAAGCTACTGCGGCTTTGAAGGCAATTGGTGCGGATCCTGCACGGGTGCACGGTTATCATTTGGGCGAGCTCAATCTCGAGCAAGCAACACGAGCATATAACGAAATCTTGGCTGAGTTCGCGCCGAAAGGTTTCGATCTGCACCTGCTCGGCATGGGTGGTGAAGGGCATATCAATTCCCTCTTTCCCCATACTGATGCCTTGGCTGAATCCGAGCAGCTCGTTGTTGCCGTCTATCATTCTCCGAAGCCCCCAGCAGAGCGGGTCACCCTCACCTTGCCTGCCGTGCATAACTCGGCAGAGGTGTGGTTGTTAGTCTCTGGTGCGGAGAAAGCCGAAGCAGCAGCTGCAGTTGTCAATCATGCTGATGGGCAACAGTGGCCTGCAGCAGCCGCGAATGCAACCCGCTTGTATTTAGCCGATGATGCTGCAGGTGAGTTGCATAGCTAACCGGTTAGCCTGGGCTCGTCTGGGGCTACTCTTTAGCCCACCCCGAAATTTGTAGCAGGCATTCACGCAACATAACGCCCTTGCACTTCATTGCGAGTGCAGGGGCGTTTTCCTATGCCTAAGTCCAGCTAAGCAGTGACGCTGGATGGGAACTTCACCGCTCTATGAGCATGAAAAAAGCTAGGTACCACCACAAAGTGGGGAACCTAGCTTTCGAGCATTCCGGCGTCCTTTGCAGGTACCGCGCGAGATTTAGGCGTATGCCTGAATCAGGTTGAGCGCTACGATGCAGGTGATCCAAATCAGCGCCATCATAACGGTTACGCGATCGAGGTTCTTTTCAACCACAGTAGAACCAGAGAGATTAGACTGCACACCGCCACCGAAGAGGCTGGAGAGTCCACCGCCCTTGCCTCGGTGCAAGAGCACGAAGAGCGTCATGATCACGCTGGCAACAACCAAGATGATTTCAAGCGCTAGTATCATGAATTTCCTTTACGATTTCAACAGTAATTGGAGCAAACAGCCAAGTGCCTGCTCTTTCTGTGCATTAACTATACACGTTAAGAGCAGGCGTGGCATATTGTGCTACAGGCGTGTCGTATGAAGCCTAGGCTTTGTTAGGCCAGCGCGGCACCAGCATTGGCAGCCAACTCGGCGAATGCTTCACCATCGAGGGAAGCGCCACCAACGAGGCCGCCGTCAACGTCAGGCTGGCTCACGATCTCTGCAACGGAAGAAGCCTTCACAGAACCACCGTAGAGAATGCGGATACCGGCAGCGGTCTCTTCATCAGCAAGTTCAGCAATGAGCTTACGAATTGCAGCACATACCTCCTGGGCATCAGCTGCAGAAGCAACCTTGCCGGTACCGATAGCCCAGACTGGCTCGTAGGCGATTACGGTATTCTGCAGGTCTTTGGCATCAAAGCCAGCCAAGGAATTGCGGGTCTGCTCGACAACGAACTCAACGTGGGTGCCCTTTTCCCGGATCTCCAGGGGCTCGCCAACGCAGACAATTGGGCTCATGCCGTGTGCTAGGGCAGCCTTGGACTTTGCGGCAACCTGAGCATCGGTTTCACCGTGGTACTCGCGGCGCTCGGAGTGGCCGGTAACAACCCAAGTCACACCCAGCTTCTCGAGCATGGTGGCAGATACTTCACCGGTATATGCGCCGGCCTCGTGCTCGGAAACATCCTGAGCACCGTAGGTGATTTGGAGCTTATCTGCATCAACCAGGGTTTGTACCGAGCGGATGTCGGTGAATGGGACAGTCACTGCCACATCAACCTGCTCGTAGGCTTCCTTTGGAAGAGCAAAAGCGAGCTTCTGTACGGTGGCAACTGCCTGGTGGTGATCCAGGTTCATCTTCCAGTTGCCGGCAATCAAAGGCTTACGTGCCATAGTGATATTCCTTCTTTTTTTACTTCGTGCAATTATCGCGGCGGGAATTACGATTCCAGTACAGAAACGCCTGGTAGTTCCTTGCCCTCAAGGAACTCGAGGGATGCGCCACCACCGGTGGAGATGTGGCTGAAGCCATCCTCATCCAAGCCAAGGGTGCGAACTGCAGCAGCGGAGTCGCCACCACCAACAACGGAGAATGCGCCATCCTTGGTTGCAGCAATGATGGCTTCTGCCACCCCGCGGGTGCCATCCGAGAATGCCTCGAACTCGAACACGCCCATTGGGCCGTTCCAGAAGACGGTCTTTGCAGTTGCCAATACCTCAGCGAATTTCTCAACGGACTTTGGTCCAATATCCAGGGACTCCCAGCCCTCAGGGATCTCGTCGAGAGCAACGATCTTCTTTTCAGCCTCTGGCCCGAATTCCTTCGCAGCAGTCAGATCTACCGGAAGAACGATCTTCTCGCCATAGGTTTCCAAAAGCTTCTTGCAGGTTTCGATCTGCTCTTCTTGTAGCAGAGAGTTCTGCACGTTGATGCCCTGAGATGCCAAGAAGGTGTAGCACATGCCACCACCAATGATCAGCTTGTCAGCCTTGGTAGCAAGGGCCTCAATAACGCCAAGCTTGTCGGAAACCTTTGCACCGCCAAGTACAACCACGTATGGGCGCTCTGGGTTGGAGGCAACAGAGGAAAGGACCTTGACTTCCTTCTCTACCAAGTTGCCAGCGTAGTGTGGCAGACGCTTGGCGACATCATACACGGATGCCTGGGCACGGTGGACAACACCGAAACCATCAGAAACGAAGGCACCGTTGTCGCCAGTCAGTGCAACCAATTGGTCTGCGAATGCACCGCGCTCTGCCTCATCCTTGCTAGTCTCGCGAGGATCGAAGCGAACGTTTTCCAACAGCAGCACGTCGCCGTCATTGAGGCCGTTTGCGCGCTCATGGGCATCTTCACCTACTACGTCGCCGGCCAGAGCAACATACTGGCCCAAAGCCTCGGACAGGGCTTCTGCTACAGGAGCCAGGGAGAACTTTTCATTAACCTCACCCTTTGGGCGACCCAAGTGAGCCATCAGGATAACGCGAGCACCGGCATCAACCAGAGTCTTAATGGTTGGCAGGGATGCGGTGATACGTCCCGCATCGGTGATTTCGCGGTCGTCGTTCAAAGGCACGTTGAAGTCAGAGCGCACGAGCACGTGGCGGCCTTCAACACCGTCGTTGATAAGATCTTGCAGATTTTTTACAGCCATGTTTGTCTTCCTTTATTCCGTTTATATGGGTGAAGTACTTCTATGGATTTTCACTGCTCTCGCCGAGGAAAGCAAGGGTGATAGCGACAGCGGCCCGCGGCGCACCACAACTGGTAGTGCACACGCGGGCCACTTGAGTTACCTCATCGTCGTAATGAAGGTATTAGAGGCGCTCGCCTACGTACTCGGTCAGGGACACGAGCTGGTTGGAGTAACCCCACTCGTTGTCATACCAAGAAACAACCTTCACCTGGTTGCCGATGACCCGGGTCAGGCCAGCATCGAAGATGGAGGCGTGAGCATCGGTAACGATGTCGGAGGAAACGATTGGGTCCTCGGTGTAAGCCAGAACACCCTTGAGCTCGCCTTCAGCAGCTTCCTTCAGTGCAGCGTTAACCTCTTCAACGGTTACGGACTTCTTAGGAGTGAAGGTCAGGTCGGTTGCAGAACCGGTGATAACTGGAACGCGAACTGCGAAGCCATCAAGTACACCCTTGAGCTGTGGCAGTACCAAAGATACAGCCTTCGCAGCACCGGTGGAGGTAGGAACGATGTTCTGTGCAGCAGCACGGGCACGACGCAGATCGCTGTGAGGAGCGTCCTGGATGCGCTGGTCGCCGGTATAAGCGTGGATGGTGGTCATCAGACCGGATTCGATACCGAACTTCTCGTCCAGAACCTTGGCCAATGGAGCCAGGCAGTTGGTGGTGCAAGAAGCGTTAGAGATGATGTGGTGGTTCTCTGGGTCGTAATCGGTGTGGTTAACACCAACAACGAAAGTAGCGTCTTCGTTCTTCGCAGGAGCGGAGATGATGACCTTCTTAGCGCCAGCCTCGATGTGAGCCTTAGCAGCCTCAGCGTTGGTGAAGAAGCCAGTGGACTCGACAACGATGTCCACGTTCAGCTCGCCCCACTTGAGGTTCTTAGGATCGCGCTCTGCGGAAACCTCGATGCGGTGCCCATCAACGGTGATGGACTCGTCATCGTAGGTAACTTCCTTGCCCAGACGACCCAAAACGGAGTCGTACTTCAGCAGGTGTGCCAAGGTCTTGTTGTCGGTAAGGTCGTTAAGAGCTACAACCTCGATTTCGGAACCGCGCTCCTCGAGGGCACGGAAGAAGTTACGTCCGATGCGGCCGAAGCCGTTGATTCCTACGCGAATCGTCACTGTTTGATCTCCTCAAATATAGAGAGTGATACGTTCTGCCGGTTACACCGTTTGGTGCAACTCAGCCTCGATTCCCGAGTCTACCGGGCATTGGAAGAATCTGCAGAAATTTGGGTTTTGTTTTAGTTGTGACTATTTTTGCCCGATTAGCTTGTGCCCCCATCACGGGGTAAACGGACTGTTTCTTTTGCCCGAACAAACATGACCTTGCTTTCACATCCGTCACACAGGCCGTTCAAAGCCCCATAAAGCACAGATTCAATAACAGTAAAACTTGTTTTTTATCATGCGGGGTGAACCTAATCACAATCAATTAATACCAACGAATAAAACCACAAATTCCCACACTTTGAACGCGCATGAACAATTGGGAACAGAGTTAAATGAGCGTCCACTCTCCTACTATAAGCGTAAAACATCCGGTTACTACGGGCGCCACACAGGTTCTATCAGAGGGCTTTCGGGTTTGGCACCACGATGAAAGCCCGAGAGCTCGAGCCGGGATTACTCGCTCAGATTTCTGCCCAAAAGTTCTGCAGGAATTTCAGCCCGGAATTTCACTCCGAGATAAAACCGACAAGAAAGACCCCACGGCGAGCAGGCTGGCCTCCTGACCCTCTCCACCACCCAATTTCCTTACATCCAGCTTATATTCAGGACCAGGTCCGCCCAGCTTTGGGTGGCTCCAGACCACATGATTAAGTCAGTCGACACGAACAATAATTTGAATTTCCAAGAAGGATTTCGCCAAGCTTTCCGCCTTTTCAGAGGCCTGTTGTTAGCCCATAAAATCCAGTTCACACCAAAGCTTCAAGCAAACGAATATATCTATATATAAATAGAAACTCTATATGACCAGGTCTTATCACTAAAATTCCCAAACTTTTCATTAATTTCTGACGGTTCCGTTACCGAATTTAGGGTCGCCTGATGTACGCTCATGGGGTGCTATCCGTGCACCTTATTAGCTCCATAACAGGCGCTAATTTTTGGCTTCCTAGTCCCATAGAAGGGGGGAATCATGACCGATGTTACCTGGCAGGCGATCTGCATGATCATTTACGCTGTCGCGATGGTGATGATTGGCCTATTTGCGTACAACCGCACCAGCGATATTGATGACTATATGCTTGGTGGTCGCGGTCTCGGCCCCGCGGTTGCGGCACTCTCAGCTGGTGCCTCTGATATGTCCGGTTGGCTCCTCATGGGTCTACCTGGCGCCATTTACCTCTCCGGTTTGATTGAGGGTTGGATTGCTGTTGGTTTGACCATTGGCGCGTGGGTGAACTGGAAGGTTGTTGCACCACGACTTCGCGCATATTCGCAGGTTGCGAAGAATTCCATTACGATCCCTTCCTTTTTGGGGTCGCGCTTGCATGATTCATCCCGGTTGATTCGGGTGTTAGCGGGCATCATCATTATGCTCTTCTATATTTTCTACGTCTCCTCTGGCATGGTTGCAGGCGGTACGTTCTTCGAGTCTTCCTTCGGTCTGAACTACCACTTGGGCATGGTCATGGTTTCCGCAGTGGTTGTGCTCTATACCCTTGTGGGCGGCTTCCTTGCGGTTTCTTGGACTGATGTCGTGCAAGGGCTAATGATGTGTACTGCCCTGGTGTTGGTGCCTATTGCTGGCATTATTCACGTAGGTGGCCCTTCTGAAATGATCAATAATATCGAAGCTGTGGATCCAGGCATGTTCTCCTGGACTGGCGGCGCTTTGACTGGCGCTACGGTGATGTCGATCATTTCGGCTCTGGCTTGGGGCTTGGGCTATTTTGGTCAGCCTCATATCATTGTTCGCTTTATGGCTCTGCGAACTGCGTCTGAGGCAAAAAGCGCACGCCGTATTGGTATTGGTTGGATGCTGCTCTCGGTCCTTGGCGCCGGTATGACTGCCCTTGTTGGTGTGGCCGTGTATCAGCATGATACTGCGCAGCTAGCAAACCCCGAGTCTGTGTTTATTAGCTTGGGCCAGCTTCTCTTCCACCCTGCTATTGCTGGCTTTATGTTGGCTGCTATTTTGGCTGCGATTATGTCCACCATTTCTTCCCAGCTGTTGGTTACTTCTTCTGCTGTGGTTGAGGATATTTATCGCGCTTTTAGCAAGCGTGATTTGGCTGCTAAAGATGGTGTGCTTCTATCTCGCCTTGTTGTAGCCGGTATTTCCATTGTGGCTGCTATTTTGGCGTGGAACCGTACCGACACCATTCTTGGCCTGGTCGCTTTTGCCTGGGCTGGTTTCGGTGCTGCCTTTGGTCCGATTGTTATTCTCTCCCTCTACTGGCGCAAACTCACGGTTCCTGCCGCACTTTCCGGCATGATCGTGGGCGCAGTTACTGTGGGTGTGTGGAGCAGTCTCAGCGGCGGCATCTTCGATGTTTATGAGATTCTGCCTGGCTTCATCTTCAACTTGATTGTTGCCGTTGCCGTTTCTTTGGTTACCTACAAGCCAAACCCCGCCGTTGAAGAAGAATTTGAAGCAGCTCTGAAACAACTCTGATGACTCTTGCTAGCTTTGGGCTGTTCCTTCGATTTTGTCCAAGCTAGGCAGCTAGGCACAGTGGTGCTTGGTAGATGGCGGGCTACGCCCCCACCATCGCGACTACATTTTTCTTGCCTGTATCTACGGCATTTGTTAACTGGATTTTTATCCGCATTTCTTTTTGTGAAGGTAAGGTCTGTATATGGCTACTGTTGAATCCCGCGAGGTTGATTTCAACGAAATTGCGTCCCGTGCTTTGGTCACCGCCCAGAAGTGGTCGACGGATGCTAATTCCTATCCAACGAATCGTGCGGCCAAGTTGCTTGGCGAGGTGTTGGAAGATGAGACAGGTTTGGACTTCACTGTTTCATTTGTTGATGGTGTTATTCGCCCTGAAGATATAGCAGTTGCTGCTGCTACCCTGGAGGCTGTTGGCCGTCAGAATCCAAGGTTCCTTCCATGGTTCCTGCGTACCCCAGCCTATGTCGGTGGTGCCGCTAGCCGTTTTGCTCCTAAGATTTCTGTTCCTACCGCCCGTAAGGTATTTGCCAAGTTGGTTGGCGACTTAGTCGTGGACGTGAGTGAGGATAAGCTTGGCCCGGCTATTGCCCGCCTCAAGTCTGAGGGTGCACGCCTGAATATGAACCTGTTGGGCGAGGCGGTTTTGGGTGACCGTGAGGCTCAGAAGCGCCTGCGTGAAACCAAAGGTTTGCTCGCGCGCGATGACGTTGACTATGTCTCCCTCAAGGTTTCTGCAGTGACCGGTCCACATAACCCTTGGGGTTATGAAGCCGTGGTTGAGCATGCAGTCAATGAACTGCTGCCTCTCTACCAGTATGCAGCCTCCCAGCCAACACCTAAGTTCATCAACTTGGACATGGAAGAATACCATGACCTCCACTTGACGGTTGATGTGTTCAAGAAGATCCTTGACCGCGATGAGCTGCTCAGCCTTGAGGCCGGTATCGTTCTCCAAACCTATCTGCCTGATACCTTGACTGTAATGCAGGATTTGCAGGAGTGGGCTGCTGCCCGTGTGGCCCGTGGCGGTGCCCCAGTCAAGGTCCGTGTCGTCAAGGGTGCAAACTTGGCAATGGAGCGTGTGGATGCTCTGATGCATGGTTGGCCACTGACCACTTGGGATTCGAAGCAGGCTACCGATGCGAACTATATGCGTATCCTCGAGTGGTCTTTGACCCCTGAGCGTGTCAAGAATATTCGCATTGGTGTCGCTGGCCACAACCTCTTTACTATTGCGGCTGCATGGGAGCTCGCTCAGGCTCGTGGCTGCACGGACGGTATGGAAGTTGAAATGCTTTCCGGTATGGCTACCCAGCAGGCTAGCGCAGTACGCAAGGATGTAGGTAACCTTCTTCTCTATGTTCCTGTGGTTCGCCCCGAGGAATATGATGTGGCTATTTCCTATCTGGTTCGCCGCCTCGAAGAAAATGCTGCAGATGAAAACTTCATGGCCTCTATTTTCGATATAGGCACTGAGGCTCGCAGTTTTGATAAGGAAAAGGAACGCTTCCTGAAGGCTGTTGCGCAGATGCTGGCCGAGGGTGAGAGCCGCGTTGGCCCAACCCGTACCCAGAACCGTTCCACCGAAACACGCGAAGAACTTGAGGCTGCTGTCAAGGATACAGACGGCAACTGGGTGTTCACCAATACCCCAGACTCCGACCCTGCTCTTCCAGCTAACGTCGAGTGGGCTCGCGAAATTGCCGCGAAGGTAAATAATTCCACCGTGGGTGTGGATACTGTCGAGGCCAATACCTACGAGAGCAAAGAAGCTCTGGATCAAGTTCTGTCTGCACTCTATGAGAGCCCTTGGCATGAGAAGACCGCCGCAGAACGTGCTGAAATTCTGCACCAGGCTGGTGTTGAGCTCGCACTTCGTCGTGCCGAGCTCATTGAGGTTGCCGGCTCCGAGCTGGGCAAGGGCCTAGATCAGACCGACGTTGAGGTTTCTGAGGCCATTGACTTTGCCCACTACTATGCACAGCAGGCACTGGAACTGGATAACCTTGATGGTGCAATCTTCACTGCTGAGAAGCTAGCTCTGATTACCCCACCATGGAACTTCCCATTGGCAATTCCTGCCGGTGGTGTTCTGGCTGCCCTTGCTGCTGGTTCTAGCGCAATCCTGAAGCCCGCCCCTGAGTCTCGTCGATGCGGTGCAGTCATTGCTGAGGCCTTGTGGGCTGCTGGTGTACCAAAGGATGCTTTGGCTCTGGTCATCATTGATGATGAAACGATGGGCAAGGATCTGGTAACCGATTCCCGTATTGGTCGTGTAGTTCTCACCGGTGCTTCTAGCACTGCGGAGCTCTTCCGTAGTTGGGATCCCACCACCAAGATTATGGCGGAAACCTCCGGTAAGAACTCCATCATTATCACTCCTTCTGCCGACCTTGATTTAGCTGTGAAGGATGTTGTTCAGTCTGCCTTCGGCCATGCTGGCCAGAAATGCTCTGCTTGCTCCTATGTGATTCTGGTTGGTTCCACCGGTACCTCTCGTCGTATTCACGATCAGCTGATTGATGCAACCTCTTCCTTGACCGTTGGTTGGGCAGATAATCGCTCGGCACAGGTTGGTCCTCTCTCCCAGGTTCCTGGTGAGAAACTAGAGCGCGGCCTGACTGTTCTGGGTGCCGGCGAGAAGTGGGAGCTCAAGCCGCAGCAGCTTGATGAGACCGGTCGTCTCTGGTCCCCAGGTATCCGTAGCGATGTCAAGCCTGGCTCTGAATACCACATGACTGAGTATTTCGGCCCTATCCTTGGCATTATCCGCGTTGATTCCCTAGAAGAAGCTATCCGTGTTCAGAACCAGACTTCCTATGGTTTGACCGCTGGTATTCACTCCCTGGATTCAAAGGAAATTAACCTCTGGCTGAGCAAGGTCCAGGCCGGCAATGTCTATGTCAACCGTGGTATCACCGGCGCGATTGTTCGCCGTCAGCCATTCGGTGGTTGGAAGCTCTCTGCCGTTGGTGAAGGCACCAAGGCCGGTGGCCCTAACTACCTACTGGGCTTCGGCCATGCCAGTGACGATACTGCCCGCCACGGTGTAACAGTCACCAAGCCTGCCCTGCGCGATATTCTCGCCGCTGGTCGTGCGCTGCTGGATGATGAGAAGATGGCTAAGCTGGAGCGTGCAGTGGCTAGCGATGAGCTTGCTGCCACCAAGGAATTCGATATTCTGCATGACCCAAGCCAGGTTCTTGTAGAGCGCAACCACTTGCGCTATGTGCCAACTGATGGTGGCATCCGTATTGGTGCCGATGCTGACCCATATGAGGTACTGCGTGTTCTCTCCGCTGCTCTTGCAGTTGGTGAGATCAAGTCTGTTGCTTCCCTGGGTAAGAATGCACCAACCAGCCCAACCGGGTTCCTGCGCCGCTATGCGGGCGGCACCTTTGTGCCATTCCGCCTGACGGTCAGCACCGCAAACAAACTCCCATCTGCTCTGTCGACCATTCTCAGCCTGTATGGCGTGCGTGTTATCCACGAGTCCAAGGAAGAATTCCACCAGCGTCTCTCCAGCGCTCAGCTCAGCCTGGATGAACGTTGGCGGATGGTTGGCGAAAGCGGTGACGCACTACGTATCGCTCTTAATGGTGATATCTCGGTGGCTATCTACGATAATGCCCCAACTGAGTCGGGCCGCGTGGAAATCCTGCCATTCGTACATGAGCAGGCGATCTCCATTACCAACCACCGTTTTGGTAACCGCAGCCCCCTGACAAAGCTGATCCTGGCAGACTAATCTCTGCTCGAGTCCGGCAAAAGAAATTCCGCTTTCCAGAACATCTAAACTGAACCCCCAAAGGCTAGGTACGGTTCATCAAAAATGGCTAGGCGGTGAGGGGTCTGGTTCCGATATTCTATCGGGGCCAGGCCCTGTCAAGCTATGTGAGCCAGCTCAGTCCTGACCGAAGTTTTTGGCATTGGACGCTTTCATCCATGTGAACAATAAGTCTTGGCCCCGGTTTGTGCTCGTTAGGCGCTTTCATGACAGGTTCAACAGCAAATGCCCCGGTTGCGTTACTAGCAAGCGAATGACCAACGATCAAGTATTCATATAGGTTTTACATCGCTGCTGCAAAACATGGTCACATCACTTACCCATGCCTTGGTGCGTCTTGCGTGAAGTTTTCGGTTGAGAATCGTAGCCACTATACGGCGCGCATTTCCTGTATGAGAGTAGCACTTACTATGTTTTCAACCTTGAGCCTGCAGTTGCTCTGCACGCAGGTTGTAAGCACTCACTTATCATGCACTGCCATACCTTCACGGCACCACATGCAGGTAATGCGCAATAGCCATAATTGTGTCGTGGCTCGCAGTAAATACGAGCAATCAGCTCCCTAAGACCAGCAATTCCGCGTGTCTTCTCAAACGGTGCTGCCGCATTAGGTCCCTCAACTTTTTTCAAGATAAACCACCGCGGCTTCCAGCATCGTCATATGTTTATGTGCCTACTCAAGGCCGGTTTTTGGAAACCGAAATCTTCGCACCCCGTAAGATGTCCTTTTCCTTAGGCTTGAGACTTTCCGCACCTCACGATGAAGCTTGCGTGCGCAGGCACTAATCAGCTGATCGCGGCTAAACTCCTACTGAGTAATCCTATTCAGTGGCAAGTACTTGTGCGCTCGCGGCCTGATCAAAGCGCGCAACAACATCAAACTTCTACTTGAAGGAATAAAAAGTCTTCGTAGGCTTGATCATCAGCCACATACTGCTATGAACTTAACCCACACAGTATGTTGAGCACTTATTTACCCTTTTCATGTTCTAGTGCCGCATTAGTCTTGGCAATCCCCAATTCCTCAGCCCGGCGATCTGCTAATCCCAGCAAGCGACGGATTCTGCCGGCAACCGCATCCTTGGTTACGGGTGGATCAGCCAACCGACCCAAGGCCTCAAGGCTGGCATCTTGGTGTTGCAAGCGCAAAAGTCCCGCTTGGAGTAATTGTTCTGGGATTTCATCGCCCAGAATTTCCATGGCTCGCCCAATACGGGCAGCACTATCTGCCGCAGCCCGCGCAGAGCGGCGTTGATTAGCATCATCGAAATTCGCCAGCCGCTGGCCCACATTGATCGGTTGGGCTTGCTCGGCCTGCAGATCCCATTTCGCACGCGCGTAATGCGCCCCGATACGCGATAGCAAGGCGCCAACATTGTCTGCCTCACGAACGACTACTTTTTCACGCCCCCGGGAATCTTTGCGCTTAGCACTGACCCCAAGCTGGCGGGCACAGCCAGTAAAAGCCAAGGAAACTATGCTATTTGGGCATTCGATTTCCAAACTGGCGGTACGCCCTGGAGCAGCAACGGACCCTGACACTAAGAAAGCCCCGCGCCATGCCGCAGCATGGTCACTTTCACGACCATTCACCACGCGCTGCGGCATACCTTCGGTGGCATAGCCGCTCGAGGTGAGCAACCCAAGTTTGCGCAGCATATCTTTGACTTCACGATGCATACTGACTTGGAATCTCGGATTCTTACGCATCTCTTGCACACTAGGATCGGCAATTTCCATAGGTATATGGAAGGCGGACTGTACTAAAGACTGCAGACGTTGAGCGACAACAAAGTCATCAAAGGTGGCCTGTAACGATAGCTGCCCTGGACGAGCCTCCGAGTATTCGGCGCCAAGACGTAACAGCGCAGCAATTTCTGAATAGGCAGCGGCAATATTTGGTGGTTGCACGCCAACGAGCTCCTGTTTGATCTCCGCGCTCAAATCCCCACTGCTTCGCTCTACAGACATACTCGCTACTTTCCCACTTCAAGCTTATTCACATTGCCCACGATTCACCGCCAGATGTGCGCATATAGCTTACGAACCGGGGCCCAAGGTTCTAGGCTGTTACTCTAGCCGAAAATCACGCTCAGCACCCAGCTCAGTCCTGCCCACCATCTCTTAGCTGCGGCTATGTTGTGCAATCACCATATCCAAGGCAGCTGCCAGCTTTCTTGGATCATGGCGTTCGAGATAGCGGCCTTGTTCGTCTTCTTCTCGCAATTGGGCATACTCGACCTCCGCCCCTAACAAAGCTGCAGTGCGCTCTAGGTGCATGCGATCACCTTGCTGAGGCAGCAAGTCATCATCAACGAGCACCACATCTGCACGTAAATCTTGCGCATGTTGCATCACGATATGTAAATGGCGCTCAGCACTAAATCCTGCAGTCTCTCCTGGCTCGGGATTAAGATTCAATACAACCACACGCAAGGCCTGGGTGCTGGCAATAGCTTGAGAGATTTCAGGGACAAGCACATGCGGGATCACACTCGAGAACCAGGAACCTGGACCCAAGGTCACCACATCAGCATTGTGGATCGCCGCTACTGCGGCAGCACTCGCTACTGGTTTTTCGGGAATCAAACGCACCCGGCGCACTGTCCCTAAGGTGGAAGCCACCGCAACTTGCCCGCGCACCTCGCGCATTACGCGGGGGTCGTCATCAAGGCCAGAGACTTCTGCGGCGATTTCCAACGGCTCATCGCACATAGGCAATACGCGGCCTTCAGCCCGGATCATACGCTGGACTGCATCAAGTGCCGCAGATTCCTCACCTAAGACGTCAACTAAACCTGCTAACAACAAGTTGCCGACGGCATGCCCGGCCAATGCACCATGACCGCCAAAACGATGCTGCAATACGGTCTCCCACATCAGCCCCTCCTCATCAAAAGGTGCAAGAGCGGACAGCGCCATGCGTAGATCGCCTGGGGGAATTTGGCTAAGTTCGCGGCGGATACGTCCAGAGGACCCGCCATCATCTGCCACGGTAACTATCGCGTGAATACTCTCGGGCTTGAGTAAACGAACCGCACGCAGAGTTTGGAAGAGTCCATGACCGCCACCTAGCGATACGATCTTGCCGGGATTATTTGGAGCTTTGTCGCTCACACTTCACCTTCTCTTACTTGCAATGATTGAAAACAGACCAGCCACAAGTGTTGCGGGAGGTCTGCCAACCCTCTCTAGGGTGTACCGGATCCGGCATGCACTAGATCCAGAGTGCGCTGAATCAGGGCTGGGTCTCTCAACGATGTAGCGAAAAATGATCACTGAAAAATGATCACTAAGGCATGAGACGCAAATACTTACGCACGGCTTCGCGAAGACTATACGAAAACTACGCGAAAACCACGCAGTAGCCTCACAATAGTCGCAATACTCGCACGGTGCGCTTTACCGTGCCTTACCGCCTCTCTCTGCTAATTGGTAGCAATATCACGATGGGAAACGCTGACTGCCAGATCATCCCATTCGGATAATCGGCGCCCGATTTCCGTAGCAATGGCCACCGACCGGTGATGCCCACCAGTGCAACCAATGGAAACCGTGATGAATTTCTTTCCCTCGTGTTGGAAACCGGGACGCATGACTGCGAACATGGCAAGAAAACTTTCAATGAATTCTTCGGCTGGCTCTTGGCTGAGCACATAATGCGCCACTGGCTTATCAGTGCCGCGGAATGGGCGCAACTCTGGAACCCAGAATGGATTTGGCAAAAAGCGCACATCGAACATGAAGTCGGTATCGCGCGGGGCGCCATTCTTAAAACCAAAGGACTGCACGGTCACATGCTCTAAGTTCTGGGCGATGCTTGAGAACTTTGGTTCAATCACACGGCGCAAGTCATGGATCGATAAGTCTGAAGTATCAATGATGAGGTCTGCGGCTTCGCGGATGCCAGACATAATCTCGCGCTCGCGTTCAATGCCGACTAATAAAGTGCCATCGCCTTGGAGAGGATGAGTGCGACGGAGATTATCGAAGCGCTTAATAAGCACATCATCGCGGGCATCCATGAACATCACCAACGGTTGCAGGCCGGCTTCACCCAAGCGATCGATGACGTGTTCGAGTGCCCCATTGATTTCTAGGGAGCGCACATCGCAGACCACGGCTACTTTATCCAAGGGCGTCAGTGGATCAGCCACCATCTCTAGGAGTTGATCGATCATAGTCGAAGGGATGTTCTGGGACACGAACCAACCCATATCCTCGAGCACCCGCGCGGCAGAACTTAAACCTGCACCCGACAAGCCTGTAATGATGACCGGAGGGATTTCCGTGCGGGGACTCACATCTACATTCGCGCTCATACTCATAGACCCTTATCTTACTCGCCTTGACGATGCAGGGCATCGTAAATGCTCTGCGCTCGCTTTGGCCCAAAGCCTTGAACTTGGGCAATTTGTTCCACGCTCGCTTCTTTGAGCTTCTTCAAAGAACCGAAGTGGCGCACCAAAGCTTGCCGGCGTGCAGGACCAAGCCCTGGAATCTCATCAAGCTGTGAGCGCTGCATCCGCTTATTACGCTTCGAACGGTGATAGGTAATCGCACTTCGGTGTGCCTCATCCCGGATCTGCTGAATCAGATACATCGCCTGGGAATTACGCGGCAAGATAACCGGGTCTGGATCATCTGGTATCCACAATTCCTCTAAGCGTTTGGCAATGCCAACCAAGGTGACATCACTAATGCCTAAAGAATCGAAAACAGCTTGTGCAGCAGCAACTTGAGGTGCACCACCATCGACGATAAACAACTGTGGTGGGTAAGCAAAGCGCTGGGCAGCTTCCTGGGCGCGGACATCATCGGCAAAGGCTGTTTCTTCAGTCTCCGGCATTCCTCGCTTATCTTCGCGGTAGCGCAGGAAGCGACGGCGTACGACCTCGGCAATGCTGGCCACATCATTACCGGGGTCATCGTGAATTTCATAGCGGCGATAATCGCTCTTCTTTGGCAGGCCATCCTCAAAGACCACTAATGATGCCACCACATCAGTACCCTGGATATGAGAAATATCCGTACATTCAATGCGCAAAGGTGCGGTATCCATAAATAAGGCGTCTTGGAGTTCTTGCAGTGCAGCAGCCCGCGTGGTCATATCACCCACCCGCTTGAGCTTATGCTGACGCAACGACTCAGTGGCGTTCTCTGCTACGGTCTCTAAAAGCTGGCGTTTTTCCCCTCGCTGTGGGTGCACAATGCTCACCGGGCCATGGCGAAGCTTCGCTAACACTGGGACCAGTTCAGTTGTGTCGAGTTCTATGTTGGTATAGATCTGGCGAGGAATGGCCTTCGTACTGCTTGCCTCGGTCTTACCAGTGCGTACCTGGGTGGCGGGACCATCGTTTTGCGCTCGGGTTTCTTTGAGTGCAGTTGCGCGCTCAAACTCGACGGCATCATCATAGAATTGCACCATGAATCCTTGAAGCAGTTCCTGGAGTTCTTCTGGGGTATCCGCACTGCGTTCTACAACCCAACCGCGTTGCCCCATCACCCGGCCTGCTCGAATATGGAAAACCTCGATGGCCGCTTCGAGTTCATCAGCAATAACTGCGATCATATCTACATCGGTACCATCTCCAAGCACAACGGCCTGGCGCTGCGCGATCAA
Organism: Corynebacterium sp.; assembly: GCA_030531005.1. GTDB lineage: Bacteria > Actinomycetota > Actinomycetes > Mycobacteriales > Mycobacteriaceae > Corynebacterium. The sequence continues at coordinate 212,905 of JAUMTW010000004.1, forward strand.
TTCTACGGCAGCAATATCGTCTCGCAAACGCGCAGCTTGTTCGAAGTCGAGTTCTTCAGCAGCTGCCTCCATATCGTGGCGCATCTGTTTGATAACCGGATCGGTTTTACCGCCGAGACACTGACAGAGGTCATTAACAATCTGCCGGTATTCTTTTTCATCTACCCGGCCCACACAGGGTGCTGCGCACTTATCAATATGGCCAAGCAGACAAGGTCGCCCCAAAGCTTCATGACGATGGAAAACTCCCTGCGTACAGGTACGTACTGGGAAAACCCGAGTGAGTGCATTCAGTGTCTCGCGTACAGCCCAGGCGTGGGAATACGGACCAAAATAGCGCACACCTTTACGCTGTTTGCCCCGGTAAAAAAAGGCACGCGGAAAACGCTCACCGGTAGAGACTGCTAAGACTGGGTAGGACTTGTCATCCCGGTACTTCACATTGAAGTAGGGATCATATTTCTTAATCCAGGTGTATTCCAGCTGGAGGGCTTCGACATCGTTAGCCACCACGGTCCACTCCACACCTGCCGCAGTGGTGACCATCTGCCGGGTGCGCGGATGCAATTGGGGCAAGTCCTGGAAGTAATTACTCAGGCGATTGCGCAGGTTCTTGGCTTTACCTACGTAGATAACGCGCCCATCAGGGTCACTAAAACGATAAACACCCGGCTGCGTGGGGATGGTTCCGGGCGCCGGGCGATACGTACTTGGATTGGCCATAACCTACTCTTTGGGCATGTATTTGGCTTCGAGCTCACGCAGCTTTGCCACTGCCTTGGCGCATTCCGCGCCGTCAGCCTGTTGCAAGGCCCACAGCTGCACATATTCGAAGTCGGGAAGCTCTAAGCGAGCAATGCGGGCTTCCTGCGGGAAGTTCAAGCCATAGATCACGACCCAGGGATAGAACTTGGTGCCGATGAAGTTACGAACCTCTACCCCATCTTTGTTGGCACGAATGCGAGGGCGCCACAAAGCTGCGAACGCCGCACCAGCGAAAATCAGACCAGCCAAGAAATAACCCCACTGATCAATAGCCGTTACGGCAGTGCCAGTATCACCAATGGCAACCAAAATGGCGAGGAAGATGTGGATAACGACGATAACGACTGCGGCCACAATTGCCCACAGACGCATGCGTCGGGACGTTACTTCTAAGTCCCAGGGCGCATCAGTAGTCAGCGGCGCCTGCATCGCAGTATAGCGCTGGATTTCTACATCAGTTGCCGGGATGCCGGTGTTGCTGGTTTCGCTCACAACTCCTCTTTCTACCTCAATACTCCCCAACACTGCTAGTTAGGACACATTCGGTGCCGAGAGTTTCTCGCTGATGATGCCACACGCTGCTGGAGACGTTAGTACTGCAAGTCTAGCGCAAACGCTTTAAGGTTACAGCAGTATGCAAAGCAGCGATCATAGCTTCTGCTCCCTTATCTTCGACTGACTCAGCGAAGCCGGCGCGGTCATAGGCCTGTTGCTCATCGTTGGTGGTGAGCACGCCGTTAGCAATTGGAGTGGATTCATCCAAAGCAATACGGGTAACACCTGCGGTGACCGACTCGCAGACGTATTCAAAATGTGGGGTGCCACCGCGCACAACACAACCAAGGACCACCACGGCGTCACACTTACGTGCCAAGGCTTGTGCGACCACTGGCAATTCAAGTGCACCGGGCACTCGGGCTTCGGTGACTTTCGCACCACAAATGCGTGCGGTTTCTAAGGCACGGGTGTGTAACTGTTCGCAGATCTGCTCATTCCACATGGAGGTCACCACGCCGACAGTAATACCGGCAGCATCAACCGTCTCGATGTTCGGCAGTCCATCTTTAGCCATCTTCTTCTCTTTTCTCTTGGTAGCGGCGGCTTGATTCATTATTCCAGGATGCGGCATTCCAGGGTGCGGCGTGCAGCCTAAGATTCGTGTACTGCTGCTTTATCGGTTGGTTCTTGCTCATCGAGCCATGGCAATAGATGCCCCATGCGATCGCGTTTGGTGCGCAGGTAGCGCATATTTTCAGCATAAACTTCCGTAGGCAGCGCAATGGTCTCGATGACTTGCACCTCAAATCGCTCGAGCTGGGTAACCTTCGCCGGATTATTGGTAAGCAAACGCACCAAGTTCAGGCCTAGATCGTGCAAGATTGCAGCAGCTACGTGGTAATCACGGGCATCTTCTGGCAAGCCGAGCTGCACATTGGCATCAACAGTATCAGCACCTTCGTCTTGGAGCTGGTAGGCCTGCAACTTTGGTAGCAACCCAATACCGCGGCCCTCATGACCTCGCATATAAACCACCACACCATGACCTTCGGCTTGAATGCGCTGCATGGCCAGGTGTAGTTGGGGTCCGCAGTCACAACGGCGCGACCCAAAAACATCACCGGTCAAGCACTCAGAGTGGATACGCACTAAGGCCGCATCGGTGGATGCAGGGTCCCCTTTAACTAAAGCAACATGCTCCTGGCCAGTGAGACTTTCCCGGTAACCAATCGCTTGGAAGTCACCAAACTCGGTGGGCAACTTGGTTGCAACCACACTCTCAACTCCGGCATCATGGATCTGACGCCACTGCACGAGGTCTGCAATGCTCATCAAAGGCAGGTCATGTGTCTGTGCAAAACGAGCCAGTTCTGGCAGGCGTGCCATGCCGGTGGGCTCTTCTTCACTCACGATCTCGCAGAGCGCTCCAGCAACTGGGAATCCGGCTAGGCGTGAAAGATCAGCTGCGGCCTCTGTATGCCCGGGGCGCTCTAAGACGCCCCCGGCCTTGGCACGCAAGGGAACTACATGGCCTGGGCGCGTAAACTCCTGGGGGCGAGTTTGAGGATTGGCTAGCTGCTGTAAAGTGAGTGCCCGGTCAGCAGCTGAGATACCAGTGGTGGTGCCAACTGCATCCACGGTGACTGCGTATGCAGTTTGGCGCACATCCTCATTGTGTGTGGTCATCGGCGGCAAATGCAGACGTTCACAGGCATCGGACTCTAAGGCGACGCAAATATAGCCGGAAGAATAGCGCACCATAAAGGCCACAAGTTCTGGGGTCGCAGCAGCTGCCGGAAAGATAAGATCGCCTTCATTTTCGCGATCTGCAGCATCGACGACAACCACTGGCTTGCCAGCTTGTAAGGCAGCGATGGCTGCGGGGATGGTATCGAAATGAATTGCAGACTCAGCTGCGGCGGAATTGTCCATAAGATCTTTCAAGAATGCTGGTTGTATTGCTCTCTGTTATACCCGACATAAGTGCTGCGTTTTGAATCTCGGATGCACCGGGTAAATAAAAGCCAATTGACATGCGGGTTTTTAGTGCTACTTAGAGCGGGTTTTTTCAGATGTAGTTGCACCCACGCCATGAACTTGGAAGTAGCGCTGGGCATACTTGCCAAGGATATCCATTTCAATATTCACATGTTCGCCTTCCTTGACCTCATCAAGGGTAGTCTCTGCCAAGGTGGTGGGGATTAAGGACACTTCAAACCACGATTGGGTTGCACTGTTTTCCGCAACAGCGTCTGGATTGCCATCACCTAAGCCGGATACGGTAAGCGAGGTCCCATTGACCGCAATAGAGCCTTTCTCGACGATGAGCGCCGCAAGATGGGCTGGATAAGCAAAACGCAACACTTCCCAATGCGGATTGGAAGTGCGTGAGAGCAAGGTGGCGGTGGCATCCACATGGCCTTGAACAATATGCCCATCTAGGCGTGCATCTGCGCGCATAGCGCGTTCAATATTCACCTTAGAGCCTACTGCTAATTGTCCAAGAGCCGAGCGATCTAAACTTTCTTGCATCACATCGGCGTCAAAAGCATCCTCGTACAATTGGGTTACCGTCAGACACACGCCATTAACCGCAATCGAATCCCCCAGCTTGGTACCTTCGAGCACTTTGGTGGCAATTCGCAGCTGGACTGCGTCCTCTAAATCCGTCATGGCGGTAATCTGGCCGATATCTTCAATGATGCCGCTAAACATAAATTGTTTCTTTCTCGCTGTAATTTTCTTCCGGGCGCGTTCTGGTGCCAAGGCTAAACCGTTGTTTACGACCTGAGCATTAGCAGGGATAGAACTTCTCGCCCCTACCTGTTGACTGTGGACGCGGAATGCTTCTTGCTCCGCGCCTGAGTTTACGCCCATCCGACTGAAGCCGGTACGCCCCACTAGCGCTGCGCTGCAGAACTGGACGCACGACTAGATGCACGACTCAGTGGGAGGGCCAAAATTCGGCAAATATCTGGGGGTAGGTCAATGGTGGCCTGTGGAATAAGCCGCCGAATCGCTGCCATCGTCGGTGCCTCAAAACCGCGGTAAGCTCCTAGTCCACTACCTAAGATGGCTGGGGCAATATAGGCATGCAACTGCTGCACCACACTTGCTTGTAATGCACTACTGAGCAAACCAGCACCACCTTCAAGCAGCACCGTGCGAGCCCCTTGATCAAAAAGGGCATCCATGGCAGCAGCCAGACTGCCGTACTGCGGTGCTCCGAACAAGTGATAGCCTGCCGGGATGACACTGCTCCCGATAACAACTGGCTGGGGTTGGTGCTCATACTCCCTGCCCGCTGGTGTGCGGGCAGTCAACCGTGGATTATCTGCGAACACCGTGCCGGTACCCACCAGTATGGCATCTGCATGGGCGCGCACCGTATGAGCATGCTGGCGCGCCTGGGGGCCAGTAATCCACTGGGAGCTGCCATCAGCAGCTGCAATGCGTCCATCTAAGGTGTGTGCCGTCTTCGCAATGACAAAAGGACGCTGGTGATCGAAGGCAAATAGCCAGGGCTCCAGTGCCGCAACCGGCAGGTTGATACAGGTGGCCTGAATGCCGCGCTGGGCCAACCAGACTGCGCCCCCACCTTCAGCTTTACCAGGATCGCGTTGGCAGTAGAACACACCTTGAATCCCCGCTGCAGCGATTGCATGACTACACGGGCCTGTACGCCCCGTGTGATTGCACGGCTCTAACGTCACCACCATGTACTGTCCGCGCGCTGCGGCTCCGGCTGCTTTGAGGGCTTGAATTTCGGCATGATCGCCACCGACAGCCTGAGTATGCCCAGTAGCGATCACCTCACCGGTGGCAGTAATAATTGCTGCGCCGACCGGTGGATTCGGGCTCGTCGTGCCCCAAGCAGCCTCGCCAGCCGCTATAGCAGCATGCAGCCCAGCGCGGATGAATGCTGGTACATCTACTGGCAGTGATGCAGGATCGAGCTGCATATTGTCTTGGTAGTTGAGCCGCAGGGGTATTTGCGTGCTTACTGCTGGCATAACGTGGTTAGATTTGTGCTTGAGCTGCAAGCTCACGGAGTTCTTGTATGCGAGCAGCGCGGTCGTCGACGCCAAAGACTGCAGAGCCTGCCACGAAAGCATCACAGCCGGCAGCGCTGGCAGCGGCGATAGTATCTGGGCCAATGCCCCCGTCGATTTCGATGGTGAAGTCTAATCCGGCTTGTGCTCGGTAGTCGACGAGTTGGCGGACCTTGTCTAATTGCTCCGGCATAAATTTTTGGCCTCCGAAGCCTGGCTCTACGCTCATCACGAGGACTTCGTCGAAGTTGTGCAGATGTTCTAACCAGGGATCGAGGCTGGTTGCGGGTTTGAGGGAAAAGCCGGGGCGTACGCCTTCCTCGCGCAGCTTGCGGGCAAGGCGTATGGGGTTATCGGTTGCTTCGAGGTGGAAGATCACGGTGTGGGCGAAGTCGGTGTATTTTCCGACCCAGCGCTCAGGCTCTTCAATCATAAGATGGACATCCAAAGGCAGCTTGGTGTGCTTGGCGATGGCGCGGGAAATATCTGGTCCGAAGGAAAGATTCGGAACAAAGTGATTGTCCATCACATCGACGTGAACCCAATCTGCGCTGCTAATGGTATCGAGTTCACCTTTGAGGTCTGCGAAATCAGCGGCGAGCACACTTGGGGCGATAATTGGGGTTGGGCGTTGATATTTGCTCTCGGTCATGATCCTATCGTATCGCACATGCTTGAGCTGCTGATGGCTGTACACGGTCGTAACAGCCGGTATAGGCATAAAATACGGGGCTTCCCCGATGCTTAGGTGGGAAGCCCCCCTTGCAGGGGTCGACGTTCAAATGGTTGAAGGTGGCCTGTTGGAGCACGCGGTAATGGCCACTACTTGCTAGTACTGCAGGTGGTGTTAGCTCTCGAGTGGCTTTTGTAACCAGGCGAAGAACATTGCATCCGTACCATGGCGGTGTGGCCATAATTGGATTGCGGGGCCGGTGACTTCACTTTGAGCATCAGCAGGCAGTTCGGGAGCAAGGTCGTGGGCGTTGCCTTCAACAGCACCTAATTCTTTAATGGCGCGAGTAACAACATCACGAGTCTCGCGCAGATCTGGCGAGCAGGTGGAATACACCAGTGAACCACCAGGACGTAAGAGACCATACGCGGCGTGCAGGAGCTCGAATTGAAGCTGTTGGAGCGCCACAATATCAGCTTCCTCCTTGCGCCACCGCGCCTCGGGCCGCCGGCGCAATGCGCCAAGACCAGAGCAGGGGGCATCAATCAGAATACGGTCATAACCAGGTTCTAACCCTGAGTTACGTCCATCAACATTATGAACGTGCACCGGTAAACCGCGGGTGGCTTGTTCGACGAGATTCGCACGGTGTGCGACGACTTCGACGGCATCCACATTGGCAACTCCTTGGGCGAGGGCACCTAACATCGTGGCCTTACCGCCAGGGCCAGCGCACAAATCCAACCAGCGCTCTGGGGTATTGCTGGTACCTGCAAGGGGAATTTTGGTGACTGCCCGGGCAATCAACTGGCTGCCTTCATCTTGCACAATGGCAAGGCCTTGGCGAATAACCTCCAGGTCTCCTGGATCACCGGCAGGCAAATACACACCATACGGAGAGTACTTAGCCTCTTCTCCCCCAGTAATCAGGCTCAACTCATCAGCACCTAACTCTTGTGGGCGGGCGGCTAAGTGCACCAGGGGGCGGGCAGAGTCTGCGGCCAGCGCATCTTCCAATTCCTCTGCCGGCAAGATGCGCGCAAAACTCTCTGCAATCCATCGCGGATGGGCGTTTTGCCACGCCAAACGCTCCAGCGGTTGACTTGGTGCTAATTTGCTCAGCCACTGCTCCCGAGAGCTGCGTGATACTTTGCGCAAAATCGCGTTCACAAATCCACGAGCTTTAGGATCTACCATTTCCACACTGGTGTGTACTGCCGCGTGATCCTCCACGCGGGTATACAGCAATTGATAGACACCAAGGCGCAAGGCATTACGTACTACCGGATGCAAGGTGGCTAGCAGGCGGGTGGAGCAATCATCAATGATCGCATCCACAATGCCCTGGGTACGCAAGGTGCCATACGTGATCTCGGTGGCAAAGGCGGCATCGCGGCCCTTGACCTTGTACTGGCGCAACGCCTTTGGCAGCAAGAGGTTGGCATAGGCTTGCTCCTCATTGACCCGGAAGAGCACCTCCAAGGCAACCTTGCGCGGCAGGTCTACATCTCCACGAATATGCGAGACGATACTGTCGTGGGAGTTGTGCTTATTGCGGGCACGGTTATCGCGCTGAGGGTGTTGCGACTTGCCACGCTGTCGGGTGCGCTCGGGTTGGCCACCACGGTGCTGGTTCTCGCGGTGGGCGGGGCCCCGGTTCGAATTCCCGTATCGTGTTTTACCTTGCTGCGAATCAGCTGAGCTGCGACCGGCGTTATTGCGGCTGCTTGTTTGCCCTGAACCTCGGGTTTGGTCCTGCGCTCCTTTTGAACGTGACCGGAATCCACCACTCATTGCCACTGCATCCCTTCTTTGTCTGCTGGCTGGAGACCGCGTGCCCAATCAGCAGCATTCATGCGCTTTTTACCTGGCAATTGCAAATGGGTTAACGCCACTGCACTACTCGCGGTACCAACGAGTACTTCTTGCTTGCTGATGTGTACCTCACCTGGTGCTAGTTGTGCGCCTTGTTCAGTTGGTACTGCTGGCCCTGTAATCTTCACTCTGCGCTCGCCCCACATAGTCCAGGCGCCTGGCCCCGGAGTCATGGCACGAATGTGTTGATCTACGTTTGCCGCAGGTTGCTCCCAGTCAATGCGTGCATCGGCTGTGGTGATCTTTGAAGCATAACTTGGGTCACCAGCCTGTGGCCTTGCCACAGCAGTACCCGCAGCGATTGCATCCAGGACTTCGACTAAAAGGTCTGCGCCTTGATATGACAAGCGGGTCAGCAGTTCATCAGCGGTATCGGTTGGCCGGATTTCTGCAGTTGCTTGGCCTAAAATATCACCGGTATCTAAGCCGGAATCAATGCGGAAAACACTAACACCAGTTTCTTTTTGCCCTGCTTGAATAGCAGCCTGTACCGGTGCTGCCCCGCGCCATTGCGGCAACAGAGAATAATGCAGGTTTAACCACCCATACTCGATGGCATCAATGACCTCTTGGCGCAGTAATTGCCCGTAGGCGACCACCGGAATGCACTGGACATCCAGCGCTTTGAGCTCAGCGAGCAATTCCTGGGTAGCGGCTTGCTTAGGATCAAGATTTTCAGGGCGCCAGACTTGCAAGCCATGCTCAGCGGCAAAGGCCGCAACAGGACTAGGATGCAAGGTGCGCCCGCGGCCGCGTGGGGCGTCTGGACGAGTGATGACACCGACCACATTGTGCTCAGAATCTAGCAGGCGCGCTAATGCAACAACTGCTGGTTCTGGAGTACCTGCAAAAACAATATTCATACCGAAGTGCTTAGGTGCTTTCTGGTTGTTGGTGAGTTTTACATGCAAGGAACAGTGGCGATGAGTTCTACGCCTGTGTTGGCTCAAGTACTGCGATGACGCCAATGCTGCTACTCTCGCTTTCGGCATCATCGAAAATGATACCGCCTGGTTTGTTCGAGACTGGTGCTTCTTCAAACCGTACCGTTTTCGAGCTCTGCTTTATTCGAACCAAGGCGCTTGGCGAATCTCGCGCATAGCTTCCTTGCGCAGTTCTGGTGTCAGCCGCTGTAAGAACAACACACCATCTAAGTGATCGGTTTCATGCTGAATACAGCGCGCCATCAAACCGCTAGCAACCAAGGAAATGGGGTTGCCGTGCATATCCTGGCCCTTAACGCGTACGTTTTCGTAACGAGTCGTGTCCTTTTGAATATCTGGAATCGACAAGCAACCCTCTGGACCGGTTTGGGTTTCTTCGTCCAATGCTTCCCAAACAGGATTAATGATGTGGCCGCGCAGCCCGGATTCTGTACCACTGCAGTCGAAGACGAACACGCGCTTAGTTACCCCAATTTGATTTGCAGCCAAGCCCACACCACCGGTGGCATCCATGGTCTCTAGCATGTCGTTGACCAAAGTCTCCAAAGAATCATCAAATTCGGCAACCTCGCTCGCGCGAGTCTTTAACACTGGGTCTCCAAAGATTCGTACGGTGCGTACGCTCAAGGCTTATCCTTTCATTCTCTTCCCCCATCAGCTATAGCTTCCCGCACAAATGCGTTTATCACCTATGCTGCTAGCGGGCGAAGCGTCCTTGCTGTTCCTACAAGGTCTTCTATGGCGTCTTCTATGGTTGTTCTTCGATGAGCTTACTAGGCTCGCGGCAGTTTGAATACTTGAAGGCTTCGCAAACAGCAGCACTGCCCCACCCATTGCTAGCCCACGTGGATGGGATCCAGCTGTACTCGCAGGGGTATCTCGTCCTTGCGTACTGCTTTCGCTGCGCGCAACTTGCGCAGGCTGGCGGCTAATTCTTTACGCATCGCCAATGGCGCGCGCAGTAACAAGCGCTGAGCAGGACCATAACGGTTCGGGTCATAGCCACCGGGCACTGGGGCGCCAGCGGGGAGTTCGACCGGGCCTAAAACTTCGACTTCGGCAGGCCAGTCGGCAGCCTCTACAAGGGTTTGTAGACTCTCGCTTGCACCATCAACTGCAGCAACATACGTTGCAGGAGGAAAGCCGGCCTCCGCGCGCTGCTCTAATTCATACTGCGCGATACCTACCGGATCCCACCGAATTAGTGCCTGCACCGGCCCTAGCGATGCATCAGCGACCACCACTACCTTGCCACGGCGTGCAGCAAGAGCAGCGGTATACATCCAATTGCGCAGCGTGTCTTCTTCAGCACGTAAATCTGGCCACTGCAACTGCGCCCAGGTATCTAAGAAAACCACTGCCCCATAACCACCAACAACCCGCGGAGCTGCGCCAGGAGTAGCCACCACAATGGCAGGGATTGGCTCAAATTCTGCGATGATATTGTCCGCACTGGAATTAATGATGCGCGTGGAGTGGAACGCGCGGCCAATTTCCTCCGCAGTACGCTGCGCACCAAGTACTACGCCACGTAACTGGGTACTACCACATTCTGGGCAGCGAAAATTGGTTTCGATTTTCCCGCACCAATGGCAATAGGCTTGGTTCTTTTGGTTCAAACCAACTGGACCATTGCAGTGGCGACAGCGCGCGGGGGTACGACACTGTGCGCATTGCACAGTTGGTACATACCCTTTGCGGGGTACTTGGAACAATGCCGGCTTCCCTGTTGCTAAGGCCTCTCGCACTGCAGCAAACACGATTGCCGGCATACGAGATTGGCGAGCAAGCGGGTCACGTTCTAAGGCGAAATCAGAATCTGCAACGGCTTGGATATATGGCATATGCGCCCGCAAGGTATCTCGACTTGGAACTAAATCATGGGCCCAGCCAGAGTTCACCAGCAGTTGTGCTTCTGTTGAGCGAGCATAGCCACCGATCAGTAGGGCACAATCTTCTTGCGCCGCCCTGGTACTTACTACTTCACGGGCATGATAATACGGGGCGCGGCGATCCACGAGATTGTCATCGCCATCATGCATAATCACGGCCAGTTGTAGGTTTTCTACTGGTAAGAAGCAAGCATTGCGGGTACCGATTACTAAGCGTGCTTGGCCGTGAATGACCTGCAGATAACGGCGATAGCGCGTTTGCGGCCCAAGTTTCGCGGTGTAGGTAGTAATCCACTTATTTGGCAAGTATTTTTCGAAACAAGCGGCAAGATAATCAATATCGGCTTGTTCCGGCACGATAATCAGTACCCCGCCATCAGCAGCAAGCACATGGATAGCCAGACGTGCGAGACTATCGCCCCAGGGTTCATCTGGCAGGCATTGCCACACCGCACGGGGTCCTTGACCACTGATAACCGCTTGCGCGAAAGACTCGCCGAATTGGTAGTGACCAAAGCGCCCCAGGCTAGGCAGCTTGCCACGAGCATCGGTCAACTCATCTATGGGGAATGGGCTATATTGCTGCGCTTCTGCTTTCGCATGGCGCGGGGGGATGGCATTACGAATGACTTCGCTACGCGTACCCGCATAGCGGGTAGCGATAGCTGAAATCAACTCATAGGTGTGCGGTGGGACTACGATCTCTGGCGAGATCACAGATTTAAAAAATGCGAGTTCGCCTTCATGGCTGGCTGTCTCACACCGCTCGAGTAGTAGTGCATCGCACAATCGACCAGCAAAGCGAATTCGTACCCGCACACCAGGCTGAGCTGCCTCATCTTGGTCTGCAGGCACCAAATATTCAAACTCACGGTCCAAGTGAGCGAGCTTGAGCAAAGGCAGCACTTTGGCTACCGGCACGTTGCTGGCGGCTTTCATAGCCTCCAGCATACCTACATTCGGACTGCTACTCGATGAGTAGTACCTAGTCGGCTACTCGTTGCCGGCAACCTTTTCGATAGCAGCCTGCAGATCCTGCACCTTATTAGTCTGCTCCCAAGGCACGTTGAGGTCTTCGCGACCGAAATGGCCATAAGCTGCCGTTGCAGCATAGATGGGGCGTAATAGGTCGAGCTCGCGGATGATCGCAGCTGGACGCAAATCAAAGACCCTAAGGCAGGCTTCTTGGATTTGCTCATTGGTATAGCCCTGGGCGGTACCGAAAGTTTCTACGTAGAAGCCCACTGGTTTCGCACGACCAATGGCATACGCCACTTGAACCTCCGCCCGTTCTGCCAGGCCTGCAGCCACAATGTTCTTGGCTACCCAGCGCATTGCATAAGCCCCAGAGCGGTCGACCTTGCTGGGGTCCTTACCGGAGAATGCTCCACCACCATGGCGGGCCATGCCCCCATAGGTGTCGACAATGATCTTGCGGCCGGTTAAGCCGGCATCACCCATGGGCCCCCCAACGACGAAGGATCCAGAGGGATTGACCAATAAGGTGTACTCATCATCGGCTAAGGTGCCCTGCAAACCGACGTCTTCTAATACCCACTGCACCACGTGTTCGCGAATCTGGGCGTGCAGCCAGTCCTGGGTCACATTGGGATCATGCTGCGTGGAAACCACAACGGTATCCAGATGAACTGGCTTGCCATCGGCATCATAGGCGAAGGTCACCTGAGTCTTTCCGTCTGGACGCAAACAAGGCACGATACCCTCTTTGCGAACTTGGGTGAGCCGGCGGGAAAGGCGGTGTGCCAAATCAATGGGGAGCGGCATCAAGGTTGCGGTCTCATTGGTGGCATAACCGAACATGAGGCCTTGATCACCTGCTCCTGCTTGGTCATCCGCATCGGTTTGCTCACCTGAGCGCACCTCGTGGGAAGTATCCACCCCATCACCGATTTCCTGCGATTGCTCGCCGATGGAAACACTCACACCGCAAGTAGTGCCATCAAAGCCAACCTCAGAGGAGGTGAAACCTATATCGCGCAGCTTATTGCGCACCAGGGAAGGAATATCAACATAGCCGGAGGTACGGACTTCGCCGACGACGTGAACTAAGCCGGTGGTTGTTACCGTTTCCACGGCCACACGGGCATTGGGATCTACGGCGAGCATGGCATCTAGAATGCTGTCCGAGATAGCATCGCAGATCTTATCCGGATGACCTTCGGTTACCGACTCACTTGTAAATAAGCGCAAACCTTGTTGTGCGTGGGTCACTGCCCCTTCTTTCTCATTGTGCGATTCTCATACAGATTGCTGCAATGTTCTTCGTTCGTACTCTAGGCGGTAGTGCTTGGCCACAACTACCTACGGGCACTTAGGTTAACTTCGGCAACAAGAACGCCATCGTGCTGCTTACTCCTACCCGTTTCGCTCAAGAGTATCAAGTGGCTATGGGGCAGATCGGCGGCAGTGATGGCTAGAACGTTGCTTGCTTGCCTTAAAATTAGACCAAGCTGTCTAATTCTGCAAGCCCTTCGCGGCGTGGCCCACACAATCACCACCACACAAGCCTGTGAACTTGCCTTTTGCGAGTACCGCCGACACGCCCATGATGCCACCGGCTAGTTACTTGTTAGCAGTGTACCTACTGCAACAAACATCTACGAGCCTTGGCGCCATACCCGAGCGCTGCTCTCTACCAGAGGTAGACGTCTTCTGGGATGCGATTCGGGTTCGCTGACTTCGCCGCTTCTGCCCCGGCCTTCGCCCCACCATTACCGATCGCATTGCTGCCATCGTCACTGGGCACGGTAGCCTCATCTGCGTATTCCTCCTCTACTTGTATCAGTGGAGTAAGAGCTTCCCAGATCTTTGCGGCCACGCTGAACTTCGAGGCAGTGGCAATGGGCACTTCTTCCCCACTAGCGAAAAGTACGGTTGCCGCGTTGATCTCCCGGCCAAAAACCTTACCAGCGGAAACATCGTTACAGATGAGCACATCACAACCCTTACGCTTGAGCTTCTTGCGCGCATAATCCACAGCTGTGCCCTGAGAATCTCCGGTTTCGGCAGCAAAGCCGACTACGAGCTTTGCCTTGCCGGCAAGTGATGCCAGGATATCTGGGTTTTCTACCAAAGCAAGCTGGCTTAAAGCGTCATGGGATTGCGCCGATTCCTTCTTCAGCTTCACATCAGCGGCAGCTTTCGGCCGGAAGTCAGCAACAGCGGCGCTCATGATGACCACATCCGCATCTGGGGCGTGTTGGCTCATCGCGGTTGCGAGTTCACGAGCAGATGAGACCCGAATGAGTTCGACGCCATTAGGCACTGGTAGCTCTGCAGTATGTGCTGCGATGAGTTCTACATGTGCCCCGCGTTGAGCTGCAACCTGGGCAAGCGCAAAACCTTGGCGCCCGGAGGAATCATTGCCAATAAAGCGCACGGGGTCAATACGCTCCCGGGTGCCTCCTGCACTAATGACCACACGCTTGCCGACAAGGTCATAATCAAAGCTGCCACCAGCGGCTAATCCATAGGCGAATTCTTGAATTTGTACTGGATCGGGTAGGCGGCCGGGACCAGAATCTGCACCTGTTAAGCGCCCGTGAGCTGGCTCCATAACTATAATCCCACGCCGGCGTAGTGTGGCTACATTCTCTCGGGTCGCCGGATGGCGCCACATCTCCGTATGCATTGCTGGAGCCAGGAGTACCGGGCACGTCGCCATCAGTGCCGTAGCGGAAAGTAGGTCATCAGCGCGGCCTGCGACCAAACGAGCAATAACATCAGCGGTTGCCGGCGCAATGACCAGCAAGTCTGCTTGCTGCCCCACATGGACGTGTTGCACTTCATCAACCTTGCTAAACACCGATGTATCCACTGGTTGGCTACTTAGCGCCTCGAGGGTAGCAGCGCCAATGAATTCTAAAGCGTTGGCAGTGGGAACAGCGCGTACTGTATGACCATCTTCACGAAAGCGCCGGATAAGTTCGCACGCTTTATAGGCGGCGATACCCCCTGAGATGCCGACGACGATGCGCAGTGGGGTGTGGTAGGAACCAGTGGGAGGCACAGAAGTTGCGTTCATAAGAATGTGTAGCTGTAAGGCGCTGAGTCAATGATCCGGCGCAAGGGTTGCAAGGTGGGTGGAATGATTATCGGGGCAGCTCACGAACTTGATCGTAGACGTGCGACGTTTGAAAATCCGCAATAGTGCTGCTTATGGATATGCAAAAGGTGCGCGCCCTTTTTCTTAAATCATAAAAAGGGCACGCACCCGATAGCTGCTTATCCTCGCATTAACCTTCGACGTGGTCGAGTAGGCCAGCTTCAATCTCGCGCAAAGCGATGGACAAAGGCTTCTCGCCTTGTTCTGGGGTGACCAGTGGGCCTACGAATTCGAAGACACCTGGCTCTTCCTGCTGGTAGAAGCTGTTGATTTGACGAGCACGCTTAGCCGCGAAGATGACCAAGGCGTACTTGGAAGATACATGCTTGAGCAGCTCGTCAATTGGAGGAGCGGTAATGCCCACTGGTGGGTCAAATACCTTGTCGTTTTCAGCGATTACGTCAGTCACGTTGCTTTTAAGCACCTTTTCTGTGTGGGGTGTAATCCCCCGCTCGAATGAGTTCTATTCTTTCGGCCTAGCTTATGGAAGGCGTTACAGCCTTAAAGGCCAAAAACCGTGCGGAATTCCGCAATAGTCTGATCTAGGTCATCATTGACAATAACATGTTTGAACTCGTTTTGCGCGGCCAATTCAGTGCGCGCTGTTTCGAGGCGACGTTCGATGACCTCCGCAGACTCAGTACCGCGCCCACGCAGGCGCTCTTCAAGTGCTTCCTGCGATGGTGGGGCTAGGAATACCGTTTCTGCCTCAGGCTTTAAGGCTGCAATCGCGCGCGCACCAACCAAATCCACTTCAATGAGCACTGGGCGTCCAGCTGCAAGAGCCTCTTCGACCGGGGCAGCTGGGGTGCCAGAGCGTTGCAGACCGCCATGAATGTCAGCCCATTCCAACATCGCACCTTCATCGATGCGCTTTTGGAATTCCTCCGGAGTGACGAAGAAATAATCAACGCCATCGACTTCACCAGGGCGCGGGTCCCGAGTAGTCATGGAGACACTGAAGTAGAGATTGGGGATTTCGGCACGAAGGCGATGCACCACCGTGGATTTCCCTACAGCGGAAGGTCCAAGGACAACTACCATGCGGGGTTGTGGAGTATCGCCAACCATGAATTAAGCCTCTTCTACCTCGAAGCCGAAACGCTCCAGGAGGGCACGGCGCTGGCGCTCACCCAGGCCGCGCAGACGACGGGTCTGAGCGATCTCGAGGTCATCCATGATTTCCTTCGCCTTGACCTTACCAACCTTTGGCAGGGACTCCAGCAAAGCAGAAACCTTGGTCTTGCCGATGATCTCATCAGTGGAAGCCTTGTCGAGAACTTCCTTCAAGGTAATGTCGCCGCGCTTAAGCTGCTCCTTGAGTTCAGCGCGAGCCTTACGGGCCTCAGCAGCCTTCGCAAGAGCTTCCTTACGCTGTTCATCAGTCAACTGGGGAAGTGGCACGGGGTTTCCTCCGATTCAAGATATTTGTTTGATTTCTAGATTTGGCTTACAGCGTGTGCAAACCGTACTGGCGGTTTACCCTACACCATTCACCTGCAGTTCGCATATTGCGCCAGTAGGTGCTTTCTGTTCTGCTAGCGGTGTTAAAAACCGCTGTAAGCAGGCGAGCTGTAAACACAACTACAAGACTCTAGCACTAAACCGCCTGGAGTAATGCATTTTGCACAAAATCTTGCATTATCAACGTTTCTCAATAGTCCCATAACTCTCAGCAGTAATCTGGGGTATTGATTATTCACACTGATTGTACAATCTTTGGATGACTACCTGGAGTTATAAGTATCAAGTTTCGTCTTGTTGAACAGCAGTAATTGGTGCTTCCCCTTAGCCTTCTTACGGTTTCACCACAGCGCTACAATTCACCACAGCGCTACATATTTCGTGTACAGCCTCGGAAGCCCCCAAATGGGCGGTAGCTTGCCACATACAGCAATAACAGCAGCTCTAGCACAGTGCTGCTGTTACCGTGAGAATGCGGCGCATGCTGTTAATACCCTAGAAAGTGGCCCTCCCCACCGTACGGCTTGCAAAGCACGTACGAGGCTAGCATGCAGCCTGCGATGCGGCTTGATTCGCCGCCACTTGCTGCTCAATAGCTGCACGAAGGTCTGCTTCATTCGGACCTGCCTGCAAAATAGCACGAGAAACATTGGGCACCGCTACGGCAGTTGAGCCTGCAACCAATCTTGCGACATCAGCAAAGCTTGCCCCCTGGGCACCCACGCCGGGCATCAGTATTGGCCCACCGAGGTTAGTGATATCTGGCAGTTTCTCCAAGGTTGCGCCAAGCACAACACCAAGTTGCCCCTGATGATGTCCTGCATTCCACTTCCCTACTTCATCAACGATGTGCTGGGACACGCTCAGCCCTGCTTCATCGCTAAAGTTTTGCAGGTAGCGGGCCTCCGGATTAGAGGTAGCAGCAAGCACGAAGACACCGCGTGCATGTTCTTCTGCAAGGTCAACAACAGGATCTAGGGCGTGAAAACCCATAAATGGTGTTACCGTTACGGCATCAGAAGACAGTGCTGCATGCGGGTCTAACCAGGCGCGGGCATAGCCTTGCATGGTTGAACCAATATCCCCGCGCTTAGCATCAGCGATGACAATAATGCCGGCCTCTCGCAAGGCACCAATTGTTTCTTCGAGCACTGCAAAGCCATCAGAACCAAATTGCTCATAAAAGGCTACCTGGGGTTTGACGATACCCACGCGGCCACGACATGCTGCAACTACCTGCCGACTGAATGTTCGCAACCCCGTCACATCACAGCGTAATCCCCAGCTTTCCAGCAAGTGTGGGTGTGGGTCGATACCTACGCACAAGCTGCTATATTCAGCGATTACGGCCTGTAAGCGCTCACTAAAATTTTGAGTCATTTCTCTTCCACTTTCTTCTCTACCGCCTCACTACCTGAGACACTCCACTTACACATCAACAACAACACGGAGTAGTCGACAACCACACCACTAGGCTAACAACCAGCGAAAACCGAAGTCATTGGTATAACTGCCGCGCTGGGTGTAGCTCATTGCGGCGCGCACTCTACACACACCCGATGCACGCCCCCTCAGGTGCGGACAAAGGGCCCATAGCTTCGTTCAATCACTATGGGCCCTTCACTCTTACGCGCGCATCAACGGCGAAACTATGCCTTGTAGTCCAGCTCTTGTAAGGCAGTGACGGTCACTGCATCACGGCGCAAAGCTTCAATACCTTGCACCGCGGCAGTCACGCCTTGCACCGTGGTGACCAATGGCACCCCAGCATTTACCGCAGCGGCACGGATCTCATAACCATCGTTGCGAGCACCGGAAGAACCAGCCGGGGTATTCAAAATCAGATCCACTTTGCCCTCGTGGATAAGGTCGACGATGGACTTACGCTGCTCATCATCGCGTACCTCATACTGCTTGCGCACGACCTCACAAGGCACACCGTTACGACGCAGCATTGCCGCTGTGCCGCTGGTTGCCAGGATGGTAAAGCCCAGGGATTCCAGCCGCTGGATTGGGAATATCAGCGTACGCTTGTCGCGGTTGGCCACCGAGACGAATACCGTACCTTCGGTTGGCAGCGCTCCAAAAGCACCTTGTTCTGCCTTGGCATAGGCAGCACCGAAGTTGTTGGCTAGGCCCATAACCTCACCAGTAGACTTCATCTCTGGGCTAAGCAGCGTATCGAGCATGGAGCCGTCTGGACGACGGAAACGGTGGAATGGCAATACTGCTTCCTTTACCGCGATTGGGGCGTCCAGTGGCAACGATCCACCATCATAATTGCTTGGGATCATGCCCTCTTCGCGCAACTCTGCGATGGTAGAACCCGTCATGATTCGACTTGCCGCCTTAGCCAAGTGCACACCAGTTGCCTTAGAGACGAAAGGAACAGTACGCGAGGCACGTGGGTTCGCTTCAATCACGTACAAGGTGTCATCTTTCAAGGCATACTGCACATTCATCAAGCCCTGCACTCCAATACCCTGCGCCAGAGCGATGGTTGACTGCCGAATCTTTTCAATGTCCTCATAGCCCAAGGTCATTGGGGGCAGTGCACAAGCAGAGTCACCAGAGTGGATGCCAGCTTCCTCAATGTGTTCCATCACGCCTGCCAGATAGACCTCTTCGCCATCACATAAGGCATCGACGTCGATCTCAATGGCGCTATCTAAGAAGCGGTCCACGAGCACTGGGTGATCCGAGGTGATCTCGGTAGCGCGCTCAATATAGGACGCTAGGGCTTGCTCATCATAAACGATTTCCATGCCACGGCCACCCAAAACATACGATGGGCGCACGAGCACTGGGTAGCCGATAGAATTGGCTACTTCCTTAGCCTCAACAAATGAGGTTGCCGTACCGAAGGCTGGTGCTGGCAGCTGGGCTGCTTCGAGTACTTTTCCGAACTCACCACGGTCTTCCGCAGCATCGATAGCTTCTGGGCTGGTACCAATAACCGGAACACCAGCATCTCGTAAGCGCTCTGCCAGGCTTAATGGGGTCTGACCACCAAGCTGGACGAGGACGCCAGCAACATTGCCGGAAGCCTGTTCTGCGTGGAAAACCTCCATGACGTCTTCGAAGGTCAAAGGTTCGAAGTAAAGGCGGTCTGCGGTGTCATAGTCCGTGGAAACGGTCTCTGGGTTGCAGTTAATCATCACGGTCTCGTAGCCCACGCGTGAGAGCTCCAGGGCTGCGTGCACGCAAGAGTAGTCAAACTCAATTCCTTGGCCAATCCGGTTCGGGCCAGAGCCTAAGATGATGATCTTCTCCTTCTCCTCTTGGGGGGCAACCTCAGACTCAGCGGCAGGGTCCAACTCATAGGAGGAGTAATAGTACGGCGTCTGAGCTTCGAATTCAGCAGCACAGGTGTCAACAGTCTTAAAGACAGGGCGGATTCCCAGCGACCACCGTAAGGTACGCACGCCATCTTCACCGGCAAACTCAGGGCGTAGTACTGCAATTTGCTGGTCAGAAAGGCCGTAATACTTTGCGCGGCGCAGTAACGCCTCATCAAGAACTGGAGCGGATTCCAATTCGTTGCGGAAAGCAACCAGATTTTCCAGCTCAGCAAGGAACCATGGGTCAATGCCAGATGCCTTGTAGACTTCTTCCACACTGGCACCTAAGCGCAGGGCAAGTTCAGCATCATACATGCGACCTTGCGTTGGGCGGCGTAGGTCGTTGAGCACCGCCTGCTTATCGGTGGCACGCGCACCAGCGAAGTACGTATCTGGTTGGGTCCAGAATCCAGCTTGCTTATTTTCCAGCGAGCGCATGACTTTACCTAAGGCGCTGATGTAGTTACGTCCTAAGGCCATGGCCTCACCCACGGACTTCATGGTGGTGGTGAGGGTATCATCGGCACCAACAAACTTCTCGAAGGCAAAGCGAGGCGCCTTCACAACCACGTAATCCAAGGTTGGTTCGAAGGCTGCTGGGGTAACACCAGTGATGTCGTTGGTGATTTCGTCCAGGGTATAGCCAATGGCCAGTTTGGCGGCAATCTTTGCGATCGGGAAACCGGTTGCCTTGGACGCTAACGCGGAGGACCGCGAGACACGTGGGTTCATCTCGATAATGATGATGCGGCCATCATCGGGGTTGATTGCAAACTGGATATTACAGCCGCCGGTGTCCACACCAACTTCACGCAGCACAGCAATACCTTGATCGCGCATGACCTGGAATTCCCGATCAGTTAGCGTCATCGATGGAGCCACAGTGACGGAGTCGCCTGTATGTACACCTAATGCATCAACGTTCTCAATGGAGCAAATGACCACAACGTTCCCGGAGCCATCACGCATCAGCTCTAACTCATATTCTTTCCAGCCCAGGATAGATTCTTCGATGAGCACATTCGCTTCTGGGGATGCTGCCAATCCCCCACCGGCAATACGCTCCAAGTCCTTTTCGTCAAATGCGAGACCGGAACCCAGACCGCCCATAGTAAAGGAAGGACGAACCACAACTGGCAAACCGAGGTCTGCGACTGCATCGTGTACTTCTTCCATGGAGTGGCACACCCGCGAGCGAGCAGATTCGCCACCGATGTGCGCAACGATATCCTTGAATTTCTGGCGATCCTCACCGCGCTCAATGGCATCAATGTCGGCACCGATGAGCTCAACTCCATATTTCTGTAAGGACCCGCGGCGATCTAATTGGATGGCGGCGTTTAGTGCAGTCTGCCCGCCCAGGGTTGCCAGCACAGCATCAATGGGGTGGCCTTGCTCGATCTCCTTTTCAAAGATCTTCTCGATGAACTCTGGGTAAATTGGCTCAACATAGGTATGATCGGCAAACTCTGGATCAGTCATAATCGTGGCCGGGTTCGAGTTGATGAGCGTTACCCGCAGGCCTTCTTCTTTGAGCACGCGGCACGCCTGGGTACCGGAGTAATCGAACTCGCAGGCTTGTCCGATAACAATTGGGCCAGATCCGATAACCAATACGTGCTTGATATCATTGCGCTTTGGCATGTGGAATTATTCTCCTGATAAGTAGTCGATGATGCAGCAAAAGTCGGGTGTGAGTGCGCCTATGCGCGGGCAGAACGTTGCTGCGCCATGAGCTCGACGAATTGGTCGAAAAGTGGATTAGCGTCATGCGGGCCAGCGGCCGCTTCTGGGTGGTACTGCACCGAGTACGCCAGCCCATTCGTCAAGGCAACGCCCTCTACTACCCCATCATTCAGACAGGTATGGGTGACATGTGCCAAACCAAAGTCAGTCTCGAATTCTTCGCCGGCCGTACCTTTTAACGCGAAACCATGATTTTGCGCAGTGATATCAATGCTCCCGGTAAGGTGGTTCTTGACTGGCACGTTAATGCCGCGATGACCGAACTTTAGCTTGTAGGTCTCCATGCCAAAGGCACGACCTAAGATCTGGTTTCCAAAGCAGATGCCGAAGAATGGGATCTTGGATGCCAGGACCTCACGGACGACCCCGACGATGCGATCAGCTGTTGCTGGGTCGCCTGGACCATTGGAAATAAACACACCGTCTGGGTTATACGCTTGGATATCTTCGAAGCTGGCCGTAGAGGGAACAACTACGGTGCGAATACCACGCTGGGAGAAGTTCCGTGGGGTTTGGGTCTTAATACCCATGTCGAAAGCAACGACAGTGTACTTTGTCTCCCCTTCTGCTTCAACCGTATAGGGTTCATCGACCGAAACTTCGGCGGACAAGTCGGCGCCAGCCATACTTGGCTGAGATCGAACGATCTTTAACAATTCCTCATCGCTGCTTTGCGCATCTGCGCCGGAAAAAATGCCAGCGGCGATAGCACCATCGTTGCGCAAGTGGCGCACGATCGCACGGGTATCGACGCCCTTAATACCGACGATGCTTTGCTCAATGAGTTTTTCTTCCAAACTGGTATTTGCACGCCAGTTAGAGACTCGGTGGGAGTAGTCACGGATGACCAAGCCTGCTACCCAGATTCGCTTATCGTTGGACTCATCATCTTCATCATTCCAACCGGTATTGCCAATCTGTGGTGCCGTGGCTACCACGATTTGGCGGTGATAGGAAGGATCGGTCAGAGTTTCTTGATACCCGGTCATGCCGGTGGTAAAAACGGCTTCACCTAAGGTGGTTCCGGTGGCGCCGAAGCTTTCGCCTCGGAAGATCTTGCCGTCTGCGAGGACTAATACTGCAGAACTTGATGCGGCCACGAGATTCTTCTCCTCTCCGCGGTTGCCTCTGAGGTTCCCAGGAGGCAGGTTTTTCCGCGGGTTTTTACTTTGTAATCGTGCTGGTGTTGGATTGTGATCTTCACTGCGCGCCCACCTACAGGGGCGCGTCGAAAGACTTGCTTGTGTTATTGCCCGCGCTGGTAGGTAACCTTACCGCGCAGCAAGGTAGCGGCTACCTGTGCTTGGAACTCCATGCCCTCAAATGGCGTGTTCTTCGACTTGGAGACCATTGCTTCGCCTTCCGCCACCCATGAGGCATGCTCATCAACTAACGTCAGGTTTGCTGGTTCGCCGACTGCAATGGGGCGCCCCTGGTCTGGCAGCTGGGTAAGCTCGGCGGGGCGCTCACTCATCACTCGGGAAACAAAACGCCAATCAGCTAATCCGGATTCGACGAAGATCTTCGCCACGATTGCCAGAGAGGTCTCCAGCCCAATCATACCGGGACGAGCATGCTCGAATTCGCAGCACTTTTCTTCCGAGCCATGTGGAGCGTGGTCGGTGGCGATGCAATCAATAGTGCCATCAAGCAAGGCATCACGTAATGCAATGGTGTCATGATGCTCCCGCAGTGGCGGATTCACCCGGTAGACACCATCATAGGTTTCCAACTTGGCATCAGTCAGGAGCAGGTGGTGGGGAGTAACTTCTGCAGACAGTGGAATTTCTTGTGCTTTCGCCCACCGCAGCAAGTCCACGGTACCAGTGGTCGAAGCATGGCAGATGTGCAGACGGTTGCCATAGTCACGGGCCAGCAAGGCATCGCGGGCTACAATAGATTCCTCTGCAACACGGGGCCAGCCACGAAGCCCAAGCTTGGCAGCTTCTTCACCCTCATGTGCACTAGCGCCCTCGGTAAGGCGCGGATCTTCACAGTGCTGCGCAAGGAGCACGTTCAAGCCCCTGGCATATTCCACCGCACGACGCATAAGCAGTGGGTTATCCACGCACTTGCCATCATCGGAGAACATGCGCACCTTGGCCGTCGAATCGGCCATCATGCCGAATTCAGTTAATTCCTTACCCTCTAAGCCCTTAGTAATAGAACCTACTGGGTGCACATCGCAGAGGCCAGTAGCTTGGCCTTTGTGCCACACAGCTTCTGCAATCACAGGCTGATCCATAACCGGTGCCGTGTTTGCCATGGTAAAGACCGCAGTAAATCCACCGCGAGCGGCAGCAGCAGAACCCGTTGCAATGGTTTCGGTGTCTTCACGACCTGGTTCACGTAGGTGCACGTGCATATCAACCAAGCCAGGCAGCAGCACTGCGCCATTGCCTTCGACAACGACATCAGCTGCAGTATCACCAGCAGCGGCCAGATCGGTGATCTCTCCATTGGCAATCAAGATATTGGTGGGCTCACCTTCACCATAGGGGCGCACATTGCGAACCAGTACAGTTTGCTCTTCTACCGGTGCGAGTTCCCCAATGGCAGGATAGGTTGGCGTAGCGTTATTCGTCATTGACTTCTTCCTAAAACTCCAGGGGCTCATTGTTGTTGACTAGCAGGCTAAACAGAACAGCCATGCGCAAATGCACGCCATTGTTGACCTGTTGGAGTACTGCTGCTTGCGGCAGATCTGCAACATCATAGTTAATTTCCATGCCACGCAGCATTGGGCCAGGGTGCATGATCACTGCATGGGATTGCAGCCGTGCTGCACGATCTTTGGACAGCCCATATCGAGTGGCGTATTCCCTATGAGAGGGGAAGAATCCTCCGTGCATGCGTTCTTGCTGTACACGCAACATCATCACCACATCAGCGCGCTCGAGCACGGCATCGAAGTCATAGCTGACCTCAACTGGCCACTGCTCGACACTATGAGGCAACAAGGTCGGCGGTGCGACCAAGATGACATGCGCACCTAAGGTATGCAGCAAATCCACATTAGAACGCACTACGCGCGAGTGCAGGCAGTCACCAACGAGGACCACGGTAGCACCGGTAATATCACCTAAACGCTGCCGCATCGTTACCGCATCGAGCAAAGCCTGGGTTGGGTGCTGGTGCGCTCCATCGCCGGCGTTAATAACGCTGGGGCCTTCATCATTAGGAGCTACCCACTGGGCGAGTTGCTTGGCTGCACCAGAATTTGGGTGTCGAATAATAATGGCATCAGCACCGATGGCAGACAACGTCAAGCCAGTGTCACGGAGAGACTCGCCCTTTTTCACCGAAGAGCTACTCGCAGAGAGATTGATTACGTCTGCGCTCATCCACTTACCAGCTGTCTCAAAGGAGGAGCGGGTACGAGTGGAATTCTCGTAGAATAGAGTAAAAACAGTGCGCCCGCGCAAGGTAGGCAACTTTTTAATTTCGCGCGCATTTAGCGCTTCGCGGAAACTGTCGGCTTCATCGAGTAGGCCGATGATTTCTTCTTTACTTAAGTCTGCAATGGAAAGCAGGTGCTTCATGGTGCCTAGTTCTCGCTTCCTGGTGCCCGGGTCAAAATGACCTTGTCTTCCCCATCCACGCTGTGAGCGAGCACACGGACATCTTCATGCTGGGCAGTTGGGAGGTTCTTGCCAACATAGTCCGCCCGAATTGGCACTTCGCGGTGCCCCCGGTCAATGAGTGCTGCCAATTGGATGCTGGCTGGACGGCCAATATCTTTTAAGGCATCCAAGGCTGCAGCGATGGTCCGCCCGGAAAAGAGGACATCATCGACCAAAATAACAACGGTTCCATCTACCCCAGGTTCCGGAATATTCGTCGGAAGTAGGGCGCGGTGTGGCTTACTGCGCAGATCGTCTCGGTACAAGGTGACATCGAGCGAGCCTACCGGTACGGTGACGTCGGTAAACTCCGCGATCTTGGCACAAATGCGCTGTGCCAGCGGGACGCCTCCGGATGGGATACCAAGGAGCATCACATCAGCGGCGCCGGGCGAATCCAACGCGGTCTTTTCAATAATCTGGTGCGCGATGCGTGCGACAATGCGCGCGACTTCATCACTTTGTAAAATGACAACGTCACGGTGTTGCGTTTCACTCATCGTGACCTCCTTCCCCGCCTCACAGGACGGTCCCTTAAAGGATGTCGAATGGTGTTTCCTTCTTCCATAACTAACCTAATGCTCCTAATGCTCAAGCAAGTGAGCGCAGCTAGTCATGACTGTTTTTGAGTCTAACATTATTCGGGCACAAGTTACTAAGTGAGTGTCCGATTATGCTACGAGCACAACCGCGCTGGAGAATGCTCCTGCAGCCCCTTATGATGTGAGTGCGTTCCAGCGTGCTCGCTGTCCGTTTCGACTTCGGATCAATTTTTGGTAACGAAGTGGTAATGACGACAGTCGAGACTTTCGTATGTCAGGTTTCCACAATTTTTGCTCGTGGGTGTTGGTACCACAGTGGATGGTCCTGGCGCTTTCTCCAGCTATAGATGCACAAGACACGAATTTATGCATCAATTGCGCATTTGAGGCGAATATCCGCGCTATGCAAACGGGGTGTGAGCACCAATTTCAATCTGGTGAACTCACACCCCGAAAGGCTTGTGAAGTGCGCTTTGGCACTAACAGAAAAATTACTCTTCTTCGCTGGTAGCTGCCGTATCTTCTTGCTCGGATGAAGAGGCGCTGACTTCGTCTGCCCGCTCCGTTGCTGCAGATTCAACGACGTCGTCTGCCAAATCTTCATCCCATGGTGCGACTGGCGATTCTGCACTGGCGCCATCAATGTCAGCGGTACCGAAATCCAGAGCTGCATCAAGCAAGTCTGCAGCGTCTGCGGTGTCTTCGAAATCTGCAGGGTCACCAAGCTCCCCTGCAGGGATTGCATCCTCCGCCGTACTGGCTTCCTCAACTGCTGCGGCTTCTTTAGCTGCTTGTTCGGCAGCAGCGGCAGCTGCATACTCTTCCTGATGCAAGGCCTGATCGCGCGCTTTGTCAATATTCTTCGCGATGGCATCCAAGAGTGCATTGATATACGAAGGGGAACTATCGGTGGAATATTGGCTGGCGATCTCAACAGCATCAGACACTGCGGTTGGGATTGGAACCTCGGGATTCCACAGTAATTCCCACAGACCTACGCGCAAGACGGCACGGTCTACTGCGGTAATACGGTCTAACTCCCAATCCTCGGCCAGGTGCTCAGCAATCACCGTATCCAAGTAGTCCAATTCTGCGGCCACACCAGCGACAATAGTCTTGGTGTACTCGGCAACTGGGGCGACCTGGTTGTCAGCATAACGCGAAAGATCCACGCGCTCAGCAATGAGCGCTACGGGATCGACATCGCGTACTTCTGCTTCATAGAGCAGGTCCGCAGCACGGCGGCGCGCCTTATAGCGGGAGCCATGGCGCTTATAGTTATGGGCAGTCTTCGAATCAGGCATTAGTTGTTAACGCGAGAGAGGTAGGAACCGTCACGGGTATCGACCTTGAGAACGTTGCCGGTCTCAATGAACAGTGGAACCTGGATTTCGGCACCGGTCTCTAGGGTTGCTGGCTTGGTGCCACCAGTGGAGCGGTCACCTTGCAGGCCGGGATCGGTGTGCTCGACGCGCAGGTCCACGGATACGGGCAAGTCTGCAAACAGTGGCTCACCCTCGTGGAAAGAAACCTGAATGCGGGTGTTCTCTAGCAGGAAGCGTGCTTGGTCGCCCAAGATATGTGGGGCCAATTCGATTTGGTCGTAGGTCTTCTCATCCATAACCACGTAATTGCTGCCATCGTGGTACAGATAGGTCATGTCGCGGCGGTCTACGGTTGCGGTCTCAACCTTGACACCGGCATTGAAAGTCTTATCGGTGACCTTGCCGGATACAACGTCCTTGAGCTTGGTGCGCACGAAAGCTGGGCCCTTGCCGGGCTTTACATGCTGGAATTCGACGATCTGCTGCAGCTTACCGTCAATCTTCAATACCAAACCGTTTTTAAAATCAGCGGTCGTTGCCATTACCTAGTTTCTTCCTTCTATCTCGAAATATGTTCGATGCACAGGTGCATGTCGCACACTAGCACATTTTGCTCAAAAAATTGAGCTAGACACCGACCTGCAACAGTTGCTTCGGCAGTGGACACAGGTTTTCCGTGCCAGAGGCAGTTACTACCAAGGTGTCTTCAATACGCACCCCACCGACTCCTGGGATGTAGATGCCTGGTTCAATGGTCAAAGTGTTCCCGACCTCCAACTCGCCTTGTCCGGTAGTTGCAGCATATGGGGCTTCATGTACATCCAAACCAACGCCATGCCCAGTAGAATGCACGAAATACTCCCCATAACCGGCCTTGCTGATGATGTCACGACAGGTGGCATCAATATCTTGCAGACGAGCACCAACCTCGGTGGCTTCCACTCCGGCTAGTTGGGCTTCGAGTACCACGTTGTAGATTTCCGTGAGCTGCTCGCTTGGTTGACCAACTGCCAAGGTTCGGGTGGTATCAGAATTGTAGCCATTCATGAATGCACCAAAATCAATGGTGACTAAATCCCCCACTGCAAGCAGACGATCGCCGGCATCATAGTGTGGTAATGCAGAGTTCGGTCCTGAAGCCACGATGGTATCGAAACTGGGTTTAAGGCTGCCGAGTTTACGCATGCGGTATTCCAGGTCCGCTGCAATATCACGTTCGCTCACCCCAGGGCGGACGACTTCTGATTCCAGCATGCCGTTAAAGGCCTCATGTGCAACTGCTGCCACATTACGTAAGGCTTGGAGCTCTGCATCAGTTTTCACTGCGCGCAGCCGCTCAATTTCGCCGCGGACTGGAACGAAAGTATGCCCGGAGAAAGAGTCTTCCAACGCTGCTAAAGCACTAACGGTGATGTAGCTAGCTTCGAACCCAATCCGTTTGCCGGCCGTTACCTGCTCGAGTAAGGCGAATGCGCCATCACGCCCTAGGGTACAAGGAATGTCAGGGACTTCTTGAGCTATCCGGGTGGTATAACGCCCATCGGTGCTAATGCGCGCTTCCCCATCCGCACTGATCCACAAGGCGGCATTCGAACCGGTAAAGCCGGAAAGGTAAAACACGTGCGTTAAATGCGTAACGATCATGCCATCAAGCTGTTTCGCTTGCAGGTACTGAGCAAGCTGCGCCCGGCGGTTAGCATAGTTAGAAATGATGCTCACTCCTTGAATGTGATGCTGATTGAATGTGATGCTGACTCAAATATTTTATCGGCGCAGCGGCCGGCTACTTGGAGGGTATTTTTAGCTGCAGCGCAACCAATCGTATTGCCTCATCCTAGTTCCTCCGGCAAGCAAATGCATAGTGCTCCCAGCACCAGCAGCAGCCAATAGCAGGTAGAAAAGGAGGGAACACATTTGGCCGGCGCTCCCTCCCTCGAGTTGCCAGACCCGTCCGTTTTTAGCTTGTTAAAGGATTATCCCCGACCAGGGCATCCAGCGCCAGGAAATAGCCTTTTATACCCAATCCGGCGATGGTGCCCCGAGCTTTCGCAGAAATGTAACTGTGGTGACGGAATTCTTCGCGGGCGTGAATATTTGAGATATGTACTTCGATATAGCCGGCGTGATCGGCGACTTCTGCTAAGGCATCACATAAGACAACCGAGGTATGAGTGAGTCCTCCTGGGTTGATAATGACTGGCTGCTTGGCATCCGCCGCATCATGGATCCAATCCAATAATTGCGCCTCGCTATTGCTCTGGCGACATGTCACTGTAGCACCAAGCGTTTTCCCATAGGCGACGAGAGCCTCTTCGACTTCTGTCAAAGAGGTCGCCCCATAAATGTCTGGTTGGCGCTTGCCCAAGCGATTAAGGTTCGGGCCGTTTAGCACGAGTACGTGGGTGGTCATAAGCGTGGGTACTCCTTGTATCCAGTGGTTGTTGTATCCAGTGGTTGCCTGCAATGCATTCCCAGCGCGCCTTTAAAAGCGATTCAAATAGCACAGTCAAGGCCACGTAGTGTTCACTTCCGGACCTTGGCTGTTTACCTTCATAAGGCTACTCGTTTAGCTGGCTGTGATTTCCTTGTAAACATCGAAAAGTTCATCTTTGTTGGCATCACTCACGCGCAGGGTCTCGCCTACCTCGGAAATCGCTACAAAGCGAATATTGCCACCACGGTTCTTCTTATCATGCAGCATCGCTTCATAAAGTTCGCCAAAGACGTTGTGTGGTTGCCCTGATGGAGTATAGGAAGTCGGCAAACCGATCGAGGTCAAAATATCGCGGTGGCGCTGCAGGAGTTCTGAGCTCATAATGCCACGATTAGTGGCCAAGGTAGCAATGAACATCATGCCCACTGCTACCGCATTTCCATGCCGCCACTGATAGTTTTCGCGATGTTCTACCGCATGACCAAAGGTATGGCCGTAGTTAAGGATTTCGCGTAAGTGCGATTCTTTCAAATCTTCGCTCACCACACGCGCTTTCACCGCCACAGAGCGGGCTACGAGTTCGGGTAAGGAGCCATCGACTTCCAAGCAGGCTGCTGGGTCGTGCTCATAGCGCGCTAAGATCTCTGGATCTGCGATAAAGCCCGTCTTTACAATCTCTGCACTACCAGCGATACGCTCTGAAAGGGCAAGTGTTTCGACGTAGCGCAGATCGATAAAGACCGCTGCAGGCTCGTGGAAACTCCCCACAAGGTTTTTACCAGCTGGAGTATTAATGCCGGTCTTACCACCAACGGCGGCATCGACCATGGCCAGGATGGTGGTTGGTACCTGTATTACGCGAATACCACGCATCCAGGTTGCAGCGATGAATCCGGCTACGTCGGTTACCGCACCTCCACCAAAGCCTACAATTATGTCTTGGCGATCAAGGCCTAACAGACTGCACTTTTCCCAGGCTTTGGCAACGATCGAAATATCTTTCGCGGCTTCAGCATCCGGAACTGCAAAGAGTTCCACCTCCAGGCCTGCTTGCATGAGCAGTTGGGCTAGTTCTTTTGCGCCTGCTGCCACCGTAGGTTGGGTAACGATAAGAGCGCGTCGTGCCCCGGTATTCGCGCAAAATTCTTGGAATTGGGCACGAACATCCGTATCGATGAAAACGGTATATGGCGAATTACCGGTAACGGGAATCTGGGGCATGTGCAATCTCTTCCTTTATTTTTTCAACGACAGCTCGCACGTGTAGCTACATGCACGCCATTAGTCGGCACTCACAGTAATGCTAGTTACCTATTATAAAACATATATTGCTTAGGAGCCTTCGGCGTCGTGGGCTGCAATGAGTTCTTGAACCTGAGCAATGACTTCTGCCTCGTTGAGGTCGGAAGTATGCAAGATATGGGTTGCAACCTCGGCAAAGAAGTCTTGGCGTTCGTTGTATAACTTGGTGTACACCCGGTATGGATCAGTACCGGCCAGCAACGGACGCCCACCATCACGCAAGGATCGTGCTACCCCAACTTCTGGGGAAACATGCAGCCACACCACATGGTGGTTGGCTAACCGCTTCCTGGTGGCCGGAGTAATCACGGCACCTCCACCTAGGCTTACGACGCCTGTTTCACCGAGTAATGCTGCAATAATATTCTGCTCGATTTCTCGAAAGCGGTGTTCCCCTACTTCGGCAAACACTTCCCCACAGGCTTTGCCATATTCCGCAGCGATGCGATGATCCGAGTCGAGAAAAGGGATATTGCGTGCTGCCGCGACCGCCTGCCCGATGGTTGTTTTCCCGCTACCAGGCATGCCGACGAGAATCAATGCAGGCTTATTCGCTGGCATTATCTTCCTCAAAGCGCAGACGTTGGGCAATGATCTCCTGGTAGCTTGCGATATTACGCTTGGTCTCCTCCAAGCTATCACCACCAAATTTCGCGAGGACTGCCCGAGCCAGGACTAAGGCCACCATGGCTTCCGCTACCACACCGGCGGCGGGAACTGCGCAAACATCACTGCGCTGGTGATTACCACGGGCAGCGCTGCCATCTTTGATGTCAACAGTTTTTAAAGCGCGCGGCACTGTGGAGATTGGTTTCATTGCAGCTCGAACTTTGAGCTGCTCACCATTCGTCATGCCACCTTCAAGCCCGCCAGCACGATTGCTTAGGCGTACGATTCCGGTTTCGGCGCGCTGCATTTCATCATGGGCCTGGGATCCGCGCCGCCGGGCTTCTGCAAAGCCATCACCGATCTCTACACCTTTGATTGCTTGGATACTCATCAACGCTGCAGCGAGTTGAGCATCCAGGCGATCATTTTCAGAAACGTAACTACCTAAGCCAATAGGCAGGCCATCAACGATGACTTCAACCACGCCGCCTAAGGTGTCACCTTGCTTTTTGGCCGCTTCGATCTCACGCACCATGGATGCTTCCGCGCTAGCCGAGGCACTGCGTACTGGGGAAGCATCAATGGATGCTACGTCTTCGAAGCTGGGATTGACGGTCTCATCTACCTCGGAATCTCCAATGGAGATCACATGGGAAAAGACTTCAACACCTAAGGTCTCCCGGAGGAAATTGCGCGCCACAGTAGCAGCAGCCACACGTGCTGCCGTTTCGCGTGCGGATGCGCGCTCGAGCACCGGGCGGATTTCATCGAAGCCGTACTTTAAAACACCAGCGAAGTCAGCATGGCCTGGACGCGGGCGGGTGAGCTTGGCGCCGCGTCCCGATGCCATAGCCGCGGCAACCTCGGCATCATCATAGTCCACTGGATCAGCAGCCATGATCGTTGTCCACTTGGGCCACTCGGAATTGCCAATCATAATAGACACGGGGCTGCCCAGGGTGTGGCCGTGGCGTACACCAGTCAATAACGTGACCTCATCGGCTTCAAATTTCATTCGGGCGCCGCGGCCATAGCCTAAGCGACGGCGGGCAAGTTGGTAGGAAACTTCCTTGCTCGAAATAGGTACGCCTGCCGGCATGTGTTCCAGCATGGCGATGAGGGCTTGTCCGTGCGATTCTCCTGCAGTGGTCCATCGAAGCATAGCCAAATTATTGCATGAAATCCGGTGAAGATGTGAATAAGGCCACGATCCACACCAATCCCACTGTAAGCAATAGTGCTGGACCGTATGCGATGTGCATTTTTCTACAAGAAACCATAGCAACGACAGAGATCAATGGTGCCAGCAGCATGGCGAAATATAAATATGCCCAGCCAGGAATTGCAGCCAGGATACCTAGTGCCCCGACAAGCCGTATATCCCCACCGCCAACTCCCGGTATGCCCTTGAATTTCAAGCTCAGCCATGCAACCAACCACAACAGACTCGCCCACAGTATCCCTCCAAGAATTGCTTGGTGGGTATCCAAAAGGCAGGCGACTGCCACTGCGAGGACTCCAAGCATTGTGGTTGCGTGATGTGGCAAGCGTCTGGCGAGCAGATCGCTCCAGGACAAATATATGGATACTGCGACAATGCAGAGCACGCAGCAACGTAGTGCCCCAGATAAAAACACCTGCCCCATAGCCTCAGAGCCTAATATCTACTACGAAAGCTGGGCTAGCTGCGAATGCAGAACATGAGAAAAGTCCTATTTCGGAACCATACCAAGGTCCTATGGCGTCAACAGAAAAACAGTCAGCACAAAACGAGCCAGAGCTTCGAGAAAAACACCGCAGAAAAGGCTGGCAGCAAGACCACGCCGAAAATTGGAGCAGAACCGTCGTGAATTTCAGGATTAGTCCTGGATTCCAAGATCCAACAGCAAGGCCGCAAGCATTGCCGCCCGCGGGGCTACATACCCGGTAAATTGCTCGAATTGTTCAAAAGCTTGATACGCCAGCATTACGTAGCCACCCACAACCTTGCCTGCTCCTTGCTCGGCGGCAGTCACCAATAGGGTTGGCCAAGGATCATAGATCACATCGACTACCGGGGTATCAGCAAACAATGGTGCGAAAGCTTGAGTAGCTGCTGCGGGGATCGTGTTAATAGCCACGTTTGCCAGTTTGCTCAAGTTCTCGAGTTGACGGCGCTCTCCTGCCTCGTAGTCATCCAGAGAATCCACGCCGAAGGACGGCAGCACCACAAATTGAATGTTGACGTCCGGAAAATACTGTTGCAGATCAATGAATTCACTGCTGCGATCGCGCCGATTGATAATGATGACTTGGCTGACTCCAGTCTCACAGCAGGCCCAAATAGCTGGACGCGCTGTACCACCACTACCAAAAATCAGTGCTACTTTGCCCGTCAGAGCTTGTTGAGCACCACCGGCGAAGAGCTCATCAAAACACCCCCGGATGCCATCAACATCGGTATTATCAGCACGCCAAGAATTAGAATTATCAATGCGCACCAGGGTATTTGCACTACCAATGGCTTTGGCACGTTTGGTGTGGCTATCTGCGGCTTCTAGAGCGGCGAATTTGCAGGGCATCGTCACAGATACCCCGCGCACTGAAGGGTCGAGTTTTGCTAAAAATTCCGGGACCTGTTCAGCAGTGATTTCTGCCCGATCATATTGCCAATCACTCAACCCCAAGGCTTTATAACCGACATTGTGCAGCAGTGGGGAACGCGAATGCGCAATGGGAGATCCAATCACTAGTGCCTGACTTCCCATCGCGCCTCCTATTTGAGTGTGAGCTGCGAGCAAAAAGTACTTATGCTCGCGTTATCGGTTTGAGTCTAACACGCCGCTCCTAATTGCCTCATCGACTGCTGCCAAGTGCTCTTCATAGGTATTCGAGAAAATGGTATTACCCGCGGCATCTACTGTAACGAAGTAGAGCCAGTCGCCTTCTGCTGGCGATTCCATAGCTTCAATGGCTTGAATGGATACTGCCGAGATCGGAGTAGCTGGCAGCCCTTGGCGCACATAGGTATTCCAGTCGGTCTCATTGGCGCGGTCTTCATCAGTGGTAGCCAGCTCTTGTTCATCCAGGCCGTAATTGACCGTGGAGTCGAACTCTAAGCGCATGCCTTCATCCAGACGGTTGAGGATGACGCGAGCAACGCGGGTGAAGTCTTCGCTGGTGGATTCCCGCTCGACCAGCGATGCAGCGGTCAGCAACTCGTATGGAGTGAGTCCCAACGAGCTTGCACGGTGCTCAATGTCATTTTCTTCGAATGCCTTCGCACTGCGCTGAATGAGATCCTGAATGATCTCTTCTGCGGTGGCATTGGGGTTCACCACATACTGTCCGGGCATAATCAGGCCTTCAAGACGGTTACTGTCTTCGCCGCGCGAATTCACAGTGTCCCGAGCCCATTCTGGAACGCCGAGGTCATCGAGATTTGCGGTTGCAGCAACATGCTCCAAATCAGAAACACTAATGCAGTTGCCTTCATCTTCGCAGGTGAGTTCAGAAATTCGTGAGTAAATACCGGGGCGGGTACTGCCTGCAACGACGGTGACATCTGCCAGAGTGTCGCCACCTGCAACATCAAGCAGGGATACCTGATTGCTCACATCCACCAATGCAGCAACAGCTTCTTCGGCGCCCATACGCTGCTGGAGGCGGTATATTCCAGGTACGGCACTGGATGCAGCATCATTTTGAAAGGCTGCGGCTTGGAAAACCTCGGCACTGGCCACGATACCGCGCTCTTCAAGTTCCGGGCCTAATTCTGAGATGGTAGTTCCTTCGGGGATCTCTACGTATTCCACAACACCATTACCACTTCCATGGTAGTCAGACTCATTATCAACGACGTTGATTCCTACATAAATGATGGTGCCGATGATCAGTATGAGACCAGCAATGAGGACCGCAAGTCCGCGCTGGCGTCGTTTGACGTATTGGGTTGCACTCGGCATGCAAAAGCTACCTTTCTAATCTCTCCACTACTCAGGCAGCTGCGCAATTGAGGGCATTACGCACGAAAACATAGCTGCGATGAGCAGACCTGCAACGCAGGTATTGTGCGCACCGCATATCATCCGGAACAAACATGGCAAAAACCTTTGTTGCCACAAGATATTGGGCGCGCAGCAAATGTAAGGTCAATCTACCATAGGATCCAGGGAATTCCTGGTTGCACTGCAGGGGTAATTGGCAATTTTTGTAGAAAATCTAGAATTGCGAGGCAAAAATAGTTAGCTTTACAACCTGCGAAAATGCTGGGAATTTCATAGTAACGCTTTCCTACCGACCAATAGCAATCGGTATTCAAGGCGCCACTGCCTACGCAGCAACGCCTCACACCGATCACACCATCAAAAATCCAGGCTCCACGCTTGTTTAATGCTCACGCTTTACCGAGAACTCAGCTGAGTATGCGGTACCAGCTTCTCCAGCAGAATTGGTTGCAGCCTGTGCGTCGAGCCGCGCGAAATAATTCTTGCGCCCATCTAACCACGACTGCAGAATTTCCACCGCTGCTGCCTGATCAATAACATCCCGGGAGTTACGGCTACTGCGCCCCGAGGCCCGCAAGGCCTGAGTGGCGACCACAGTGGTCAGGCGCTCATCACCATACCGGATGGCAACGTCCGGGCAGCGCCGCCGCAAGCGGAATGCAATCTCTTTGGTCTGCAGTACACTTTTGGATCCCTGCCCTTTAAGATTGCGCGGTAAACCAATGATGACCTCGACAATCTCATATTCCTTGATAATGGCCACGAGGCGGGCAATATCAGCCTTGTCTGCTTGACGGAAGCGAGTCTTGCGCGCAATCGTCTCGAGCGGAGTTGCCATACTAGCTGCGCGATCCGAGAGCGCAGTTCCAATGCGTACAGTTCCCACATCAATGCCAAGCCGGCGCCCCGGCCCAGGATCATCGACCCCGGGCCGATCAGGGGTAGGAAAATCTACCATGATTTTTCCTCTTAGCCGCGCAGCACGTCGCGTACTGCATTAACACCAGCGTCGAAACCTGCAGCATCACTACCGGCGCCTTGGGCCATAGCCGGCTTACCGCCACCATTGCCCTTGATGTAAGGTCCGAACGTCTGAGCCAGATCCTTTGCACTGAGGCCAGCTTTTTGGCCAGCGGCGTTCACCCCTACCAAGAATGGCAGCTTGCCGGAATCTTGCTTGGAAGCCAGGATTCCCACGGCTTTCTTCTCACCGAAACGCTCGTTGATGGATTGTGCGATGGTACGCAGTTCACCGCCAGAGATATTGTCTGGCAACATAACTGCAACAAAGCGGACATCCCCGATGGTCTCAGCACGGGCAATGATGTCACCGAGGTTGGACAGCAGTTTTTGCTGGCGCAAGGTCTCTGCAACCTTTTCGGCGTTCTTGAGCTTGGCAACGAGATCTGCAATTCGTCCTGGCAGGTCTTCTGCTGGTGTCTTCAACGAGGAGGCAATACCTTCGACCAGGGCACGCTCGCGGGCCAAGTAGTTAAACGACTGCATACCGGAGTAAGCCTCAATACGGCGCACCCCAGAGCCCACAGACTGTTCACCAAGCACGGCAACTGGACCGATTTGGGAGGAATGGTTCACGTGGGTACCACCACAAAGCTCCATAGAGAATGGGCCGCCGATTTCCACCACGCGCACGATATCGCCGTAATTCTCACCGAACAATGCCATTGCCCCCATTTTCTTGGCCTCATCCAGGGAGGTCTCAATGGTGTGCACTTCCCAGTCCGTATCAATGGCCTGGTTGGTGATGTTCTGAATCTCGGCGAGTTGCTCTGGGCTGAGCGCTTCATTGTAATTGAAGTCAAAGCGCAGGTAACCCGGCTTGTTCATCGAACCTGCCTGCACTGCAGTTGGTCCCAAGGTCTCGCGCAGAGCAGCGTGGATCAGGTGAGTTGCTGAGTGTGCCTGACGGGCAGCGTGACGCCACTGGGCATCAACACTTGCTTGCACTGGGTCCCCAACGCTCAATCCACCTTGCTCCACAACACCGCGGTGGATCCACAGCTTTTTGCCGACCTTTTGCACATCACGGACATTGACAATGGTATTCCCAGCGCGGATGACACCGCGGTCACCCAGTTGTCCACCGGCCTCAGCATACAGCGGGGAACGATCCAGAATGATTTCAACCTCATTACCAGCCTCGATTTCGTTGACCTTCGAGCTCCCCTGCAACATGCCGAGAATGGTGGCCTGAGATTCCAGCTCACTGTAACCGGTGAACTCAGTGGGATTGTTATCTACCCACTCGCGGTAGATAGACAAATCTGCGTGCCCGTGTTTCTTCGCACGGCTATCGGCCTTAGCACGATCACGCTGCTCCTGCATGAGCTGACGGAAAACTTGCGTGTCAACTTCCAGACCTGCCTGAGCTGCCAGCTCCAGGGTAAGGTCGATTGGGAAACCATAGGTATCGTGCAGGTTGAAAGCCTGGCGGCCGTCCAACACAGTCTTGTGTTCGGCCTTCACGGTAGCCACTGCCTGCTCGAAGAGCTCGGTCCCCGAGGCCAGGGTGCGCAAGAAGGCAGACTCTTCGTTGACAGATACCTGCATGATGCGCTCGCGCGAGTCTGCGATCTCTGGGTATGAGGGCGTCATGGTGGTCATGATGGTGCTCATGAGCGATTCCATGGTACGTCCCTGGGCACCCAAGGAGTGGGCGGAATGGATGATGCGGCGCAACAAGCGACGCAGAATATAGCCACGACCTTCATTTCCAGGGGTGACGCCATCCAAGATGAGCATCATAGCGGTACGGGAGTGATCAGCAATCACACGAAAGCGGATATCCGATTCTTGCTTTTCGCCATACTTTGCGCCAGTGAGTTCCTCCGCAATGTCGATGACGGGACGCAGCAGGTCGGTCTCGTACACGTTGTCCACATCTTGCAAGATGCAAGCAACACGCTCGATGCCCAGGCCGGTATCAATATTTTTCTTTGGCAGGGGCCCTAAGATTTCGAAGTTGTCCTTGCCAATGCCCTCACCGCGCTCATTTTGCATGAACACTAGGTTCCAGATCTCCATATACCGGTTATCATCGGCAACTGGGCCGCCGTCCTTGCCGTACTGTGGACCACGGTCATAGTAGATTTCGGAACACGGACCGCAAGGGCCAGGGATACCCATAGACCAGTAGTTATCAGCCATGCCAAGACGTTGGATACGCTCTGTAGGCACCCCGATTTTCTTGTGCCAAATATCAGCGGCCTCGTCATCATCAAGGTAGACAGTCACCCAGAGGCGCTCTGGATCTAGCCCGTAGCCGCCCTCTTCCACCGAACCGGTCAACAACTCCCAGGCGTTGGTGATGGCACCTTCTTTGAAGTACTGGCCGAATGAGAAGTTACCCGCCATCTGGAAGAAGGTGTTGTGTCGGGTAGTAATGCCGACTTCTTCGATATCGAGGGTGCGCACACACTTTTGAATGCTCGTTGCCGTGCCATTTTCAAACGGTGGGGTCTGCTGACCGAGAAAATACGGCTTGAAAGGTACCATGCCGGCATTAACAAACAGCAGGTTAGGATCATCCAGGATCAACGACGCGCTTGGTACTGCGGTGTGTCCGCGCAGGACGAAGTGGTTGGTAAACCGTTCCCGAATTTCGTGTGTTCGCACAGCGTATTCTTCCTTGATTGGATTTCTAGTTCTTCTTGAGCTACCCGGCTCCGCCTATTTCTAGGTAGGCGAAAATGGGCATCCCAAACTTGCCTAAAACACTGTACCCCGAATCCAGTGTGCAGTAGTAATAGGACGCACAGATTTTCTGCGCGCTATCCAAGCGAGCACATATTCGCTGTACTATTGGGAGGCTTCACCTCTGATGCCCGGTGACGGGAAGATTTCCGATAGCCGCAGGACTCCCAGACGCAAGCTGATAACGACCGCAGTTACACCCGGTAGTACCTCCCCTGCTGTTTGCCACGGCGGCGAAGTGCGCTCGTTTTACGGCTTGCTTTCCTGCTTCGTCGCACAACCGGTCTTCGTGTGACCATCGTTGGCGTGAATGATTTCGCGCAATTTCGGCACTAAATCTTTTTGGCGTTTCTCTGCGCCATGCCCGGTGGGCTGATAGTATGTAGCATCCAATCCCTCGGGAAGATAGCGTTGCGCCACCACTGCTTTGGGCTCATCATGCGGATAAACGTAACCCACCGCATTTTCTAAACGCTGTGCCCCAGAATAGTGACCATCGCGCAAATGCGGGGGCACCGGCGGCGTTTTACCCGCATGCACATCAGCTAAGGCGGCATCAATAGCAGTAATCACACTATTGGACTTGGGTGCTGTTGCTAGATAGATAGTGGCCTGGGCTAATGGGATCCGTCCCTCCGGCATGCCGATAAGTTGAACTGCCTGGGCAGCACTAGCAGCAACGTGCATCGCTTGGGGGTCGGCCATACCAATATCTTCACTAGCATGCACAACCAGCCGACGCGCAATAAACCTAGGGTCCTCGCCCGCGGCAATCATGCGTGCTAAATAGTGCAAGGCAGCATCAACATCAGAACCCCGAATCGACTTAATAAAAGCCGAGGTGATGTCATAGTGCTGATCCCCATCGCGATCATAACGAGTAATGGCACGCTGCACATTGGACTCAATAGCAGCGACTGTAAGTGCCTCGCCATCGGCCACAGATTCTGCGCAGGCCTCCAAATAGGTCAGTGCCCGCCGGGCATCACCGGCAGCGAGTTGCACCAACAACTCTTGGGCTGCAGGTTCAATGCTAATCCGGTCAGCTAGGCCACGCTGGGCATGCAGTGCGCGCTCGATAACGTGGTCGATATCTGCTGGAGTGAGTGAGTGCAACTGTAAAAGCAGAGAACGCGACAACAAGGGTGCCACAACAGAAAATGATGGGTTTTCCGTGGTCGCCGCGACTAAGGTGACACTGCCGTGTTCCACGGCATCGAGTAACGCATCTTGCTGGGTTTTTGAAAAACGGTGCACCTCATCGATGAAGAGCACGGTGGGCTGGTCCGCCCTGGTCATCTTGGCGGTGTTGATAACCTGGCGCAGCTCTTTCACCCCAGCTTGTAATGCAGATAGGGCCACAAAACGATAGCCCTTGGCTTGGCTCAACAATGAAGCCAAGGTGGTTTTCCCGGTTCCTGGAGGACCATACAAGATGATGGAAGCAACACTTGCGCCTTCAATAAAGCGACGCAGCGGCTGCCCCACGCCAAGCAAATGGGATTGACCAACAACCTCTTCCAAAGATTGCGGGCGCATACGCGCAGCAAGTGGCGCATACTGCCCGGCATGAAACAAGTGCGCACCGGGATTGGTGTGGGTAGGACTCTCCCCCTCCGTTGCCGGGTTGCCGGATTGTGCGCTGGCCGGATTTGCGAACAAACCTGGCTCTTCCTCATTAATTGCCATCGTTGAAGCCTCGCAAGGCCTCGAGTACCTGATCAACGTATGCTGCTACCACTGGAAAGCGGGTATCGCCTTCACGGCGGGCAAAACGCGCCAAGGCCTCAAAGGTCTCAATGAGGTCCTGCAAAGCCAGCAGCTGAAATTCGCGCCACTGGGCATACTCTGGCTCCAGCGCACCAAAGGCATCATTGACCGGACCTTTGCCCAATATGGTGCAGCTGGAGGTAAAAAGATGCTCAGCGATAGCATCTGGAGATAAGCCAGTAATGGCATCTAGGTCTGCTAATTCATCTTGGCCTTCAAAATCTGTTAACGCCAAGAGACGCCAATTCAGCAGACATAGACTCATCAAGGACCAACCAACAAGCGCGGTAATAATACGTGCATGTAGGCGATCGCGGTTTTGCACATTCGGCCACAACTTAGCTACCTCTGGCACCCAGGCATCAATGAATACATCAGTCTCATCATCACTGATCTCGCTACTGAGCAGGTATTGCGGGAAGCCAGCAATCACGCTGGCGAGGTCGAAAGCACAATCATAAAAGCCTGCGTTTTCGTAGTCTAAGAATTGGGGGCGATCGGCCACGATAATGTTATCCGGCGTAATGCCAAAAGGCGTGAAGGCTCGATGCTGGCCATGGGTTAAGCGCCGCTGGGCATCTGCAGCAAATTCCGCGACCACCGGCGGTAACGGCAGGCCGTGCCGATGCAACAGTTCAGCTCCTACCGGTATTGCGATACTCAACAGGCGACGACTGCGATTGAATTCTTGTGACATCATCGCGGTCTTTTGCATCATGCGCCGAGTGAGAATATCGAAATTGGCTTCCAACATTGCGGTGCTGGCATGCATCTTTCCAATTGCCTCGCCTAAGGAGCGCAGGATTTCAATGCGCAAGCCTGGTACTGCAGATTCTAAAAGCTGGGCGAAAGTATCGCCATCACCGGAATCAGAGATAATAAGCAGGCGTTGATCTAAATCGTGAGCGATAAGATAAGGTCCGGGGCGCACCTCGGTTTGCAGCGACGTGGTGAATTGATACGCCACGATCTCGCGCATGAGCAGGATTTTATCTAAGGAAGAGCCGGTGTCTACGATGTACTTCACCACAGCAGTGCGGGCGTCGAAATACGGGGTGGGCGCTAACTTAATACGCAGCACAATTGCCTGACCAGAGCCTTGAAGACGTTGATAATCCGAAATCTTCTGGGTACCACCCAGGCGCTGGCTGAGTAATTGAGCCGCAGCATCGATGACATCATCGATATTAACCTCGACTGCTGGGTCAGGCACTAAATCTTGGTTCGAGGGCTGCGCTGTTGGCGTCCCCGGATCCACGGTTCCATCCGTGGCTGCTTCAGGATTTGGTGTGGTCATTGCGCTAAAACTTTCTTTAAAGCTTGTTTTCATCACTAACTAAAAGGCTGCCACCTAGTATGCCAGGTATGGCTGCGGAGACGCTGGACTCATACCCCCGAAAATTAGAATGCCGCGCAGCACAAAGCACCTTAACCTCCTATCCTTGCAGGCTAAGGCGCTAATTATGGTGCTGATAGCACGCAGTAGACTCACAGAATGTTGA
Organism: Corynebacterium sp.; assembly: GCA_030531005.1. GTDB lineage: Bacteria > Actinomycetota > Actinomycetes > Mycobacteriales > Mycobacteriaceae > Corynebacterium. The sequence goes on from JAUMTW010000004.1 coordinate 255,088, forward strand.
TGTGAGTCGCGCGCGAAAAACGGTTTTTATTCCGCTGGGGTTGCCTTAGGCGCAGTCTTGGCCGCCTTTGGCTTGAAGTCCACACCAGTTTCCCGACGCTGTTCAACTGGGATTGGGGCAGGAGCATCGGTGAGTGGATCGACGCCGCCACCGGACTTCGGGAAGGCAATAACATCGCGGATGGAATCGAAGCCACCAAGCAAGGAGACGATACGGTCCCAGCCGAAGGCGATACCACCGTGTGGAGGTGCACCATAAGAGAAGGCCTCAAGCAAGAATCCGAACTTCTCTTGGGCTTCTTCTTCGCTAATACCCATGACGTCAAACACGCGCTGCTGGATGTCTTGGCGGTGAATACGAATCGAACCGCCACCAATTTCATTGCCGTTGCAGACGATGTCGTAGGCGTAGGACAATGCACTGCCTGGATCCTTATCAAAAGTATCCATGTATTCGGGCTTTGGTGAGGTGAAAGCATGGTGTACTGCAGTCCACTTCGAGTGGCCTAAGGCGACGTCACCAGAAGCAGTGGCATCTGCAGCCGACTCGAATAATGGGGCGTCAACAACCCACACGAAGGCCCAGTCGCCTTCTTTGATCAGGCCCAACTTGGTTGCGATCTCATTACGAGCAGCGCCTAGCAAAGCACGAGAGGACTTTACATCGCCGGCTGCGAAGAAGATGCAATCGCCTGGCTTAGCACCCACGTGCGCTGCGATGCCAGCGCGCTCTTCTTCTGTGATGTTCTTTGCTACAGGGCCGGTGAGCTCGCCATCTTCACCAACAAGGATGTAGGCCAAGCCCTTTGCACCACGTTGCTTCGCCCAATCTTGCCACGCATCTAGCTGACGGCGAGGCTGCGAGGCTCCGCCTTCCATCACAACAGCACCAACGTAGTCATTTTGGAACACGCGGAAGGTGGTGTCCTTGAAGAACTCGGTGCACTCGGTGATCTCAATGTCAAAGCGCAGATCTGGCTTATCAGAACCATAGCGGCGCATTGCATCGGCATAAGTCATTCGTGGGATTGGCGTGGTGATTTCATAACCAATGAGCTTCCACAGTTCAATCAAGATTTCTTCAGCGAGGTTGATGATATCTTCTTGGTCAACGAAGCTCATCTCCACATCGAGCTGGGTGAACTCTGGCTGACGATCGGCACGAAAATCCTCATCGCGGTAGCAGCGTGCGATCTGGTAATAGCGCTCCATGCCGCCAACCATAAGTAGCTGCTTGAACAATTGTGGAGACTGTGGCAGAGCATACCAGGAACCTGGGCGCAGACGTGCTGGTACCAGGAAGTCGCGGGCGCCTTCTGGTGTCGAGCGAGTCAACGTTGGGGTCTCGATCTCCACGAAGTCATTGCGATGCAGTACCGCACGTGCTGCCTGATTAGCCTTAGAACGCAAGCGCAATGCATCGCCTTGCTGTGGGCGGCGCAGATCGAGATAGCGGTACTTCAAGCGGGTCTCCTCGCCTACTTCACCGCTATGGGCTGAATCATCAACCTGGAATGGCAACGCCTGCGCTGCAGAGAGCACTTCCAAAGCGGTGACATTGACCTCAATCTCACCGGACGCCAAGGCTGGGTTCTCAGAGCCTTCTGGGCGCCTTTCGACGATACCGGTAACTTCGATGCAGTATTCGCTACGCAAGTTATGTGCTTGCTCGGCAACCTCAGCATTGCGGAATACTACTTGGGCAACACCGGAGGCATCACGTAAATCAATAAAGATTACGCCGCCATGGTCACGGCGCCGGGACACCCATCCAGCCAGTTGCACTTCCTTGTCAACATGGTCTGCACGGAGTTCACCGGCCAAATGCGTACGATACACGAGCATCAAACCTTTCAACTCTGGAGCAAAATTCTGCGTTTCCTTGCAAAATTCAAGGGAAAGCGCACATTCTTTACAGTATAACCATCATACCGAGCTAATCCATACTTCAACCCACCTGCCTTGACGCACCGTACCGGTTCATCTCCCACGATCCTGAATTTTTCATAGAATGACGAATTTCTTCTCAGAGTCCCACCCTAGGAATCGAAAACTCGTGTAGCCTAGGAAGCCAGAGATGACACGCCAGGCGCATGTTAGACCATAAGATTATGCAAGACCTGTCGTACTCATCACCCACCCCTTAGACCCTCACAACTGATCTTTAGATCTTCCACTCACTTCCCTGCACCAACTTCGCTGCACCAATTTCCCGGACTACGCCGGTACTTTACGCTGATAGGAGGATGCCATGACGATTAGCGCCATAGACATGTTCAGCATTGGAGTCGGCCCTTCTTCCTCCCATACCGTGGGCCCCATGCGCGCGGCCAATGCATTCGCCACAACCTACGGCGAGCAAATCTATACTCCAGGTGCACAGGTGCGTATCACTTTATACGGCTCCTTAGCTGCCACCGGTGTCGGGCATGGCACCGATCGCGCAGCAATTGTTGGCTTAGTTGGCTACACCCCTACTAGCATTACTCCGGATATCGCGCCGGTCTTCGGCGCGACCATCGAGACGCAAGGGAGCATCAGTGGTCCTGCAGGCAGCGTGCGCTATGAACTCATCTTTAATTTTGAAGCCTTACGTGCCCATCCAAATGCATTAACCTTTGAACTACTCATTGATGATGCTGTGTGCGCAGCACAAACCTACTATTCAGTTGGTGGTGGGTTTATTCTTGATTCCGAAGCCATGGATGCCCAACAAGCCGAAGGTGAATTAGGTGCTGGCGTTTCTACACGCGGACACAATGTAGATGTGCCCTATCCTTTCACCACTGGCACCGAGCTGTTACGCAGGTGTACGGACCACAACCTCAGCATCCCTACTGTGATGGCTGCGAATGAGGCTGCGCTCTATGCCGACCACGGACCACAGGCACCTTCGTATGCCCTGGAGTATCTCGATGAAGTTTGGGCTACTATGCGGCGAACAGTGACTGCAGGCATTGCCACCACCGGCCAATTACCTGGCGGCTTAGGGGTCATGCGCCGCGCCCCACAACTGTACGCAAGCCTGATTACCGAGGCTGATTCCGGCACCCAAGATGCCTTATGGGGGATGGAGTGGGTGAATCTCTATGCCTTAGCAGTCAATGAAGAAAATGCCGCAGGCGGACGCATTGTTACTGCCCCAACGAATGGTGCTGCCGGAATTATCCCCGCTGTCCTGCACTATGCTCGAGATTTCACCGCCGGATTCCACAGTCACTCGCACCGCAACTTCCTACTAACAGCGGCAGCAATCGGCATCATCATCAAAGAAAATGCCTCGATCTCTGGGGCGGAAGTTGGATGTCAAGGAGAGGTGGGCTCTGCCGCTGCCATGGCCGCAGCCGGCTTATGCCAAATCCTAGGAGGTAGCCCCGCTGAAGTGGAACATGCCGCAGAAATCGCACTCGAGCACAACTTAGGTCTCACCTGTGATCCAGTAGGTGGGCTGGTGCAAATCCCCTGCATTGAGCGCAATGCCATTGGTGCGGTCAAGGCAATTAATGCCGCGCGTATGTCCATGCGCAATACTTCCCCACACCATGTGAGCCTAGATGATGTGGTGGAGACTATGGCGCAGACTGGACGCGATATGTTGACCAAGTATAAGGAAACTTCTACTGGAGGGTTGGCTATTCAGCTGGGCTTACCGGTAAATATCACGGAATGTTAGTTCTTCGCTGTATTACTGCCTCACATAACTTGAACTTGTACTACACGAGGCAAAAGCGCCTGGAAAAGTTTTCCCAGGCGCTTCTTTGCCGCTCGCTTACTGCTCGAGGAGCTTGCGGATTTCTTCCACAACTTCAGCGCGTGCAATAGTGCGCTGTTCTTGGGTGCGCATGTCTTTTAGCACGATGTTGTTACTCTGTAACTCATTTTCTCCCAGGATTACTGCCACCTGAGCACCGGAACGATCCGCTTGCTTCATTGCAGCCTTCAAGCTCCGGTCGCCATAAGCAATATCAGTAGCAATATTTGCTCCGCGTAACTCATACGCCAGGTGCACCAAGGACTGCTTGGCAGCTGCACCCATCGGTACTCCGAACACAGCAACGCGGGTATGAGGGGCTGCTTCTTGCTGCTCTACCTCGCGAGCAAGCATGCAACGATCGACTCCAAGTGCATAGCCAATGCCAGAAAGCTCAGAGCCCCCAAGTTGGGACATCAAACCATCGTAGCGGCCACCGCCACCGATACCAGATTGTGCACCAAGGCCATCGTGGACAAACTCGAAGCAAGTCTTGGTGTAATAGTCCAGACCGCGAACTAAGCGCGGGTTGATCTCGTATTCCACCTGCATGTCATCAAGTAGCCCAGTCACAGTCTCGAAGTGCTCCCTGCACTCTGGGCTTAAGTAATCCAGCATCAACGGGGCATCTGCGGTCATTTCTTTGACCTCAGGGCGTTTATCATCTAATACCCGCAGCGGATTAAGCTCTGCACGTTGGCGGGTGGCCTCATCGAGTGGCAATGCAAAGAGGAATTGCTGTAATGCTTCACGATACGCAGGGCGGCAGGTGGCATCACCTAAGCTAGTGAGCTCTAAACGGAAGCCGTGAATACCTGCAGCATGCAAACTTGCAACACCAACAGCGATAACTTCTGCATCCAGGGCTGGGTCATCGACACCGATAGCCTCAATACCCATCTGTTGCAACTGCCGATAGCGGCCTGCCTGTGGGCGTTCATAGCGGAAGAAGGGGCCAGTGTACTGCATCTTAATTGGCAGAGGGCCGCGATCGAGGTGGTGCTGGATGACAGTACGCATCACACCAGCAGTACCTTCGGGTCGCAAAGTAACTGAACGTCCACCCTTATCCGCAAAGGTGTACATTTCCTTACTTACTACGTCGGTGGATTCGCCTACGCCACGAGCGAATAAGGAGGTGTCTTCAAAAATTGGTAGCTCGATATGCTCGTATCCGGCCAATCGTGCTTGGTGCACGAATGTATCGCGCACCGCACTAAAGTGGGCGGACTGCGGGGGAAAATACTCCGGGATGCCTTTAGGGGCTTGAATCGTGCTCTTACTCACGATTGTCTACTCTACAACATCCCCCGGCATCTTTAAGCGAACCCCACGTGAGCGCCACTGCCCTCAAGCCTGCGCTCTACCTCGTTTCCTAGCGCTGCGCGCATGTATTCTCATCGAGTTGTAGATATGGATTACTATTCCGCTCTTGAGCCATGGTGGTTGCAGGCCCGTGTCCGGGCACAATCGTTAAGCTATCCGGCAGAGTGAGCACTTGCTCTTTGAGTGTTGTTTGCATCACTGCAGGATCAGAACCTGGCAAATCCGTGCGGCCAATCGATCCTTGGAAAACTACATCACCGCTGAAACACAGCTCCGGGCCTACCAAGAGCATACTTCCTGGGGAATGCCCTGGTGCATGGCGCAGCATATAATCTTGGCCTGCAATAGCAATGGTTTCACCAGCGGTAAGGTTTTCGACCTTATTCGGTTGCACCATCTTATGCGCTGCACACAACACCTTGGCTTGTTCGGAAACTCCGTCGCCGCCTTCGAGCATGTATGCATCCGCAGGATGAATATGTATCGGCAATCCGTAATGGTTAGCTAGACGCGCAGCATCGCGACTGTGATCTAAATGCCCATGCGTGAGGATGACATGCATGAGTTCTAAATCGGCATCATCAAGAAAATCTCGGACGACGTCGAACGCATCAACACCTGGATCGATGACCGTGGCCTGCGTGCCATCATCGATAATATAACAGTTGGTTTGGAATGGTCCCGCAACAAAACTGCGGATCGTTGGTGACATGGATACTTACCTCTCGCCCGGTGCTGCTTTCTGCCTGCAACCGATGCCGGCAGAAGAATCGCTTGGTTTTCATTATGGCACGCAAATCCAAATCAGCATGGGTACATTTTGTTTCGTACCTAATACACGGAACGCCGCAGCTACCTTGCGAATACCGCTTGTAGAGAGCAAGCATCCCCCACTGCAGTATGAACAGTGTGGGGGATGAACTTTTATGAAGCCATGTCGCGATTATTCCTCATGCTACTGGATTGGAGTGCGGCTGGATTAGGGCTTCATCACTATGCCAGGGCCGCGAGTACGGCATCGTAGTCAGGCTCTTCAGTGATCTCTGGTACCAGCTGTACGTAGCTCACCTTGCCCGCGGTATCAAGCACAATAACGGTACGTGCCAATAGGCCCTGCAGTGGCGAATCTACGAGCTCGACACCAGCGGTCGTGCCAAAGTCGCTGCGGAATGCAGAAGTTGCTACCACATTCTCAATGCCCTCAGCACCACAGAAACGGTCCAATGCGAATGGCAAATCCTTAGAAATGCACAGTACAACGGTGTTATCTAGGTTGGCGGCCTTCTCATTAAAATGGCGCACCGTGGCAGCACATACACCAGTGTCGATGGATGGGAAAATATTGAGTACAACCTGCTTGCCAGCGAAATCTGCAGGGGATACTTCTGCTAGGTCGGTACCTACCACGCTGAAGTCCAAGGTACTGCCGACCTCTGGCAGGTCTGCGATAGTATGGGCGGAGGCTCCTTGAAATTTCGTTTCAGTCATAGCTGCCAGGGTAAGCAAAAAGCTGGCCGTGTGCCACAATAATCCAAAATCGAGCAACACTATTGGGGGTATGTTCGCTTTTTAATCCCCAGGTATTAAGATGGTTAACGTTTTCGGTGCCATACTGTATAGAAAGGTTTGACTTGTCTACAAACAAACAACGACGCGCAGAATCCATGCAGCGCCTGGAAAAAGAAATCAAGTCGCGAGACCGCGCAGAAAAGACCAAGCCCTTAGGCGTTGTCGCCTTGGCTGCTGTTTCTGTGATTGCCATCGTCGGCGGCATTTGGTGGGCCACCACTGCAGGGAATGACGCTGATGACGAGGACGTCGTTGCTGAGAGCACCACTGACAGTGAAAACACCACAGAAGACGATGTCGATCTCAGCTCTTATAAGCGCATCGAATTAAAGCGCACCACTGCGCTTGATGACACAGTCACCTGTACCTATACCAAAACCGACAATGCTTCCCGCGATGTCAGCATCCCAGATAGCGATAATGTGTCTGCAACCGGCACCGTTGCAGTAACCTTCACCACCAATACTGGTGATATCGACTTGGAGCTCGATCGTTCCCTGGCACCATGTACCGTCAACGCCATCGAGCACCTCGTTGATGAGGGATACTACGATAACACCGTCTGCCACCGAATGACCTCTGGCGCATTGAACGTGCTCCAGTGCGGTGACCCAAGTGGCACTGGTTCCGGTGGACCCGGCTTCCAGTTCGCCAATGAGTTCCCAACTGATGACGAGTCCTACGCCCCATCCACTGATGGCAGCACCGAAGGTGAGCAGGTTGTTTACCCGGCCGGCACCATCGCCATGGCGAATAGCGGTATTTCCAGCCCAACCAATGGCTCCCAGTTCTTCTTGAACTATAAGGATTCATTGCTGATGCCTAACTACACCGTGTTCGGCACAATCGGTGATACCGGCATGAAGACTTTACAGGAGATCGCGGCTAAGGGCATCGAAAATGGTGCGACCGATGGCGCACCTGCTGAAGAGGTCACCATCAAGTCTGCAACGGTGAATACCTAAGCCATAACCGCCACGAGCATCACACTCGTAGCGCAACGCGAACAACGTTACAGTCCTAGTTCCCCTGATACTTTCAGGGTTACTAGGACTTTTTCTCTGCACCACGGGTTGAGCTGCAGCTGTGTGAAACAATACCCCGCTGCCCTACTTCACCGCCCCCGATGCAACCCGGTAGCTAAACGGCCTCGCGGATACAGGATCCCCCAGCTAAGACAAAGAGCGCCCGGCAGGATTTTATCCTTACCTAAGCGCTCTCATGCTGTGCAGCGTTCCGGTTTAGTTCGTGACTACGCGATAAACATCGAACACACCTTCAACATTGCGCAGCTGCGTCATCAACGAGCCCAGCTGCTTGCTATCGGATACTGAAAAGGTAAAGCGAACCGTGGCAACTCGATCGTCATTGGCATGAGAATTCATCGACTCAACATTAATGCGCTGTTCGTTAATTACCCGGGTGATGTCCACTAAGAAACCTTCCCGATCCAAGGCTTCAAGCTGCACGGTTGCAGAGAACACTGCCCCGCCTTCTTCAGCCCAGGCCACAGAGATAAGGCGCTGCTTTTCTTGTTGCAGCTTAGCCGAATTCACGCAATCGACTCGGTGCACTGAAATGCCAGCTCCGCGGGTAACGAACCCGAAAATCTCATCGCCTGGCACTGGCATACAACAACGAGCCAGCTTCGCCATCACATCAGGACTACCTTCTACGAGGATGCCAGAGGTTTCCGAGGAGCTTGGCCGATTTTTCACCAACTCGCTCATTGGAGTGCGCGAGACCAAGTCATCTTCGGCCTCGTCTTCATCACCAAAAATAGCAATCAGACGCTTGGCAACGTGCGGGGCGGTAATAGAACCTGCCCCAATAGCTGTGTAGAGGGAATCAACATCTGGATAGTGCAGCTCGGTTGCAACTTGGCGCATTGATTGCGCGGTAAACAACCGGTGCATCGGCAAGCCACCGCGCTGTACTTCAGCAGCCAGGGCATCACGACCTACCTCGAGATATTCTTCCCGGCGCTCCTTGGCAAACCATTGGCGAATCTTCGCTTTTGCCCGTGGGGAGACCACAAAGTCACGCCAGTCTTGGCTCGGACCACTATTCTGATCCTTCGAGGTAAAGATCTCTACCCTATCGCCAGACTTCAACTGTGACTCCAAGGCGACTAACTTGCCATTAACCTTGGCACCAATACAGCGGTGCCCAACCTCGGTGTGCACAGCATAAGCGAAGTCTACTGGAGTCGAATTGGCAGGCAGGTTGATCACATCACCTTTCGGGGTGAACACAAAAATCTGCTTGCTGGTGAGGTCATAACGCAAGGAATCCAAGAACTCGTTAGGATCTGCGGCTTCTTTTTGCCAATCCAGCAACTGACGCATCCAGGCCATCTGATCGACCTCAGCCTGCTCACCCTTGTGTGAGCCAGTGGTCTCCTTATAACGCCAGTGCGCAGCAATACCAAACTCGGCATTATAGTGCATCTCGTGCGTGCGGACCTGGACTTCGAGCGGCTTGCCATTCTTACCCATAACCGAAGTATGCAAAGACTGATACACCCCAAACTTTGGCGAGGATATATAGTCCTTAAACCGACCAGGCAAGGCTGCATATAAAGAATGGACCACACCGATTGCGGCATAGCAATTATTGACCGAGTCCACGAGAATGCGCAGACCAATGAGATCGAAGATCTCATCGAAACCTTTGCCACGCACAACCATCTTTTGGTAAATCGACCAGTAGTGTTTTGGCCGGCCCATAACTGTGGCCGGGATATTGTTCTCTGCCAAGGCCTGCTGCAGTTCAGCAGAGATTTCCTTTAAGAAGCGATCGCGCGATGGGGCATGATCAGCCACCAGGCGCACGACCTCTTCATATTTCTTCGGATACAGGATTGCGAAACTTAAGTCTTCCAATTCCCACTTCACGCTGGCCATACCCAGGCGGTGCGCCAGTGGAGCGATTACCTCGAGGGTTTGGCGCGCCTTCTTCGCCTGCTTTTCTGGCGGCAAAAAGCGCATGGTCCGCATATTATGCAGACGGTCAGCGACCTTAATAACCAGCACGCGAGGGTCTTGGGCCATAGCCACAATCATCTTGCGGATGGTCTCTGCCTCTGCGGCGGCACCCAAAGCAACCTTGTCTAATTTGGTCACTCCGTCAACTAAACGAGCAACTTCTTCACCAAAGTCTGTGGTTAAGTCCTCCAGGCTATAATCGGTATCTTCCACCGTGTCATGCAATAAGGCTGCAACCAAAGTGGTGGTGTCCATACCGATTTCAGCTGCAATCGTGGCGACCGCTAAAGGGTGAGTAATATACGGATCCCCCGACTTGCGGAAGACCCCTTCATGCAGGCGCTCGGCAGTAGCATAGGCACGATCAAGCAATGCAGCATCTGCCTTAGGATGGAATTCGCGGTGGATGGCCAGGAGAGGCTCAATAACCGGATTTATTTGCACGCGCCCGCCAGTTAAAGTGCGGGCAAGGCGTGCGGACACGGTGCGCATTGAAGAGGGCTGCCGTTGTTGTTGAGCCATGGCCAAAGCCTTTCTTATTTCATGTACTACGCGTCGCTATCGAGGACGACCATGGGAATATCAGCGCCCACTCGCTCCCGGCCACCAAGACCAGGTACTTCTAAGACTACAACGCAACCAGCCAACTGGGCACCGCAGGCTTCAATAAGTTGTTTGGCAGCCAGCAAAGTCCCCCCTGTTGCTAGCACATCGTCAACAAGCACGACGCGCTTGCCCGCGATGTCCAGGCCTTCAGCCGGCAGTTCAAGAGCTGCACTGCCATATTCCAAATCATAGGCGTAGGTGTGGACAGGTGGGGGTAGCTTGCCCTGTTTGCGGATCGCAAGCACGCCGGTTCCCAGATCATATGCCACTGCCGCACCAAGCAAAAAGCCGCGCGCATCAAGGCCGCCGATTACTTCTGCGCCCATCTCTTTTGCACTATCTGCTAGGGCGGCGATGACAGACTTGTAGGCTTCTGCGTCCGCTAAGACCGGGGTGAGGTCTTGGAAGAGTACGCCTTCGGCTGGAAAGCCTGGGACAAAACGGGTCTTTTCGCGTAAAGCTTTCCGGGCTGCTATGCGGGCGGTATCCGCAGCAAATTCAGACATTCCTTTACTTTCTTGTGGGGAGTCGTCGTACGCCCACATATGCTGCATTCCGACAGTAGAAACTGCTAACTGTACAACGCGCACATGTGGTTTTAAATACAGGCATATCTTTCCATAAAGTGCCCGCCAGGTGGTATTTTGCCTTGAAAAATCACTCGTGTGGATGCATCTAAATAGCGGGGCGGCCCGTGACGGCTATCCCCACCACTGCTGCATACATTGCTGTGTGGTCGTTTTACTGCTCAGTGTCAGCTACTTCCCACCGGTCCAAATTCCACCCAATACCAGCCTTAGTAGAATTGACTGCCAAATTGCTGACATCATTTCGGGTGATAAAGATGCGGGGCTGGGCAGCCAGTGGAATGGTGGACATTTGTTCCCAGGAATCTAATTCCGCTACACGGGCAGCATCAATGTCTTGGGTTGTTTTCGCCAACCCCGAGAATGCCTGCTCAGGGTCGATGGAATTAATGAAGGCATCAAAGATAGGGATCTCTTGGCTGTCATCACCAACGGTGATCGGTACCCCATCGCCTGCGGCCTCGGTGCGCGACAACCCACTGATACTGGCGTCATCCCGGGAGACATCATTGATGGTAATCCCGGCTGGCTCGCAGGTTTCTTGTATATTGCGCACCATAGCAGCATAGCGTTCATTCGGGGCGAGATAACCAATATTGATTTCACGGCCCTCGAGTGCCTTGGCGGCTTCAATATCGACATTGAGGTGGGATTCGGTGAGCTCACCTAATCGGTTGGCCAAAGGATCGTTTAACCGCACCGTACGCACACTGGAAGGAGCTACATCCACCCCGGATATATCGCTGGAGATCTCAGCGATGGTGCGCTGGTCAATACATGCTGAAAATGCACGGCGCATTTCCGGATCAGAAAAAACGCCATTCGTACTCAGCAATAGTTGCTCAGCCAAAATACCTGCTACCGGCTCAACGTTGTATGGGTTATAAGAGTCATCACGGTTGACCCAGTTTGTCTTGGCAACGGCGGCTGCCTCGGCCACGGCGATGCGCCGGTCCTCTCCGAGTTTTGTCGTGTCTGCGCTGGCAGGCCACACAACGATGTCGCCAATCTCTGCAGCGCTACCAACGTAGTACTCATTACGTGTGAGGTAGACTTCCCCACTGTTGCCAACACTGGCAATCTTATATGGACCGGATGCAACTTGCAGTGCTGGGTCGAAATTGGACAGGTTAAAGCCATTGTTCCAAATATCTGCGGCCACCTGGACGAGTTCTGGATCTTCTTCCGGGTTCTGTAGAGCTTGGGTGAGTCGCTCTAAGGATATATCCATGCGTGCCGCAATCGCATGTGCCGGCAACAAGGTGCCCGCTGCGAAGGTTTGACGCCAACGATCACCAAAGCCTTCGTGATAATAGACTTCAGCCTTCTTCGAGCCGGATGCACAGCGTACCTCTGATACCTGAGACATCATGGGCAAAAAAGAGTGGAAGGCATCAAGCTTCGATGCAGCATAAGCCAACACGAAAGAGTCACAAGTTAATGGCACTCCATCCGAAAACTTGGTCTGATCTGCAATCTCGAAAACTGCGGATTGTTGGACCCCTGGCAGGCTGTGGGCATCGATGAAATCTGGGTTCGGGATGACCTGGCCCTTGGGACCATTGATATAGGCCGCAGGATAGAGGCGATCGGTGAGTAAAGCTGCATCGGTGGAAAAACCTACTGCGCTGCCAGCATTGGTGGTCACCAATTCTGCGTTGACCACATAGTTCAGGGAGTTATCGGCTTCTTCATCATTGCTGCTACAGGCAGAAAGGATGAGGACCAACGTTGTACCGAGGGCAACGAGGCCGTGCCAAGAACTTATCCGACGCGTACTTCCCATAATGATTGAGTTTCAAATTCCTTTCAACATCCAATGCTCTCCATGCTGCCCCGATAGCTCGTGCACTACCCTTTTCTGGCAGTTCAATGACCCCACAATTGGATCGACGACTGTACCGATGCTGGGATGAGTTTCTCTTCGAGCATATCTGGCGTGCTCCCCTAGCCACAACAGGCACCATGTGGAGATACACCCCTGGTAGGACTACACGCCTTATCAGTCACATGCTGTAGCGCTGTCGATAGAGCAGCTCTCGTATGTTCTTGCCTCCTGCCACAGAAGAACAGCAGGACCAGTACAAGGATATGAAAAACACCTTCGCCACATGCTTACAGGGCGAAGGTATTTTCCTCTATATCCGCACAGCTAGTTATTGTGGCGATCCGGGCGCCAAGTTGCGTGGGTATTCTTGGGGATTTCTGGGGTTGCGACCCGTACTGCAGAAACGGAATCTTCCGCAACCTCAGCATCAGTTTCTAGCACGGTTGGATCCTCACCAGCGCGCAGCTTTTTCACACGGCGGGTATGCTCCTTGTTAACCTTGCGTCGCTGTTCTAAGTCCACCAGGATTGGGGTTGCTAAGAATACCGAAGAGAAGGTGCCTTCTACCACGCCGATCAGCTGGACGACAGCCAGATCCTTCAGGGTACCAACACCCATAAGACCAACGGCGACGATCAGCAGCGCGATAATTGGCAATGCGGAGATGACCGTTGTAGAGATCGAACGCATCACTGTTTGGTTCACAGCCGAATTCGCAAGCTCAGCATGGGTGTAAGTGTCTTGCTTGCGATAATCCCTCGTGTTTTCACGGACCTTATCAAACACGACAACAGTGTCGTACAAGGAGAAGGCCAATACGGTGAGTAAACCAATAATAGTTGCTGGGCTGACCTCTAAGCCGAAGATGGCGTAAATGCCAGCGATAACGACGAAGTCCACCAGTATGGCTGCTAAGGCGGCTGTTGCCATAGCACGCTCAAAACGGATCGCGATGTAGATGAAAACTGCAATGAGGAAGACGATCATCGATTGGATCATCTTGGAGGTAATCGTCGATCCCCAGGACTCCGAAACTGTGGAATCACCAATAGCATCCGGGGTGACGTTGCCGTCAAGGTCCTCTGGCTGGTAGGTCTCATACAGCGCACTGCGAGCTGCATCGATTTGGTCTTCAGTCAGACGCTCGGAGTTAATTTCCAAGATGCGGCCATCACCGCTACCGACGATTTGCACCAGCTCGGGGCTAACGCCAGTGGCGTCTGCGAAGGTATCGGATACCTCATCGGTGGATAGTTCTGCTGCAGGCATGTTCATCTTAGTACCGCCCTCAAAGTCGATACCAAGGTCGAAGCCGCGGAAAATGACACCAAGGACACTGATAACCAGCAAACCGATGGTGATCGCGTACCACAGGCGTCGGCGGCCTACGAATTCGATGCCGCCTTCACCGGTGTAGAGACGATCAAGAGTTGTGGATTTAGCCATTGTTCTGCTCCCCATCATTGTCATCGCCATTGGCTTGCTCGGTGTCTTCACCGGAGACCGTTGCTATGGTGTGCTTATTTTCTGCCACCAGCTTGCTCCTTGATTCAACTGCTGGGGAGTTGGTGTCCTTCACAGTCAAGTTACCGGAGATAGATACCTTGCCGTGGTCCGCTGAAGCTGGCTCTGCGGCAGCGCTTTCAGCTTTTGCCTGCTCGCGGCGTTCCACCATCGCATAGACACGACCGAAACCGTTTGCGGAAGGCTTTGCAGTCCATGGACGACGAGAGGCCAGGATGACCAACGGTGCGGTGACTAAGAAGGTAACCAAGATGTCGAAGACGGTAGTAATGCCTAAGGTGAAGGCAAATCCTTTCACCTCACCGACAGCCAGGAAGTAGATGATAACGGCGCCGATTAGGGTCACAGCATTACCCGTGATGATGGTGGACTTCGCACGGTGCCAACCACGCGGTACCGCAGAACGGAAGCTGCGGCCCTCACGTACCTCGTCCTTAATGCGCTCGTAGAGTACCACAAAGGAGTCAGCGGTAGTGCCAATACCGATGATCAGACCAGCAATACCGGCAAGATCAAGGCTGTAGCCGATCCAGCGCCCCAGCAATACCAAGGAACCATAAACCAAGAAACCAGAAGCAATGAGCGACAACAAGGAGATGAGGCCGAAGTATCGGTAGTTCACCAAAGCGTAGATAGCAACCAGAATGAGGCCCACGAGACCAGCAATCAAACCTGCTTGCAAAGAAGCAGTACCTAAGGACGCTGGCACGTTGGTTACGGTACCGCCAGATTCGCCGTCTTCACCAACGAAACTCAATGGCAACGCACCATAGCGCAAGTTATTCGCCATCTGTTGGGCTTCCTGTTGGCTGAAGTCGCCAGTAATGCGAGTACCTGACCCCACTGGGGTTGCGGCCTGAATGACAGGTGCCGAAAGAATCTGAGAGTCCAAGGTGATAGCAATCTGATCGTTAAGGTGTTCCTGGGTCAGCTGAGACCAGGTTGCCGAGCCTTCTTCCCCATCACCGGACTTGAAGGAGAAGCTGATCTCCATTTCACCGTCATCGGCGTTTAAGCCACCATAGATCTGGGCATTGGTATCAATCTGATCGCCCGTGAGTCGTTGGCCGTCTTCATCTTCACCAATCAGCAGGGGTGCTGGATCAAGGAGGTAAACGGTGCCGCTTGCTGGGTCGCACGTGACCAGGGGCAGCGAGAGGTCATCTGCACCCTGGAGGGGATCAGATTGCTCAGTACCGTCTTCACTGCGCGCCTCACATACTAACAATGCGCTCGCAGCATATTGCTCAGTTGGGTCCGTGGACTGACGGTCAGCCTTGAGCACGTCCACGATTTCGCTGCGGCGCTGCGCAGTTTCTATAGAGTTACGTGGCTCTTCCGGTTCGTCAGCAGACACTTTAAGGTCTGGGACATCAGCGGCTGCTGCACCAGTGGACTCTGCAGTCGATTCTGCCAAGGTAGTCAACGCGGTCTCGATGTTGTCGAGGCTTTCTTGCGCCTGGTCCTTGGTCAGCACTCCTACGTCAACCCAACGGTCGGCCATGTCCACAGCGACCTTCGCGACTGCAGAAGTATCTGGGGTGGTCAGTTGGCCTACTGGGCGGAATGCCAGTTGGGAGGTTTGTGCTAGTGCTTGGGCTTCTGCAGCATCGTCACCGGCAACGGTAACAACTAAGGTGTTGCCATCAACGACAACACTCGCTCCGGAAACACCCATACCGTTGACGCGGTTTTCCAAAATGGTACGGGCTTGCTGCAGCTGGTCATCGGTGGGATCCTCGCCTTGAGGCACCAGGGTCACACGTGTGCCGCCTTGGAGATCAATGCCCAGCTTTGGCTTTGCCGAGCGATCTCCGGTGGCGAAGATCAGCGCATAAATGATGACGATAATAATAAAGAACAAGCCCAGTGCGCGATATGGCCACTGGCGTGAACTTGAGCCCGCCCGCTTCGATTGCGAAGGCAATGCAGTTCTCCCTCTGTAGTTTACTTCCTTGATATGAGCGCTGGCGACGCTGTAATTATTGATGATTTTGCAGCCAGCAAACTATCCACCGAAAAATAGTACGGTATTTTGCTTAAAAAGAAAGTAACCACTGGCAGTTGGCATACATGAATATCTAAGGTTACAGACCTTTTATCCCCACGCCATGGCGTTGACCTGCAATTATGTTCGCCACTTCGCGGGGTATGCGAGAAATGAGTTGTGTATTTTTTCTTTAGACAATCCTCAAATGGTGCTTTTTAGCTCCCCTGACACCCCAAAAAATACGAAAATTCCCGCACCCCGCCACTGTTGGTGTGGCAGGGATACGGGGATTGGAGGATGGAACAATATTTAACGCTGCTCTGGCCTGTCCTCACCGAGGGTTTCGGTCTTATTCACTGCGGCATAATCGATCTCGGCACTATCTGCTGGCAGCTCATCTGCTGGGGCAGCATCATCAAGGTATTCAAAGTCCTCTGCATCATCGGCTGCTTGTTCAGCAGACACGTTCCGGATAACAGATTCCTTTTCCCACGTTGTAATCACACCGGAGGCAATCTCCAAGTCAATGGCAGTTTCGCTAATGTTGGCGACAGTGCCGCGCAGCCCAGCACCGGTGACGACAACGTCGCCAACATTCAAAGAATCTCGGAGGGCGCGTAAACGCTCCAAGTGAGCACGCTGCTTACGCTGCAGCATGTACTGGGGCACAAATAAGAGCAGAAGCAAAAGCAGAATGAATAGTAACTCCATACCCCTAGTTTGCCATGAATAGTCTACGAACTCATCTTTGATTCGCAATAGGAGATCAAAACTTTCACCATGGGGGTGAAAGGCAGGGAAAGTCCAGAAAGTTGTCGCTCCTTTCTCAGATCCATCCCATCCAGAGCACATGTGCGGGGAAGGCAACAACTAGCTCGGCTGTTCCACCCCTAAGTGTTGCCAGGCTAGTGGAGTGGCCATACGGCCGCGTGGTGTACGCATCATCATGCCTGCACGCACCAAATATGGTTCACAGACTTCTTCAATGGTGGAGGGTTCTTCACCAACAGCAATAGCTAAAGTGGCAACGCCCACAGGTCCGCCATTGTGGCCGACGCACAATGCATGCAGTACGGATCGGTCTAAGCGGTCGAGTCCGAGTTCATCGACATCAAAGACCACCAGTGCTTCTTTGGCATCGACTAAGCGAATGGTGCCATCAGAGTGCACCTCAGCGTAGTCGCGCACCCGGCGCAGTAAGCGGTTAGCGATACGCGGGGTGCCACGCGAACGCGAGGCGATTTCTGCTGCGGCATCATCAGTGATGGCTACCTGCAAGATCTGTGCGGCACGCAAGACAACCTTTGTAAGATCCGCGACATCATAGAACTCCATTTGGGCGGTAAACCCGAAACGATCGCGCAAGGGGCCAGTGAGCATACCAGCACGGGTAGTCGCACCCACCAGAGTAAATGGGGGTATCTCTAATGGGATCGAGGTCGCCCCTGGACCTTTACCTACGATGACATCAATGCGGAAGTCCTCCATAGCCATGTACAGCATTTCTTCTGCTGGACGTGCCATGCGGTGAATTTCATCAATAAACAGCACATCGCCCTCCAACAAGTTGGAAAGCATAGCGGCGAGATCGCCAGCACGTTCCAACGCAGGCCCTGAGGTCATGCGTAAGCTCGTGCCCATTTCTTGAGCGATAATCATAGCCATGGTGGTCTTACCCAAACCGGGTGGCCCAGCGAGCAAAACGTGATCAGGTGTCACCCCACGTTGCTTGGCACCGCCTAAGACGAGTTGGAGCTGGTTGCGCACCTTGGGCTGACCGATAAATTCGGAAAGAGATTTCGGGCGGAGGGAAATCTCGGCTGCTTGCTCTTCAGGCAAAACGTGGGCATCTACAACCGAATCGGGCTGTTCCACACGAAATTCTGTCTTTTCTACTTTTGCCATGCTCGCTTCTACCCCACCTACTTTTATTCTCCGCAACTCGCTCAACACTGAATGCTTGGCTTCGTTGCGTCACCTATTACTTATCTAGCTTAAGCCACGAGACAGCCCGGTACTGGTGCACACGCACTGCCATGCAGTTCGAATGCCTAGCCCTGCAGCCCAACCCGGTCTAATACATGACGACGTCATTCCAGGAATCTTCTCTGTTGTGATAAAACTGCTCAGAATACCGATCCATCGTCCCACTAGTCGTTCATTGCCTTCAGTGCTGCTGCCAAGAGGCCAGAAACATCCAGATCCGGGCTTGTGGCCATCACCTTTGCCAAAGATTGCTCCGAATGCCTCTCACTAAAGCCCAAACTTAACAAGGCCTCAAGTACCTGATCCGTTGCCAGCGTTTGCGTCAAGGTAGGCTGGGTCGCACTGGACATAGTTTCTGCAGGCTCGACAAAAGCCTCCACCTTGTCTTTGAGCTCCAGGCAGAGCCTCTCGGCAACCTTCTTGCCTACCCCTGGAATTTTTTGCAAAGCCTTCGCATCATTCGCGGCAATCGCGTGGCTCAGTTCTTGCACACTTAACACCGACAATGCGGCACTAGCGATCTTCGGCCCAATGCCAGAGACCGCTTGAATAGCGCGAAAGAATTCCCGCTCGCTGTGGTCTGCAAATCCGAAGAGACGTTCATCTGCTTCGCGAATGATGTGCTCGACAAGCACGAAGGCTTCTTCCCCGCGAGGAAAGTTCGCACTAGTCTGCGGAGTGACATAGACTTCGTAGCCAACCCCAGCGCATTCGACCACAATGGAATCTGCGCGTTTATCGATGACCACGCCACGCAAACTAGCGATCATTACGTGTCTCCTTCTTTCATTAGGTTGTGCGTTGTGTTCGCATTTTTCCTACTGCACTACGTTTTTCGAGCGCAACAATAGCCAATCTGCAGTAAAGAGATGCTCGGATGCTATCCTTGCCCGTTGCGCTGCAATGCCAGCAACGGAGCACGCCAGCAGTGACACACTGCCAACGCTAAGGCATCGGCAGCATCAGCTGGCTTCGGTGGTGCGCTTAACCCCAGAATGCGGGTGATCATAGCTGTCATCTGCTTTTTGTCCGCAGTGCCATTACCAGTAATGGCCTTTTTAACTTCGCTAGGGGTGTACATGTGCACCTCGAGATCGCGTTGGGCACAGGCCAGCATGATAACTCCTACTCCGTGGGCGGTTTGCATCACCGTAGAGACATTACCGCGTTCGAAAATGCGCTCAATTGCTACCACATGAGGTTGGTAGGTATCGATCCATTCCAACACCGCATCATAAAGCTCACTCAGCCGCTGTGTTAAAGGCGCGTCTGTTGGGGTACGAACCACGCCAACAGAAACTGGGATGACCCTACGTCCGGCAGCATTTTGAACCACGGAAAGGCCACAGCGGGTCAGACCTGGGTCAATTCCCATTATTCGTTGGGCGCTACGGTTTGTGGCGTGGACTCCGGATTGCGCTGCGGTCACCGACGCTCTCATCCTTTCGAAGCTGTGTTCTATTACCTCAGGAATCATAGCACGCAGCTTGCACAGTCCGAACTGCTGACTCAAGGATCCAAATACGCAAATAGCCCTCCTGCACACAGTCATCACTGCATATGTAACAGAAGGGCTCTGCCAAGCTGCATGTGAGCTCTCAACAAGCTCTATATACGCGAGCGAGCGTACAACTTATTCAGCTTCTAGCGCTGCCAAAACTTCATCGCTGAGATCCATGTTTGTGTAAACATTTTGCACGTCATCACAATCTTCCAAGGCATCAATGAGACGGAAGATCTTCTTTGCATCAGCCAGTTCCAAGGCGACCTCCACAGATGCACGGAAATCGGTGTCAGCATCCTCGACCTCAATATCGGCATCAGCGAGCGCTTGCTTCACATCCTGGATATCACCAGGTGCGCTTAGGATCTCATAGTTATCGCCAACGCTTTGTACTTCTTCGGCACCAGCATCCAAAACGGCTAACAGCACGTCATCTTCACTGTGCTCGCCCTGGGCTGCGGTGATGATGCCCTTACGGGTGAACAGATAAGAAACTGCACCATTTTCTGCTAAGTTACCACCATTTTTTGACATGCGAGTACGCACCTCAGAGGCAGCACGGTTGCGGTTATCGGTGAGGCACTCAATGAGGATAGCAACACCATTTGGACCATAACCTTCGTACATAATGGTCTGCCAGTCGGCGCCACCAGCTTCTTCACCGGAACCACGCTTGCGGGCGCGCTCAATGTTGTCATTGGGCACGGAGGCCTTCTTGGCCTTCTTAATCATGTCATCCAAGGTTGGATTTGCAGCTGGGTCACCACCACCGGTGCGAGCAGCGACCTCAATGTTCTTAATGAGCTTGGCAAATTCCTTACCACGCTTGGCATCATTGGCTGCCTTCTTGTGCTTCGTGGTTGCCCATTTAGAGTGGCCTGACATAATTTCCTTTCGCTTCAATACAAGACAAATACCCAGTATAAGCTATCGAGAGCATACAACGACAATATTGTCTTGTACTTTTGCGCCCCTTAGAATATTGCATGTGCCCCAATCTTCCGGAATCCTACGCGTGCAGCACTCCCCTGGTCAGCTCTGGCTTGGTTGGGCCCTCGCTCGTATACTGCTCGTCCTCCTTGTTAGCACCAATACTGCCGGACATTATGATGTCGAATACTACTTCAAAGGTATTTTCGAACTCGAAAAAGGAGCCATGCAGGAATACCCTGCCGTAGGTGTATGGCCCATTGAACTCTTAGGGCTTCTAACCGGAGAGAATCTCAACGCATTCTCTTTCGCCTTCATAGTGTGCTGCCTACTCTTAGATGCCTTATTCTTCTGGGCCTTAATGCGCGTGGATGCCCCGGGGCGCACACTCGGATGTTGGTACTGGATCTTCTTCGGATTCTTACTCGGCCAGGTCTACGTCTACCGGCTGGACTTGTTTCCAGCAGTCATAGTCGGCTTCGCTGTCCTTCTCTTCTTCAGCAATCCCAAGGTCAGTGCTGCGCTCATTGGTCTTGCCACCACGATGAAACTATGGCCGGGCATCCTCGCTGCAGGCCTGGTGGGCACCGCACGTGAGATGAGCACCTGGCTTAAAATCGCGATTTTTGCATGCAGTATCACCGTACTGAGCTTGCTCGTGGTTACCTTCGAAGGCGCCGAGCGCTTCATGGCCCCTCTTGATTATCAAAGCGACCGCGGTTTACAAATGGAATCGATCGTTGCCACCCCGATTATGCTGTGCGCAATGTTGAAACCATCTGAGTGGGATATTTCTCTGGCATCCTCGAAGTCCATGGAGATCCAAGGCCCTGGAGTAGATATGGCCATTCAAGTGAGTCATTGGCTAACAATTGCGATGCTCATCTTCGCCTTCGCCGCGGCGTTAGTGCACTTTGTACGCAGAAAAACCTGGCAACCGATGCCAGCATTGGCCTTTGTGTTGTTCATTATTTATGCACTCATCGTGAGCAATAAAGTGCTATCTCCGCAGTACCTCACCTGGGCTGCCCCGGTACTTGCCATTGCATTGGTCTACCGGCCACATGATCTGTTGCTCTACAGAATCGCTTTGCTCAATCTAGCAACCACAACCTTGACGTGGTTCGTTTTCCCCTATACCTACCCACGCATAAGTCATCTTCCCTTTGATGACCTCATCTCGCCGCTAGCATTAATCATCCGTAATTGCATGTTGGTTATCGGCTGTGTACTCGCCGGGGTGTGGTTGCGCCGCATCACGCGCGAGCAGCGGATACTCAAAGAATTCCGGAATACGGGCCGCCCCACCCAGATGCAGTACACGCACTAACGGGCGTAGTCGCAACCCACGGAAGTCTAACACCGCATCATTATAGAAACGATAAGCGATTTGCACCTTGGTTTCGGCAGCAGTTACTTGCTCTGGCCACGGGGTTGGGATCCGTGCGGCTGCTTCAGCAATCTTGCGTTCATGAGCAGCCCGGGCATCAAATTGCTCTGGGCTCAGCCGCACTGCTTCGGCAATAGTGCACAAATCTTTGGCATTGGGATCCAGTAGTGAGACGATGACAGCGCGGTGATCAAGCGCGGCTTCCAAAGAATCTAAGGCGGCATCCACACGAATCTGCAAGCGGTGCAGGCGCTGCGCTGTGCTCCAGCAATACACTAAAAACGCTGTGATCAGGATTGCTGCGAAAATACTGATCGCTTGCATGGTAGATTCCTTTCAATAATGCAAGAGCACCAACATACGGATTGGCAGCCCCTCGGCTGCTCCATGCTACGAGGCGTATGAACTGTGGCTGCCCGCACCGATCTTAATATTGCACTCCAAACATTCCAATACAGTCTCTCGGATCAGCCAGGGCGCCTAGAATACCTAGGATGCCAAGGCTACCAAGGGGGTCTAGGGTATTTAGGGCGTCTAGGTACGGTACCACTTGCCCTTTGCTACTCCGTACACTATGGGGTCTGCTAGCAGGGCCTTACCAAGGTACATCGTATAGAGAGGCAGTCTTTTACATAGGCCACCTTATACATAGACTTTGGTGCCGTCTTGGACTGTTTCATAGACCATCATGATCTCTGCAGCCACAGTATCCCAGTCATATCGCTGGGCACGTTGTTCGCCAGCATTCTGCAAGGCCTGCGCGTGGGCGTAATCGCGTATCACTATGTCTAGCTTTGCTGCCAGATCCTGGGCATCACCATTACGGAAAAGCAAGCCTGCGGGTTGTTCCGCCTCAGCATCACAAACTGCGGCGAAGGCTTCAATATCAGATGCTACCACCACACATCCGGCCGCCATAGCCTCCACAAGTACGATGCCGAAACTTTCCCCACCGGTATTTGGGGCTACATAAATATCGGCTTGCCCTAAAATGCGCTCCTTTTCAGCATCGGTGACCCGACCGACATAATCCACGTACTCGTGCGGGGTCTGGGTTCCCGCACCCATAACGGTGACATGATACGGGACGGTGAGATAATCCAACGCTTCCAAGAGAATTGGCAGACCCTTGCGAGATTCATCTAGGCGGCCTAAGAACACGATCTCCTTTGGTGGATCATTCAGCGGGGTTCGTGCCTGCGCAAAGACACCAGTATCCACTCCATTGGGGATGAGGATAGGATCGCCACCGAGCATTTCGACTTGCCAACGCCGTGCCATATCAGACACTGCGATCCCACCGCGGATTTTCTCTAATCTCGGCCGCAAAATCGGGGTTGCCATCTTCAAAATCCGCGAACCACTACTCGACGCATGGTACGTAGCCACGATTGGACCTTCAGCAACCTGCAAAGCCACGAGCGAGTAACTCGGGGAGCTGGGCTCATGGATGTGCAACACATCAAAATCGCCCTTGGTAATAAACTCCTTGGTGATTGCCACCATCGTAGGATTCATCGTCAGTCGTGCTACTGATCCGTTATAAGGAATCGGCACGCTTTTGCCCCCACGAGTGACGAAATCAGGCACTTCTGTTTCTGGGCTACATGGGCCTAAGACTTGAACCTCGTGCCCCTGGGCACGAAAGTGCCGCGCAAGATCTAGGATGTGAATTTGGACCCCACCTGGCTCATCAAAGGAATAGGGACACACTATGCCGATACGCACTAGGAATCCTCCTTTGCTAGGCCGCGGGCGAAACGTTCTTGATCCAGATCCGCAATCCACAAAGGTTGGAGCAAATGCCAATCAACAGGGTGGGCAGCAATATTTGTCTGCATATGATTTGCGACTTCTTGCACCATTGCTTGCAGACCATCTGCTTCGTGACGATGCGCAATCGGCGGCGAAATCGTTGTCCCCCATCCCTTGGCATCAAAATAGGAATGCGCAACGAGCAGCTGGGCGCCAGTATCCAAGGCAAGTTTTGCTGCACCGGCTGGCATGCGAGTTTCTTCGCCAAAAAATTGCACGGGGATGCCATGGCGGCGTAAATCGCGCTCACCAAGCAAACAAACGATATTACCGGCGGCTAGAGTCTCTTTAAGCGCTGGAAATGGCGCTTTGCCACCGGTTAAGGGCAGCACATGAAAACCCAGAGATTCCCGGAATTCGACGAAGGCATCATACAGAGCCTCCGGCTTGAGCCGTTCTGCCACAGTGGTGAAGGTTCCGTATCGGTGTGCAAGATACATTCCAGCCATGTCCCAGTTGCCACTATGCGGCAAAATCAAGACCACACCCTTGTCAGAGGCCAGGGCCGCCTCGAGGTGCTCTACCCCATCCACACCACGAGCATAGATGTCAAGGATGTTCTTATCGCCGACAAGCTTGGGGAGTCGGAAAGCCTCCAACCAGTAGCGGGCATACGAGCGCATTGCAGCGCGTACTAGGGCATCATCAACGTTGTGCTCGCCGACAACGCGTGCCAAATTTTTGCGCAGCTGTGGCATACCCTTCCCCCATTTGGATGCCACATCGGCACCAAAATTAAATAGCGCTTGTGCACAAGGCTGCGGGATATACGTCACAAGTTTCCAGCCGGCTTTATAGCCCAGGGCGCTCAGAGTTTCGCGCCAGGTAGTTCGTGCCACGGGTTATGCTTTCTTGCTCTCGCGAGATTGCTTGCGCGCTTGGCGCCGCTGCTTGCGGGTGAGCTTCTTATCACGTGGAGGCAGTAAGTGGCGGTCAATATCTTCCGCGCTATCAAAGGTCTTCGCACCTTTTGGTGGCGCAATCACCTCAAGTGCGGTGGCATTAGTTGCGGCAATAAACAATCGTTGGCAGACAGTGTAAACGCTGCCAACAGCAAGAAACCAGATGGCTACATCAATAGCATAAGGCACACCGAGACCTTGCAGACCTATGCCTACCAGTGAAATGATCAAACGCTCTGGGCGCTCAATGAAGCCACCGCTCATATCGAAGCCACTAGCCTCACCGCGAGCCTTAATATAGGAGATGATCTGGGAGCTTGCAAGCACCACAAGGCTTGCAGCCACCAACGCCTTGGAAGCATCATAGGTATAGATCAGCCACCAGGTTATAGCACCGAATAATGCGGCATCGGTCATCCGATCACAGGTGGCATCCAACGTGGCGCCGAACTTCGTTCCACCACCGCGCATACGTGCCATGGTGCCGTCGACGAGGTCAAAGGCAGCAAAGAGGCCGGATAGGATTGCTGCAGCGAACAGGTAGTCCATGGGGATGAAGATAACGGCAATGGCCATAGTGATCACGGTGCCGATAATGGTCACCGAGTTCGGGGATAGTCCAATGCGGTCGAAAAAACCGGCTACCGGTTCTACTACCACGGCCACCGGTTTGCGGCCTTTAATACTCAGCATGCGCTTCTCCTGGGATATCACTGCGCTTGGCCCAACCTTGAGCCAAAATATTGCGGGTATCGCGCAGCAATTGGGGTAGCACCTTGGTGCCATCCACAATGGTCATAAAATTAGCATCGCCAGCCCAGCGCGGTACCACGTGCACGTGCAGGTGATCCCCGACTGAGCCGCCGGAGGCTTTTCCAAGGTTCAATCCTACATTGATTGCCTCGGGACGGGATACATCTTTGAGGACCTTAATGCT
The DNA here is from genome assembly GCA_030531005.1 of Corynebacterium sp. Classification (GTDB taxonomy): domain Bacteria; phylum Actinomycetota; class Actinomycetes; order Mycobacteriales; family Mycobacteriaceae; genus Corynebacterium. Next base: position 280,719 of record JAUMTW010000004.1, read on the forward strand.
GGCTTGCACGAAAGCCATGAGTTCCGCGGACTCCTCAGGCGTGAGATCTTCCAAGTTGGATTCTTTGCGATATGGCACCACCATGAGATGTCCTGCGTTATACGGATAGAGATTTAACACGCTGTAGACGTATGTGCCGCGGGCGATGATCAAGGCATCAACATCATCGAGCTTCGGTAACTCAACGAAGGGATTGTCGAAACCTTTGCGGATATAACTCATGCGGTATGGAGCCCACAACCGTTCGAGGTGGACGGGGTTACCTGCACCGGTATCGGTATATTCCTGCATGCTCTATTCCTTGTTCGTCTTGTTGAGTGCTCATAGGTTGTTTGCGCTGTTAGTCTTCACGACTATCGATGTGGTATTCAGCGCCGGGCGTAGACCGGGGCGTATTTATGCTTTGGGAGTAACCGTGAGGATTGCTCGAAAGACTTTTGTGATGCCACCATACATTGTTTGCCAAGGCAATTTTGCCGCTTGTGATGCGACAAGGCGGCGCCTCGAAAAGCACCGCCTTGTGCGTATGCACCTGTACTACCGTTGTTGCAGTATGCGACATGGTTCGGGGTGCAATTGGGCACTAGCCCTCGCGGACAGCAGCCACAGACTCCGCACTTGGTTGCGTGTTGTTGCGGCTGAAAACCCACTGCTGAATCAGTGCAATAGCCTCTGATACTGGTACCCCATTTACTTGGGTACCATCAAGGAAGCGGAAGCTAATCGCGTCATTATCTACGTCACGTTCCCCGGCCAGCAACATGAATGGGACCTTGGCCTTGGTGTGATTGCGAATCTTCTTTTGCATCCGATCACTGGAGGTATCCACCTGGGCACGCAGACCAACAGCCTGTAGCTGCTCTACGATTCCTTCCAGGTAGGGCTGGAAAGCCTCTGCTACTGGGATACCAACAACCTGTTGCGGGGACAGCCAGGCGGGGAAGGCACCAGCGTAGTGCTCGAGCAGCACGCCGAAGAAGCGTTCAATCGAGCCAAAGAGCGCACGGTGGATCATAATTGGGCGCTGCTTGGTGCCATCTGGGCCGGTGTATTCCAAATTGAAGCGCTCTGGCAGGTTGAAGTCCAGCTGTACAGTGGACATCTGCCAGGTACGCCCAATGGCATCTCGAGCCTGTACGGAGATCTTTGGGCCATAGAAAGCAGCACCGGCTGGGTCTGGCACTAATTCGAGACCAGAACGGGTAGCGACGCGTTCCAAGATGTTCGTGGAGCGCTCCCAGATTTCATCACTGCCGACATATTTCTTTGGATCCTTGGTTGAAAGCTCCAAGTAGAAGTCGTCAAGACCGTAGTCGCGTAGCAAAGAGATAATGAAGTCCAGTACACCAGTGAGCTCGTCTTCGAGCTGGTCTTCGGTGCAATAGATGTGGGCATCATCTTGAGTAAAACCGCGGGCACGAGTTAAGCCATGGATCACACCTGACTTCTCATAGCGATACACCGTACCGAATTCGAACAGGCGCAATGGCAGCTCGCGATACGAGCGGCCACGACCATCGAAAATGAGGTTATGCATTGGGCAGTTCATAGGCTTGGCATAGTAATCCTGTGGCTGCTTAGTGCAATTGCCATCCTCATCCCATTCCCCATCAAGTTGCATAGGAGGGAACATGCCATCAGCGTAGAAGTCCAAGTGGCCAGACTTCTTAAATAGATCACCTTTGGTGATGTGTGGGGTATTCACGAAGGAGTAGCCAGCAGCAATGTGGCGCCGACGGGAATGTTCTTCCATCTCCAAACGTACGATGCCACCTGCTGGATGGAAAACTGGGAAGCCAGAGCCGATCTCATCCGGGAAGCTGAACAGGTCCAGCTCGGCACCGAGACGACGGTGATCGCGGCGCTCTGCTTCTTCGAGCATGGTTTGGTATTCCTCAAGGGCTTCCTTGGATTCCCAAGCCGTACCGTAAATACGCTGCAAGTCGGCCAGGTTCTGATCACCACGCCAATAGGCGGCAGAAGAACGAGTCAGAGCAAACGCTGGGATGTACTTGGTAGTTGGCACATGGGGGCCACGGCACAAGTCGTACCACTCCACTTCCCCGTTGCGGGGGTTCAAGTTGTAGTAGCCGGTGAGTTCGCCCGCACCCACCTCGGTTGCCTCATCAGAGTTCGGATCAACACTGCCTTTATCCTCAATGAGCTCAAGCTTGTACGGCTCATTCTTGAGCGCGGCTGCTGCTTCGTTAGCATCGGAGTAAACACGGCGCTCGAACTTTTGGCCTTGCTTAATGATCTTCTTCATACGCTTTTCAAGCTTCTTCAGATCCTCTGGGGTGAAGGGCTCTGTAACGTCGAAGTCATAATAGAAGCCATTGTCAATGGCAGGGCCGATACCCAGCTTGGCATCAGGGAATTCTGCCTGTACGGCCTGGGCCAAAACGTGGGTGCAGGAGTGGCGAATTACGGCGCGTCCGGTCTCGGTGTTAGCTGGAATTGGGAGGAATTCAGTCGCTGCCTCAGGGACGTAGGATAAATCGCGCAGAGTGCCATCGGCTTCGGCAACACACACGATTGCCTCCGGCCCCTTATTTGGCAATTCCAATTCACGCATTGCAGCACCTACTGGGCTGCCAGCCGGGACGGAGAAATACGAATGAGGATTCGCTGCTGCCGCAAGATTGGCCATAGTGGTTTGACTCCTTATAAGTAGTGCCGCCGTCATACCGGGACGGAAGGCAATAGGGGTATAGAAAGGTTTGCAAGCTGGCACCACGCAACATACTACGAGGTTCAGATGTGCGGCTTTCCACGTGGGTATCACCGTGAGCTGCTTGCGCACGCCCCGGAGGAGGTACCCGGTGAAAAATACTCGCCCTAGTGTAGTCGCTGTTCTAGGATTCCAATAACTGTTGGCCCAAATAACTGGGCTTTTTCGCCCCAGCTTGATTATTCATGTCCGATGAACTTGTGCCAGGGAAGATCGCAAATACTGCGGAGCCAATATGAGTAATCCACTCATTCATGCGATCGCCTGCTGCGAGTCGCTGCTGTACTGGAATAAATTGCTTACGTGGATCGCGCTGGAAACAAATGAATACGAGACCCGAGTTGCTCGATTCGCTCGCATCCGGAGCAACTGGTTCATCATAGTTATACGCGCGGCGCAGAAAACGCTCTGACTCAATCACAGGTGAGGCAAGTGCCATATGGCTATGCGGATCGATAACTTTAATGCCGGCAGCATCACGGAGTTCATAATCTGCCTCATCGAACTCATCGTTTTGGCCCAAAGGTGCCCCGGTATCTAGGGTCCGTCCAGTCACGACCTCGCGGGTAAAGCGATCCAGCTGTTCCCAGCTGTCGAGGTGCATTTCAATGCGACGCACCACCATCGCACTACCACCATGCAGCCATTCTGGAGAGTCATCTTCCGAGTTGATCCAGACTTGCTCGTCGAATTCTTGAGCGCTGCGGGGGTTGACTGTGCCATCTTTTTGGCCAAAGAGATTTCGCGGAGTTGTACCGGCGGTGGCAGGGCCAGTGGGCAGAAAGCCCCCTTGCCGCCAACGCTGCTGCACATAATCAATACCAGCGCGAATCATATGTCGGGTTGCGAAGGCCAAATAAAGTGGGTCGTCACAACAGATTTGGAGCACGATATCTCCACCAGCCCATTGGGGATCGAGGTGATCATGCTCGAAGCTCGGCAATTGCGTAAGCCAGGATGGTCGCTGCTCCGTTTTGCCAATGATGTCGAAAAAACGGGCGCCTACCCCGCAGGTGATCGTCAACCTGGCAGGGTCTTCGACCATTTCCGGTTCGAGGCTGCCCAAGGGGTTTTGGCCGGCGCACAATCGGCGCGCATCTTCCGTCCACACAGTGAGCAAACGACGGGCATCCTCAACGGTTGCACCGGCCCGGAAGTCGAAAGCAATGAGGTTGAGCTGTGATTGCGCCGGAGTATCAATCCCAGCTTGGTGGGCACCGTCAAAGGCGACTATATCCTCCAAGCTAGCGGTGCTGGCATCACTAGCATCCTCCTGAGCAGCAGCATTGGTGTGACTGGCAAATGCTGCACCACCAGCCAAGGTTGTGGTAACTCCGAGGAAACCACGGCGGGTGACCTCGTGCTTGCTGCTCATTGGCTTGCTTCCTTTCTCCCGTAATCCTATAGCTTGGGTAGAGCTGGGTTAGAGCGCGGAATACATGCGCAGGTAGTGATTATTCTTCGCCGTGGGAAATATCGCCATAATCTTCATCGCCAGCGCCTACTGTACGCACGGCAATGTCAGAGAATTCAATGCTCTGGCCATCATCCAAAGTCAAAGTGACCGATGCGGTATCCCCAGCCAGCACTGGCTCCTGCACGCCCATGAGCATGAAGTGATCACTGCCTGGTTGCAGTACTACCTCGCCACCAGCGGGGATGGTGAAGCCACCTTCTTTGACTTGCATAACGCCATCGACAACTTCATGGAGCTCATAGCTTTCTGCTGGGATAGAGCTAGTCAAGGAACTGACCACAATATCGGCATCAGTATTGTTGTGCAGCTCGCCGAATAAAGCGGTCATAGTCGCATCAGGATTCATTGCACGGATATAGGCATTATCGAAGGTGATAGCCTCGTCTTCGTGTTCTGCGACTGCAGAACTCGTGGCACTGCTGCTCGAGGTAGTTTCAGTGCTGGTTGTGGCATCGGTGGAGTCATCGTCACTGCCACAAGCTGCTAGTGCAAGCAGGCTGAAAGCAGCCACAGGTGCGATAATAAAACGGGTGTATTTCTTCATGGTTTCAGGATACTTTCTTTTTCGAAGGATGTAGATTATTGAGTCGCCTCGGTGCAACGCGATCCAGTAAGAGATTCGTACGCACGCTCCAAGGAGGCGCGCACAATGTACTCGTAAATGTACTCGTAAAGGGCGCGACTGCTTATTTCTGATCGTTTGAGGTACCAGACTGTGGTGTCCGCTGGCCATTATTGTGCTTTTTCGCACGCTGCCAGAAGATCACAGCCCCCAGAACAACCACAATGGCGATACCGGCAAGCCAGATAACTACGGTATTGGATTCCGAGGAATCCTCCTCGGCGGTTGCATCCGAATCTGCAACCGCAGACGTTGTCGGTACAGCATCATTTGCACTCGTCGTTGCAGTTGTATCGATGCTCTCAGCCACAGTACCTGAAGCATCTGCTTCAGATGCGTTTTCGTCACCAGCTAGCTCGAAAGAAATCGAACCACGGGTGACGTGGCCATCAGAAGAAGTTACTTGAAAGCCAACCACATAGTTGCCATTCGGGACCTCGAGATCTGATGGTACCGGAATGATGACATCGAAACCATCAATCTTTGGCTCGAGATCAAAGAGGACTTCCCCACTATCTTGGTTACTCACCGCTACAGTATTGAAATCATCTTGAATCTGACCAGAGAATGTCAGCACGATCTCTGACGGGAATTCGCTAACCGTACTTCCGTTTTCTGGGTTGGAGGCCACAACGGCATCATGCGCGTGTGCGGGCTGAAACCAAGCCGCGAGGATCGCGACACAGGACAGCACGGCTACGACTACGGCATTACCGCGCTGGGAATGAGCTGAAATCATACAGTAATTCTTTCGTTGCTTTGCTGCATGTACATGCAGCTTTGGGTTGAAGCCAAATCTCACAGTAGTGCTGCGTAGTGCTACCGCACTAGCGATAAGGCTAAGCAAGGTGCAGGAGTCTGGGCACTCACCGACCTTCCACCCCTATGTTAGGCCGTATGCTAGCTCTTGTGTTAGGCCCGTAAACCAGCTTGGATCAGCAAGCTGATCGAGTTAGCAGGTAATGAAAGTGAGATACCATCAAGCCATGCATCATTGTTTCGTGACATTTGCTTGAAGAGTTAGTCGTGTAAACGATATGAAAAGTTCCCATAGCATGATTTTCGGATACTGTATCGCAGCGCACTCCCTCAGATGACACGAACAAATGTGGTGTTTACCTCCGGATAATTCACAATCGTACACATGGGCGAAAACCAAAGCGTACCACTGCAAGCCCTTGTCCACGTCGCCGTATATGCTAAAACTATGAACGCCAATTACCGCCCTGAAGATTCTGCCCACAGGCAAGAAAATGGACCGGCTTTTAACTACGACGGCACCTACAGCAGTCAGAATGAAACACAACCTAGTGGTCTGATTACACCTGGTTATGGCCTACCCCAAGCAATGCCAGATTTTGGCCGCACCATTGAAGGCAACCCACACACCGTTGTACCGCCTCATGGCGCGCAGATTTATGCCACGGGGTTGAGCGAAAGCACTTTCTGGAAAGAACGCCTCACCCGCATTCCCGTCTACCCTGACCCGCAGAGTAAGGAAGCACGCAGTTACCTCAAAGGTGACCTCGTCTGTGCTTTCTTCATCTTCGTTGCATTTGTCAGCTTATTTACGTCATTTTTCGATAGTGCATCCGTCGAAGAGACGATGGGTGGCATATTGCTGGCCTTAGCCATCGGGCTCCCAGCGGGCTGGATCTTGTTTGCTCGTATTGATGCCAGAAAAGCAATTCGCCAATGGCAAGAAAACGAACAGCAACGCCGCCGAATTTTAGCCAACCTAACGCCGCAAGACGCAGGGATTGCAGTGTATTTAAATCCTGAACCATTACCCATGGTCTACAAGAAGCACTACGTTCTGGTTGCCATTATCGCGTTCTTTATTGCTGCTGTATCCGCGCAATTTTTGCCAGAGGCCTAGCTTGGGCCCTGGAGGCAAGGTCTTCGTTCGGGAGCTAGGTTCTGTCAGGCTCTAAAGGAAGATGACGGCACGCACGAATGGCATTAATCACTGATGACGTGTGGGTACTGAACTGTAAGTACTCGCACGCTTCTTTTGTACGAATCTTATGTACGAAGCGGTTGAGACAATGCTGGCACCACAAGCAACGGGCTCAGTGTGAGGTTTTCGGCGTACCCCTGGTAGATAAAAAAGAAGGGTGGGAGTCAATTCTTTTTGACTCCCACCCTTCTTTTGGAGCGGATGACGAGACTCGAACTCGCGACCCTCACCTTGGCAAGGTGATGCGCTACCAACTGCGCTACATCCGCATGATTTTTTAGAGTCAATCACGACCGTGCGCGATACTGGGATTGAACCAGTGACCTCTTCCGTGTCAGGGAAGTGCTCTCCCGCTGAGCTAACCGCGCGATGGAGGTGGAAACGGGAATCGAACCCGTGTACACGGTTTTGCAGACCGTTGCCTAACCACTCGACCATTCCACCGAGTGCTACCAGTCACTTTAGTCTAGTACCTAGCACTGGAGCGGATGACGAGACTCGAACTCGCGACCCTCACCTTGGCAAGGTGATGCGCTACCAACTGCGCTACATCCGCATGATTTTTTAGAGTCAATCACGACCGTGCGCGATACTGGGATTGAACCAGTGACCTCTTCCGTGTCAGGGAAGTGCTCTCCCGCTGAGCTAACCGCGCATTATGCGCAACAACCCTCAAGAGAGCGTGTCGCACGAGAGCGGATGACGAGACTCGAACTCGCGACCCTCACCTTGGCAAGGTGATGCGCTACCAACTGCGCTACATCCGCGTAACAACCCCTGCTCTACAGCAGTTCGTTGCGAGTTGATACTTTAGCCGGTTTCTCGCACTTAGACAAATCCCATGGCTAACAACATAAAACACCCCTACCCCCGCTCAAAAACCTAACTACAATCACAACACGCCCCCCTTCCTCCTAAGCCAATCTCCTACGCGATTCTCAACCCCAGAGCGCTAGACCCCAGAGCACACGACTGTTGTTGCCATAAACTTCGCCGACAGGCGCGCTAGCTTCGATAAGCGCATAATCCCCGGTCCGCTACCGCTGCAACAAGAGGACCGCTCACGTAACGCTGTATTAACCCAATTCACAGCTACGAGCGCCATACCGCTGCTGGCCAATTCGATAATTAGGCATCTTTCAGACCGCGTATGTTATTATCTCTTTTGTTGCAAGATAGCGCTGTGCTATTCGCATTCGGACCTATGGCTCAGTGGAAGAGCGCTTCGTTCACACCGAAGAGGTCGCTGGTTCGATCCCAGCTAGGTCCACTTTTAACCCTCTGACCAGCGGAAACACCGAAAACAGTCGGAAACGCGGGACAGGCAAGGGACTAGGGCATAAAAAATAAGCCCCCTACACCAATC
>JAUMTW010000009.1:0-11179 GCA_030531005.1 Corynebacterium sp.
CCTCAGAGTTCTCTGTGGCGCTGGTCGTGGTCGACTCATCGGCAACCGCCGTGACGCCGCTTCCTAATACCAGTCCAGCAACTGCGAAGACTGCGGCTAGGCGCTTCTTATATCCTGCATGCATAATGCGCTCCTTCGGTTCGGGGCTTAATCGTGTGGGTTTTAAGTAATGAAATACCGATGCACAATCACTGAGCTTTATTTTTATCTCCGCAATTTAGCTCGATACTTCAAAGTCCTTTCATGCGCGTTAGGATGAAATAACAATCACCATTTAATTCGAATATAGATTATCAAATATGGAATAGTCAATTGGAATACACGGCTCATCCTGAACACAATTCGGATTGATAGTGGACTATGCCTTACTGATGTTTACCTGCGGGGGTAATTTTCTGTGTGCTTATGCCACATCATCCTGATTCGCGATTTGCATGGAAAGAAAGATTATACTGTTACACCGGATCGAATGGCGAAAAATTAGTAATTTTGCGGGGTGCTATTCTGGCTTTATAAGTGTAACCTGTTGCACGTTTGGTTACCTTTAAATTTTTTATGCAAAAGCGGGCTGCGTGTTACCCCATTTTTTAGTGAGGGTTGCCAGCCTGGCTCCTGATTTGTTTTAGGCGTGGTAGGGGTATGGGAAGCCATGTTAGCTTCGTCACAGGAAGCAAGCGCTGGGCAGTTCGGTGCCGGTGACGCCCTGCATCTCAGTAGCGATAGAAATTGCCCCAGCAGCTTGAGTCTGCTGGGCATTGATGAACTAATGGCAAGCCAAAAGTTTATGGCAAAGTAATGGTTAGTGGATTTGGCACCTTGGCCGGGTCGTTCTTCGCGCCGGTGCTCATCCACCATGCCTGCATCTCAGGGTCCAGGTAATTAATGAAGGCGGCGGGGTAGGAGTCCTTAGCAACTTTGCCATCTGAACGCCTATATGTGCGACCTTCATAGTCTGGCTTTGCCGTAATGACATTGCCGGAAATGGTAATGGCACCCGGCGCAAATGTGGCGATCGATACTCGCTTATAGCCACTGCTTTGCTGGCCTTGTCGGACTGACCATGCTACATCAACTGTTAGTTCACCGCGTCCTTGGGCATTGATCCGCAGGCGTGGATTACCAAAAGTCGTCTTTACCAGTGGTTCCAGCGTGGGGTAGTGGCTGATTTCAATTCCATCCTTCCAAACAATATCGGCTTCACCAGTTTGTGGGTTGTACCAGCCACGTCCTTCACTGAAGGTGAAGTTTTGCGGCGTTTTAGTAACTGTTCCTAGCGCCTTGGGATGCCACATGTTCATGTAGTCATTAACTAGCCAGTCAAGACCTGCAGTTTTGACACTGATCGCCTTGCTGGGCGTGCTGCTTGGTTGTGGTGCAGAAGGGCCTGCCCATGGCCCAGGGGCTTCGTCTGTCGGGGTTGCATTGACGCTATTGCGTTTTGGCGGGTTAGTTGGGTAAGCCGTCAGGTCTAGCATGGAGTATCCACTGATACTGTACGGGTGAAGCAGGACCATTGAACCTGCTTTATTTGCGAGTGTCATCGCGCCAAGGTCGCTGGCGCCTGCGCCAGTGCCACTCGTAATACCGTAGTCCCCAAGGCTGAAGGTTCTGCTGACTGACCATGTATTAGAGTCAATCACGCTTACACTATTTGAATAGCTGTTAGCCGTGTAGATGTCATGGTTAGCAGGATTGACCGCGATGCTTTGTACTCGTTCACCAACTGTGATTGGATGGCCAATCAAATGGGCTGTATTGATATCAACAGTAACAACATTGTCGTCATGCCAACGATCAGCTGAAGTTGGTGTTACAACGATGTGTAGCTCTCCCCGGTCAGCATCTAACGCCATCAGGTTGGGCCGACCGCCAAGCGCTAGACCATCGAATGTGGCAGAGGAAATGCTGATGGTCTCATTTTGTAGCCATAACTTTTCTTCTGCCGCAACATAGGTTACGACCCCATCTCTTCCTTCAGAAATCCAGTAGCCTGCCCCGTCTACATCTTGGACGATATCTTTAATCAACGGGTACTTTTGCTCCGAAGGTCGCACCGTGGCGATGATGGTATTGCTGTGTGGATCAATGAAGTAGACAGCATTATTGTCGTAAACGTATAGTTCATCCTTAACCGTGTTGACCCCGACTCCATTTGGGTAGCGGGGAAGTCCCCGCAGGGTGTTTACGACTTTACTACGTTCAAGGTCGACCGTTGCTAGCATTCCCGCGCCACTAAAAGTCACGTACGCGTAGCGGCTATCTTTAGATAGCGCAATGTGGCTTGGGTTTGGAGTACCTAAATTGATAGCTTTGGAAGATAACTGCCCGGTCGTGGTATTCAGGGTCCAAAGCATGCCCGCTTGATTACGGCCGGAATCGGCCAATAAATAAGCACGGGAGTTGTTTTTATCTACGGCTATTGCACGGCCTGTGATCCCTGCTTGGGTTGTGCTGACATAGTTTAATGAGGTGTCAGCATTAGCCATAGGATTCGAATTAATTTGCAAAAAGGCCAATAACAACGCGGTTGAACACAGGAGTGCTACTTTGGGTTTCAAATTAATATTCCTTTCCAGGTCGAAGAAAAACAGAAGGTGACACCGGGTTTTAACCGGTGTCACCTATTTGCCTAGATTGGCATGAAAACATGGAGCGATTGAGGCATAAGGCTTCCAATAATCGCAAGGATAGTGGCGATGCCTAATGCAAAAGGCGCTAGTTTAAAGAGCCAATTAAACAATCCGCCTTCAAATTCTTCTGTTGCTGCAGCCGCAGCCGCAGGCGCCTTAGAGCCGGAATTGGCGGTGGACTTTGGCTTGCTTTCGTCCGACTTTACTGCGGGGTCGGTAGTAGTCCCTTTTTCAACTTCTGGAGCAGCAGGTTGTTCCTTAACATCTGCTTGGTCTAGACCTGCGGAAACAGTAGCCTTGCTAAAGTCGAAGATTATGCCAGTTGGTGCTTTCTCATTTGCGTCTGAGCCATCCGGGTTGGAAGTATACCAATACGAATTCAAGCCAGATTTGTGGTGGAAGTTTACCAAATCGGCGGGCCATGATCCCCAATTAGGTGTTGAAGTTATCTGTGGCTTCGCCTCACCCTTAGGATCTTTCGGTGCAATAACATTTCCAAAATCCGGGATTAGCGTGGTTGCTCCATCAGTACTCAATGCAACACCTTGGAAGGTTGCAAGTACCTTATTAGGCTCATCTGGAAGCAGAGTCTTCACAGTCGGATCATCCATGCTGCTGGCGTAGCCGCCGAGAGTCGCATACAACGTGGCAGATCCATCGGTGCGCACAACCAAACGTGGATCGGAGAAATAGAAGGGGACAAGGCCACCGTACATATTGATGCTGCCTGTTCCAGTCCATTGGATATCAGCGCTTCCGTCGGCTTTAATGTAGCCTCTACCGCCACTAAACCGGAAGAATTGTGACTCCTGGTTCTTAATGTGGTCCCCGCGGGTGTTCCAAGTCGGGACTCGCTCCGAATCAGCGGAGCCGACTACAACCTTGACATCTCCATCACTCGTTGCATAAGTTGCCTGCGTGCCGTCGGATTTTCCAGCGCTAAAGAACTGTGAAGCACCGTTGTGCGCTTTCTTTTGCATCAACTCGCTAACATTCCACGCTAAAGTCACGTCTGAGACAGTCTTGTCTTCTGACACTGTTTGGTTCACAGTTAACACTGCAGGATGGCTATATGTTTGGCCGAATTTGTTAATGCCTTTTATTCGTATCTGAGCCTTGTTCATTTTGATATGGGTAGCAATGGCAAGGCTGAACGTCCCATCTGCTTCGTTTATAGCAAAAGTCCCATTTGATGACTTGATTTCATTCCAAATCCCTGTGTTTGGGTCTAGATACTCCCACACTGCGGTATCAACAGTATCTTCGCGGAACTGCGCTTGGAAGACTGCCGACTTACCTTCAATTGCTGATGCGTGTGCTGGACTACTATCTAGAATAGGAGCAGCTTTTAGAGTGACTTTTGCAATTTCGCTAGAAACGCTTAGGTCATCCTTTGTGATAATAGCTCGGTACTGGCTATTGGTAGTCTCGTTGTCTACTCGGACGTTGAGCGTTCTATCTGTTCCTGAATCGACGTTCCGGAAATTGGATTCTCCGGGTGCTTTCACTTGCCATTGGATAGTTGAACCATCCTCTGGTGTGATTGCTAGGCTGGCTATGCCGTCTTCAGTCTCAGTATTCTGGGGCTGAACATAGATTTGAGGCGCAGTGCCAACGACCTCCAAACGTGCTAGACCAAATTCCGTTGTTGATGTAGATTCTGTGCCGCTTACGTAAAGATTGTGCTCATCCAGAAAAAAGGTACCCATCTGGTCCCGAAAGCGGAGATGCGGGAAATTTAGGTAGGTCACTCGTACGTTATTGCCAAAGTCGCTACCTGACCATATGGCCATCTTATTGTCGCAGGTACCGAATTTGAGGCCTCCAACCTCCGACTCTGCGGTAGTATTACAGGATGCCACTGAGTCGTACGTTGGCCGATATTGGTCAATTGTGTAGGATAAGCTATTACCGCTGACCTCTAATTTTCGGTAATATGACGCGGTGAGAACCACATTGCGACCACTGAATGCCGGTTGATGGACAGTATAACTGAACTTTGTACTAGCAGCCGTGTGTAGAGGATGTATATTTTCGCGGGTGATTATGGGTGTTAGACTCCCATCAACTGGATTTATACCATACATAATTGCGCTGAAACGGTCTGTCGGACCAACCATTCGCAGTGGAAGACCCGGATCCGTGTCGACCCATAGCAAAGGTACATCGTTTGAGGTCATCATGTAGTATTCACTCGGCTTTTCTGCTAGATCACTTGTGATCTCACGAATTAACTCGGGTGCCTCTCCAGTCTTCGTATCAAGGCTTAACTTGAACAGGAAATGTTTGGAAGTCATATTTTCTACTAATTGCCCGTCAAAGTTTGCGTCAGCTTCTTCGATGGTGTCACCGAAGAGAATAAATTCGACAACCAAGTAAATTGTATCGGCATAGTCGTAGACGATTCCGGATACTTGAGATTCGAATCGGTAGTCGTCTTCTTCGTCAATAGGAGGTCCAGGCAATCCCCAGTCATAGGTCTTCAAATCGTACGTATAGCTGTTGACTACGTTGTTACTTTTTGTATCGTAGACTGAAAAGCCTACATTCTTACCACCGGAAGTGAGCAGTATGGCTTTATCGCGCTCCTTGCTCAATTGAAGCGATTTGTTCAAGCCGCCCGTTGGGAACGGGATGAAGCCTGTTTGCTTAACTATCCGTTCGCCCGGTGCGTAAAATTTTTCGACTTCAGGTTCAAAACCCGGACCAGCATACGTGAGCGTCATTGAGTCAAATTGGGTGCCCGGAACATATAGGGGATTATCCGCACTGTACGTCGACAAATTATCTATGACGGTGTTATTTCCATCGCTAGTGTATTGAACCTCGTCATAGTGGATTTCGGCTATCTTCAGATTATTTAAGCTGTCGAAGCGCGACATATCGTCTCGGTCATAGCCCTCATACGTAGCGTAAATCTCGCCGGAATTCTTGCTCAATTCTAGGCGTAGATTTGTCAAGGTGCTATCAAGCAAGCACTTCGATGTAGGGTCATTCTCCACCTCGCAGTACTTATACCATCGGATCTTGCCACCAAGATTAAGAATTAGCTTCTTATTCACTGTGTCAACTGTTCCTGATTGGATTGGCCAGTTGAAAGTACCATCTTCGTTCTGGCTTGCGCCTTCGGAGATAATTGGTGGAGTTCCGATATAACGCCTCCATGAGGTCTTAAAACCCCAATTGACTGATCCTTGAGTAATTTGGGCGATAGTTGATTCGCTTGCATGTGCTTCAACGGATCCAAATAGTGTCGATGGTGGGGTTGTGAACGCGCTGGCAACCAGCGCGCCAGCACAGGCGATATGGAGTACCATCCTCGCTGCGCTTCGTGTAATTGCTGAGAAACGCATTATTAGCCTTACTTAAACTTGAAAGAAATTGAATCACCAACGGGGGTCGTGTGACCGGCGTTGCCTGCAGCTTCGGTGATTACGATCTCAACGGGGTTCTTGAGATCAAGGTGGGCAGGTTGACCTGGAATGCCCGCATGGGCATTCTTAAGTGGGGCCTGTGGAAGCGTGACTATGGTATTCAGCACGGCGCGGTTCTTGGTTTCTACTGTCGCTACAACTGCGCAGGCAGGAAGATTTGCAGTAGTAACTTCACAAATCCCGACGAGGTATTCTGTGTTTCGCTTTACGGCGGTGGTTTGTACCCGTACTTTCATCCCGCCGGTTAGTGTCGTTCCTGCTGTGACCTTGCTGGTCTCAGTATATAGGGACACGTTGTCTTGAGTGAGTGCTGCAGCACTTGTGGTGCTACTTGCAAATACACCAATGCTTAATGCAAGTGCACTAAGTACTCGAACAGCTGAAATTTTTTTCCAACTATGGAACATAAGGCTCTCCTTACACTCATCTAATGAACTTAGGTAATGCTAAAGCGAACGCTATGCTTAGCTAAGGGTAGTCTAACTTGACGGTAGGGATTATGTCGAGTGCTGCAGATGTTATTTGCCTCACATCAAGAGATCTTCTTCTATGGACCATTTAATTAGGGATATCGATGCGTAGAGCTATGTTTGGTTTAAAATCTTATAACTGTAGCAATGCTTTAATGTGTAGTTTTTATGCATACGGAGGTATTTGCAACGATTAGGTGATGCTTTGTGTGTGGCTACAACTGGCATTGCTGATCAGGGTTTCTCAAAGAGTATGGCGTTTAGATTTTTTGCTTTTGAAAGTTGGGTATAGCTTTCGTGCTTTAAGTAGGGCCAAAACCTCAACCATTTGTTGAGGAGGTTAAGTCAGTAGAAAATGTTGAAAATCTTCAACGAAAGGGTAGAGTGTACGATGGAATCTACTAAGTTTTAACACCAACCTTCGGAGGTCTTTCGTCGTGCAGACACATGAGATTAGAGAGCGGTTTATTAACCACTTTGTTAAAGCGGGTCACCAGGAGGTCCCCAGCGCGTCTCTGATCCTTGACGATCCAAACCTGCTCTTCGTGAATGCAGGTATGGTTCCATTCAAGCCCTATTTCTTGGGCCAGCAGAATCCACCATTCCCAAATGGCACGGCAACCTCCATCCAGAAGTGTGTGCGTACCCTCGACATTGAAGAAGTTGGTATCACCACTCGCCATAACACCTTCTTCCAGATGGCAGGTAACTTTTCCTTCGGCCAGTACTTCAAGGAAGGTGCAATTACTCACGCGTGGGGTCTTTTGACTGGTTCCCGTGAAGAGGGCGGCTATGGTCTTGACCCTGATCGCCTTTGGGTAACTGTTTACCTGGACGACGATGAGGCTGCTGAGATTTGGCATAAGAAGATTGGTATCCCAGAGGAGCGCATTCAGCGTCTCGGCATGGCGGACAATTACTGGTCCATGGGTATCCCTGGCCCTTGCGGTCCTTGCTCTGAGATCTATTACGACCGTGGTCCTGAATACGGTAAGGACGGCGGCCCCATTGAAGACGATAATCGCTACATGGAGATCTGGAACCTCGTGTTCATGCAGAATGAGCGCGGCGAAGGTATCGGCAAGGACAACTTTGAAATTCTTGGCCCACTGCCAAAGAAGAACATTGATACCGGCCTCGGTATCGAGCGTGTTGCCTGCATCCTCCAGGGTGTGGAAAATGTCTACGAGACCGACCTCCTGCGTCCAGTTATTGACCGTGCAGAGCAGCTCACCGGCGCTAAGTACGATGTGAAGCATGCGGATGACATTCGCTTCCGCGTGATTGCTGACCACTCCCGTACCGGCATGATGCTCATCCTCGATGGCGTCTCCCCAGGTAATGAGGGCCGTGGCTACATTCTGCGTCGTCTGCTTCGTCGTATCATCCGCTCCGCTCGTCTGCTCGGTGCTACCGGCCCAACCATGGGTGAATTCATGACCACCATCATGGACACCATGACTCCTTCCTACCCTGAAATTGCTGAGAACCGCGAGCGTATTCTCAAGGTTGCAGTTAATGAGGAGAAGGCCTTCCTGCGTACCCTCGAGTCCGGCACCCACCTCTTTGAGGGTGCAGCACAGGCTGCTAAGACTGAGGGCAAGAAGACCATTGATGGCGCTCAGGCCTTCGAGCTTCATGACACCTATGGCTTCCCAATTGACATCACCTTGGAGATGGCCGCTGAAGCTGGTCTTGAAGTTGACCGTGAGGGCTTCGAGAAGCTCATGGCTGAGCAGGTTGCCCGTGCCAAGGCAGATAGCCGCGCTAAGAAGCATGGCCACGTAGACCTCTCCATTTACCGTGAGTGGGTAGATAATCACCCAACCGTATTTACTGGTTACGAGAATCTTGCCGGTGGCGCTCAGATTCTGGGTCTTCTTGCAGGTGGCGAGAAGGTTCAGGAAGTACATGAGGGTCAGGAAGTTGAGGTTATCCTCGACGCAACCCCAATGTATGCTGAGGCTGGCGGCCAGATTGGTGACAAGGGTCTGATTCAGACTGATGGTGGTCTTGTTCGTATTACCGATGTTCAGAAGATCGGCAAGAAGCTTTGGATCCACAAGGGTATCGTCGAGTCCGGTGCATTTGAGCTTGGCAATGAAGTAGAGGCTCATGTTGATGAGAAGTGGCGTCATGCTGCCCGCCAGGCACACTCCGCAACCCACCTCATCCACGGCGCACTCCGTCAGGTACTTGGTCACACTGCAGTCCAGAAGGGCTCCATGAACAAGCCAGGTTATCTGCGCTTCGACTTCAACTACACTGATGCGCTCACCCCTGAGCAGCTCAAGGAAATTGAGTACATCACCAACCAGGTTATTGACGAGGATTATGCCGTTAATACCCAGACCACTAGCCTTGAGCAGGCTAAGGCCATGGGTGCTATGGCTCTCTTCGGTGAGAACTATGGCGAGGAAGTTCGTGTTGTCGAAATTGCTGGCCCATTCTCCATGGAGCTTTGTGGTGGTACCCACGTAGCTCACTCCTCTCAGATTGGCCCTGTTGCCGTTCTCGGTGAAAGCTCCGTTGGTTCCGGTGCTCGCCGTATTGAGGCTTACTCCGGTCTTGATTCCTTCCAGTATCTCTCCAAGGAGCGTGCACTGGCTGAGGGTCTTGCCACCAGCCTCAAGGCTCCAAGTGAGGAATTGCCAGACCGTATCGCCCAGCTGACTGAAAAGCTCAAGGAAGCAGAGAAGCAGGTTGAGCAGCTCAAGCGTGCACAGCTCGCAGCTCAGAGTGCTGAATTTGTTGCAGCAGCTAAGTCCATCAACGGCGTTCTCTTTGCATTCTCTGTTCTTCCTGAAGATGGCGATGTTCGCGCTGCTGCTGAGCTTGCTGTTGAGCGTATCGACGCACAGGCTGCTGCCGGTGTTGCTGTATTCGTTGCTGGTAACCGCTATGCAGTAGGTGTCTCCAAGGAGGCTCAGGCTAAGGGCCTGCGTGCTGGTGATCTTGCTAAGACTGTTAACCAGTACACTGATGGCCGTGGTGGCGGTAAGCCAGGTCTTGCCCAGGGTTCTCTTGGCAACACCGATGCTGTACAAGCTGCTCTTGAGGCAGTCAAGGCTAACCTGGAAGAGGCCTAGTGGCTAAGCCCACTCCTGATCGCCCCGGCCAGAATGATCCTGGTCCGGGGCGTCGTCTCGGTTTGGATGTTGGTACAGCCCGCATAGGTGTGGCGGTTTCTGACCGTGACTGCGTGCTTGCAACTCCCGTCGAGACAGTGCCACGAGATTCCGGCTTTAATGGGCCGGACGGTGATGACATTCACCGTATACTAGAACTCGTTGTTGAGTACGGTGTCGTGGAGATTGTCATCGGCCTTCCACGCCAGCTATCTGGTGGACAGTCCATCAGTATCAAGCATGCCAAGGAGATAGGCTTTCGCTTGAGCCGCAAGCTAAGTAATCTTGGTTTGAGCATTCCTGTTATCCGTTATGCAGATGAGCGATTGACGACTGTTATTGCCCATCATGCATTGCAAAGTTCTGGTGTGAAAGCCAAGGATTCAAAAGCTATCATCGATCAGGCCGCTGCAGTTGAAATTCTTCAAGCGTGGTTGGATGGTCGCCGAAATGCACTTGCTCGAGTTGCTGAAGATGAAACGCAAGACGAAGAATGACACTAGGAAGTATCAAACCAGGAAGCATAATTCCTCGTTAATAGCTGTGGACTTCAACGGAACTTTAGGATAGTAGTGTCCCGCAAAGAAATACTTTGCGGGACACTTTCCTTTTTCCGTATCATGTTGGTGATATAGTTCCAGACCCATAGGATGCTATGCCCAATACGAACCCGCGAAATGGCCGTTTTACTGCGCTTATTGCAGCGCTTACTTTGACCGTACCTACCCTTAGTGCGTGCAACAATAACTTCAGCAGCGTATTAAGCTCTGGTAGTTCCGGTAGCTCGGGCAGCCTTTTTGGCAGCTCAGGCAAAACTGGTGGATTTAAGTCGCCCGAGGAAAATCGTGGTGGCAGTATCGATGAATCTAATGAGACACCCGAAGATTCAAATCCCGACGAGGGATCAAGCGAGGGTTCTGAGGGCAACAATGAAAGTGCTGAAAGCGGCGAAGGAAGTAGTGTCACTACTACACCCGAACCTGCTCCTTCCACAGTGGAAGAGAACCCAGCACCTAAACCAACATCGACATCCCCAACTGCTTCAGATTCACAACCTGGAACAGTCACTAAAACCCCTGCAGCATCACCTACCACTACGGAAAATGCAGACAAGTCGGATCCTGCTGATTCGAAACCTGCAGAATCAAAGCCTGTTGCGCCTGAAGTTTCTGAGCCAGAGTCTGCAGTTACAAATCCGATAGAAAACCAGCCGGATGAACCCAATCCTAACGAATCTAATCCTGCGGAATCTCACACTGACGATGCAAATCCGGAGGAACCTAATCCACCTGCGCCAATCGTTGAAGAGCCTAGTACTCCTGATACCGGTGCGGCTGAGCCAACTGAATCGCAGCCAAGTTCTGAGCGACCTGAAGAAGAGGATCCTCACACTGAGGAGCCTGTTTCAGAGCAGCCACCAGCCGTCCCGCCAGCTTCCGAGGTGCCGGTAGAAGAACCACCTGCAGAAGAACAGCCAGTAGTGCAGCCGCCAGTGGAGGAGCCACCAGCGGAAGAAC
>JAUMTW010000009.1:11189-37171 GCA_030531005.1 Corynebacterium sp.
CCAAGTACTGCTCCAGTCGTGGAGCCAGCCAACCCTGGTGTTCCAGAGGAACCTGTTGATGAGACTCCAGAGCAGGAGGAGCCAGCGTCAGCTGACCCAACTTCTAGCTCGCCAACGAGTAGTGCAGCCGAAGAGCCTGCTCATTCCGAGGACTCATCGTCTACGAGCACATCCACCAGCCCGACCTCTAGCACGAGCGAGCAGCCCGCAGAGCCAGAATCTAAAGACCATATTGAGGCAACACCTCAAGATTCGACTTCAGATTCCATTAGTTTTGATGCTGCCCGAAAAGTGCAATTCTACGGCGCAAATGCAGTGATCCTTGCCTCTGCGAATCAGGCGCGCTCAGGGCACGTAGCAAAACTTACTAGTGTCGATGGCATCGAGCGCTATCTGGAAGTGGATAGTGTCCGCACGGCTGATAATGGAAATATTCTTGTCACATTTAAGCAGCCAAACGGTGCCAACTACGCTGCAGGTGAGAATACCGTTCAGCCCGGCGCGGTTCTTGAGCTGGATAGCAGCGGGGCGGTGGTGGATAACATTACCCGCCACGCTGACTACAATGCCTCGAAGTCCGCGGTATATGAAAATCTGCGTCGCCTGGGTCCATGGGTAGATATTGCCCGTGTAGTTGCAAATGGTAATGCTGTGAGCTCTCCATCTTTGGCTTCCTCGCAGGTTAATGCCGTGCTGCCTTTGGATCAGGCTGGGGCGCGTGTTCTGGTTATGGATGAGGCAGGCGCAAAGTCCGTAAAGTCAGTCAAGATTGCTTTTGATGATGCCGCGCCGGTGGTCTATCCGGCACGCTTTGCTGGTGCTACTGGTGAGATCGCCAATTTTGATGTGGATGTTGATGGCACGACGGTGCGCTACCAGTATTCGGGTGTTTATCTGAAGAATGGTCTCGCGGCATATGCTGCTGTCATTTCCCGTGCAAAGGGGCTGAATTCTTCTCAAGTACTGAATAGTTGGGACTCTGCTGCCGATAAAGCGCTTCTTAAGGAAAATTTCGAGGGCATAAACGGGCATGAAGGCTTCCGCTCAGCACGTTTGGAGCGCATGCTCAGTGCGATGATTGCGTCCCAGCCACAATGCGTGGCCCTTGAAGGCGTCTCTGTAATGGGGGCCATGCGTGAGTGTGGGTTCCTTAACTCAAAGTTGACTGACACCGTTCAGCATTTGAATTGGTTGGATCGTGCTTTTGACTTTGACATGGGCGGAACACGAATGGCTGATTGGTTGGCTGCAAGTTCCAACGTAGATAGGCTTGGACCTGCACCAGATGCGAATACGATAATTGAGCGTTCGACTCACTATAAGGTCCGCTATCGAGATACGGATGGCAAGACCAAGCGCAAGATGGCTTATCACTTGGGTTCCTTGCAGTATGCGGGGTACCGTCTTCGTTATATCTATGAGGATATAGTTCCAGGCGGTAATGGGCGCACCATTATGGAGCACTTGATCAGCCATTACACCAAGTTCAATACTGACTATGACGCCTGGTTGAAGGCTAGTTTTGAGGGTCTCATTATTGAGCCAAAGGTGGGTATGCAAGTATCTACATGGGACCATCTGGCCCGCTTTACCTACGACATGCGTGATGAGCGTTATGAGGAGGGCATGAGTATTCCTGCATTCATGACTACTCATGCGCAGAAGATGTACATGGCGGTTCTGCCGGGCTACATCATCTTTGGTAATGGCGATGCATATTCCGAGCCAGCCAATAGGGATCAGCGTGTAATTACTTGGGAACAGCTGCCGGGTGAACTACAGGCATTTGTAGATAAGCTTGCCGGATGGTTGGAGAATATCAACGGTGTGATTCCGGGCTTTAGTGAGCGCTTGGAAAAGAAGCTTTATCGAGTCTGGGATGCGCCACATAATGGAGTACGGTCGTATTATCAGGACACGAATGATGCGATGCTGCACCGATTCGGCTGGCTTTATAGTGGCCGTATTAGTGACGTGGCATTCGAGAATAACTATGCTGCCTACCGCGTTGATGATTTCGTATTTTTTGGTAATTCCGCTTTCCTCTTTAACTACGCGACAATTACGCATGAGTTCACCCACTTGATGGATGGTGGCCCAATGTTTAATGACAAGGGTCGTCGAACCGGTGGTGGTAATACTGAAATCGGCGCAGAGAGTTTTGCCGCTGGCATGTTTGAGCAATCTTTCGGCATGGGCAATATGGCGCCTAACTGGACCGGTAGTGGTTTTGGTGGATGGGATGCCATTTCCAATAACGAGCCATCGCGAGTCAATACTCCTGCTGGTTTCCAGTCTTATTATGCCGGTCTCTTTGATGTGCTCTACACCCTGGAATATGCCATGGGGCAGGCCTTCTTGAAGCTTGATACCAATAGCCAGAAGAAGCTTGCAATGACCACTGAGCCAATTGGTGGTGGCGGCGGTGCCGCTGGTCGTGTGACTGGTTACTACGGCTATAACGGCCGGGCGGATCTAAAGGACATGGAAGACCTTTGGGATAACCGAGTGGTTATTCGTCCTGCAATTCCTCGTAATGACAGCCTGGGTTGGAATGACTATGGCGCTGTGGGCTCCATTGACACCATGTGGTACGTGCCAAATAATGACGAGGGCTTCTCCGATAGCCAGTCCTTCAAGCTTCAGGCCTTTATGATGGCTGCAGCCAATGGCTGGGATGGTATGAGTGCTGTGGTCTCTGGGCGCAAGACCGACCCGCAGGCCATTACTGAGGCAACCAATGGCAAGTACACTTCCTGGAAGCAATTCAAGCTTGACCAGTGGGATCGTGTGGCGCGTGAGATGCCAGCAGAACAGATGAAGGCACTCATTGATGCATGTGAGAAGGCTCTTCGTTCTGATGCGCAACGAGGTGGATATACCTCTAATAATGCGCTGCGCAATAAGATTCTTCTCGGTGTGAAGAAGCAAACCAATGACTTCGAAAGCTCATATACCACAGTTGACTACAAGACACTACTAGAGTAACTGGGGTAACTTGGGTATAATCTGTGAAGAATAAATTTCAGAAAATTTTCCTATAGCCAAAGGGTGGTAGGAATGAAGAAGTAAAGGTGGTGCTGAGCGTGCGGGAATTTCGGCGTGGATTCGGACGTGCACTCGCAGTCTGGGTAAGTGCAGCAGTCCTCAGCGTCGGATCCTGCGCAGCTGTCGCCTATGAGCGCACCGCCAACCCTGCTGATTATCGTGGCGTTGGCAATGGGGTAGAGGAGCTCGTCGAGATTAAGTCCGGTGACACCCTCTCCTCATTGGGTGCAGAGCTTGTGGAGCGCAAGATTGTTGCCAGCACCAAGGCCTTTAATACCGCAGCAGCAAATAACCCAAATGCCGATAGCATTACCCCTGGCGTATATAAGCTGGAAGGCCGTATGAGTGCTGCTAGCGCAGTGGAAGCACTCACCGATCTTAATAACCGTGTGGAGCAGCTTATTGTCACCGGTGGCCAGACCATGGAAGATATCACCGTGGTGGGTGGCCAAGTCCGCAACGGTATCTTTAGCTCCATTGCCAATGTGACTGGCAATGCTCTAACCGTGGATGACCTGCGCACCGCAGCCGGTACCGCGAGCCTTGAGGACCTCGGCGTTCCTGCGTGGGCGCAGACCGCAGTTAGTGCACGTGGTACAGACCCACGCCGTATTGAAGGCCTGATTCTTCCAGGTAGCTATGTGATTCACCCAGAGCGCGGTGCAGTCCAAACCTTGCACGACCTCATCCAAACCTCGATGGAACAGCTCACTGAGGATGAGCAGCGTTACGCCACCTTGGTAGAGGCCTCCCTTGTAGAGCGCGAGTCCTTGGAAGCAGATTTCCCTAAGGTCGCCCGCGTGATTCTCAACCGCTTGGCCAATAATATGCGCCTGGAGCTGGACTCCACTGTCAACTATGACCTCTCCGAGCAGGAAGTTGCTACCACGAGTAGTGACCGTGCCCGTGTCACTGCATGGAATACTTATGCCATGAATGGTCTTCCAGCAACACCAATTGGTGCACCGTCCCTCGAAGCCATTCAGGCAGTGGCCCACCCAGCTGATGGTAGCTGGCTCTTCTTCGTCACTGTGGATAAGAGCGGCACCACCGTCTTTACAAATACTTTTGAGGAGCACCAGGCCGCAGTTGCCCAGGCACAGGCCAATGGTGTGCTCGACTCTCAGCGATAGAAGCCGCCAACCAAATCGAAGGAGCCCCTGTGCATTACGCCGCCGTACTTGGTAGTCCAATCAAGCATTCCCTCTCCCCAGTGCTCCATAATGCGGGCTATGAAGCCTTGGGTTTGGACTGGCACTATACACGCTTCGAATGCGATGCCGATGCGCTCCCACATGTGATCAACGAGCACCCAGAGTACTCCGGCTTTTCCGTCACCATGCCTGCAAAATTCGCTGCATTGGCATTCGCCGATAACGTAAGTGAGCGCGCTGCTGCCATTGGTTCAGCAAATACACTGTATCTGCGTGATGGAGCCTGGCATGCAGAAAATACTGATGTGGATGGTCTAATCGCATGTATTAACCATGTGAGCTCCGAACCTACGAGGGCCTTGCTCATCGGTGGTGGCGGCACCGCCCGACCAGCCGTATGGGCATTGGCACAAAGCGGTGTGAAAGAACTAACCATCATAAATCGCACCGATAAGTCCGCTGACTTCCAGGAGCTGGCAACCGCAGCAGGTATTGAGAGCCTGCATTTCCAAGACTATGAGGCACCAATCCCAGAGGTAGATATAGTCGTATCCACCGTGCCGTCTGCTGTACTCGAAGGCAAAGAAGATACCTACTGTGTTGCACCACTGGTGGATGTCATCTATAACCCATGGCCAACACCACTAGTGCGGGCTGCCCGTGAGGCAGGGCAACCCGCAGTCGGTGGTCACATGATGCTGGCCCACCAGGCCTATGGCCAGTTCGAACTATTCACCGGACACCCAGCGCCCCAGGATGCTATGTGGAACGCACTTGTCAGTGCAGTACCAGAACTAGCTGCCGCCCGCGATAACGGCGAGCTCTAGGCCGCAAAGCCAGGACCGTACAGCTCCTGTGCCTCAGCCTTGGTATCTGTAATGAGCACGGTGCGGGCACCATTGGCGAAAATTTTCACCCTGCATACCCGATAGGCATCATCCAAGGTAAGCAGAAGCTGCAAGTCAGAGAGATTTTCAGGGCAGGGTAGCATTCCTGCTCGGACCTCCAAGAAAGCTTCGTCCACTCGGGCCTTAAGTCCCGAACGTTGAATCGACATACCTTTACCGTATGGTGCCAAGATTGCTTCAAAAGCCCAACCGTACTTGCGCAGCTTATCAAGGATACTGGTAGGGCGTACCGGCAGAGGGCAACCGGGCACATGCACAAAGTTCTGAGTCATGAGAACTCCTCCATATCTTCGAAAATAATTACTAGTTAATATTTTAGAGTTCGATGGTGACAGTAATTCGACCCAAGCCCTATCCACTAAACTAAGGGCATGGGGAATGTGGCCTTAACCCTGCTTCTAGCAGCACTTATGCCGTGGGCATTGGTGCTGATTTACTATGACCTCCGCTACTTCAGGCTGCCGAATCTCATGACCATGGCAGGTGGGGCGGTAATGGTCTGTCTTGCAGCCCTTAATAGCGACTTTTCCTCTTTTGATTCCTGGATTCGGGAGTTCTCCCTGTGTCTTGCACCAGGAATTCTTTGGATACTGATCTACCTGTGCTTTGTCCGCTGCGGCATTGGGTGGGGTGATATTAAGCTCGCCTTGCCGCTCGGCATTCTCCTGGGGTTGGCCTTTGATAACTGGCTGGAGGCCCTGCTCTTTAGTATTATGGCCGCCTCACTCTTGAGCATCATCTTCTTCATTTTTGTGCGCAGCAGCGCCCGCCTTGGGCGTTTTCATCACTATGTTCCCCATGGGCCAAGCATGCTTCTGGCCACGGGTTTTATGGTGCTGTGCGCACTCCTTGCTTAAATCTACCTATTGTGCGATAGATAATTTTGTTTTATACTAACTAGAAAATTGCATAGGGATGAGTTTGGGAAACAAGGTCCAGCGATGAACGCGGCTGTATTGAACCTGCGGCTGATGATGCTGGTGAGACTGATGAGAGTAAGGAGTAAAAAATGTTGAAAAAGGTGCTAGCTACGCTAACTGTTCTTGCTCCTCTGGGTCTCTGTGCCTGTGTTGGGCCAAAGGCAGATGTTTTGGGGCAAAAGTGGGGCATGATGCCGACCGTAGAGCGTACCTGCCCAGTAACTGTTGATGAGAGTGTCACTGGAACCGCGCGTGTTGGCTGGATGGTCACTGCTGATGGGCAGGCGCTGCTGTATGGCAATGGCTGGTTGGATGCCTGCTTGCCTAATATGAAAATCCAGTGGCAGAAATATGAAGCCGGTGCAGAAGTTGCCCAGGCTTTCGGTTCGGATTCCACTGACCTTAGCCTCATTGGCTCCTCACACATGGCCTCGACCCTGAGTGAACCACTCAATCTCAACGTAGATATGGCATGGATCTTCTCAGTGATCGGTACTGCCGAGTCGCTGGTAGCCAAGGATCCAAATGTACAGTCCCTGCGAGACCTCAAGGGCAAGAGCATTGCCGTATCCACCGGTTCCACGACCCACTATTCTTTGCTCTCGGCCATTAAGCAGGCGGGCATGCAGCCTACTGATTTCAATCTCGTCTTCCTTGCCCCGGATAAGATGCTGGCCGGCTGGTCGGGTAATCAGTTGGATGCTGCATGGGTATGGGATCCGACCCTGTCCAAGCTCACTGAAACAGGCCACATTATTATGAGCTCCGCCGATACTGCGGCTGCGGGTTCCCCAACCGCCAATGTGGCTATTGTGGATAAGACCTTCGCGGCTAATAACCCGGGCTTTATGCGCATGTATTGGCTGCTGCAGGAAAAGGCCATTGAGCAGCTCAATGATGATCCAGATGCGGCTGCTGAGACCTTGTCCCCAATCCTCAATGTCAGCATCGATGAAACCAAGTACCAGCTATCTGGCTACCAGTATCTGACAGCGGAGGAGCAGTACAACCTGCACTTCGGTGATGCGCTCTACAGCACCGCTCAATTCCTCCAGGAACAGGGCCGTGTCACTGTTGCCGATAAGCAGCACTATGAGGATGCCGTCATTATTCCATCTGTTAACCCTACTGATTCATAGGCCTTCTTTAGAGGCCCTCTTCATGGGCCCTTAAGGGCGCGAAAAAGCCACCGGCTGCTGGACCGGGGAAGAGTTCAGCAACCGGTGGTGTTTCTATGAGCACTAGTGGTGCTCTCTACTTTTATTTTACTCCCATTCGGCAACCCAGTTCTGCAAGGTCTCAAGACTAAGCCCCTCATAGCTGCGGGCCCCATTGAGATCCTCAAGAAGATGCACACCCTCTGGGATAAGCTCCGCCGGGGTACCAGGCTCGGGAAGACCAACCACGTGGCAACCAGCATCAGTGGCAGCACGCATACCAGTGAGTGAATCCTCAAAGACTATGGTTTCAGATGGCAGTGCGCCGAGGCGTCGACAAGCTTCAATATAAATATCAGGGGCCGGCTTGGGCTGAGGCACCTCATCGCCGCACACACTCGTGCGGAAGTACTGGCGGCCAATGATATCAAGCATAGGGTCAGTAACCTCACGGGGCGTATTGGTACTCAAGGCCATGGGTAGCCCACGCTCCACCAAGTGGCCAAGCAGGGCCTGGATACCCGGCATAAAAGGACAATCCGCCCGCACCTTGTCCAAAACCCTCCGGTGAAGCTCATCCTCAAGGGCCTCCGGGTTGAGATTTTCATCACCTACAGTGCGGATAATCCCCGCAATAATATCGGGGGAAGCCGCACCCAGCAATTCCTCCTGGGTTTCCACACTAAGCTCTTTGCCCAGGTCACGTGATAATTCCACAGCGGCTGCCGTCCACTGTGGCTCAGTATTAACCAGGGTTCCGTCCATATCCCATGAAATAGCCTTCAACATATCTATATTCTAACAGAAACTTTTCGTTATTCCTTTGCGTAAACTGAGTTATCCTTAATATAAAGAAGCAATTGGTGCACTACACCAAGCCCACTACAGGGGCATAAGCAGTACCGGCCCTGTGCATGAGATTTATGAGAACTGAATATGAAGAACTGAATACGCTTGGTCATCGACCACGAGGACACCGCGGCAGGTGAGGGGTCCACAATAGGAGTGTGAACTGGCTGGAAGGAGCACGCCATGGCTATCATCGCAGTTGATGTTGGCAGCACAATAATCCGGGCTGCCGTTTTCGACCCCGCAACCCAGGAACTAAGCGCGGAGGTGCGTGTCCCCACACGGGATGCAGAACTCTACGTGCCCAGTATTGTTGAGGCAGTAGAAGCCTGCGCCAAGAAAGCAGGTGCTGAACGCGCCGGGCTAACCGACGCCGACTCAGCCGCATATATCAGCGTGGACCCTGTGAGCATTGAAGCCGTGGGCCTATCAACCCCCGGCATTGTGCTCGTGGATGAAGGAGTCATCGAATACTCAAAGCACCTCCGCATCTATGAATACCCGGTGCGTCGCATGGTGGAAGCAGCACTCGGCGTACCAGTATTTATGGACAATGATGTGCGCACAGGCGCCTTTGGTGAAAGCAAGGCCGGCTATGGACAAACAAGGCAGAGTTTCCTTTATGTGTCCATTGGATCCGGTCTTGCTTTTGCTTTAGTTATCGACAATAAAGTCGTCAGCCTGAGCAACTGGGGCGGGGAGCTCGGTCAAGTCAGCTATCCCGCACCACATATTGGCCCAACAGCCCTGGCCGCCCTGGAAAAGATCGCCGCCTCACGGGGCATTATGGAACGGGTGCTCCGCGCATCTGAACCAACCCGTGAAATCCCCGGCCGGGTGGTCATGGCCACCAAGGACCTCAACTATGAAGTACTCTATGAGGCCTTCCGCTACTGGGCGGAACGCGCCTACTTCAGCACCGAAGAACTCCTTTTGAGTTTCGATAATGGCGCACGGGAAGTCCGCATTAGGGATATTGATGGCATCATCCGCGACCAAATCAATGCCCTTGCCCACGTGGTGGGCAACCTTGCCGGCCTCTTTGGCCCCGTCCCCATTGTCTTTGGTGGCGGGGTGGCCCTGGCTGGGGAAGACTTCTTTAGCCGAGTCGCCACTGAGGCCCGCAATTTCTACCTCCGTGTGCTGCCCGCCCCGGATCTGATCCCATCACCCCTCGGGGCCAATGGGAAACTCCTGGGTGCCGGCTTGCTTGCCTTCCAGGGCTTCGGATGATTTGCAATAATCCGCCCCGTGGCGCAGGCTAGTTGCTGATGAATGACTACCTAATCACCGCCATTAGCGCCTTCCCCGTGGGCCTCTTTGTGGGCGCCATTGTGGGAATCCTGGGCGCTGGTGGCGGGGTAGTGGCACTGCCTGTCCTCACCCAGTTCTATGGGCATGCCCCACACACCGCCACCATGGAGTCACTCCTCATTGTGTGGGTCACCGCGCTCATTGCACTGCCCGCCAAAATCCGCTCGGGTTGGATTAACTACCGTGCCGCCGGCGCCTTTGCCGCCTGCTCCATGGCCGGGGCCGCACTGGGACGAAGCCTCTCAACCCACGTGCCCGCACCACTACTCATGTGGGGCTTCGCCGCCTTCATCATCCTCACCGTCATCGGACTCATCCTTGACGGGCGGCGGGGAAGAAAGACAGGCGCAGCGACAGAGCACTCTCCAGCAGAACAAAACACTCCCAGCCCACATATCCGCTACGGCTACCTCCTGCCCGCCGCAACCCTCGTCGGCAC
This sequence comes from Corynebacterium sp., assembly GCA_030531005.1. Taxonomy (GTDB): domain Bacteria; phylum Actinomycetota; class Actinomycetes; order Mycobacteriales; family Mycobacteriaceae; genus Corynebacterium. The sequence goes on from JAUMTW010000009.1 coordinate 20,979, forward strand.
CGCAACGGGTCTCTTCGGCGTGGGCGGCGGATTCATTATCGTGCCCACCCTGTGCATCTGCGCCGCCATGAGCATGCGCCGGGCCGGGGCGACCAGCACCCTCATCCTGTGGCTCACCGCCAGCGCCGGGCTGCTCACACCTGTGATCACGGGGATGATTGGTGGTGCGGCTGCTGCTGGCGGCGCCTTCGCCGGGGTGTCCTGGCCGGTCATGATTGGCTTCCTTACGGGTAGTTCGGTGGCGGCGGCCTTGGCCAGCCCCTTGGCGGCTAGTGTGCCGGAGCGGTATTTGCGCCGGGGCTTTATTGCTTTGCTGCTTATTGTTGGGTTGGTGGCTGTAGTGTAGCGCTGGTGTTTAACGCGCATGTATGGCTGTGCACGGCTTTGTATGGCCCGACGCGGCGCATGCTTGTTTGTTTTTGTGGACTATTGCATAGGGTCTTCTTGGGGGTGGCATTGGTAATTATGCGCATGGGGCATTATTGTGTGAAGGGTGACTATGCTTCGATGGACTACAGCAGGTGAATCCCACGGCCAGGCGCTCATTGCGCTGGTAGAGAATATGCCAGCCGGTGTGCCGGTAAACCGTGAGGATATTCAGTATCAATTGGCCCGTCGCCGCCTTGGCTATGGCCGTGGCGCACGCATGGGTTTTGAGGCCGATGAGGTAACGCTTCTTACCGGTATTCGTTTTGCCAAAACCCTGGGCAGCCCAATTGCCATCGAAATTGGTAATACTGAGTGGCCAAAGTGGACCACTATTATGAGTGCCGATGCCGTGGACCCAGAGGACCCAGCTTTCGAATCGGGCCGTGGCGCCAAGTTGACCCGCCCACGCCCAGGCCATGCGGATTTTGCCGGCATGATTAAGTACGGTTTCGATGAGGCCCGCCCGGTTCTTGAGCGCTCATCGGCCCGTGAAACCGCAGCCCGCGTGGCAGCAGCCACCCTGGCGCGAAACTTCCTGCGCGAAACCCTGGGTGTGGAGATTCTGAGCCATGTGGTGAGCATTGGCCGCAGTGAACCATATGCAGGGGAGCTTCCACGTTTTGCTGATCTTGCACGCATTGATGAATCCCCAGTGCGCGCCGCATCCCCAGAGGCTGAGGCGTCCATGATTGCCGAAATTGAGGCAGCCAAGCGTGAGGGCGATACCCTTGGCGGCATTGTTGAGGTCATTGTTGAAGGCCTGCCTATTGGTCTTGGCTCCCACATTAGTGGTGACCTGCGCTTGGACTCCCAGTTGGCAGCAGCCCTGATGGGCATTCAGGCAATTAAGGGCGTGGAGATTGGTGATGGTTTTGAAGAGGCCCGTCGCCGCGGTTCCGAGGCCCATGATGAAATCATCCGCGAGGAGGACGGTAGTCTTCGTCGTTTGTCTAATCGTGCCGGTGGTGTGGAAGGCGGCATGACCAATGGTGAGCCTTTGGTTGTTCGTGCAGCCATGAAGCCAATTTCCACTGTGCCACGCGCCCTGCGCACCATTGATATGAAGGATGGTAGCGCTGCTACTGGCATCCATCAGCGTAGCGACGTCTGCGCAGTACCAGCAGCCGGCGTTGTTGCCGAGGCCATGGTTGCTTTGGTTCTTGCCCGTGCCGTACTGGATAAGTTCGGTGGCGATAGCTTGGAGGAGACCAAGCGCAATATTGAATCCTATAAGGCATATTGCGCCGAGCGTTTGGAGTTCTAAATGGCCTATGTTGTTCTTGTTGGCCCGCCGGGCGCTGGCAAAAGCACCATTGCCCGTAGGCTGGCTAATTCCACCCACCGCCCAATGATTGATAGCGATGAGGTTCTTGCCAGCATGGTTGATATGCCGGCAGGTGAATACTTTGCTGCTGTTGGTGAAGAGGCCTTTCGCCTTAAGGAAGTAGAGGCTGTGGCCGCCGCTTTGGCGGAGGCTGATTCCTGCGGGGGCATTGTTGCCCTAGGTGGTGGGGCAGTGATCACTGAGGATAACCGCAAGGCCCTGCGCATGCACCCAGTTATTTGGCTGGATGTGAGTGTGGAGGAAGGTGTTCGCCGCACCAGTGGTAATAATGACCGTCCTGTTCTTCAGTCGGAGGATCCGGAGGGCCGATATAGGCAACTGCGTGATACCCGTGAGCCTTTCTACCGTGAAGTAGCCAAGCACCGTGTGCGCACCGATAAGCGCACCCCACAACAATCCGTGGTAGATATTCTTTCCTACCTGGAGGAGGAAAATGACTAATCCAGATTTCGCCCAGAATGCCCACTTTGACCCCATTACGGTCAATGGCTACCAGGTGCACTTTGGCTATGACCTGATCCCTGATATTGCGGATTGCGCCCAGGTGGCCAGCAAGGTGGCTGTGATCTACCAGCCGGGCCGTGAAGTTGATGCCCTGTGTGCAGCTCTGCACGACCGTGGGCTGGAGACTTTCGCCTTCGAAATTCCAGATGCGGAGGAGGCCAAGAGTGTGGCCACCTGCGAGGCCCTGTGGGATCGCCTGGGTGAGGAGAACTTTTCCCGTGGGGATTTGATTATTGGTTTTGGTGGCGGTGCCGCCACTGACCTTGCCGGTTTTATTGCCGCCACCTGGATGCGCGGCATTAAGGTCATCCAGGTTCCTACCACTCTGCTTGCCATGGTGGATGCTGCTGTGGGTGGTAAGACGGGTATTAATACTGCTGCCGGTAAGAATCTGGTTGGTTCTTTCCATGAGCCTTATGCCGTCTTTATTGATATGAAGAATCTTGAAACCCTGCCACCAGGGGAGCTCATTGCTGGTAGTGCAGAGATCATTAAGACTGGTTTCATTGGTGATCCGGAGATTCTCACCATCTATGAAACTGATCCGGATAATGCTTTGGGCTCCCGCCTGCCTGAGCTGATTTACCGTTCGGTGACGGTGAAGGGCCGTGTGGTTAGTGCGGATCTAAAGGAATCTAATCTCCGTGAGATTCTCAACTATGGCCATACTTTCGGCCATGCGGTGGAGCACCGTGAGAACTATAAGTGGCGCCACGGTAAGGCAGTGGCGGTGGGCCTCATGTTTGTTGCCCACCTGGCCCATAATCGTGGCTTGATTGATTCTGCTTTGCTGGATCGCCACCGTGCGATTCTTTCTAGCGTGGGTCTGCCAACCTCCTATGAGGATGGTGCCTTTGAGGAGCTCTATGAGGGCATGACTCACGATAAGAAGAATAAGAACGGCAAGATTCGTTTTGTTGCTCTGGATGGTGCTGTTGATGTGGTCACCCGCATTGAAGGCCCTAGCCGCGAGGAGCTTGAAACCGCCTACGCCCAGCTTGTTGCTGAAGGCGAGTAAGCTTGAAGCATGACCAATATTCTGCTTCTTAATGGCCCAAACCTGGATAGGTTGGGAAAGCGCCAACCAGAAATTTATGGTTCCACCACTCTTGCTGATGTTGAGGAAAAGCTCACTGCATTAGCCCAGGCTGGTGGCCATGTTCTGACCGCCAAGCAGTCTAATTATGAGGGCCAGCTCATTGAGTGGGTCCATGAGGCTGCCGACCGGGGTGATTGGATTATTATCAACCCGGGTGGCTTGACCCACACCTCGGTTGCGCTGCGTGATGCCTTGGCAGAGCTGGATGGGCGTTTTGTGGAGGTCCATATCTCCAATATTCATGCCCGTGAGGAGTTCCGCCACCACAGCTATCTGAGCCCTATTGCTGCCGGCGTTATTGCTGGTCTTGGCACCCAGGGCTATGAGTTGGCGCTGCAGTATATTGACACCCGCACGTCCCCAACTACCACCACAATCTAAGGAGAGTTTCTGTATGCTCGCTGATTCTCGTTTCTTCCGTCGTCGTCGCGCTTTGGCTGCTACCTTTGCCGAGCAGCGTATCGACGCCATGGTCATTACCCACCTTCTTCATGTGCGTTATCTGTCCAATTTCTCTGGTTCTAATGGTGCACTGCTTCTTGGTAAGGATCAGAGCGCACTGATTTCTACCGATGGTCGCTATGTCACCCAGATTGCTGAGGAAGTGCCGGATATTGAGCTGCTTGAGGGCCGTGACTGTGGTAGCGCACTGATTAAGACCCTGGAAGGCAAGGGGCCACTGCGTGTTGGTGTTGAGGCGGACTATCTGTCCCTCACTGATTTTGAGCGCGTCAAGCAGAATACCCCTGAGGGCATTGACCTCATTCCTGTTTCCGGTGTGATTGAAAAGATTCGTCTCATTAAAGATGAGGTGGAGCTGCAGCGTAACCGTGAGGTTGCCGACCTTGCCACCAAGGCCTTGCAGAAACTTCTGGATGATGGCCTGCTGGCTGTTGGTCGCAGTGAGATTCAGGTTGCCGCTGACCTGGAATATAATATGCGCATTTTGGGTGCGGAAGCCCCATCCTTTGAAACTATTGTGGCCGCCGGTCTTAATAGCGCCAAGCCACACCACCGTGCCAGCGACTATATTATTGCCCCTGGCGATATTGTCACCATTGACTATGGTGCACATGATCGTGGTTTTAACTCGGACTGTACCCGCACCTTTATTATGGGTGAGACCACTGAGTTCTCCAAGGAAATCTATGATATTGTCCTGGAGGCTCAGCTTGCCGGTGTCGCAGCAGCAACCCCAGGCACCCCACTGGTTGATGTGGACAAGGCTTGCCGTGACATTATTACCAAGGCTGGTTATGGTGAGTACTTTGTTCACTCCACCGGTCATGGTATTGGTCTGGATGTTCATGAGGCCCCATATGCCGCCACTACAGGCAAGGGCGAATTGGAACCAGGCATGACCTTGACCATTGAGCCAGGCATCTATGTTCCAGGCAAGGGTGGTGTTCGTATTGAAGACACCCTCATCATCACCGATGGTGCACCTGAAATTATCACTACGCTGCCAAAGGACCTTCAGGTCCTGTAAGCGCCTGGCCGATTACGCTCGGCCGGTCGGGCTTTGCCGATTGGGCTCGCCCGATCGTGCTTTGGCATGCTGTAGTGTAGAATAAGTAAGTATTTTTCTCGTATCCTTTGGTTATCTTTAGGGAGTATCCGTGGCAACTACCGCCGATTTTAAGAATGGTCTTGTTCTCAAGATCGATAACAAGCTTCAGCAGATCATTGAATTCCAGCACGTGAAGCCAGGCAAGGGCCCAGCCTTCGTGCGCACCAAGCTCAAGGATGTTGTCTCCGGCAAGGTCGTGGATAAGACCTTCAACGCAGGTGTCAAGGTTGAGACCGCTACCGTTGACCGTCGTGACATGACCTACCTCTACAATGACGGCGCTAACTTGGTATTCATGGATTCCAAGACCTTCGACCAGGTTGAGCTCGCTCCTGAGCTTCTTGGTGGCGGCGACAAGTTCCTTCTTGAGAACACCGTCGTTCAGATTTCCTTCCACGAGGGTGAGCCACTTTTCGGTGAGCTTCCAGTTTCCGTGGAGCTCAAGGTTGAGCACACCGATCCAGGTCTGCAGGGTGACCGCTCCACCGGTGGCACCAAGCCAGCAACCCTCGAAACCGGTGCTGAGATTCAGGTTCCTCTCTTCATCGAGACCGGCAATGTACTCAAGGTAGATACCCGCACCGGCGAGTATCTCTCTCGTGTGAACAACTAAGCATGGCTGAGAACTATGTCCGTCATGGCTCGCGCTACCGTGCGCGAGCCCGCGCTGTGGATCTGATCTTCGAGGCAGAGCAGCGTGACGCCGATCCTCTAGAGGTAACCGCTACGCACGTAGAGCTATCCCGCACGGATGGTTCTTCCCCTGTGCGCCCATATACCCACGACATTATTGAAGGTATTGCCGTGGAGATGGACAGCATCGATGATGCGATCCAGGCGCACCTCGCTGAGGATTGGAAGCTTAGTGCGCTACCAGCTGTAGACCGCGCAATTTTGCGTGTCTGCACGTGGGAGCTCCTCTATAATCCAGAGGTTCCTGCTCCTGTGACCTTCAAGGAAGGCGCAGAGCTTGCGACCCGTTATTCGGGTGATGAAGCAGCCCGCTATATTAATGCGGTGCTGGATTCTATCGCCAAGGATCACAGCGTAGGGGAGTAATTTCACCCAGGAATTGTTTCCTGATAAAACTTGTGCTATCCTGAATTCTGTCTGGTAGAAAATATATCGAGTGTTTCGTGGTTGGACACTCGATATAAACTCCAGATGGATATAAGGGGGAGGGCCGATGCCGAAAGGTATCGGCCCTTTTTATATGCCATACAGTGCGTGTAGGCGATACATCGCGTATAGGGGACACATCGCGTGTAGGGGGAGACAACTCAGAGCGTGCCGGTTGAGGTGCTTGCAGGTTCAGGTGATTTTGGCTGTGGTGGTTGCTTCCACACCTCTCGTTTAGTGGCACATAATTTATTGCTGGCAATTTCATAAATATTCATGGGCGTCTGTATAGTTTGATTTTAATAACTGCAGGTCACTCGAGCTTTTTAATGCAATAGGCAACTTGCATTTAGTTTATTCTTACTGTGCGATTCGTTTTCCTATAATTTTCGTGTGCTCATTCTTGCTACTCTTAACAGGCGTAATTTTTTCCAATAATATTAAGGAATTTGAATGAATAACCCTGGAATGTCTGCTGGCAAGCTTGCAATTGCTGCACTGCTCTCTGTGTCTGTCGCAGCCCCATTGGTAGCTGCGCCGCACAGCACTGCCTTCGCTGATACCGGTGCAGAGTTTGCGTCCGTAACTGGCACAAATACCGCTGCCACTTCTCAGAGTGGTGACACTTCGGTGACTGTGACCCCAGCAGTCAAGGATGGTCGCCTTGTATTTCAGCTGGTAGTCAACCGCACGTTGGGCAATACCAACGCCGGCTATGTTTTTGTATATGGCCGTGGCTTGCTTAGCGCAGCGGGTGAAAGCGGTCCTACGTTCAGTACCACGACCTTTGGCAATGTATATGTCTACCCACAGGGCGACCGCAGTACTGTTCAGGGCGTCGTACTCAGCAAGTCCTTCACTCCTGCATCGTCCGGCAATAAGCTGGAACTAAGTAGGGGTTTTAACTACAAGCAGCCAGCATATAAGGCCGGTGCCAGCAGCCTTGGTAGCACAACTGCCTGGGATAGTGCCGCCAATGTGTGGCTTGGCACCTCAGGTAAGTACACCATTGAAATCCCAGAAGGTGCGCAGTACGAGAAGAACTCCGCACTGTGGATTTCTGTTTCGACTGATAGTAGCAGTGCCAATGCGGCACCAAGCGACATTACCGATGGTGTCTTGTGGACCGCAACCCAGCAGGCTTTCACGAATGTGATCAATGCTGCGATCAATTCTGTGGCTGGAACGAACCCAGCTGAGGGTTCCATCGCTGCCAAGCTTAAGGCATATGCTGAGACTGTCAGTGCCAATGCTGCCAATACCATCACACTTGGCAACTATGCGCAGGATGTATTCAACATCCTGAATGGCAAGTCCGAAGCTCTCAAGGATCAGGCTGATATTGAGAAGGCACTTGGTCTTGATAGTGGAGATTTGAATGGTAAGACCGCGGATGAGGTGGCCCAGGTCGTTGCTGATAAGGATTCTGCCGCAGCTGCGAAGACTGAGGGTGAGAAGCAGGCAAAGGCTGACCTCACTGCAATTACTGAGGCTCGTGATGAGGCTGTCAAACAAAAGGATAATGCCGACAAGGCTAAGAGCACGTACGATTCTGCTAACAGCATTGATGCCAAGTCTCAGGCTGTCGAAGATGCTGAAGCTGCAGCTGAGGCCGCTGAGGCCGCATATGCAAAGGCCAAGGAGGCCAATGAAAGTCTGCAGAACAATGACTACGCCTCTAGTGATGACAAGGCCACTGCAAATTCTTTGGTAGCGGCGGCACAGACTGCAGCTGAACAGGCACGCGCCATTGCTGATTCTCTCGCCAAGGACCTGGCTGTAGAAAAGCAGGTCCAGGCTGTGAAGGATGCTGCTACCGAGGCTCAGAATCAGGAGACTGCGGCAAAGACTGCTAAGAACAATGCCGATGCTGCAGCGAAGGCTGCGGATGCTGCTGAGGCCGCATACGCACAGGCCCAGAAGGCTAATGACACAGTTCAAAACAATGCTGATGCTAGCGATGCCCAGCGGCAGGAAGCAGCTGATGCACTGGCTAATGCGAAGACCTCTGCGGAGAATGCGCGTCAAGCAGCAAATCAGGCACAGGCAGCTGCTGATCTGAAGAAGGCCGAAGAGGCCAAGGCCGCAGCAATTGATGCTAAGAATACTGCTACCACCGCCAAGGAAGAAGCAGCTAAGGCAAGCACTGCAGCGGATAAGGATAAGCAGGCTACCGCCGCTGAAAATGCCGCAACAGAAGCCGAAAAGCAGGCTACTGCCGCAGAAGAAGCCGCAAAGGCCGTTGCTAATAACGACGATGCTACTCCGGAACAAAAGGCTGCTGCTGATCAGGCAGCGAAGGATGCACGTCAGGCAGCTACCGATGCTCGCACAGCAGCCACCGAGGCCCGCGCAGAAGCAAATAATGCAGCTTCTGCAGAAAACAAGAATAAGGCTAAGGATGCTGCTGTAGCTAAGGCTGATGAGTCTGAGAAGGCTGCTGAGGCTGCATCTGCTGCTGCTTCTGATGCGCAGGGTCATGTTGATGCTGCTAAGGCGTGGCAGAAGGTAGCTGAGGATCGTCGTGACGCAACTAAGGCTGCTGTTGCTGCGGGTGATCTTGAGACTGCTAAGGCACAGGCACAGAAGTCTTCCGATGCAGCACAGCGTGCGGAGGATGAGTATAAGCTTGTTCTTGCTGATGCGAATGCTACCGAGGAGCAGAAGGCTGCTGCGAAGGAAGCAGCTTCCAAGGCGTGGGCTGCTGCGAAGGATGCGTGGGATGCTATTAAGCAGGCTTATCCAAATGAGGCCGGCATTGATGAGAAGATTGCTGAGGCTGAGGCTGGCATTAACCGTGTAAATGGCGCGGAGGCTGTTGCTGATATGCAGGCTGATGCGGATAAGAAGGATGATGCTGCGCAGGCAAAGTCTGATTCTGCTACCAGCACTCAGGATCATGTTGATGCAGCTGTAGCGTGGAAGGATGCTGCGGAGGCTCATCTGGAGGCGGCAAAGGCTGCTTCTGCTAATGGTGATTCTGCCGTTGTAAAGGAAGAGGCCGGCGAGGCTAAGACTGCTGCTGAGAATGCGCAGAAGGAAGCCGATATTGTTAATGCTGCTGCGGATGCCACCGCAGAGCAGAAGGCTACTGCAAACCAGGCTGCTGCTGATGCATGGACTGCAGCTGCTGAGGCTTTGAAGCTTGCTGGCGATACCGATGGTGCCGCCGAGGCTACTAAGAAGGCTGAGGAAGCTCAGGCTAAGGCTGATGAGAATAAGACTCAGCAGCAGAAGGATGCCGCTAAGGATGCTGCTGTAGCTAAGGCTGATGAGTCTGAGAAGGCTGCTGAAGCTGCGTCTGCTGCTGCTTCTGATGCGCAGGGTCATGTTGATGCTGCTAAGGCTTGGCAGAAGGTAGCTGAGGATCGTCGTGACGCTACTAAGGCTGCTATTGCTGCGGGTGACTTTGAGACTGCTAAGGAACAGGCACAGAAGTCTTCCGATGCAGCTGCACGAGCTGAGCAGGAATTCAACGCAGTTTTGGCTGATGCCAATGCAACCGAGGCACAAAAGAAGGAAGCACAGGCTGCGGCCGCTGCCGCCTGGACTGCCGCTAAGGAAGCATGGGATGCACTCGCCGCTGCAAGCACTGGCGCCGATAAGACTGAAGCCGAAGCCAAGGCAACTGAGGCTGAGAACAAGGCAGAGGAGATTGCTGGTCGCGATCTAAGCACCCCAGAAAACACCGATTCTGGTGATAATGACGGTGCAAGCTCTGATGCAGAAAAGGCTGCTGAGGAAGCAAAGAATGCTACCACCCCAGAAGCCGCTGCGGCTGCCGCTGCTAAGGCTGATGAAGCTGCACAGCGCGCCGAAGATGCAGCTAAGGCCTCCGGCAAGGCCTCTGACTGGGCTGCTGCCGCCGAGGCTTGGCAGGCTGCTGCTGAAGCACACCGTGATGCTGCTATTGCTGCAATCAAGGCAGGCGACACCACCTCTGCACAGGCACAGGCTGAAAAGTCCCAGGCTGCTGCTGATAAGGCACAGAGTGCTGCGACCAACGCAAATAATGCTGGTGACGCAACTGCTGCCGATAAGACTCGCGCCAATAACGCTGCTGAGGCTGCACAGAAGGCTGCCGATGAAGCCAAGGCTGCTGTCAATGTTCAGAAGGCCAAGGATGCACAGGCTGCTGCCGAAAGTGCTCGTGATGCTGCACAGACTGCAAGCACCTATGAGGACGCAAAGTCTGAGGCTACTAATGCTAAGAACGCCGCTCAGACTGCAGCTGATGCTGCCGCTGCGGTAGAGGCTAACCCACAGGCAACCCCACAGCAGAAGGAAGAAGCTAATGCTGCTGCCGAGGCTGCCCTCGATGCAGCTAAGGATGCGGCCAAGGCTGCCATTGACAAGGACCCAAGTCTCACCGATGAGCAGAAGGAAGCCGCCAAGGAGATTATTGATGGTGCGACTAAGCCATCTGAGATTGATACCGACCTGGTATCCGCCAAGGCAAAGGCCACTGCAGTAATCGAAGCACTTCCTTACCTGTCTGAGAGCGAAAAGCAGGACTACCTGGCCCGTGTGAAGAATGCTGATAACAACACCACTGTTGTCACTGTTTTGGCAGAGGCCATTAAGGCTTCCCTGTACAATAACCCGAACCTCAGCCAGGAGGAGAAGGATAAGTATGCACAGGCCCTGGATAGCGGTAAGAGCATCGATGATTTGATTAACTCTAACCCATATTCCAATGGTGAAATCCAGAACCAGGATGATTCCAGCACGACCGTTCGTACCACCTCCACCTCCGGTTCCAGCTCCTCCAACCTTCCTTGGTGGGTTTACCTGCTGACCATCCTTGGTATTGGTGGCGGTGCACTTGGCTGGGGCTATGTCCACGACGCTGATTTCCGCGCCGTTGTCGATGGTGCCATCGCAAACTTCCAGCGTGGCATTGACGATACTCGCGCCAATATTGAGCGTGCACTGGGCATTCGCCGCTAATAAGCCCAGGATCGGGATGGCAGGGCAGTACCTGCTAGAAACCCAGCATTAAGACCGAAGCTGGTGTTCTTCATTTGAAGGACACCAGCTTTTCCTATATCTACATGCCTTCACCATTGCTTAACTTAAGCCGGTACTAGACGACAGACCGCAGTATGTACCAGTAGTTTACAAAAATCACAGGAATAGACTGCTTTTGGGCCTCACGATCGCTCCAAAGACGCTCAGTTTTTATCCAAAACACGCCGAACGTGGCCGAGTCTAAAAAAATTTTATAAAAAATTTTAAGATTTGCTCCGTCGCGAAATAGCTGTTTGACATGTGGATATCCACTATCATAAAAGATACCTAAAGAATTGATTATTCATGCGTGACGTTATCCTAATTTTTTCTAAGCTAACTCATGCTATTCTTAAAAAGTCTTAATTGTTCTTAAATAAGAAGGAACCCTACATGAATAAGCCAGGTATCAATGCGGGCAAGCTCGCAATTGCTGCTCTTCTCTCTGTGTCTGCTGCTGCACCGATGGTTGCTGCACCGCAGAATACTGCTTTTGCTGCTGACGCTCAGCAGACCTACACTATTGACCAAATCGTGACTCAGGCTAACCAGAGTGTCACCTCCGGTACTGCCACTGTGAAGCCTGTGGAGTTGAATGGCCGCCTTGCATTCCAGGCTTCTCTCAACCACAAGCTGGTTACCTCCAACGGTGGCAAGGTATATGTTCGTACCCACCAGATCCTTCCTTGGCTTCAGGGTTATTACTCTGGTGTAAACAAGGTCGAGGTTTCCCCTGTCGGCAGCAAGACTGTTCGTTACTATTCCACGAATGGTGATGGTCTTCCAGGCAGCGGTGAATATGCAAACTGGTCTGTAGCAGGTAAGACGACCGGGCTTACCATGCGAAACGGTTCCGATGACACTAAGGATGTCTCTGACTCCGGTTCCTACTATGTAAGTGCCGATGGTTCTTATACCATTTCGACCACCGAGGGTGGCGCACAGTTCGGCCGTAATGCTGACATCTGGCTGGTACGTAGCCCTGATGGTCAGGTAAGTGACAAGGCTGAGCCTTCTATGAGCAATTCCTCTGATATTTGGAATGCCTCTGTAGCTGTTGTCCGCAATGTAGTAGCTAAGATTCAGGAGCTTTATCCAAATAGTGATATTGCTAAGAAGCTTGGTGATTATTTGGACAAGCTGATTAACAATGCTGACACTACTCTTGATCTGAGCGATTATGTCCAGGATATGACCAATATTCTTGCTGGCACTGGTGACTCCTTGAAGAAGCCACGCGAGATTGAAGAAGCTCTTGGTCTCCCAACCGGTTCCCTTGATGGCAAGAAGCCATCTGAGGTTCCAGGTGTCGTAGCAGAGCAGCAGGCACAGGCCGATGCTGAGCAGAAGGCTAAGGAAGAGGGCGAAAAGAACGCCGCTGCTTCTTTGGATAAGGTTTTGGCTGCTAAGCAGGCTGCAGTAGATGCAGAAAAGGACGCTGAGGTCGCTCGAGACGACTTCGCTAAGGCCTCTGATCTCGCTGACAAGGAAGCCGCTGTAAAGAAGGCTGCCGATGCTGCTAAGGCTGCAGAAGCTGCTGCTAAGGATGCTGAGAACGCTAATAAGGAACTCCAGGGCAACAAGTACGCTACCCAGGATCAGAAGAATCAGGGTAACGCCGCTGTTGAGGCAGCTAAGAAGGCTGCTGAGGATGCACGAAAGATTGCTGATTCCCTCGCTATTGACCTCGAGGTAGCAAAGGTCCAGGCAGCTGCTGCTGAGGCTGCTGAGCATGAAGGTGACGCTACCGCCGCTAAGCAGGACGGCGCAGCTGCAGGCAGCATTGCTGAAAAGAAGGATGCCGCTGATAAGGCTGATGCCGCAGCTACTGCTGCTGAAGCCGCTGCTGATAAGGCAGAGGAACTCAACAAGGCTATCCAGAATAATCCAGCTGCTTCTGATGAGCAGAAGCAGGAATCCCAGGATGCTGCTGATGCAGCTCGTGAGTCCGCTATCGAGGCACGTAAGGCTGCAGATGACGCTGCTGCTGATGTGGCAAAGCAGGTAGCTGAGGCTGTACAGACCGCAGATGACTCCGAAGAGGCTGCTACTACCGCTACCGAAAACGCCAAGGATGCTGAGGGCTGGGTTAACGCAGCTAAGGCATGGCAGAAGGTAGCTGAGGATCGCCGCGATGCAACTATCGCCGCTGTTGAGGCTGGCGATATTGCTACCGCTAAGGAGCAGGCAAAGAAGTCTTCCGAGGCTGCTGCTAATGCAGAGGCTGCTTTCAAGAAGGTTCTTGAGGATCCACAGGCTACCCTTGAGCAGAAGCAGGCTGCACAGGACGCAGCTGCCAAGGCTTGGGAAGCTGCACAGGCTGCATGGGATGCTATCAAGAACTCCGATGACGCTAGTAATGCCGACAAGATTGAAGCTGAGAAGGAATCCGGTATTGCCGGTGGCAAGGTAACTGCCATTGAAGAAACTGATTTGAATCCTCAGACCGGTAACACAGGTAGCGGTGAAGACGGCTCTGAGGGTGGTTCCCAGTCCGGTAGCGGCGATGAGTCCACCGTAACCCCTTCCGCAGCTGAAACTGCAGCCGAGGCTGCCAAGAAGGCTGCAGAGGATGCTAAGAACGCAACCACCGGTGCTGATGCTGAAGCTGCTGCTAACCGTGCAGAAGAGGCTGCAAAGCAGGCTGAAGAGGCTGCTAAGGCTTCCGGCAAGGCTTCCGACTGGGCTGCTGTTGCTGAGGCATGGCAGGCTGTAGCAGAGGCTCGCCGCGACGCAGCCAAGGCTTATGTGGCTGAGGGTAACACCGATAAGGCTGCTGAGCAGGCTGATAAGTCCCAGGGTGCTGCCGATAATGCTAAGGCTGCTGCCGCTAAGGTTGAGGCCGCTGCAGATGTAACCGAGGCAGATAAGACCCGTGCCAATAACGCTGCTGTAGCTGCACAGAAGGCTGCTGATGAGGCTAAGGCTGCTGTTAATGTACAGCAGGCTAAGGATGGTCAGAAGTCAGCTGAAGAAGCACGCGATGCTGCCAAGGGTGCAGGCTCCTATGAAGCTGCTAAGGCTGAGGCTGATAAGGCAAAGTCCGCAGCCCAGGATGCTGCTGATGCCGCTGCCGCTGTAAATGCAAACCCACAGGCAACCCCAGAGCAGAAGGCAGAAGCTAATGCTGCTGCTGAAGCTGCACTCCAGGCTGCTAAGGACGCTGCCAAGGCTGCTATCGACAAGAACGATGAGCTGAACGCCGAGCAGAAGAATGACGCTAAGTCTCAGATTGACAAGGCTACTAAGCCTTCCGAGATTGATGTTGACAAGGCTGTATCTGATGCTAAGAACGCAAGTGCAGAGGAAACCCTGAACAAGACCAAGGCTGATGCCATTGCCGCTATTGAGGGCATGGAGCACCTGACCGAGGGTCAGAAGCAGGCCTACATCGACGGTATTAACTCCGCACGCTCTGTTGCTACTGTTATCAGCATTGTTCGTGACGCTGCTCGTACCAACATCGACCAGAACCCAACTCTGACCGCTGATGAGAAGGCAAATGCTAAGGCCCTGATTGATGGTGCTCTTACCATTGGTGACCTCGAGGCTTATGCCGGTACTCAGCACGGTTACTCTGATGGTGAAGTTACCAATAACAACACCACCACTGTTGTGAACAAGACCACCGGTTCCAGCTCTTCCAGCATCCCTTGGTGGGTATACCTGCTCACCATCCTGGGTATTGGTGGCGGCGTGGCTAGCTGGGGCTATGTCCACGATGCTGACTTCCGTGCAGTAGTCGATGGTGCTATCGCCAACTTCCAGCGCGCAATTGACGATGCCCTCGGCATCCGCCGCTAATTAGAGGCACACTTCCTCCCGGGAAGTACACGAGCGAAAGCTCACAAAGTCGATGTGAGTTGGCCTTGAGAATACTCACCAGCTCACATCGCAGGTTCCTAAACCGAATTACTTAAGACACTAAAAACCTGGTGGCTTCTTAACTGAAGCCACCAGGTTTTTGCTTTACCCAATTAAGGTTTTGCTGTGTCAGGATATGCCCGGTGCAGGCTAGTAGATATGAGCTTGCATGGTGTTTAGCTAGTGCTGGGCTCTTGTACCGGCACCTGCGCCCTAGATTTGCAGGGTGGTGCTTAGCGCTAGGGCGACACCGCTAAAGGCGAGAAGTAGTGCCAGGATGACTGGGATGACAGGGAAAGACTTCGTCTTAGGGGTGGCGGATGCTTCCGTGACCGTGGAAGTTGAGTCGGTATCCGAAGAATTCTCTTGGGGCTCCTGCGGTTCCGAATTGATTGTCGTACCATGGGCACTACGCAGCTGTGCAGTGTGCTCAACACCCATAATCGCCAAAGCCCGATCCGAATTAATATCCAAGGGCTGACTGGCATTGGTACCGGTCAGCAAGGCAGGAGCAACCCAATTGCTGAAATCAGGGTAGGCGCTCTTATTGCCCTCAAACATGGCCACCACATATTTAAGATTCGAGACATCCCAATTTTTCACATCAGGATTGGCCTTGAATGCGAAACGGAAAAGATTAGACATATCCACCACATTGCGCGTATCCCAGGAGGAAACATCCGGGCTTGCACTAGCAGCATAGTAGAAGATGCCATTCATACTGGTGACCTTGCTCGTATTCCAGCCGCTCACATCCGGATTATTCACCAAATTATTCTGGAACATACGGTCCATGGCAGTCACATTGCTGGTATCCCAGGTGGAGACATCAATCTGAATGTTCTCAGCGCCATTGAACATGTAGCTCATGTCAATGACATTGCTGGTATCAAGTTTTTCGGTGCCGGTGATGGTGCCTTTCCAATGCCAAAATAGCCCGGCGGCATTAGGGGAGAGGCTTAGTGGGTCCTGGATTCGAAATTCGACCCCGGCACTCGTATTTTCCCCGGAGGTGAAATGGGCAATGACATTATAGAGCTTGACATCATCAATGGTGCCAGAGCCATGAAGAGTCAAAACCCCGGAAGGCTCCCAGTCCAGAAGAACAGTGTCACCAGCCACCCCAACAGGATAAGAACTAGGGGTGGCGTGGTTAAACTGCACAGCATCCTTAGCCTGAAGAATACGTGCCGCCACATTTGCACCTGTCCCCGTTTCTTGGAGTTTATCTTTGAGGAGTGGAGATGCCTTTT
>JAUMTW010000016.1 GCA_030531005.1 Corynebacterium sp.
CGGGTTGTGTCAACTTTCGTGTGACACATGGGTGGTGTTTGTGCTGGTGGGGTGGGGTCTGGTAGTGTCAACTATGATATGGTGTATAACATCACCTGGGGCACGACAGGAGACGCTCTTTCGAGAGCGTCTTTTCTTTTTCCCAGGGTTTGGGGCAATTGGGAAAGTGCAGGTATCAAGGGGGAATGCCACGATAGATCTGCCTAAATGTGACATAGTAGACGCTTCGGTGTGCAGTGATCAGTCTGACACGATCTAAAGAAAGTGAACCCCAAGAAGCGTACCCTCGGAGCTGAAGCAAAAACAATAGCCGTGAGTACTGCTCCGGAGCATCGGCCCCAAGGCCACAGCTTCGAGAGCGGCTATTCACTTTAAATTAGATTGTGGAGGAATTATCAATGGCTAAGAATTTTGCGCACCAGATCGTTGATGTGCTTAAGGGCCAAGGCGTTAAGCGCATCTATGGTGTGGTGGGTGACAGCCTTAACCCTATCGTTGATGCAGTTCGTACCCAGGGCATCGAATGGGTGCACGTACGTAATGAAGAAGCCGCAGCTTTTGCTGCTGAGGCAGACTCCTTGGCAACAGGCGAGCTAGCTGTATGTGCAGCTTCCTGTGGTCCTGGTAATACCCACCTCATTCAGGGTCTCTATGATGCCCACCGTAATGGCGCGAAGGTCCTTGCACTTGCTAGCCACATTCCATCCCGCCAGATTGGTTCTATGTTCTTCCAGGAGACTCACCCTGAAAAGATCTTTGAAGAATGCTCCGGCTATTGCGAGATGGTCAATAGCGCAGAGCAGGGCGAGGTAGTTCTTCACCATGCTATTCAGTCCACTATGTCTGGCAATGGCGTATCCGTTCTCGTCATCCCTGGTGATATCACCATGCAGGATGCAACGTCCACCGGTTTTGCTGAGTCCAAGATTTCCACTGGTCGCCCAGTAGTTTATCCAGACCCACGTGAGGCAGCTGCACTTGCTGATGCCATTAACCGTGCCAAGAAGGTGACCCTTTTCTGCGGTGCTGGTGTACGTAATGCTCGTGAGCAGGTTTTGGCTCTGGCTGAAAAGATTAAGAGCCCAATTGGCCACGCACTTGGTGGCAAGATGTATATCCAGTGGGATAACCCATTCGATGTCGGCATGAATGGTCTGCTCGGCTATGGTGCTGCTTATGATGCAGTCCACGAGGCTGACCTCCTCATTCTGCTGGGCACTGACTTCCCATATAATGACTTCCTCCCAACTGCGAATGTTGCCCAGGTGGATGTCAATGGCGCTCATATTGGTCGCCGCACCAAGATCACCTACCCAGTCGTTGGTGACGTGGCCGCCACCATTGAGAACATCCTTCCTCATATTGATGAGAAGACTGACCGTAGCTTCCTGGACAAGATGCTCAAGGAACACTACAAGAAGCTCAACCACGTTATTGAGGCCTACACCTCTAATGTAGAGAAGCACATTCCAATCCACCCAGAGTTCATTGCCAACCTGGTCGATGAGATTGCCGCTGATGATGCCCTCTTCACCGCCGATACCGGTATGTGTAATGTGTGGTCCGCCCGCTACATCACCCCTAATGGCAAGCGTGAACTTCTCGGTTCCTTCCGCCACGGCACCATGGCTAATGCGCTGCCAATGGCAATCGGCGCCCAGTGCGCTGAACCACACCGCCAGGTAGTTAGCCTCAGTGGTGATGGTGGCCTGGGCATGCTCATGGGCGAGCTCCTCACCGTTAAGCTTCATAACCTGCCTGTCAAGATTGTGGTCTTTAATAATTCCTCTCTTGGCATGGTTAAGTTGGAAATGCTCGTCCAGGGTCTACCTGAGTATGAGACTGACCATGAGCATGTGGATTACTCCGCCATTGCTGCCGGTGTAGGCATCAAGCATGTGCGTATCACTGATCCAAAGACTGCTGAGGCCCAGCTGCGTGAGGCCTTCGCCTATGACGGCCCAGTCCTCATCGACGTAGTTACCGATCCAAATGCGCTGTCCATGCCACCAAGCATCACCGCTAAGCAGATGATTGGTTTCTCCAAGGCAGCCACCAAGACTGTCCTTGAAGGCGGCGTTGGCCACATGATCGACATGGCCCGCTCGAACCTGCGCAATATCCCACGCCCTTAAATCCATGTGCTAAAAATGTAGGTCTGCTATCGCGTGGATAGCAGCACCTCGATTCGGAATAGCTCTAATTGTTTAAACAATTAGAGCTATTTTTTATTTCAAGATTCTCAGGCTGTGACGAGTGCATGAGCCGAAACGTTCGGGACTTTCCTTGAATTATCCTGTGTGAATTGTGCACCTGTACCCATTTTTGGGGGGTTAATTCTTACGCTACTGCTTCCTGCAGTT
>JAUMTW010000017.1 GCA_030531005.1 Corynebacterium sp.
TTCGTCCAGTGATTATATAGGGTTCGTAATTCATCAGCCCTTCCAGCAGCGATAATGCAGAGTCCCGGTGGAGGGTTATCCACGAGATTCCCGATAGATTTATCTGTGTCAGCAAAGCCTTCTGCATCGTCAATCAAGAGGACTGTGGGACGAGTAATGAGGCGGAGCTGAGCTGCAAGGGCTGGGATTTCGGCTTCCCCTACCGCTAAGTGATCAAAGTTTGCTCTTGATAATGGCGAGCGACGGGAACAAATAGCCCATACCTCAGGTTTATCCTGACCGTCTGCAGTGTGCGCTTGTTCCAGAATTTCCTTGAAGGCCAGGAGCATAGTTGATTTACCCGAGCGGGTAGAGCCTGAGACCAGGATGTGTTCGCCCTCATAGACTTCCAGGAAGACAGGGCGAAGATCTTGTTCCCCTAATCCAACAGGTATGCGCCAGGGTTCCTGTGATAAGTCGGCATGTGCGCCTAGCTCGTCTACGCTCATGGCTTCAGGCAGCTGCCCAATAACTTCGGGTTTAGGCTGGTAGGAATGCCACATTTGTTGTACCTTGTTGACGGCTTCGGCAAGAGAAGTGTCGGGAGTAGCCACATGCATCTGGAATAGCGCTTCGGTACTGACGCAACGCCCAGGAACCGGGGCCGGTATGTTCTTGCCCTTCACACCCTGTCCCGAATAGTCATACGTATCAGCAAGCCTGAAAAGCCATTTCTGAGTAGTCACTTCGTCCATGGCAATGGGGATAGTTTTGATACGCGGGGTCGCCACAGCAAAGTGCATCCCCAGAGCGCTGCCTTCTGTATAGGCACGATAGAGCAGGTTAAGCAATACCTGCCCATCGTAATCGTCGTATTCATCTCGGAGACTAGCAAGACCGTCGATAAGGATCAGCATAGGCTTTGGAGTCTCTACGCTTGCTCTACGACGTTCAAGTTCTTCGTGCAGGAATCGCATAAAGCGGACGCGTTGCTCTTTGGCCCGCCCACCATGGCCTACGTATGCGACGGTATGAGGTAGTAGTTTTAAGTCTGCCAGTCCTCCACTGCCTAGATCCAATATGAGAAGATCAAGGTCGGAGGGTGCTCGATGACGTGTAGCTGTAAGTGCTAGAGATGCGAGAGTAGTAGTGGTTCCGCTGCCGGGAATGCCAATTAACAGGAGATTTCCCTTGGATAAGTCCCAGCCAGCAGGTACCTGACGCTGCAGATGAGGCTGATCAGCCAGAGCGATGTGCAGCTGTTTCCCGGTGAAGGAACCAACGGTTTCTTGTCTTTTGCCGAGTCCTGTGGTGATGGGGGAAGAAAAGCCCTCTAGAGCTACTCTCTTATCAAGTGCCTCTGGCCATACCTGGCGTGGTTCCTTGATGCCAAGTTCATCGTGTGCTTGGCAGATTGCGTTAATGAGAAGGTCAAGGTCATTTTCATCAGAAAGGACCTTGGGTTTTTCTACGAGCGGTTTAAGGGGCACTCCAAAGACACTGGATTCGCGGATTTCTAGCTGGCTAGTGCCTTCTAGAGGTGTTTGTCCGGTAACAAGAGCTGTTTGTACGGCGCTAATGTCTTCTTGGCCGAGTTTAACGTAGGCACGGCCCATTTGGCTTCGCATAATAGTCGAGGCATCAGGAACGCCAATCACGTTGGAGGAATCCTCCTTGCTCTGCACTCGCAGAGCCACCCTGAGGTTTGTGTTAGCGAGGATGTCATCGTTAACTACACCCGCTGGGCGTTGGGTCGCAAGAATCATATGAACGCCCAGGGTACGACCAACTGCCGCGACATTGACCAAGGACTGGAGAACGTCGGGGAAGTCCTTAGCCAGCATGGCAAACTCATCAATGACGAGAAGAATGCGGGGCATGGGTTCTGGCGGATTGCTAGCCATATAGTCTTTGATATTGTCGACCCCCTCCCCTGCCTGGGCAAAGAGAACCTGGCGACGGTGCATTTCAGCGTCTAAGGCACGCAGAGCACGGTCTGCAAGTTGCTCGTCGAGGTTGCTGATGGTACCGATAGTGTGAGGAAGACGTTCACAAGCCTTAAAGGCCGCTCCACCTTTGAAGTCAATCAAAATAAAATTGAGGTCTTCTGGTGAGTTACGTGCTGCTAGGCCTGCTACAAAAGTACGAAGAAATGATATGTACTGGGTTTAGTTCCGACCCCGTACATTGGAAACAACCAAAA
>JAUMTW010000010.1 GCA_030531005.1 Corynebacterium sp.
CAGCTGCGAAGCCTGCTGCAAGCCCAGCAGAGGCGGCACAGCCAGCAGCCAAGCCAGCACCAAAGCCAGGTGCCGGCGCAACCCCAGCCACCGCAGCAGCGAGCGCACCAAGCCCAGCTGCAATGCCTCGCCCAATGGCGAAGCCAGGTGGCCGTCCTCGTGTAGCAAATAACCCATTCTCCACCGGCTCCCAGCGTCAGGCTGCAGCAGGTGGCCGTGATGGCGGTCGCGATGGTGGCCGTGGCGGTAATGGCGGCGGCCGTGGCCGTGGTCCAAAGAAGAATGACAACCGCGCACAGGGCCAGGATCGTAATCAGGATCGTGGCTACGAGCGCAACCCAGAGCGTCAGGGTGGCGGTCGCCGTCCAAGCCCAGGCGCAATGCCAAACCAGGCATCCATGCCAACCCCAGGCCAGATGCCAAGCAAGTCCGCAGCCAATAATGGTCGCGGTGGCAATGGTGGCGGCCGTGGTGGCGATAACCGCGGTGGCGGCAATAACTTCGGCCGTAACGCAGGCCCAACCGCAGGTCGTGGTGGCCGTCGCGGTGGTGCCGCAGGTGCATTCGGTCGTCCAGGTGGCGCACCACGCAAGGGCCGTAAGTCCAAGCGTCAGAAGCGCACCGAGTATGAGGCAATGCAGGCACCAAATGTGATTGGTGGCGTACGCTTGCCAGACGGTGGCGGCCAGGTACTGCGTCTTGCACAGGGTGCATCCCTTGCTGACTTTGCAGAGAAGATCGGTGCAGAGGCATCGGCACTGGTACAGGCACTGTTCAACCTCGGTGAGATGGTGACTGCTACCGCATCCGTATCTGAGGAGACCTTGGAGCTGCTCGGTGACGAGATGAACTACAAGGTTCAGGTTGTCTCCCCAGAGGATGAGGACCGTGAGCTTCTGGAAGCCTTTGACCTCCAGTTTGGTGAAGATGAGGGCGGCGAGCAGCAGCTGGCCAAGCGTCCTCCAGTTGTTACCGTTATGGGTCACGTTGACCACGGTAAGACCCGACTGCTCGACACCATCCGTAAGACCAATGTTGGTGGCGGCGAGGCCGGCGGCATTACCCAGGGCATTGGTGCATACCAGGTCAAGGTTAATGTTGATGGCGACCAGCGTCTCATCACCTTCCTGGATACCCCAGGTCACGAGGCCTTCACCGCCATGCGTGCCCGTGGTGCCAAGTCCACCGATATTGCGATTCTTGTTGTCGCTGCTGATGATGGCGTCATGCCACAGACCGTGGAAGCAATCAACCACGCCAAGGCCGCTGATGTGCCAATCGTGGTTGCAGTGAATAAGATCGATAAGGAAGGCGCAAGCCCGGATAAGATCCGTGGTCAGCTCACCGAATACGGTCTGATTCCTGAAGAATACGGTGGCGACACCATGTTCGTGGACATCTCCGCTAAGCAGGGTATTAATATTGATGGCCTGCTCGAGGCTGTTTTGCTTACCGCTGATGCTTCCCTCGACCTGCGTGCTAATCCAAATATGGATGCACAGGGTGTGGCTATTGAAGCCCACCTTGACCGTGGTCGCGGTCCAGTGGCCACCGTTATCGTTCAGCGCGGTACCCTGCGTCAGGGTGACTCCATTGTTGTGGGCGATGCCCACGGCCGTGTTCGCCGCATGACCGATGAATATGGTCACGATGTTGCTGAGGCTGGCCCATCCCGTCCAGTCCAGGTTCAGGGCTTGAACTCTGTTCCAGGTGCTGGTGACAACCTGATGGTAGTTGAGGATGACCGCGTGGCCCGCCAGATTGCGGATCGTCGAAACGCAAGGCGCCGTAATGCTATGGCAGCCAAGGCACGTAAGCGCATTTCCCTCGAGGACCTGGATGAGGTACTCAAGGAGACCAGCACCCTCAACCTCATCATCAAGGGCGATAACGCCGGTTCCGTGGAAGCACTGGAAGAGGCGCTGCTTAAGATTGAGGTTGATGACGAGGTACAGCTCAACATCATCGACCGCGGTGTAGGTGCAGTCACCCAGACCAACGTCACCCTGGCTGCGGCCTCCGATGCCATCATCATTGGCTTCAACGTCCGTGCCGAAGGCAAGGCAACCGAAGAAGCCACCACCGAAGGTGTGGAGATTCGCTACTACAGCGTCATCTACCGTGCCATTGAAGAAGTGGAGCAGGCCCTCAAGGGTATGCTCAAGCCAATCTACAAGGAAAACGAGATTGGTCGTGCGGAAATCCGCGCCATCTTCAAGGCCTCCGCAGTCGGCCTCATTGCAGGTTGTATGGTGGAATCCGGCAAGGTACGCCGCAATGCCTCCGCTCGCCTGGTTCGCGATGGCAATGTCATCGTGGAAAAGACCACCATCGAATCCCTCCGCCGCGAGAAGGACGATGCGACCGAGGTCGCCCAGGGCTACGAGTGCGGTATGGTCCTTAGCTACCCTGATATTCAGGTCGGCGACTTCATCGAAGTCTACGAAATGGTTGAGGTTCCACGCGACTAATACGCCAGCAACCAAGGGCACCGGGCTAACCGGTGCCCTTTTTTGTTATTGTTGAAAGAAAAGAAGAAGGAGCAAAAGATGGCTGATCATGCCCGCGCAGCCCGCATGGCAAAGCGCATTATGACCATTGTGGCCCAAGCCTTGGAAAGCCAAGTCAAGGACCCACGTGTAAAGCTCGTGACAGTAACCGACTGTAAGGTCACCGGTGACCTCCACGATGCGACCATTTTCTACACTGTGCGCGGTGAAAGCATTGGGGACGCCCCTGATATTGACCGTGCCGCTGAGGGCCTCAAGCGTGCCTCCGGGCAGCTGCGCTCCATTGTGGGTGCACAGTTGGGTGTGCGCTTCACCCCAACCCTGAGCTTCTCCTATGATGCAATGCCAGAGGCCTCTGCGCATATGGAAAGCCTGCTGGCCCGTGCACGCCAGCGCGATGAGGAGCTAAAGAAGCTGGCTGAGGGTGCCACCCCTGCCGGTGATGCTAACCCATATAAGACTGAGGACGAGGATTAAGGCGCACTAGTCCTACTTAGTCGCACACATAATTTATGCTTAGCACTCTCAAGCAGATACTCCGACTCGCAATTCCCGCCCTGGGTGTCCTTGTGGCCACCCCGCTCTACCTGCTGATTGATACAGCATTTGTGGGGCATTTGGGCGGGATTAGCCTTGCCGCCCTTGGTGCCGCTAGTGTGATTCAAACAGTGGTGACAACACAGCTGACCTTCCTGTCCTATGGCACCACGGCGCGTGCCGCCCACCACTATGGGGCCGGGCGGCGGGATAAGGCCGTCTATGAAGGACTCCAAGCCACCTGGGTGGCGCTGGTGGTTGGTGTGGGCTTGGCGCTCATTATCGTATGTGGGGCGCCGTATTTTACGGGCTTTATTGCTGATGACCCTGAAGTGGCGGGGCTAGCGACCCAGTGGCTGCGGCATGCTTGCCCGGTGATTCCGGCCGCACTCATCGTCATGGCTGGCAATGGGTGGTTGCGAGGCGTGCAAAATACGACCCTGCCATTGATTTTTACCCTGGCAGGTATTGTGCCGGCGGCAATAGCTGTGCCGATATTTGTTAATCGCTATGGGTTGATTGGTTCGGCCTGGGCCAATGTTTTGGGTGAGAGCATTATTGCGGTGCTCTTCCTGGTGACCTTGGTGCGCAATCTCAACAAGGAATGCCAAGGCCAATCCAAGCGACCACAAATGAGTATCATCAAGGACCAGCTGGGTTTGGGTGTGAACCTGATTGCCCGTTCCCTGGGCATGCAGCTTGCATTATTGACTGCCGCAACGGCCGCTGGCCGTTTTGGCCCCAATTCCTTGGGTGCGCACCAAGTCCTCAACCAAATCTGGTCCTTCCTCACTCTTGTTCTTGACTCCATTGCCATTGCCGCCCAGGCATTGGTTGGCGGGGCCCTGGGGGCGGGGGATAAGCTTCGGGCAATGAGCACCGGACGGATGGTTACCATTATTTCCACCGGCATGGGTGTGGTGCTTGCTGCCATTATGGCACTGGGTTCCACGCGCATACCGCGCATCTTTACTAGTGACCCGGCGGTGCTAGAAAGCATGAAGGGGCCGTGGGCCTGCCTGCTCATTATGCTCGTGCTGGGCGGTGTGGTCTTTGCTTTGGATGGTGTGCTGCTGGGTGCGGCCGATGCGGCCTTCCTGCGAAATGCCACACTGGCTGCGGTCATCCTTGGATATATTCCGGGTGCTCTTCTTGCCATCTATACTGGCAGCGGCCTGGTTGGTGTGTGGTCGGGCCTTATTGCCTTCCTGCTTATTCGCCTGGTGGCTGGGCTCTGGCGATTCCGCTCCGGCGCGTGGATGCGGTAACCTAGGGGAGTGGAAAGGAGAGACATGGCAGCACAGAAGCCTGGGCCCACACTATGGGCCGTGTCGGACCTGCATGCCGCAGTGCGCGGAAACTCCGCACGCATTGACTCCATCCAGCCTCGCCACCCTAAAGACTGGTTAATTGTTGCCGGTGATGTGGCCGAACGCACCGATGTGGTGGTTCATGTGCTGCATACTTTGCGGGCACGATTTGAAAAAGTCATTTGGGTGCCGGGCAATCATGAGCTCTTTTGTAGGAGCGTCGATAAGCATCAAGGTAGGGCGAAGTACAATGAATTGGTCGCTGGCCTGCGCGATATTGATGTAGTAACCCCTGAGGACCCCTATCCTATTTTTGCGGGGCGCACCATTGTGCCGCTCTTTACCCTCTACGACTACTCCTATAAGCCATTAGGCATGAGCCTGGAACAGGCCCTGGCCTCGGCCCATGCGAATCAAATTGTCATGACCGACCAGTTTGCCATTGCACCATTTGTGGATATTCGCGCATGGTGCTGGGACCGGTTGGCCTACTCCATCAAACGCCTCTCGCGTGTCGACGGCCCAACAATTCTCATCAATCACTGGCCGCTCGTCTCCGAACCAATCAATAGGCTGCGATATCCGCAGCTGAGCCTGTGGTGCGGTACGCGACACACACAGTCCTGGGCGCAGCGCTACAATGCTGAGGCCGTGATTTATGGGCATTTGCACATGCCGTCGATCATTGAAGTCGACGGGGTGCCGCATATTGAGGTTTCTTTGGGCTATCCGCGCGAATGGGAAAATAATCAGGAACCCATGCCATGGCCATATCCGGTGGTGGAAACCCATGAGTAGGGCTGCAAGTCGCACCGTCAATGTGGGGCATGGGCCGGACCTTTTTGCTGGCCTGGACCTTTTCCCGGAGTCGGCAGTATTCACCTATTTGGAAACCCCAACAAATACTGATTTGACGCACTTTAAGCGCCTGCACCCATTGGAACAGGCGCTGGTGAGCCACGCGGTGGATATCCGCAAGGCCGAATTCGGTGACGCCCGCTATTGTGCACACCAGGCGTTGCGAATCCTCGGCCGTGATACCGGGGCGCCAATTCTTCGTGGTGAACGCGGTATGCCACTGTGGCCGGCCGCTATGTCGGGCTCCTTGACACATACGCGCGGATTCCGTGCGGCAGTGCTGGCCCCTGGTTTGCTCATTCGCTCCATGGGCATTGACTGTGAAGTGGCCGAACCAATCCCCGAAGGCGTGCTGCCGAGCATTGCTAGCGATACTGAGATTGACCAGATTGAACAGCTGCGATCCTGGGGTGTGACCGCCCCGGAAAAGGTGCTGTTCTGCGCCAAAGAAGCCACCTATAAGGCATGGTTCCCGATTACCCACCGGTGGTTGGGATTTGAGCATGCCGAAATTGTCTTTAATAAGGACGGGACCTTTATCGCCTACCTGCTCATCCGCCCAACCCCTGTGCCTTTTATTGAGGGCCGCTGGGCTGAGCAGGATGGCTATGTGCTGGCGAGTACCTTTATCTTGAAGTAGGAAGTAGCGTACGGGTCGTGCTGCGCCCGTACCTATAACGTCGAAGGTCGCGCCACAAAAACCACGGACAGCCTCTTGCCGGATTCCTTGACTAGGGCGATGGCCTTGCCATCGGGACCCACGGCTGCATGGATGCCCTTGAGCCCACGCGGTTCGAGCCACTTACCCATGGACAAGGCGCGAGCCTCGGAGGCATCAACCTCCAGGGTGGGGTAGCAGAGCGGAAGAACCTCATCCAAGGTGTAGCTCAATTCTGGGTTCTCCGCCAAAGCCTCCAAATCATGGGCCTTATTCAAACCAAAAGCCCCAACACTGGTGCGCTGCAGGGCAGTGAGCATACCACCCACACCCAAGGCCTCACCCAAGTCGCGGGCAATAGCGCGAATATAGGTGCCGGAGGAACAATGAACCGCAATTTGGAGGCGCGGCTGTGCACCAAGGCTCATACCCAGTACATCAAGACTATGGATAGTGACTGGGCGGGCTGGGATATCCACATCTTCACCCTCGCGGACACGCTGGTATGCGCGCTTGCCATCAATCTTGATAGCACTCACCGCAGTTGGCTTCTGCATAATATCGCCGCGGAAAGAATCCAGGGCGGCGAGAATCTGCTCCTCAGTCAGTGCACTGAGCTCGGACTCGGGGGCTTGTGTGAGAACTTCGCCTTCACAATCATCAGTGACAGTAGTGGTGCCCAGAGCAATTTCAGCAATATAGCGCTTATCATCAGCCACCATATGGGCAAGGAATTTGGTTCCACGGTTAATACCCGCTACCAGAACACCAGTGGCCATGGGATCTAGGGTGCCGGCGTGGCCTACCTTCTTAGTAGAAAAAGCGCGACGAAGACGGGAAACCACATCATGGGAGGTCATACCAGCCGGCTTATTTACAACCACAATTCCTGAAAGCTCATTCACATGTCCATGATAGCAGTAGGCTATGCTGTAACTTATGGCTAATCAGAAGGAAGAATTCACAGCAGCAGGGGATAAGCTCCGCAATGTCATTACCATTGGTGTCTTTGATGGTGTTCACCGCGGGCATCAGCAGCTTATTTCTGAGGCAGTTGCCTGCGCCCGCTCTCGTGGCGCCCGCGCAATTCTGTTGACTTTCAAGCCACACCCTAAGGCACTGTTCGACCCTGAGCATATGCCACCAATGTTGAGCACCTTTGAGGAGCGTGCCGATTTTGCGCGCAAGCTTGGTATTGATGAAGTGGTGGCACTCCCATTTGATAAGCGCATGGCTGCGATGCAACCAGAGGAGTTTATCCGCAAGGTGCTTCTGGAAACTTATAATGCCCAGGCAGTATTTGTTGGCTCGAATTTCCGCTTTGGATTCAAAGCCCAGGGTACAACTGAGGTCCTGAAGGCAGCGGGGGAGCAGCATGGCTTCACCGTTGGTGTTGTGGATCTTCTGTCTGAGGATGGTGGCACTATTTCTTCCACCCGCATCCGTGACCTACTTGAAAATGCCAATATTGCTGAGGCTGATAAGCTGCTTGGCCGCCCTTATTCTGTGACTGGTGTTGTGGCCCGTGGTGCTGGGCGTGGCGGCAAGGAACTTGGCTTTCCGACGGCTAATTTCTACTTCCCGGATACTGTCGCACTTCCACGTGATGGCGTCTATTGCGGTTGGTTCCGTGTGGATACTTTCCCCAATGGTGCTGAGCGCCGCGGGGATGTAGTGCGTGGCGTACGCTACCCAACAGCGATTTCTGTGGGCACCAATCCAACCTTTGGCGACGATGCTCGTTCTGTTGAGGCCCACGTTCTTGGCCGTGATGCTGATCTTTATGACAGTAACGCCACGGTGGAATTTGTTGATTTCCTGAGGGAAATGGAAAAATTCAATTCAGTGGATGATCTACTTACTGCTATACGTAGTGATGTGGATAATGCACTGAAGAAACTTAAAGTAGACTAAAAAAGTACTTTCTGATAGATTTAGATAGACTGGTTTCACTCCGGTGAAACTTTGGCAATTTTGTAGATGAACTTCGTCGAAGCGAGGAAAACAGTGAAGTCGAGCAATGTGTTCTCACCTGCAATGTTGGCTGCGAGCCTGATGCTCTCTGGCGTCATCGTCGCCGATATGATTGGCGTACCAACCATTACAGCAACCAGCCATGCGGCGACACCGCCGACTAGCGAATCTGAAGCCAAGGCTGAGATTGAGAAGCTGTTTACCAGCTACGGCAAGCTAGACGCTTCTTTTTACATCAACCGCCTCGACAGTACGAATTATGGTGATGTTTACAACGAGGCGAAGGCAGTCGCCGATTTGTATGTAGCAGTAAATTCCGAGTATCAGCAGGTCTGGTCTCTCTTCATTGACCCGCTCGTAGCTTTCGACGGTAATCGCACAACCCCAGCGAAGCTCAAAGAGATTCGAGATTATATTCAGCAAAATAATATTTCGAACATCGCCAATACGATCATGGGGTCTAATGCTACGGAGACAACAGCCCATGCTACTCTATTTGCTAAACTGTCCGCTGCAAACACGCAACTCACAAGCTATAAGGCTCAACTGAACACCATTGCGCAGAATTCTACATTCAACTCAGTTGTGACCACCTTTAAAACTTGGTCCAACGGCCTTGGTATCAGTAAGACTGTAATTGATGCGCAGAACGATGCAGTCATTGCTGCGATGAGCGCAAAGTATAATGCTGACGCCAAAATAAAAACGGCTGTGACTGACGGTAATCTCCCCGCTAACACCGCCTACGATAACCAGGTTCTGTATTCCAGTGGTAAGACCTATCTTGAAGCAGCAAATAGTTACCTGAAGGCTTATTTCCAGCTCTATTTGGACTACCAGACTGCAACTTCCACGGATGGCAAGGCGAAATACAGTGGCGTTCCACTCTACAACTCGTGGCTTGCTAGCGTTCAGCCAACTTTCATTAATTGGAATTCAGATTCCTACGTTACTGATACAACGCCATTCGACGATTTAACTAAATCCCCAGCGGATACCTCCGCGCTTACGAATTTGCAGCAACAGCATAATACCTGGCTTGGTATTGTTCAGCTTGCAGGTGGCGCTTCCGCGACGACTCTGACCGACGCTGACACTATCTACCTCAGCAATGCTCAGAAGCAGGAGGCCGAAAAGGAACTTGCCGGCAAGACTACCGATGCTGACAAGCAGGCAGTTGTGACCCGTGTTAAGGAGATCAATGAGCGTCAGCGTGAGGTCTGGACGGCATATAACCCTTATGAGAATTTGGTTAGTGAAATTACTGGCGTGAACGCGACCACAAATAAAGAATTTACAAACGCCAAGTCCGCGCTCCTTGCCGCGAATGGTCTTGGCGCCATCGGTACCGGCGGTAATTCAGATCGTAGTGCGAATACCTATAATGAAACCGTCAAAGATGTCGATGCTGCTCAGCTGGAAAAGTTAAATGCTGCCTTCGCTACATGGGATGGCGTTGTAACTCAGCTGATTAATGCCTACTACGAAAACGCCAAGAACTCCTTGCAAAATCGCATTACCGACACTTCGGATACAACTAATGTGGTTGCACAGTCCACCTACTTCACCAACGGACAGATTGCATCTATCACCGCAGAACTTGATGTGGCCAGGGCAAATAGGTCTCCTGGTGGTATTCGTAATATCCTCGATAAGTTTGGCGATCTTGGTAAGAAGCAGCAGGCAGCCTATGCCCAGTACGTCTTCTCTCAGAAGGTAAAGGCTTCTGTGGTTTACGTATATTCTGATTCTGCAAAGCAGCAAGCCTTTGATTCTGCCGTAAAAGCCGTCAGCGAATATTTTGATCGCCAGACCTCCGCTGATGCAGATAATAATAATAAGCTCATCATGGAGCTTAATGGCCTGACCAGCAAGGTTAATGAGACAGTATTGGCTCTTGATGGTACTTCTTCGAAGCAGGCTGAACTGAGTGATCTCGTTGACAGCTCCTTGGTATACCGTACGACCACGTACTACCTGGAGGCGTCTGTAACCCAGCGCGCACGCTTTGACCTCGCTCTTAATGCTGCTTCTACAGTCAGTAACGCGAAGTTCCCATCGGTGACTGATATTGATATGGTTTCTCAAGAGCTCGAAGATTCTAAGAATCAGTTGGGCGCAAACTCTGGTAACGAAGAAGGTAATAAGAGTAAGAGCTTCGCTATCATCATTGCGATTATCGCATTCTTCGCTGCTGTTGCCGTTGCCGGTATGCTCGTCGCTGGCTCTGGCAATAACTAAGCAAGTCCGTAATCTTGCTTAGTTCCCCTTATACTTTTGTCGCCGAACCTGCATTGAGCAGGAAATAGGAAAGGAGTGGACCAAATGGGCAACCGTGCACCCAAGCATCGTCGCTTGGCTCATCGCACGCTTTTCGCTACGTCTTTGTCCGCTTCTCTGTCGGTCGCGGTCACGCTAGCTCAGATGACCGCGCCTCAGGGCACACATTTCTCGGCGCTTGCGGGCGCTGAAACAACCACAAATTACGGTACTGTTAAGTTTGACGCCAATAGCGGTAGTGCTGATGGCCTTGGCGTCGCTGTTTTCGATAAAGATGGTAACAGGGTTGAGGCCAACGCTGATGGCAGCGTTACTTTGCCATCTCAGGGAACTTTCACGGTTCGTCCTACCTTTACGGCCAACGACACCGAGTATGTTTTCTATGCGAATAATTTTGTAGCTACGATTACAGGGTCAAGTGCTGCTTCGACGTCCTACTACTCAAGCTCGATTAGTACTGCCAAGATGCAGGTTCTCAACTCGCGTTCAGGTGCCTTGGAAGATTTCCTGAACGATGTTACGGATGAAAACATTCGTGCTGTTGGTGCACGTTTCCTCTTGGACTATGTTCAAGAGGGCAATACTGACGATCGAGGCTACACGGCTGACATCGTAAAGGACTTTTTCACTAATTTAGCTGCAGCTGTTCGTGCGCTTGCGAGTGAGAAGTACGTCTTGGGTGATCAAAATCCGGGCTCAACCGCAGAAAGCGCGAAGGAGGCAGTGAAAACTGCCCTGGCCTTTGGCACCGGATCCACTGGCATGGAAACAATGGCTCAGTCTCTTGGCTTGATTCCAGCGTCTTTGACAGGGAAGCTTGACGATTCAGAAACCAATGCAAACCTAGCAGCTAATATCGCTAGTGTTGGTGATGCTACAGTAAGTCAGCTTTTTTCCATGCTGAACAGTGCTTTTAGTGGCAAGAATAGTGAACTTTCTACTGTTGGACAGAATTTCGTCGAGAGTTTTACTACGATTACGCATAACAACGATGATTCCACCACGGCTGATTCTGCGATCCAAGATCTTATCAATAACTATAAGTTCGCATTTCTCATGCAAACTCAGTGTTCTGCAAAGATTGAGGATCTCAAAAAGTATGATTCGGTATATTACAAAATCGACGCAGAGCTTACTACCGATCACCCGCTGACTACTTACAAAGAGCAGCTCGAGCAAGTCTGCCCGGACTCCAAGGATGCTGTAGGTACCAGTTCGATTTCGGTTACAGTCGATGAGGATGGCAAGCTAACAATTCCCGATAGTGTTTCTTATGCCACCTTGGTGGGGTCTGTCTCGAATCTTTTTGAACCAAGTGTCACTAAGCCTATTGAACCTTACACCGAAGCAGCCAAGACTAATGGTGACACGGCTCGGCTTCGCGACGAGATCAAGCTTTATCTGAAGACTACGTACGCCAAGCCGGAGCAGGAAAATGAATTCACCAACGGTTGGGATGCGGAAATTGATGCAGTTAACGACTCTGATGCCAAGGTGTTTTACGATAAGTTCAAAGCGCTGGCTTCTAAGATTACCGAGGCCAACAACGTTATCGACTCTTTGTCAGACATCCTGAATGGTATTGGCAGTATTCAAGCTTTCGCGAGCGAGTCAACGTATTACTCAGCGCTTTTGGGCGAGGTTACGCTCATTAAAAATACTCTGACAGGTGCTGTGGATGCATTCAACAAGTCGCGTAATTCGTCTACTTTGAATAAACTCCTTGAAGCCAAAACTAAGGCCTCGGAATTCGTAGCGAAATATAACACCGCCACAATGCCGACCACTGACTCGTTGAATGCTCTCAGTGCGGCAGTTAAAAAGGCTAACTTGTTTGTCTATGGTACGGCGACTCCAACCGCTATTACTCCGAGCCTCGCTGCCTTTGCTACGGTGTCCGGCGGCGTTGCGGCTTCGCAGCTATTGGCACAGCTTAATGCAGCAAATGTGATTTTTAACGACCCTACCAAGCAAACAGATACAGCGGCTAAAGACACGACTGCTAAGATCTTGTACTACCTGGCCATTGCTGAGACAGCTCTAGATACTGCACTAAAGTCGAATGACAATTACACGTCGGCTCGTCGTGCCCTGGAGGCTTATAAGAGCGAGATCTCTTCAAGCCAGTTTGAACTGTTGCTGGCGAATTTGAACTCTATAGCTGACAATCCGACGGAATTGGTTAACTTCCAGGCTAACCTTCCTCGTTTGTTTGAGCTGTTGAGTGATCTTGAGACGGCAGTCAACAATGCAGATAATGTGCGTACACTTAACCGATATACCTTGGCTAGCGACTCCTCGAAGGCTGCCTATGACAACTTGATTCTTGTTGCGCGTGCGGAGGTGCAGAACAAGGATAAGTACAGTGTTTCGAGTTTTGCTGGGAACACTTCGCGTACTATTGCTTCTCTTGTCACCATGCTCAGCGCGATTAACAATGCATACAATCAGTTGGATGGTGTGACACGAGTTAATTCGGCGCTGTCGTATCTCAGCGTTGAGCTTAAGCTGTACAGTTCGGTGGTTTACGGTGAGCGCTATCGTAACTCCACAAGCGACATTCGTGACGCATATCGTGACGCCTATGAGTCTGGCAAACAGATTTTGGATAAGTCTAATGCAGGCACGGAAGTTTACACTTATGATGAGATTGTCGCCGCAACAGACAAGGCACGTGCTGCACGTCTCGCACTTAACGGTAAGTCTGACCTTGAGGTAGCGAAGGAGCGCCTGCAGGCAGCAATTCTCGTTAATAATGTGGTTTCTAATGGTCTTAATGATCTGCAGAAGAATGCGCTTGAGGCTGCTATGGCCAAGATTGAAAATGATGGCGATCTTCGTAATCTGGAGCAGACCGTTATTACCATCGCCCGTGAACAGGGTGTGCTGCAAGAGACTATTTCGGAGTCCACCACGGTTTCCAAGTCTGCTCGCTACGTTTATGCGAATTCCGAAGCACGTAAGCAATATGATGATGCCGTTAACGCCGCTCAAGAATTGATTAATACGAAGGCAGATGTTGATACCGCCGACGACCTCACTGAGAGCCAGCGTAGCATCATGCTTAGTATTCAGAATCTTTCTGGTGTTAGCCCAAACGCATCTGCGCTCCAGGCAGCAATCGACGGCTACTACGACACTACAGCAAGTCTTGCATACACGGGTTCCAATAGTGATTTGCGCCTTGCATATGTGACCGCAGTGGCTGAAGCGCGATTTGTTTTGGCCGACCCATCATCTACCGATGAACAGATGAAGGCCGCGCTCGATCAGATTAACGCCGCACGCAGCCAACTGAATGGCGACCTGCCACGTAAGATTGTGCTTTGGGGCTTTGGCGCTAGTTCGCTGATTGTTCTGATTGGCTACATTGTTTCACAGGTGCTCGGTCGCCAGAACGCGGAGTAGCAGGATTCAAATCTGATAAACCTGGGAGTTGATTCTCCCAGGTTTTTCTTTACTTAAATGGCGTTATGAGATCCCTTTGGATTTCTTAGT
The DNA here is from genome assembly GCA_030531005.1 of Corynebacterium sp. Taxonomy (GTDB): domain Bacteria; phylum Actinomycetota; class Actinomycetes; order Mycobacteriales; family Mycobacteriaceae; genus Corynebacterium. The sequence continues at coordinate 13,626 of JAUMTW010000010.1, forward strand.
TTTTATTTTTGGTTCACGGCGGAACTTTGCTAAAATCTATTCTGATTCACCAAAGTTTTGAATGGAGTACCAATGCCAAAGCATGCCCGCACTAAGGCTTCATTTTTCGGTCGGAGTGCCATCGCTGGTTGCATGTCTGTGACCATGGCTACAGCATTTGTTGCTGTGCCTCAGTTCGCTGATCCTTCCAGTGTTCTTGCGCATGCGGATACTACTATTCAGCCGGTTAGTGTAGATAGCACGATTATTTTTGGCGAGAAGTTGAATGATACTTTTGGTGCCATCTTCAGCTATCCTGGTGACGAAGCGCCTTACAGTTATTTAAACAAAAGCACTGGCAAGTCTAAAGTCGAATTTTTCTCGAGTACAGGCGACCAGCTAACAGCATCTCAGGCCAAGGTGGCAGTTGCAAGTCAGCAAACCGTGAAGGTTCAGTATACGTCTGAGATGCAAGCTTCGTTGACCACTGTCAGTCCTCAATATACTCCCAACAATTCATATAATTACCAGGGATTGGTGATCTTTGACCCGAAGGTTAATTTCAGCGTTGATGGGCTAACTGTCACGAATCTGGTAGCTACCCCCCAGATTTTTGGGGGAACACTCAATTCTACCGCCAATTTGGCTAGTGAATTTGATAGCTCTTCTAGTGTAATCTCCTCAGTTAATAAGGTGCTAGAGAGTAGTAACTCAAGTTTTACATTAAATCCCAATTCGACCTACCTGCAGAAAGTAACTACAGAAGTTGAAGGATCTGATGTGGATCTGTATACATATAAGCCTTCTGTGCAACAGAGCCATACCATTCTCGGCGGTATTGTGGCGCAACTTCCATATCTCAAGGACTTCTCGCAGCGATTTTATGTAAAATTCGATGTCACTGCCTCAGCCACCGTCAGCACTCTTGAACAATTTGCGAAGTACGAATCCGGCGTAACTGCTTCAGTTGGCGCAAACTACGCGGCCTCATCATCTTATATTGGGACCCCAATGACCCAGTCTCTTAACTATGCCAATTCGGGCCTAACTAAGTATAAGGTTACCTATGGTGAGTTCGATGCCACAGTCGTTCCTGATGAGTCGAAGAGCTTGAATGATTTCATCACTACGATGAAGAATTCCGCTCTTTACGACTACGCGATTTACTACTACAATGCGGAACTAAACGATCAGGCGGAAGTCTCACAAGAAGGAGAAGCCTTCGATAAACTCCTGGATGAATATCAGAACAGTGTGAAGAACAGTACCCTTCCTGCAGGCCAGAATAGCTGGAGTGATTATACCGACGAGGTATACAGGCAAATTGTCAGCCGCCTACAAAAAATGAAGGATGATCTGCATTTTAATTGGATGTTCTCAGCTTTCGGCGGCGCTGCAGAAAGCGCAGTAAGCTTTGTTACTGACCCGTTTTCGGATCTTGCAGACGCCAGTGCATCGGCTTCTAATATTGAGACTCTGTCGAATCAATATAGTGAAGCAGCAGCCCGTTTCGATACGTTGAACGCAGATTCGGATACCCTTAAGGAATTTGTTGGCCAGGTTGAAGCGTGGGAAAAACTGGACGACAATCTGAAAAAGCTCTGGAAGGCTAGTGATCCCGCTCAGTATGCCGAATTCGAAAAGGCATACGAGTACCTTGAAACAATCCTCAAGATTAATCGTGCAGTTAAAGATTGGGGTCAAGTTGGGAATCACGCTTCATCGACTGATATATCCAAAAAGATAAGTGATTATAATGAGACACTTACTACGGCGATTCAAACTGCCCAAAAGAGCGATTCCGTCGACGAATTTTATAGAAACTGGGTAAAGAATACTTTTACTGACGAAAATAATTCTGGTAATAAACTTGCTTATCCAGGTTTGCGTGAATACTACAACTCTTTGTACACCGCGGGCGATGGGGCAGGCAAGGCATATGGCATTGTAGCCAAGTTCGAGGAAGATGAAAAAGGTATATACACCACTGCCTTGAAGGTCATTAAAGGTGTTCCCAGTGGTGAAGCTGACGAGGTTTATCCGGACTCTAAAAATTTCACGTCTGATGAGAGTGGTGTGCGGACCAAGCTGGTTGATGCCGTTAACGCTAGCAAGTCCAGTCTTGAGGGCCTGAGCAATGGTGGATCCGAGGACCTCGATTCCTATTCGGCCACCAGTCTTGAGACTGTAGCAAGCACCTACACCAACGCAAAGAATGCTTATGCCGATGCTGTAGCCGCTCGTAAAAATTCGATTCAGTCGCTCCTTAACAAGGCAGCGTCCGAAGATGATACGGATAAACTCCTTGATTCCGCGTTGCAACAGGATTACAAGAGCGCATTGGATAAAATCAACAAGGATAAGGATAAGTCCGATATTGCGCTGTCCAAGCTCGCTGATGATATTGCGGCTTTTAACACCGCTTATAACAATGCATGGGTAGCTGTTCGAGATAAGCTTAAGGTCCTCGTCAATCCATTGTCTCGGGAGTTAGCAAACCGTGCAGAATATAGCGATGATGACAAAAAGGCTTACAGTGACTCCTACAAGGTCGCTTCCAACTACATGTCGAACAACGACGATACTGGCGACCTTAAGATTGCGGTGCAGGTTTATAATCACCTCACCGACGCACTAGCTGCGCTTAAGAAGACTGCGACATCTTCGCTTAATAGCAAGTTGACGGAGTACAAGGACGTCAAGAATTCAGAGGCCTATAAGGGTGCAAGTAGCGATGCGAAACAGAAGTATGACACAGCCTATAATAAGGCAACTGAATTGCAAGGAGTACTTCAGAACGCATCCAATACGGAGTCCCTGGCGAATATTTGGACAGCACATGATGAACTCGTAACAGCCTATAACGCCCGTTCCTCCTCACAAAGTGAAGAGCTAAAGAAGCAGTTGGAGAGGCTCTATAATGAGCAGTCCACACGCGTATCCTCTGATGACTATAAGTACTCGACTAAGGCGGCGCAGGAAGAATTTAACAAGCAGCTCACTAATGCCAAGGCATTGCTCGACAAGTGGGATAGCCCTACTCAGAGCAACCCAAGCGCAGATGACCTGCAGAAGGCTATTAATGATCTGACCGCTGCTGCGAAGAATATTCGTGATAGTCGCCCAAAGGAAGCTTTTGAGAAGCTCAAGCAACTGGTCAATGAAAAGACCGGTACTCAGACTTCGAGCGTGTACAAGAATTCCGAGGCTGAGGTGAAGGCTGGCTTTGACACAGCGTTCAGCGATGCTCAGTCGATCGTGACCGCTCAGAGTGGAGAACAGTATCCTGATGCCTCGGTGAGCAATAGTGCTTATGATGCTCTGATGGATTCCTTCAACGCGCTTCGTGATGCTACTTTGGATAACGCACGCAATGCGCTGATTCAGTACATCAACGATCATTATGGTCGTGATAAGGGCATTCCAGCAGCCTCTGCTGACCAGTTCATTCTTCAGGCCAAGAGTGCTGAAAGTCTGCAGGAACTTACCACCATCCGCACTAATGTAGAGAACACCATTACCTACACCAGTGCGGCGGTTAACCTGCTCAAGAGCCTTAATTCCGTTGAGGCATCTTCGGCTTATGTGAATGCCTCGACCCAGCGTATTGAAAATTATGCTGCAGCGAAGAAGAGTCTGGAAGACTCCGTTGCTGATACAAGCATCGCCAGCTCCTTGAACATTAGCGTGAACACCGAGTTGCTCAATATGCACATCAAGGCGCTTGATGGTGTGGAGCGGTACGATGCCGCGCTTAAGGCCCTGGAGCAGGAAATTCGTCAGTACTCCAATGTTGTGTATAGTTCCCGCTACCAGAATGACACGCAGGCTCGTCGTCAGGCATATCGCGATGCGTATAGTGGTGCGAAGACTCTCTACGACTCTGTGATTGATAAGACCAGCACGACCAATGTTGCAGAGATGGAAAATCTCCGTGGCACCTTGGCCGCGGCACGTCTGAACCTGCAGGGTGCATCCGACCTGGACGCGGCGAAGTCCCGCCTTCAGACTGCGATTTTGGTCAATAGCTTGACTAACTCCAACCTGAATGACAAGCAGAAGGCCGCCTTCGAGGCAGCCCTTGAGGCTGTGAAGAATGACGGTGATCTGCGTGCCCTTGAGGATACAGTTATCACTATTGCCCGTGAGCAGAATCTGCTGCGCAATGATGTGGAAAGCACTACTACCGTTCAGAGTTCCTCCAGGTATCAGTATGCTTCCGATGCTGCCAAGCAGGCCTATGAACAGGCAGTCCAGGATGGCTCCACCTTGCTGCAGGAAAAGTCCGATGTTGATGGTTGGGCCGATGTGAGCGAGGCGCGCAATAACATTAGCTCCAAGTTCCAGGACCTCAATGGTGTGAGCCCATATGCTGGCCGTCTGCAGGATCTGATTGACCAGACCTACGACACTGGTGAGAGTCTCAAGTTCACTGGTGCAGCAGCCGATAAGCGAACCGCCTACTTGATTGCAATTGCGAAGGGCCGATTCGTGCTTGCGGATCCATCCTCCACCGATGCTGACTACGAAGCTGCATGTCAGGCCATCGAAACTTCGATGAAGGCGCTGGATGGTGACCTGCCACGAAAGATTGTCCTTATTGGTGCAGGTGGTAGTGCACTCATTGTCCTGCTTGGTTATATTCTGTCCTTGGTTCTCAAGAAGGATAATAACCAAGAGGGATAGGTTCTTTGACAGCACTCCCACACTTTCTGCACATGATCCCGGCCCGCAACCTGCGGGCGGGGGAGTAGTGTGCAGCACGTGAACAGCCCCACTGACGTGGGGCTTTCTTGTTGAACAAGGTTCTATTGACTCTTACCAAGTTCACAGATTTTTATGTTTTCTCTAAGTCTTGGTAAGCTAGCTGTGAGATTAAGTAGTCAGTAGGGTTTCGCTCACAGGGAGTTGTGATGGGTTCAGGAGTCAACCATAAGTGGCGTTCTGTCGGCCGTCATGTCATTACATGCGCGCTTACCGGTGCCTTGGTTGCCCAAGTGGTGGTACCAGTAAATCAAGGATGGCTTCCATCAGCATCCGCCGATGTTACGTACCCTTATACGTACTATATTCAGGATAATTTCACCGAGGGTGAAACTATTCCGGAGTTCTATGTCATTCGACTGGATGATGCGACTAATACCCAAATTCCAGTAACTAATAATGGCAGCACTTTTAGTGTTTCCGTTCCTGCTTCTGGCTACTATCGCCTCTACGCTCTCTACCCAGGTGTCGGTCGCGGCATGGCTGTGGGCAAGGATGTGTGGATTGGCCCGAACTATACTTCCTCCACACTTAGCCTCTATAACCTGCGTAATTACCAGTGGCGTGCCTATAAGATTGTCTATTCCCCATGGGGCAATTGGTGGTATAGCGAGCAGGGCCACAGGAATGCGGACCACTTTATTTTCACCACCCCAAATCACCCATTGTGGCAACATGTGACGTGGGATGCTCTTGAGGTTTTGTCGACCACTGGTGAGCGTTATTGGTCTCTCATGCGAGAAGCAGTTTTGTTCGTAAATCCATCTGCTGCTGGTCTGATGGGCCCAATTGAGGGCGGTCACAATAATGTGATTACTGCTTCCAGCTCCAATGGTGTTATTGCCTTCTCGTCGATTAGGAATGCCTTGGGCCTGGACCAGAATAATGCGCAGACGGAAAAGACCCGTAAGGCGCTGCCATCGGTATTCCAGAGCCTCATTAAATATAACCCTACGAAGTATGGCTACCTGCAGTATTACCTGGATAACCCATCGAGCCTGAGTACCCTCATTGAAACCTTGGTTAATCCAAGTAGTAACGCTCATCTTGAGGAGACTCTTGAGATTGCCCAAAGCCAGCCACAGACCTTCAATGTGGCTGATGCCCGCGGCGAAGACTACTTCAAGTTCTATAAGCAGCTGCCAACTAGCGGTACTGGCTCCAACCTGCGCAAGATCGCCGATGACTATGAGACCGGCATGATTGCGCTGGCCAAGTATAAGCAGGACAGCGGCGCCAGCATGACCAATGAGGAGACCCTGGCCCTCAAGGACCTGGTTGCCAATAAGAAGGCCTATGAGGACTCCAAGTCGGGTGCCGATGCCCAGGCAGGCACCCTGGCTAAGGCTGCCGTAGCCAATGCTAAGGCTAGCAATGCCGATTCGGCCCTCTATTCCAAGCTTGTCGACGTCCCATCCATCAGCGCCGCCTATGAGGCCCTGAATAACTTCAGCACTGTGGAGGCACCATACGCCCAGGCCGTTAGCGCCGCTGAGGGTGCAAGTACCGCTGCCAAGGCACTGCCAGAATATACGGCTCTCAAGAAGATTATTGATAGCCCATATACCGGCAATAATGGTTCCGCCTACAGTGCCTCTGAGATTCTGCAGGCTATTTCTGACTACCAGTCTGCTGTTGCAGCCCTGCCAGCAGAGGAGCCTGAGACTACCAGCCCTACGACTTCTGAGGAAGCCCCTGTAGTTGCCCCGGATCCAGAGCCAGAACCAGAGCCTACCTCTGAAGAAGGCACCAGCGAAGAGTCCACGTCCGAGCAACCTACGTCTCAGCCTGAACAGCCAGAGTCACCTGAGCCGGTCACCCCATCGACCCCTCAGACCCCGCCACCGAGCTCTGAGCAGCCACAGCCACCGGCTGAGGTTCAAAAGTCTAACCTCGGTGAGCTGCAGGTGGCTATGCGCTTTGCCTCCCAGACGGTTGATCGCTATGCGGATGTGCGCCCAACCCGTACCCTCAGGCAGCTGCAGGATCTCCAGATCGATGCTTTTGCTATGACCACGGAGACCCCACAGGCGCAGGTGGATGCTGCTACCCGTGAGCTCATTGATCTCATGGTTAAGTATGCGGTGGAATCTGAGTCCGCCCGTATTGACCGCTCCACGGATGATGAGAATGGCCTCTTTACCGAAACTGGCGCCTATTATAAGAGCCAGTTTTCTGGTATTGTTCCATCCCAAACTGACTACCAGTCGCAGCTCGCCACCATCAACCAGATTGATGGCACTGTCAATGTCATGCTGACGAGCCTCAAGCGCCTGCGCGTTACCTACCAGCAGGTTGCCGCCGTCACCTCCACGCGAATCTACAAGTATTCGACAAACCGTGCCGCTGTGGACGAGAGCATTGCAGCCATGGCTAAGATTCTGGATGACAAGAATGTCACCAGCACCACGCCAATCCTGCAGGCAATGACGAACTACTTCATTGCGCAGAATCGTCTTGATGGTGAGACTGCCTATACCCGTGCAATGAGCGACCTCAATGTTGAGGTCCGCATGTACTCCAATACGGTCTATAGCTCCCGCTACCAGAATGATATTTTGGAGCGTCGAAACGAATACCGCAATAGGTATGGGGAAGCCAAGGACTTCTTTGAGGCTGCGAGCGCAGACCCAACCCAGTCCTACCCAGAATCCCTGGCCCAGATTCAGCAGTACACCGAGCATCTGCGTGCGGCCCGCCTGGCCCTCAAGGGTCTCTCCGATATTGAGGTTGCCCGTGAGCGTCTGCGCACCGCCATTCTCATTAACTCGCTGATCCAGACGAATATGAATGATGCGCAGAAGGCTGCCATTGAGCGTGCCCTTGCAGCAGTTCAGAATGATGGTGACCTGCGCACCCTGGAGCAGACTGTTGTCACCATTGCTCGTGAGCAGAATCTGCTCAAGGACACGGTTACTGATGAAACAGTGACCAAGTCCGCACGCTATGTCTATGCGCCGGAAGAAGCCCGTAAGGCCTATGATGAGGCTGTTGCCTCCGGTAAGGCCTTGCTGCGCGATAAGTCCGATATTGACGGCTGGGATGATGTGGTCCAGGCCCGTCTGGCTATCGCCAGGGCAGCAGAGGCCCTCCGTGGCTCCTCCCCATATGCAGGTGAGCTTGAAGCCCTGATTAATGCCTCCTATGACATTGTCAATGGCATCAAGTACACGGGCTCGAACTCGGATAAGCGCCTGGCCTATATGGTTGGTATCAATGTGGGCCGCTTTGTCCTTGCTGACCCAGATACCACCGCTGCCGATCTTGAGTCTGCAGTCTCCGGTATTAAGACGAGCTATAACTCCCTCGATGGTGATTTGCCACGCAAGATCATCATCGGTGGTGCAGCTGGTTCCGCAGCCATTGTTCTGCTCGGCTATCTGATCTCCCTGATTTTGAAGCAGCAGAAATAATTGCTATAATCGCTAGGTTGCTTGACTGCGGTCCACAGCAGTGGCAATGGTACATTTCATGTGGACTGAAATATGTTCTTAAGGAGAACTCACATGGCTCTTAGCTCTGAGCAGAAGAAGTCTATTTTGGCTGAGTACGGTCTTCACGAGACCGACACCGGCTCCCCAGAGGCACAGGTTGCCCTGCTGACCACTCGTATTCGTCAGCTGACCGAGCACCTCAAGTTCCACAAGCACGATCACCACTCCCGTCGTGGTCTGCTTCTTCTTGTTGGTCGCCGCAAGGGCCTGCTCAAGTACCTGCAGGACAACAATGTTGACCGTTACCGTGACCTCATTGCACGTCTCGGTCTGCGCCGTTAATTCAGGCATGTGCTTCCGCTTCTTGGTTTTCCAAGGGGCGGATTTTTTTATGCCCAAAACCGTGGTTTATTAGGATAAGGTCGCCGTACTGTATACTTGATGGGAATAAGAAGAATTGATTTTTGCTGGCAAGGAAGACCAGCACCGAATTTTTAGGAGATTCCGCTACGTGAGCGATTTTGAATTGACTACCGATCCTGACTACGGGATCACCGACCTTTCCCTCGTCATTGACAATGGCGACTTTGGTACCCGCACCATTCGTTTTGAAACCGGCCAGCTTGCACGCCAGGCCGATGGTGCTGTGAGTGCCTACCTGGATGACCACACCATGCTGCTGGCCACCACCACCGCATCCAACCAGCCACGTGAGGGCTTTGACTTCTTCCCACTGACCGTGGACGTGGAAGAGCGTATGTATGCTGCCGGTAAGATCCCTGGCTCCTTCTTCCGCCGTGAGGGTCGCCCATCCACCGAGGCCACCCTGGCTGCCCGTCTGATTGACCGCCCACTGCGTCCTACCTTTGTTAAGGGTCTGCGCAATGAGGTTCAGGTTATTATCACCGTGCTTTCCATGGATCCAAAGGACATGTACGATGTCCTGGCTATCAATGCTGCCTCCGCAGCCACCCAGCTGTCCGGCCTTCCTGTTTCCCACGCCGTTGGTGGCGTGCGCATGTCCCTTATTGCTGATGAGAAGCACCCTGAGGGCCAGTGGGTTGCATTCCCAACCCAGGAGCAGTCCGAGAAGTCCATTTTTGAGATTGTTGTTGCCGGTCGACTGGCAGATGAGCAGGGCAGTGGCCGTGGGCGTCGTAAGGCTGGCCGCAAGGGCGCCGATGTTGCCATCATGATGGTGGAGGCAGGCGCTGCTGAGGGTGCTGTTGAGCTTATTGCCGATGGTGCACCAGCCCCAACCGAGTCCGTTGTGGCCGAGGGCCTTGAGGCTGCTAAGCCATTCATTGCCCAGCTCTGTGAGGCTCAGATTGCTCTTGCTGGTGCTGTGGCCAAGGAAACCCGCGACTTCCCACTCTTCCCAGCCTATAGCGAAGAAACCTATGTTTTGGTTGAGCGTCGTGCCGGCGATGAACTTGGTGATATCATGCGCATCACCGATGCCCAGGAGCGCAACCAGGCTGTTATTGAGCTTACCGACGCCCTCATCGAAGACCTGGTCAAGGATGAGGACGAGGCCCTGGAGAAGGAAATCCGCGGTGCTGTTACCGCACTGACCAAGGCTATTGTTCGTGAGCGTATTCTCTCCGAGCACTTCCGTATTGATGGCCGCAAGATCACTGAAATCCGTGACCTTGGTGTTGAGGTTGATATTGTTCCTCGCGCCCACGGCTCCAGCCTCTTCGAGCGTGGTGAAACCCAGATTCTTGGTGTTACCACCCTGGATATGCTCAAGATGGAGCAGCAGCTTGATGGTCTGACCCCAGCCACCTCCAAGCGCTATATCCACCACTATAACTTCCCACCATTCTCCACAGGTGATACCGGTCGTGTGGGTAGCCCTAAGCGCCGTGAAATCGGCCACGGTGCCCTTGCTGAGCGCGCCCTGGTTCCAGTTATCCCTTCCCGCGATGACTTCCCATATGCCATCCGTCAGGTTTCTGAGGCTCTGAGCTCCAATGGCTCCACCTCCATGGGTTCTGTTTGTGCATCCACCTTGTCCCTGTACAATGCGGGTGTTCCACTCAAGGCTCCAGTGGCTGGTATTGCTATGGGTCTGGTCTCCGGTGAGGTTGACGGCAAGACCGAATATGTAACCCTCACCGATATTCTTGGTGCTGAGGATGCTTTCGGCGATATGGACTTCAAGGTGGCAGGTACCTCCGAGTTCATTACCGCCCTCCAGCTGGATACCAAGCTTGATGGTATTCCATCCAAGGTTTTGGCTGATGCTCTGGACCAGGCTCGTCAGGCACGTCTGGTTATTTTGGACACCATGTCCAAGATCATTGATGGCCCAGATGAGATGAGTGAGTTTGCACCACGCATCACCACCATCACCATCCCAGTTGCCAAGATTGGTGAGGTCATTGGTCCTAAGGGCAAGACCATTAATCAGATCACCGAGGAAACCGGTGCTGATATCTCCATTGAGGAAGATGGCCGCGTCTTTGTTGCATGCTCTGATGGCAAGAATGCCCAGGCTGCTATTGATAAGATCAATGCCATTGCTAACCCACAGTTGCCACAGGTCGGCGAGCGCTACCTGGGCACCGTGGTCAAGGCCGCCCCATTCGGCGCCTTTGTTAACCTCACCGGTAGCACCGATGGTTTGGTTCATATCTCCAAGCTGGGCAATGGCAAGCGCATTGCCAAGGTTGAGGATGTAGTCAATGTTGGCGATAAGATTGAGGTCGAAATTGCCGATATTGATGCCAAGGGCAAGATTTCCTTGGTACCAGTTCGTGACTAAGAACTACAGCCTGTAGAGAAGAAGGGTTAGGGAGCTTATACCGCTCCCTGGCCCTTCTTTTTGGTTAAGATGGACTTGTTTAGATTTTTTCGAAAGGAGCATTCATGATCAATGTTGGTGTCGTAGGCGCAAAGGGCCGTGTGGGCCAGGCAGTCTGTGCAGGTGTAGAGGCAGCTGAGGACTTGGTTCTGGCAGCCAAGGTAGATAAGGGCGATAGCCTTGACCTGCTGGTGGAGAATAAGGTTGAGACCATTGTGGACTTCACCGCCCCAGCAGTAGTCATGGACACCCTGAGCTTCTGCATTAAGAACAATATCAATGCTGTGGTGGGCACCACCGGTTTTACCGAGGAGCGCCTGGAGACCCTGCGTTCCCTCATCAAGGAGACCGGCTCCACCAGCAATATTCTCATTGCACCAAACTTTGCTATCAGTGCTGTATTGACCATGGTTTTTGCCAAGCAGGCTGCGCGCTTCTTTGAGTCCGCAGAGGTCATCGAGCTCCACCACCCAAATAAGCTTGATGCCCCATCCGGCACCGCCATTCACACCGCTGAGGCCATTGCTGAGGGCCGTAAGGAAGCCGGCCTGGGTGCCCAGCCAGATGCCACCGACCAGACCCTGGAGGGCGCACGCGGCGCCGATGTGGCTGGTGTTCCTGTGCACGCTATCCGCATGACCGGCATGGTTGCCCATGAGCGTGTTATCTTCGGCACCACCGGCCAGACCCTGACCATTAGTCAGGACTCCTATGATCGTGACTCCTTTGTTCCTGGCGTGCTCGTCGGTGTGCGCAATATTGCCCAGCACCCTGGTTTGACCATTGGTCTTGAGAACTTCCTGGATATCTAAATGGCTTCCGTATCACCACTGTCCATTGAGCTGATTGGCCATGCCGAATTTTCGGTGCCGGCAGGCATGGACTGGGAGACCGATGCGCAGGGAGGCAGTGCGCTGGTGGAATTTGCCGGCAGGGCTTGTTATGAGACTTTTGATAAGCCTAATCCCCGCACCAGTACGAATGCGGCCTTTATTAATCACCTCAAGGAGGTGGGGCATATGGCTGTCTTTGAGCATGCCAGCGCCACCTTCTATATTCGGGGTTTGTCCCATACAGGCGCCCATGAGCTCATGCGCCATAGGCACTTGTCTTTCTCCCAGTTGAGCCCGCGTTATGTGGCGGAGCCGGAGATGAATATTGTGCTGCCGGAGGGTATTGCTGGCAAGCCTGAATTGGAGCGTATTTTCCTGCGCGCCATGGATGATGCCCAGTTTATGTATGAGGAGCTCAAAACGGCCCTGACTGAGGCCATGCGGGCGGACAGTCCGGAGCTGAGCCGCAATGCGCTCATTGAGGATAAGCGTATCCGCCAGGCCGCCAGGGAAGTGCTGCCCCATGCCCAGGAAACCAGGCTTGTGGTTAGTGGTAACTATCGCGGATGGCGACATTTTATTGCCGCCCGTGGGGCAGAACACGTTAATCGTGAGATTAGAATTATTGCCGTTGAGGTACTCAAGAAGCTGCGTGAGCTGGCGCCGGCCTGTTTTGATGATTTCGATATTAACCAGCTAGCCGACGGTTCCGAGATAGCGGTGTCACCATATGCCACCGAATAAGAGAAATTAATGGTACATTAGAGTAGCTTAACGGGACAGTGGTTCCCATGAAAATCTCAGCTTAAGAAGGTACGGTTAATTACATGAGTACGTCCCCTCGTAATACCCTGGGTGCCGATACATTCGGCACAGTCGTCGTAGCCATGGTCACCCCATTCGATGATCGCGGTGAGCTCGACCTCAATGCAGCCTGCCGGCTCGCAACCCACCTGGTGGACAATGGCGTGGACTCCCTGGTGCTCTCTGGAACCACCGGTGAATCCCCAACCACCACTGTGGATGAGAAGGTAGCTCTTATCAAGGCTGTGCGCCAGGAACTGGGGGATGACACTCGTCTAATCGCTGGTGTCGGAACGAATAATACGGCCGCAAGTATTGAATGCGCCCGCCGCAGTGCAGAAGCAGGTGCGGATGGTGCCCTTGTTGTGACCCCGTACTATTCCAAGCCAAGTCAGGAAGGCGTCTACCGCCACACTATCGCTATCGCAGATGCTACAGATATGCCCATCTGCCTCTATGATATTCCTGGCCGTTCGGGAATTGCGCTCGAACCTGATACCATTAAACGGTTAGCCGAACATAAGAATATCCAAGCCCTTAAAGATGCTAAGGGGGATATTGGTTCAGCGATTCCTCTCATGGATGAAACTGGCCTTGCATGGTACTCGGGCGATGACCCGCTTAATCTTGCCTGGCTCGCAGTTGGCGCCACCGGCGTAATTTCCGTGATTGGACATGCAGCACCACGTGCACTCCGCGAATTGGTGGAAAGCTTCGAGGCGGGCGATATTGTCCGCGCTCGCGAAATTGGTGCCGCCCTTCATCCGCTAACCCGTGCGCAAGCACGACTGGGTGGAGTTAGTTTTGCCAAAGCGGCTCTGCAACTGCAGGGCCTTAAACTCGGCGAGCCACGCCTGCCACAGGTTCCTGCTAGTGAAGAGGAACTGCAGGCCCTCGCCCTTGATATGGAAAAGGCTGGAGTCCTTTAAATATGACACAACCGCGTAACCGCGTGCGCAAAGTAACGCGCAAGACCGGTGCAGCCCCAGTGGTATTCAAGGCCCCTGAGGATGCACAAACCACCGCCGGCGCAAGCGCCGAAGCAGAGAATACGGGCTCGACGGGGGAGCGTCGAAACGCTCGCCGTAGCACCCGCACCAGCAGCCGAGGCGGTGCACGTAAGACCACCTCCAAGGCAACCCGCCGCGTAAGCTCCAAGAGCAATAACAATAATAAGAACAATAACCGCGGTGGCAATGACAACCGTCAGGACAACCAGAATAAGGGTCAGAACAAGGGCCGCCGTACCGTTGTTCAGTCCATGCAGGGTGCTGACCTGACTGAGCGTCTTCCTAAGCCACCACGTCAGCCACGCGATGGCATGCGTATTGTTGCGCTCGGTGGTATCTCCGAAATTGGTCGTAATATGACCGTTTTCGAATACAAGGGCCGCATGCTGCTCATTGACTGCGGTGTGCTCTTCCCATCCTCCGGCGAGCCAGGCGTGGACCTCATCCTGCCTGATTTCTCCTATATTGAAGACCGCATGGACAAGGTGGAAGCCCTGGTCGTTACCCACGCCCACGAGGACCACATTGGTGCGATTCCATGGCTGCTCAAGCTGCGCCCAGATATTCCAATCATCGCCAGCCGCTTTACCTGCGCTTTGATTGCTGCCAAGTGTGCTGAGCACCGTCAGCGTCCAAAGCTCATTGAGGTCAATGAGAAGAGCGAAGAGAACCGCGGTGCATTCAATATCCGCTTCTTCGCTGTGAACCACTCTGTGCCTGACTGCCTGGGTGTGGTTTTGAAGACCGCTGCTGGCACCATCCTGCACACCGGTGATATCAAGCTGGACCAGACCCCAACTGATAATCGCCCAACCGACCTGCCAGCCATGAGCCGCTATGGCGATGAGGGCATTGACCTCTTCCTCTGCGACTCCACCAATGCCACCACCCCTGGCATTTCCGGTTCTGAGGCTGAGCTGGCCCCAACCTTTAAGCGTCTCATTGCTGAGGCCAAGCAGCGCGTTATTGTTGCTTCCTTCGCCTCCAATGTTTACCGCGTCCAGTCTGCTGTGGATGCTGCCGTGGCTGCTGGCCGTAAGGTGGCCTTCAATGGTCGCTCCATGATCCGCAATATGGAAATTGCTGAGCGCATGGGCTACCTCAAGGCCCCACGTGGCACCATTGTCACCATGGATGAGGCCGCAAAGATGGCCCCACACAAGGTCGTTCTTATCACCACCGGTACCCAGGGTGAGCCAATGGCGGCCCTGTCCCGCATGGCTCGTCGTGAGCACCGCCAGATCACTGTGCGCGATGGCGACCTGATTATTCTCTCCTCCTCCCTGGTTCCAGGCAATGAGGAAGCCGTCTTCGGCATGATCAATATGCTCGCCCAGATTGGTGCCACTGTGGTTACCGGCCGCGATGCCAAGGTTCACACCTCCGGCCACGGCTATGCTGGTGAGCTGCTCTTCCTCTACAATGCTGTTCGTCCAAAGAACGCTATGCCTGTTCACGGCGAGTGGCGCCACCTGCGCGCCAATAAGGAACTGGCTGTGTCCACTGGTGTTGAGCGCGATCGTGTTGTGCTCGCCCAGAATGGTGTTGTGGTGGACCTGGTTAAGGGCCGCGCCCGCGTTGTGGGCCAGATTCCTGTTGGTAACCTCTATGTTGATGGTGTCACCATGGGTGATATTGATGATGAGGTTCTGGCAGACCGCACCAGCCTGGGTGCTGGTGGTCTCATCACCATCACCGCGGTTATTGACAACCGCACCGCTCGTCTCATGGAGCGCCCAACTGTTGTGGCCAAGGGCTTCTCTGAGGACCACAAGGCTATGATGCCTGAGGTCGCTGACCTGGTTGAGCAGACCATGAATGATCTTGCCGGTGAAGGTGAGAATGAAGTTTACCGTATGGTTCAGAAGCTGCGTCGTACTGTTTCCCGTTATGTGGAGCAGAAGTGGCGCCGCCAGCCAATGATTGTTCCTACTGTGGTTGCAACCACCAGTGAGGTTCAGGCTACCGACGATGATGTGAATAACTCTCGTATGAGCCTCTAATTGGCAGACCGCCCAAAGGCAGGTACCCGCATGTGGGTGCCTGCCTTTTCTCTTTGGGCGTAAAATGGACTCTATGACTCTTGCACAAACCTACCGCCATAAACTAGCCAGCGCCCTGCGTGAAGCAGGCCCCGATGCCCCTACTCTCTGTGAGGGCTGGCGCGCCGCCGACCTGGCTGCCCACCTCTATATTCGTGAGAATAAGCCACTGGCCGCGGCCGGTATTTTTGTGTCCCCACTGCACAAGGTTTTTGAAAAGACCGAGGCAGAGATCCTCGCCCAGCCCTATGAGCAGACCATCGCCGCCTGGGAGAAGGGCCCATCCAAGCGCAACCCAATGAAATATGCCGACCAGTATATGAACGGTGCAGAGCACTTTGTGCACTATGCCGATGTGGCCCGCGCCCAGGACCCGGAGTGTGAACTTCCGCTGGATGCGCAACAGGCCAAGGAATTGCACCGCGCCACTGCGTTTATTGCTAAGCGTGAATTGGCTAAGGCCCCGGTGCCAGTCATTGCCTTCCCGGATGGAATGCCGCGCATTATCATCAAAGATAAGAAGGGCGTGAGCTTGCTCGGTGATGATGTGGTTCGTCTCTCCGGCCCGATCGGTGAGATTCTGCTGTGGGCCTATGGTCGCCCGGCTAGCGGATTGACCTTCAGCGGCCCTGTAGAGAAGCTGAACTAAAGTCCACCAAACACGCAATTTTTGTTACTAGTGTTACTAATGTGATTTATACGCTAGAATCACATACATGACTGTCAATACACGAACTGGTTCGTCGCGCTCCCCAAAGGACAAGCCTACGGAGGAATTTCGCCGTACGGGTAGCTCCCTCGGCGTGCTCGGTTCGGGTATGAAAAGTGCATTGAGCAATAAGCGTGGCCCCAAGAAAGAAAGGGAACCGCGCGGTCGCTTCCGCCTGGAGGACTCCTTCGGCGAGGAAATTGAGGACGATAACCTCTATGACTTTGAGGACATGCCACCAAAGCCGCGTGCCTCCAAGTCCACTAATTCGAAAAAATCTAAAGCAGTGGAATCAAAGCCAAAGAAAAAGACCCAAAATAAGAAAAGCACGAGTAGCACCACCAAGCGTGGTGGCGCCAAAGTGGCAAAGCACCCACCGCTGCCGGAGGAAGAACAGGGCAGTGTCAATCGCATGGGCTTGACAGGCCGTCAGATTGATATTATCGCCTTTGTTCTCGTCGGCATTGCCGTGATCCTTGCCGGTTCCGTCTGGACCCCATTTGGTGGCCCCGCAGGGCAGGCTGTGAGTGGGGCAGTGGCCTCCATCTTCGGCGTGGGCTCCTACCTGGTGCCGCTTCTTGTTGCCGCCACCGGTATTGCCCTGAGTGTGGACCGCATGCCAAGCAGCTATGGCTATATGCGCTATGGTGTGGGCGGCGTGCTCATTGCACTCTCCACCCTGGGGTTGATTGATACCTTCGCCGGCCACCCGGATACCATGCCTGGCCGTCAGGGCAGTGGTGGCATGATTGGTGTGCTCATGGCCCAGCCAATGGCCCACGGTTTTAGTAATTTTGTGGCCGTGCCAATCCTGGTTCTCATCCTCTTCTACGGTGTGCTGCGTACTGCCGGTGTGACTGTGCGTGACGTGGCCAGTGTGGTTGGTGGCGAGGTGGATCGTCGAAAAGCTCAATTGGACGAGAAGCTTGAAGAGCGCCGCGCCGCCAAGGAGGTTGAGGAACCAACCACCAAGCTGCGCGTCCGTGATGAGGTGCGCCCACGCCTGCGCAATACCTCCTATACCCGCATGGACTCCACCCGCGCCGCCCGCGACTCCATGGATGGCTTGCGACGCGCCCCCGCACCACGCGGCTACGATGATGTGGCCACCAGCGGTGCCTTGAGCTTCAATGCCGAACCTGCTGTGGATCGTGCCGCTGACCAAGGCCGTTCGCTTTTCGACGAAGACCCAAGCCTGGCCGATAAGCGCACCGAAAAGATCCCATCCCTTTTCCGTGCCAACCAGCCGGAGCCTGAGCAGCCAGTGCAGCCGGAGCTCGACTTCGAGGACCAGTTTGAGGACCAGTATGAGGATGACCTACTGCTGGATGAATCTGCCTATGAGGAAGAGCTCCCTGAGATCTATGAGAGCCCAGCCGCTGCCAGTGCGCTGCCAGCCCGTGAGGCCTTGGCGCAGAATATGCAGATGCCGGCCGAGCCAGCCGAGCCAGTAGAAGCTGCTGAGCCAGAAGACTTTGCCGATGATTATGCAGATGACTATGCGGCTGACTTTGCTGATGATTTTGCAGATGAGGTCTTTGAGGCTGAACCAGTGGAGGATCCTGTAGAGGAACCTGCTCAGCAGACTGCGGGCATGAACCACTTCAGCACCCCAGCCCCACCAGCACGCTTTGATAGCACCTACCAGCTGCCAGATATGTCTGTGCTCAAGCACGGTGCGCCACCAAAGCGCCACTCGGAGGCCAATGAGCAGATTGTAGATGCCATTAATGCTGTGCTTGAAGAGTTCGGTGTAAATGCACAGGTGACTGGCTATAACCGTGGCCCAACAGTGACCTGTTATATCATCCAGGTTGGTCCGGGCGTGAAGATGTCCAAGATCACTGGTCTTCAGACTAACTTTGCCTATGCGGTAAAGACCTCCAATATTCGTCTGCTTATGCCAATTCCTGGCCACAGTGCAGTGGGTATTGAGGTTCCTAATGATGACCGTGAGACCGTGTACCTGGGCGATGCGCTGAGCGAGCCAAACTTTGCTAATGACCCAGACCCATTGCTCGTACCAATTGGTAAGGGCGTGGAGGGTAGCTTTGTTACCTTCGCTTTGAATAAGCTGCCACATATGCTGGTTGCTGGTTCCACCGGTTCCGGTAAGTCGGCCTTTGTCAACAGCCTTCTGGTGTCCTTGCTCAGCCGTGCCACCCCAGAGCAGCTGCGCCTGATTCTGGTTGACCCGAAGATGGTGGAATTCACCCCATATGAGGGCATTCCACACCTGCTCACCCCAATCATTACTGAGCCAAAGCGCGCCAGTGATGCGCTCATGTGGCTGGTTGAGGAAATGGAGCGCCGCTACCTGGATATGAAGGCAGCTGGTGTTCGTAATATCGAGGGTTATAACAAGAAGTTTGACCGTGGTGAGATTGTGGCCCCACCGGGATCCCAGCGTGAATATAAGCGCTTCCCATATATTGTGGCCATTGTCGACGAGCTTGCCGACCTCATGATGACCGCGCCACGCGAAATTGAGGATGCCATTGTGCGTATCACTCAGAAGGCACGTGCCGCTGGTATCCACCTCATCCTGGCAACCCAGCGCCCATCGGTTAATGTGGTTACCGGTCTGATTAAGTCCAATATTCCAAGCCGCGTGGCCTTTGCCACCGCATCCAACCAGGACTCCCGCGTGATCCTGGACCAGAATGGTGCGGAGAAGCTGCTGGGCATGGGTGATGGCCTGTTCATTCCACAGGGCCAGGCGGAGACGGTTCGTATCCAGGGTGCCTATGTGGATGATGCTGAGATTCATGCCATTGTGGAGCAGACTAAGTCCCAGGTTCCTGAGCCGGACTATATCCAGATTGAAACCAAGACCGAAACCCCTGAGGCCGAGGTTGAGGTTCAGCCGGAATCCGATGATGATGTGGATATGCTCTGTGCGGCTGCCGAGCTGGCCGCCTATTCCACAACCCTGTCCATTTCGAACCTGCAGCGCAAGCTGCGCATGGGCTTCTCCAAGGCAGGCCGCATGATGGACCAGCTGGAGGAATTCGGTGTTGTGGGCCCTGCAGTGGGCACCAAGGCCCGTGAGGTCATCATCACCGAGGAGGATCTGCCAAGCATCCAGTGGATGATGCGTGGCGGTAAGCCAGATGAGGCCCCAGGTGTGGCAGAGGCCCAGGCCTCCGCACCAACCCAGACGGCACAGCCAGCACAGCCAGCAGCACCACAGGGGCCTACTCAGGCTCCTAACCAGAACCCTGAGGTGCGCCGCGTGGAGGCCAACCCCAATGGTGGTATTTTCTAAAAGCTGCTGAGGCTGAACTCAGCTGAGCTAAGCTGAACCCAGCGACGGGATATCTTCTTTGACGGAAGGTATCCCGTTTTTGTGTTGGGCGCGAGGAAGCAGGGGCGTCGAACTAATCCCGCAGCAACTGCCCTAGATCGTCTTCGTGTTGCATAGAGTTCTACCCATTGAACTTTTAATTTA
>JAUMTW010000005.1 GCA_030531005.1 Corynebacterium sp.
GGCATATTCCAGATTTTCCCATCTACTCAGACGGAACAAAACCTGGGGCACTTCATGGTGATTTTTTGAAGGGGAAGCTCTGATTCTAAAAATCGCAAATTGCTACCGTGCATTAGGGTGTCGTATCTATCTACTATTTATTTAACATTTGACAAAATAAAGTAGAATGTCCTATTCTAACACAGTATTTGTTATGTATAGAATTAAGGAAAGTCGTTGACGAACAACAGTAAACGAACCAATATCATGCTGGCGCCTGGCGAATCCGGTGTTTACGGGCGTGATGTCCGGCCCAATTTGGCCTTGTTCTGGTTAACCACGACTATGGTTGTGACCAATAAGCGTATTCTCGTGCGGTATCCTAATACGATTTTCGGAATCTTCCCGCTTGGGTATGAAGAGCGTAGCATGCCTCTCGGTTCAATTGCAGGCATCACTTCTTCTTTGAAAGCTCATGGTGCGCGCCTCGTTATTTTTGGTTTACTTGCCTTCGTCGGGCTGCTGTTGATGTCTAATAGCGCTGTGCTAGGCCTAATCTTGTTTGTATTCTTCGCTCTTTGTGCGATCAATGCTGTTGGAACCTCATTGGATGTTACCAACAACGGTGGTGGAGTGACCGGAGTCCGAGTTTCCTTCTTGGACAAAGAAGCGGTTCAAGATTTTTGCCAGCGAGCAAATGAATTTGTTTACAGCCAAGGCCAGGGCGGTACCTCTTGGGAGCAAACTTGGCGCTAAGTTCTTTGGTCATTGTATTGCACCGGTAAGTTAAATTGCCTTAATTTAACTTACTATCTTATGGGTTTCTTGAAGTTGACATTTTCGAGAAACCTTTTCTCTTTCAATGTGTGCTCTGCTGCTGAGTGTTTTGCTTGTAATATATTGCTGTTTTGAATATGTAGTTCCGTATTTAGATCCCTTTAGTGAATGCGGTCCTTGGCCCTTCTCGTGATTGTGAGCCTAAAAATTTTTGTGCTGCGATAACGCTAGATGCGATGAACGATTTTATAAAGTGGCTATAATGCGATGATCTGTATGCTGCTTTTCAAAAATTTGGGGGCGACATAGGAGCTTTTGCCCTGTTGGAAGGTTCTATTGGTGTGTAGTTGGACTCGTTGTAGGATTTTGATGGATCTTATGTGATGGTTCAAAATGTTTATCGCTGTAGCACTAGGTGAAGGATATACCGGTAAAACTCTGTATCATGGATCTCAAATTAGATGTTGAGAGAGCTTTATCCGAAAAATTATTGTTATGCAGATAATTTAATGTGGGAGTAGCAAATTCCTGACTTCGCGGAGTTTTATTGTGTTGGAATTCTTTTCTTGAAACAAGATAGACTTTTGGTGTCCTGATGTTGCTAGATATTTATTTCTAGGACCGGTTTCCTGCTTTAGTTAATTGTAGAGTTAGTTTGGGGACTTGTTGTGGCGAATGCCTTACGCTCTTCCGACTTGCAAGGCACATTAAGCGTTAATAAATTTTTGCTTCTCCCACATACTCATGTAGGCGTTCGGGAACTTGATTGAATGCATACATCAGAATTGAATACGCAGTGGATAATTCTTATACTTCTATTCCAATTTGAGCTATAGCGCCATGGCATTACAAGTCATGACGCTAGTATTATTCTTTGGTTCTTTGAGGAACTACGTCAATCAAGCAGCAGTTAAGATAACCCAGCCTCCTCTAAGATCCCCTTAATTGCCTCCCGTGACTCTGCATCATCAATCGGTGCCAACGGGTAAGACATGTAGTTAGACTCGAATACTCCCATGAGTTCCAAAGCGGTTTTGAAGGATCCAACCCCGGCAGCCGGTCCCACTTTGCCACGAGGTTGGAAGACGATCTCAAAGAGGGCTGCAAGGCGGTCTTGCTCCTTGCGCACCGTTTCCCAGTCTTTATCTTGTGCTGCCTTCCACATGCGCACATAGCCATCAGGATCCACATTGCCCAGGCCGGGTACACAGCCATCGGCGCCTGCCATGAATGCTCCATCAACGACTGCTTCGTGTCCAGTGAGTAGTGTTAATGGATGTCCTGCGGCCTTGTTAAGGGCTACCAAGCGTCGGAAGGAAACGTCATCGCCTGAGGAATCCTTCACCCCTGCAAGTACGCCTTCCTTTCCCAGTGAAACCAGTAGCTCTGGGGAGAGCTTGCTGTGTACACAGACTGGTATGTCATAGGCAATGATAGGCAGCTTCGTTTCCTTGGCAAGTAGGCGGAAGTGTTCGGAGATTTCATCTGGGCCACAGATCGCATAGAACGGTGCAGTTGCTACCAAGGCGGCGACGCCTGCATCTTCAGCACGCTTGGCGTGCTCAATGACACGGTTGATTTGGGTGTCGATAACCCCAGCGTAGACAGGAACTCGCCCCTTGGTTTCTTTGATGATGTGACGGATGACAGCATCTCGATCGCTATCGCTTAAGAAGGCAACTTCGCCAGAAGATCCCATAGCGAAAATACCGTTGACGCCTGCATCAATGAGTTTATTGACCAACTTGGTCAAGGACTCAAAGTCAATGCTGCGATCTTCATGCAGTGGGGTCAAGATCGGGGGCACAATGCCACGAACAACAGGGGAAGGGATTTGGGTAGTCATACGAGGCTCCACTTCGTAAATAGGCAGATATTGTTTCTAGAGGAAAGATGGAATGGCGGCCAACAGAGTGCGCGTGTATTCCTGCTCTGGTTGGCTAAAGAGCAATTCAGTGGGCTGTTCTTCAAGGATCTCCCCGCGATACATCACACAAATACGATCCGAAACATAGCGCACCGTATTAATGTCATGGGAGATAAACACTAGCCCTAGGCCCAGCTCGCGACGCAGGTCTGTCAGCAAGTTCAACACCTGCGCGCGCACAGACACATCGAGTGCAGAGGTGGGCTCGTCGGCGATGATGAGGTCTGGTTCCAAGGCCAAGGCGCGAGCAATCGCCACACGCTGGCGCTGCCCACCAGAGATTTGCCGTGGCAGCACATCGAGTGCAGAAAGCGGCAGACCGACAAGCTCGAGGAGGACTTGCACGCGCTTATTTCGTGATGTCTCATCACCGATGTTGTGAACTTTAAGCGGATCGAGCAGCTGCTCTTTTACTGTCATGCGTGGATTGAGAGCGGTCGCAGGATCCTGGAAGACCACCGATACAGCACGACCGAGTTCTTTTCGCTGCTTGCCCCGATTATGCAGAGGTTGGCCTTGGAACAAGACCTCACCACTCGTTGGCTTTTGTAAGCCCACGAGCACCCGCGCCAGGGTGGATTTACCGCAGCCGGATTCGCCCACAATGCCAACGACTTCGCCACGATCGATGCGGAAATTGATGTTTTTGTTGGCATGGACAGTATCTGGGCGAAATAGCTTGCCAGTACGGGTTTTGTGCACGACGTTGACATCGCGCAATTCTAGGATAGGGGTTTGCTCACTCATGATTTCTCTCCTAAGGCAAGTAGGTCGTCAGTAGCTGCATAGCGGTGAGTGGTGGATTCACCGACAGGGCGCAGCACTGGTTTTTGATCTAGACCAACGCCAGGGTGGGAGGATCGGGGCGCGAAGCGATCGCCTGCGACAAATTCACGTGGCGACGGTACCGTACCTGGAACCTGGTACAAGCGCTGCGCGCCTGACTCGATAGAAAGCACTGCACCAAGAAGCCCTCGGGTGTATTCATGTCGCGGATCAGCAAGCAATTCGCGGGTTTCACCTTGCTCCACAATCTGTCCGGCGTACATCACGGTGATCTTGTGTGCGAGCTTGGCAACCAGGGCAAGATCGTGGCTAACGAAGATCATGGCGAAGCCGAGCTTCTCACGAAGTTCATTAAGCAAAGCCACGACCTGGTGCTGCACGGTCACATCAAGAGCGGTTGTGGGTTCATCAGCAATGAGCAGGCGCGGATTGCGGGTGAGCGCCATAGCAATGAGCACGCGTTGGCGTTGACCACCGGAAAGCTCATGGGGGTAGGACTTCAAGGTGCGCTCGGGGTCGAGTCCGACGAGTTCGAGAAGTTCTTCCGCACTGCGTTTGCCGCCTCGGCGGATGAGTTGTTGTAGTTGCGTGCGAATGAGCATCGATGGATTGAGAGAGCTGAGAGCATCCTGGTAGATCATGGCCATGTCATGCCCACGCAATGCATTGTGCTCGGCAGAGGACATGCCAACGACATTCTTGCCATCAAAGAGGATCTCGCCTTCAATACGCGCAGTTGGGGGCAGCAACCCCATAATGGCCATGGCAATCAGCGACTTGCCGCAACCAGATTCACCAACGAGACCCATGGTTTGACCAGGGGCGAGACTAAAGCTCACATTGTCTACAATATTCACATCACCATGGGCGCTGGGGAATGCAATACTTAAATTTCGGATCTCAATTAATGGGGTAGCATCGCCCTCAAAGTGGAGGCGGCGGTCTTCAGCCAACTCTGCATCATGCAAAGCTTGTAGCGAAGACTGCAAAGAGCGGCGCGCTTCCTCTTCGCTCACATGTCCTAGTGGCAGGTGGTTGCCATCGGCAGCTTCGGCATCATCGATCTTCACGCTGCGCTTTATAGTGGGTGCAGCCATGGAGTCGGTAAGTCCCTCGGACAGAATGTTCAAGGACAATACAGTGACCAGGATCATCAAGCCCGGGAAGAAAGTGGGCCACCACGCACCGGTGAGTAACAGAGCCTTGCCATCTGCCAAGATGTTACCCCAGGAAGGTTCCGGAGGTTGCACGCCGGCATTAATGAAGGACAGGGATGCTTCGAAGACAATGGCATCGGCAACTAATACGGTGGCGAAGACCATGACGGGCGCGATGGTGTTGCGGGCTACGTGCTTGATGAGGATATGAGGTATATGCGCGCCCATTACCTTAGCTGCTGCGACGTAGTCTTCACCGAACTCGTTGAGGATATTGGCGCGTACTACGCGGGAGAGTTGCGGAATATAGAGGAAACCAATGGCAAAGACTAGCACCGGCAGTGAATTGCCGAACACAGCGACGAAGACTGCTGCTAAGGCAATGCCGGGGAACGACATGATGATATCGAGGATCCGCATGAGCACCTCGGAAACCACCTTGCCGCCGGTTGCTGCAATTGAGCCTAAGATCGCAGCAATGATTAATGCAGCCGCGGTGGCACACAGGCCAATGATGAGTGAGGAGCGTGCACCGTAGATCACTCGGGAGAAAATATCGCGCCCAATGGCATCGGTACCAAACCAATGCTCGCCACTGGGAGGTTGCACTGGTGTTGAAGAGGCCAGGGGGTCATAGGGCGCGATGATAGGTGCGAGGATTGCCAGCAATGCCACGATGGATAGTAGTGTCAGAGCAATCTTGGAACTTACGGGTAGGCTGCGGATGCCACTGAAGCGCTGTCCGGCCTTGTTTTCGAGATTTTCAGTAAGTTTGCGGCGCATTAGATACTCCTAATACGGGGATTGACCAGGACGTAGAGCATATCCACGATGATGTTGATCACGATGAAGGCAATCGCCACAGTGAGGGTGACACCTTGGACGAGGTAGACATCGTTGCGGGTAACACCATCGAGGATGAGCTGACCCATGGCCTGAATATTGAAGATGATTTCGATAATGACCGCGCCACCCATGAGATAACCGACGCGCAAACCAAGCACCGTAATTGGGGTAATGAGTGCATTGCGCAGCACATTGCGGGAAATGACTTCTGCGCGCGGAATGCCCGCACCAATTGCGGTGCGCACATAGTCTTTATCCAACTCTTCTACCATGGCGGTACGTACGACGCGAGTTAGCGACCCGGCAACCGGTACGGCAAGTGCTACTGCAGGTAGGAAGAGGTTATTGATATAGGTTCCTGGATCTTCACTGAAAGGCACCCAAGCAGAAACCAGGGCAGGAAAGACTCCCCACCCGCCAGGTACCGCGCCTAACCACTGGATGAGCAAAATGGCTAACCAGAAAGAAGGGGTTGCTAGGAAGGCAATCGAGATAATGCGGATAGCTTGGTCTGGCCAACGGTCGCGATACAGTGCAGCAATAACGCCGAAGATGAGTGCGAAGATACAGGCCAGGATCAGGCCGAGGAAGGTTAACTGCAAGGTGATCGGGAAGGCTGCGGCGACGACCTCAGTAACTGGGGTGTTACCGGTGGTCGTGCCCATATCCCCGTGCATAAGGTCGCCGAGGAAGTTCCAATAGCGCACTAGGAGGGGGTCGTTGAGACCGTGGGCATCGCGGTATTCTTCTAAGGCTTCGGCACTGGCGGATTCGCCCAAGGCGAGGCGGGCAGGATCCGCGGGGCTAAAAGACATCACGAAGAAGACCAGGAAGGTTACACCCAGGATCATGATGGGCAAGGCAATAAGGCGCCGGCCGATCAGGCGAAGTAGGTTGGACACAAGAATGGTTCCTGTCTTACTAAGAATGAGCTAGTAGTCAGCAGTAGAAAGCCAGGAACCGGCAGATAAGCGAGAGGGCCCGGCTTTCCCGGAGGCTACGTTGTGTCGTGGTACGGTGTTAGCCTCCGGAAGGTGCTGGGGGAAGGATGATTAATCCCGGGTGGTTTGTACTCCGAGGAAAGACAAACCAGTGAGCGAAATCGGTTTGAAGTCAACCAAAGTAGAGGCATCCCACGCCGTTGGAGTCTTGCGGTGGAATAGCGGATACAGTGGCACTTGCTCGGCGATGAAGTCGAAGGCCTTGTGCCAGGATTCGCTCTGCTCATCGACGTTGGCGGCGGCAAGGCCGGTATTCAAGATTTCTTGTAGTTCGTTATATTCTGTCGAACCTTGCCAGTGCATGCGGGAATCGGTCCAGGTATCCGAGCTGTACCACCAGCGCATGAGTAAATCTGGATCTGAGCCGAAGACAGATGGGTCGCCAGGGGCAATCACGACATCATAGGCATCAGGAGCATCGTCGATGGTGTTGTAGACATCGGCAGACTGGCGCTCGGTGAAAGAGACTTCAATGCCCAAGTTGTTCAAGGACTCTTGGATGAGTGGCGTGCATTGCTTCACCCAGTCGTGGTCAGTGCACAGCATACGGAAGCTGGTGAGTCCTGTTTCGGCAAAGAGAGCGCGGGCCTTATCTGCATCGTAGGAATACACCGTGCTGGCCTTGTGATAGTTCGGATGGTCTTCTTGCAAGAAGCTCGTTGCAGGGCTTGCTTGACCCAGCATGCCAGTGCTGATAACTCGGTCTATGTCAATGCCGTAAAGGAAGGCCTGGCGATTGCGGACATCGTTGAATGGGTTGTTTTCGCTGCAGTTGAACATCGCAAACAACAGGCCGAAGCCTTGCACACTTTCAACTTTGTCGGTGGCTTCAAGCTGCTCGATGGACAGATACGGCACTGAGTCGATTGCCTGGACGGAATCCGACTGTAAAGCATTGGTACGGGTGGAAGAATCAGGAATAATATTCCACTCCATATGGGCAGCTTGTGCAGGTTTCGGGCCGGTATAGTCCGCGAAGCGTTCGAATTTCACCACCTTGGAAGTGCCACCGTTATCGGTCATCTTCCAGGGGCCACTACCGACGGGATTGGCATCAAAGGCCTTTGGATCTGCCTCCACGACAGCTTGTGGCACGATCTTTACCACGGCAAGGCGGTTGGCCAGCACGCCGGTTTCTTGGGAGAGGTTGATGGTAACGGTGCGATCATCCTGTTTGGTCACACTAGTGATAAATGGGATGAAGGAGGCGTAGAGCGAGTTGTTAGCCTCGTCAAGGACGCGCTCGAAAGAGTAGACGACGTCATCGGCAGTGACTTCGGTGCCGTCATGGAAGACTGCACCATCGCGTAAAGTGACATCGATGGCAGTGCCAGCAATCTGGGGGAGTTCATCAGCCAAAGCCGCATAGACCTCGCCGGTGGCGGGATCAATTTCGGTTAGGCCCTCTAAGGTATGCCAGTTTGCGGCGATTGTGAGAGCTGAGGTGGTAGTCAGTGGATCATAGCCATTGGTACCGAGCTCGTAAGAGATGGCGGCCTTGATGGTGCCAGACTCGTTGGGTTCGCCATTGACGGTGCCGCTAGAAGAGCTAGAGCTGTTGTTGCCCGCGCAGGCGGATAGGGTAGCGCTTAATCCGGCGGCTGCGCCCATAGCCCCGGTGATTTTGAGGAAACTACGGCGACTGAAAGCCGTGTGAATTCCAGTACTCATGATTGTTCCTTTTCGATCAGGAGGGGAAGCGCACTCCAGGGTTAGTGATCCGGCGTGCTGAACTAGTTTTCACTTTATATCAGACGTCGGACAACCGCCATAGTTTGTGTTATTATTGGTGTAACAGTTGCCCCCGATGGTGGAAAACTTCCGCGAATTATCCTCGAAAAATTCGGTATGGGGGTAAAAATGGGAGTGGCAAATCTCTCAATATATTCTTTTTGGAGACAAATGAACATTGATGAGATATGAAAGCTTGCTTGGCTTTCCGTGTTGGTCGCGGGGGATGCTTCGGGAGCGCCCGGGGATGCCGGCGTGTCGCGGGGGATGCTGCGGTGTGAGTACCGGTGAGTGCTGGAAAGCTTGTTGAAAAGGTTGGGATTAAAGGTAAGAGGAGTTTGGGGGAAGTTTTGCTAGCAGTTGATTGGTAGTCCAGTGTGAAAAATAGGCTCCCTAGGGTGCACTAGACTCATAGGAAAGAAAGCTGGCTTGTAGCATGCGGAAATGTGCTCGTGGCAGTGAACGAGAAGCAGGTTTGTTCTGAAGGAGAATGCGTCGATGTCCGGATCAAAATCAGTAGTGGATCGCAATAGCACGGTGCAAGCTATTGCCAACTACATCCGCGACCACCAGCTCAATGCCGGTGATGCACTGCCCTCTGAGGCTGCCCTGTGTGAGTTACTTAATGTCTCGCGTTCCTCGGTGCGGGAAGCCATCCGCACCTTAGCCAGTCTGGATATCGTCGAGACACGCCACGGGCATGGTTCCTATGTTGGCAAGATGTCCTTAGCCCCGCTGGTCAATGGTTTGGTGCTGCGTATGACCTTGCATGAGGGCCAAGCGCTCGAGAACTTAAGTCATGTTGTTGCTATGCGCGAAACCTTGGACCTGGCGAATGCTGCAGAGTTAACTGCGAAGCTCAAGGGGCAGGACTTACGTGAACTCGAGGATGTTGTGGCTGAAATGCGGGATTTGCATGCTGCGGGCGAGTCCTTTGCGATTCCCGACTACCAATTCCACTACTTGTTATCCACGTATGTTTCTAACCCTTTAATGCAGGAATTTTCTTTGGCACTGTGGGAGATCCACACCAGTGTGGTCCCTGCTTTAGGGCTGGGTGCGCCAGAAGACATGGAAGACACTGTACGCGCGCACGCTTTAATGCTAGACGCGCTCAAAGCAGGCGACGAACAGCGCTATCGCGAATTAATAACGGAACACTATGCGCCGCTGCGCAATGTGATTGCGGCGAAACGGGCAGGAGAACCTGATGACTAAGCAGGAAGCCTATGTGGCAATCGATATCGGCGGAACGAAGATCGCCGCCGGTTTTAGTACCCCGGGCTTCCCCGAAATCTTTGCCCGTAGTATAAGGCGTACTCCTGAAGAAAATGTGTTGGATGCAGTGATTGCGGCAGTCCACGAAACAGTCACCGCTGCACGCGAGGGGGGCTACGAGCCGATCAGCATTGGTATTGGGGCACCAGGGGTGATCGATGCTCAACAAGGGCAGGTCGTAGCAGCAGGGCCTACCATGCCCGGCTGGGCTGGCACTTCCATTGCTGCCGAGGTGGTCGGGGCCACCGGGTTGCCGGTAGCCGTCCACAATGATGTGCGCTTGATGGGCTTGGGAGAAGCCCGATTTGGTAGCGCGCAAGATTATGATCGTATTCTCTTTGTCTCTTTAGGTACCGGTGTGGGCGGGGCGCTGATTTATGCAGGACATTTACAGGAGGGCGCGCATGCAACTGCAGGGGAGCTGCGCAGCATTGTCGCAGCAGACATTCATGGCCAAGCAAGTGTGTTAGAAGATGTGCTCTCTGGGCCTGGGATTGCTGCAAGTTATAACGCTGAGCGCGACATGCAAGGACGGGGTGATGGTTGTGCTACAGGGAATACTGCCGATTTGGGCCTTCGCGCCATCATGCAGCGCTATCACGCAGGAGAAGAACTAGCCCGCTGCGTAGTACATGATTCCTGTTTCGTCGGCGGCAAAGCTCTCGGAGGTTTTGCTAGCGCCATTGATGTAGACGCCATTATCGTCGGTGGAGGTGTCGGGACGATCGGCCCAGAAATCATTGCACCACTTACCAAAGGCATCCATGCAGGAGCCTTGGCGTCCATGAAACAGGTTCCCGTTAGAGTAGCAAGCCTAGGCACTGCGGCTCCACTGTTTGGGGCTGCCTGGTACGGCGTGGAGTTTGGCCACCAGAATTACAACGAGACGTTGGGTCTTCGTTCTTGCTGATGTTTGGTGCTGGTCTAGCGACTGGGTTTTTCTGGGGGCGGCTGGGATCTGATAGCTGGGATCTGGGTGGCTGAGTGACTTTACCTCCGGGCTTACAAGTGAAACAACAAACGATGAAAATAGACGATAGTAGATAAAGGAGTTATCAAAGCTCATGCAAGCAAATGAATTCTTTGAACTCACTCGTGGGAGCCTCATTGTGTCGGCCCAAGCGCCAGACGGGCATCCGTTGCGCGATACCCGCACTATGCAATTTTTGGCTAAGGCGGCCGAAGGCGGTGGTGCAACCGCTATTCGCTGCGGTGGCTATGGCGGAGTGGCAGATATCGCAGCCATCGTAGAGGCAGTGCATGTACCCGTTATTGGGCTCACTAAAGAAGGGGATACCGGAGTTTATATCACTCCATCGGTAGCCAGCGTCCAAGCAGTAGCCAAGGCCGGGGCAGCAGTTGTTGCCATCGACGCAACTCTGCGGCCGCGCCAAGATGGCTCCACTTTCGCAGAGCAAGTCGCTGCCGCCCATGATGCCGGAGTATTAGCCATGGCGGATATCGCAACCGTGGCCGAGGCAGAAGCTGCCCTAGATAGTGGAGCAGACTTCCTGTCGACGACCTTGGCGGGCTACACCCCGGATAGAGAAAAAACCCCGGGCCCAGATCTCGAATTACTCGAAGGTATTCGTGCGGCAATCGGCACCGAGCCCTTTGTGATCGGGGAAGGGCGTTTCCATAGCCCAACCCATGTGGGACAAGGTTTTACGGCTGGCGCAGACGCCATCATCGTCGGTACTGCGATTACGGACGTGCAGTGGATTACCCAACAATTCGTCGCAGCAACACCTGCGGCAACCGGATAGTAGTGCAGTGTCGTAACGGCTGGTGCCTAGAACGACTCGATCGATCGTTTGCCAGCGGTAGACACTATAGATAAGGAGTACATCATGGAAATCGTGATCGTTGCCGACAAGGCTCAGGCTTATAATATCGGTGCAGATATTTTTGAAAGCTATGCTCGTAACAATGCCACCTTAGGGCTCGCTACTGGATCAACTCCATTGGGGTTGTATCAAGAACTCATTCGTAGACATAAAGAAGAAGGCTTGAGTTTTGCTGCATGCAGTGCCTTCCTACTTGATGAATACGTGGGGCTGCCCAAAGAACATGAGCAAAGTTACTACCGCACCATTCGCCGGGAATTTACTTCGCATGTGGACATCCCAGATGAAAAAGTCTTCTCTCCAGATGGCACCGCGGAGCATCCCGGAGAAGCGGCGCTCGCTTATGATGCTGCCATCCGGGAAGCCGGTGGTGTCGATGTGCAATTGCTTGGTATTGGCACTGATGGGCACATCGCCTTTAATGAGCCCACAAGCTCCTTGCGCAGCCGCACGCGATTAAAGACCCTACACCCCGATACGGTCCGCGATAACTCCCGCTTTTTTGGGGATGATGAATCCCAGGTGCCACACCATGTGCTCACTCAAGGCATCGGTACGATCAGCGACGCCCGCCACCTGCTCATGCTTGCCTTTGGCGAAGCGAAAGCCGATGCCGTAGCAGCAATGGTGGAAGGGCCGGTTTCTGCCATGTGCCCAGGCTCTGCACTGCAATACCACCCACATGCCACAGTGCTGATGGATGAAGCGGCAGCTAGCAAGCTAGCGCACACCGAGTACTACCAATATGCCTTGGAAAATAAGCCGGAGTGGCAGGACTTCTAAAGCTAAGCAGCGTAACAGGGTTATAGCCGCGTGCTCATAGCAGGGATTGACGTCTTTATGGGGGGCTGATGTCTTTTTGGGACGGAAAACTGCCGACGGGTGCGTGCATACATGAAAGCGTGGGGTAATGAGCCCCATTTACCGCCCCCGGCATTCACTGGTGGAGAGAGGGGCGGGGATGTTGCGGCGGTGTCTGGAGAAGACGGTTTTAGGGCCGTACTTGACATGGAGAAACAAACCATGAATACTGGTTGACGGACTTTTGTGCCCTTTGGGCTGCAAAATCCGTTTGTACTTTTCAACATACCTAGTTTTGTTGGAGGCCCCTCGCCCGCATCCGCGGCCGCGTATACCGTGGCAGCGAGCTGTAATACTACTGAGTATTACGGCGTCAGTGGCCCGAAAAGGCGCGGTAACGTGCACCGGGTGAAGGGAACCGCAACGAGAAAGGCATAAGGTCAATTTTATGACCATGACAGATCCAATTGCCGACATGCTGTCGCGTGTGCGCAATGCATCTAATGCGCACCACGACTCTGTGTCGATGCCTTCGTCCAAGCTCAAGGTCAACATTGCTGAGATCTTGAAGTCTGAAGGCTATATCGCTGACTACCAGGTAGAAGACGCCAAGGTTGGTAAGACCTTGTCTCTGACCCTGAAGTACGGCCCACGCCGCGAGCCATCCATTGGTGGCCTCCGTCGTGTTTCCAAGCCAGGTTTGCGC
This sequence comes from Corynebacterium sp., assembly GCA_030531005.1. Classification (GTDB taxonomy): domain Bacteria; phylum Actinomycetota; class Actinomycetes; order Mycobacteriales; family Mycobacteriaceae; genus Corynebacterium. Next base: position 12,837 of record JAUMTW010000005.1, read on the forward strand.
GTATATACGAAGTCGAACAACCTGCCGCAGGTACTCGGTGGCCTGGGCGTGGCTATTATTTCCACGTCTCATGGTCTGCTCACCGACCGCCAGGCAGCCGAGAAGGGTGTAGGCGGAGAAGTTCTCGCCTACGTCTGGTAATAGGGAGGAGACAAGTATGTCACGTGTAGGTAAGGCACCTATTGCTATTCCAAACGGTGTTGAGACCAAGATCGATGGCCAGTTCGTTGAGGTAAAGGGTCCTAAGGGCACCCTGAACCTGGACGTTCCTGCCCCAATCGCAGTCGCTGTGGAAAACGGCGAGATCGTGGTAACCCGTCCAGATGACAACCGCAAGAATCGTTCCTTGCATGGTCTGTCCCGTTCCCTGATCAACAACATGGTTGTTGGCGTGACCGAGGGCTTCACCATCAAGATGGAAATCTTCGGTGTTGGTTACCGCGTAAACCAAAAGGGTAAGGACCTCGAGTTCTCCTTGGGTTACTCGCACCCAGTGCTCATCGAAGCACCAGAAGGTGTTACCTTCGCTACTGATGGCCCAACTAAGTTGTCCGTCAGTGGTATCGACAAGCAAAAGGTCGGACAGATCGCCGCCATCATTCGCCGCCTGCGTAAGGATGATCCTTATAAGGGTAAGGGTATTCGCTATGAGGGTGAGCAGATCCGTCGCAAGGTCGGAAAGACGGGTAAGTAAAGCATGAGCAATAACGAAAATAACGCAAAGCGTCTTCCTGTCGGTCGCGACATTTCCACTCGTCGTCGTGTGGCTCGTGCTCGTCGCCACGAGCGCATTCGCAAGACCCTGCGTGGTACCCCTGAGCGTCCACGCTTGGTAGTGCACCGCAGCTCCCGCCACATGCACGCACAGGTCATTGATGACGTTGCTGGACACACTCTGGCAGCTGCTTCCTCCGTTGAAGCTGATGTTCGTGCACTCGAGGGTGATAAGAAGACCAAGGCAGCTAAGGTTGGCGAACTCGTCGCCCAGCGTGCCAAGGAAGCTGGCATTGAAGAAGTAGTCTTCGACCGTGCTGGCTACAAGTACCACGGTCGCGTTGCTGCTCTTGCAGACGCAGCTCGCGAAGGTGGTCTGAAATTCTAATGATCGCTTTTGCAATGAACATCAACGGAAGGAATGCGTAATGCCCGGACGTGAACGGCGTGACGGCGGACGCTCCGCCGACGAAAACCAGAACAAGAACGAGCGTCGCGGCGGTCGCCGCGATGATCGTCGCAATCAACAAGACGAGCGCTCCCAATACATCGAGCGCGTCGTAACCATCAACCGTGTCTCCAAGGTTGTTAAGGGTGGTCGTCGCTTCAGCTTCACCGCACTTGTCATCGTTGGCGATGGTAAGGGCATGGTTGGCGTTGGCTACGGTAAGGCCAAGGAAGTACCAGCTGCTATCCAGAAGGGTGCTGAAGAAGCTCGCAAGAATTTCTTCCGCGTACCAATGGTAGGCGGCACCATCACCCACCCAGTTCAGGGTGAGGCTGCTGCAGGCATCGTAATGCTGCGTCCTGCTGCACCTGGTACCGGTGTTATCGCCGGTGGTGCTGCTCGTCCAGTACTCGAGTGCGCTGGCATCCAGGACATTCTTTCGAAGTCCCTGGGTTCCGACAACGCAATCAACGTGGTTCATGCCACCGTTGATGGCCTGAAGCAACTGGTTCGTCCTGAGGAAATTGCTGCTCGACGCGGCAAGACCCTGGAAGAGGTTGCTCCAGCACGTATGCTGCGCACGCTCTCAGGACAGGAGGCCTAAACAATGGCTTTGAAGATCACCCAGAAAAAGGGATTGGTTGGTGCTAACCCCAAGCAGCGCAAGAATATCGAAGCTCTGGGTCTCAAACGCATCAATCACTCCGTAGTCCGCGAAGACAATGCTGCTACCCGCGGCATGATCAATGTGGTACGCCACATGGTCCTCGTCGAAGAAGTGGCAGGGGAGTAGGATATGAGCGAACCAATTAAGCTACACGACCTGCGCCCTGCGAAGGGTGCAAACAAGGCTAAAACCCGCGTTGGTCGCGGTGAGGCCTCCAAGGGCAAGACCGCTGGTCGCGGTACCAAGGGTACCAAGGCTCGTAAGCAAGTTTCGGCTGCTTTCGAAGGTGGTCAGATGCCACTTCACATGCGTCTGCCGAAGCTCAAGGGCTTCAAGAACAACAACAAGGTGTACTACCAGGTTGTTAACGTTGCAGACCTGGAGAAGGCATTCCCTAACGGTGGCGACGTCACCGTAGCTGACATCGTAGCCGCTGGCCTGGTACGGGCTAAGCAGCCGGTGAAGGTCTTGGGCAATGGCGAACTGAACGTAAAGTTAAACGTAACTGCACACAAGTTCTCCAAGTCCGCGCAGGAGAAGATTGAAGCAGCCGGTGGTTCTATCACCGCTGCCTAATCACTCAGCGCAATAAGCAAAGTCAAGCCGCTTCCCATCGTGGGAGGCGGCTTTTGCTATTGCAGGCTGTAGTTCTTGCAGCACAACAATGGCTCACGCTGGCGAAAGGCGGTAGAACGCAACGCAATCACGTGCTGCAGCCCTAAAAATAGGAGGGTTGTTGAAAGGGCGACAGGCCTGGGATATCAGCGGTCCGGCGCATACGTTGGACCGCCCTCAAAGCGCGGCTTCTGGGAAATTCGCTCGTGTAATGCGCTATTGGAGCGTTCGCTTGTAGCTTTGTGGCAGGAATTTTCATTCGCATCTCAGGCACGCGTTGCCGGGTGTGGATATCGCATTGAGGCGTTTATTAGCCAAATGACCTGCATAAAAGCAGAGCAACGTTGACGCTAAGCAAAGCGGAGCTAGTTGCAATGGAAGGTACTAGGGCGAAATTGGATAGGTTTTCCTGAGCAAGTGGTGTGACCATTGCAGTATTTGGTGGTAAAGTTCAATGGTCGATAAGCCTTACCCGTGGTCTGCCTTGCGGTGGTATTGCGGGATAACCGATAAACCTCCGAGCACACGCTCGTATCAGCAAAAGGAAGCCAGGAGGCCCTAGTGTCCGCCATCGCACAGGCGTTAAAGGATCCGGATCTTCGTAAGAAGATTCTGATTACCTTAGCTCTCATTATTCTCTACCGCATTGGCGCGCAGATCCCCTCGCCCGGTGTGGATTACAACGCGATTAGCGACCGGCTGCGGGACTTGACCCAGGACAGCTCTAATCTTTACTCGATGATTAGTCTGTTCTCGGGCGGTGCGCTGCTGCAGTTGTCCATCTTCGCAATTGGTGTGATGCCATACATCACTGCAGCGATTATCGTACAGCTGCTCACGGTCGTGATTCCGCGCTTTGAAGAGCTCAAGAGGGAAGGTCAGTCTGGCCAGGCCAAGATGGACCAATACACTCGCTATCTAACCGTGGCTCTGGCGTTGCTGCAGTCTGCAGGCATCGTTGCGTTGGCAGATCGCAACCAGCTTCTAGGCTCTGGATTCAACGTGCTGGTACCAGACCGCAACACCTGGACCTTGATTGTCTTGGTTCTCACCATGACCGCCGGTGCGGTCCTGGTGATGTGGTTCGGTGAGATCATTACCGAGCGCGGTGTTGGCAATGGTATGTCCCTGCTGATTTTCGCTGGCATTTCAACCCGCATTCCTTCCGACGGTGCGAACATCCTCAATAGCTCCGGTGGGGTAGCGTTCACCGTAGTATTGGTGGCTGTCATCATCCTTGTTATTGGTGTGGTCTTCGTGGAACAGGGGCAGCGTCGCATTCCAGTGCAGTACGCAAAGCGCATGGTGGGGCGGCGCCAATACGGCGGGACCTCCACGTACCTGCCGCTGAAAGTCAACCAGGCTGGCGTTATTCCTGTGATCTTCTCCTCCTCCCTGATTATGCTTCCAGTACTAATCACTGAAATCATCCAAGGTGGTAGCGCTGGTGTTACTGATAACTGGTGGCAGCGCAACGTGATTGCACACCTGACCAACCCAGCTTCGTACCCGTACATTATTTTGTACTTCGCGCTGATCATCTTCTTCTCCTACTTCTACGTCTCGGTGCAGTATGACCCATACGAGCAGGCAGAGAACATGAAGAAGTACGGAGGCTTCATCCCGGGTATCCGCCCCGGCCGACCAACTGGTCAATACCTGGCGTACGTGATGAACCGTCTGCTATTCGTCGGCTCCATCTACCTAGCTGTGATCGCCGTGCTCCCTAATATTGCACTCGACTTTGGCATCTCAGCAGGCTCGGCAAGTGTGACACCATTCGGCGGTACCGCCATTTTGATTATGGTTTCGGTAGCATTGACTACGGTGAAGCAGATTGAATCCCAACTGCTTCAAAGCAACTATGAAGGGCTTTTGAAATAATGCGACTCGTACTTCTTGGACCTCCCGGTGCCGGTAAGGGCACTCAAGCAGTGATACTGAGTGAAAAGCTTGGCATCCCACACATCTCGACCGGCGATCTCTTCCGCGCCAATATGAGCGAAGGCACCGAACTGGGCAAGGAAGCTCAGGAATACATGAACGCCGGTAAGCTCGTTCCAACCGAGGTGACCGCCAAGATGGTCAAGGCTCGCCTGGAAGAGGCGGATGCCAAGGACGGGTTCTTGTTGGACGGCTTCCCACGCACCGTGGAGCAAGCGGAAATCTTGGCACGCTTCCTTGAGGAATTCGGAACCAAGTTGGATGCAGTTGTGAACTACCAGGTTTCTGAGGACGTTGTTGTTGAGCGCATGCTGGCACGCGGACGATCCGATGATAATGAGCAAACCATCCGCACCCGCTTGGAGGTCTACCGCGAGGAGACCGCACCACTCATCGAGCATTACGGTGCAGAGATCCGCAACATTGAAGCAGAAGGCACCGTGGAAGAAATTAGCGAGCGCACGCTGGCTGCGCTCGGTGTGAACTAGACTCTGTGTCTTATCGGCTGTGTGCCTTTGGGTTGCGGCCGTGGGGCGATACAGCAGCTGTGCTGGTCATACGGACTTGAAATAAGAGTCGGGCTGAACGATGAGCCCGACTCTTTTGCTTCGAAAAGAAAGATTGCTGAACTTATGGGTTTTCGTCGGAAGAACAAGACCATCCCCGCCAAGACTCCTGGTGAGCTTGATGCCATGCAAGCGGCAGGCGAGATCGTCGGTCAAGCGTTGACCAACATTCGTGCTGCCGCCAAAGCTGGTATGAGCACCTTGGATCTCAATGAAATTGCAGAATCCACTATCCGAGATGCTGGTGCCACCCCAACGTTCTTGGGCTATCAAGGATTTCCCGCGAGCATTTGTGCCAGTGTGAATGAGCAAATCGTGCATGGTATCCCGAATGCCAAGCAGGTGCTCGCCACAGGCGACCTCGTTTCTATTGATTGCGGTGCAACCTTGGATGGCTGGGTGGGCGACTCGGCATTGAGTTTCGGCATTGGAGAATTGGCCGCTGATGTGCAAGCGCTCAATGATGCGACGGCCTTTGTGTTGGCTGAGGGGCTTAAAGCAATGGTGCCTGGAAACCATCTCACCGATGTTTCGCATGCCCTAGAAGTTGCAACGTATCGCGCCGAACAAAAGTTTGGAGTAGAACTTGGCATCGTCGATGGATATGGCGGACATGGGATTGGCCATACCATGCACGAAGACCCATATCTGGCGAATGAGGGAAAGCCTGGACGTGGCCCGGTAATCCAAGAAGGTTCTGTGCTAGCGATTGAGCCGATGCTGACTTTGGGATCGCCTTTCTCGGTGGTCTTGGAAGATGAGTGGACTGTAGTTTCGGACGATGGTTCCTGTGCCTCGCACTGGGAGCACACCGTTGCAGCCACTGCAGGAGGCCCGCGGATTTTAACGCCGCGCCCGGAGTAGGGGTGTGTGGGGGCTGATTATCCTAGCTACCACCGATGGTTCTTTGCGAACCATCGGTATTTTCTTTTTATGCGGCCCGCTGCCACATAGAAAGACGAGTGGCGGCGCACTTCGGTGACGGACGGTCATTATGAGGCTTTGCGTTTGGTTCCAGCTACGGGAAACGTGGGATGAGGCAGAAGGGTAGGGAAGAAGGCGGGCGGTGCAGAATCAGTGCAGGTGGATAAATCTTGTGTATGTTTCCGGTCGTGTTGATTTGACAGTAGCCTGACTTGTGCTTTTCTACATAGCCTTGTAAAGTTGACCGTTGGCGTTTACTACACCTGTTAACGCCGGGTAGACTGTTCCCATTATGCAGCGTGCGCACCAGGCAATTTGGCGCAAACGCTGGGAAGAAAGAGGCATTTAGCGTATGGCTAAAGAAGGCGCAATTGAGGTTGAGGGTCGCATCGTCGAGCCTTTGCCGAATGCAATGTTCCGTGTCGAGCTCGACAACGGCCACAAAGTTCTTGCTCACATCAGTGGCAAGATGCGTCAGCACTACATTCGTATTCTTCCCGAGGATCGCGTCGTGGTGGAGCTTTCACCTTACGACTTGACCCGTGGACGCATCGTTTACCGCTACAAGTAAGACTAAAGCCTCCATACTCCAACAGGTGCACTATTTTTCGTGCGGCCTTCCCACCTTCGGCAACGATGGCTGAAGCCTGCTGCATGTGCATCCATCGTCCGGCGCCGACCGGGCAAAGTATGCATTCCGAGTAGGACGAGTATGGAGAAAACCATCGTAAAAACCGGAAAGGTACTGCCACATGGCACGTCTCGCTGGTGTGGACCTCCCACGCAATAAGCGCATGGAGGTTGCACTCACTTACATCTACGGCATCGGCCCTGCCCGTGCCAAGGAGCTGCTGGAAAAGACTGGCATTTCTCCTGACCTGCGTACCGATAACCTGACTGATGAGCAGGTTTCGGCTTTGCGTGACGTTATTGAAGCTACCTGGAAGGTGGAGGGTGACCTTCGCCGCCAGGTTCAGGCTGATATTCGTCGCAAGATTGAAATTGGCTGCTACCAGGGTCTGCGCCACCGTCGTGGTCTACCCGTTCGCGGTCAGCGTACTAAGACCAACGCTCGTACGCGTAAGGGTCCTAAGAAGACTATCGCCGGAAAGAAGAAGTAATACATGCCACCTAAAGCACGCTCTGGCGCCCGCCGCACTGGCCGTCGCGTCGTAAAGAAGAACGTGGCTCAAGGCCACGCTTATGTGAAGTCCACCTTCAACAACACCATTGTTTCCATCACTGATCCTCAGGGTGCCGTTATTGCATGGGCATCTTCTGGTCACGTTGGTTTCAAGGGTTCCCGTAAGTCCACTCCTTTCGCTGCACAGCTCGCTGCTGAGAATGCTGCACGTAAGGCTATGGATCACGGAATGAAGAAGGTAGATGTTTTCGTGAAGGGCCCAGGCTCTGGTCGCGAAACCGCTATCCGTTCCCTGCAGGCTGCCGGCTTGGAGATCACCACCATTTCTGATGTGACCCCACAGCCATTCAACGGCTGCCGCCCCGCAAAGCGTCGTCGCGTAACATAGAAAAGGAAAGGTAACTTACCATGGCTCGTTATACTGGCCCTGCAACCCGTAAGTCCCGCCGCCTCCGCGTCGACCTTGTCGGCGGAGACATGGCATTCGAGCGCCGCCCATATCCTCCAGGACAGGCTGGCCGCGCTCGCATCAAGGAGTCTGAGTACTTGCTGCAGCTCCAAGAAAAGCAGAAGGCACGTTTCACCTACGGCGTACTGGAGAAGCAGTTCCGTCGTTACTATGCTGAAGCAAACCGTCTGCCAGGCAAGACCGGTGACAACCTGGTCATCCTGCTGGAATCTCGTCTGGACAACGTAGTCTACCGTGCTGGTCTGGCTCGTACCCGTCGTCAGGCTCGCCAGCTGGTATCCCACGGTCACTTCACCGTGAACGGCAAGAAGGTCAATGTTCCTTCCTTCCGTGTTTCTCAGTACGACATCATCGACGTGCGTGAGAAGTCTCGCAAGATGGTGTGGTTCGAAGAAGCTCAAGACAACTTGGCTGATGCTGTAGTACCTGCATGGTTGCAGGTAGTGCCATCGACCCTGCGCATCCTGGTTCACCAGTTGCCAGAGCGTGCTCAGATCGATGTTCCACTGCAAGAACAGCTGATCGTCGAGCTTTACTCGAAGTAATTGCTCACTTGCTCGCACGGATGCGAGCAGGAATCTTCCATTCAATTTCCTTTTCGCTTCAAGACGTCAAATAGTGGTCGTCATCTAAAGGAGAGTCATTCATGCTCATTTCGCAACGCCCAACCCTGGTTGAGGAAGTTGTCGATTCTGCCCGCTCCCGGTTCATTATCGAACCGCTCGAGCCTGGCTTCGGCTACACGCTGGGTAACTCCCTGCGCCGCACCCTGCTGTCCTCTATCCCTGGTGCTGCTGTCACTAGCGTAAAGATCGACGGCGTTCTGCACGAGTTCACCACCATCAACGGGGTCAAGGAAGACGTTTCCGACATCCTGCTGAACATCAAGGGTCTGGTCCTCTCCTCGGAGTCGGACGAGCCTGTTGTGATGTACCTCCGCAAGGAAGGTGCTGGTGAAGTCACCGCTGCAGACATCGAGCTGCCTGCAGATGTTGAGGTACACAATCCTGATCATCACCTGGCAACTTTGAATGACCAAGGTCGACTGGAAATTGAGTTCGTTGTTGAGCGTGGCCGTGGCTACGTTCCAGCAACCCTGTATTCCGGCAATGCCGAAATCGGGCGTATCCCAGTTGACCAGATCTATTCCCCAGTACTGAAGGTGAGTTACAAGGTTGAAGCTACTCGTGTTGAGCAGCGTACTGACTTTGACAAGCTCATCATCGACGTAGAAACCAAAAACTCCATCGCTCCTCGCGATGCACTGGCTTCTGCTGGTACTACCTTGGTAGAACTGTTCGGCCTGGCGCGTGAACTCAACGTGGCCGCTGAAGGCATCGAGATTGGTCCCTCCCCACAGGAGGCCGAGTATATCGCTGCTTACTCCATGCCAATTGAGGACCTGAACTTCTCCGTTCGCTCCTACAATTGCTTGAAGCGTCAGGAAATTCACACCGTTGGTGAGTTGGCTGAATGCACTGAGTCTGATCTGTTGGACATTCGTAACTTCGGCCAGAAGTCCATTAACGAGGTTAAGATCAAGCTGGCTAGCTTGGGCCTGACTCTCAAGGGTTCCCCAGAGGACTTTGACCCGACTCAGCTCGAAGGTTATGACGCCGCTACCGGTGACTACATCGACACCGATCTGGAAGATTCTGAGTAAACCGCCAATTGGGCATCGCGCCCAAGCGCTCACACTATCCAATTTGAGGAGTACATAATGCCTACCCCTAAGAAGGGCGCCCGTCTCGGCGGCTCCGCAAGTCACCAGAAGCACATTCTGTCGAACCTTGCGGCTCAGCTGTTCACTAACGGCGCTATCAAGACCACCGACGCTAAGGCGAAGGTATTGCGTCCATACGCAGAGAAGCTCATCACCAAGGCAAAGGCCGGCACCGTTGCTGACCGCCGTAACGTTTTGAAGCAGATCCCGAACAAGGAAGTTGTTAACTACCTGTTCAACGAGCTGGCTCCAAAATTCGACAGCCGTGATGGTGGCTACACCCGCATCATTAAGCTCGAGAACCGTAAGGGTGACAACGCTCCAATGAGCCAGATCTCCCTGGTACTTGAAGAGACTGTTTCCGCTTCCGCAGAGCGCACCACCGCTGCTGCTGCTGCCGAGGCTGAGGTTGTTGAAGCAGAAGAGACTCCAGCAGCAGAGACCGCTGCTGAGGCTACCGAAGAAGCCGAGAAGTAATTCTTCTCCTTGCATCTTCATCTTCTGAGGCGCTCCCGTTTTGGGGGCGCCTTTTGCGTCATAAGGGGTTCCACAGGTCGTGCCAATCCCGGGGCATCTTCGGTTGTCATACTGTATCTTGGCCCTGCGGGGGGGGCTTCTCCCGCGTTTTTGAGCGTAGGTGAGTAAGCCGGCGATGACACAGACATTCCAGCCCCGCAGGTGGTGACACGACCGTCGGTGCTAAGCTAGAACAATTGTGACGTCAGAACAACAAAACGCCCCCGTAGCACCCAGCATGAACCTCGCCCGTTCCGGCATCCGACTCTTTCTCGGCATCGCCTTGTGGTGGACCGGTCGGTTAATAGCTGCCTTCCAATGGGAAACGGTTTACTATCCGCGCTATTTCCTCGTCCAAGACTTAGGTGCGCGTACTTGTACTACAGTCGTTGACGGCCCCGCACCACGTATGGTTTGTAGTGCTGGGCATACGTGGTACTCACTCGGCGCCATCGTAGGCGGTCTGTTTGTGCTGTGGGCTGGATGGGGCCTGCTACAGATGTACCGTGCCATCGTGCGGGACAATTTGAAAGACACCATCGATAGCAACACCGCACTAATTTTGTCCATCGGCTCATTTGTTGTCGGTATATGCCTGATCGTACAGGGCAGCGTAGATACGATTACTAATCCGCGTGTTGTTGATATCTGTTTCACCGCGGCGCTCATAGTGTTGTGGATTCAAGTGGCGTGGGTGGCCTGGGATAAATTCCGCCGCCAGCCCTTTGATCGGGTCATTCCCGTTTTTAACCTCTGGGCTGCAATCGTGAGCGTGGCCCTCCTGGTGCTATCCCTTGGTGGTTTCTTCTTCTATGTCCGAAGTCCACAATTCTCTGAGTTCGGGATGTACCAGCGAATTAGCCTCGAGGCTCTATCATTGTGGGGCTTGATGCTTGCAGCTGCATTAACTAGCACGCGTTTTGCCGGTGACGATCCCGCTTATCGTGGCGCTGAAGAATCCCTTGGAGATAGCGCTGCAGCGGAATCTAGTGCCGCAGATCAGTTTGCTGTTGCTGAGGACGGTCCAGGTTCACAAGGACCGGTGAAGTCAGCCGGAGCGAAGGCCGCGGAAACAACGGTTGCTAAATCTAAGGCCGATCAAGATAAGGCGGCCAAGAAGAAGCAGAGCCACACATGAGTGAACTGCGTCGATTGCGTCTCGACCTTGCTTATGATGGCAGTGCTTTTCACGGATGGGCACGCCAAGGAAACAGTGGACTGCGCACCGTCCAGCTGGTACTCGAAGATGCGCTGAGTCTGATCCTGCGCTTCCCGGTGCAATTGACGGTCGCCGGACGCACTGATGCCGGTGTGCATGCGCATCATCAGGTGGCGCACTTCGATATTCCGCAAGCGTCATTAGAGCAGCGCAGTATCGAGGGGGATCCCACTCGTTTGGTGCGCCGTCTTGGTAAACTCCTACCCAATGATTTGCGCGTGCAGGCGGTGACTTTCGCGCCAGAAGGATTTGATGCGCGTTTTTCTGCGCTGCGCCGCCACTATGAGTATCGGGTTACTACCTTTCCCGCAGGAGCGCTGCCAACGAGGGTGGGGGATACTGCTACCTTCAATAAGCCGCTCGACGTCGAACTTATGCAACAGGCCGCAGATATCTTCTTAGGCCTGCATGACTTTGCTGCACTGTGCAAGCACCGCCCAGAGGCCACCACCATCCGTACATTGTTGAGCTTCCAATGGGAAGCTATCTCAACTCCAAGTGAGCCAGAGCTATTCAAAGCAGCACTGAGTGCAGATGCTTTCTGCTGGTCCATGGTCCGCTCACTCATGGGTGCGAGTTTCTTGATCGGCAGTGGCAAGCGGCCTTTGAGCTTTGCCGCGGATTTGCTTACTCAAACTGAGCGCAATACCAGCGTCCCGGTAGCCCCTGCCTGTGGGTTGGCCTTGACTGGGGTAGATTATCCAGCCAACGAGGAACTTGCCGCGCGTGCCCTAGCAACACGAGCTCGGCGTGAGACGACAGAGGTGGACGACTTTTAACACTCCGTTTTTTGGCATCGATTGGTGCGGCTGCCGCGGCTTGCTTATCTGCAGTTGGCATATTGGCGGCTGGGCAACAGTGATGAGTCAGTACCTATCTAGTGGCACGTCAGTGATGCTTGGGCATCAATCGTGGAGCATATAGATATGGAACCTGCGGCTGCGTGGTCGGGGTCTAAAAAGATGTGTGAAGACACATTTTCTTTCGATCCAAGGAGAATCCACAGGTTATGGGCACGCATGATTCCTGGCAACCAAATATTGCTACCACGAAGGCGCAAGTCTCCGGGCATCGGTTTTTCTTACGCCGTATTGCGCTTGGTCTAGTGATCGGCGATGAGCGTCTGATCCATGACCCACTCACTAGAAGGAATCGAGCCACAATCGTAGGGCTGATCGCAGTGGCACTATTGTTGCTAGGTTCCGGGTTGCTCGCGGTCGTGCGTCCGCAACCTGCCCTTGGCGAGCATAGCTTGGTTCAAGATGATTATGGCCAGCTCTATGTGCACTATGAGCAGCAGTGGCATCCTGTTGCCAACCTTACTTCGGCGCGGCTACTGCTGGCGGAACCAGTGGAACCTGCACCGATTGCCAGCAGTGTGCTCGCAGAGCTAGAGATGGCCCCACCAGTGGGGATCGCGGATGCGCCCCAGATTTTTAGCGAAGGCGCAGGCCCACAATTAAAGGAGCAGTCTTGGTTAGGGTGTGTGGCCCAAGCCTCATATCATCCACGCCATGCAGATGCCGCAGAGGCCATCATGGTAGGAAGTGCCGTAGGCAGTGCGCTCACTTACTTAGAAACAGGACAGTCGGTGTTGGTGCCTACAGCCAATGGCGATTATGTGCTGAGTATGGCCGGTAAGGAGTTGGTACGCCGATTACTGCCTGTGGCTAGTTCCCCAGAAGGTAGATTGTTGCGGGAGCGCCTGGGCATTACGCTGGATACACCGCGCTGGATAGCGCCACCAACAATTGTGAATCTGGTGCAAGAAGTTCCAGCATATAGGTGGCCGACTGGAGGCAAGATCGTCCAGCAGGGGCAGCGCTCGTGGTACGTATATGGGCAGCATGCACAGAAACTCAGCGACTTCCAACGGGAATTGCTGGATAGCTTCGGGGAGTATGAGGTCATCAAGATTAAACACACCCCGGTTGAACCGCTGGTAGAGACTTTGGTGTTATTACCAGAGGATCCCGGGGAGTTCGTGCACACCGCGGGGGAATCTTGGTGCGTGCAAGCAACTCCTACTGCAGCGAGTGTGCGCGGAGTGCAAGATTTTTTGGGCGGGGAAGAATTGGGTGAGATTGCTTTTGATATTCGCCTCGGGCAGCTCATCTCGACTCCGGTGCTGACAGAAATTGGGGAGTTAACCCAAGCACAACCAGGGGGCACGCAGCCGGTGCCTTTGCACTTCTTTCATGGAGTTACAGACACATTAGATCCCAGTGTCACGCGCTTTGCGCTCAGTACCCGGGGGTATCACATCATTGCTGAATCTGGGGTGCGCCATCGGATAAGCAACCTAGAAACGATCAGCGTGCTTGGTGTTTCGAATGCCACTATTGTGCCCTGGGAATTATTGCAACTATTGCCGCAAGGCACGGTGTTAACGCAGGAAGCAGCAGCACAGCGCCCCGGCGGCGGGAGGAATGTGAATATGTAGGTCTGCAAGGGCATATGGATCTATTGCAGTAGGGCTTGCCTCCAGCAGAGGCAAGCCCTTGAACTATGCGTGGGTGTCTATGGCCTTCGGGGAGACAGTAGGAGGTGCTTTCCTACCGATGGTCGTGACGCAACCACCGGATGATGAGTGCGATAACTCCCCAGACACTTATGATGATGAGCGCCGCAAGTGTCAGCGGCGTGCAAGATTGGGCACTGGCTGCTGGTTGTGTCGCAGAGGAACGATCCCTGGTGACGGATTCCGGCACGTAGTATTGCGTAATCTTGTGGGGATCCGTGCTTGTTGCCGTGAGCGTTCGTGCTGGATTGACCGCAAAGGTGAAGTCATCCGCACTGGTATAGATACGTTGTCTGATTGCTGCCGCGGATTCATGCGGAAAACGCTGGCGTAATAATGCTGCTGTACCAGTGATGACTGGAGTAGCGAAGCTTGTGCCCTGAAAAGGCTGGGGGTCTTCAATACTTCCCGTGCCCATGATAATGGCATCACTATCAAAAGAAGTTGCGGCAGCAATAACCCCGGTAGCACTGACAAAGCGCTCACTGCTGGTTAAGGCGTAGTCGGCGATTTCCCAATGGGAATTATGGGCGCTGACTGCTATGACAGTATCGAAATGAGCCGGAAACACTTGTACATCTGAACTACATTGCGGGCTCTGGTTGCCAGCTGCCGCTACCACTAGGATGTTTGCTTGCTCTGCGCGGGCAAGAGCGTGCTCGAGTGCGCTGGTATCCACGAGTAAGGTGCGCGGGATGCAGGCGACCAGTGAGAGGTTAATAATATCTGCGTGGGCATCGACTGCGGCATTGATGGCATCGATGAGTGTGGCCAGGCTGCCTTGATGTTCGGTATCGCGTTGAGTGGCTGCGGTGGTTTGGCGAATGCTGAGCAGTTCTACATCTGGGGCAACGCCGCGGATGCCATCGCCGGTATCTCGGGCGGCAAGTACACTAGCCACGATGGTGCCGTGACCGTCGCAATCTTCGGTGGAACTACCGGGTGCATTGGGCACGAGATCTGGGCCGGGATGGATTTCAGGCAGGCGGGGATGCGGGCTAATACCGGTATCGATGATGGCGACTTTCACGCCAGCGCCGGTAGCGAAATCGGTGGTCTCGCGGAAAGTATCCACCCAGCTGGCTTGAGTCTCAATTGCGGCAGTATCGGCGGGTACACCGCTTGTGCATTGTTGTTGGGCGCTGGCAATTGCTGGAATAAGCAGCGGTGTAAAAGGGAGAACCAGAGATATGGTGAAGGTAATAGCGCGGTGGCGGTATCCCGGTTGCGAGGGTTTTCTGTGGAGGCGGGGCTTCATAAATTTCATAAACTTCATAAACTTCATAAACTCAGCCCTCGAATCAAGGTAAAAAGATCCAGTAAATAGCAGCCCAGCGGAAGGATTATCGCCAGGCAAGCACACTCAAGACGTTCAAACCAGACCATCGTGGTTGGAGCCATATTTTTTAAGAAGCGTGACCACCACGGAGCCGTAGCACAAGCAGTGCACACCAGCAGGCCGATGATGAGTAACGCAGGATGAGTAGCTCCGGTAATAGCAAAGGCCAAAATGCAGAATAAGGTAGCAAGCCAAAGCGACCACACCGCAATCCCGCGGTGGTGACGGTGGGCATGTAAGAGCAATGTGCCAGCGCATAACAGGCATACGAAGCTAATGCCGGTGGTAATGCGCGGGCTGGCAAGTATCCACAGGCTCGTCCCCACAGCGATACATCCAGCCGTGCCACATAAGATGCCCTCTAATACTGCGGTGGCGCGTTGGGCTGCTTGGTGCATGGTTTGGGGATCAGCTATATCATCACTGACCTCGAGATCTTGGCCGGCACTAGGGAGGCGGATGACGGGTACCTGGGCGATTTTGGTGGCAATTGGTGCGCTACAAACGGTGACCAGGCTGGCCCATAATACGGCGATGATCCCTAAGGCACTTAAGGCTTCGATGGGCTGATAGCCTAAATTGCGTGCGAGCGGGAAGGCAGCGGACATCAAAAGGCATCCCAGGCTAATGATGCTGCTCATAGTGCAGGTGCGTACGAAGGGTTGGAAGCTGTGTTGGCGCCAACTTGCCAATCCAATGCAAATCCCAGTGGTGGCAACCAAGCTTAAGCTGGCAGCAAACCAAGCATTGCCCATGGTGAGTAAGTCTTGGTGACTATGAGTGCTTAGGGCATGTATCGCTGCTTGGAAGTATGGGCGAGTGTGCGTGGACAGCAAGGCTGTAGGTTCGTGTGGTTGCAGTATGGTCAAGGCTACGCCCACGATGGTTGCGAATTGTGTGGTGAGTAGATAACCGGTGTAGGGGCGGATGATATAGGCGGTACCTGCAGCCGTGACTAATACGGCGAAGGTGAGTAAGGTTGGGATTTCCCAAGGGCTAAGCAGGAGGGCCAGCCAGCACCCCCAGATACCGACCATGCTGGTGAACTGGGTGGTCGAGGCTGGTGGCGTGGATTCTGCTGCTACTTGGGCGAGTGCTTCGGCAGCATCACGGATCACTGGTGCTGGAACGGAGCGATAGGGGCGCAGCAAAATCGTAGACCCATGCACCATCCCGAGTTGGCTTAAGGGCACATCGAGATCAAGAACGGATCCTGCGAGGGTTAAGGCTTGCCAGCGAATATCATGATGCTGGAAGCCGGGTTGGTCTTCATAAGCTAGGTGCAAGATCTCTGGGAGCATGCTGATTAAAGGCGCATGTCCGGGTACAGAAACATCGATTGCGAAGCGCGTTGGAAGTGTGGTGCTTGGGGCCTCGAAGGTGCCTGCCGTATGCGGCGATGCTTTATGTGGTGATGCCGTGTAGGGGCCGGTCTTGTGAGGAGCTGTTGTGTGCCCAGCCGTTGTTGCGCCTGCCGGTGTTGCAGTTCCTGGAGTATTCGAAGCGGTGGAAACCGCAGTTTGAGATATGGCAGCGCCTGATAAATCGAAAAGGAAATGCAGGCGTAAGTCATGATCGCCGTGGGTCATGGTAGTCCTTTCTGCAGGCCCATGAGAGGGGTGCACTAGAAGCCGTACGAGTGGGATATTCGTTATGCTTCGCCAATTTTTCGCGCGGCATGAAACGAATCCGTGTGTCTGGCTATTGGGAGCTGACTCTCGGTTAGACGGTGGATAGTTTCTGAGTGGTTCCCAAAAAACGAATATTGGGAACCATCCCACAAAACCCTTTTCTAGCTGGGGAAAGTGTCCTAGATTCAAGAGTGCATGCAGTAGAGCCACTTGTTTTTTCAGCGTCGAGCCAACAGCCGCAGCTGTGGGCTTGGTGCCAAGTATGTGAGTCAGATTGGAAAGTCAATGCATTCCACCTGCAGGGGATAAGGAGTGCAGCAGTGCACACACGGCTGTCAGGAAGACCAGTGTCATGTGTATACGCGATGTTGTCGCTGAGTGAGGATGCAGCATTACATTCGTGCGACATTCTCACATGCTGGCTCTGCTGCTGCACCTCAGATGCAGGGGCTCACAGATAATGATTGTTCGATTTTTTAAGGGGTGTGTGATGCGCAGACTTGTCGCCAAACTATCGAAGTTGCGAACAACTGCGCGTACCCGAGTTTTCCCGAAGTCCCGCTGTCAGCATACGCATGGCAAACAAGGTAAGAACAGTAATCGCAGCACATATTGCGTGCGCGATAATTATGGGGATTTTGATGCCCGCGCGCATTCACCGATATCCGAGCCACACGTGGCAGTGCCTCTAGGACAGTTACTGGATTCGAGACCGACCCGCGAGCTCCGAAGTGAAGAGCCCAACCCGGCTTCTAAGCGCGTGCCCGCTGCAGTGCCTGCACAGGGTGCAGCTCGTGGGGTTACGTCCGTCGGTGCAGACCTGGAAGTAATTGAGCAAGGATCCCATGCTTTCGTTTCTCAAGATACAGGAACAGCGTTGCCAGTACACATTGTGCACCCAGTCTTACATGCAGAAGAGCGCATGCCTGCACCCGTAGTACCCACCGCTAAGCTCGAAGTTCAAGATGTCCCAGAAGCTGTCGCCAAACAACCCATGCCCCTTTTGCGCATCATCATGCCGGTGGTCATGATCTTCGCCATGCTCGCCATGGTGGGATTTATGATCTTTTCCGGCAGCTCTTTACATCCGATGATGCTGCTCTTCCCCTTAATGATGGGCATGTCCATGCTTATGATGCTCCAGCCACCACAGGCCAATAACATCGATGAACAACGGCGTACCTATCTGCGCCACCTGGTACAACTTCGTGAGCAAGCTTTAGCAAATGCTAGTAGGCAACGCGCCTCGGAAATACACTGGCATTGCTCCCCTGCGACTTTGTGGTCCTTGTTGGGAACCCCGCGGATGTGGGAACGCTTAAGCACTGACCCGCAATTTGGTGTGATACGCATTGGTACTGGCACCGTGCCCCTATGCACTCCTTTAGAACCGCAACAATCAGCGGCAGTCGAAGACTTAGATCCCGTATGCGCTGTGTCCTTGCGCCATCTGCTCCAACGCGTGAACACCGTGAGCGAAATGCCGGTGACCTTACAATTAGCAGCATTCCCAATGGTAGCGCTGCGCGGGGAAAGAGCGCGAGAAGCCGCCTATGCGATAGTCGCGCAGCTGGTATGCCATCACGGACCAGAAAACCTCAATATCCGCTTGCATGATGGCGCAGAAAGTGGGACCGATTCGACTGTTGTCTCCAGATGGGAGTGGCTGAAGTGGTTACCGCACTTCACACCGAGCGATCAGGGCGCAGCGCCTGCTTTATGCATTGCGATTTGGGATTGTGGGCAGACAACGCTTGCTAAAAATTGGGAACAAAACTTGCGCGAATTACAGCGCTGGGCCAGCACAGTCATCATCATCGGCGAAAGCGAGGAACTATGTGAAATAGCCTTGGCGGAAGGCATCGTCGTTGTGGCTGGAGATTCTTTGGCCGTGCTTACCGAGAGCGGCGAAGAAGTCATCGGCAATGCTGATGGGCTGAGCGAAGTAGCCGTATCGCAAATGGCGCGGCTGCTTGCACGCTATCGCAGGCCTGGTTCGAGCGCGGAGCATTCCTTGGATCTGCGCAACTTATTGCGAGTGCCACAATTGGATGCAGCTGCGATCAGCCAACTGTGGCGGGAGCAGTCGCATGATCTGAACGTGCCTATTGGGTGCAATGCTTATGGAAAGCCGTTGCGTATTGATATCAAAGAAGCTGCACTGGGCGGCATGGGACCACATGGGCTGTGCATTGGAGCAACAGGTAGTGGTAAGTCGGAGTTGCTGCGCACCTTAGTCGTCGCCCTTGCAGCAACGCATAGTCCTGACGATCTGAACTTGGTGCTTGTTGATTTTAAAGGTGGTGCGACATTCTTAGGGCTCGAAGGCCTGCCGCATACTTCAGCGGTAATTACGAACCTTGCTGCAGAGGCAACTCTGGTTGAACGCATGCATGATGCGATCTCTGGGGAGATGCAGCGGCGCCAAGAAATGCTGCGCCAAGCAGGCAATTACGCGAATGTGCGGGAATATAATGCGCAGCGGCCTGCCGGAACCCCACCGATTCCCGCACTATTCATCATCGTTGATGAGTTCTCAGAATTGTTAGGCCAGCACCCGGATTTTGCGGATTTATTTGTGGCTGTTGGGCGTTTAGGTAGGTCCTTGCAGATTCACTTGCTCCTTGCTTCCCAACGATTAGATGAGGGCAGGTTGCGTGGCTTGGAATCGCATTTGAGCTACCGCATTGGTTTGAAGACATTCTCTGCTGCGGAATCTCGCCAGATTCTTGGCACCTTGGATGCGTTCGAATTGCCACAACAACCAGGATTAGGATTCTTGCGCACAGATTCTGGACAGCCCTTACGCTTTAGGGCCAGCTACGTCTCTGGCCAGGTACAAGAAACGAAAACCTTGGAATCGCATGGCGTGCGCCTTTTTCAAATGTATGAGCAAACCGCACCGGTACTCAAAGGAGCCACGCACACCTTGGTTGATGATTGTGTGCAGGCATGCAAACAGGTGGCACATGGTTTGAGGCAAAAAGCCCATCAGATTTGGTTACCACCATTGCCAGCGAAATACCCGTTTGCACAGTTGCGCGCTGGCATGGGATTGGATGAGACTTCTTTGGCCACTGAGCCTGGAGATTTGGCCGTGCCATGCGGTCTGATTGATCGACCTTTTCATCAGCGTCAGGACATACTCGAATTACAATTTAGCGGCCAACATGGACATGCAGTGATTTGTGGTGGGCCGCAAACAGGTAAGTCGACAGCACTGCGCACGCTGATTATGGGGCTGTGCCAACGTTATGGCCCAGAACTGGTGCGCTGTTATGTGCTGGACTTTGGCGGCGGTGGGTTGGCTAATTGCGTCGATCTTCCGCAGGTTGTCGCGGTTGCACATAAGCAGGAAAAAGAAAAGGTCGTGCGGATTATCACCGAAGTACACGGTTTGCTTGATCGGCCAGCACCGTGGCATACCTTCTTATTCGTTGATGGCTGGGCCACCTTGGCCAAAGAATTTGAAGACAGTGTAGATACCATCGCCACACTGGTTAGCGAAGGTTTAGCAGTAGGAGTGCATGTGGTGTTGAGCATGAGTCGCTGGATGGATGTGCGCCCAGTTATTCGAGACCTTATTGCGCAGCGCGTAGAGCTAAAACTGGTGGAGCCATTGGATTCGCTCATTGATCGTCAACTACAAGCCAAGCTGCCGGCAGCACCGGGGAGGGGAGTGTGTCAAAAAGAATTGATTCTTTTCGCCCACACCGAGACAAGTGAAGTACGGACCTTAAGCGAACGTCTGCAAGCAGCTGGTGTCGTTCCTGCACCGGGGCTGCGGATGCTGCCTACACAGTTGGAGATTGCTGAACTCGGTTATGCTGGTGCCAAACCTGGTGGCGTTGGACTGAAAGGTTTGATATTCGCCTTAGGCGGGAAGCACATCGAACCGTGGGCTTGGGATCCACAATCCCAACCGCATTTGATGATCTTTGGTTCCGCACAATCAGGCAAATCCACGACGATTGAGACTATCTTGCATGCTGCAACTCAGCACGGTCCTGAGCGATACCGGGTGGTGATGATTGATCATCGTCGCGCGCACCTGGGAACAATAGCGCCAGAGATGCTTGCTGGCTATGCCGCCCACGGACAAGCCAGCAGAAAACTGCTGGCGGATACTTGCATCACCCTGGAACAGCGCTTACCGCCGGCAGATATTACACCAGCAGAGCTTCAAGCACGTTCGTGGTGGTCTGGACCGGAGATTCTGGTGGTCATTGATGATGCAGACTTGTTGGATTTTAGTTTGCTGCAGCGCCTGTTCGAGCACTTACCACATGCCCGCGATATTGGGTTGCATGTGATTGTGGCACACAAAATTGGTAGTGCAGCCAAAGCACTCTTCCAGCCCTTTTTAGCAGAGATTCGCGATCAGATTCCGCAAGTCATCATTCTCGATGGTGCTGCTGAAGATGGCCCCTTGTTCCATGTTCGCCCGGATTCTCAACCACCAGGTCGCGGTCACATTGTGGTGGGTGGTCAGCAGTTAGGCATGTTCCAGATCGCTCAAGCTCCGGAGGCAGTGCTGTGTTGAGTACCGATCTGAGTTTTCATTGCGGGCGCTGTCAATGTGTTGCTCGCGGGTCGTACAGAATGTATCGGACTTGCAGCGGCTGTCGGGATTGTTGCGGGGAAAATGTAGGTGAGTGCTTATGCCGATAGGAGTGCGGGCTCGTCTAGGGGCCAATCGAAGAGTTGATCGAAGTTGTGCACGTGAGGCACATGATGGCGAGCAACATAGTGCAGACCAGTATGCGAATGTGTCGTGCGGGCGTGGTGATCCTGTTGAGGAAGCGGAGGTTGATTCGTACCCTGCGCTTAATCCTGTGCTGCTTGGTTCCTCGGTGACTCCTGGGGTGGTGCAGCTGACCATCGTCGAAGCTGCCAGCATCATCGAATACGGTGATCTGCCAGCGACGTGTCGATACGACTTGCCTGCTGCCGGTATTCGTGAAGGATGGGCGCTCGAAGCTTTGTGGCAACAGTGTGCAGATAGTGCGCAGTTGGATTGGCCGATAGTCGAAGATACAGTTGGCATCGGTGGCTTTGAAGTTGCGATTCATGCTGATCCAGATATCTTTGAGCTGCTGGAAATTAGTGCGGCGCACTATGGCATCAAGATCTACAACGCTCGGGTTGATAACGCTAGGTTCGACAATGCTGAGGCCTATAGCGAGCAATGCGACGCCCATGTCGATTACCCGACTCCCGTGTATGCAGGGCAACCTCAACGTGAGTGGCTGAGCTATATACTCATTGGGTTTCTATTGCTTGGCGTTGGTGCCGGGTGCATTTGGTTAGCGCTACAAGTAACGAGTGCTGGTAACACGGAACCAGATATGGAACCCGATAGAGTTGCCGCCGCGGAGAGCGTGACTTCCGCAAATATGAGTTCACAGGTTGTGCCGACGACATCGGCGAGCAGTAGTGCGGCACCCACAACAGAATTGGAGCGCTATACCCATCCAGGTCTCAGCGTGGAATTACCGCCGGGCTATAGCTTAGGAGCAAGCCCCAATGACCCGGCAGTGATTTGGGCTCAAGGCGAAGCAACAGATTTCCGCATTCTTTTCGCCCGTGATGCGGTCTATGGCATGCCACCAGACCTAGTGGAAGAAGAACTCGATCGGCTCATCAAAGCTGATGAAAGTCTGCGCCTGACACCGGCATTTAGCTCACGGAAAGACATTGTTTCTTATACCGAGGTTGCACCAGATGGTTCACACACAGTGTGGGCGGCATGGAGTGATGAGGAGTTTCTCTACTCCATCGGATGCCAGGCGAAAACGCAGATGAGTTTACCGCAGCAAGCTGCGTGCCGGCTGGCGCAGGATTCTGCAATTTTTGAATAAAGGCTCCGGAAAAGTTTTGCCCCCCACAAATTTTTCTTTCGTACCGACGGAACCACCAGGGACTTAGGAAAGTCTAAATCTACAGAACAGCAATTTCGCAGACTGTTACAGCCATAAGCAGATTCTGGTAGCACGATGTGTGAAAGAGCTGTCAGCAAGTAAGAAATCACAATAACGTCAAGAAAAAGGAGAGAAGACTCAGGTGTCTCACTTTCAGACTGAATCAGATGTAATGGTGATGACCGCCGGACGGGTGGACAGCACTAATGACCAAGTACAAGGCGAACTCGTACGGCTGCGCGGCATCGTCGATGGAACTCGCGCCAGCTGGGTAGGCAGTGCCCAAGCCAGCTTTGACGCACTCATGCAGCGGTGGAATACCGCCGCGGTGGATTTGAATACCGCACTGCAAAGTATTGCTGAAAATATTCGGGCGAATGCCCGCACTTTCGATGCTGGGGAAGAAGAGAACCTGGCATCCTTCCAACAAATTGGCGGCGGGCTTGCCCTCTAAGGCAAGAAGTGTGCGGAGAAAAGAAAGGTAAAACAAGCACATGATCAAGTACGGTTTCGGCGAGATCGAAGCGGCCGCCGGAGACATTCAAGCCACCAACGGGCGCATCCAAGGCCTCTTGGAGGAATTAAAAGCCCAAATTCAGCCAATGGTGCAAACTTGGGAGGGCGAATCTGCTGCGGCGTACCAGCAAGCCCAGTTACAATGGGATAGAGCAGCTGCAGAACTGAATGCGATTTTGCTGACAATCTCGCAAACGGTGCGCGCTGGTAACGACCGGATGAGTGACATCAATCGGCGTGCCGCGGCGTCCTGGGGCTGATAACTCGAAGTTGTACGGCGAAAGCCAGAGAGAAAGACCTGCAGGAGAGCAAGGTAAGGTCCGCTGCTAGCAGTGGTAATGTCGGACCTCACCCCGGCTCTAACGGTAAAAATGCTGCTAGTGGTTGGTGAAGGCCTACCCAGCCGACACCCATTACTTTGCTCTCCTGTCAGTAAGACTGAGGGCCAGGTGGCAATTCCCATCGTAATCAGGGGGAATGGGAACCACCTGGTCCTCTTTATATATTCTGTTACATGCTTTCGTCTGCCATGCTTTCGTCTGTCGGGACTAACTGTTGGGCTTGAGTAAGCTGTGTTCCCGTCGTCTCAGCTCAGCGTACTTGTTGGCTTTTAGCAGCAGGTTTAGAGAAGCTCCTGGAGATTATGGATTGCATTTTACGCATTGATCTCCTAGACTTGATGCTCTGTGTGTTTGAAGCCTGCGCTGAAATAGGCAGGCAGCAGTGCGGGTTGGGTCTCCACCGGCCGCCGATACCGTCGCTTTCTGATACACCTTGGCTGGCAGTTATCTAGTAAGACTTGAAGGAGTCATAGTGGCTACTTACCACCCAAAGAGCGGTGATATTACCCGCAAGTGGTACGTCGTTGACGCTACTGACGTAGTGCTCGGCAAGCTGGCAACCCACGTGGCTGATTTGCTGCGCGGTAAGGGCAAGCCAGGATTTGCCCCTAACGTTGACTGCGGCGATCACGTCATCGTGATCAATGCTGATAAGGTTCATGTTTCTTCCAACAAGCGCGAGCGCGAAATGCGTTACCGCCACTCCGGCTACCCAGGTGGCCTGAAGTCCATGACCCTTGGTCGTTCTCTGGATCTGCACCCAGAGCGCGTAGTTGAGGAATCGGTTCGCGGCATGATGCCTCACAACCGTCTTTCCCGCGCTTCCATCAAGAAGCTGCACGTTTTCGCAGGCGAGGAGCACCCTTACGCAGGGCAGCAGCCTGAGGTCTACGAGTTCAAGAAGGTGAGCCAGTAGTGACTGATCAGAATGCAACTGAAAACTTCGAGGTTGAGGCAGCCGTAGCTACCGAAGAGTTCACCAACACCATCGGTGACTTCGCAGCCGTAGAGCAGGACGCAGAGGTTGAGACCGCTCCTGCTATTCACGAGGGCCCAATCCAGACCGTCGGTCGTCGTAAGCGTGCTATTGTGCGCGTACGCTTGGTCGAGGGTTCCGGCAACATCACCTGCAACGGCCGTAGCTTGGAAGAGTACTTCCCTAACAAGCTGCACCAGCAGTTGATCAAGGCACCTCTGGCCTTGGTTGACCGCGACGGCCAATTTGATATTCAGGCAAACCTGAACGGTGGCGGCCCCACCGGTCAGGCTGGCGCTTTCCGTCTGGCAATCGCCCGTGCCCTGAACATCTACAACTCTGCCGATCGTGCAGCGTTGAAGAAGGCAGGCTTCCTGACCCGTGACGCTCGTGCAGTCGAGCGTAAGAAGGCAGGTCTGCACAAGGCACGTCGTGCCCCGCAGTACTCCAAGCGTTAAGCAAGGGTATATCTTTATGCCACTCAACACATTTGCGTTGGGTGGCATTTTGCCTACTCAGAGCGCTCGTCGTTGTCTTACCTTCGACGGTCGCGTGAGAACCACCGGCATACATATCATTGTGCTTTCGGCATCATAAGCTACCTGTGCAAATCTCCCCCGGTGCGTTTTGACAGTGCGTAGTATTCCTTGGGTGCCGCTTTATAACTTCATATGTCCTGATCCAACCTGCTAGAAGAAGAACTATGGCTCGTCTTTTCGGTACTGATGGTGTTCGCGGTTTGGCGAACAAAAAACTTACTGCCTCATTGGCACTGCGCTTAGGCGCAGCAGCCGCTGACATCCTCACTAGCCGTGATGGCAGCTCCCAACGTCGACCTGTGGCCGTCATCGGCCGCGACCCCCGCGTATCTGGTGAAATGCTTGCTGCGGCGCTGGCTGCTGGTATGTCCTCGCGCGGTGTCGATGTCTTGCGTGTTGGTGTGCTGCCCACCCCGGCAGTGGCATACCTCACCGACTTTTATGGTGCTGATATGGGGGTGGTCATTTCTGCGAGCCACAACCCCATGCCTGATAACGGTATTAAGTTCTTCTCCAAGGGCGGGCATAAGCTGCCTGATGACATCGAAGATGCCATTGAGCGTCGCTTGGATAACCTTCCGGAAGACGGCCCAACAGGGCATGGCATCGGCCGCGTTATTGAAGAAGCCCACGATGCTAAGGATAACTATCTACGCCATTTGCGCGGTGCGATGCCACGTGATTTAAGCGGCATCAAGGTCGTGGTTGACTGCGCGAACGGTGCAGCGAGTGCCGTGGCTCCAGAAGCCTATGCTGCTGCAGGCGCTGAAGTCATCGCCATCCACAACACCCCGAACTCCTACAACATCAATGACAATTGCGGCTCTACGCACATTGATCAGGTCCAAGCTGCAGTGCGCGAGCATCATGCGGATCTTGGACTTGCTCATGATGGCGATGCGGACCGCTGTCTTGCCGTGGATGCCGCCGGCAACATCATTGATGGCGATCAGATTATGGCGATCCTCGCAATCTCGATGAAGGAAAATGGGGAGTTGCGAAAGTCCACTCTCGTTGCCACCGTGATGAGTAACCTTGGTCTGCACCTTGCCATGCGCGATGCCGGTATTGAGCTTGTAACTACTGCAGTGGGCGATCGCTATGTGCTTGAAGAGATCAACCGTAGCGGCTATAGTCTCGGTGGCGAGCAGTCTGGCCATATCGTGCTGCCGGATTATGCCACCACCGGTGATGGCACTTTGACCGGACTCTGCTTGATGGGCCGTATGGCGCAAACTGGACTATCTCTGCAGTCGTTGTCTGATGCGATGACTGTGTTGCCACAGGTCTTAATCAACGTGCCAGTCCAAGACAAGAGCATCATCACAGATCACCCAGAGGTACTCGCCGGCATTGAGCGCGCCCATGATGAGTTGGGCGATCAAGGCCGCGTGTTGCTGCGTCCTTCTGGAACCGAAGAACTATACCGCGTGATGGTTGAGGCTCCAGTCGAAGAAGTTGCCCACCGCATTGCGGGTACCTTAGCTGCGATTGTTTCTAGCGTTTAAGGTTTCGCGTCGCAGCTCGCGTCAGGATCAGCAGTACAATGCTGACTTTTATACGAGGCTCCCTGATTATCGGGGGCCTCTTTTTGTTGTGCATAGATGCTAATTATTGGAACCAATGAGCGAGTTGGGCGGGTCTAACTTCATGTCAACGGTGGTAAAGACATAACCACTGGCCACGTGAAGAGATAGAGGGAGACATGGACCGCCTGGAAATAGATACCTCAGTAGCTAAGCACCACCTTAGGGCACTCATTGGAGAATCCGAATCCCAGTTAGCGAAAGAAGTTGAATTTACTACCCATGCAACCGGGGCATTAGGACAAGCCTTTGTACGTGAAGAACAACAACTCCTCGAGATACTGTCCGATCTACATAGTCAGACCTGCGCTAGTTTAGAAAACGTTGCCTATATCGGCACTCAGGCGCTGAAGCAGGTGGAGGCAGTTGAAGAAGCTGATCGGGAGAATGCTGCACAGTTGCGAGGTGGTCACTGATGTTGGAGGTATATGGTCAGGCCATAGCGCGCGTACAGGTCGCTAGCAGGGGTGGTTATGCTGGTCCGCGCTATAGCCAGCAGTCGTTACAACAGCTGCTGGATAATACTCTAGGTCTGAATCCCTCGAGCTTTATTGATCGGGCGCGTGGGGTAACCGGAAATTTTAATCCTCAGATGGTCACTGGCTTTTGGCCGATTATTTGGGCGGCGCTCAAAGCCATCGGCACCGGACTTGTCGGATATGGCATCAGCAAAGGTCTAGATCATTTTCTTTTTAAGGAAGACACCGCGGTGGCCATGGCCATAGAGCTTGAAGGCATGACCATCAAAGTGTATGAATTGGATGAAAAAGCCGCGGAGAATATCCTGCGCATCTTAGAAGGCATGGCGCCGATGATCGCTAAAGGTTCGGCAGCAGCTGAATGCGCCGAGGATGAGACAGAGCGCTGTGCGATTGTCTCGGAACTAGCGCGTTTGCTCGATATGGCTGGGGAGCAGATTTGCGGGATCATCGATGAACGCGACACCGCCATTCGTAACTGTCTCGAGGAATGCATCTGCAGTGGGCAAAACAATGTGGCACGAACTGCGCCGAGTTATGACCCACAGGTAGCCCAAAGTGCTGCTGCAGGTGCAGGGGTTGCTGCACCCGAGCAAGCGGTAGGGATGCAGCAAGGCCCAGTCAAACCCATGCAGGTTGGCACGCACACTGCTAGTGCTGGAGCCGGTTCTGGCGCTGTGGTAAGTAGCCAGGACGCTGGTGGTGATTTCGAAATGTCAAGACAAGTTGGCCTCCAAGGTAATTTGCACGGCTCTGTGCAAGGAGCCATGCAGTGGACCGGGCAGGCTTCAGTGCAATCTTCATTACAATCCTCCATGCAAGCCACAGTAGACGGCGTTACTCGAAGCCTGGTGGATGCGGGGTTTGCTGGCAGTAGTGGTAGCAGTTTTAACGGTAGTAGTTTGAGTGGTGTGGGACACCATGCGGGCAATGGATTAACTGATATGCAACGGCAGTGTGTGAGCCATCCGCAATTTACTGGCAGTCTGACATCCTTCCTGGCATCATCAGTTATGGACTGTGTACCCGTCGCTCCAGCTATGGCACCAGGGGCGGTGGAATTTGGGCGTAGTGTAATAGCCGGACTCGAAGCAGAATTGCGTGCTCAGGTGAGTGCGGGTGTGCAAGAAGCCTCCCAGTGGGTTGGTCAATTCGAGCAAGCCATAGAATGTGAACCACCCGCAGAGGACTGTGACTGTACTTGTGGAGAAGAATCTGCGCATGATCCAGAGCCGGTAGCTGAATCGGAAGAGCCATGTGAGCCAGCAGAACCAGTATCGGAAGAGGCAGTGGAGCCGTCACCGGAGCAGATTAAACCAAACCATCCGTCGGTATCGTCACAACCACCGGATGGGCATGAACCACCACCGGAAAAGATTAAGGGTCCAGGAGCCCAAGTGTCTACAAGCAGTGGAGGAACAGCGGCAGGTGATGCTATACCGAATCCTACGCCGCCCCCAAGCCCTGTAACTGAATCTCCAGCCCCGGCAACTGGCACTGCTGGTGTTCAGGGGGAAGTATCTGTTGAAGTCGGTATGGATGCGGCAGCAGAATTTGGGGTGCGAAAGGCAGGGAGCTGGACATGAGTCAACCACAGCCCAACCAAAACAAGAGTACTGCGTGGGAAGATCGCGAGCAGTGGACTCCATTTACTGAATACACGGGGGAGACCATGGATGCTTATGAAGGCTTCGTGAAAGAGTTTGAGAAGAAAGTCGCCGAACGCGTGGCTACCTTCGAAGCCGTGCTTAAAGAGGTAGAGAAGAAGCTGCCGGATGGTGTAGGCAACTTCGATGCGAAGAAGTTCGACCCAGAAAAGTTCGACCCAGAAAAAATGGATAAGGAGATTTTAGACCCAGCGAATTTTAGTGCAGAGCCTGTGTGTGATTCGCCAGGGGAACAACGTCCCCCGCAGAAACCTCCGCAGGGGCCGATACGCTCCGTACTGCGTAGCTGACGTGCGTGCCGCATCCGGCGGTCGGCAGCAAGTCAGCATGAACGTGACATCAACGTTGACATCACTTTCGGCAGTGACGCACAAATGTGTCTTGCCGCTAGCATGGAATGTAGTACGGGGAGGGGATTTATTTAAAGAAGTCCAAACTCAAACGACTGCGATCGGAAGAATCCCCGCGCTGCTCTAACTTCTCACCCCAGTAGGAAGTAATGTTTTTGGTTTCTGCTTCAGGATCCGCAAAGTCCGCGTAATCCTTGTCGCCGGTGAGTTGGTAGAGCATATAGCCAGTTACCAGACCGCGTAAGCGTTCACGCACACTGAAACGCCAGCTTCCCAAGCCGGTCGCCACCTTGACGAATAGATCTTCGCTCAAAGTGTGGTGGCCGGCTTTAGCGACCTCACGGTAGACGCAGTCACCAGCCCAGTGGGTGGCCATCGCCGGAGCATTACCATAACTGAACAATGGGATATCTCCGGTGCCTACAATCATGCCGGGGCAATCAACGCTTTCGGCAGCCAGGATGGAAGAAGGATTGGTGTCACTTGGGTAGAGTGCTGCAACCGCGGCAACATTATCGCGCTGGGCGGCGGCTAATACGCCGGCACCTGCACCCATGCCGTGGCCCACAATGCCCAGTTTGCCTGGAGCAACGGTGATATTGCCTTCGCCTAAGCGCACTCCGGTGAGGATCTGCAGACATGACTCCACATCAGAGGCTAAGTTGCGGTGGTTCGGGAATGCCGAAGTTTCGGTGTCTGGGGCGATGACCACAAAACCCCAGCTGGCCAGGTGGCGTAAGGTGCGGTGGTAGGCGCTGATGTTCTTCATCCAATCGTGAACGAATACGAGACCAGGACCGGCTTTGACATTGGCAGGGGTATAAACCTTGCCGGGAATACCCACATAATCGAGGTCGCCGACGAGAACGTCTTCTGGTCCGCGACGTGACAGCTTGGCTAAGTGCTTCTTTAAATCATTACCCACAATCTCAAAGGATAGTGGAAAAATGAGGTGGGAGGGGGATTTCTTGCCTAAGACGTGCGAAATTGTGGTGCGAAAGTAGCGCGAGTGAGGAGTAGGGCAGTCGCCTGCTCACCGGTGGTCGTGACGTTACCGTCGATCAGGGCACCTTTGGCTGGGCTGAATCCTTTGAACGCGGTGGCTGTATCCGGCCCGTTGTCATGCTCTCGGTGATAGTGAAACAATGGATGATATGAATTTGTTGGAAACTCGCATCCACCTGGACACCTTGGCCCATAATTTCCAAGTGGTCCAGGAACGCGCTGCATCAGCTGAATGCATGGCGGTGGTCAAAGCTGATGCCTACAATCATGGGTACGCCGAAGTCGCCCAAACCTTGGTGCGTGCTGGTGCCAAGTGCTTTGGGGTAGCGACCTTGGGAGAAGCATTTGCGTTGCGCAAGGTGGTGGATGCTCCGATTTTGTGCTGGATGTGGACACCATCACAAGATTTCGCTGCTGCAATAGGTGCCGGCATCGAGTTGGCAGTCCCTGCACTGCATCATGCCAAAGTGCTGCGCGCGCATGCCGATCAGGTTAGGCCACAGCAACCGGTGCAGGTGTGCATCAAGATTGATACTGGCATGCATCGCTCCGGGGTGCCATTGACCGACCTAGCGCAGGTGTTTGAGGTACTCGCTAGTCCTTATATTGAGGTCACCGGTTTGATGAGCCACTTCGCGTGTGCGGATGTTGTCGATGCAGCCGGTGATGCAGCTAACATGGCCCAGCTTGCGGCCTTTGATGCTGCTCTTATTGAAGGGCGCCGTGCAGGTTTCGAGTTAGCTCGAAACCACATTGCAAACTCCGCGGGCATCGCTCGGTATCCTCAGGCCCACTATGAGATGGTGCGCGCCGGGGTAGCCATGTATGGCATGGAACCGGTTCCAGAATTTCGCTTGGGTGTGCGCCCGGTCATGGAATGGGTGTCGCGCGTGGTGGTTGTCAAAGACATTGAACCTGGTGATGGAGTGAGCTATGGGCTTACCTGGCGAGCTGATAAGCCTGGACGGGTTGCTGTGGTTGGCGTCGGCTATGCCGATGGTTTGTGGCGTAGTGTGCAAGGCATTCTGCATGTCGGGATTCGGGGCCGGCGCTACCCGCAGATTGGGCGAGTATGTATGGATCAGATTGTCATTGATCTTGGCGATAATCCCGACCAGGTTCGTGCGGAAGACGAAGCCTTCATTTTCGGTGGTGCTGCAGCTAGTGCTACAGAGATAGCTGCGAATACGAACACCATTCACTATGAGGTTTTGTGCACGCCGCGAGGGCGCACCCAACGGGTGTATGTCTAGCTCGACTGAGTCTTGATAGCTTGAGACGTGTCGTACAGCATCATCGAATGCGGAGCCTGCGTGGTCTAGTGCTGAAAATTTTGTGGTAAAGCTGTACACATTCAAAGTCTTCAAAGTCCATTTTTGCGTTTTTATTCAACGGTCGCGTCGGTCGCGTTACGACCATCGGTGGAAAGGAATCCCCCATGCGCAATTTGCCTATATCGGGCAGCATCGAATTTGACACCCCAGAAGAACTCCAAGCCTGGGCTGAGGAGTTCGCCGGCGGCCTCAAAGCTGGCGATGTGGTGGTGCTTAACGGTCCACTAGGGGCAGGCAAGACCACGTTTACTCAAGGCCTAGCCCGTGGGTTGGATGTGGAAGGCAGGGTGACATCGCCGACTTTCGTCATTGCACGAGTGCATGAGGCCGATAGCGGGCCTGCGCTCGTACACGTAGATGCTTACCGGTTGTTGGAAAGCGGGGAAGAAGATCCCCTCGATGCCTTAGAATCGCTGGATCTAGATGCGGAATTAGATGAGGCAGTGGTTGTGGCCGAATGGGGTGGGGAGGCATTTACTCGATTGAGTGCCACGTATTGCGTGATTGATATCGATCGTTCTTCGTTCACAAATAGCACTGGTGGCACCGATGCTGACGGTATCCGGCGCTTGCGGTGGCATACCGTAGGCGTAGAAATTTAACGCATATCACTAAATCTGTGATTATGTGGACTTTGTGTGGTTTTGCCTGGCTTTTTCGGGCATGGGTGCCGTGAAACCCCTGGACTAGCTGCCTATTTATATGTTTTTCTCTTTGGGTTTTTGGTTTTTTGCACTAGAGTTGCCTACTGGCAGCTTCTTGCCAGCAATATCGAAAACTATGGAGCAGTAGATGGCATTCCTTGACTTTCTAGCGCAGCAACCGCTGATTGCGCTGGTCTTTATTCTCGCCGTTGGTCTTGCCTTGGGAAAGGTGAAGATCGCTGGCATTTCCTTTGGCGCTGCAATGGTGCTGTTCGTAGCCTTAGGTCTATCCACCCTGCACGCCGACATCACTATTCCGCCGCTGCTATATCAGCTGGGGCTAGCGATGTTCGTGTACGTTATTGGTTTGAGTGCGGGCGCCGAATACTTCGCGAATTTTAAGACCCGCGGTTGGAAGATCTCCCTCTACGTTCTACTCCTACTGTTCCTATTGGTAGGTCTGGCATACCTGCTGATCAATGCTTTTGGCTTGGTTGAAACCGTTGGTTCCGGTATGTTCGCCGGTGCTGTGTCCTCGAC
This sequence comes from Corynebacterium sp., assembly GCA_030531005.1. GTDB lineage: Bacteria > Actinomycetota > Actinomycetes > Mycobacteriales > Mycobacteriaceae > Corynebacterium. The sequence continues at coordinate 45,175 of JAUMTW010000005.1, forward strand.
TCCCGGTATGGCATCGCAGGTGGAACTGCTTGAAAATCTGTTGCCTGAACAAGTTCAAAACCCCGTGGTCGGCTATTCCCTGGCATACCCTGGAGCGGTGCTCGGCTCCTTCCTGGTGGCATCGGTGGGTGCCAAGTTGCTCAAGGTCAAGCACGTCGAAGATGCCATGGATGAAGGTTTGATCACCGAGCCATTGCAGTATCGTTCCATTCGTATTACCAAGGATATCGAGGGGACCTTAGGGGAGCTCTCGACAATCGTTGGTCGCCAATTGGTGGCAACGCGTTTGATCTTTGATGAGGCGCACCACGAGATCGCTCAGCGAGATATGCCCTTGAATCGTGGCATGATCATCTTGGTCAATGGTACGGCCAGTGCCATCGACGAAGCTGTTGCAGCACTCGGCGAGGAAGTTTACGCCGATATCAAGCATTCCGATTTGGCATACCGCCGCTTCATTGTTTCGAGCAAGCAGGTCGCAGGTCGCACTATTGCGGAGCTGAACTCTGCTGAAAATGGTTTCGTGGTCGCCCGTGTGCGCCGCGGTGATAGTGAATTCGTGCCCCGGCCTGATGAGGTACTGCAGTACTCAGACCGCGTGCGCGTGGTTGCTCCGGCCGAGGAGATGGAAAGTATCAAGCGCTATCTGGGTGACTCCGAGCGTGCATTGGCTGATGCCGATCTGTTGCCATTCTCCTTGGGATTGCTGATGGGTCTGTTGATCGGTGCGATCCCAATCCCACTACCCGGTGGTAGTATCTTGACCCTCGGGTTCGGTGGCGGCCCAATTATCGCTGGCTTGATCTTAGGTGCGGTTAATCGTACTGGTCCTATTCAATGGCAGCTGCCATATCATGCCAACCGCACCATTAATACCTTGGGGCTCTCGCTGTTCTTAGCAGGTGTGGGTACCTCTGCTGGTGCAAGCTTCCGCAGTGCGCTGACAGACCCAGCTTCGCTGTCCGTGGTTGCTGGTGGTTTAATTATCACCGTTTCCTCTGCAGTGATCACCGCCATTGTCGGTATGAAAGTACTGCGTTTGAAGTGGGATGAGGCCATGGGAGTGGCAGCCGGTGTTACTACGAACCCAGCAGTTATTTCCTTTATTAATGGGCAGACTCGTACCGAGCTCCCAAACCGTGGTTATGCTACCGCGTATCCAACAGCGATGATTATGAAGATTATCGCAGCGCAGCTTCTGCTGTTGCTTTTTGTCTAACGGTGGTTCTCAAAGCGCTATTGGCAATGGGTGCGCGGTATGCACCGCAATGATTGGGTCGGTGAGTATCCCCGGCCCATTTTTCTATGTCATTTTCCCATATCAAATTCTGCGCGTGCGAGTTGTTCAGGCATGCTCCTCGGGGTGCACCGCGGAACTCTCGGGGACTGGCATCATTGGCTACGGGCGCTTGCGTCCGCGTTGAGGGGTGATCTTCTGGGGGAAGCAGGTGAGGCTATGATGCGCGTGAAGCGACAACCTAGTACGGTTAAGAGCGATAGAGCCCCGGCACACCCATTTAAGGAGAAGCCTTTATGTCTTTGGGGAAAACCGCCCGCAGTATTATCGTTGTCATCGCGCTGTGCTTCCTGGCCGTTGTAGGTGCAATGATCGCTAATGCAAGCAGCTATACCGGTACTGAGAATAAGACAAGCGCTTTAGAGAAGCGCTTGCATGATGACCGTCACCTTGGCCTGACCGCCTCGGGTATCGTCCCGGAGGATTACTACGGTGCGGGCTGGCTCGCAATTGGTGCGGCTTGCCCGGGAGCAACTGAAGATGAACTACTCAGCGTTGGTCTGGATGAGGAGATCGTCGAGCGCTTCAACCTCCAAGGTGGTGCTATTGATGCGGATTCAAACTACCTAATTCTGGCAGCCGCGGATGGCTCGGATATGATCTTCGATGTCGATCAAATGGAAGTAGCAGACATTGACCTGTGTAGCTTTCCTTTGCAACAAGGCATGGTCAGTGGCGCTGGTAATGTGGTTCCAATTCAGTCTCGCATCTTAAATTTTGTGCACGAAAATGGAATGAGCTACTTGGTATCCTAAATAAAGCTGAATCAGCAACTACCTATTAACGACGGTGGTCGTGACACAACCCGCGGGAGTATAGTCCCCGCGGGTTTTCTTCTTGCTCGGAGATATTACGCAGCTGGGTGTGCGCGGTTCGGCGTAGGAATTGAACAGAGCCGGGGCGATTGAAAGAAGGATTGAAAGGAGTCGGTTACCGTGAGCCGGTGGTTCTGAAAATTAATTGTTCAGCATTATTCTTCATTGATCTGCTCATGTACGTGTTCGCGCGCACCTGGCATCAGGGGCGAAGTGGCGGAAAATGGGAAAGGTTCGCATTCGCTGCACTGAAGCGCTACCCTAAAGCCCGTGTTAATCCTTGTTATCGACACCGCTACCCCGGATCTGTGCGTGGGCTTGGTGCGTATTCGTGAAGTTACTTCTGGCGTGCTTGCACCCGATACTGCCAGCACTATTGCTCAAGAAATTTTAGTGCAATGTAAGCACCACAACGAGACGCTCATCCCCACCGTGCAAGCGCTACTGCGCGAAGCAGGGGTAACCATGTCTGAGATCGGCGCAATCATCGTCGGAACTGGGCCTGGCCCATTTACGGGTTTGCGTGTGGGTATGGCAACAGCCGCGGCCTTAGGTCATGCCCTGGGGCTTCCAGTCTACGGGGTGCCCACACATGAGGCGATGGGCCTGCAACTACCGCAGCCGGCACTGGTGATTACCGATGCGCGTCGCCGCGAAATTTACTACACAGTCACTGGTGATGTCACGACCACCGGTGCAGACGTCATCGCCCCCGCAGATCTTCCCGTGCCCAGCGGGGTTGCTGCTTATACCGCTCCCGAGCAATTCGAGCTACCGCAACTTGCAGAGATTCCCCGTGTACCCGTGGATTTTCGCGCCAGCGACTGGGTGCACCTCGTGGATTTCGCGAAAGACCCTGCGCCTCTAGTTCCGCTGTATTTACGCCGCCCGGATGCCAAAGAGCCTGCGCCCGTGCACTTTGAATACGCGTTAGGGGAGCAGCCCTAATGCAGATCAGCCCACTACAAGGCTTTGATGCCGCGCGCTGTGCTGCGTTAGAAGTAGAATTGTTCGTTGGGGACAATCCTTGGTCTGCTCAAGACTTTGCGGCGGAGTTCGCCAATCCTTCCACCTACTATGTGGGCATTCGAGATGGCGAGCAGCTGGTTGCTTACTGTGGCATCGGACAGTTGGGGATGGAAGACCCAGATTTTGAGGTACACACCATCGGTGTGGATCCGGCGTATCAACGCCGCGGGTTAGGTCGGGCACTGCTGGCGCATTGCATTGACGTTGTCGATGGTTGTGACACGACCATCGGTGGGCAGATCTTTTTGGAGGTGCGTACCGACAACGTGCCCGCTATCGCCTTGTATGAGTCCTTTGGATTTGCGGTGATTTCAACCCGCAAAAATTATTATCAGCCTTCGGGTGCCGATGCGTTCGTAATGCGCCGAGGAAAGAATGAAGCATGATTATTTTAGGTATTGAATCCTCCTGCGATGAGACTGCGGCAGGTATTGTTCGCTTGGACGAGTCTGGCAAGGTCGAAGTGTTAGCCAATGTAGTGGCAAGTTCTATGCAAGAACACGCTCGTTTCGGTGGTGTGGTGCCTGAGATCGCTTCGCGCGCGCACTTAGAGGCCTTGGTCCCGGTGGTGCAAGAGGCTTTGGACACCGCAGGGATCGCTAAGCCCGATGTTGTGGCCGCGACCATCGGTCCGGGCTTAGCTGGCGCCCTACTGGTAGGTGCATCAGCGGCGAAGGCATATGCTGCGGCTTGGGAGGTACCTTTCTATGCGGTCAACCACTTAGGTGGGCATGTGGCGGTTGCGACCTTGGATGAGGAGCTCCCTCACTGTGTAGCGTTGCTCGTTTCAGGTGGGCATACTCAGTTACTTGAGGTGAAAAGTGTGGGCGAACCAATGCGGGAGCTCGGTGCGACCTTGGATGATGCCGCCGGTGAGGCGTACGACAAGGTTGCACGGCTCCTTGGGCTGGGCTATCCCGGTGGTCCTGCCATCGATGCCGCTGCCCAAGGTGGTAATCCACGTGCGATCGCCTTCCCGCGTGGCATCTCACGCCCGCAGGACCTGCGCGCGGATCGTCGCTATGATTTTTCTTTTTCCGGCTTAAAGACTGCCGTGGCTCGTTATGTGGAGCATGCCGAAGCTGAGCAGCGCGCGATCGATATGGCTGATGTGTGTGCTTCTTTTCAAGAAGCAGTGTGCGATGTGTTGTCCAAGAAAGCGGTAATGGCGTGTAAAGACACCGGGGCGAAAGTGTTGTTATTAGGTGGTGGCGTGGCTGCGAATTCGCGCCTCCGAGAGCTCACCGCAGCCCGCTGTGCTAGCGCTGGTATCGAGCTGCGTGTCCCACCGCTGCAGCTATGCACCGATAACGGGGTGATGATTGCGACGCTGACTGCCGAGCGCTTGAAGGCGGGGGCACAACCATCGGATTTGGCTGTTGGAACCAAGCCCAATTTAGATGTGAGTATCCCGCAGCGTTAGGTGGATTTTGCGGGTAGAATTGATGTTTTCCTGAGGTGTTGCCGGTGGTGTTCGCTTAGAGTGAATACCACCGCTTTGCTGTTGATAGGTGGCCGCGAACACGAGTAGAGTGCAATCAGGCTGCAAAAGATTTTGGCATCACCGAATAACTGCGCCATGAATCGTGTGTGGACGGGATGCTGGCATCATTTGGCAGGCATAAACGAAATATTGATCGGAAGGAACAACGATTATGGCAAATGTAAATATTAAGCCTTTGGAAGACCGCGTACTGGTACAGATCTCAGAAGCAGAGACGACCACTGCTTCTGGTCTGGTTATCCCTGATTCCGCTAAGGAAAAGCCACAAGAGGGCGTTGTAGTAGCTGCCGGCCCTGGCCGTTTCTCCGAGGGTGAGCGTGTGCCTATGGATGTTAAGGAAGGCGACACTGTCGTATTCTCCAAGTACGGTGGCACCGAGCTGAAGTACAACGGCGAAGAGTACCTGCTGCTGAATGCCCGCGATATCCTCGCTGTTATTGAGAAGTAAGGGGCCAAACTTTTATGGCTAAGCTGATCGCATTTGAGCAAGAAGCCCGCGCTGGCATCCTCGCCGGCGTGGACGCCCTTGCTGATGCCGTGAAGGTAACCCTCGGCCCACGTGGTCGCAATGTGGTGCTGGATAAGGCTTTCGGAAGTCCAACGGTCACCAATGATGGCGTTACTATCGCGCGCGAAATTGATTTAGAGGACCCCTTCGAAAACCTCGGTGCACAGTTGGTGAAGTCGGTGGCTGTAAAGACCAACGACATTGCCGGTGATGGCACGACCACCGCAACTTTGCTTGCCCAGGCCATCATCACCGAAGGCCTACGCAACGTAGCAGCAGGCGCGAACCCAATCGCGGTGAATCGCGGCATTGCGCAAGGTGCGGAATTTGTTGTTGAAAAGCTACTTGACCGCGCTACCCCAGTGGCCTCTGCCTCTGACATCGCGAATGTGGCCACCGTGTCCTCACGTGATGAAGTCGTTGGCGAAATGGTTGCCGGTGCGATGGAGAGGGTCGGTAAGGATGGCGTGGTGACTGTGGAAGAATCCCAGTCCATCGAGTCTTACTTGGACGTCACCGAAGGTGTCTCCTTCGACAAGGGATTCTTGTCCCCTTATTTCATCACCGACAATGACACCCAGCGCGCAGAGCTGGAGAACCCCTATGTACTGTTAGTACGCAATAAGGTTTCCTCCCTGCCCGATCTGTTGCCGCTGCTGGAGAAAGTTGCGGAGGCTAATAAGCCACTGGTGATTATTGCTGAGGATGTCGAGGGCGAAGCGCTCCAGGCGTTGGTCGTGAACTCCCTGCGCAAGACCTTACGTGCGGTTGCTGTAAAGGCGCCGTACTTTGGTGAGCGTCGCAAGGCATTCATGGATGACCTGGCTGTCGTAACCCAGGCAACCGTGATCGATCCGGAGGTTGGCGTAATTCTGGCAGAAGCAGGTCCAGAGGTCTTTGGTACTGCCCGCCGTGTGAATGTAACCAAGGATGAGACTGTCATCGTCGATGGCGCCGGCACTGCCGAAGAGGTGGAGGTTCGTCGCGAGCAGATTCGCCGTGAGATCGCCAACACTGATTCCTCCTGGGATCGTGAGAAGGCCGAAGAACGGCTTGCGAAACTCTCTGGTGGTGTGGCAGTTATCAAGGTTGGTGCTGCTACCGAGACCGAGGCTTCCGAGCGTAAGCTGCGTGTGGAAGATGCTATCAATGCTGCCCGGGCAGCTGCCCAAGAAGGCGTTATTGCCGGTGGCGGTGCTGTACTGGCACAGCTGGCCAGTGAGCTGGAGACACACGCTGGCGAGTATGAGGGTGATGAGAAGATTGGCGTGCAGGCACTTGCGCGCGCACTGCGCAAGCCCGCATATTGGATCGCCGATAATGCTGGCTTGGATGGTTCCGTAGTTGTCTCTCGCATCACCGGGCTGCCAAACGGGGAAGGTTTCAACGCTGCTACTTTAGAGTATGGCAACCTTATCGAGCAGGGCATTATCGATCCTGTGAAGGTCACCCACTCTGCAGTGGTGAACGCAACCTCCGTTGCTCGCATGGTACTGACCACCGAGGCATCGGTTGTAGATAAGCCAGAAGACTAAGCTGCGAGTTTAGGATGGCTGCGCTGACATAAGCGTTGAGGCTTCCTCTCCGGGGAGTGATTCAGCGTTTGTCAGAGTCTGTATGAAGGCCCCTTCGGGGGCCTTTTTTGCGTTGGTGAGGTGTGCAGGATCACTGAGCGTCAGCACTCTACACCGAAGCTAACGTCACGACCATCGGTGGTATTGCTCCACCTTTCCATCTACCACAATCATAAGTAGTATCTAGCCTCACACTAATAATTGATTTATGGTTCTGTGCTCGCTCGTACCATTCGAACTGTCAGCCAGTTCATTAGCCATGCACTGTGTGGCTGCACTAGAATTTTGCAGTGCGCCATTTGCGAGTTTTCATGCACTGAGCACAGCTAGCATGAGGCGGCAAGGGCGGCCTCGTACTGTTCGCGTTTGAACAGTGGAAGACGTCCGAAAAGTGTGGCGCGGCAGTAGGGTGGTAGTACGGCGTCATAGGATGGCCGTATTGCTGTGAAGTGCTTGCACTGTTGCGTTGCTGTACTGTTGCAAGGTGATTTTGGTGCGTATCAGGTAAATCGTTGCGTGTGAAAAGGAGGGTGCGGGTGAGTGCGAATAATCAGCGCATTGCGGCATTAGTGCCAGCTGCTCAAAGCGGCGATGCGCGTGCCATGAATGAGATTCTGGCACTCATCCACCCCCCGGTGCTCGCCTATGCCCGCGCGCGGATCGGCGGGAACAAACACCCCACTCCAGAAGACGTGGCCCAAGAGGTTTGTCTTGCAGTGGTGAAAAATATGCAGAAGTACGAAGACCGCGGCATGCCGTTTATGGCTTTTGTATATGGTATCGCCTCGCACAAGGTTGCTGATGTCCACCGCGCCTATCAACGGGATGTCGCCGTGCCTACGGAAGAAGTCCCTGAGACCGAGATTGTGTTGGATACCCCAGAAAGTTTCGCGCTTATTGGGGAGGGTAGTAACAGAGTTGTAACTTTGCTCGATTCACTCAGTGAGAAGGCGCGTGAGATAATCATCTTGCGTGTTTTTGCAGGATATACCGCGGAAGAAACCGCTGAAATTATTGGCAGCACTCCAGGTGCCGTACGAGTGGCGCAGCATCGCGCACTCGCCCGGCTTCGGAAATCATTAGAGCAGGAGCAAGACTAAGAAATGTCGCACCGACGTCATCGTGCCGGATCTTTGGGATCCGTCGAGCTGCTTTTCCAGCAGTATGCGCTTGATGATGCCAACTTAGATACCATCGGGCGCGGAGAGATTCCCAACGACGATATCCTGTGGCAAACTTTGGCCGCAGCACACGCAGAGATCAACACGGATATGCCTGCACCGCCAACTGTGGCTGATTTGGGTATGGCCGGCTACTTCCATGAGTCTGATGACACCGCAGATCTTCCGGTGGTCGTCACCGAACCTGCGGATGCGACGGAAGCCTACAATGCTGGAACTTACGAGGATCAGGCAGACTTCACCGCATCACCTAGCGAGCAAGATTATGACGATGCTACGACAGCAACTGCAGCCGCCGGGGAGTCGGAGGAGCCGATTGCTCAAGAGGAGCAGCTGGCGCCAGTAGTACCAATTCGCCGGTACCGTCTTACCTCGGGCCTGATTGGTGCTGCCGCGGCCACCTTAGTGATCGCCGGTGGTGGCATGGCCATCCAAAATGCCGAACCAGGCTCCCCATTCTACGGGCTGCGCGAAGCAGTCTTTGGATCGGAAGAGGAAGACAAGTCTGAGGTCTACATGGAACTGGCTTCCGCATTGGAAGAAGCTCAGGCGGCCCGCGAGCGAGGAGATGAAGAAGAAGCCCAAAACCTGCTTAATGTCGCAAGCAACCTCGCAGCACAGCTCGGGGAGAAGCAGGCCGAAGTTTCTGTGACTGTGCCCTCAACGGTGTTCGTGGACACACCATCGTCAAAGTCATCCACAGTTACTGAGACCCAGACTTCGGAGGTAACGGTCACCCAGACCGAAACTGCTGAGGTTACCGTCACGACCACCATGCCGCAGGAAGCCTCCGAGCCGACGAGCAGTACTACTGAAGAAGCTCCAGTTGAAGGTGTGGCTCTATTCTTCGGCGGCAATAGCTAGCTCACAACTCATCTACGAATCATCAAGCGCTCAGAAATAACAAACCTCCTGGTGCCTTGCCCAAAAAGTGGCAAGAACAAACCAGGAGGTTTGTGTTTCGCTTGAGCCGTTGCGTTAGCAGCTGGGTAGCTGAGTATCAAGGGCATCTCGTAGGCATCAGCGAATGAAAAGCATTTAGGAATTGCTGGCGCGGAGGCCATCAAGGTACCCCAAGCAGTAGTCCCATGGAGCATAGCGGTTTGGATCGGGGCGCGCGCTGGGCTCGTGGACCGGAGTAACAATGCCATCGAGGACTGAGCGCATATTGGCGAGCATGATGTCCCAGTCGTAGTAGTGCTCCTCGCTGCAATCGTCGCAGACGAAAGTGACGCCCAAAATGCCTCGGGGGCTCAGGTGACGCTTGAACTCTTCAGTGAGTTCTAGGTCTTGGAGCACGTTCATGCGATCCTCGGGGGAAAGCGGAGGCAGCTCGAAATCATCATCCAGGAATGATGCCGGATCGTTCGGATCATGCTCGAAGGGGTCCGCGGGCATCTGGCTCTCATAACTCACGCTCCTTACCTTATTGGTGGGGCTAGCGTGGGTCAACCGGTGGTCGTGACGCGGCCTTCGAAAACACCTGGCATTTTCCGTACCCGAGCCTTTCCGTACCGGGGCTACAGTCGCTGAGCATTTTCGCCTGCCCATGCAGAATTCTGGATGCAGGGCACACAAATTTTAGTTTGCCTCTTCAAAGGCTAGGCTGGAGAGCAATGACCGTGTATGGTGTAGCAAACACTTTCCGGCATCCTGGGCCTTTTTTAATTGAGGAGTTTTGATGACGCAGCAGCGCGTAACTACTGGTGGTGACGATCCAAATAAGGTGGAGCTCGTAGGGCTAACCTTCGATGATGTTTTGCTCATCCCGGATGCTTCCGATGTGATCCCAAGTGACGTATCTATTAGCACCCAACTAACCCGCAACATTCGCCTGAATTTGCCGATCGTTTCGGCAGCTATGGATACCGTGACCGAGGCACGCATGGCAATTGGCATGGCACGTGAAGGCGGGATGGGTGTGCTGCACCGCAATCTCTCTATTGAGGAGCAGGCCCAGCACGTGGAAACTGTCAAGCGTTCCGAATCCGGTATGGTTACGGACCCAGTGACGTGTAGCCCTGAGATGACCATCGCTGAAGTCGATGCCTTGTGTGCGCGCTTCCGCATCTCTGGACTGCCTGTAGTCGATGAGTCTGGCACCCTGCTTGGTATTTGTACCAACCGCGACATGCGCTTTGAGGCAGACTTCGATCGCAAAGTCTCCGAAATCATGACCCCAATGCCTCTGGTCGTAGCGGAAGAAGGCGTGACCAAGGAGCAGGCTTTGGTACTGCTTTCTTCTAACAAGGTTGAAAAGCTACCAATTGTTGATAAGCAGGGCAAGCTTACGGGTCTGATCACCGTGAAGGACTTCGTAAAGTCCGAGCAGTACCCCAATGCTTCCAAGGATGCATCCGGCCGCCTGCTCGTAGGCGCGGGCATCGGCGTGGGTGAAGAATCCTGGCAGCGCGCTGGTTCCCTCGTTGATGCCGGCGTGGACGTGCTCGTGGTTGATTCTGCACATGCGCACTCTCGTGGTGTGCTCGAGATGATCAGTAAGGTGAAGCGGGAATGGGGTGAGCGCGTCGATGTCATCGGTGGTAATCTTGCGACCCGCGCTGCGGCCAAGGCCATGATCGAGGCTGGTGCTGATGGCATCAAGGTCGGTATCGGCCCTGGTTCTATCTGCACCACCCGCGTGGTTGCTGGTGTCGGCGCCCCGCAGATCACCGCCATTATGGAGGCTTCCGTGCCTGCGCACGAGGCCGGGATCCCAATTATCGCCGACGGTGGTATGCAGTTCTCTGGCGATGTGGCCAAGGCCATTGCAGCTGGTGCCTCTACAGTGATGCTCGGCTCCATGCTTGCAGGTACCGCCGAGGCTCCTGGCGACATCATTGTTGTCAATGGCAAGCAGTACAAGCGCTACCGCGGTATGGGCTCCATGGGTGCTATGCAAGGTCGCGGTCTTACGGGTGAGAAACGCTCCTACTCTAAGGACCGCTATTTCCAGGCTGATGTGAAGAGTGAAGATAAGCTGGTACCAGAAGGCATTGAAGGTCAGGTACCATTCCGTGGCCCAATCGATGCCATCATGCACCAGATTGCTGGTGGTTTGCGGGCTGCAATGGGCTACACTGGCTCGGCCACGATTGCGGATCTGCAAAAAGCTCACTTTGTCCAGATCACCTCTGCTGGGCTGCGCGAGTCGCACCCGCATCACATTCAGCAGACTGTTGAAGCGCCGAACTACCGTTAGGGAATAGAAGTAAATGCGTGACTATGTAGAAATTGGTATTGGCCGTGAAGCCCGCCGGGCTTATGAGCTTGAAGATATTGCGGTGATCCCGAATCGTCGTACCCGGTCATCGAAGGACGTGGATACCACTTGGCAAATTGATGCCTACACCTTTGAGGTTCCTTTTATGACCCATCCCACGGATGCTCTGGCAGGCGTGGAATTCGTACAGGCCGTTGACCAATTAGGTGGGTTGGCAGTAATAAATGCAGAAGGTCTTTTGGGGCGTCATGAAGACCCTGAAGCCGCAGTAGACCAAATCTTGGAGATCCAACAAGCCTACTCGAGTGGTAATGATGTTATCGAGACGCTACAGAAACTCCATGCAGCAGAGTTAAACTTGGACTTACTTCGGGATCGGATTGCACAGGTGCGCGATACAGGAGCCACAGTTGCGGTGCGAGTATCTCCCCAACATTGCCGGGAACTTGCCCCGGTAATCATTGCCGCGGGAGCTGATATTTTAGTGGTGCAGGGAACCATTATTTCGGCGGAACACGTTGAAAAAACTGGAGAGCCTTTAAACCTCAAAGATTTTATTGGTTCCGTTGATATTCCCGTCATCGCAGGCGGAGTCCATGATTACACGACTGCACTGCACCTAATGCGTGCTGGGGCAGTGGGCGTTATCGTAGGCTCTAGTGCTCAATTAGATGATGACGGTGGCTATGGCATAAATATGCCTGGTGCTACCGCTATTGCTGATGCTGCTGCTGCACGCAGGGACTACTTAGATGAGACTGAAGGTCGCTATGTGCACATCATTGCAGATACCAATATTGTGAATGCTGGTGATGTGGTTAAGGCCTTGGCCTGTGGAGCAGATGCAGTCGTGCTGGGGATACCTTTGTCTCAAGCTGAAGAGGCTTTGGGTAAGGGGCTCTATTGGGAATCTACTGCTGCGCATCCGCGTTTTCCACGGGGTACGGTTTATGGGCCAGCAGAAAATTTGGTTCCGTTGCGGGTTATTCTTGATGGTCCTTCAACAGAGGTGTATGGAAGAACTAATTTCATTGGTGGAATTAAGCGGGCCCTTGCCAAGTGTGGCTACACCGATATTAAGAGTTTCCATAAGGTAGGGCTAGCAGTACGCCCAACCCTATAAGTCTGGACACGAGGCTTCGTGTCTTGGCCCAGGTGGCCTGCGCCGTGCTGTTAGTGTATTAACGCTGGATATGCCGGGCCTAGGGCGGGTAGCATTATGATCGACATACAAAGCCGGTAGTCATTTCTGGAGGCATTCAGAAACGACTACCGGCTTCTCTTTTGGCAGAGTGCTTGGATCTTGCACTCTAGTTTTGCAGATACTTAGTTTTCGCTGCTGTTTGCGGTGCGAGACTGCTTGGCGGATAATCCTGCTGAGTTTAACGCTGCTAGTTCACTTTGGATACTGTGCAAGGTCGTGGAGAGATCACGGAAATATCGAGTCGCCTTGGTAACTGTATAGATAATCGCACCCAAGATGATGATGAGCAGTAAAATTGTGGGGCCGAAAGCATAGATATAGTCCATGAGTCCTCCTATTTTTTGATTTGGATGCAAGCGTAGTTGGACCACTTTCCGTCAACCTTTACGCGGCCACAGAAAGGGCTGTTTGCCTTCATATGCTGTTTTAAATCCCAGTGGTAGCGGGAGGTTACTTGGCCGCATCCAGCCGTGGCGGCCTTGGTTCGTCGTTTACCGTCTGGAGTATAATATGCAATTTCATGTTGTGCGCCACATAGCGTTGGCCAAGATGGATCAACGACAGCGCCAGCTGTATAGGTGATCGATGCCCGTTTTACGTACGTTGAGTTACCATCCACGTAGAGGGTAACTTTTGCGCCGATGCGCCCAGGGGCGGAGGTGGATCCAGATGCGCTCCGGGGTTGTATCGCAGTTTCACTGTTGGGATCGTCATCGAATGCAGTGACAGTAGCGGACACTTGAGTATTTTCTTGGGCATAGGCTTCGAAAGGGGAGAAGAAGCTAGCGGACAAAATTGTGGTCATAAAATAAATTATGAACTTTTCACTGTTTAATCCTTTCCTTAGATTGGATACGAGCTTAGCCTACCCTTTTTTGGGAGATTTCGAAAATTGCAGCTTTGAATAACTAAATGAAAGCTGCGTTTAACTTCAATGCATTTTCATATAAGGGATTGATGTTTATTGATGCTTATTGGCGTTGGGTAACTTTCTGGTGCTGTTGGCAGCTGACACCTAGTGGGGGCTAGGTGCTACTTCGGGTGGTGCCCACGCTGGCGATCATAATGAGCACAATGGCAACCACAGTACTAACTGTTAGGTCTTGCCCCAGTAAGATTAGGCCTGCCAGAGAAGCGATTACTGGTTCTAGGGATAATAGGATTCCCACCATTCCCGGGGAGATTAGCCGTAAGGCAGCTAACTCTAAGGAGTAGGGGATGACCGAAGATAATAAAGCGGTAAAGAGCGCAAAGGCCAAAATTTTGTAGTTCCAAATTTGATCTATGTTGGCAATGCCAAAGGGGATGAGGACAATGCCCCCAATGGTGACGGCACTGGCTAAACCGCTTTGGCCGGGTATTAAGCTGCCTACTTTGCGACTGCACAGGATATATGCGGCCTAGAATGCGCCAGCAACTAACGCGCAGATCACGCCAGTGGCATTGAGATCCAAGGTGTCATTGCGGGCATCGAAGGCCAGAATGATGAGTCCAAGGGCAGCTAGTGCTACCCAGAGCAAATCCGTGCGTGAACGTGATAAGAAGGCAGCTAAGAGTAAGGGGCCGGTGAATTCAATGGTTACCGCAATGCCCAGTGGAATATGGGCAATGGCAAGATAGAAAAAGCCATTCATGCCAGCAAAAGCAAGACCAAAGGTCAGCAATGCTTGCCACTGGTAGCGATTATATTGAAAGATATTCGTCCGGGTCAGCGCAATCAAGATGATGCCTGCCAGTAATAATCGAAGCATGCTGGTGGTGCCAGAACCAATGAGTGGGAAAAGTTGTACGGCAAAGGCAGCCCCGAATTGCAGGGAAGTGCAAGATCCGATAATCAGCAAGACGCCCAGATTGGTATGGCACGTGAAGGCGGTATGGGCTCCATGGGTGCTATGCAAGGTCGCGGTCTTACGGGTGAGAAACGCTCCTACTCTAAGGACCGCTATTTCCAGGCTGATGTGAAGAGTGAAGATAAGCTGGTACCAGAAGGCATTGAAGGTCAGGTACCATTCCGTGGCCCAATCGATGCCATCATGCACCAGATTGCTGGTGGTTTGCGGGCTGCAATGGGCTACACTGGCTCGGCCACGATTGCGGATCTGCAAAAAGCTCACTTTGTCCAGATCACCTCTGCTGGGCTGCGCGAGTCGCACCCGCATCACATTCAGCAGACTGTTGAAGCGCCGAACTACCGTTAGGGAATAGAAGTAAATGCGTGACTATGTAGAAATTGGTATTGGCCGTGAAGCCCGCCGGGCTTATGAGCTTGAAGATATTGCGGTGATCCCGAATCGTCGTACCCGTTCTTCCAAGGACGTCAACACCACCTGGAACATTGACGCCTACACCTTCGATATCCCCGTGATGTCTCACCCCACTGATGCCTTGGCCGGTGTGGGCTTCTGCACTGAGGTTGATCGCCTCGGCGGCCTGGCCGTGCTCAATGCCGAGGGTTTGATTGGGCGACATACGGATCTTGAAGGTACCGTCAGTGAAGTCGCCGCGGCACTGCATGAATCCGCCGATGGTGCAATCAAGAAGCTGCAAGAATTGCACGCTGCACCGTTAAATGAGGAGCTACTGACAGAGCGCATCGCCCAGGTGCGTGACTCCGGGGCTACCGTGGCAGTACGCGTGTCTCCACAGCGTTGCCGTGAGCTCTCTCCGCTGATTATTAAAGCTGGTGCGGACCTGCTCGTGGTGCAAGGCACTATCATCTCCGCAGAGCATGTGGAGCCTTCCGGTGAGCCTTTAAACCTTAAGGACTTTATCGGCTCGGTGGATATTCCTGTGATCGCTGGTGGTGTTCACGACTACACCACCGCACTGCACCTCATGCGCGCCGGTGCTGTCGGCGTCATCGTGGGCTCTGGCTTCCAGAGCAACGATGCCCTGGGCATTAGTGTTCCTGCTGCGACCGCTATTGCCGATGCCGCTGCTGCGCGTCGCGAGTATCTAGATGAGACCGAAGGCCGCTATGTACACATCATTGCGGATACAGGCATCCTGAATTCCGGTGATGTCGTCAAAGCTCTGGCCTGCGGTGCCGATGCCGTCGTCCTCGGCCTGCCACTTGCGCCGGCGCAAGAAAGCCTAGGCCAAGGTTTATACTGGCAGTCCACTGCAGCCCACCCGCGGTTCCCACGCAGTGCGGTGCACCTATTAGCCGAAGAGTTGCTGCCGCTGGAAACCATTCTGCAAGGTCCTTCCACCGAGACCTATGGTGAAACCAACATTATCGGTGGCCTCAAGCGTGGTCTGGCCAAGTGTGGCTACACCGATATCAAGAGCTTTCACAAGGTGGGACTAACAGTGCGGACTCGCTAGATCGAGCTGTGAACAAGTTGGTGCTTTAATAGGCTGCTTGTGTAGGAGCTTTTCAGGCGCAGACTTCGGTCTGCGCTTTTGCCTGGTAAAGGCAGGATTTTCACCGATGGTTCTGTCGTTACCAGCGGTGGTTTTCTCTTACTCTGGGTGCCGACGTGGACGCGTTTATGGTTCCATCTGTGTTGAGGCGTGCGGTCTGACGGCTTGCATTGTGCTGCACTTTTACCATGATGACGAACGTATACAGCGAGAGTTTCTGCACAGTGTGGTGTAGGACCGAAGGAATACATCGAGAGTGCGCCCCTAGAGTCTGTATAAATAGTCCGGTGAGATATTTATATCGTTATTGCTTGTCTCTCGTCGTTACTGTGGGGTTGCCAATGTGTAAAGACTTGGGGGGGGGGAGACACTTGGGGCTGTTTATATCAGACCACCCCTAGTAGGCAAATTTTCAGAAAAGCAAGCCGATGGCATTCCGGCTTTAGCTCTGTTTTCTGTGGAGTAAGGCAAGAAATAATTGACATGGCTGTATTGTAAATTTTTCCTTAAGGAGTCGAGTTTATATTGAAGATTAGTAGTTATTTTGGTACGATCTATTTGTGTAGGATTTAAGTCCGATTGGGGAATTCTTATGAATGCTTTTGTTCGTAAGATTCTATCCATTTGCTTAGCTATACGTATGTCTACCGCTTCTTTGCTGGCAGTGCAGACTCCGGGAGCGTTTGCGCAGTCCGCTATCATTTCTGACAGCTTGGCTGAAGATTATGGCATTCTTGAAGATCTTCCAGATTTATCCGGCTCTGATTTTGAATATGCCGCAAGTGAAGCTGAGAAAATTTTCACTGAGAATGCAGTCCTTGAAGATGGTGAATCTGTAGGGGATATTGACATAGCCAAGAAGTTGTCTGATGATTCATTCTTTGTTTCGGCTCCGATCGAAGGAGCAGCAAAGGGGAGTGTTATCTCCGCATCCAAAACTGCCGAGGGGAAATCTACTACATTTCAGATTTCGCTCCACGAGATTAATGAAACAAGTGGCACACTAACCACGTACTCCGACGGGGAAGTTGGGATCGCCCGCAAGGTCGTAGAAGCTGAGCCCGCTGTAGACGCTTCAAACGTTATCGCACCCCGTGGCATGAATTGGGGAGCGCTCAACCGGTGCTTAAGTAATGCAGGCATTGCCGCCTGGACTATTACCGGCTTAAGTCTTGCTTGCGGAGTGGCATGTGCTGCAACCGCAGGTACAGCATGCCTCGCGTGCCTTACCGCTGCGTCTGGCGCCACCGGGGGAACTGTTGGTTACTGCGTAGGAAACGCATGGGAGTGATTTGCTATGTCGAAAATGAAAAACCTCGGATTGGTACTTGTCTTACTAGCAGTAGTCGCCGCACTGCTCTCTACCCAGATAGACACATACCCCATACCTATCATTTTATGGGGTGTCACCTTAGTATCGCTCATTTCTGCAGTATTGGCTTTTGCAAGGTCGTAACCCCTTGGGCACAGGTACAAGGGCATAGCGGAAATTAGGTTGTAGACACGCCAAAACTCGCCGCCAAGCTGGGGGAGATGGTTTCCCAACGCATCGCGTTTTCTCAGCCTGCCGGGTAGAGGGGATCACCTGCTTTATAAGCTCCCTTCTTCGAAGAATGTTTGGCTAATAGTCTTCATTTTTTCCTGTTTCAATGGCTCTAGCCCTTTCCGGAATAGATGCACTTTTCAAGAGGGTAGAGCGCAGGAATAGTGCCATGATCGTGTGCCGTTCTTCCGGCAGTGCTGTTTGTACATTGCACGTGCAAGCCGGGGATTCGAACTCAATAGTGCCTAAGGCAAACCGCGTTGGCATCGGTGGTACGCACACAACTAACGTGCGGGGACGCCTACGAAGCGGAGCGGACCTTGTTTCAGGTCTTGGTTTTGATTGCTCCTACACACTGATTGTTAGGCGGTCGTTCTTGTGGTTCCGATACTTGCAATCATGATGAAGAGGATGGCGATGATAGAACCAACGGTAAGAGGTTGTCTTAGCAGCATTAGACCTGCAATAGCAGCAATCACTGGCTCCAGGGAGAGCAGTACGCCTACCATGCCAGGGTTTAGGGTGCGCAAGGCGGCCAGCTCCAGGGAATAAGGTATTACCGAAGAAAGTAGTGCGACCGCGGTGGCAAATAACAAGATTTTTGGATCCCAAATGTCGCTAACATTGTTGATGCCGAATGGGATGAGGATAATGCCGCCGATGAGTACGGAAATTCCTAGTCCACTTTGTCCAGGTACGAGTTGACCTACTTTGCGACTGCACAGGATGTAGCAGGCCCAGAAGAACCCGGCAGTCAGTGCACAGAGCACGCCGGTGGCATTGAGATCAAGCTTGTCGCCGCTGGCTTCCCATGCCAGTATAACTAAACCAATTGCAGCGAGTAACACCCAAATGAGGTCACGCCTAGAACGTGACAGGATCGCAGCTAGGAGTAGTGGTCCAGTGAACTCGATAGTCACAGCAATGCCTAGGGGTATATGTGCAAGTGCGAGGTAAAAGAAGCCATTCATGCCAGCAAAAGTGGTACCGAAGAGTACGAGGGCCCGCCATTGCTCAGCGTTATAGCGGAAGGTGGGGCGGGATGCCGCCATAATAAGGAGTCCGGCTAATAGCAAGCGCAACATACTTGTGGTGCCCGAACCGATGAGGGGGAAAAGTTGGACAGCGAAGGCCGCACCGAATTGCAGGGAGGTGCAGGAGCCAATAATGAGGAGGACTCCGGTGCGCTTGGAGTTCAGCATGGTTTGTAGTATGCCTGGGATTGTTCGGTTTAGCTACCTGGGGCATGAGGTAGCATCTCAGTATGGCGTGAGTATCTGGGGCTGTCGGTGATACAGCGGGTTCGTGCGGGGTATCGGGGTACAGACATCAATTACAAAAAAACAGGGGTGAAGTTTTGGCCGGGGCCATCCTGCGGTAGGCTGTGGAATTGTGACACAAGCGAAACATAATCCGGTACTCGTTATTGATTTCGGCGCCCAGTATGCGCAGCTCATTGCGCGACGGGTGCGCGAAGCAAAAATTTATTCTGAGGTCGTGCCTTATAACATTTCGGTAGAGGAGCTGCAGGCAAAGCAGCCCGCTGCTCTGATCTTGTCGGGCGGACCTTCTTCTGTTTATGAGGAGGGCACTCCGGCACTGGATCCGGCAATCTTCTCGCTGGGCATCCCGGTATTCGGTATTTGCTATGGCTTCCAGAGCATGACGCATGCTCTCGGTGGTACGGTCGCGCAGACCGGTACCCGGGAGTACGGCCGCACCGACATGGTTGTGGATGGCGGAGTGCTACACGATGGTTTCGAAAGTCCCCATCAGGTATGGATGAGCCATGGCGATGCCGTGACCGCCGCGCCTGAAGGTTTCGTTGTGACGGCTCACTCCGACGGCGCTTTGGTGGCTGCCTTCGAGAATGTAGAGAAGCGCATGGCTGGTGTGCAGTATCACCCAGAGGTGATGCACTCGCCACACGGCCAAGAGGTGTTGGTGCGCTTCTTGACCGAGATCGCTGGCCTGGAGCAGAACTGGACTCCAGCGAATATTGCCGAGGAACTCATTGCTGCCGTACGCGAGCAGGTTGGCCCAGAGGGGCGCGCTATTTGTGGTCTTTCCGGTGGTGTTGACTCTGCCGTTGCCGGTGCATTGGTGCAGCGCGCCATAGGCGATCGCCTTACTTGTGTATTCGTTGATCATGGTCTGCTGCGTGCTGGCGAGCGTGAGCAAGTGGAGCAGGACTTCGTGGCCTCGACTGGTGCGAAGTTGGTGACTGTGGATGAGCGCGCAGCCTTCCTCGACAAGCTTGCCGGGTTAACTGACCCGGAGGCGAAGCGCAAGGCAATTGGTGCGGAGTTTATCCGCTCCTTTGAACGTGCCGTTACCGATGTGCTGGAAAGTGCTCCTGCGGATTCCACTGTGGATTTCCTGGTGCAGGGCACCTTATATCCGGACGTGGTCGAGTCTGGCGGTGGTTCTGGCACTGCCAACATTAAGAGCCACCACAATGTCGGCGGTTTGCCCGATGATGTCGAGTTCTCCCTCGTCGAGCCGCTGCGCCTGCTTTTCAAAGATGAGGTCCGTGCTGTGGGCCGCGAACTTGGTCTGCCGGAGGAAATCGTTAACCGTCAGCCTTTCCCAGGCCCTGGTTTAGGTATTCGTATTATCGGTGAGGTGACCGAAGAGCGCTTAGAGACCCTGCGTGCCGCTGATCTGATCGCACGCACTGAGCTTACTGCCGCTGGTCTCGACTCTGAGATCTGGCAGTGTCCTGTCGTTTTGCTTGCGGATGTCCGCTCGGTGGGCGTGCAAGGTGATGGCCGCACCTACGGCCACCCCATTGTGTTGCGCCCAGTTTCTTCTGAGGATGCCATGACCGCAGACTGGACCCGCCTGCCTTATGATGTGCTCGAGAAGATCTCGACTCGCATCACCAACGAGGTTCCAGATGTTAACCGCGTGGTACTGGACTGCACTTCGAAGCCCCCAGGAACCATCGAGTGGGAGTAATCCTCCCTGTTTGAGTGAGAAAAGCGTCAGCACAATATGTGCTGGCGCTTTTTATGTGTCTTATATGCTGGTATTTCGTTGGGAGGTCGAAGATCTGGCCCGAGCACTTCAGATGGCATTAGCGGTAGGGCGCGGGTGCGTATTTAGGGGTTTGCTGAGCGGAACTACTAGATATTTTAGGGTACTTGGCAGGCTAGGCTACAGGCCTGTCTTTCGGCCTTCTTCGCGTATTCTCGCGCATTCCTGCGTACTTGACGTCTGGGTGGATGAGGGATTAGCATAGCGCTAGTCCAAACATATGTTCGAAAGGGGTTTGTGGTGGCGCTCCGAGCACAAGAAGCACAAATCGCCCAGCTGCGCGCCAAACTCGCTACCTTTGAGCGCGCCAGCGAGCCCCTGCCCACCCCGGAAGCATTGCGGATGGTGCTACCACAGCGGTCCTTTATGCGTGGGGCTACTGTCACGACTACCGTGTGCCCGACCTTGATCAGCTACCTGCTCGCCCATTTTAATGCCCATAATCTTTATAGCGCGGTGGTGGGCTGGCCGGAATTGAGCTACGCCAGCTTGGTATCAGAGGGCATCCCGAACATTGTTGCGATTCCGGATCCTAGTACCCATCCGGAGGCAGTGATCGGCATGCTAGAGGGCTTTGATTGCATCATTTGGCATGCCCCAGCCTTGCGGATGACACCAACCCAGGCTCGACCGCTATTGGCGAAGATGCGCCGCCAGCAGACCTTATTGTTGGCGGTGGGGGCACAACTGCCGGCATACGCGCACCTGGATGCGGCAGTCACCGGGATTCGAGGTTTGGGGCAGGGCAGTGGCCGGATTCAAAAAATCGAGATTACGGTACGTGGCAATCACCAAAGTTGTGTGGTGCAACTGCCATGCAATACTTAGTCGCCTGGTTTCCGGATTGGCCGTTGCAAGCGGGATACATGACGGGCCAAATAACTCCAGATCCGGCGGTACTCACCACCAGTAGTCAAGTGATGCATTCGAATGCGGCCGCCCGTGCGCTCGGGGTGCGTCGCGGGATGCGCCCTGCCCAGGCGCGCGCCTTATATCCGGAATTGCAAGTTGTTGCGGTTGATGAAGAGCGCGACGCTACTGCGTTTCGCACGATTCTGGAAAGCTTCGGCGAAGCAGTCTCTGCAGCAGAGATTCTACGCCCGGGTATGCTGGCCCTGAATTACGCGGCCGCCAGCAATTTTCACGGCAAGGATGTTATGGAGACTTTGGCGAATGCAGCCGCCTTGCCGAATCTGGATTACAGTTTTGGCATCGCCCCAGATATCACCACGGCGATTATCGCGGCGCGCCTTGGGAAGGTAACGACACAACCAGCAGAATTTTTAGCTTCTGTGCCCACGAGAATCTTGCGCGATGAACCCACCTTGGGCTGTGACATCCAAGTTGTGCATACATTCGAAGACCTAGGGCTTGGTACCCTCGGAGATATCGCCGCTTTGCCAGCGCGCTCCGTGCACACCCGCTTCGGCTACGAGGGCTACCGCTGCTACCTGATCGCCCAAGGTCAACTGCGGCAATTTCTTCAGCCCACGGATGAGGATGTTGACCTTCAAGTCAGGATGAGCTTTGAAGAACCACTCGCGCGTCTGGATCAGGTCATCTTCGCAGCCAAGCGCCTAGCCGTGGAATTACATAATCTGCTTGTAGAACGCAATTTGGTGTGCACGCGCCTACACATCCAAGCTTTAAGTGGTGAGCACACCTATGCGCGCACTTGGAGTACCCAGAAACCGCTGACCGAAGATGAGATCGCCCAACGTATCCGCTGGCAATTCGCCGGCTGGAATAATGCTCCCTTAGATGCCTTGGTGCTTTTCCCGGAGTGCAGTCTGGCGCAACCGCAGCTGTGGGCGGGCTCACACCACAAAGCGGCAGAAAGTATAGCGCGGGTACAGCACAAGCTGGGGTTAGATGCGGTGCAGCAGCCCATCCATGCGGGCGGCAGAGGAGTTGCCGAGCGTGTGGCGCTAGTGCCCTATGGGCAGACCCAGCAACCAGAGCCACTCTGGCGTGGTGCGCTGCCGGAACCGCTGCCGGCACGGGTATTCCACCCTGCGGCGCTCGTGCAACTCACCGATGGTCGTGACGTGACCGTCGAATTGGAAGGGGATCATTTAAGTGCAGAACCCGCCGTGTTGGCCTGGGGCCGCAAACGCTATGAGGTCCAAGCCTGGGCAGGACCATGGCTAGTTGATGATGCTTGGTGGAAAGGAGGGCAGCCGTGCGCCCGCATTCAGGTGCAATGCGAAACATCCGCCTTCTTGCTCGCCTGGGTGGGCAATTGGCGGATGGAAGCAAGCTATGAATAGCTTCGCGGGCATCATCGGAGCACTGATACCGAGGATAGCTTAAGACACGATGTCGATAACTAAACGGGTCGGCTCGGTTAAGATCTGCACGCTATACGGGTGCTGCTGATCCAAGCCGATCACGAATTGGCCTTGGCCTTCAAAGGTGCCCAGGGCCGTAATGCCGGTGACATTCCCTGCGCCCGGGAACTCGCCGATGGCCTCATTGACATCAGGGCCTAATTCGAAGGGTAAGACCAGACCGCTAATGCGCAAGTTCAAGGCGGCATCACCGGTATAAGGTACTGGCTCACCACTGCCCTGGGCAGTTGGTTCGGCATCATAATTGATGTCCCAGCCGGGGATGCCAGGGCCCTCGAGATCGAAGACAATGCGGTCGAAGCCATCGTGGGTGCCGACACGAATATCGGTGACCACGGCCTCATATTCGGTGACTTCGGCGCTCTTATCCTCTAAATCGGGGCTACCAAGCAGCGCAGATTCTTCATCGACCGTTGCCGGGCTCGGGCTAATACTCTCGGTGGTCACGATCGACTCAGTGGTCGTCGACGTTACCGTACTGGCGGTATCGCCATCGCCACAGGCGGTAAGGAATAGAGGGATCGTTACTAAAGCTGCATAGCGTTTCATAGTGTCTATCCTACTGAAGAACCTATGTTGTTTGCAGGGGCATACTATAGGAGATGCTGCTTGAGGCATCCCCGGATAGGTTCTATCGCCTGCTTTCTTTGCCTGCATGGCACTTGCCGATGTCTACGTCGCGACAGCGGTATGCGGAAGGTGGCTTAAAATACGAGCTATGACTTTTTGCTCTGCTATACGCACCGAGCCTTTGCCCGGAACAACGAAGACAGCGCATCGCTATGTGCTGCTTGAATACACCGCGAGTTGGGGCGATGATATCGCCACCACCTTAAGCGAGCAGGAACTAGCATTACTTAAACCACACGGCACGCCCTTCTTAATCCGCAAGCCAGGTGTCGCGGGGCATGCGCCATTGCACGAGCGGCGTGTCTACATTGTCGACGCTCACGACAGAACCACCGTGGAATACCGTATCAACTCGCTTGCTCAACTTGCTGATCTGCCCGAAGGCGCGCCGGTGACGCAGCCACTGGCATTAGTGTGTACGCATGCCAAGCGGGATCGTTGCTGTGCTATCGAAGGCCGACCTATCGCCGCTGCTTTAGAGCAGGCTTTCCCGCAGGCACCTATTTGGGAGTGTAGCCACACAAAGGGGCATCGCTTTGCACCATCGATCGTGTTGTTGCCAAGTGGGCACTCGTTTGGACATTTGGATGCGGCCCAGGCCATCGAGATGTATACCGCTGCGCAAGCGGATCAATTGTATGTAACTGGGAATCGGGGCCGCAGCATCTATAGCGCAGCCGAGCAAGTCGTCGAGATGGCAGTCGCAGAGTATCTGAGGCAGCAAGGTCAACAGGTGGGGCTCGCTGATATTCAGGTCGCAGGGAAGCAGGCTGAAGTGCGCGGGCAGCGTTATACGGTGGTTCTGAAAGAAGAGACGGCTAGTTTTCAACCTTCTTGCGGCAAACCTCTCAAGGAGGGGAAGCATTGGGTTGCTGTGAGCGTACAGGCGGTTTAAGGCATGAAAAAAGGGGAGGAATGGTCTACTCCTCCCCGGTGGTCGTGACGTTAGCGTCGCATGAGTTTCTTCGAAAGCCAATTGCCGAAGAATTGGGCGAATTGGACGATGATGATAATCGCGAAGGTTGCCACGTAGGTAACCTCCCAGTCGAAGGCGCGGTAGCCGTAGACGATGGCGAAGTCACCCAAACCGCCGCCGCCGATGTATCCGGCCATCGCTGACATGTCGACGATCGCGATGAAGATGAAGGTGTATCCCAGTACCAGCGGACCAAGTGCTTCACGCACGATCACACTGGTGATGATCTTCCAGGGACTAGCGCCCATAGCGCGGGCGGCCTCGATCATGCCGGGGTCGACGGTCACCAGGTTTTGTTCCACGATACGCGCTACAGCGAAGGTGGCTGCAATGGACATGATGAACATGGCGGCTTCGCGACCGATGGTCGTGCCCACAACAGCGAGTGTGAGTGGGCCAAAGGCCGTGATCATGATGATGAATGGAATTGGGCGGATGAAGTTCACCAGTAGGTTAATGATGGTGTAGATCGGCCGATTCTGCAGGATGCCGCCGGGGCGGCTGGTGTAGAGGAAAATGCCGAGCAGTAAGCCAAAGAAACCACCAACGACTAAGGTCACCGACACCATGATCAGGGTGTCGAAGATCGAATCAATGAAGGTGGGGCCCAGCCGGTCCCAATCCGCTGCCAAGAGTGTGGTGGTCATCGAATCTCCTGAGTCTCAGTGGTGGACGAAATGCGTTGGTAGAAGTTTTCTACTGCCTCATCATTACCGCTGAGGCGCACCGTAATCTTGCCGAAGGAATGGCGTTGCAAGGTGGTAACACCGCCATGGACGATATTGATAGAAGCACCTTCCGCCTTCGCTGCTGCTGCGGCGGCGAAGAAGCCAGAATCCTCGGTTAAGGTGATGGTGAAGAGACGACCATCGTGGGCGAGCAGATCTTCCGACTCCACATTGTCAGGGGTGTTGCGCAAGGAGGTAGCCACAAAGCGCTGTGCTACGTGGGTCTGCGGGTTCGAGAAGACCTCGTAGACGCTGCCGTATTCGACAACCTTGCCCAGCTCCATGACGGCAACCTTATCGGCAATCGCACGGACAACTTCCATTTCGTGGGTGATGACCACAATAGTGATGCCCAACTCGCGGTTGATCTTGCGTAGCAGCTCCAAGACCTCATGAGTGGTCTCAGGATCCAGCGCAGAAGTCGCCTCGTCGGCTAGCAATAGATCAGGATTATTCGCCAAGGCACGGGCGATGCCCACGCGCTGCTTCTGGCCGCCAGAAAGTTGCTCTGGATAGTGCGAGCCGCGGTCGGAGAGCCCGACGAACTGTAGCAACTCTGCCACGCGGCGCTTGCGCTCGGTCTTGTCGACTTTGGCGAGCTTTAGCGGGTATTCGATGTTACCGGCCACGGTGCGCGAGTTAAAGAGGTTGAACTGTTGGAAGATCATGCCGATGCGCGAGCGGATAACTCGCAGCTTGGATTCCGACATGCCCACAATATCGGTGTCATTGAGGTAGAGGTGGCCTGAAGTTGGGGAATCCAACCCATTAATCAGGCGCACCAGGGTGGATTTGCCGGCGCCGGAGTAGCCGATAACGCCCAGGATTTCTCCTGGTTCGACGGTCAAGGACACCCCATCAACCGCGCGCAATTCCTTCTTCTCAGATTCGAAGACCTTGGATACGTCCTCGAACTGAATACGAGTGCCTGTCAAGTTTTCGCTCCTTGCAGTCCCCGCCCTTAGGAGGCGGATTCTTCCAGATGGTCCAAGATTTCCTGTAGCTCTTCTTGGGAGCGTTGGATCTCAACAGAGGTGCCTTGGGAATCCTCTTCCACTGCCTCCTGCACCTCAGGGCTGTGCCACAGATCGATGAGGGTGTGCAGCTGTTCATCATCAACGCGATCGGAGGTGGTTACCAGCACATTGATGTATGGAGCAGCATTATCAGACTCTGGGTCATCAGAGAAGATGGCAGACTTCGGATCGATGCCGTTGCGCAGTAAGAAGGTGTTGTTGATAATTGCAGGGCGACCCTCACCGTGGGCTACAGAGGTCTGGGCGGCATCAACTGGAACGACAGAGACTTTCGAGGCATCAGTGTCGATGTCAGCGATAGTGGGGAACTCGATGTCATCATTGTTAAATTCGACTAGGCCAGCGCTGTTGAGCGCCAGCAGAGCGCGGCTGAGGTTGGTGTCGTCATTTGGCACGGCAATCTCTTCACCCTCGATGCCATCTAAGCTGTCATGGTCTTTCCAATACAGTGACAGCGGCACAACCTCGGTGGAACCAACGGGAGCCAGGTCAGTGCCGCGGCCTACGTTGTATTCGGAGAGGAAGCGTAGATGCTGGAAGAGGTTTGCGTCGATCTGCCCTTGAGCGAGGGCGTCATTTGGGGTGTTGTAGTCCGAGAAGTTCTCGGTCTCGACGGTGATGCCTTTTTCAGCGGCGAGATCCACCCAAGTAGTCCAGGCCAGTTGGGCGGAGTCGGTGGTACCGATGCGGATGACGTTGCTGTCGTCATCATTTGAGTCGCTGGAGCAGGCAACCAGGCTTGTTGCGGCCAGTGCGGCGGCGCTCAGCGCAGCGATAGTGCGGCGAAACTTCATGAGGGTCCTTTCGGAGATGATTGTAAAATGTTTGCAGTGAATGTGGTGGTGAAGGCGCAACCAGTGGCTGGCCAACTTCTTTCATGTACCTTATCTGAGTTCGCCAATGATGTACAGCTCTGTCTAGATGTTGGCATCCTGGGCCCCTGCGGCACTTTTTTGAAAGCTTAGAATAGAATATATGTTCTAATGCTGTGTTACTCTTGTTCGCATGAAAAGCGGAGATTTTCAAGGCAAAACGCTTAGTTGGCCATTGCTCGAGAAAATACTTTCGGGCAAGTTTGAAGGTGATCTCGCTCCGGTTGTGCCCCTGCACCCCACTCAACCCTTCGCGCCTCGTGGTTTCGCAGAATTACATGCCGCAAGTCACTTTCATTTTCTGCACGGAGCATCGAGCCCAGAAGATATGGTGCATGCCGCCAAAACTGCAGGCTTAGCTGGGCTGGCTCTTTTAGATCGCGATGGCCTCTACGGAGCCGTTGAGTTTGCCATGGCAGCGGAAGACATGCCCACCATCTTTGGCGCAGAGCTCAGCGTGGACCACCGGATATTGCCAGTGCTGTGCAAGGATCCCGAAGGGTATCGCATCTTGTCGAACGTCATCACTGAAGCCAAATTGCGCGGCGATAAGGATCACTGCCAGTATCCCAGCTTGCCTGAACTGGCTGCGCAGGCGGCAGGGCATTGGTACGTGCTAGCCGATATGACTTGGGTAGATACCTTCGCTGATCTTGCTTGCTTCGGTGATGATGTCTTGGTGGAATACACCTTCACAATGAGCCCAACTGATGTCGATGATCACGCACGCCTGCAGGCATTGGGAGGACGTGGTATTGCCAGCGCTCGCCCAACCACCGCCACCGCTGAAACCGCGCGCCTTGCCATGGTCAAGCAATCTTTAGGCCGTAATGAGACCCTCGATGATGCCGTGGCACAACTACCGCCACATGCCTCTTGGATCCGTATTGTCGGGGATCCAGAATTGCAGGCTAACACGGTGGCGATTGCACAAGAATGCGCCTTTGCTTTTCAAACGCTCAAGCCTGGACTGCCACACTGGGACGTGCCAGATGAGATGGAACATTTACGCGAATTAGTGAACCAGCATTATCACGAGCGCTTCTCTGGCGACTATGCGCGTGCACAAATTGAACACGAGCTCACCATTATTGCGGAGCTAGATTTTCCAGGGTATTTCCTCATCGTTCACGACATCGTGGATTTTTGCCGTCGCAACAATATTTTGTGCCAAGGCCGCGGATCAGCAGCAAACTCCGCAGTGTGCTTCGTATTAGGGATTACGAATGTGAACCCAGTACGCGCGAAGCTACTCTTC
Source organism: Corynebacterium sp. (assembly GCA_030531005.1). Lineage (GTDB taxonomy): Bacteria > Actinomycetota > Actinomycetes > Mycobacteriales > Mycobacteriaceae > Corynebacterium. The sequence continues at coordinate 73,310 of JAUMTW010000005.1, forward strand.
GAGCGCTTCCTTTCCAAAGAACGGAAAGAACCACCGGATATTGATATCGACATCGAGTCCACCCGCCGTGAAGAAGTCATCCAATACGTCTATGAAAAATACGGGCGCACGCACGCAGCTCAGGTGGCAAATGTGGTTTCTTATCGCAGCCGTGGCGCTGGTCGTGACGTTGCCCGCGTACTCGGATACCCAGATGCGAAAAACCCTGCAATAGCTGAACAACTCTACGGTGAACCCCGTCACCTCAGTATTCATTCTGGTGGCATGATCCTGTGCGATCGCCCAATTGCCGATGTCGTTCCCGTGGAATGGGCGCGTAAGCAAGGCCGCAGCGTGGTGCAGTGGGATAAAGATTCATGCGCACACGCAGGTTTGGTGAAATTCGACCTATTGGGCCTGGGTATGCTCGAAGCCATTCACCATATGTTGGACTTAGTAGCCGAAATCGGCAAGCCCGTGAACTTATGGGAGCTCGACCTTGCCGATCCCAATATCTATGAGATGCTGAGTAATGGCGATGCCATTGGTGTTTTCCAAGTAGAATCCCGCGCTCAGCTCGCCACCTTGCCGCGCCTGCGACCCCAAAAGTTCTTTGATCTCGTTATCGAAGTTGCACTCATTCGCCCAGGGCCGATCCAAGGCGGGGCAGTGCACCCCTATCTGCGTCGCCGCAATGGACAAGAGGCCGTCACCTATGATGACCCACTTCTGGAGCGAGCTTTAGGCAAAACTTTGGGTATTCCGCTTTTTCAAGAGCAGATCATGCAGCTTGCCATGGATGCCGCAAATTTCAGTGCTGGTGAAGCGGACCAGCTACGCCGCGCCATGGGATCGAAACGCTCACTAGAGAAGATGCAGGCCTTACGGGATCGCTTCTTCGCTGGTACTGCGGCTAATAGTTTGGCCTGCGGGGAGAAGCTCTGGAAGCAGATTATGGCATTCGCAACTTATGGCTTCCCAGAAGCCCACGCCCAGTCCTTCGCGGCAATCGTCTACTATTCTGCCTGGTTTAAGTACTACTACCCCGCACAATTTTGCGTGGGATTGCTGCGCGCGCAACCAATGGGATTCTACTCACCCCAAACCTTGCTTGCCGATGCCAAACGCCACGGGGTGCAGGTGCTGCCTATCGATGTGAATGCTTCCCAATTCGAAGCAACCATCGAAAATGGTGCAATTCGTCTGGGGCTGAATATGGTGCAAAGCATCGCACACGACTTCAGCCACCTGGCCCCTTTTCGTGATATCGAAGATCTCTCATATCGTGCCGGACTAAGCACTAAACAGGTGACAGCACTGGCCAAAGCAGGCGCATTGGATTGCTTTGGAGCCTCACGTCGGCAAGCGATGTGGCAAGCCGGGGTAGCTGCGACCGCGCAACCAGATATGTTGCCGGGACTATCGGTGGTCACGGCGCCACCGCTGCCCACCATGAGCATGTTCGAGCTTATTGCCAGCGATATCGCACTCACCGGAGTCAGCGATAAACACCCGATGCAGTTATTACGAGCGGAGCTTGATACACAAGGGGTGCTGCCAGCAGCGCGTCTCTTAGAACCATCCGATGGTTCTCGCGTGACCATCGCTGGAGTCATCACACACCGCCAGCGCCCAGTGACTGCGGAGGTTCTCTTTTTAGGGATGGAGGATGAAACAGGACTGATGAATGTGGTGATTACTCCTGGCTTGGAAGAACGCTACCCAATCGTGAAAACAGCGCGGGCTGTCATCGTTCGTGGAATAATTCAGAACGCAAATGAAGTGGCTTCAATAACCGCCGATAAAATTACCGAACTAACAGGTAACTGGGTGTCAAAATGCTCACGAGACTATCGTTAGTCCTTCGAACGGCGGGGTATGATAACCGTATGGAAGGGTTTCAGAGGGTAAGCATGCGTCTATGGTGGTCGCATTTGCTCGTAATCGCTGTAGTAACGGTTGTGCTATGCGTGCCCATCGCAATGTTCGAAGTGCCTTGGCTTTATCTTCCACTGCTAGTCCTCGTAGTCCTTGAGGTGGCCTACTCCTACATCCAGATACGGCACACAGCGTGGAAGGCCTGCAAGAATGACATCATCGTGCGCAAAGGCCGGCTATGGCAGACCGTTCAATACGTTCCCTATGGTCGCGTGCAGTATTTCGAGGTAAGCCGCAATATCTTAGCAAATATCTTTGGCTATGCCACCGTTGAGATTCATACGGCTTCTGCCGCTGGTGATGCCAGTATTCCTGGGATATTAGCTGCAGAATCTGACCGATTAAAGGCCTATCTGTCTTATCGAGCGCGAATGGAAACTAGTGGGTTATGACGAAATTTCACTGGTTAACGAATATCCGCGAATTTTGGGTGGCAACGAGCCCGGTCTTGCTTCTCGTTCTGGTAAACATGCGCGATGTAGAGTTTCCGGCAGGGCGGTTAGCTGTCATGCTGATAGTCATTGCCGTCTGGCTGCTGCTACCTTTCCTCTTCGCATGGCCGTGGTGGCATGCTGCTGGTTACAGTATTAACCAGCATGAAGTGAGCTTGAAGAAAGGTATCTTGCTACGGCGTACCCGCACTATTCAAAGAGATCGAATACAATCCGTTGATTTAAAGATCACGCTACTTTCACGAATCCTTGGGCAAGGAGAAGTGATAATCGAGGCCGCAGGAGATAAGGATTCGAATATCCGGCTGCGATTTCTCAAATATGAAGACGCCGTAGAAATCCGCAATGTTTTAGGGTCCGCGCACCAAATACAATCCGTGGGTAATGGAAACGCATTTGTGGGGTTTTGGCTACGCAACTTCTGGGTGCCGATTGTAGTGGTAGTAGCTGTCATAGCTGCAATGAAATTGGACTACCAGAACTATATCATGGCGATACTTTTGGCAGCAGCTACTATTTTCCCTCGCTTAGATAAGGTGCTTAACCTAGATGTACAGGTCAGCGATCGGATTTCATTGCGATCCGGATCATTTGCTGCCAAAGAGCGAAGTTTTGAAAAGGATAAACTCCAAGCGGTGGTCATTCGACAACCACTGATATGGCGTATAGCTGGATGGTGGGAAGTGACCGTGAGTGTGCTCGGAGAATCAGAAGCAGAAACTCACGTGGTTTCCAGCGCAGTCCCCATGGAAAAGGTAGATAGTCTAATTCGTACGCTGGTAGGTGAGGTTGATATTTACAGTAAGAAATTACGCAGCCCACAGCAGGCAGTGTGGGTATCACCACTGGATTTTTGCCAGCAAGCGGTGAGTTTCTATGAGTCGCTGGTAGTAGTGCACACGGGACTATTAAACCGTCGTATCTTGGTTGCGGGCTGGCGTGACTATCAAGGTCTGCTGGTTACAGCGTCACCATTGAATCGGCTTTTAGGTATTAAAAAAATTAAAATTTGCAAGCCTACAAAAGCAGCAACCATAGTCACTCCAGAGCTAAAAGAGCGTGAAATAACGCAAATTATCGAAGGGCTTCGCTCTATATACCAGCGGGATAATTAAGTTGGCGCCAGGCTTCATAAATACCGATAGAAGCAGCATTTGCCAGGTTGAGGGAACGGCGGCCCTCTAGCATCGGGATGCGCAGAGTTTGCGTAACTCGTGGGTGGTTCAGTGCGTATTCCGTAAGTCCGGATGGTTCAGTACCGAAAAGTAGGGCATCGCCAAACTCATAGGAAACATCAGTGTGGAAAGATTTCGCATGCGAGCTAAAAGCGAAAATACGCGCATCTGGCAAAGCCTCGAAACAAGTATCTAAATTCGGATGAATAGTAACCGTAGCTAGGTCATGATAATCAAGCCCAGCGCGCTTGAGGTTCTTGTCATCGAAGTTGAACCCCAGAGGCTCTACCAAATGTAAATGCGCTCCTGTAGCTGCGCTGAGCCGGATTGCATTGCCGGTATTTGGTGGGATTACGGGATTTTCGAAGATGATATGGGCGAACGACATAACGAAATATTAACGTGCATGTCATAATCAGTACATGACTGCAACCAAACTAGACGGAATTTTGTACCGTGATGAGATCTTTGAGGATCTTGAAAAGCGTGTATCTGTACTGAAGAGCAAAGGCATCGTTCCAGGTCTTGCTACTGTGCTTGTCGGTGATGACGCAGCGAGTCAGTCCTATGTGGGGATGAAGCACAAGGACTGTGAGCGAATTGGTATTCGTTCGATCCGCAAGGATCTTCCGGCAGATATTTCCCAAGAAGATCTGCTCAAGGTTATTGATGAGCTTAACGAAGATCCAGAGTGCACCGGCTACATTGTGCAATTGCCACTGCCAAAGCACTTGGATGAAAATGCTATCCTCGAGCGCATCTCTCCTGATAAGGATGCGGATGGCCTACACCCAACTAACCTGGGCAAGCTGGTATTGAATGAGCCTGCTCCGCTTCCTTGTACTCCTAATGGTAGCATCCACCTACTGCGCCGCTTCGGTGTCGAGATTACCGGTAAAAAGGCAGTTGTTATTGGTCGTGGCGTGACCATCGGTCGCCCCGTGGGCTTGATGTTGACTCGTCGCAGCGAAAATGCCACTGTAACTCTATGTCACACCGGCACCAAGGATCTGAAAGCGGAAACCCTGCAGGCAGACATTATTATTGCTGCTGCTGGTCAGCCTCACATGCTGACTGCTGACATGGTGAAGCCTGGTGCTGCTGTGCTTGATGTTGGCGTATCTCGTGTGGATGGCAAACTGCGCGGCGATGTACATCCAGATGTTTGGGAAGTTGCTGGTGCAGTTAGTCCAAACCCCGGAGGAGTGGGCCCACTAACTCGCGCATTTTTGATTGGTAATGTGGTTGAAATCGCTGAGCGTGGCTAGTCCGAATCTAGAAAACCCACATGACCAGGATCTGAAATCATCGTTTCTGCCGCACGTTATTCAGGTTCTGGGGATTGCAGCATTCGTGATTCTCGTGGCGGTGTCGGGGTTCTATTCGGTGACTGAGCACTGGCGTCGCGCAACCTTTGCCCTTGGAGTTGCGATGGTTTGGTTAGCAGTTTTGCGTAGTTGCTGCGACTCTAAGGTCCTCGGAGTGCTTGCTGTGCGTTCTCGTACCTTTGACATGCTCTTTTCGGTTGTGCTTGGCGCGAGTTTGCTCTTCTTAAGCTACTCGGTTGACTCGCTTGGCTCCTGAGCGGCGGTAAGCAGTTCGCTGCGACTCATGTTTTGCCCAACTTTGGCTAAACATTGGAACGCCATGGTTGGGCAATGTACGTTTGACCGTCCCATTGCAGAAATGCCAGGAGGCCACCCTATTTTTATCCATGGTGTAGTGCACTCGTTGACTCGTCTTTGTGTTGTGGTGGAATTTACAAAGACTCGCCAGGTTTTCAACAGAAGTAGGGCCACCTTCATCGTAGTTGACCACATGGTCTAATTCGCAGTCGGCTGCCGGGGTTGTGCAACCAGGGAATCGACAAGTTCCGTCGAGTAGCTTTACGAGAGTGCGCAGCTTCTGAGAAGGTCGATAGTCAGATTCGGCTTCGAAATCGAGTTCTTGCCGCTGTGTCGGAGTCCAACGATTCGCAGTTTCTTTATCAAGCAAACCCACTCCGAGCATGTGGATAAAACCTTGAGGATCGCGGAATTCATTCATAACGACCGTAGTGCGAATCTTGGAATTTAAGAGATTGAAGAAAGCGTCGATAAGATCAGTTTCGCTGTCTTGGTGCTTTTTGAGCGCTGAACGGATCCATTCTGCTTCCGCATCGGTGACGCGTGCGCAAAAACGCGTATAACCATTGTGTTGGCGTTTGAAGGAAGCTACGCGTTGAGCTTGCTCTTTTGGTCGCTGTGCGGCATCTGGATCGAGCTGTTGGATGAAATTCCGTAGGTGTTTGGCGATAGTAGAAGGCTGTGCTAGCACTTGGTCCGGTACCTGAGGGGTGAGATATTGGGCGAGATATTCATCGACTTCATTAGTGAGACTGTCATCAATTGCCATCACCTGCTTTTCGATGGTGACCAAGCGTTTGAGGGTAACATGCCAAAACTTTTCGATGCACTCCCGCAGTTTGCTGAAACGCCGCAACATAGCGCCCACGCGTAAGCCGTCCCGAACTTCTGCTTTACTTAGACTGGTTTGCGCTGCGATTGCGTTGATTTGAGTGTGGAAATCTTCCTCTGGATTCGGCTTTTTAGAAACCCAGAAGAGTATCTGCATGCGATTGAGATTGCGCTGAAAAGTCGCGTAATCAGAATCGTCGGTTACGTGGCGGAAGCTTGGATCTGTGGCATTCATTTTGTCCCCTGTTCGATTATAGTTGCCCACATTTTAGAACAAATATTCGAAAAGGGAAAGTTGAAAAGGTTACAGATAATATTCGATTGGATCCTCTCCCTGTTCGGCGCGCTTGAGGAAATGGCGAATAATGCGGGCCATTTGGCGTGACTCGGTGAGAAAAGCGTCGTGACCAACGGGTGAGCTTATTTTTGCCATGCCAAGTAGCTTGCCGATATTGCGCGACAGGTGTTCTTGCTGGTGGTAGGGGTAGAGGATATCTGTGTCCACGCCAACAATCATCATTGGCACTTGAATCGTTTGCAGGGTGCGGTTTAGTCCACCGCGTCCACGGCTGATGTCGTGGCGATTGAGCGCATCAGTGAGGGTTACGTAAGAGCCGGCGTCGAAGCGCTTAGTGAGTTTGTAGCCTTGATAATCGAGATAACTTTCGACTGCGAAGCGCTGTTTGGCGCTGCGGTAGGGGCCAAAGGGATTTTCGCCGGCTTGGGCGGCGGTTCCGAAACGTTCGTCAATTTCTAGCTCACCGCGATAGGTTAAGTGTGCGATACGACGGGCAGCAGCAAGACCTTCGACCGGAGGTTGGGTGCCGTAGTAATCGCCATTTTGCCAATGTGGATCGCGTTCGATTGCGCTGATCTGTGCGGATTGGATGCCAATCTGCCATGCGCTAGCGCGTGCAGAAACTGCGATGACCAGAGCAGCTTGTAGCATATCGGGATGTTTCATAGACCATTCGAGGGTTCGTGCGCCCCCCATGGAACCACCAATAACTGCGAAGAGCTTGGTGATGCCGAGTTTTTCACAAAGGGAGTGTTCAGCATCCACCTGATCTCGGATGGAGATGGCAGGAAAGCGTGAACCCCAGGGGCGCCCGTCAGGGTGTGGGGTGCTTGGCCCGGTGGTTCCGTCGCAACCGCCGAGGGCGTTAGTGCAGATAATGCAGTATTCGTTGGTGTCTAAGGCCTTGCCGGGGCCGATGAGGTCGCCCCACCAGCACGCTGCATTGGAGTCGCCAGTGAGGGCGTGTTCGACGAGTATGGCATTATCGCCGCGATACTCGCCCCAACATTGGTAGGCAATAACGGTGTTTTGGATGGTCGCGCCAGCCTCGGTGGTGAAGTCGCCGATAGCTACATGATTGAGTGCGCCGGATGGGTCTAGCATTAGGGCCTCCTCGGTTTGCTCTCATGCTACCTGTACCGCTCTGTCTAGTCTAGCTGCTCCAGATCCGGGAAGTTCCTGGCAAGAACCAAACAAGCACCGTAGTGATCGCTGCAGCGACCCCGGCTACTGTCGTATTGCCTCTGGTTGCTGGGATGAGGCTAAGTGCAATGCAAGCGCCGGCAATAATTATCCAGAAGGCGGGGAAGAGGATACGGGCTTTGTCTTCGTGGGCATCCTCGGCCCAACCAATATTTGGGAAGCGCTCACGTGCTTCATTGCGTATGCGGCGTGGAGTTTTGCGGGCAGGGAAAATGCTTGCACAAAGTACGAGGGCGAAACCGACGAGAGCGATTACGTAATCTTCACTAATAGCCCCAAAAATGGCGATGGCACATGCGATGGCTAACCCTCCACGTTCGGAAGGGGTGAGGGGTAGTCCTTGGGTTGGATCCACGTCAGGATAGATACTACTAAAGGTGGAAAAAGGATCGTAGTTCATGTTCATCTATTTGAAAAACTCTGTCTAGGGGGTTGGCAGGATAGTAAGTGTAGCCTATACATAGAGAGTGTAGGAGAATAATCGGAAAAAGTCCGGAGAATACTGCAAAGAGGGTATAAATGCGCTTGAAGGGTTTAGCTGTAGCATGCGCAAGCTTCCTCGCCATGCCATTGGCTGTAGCACAACCAGCACAGGCAGCCGAACAATGCGAATTCTGGTGGGGCGTGAAGGCCAGCTATCGTGCGTATATTAATGGACCTGTCGCCAAAGGTGGTTGGGGTGGTGCAGGTATAGCTTTCGAAGGCGAACCACGCACTGATGGTGCCTTCTTGTTTACTCCACGTGACGCCATTGTCGAAGGCGATACGGTGACCATCCCCTTCGATGGTCGTCTGAAGTTTAACGGTCATAATTACGGTGGCGATGATTTGCTTGATATGACTTTGAGTGACTTCCGCGTACGTGCCACCGGCAACCAGGCTCAGATTTTAGTTGACTATATTTCCTACGAATCTGACATGGCAGACACCTCCGCGCGCGGTGACCGTATTGATGGCAATGACGTTGTGCTAGCGAACATCCAACTTGATGAAGCCATTAACCCCGGCGCGGGTTCGTTCAATCTTGGAGGGCGTACCTATTTGGCCGAGGAAGGACACAAACTCTTCCTTGCGTATGACACGGGTGAGGAACTTGACACCACCGCTGGTATCGTCCAGGCAAGCGGATGCCCTTCTGCTAACAGCTTGGATCGCAATACTATCGTAGGCAACTTTTCCGGTTTTAACGAAGATATTGTCAATGAACTGCGTGGCTGGGATTCAAAGCTGCAAAGTGAGGGATATGACGATTCCAGCGATTCCTTCAATAATAACTTCGAGCAGTACCAAACTCTGGTAACTCAATCTGGCGATTCCGCGAGTTCATCGACTACCAGGTCACGTGGCAATAATATTGTGCTGCCTTCGAACACTGGCTCCGCAAGCAGTGGCGGTCAAAATAGCGGTGGCGCAGGGGCTGCAGCGCCTGGATCTTCCGGTGGTGCAGAAATTGGAGAGTGCACCGGCCGAGGCGTTACTCAAGCCACTGCCACCTGGGGTGTGAAGCAATCCTTCCAATCCTACATTCGTGGTTCCATCGCGAAGGGTAGCTGGACGCTTGCCGATGGTGCGACGTACGGTGACCAAGTATTTACTTTTCCCGGTGCTGCAGGTGGGGTGGATGGGCAAAAGGGTACTATCCAATTCCGCGGTCTGGTGAGCTTCTCTGGTCATCAAGGCGTATTGGATTTGCGCATTGCTAATCCCGAAATTCAATTCGATGGTAATCAAGGAACCCTCGTGGCAACGGTGAATTCTTCCAACATGGAGGGTACTAAGATCGACTTCGGTCGTGTTGCAGTTGGCACGCTGACCTTCTCTTCAATCGACGTCACTGATGACTCTGCCAGCGGTACCGCGGAAGTTTATCTCACTGATACCGGAGCTGATGCCTTTGCGAACTTCTATGAGCCTGGCATCGCCTTGGATCCAATCAGTTTTACTGCCACTCTTGGTGGGGAAGCCGTTTGCGATGGCGAGACTGCTGCAATTTCCCAGGCTGGTTCTCTCGAAGAGGCCGAAGCTGAGGGCGAGACCACCGGATATAACGAAGAGAACAACTTCCAGATCCGTTCGAGTGGGGCCGCCACCGAGAACGAAGCTAACTATATCTGGCTGGTTGTAGCCGGATTGATAATTATGGGCGCTTCTATGGGGCGTCTGGTAATCAAGAACCCAATGTAGAAAGACCGACATGAAACGAACTCTGATTGCAGCCTTGATGTGTGTAGCCCTTGCAGCTTGCGGCATTCAAGGTAGTTACAGCACTGACGAAGAGCTGCGTACCAACCTTTCTTCGGTGGATGACCCCCGCTCTTTGACTGGGGTGTCGGAAGTATCTGATTTCGAAGAGATCGAAGCAGTTACTGATAGCCCACAGCCAGCGCTACCGGTGGAGCTCACGGACGCCGATGGTTATGACGTGACCGTCGATAATGTGGATCGTATCCTCGCACTGGATCTCTACGGCACATACACCAAAACTCTGACCGGCCTAGGCTTGGGCGACAATATTGTGGGTCGTACTGTGTCTTCTAGCGAGGAATCACTCGCGGACCTGCCGGTAGTGACCCAGGGTGGGCATAACATCAACGTCGAGGCAGTGTTGGAATTGGACCCAACCTTGGTGATCGTGGATCACTCCATCGGCCCTGACGATGCTATCGACCAGATTCGAAATGCTGGAGTTACCACCGTCGTGATGCAGCCAGAGCGCACTATTGAATCTGTTGCTGCTGATATTGAAAGCGTTGCTGGTGTTGTCGGATTGCCTGATGAAGGTGCCGAGCTTGCGCAGCGCAGTGTTGATGAGATCGAACTTGACCGTGAAGCTATCGCAGACATTGTCCCAGACGAGCCAATGCGCATGGTATTCCTCTATGCACGTGGCAATGGTGGCGTGTTCTTTATTATGGGTGAAGGCACTGGTGCCAAAGATCTGATCGAAGGCGTCGGGGGTCGTGACATGGCCGCGGAAAACAACATGGGTTACTCCGAGCCAGCCAATGCTGAAGCCCTGGCACAACTCAACCCTGAAGTTATCATCATGATGACGAAAGGTTTGGAGTCTACCGGAGGGATTGACGGTCTACTGGAACGGCCTGGCGTGCTACAAACTGAAGCAGGCCAAAAGCAACGAGTGATTACCATCCCTGATGGCCAATCCCTAGCCTTCGGCCCGCTGACTGGTCAGACCCTTCTACGGACGGCGCAGGCAATCTATGGAGGATAAAGCTCTCACAGCATTTGAAAAGCGCACCCGCAAGCGCACGATATTATTTATCAGCTTGGTGATACTCCTGGGCATCGGTTGCTTATTGTCGGTATCGCTTGGCCAGTACTATATTCCATTCTCTGATGTTTGGACTTTGCTCTTCGCTGGTCCGCAAGACAGCATCGTCTCTAGTGTGATGTGGGACGTCCGTGTTCCCCGTATCCTGTTAGGCATCCTCGTTGGTGCCTCACTCGGTGTGGCCGGTGCCTTGACGCAAGCGGTTTTCGCCAACCCTTTGGCTGAGCCATCGATCATCGGTGTTACGTCTGGTGCCGGTGTTGGTGCAGCAGTTGTTGTCGTCTTTGAGGTGAGCTTCTTGGGCACATTCACCGTGCCTTTTGGTGCGTTCATCTCTGCAGTAATCGCAACGCTAATTATCTACCAGCTTGCTCGGTATCAAGGCCAGACAGCAGTGCTCAACCTTATTTTGACTGGTATAGCCGTGAACGCCGTATGTGGTGCGATTATCTCCTTCATGATTTATCTCGCACCAACGACAAATCGCGAGCAAATTATATTCTGGCAGATGGGCTCGCTCAACGGCTCTCAATGGAAACATGTGTGGGTGGTGTTGCCGATTGCCGTCATTGCAATTGCACTGTCCCTACGCCTCGGTCGTAGCCTCGACACCTTGGCGCTCGGTGAGCGAGCTGCCACGCACACCGGTATTGATGTAGGGCGGCTGCGCTTCTACGCAATTGGCGCATCGACGATTCTTACCGCTGGTGCGGTCGCTTTCGCCGGACTCATTGGCTTCGTAGGTTTGATAGTGCCGCATGTATTGCGCACAATTGTTGGTCCAGAAAACCGGATCTTGATCCCAGCGTCAGCTTTGGCCGGTGCAGTATTGATCGTGATTGCTGACCTTGCAGCGCGTACCATGATTGCATTCGCGGATCTGCCAATCGGTATTTTCACCGCTCTCGTCGGTGGTCCTACCTTCTTTATCTTGCTCCGGCGAATGCTGCGAAGGGGAGTGCATTGAGTATCATCGAAGTCAACGAGGTCAGCGTCGCCATCAATGGCAAGCAGCTATTGCAAAACGTAAGCTTTCATGCCCAAGCAGGCCAAATTACAGGACTGATTGGCCCTAATGGTGCGGGTAAATCCACGCTGCTGTCTGTACTCAGCGGCGATATCGAACACACCGGCAGCGTCCAACTTGCGGGTCGTGATCCGGCGGATACACCCGTTGCAGAGCTTGCGCGTATCCGTGCAGTGATGCTGCAGGATGTTTCGGTTTCCTTTGACTTCCTTGTGCGAGACATCGTGTCAATGGGCAGGCGTCCCTGGCAGGGAAGTGCTGCCGAGGAACATGATGAGCAGATCATTGCGGCGGCCATGCAAGCAGCAGATGTTCAGCACCTTGCCTCGCGAGATATTGCGACTTTATCCGGCGGCGAGCGTGCTCGGGTGGCCTTAGCGCGTGTGCTCTCTCAACAGACCCCAGTGCTGTTTTTGGATGAACCAACCGCGGCTTTGGATATCAAGCATCAGGAGCAGGTATTGAGTTTAGTGCGTTCCATTGCTGAGTCGCGCGAGGTGGCAGTGGTTGCGGTGTTGCATGATTTGAATGCGGCTGCGCGCTATTGCGATCAGATCGTCTGTTTGCAGGGTGGTCGTGTCGCAGCGACTGGCAGCGTCGAAGATGTGTATACCCCGCAGACTTTGAGTTGGGTTTATGGGCATCCCGTAGCGGTGGAAAATTCTCGAAATGGTATTACTGTGATCCCTCGCTACGGTGATGTGGACCCACGGTTGGTGGACATATTGGGGCCTACTGGATTTTGATATATGTCAAATAGCTGAAAATTCCCCCAACGTAGGGGTAAAAATTGATGGGCAAACCTTGTCAACCGTTGTCGGCAAAGGTATCGTAAGGTTTACCTAAATCCTGTTCGAAAGGTATTGTTCATGAAGAAACTGGCTGTACCAGTAGCTTTGTCCGTGCTTGCAGGCTTCATGGTTCCTGCATACGCCGAAGATGCTGCTGATTCCATCGCGCAGTGCGAAAACCCTGGCATTGAAATTGTTGATGGCACCCTGAATTGGGGCATTAAGCACTCTTACCGCAGCTATATCCGTGGTCGCATTGCCAACGGTGCTTGGTCTACTACCGGTAATGTCACTGACAATGGTGCCGACCCATCTAGCGCGGATTTTCAATATATCTTCAACGTAGATCCAGAGACTTCCGAACTGATCCTGGACTCGGACGGAAATATCACTTCCGCACAGATCGAGACTCAAGATTCCAAAATCGTATTCGAGGGACACAAGGGTGCGCTGTACTCAGAGATAATGTCTCCATTTGTCGTCCAAAACGGTACTAGCGTCGCCCCAGGTGTGAGCTATCTATCTTACTATGTGCCTGGTAAGGGCATGACCGAATACACTGCTGCTGATCGTATCGAAGAAAACCAGGTCACCGGCAAGGATACCTTCGCTGAAGGCACGACCACCGGCTGGGACGTCAATGGTACTACGGCAACTTTGTCCGGCACCAATATTCGCTACGTGCCAAAGCCCGGTACTTTCTATAACAGCAGTACCGGTGAAAATGCCGTTGAAGGTGTTGACATGGTCTTCATGGGTATGTACAACGATGCATACCAGCCAGAAATTGATGACTTCCAGGTAAACCTAAACCTGCGTAAGACTTGCGAGGATCCAGCACCAACCGAAACCACCGAGGAAACGACTGAGGTCACCACTGAAGCAAGCTCGGAGGTGCCTACAACCACCGAGGCTGCTACCGCTGCATCTGAGTCTTCGGAGCCTTCGACCGCTGTTTCTACTCCAACTACCACCAGCGCTGCAAATAATGGGGCTGGCGCTACGCACTCCCCATTCCGTCTGAATTTCTCGTGGAACCTGAGCATTCAGATTCCATTCTTCGGTCTGCTGAGCTTCTTACTGCAGCTGCTGCAGTTCCGACTCTAAGCGCGAGCGGAACCTGTGAGTGAAGGCGGTATGAGCGCCGCCTTTGCTTATAAAGTAAGTGGGGCTAGCCATTAGGCTAGCCCCACTTACTTATGTGTTAAAGCGAATCAATGATCTCATTGAATACAGCTATCGGGCGCATAACAGCTGAGGTCTTGGCATCATCAGGCTGGTAGTAGCCGCCAAGATCTACTGGTTCACCTTGGGCATCCAAAAGCGCCTGGGCGATATCGGCCTCATTCTCGGCCAACTTCGCAGCAACTGGCCCGAAGACTTCAGCAAGTTCAGGCTCCTCATTCTGCTTCGCTAGCGCCTGTGCCCAGTACAGGGCCAGATAGAAGTGAGAACCACGATTATCGATTTCGCCAACCTTACGCGAAGGGGACTTGCCATTATTGAGCAGTTCCTCGGTGGCAGCGTCGAGAGCAGCAGCCAGCACTTCTGCCTTGGGGCCAGAGAAGTGACGGAAAGATTCAGCCAGTGCCAGGAACTCGCCAAGCGAGTCCCAACGCAGGTGGTTTTCTTCCTCAAGCTGTTGCACGTGCTTTGGTGCGGAACCACCGGCACCAGTTTCGAAGAGGCCGCCACCGGCCATCAAAGGCACAACGGAGAGCATTTTTGCGGAGGTGCCGAGCTCCAGGATGGGGAAGAGGTCGGTGTTATAGTCACGTAGCACATTGCCTGTCACTGAGATGGTGTCTTCGCCACGGCGGATACGCTCGATGGAAGTGCGGGTTGCTTCCACAGGTGAAGCGATGGTGATGTCAAGACCATCGGTGTCGTGCTCGGCAAGGTACTTCTCTACGAGGGAAATCAAGTTGCGGTCATGCGCACGTTCTGGATCCAGCCAGAAGATGGCGGGAGTCTCGGAAAGACGCGCACGGGTAACGGCAAGGTTGACCCAGTCGCGGATTGGGGCGTCCTTGGTCTGGCAGGCGCGCCAAATATCGCCCTCTTCCACCTCGTGGGAAAGCAGCACATTTCCTGCGGAGTCAACAACCTGGACGGTACCGGCGGCGGGGATCTTGAAGGTCTTGTCGTGAGAGCCGTACTCTTCAGCTTTTTGTGCCATCAGACCGACGTTTGGTACCGATCCCATGGTAGTCGGGTCGTATGCGCCATTAGCCTTGCAGTCTTCGATGACTGCTTGGTACACGCCAGCATAAGAGGAATCCGGGATAACAGCCAGGGTGTCTTGTTCCTGGTCATCCTTGTTCCACATGTGACCGGAGGTGCGAATCATCGCAGGCATGGAAGCATCGACAATGACATCCGAAGGAACATGTAGGTTGGTAATGTCCTTGTGGGAATTCACCATGGCAACGTCAGGACCATCGGAGAGTTGTTGCTCAAACGCTTCCTTAATCTCTGCCCCATTTGGCAGATCTTCCAGGCCGGAGTAAATAGCAGCCAGGCCGTTTTCGCCATTCAGTCCCGCTTCGAGCAGTTCTGGGTACTTCTCAAAGACTGGAGCGAAGAAGGCACGCACGACGTGGCCGAAGATGATGGGGTCAGAAACCTTCATCATCGTTGCTTTCAGGTGGGTGGAGAACAATACGCCTTCATCCTTGGCACGTTGCACCTGAGCAAGCAGGAACTCATCAAGCGCCTTTGCTGAAATGAAGGTGCCATCGACGACTTCGCCTTTTTGAACCGGCAGCTTTTCCTTGAAGATAATTTCCTCATCACCAACCAGCTTGATCTGTAGCACGTCGTCGTGCTCCAAGATTACGGATTTCTCATTGTGGCGGAAATCGTTAGCGGACATGGTGGCAACGTTGGTCTTAGAGTCAGCAGACCACGTGCCCATACGGTGTGGGTGCTTGCGCGCAAAGTTCTTCACGGCCAGCGGCGCACGGCGGTCGGAGTTTCCCTCACGTAGCACTGGGTTAACGGCAGAGCCCTTGACAGCATCGTAGCGAGCGCGCACGTCTTCTTCGGCCTGGCTGGAAGGGTTATCAGGATAGTTTGGCAGGTTGTAACCCTGAGCCTGTAGCTCCTTGATAGCAGCCTTGAGCTGTGGCACGGAAGCCGAAATATTTGGAAGCTTGATGATGTTAGCTTCCGGGGTCTTTGCTAGCTTGCCGAGGTCAGCCAGCGCATCGGGAACTTGCTGGTCCTCAGCGAGATAATCTGGGAATTGTGCCAAGATGCGGCCCGCCAATGAAATATCGCGGGTCTCTACCTCAATACCGGCGGTGCGGGCGAAAGCCTCGACAATTGGCTTGAGCGAATAGGTCGCCAGTAATGGGGCCTCATCGGTGCGCGTGTAAATAATCTTAGCCATTACGCTCCTTTTCATGGGGGTATACATCAAGCAAAAATTGCTGGTATCTAGGATACCTTCCAGGAACTTCTATGTGCAGGAACTTACACTATGGCGCCCGAAAAAAGGGGTAGCTTCACCTGCATGATTTCAGCAAGCACGAGGCATAAGATGCCGGCAATTCTTCGGTAGAATAAAACGGTGCAAATTTCTACCGTAAATGTCAATGGAATCCGGGCTGCTGTTAAACAACGCAGCGAAGAAAATCGGGGCATGCTGCAATGGCTACGCACCGCTGGTAGTGACATCGTTTTGATGCAGGAAGTGCGTGCAACTGAAAAACAAGCAATCGATGCCTTACAACCTGCCATCGATGAAGGCTGGCACTATGCGTGTGCGCCCGCGGCAGCAAAGGGGCGTGCCGGCGTAGGCATCCTCTCCCGGGAGCCACTAGAAGAAATTCATGTTGGCATCCCTGGCTTCGAGGATGCCGGTCGCTACCTTGAAGCTCGTGTCGGAACCACCGTGGTGGCCTCTCTCTACCTGCCTTCTGGTGCAGCCGGGGATCCGAAGCAGGATGAGAAATACGAGTTTCTCGACTCTTTCGAGGAATTTCTGCAGTCGCGTCACGACCAGCGGATGGTTATTGGTGGCGACTGGAATATCTGCCACCGCGAGCAAGACTTGAAGAATTTCAAGACCAACCGCAAGAAGTCTGGTTTCTTGCCGGATGAGCGCGCATTCATGGACTCTTTGCTGGGGACTTTCCCCGATGCGCAGTCGCAGATCTCAGAACACGGTACCTGGGAAGGTGCGCTGGAGTATCGTTCGGATCGCAAGCGTGAACCAGCAAGCGATCCTCGCTGGTTCGACATCGCCCGCCGGCTAAACCCGGAAGAAACCGCCTACACCTGGTGGACTTATCGCGGTAAGGCCTTTGATACCGATGCCGGGTGGCGGATCGACTACCAAATTGCGACGCGCCCAATGCTTGAGGCAGCGCAACGCAGTTGGGTGGATAAGGCCGACGCATATGACCTGCGCTGGTCGGATCACTCCCCATTGCAAGTTACCTACGACTGCTAGTACAGATTAGGATGAGCTGTATGACTGAAAAACAACGCGTTCTCTCTGGCATTCAACCTACCGCCGACTCGTATCACCTCGGCAATTACTTGGGAGCCCTCAAGCAGTGGATTGATCTGCAAGACACTTATGATGCCTTCTACTTCATCCCGGACTTGCACGCTATTACCGTTGATCAAGATCCCACGGAATTGCGGGAGCGCACTATTGCTGGTGCCGCCCAGTTGCTTGCGTTGGGCATTGATCCAGAGCGTAGCACCTTATTTGTACAGTCTCATGTGCCTGAGCACGCAGAGCTTGGCTGGGTACTGACCTGCATGACTGGCTTTGGTGAGGCCAGCCGTATGACGCAGTTTAAGGATAAATCCGCCAAGCGTGGTGCCGAGCGCACCTCCGCAGGTCTTTTCGCATATCCCATGCTGATGGCGGCAGACATCCTGCTGTATCGCCCCCAATTAGTGCCCGTTGGTGAGGATCAGCGGCAGCATCTCGAGCTCACCCGCAACCTTGCCGAGCGCTTTAACTCTCGTTATGCACCAACTTTAGAAGTCCCCGAAGGCTTCATCCCACAAGGTGCAGCGAAAATCTATGACCTGCAGGACCCAACTTCGAAGATGAGCAAGTCCGGTGATAATCCGAAGGGCCTTATCAACCTGCTTGATGACCCGAAAGTTTCCGCCAAGCGAATCCGCTCTGCAGTCACTGATAATGATGGGGAGATACGTTACGACAAGGAAAATAAACCAGGCGTCTCAAATCTGTTAGTCATTCAATCCGCGCTGACCGGTAAGTCTGTTGATGACTTAGTTGCCGGTTACGAGGGACAAGGCTACGGAGTCTTAAAAGTCGAGACTGCCGAAGTACTCGAGGCGTTTGTGACCCCACTGCGTGCCAAGTTCGATGAGTACATGTCTGATCGTGGCGAGCTCGAACGTGTGTTGGCCGTGGGTGCGGACAAAGCCCGCGAAATTGCGGCAAAAACTTTGGCAGATGTCTATGAACAAGTAGGATTCTTAGGTCGCTCCAGCTAAACTTTCATTAAGTTCAGAAGGAATCCTAGGGGCTGTCTGACAGCCCCATTTTTTATGTGACCAAACGTGACCCCAATAAAAATGAGGTAAATATGCCCGCAACACGTAAAGGCCAACAAACAGACGAGTATGGCATCGAAAGAACCCACGAAGAAGAAGGCGTCGTAGCCAAGTTACGCGCCCGCTGGCCCTGGTTCGACCACGTCATGCGCATGAACGAACGCTACGGCGCCGAAGGCGGCAATCAATACGCTGCCGGCATTACCTACTTCTCGGTGCTGTCCATGTTCCCAATTTTGATGCTGGTGTTCGCAACCGCTGCCACAGTCTTGGCCCGGCGTCCGGAATTACTCGATGATGTCCAGACGTATATAGCCGATAGTATTGACGGAACCTTCGGCGAGACTGTCAATGAAATCATCGATACCGCCATCGAACAGCGTAGCGTTGTCTTCGGCATCGGTGGTCTGACTGCGCTGTGGTCAGGTCTGGGATGGATGAATAACTTGCGTTATGGAGCATCCAAGATGTGGCGCTATGACGTCAAGGGTGATGGCTTCGTCTTGAACAAGCTGCGTGACTTGGTAGCATTCTTCAGTCTGATCATCATCCTAGGTATCACCATCGGGTTCACCGCCCTGGGGAGCTCTGGAATTACCGAACGCGTCTTAGGATATGTAGGCCTCGAAGATATCCCGGGTATCTACTATATCTCTTTCGCAGTCACCCTTATCTTCGCACTGCTGGCAAATTACTTGGCCTTCTTCTGGTTGTTGAAGACCCTGCCACGCGGTGAGGTTCCAAATAAAGCAGCGCTGGAAGCAGCTGTAATTGGTGCGATTGCCTTCGAGATTTTCAAGCGAATTGGTTCGATGTTCTTCTCGAACGCATTGAGCAATCCAGCAGGTGCCACCTTCGGCCCGATCATCGGTGTGATGGTGCTGTTCTACTTTATTTGGCGCATCCTATTGTATTGCTGCGCTTGGGCAGCAACCATTGAAGAGTCCTTGGCGATTGCTCCACTAGAAGCTCCTGCACCTGCAGTGATCCGAGTTCGTGAGGTTCCTCAGCAACAATCTTCACGGCTGGGCGTTGGTCTGGCAGTCGGCGCAGTAGCTGGTTGGCTCCTACGCCGCAAGAAGTAAGCAGCGAAATTAACTCAGCTTACGCACCGTAACGCCAAGCGTCAGCAAGGCAACCAACCCCCCGAGGACAAAACCTCGTGGGGGTTTGTGTGTTTCAACTGGTTCTGGAGTAGCCACATATGGCTCGATGGTGCCGACGTTACCATCGAGAGCAAGGAGGGCGTGCGTGTCTTCCTCCACAGCAGTGGAATTAAAAAGCACCACAGTCTTTTCCGGAGTGACTGTAAAAAGCGTGGTCTCCCCAAAAGGATTCGTGTAACCGTAGGAAGCCAGAATTTCAAGGCTGTCTTGATCGCTCAAGGTGCTACTCGCTTCATTTTGGGTAGAAGTGATTGCACTTGTAGTGCTACTCGCAGAGGATTCTAAAGCACTGGATGTGCTTGCAGATTCACTGCTTTCCCCTACGCTTGTGGAGGTGGCGCTAGATTCTGAACTCGAAGTAGTTGAGGATGTGCGTTCTTTAGTACTCGAGTCCTTTTTATCGGTTGATGCAGCGGCCTCCGGAGCAGTAATTCCGGTGGTTGTGTCAGAACCATAGAAGAGATCCTGGAATGCTGGCACTTCCCATGCTGCGTGCACGATGCGCGCGAGGTCCACTGGCGAGGTACTCATCGCCAAGTCCTCTGCGTTGATCATGGTGTCGGATATAGGTAAATCCGCCAGCCAAGTATTGGTTGAGAGGATGATATTTTCGAATTCGAAAATTGAGCTGTCGATGTTGCCGTTGAGGAAAGATTTCAAGTTTTCCGATACGGTGTGGCCATTGGAGAGCACCTCATCTGGGTTGCGCCATAGTGTTGTGACTGCTGCGACAACGACGCGGGAGATGTCACCGACTACGTAGCGGTTGTGCGGACCGTCGGTGGCAATGACATCATTGGTGCCAGTTTTAAAGATCAGCCAGGAATCGGCAGAGACCTTAGGGGGCGTGGAGCTCTCAGGAAGGTTAAGGCCGCAAGAGTGGAATTTAGTGCTGGCGGCACGTGGGGCAGGGGCGTCCACAAGCCCGGGTGGTGTTAAGTTTTCCGGGCAGGTAATAGCCTCATCCGCAATTGCTGGTGGGGCGAGCAGGGCACCGGCCACGAGGAGGCCGGCCAGGCGGAAATGTTTCATAGAAAAGTGAGATTACTTGGTGAAGCGTTCGACCAGCATCTGCTCGAGGGCTTGCCAATCTTCAGCATGCTCGTTGAAAGGTGGCGTCGGAGTGTAGCCAGCGGTTTGGTTGGAGCCAATCATGTAGGCGATGTAGTCCTGCATGCGGGGGTGCGCCAGGAAGAAGGAATTGAGAGAGTCATCGGCGGCCCAGTCTGCGGCATCGGCAAGCAATTCGTAGGCGCGGGCCATTTGCTGAGTATCGACGGCCTCAACACCTTCACGAATTGCGTTAGTCAGGCCACGGAAGTTGTAGACGTTGTCCTCATGCACTGTTACTTCAACTTCGCCGCCAACGATGCCATTTTGCAGGTCTTCCCAGGTGGACAGGCGAGTGAGATCGTGATCTTGGTGCTCGATGAGCCAGCGGGTCATCGCCTTTGGAGATGTGAACGCGTTGATCAAACCATAACGGCCCAGGAAGACAGGTTGGGCTTCGACAAAGGTACGCAGGGTATAGACAGTGCGATCTTGCAGGGAGATCTTGATGGGGTCGATGCCAGCGGCAGCCCAAGCGGTCAGATCATAAGGATCAGCCTGCTCCTTTTCTGCTTCGCGGCGTGCCTCTTCTTCCTTGCGACGAGTTTCAGCGGCAGTGATGGCCGCGTCGATGCGCTCCTGCTGATCGGTGGTCGTGACGGCATCGACGGAGACGAGGGCGTCAGCTGCATCCAGTACCGCATCCCAATTGCTCAACACAGCGCGGCCAATAGCGGTCCATTCTTGCAGGCCAGCGGAGCTTTGGAAGTGCTCGTGGCCGCGCTCTGGGTTTGCCAGAATGGAGTGAGAGGAGAAGAAAACCTGGATGGTCGTGTCGCCGCCAACGACTCCTAAGGAACGGGTGATCGCAAAGTTGTTGGCAACCTCATTTACCGCGCGGTATGAAGGGCGCTCCGCGAGCAGGGTAGGGGTGCCCACGAGATCGTAGTGGTCGCGTGGTTGTGGCATCACACGCTCTGGGCCTCGGCGCTGGAAGGAGTTCCAGTCTGGGTGATCCTGCAGATCGTGCGGTGCATCGGTTTCAAGGAATGCGAGCAATTCAGCGGGGCTTTCGAAAGCTACAATCTTTTCTTCATTGCCTAAGAAAGCCTGCCAATCTGCGCCGTGCTCTCGCCACTGGGGTGCCCACAGGGTGTAGCAGTTACCTGCAGTCAACGAGATTTGCACTGGGACAATTCCTTGTTTAGCCATAAGCATGGATTTTATACGATTTAATCCAGCGCGTAATAACCCTGGCCTAAATTTTTCTAAAAACCTGCTCGGTGTTGCAGCCTGCTAGGTGGGAGGAGGCAATGCAAATAGCTAGTGCAAAGCATGGTCTTGATCGCACAGCACTCTCAGTTTGGTGATGGTCGGTAGTACCCCAAAAATTGCATCCCCATATTTGTCGTCCGCAGTGGATTCTTCTGCACGGGATTGCCGGCTTCAATCATCTGGCCATCACCGGCATACATTGCCACATGTCCTTCCCACACAATGAGATCCCCGGGTGCGAGATCCTCAAAGGCTACCGCAGTGCCACTGGCCTGTGCCGCTGCAGTGCGTGGAATCTCCACCCCAGCTTGCCCCCAAGCCCAATGAGTAAGCCCCGAACAATCAAAGCCACCAGGGTTTGACCCACCCCAAACATATGGCGTACCGATCATGGACTCCGCAGCAGCCACGGCCGCTTCGCCTTGGGTCGAACCAGCCGCTGGTTGTGACATTGCCACTGGAGCGACAGGTATCGCTACCGCCTCACCTACATCAGCATCGCCCTGGGCATCCGGGTGTGGCCCAACATCGCCAGTAGCCGCGATTTGTGGCGCAAGGAAACTCAACTCTGCCGTCACCGGCGCTAAATGCTGCTCGGTTTGCATCATCCGATGTGTGGCGGCGCGGATATAGCGGGCTGGCAAACCCGCTAATTGTTGGCGAGCGCATAGTTGGAGCGCTGGATTCGGATTGAGCAATTGGACCGCATATTGGATACTTTCGGCAACTAACATGCGCAGCAGGCGCACTATGTCTTGGCGCGTTGCCTCAAATTCGCTGGCGATGGCATCACCAAGCTGGGCAACTTTGTTCTGGTACATGCGCAATTCTTTGGCCTTTTGATTGATAAGCGAGGTTCGCGCGAAGTAGGTTGCCAGCGGTACCGACGATGGAAATGTCGGAACCATCGGGAGATGGAGGCCGCGGAATTCCGGGACAAGCGACTGCATGAATGCCGTAGTGCGTTCAACGAGCTGACTAAAGTTGTCCAAGGCAGTGTCCTAGCTGAGTATCGCAATCCACAATGTCATCGAGTCGCGTCCGGGTGTGTTCAGCTACTGCGATGGCATGCTCGCGCTGGGCGGCAGCCGCTTGTTCACACGCCATCACTGCTGCGCGCAGTTGTGTGAGGGCCGGATGTTGAGCGGGTGGGTGCGGATAAGGTTGGGCGTGGGCATCACGCAACATTTCGGTGATCAAGTGTTGGGCATGTTCAATATCTATTTCCATACCTTTTAGACTCCGGCCCACTTTCCGGGGGTTCCGATCCCACTCAGTAGCAGGCGTGCAAATGATACGATAATCCCATGGATATTCGGATTGTGAACCATCCCCTCGCAGCGTCTCGTCTGAGCATTATGCGCGATGCGCGTACCGATAACGCCGGCTTTCGTGCCGCCCTTGCTGACCTGGGTGCAATGCTCATTTATGAAGCCAGTCGGGACCTACCAGTGGAGAGTTTCCCGCTTGAAACTCCAGTCGCAAGTACCATGGGCACCCGCCTGCAGGATCCCCCAATCGTCGTCCCGGTCATTCGCGCGGGTCTGGGCATGATCGATCCGGCGCTTTCCATGATTCCAGATGCCCAGGTCGGATTCATTGGTCTGGCCCGCGATGAAGAAACTCACGAGCCTGTCCCTTATCTTGAGGCTTTGCCTGAGGATCTCACCGGCCGTACTGTTTTCTGTGTTGATCCCATGCTTGCCACTGGCGGCTCTCTCTTGCACGCGATCCGCTTGCTCGCCGAGCGCGGTGCGACTGATATCACCGCTGTGTGCATGGTCGCCGCTGCTCCAGGTGTCGATGCCTTGCGGGATTCCGGGTTGCCCGTACGTTTGGTTACTGCGACTATTGACCCGGAGCTCAACGACGATGCCTATATTGTGCCGGGGCTTGGTGATGCCGGAGACCGACTTTACGGGCCACGCAATATTCATCTGTGAAGCTGTTAGCTTTTGTGATGCCGGAGACATCCGCCCTTTGAATGATTTTATTAGGGCATGCTTGGCTATTGTGTCGAGCAGTATTAAGCTGGGCATGTTTGAAAATATCCAGTTACGTATAAGGATGCCTCATGGCTAAAATTCGCACCGCCGCAATCGCAGTGCTCGCAGCTACCCCACTGTTTATTGGAACAGCGGCAGCTGCCCCGGTAACTACGTTGCCGAATGTCCCCGATATGCTCTCAGCGCTCACCCCCTTGCAATCCGAGAGCAACGGGCAGTTGACCCTCTCTTCCTCCACGCTGGCGGATGGGGAAACTGCGAAAGTGCACGGTTCGAGCTTCCCAGCGGGCGAAGCCATTTATGTGACCCAAACTATTGAGCGCCCTGCCGTGGGCTTTCCCATGACCTACGCTGATGCCCAAAAGGTGACCGTGGGCGCCGACGGAACCTTCGACACCGAGATCGTCATCAACCGGGAATTTAAAGGCGTCGACTGTGCCACAACTCAGTGCTACATCGCATCCTTCACCGCTTTCCCAAAGCTGTATGACCGCTCGAATGATGTGTGGGAGCCCATTACAGTCAGCGGCGTAGCCCAAGGTACAAGCCAAGACTCAACTCAAGGTGCAAACACTGATGTTGCGGGTGCTGGAACCACCGGTTCTTCTCAGTCGGCCGCCGGCAACGCTAACACCGGTACGAGTGCTGCTACCGGTTCTACCGCAGCCAATAGCTCTTCTACTGTTTCCTCGAGCTCCGGGGCATCAGTCTCCGTGGATCGCACCCAAGGACTGAATCCAGCAGGCGATGTTGTACACGTCACCGGCCGTGGCTTCAGTACCAGCGGTAATGGCATTTACGTCGGTGTGGCTGAGCAAAGTAAGTTCAGCACTACTAATGCTGATGTCTTCTCACCAGATACAACGTGGGTGACTACCGCCCGCCGCAACTTGAAGGCTGATGGGTCCTTCAGTATCGACCTGCCTGTCCAAGCTGTCTTTGGTGATTCGAACTGCCAGATCAACTCGTGTGCGATTTATACCTTCGCAGCCCATGGTTCCCCAGATCGCAGCCAAGATACCGTAACCCCAATTAGCTTCGGTAGCCAGGAGGCTGCAGCGGCACAACCGATCGCCGCTGGCAGCACCGGCAGTGGTTCTGCAAGTTCTGGATCTACATCTAACTCTGCAAGTTCTGGATCTGCATCTAACTCTGCAAGTTCTGGATCTGCAATGAATGCAGCAAAGCCAACCTCTTCCGCTGGTTCTTCCAGCGCCACAGGTGCAACTAGCAGCTCTGGGGCAAGCGTTTCCCTTTCGACCACGACCATTGCCGCATCTGGAGCCACCCCAATTACCATCAATGGTTCTGGCTTCAAGACCACCGGTAATGGCGTATATGTTGGCGTAGTTGAAAAGAACAAATTCTCGTGGACCGATGCCAGCGTTTACGGGGCAGTCGAATGGATTCGTACCTCGGATATGACCGATAATGGCGACTTCAGCGTTACCTTGGACGTCGAACCAATCTTTACCAATGGCAACTGCATTGAAAACCAGTGTGCCATTTATACCTTCGCTGCCCACGGCTCGGAAGACCGCAGCCAGGACACCGCCACTGATCTGACCGTGGCTGGAACTGAAGAAGAAAAGCAGGAAGCACTCGAAGCAGCCGAGAGCTCGGCAGCAGCAACCAGCTCTGCAGTTGCAAGTGCTCAAGCAAGCGCAGACGAAGAAGCCACGACTCGCGTGCAAGCAGACTCCGTAGAAAACACCAGCAGCACCGCACCATGGGTAAGCGCCCTGTGGGGAGCACTTGGTGGTGCCATCGTTGTAGCTTTGGCGTGGTTGCTGAGTGTCCGTCGCCGCAGCCCGGAAGCGGAGAGCTAAAATTCCGCGGCAGATGTAATCGATAAAGAAGGCACCTTTGGGTGCCTTCTTTTGTTTCGGACGAAGTTTCGGGGCGAAAGGGGCAGGGTGCCGGCGGAGAAGACAGAGCAGTTCCCCTAGTTGCGCGCGATGATTCGAGTCCTTCAGTAACGTCGCAATATTCGGAAGTAACGTCACGACGACCGGTCTGTTAAGGTGTTCTGGTGATATTTTCGCACGCCACTTCCCGGCACGTTGCTGGGAATGCTACCGGCAATCAGCAGTGAATAGTGATGGAATATCTGGTATAGAACGCACTCCCAACTTACTCTTGGCGGCAACCTAAGGATTCCAAAAGATCTGCATGAAACGGGTATCGCTTTAAAGGGGTCCGGGTGGCAGTGTGAGACGTACAATGCAAGAGCACAATAGGCTATGGAAAGGTGAAGGCGTGGCAACTGCGAATGTGGCGCACTTTGTAGCGCAGTGGTTCCAGGACCATAAGGAAGTGGTCTACCGTTGGCGCCGTCACTTCCATCAATTCCCTGAGCTTTCTCACGAGGAATTCGCTACCACCGATTACATTTGCGAGGTGTTGGAGGCTCATGGTCTGAAGCCTCAGCGTCTGCCGCGTACTGGTGCGATTGTGGATATTGATCCTTACCCCGGTTATGACGGCCAGCGCATTGCTTTTCGCGCTGATATTGATGCCTTGCCTATCGCCGAGCATCCGGGTGAGCTGATTTCTCAGAATCCTGGCGTCATGCATGCATGTGGGCATGATATCCATATTTCTGTGGCCTTGGCCACTGCGTGCGCGTTGGCGGAGGCCCCGTTGAAAATCGGTATCCGGGTGATCTTCCAACCGGCCGAGGAGGTCATGGATGGTGGAGCTCCGGAGGTGATTGCTTGGGGTGCATTGGAAAACGTGAGCAATATCTTCGCCGTGCATGCCGAGCCGAAACTACGAACGGGCAAGATAGGCGTGCGTACCGGTGCGATTACTTCTGCTGGAGACGTTGTTGAGATCGTAGTCAAGGGGCCAGGTGGGCACAGTAGTCGCCCCCACCTGACCAATGACGTGGTCTATGGGCTATCCAAAATCGTTACTGAACTGCCGATGCTTCTCTCGCGACGTGTGGCGCCAAGTAGTGTTACGGTTATGGTCTTTGGCATGATCCATGCAGGGTATGCCGCAAACGCCATTCCAGAATCGGGTTCTGTGTCTGGCACAATTCGCACCGGCGATATTGCGGTGTGGCGTAATATTCAGCCACTGCTCGAAGAACTGATCGCCCAGATACTCGCGCCAACAGGCTGCGACTTTGAAATCATCTACACCAAGGGTGTTCCTCCTGTAGTCAATGATGATGTCGCTACCGCTATCCTTGCTGATGCCGCCCGCGCTATCGATCCGCAAACGGTGGTTCAGGCGCCGCAATCGTCTGGGGGCGAGGATTTCTCTTGGTACCTCGAGCATGCACCAGGCTCTATGGCCCGCTTGGGCTGCTGGGATGGTAAGGGCACGCCAGTGGATCTGCACCAGGCCGATATGCGCGCGGATGCCCAGTGCATTGGTGTTGGTGTGCAGCTTTTCGCCGGCATCGTGCAACGCTTCCAGGATGAAGCCCCAGTCTTCGAGTCCTAATTTTCGGGGATTTTCCCTCCAATTGGGGGAGTAGTGGAGCGCTACATGTCATATTGTGTTGTGCTGATTACACTCTAGTAGTGTCACCCGTTCTCCATACCCCTGGAGGTGTTAATGCCCACCCGCATCGCAATCATCGGCGGCGGCCCCGCTGGTTATGAAGCAGCCCTCGCAGGCGCCAAGTACGGCGCCGAAATTACCCTCATCGAAGACCGCGGACTTGGAGGTGCCGCTGTGATCGATGACTGTGTGCCTTCGAAATCCTTCATCGCCGGCGCTAACATTAAGACCGACCTTCGCCGCGCTGATGACATGGGTCTCAACCGCGGTATTAAGGCCGATTTGATGATCGACATTCTCAACGAGCGTGTCCATGCCTTAGCCCAAGAGCAATCTCAAGATGTCCGTGATGCCATTGAGCGCGCGGGCATTCGCATTATTGATGGCCGCGGGCGCTTTGCGCACTCCGATAGGGAGCACGTGCTGCATTATGTAGATGTCGAAACCGATGGTTCTGTCGAAACCATCGAATGCGATCTCGTGTTGATCGCCACCGGGGCTACCCCGCGCGTATTGCCCGGCGCAAAGCCGGATGGGGACCGCATCCTCAACTGGCGGCAGGTCTACAACTTGCAAGAGCTTCCTGAGCATCTCATTGTTGTGGGTAGTGGCGTCACCGGCGCGGAATTCGTTTCCGCTTTCGCCGAATTAGGTGTCAAAGTAACTATGGTGGCATCGCGCGATCGCATTCTGCCACATGATGATGCGGATGCCGCCGACACTCTGGAAACCGTATTGGCCGAGCGCGGCGTGGAGCTTGTGAAGCACGCGCGCGTGGAGGAAGTTAGGCGCGAAGGCGATGTGGTGCGCGTGATTACGACCGATGGTCGTGAAATCACTGGCAGCCATGCCTTGATGACTGTAGGTTCTGTTCCTAACACCGCCAACCTTGGGCTCGAGGAGATTGGGGTGGAAACCACGAATTCTGGGCACATTAAGGTGGACCGGGTTTCGCGTACTTCCGTGCCTGGTGTGTATGCCGGCGGGGACTGCACCGATCTTTTCCCTCTGGCATCAGTGGCCGCAATGCAGGGTCGTATTGCGATGTATCATGCCCTTGGTGAGGGTGTAAGCCCACTGCGCATGAAGACGGTAGCGACTGCGGTGTTCACCCGTCCTGAGATCGCCGCGGTAGGTGTGACTGAGGCCGAGATCGAACAAGGTCCAGTGCGTGCCCGTACCGTGATGCTGCCGTTGGACACGAACCCGCGGGCGAAGATGCGTTCGCTGCGTCACGGCTTCGTCAAACTCTTCTGCCGGCAGAACTCTGGCATCGTGATTGGTGGGGTAGTGGTTGCCCCAATGGCATCTGAATTGATCCTGCCGGTCGCAGTGGCTGTTTCAAATAAGCTTACGGTGGCTGATCTTGCCCAGAGCTTTGCGGTGTACCCATCTCTGTCTGGCTCGGTTACTGAGGCTGCCCGCCAACTCGTGCAGCACGACGATTTGGATTAGCGAGCACTTTACTGCCGCAGCGGTAACCTGAATCCCGGTATGTGTTCCGCTTCGATCGTGCAGCGGCCGGGTGTTCGTCGATGCGGTGATGACCAGTGAATAGGGTGATTTACGTCGCTACCCTGTAGACTGTCTATGAATCGACAGGAAAGACTACAGCCATGGTAATTCCAACTTGTTAGCGTTATGTCATTGCCCTAAGCACTAGCAAAGACACAGCTAAGGGGTGTGCGCGGAGCGCTTGCATCAATGCACATGGCGCAGCACCCTCAATACAGCGCATTTGATGCCGCGCTAACACCGAGATTGCCGTGGATGAGCTTCCGGTTCAGCTGATGACCCCCTGTGTTTTCTGGTCGCTACGTCGGCCGTTTTCTACTGTAAGGATTTCACCTTGACTGCTACTTCGAATCAACAAGGTATTGACTCTTTCTCGAAGATCTTGGTCGCCAACCGCGGCGAGATCGCAGTGCGCGCTTTCCGCGCCTCTTTCGAGACTGGGGCAAGCACTGTTGCGGTGTACCCATGGGAAGACCGCAACTCCTTCCACCGCTCTTTTGCCTCCGAGGCCGTGCTTATCGGTAAGGGTGGCTCTGCGGTAAAGGCCTACTTGGATATTGACGAAATCATTCGCGCAGCCAAGAAGTCTGGGGCAGATGCAGTCTACCCAGGTTATGGTTTCCTTTCCGAGAATGCACAATTGGCAGAAAAATGCCGCGAAAATGGGCTAACCTTCATCGGCCCGCCTCCACGTGTGCTTAAGCTCACCGGTGATAAGGCGGCCGCGGTGACCGCTGCCCGCGAGGCTGGCCTGCCTACTTTGAGCGAATCGGAGGCGACTGAGGACATCCAAAAGCTGGTTTCCTACGCCGCGGATCAAGAATTTCCGCTGTTCGTCAAAGCGCTGGCTGGTGGTGGTGGCCGCGGCATGCGTTTCGTGCCTGACCTCGACTCCCTAGAGTCCCTAGCCGGCGAGGCTTCGCGTGAGGCTGCAGCAGCCTTCGGCGATGGTCGTGTCTACATCGAGCGCGCCGTCATCAACCCGCAGCATATTGAGGTCCAGATCCTCGCTGACTCTCAAGGCAATATCGTGCACCTTTATGAGCGTGACTGCTCCCTGCAGCGCCGCCATCAAAAGGTAGTTGAAATTGCGCCTGCCCAGCACTTAGACCCGCAGCTGCGCGAGCGTATCTGTGCCGATGCCGTCGCCTTCGCAAAGCACATCGGCTATGAGGGAGCGGGCACCGTGGAGTTCCTCGTGGACGAACAGGGCAATCACGTCTTCATCGAGATGAACCCGCGCATCCAGGTGGAGCATACTGTGACCGAAGAGGTTACACAGGTTGACTTGGTGAAGTCACAGATCCTCATCGCAGCTGGTGTTTCCTTGGATGAGTTGGGCTTGTCGCAAGACACCATCGTCACTGAGGGTGCTGCCTTACAGTGCCGTATCACCACCGAAGACCCCAACAATGGCTTCCGTCCTGATACCGGTACAATCAACGCTTATCGTTCGCCTGGTGGTGCAGGTGTGCGTTTGGATGGCGCTGCCATGCTCGGCGGGGAGATTACTCCGAACTTTGACTCTATGTTGGTGAAGCTCACCTGCCGTGGTGCCGACTTTGCCACTGCCGTTGCCCGCGCGCAGCGAGCCCTTGCCGAGTTCACTGTCTCTGGCGTAGCCACCAACATCGGCTTCCTGCGCGCTCTGCTGCGTGAGTCAGACTTCCAGACTAAGCGCATTGACACTGGCTTCATTAGCGAGCATCCGTGGCTGCTGCAAGCACCACCGGCTGACGACGAGCAAGGCCGCATTCTGGAGTTCTTGGCAGATGTGACTGTGAATAAGCCACATGGCCCACGTCCAAATGTGGTGGAGCCTGCTTTGAAGCTTCCGCCAGAACCATCGGGTGAGTTGCCTCGCGGCTCCCGCGATCGTTTGCTGCAACTCGGCCCTGTGGAGTTCGCCCGCCATCTGCGCAAGCAGGATGCGCTGGCAGTCACCGACACTACCTTCCGTGATGCCCACCAGTCTTTGTTGGCAACGCGCGTTCGCTCGAACACCTTGGTCGATGCTGCCCGGCACGTGGCCCACTTGACCCCCGAGTTGCTCTCGGTGGAGGCGTGGGGTGGTGCAACCTACGATGTTGCCATGCGCTTCTTGCATGAAGACCCCTGGGAGCGCTTGGATCAGCTGCGTGAGGCGATGCCGAATGTGAATATCCAGATGTTGCTGCGCGGTCGAAATACGGTGGGCTACACTCCATACCCTGATCTGGTGTGTAAGTCCTTCGTGGATGAGGCAGCTCGTTCCGGTGTGGATATCTTCCGCATCTTCGATGCCCTCAATGATGTCTCTCAGATGCGCCCTGCTATTGAGGCAGTGTTGGAGACCGATAAGGCGGTTGCCGAGGTAGCGCTGGCATACTCTGGTGATCTCACCAACCCCAAGGAAGACCTCTACACGCTCGACTACTACCTGCACCTTGCCGAGGAGATCGTGGAGGCCGGGGCGCATATCTTGGCTATTAAGGATATGGCAGGTTTGATGAAGCCTGCTGCTGCCGCAAAGCTCGTAGATGCCTTGCGCTCGCGCTTCGACCTGCCAGTGCACGTGCACACGCACGATACTGCCGGTGGTCAGCTCGCAACCTACTGGGCTGCTGCTCGTGCTGGTGCCGATGCCGTGGATGGAGCCGCAGCACCATTATCCGGTACAACCTCGCAGCCGCCACTTTCAGCGATTGTTGCAAGTTTCGCAGGTACGTACCGCGATACCGGCATCGACCTGGCAGCCGTTGATGCCTTGGAGCCATATTGGGAGGCTGTACGTAAGCTCTACGCCCCATTCGAATCCGGTACCCCTGGCCCAACCGGTCGTGTCTACAAGCACGAGATCCCCGGTGGTCAGCTTTCCAACCTACGTGCGCAAGCTCAAGATTTGGGTCTCGCCGATCAGTTCGAGCTCATCGAGGATAACTATGCCGCTGTGAATGAGATGCTTGGCCGTCCAACCAAGGTGACCCCTTCCTCGAAAGTTGTGGGCGACTTGGCACTCTACCTCGTGGGTGCCGGCGTGAGCCCCGAGGAGTTCGCAGCTGATCCGCAGAAATATGACATTCCAGACTCGGTTATCGCTTTCCTACAAGGAGAGCTAGGTACCCCTCCAGGTGGCTGGCCGACCGAGTTGCGTGAAAAGGCGCTGGCTGGCCGGCCACAGCGCAGTGGCAGCACCAATACCCTTGATGATGCCGACAGCGAGGCTTTGCAGGATCCAAAGCAGGTCCGCAAGACCTTAGATCGCTTGCTTTTCCCGAAGCCAGCCAAGGAGTTCGCAGAGCACCGCCGCCATTATGGGGATACTACTTTGCTGGGCGATTCCGAATTTCTTTATGGGCTGCCCGAGGGGAAAGAAACCGAGATCGAGACTACCGGTTCTTCAGTACCAATGATTGTGCGGCTGGATGCTGTGGGCGAGCCTGACGAAAAGGGTATGCGCAATGTGGTCTGCAACGTCAATGGCCAGATCCGCCCCATCCTGGTGCGTGACCGCAACGTCGAATCGGTTACCCCATCTACCGAGAAGGCTGATCCCAATAATGAGGGGCATGTCGCTGCCCCATTCTCTGGGGTAGTACACGTGACGGCGGAAGCGGGCCAAGAGGTCAAGGCTGGCGATCCAGTTGCTGTGATCGAAGCAATGAAGATGGAAGCAACCATCTCTGCGACCAAAGCCGGTAAGATCTCGCGTATTGTTTTGACTCAAGATACCAAGGTTGAAGGTGGTGACCTGCTGCTGGTCATCGATTAAGCAGTGGAGACTGAGCAACTCGGCTGTGCTGATTGAGTACATGAAGTGCGAAGCATAGCTGGGATGATGCCCAGCGAGCCAGGCATGGCATACAGTAAAGCGCCCGAAGGAACGGTGAGAACCTTCGGGCGCTTTGCTATCCAACGTTTATGTACCGCTGGTCGTGACGTTAACACCGGATGCATGACACCACCGGAGGATGGGCTCGCGGATTTCTGCCACTGCGTCCCCGATGGTCTTGGTTTCTACATCTGGGTCATTGGGCAGTACGCAGGCGGGATCGCCCACGGGATAGATCTCGAGCACACCGCTGGCAACATCGAGGTGTGCGAAGGCGATCATCTCCACGCGGGTTTGCTCGCATACCGCCCAGGTGTATGCCTGATCTGCCTGCCAGCCGGCAGTGGCAGTGGTGATATCGAAGTCGCTAGTGGTGTTCGATAGTGCAGGGGCATCGTCGATGCGGTCATCATTGTGCAAAGGGCGGGCGTAGAACCGCCCGCCGTTGATTTCAGTAGCATCCATACTTTCTCAGTGTAGTCGCTACTTGAACGATGTTTATTTGATTTCCAGCATTACTTCGCCCTTGGTCACACCACCGCCGGAACTGACAGCAACGTCTGTGACGGTACCGGCCTTGTGCGCCTTTACCGGGTTTTCCATCTTCATGGCTTCAAGGACAACGACGGTATCGCCTTCCGCGACTTCAGTGCCTTCCTCGACAACCTTGATAACAGTGCCCTGCATTGGGGCAGCTACGGCATCACCGGAAATGGCAGCCTTGGCCTTGGCTGCACGCTTCTTCTTAGCCTTCTTTGGCGCAGGGCCACCACCTAAGTTGGCTGGCAATTTTATTTCGACGCGACGCCCATCAATTTCGACGATGACAGTTTGTGTTGGTTCTGTCTCGACCTCCGGAGCTTCGGTATCCTCGAATGGCTCTAGTGGGTTCACCCACGCTTCTTCAATCCACTTGGTGTAGACCTCGAAGCCTTCGTCATCGCCAACGAACGCCGGATTTTCTACGATGTGGCGGTGGAATGGCAGTACGGTTGGCATGCCCTCGATTTGATACTCGGCCAGTGCACGCCGGGAGCGTTCGAGTGCTTCTTGACGGGTCTCGCCGTAGACGATGAGCTTGGCAAGCATGGAGTCGAATTGGCCGCCGATAACAGAGCCTTGGGTAATACCGGAATCCATACGTATGCCAGGTCCACTTGGTTCGCGGTAGGCGGAAATGGTACCCGGGGCGGGCATGAAGCCGATGGCAGCGTCTTCACCATTGATGCGAAACTCAAAAGCATGCCCGCGTGGGGTGGGATCTTCCTTGATGTGTAGTTCGCGTCCTTCGGCGATACGGAACTGCTCTCGAACTAAGTCTAAGCCCGTGGTCACTTCGGTAACAGGGTGCTCTACCTGTAGGCGGGTGTTGACTTCCAGGAAGGAGATCAGGCCGTCGGAGCCCACCAGATATTCCACGGTGCCAGCGCCGTAGTATCCGGCTTCACGACAAATTGCCTTTGCGGATTCATGGAGGCGCTCGCGTTGCTCATCAGTTAAGAATGGGGCAGGAGCTTCTTCGACTAGCTTTTGAAAGCGGCGCTGCAGCGAGCAGTCGCGGGTGCCGGCGACAACGACGTTGCCGTGCATATCGGCAAGCACCTGGCATTCGACGTGGCGGGCTTTGTCGAGATAGCGCTCGACGAAACACTCGCCACGGCCGAAAGCGGCCACAGCCTCACGAGTGGCTGACTCAAAGAGGTCAGCGACCTCACTCATTTCATAGGCGACCTTCATGCCGCGTCCACCGCCACCATAAGCGGCCTTAATCGCAATCGGCAGTCCGTGCTCTTCTGCGAAGGCGACCACATCATCGGCGTTCTTGACTGGCTCCTTGGTGCCAGGTGCCATGGGGGCATTGGCTCGCAACGCGATGTGGCGCGCTGTGACTTTATCGCCGAGATCGCGGATGGATTGCGGGGAGGGTCCAATCCAGATCAGGCCGGCATCAATGACGGCTTGGGCGAAGTCTCCATTTTCGGAGAGGAAGCCGTAGCCGGGGTGGATAGCATTCGCGCCAGACTTGCGTGCGGCATCCAAAATCTTGTCGAAGACGAGATAGGTTTCCGCAGAAGTCTGCCCGCCCAAGGCGAAGGCTTCGTCGGCTAGCTGAACGAAGGGGGCATCGGCATCTGGGTCCGCATAGACAGCGACCGATGGGATGCCTGCATCACGGGCGGCACGGATTACGCGTACGGCAATCTCGCCGCGGTTTGCTACGAGGACCTTCGTAATTTTTTGGGTTGCTTCTTGTGCGGACACGCAAACTCTCCTCTTCCAGTGGCGAGATGCGGGCCGACTGCAAAACAGCAAGCGTTGCAAAATGCAGCGTACAAAGCTGCCAGTTGCATGGCAAAACGTGTCATAGCAGTATGTGCCAGGGGAAAGGGTGTTACGCCGATTCGTGCCAGAAAATTATAAAACCGGCTCCACAAACCCCTGTAGGCTTCGCCTGTGTTTTCAGCCAAGACCGCATCCTGGGTACAGTTTGTATTCTCCCACAGTGAAATGAAGCATGAAGTCGAAAATCAGTGTTCAAGAAGCGATAAGTGTAAATCTAACACCTTTTGGGGGTGTTTTTTACCCCTCTTTTTGGGCACTGTTCGCAATTGGGAGGCGAACCATGTTGCCCCATTCCAGCCAACCGCCGTCATAGTTGCGGACCTTGTCGTAGCCCAGCAGGTACTTCAGTACGAACCACGAGTGTGCCGCGCGATCGCCCAAAGCGCAGTAGACAACAATGTCGTCATCCTGGCGTGGCAAGTCGTAGACGTCCTTTAATTCGCTGAGGGAACGGAAGCGACAATTGGGGTACATGGAGCGGTCATCGGGCAGATTAATCGCGCCGGGGATGTGGCCGTGTCGTAAGGCTCCACCGCTCAAAGGTTGTGGCAGCGTACCGCCGGCGAAATTCGCCTCATCCCGGACATCGATAAGCGTCTGGTTATTCAGGTTCTCAAGCAGCTCACTGGCAAAGATGCGGGAGGCTGCATCATTGCGCTCAATGATGGGGTAGCCAGTAGCAGGGTAGTTGGGGACAGTGAAACTTGTATCGCGTTCCTCCGTGATCCAGGCATCACGTCCGCCATTGAGTAGGCGCACATCCTTATGGCCGAAGAGGGTGAAGATCCAGAAAGTAAACGCTGCCCACCAATTGTTCTTGTCGCCATAAATCACTACGGTGTCATCGCGGGCGATGCCCTTGGCATCCATGAGTTTGGCGAAGGACTCGCCATCAATATAGTCGCGAGTATTTGGATCGTTTAGGTCATTGAGCCAATCAATGCGCACCGCACCGGGGATGTGGCCGATGTCGTAGAGCAATGTGTCCTCATCGGACTCCACAACCTTGAGCCCAGGGGTTCCTAGGCGTGCACTTAACCACGATGCTGAAACGAGCGCTTCGGGGTGCGCATATTCCTGAAAATCTGGGTGAGGATCGAAGGGGATAGTCATAGTGCTCCTTATATACAGATATATAGTGGGCTGCAGATGCTGGAAATGCCAGGTCCGCAGGCTCGGCTGTGGCCACTTGGTGATGGGTGGCGCCCCTTTTGGCTTTCTGGTTGTAGAGAATACGTGAGTTTTTCTTCAAAATTCCTCCCGGGTGCCCATTTTGCCTGGAAAGGCCGGTTTTTGTGGCAGGGATCTCACTTTTCTTTAGTTTTTGGCCTACATTGCTAGCAAAATAGTGCTACCAAGTGGCCCGTGCGTGCGCTGTTGCTTAGTGAACACCGTTGGTTGTGACGTCACCGTTGGTTATGTCGCTAGCGTTGGTAGTGCTCTAGTCCTTACGCTTCAAGAAACCTGACAAAGCCAGTGCAACCTGTGCGCCTCTACAACTCACCAAGATGGGGGCGATGGAGAGGTGGAGGAATGCTGCTTTGAGCCGCAGGCAGACTACGATAGTAGGTGGTTGCTCACTATTGTGGGGAATAGTGGTGCGTGGCACACATCGTGCCACCACGTGCTGGCAAAGCCGATGGAGATTCATCGGTACTATGTCGGCAAAACCCTCATGGCGGGCAATCCGGCAGGCGAAGAATGCATCCCACGCACCAACGCTGGCCACCAGAAAAACGGTATGAAGCTCGGCTAGGCCGGAGGCTGTAAAAGGCAAGGGAAACTGAGAAAAGGTATCCGGCCTTGAGGCAAAGAAATGAATAAAGACCACGAAAGGAAGCGCATGCACAAGGCCATTGTTGTATTCGAAATTGAAGGCGGCTCCGATAAGTTCATCGACGGCCACCGCAAGGACACCATGCCCATTGTTGAGGCAATCAAGGACGCAGGCTGGCACTCAGAGGTCGTCTACTTCCGTCCTGAATGGGCCGAGCAGCTCTTCGATTACGTTTCGCAGAATTTTGATGCCTACATCTCCCGCGTGAACCCCGGTAATATCCCCGGTGGCGAGAAGGGCTATTTCGATCTGCTTGCCAAGCTCAGCGATGCCGGCCTGGTTGGTATGTCCACTCCAACCGAGATGATGGCCTATGGTGCTAAGGATGCCCTGGTTAAGCTCAATGACACTGATCTAGTGCCATCGGACACCGCCGCCTACTACGATTTGGAATCCTTCCACAGTACCTTCCCAACTTCCCTGTCGTATGGTGAGCGAGTGCTGAAGCAAAACCGTGGTTCTACTGGCTCCGGCATCTGGCGCGTGCAGCTCGACGATAAGGAGTTAGCGGCCAAGGTTGAGCCGGGTACCGCATTGCCACTGGACACCAAACTTCGCTGCACCGAAGCCGTGGACAACCACACCGAGATTCGTGAACTTGGTGAATTCATGGATTTCTGTGATCAGTACATCATTGGTGATAACGGCATGCTCGTCGACATGCGTTTCATGCCGCGCATCGTCGAAGGCGAAATCCGAATTCTGCTCGTCGGCCCACACCCAGTCTTCGTGGTGCACAAGAAGCCAGCAGCCGGTGGCGATAACTTCTCCGCAACCCTGTTCTCCGGCGCTCAGTACACCTATGACAAACCAGAGTCCTGGCAGGAGCTCGTCGATAAGTTCGACGCAGCACGCCCGACCATCGCAGAGAAGCTCGGTGGTGACAACATTCCACTGATCTGGACCGCCGACTTCATGCTGGCTGATGCCGAAGATGGCTCGGACACCTACGTCCTTGGTGAGATTAACTGCTCCTGTGTAGGCTTCACCTCCGAGTTAGACATGGGCATCCAGGAGCTTGTTGCGAAGGAAGCAATTTCGCGCGTTGAAAACCGCTAAACTTCTATAAGCTTGCGCTGATATAACTCTCTGTGGCCACCGCGTGGTGGCCACATTCTTATGAAATGCAGTAGTATGCTTTGGTCAGCGTAAACCACACTTATACGCAGGCAAAGATTTGCGAAAACATCAAGCGCGAACCCGCGCAGTCAATCCGCATGGAGGATACTCGACCCAATGGCGACCTCGAAGCACCGCTACGACCTTGACGGGTTGCGTGGCATTGCCATCGCCTTCGTAGTCATATTCCACGTCTTCGTGGGAAAAGTCTCAGGTGGTGTTGACGTCTTCCTCTTGCTCTCCGGATACTTCTTCCTAGGAGGGCAGTTACGGTATGCGCTCAAACCTGATGCCAGCCTAAACCCTTGGTGGCCCCTATGGCGGACCATGCGCAGGCTGGTTCCTTCCTTACTCTTTGTGCTGTTGGCCACCATGGTGTTGGTGGATGCGTTCGCACCGGCGCTGCGTCAAAGCTCTCTCGGCCAAGAGTTCCTTGCCTCGCTGACGTATTGGCAAAACTGGAATCTCGTGAGCAACGGCCAAGAATATGGCGTCGCGAGCGAGACCATTAGTCCTTTACAGCACCTATGGTCTATGTCGGTCCAAGGCCAGTTCTATCTGATCACCATTTTGCTGGTCACTTTGCTGGCCGCCTACATCAAGCTGCATAACCGCAAACGCGCGATCCGCGACCTGCGCAAGATCGCCGGTATTCCACTGGCCATCCTCACCGTGGCATCTTTCGCGTATGCAACCTATATGCAGCAGCACGATCAGATGTTGAATTACTATTCGACCTTCTCCCGCGTTTGGGAACTCACCCTCGGTGCGCTGTTGAGTCTCTTTGCAGACCGTATGCGAGTGCGCGGTCAATACACCGGCTATGCGTGTACCTATATTGGCCTGGCGATGATTCTGACCACCGGTCTTATCTTCGATGGCGCCGCGGAATTTCCCGGTCCGGCCGCCCTCTATCCACTGACTGGTGCGATACTTGTTATCTGCAGTGGTAGCGCGAGCTGGATGGGTTCTGCCTTCATGCGCTGGCTGGGTAGTATCGCTTATGCCCTCTACCTGTGGCACTGGCCCCTGCTGATCATCGGCCTTTCCCACTACCAGTTGGAAGAGGTTACTTGGCAGTTCGGGGTTACTGTGATCGCCGTATCGGTGGTTCTGGCTCACCTGACGCACAAGTACATCGAGGTCCCTTTTCAGCAGCAGGGTCGGCGCCCAGTACGTGGCGAATCACGCATGCGCACAGCCTGGAACCAGATTCGCACTCCGAAGGGGGCTACTCAAGTCACCGCGGTAGTGGTGATCATTTCTTTGATCGCCATTGCCCCGGGTTTCCGCATCGCGTGGCAATCTGAGGTGACTGCTTTGGCAGACCAGGAATTCGACCCAGTGGTTTACCCGGGTGCTATGGCAGTTGCTGGGGTGCCAACTCCGGAAGCTATGCCGGAACCCGATCCCTATTTATTACCTTTCACCTTCCCAGAAATCGGTAACCGCGGATGTATGGGTTTGATGGCTGATGATCCAGATGTCATCCGCTATCTGGATCAAGGCGAAGAGCAGTGCACTTTTGGCGATGTTGATGCCGATAAGGTGATTGCACTCGTTGGTGGTTCCCATTCCGAACAGTGGCTAGAACCACTAGAAGCTGTCGCTCGGACGTATGGCTACCGCATAGTTCCCTTAGTTCGTCAGAGTTGCCCATTTTTTATCGATGAGCGTGATGATGAGTTTGATGATGAGTGCGTGGAGTACAACCAGAATGTTGCGGAGTATTTAGAAGAACTCGATCCTGATCTCGTAGTGACAAACTCCACTCGCCCTTTGTTCCATTCCGAGATTTTCCACGACGTATTACCGGAAAGCTATGAGAATGGCTTTGAGTTCTTAGCACAGCAAGGTTTCCCGGTCATTGGACTGCGCGATAATCCTTGGTTCCTCGCCGAGGATGGCGATCACTTCCTGTCCGCACAGTGCTTATACGAGACTGGCGATTATATTGGCTGCGGTCGCCAACGGGCTGACATGCTTTCTCCGGTCGATGAAGCCGCTCCACTGTTTAAAGAACTGAGTGCGAAATATGAGGTGCCAATGCTGGAGATCGACACCTCGGATTGGTTCTGCATGGATGAGTTCTGCCCACCAGTTATTGGCAATGTGTACGTTTACCGCGATGGTAACCACATGTCCAACCTGTACTCGCAGACTCTAATCCCACTATTTGAACAAGAAGTCGGGCCTTTTATCCGCTCGCTCGACTAGTTCCTCACAAAGGAAAACGAGCTTCACGGCCCAAAGACCCGACAGTGCGCACACGACCACCGTGTTGTGTGCGCCCTTTTTTAAACGTCGATCAAGGCAGCCACACTGGCAGGATCCGCATCGCTGAGCATCTGACGGCAGCGGTCATACTCCCCGGTATCACCAATTGCCCGCGATGCCAGCGCCAGCATTGCAATGGCACGTAACACACCCTGATTTGGCTCGTGCTCAAAAGGCACTGGACCCCAGCCCTTCCAACCATTCGCACGCAGTGTATCCAGGCTGCGATGGTAGCCCGTACGTGCATAGGCATAGGCAGTGGCTAACTCTGCTGGGCTTTGGGCATCGTCTAGTGCTTGGGCAGCCAGACCCGCCCATAATGCTGGGACCTCGGGATGCGCAATGACGTTTTCCGCAGTTGCCTCTAATTGGGCGAACTCATTGGTCGGAAGCTTTACCGGTGGCGGAGCTAACATATCTGTAAAATCAGTCATGCATCTATTGTGACAGAAATAGGCGCCCCCCGGGGTGCAGGGACGCAACAAGTAGGGAGTCGAGCAGTTCAACCCCGGAGTTTGAGCCGATGATGCCATGCGCGGCGCTGAGCATAATGCGCTGAGCCAAGTCTAAAAGCCAGCAATAGTTCGACCCCAGAGACAAGCTCGAACCCAGGAACACGTTATGCCCAGAAATCGCTCACCCGTAATCCGAACTCTTCGAGCGCGCGGCGTAGCACTGGCAGTGACAACCCAATCACGCTCGAAGGATCACCCTGAATGCTATCGATGAACCAACCGCCTAAAGCTTCCAAGGTAAAAGCGCCCGCACATGCTAGTGGCTCGCCACTTTCGGCATAGCGCTGAATATCAATATCGTTTGCCTTGGCGAACACGATGGTCGTTTCCGAAACCTCGGAGTAGGTTTGTTCACCATAGATAACCGTGTGTCCCGTGAGTAAAGTCGCGGTCTTGCCGCGTTGTTTATGCCACCGCTCAATGGTCTTGGCGATCGTATGTGGCTTTCCCTGCAATTGGCCATCGAGTAACAACATGGAATCGCAACCGATGACAACGTCATTGGGATACTTCGGTGCTTGGGCTGCAGCCTTCGCTCGTGATAGTGCTTGCACGATCGCCGGAGCGCGCTCACCTTGCAATTCCGCGATGATTGCATCTTCATCCACATCCGCCGGGGCGATCACGGGCTGCACACCTGCATTTTCCAAAATGCTGCGTCGTGATGGCGAAGTAGAGGCCAGCACTAGACGTGCGGGCGCAGTTGTTGTCGGTTGCATCTGCATGATGAATTATCGCTCCTGCGGAAGTAGCTCGGGACTCGTCGGATAGGCGGCCTGGGCGCCAGGGGATTGCACTGCTACTGCACTGACACGGGTCGCATACCGCGCGGCATCCTCAATACTATCGCCAGCGATCAAGCGCGCAGACAGCGCTCCAGCAAAGGCATCGCCGGCACCCGTGGTATCGACTGTGGCAACCTTGAGTGCGGGGATTTCGGTGATGCTATCGGTGGCAACGAGAGAACCAGCGGCCCCTAAAGTCAGCACCACCGTACTAAAGCCCACTTCTTGTAACTTGGCAATGAGTTCGGTAGGTTCCTGCGGCGTCGAAGTTATACCGAATTGGTGGAGAATCAGCGCAGCCTCATGCTCATTGGCAATGAGGGTATCCACCTGCACGAGGATGTCAATGTCCACTGCAATTACTGGTGCCAAATTCACGACCACCGGGACATGATGAGCAACCGCGATTGCAATGGCAGCTTCAATACCATCGCGGGGAATTTCGCCCTGAAGCAACACCAACTCAGCGGCAGCGAGCGTCGCTTCATGCGAGCGCACATAAGCAGCATCCACGGTGGCATTCGCGCCGGGGATGACCACGATGGAATTCTCGCCATCAGCAGAGACAGTAATAATAGCCAAGCCGGTGGGCTCTGCGGTGTGGGCGACTGCCTCCAAGTTCACTCGAGCAAGTTCTAAATACTTGGTGGCAGGGGCAACATAGGCATCAGAACCAACTGCACCCACAAAGTGCACTTCGGCTCCTTGGAATGCTGCGGCAACAGCTTGATTCGCGCCCTTGCCGCCGGCGGTGACATGACCACCGGTACCGAGCAGGGTCTCACCTGGGTTGGGGTGCCTGTCAACCCGGGCCACGAGGTCAGCATTGATGGAACCAACAACAACTAATCCGGACATGAGGATTATTCTCCTTTCGTAGCCTCTATGCTACGTGGAATGACTACCGGTGGTCGTGACATCACGGTCAAAAATAAAGTAAGTACCGACCGCAATAGCACGACCATCCGCGACAAACAGTGCCAGCCTGAATAGTGCCGGTTTGAAAAACACCAGCTAGCACAAACGAGGGACTCAATCGCCGGCAATCTACTGCAGAGCTACATGCCATACACATCGACACATCGGGAGTTCAGGCATGAATGCGAAGAATTAGAGGGACTTGCACAATGAATCGATCGCTGGAGATCGCAGCATAGTCGGTGATTGAGGCGCGACTACGCCGCGCCCAGGAAGCAGATTGAGCACCACCTTAGTCAAGCTAGCAGCCGCGCCGGCACTACTATGCTTCTTCGTTTATAAAGGCATGAGACTTGCGCTTGTGCAGAATCGTCGGAATCACAACATTGTTTGGGGTGCTGTTTTCGATAATCATGTGGCGCAGATTGTCGAAGGCGGCGTCAGCGATCTTGGATACCTGCTGATCAATGGTGGTTAGTGGAGTCTCCAGCAAGGAAAGCATGGGGGACTCGTCAAAGCCGACTAGCGCGACATCACGACCAACGCGCATACCACGGGAGTTGATCTCCTGGATCGCACCGAAGGTCATCAAGGTATCTCCGGTGAGAATCGCTCTCACCCCGGCATCGAGGAGGGCGGCAGTGCCCCGGCGTCCATCTTCAATCTTGTGCCCGCCTTCAGCAATATAGGAGAGCTCGATATTGTGCTTGGCACAAACTTGTTTGGCAGTCTCTAAGCGCTGCTCACCGGTACTAGTATCCATCGGGCCCGAAAGGTAGCCGACGAGTACGCCATTTTCGGCAAGGACAACAAGGGCTTCTTCCATTGCTGGCATCGGATCAGAAGTTATCGAGGGAATATGCGAATCGGGGACATCGCGATCCACAGTCACAACTGGGGTGCCACCCTGGACGAAGTCTTGGATCGTGGTGAAGCTATCGCGGTGGGGCACGACGATGAGGCCATCGACGCGCTGGTTGCCCATGAACTCGATCGCATTGTCGAGATCGATGGCGTTTTCTTCCGTATTACTCAGCAGGGCACTAAAACCTACCGCGTGGGCGCGCCGCTGGATCCTGGCTGCCAAAGATGTAAAGAATGGGTGAGCAATATCGGGTACCAGCACACCAAGTATGTTGGTGCGTTGATTGCGCAGAGCTTGAGCTTGCGCATTGGGCCGGTAGTGCAGCTCTTTGGCGGCAGCGTGGACGATCTCGCGGGTGCTTTCAGGAATGATCGGGTTATTGGACAAAGCTCGTGACACCGTGCTGACTGAAAAGCCTGTTGCATTCGCAACGTCTTTTAAAGTCACAGAGTGACGGCGTAGAGACCTGGACATGGTGGAGATCCTTGCAATCCGGGTAATTGGAAAAAGGCATCGATGATGCCTCACGCCGCTAGTATAACTTTTCTGCTGCCTACTTGGAGGCGTTTTCAGGCGGAAAATTGGCCGTGGCACCCATCTATAACGCAAAACCCCTAAAGCGGGGCTACCTGCACATTAACTATGAACGACGCTAGTTCTCACAATGTCAACAAAGGGGGCAGCGCAGCCAAAAAGTCGCTAAAATGAAACTCATAACCATCAAGCGGCTGCCGCTGAAAACGAGTACCACCTCCTGCTTGCGGTACGCCGCAAGATAATAACGTGCCCAAGTGATAGACCCGCG
The DNA here is from genome assembly GCA_030531005.1 of Corynebacterium sp. GTDB lineage: Bacteria > Actinomycetota > Actinomycetes > Mycobacteriales > Mycobacteriaceae > Corynebacterium. The sequence continues at coordinate 117,274 of JAUMTW010000005.1, forward strand.
CAAGCAATAAGTAACGCAAAAGTGCATGGGCATGCAGGCGGTCAGTACAGATTGTTGCTCGGTGGTAGACGTTTCAATTTGTAGTGCCAGACGCTTTGGTATGCATAAAACATGCATGGGCGTGCACAGAAAGGATACCCATGTTCGGATTCGGTAAGAAGAAGCAAGGCCCCGAGGTCAGCATTCACCCACCAGTAGCCGGTACGATCATCCCATTGTCAGAGGTTCCGGACCCAGTATTCTCTAAGGGGGCAATGGGCTTCGGCTTCGCAGTAGAGCCAAGCGAGAACACTGTGAGCGCTCCTGCATCCGGTGAGCTGACCATGCTTTTTCCGACAAGCCATGCTTTTGGTATTAAGACCGAAGAAGGCGTGGAGATCTTGGTTCACATTGGCGTGGACACCGTGAACCTCAAGGGGGAGGGCTTCACTGCGCACGCGAAGAAGGGCGACAAGGTTTCTGTTGGTGACACCATTGTGTCTTTCGAAGACACTGTGCGTGAAAGCCCTGAGGTACAGTCCATGGATGTCATCGTCGTTGTTACCAACGCTAATGACCTCAACGAGGGCGACCTGGATACTTCTGCTGATCCAAGCAAGCCGGCTTTGAAATTGAGCTAATGCAAGCCTGGCTCTTGGGGCCAAAAGCAATCATCCCCGGCGTGCTGCCGGGGATTTTCTTATGGATTCCTCACCAACGAGTCGCAGCCACAATCACACGGCCAGAAACAATAACGAGGTACCGCACAGGCACTCAGCGCAGTAAGCACTCAGAGCAATAAGCACTCAGCGCAGTCCAAAGAAACCGTGGTTGATATCGACATCCGCAGCGCAACTCTTACGTTGCGTAAAAATTCCGACTAGTACTGCCGAGTAAGACGGCCTAGTAGTAGTGCACATTGCGGAATGCTGCCGGGTTATAGGTCAGCTGTGGGCGCAACCGCTCATCAAGATTGCCCCAGTCATTGCGGGGGCCGTGGGTTTTTTCTTCGGTGCGAGCCAAGTTTTGCACTACCGCGGTCAAGGCTGCTACCTCTGCGGGGCTGGGGTTGCCACTAATGACGCGCAGGATCGGACGAGATTCCTCCATCGCTGCCATACTCCTTTAGTAGAACTATGCGACAATATGCCACAACTGACTTTTGGGTTTCCCTGGGGAGCCACCGGTATTCCGAAGATTCCTGCTGGGAAGCCATTGGAATTCACCTTCCGAGCCACGTAAGCAATAAGCATTAAACCCGAGGGTTATTGTTGCTCCGGCGGCGTTGCCACAGCACTGTTTGAGACTAGCGCTGTGGCACACATCGCGGCTTAGAGTGGAATATTACCGTGCTTTTTCGCAGGAACCTGCACGACCTTACGATCTAGCAGGCGCAAGCCCTCGATGATTTGGCCACGGGTCTCACTTGGTGGAATGACGGCATCCACGAAGCCGCGCTCGGCCGCCATATAAGGATTAACCAGAGTGTCCTCGTACTCGCGTTCGTATTCCTTAGCCAAGGCGGTCACATCCTTGCCAGCTTCTGCGGCAGCCTTGAGCTCCTTGCGGTAGATGAAGCCCACAGCTCCGGCAGCACCCATCACCGCGATCTGGGCAGTTGGCCAGGCAAAGACGAGATCAGCACCCATATCCTTCGAACCCATCACACAATATGCGCCACCATAGGACTTCCGGGTAATCACCGTAATCTTGCCCACAGTGGCCTCTGAGTAGGCATAGAGTAGTTTGGCGCCGCGGCGGATGATGCCATCGAACTCCTGGTTGGTGCCAGGCAAGAAGCCGGGGACATCCACGAATTCAATGATCGGAATATTAAAGGCATCGCAGGTGCGCACGAAGCGCGCGGCCTTTTCGGAGGCACGAATATCCAAACAACCAGCAAATTCTGTGGGCTGGTTGGCTACGATGCCAACGCTGCGACCCTCAATGCGGCCAAAGCCAGTCAGAATGTTGCCCGCATAGCCTTCTTGGATTTCGAAGAAGTCGCCATCATCGAGCACTCGGGTGAACACATCCTTCATGTCATAAGGCTGGTTCGGTGAATCCGGAATAAGAGTGTCGAGTTCCAGATCCTCATCAGTGATGTTGTCCTGAATTGATCCCTGCATAATCTCGGCAGGTTCACGAGGTGGCTCTGCACGGTTATTCGAAGGCAAGAAGCCCACAAGTTCGCGGACCCAATCTAAGGCATCGGCATCATCGTCGGCGGTGTAGTGCGAAGTGCCCGAGGTTGCCATGTGGGTCTGTGCGCCACCAAGCTCTTCCTGGGTCACATCTTCGCCCGTCACAGTCTTAATAACATCGGGGCCGGTGATGAACATTTTAGAGGTCTTGTCCACCATGATGATGAAGTCTGTCAACGCAGGCGAGTACACGTGGCCGCCGGCGCAGGCGCCCATGATCAAGGAAATCTGCGGGATCACACCGGATGCCAAAGTATTGCGGTAGAAAATCTTGGCGTATAGGCCCAGAGAAACGACACCTTCCTGGATGCGTGCACCGGCGCCTTCGTTGATGCCAATGAGCGGGACACCAGTTTTAATGGCCATGTCCATGATCTTGACGATCTTTTCGCCATAAACTTCACCAAGTGCGCCGCCGAAGACGGCACCATCCTGGGAAAAAACGCACACCTTGCGGCCGTCAATGGTGCCATACCCAGTGACCACGCCGTCGGTGACTGGACGCTTGGCATCCAGGCCGAAGTTCTTTGAGCGGTGACGGGCTAGGGCATCGACTTCCACGAATGAGCCCTCATCGAGGAGGTATTCAATGCGTTCACGGGCAGTTTTCTTGCCAGCATTATGGACACGCTCGACTGAGGCCGGCCCCATGGGGGTTTGGGTCTCAGCGAGGCGAGCGCGCAAATCTGCAAGCTTTCCAGCAGTCGTGCTGAGGTCGGGCTTTTCAGCCGAAGTATCTTTGAGTGCGGCAGTCATAGTATTAGTCTAAGTGGTGGCGAATCGCTTTGGGGCAAATTTAAGTAAATGCCACCCGACAGACCCCAAATTTGACGCAAATAGGGGTGAAAAGTGGGCATGTTGCCGACAAGTGGGGCGAAAATCGGGCTTAAAGTTGCGCGAACCGCAAGTCGCATCCCTTGGGTCGATGTTGTGACTTTCTGCTACTTCCCGCCTGCTGATGCCGGGCCTGCGGATGCTCAATCAACGGTGCCACACAGGAGATTCCAGCTGGCCGCACCCAGCCGCAACCGGCTGCACTGCAAGCATATTGCTATCCCGCACTCCGCGCACAACCTATAAAACCCGCGCCTGTCTCCATGGCCGACTATTATATTTGGTATGAACGTGCGCGAACCACTCGATATTGACCGAATTCGCCAAGCCCTGTTACGTGCAGGCTTCGCCGATATCCGCTACACCACCTCCACCGGATCTACGAACACCGACCTCGTTGCCCTGGCCAAAGAAGGGGCTCCAGCCTGGACTGTAATACTCGCTGAACAACAAACTGCTGGCAAAGGACGCATGGGGCGCTCCTATGCCTCCCCGTTATATGGCCAATTAACACTTTCCTTGTTGATTCGTCCACCAGCGGAATCCATCGAGCGCATCGGTACTATGAACTTAGCAACCGGCGTGGGCATTATCGATGCTTTAGGCTTGGAATCCGGCATTCGCTTGAAGTGGCCAAATGATGTGATCATTGAAAACCGAAAGCTATGCGGCATGTTGGCCGAGGCCGTAGCGATGGGTAAAGAGCCCGCAGTAGTCATTGGCTTTGGACTCAATACCGGGTTGCGCCGCGAAGAACTCCCAGTCTCGCATGCCACATCCTTATATCTTGAAGACATCGAGTTCGACCGCAATGACTTGACCATCGAGGTGCTCAAAGCAGTGCGCACCCGCTTATGTCAATGGCAAAATAATGATCTGAGCTACATGGCTGACTACCGAAAGGTATGCGTGACCATTGGTCAAGATGTGCGCGTCCTCCTGCCCGGTAATGAAGAAGTCTTAGGCAAGGCGACCGCCGTGCTCAATGACGGTCGAATCGTGGTTGTCGATAATGCCAGCGAGGAGCATGTCTTCGCCGTCGGTGATGTGGAGCACCTGCGTCTACAAGGTGGCACTCACTGGTATAGCCGTTAGTTCGCATCCACGCCCGGTAACCCCGTAAAATGGACTACCAGACTAAGCACGCCCTGCCGATCCCCGGGTAACCTGCTGCCACGGTGTGTATACTGCACCCCCAGCAGACTTTATATTCAAGGCCATATCGTGCCTTGATATGAAGTTCCGGCATGGCAGCGAAAGAAAGGATGCACCATTCAGCTGCGCCGCGATGAGGTAGTTCATGTGGACATTACCTCCTCTTTATTTGAGATGATCTATCCAGCCTTGGAGAGCATCATCATCACCGGCCTATGCTGGATGGCTATTGGCTACGTTGATGCTCACGTCAGCCTCGTGAACCCAGCAATTATGCATAACACCTTGGTTGTGCTCTGGATCATCCTGTTACTTCTACGCTGTGTGGTCCCGATCATTCGGCAACGCAACCGCCGCATTATGGTCACCAACCAGCGGGTCATTCTGCGCACCGCCACTTTTCGCGGTACTTGGGAATCCATTCCCCTTGATGCCGTGCGTGATATTGCACGGCGCCGTAAAGGTATCTTCTTAGCTGTAGCTGGACATGATCGTTCCATCTACTTGCCAAAAGTCCCCAAAGCGAAGAAGGTCGTTGCAGTTTTAGAAGATGTTACCGACGCATACAGGGCTACTCGGATCACTTATTAACATTTGGCGTGGTTTGCCAGCGGTTGATACCCACCATGGAAGTCAGCACGCCCGCGCCAGAACCAAGCAGGTGTTCTCTTGCTTTACGCAGGTATGCTACTAGGTGTTCAAAAAGGGTAGCCACTATAGTTGGCAGAGTGAACGCAGCAGAACAACATCCAGCCCACGTCCCCGGCATGCCAGTAGTTACCGTCATCGGTGATGGGCAACTCGCTCGCATGATGCAAACCAGCGCGATCGAACTCGGCCTATCGTTGCGCGTGCTTGCCGGTAGTCCAGATTCTTCCGCCGCCCAAGTAGTTGCCGATAATGTCTTCGGCGCTTACACGAAGCTGGAGGACCTTGAAAAAGTCACCGATGGTTCTGTCATCACTTTCGATCATGAACACGTACCCACCGCATACCTAGAGCAACTCCAGGCCTCCGGGATCAACATTCACCCCGGTCCGAAAGCCCTGGTCTACGCCCAGGATAAACTTGCGATGCGGAAGAAACTACGCGAACTTGGTGCCCCGGTACCACCATTTGCCGCCCTAGAATCTGTTACCGATGCTGCCGCATTCTGGGAAGCTGTGCAAGGCCAGGTATGCCTCAAAGCTATTCGGGGTGGCTATGACGGCCATGGTGTGTGGTTCCCGGAAACTGTAGCAGAATTCGAAGAGATCCTGGGCGAACAACTTTCCAAAGGCGTGGCCTGTATGGCAGAGCAAAAGGTTGCCCTGGTTCGGGAATTATCTGCCATGGTGGCCCGCCGACCCAGCGGGGAAACCCGAACTTGGCCTGTTGTGGAATCGGTACAAACTGATGGTATTTGCACTGAGGCAGTTGCCCCTGCCCCGAGCTTGGATCCAGAACTTGCCGACCGCGCTAAAGAACTTGCGATTACTATTGCCACCGAATTAGATGTGACCGGTGTACTCGCAGTGGAACTTTTTGAGATTAAGGATGAACTCGGTCAATCCGATATTCGCGTGAACGAGCTTGCGATGCGTCCGCACAACACCGGCCACTGGAGTCAAGATGGTAGTATCACTGGCCAGTTTGAACAGCACTTGCGCGCAGTCCTCGATTGGCCACTTGGTTCCACCGATACTCGCGCACCTTTTACCGTGATGGCCAATGTGCTTGGTGCCCCAGAGGATCCGGCGACGCCACTACCACAGCGTATGCAGGAAGTTTGGCAGCGCTTCCCAGAGGTCAAGATTCACTTCTATGGCAAGACCTACCGGGCTGGACGCAAGCTAGGACACGTGAATGTTTGCGGCTCTGATGCTCAGCGAACTCGCGAGGTTGCACGCCTTGCGGCTGGCTTTTTACGTACCGCCACCTGGCCAGATGAGCAGTAGAGCAGCAATGCGTGAAAAACCTTTCCGGCTGAGCATGCGGCTAGGTTGCAGTCTGCAGTATGCAGATTGTGTATTAGAGCGAGTAAATAATCGAAAATAATTGAGAGGATACAACACGATGAATCCCCGCGTTGGTTTAATTATGGGCTCAGATTCCGATTGGGACACCGTAGCCCCAGCAGCAGAGGTACTTGCTGAATTCGGCGTGCCTTTTGAAGTTGGTGTGGTCTCCGCGCACCGTACCCCAGAAAAGATGTTGGAGTATGCCAAGCAGGCACATACACGGGGCATTCAAGTTCTTATAGCCTGCGCTGGTGGTGCTGCACATCTGCCGGGTATGGTCGCTGCCTGCACCCCATTGCCAGTAATTGGTATTCCACGTGCTTTAAAGAATCTGGATGGTCTGGATTCTCTACTTTCTATTGTGCAGATGCCAGCTGGCGTGCCTACTGCCACCGTATCCATTGATGGCGCAAAGAATGCGGGTCTGCTAGCGATTCGAATTCTCGGCGCCGGCGACTCTGAGTTGCTGCAAGCGACTTTCGAGTATCAAGACCAGATGCGCGCTGAAGTAGAGCGCAAGGACGAAGCGCTGCGACGCCGTTTGCTCGACGGAGAATAGACACAATCGGGCATCTGTTCGAAAAAAGCTAGCGTGCTTGGCCGGGCATGCGATATCTTAAAGGCAACCTTTAAATAGGTTGCCAGTGGAGCATTACTTTGCTCTTGTGTGAGCCAAAGACAGCGCCCCAGATCATAGAGTAGATCTGGGGCGCTGTTGCTGCTCGAGCAGGCTCGGGAATCGGCCCCTCTTTGCCACACGTGTGAGTTCAGAAGAAGGGTTATATCGGAATCCTAGAGCACTAGCTCCACATTCTCCGCCGCAACAATCTCCTCGAGGCGCTGTTCATCAACCTCTCCAACGACGGTAACGACAGAACCACCGGTGGCTAAGGGGGCAAGTAGTTGTGCTTCAAAGCTTGTCCAGTCGTCCCATCCGCGCCCGAGTACGCGTTGCGCAGCACCACTTACTGCAACAGTATCTGTCAAAGCGGGTCCATCTTCGTAGAACACATCCCCATAGGCACGCGTGGTCGGGCTAAAGTCCACCACCCCTGGGAGCAATTCACCGCCGCATTCCACAACACCGCGGCCAAAGGGGTCGCTGGTCACTGCGACCACGATAGCCTCGGTATCAACGCTTTGGAGCTCGGGGGGAACAAATACTACGAGGGGATCCCTTGCAGCAATGGCATCTGGATGCGGCGCAATAATTTCAACCTCAACTTCAGCAGCGAGCGCGCCGAGGATAATCACTACCGCTTGCCAGTTCACCGGCAAAGCCAATGTGATGTTATCGCCGGCTTCGAGATCGAGTTCCTCCCGCAGCATGTTGGCGACTTTTGCAGCCCAGTTATCCAAGGTAGTTGCAGAGAAATCAAGTCGCGAGCCTTCTGTCTCGTCATAGATGGTTAAGCGGGGGCTGCTGGGGTTAGCGGCCAGCAGGGCATTGAGTAGCTGCATTGAAATACTCCTCGAAGAGCCAGGGCGAAAAGGCCAAACTATAAAAACCGGAAGGTAAAGCTACGGTACAAGCCTTAGTTCACGCAGCGCGAGCTGTCATTATCAGCAGCGGTAATTTCGCGATCAGTCAAGGATTCGTCCACGATGGTACCGGGCTCACCTACGGTGTCTTCGTCATCGGTGTTTGTCGTATTGGTCTCACTGGAGTCTGAATCGTCGGAGCCGGGACCATCGTAGTCATCAGCGAGTACTACGACATAGGAGTTTTCGCCTAACGAGCTGCTGTACTCAATGGGTACATTAAGTTCCTCGGCAAGGGCCTTTGCTGCTTCATCATCGGTATCAGCGGCTAATACGGCGCTGGAGCTGTACAAGTCCGCTGTGGGGTTGCCGACCTCAGCAATTGTGAATCCCATATTTTCGAGGTGATCAGCGACAGAGGCAGCCAACCCAGCTGTCGAGCCAGCGTTGAGTACGGTTAGTTCGGCATCCGCATAGGCATCATGAGAGTCAACGGTAGAAGCATCAGAGCTCGCGGACTCTTTCTGTTCAGTTTTAGCGGTTTCGCTGTCAGAGAGCATGTCTTCGAAGAATTCATGCACCTGGCTAACGTTGACCGTCACGATGGATTCACCATAGTCGCCCACGCCATCAGCTGAGGTTACCGGGATAGTGTTGAACACGACGTTACCACCGGCAAGGCCTTGGATTTGGTTTGCGAAGCTCATGATGTCCCAGCCCTCATCGATGATCATGGAACGCTCTGCAGCAGAGGCAAGATCGTTTAAACGCGCAGGGTTGGTAAGCGTGCCAGTCGAGAGCACTTTATTTACCAAGGACGCCATGAAAGCTTGTTGGCGTACGATGCGATCTAGGTCACCGCGCTGTAAGCCGTGACGCTGGCGCACGAAGGCTAAGGCTTCCGCGCCATTGAGGGTTTGGTTACCCGCATGAAAATTAGCGCCGGAGTATTCGTCATAGACATCCTCGTTCAGGCAGACGTCCACGCCACCTACGGCATCAGTGAGCAGTACGAAGCCAAGCAGACCAATCTCAGCGTAGTGATCCACCTCAATGCCGGTGAGATCCTTCACCGCATTGATCAGGCCCTGGCGGCCGGCATCAGTAGACTTCTGCTCCAGTTCGGATGGGTCAGAAACGCCTTCATCGATCAGCTCTTCTCGGCGTTGGGCCTTATACATGCCATATACACCGTTAATCTTGGTGTTTCCGAACTCTTCGTCGTGAATATATGTATCGCGCGGAATAGAGACGGCCGTAGCGGAACTACCATCATTGGGCACGCGCATCACCATGATGGTATCGGTGTTGTCATTGCCACCGTCATCACCAGCGTTAAGGAGAGCGACTTCTTCTGCGGTGAGTTCATTGCCCTGGGCATCGGTACGTGAGTCGGACCCCACTAGCAAGATGTCGATGGCGCCATCTGCAGCGGTCTCATTATTTGCCCCACCCAGAGTGAGGTTGCCTGCCGATGCCACGGTGTTGCCGACACGACCAACGGTGTAATAGCCCGCAGCAGAGAAAGCCAAGGACGCAACTGCGAGGGTGGAAAGGAGAATCTTGCTTAGCTTAGATCCGCGTTGGGTGGTATCGGGGCCGGCCTTAGGGGCAGCCTGGATATCCCGATTATTGCGCGGGGATGGGCTCATTGATTTACTCCATTAGCACAGGTTGAACGGCAAATAGGGGCAAGAAAAGCCGGCATGCAAGCACTCTTTTTTCGAAGGGGAACGCTTAAGAGTAATTGCAACTGCTTTTCAAAGGTCTGTCCTATTTTAGACTGTTGGACCAAAAAAACTAAGTCATGCGCGCCGAGGTGGCAAAGAATCTCTTGCGGTGCAGTGTCCTCTCATAGTGGCCTCGCATAGTGACCTCACATAGTGGGTACGCTGCAGGGAAATGCGCACGCCGCGCCTAAGCTACCTGGCAACCACCTGGCTGATATCGCACAATGCCCCGGATAAAAGTCACGTATTCGGGGCATGGCAGCACAAGCTCGTATTCTTCAGCGATTAGCATAGGTCCTGTGACTTCCAACGCAGCTAAATTACCCCTGGCTATCGTGACCGTAACGTATTCGCCAGGCTCGCACCTGCAGCCCTGGATCGAATCTGCCCGTGTTGCTACTACCTGTCCGGTACACATTGTTCTGGCAGATAATGGTTCTGTCGATGGCGTTCCCGAAGCTGCTGCAGCGGACAATGATGACGTTCACTTCGTGCCTACTGGGGGAAATCTAGGTTATGGCTCCGGAATGAACGTCGGCGTGCGCCACCTGGCAGCGGCACGCGCTGCAGGGGAGATAAACCCAGACTATGTACTCATCAGCAACCCTGATGTGGTCTTTGATGAGGGCAGTATTGATGAACTGCTCGCCTGTGCTGTCCGCCATCCAGAAGCAGGTGCCATCGGGCCATATATCGCCCAGCACGATGGTTCGGCCTATCCTTCCGCGCGAAATATTCCTACCCTGGGCAACGGGATTGGTCATGCGCTGTTCGGGCAGATCTGGCCTGCGAATCCCTGGACTGCCCACTACAAGGCTGGGGAGAACATGGATGAGGAGCGCATCGCTGGATGGCTTTCTGGTTCTTGTGTGTTGCTGCGCTGGGAAGCATTCGATGCCATCGGTGGCTTTGATGAGCGCTACTTCATGTATATGGAAGACGTTGATCTCGGCGATCGCCTTACTCGGGCGGGCTGGGTAAATATTTTTTGTCCCACTGCGGTGATCACGCACGAGGTAGGCCATGCTGCAGGGAAAGTCCCAGAAAAGATGCTAGCTGCCCATCATGAATCTGCCTATCGATTCCAGGCAGATCGCCTTATCGGATTCCGTAATTTACCAGTACGTGCGGTGCTGTGGACCGGGCTGAGGGCTCGCCTTGCTATCAGCATTGCCGTAGCGAAGCTGCGTGCTGCTCGCCGGTAATGCACCGAATAATCAGCTCACGCTGCATCGTGGCATCCGGGCGCTGATAACTCCACTGCGTGATGAGACATCAAGAAAAATCCTGGACCATTTGCGGCACGTTATCTTCACTCAGGCCTGGGGAACCGGTAGCGTATGCAACGAATAAAACTCAATCCCGGGTATGCCAGGCTGCCCGCACGTGGAAAGCAAGGAGTGAATCCAAGCATTATGGCCGAACAAACTACTGCTGCGGCATTGGGCGAAAACGTTGATGCCGTCATCCTCGTAGGCGGCAAAGGCACCCGACTGCGTCCACTGACAGTTGCCACCCCAAAACCCATGCTGCCGACTGCAGGTGTGCCTTTTCTATCGCACCTGCTTTCCCGTATCCAGGCCGCTGGTATCAAGCACGTCGTGCTCGGCACCTCTTTTAGGGCAGAGGTATTCGAGGCCTATTTCGGTGATGGCTCCGAATTTGGCTTAGAGATTGAATATGTTGTCGAGCAAGAGCCCCTGGGTACCGGTGGAGGCATTCGCAACGTCTATGAAAAGCTGCGCAACGACACCGTCATGGTATTCAATGGTGATGTACTCGGCGGCACGGACCTCAACGCGATCCTCGAGACTCATGTCACCAAGGATGCCGATCTCACCATGCACCTCGTGCGAGTGGCGGATCCGCGCGCCTTTGGTTGTGTGCCCACCGATGATGAGGGTCGCGTGCAGGCCTTCTTGGAAAAGACCGAGGATCCACCAACCGATCAGATTAATGCGGGCTGCTATGTTTTCCGGCGCGAACTGATCGAACGCATTCCGGCGTGCCAGGTAGTCTCCGTGGAGCGCCAGACCTTCCCGCAGCTACTTGAAGAAGGCAAGAAGGTGTACGGTCACGTGGATACAGCCTACTGGCGTGACATGGGAACCCCAGCTGACTTCGTCCGCGGTTCTTCGGATCTCGTCCGTGGCATTGCGCCCTCGCCAATTCTGGAGGGCAAGACTGGGGAGTGTTTGGTTGATGATTCCGCAGCCGTGCGCGATGGCGCCTTGTTGCTCGGTGGTACCGTTGTCGGCCGTGGTTCTGAGATCGGTGCTGGCTGCCGTTTGGATGACACCGTCGTCTTTGATGGAGTGAGCGTTGAGCCGGGTGCCATTATTGAAGATTCCATCATTGCTTCTGGCGCTCGCATTGGAGCGAATGCCCGTATTCGTGGCGCTATCATCGGCGAAGGCGCCGTGGTTGGTGCGCGGTGCGAACTCCTTGATGGGGTGCGCGTTTGGCCAGGTGTGGACCTGCCAGACGGTGGGGTTCGGTTTAGCTCCGACGCCTAGGGTTGGCATTGTTTGCTTGAGTGCGGCCCCGACGGTACCCCGTGCTAAAAGGAGGCGTGCTCCGAGCGCGCTTGGGGAGTGTGCAAAAGTGGCTGGCTTAGCACCGCGGTCTATCGGCTGCTGAGCTTGTGGCGCTGTAGAGGTGTTGTGGGATTTTTGCTCAGGTGGCAACTGGGCGCGCCGTACTAGATTTCTTGCGTTCAAAAAAGCTCTTACCACAACATGTAGTGCCCCCGCCTTTTACCCCTTGCCTGTTAAAGGTGTGATTTTTGAGGTTTCCACCCACGTTGACCTGGAATAATGAGAATTATTTTACGTTGTTCTTGACTTCGGGTTGACGATATCTAGGGATGCGTGTTGAATTTTAACTAGTTGGTTTTCGCTACGGGCACCCTAAAAACCCGGCGAAACGCCGAAAAGTACGAGAAGCCGCTAGAGATAGCACTCAACGAAGCTAGAAGAGAGGAGGGTGGCGTGGAGAATTTTGCGAAGGACGCCGCGCCTCGCTCGCTGGTCGAAATTCCGGTGGAAGAACTCTTCCGGCAGGCCGAAAACGAATGGCAAGAACAAGCCCTTTGTGCTCAAACCGATCCAGAAGCATTCTTCCCTGATAAGGGTGGTTCTACTCGAGAGGCAAAGCGGATTTGTCAAGCTTGTGCAGTACGCGATGAATGCCTGGAGTATGCTCTGGCCAACGATGAGCGCTTCGGCATTTGGGGTGGACTTTCAGAGCGCGAACGTCGTCGCCTTCAGCAAGACTATGGGGCTTAATAATAACGAAGCTTCAAAGAGGTCGTAGGAATTTTCCTGCGACTTTTTCTTTTATGTTCAAAACGCGCGAGTCAATGGTGGGGCACTCAACGCGTATGAAATTATGGCATTCGAATGTATTCAGCCCTGTCGGTTCTAGTGCCCAAAAGCAGCCCTGGCATCATCGGCCAAACCTGCAGCCTAATATTTTGCGACTATTCTTCCCAAGGCCACCGGAAATTGGGTTCAATGTCAGTTGGCAGCATGTTTAGATAGCTGGCAACTAAATACGTCAGCACTCGCTCTAGCAATATAAGCTGCTCTTGGCGATTGACGCACCGATTCATAATCGGCATGCGAAATAACACAATGCGTGCTCGAGTTGGGCGCCCGCTGCGATCCACACCAGCTGGAATTAACCGACCCAATGGCACTGGCCCATCGCTGGCAATTTCATCGCTAGCAAGTGCGGCCTCGGGACGGATACGCATGCGCGGCACGGTATCAATAGCAATATCTAAGGTCTGTAGTTGCTGGGCAAAACGGTGCTGTAGTGGGGCATAAGCCTCTAATACCGTGCGATCAAAACGATCGCGACGCGTTTGAAAACGCGGGGTATTCTCCGGCAACAACGAGCCGCGAATACCGCGGCCATGGCGCTGTCGGTATTGCTTCATGGCACCAGCTTAAAGTGCCCAAACTTTGACCCGCTTATGCCACGCCGAGGGCTGGAAATCTTCAAAATGTTTTCCAAGGGGGCTAGACTCTGTGGATGTGAATCAAATTCGTCGGTGCTCTCGTCCCGGCTGCGGCAAAGAAGCAGTCGCTACCTTGACCTACGCTTATGCCCACTCCACAGCAGTCATCGGCCCTTTGGTAGCCAATGACGATCCCCACAGCTGGGATCTCTGCGAGTACCATGCCGGCAAGATTACCGCGCCTCTAGGGTGGGAACTCGTGCGTCTAGAGTCCCAGGATTTAGAAGATGATGACCTCACCGCCTTGGCCGAGGCTGTGCGCGAAGCGGGCCAAGCTGCCACTGGATTAGTTGATCCCCACGAACAAGCTCAGCAGCGCCATCCTGCGCAGCGGCGCACGTCGGCGCGTCGGTCGCACTTGCATGTGGTTCCCGACTTGCAAGAAGAAGACAGCCAAGACTAGCCAAGCCTCGAGTCGTAGCGGAGCTAGTTTCACTTTTTATGCAGGCTGGCGCTATGTTTTACGGGCTCATTCCTGGAGTGATACTAGGTACAACCCCCTGGCAGGCTGTAATGCTATGAGGGTCTGAATTCTGTGCTTGGCATGTCTGGCGGCTAAGATCAATAGCTAATGTTTTTACGCGGGTAGGAATTATTACCCCGCCGACAACCCCTTGCGAGATATTTCTGCCAGCAAGGGCAGCCACCATCTGTGGCACAACCCGCGCGCACCTCAGGCAGCAATTGCCAGTGAGCGCGCACCGAAGAACCATAAGGAGAAGCAAAAAGATGCGATCGCGAAGTGACGTAGCCAAGGTCATTAAAGCCTACGATGTACGCGGTGTCGTAGGTGAAGACATCGACGCCGAGTTCGTAGCAGAAGTCGGTGCCGCCTTCGCTATTTTGATGCGCGCCGAAAACGCTACCGAGATCGTCGTCGGCCACGACATGCGCCCAAGTTCCCCAGAGCTGGCTCATGCTTTCGCTAAGGGTGTTGCTGCCCAAGGGCTGAACGTCATCGAGCTGGGCCTCACTTCAACCGACCAGCTTTACTTTGTTTCGGGGGATCGTGAGGCTCCTGGTGCAATGTTTACCGCCAGCCACAACCCAGCTGAGTACAACGGGATCAAACTCTGCCGCGCTGGTGCAAAGCCCGTCGGCCAAGAAACTGGCCTGGCCACCATCATCGATACCTTGGTCGAAGGTATCCCAAGCTATGAGGGCGAGCACGGCAGTATCAGCAGCTATGACTCTTTGGCTGACTATGGCACCTTCTTGCGCTCCTTAGTGGACCTGATGGAGATCCGTCCGCTCAAGGTTGCTGTTGATGCCGCAAATGGCATGGGTGGTTTTACTGTTCCTGAGGTATTCAAGGGCTTGCCGCTAGAGGTCGCCCCACTATACTTCGAACTCGATGGCACCTTCCCGAACCATGAGGCCAACCCCTTGGACCCCAAGAACTTGGTAGACCTCCAGGAATTTACCCCACAGGTTCGTGCGGATATCGGCCTGGCATTCGATGGTGATGCCGATCGCTGCTTCGTTGTTGATGAAAAGGGGAAGCCTGTTAGCCCATCTGCGATCTGCGCCTTGATCGCCGAACGCTACCTGGCTAAGCACCCAGGCGCTACCATTATCCACAATCTCATTACCTCGAAGGCAGTGCCTGAGGTCATCGCGGAAAATGGCGGTGTTGCCGTGCGTACTCGCGTAGGCCACTCCTTCATTAAGGCTCAAATGGCAGAACAGAATGCGGTCTTCGGTGGTGAGCATTCCGCGCACTACTACTTCAGCGAGTTTTTCCATGCTGACTCCGGCATCTTGGCTGCCATGCACGTCCTCGCGGCCTTGGGGGAGCAGGATAAGCCACTGAGTGAGCTGATGGCCCGTTACCAGCGGTTTGCTGCTAGTGGCGAAATTAACACTCGCCTGGCTAGTGCGGAGCAACAGCAAGAGCGCACCCAGGCAGTGCTCGATGCCTTCGCTGATCGCACCGAATCTGTTGATCGCCTCGATGGTGTAACCGTGGAGCTGCAAGGCACTAAAGCCTGGTTCAGCGTGCGTCCTTCGAACACCGAGCCTTTACTGCGCTTGAACGTCGAAGCTGAGACTGAAGAAGAGGTTGCAGCCTTAACCAAGGAAATCTTGGGAGTTATCCGCGCTTAAGGTGGGCGCTCTTTTCTAAAGCGATGGGGTACACGGGGTACTCAGTATGGTTGCGGCACCAAGTTTTCGGAACCGAAAATAGGGCGCCGAAGATACCTGCTATGCCAGGTGGATCCATAATCGTTGTATTCCTGTAATAAAGTCCGAAAATCCCTGTGTAGACAGGGATTTTCTTGCTGTCTCACCAAGCTATCTCGCCGAGTTCAAGTGATAATCGAAGCTCGGTTGAGTATGCTTAGTACGGTTTATGCCAAGCAAAGGAGCTTGAGCAAGAGTAACGAGAGTACCGAGCAACCATACCCGTATACCGGGTACGCACTAGGTACATACCAGGTACATACTAGGTAGAAACTAGGTGCACACAAGGCAGATGCCGGCAGATTCTTAGACCACGGAGTCTGCACACGCAGACTGGTGCGCAGGGATCCGTACTATCGGGCGAGTACTCGAAGACCTAGTACGAAGAGAAAGGTTTGATATGCAGCTGCTGACTCCTAGCACGCAAGCATATGCGTGGGGATCGCGCACGCTCATTCAAGAACTCCGCGGGCAACAGCCCGGAGGGTCTCCTATCGCCGAACTCTGGTACGGCGCACACCCAGCCGGCCCCTCCCAGGTAGCAGGAGAGAGTCTTGTTGACCTCATCGCCGAGAACCCAGACGTACTTGGCGAAAATGTTCGCGAAACGTACGGCGATCGCCTGCCCTTCTTGCTCAAGCTGCTGGCTGCTGACTTGCCGCTGTCCTTGCAAGCGCACCCTTCGAAGGCCCAGGCTGAAGAAGGCTTCGCCCGCGATAACGCCGCCGGGCTGGAACTCACCGCCGGTAATCGTAACTACCGTGATGATAACCATAAGCCAGAACTCATCGTGGCTTTAAGTGAATTCCACGCCATGGCAGGCTTCCGCCCGCTTGCCCAGACTCGTGAACTTTTTGAAGTTCTTGATTGCCCCGAGCTGGACCGTTACCTCTCGCTGACCGTTGCTGATCCCGAGTTCGAAGAAGCTAACCTGCGTGCACTATTTACTACCTGGATTACCATTCCAGCTCAAGCGCGCATTGAATTGATTGACGCTGTTATTGCCGCGGCGAACAAAACCATTCCCAATGCCAAGCCATGGATGGCTCAAGCCCTGCGCAATATCGTCGAGCTCAATGAGCACTACCCACACGACATCGGTGTACTCGGTGCATTGTTGCTCAACTATGTGGTCTTGCAACCAGGCCAGGCGCTTTTCTTGGGCGCGGGCAACTTACATGCTTATGTGCGCGGCCTGGGGGTGGAGATCATGGCAAACTCCGATAATGTGCTGCGCGGCGGTTTGACCGCTAAGCACATCAATGTGCCTGAACTCGTACGAGTCTTACGTTTTAGTCCCTTGGCAGACGTCATCGTGGATCCAGAAGGCACGCATTATCCAGTTCCTGTGCCAGACTTCGCAATCGAACGGGTAGAAATCGCTGATGCCATCACTCGAGATCTTGGTCAACGCCCCGGTATTGCGTTGTGTACTGCAGGAGAGCTCAAAGTCGGCGATGTGGAGATCGCTCCAGCACAAGCAGTGTGGATTCCAGCTCATGAAGGGCCGTGGCAAGTGAGTGGAACAGGCGAACTCTTTATCGCCACCGTGGGCGCTTAAACTCACCCGCTACCCCAGGCGACGAGCCCGGGTTGCCTGCAATCTTCCGAAGGTCACGTCACGACCATCGGAAGATTTTTGTGATCTTGGGGGTAATCTGCCCCAAACATCCTGCAGCCCCCTCAATCCCTGGTATGAATAAGGGGAGACGTGCACTGTGTGCGTAGTTATAAAAGTTGAGGCCCCAAATCGTGCAGGGCTGCGACTTTCATAGCATGAAAGACTACCTACGAAGAAAGTGATCTACCGGTGAGCACCTGGGAAGAATACATTTTGACCCACGAGGACAACGTGGATTTCCTCGAAGAACTCAATGAACTCGAAACTGAGGAAGTACCCCAGTCCCTGCACGACACCTGCATCCTGGCCCAAGGTGCCGCAGAAGACAGTGAAGAATACCTCAATGGTGTTGCTGCAGCGACCATCGTGGCGATATGGGCCGGTGCCACCTTTAGTGCGGGTGAAGTCCTTGATGATTATCCCTACATCCGTGCCAACATTGGCCATGATGATGAGCAACTTCATGAGATTGCCTCCAATTTATTGGAGTCCGTGGATGAAGAATATGACCTGGAGGCCTTCTTGGAAGCACTGTCGTAAAGTGTGTACCCGTTGGTTTGGAATTAGTAAACCAGCGTGTGACTTGCAGACTGTTATCATCCGACGCACCTTAGATCAGGGTGCGTTTTGTTGTGTGTAGCTTGGAGCTGCTAGCAGTGTTGGCACTAGCGGAGGAGTGCAGTACTGCAGGTTCCTGGCAAGTGTGGGAATCGTCCAGCTGCAATAGCAATTGGCGCATGGTACCAGGTACCCTTATCCCGAAACCGTACTACCTGCATTCTGCCATCAAGAATTGGCTGTACTGGCGGCAAGTTGTAGGGGCACTAAGAACTGTAGACCGTACCGCAGAAACAACACCTCGAAACCCTCACGAAAGGCATGAAGGTAATGATCCTGGCAATCGAAGGCATCGACGGCGCGGGCAAGAACACACTCGTGCGCGCATTGGCCAAGCATGCGCCCCAAAAAGTGCATACCTTGCAATTCCCGCGCTATGAGGAGTCTGTCCACGCGCAATTAGCTCAAGCTGCACTCTACGGGAAGATGGGGGACCTTACTGACTCCATCAATGGCATGGCCACCTTGTTTGCTCTCGATCGCTATGGTGCCAAAGAGCAGCTTGAAGCCTTTGTAGATTGCGCAGAGATTCTCATTCTCGATCGCTATATTGCTTCGAATGCTGCTTATTCTGCTGCCCGTGCCGGCGAGAAGGCATTGTTTGATTGGGTTTATGAACTCGAGGTTGTTCAGCTGGGTTTACCTGTCCCAGATCTGCAGATTCTCTTACATACTCCCCATGAGTTAGCCCGGCAGCGCGCCCAGCAGCGCGAGGCGCAGGATGATTCACGTACCCGGGATCGCTATGAGCGCGATAGCCAGCTGCAACAAGATACCGCAACTAACTATGAAGAATTAGCTCGCCGTTCTTGGTTGAGTCCCTGGGAAATCGTCGCGCCGGATGCTGATCCAGAAGCAGTAGCTGCAGATATTTTCACTGTCCTCCATGAGGTATAATTTTTGTAGTTTAAGCATTGTCTTAAGGGGTTTTGATTTGGGAATTCTCTTCGCATGATTTCGAGGAGTTTGCTCTTACTTGCAGGCAAGTGTGTTGTGAAAATCGCATGCAGGCAGGCAAGAGAGTATCCTCGATTTGGGTATCTGAGTTCCTTGCAAGCGCCCATTGAGAGGGAAGTCTTATGGAAGAGTTTCGGAAGTAGGCGCTCCATTGCCTCCGTGCTTGAGCTCAGCGCTGGGTTGTCCCAGTTGTTTTGTGGGTTGAGTCGGAGTGTTTGCGTGATGATGACCTCGCCGGGACGATGCTGCCACTATTGTGTTTTCTGTTGAACATGGAGACTCCGCACCGGTCTCGCGGAGAGAGGAAGTAAAGCGCGTGACCCCCAAGATCCTCGTCGTTGATGATGACCCCGCCATCTCTGAACTGCTATCCATTGTGCTGGAAACTGAGGGCTTTTCCACCACCCCAGTTGTTGATGGTGCTGATGCCATCCCAACTTTTCACGCAGAAAATCCTGATCTGATTCTGCTCGACCTCATGCTGCCTGGCATGAATGGCATCGATATCTGTCGCGAAATCCGCAAAGAATCTGCTGTGCCAATCATTATGCTCACCGCTAAGACCGACACTGTTGATGTTGTCTTAGGCTTGGAATCTGGGGCAGATGATTATGTACAAAAGCCTTTCAAGACCAAGGAACTTATCGCTCGTATTCGCGCGCGCCTGCGTCAAACCGAGGCGCCTGATGATGGCATTATCCGTATAGCGGATTTGGTCATTGACATCAATGGGCACACCGTTACTCGCGATGGAGCAGACTTAGGCTTGACCCCCATTGAATTCGAGCTGCTACACACCATGGCTGAAAAGCCTGGCCAGGTGTTCTCGCGCAAGGATCTGCTCAATCAGGTATGGGGTTATGCCCATGCTACTGATACTCGCTTGGTGAATGTGCATGTGCAGCGGCTGCGTTCCAAGGTCGAGGTTGATCCGGAGAACCCCCAAGTTGTACTCACGGTACGTGGTGTGGGCTATAAGATCGTCCAGGCATAACGTGGTCTTGTATAACAACACATAGCAAAAAATGAAGCGGGACCCCGAACAGCGGTTCCCGCTTTTGTGCACGTAGCGCAGCGCAGGAAGCTTGACATAAGCCGCTTGGCATTGGAATACTGCGGCGTAAGGGCAGAGGCCGCGTATAATTCAAGCTCGATTTTCACCGCAGTAGGCATCATCGAACAACCCGTCAACACTGCACCTATTCCATTGTGTCCAGTAGGTAACAGGAATACAACGACAGTACTACGAGTGTGGGGTTGAGGTGCTCAACGCCTTTCTTTAGCAGTTATTTGTAGATATTCTCGATAGTACGATGTCAGCAGCTTTGTCGGTTTTCGTTTTGACACAAGCTAATGGCACCCACGGTGCACCCAGGTACCGTGATGAGCAGAAAATTGTAGGTATATGGCCAAAGACTCAGCAGATTCCTCCCCGGAATACCATGCAGATACTGCAGAGTTCGATCTCTTTGATCGGGCTATTGCAGATGTCGAGCGTGACTTTGCTGAGCAAGAATCCGCTATCAGCCAACCTCAGCTGGACCGGCTGCCGCTGCTCGAAGAGGAGCTTCAAACTGAAGAAAAAGTGCCTTGGCGCACCCGCCTCAATCCGGTCTATCGCGCCCGCCAATTCCAAGAAACCTGGCGCACCTCGCTGCAATTCCGAATCCTCAGCTCCATTGTGGGTGTAGTGGCAGTAACCATTATTATTCTGGCGATCGTACTAGTGAACTTCGTTTCCCAGCGTTTGATGAGTACCAAGGTAGATGTTGCTAACTCTGAGATCGACCGTTTGCGTGTTGCCGTAGAAACCCAATTGGCTAGTCAAAGTGGGGCGGGGGACTTGCAAGCACAGCTGTCTGCGGCGCGTTCTGCGGTGCTCAACCAAGACACCATTGTGGAGACCCAATCCAGTTACGATCTGGTGCTGCAGGTGGAAAGTGGTAATGGTTTCACAATTGCCCCGGAGGAATTCCGAGTACCGCAGGGCTTAGAAGAGCTCGTGAGCTCTGGGCAGGTGGCTTACCAATTCATGATGGTTTCCAGCAGCCAAGGTAGCTCCTACTCAGCCCTAGCGATTGGCAGTCCTGCGGATTCTGAAATCCCTGGTCTGCAGGTCTATTTGTTACTGCCGATGCAGGCCGAAAATGAGACCCTTAGCTTGCTACGCGGCACGATGATCGTTGTTGGTGGCATCGTCTCCTTGCTGCTGGCTACGATCGTGTGGATGCTCATGCAGCAAGTTTTGGGCCCAGTGCGTTCGGCAAGTCGGATTGCCACCCGCTTCAGTGATGGCCACTTGCGCGAACGCATGGTCGTTAGCGGCGAGGATGAGATGGCCGCACTCGCAGTGAGCTTCAATAAGATGGCGGAATCGGTGTCCAAGCAGATCACCGAACTTGAGCAATATGGAAATCTGCAGCGCCAATTCACGTCGGATGTTTCTCATGAGTTGCGTACTCCAATTACGGCGATTCGCATGGCCGCAGAAATGGTGGCTGAGTATGCCGATGATTTGCCTCCAGTGGCTGCCAAGGCCAGCAATCACCTGCTGACCCAACTGGATCGCTTTGAGTCCTTATTGGCCGACTTGCTGGAGATTTCGCGCTTTGATGCTGGCGTGGTGGAATTAAGCGCCGATCCAATCAATATCGCCGATCCTTTGCGCGATGCTTCAGAGCAGGTCAAAGCCCTGGCCGAAAAGGTAGGCGTGCCGATTTTCTTTAACTTGCCCGATCATCCAGTGGTATTTGAAGGCGATCGCCGCCGTGTGGAACGTATCATTCGCAATCTATTGGCCAATGCGATTGACCACTCGGAAAAGCGCCCCATTGTGGTTACCGTCGCCGAGAATAAGCACGCCGTGGCTTTAAGCGTGGTTGATCATGGTGTGGGTTTAAAGCCTGGTCAGGCAGATTTGGTGTTCAACCGTTTCTGGCGTGCAGACCCCTCTCGTCAGCGTTCTTCGGGAGGTACCGGCTTGGGGCTGGCAATTTCGCGCGAGGATGCGGCGCTCCACGGCGGTTCCCTGGATGCCATAGGTGTGCCGGGCCAAGGCTCCATGTTTCGCTTGGTACTGCCGAAAGAAGCCGGAACGCCAATCGAAGAGGCCCCCATCACCCTGGTTGCCCCCGCCCCGTGGCCAGCGCATGCTGAACTCTATGATGCGATTGTGTTAGGAGACATGCTGGCTGCGGATAATTCCACTGCTGCTACCGAGTGGCCAGATGCTGGAGATTTGTTCGATAAAGAAACCACACTGGATACCGTGAACCCAGCCACCGTGAACCCAGCCACTGTGAATACTGCTACTGCGAATGCTGCGTTACCTGGTGTGAACGGCGGGACTGATGATTTTAACGATCCTTTCTTCGATGATGACTACCCAACCGAAGAAGAACTTGCCGCTGCAGCAGCAGAATTCGAAGACTTTGACCCTTCCGGATTCAGCGAGGCAGCATTGGCCGAAATGGACTGGGATACCGAAAACGAAGCACTCGATGAGGCTTATGATGACCCCACGTCGAGGAGTCGCCGCATGAACGAGGCGCCCGTGGCTGAGCAAGAACGTGGGACAGAGCAAGAACGTGGGCAAGTAGATTCCCACGCCGCACCAGGCACCGCAGCCAGTACGGGTAAGGAATCCTGGATGCATTTGGGTAATCCCGATGAAGTCTATAGTGAGGTATGGGTGCTGGCAGACCAAGCCACGATCTCCCACGATTTTGAGCAGGCCCCGGAGGAATAATGCGACGCATTGTAAGCCTTAGCATGGCAGCACTCTTACTCAGTACTGTCACCGCGTGTACCTCCTTACCCAGTGAGAGTGAGCCTGTCGCCCTTCGCACCCTTGATGATGGAACCTCTGAAGGGGAGCTGAGTCCTGCTGCGGACCTGGAACCAGACTTGGTGGCCCGCGAATTCTATGAGGCCACCGCTGTACCCACCCAGCGCTATGCCTATGCGCGTAGTTACCTTACGGAAGATGCCGCTTCCAAGTGGAACCCACCGAATGAGTTACTGATCTTGGATAACGTGGATGTGAACTTCCGCGAGGCCACCGATGTCCAACGCATCTACTCGGTACAAGGGATCATTGTGGGTGTTGTCAGTTCTAACGGTGCGTACCAGGTGACCAACCAAAACTACGCTGTGGATATGACCTTGACCCAAGTTGATGGCCAATGGCGGATTATGGATCTGCCAGACCAGATTGTGGTGGAGCGCAGCCAATTCCGGGCGCGCTACGATGCACATGCAGTCTATTTCTTCGATACCCTTGGCACCCAACTTGTTGGCGATCGGCGGTGGTTTTTTAATAGCACCGATCGCTTGAGTTCAGACCTTGCAGCGATGGTCCTGCGCGGACCATCGGATTCGCTTGCCCCTGCTATTAATTTCGACTTGCCAAGTAATGCCAACTTCGTGGGGTTCACCGATGGTGTATACCGTTTTACCGGTTTAACGGAACTCGATGCTGAGCGCACGAATAGGTTGGCAGCCCAATTGGTATGGACTCTCTCCTTAAGCGGTATTTCGGGTCCGTATGTGCTCGACTTTGATGGCGGACATGTGCCCTCGCCAATCGATGGCGATGATGAGCTCACCGTGGAAGACTTCGTGCAATACAATCCGCAATCTTCGAGTGCCTATGCTTCAAATCTGTATGCAGTTCACGATGGGGCAGTCTTCCGGCGCCGAGGTAACGCTTATGGACCGGCTTATGAGGTTGAAATTCCCGGATTTGTGCAAGACATGGCAGTATCGGGTGCGCGTAATCGAGCCTTGTTGGTTTCCCAAATGCCTGGTGAAGAGCAGGTCCTCTACGGTGTGAGTTCGGACTTCGTGGTGCGCGAGTATTTGCGTGCGGCATCGATTAGTAAGCCAAGCTATGAGGCTAGTGGCTATGGCGCCTGGATCGTGGTGGATGGCCAAAATGTGGTGCGCCTCTCGCAGCAAGAAGGGGAGACGGAACTATCTTTCCAGGATGTGATCATTGAAGGGCTTCCCGAGGATCATGCTCCAATTACCCAGCTGCAGATTTCTCCCTCGCGCGCCCGGCTGGCCTTCATCATGGACGGAAAACTCTATGTGGGCACTATTGCAAGCCCAACCCCGAATGAAATTCGGGTGGTTAATATTCACCAGGTACTCCCAGCTCTGGAGGATCGCCTTACTGCTTTGAGCTGGCAAAGTGAGATGTCGATTGTGGTCGGCACTGCCAATGTTGAAGCCCCGGTGCGGGTGATTGCTGTGGATGGCTCGAATACCAATCAGCTTTCCAATAGCAACCTTAATGGCCCCGTCACTGCGATTGCGGCAAACTCTAGCACCATTTATGTCACTGATTCTCGTGGGTCATATGAGATTCCAGCTGATAGCACTTCCGATTCTGACTTCTGGCGTGAAGTCAGCGGACTTGAGGGGACAAAGGCGATGGTGATTGTGCCGGAGTAAGTGCTTGCCATCGAAAGTAGCGACACAACCACCGGGTGGCGTTAGGCAGTTGTTGGGCATCATCAGCTTGGGATGCTGCCCAAACCGCAAGTACCTCAAAGCAGCCTAAAAACAGGTAGTCAAAAGTGAACAGGGGGAACATAGTGCTCCGTGAAGTAGCAGAGCTTTTCTTTCCCGTTGCCTGTGCAGGGTGTGGGGAAGGTGGGGAAGTGCTCTGCCCGAAATGCCGCCAACTTTGGCGCAACCCACCCACGCGTATCACCTTGCGTGTCGATCCCGGCATCCCGGTATGGAGTCTGGGAGACTACGCCGGCTATCGTCGAAAAACAATTGTGGCATTAAAAGAGCAGAATATGCGCGCGCTGGGCCCCTACATTGGTGCCGTACTTGATGCCACCGTGCGTTATCTGGAGCAACGTGGCGAATTAGATCACCCGCATTTCATCCCGGCACCGACAACGCGGCAGGCGGCGCGCAAGCGTGGCGGGGATGTACTTGCCTTAGTGTGTGGATATTCTCACAGACCGTTTACGCCGTTGTTATATACGGCGGCGGGGGTGCGCGATTCTGTGGGGCTAGCTGCGGTGGAGCGGGAAAATCGGCTTGCGGGTCGGGTCGTGGTCGCACGTACGCTATTGGCGAACATTCCAGATTCCGTAGTCCTCGTGGATGACATCGCGACGACAGGTGCGACTTTACAGGCAGCTGCTTTAGCGTTAAGAGCGCTAAAGGTGCGGGTAGATGGTGCAATCGTTTTAGCGCATGCCTGAAAAACTGCTTAGCAGGTTTTCTAGGGTGCTGCAGGAGGTCGCGCCAAAAAGGGGTGCGGGCCGTAATTTTTGTCTAGCGCACTGTAGGTCTTGCAGGTAATCTAGGTAGTGAAGTTATCCCGCCAACAACAGAGTCGGTGCGGAAATAGACGCACTGTGAGACGCTAGGCGGCCAACACAGGAAGGTACGTGATTATGACCACGCCTGCTGGAGCAACTGAGACCTTGAGCCCCGATGTAAAGGTGACTCTCACCGGAAGGAATGTCGAGGTTCCAGAGCATTTTGCCGAGCGCGTCAATAGCAAGCTCGCCAAGATCGCCCGTCTCGACCCGACACTTACCTTCTTCCACGTGGAATTACAGCATGAGCCGAATCCACGACGTGGAGAGCAGACCGAACGCATCCAGATCACCGCAACTGGTAAGGGCCACATTGCGCGTGCGGAAGCAAAGGAAGATAGTTTCTACGCCGCATTGGAGACCGCAGTATCGCGTATGGAGCGTTCCCTGCGCAAGGTGAAGGCTCGTCGCAGCATCGCCCGCTCCGGACACCGCGCCCCACAGGGCACCGGCGAAGTAGCAGCGCAATTGGTGCAAGAGGCCGAGGAAGCGCGCGCACAAAGCGCTGAGCCTGCAGATCCATACGCAGACCGTGTGGAAGATGCACTTCCGGGCCAGGTGGTACGTACCAAGAAACACTCGGCGACTCCAATGTCTGTCGACGATGCACTGTCCGAGATGGAGCTGGTAGGCCACGACTTCTACCTCTTCGTCAATGAAGAGACGAGTTTGCCATCGGTTGTCTATCGCCGTCACGCTTATGACTACGGTCTGATTGAGTTAAGCGAGGACTAAAACTCCCCGCAGCTGCAAAGCATAAGGGTGCTCAACCCTGTGCTTGCACTGCGTTGAGCACCCCTGGAACTGCCAGGGGTGCTTTAATTTTCGGCCCTTAAGGTTTACAATGATCAAGTTAACCATAGGGTGTCGTAGGACTGTCGTAGGACTGAAGGATTTCGTACGTGTTTGGACTTTCCAAAATGCTGCGCGTGGGCGAAGGCCGCGCTATTAAGCGTCTGAAGAAGATCGCTGAAGAGGTCATGGCCCGTGAATCGGACTATGCAGAGCTGAGCGATGAAGAGCTCAAGCAAAAAACTACTGAGTTCAAAGATCGCCTTGCCTCAGGTGAGGAAACCGTCGATGACCTGCTCTATGAAGCCTTCGCCGTGGCCCGCGAAGCCTCTTGGCGCGTGCTGGGCCAAAAACACTATGAGGTTCAGATCATGGGTGGCGCCGCTTTGCACTTCGGCAATGTTGCCGAGATGCGTACCGGTGAAGGTAAGACCCTGACATGTGTGCTGCCCGCCTACCTCAATGCCTTGGAAGGCAAGGGCGTACACGTCGTGACCGTCAACGACTATTTGGCACGTCGTGATGCCGAATGGATGGGCCGTGTGCACCGCTTCTTAGGCTTAGAAGTTGGCGTGATCCTTTCTGAGATGACTCCGGCTCAGCGTCGTGAGGCTTACAACGCTGATATCACCTACGGCACCAACAATGAGCTGGGCTTTGACTACCTGCGCGACAACATGGTGCGTACCCTGGATGACCTCGTGCAGCGTGGACACCACTACGCGATCGTCGATGAGGTCGACTCCATTTTGATCGATGAGGCTCGTACCCCATTAATCATCTCTGGCCCAGTTGAAGGCAATTCGCAGTGGTTCAATGTCTTCGCACAACTCGCCCCACGGATGACTCGTGATATTCACTATGAAATCGACGCCCGTAAGCGCACAGTTGGCATCCGCGAAGAAGGTGTTGCCTTCGTTGAAGATCAACTCGGTATTGAAAATCTTTACGCCCCAGAGCATTCTCAGCTGGTGAGCTACCTGAACAATGCTATTAAGGCTAAGGAGTTGTTTACTCGCGATAAGGACTACATCGTGCGTAAGGGCGAAGTCTTGATCGTGGATGACTTCACTGGTCGTGTGTTGGCAGGTCGTCGCTATAACGAGGGCATGCACCAGGCCATTGAGGCCAAAGAGCAGGTGGAGATCAAGAACGAGAACCAAACGCTTGCCACCATCACCTTGCAGAACTACTTCCGTCTCTACGACAAGCTTTCCGGTATGACCGGTACTGCAGAGACTGAGGCCGCCGAACTGCATCAGATTTATAAGCTCAATGTGGTGGCTATCCCTACCAACAAGCCAAATCAGCGTGAGGATTTAACTGACCTGGTCTATAAGACTCAGGAAGCAAAGTTTGCTGCAGTGGTAGATGACATCGCAGAGCGGGTGGAAAAGGGCCAGCCGGTATTGGTTGGTACCACTTCTGTGGAGCGTTCGGAGTATCTTTCCCAGCTGCTACAGCGTCGCGGTATTCGCCACAATGTGCTGAACGCGAAATTCCATGAGCAAGAAGCACAGATCATCGCCAAGGCTGGTCTACCAGGTGCAGTGACCGTTGCTACTAACATGGCTGGTCGTGGTACCGACATCGTGCTCGGTGGCAACCCCGATATCATCGCCGACTTGAATCTGCGTGAGCGCGGCCTAGACCCAGTGGAAACCCCAGAAGAGTATGAAGCTGCCTGGGATGAGGAGCTGGCTAAGGTTAAGGAACGCGGCAAGGAAGCAGCTGCTGAGGTACGCGAGGCTGGTGGCCTCTACGTGCTGGGTACCGAGCGTCACGAGTCGCGCCGTATCGATAATCAGCTGCGTGGTCGTACCGCACGTCAGGGTGATCCTGGGGTAACTCGTTTCTACCTCTCTATGCGCGATGAGCTTATGGTGCGCTTCGCCGGCCAGACCATCGAGAACATGATGAATCGCCTGAATGTTCCAGATGATGTGCCAATTGAGGCCAAGATGGTATCGAATACTATCAAGTCGGCACAGACCACCGTGGAGAATCAGAACTTCGAGATGCGTAAGAACGTGCTCAAGTATGACGAGGTGATGAACTCTCAGCGTAAGGTGATCTACCGCGAACGCCGTGCGATCTTGGAATCCACCGACATTGAAGACAACATCTCCCACATGATGGATGACACCATCAACGCTTACGTCGATGGTGCTACCGCCAATGGCTACGTGGAAGATTGGGATCTCCAAGAGTTGTGGAACGCCCTGGATGTAGTCTATGGTCCATCAATGCAGTACCAGCAGCTTATTGATTCCCCAGACTATGGTGCCACCGGTGAGCTATCTGCTGAAGACCTGCGCACTGCGTTGTTGGCGGATGCCCACCAGCAGTATAAGGATCTCGAGGCAAAGGTCGCTGAAATCGGGGGTGAATCCCAGATGCGCAACCTTGAGCGCATGGTGATTCTGCCTGTGATCGACCAGAAATGGCGTGAGCACCTCTATGAGATGGATTACCTTAAGGAAGGCATTGGCCTGCGTGCGATGGCGCAGCGCGATCCGCTGGTGGAGTACCAAAAAGAAGGCGGCGATATGTTTAACGCGATGAAGGACTCCATTAAGGAAGAGACCATCCGCCAGCTGTTCTTGTTGAAGAATCAATTCAAAGAGCATGAAGAGGCTGCCGCTGCTGTTGAATAAGCAGCCATGGCTGCAAATCTGACTGGTTTTTGAACGAGTCCCTGCAACGTAGACTGGTGTCGGTCTAGGCGATGAGGGTACCAAGGGTCTGACTCCGATTATGCATCGGGGCCGGGCCCTTGCGTCGTTGCTACCCCTGCTTAGCCCCGCTTAATCCTGCTTGTGGTTGCGCCCCTTGTGGTGTGTGGGTTCGTAGCGGAAGAGAATGCTGGTAGTGAGTATAAGCGGTGGCTGCATGCGCATCTTTTTGGGGAAGGCATGTTTTTGAAGCCTTCGATGGCAAGGTGCTTATAGGAATCGAAAACCCAGGATGCGGATTTTTGGATAGTCCTGAATATTTACATCCGATAAATAGCCGATGGTTGTATCTCCATAGGCGATAAGTCCACTGACGTGTACGGCTTGGATGGTCGCTGCCGACTCTGGTGCGTGCGGCGCTTCCGGCCGGTACCGCGGGGACGTCGATGATAAGGGCAGCGCGGCTGGTGCGAGCACCATCGAGCGGATTTTGGGTAAACCTTGCGGGTGTTGACCGCTGCGCCGGCGTGCTTGCACATGGCGAACAATTGCTGGACTAAAAACAGAGGTGTGTAAAGCGTTCATACCTTTTTGGCGGCCTGCGACCATCGCGATGGTCAAAAAATGATGCTGCAAGTTTCTTGTGAGCTCTGCCGGGATATCTGCTGCAAGCGGGGGTTGGATGCGAAACCCGGGTTCGGGCAAATATGACTGGATATAAGTACAGCCAAGCAGTGGTAACAACATGGCTAGATCCTTTCTATGCGCATACTGCCTGGAAGCCGAACAGGCAGTATGTGTGAGCGCTTGGTGTTTGTAGAGGTGTGTGTCATGTTTGACGCCGGTGCGCAGACTGTTGGTTCCGTCGTGTGGCCTGGTAGTTCCGCTCTCGAGCGAGGTGTTGGGGGTGTGATCGTGGGGGTGATGTGCGTTGGGAAACGAAAAAAATTCGCAGATAGTGGGGCAAGGGGAAGAAAATTGCCCCCAAAGTGTGGCAAACTTAAACAGTTAGAAATTATGTAGCAGGTTTCGATACAGAAAGGCGCGGGCAAGTGCAGGGACTAATTGTAGATTTTGTTGGTGTTTTAGACGGCACCGATGAGGAGCAGCGCCGATGGAAAGCGTTGTTATCTGCAGTGCGTCAGCACGGGATTCCGGTAGCCATCCTCTCGAATGATCCTGGCGGCCCAGGTGCACAGCCGATTCGTGATTTCCAAGAGCAAGGTTATGTTGATGCCGTCGTACTCTCCGGGGAGATCGGCTACGCCAAGCCTGATGCGGAAGCTTTTGCTGCTGCTGCGACTGCTATTGGCATCGTGCCCAATGACTGCGTCATGGTTGATGACTCCATTTTGAATGTGCGTGCAGCAGTAGAAGCTGGTCTGGTGGGCGTGTACTTCCAGCAGTTCGATCGCTCCGTGGTCGAAATTACGCGCCTATTTGGCATCGACGGCGATTTCTAGGTGTAATAGCAGTATGCGCGTCTATATTCCCGCAACCTTTGCGATGTTAAACCAGCTGGCAGCCGAGGGCAGTTTTCATGCCCGCAATGGTTATGGTTTTGCAGTAACCCCCGCCCTGGAGAAGATCTATGAGGGTGATGAAGAAGAACTGGCTGCTTTAGCATTCGATGATGCCGCCCTGGCCTCGATTCGCCTGCTGGCTGTTGGCGATGAGCCCGACTTCCCACATCGCCGCGTCGTGATCAGCACGGACCTGCCCGATTCCCAGATCACCGTGGCCGATGACCTTGGTGACTCGGTGCTCACTCTGAGCCCTGCGACGATCCAGTTCGATCAAGTGGGTGCGATCCATATCGATCCGCAAGAAAGCGAGGCTGCGACTGCAGCTGCTATTGAGGTCATTGACGCAGCAGACCTTGGGGATGAGGACGCCGAGCTGACGGTTGGCGATTGCCTGGATAATTTTATGGCCTGGTATGACCCGAGCGAGCTCCAGGTACTCACCCAGTTGCTATAAGCACAGTCGTAGCAATATTCCGCAAATACAGCCGGTAGGAATCACATCCTACCGGCTTTCTGCTGTGCTGAAACAATAGTCAGCCAAAGCCAGCCAATGTCAATGGTTAAGCATCGAAAAATGCGGTTTAGGGCTGGGCCTCGTGATTGCGATCTTGCAACCAGCCAGGAATCCTATCTTTTTCCCGCAAAATCCGTATTAAGCTTTGTGCGCGTTTGCCCAATTCTGTATCGGTGTCGATGGCAAGTAAGGCACAGGTTGGATCATCATGGTGGGTACAACCGCGGGGGCAGTGCGCAGATATCTCGGCAACATCGGGAAAAGCCGCCAGAATCTGATCAGCAGTAATATGTGCCAGCCCGAAGGAACGAATACCTGGGGTATCGATAATCCAGCCGCCCTGCGGCAGTGCTAAAGCCACCGCCTGGGTGGAAGTGTGCCGGCCCTTGCCTACACCGGAGACATCACCGGTTGCGCGATCTGCATCGGGGATGAGGCGATTGACCAGCGTCGACTTGCCCACACCTGAATGCCCAATACACGCGGAAACCTTATCTTTGAGGAAATCCTCCAGCTCACTGAGCTCGTCATGAATGCCGCAGCAGAAGATCGGAATATCCAGGCCGGCGAATTGCTTGGCAAACACAGATGGATCGCCCAAATCAGATTTCGTCAGGCACAGCACTGGTTGGAGATTCCCGGCGTAGGCGGCCACCAAAGCACGCTCGACGAAACCAGCGCGCGGTGGGGGATCCGCGACAGCTACCACAATGAGTAGTAGGTCAGCATTGGCCACCACAATACGCTCATAGGGGTCGGCATCATCAGCGGTACGACGAAGAATACTGGTGCGCTCTGCAAGTTTGACGATGCGACCTAAAGTACCGGGGCTACCGCTGGTATCGCCGACAACACCAACGCGATCACCAACCTCGATGGATGTACGGCGTAATTCCTTAGCGCGCATGCAGGTAATGCACTTGCCATCATCGAGCAGAACCCCCCAGCGGCCGCGGTCTTTGGTGAGCACCATGCCAAAGATGGCATCATCATGGCGGGGGCGATCCTTGGTGCGCGGACGTGATTTTTTACCTGGGCGGATGCGAACATCTGATTCATCCCATTGGCGTCCCATCTTAATCCTCCACCATTGCGAGCCACATCGCAGGGAAATCCGGCAGGGTCTTGGCCGTGGTAGCAATATTTTCTACCACAATCCCTGGTACGACCAAACCTAAAATAGCACCGGCAGTTGCCATCCGGTGGTCCGCATAGGAGTGCCACTGTGCGCCGTGTAATTGTTCCACGGGCACGGGATCGATATAGAGGCCATCAGCGAGTTCTGTGCACCTGCCACCTATACGGGTGATCTCGGTAACTAAAGCTGCGAGCCGGTCCGTCTCATGTCCGCGCAAGTGGGCAATACCGCGCAAGTAACTAGGGGTGCTTGCAGTCACCGCTAGAGCAGCCACCGTGGGGGTGAGCTCGCCAATATCGTGGAGATCATAATCGATGCCGCGCAGTTGACCGCGGCCTTGCACAGTGCAGCCGCGTTCATCTAGGTGCACCTCGGCGCCCATCAGGGCTATGATCTCGCGGATGGCATCGCCAGCTTGGGTGGTGTGTGTTGGCCAATGAGGGATGGTGACGCAACCATCGGTAATGGCCGCGGCTGCCAAAAAAGGCGTGGCATTCGAAAGATCCGGTTCGATGCGCCAATGATGCCCAGCGATTGGGCCAGGAGTGACTTCCCATACCCCAGGTTCTGGTGTCATTACTTCGACACCCGCCTCGCGCAGCATTGCTACGGTCATATCAATATGTGGTTGGCTAGGGAGTTGCTTGCCCACATGCCGCAGACACAGCCCTTGCTTAAAGCGTGGCGCTGCCAGCAGCAGCCCGGAGACGAACTGAGAGGATCCCGAAGCATCGATTGCTATAACGCCACCTTCTACACTGCCAGTAGCGTGCACCGTGAATGGCAGACTATTGCCGGTGATCTCTACCCCAAGTTCGCGCAGCCCATCCAAGATCGGGTTGAGGGGGCGCTGACGAGCCTGCGCATCCCCATCAAAGGTAATATCATCGTGGCCCAGGGCTGCTGCACAAGGTAGAAAGCGCATCACTGTACCAGCAAGCCCGCAGTCCACGGTAGCAGCCTGCAGTGGATTCGGACGTACGTGCACCTCCGTCGGGCCAGTCTTAGTGATCTCAATACCCATGGCGGCTAGGCCTTGGGCCATGAGGTCGGTATCCCGGCTATGCAAGACACCTGTAATTGTGGACTCCCCAGCAGCTAATGCGGCCAAAATATAGGCGCGATTAGTGATGGACTTACTCCCCGGAATTTCGACGGTGGCAGAAACTGGGGAACTTTGGTGCGGGGCATTCCACAAATCAGACATGCATCCATCATATAGTTAGCGCCATAATTGGAGCTATGTGTGGAAGAATGACGCTGTTTAATATCAGCGAATCGCTGGCGAAACCCCCAGGCCTCCCGGCAGCTAGCTTGACCGATGGCCTGCCCCCGGCACGCTACAATATTGCCCCCACCCAACCCATTGCCGCCTATATCCCCGAGGCAAATTCTGGTGGGCAACCACAACTTCGCGCGGTGCGCTGGGGCTTGCGGCCGCATTGGAAGAAGGATGATTCCGGACCGGTGCTCTTTAATGCCCGGGCAGAAACCGTGCGTGCAAAGCCCAGCTTTCGTGATGCTTTTCAAACTGGGCGGTGCCTCATTGCTTGTGATGGCTACTATGAGTGGTCCAATCGACAGCCCTACTGGATTAGCACCACGGAACGGATGTGGTTTGCAGGACTGTATGCCGGGGACACCGCCACCATCATTACTACCGCATCTGTAGGCCAGCTCGAGCAGTTACATCACCGTATGCCGCGCATACTGGAGCCCTCCGAGATGCCATTGTGGCTTGGTGATGCCACCAGTGCTGCTGACTTGCTTGTGCCAGTAGATGTTGCGGCCTTTGATTGGGAATTCCGCGAGGTCTCTACCCAGGTTAATTCGGCGAGCAATGAAGGCCCAGAGTTGTTGGAGGCCGCGGTGGTGACTGAACCACCGCAATTGTTCTAAGTTTCGGTTCTTTGCGGTACGCAGCGACTACCTGCAGATTTTCTGTATATTGCCCGCAGTTTTTTGGGACGGCTGGCAGCGTAGCGAGGCCTTGTTGGTTTTTATGGTGCTCTGCTGTGTGGCAGGGCTGCGCTGCGCATTGGCCGGCTGTAGCGGCGGGCACTATAGTTTGTAAGGAGCAGACCCCCAAAGTGCAGGAGTAGGTGATCTGGTGAGTAACCTGTCTGAGTCGCAGCAGCGTTTCCAAAAAGAGGCGTTGCCTTTGCTGGATCAGCTCTATGGCGGTGCGTTGCGCATGACTCGTAATGCGACTGACGCCGAGGACTTGGTGCAGGAGACCTATATGAAGGCCTACCAGTCCTTTGATAGCTTTAAGCCAGGGACGAATTTGAAGGCTTGGTTGTATCGAATTATGACCAACACGTATATCAATTCGTATCGCAAGCGGCAGCGTCGTCCCCAGCAATCTTCCGCTGATGAGATCACGGACTACCAGCTGTTGGAATCTAGTTCCCATGATTCGGTAGGTTTGGAATCCGCTGAGCTTGCGGCTTTGAAGAATCTGCCGTCTCAAGAGATCGCTCAGGCGATGAATGATCTTAATGAGGATTACCGCATGGTGGTCTACTACGCCGATGTCGAAGGCCTGGCTTATAAAGAAATCGCCGAGATTTTGGATGTTCCCCTGGGCACCGTGATGAGTCGCTTGCACCGGGGAAGAAAACAACTGCGGGAAGTGTTGAAGGATGTAGCTCGGGAACACGGCATTCGCGTCGACGAGAAGCCAGCGAAGAAAACCCGCACGAAGACCACTGCTCAGCCTGTCAAGAAGGCATAGGAGATACGCGCACATGACGATGAAGAAAGAGTGCGATTGCACTGAGGTTCATATTTCCGTGCACGAGTTGCTGAATGAGGAACTCACCGCAGCAGAGTGCGCCCGTATGCGCGAGCATGTACAAGGCTGCGAAAGCTGCCAGAGTATCTTGACTCATGAGTCCGAGCTGCTTGAGATTCTCCAAAAATCCTGCGCCTGCTCTGCACCTCCGACCTTGGAGGCGAAGATCCGATATTCACTGCGAGTACATCGCAGTTCCGAGTTCTAGCGTCGTTCGAGCTTGAGGATCGGGGTTCCACAATTGTGTTGCCCGCCGTTTCGCTTGCAGCGGCACACCCAAGACGCAGCCATACTCCTTTTGTCGGCTCGCTGTGGTGTGTGGAACTGAAATCAGGGGGGGCACGTGCGCCTTCCTGTGTATCGCTGGGCTGGTCGTGCATATGAGAATCGGGCATAAAAGAAGCCATTATCCGTAGTGGATAATGGCTTTTACTTTGCTACCAGATGCACCTGGCAGTGCAGTCTTTAAGAGTTTGGACGCTTACCGTGGTTCGCATTCTTCTTACGACGGTCCTTGCGCTTACGGCCACGCTTGCTCATGTGGATCTCCTTGAAAGTAATCTAGCTAGTAACGAGTTACCACTCTAGCCGGTTGTTTCGGTCAGAGCAATTGTGCCTGGGTGAACGTTTTAAGCGCTGATGCGGCTGCGACCACGCCCACGATTCTTGCGACGCTTGAGGGCGCGCCGCTCATCTTCGCTCATGCCGCCCCAGACGCCTGCATCCTGGCCGGACTCGAGGGCCCAAGCCAAGCATTCAGAGGTAACGGGGCAACGGTTGCAAACCACCTTGGCTTTGGCAACCTGCGCTAACGCCGGGCCGGAGTTTCCGACTGGAAAAAAGAGTTCGGGGTCTTCTTCCCGACAAACGGCCTGATGACGCCAATCCATAATGTGGTGTTTCTCCTAACAAGTAGTTGCCGGCACACTTCTAAGTGCAACGCGTAAGGGTGATACGAGCTGCACTGTTAAGTTTCCCTTAGTGTTTTTTGGGGGTGTGCGACAGAGTTCTCACTCCTAGAATCGGGCTTTTTGCAGCTCGACGAGGACTATGTCTTTATATTCGCATGTCTACTCACGCTCCGCTAGAGTTTTAAAACAAAAGTGTCTAACATCACATTTTGTGGCCGCGTCGGTATTGTGTCACGGGCCGGGGCTTCTTTGTGTATGATTGCTTTTTGGTATGCAGTAGTTAACTGAGCTGGCCTTATGGTGCGGGGTTAAAGGTGGGGTGGCCCGAATTTAGTCAAATTTTCCCCTATGTGGGGGTAGGGTAAAGTCTGTGAGGAAAACGAAGAAATTCTTGGCTATATGCTGGTAGATTCTTTGATTTTAGTTGAATGGTTTCCCGTACAGGGGTGCTTGAATCCTGGAGGCTTCCGCTGCACATTCGCAGTGGCTAGCGCCCCAGCCTAAAATTGTGCTAAAAACTTGCCCACTCCTGAAAACGCACGACAGTAACACGGGTAGGCCAAGTTAGGCATACGGGGATCAGGGGAGAGCACGGCGCACTTGGGTTCGGCAAACAGGGCAGATGCATGTCGGGATGAATTCATCGAATACAGATATGTGAAGCCAGACCGGGAGAGTTGCTAAAATATGGAGCGTGAAGAAACCTAAGGTCTTACCCCCACCGCCGATGCAATGGGCAGGAACTATTGCAATCGCACAATCCGCTTTCGCTTTAGTCTATGCAGTGCTGTTGATTGTGCGTGATATTCAAGGGGTGGAAGACGAATCTATTGCTTATGACAGCGCAGACGCCAATACGGCTGTAGGCCTGGGAACAGCAATCTTCTTCATTATTACCTTTGGCACGGTGGTCGTGGCCGCACTTATGATGATGCGCGGGCATCGCTGGGGGCGCGGGCCAGTAGTCATGTTAGAGATTTTGCTCATCCCGATTGCCTTTTATATGTTCTCTGGTGATGCCATGCTCATGGGCATTGTTACGATTACCAGTGCCATTATCGGGTTGGCATTCGTGTTCTCGCCGTCCTCGGTGCAGTGGGCAGCGCAACAATACGATCAACAGTAGAAAGTGCGAGCAGATACGAATAGTACGCAGTTTGCTAGCAACGTAGACAAACAAAGAGTCCGCATCCCATGCACAATGCCTTCAGGGATGCGGACTTCATTTGTTCAAGCCGGCTGAGTTTTCGTATCACTCGGGGCGGCAGTTGCAAGTGGAGTTTTAAGAAACCTCGTATGCGTTTATCGTGTCACCTGCTTGCTCAACGACGATGTTGCCAATCAGCCCTAGGGCAGCCTCATCGACGTCCTCACGGTTAATATCAACGACCGCGCGGGATTCATGGGCATCTGAATCATATGCGCTCCAGCCCCTGGCAGTGGGGTACAGAGTCTGGCCAGCAATGGAAACGCCAGTGCCGATTGCATCGTCGAGTACGCCTACGATCTCTAATGATGCCGGGTCAAACAAGTAGAGGCGCACGCCATCATAGAAGGTGATGTGGTGTGGAAGGTCGCCAGTACGAGGGAAGAAGACATTAGCGGCATCATCGTGCAGGAATTCCCAATTTGCCGCAGGGACTTCTGCCACCTGGTATTCCGAGCCATCGAGATTATAGGTAATCATGCGCGGGCTATCCTCCTCGGTCAGCACCTTCACGCGCTGCTGACCGATAGCCACCACATGGGTTGCGGTTGTACCCAGCTCTACCTCGGCAGTGATTTCGGGCACACGCGAATCTTCTGGAGTGGTATCCATAATGCGCAGCCAATAGGTATCATCACAGCGCTCGATGACAGCTAGATTCTCTTTGCGGGTCAGCGCCGAATCGATGGTGCATCCAGGATGAGGCTGCTGGTCGCTTTCATGCGGGGTGGGAACGTCGCCATATTCCACAGTCCGCACCATATCCTCGCGCCAAAGTTCCACACGATCATGAGCCACAATGCCAGCCCGGTCCAAAGAGTACACAGGGATTACATGCTCACTTGCATGCGCAGCACGAGTAGCAGCATAGCCAGGCTTCGCACCGTTGAAGGTGACGACTTCACCACAGCCGCGACCAGAGGCAAAGACCAAGGTGGCCTTGGACCATACCGACATCGCAGAGCACAGCTCCTCGGGTCGTTCATAGCTCCAAACTGGCTCGCCATCACTAGCGCGAGCAACGATCTCTTCGCCATCAGTAGTGAGCACCTGATTGCTAAAATCCACTGGACGTACGGTGCCAGGCACCGCACCGGCCTGCCAAATGGCGGTGGCCTGAGAGGGGATCGCTTCTGGTGGGGAAGTGCTTGCTACCTGCTCCACATAGGCATTGAAGTGGGTGTGTCGAATTGGGGCGCTAACCCAGGCAACAATTATGGCGAGTAGGGCTAACACACTGAGCACCGCAACCACAATGAGGTCACGGCGCCGTTGCTGCAAAATGGGAACTTGGCTCATCGTTGCCGTGGACTCCTTGCACCGAAGACTTTCTGGGGACGCCCCACAGTATCGCTAACATGCGCCGGAATCCGCAAAGCTGCATACAACTCCGGGGAGGTAGAGAACCATTGAGGCGGATTGGGCTGGCTGAGATCTAATTCATCATTAATGGCCTGCCACTTTGTTAACTCTTCATAACCTACCAAGGTCACTGAGGTACCACTATGACCGGCCCGGCCAGTGCGTCCAATCCGGTGCACATACGTCATTGGGTCATCTGGTGTCTGGAAATTGATAACGTGGGTGACATCATCGATGTCGATACCGCGCGCTGCTACATCCGTGGCCACTAAAATATCGACGGTGCCACTGCGGAAGGCCTGCAGGCATTGCTCGCGCATGCGCTGATTGAGATCGCCATGCACGCCTGTGACCTTAAAACCTAATTCGGCTAAATCCGTGGCCAAGTGTGCACATGAACGCTTCGTGCGACAGAAGATTATAGTCTTGCCGCGCCCGGATGACTGCAGAATTCGGCTGACGATGGCAGTCTTATCCATCATATGTGCCTGGAAAATGATCTGGCGCGTGGCACTATGGGTGCTAGCTGCATCCTGGATCTCAGCGCGGATGTGCAGGGGCTGGCGCATAAAGCTACGCGCCAAGGTCAAAATGCTGGCAGGCATGGTCGCAGAGAACAGTACAGTTTGGCGCTGCGGCGGCGTTAAACGCAGGATCTTTTCGATATCCGGTAGGAACCCTAGGTCTAACATTTCATCGGCCTCATCTAATACCAAGATGCCGATTTGAGAGAGATCCAAGCACTGCTGCTGGGCTAAATCGAGCAAACGACCCGGAGTGCCAATGACGACATCAGCGCCCTTGCGTAATTGCCTTATCTGTTCTTCATACGGCCGACCGCCATAGATCGCAAGTGTGCGTACCGGCGTGTATTTGGCGGCTTGTTCCAAATCCTGAAACACCTGGACTGCCAGTTCACGCGTGGGAACGACCACTAAAGCGTGCGGGGTGCCATCGAGTTCAGGCAAGGAGGCATCATCAAAAATGCGATCGAGTAGGGGAACGCCGAAGCCCAGGGTCTTGCCCATGCCGGTTTTCGCCTGGCCAATAATATCGCGGCCTTCTAAGGCGATTGGCATGGTGAGTTCCTGTATGGCAAAGGTTCGTTTGATACCGCGCTCGGCGAGTGCCCGAGTAATTTCCGCGGCTACGCCCAGCTCCAAAAAGGTAGGAGAAGAATCAGCAGACACGGCTTAAGTCTAATTGTTCCAGGCTAGATATGCCACAGCGCGGCACGCGATTGCGAGGGGGTACTGCTGCTTGCAGGCGAAGGGGCGCAGTGTTCCTGAAATTGTGCGGACTGTGCTGTTAGCCGCCGATGGTGGTGATGCCGATCGCGGTGCCTGTTCGCCGGTGGCGATAATAAGTGCCAAGCCCAAGGCGAAGCGGGTACAAATAAGGCAAGGAGAAAACTCAACCTCACTACTGCTGGCAATCGCTGCCATGCATTGAGTTTCGGGCTGAGTTTCACGCTGATCCTGCAGTGCTGCAGGTGAGGAAGAATACAAGCGCAAACGTAGAAAAGAGAAGTGCCATGGAAATCAAGATCGGTTTCGTTGAGTCCCCACGAGAGCTCGTTATTAATGCTGCTAGCGATAACGATGTGCAGCAGCAGGTAACCTCAGCCCTGGAGGCAGGGGAAGGAATACTGAAGTTGGCTGACCAACGCGGCCGTAACTATGTTGTGCGCGTAAGCACCGTCGCTTATGTCGAGTTCGGAGAGGGGCAACCGCGTGCCGTTGGCTTCGCCAGCGCTTAAACACGCTATCCACGCCGCGAGCTGGAGCGTACGAGCTTAACCTCATGCGCTGGTCGTTCTTGAACCAGCGCCGTTAGTAGGAGCTGCGGTGGCCTTGTCCTCATGTTTATGCACGAGGACAAGGCCCTTTTGGGCTAGTTCGACAAACTTTGAATCGCTGTATGCGCGAAGCTGCAGTACGAGGTGCGCGCAGCTGCAGCGAGTGGGCAATATTGAGGTCGCTCTTCTCGGTCTACATACGGGCAATACGCCAGGGATGCCAGGGCGAACGCCTCTGTGTCCTTAGAAGTCCTTAGAAAAACTGAGGATGAAAGCGCGTAGAACTATTCGCTTTAGCCCATGGAGTGCACTAGATTGGTAAGCGAAATTTCAGCCGTGCCCGCATGGCTTACCCTTATTTTCCTCAATCTCAACCTCTATCGGAGCAATAGTGTCCCAGCAAGAACCTCCAGCGAAGCAACCGCGCCAGGCAAACGACAGTTTCTTTGTGCGCTTCGCCCGTGAATATGGATGGCGTGCCTATGCCATCCCGGTTTTGCTGGTGATCACCATTTGGGTGTTTGTCGATATCCTGCGTCCCTCGCCAGATGCAGAGACTACGGCAGAAGCCACGAACTCATCTTCGGGCACTTTGCAAGATAGCCCCAATCCAGTAAACCAAGAACCGCAGGCCATAGCAGAAAGTGAACTTCCCGCCGGTGGCGCTTTCACAACCACCGGTGCGGGAACATACCGTAAGGTCGGCTCTGCAGGAGCCAGCGTCGGGTTGGATAATGAATCCGTCTTCCGCTACATCGTGGAGATTGAAGATGGTATCGACACCACAACCTATGGTGGCGATGATGCCTTCGCAGCCATGGTCGATGCCACATTAAGTAACCAGAAGAGTTGGTCCGGCGGCGGTCGATTCGGCTTTGAACACGTCGCAGATGCCAGCGATGCAGATCTTCGTATCCAGCTGACTTCTACAAACACTACGCACAGTTTGTGCGGCAACAGTTTAGGGTTGGAGACTAGTTGCTTTTATAGTGATGGCGGGCGCGTCATTATCAATGATGCCCGCTGGGTGCGCGGTGCCGTCCCCTTCGCCGGCGATTTGGGCAGCTACCGCCAATATCTGATTAATCATGAGGTGGGACACGGTATTGGTTTCGCCGAGCACGAGCCGTGTGCGAGCACTGGGGAATTGGCACCAATTATGATGCAACAGACCATTAGCCTGTCTAATGATGTGTTGGCTGCCACCGGCGCGGAAGAAGCTTATGATGCCGATGGCGCAGTTTGTGTAGCGAACCCATGGCCATACCCATACGGCGGGGCTTAAACCCAACCGTGCTGCAGATCGCCGCATACCCGCGCAGTGACGTGCCCTTTCGTTTAACGACAGTTTGCAGGTCGCACTCGCAAGAATACTCAGTGCAAGAGGGTGAACACGCAGTAGACGGGCGCCAATCCCACGGTAATCGGAAGGGGAGCAGAGGGCTTCGAACTGTAACAACAGCTAGGCTAAAGTATAGAAAATACGACCCACAAACGACCTATGTAGAAGGGGTGCGAGATGGCTGCGGAGGATTCCCGCGCTGGGCAGGAAAAGCGCTTGAGTGTGGTCACCGGACAACATGAACGCCCACGCGTGCCTGAGCACGTGCTCCAAGCCTTCCAAATTCGCCCAGCTGACGCCGAACCATTAGGGCTGGCCTGGGACTATGGGTGGCGCTATAACAATGTAGTGCTGAGCCCCGTTGCTCAATCGGATCAAGGTGCTTGGTCAGCCAAGGTGCGCGAAAAACTGCAAGTTCCGAGCATGCGCGTGGTGCGTCCAGTGCGCGCTGCCGATGGTCGTTTCGTCAACAGTGGTTGGCGTGCCTCGCAATTTGTCAGCGGCGAATTGGAATTACGTGCTGATGAACTCATCGTAGCTGCGTTGCGTTTTGATGAAGCCTGCGCAGATATAGAAGTCCCGGATTTCCTCTTCAACGCCCCGGGCGACGTTTTTGCCGCCGCCCAACAATCCGCATGGAAGGCAGATGCCGACACCCCGCAGCAGATTGTGGAAATGATGGGCCTACAGCCAAAACATCCCCGCCAAACCCTGGGGGTGGAGCTCATTCCACGCATAGCCCGACTTTGTCGTCCGATTGAGGCCAGCAGTCAGATCTGCCACAGCGATTTTTCTGGCACGGTACTTTTCGATCGGAACCAGGCGCCAGTGCTTGTTGACATTGTTCCGGTAGTGCGTTGTGCTGGCTATAGTGCAGCTGTCGTTGCGGTGGATGCCCTTATCGCGGGGGCAGTAGACCTTGGGGTGCTACAGCGTTTTGCAGGCGTTGCGCACTTTGAGCAGCTGGTATTACGTGCTCTGTTATATAGGCTGATTGTGCATTGTGCACATCCGTTGGCAAGCATCGAACTTGATTCGAACATTCGTTCTATTACGGATAGTGTGCTGTCCAACATTCATGTCACACTATAAGCATGCAGTTTCCCGAAATTCAGCTGTATCAGCCTAGTTATCAACCCATCGATATTGACCTGCCATTTCCACATGCGCAGGCAAGTGATCTGGTGGGCACCTGGCGTATCCAAGGTGTTGCCGGCAGCGGTAAAACCAGTATCCTCGCAGCCACGGTCGCTCGCGCTGTGGCTTTGGGGATTCCCGCGCGCGAGATCTTGGTGATAACTCCTTCGAAGGAGACAGCCAGCTTCATCAATGCCGAGATCACCGCGCGCTTGCGCGGCACAAGTTTTATCGGGGAGGCGAACTTCGCCTACTCCATCCATGCGATCGCTTTCGGACTGCTCCGCACTTGTATTCAGCGCGATCCAAGCTTGCCCTTTGATTCCGATGTGCGTTTGATCTCTGGCCCTGAGCAGGATGTGGTGATCCGTCAACTCCTCGGTGAAATTGCCGCTGATGACCAAGCCCGCATGCAATGGCCACGCGAAGTTCAAGATGCGCTGGATTTTTCTGGGTTTGCCCGCGAGCTCCGCGACTTTATGCTACGTGCCTATGAGCGCGGTATTGGACCAGAAGAACTGCGCTCCATCGGCGAAGATGTTGCCGAGCCCCTATGGGTGGCAATCGCAAACTTTATGGCCCAATACGAGGAAATCTCAGCGCTGGCAGGCTCAGAGAACGTTAGCGCTTCAGAGCTGCTCAGTACCGTCGTCAAGCTGCCATTGCCAGAGATGCCCTGGAAGTACATTTTGGTTGATGATGCCCAGCATCTTGACCCAAAGTCCGGGGAACTTCTTGATACTTTGCGTACTGAGGCGACCTTCTCTGTAGTGTGTGGCGACCCGGAACAAACCATCTTTCAATTCCGTGGCGCCAGTAGCGCATGGTTTGAGCAATTGATCTGCCAGCATGAGGTAAACCTCGTGCACTCGCACCGGATTGCCTCAATTCAGCGACAAATTGCCCCGAGTCAAAAAAGTCATGATGATGCCATCGCGGCGACGCTCCGCCGCACCCATCTCAAAGAAAAGGTGCCTTGGTCGCAGATGTGTGTGATCGTGCGCTCAACTGGGGATATCCCACAATTGCGCCGTAGTCTGCTTGCTGCTGGTGTGCCCGTGTATACCGATGGCACC
This sequence comes from Corynebacterium sp., assembly GCA_030531005.1. Taxonomy (GTDB): domain Bacteria; phylum Actinomycetota; class Actinomycetes; order Mycobacteriales; family Mycobacteriaceae; genus Corynebacterium. The sequence continues at coordinate 160,684 of JAUMTW010000005.1, forward strand.
GCTTTAGTGTTGGCAGAAGAACCAATTGTCGCTGAACTTTTTGAAGCAGTGAGTGCAGCCCACCATGTGCAGGCCTACGCTCAAGCCTGGCTTGCATATACGGGGACGGATGCTGATGATGCTGGAACTGCTGTGCAAGCAGCACAGCTTGCGCAGTTACGCCGGCGGGCCTATGCCACAGTTGAGCGCTTAGGCCGTGGCCAGCTGGTTGGTATTGAGCCTTTAGTATGGCAGGGCTTAGTGCGGATGCTGCGCCGTAATGCCCATAAAGCGGGTATGTCCTTTGCTGATGCTGGAGCGGATTTAGGCCTGGATATGCTGTGTCTGTGGGTGGCCGAACTCACTACTGAAAGTGATGCCGCAGAACCACAAAGTCGCCGGCAGATTTACACCACGCTGCTAGACTTAGTACGTGCTGAAGACGAGCCCTTTCTAAAACCACTGGCGCAGTTACGCGCGGTCATCCAGGCCCCGGTAGGCGCAGCTGGTGTGGAGCAGGTGCTATGGCGCATTTGGTCTACCGCCAATATTGCTCGCAACCTACAAAACTTGAGCATCCAAGGCGGGGCGATCGGCTCCCAAGCAGACCGCACCTTAGATGCGGTGATGGCCCTATTCGATATTGCAGCAAACTGGGTAGAACGCCGCCCTGGTGGCACCATGAGTTCGTTTCAGCGCTATCTCATTGAGCAGGAATTGCCTGCTGGCGTGCGTGAACGCGCCACGAGTAGCCGCGATGCGGTGCGCTTGGTGACTGCCCACGGTGTGAGCGGACACGAATGGCACACCGTGATTCTGGCACAAGTGCAAGAACAGGTCTGGCCTGCCTTCAACCCCCAAGGCACTTTGCTCAAGCGAGAGGCTTTTGTGGACTACTGTGATCGCGGCATCCATCCAGATACCTACATTGCCCGAACTGCCGAGCAGCTGCGAAGTGAAGAAAACCTCTTCCACGTTGCCTTAACCCGTGCCAGTGATGCCGTCGTGGTCTTGGCCATTGATGACGAACATGCCAAAATTCCACTGGTACCCTCGCGCTTTCTACATCATTTGCATCCAGCAGAAGAAGTACTCGGGGCCGCAGAACAATTACACCAAGACCATAGTGATGCCATTGATATGCGCGATGATGTCCAACTTGGTGAGCAAATACGGGTATTAAGCGCCCCAAATCTGGTAGCGGAGCTACGCCGCGTACTGGCAATGGACATTCCAGAACAAATTCGACAGCAAGCTTTGCGCCAACTGGCGCGCCTGGCAACAGCTGGAGTACCTGGCGCTGATCCACAGCAGTGGTGGGGCAAGCAACCAAGTAGCACTGCTAGTGTGCCGCAGTCAGTGCTGTCGCCATCCACGGTGGAAGAGGCCTTGACCTGTCCGTTGCGTGGTGCACTCAAAAATGCATTTCCCAGTAACTCCACTGAATCTATCCTCGCCGGCAATATTGTGCACAAAGCCGCAGAAGCCATTACCACCGGGCTGCCGCATGATGCGGTAGTGGAGGCAGCGAGCAGCCTTTATGCTAGCTGCTTGAATATGCCGCAATGGTGGCGTAATGATGCCATTAAGACTTTCCGGGAAACCTTGCGCTGTTTGGCGCTGTGGTTGAGTAAGCATACCGATACTGCCAAGCTTGTTGAGATTCCAGTTAACGTTGAAATTCCGGTTCCTACTGATGAGGATGCAAACGCTGAGCTCTTAGCAGGCACAGCATCGGAACCCGTGGTAATCAAGGGCCGCATTGACCGGCTTTTAGAGACTAAAGATGGCTACACCGTTATTGACTTCAAGACCTCAAAGTCGCCCAAAACGAAAAAACAGGCCGAAGAAAACCCACAGTTGCGTACCTACCAAGTAGCCCTCGAGCACGGAGAACTCTATAACGGCGAAATCCGTACTGGAACCGGGTTGCCGACTGCAGGGGCATGCTTGGTCTACCCCGCTCGTAGGCTCAAAGGCGGAGTCGCCAATGAACGTTTTCAATCAGCCCTTGATGCGGAAAGTAGCAAGCAATGGACCCACACTCTCTTTGAATTACGAGACCAACTCACTGCCACCGACATAGCCGCTGTGGAATCGAGCGAATGCTCCCACTGCCCAATTTTGCCCATGTGCCCCGCGAAAACGGAAGGAGCAAGCCTCTTATCATGATTACTGCAGCAGCGATTTCCGAAGCCCTTGGCCAGCGTTTTGCCCCAAACGCAGAACAAACTGCCGTCATCGAATCGGATCCGCACCGTGCGATGCTGGTTGTCGCCGGGGCCGGGGCAGGTAAAACCGAAACAATGGCAGCCCGGGTAGTCTGGCTCGTAGCCAATGGGCACATTTCCCCCGACCGTGTCTTAGGGCTGACCTTCACTAATAAGGCTGCGCGCGAATTAGCCGAACGCATCCGCAAGCGCCTAGAATCCCTGGCTGAATCCGGGGTACACCCCGAGGGCATGGACGCAGCTGATTTCCGTGAATTGCTCAAAACCTCTGAGCCAACTGTGCTGACCTACGATGCCTACGCAGCGAAAATCGTCGGCGAATATGGACTCCTGGTTCCGTGCGAGCCGGGTGCTCGGGTGATAACCGGCGCTGAACAATTCATGCTGGCGCGTGAAATCCTGCAGGACTACAAACCTGCCGCCGAGCTGCGTAGTAATGAAGGCTCCGTGCTGCGACCGGATACCATCGTGGATCGCGTTCTCGAACTCGACGCAGAGTTGCGCAATAACCAACTCAGTGTTGCCGAGGTCGAACAATACACCACTGAATTGCTTGCAGAATTTTCCAGTTTCGAAGACAAGCTCACCTTCCATTCGGAAACTCAAAAGTTCATCAGCGCCCAAGAACAGCGACGGCAGCTACTGCCCTTGCTCGAGCTATATCGCAAAGAACTCGCGCAGCGCAACCTGATTACCTTCGGCGCTCAAATGGAATATGCCGCAACTGTGGCCCAAAAATCTGCACGCGTGCGTAAAGAACAACGCCAACGCTTCGGTGTCATCATGCTCGATGAGTATCAAGACACGAGCCATGTGCAACGTATTTTGCTGCGCGAACTCTTCCGCGGTAAAAGTGTTACCGCTGTTGGTGATCCCATGCAATCCATCTATGGATGGCGTGGGGCGACTGCCGCCAATCTGGAGCGGGTTATCGAAGATTTCAGTACCCCAGAGTATCCGGCCCAGCGCTACCAGATGACCACCAGCTTCCGAAACCCCAGCACGGTGCTTGAAGTCGCCAATGTGGTGGCCAATAGTCTGCAACCAGTAGACGCTACGGAACGCAGCGTTGCAGAACTACAAGCACATCCGAGCAATGGAGCCGGAGAAGTCGAGCTGAGCTACTTTGCCAACAGTACGGCCGAACTTGAATGGATCGCCACCGAATTAGAGCAGCGTGAAGGTAGTGCCGCAGTACTCGTGCGTACTAATTCCCTCGGCGTTCAAATCGCCCGTGTTTTGGATCAACATGGTATTCCTTGCGAAATCATTGGCCTTGCAGGTCTTCTTGGGGTACCAGAAGTTGCCGACCTCCGCGCACTTGCTACCTTGCTGATCCATCCTGATGATGATGCCGCTGCGGCGCGTATTCTCGGTGGTCCACTGCTGAATCTTGGCGCAACTGATTTGTTGGCCCTCGGGAAGTGGGAACAAGCTCTAACACGCCATCACCGGGTCACCCCCACAGTGGAAAGCCTTGATGCACCTGCGTTACGTGCTTTGAACTTTGAACTACCTGATACTCAAGCCCAACAACAGTGGGAGAGCTACGTCCAGGCACTGCTGGCATTTCGAAGCAATCATGAACAACCAAGCATAGGCCTGTGTGCCGCCATTGCCACTTGGGTAGAAACCGATAATGCCGCTTTGCGAGACGCAAATCTCAAAACGCCCAAATTCTCTTCGGAGGCGCGCAAACGCCTGCGCACCTTCCACCGCAGCCTGAGCAAACTGCGGACCTTGGCCTTGCACTACAGCCTCGCAGACCTTTTTGCCGAAATTGAGCAAGCCTTTGGGCTTCGAACCGAAGTCTTACAGCGCGCTCACCCCCATTCTCCGGGGGTCGCAGGTGTGAGTCATCTCGATGCCTTTGCTCGGCATGTGGTGGACTACACTCGCAGTATTGGTGGTGACTTGGCAGCCTTCCTAGACTATTGCACGATTGTTGCCGAACATGATGATGGGTTTAGCCGTGGTGAAGTCACCCCACGTGAGGACTGCGTGCAGATCCTCACCATTCACAAAGCCAAAGGCTTGGAATGGGATACCGTCGCCGTTATTGGTGCCCAGGAAGCCAAGTACCATAAGAGCCCGAGCTTCTGGGGAACAACTGCCAGCATTGTTCCCACCGCCTTGCGTGGGGATCGTCAGCGCAGTAGCAATGACTCCATCGGCATACCCGTGTTACCAGCCCATATCTTCGATGATGCCCGGGAGCGATTGGCAACGTCGACGGAGAAAAATCTGCAGAAAAGCGTTGAAGCCGAAATTCGTGGTGCATTCGACGCGCATAAGGACGCATTAAAGCAGACTAACTTCGCAGAAGGTGATCGCCTGTTTTATGTGGCACTGACCCGGGCCAGCAAGAAGCTTTATATCAGTGGCAGCCAGGAAACCGATATGAAGCAGCGTCCTCAAAAGCCTCTGGAGGTATTCCAAGAAATAAAAGATGGCGCTAGCGGAGCACATGTGGCTTATTGGGCTCTCGATAGAGGAGCGGATAGCGTCGATGCAGCAGAGGAGACAGCGCTCGTAGGGGCGGCAGCACTGGATCTGGCAAGCAGCGCTCAACCTCAAACGCCAGTCAACTTCCCTCGCAATTATGAGGTGGCCGGTGCCCACGAATTGGCTGACATTTTGGTGAGCGAGGAAATCCCAGCATTTGATGACTCCTTTGGTCTCGCAGCGCTGTGGGAAGCCGATGTTGATGCTCTCATTGCAGAGCACAAGGCGCTTGCGCAGCCGCAACTCGAAGTTGAGCTGCCAACCCAGTTATCGCCGACTTCTTTTATTGCCCTGCATGAAGATCCCACCGATTATGCCCGCCGGCTTGTGCGCCCCATTCCTTTTGAGCCAGTACCTTTTGCCAAGCGTGGTACGGCGTTCCATCAATGGGTTGAAGATGTCATGCACCAAGGCGATGTGCTCTTAGAAGAACCAGCAATTGCTATGGAAGCCGACATGGCAGAAGACATGCTGGATAGCACTTTGCGTGAGCTGAAAGACCGATTCCGCCAGAGTTCCTGGTACTCACGTAGCGGACTATTCGGCACTGAGATTGGTTTCCAAATCGAACTTGGAGGGCACACCTTCAACGGCCGCATCGACGCAGTCTATCGCGACCCCGATGGCAGCTGGGTCATAGTAGACTGGAAGACCGGCAGAATGCCGAGTGCTCCAGTAATGCGCCAAAAGGAACTTCAGCTCGCCCTGTACCGCCTGGCATGGGCAGCACGCCAAGGTATTTCCCCTGAAGAAGTCAAAGCCGCCTTCTACTACGTGGCTCATGATCACACCCAGTGGTGCACGGAATTGCCTTCCGAGAATGAATTGGCGGACATGCTCGAAGATGCAATTGCAGTTGAAGAGGGAGTAGTCTCAATAGATCATGCAGACAGGAGGTGAGTAAGTAACCATGGCCATTCGTTTTTCCCGCCGGGAAAAAGAGATAGCGTACCTACCGGCAGAATATTCCGATCGCACTCTGCTCAATGTGGTGCAACTGCCCCAAGGTGAGCGGGTAACCCCCATTCGCTTGATCCTGCGTCGGCTGCTCTATGCGATTATCTTGATTGCTATTGTGGCAGTGCTCGTCTACTTCGAGCGCGACGGTTACAACATTGAGCTCACCTTCATTGATGCGGTCTACTACGCCTCGGTATCACTGTCGACGACAGGCTATGGCGATATCGTGCCGGTATCCCAACAAGCCCGCCTCATCAATGCATTGATCATCTCACCGATGCGGATTATTTTCCTGGCGATCTTGGTTGGTACTACACTTGCCGTGCTCACCCGGGAATCCCGCCTAATCATGCGCATCCAGCGCTGGAGGAAGACCTTGCGCAAGCACAACGTCGTTATTGGTTATGGCACCAAAGGCCGGGCTGCAGTGGCAACCATGCTTGCCGATGGCACCCCACCAAAAGACATCGTGGTCGTGGATCAAAATAAAGCAGCACTTGATCGAGCTAGCTCTGATGGACTCGTCTGTGTGCAAGGCTCTGGTACCAGCTCTGAAGTACTGCGCCTTGCCGGAGTGCCCAAAGCCAAGTCAGTAATCGTTGCCCCCAGTGCTGATGACACCGCAGTGTTGGTTACCTTGTCTGTGCGAGAATTAAGCCCCGGTGCCTGGATCGTGGCTAGTGTGCGTGAATCCGAAAATCAGCACCTTTTAGAGCAATCCGGTGCTGATTCGGTAGTCATTTCCTCGGAAACTGCTGGGCGCATGTTGGGGATGGCAACAGCTACTCCCTCTGTGGTGGAAGTTATGGAAGATATGCTCTCTCCAGGTGATGGCTTCTCTGTTGCCGAACGCCCCGTGGGCGAAGACGAAGTTGGTGCTAACCCGCGCCACCTCGCAGATATTGTACTAGGACTGGTGCGCTCTGGTGAGCTCTACCGCATTGACTCCCCAGAAGCAGAAGTCGTAGAACCCGGCGATCGCTTGCTCTACGTGCGCCGTGTCGTAGGATCGCAAGGATCATAAGCAATCTATGCGTAGCCTACTGATAAGCCCCCACGGCGAAGTGCCCATGGTGGGGGACACCATCGCACTCGTCGATCCCCAACCTGGACCACAAACCCCGATTGGCCCGGAACTTATTGCCCAAGAAGTGCCCCGCGACCAAGTCGCAATCTATGGCAGCCCACAACGCCCGGTAGAATCATGGGCACTGCGTGCCATCGGCATCGTTCGTATCGCTCAGCAGCAGCGCTACCATCCCACAACTGGGGAAGCAACCACGCTCAAACTCAGTGGAAAGGACGCAGGGGTATCCGAGACCTCCGATGGGGCAGAGGTATTCCCGCGCATCGATCCCGCGATCATCTGCCGGGTCACTAGTCCGGACAATCACTATCTGCTCCTGGGGCGTAATGCACTGCGCAGTCACTACTATTCACTGATTGCAGGGTATGTTGGCCTCGGCGAAAACATTGAAGATGCCACCGTGCGAGAGGTCAAAGAAGAAACAGATCTCGACGCATACGATATCTCCTATGTGTGTTCCCAATCCTGGCCTTTTAGTGGCGCACTCATGCTGGGCATGCAAGCACACGCTAGCGGCGAGCCCTACACCCGCGATGGGGAACTATTAGAGGTGAGCTGGTTTAGTGCGCGGGAAATAGTCCACCCAGATTTTGCCTTGCCCCAGCCCCACTCGATTGCCTACCGACTGATTAAACACTGGATAAATCAGCATGATTGATGTATCAATTCTCGATGAAGACCAACAAATTGCAGTCCAAGCCCCCCGCGGGCCCGTGGCTATTTTAGCCGGAGCCGGCACGGGTAAAACCCGAACCATCACATATCGAATCGCCCACCTCATCGACCAAGGTTTCGTCAGCCCCGAGCGCATCCTTGCAGTGACATTTTCGCGCAAAGCCGCAGCGGAGATGAAAGAACGCCTGCATGCCCTGGGTATTCGTGGTGCCGCCACTGGCACATTCCACTCAGCAGCACTGCGCCAACTGCAGTATTTCTGGCCGCGCTATGGTGGCAAACTTCAGCTCAAAGTAGTGGAAAATACTTACTCGCTCATTGCAGCAGCAACTGGTCAGCGCTGGGGCAAAGAAGCGATGCGAGAAATAAACGAGGAAATCTCTTGGGCAAAGGCAATGCTGATTACCCCAAAGGAATATGCCCAGCGCAGCGGTGGCCGTACCCCACCGGTATCACCTACAGAAATGGCTCAGATCTATGAGGCATATGAACAGTTCAAATATCGGGATTCCACCGTGTACTTGGATTTTAGCGATATGCTCATGCACATGACTGCGGCCTTGGAAAACTACAACAGCGTGGCAACCGAGTTTCGCCAGCAATACCGCAGCTTCGTCGTAGATGAATACCAAGACATCACCCCATTACAACAGCGATTATTAGATGCCTGGTTAGGCGAACGCGATGACCTCACAGTTGTCGGTGATGCCAACCAAACCATTTACTCTTTTGCCGGTGCAACCCCAGAGTATTTGCTGGATTTCTCCCGCAAATACCGCAATGCTACCGTCCTACGCCTGCAACGCGATTATCGTTCCACACCGGAAATCGCCGATTTTGCGAACCAAGTCATTGGCCAGGCCAAAGGTAGGGTTGCTGGTAGCCGACTGGAGTTAGAAGGCCAGCGCACCTCAATTGATGTGCAACCAGAATTTCACGCCTATCACGATGAAGAGGCTGAAGCAATTGCGGTAGCCGAACGCGTCGCCGAGCTGATTAAGGCCGGGCACAATCCAAGTGAAATTGCGATCTTATATCGCTCGAATTTCCAATCGCAACGCTACGAAGAAGCGCTAACCCAACACAATATCGCCTATACCGTCCAAGGCGAGCAGCGCTTTTTTGACCGTCCCGCAGTCCGGGAAGCTATGAGCGTGTTAATGCGCGCAGGCAACCGGCCACCGCCGAATATGCCCATGGAAAATATGCTGCGCAAACTCTTTGAAGGTATTGGGCACACCACCGAAAAGCCGACCGGTCGTCAACAATTGCAGCGCTGGCACGCCTTAGAGACGCTCATTGACATCAGCATGGAATACAATCGCCTCCACGGTGGCCTTAGCATCACGCAATTAGTCCAGCTCTTGCAACTGCGTGCACGCCAACAAAAGAATCCCACGACTACGACAGTTTCATTGGCAACCTTGCACGCTTCGAAGGGGTTGGAATGGGATACCGTCTTCTTAGTCGGTCTCGTTGAAGGCAATATGCCAATCAGCCATGCACTCAAGGCTGGACCTGCGGCGATTGAAGAAGAACGCCGCCTGCTCTATGTCGGTATTACGCGCGCGCGTGAACGACTCTACCTCTCCTGGAATACAGCGCCCACGAAAACTGGAGCACCGCAGCAAGCATCGCGCTTCCTTGATACCTTCTCTGGCAAACTGCATCATGCCAGCCGAGGAATTCAAACTGACCTGCCCCAAAATTGCAAAGTCTGCCATGCAGTACTCACCAGTGCTGCCCAACGAGTTGTGGGGCGCTGTGAAAATTGCCCGGCAGAACTCAACCCACAGGCATTGAACGCACTGATGCAGTGGCGCAGTACCCAAGCGGCTCGGGAAGAAACACCGAGCAATTTCATCCTCAGTGATGCCATGGTGTACGCCATCGTAGAACTCATGCCCCAGCACTCACATCAATTACAAGCTGTTCCGGGTATGGGGCAGTTGCGGATACGTAAATACGGCAATGCCATCATTCATGCCCTGCGCCCATTCATCAAGTAGCGCTAAAACGCTAAAACTGGGCAGCAGCAACCCAGCGAGAAAGCCAGGCGCGAAGAAGGGGTGTACCACCGGTGGTCATGTCACGACCACCGGTGCCTAGCTATACCCATGACACTCAGGGCATAAAGGATGCGTCTGCATTATCTTGGTGTGATTACGTTGCGAGGTCACTCGAATGACCTGCCCCGGCCGAGGGTTTTCGAGATGAATACCAGGTCCTACATGGTGTTGGTATAAGCCTTGAATAATCGCGAAGGCATAAGCCGCAGTAGCATAGGCACTGGCTGGATCGATCTCGCCAGGGAAAGGCGCTGCCTGAAGGACTTCACGCCACAAGGGGTCGCGCTGGCAGCGATGAAAATAAGAGCACAGCACGCATGGGCCGGCATGGCGTAGGCGCAAAGGACCAATAATGCCTTGGCCATCAATGTGGGTAACTGGAATGACGGTTTCATAGCCGCGTAAGCCTGCAGCATAGTCACGGCGCATCCCATTATCGACGGCTAACACTAACGGTACATCGTGGCGCCCGCGCACCAGATATTGCATGATGCTTTCATCCTCGCCGGCATGGGTGATTTCAAAGCTCAAGTTAGCCGGGTGTGTGCACAGCTCATTGATACGTTCAAAGATTTCGCCTCGGCCAATGATCTGGATGGGGTGTGTGGAGCAATATTCAAAAATGCCGTGGGTGAGGAGATCTTCAATGAGTCCATAAGCAGTTGCTGCGGGGAGTCCTATAGCCCTGAGATCAGCGTACAATCCGGTGGTCGCGACGCGACCGGCGTTTAAGACTTGTACAATCGCTTCTGGGTCGCTCATTTCGCATTGAAAGACCCCGCTGATGCGTGCATCCAACCCGAATTGGAGCGTCTGCTTTTCGCGCACGAAAATGGCAGATCCTGGTGTGCGCTGAATAATTTCCCCCATAGCAATATTTCAACACACAACAAGGGAGCCCGTCATGGATTCCAACTTGGAAATTAAGGTGATTCGCTCCACACGCCGCAAGCGCAGCGCTGCAGCGCGTATTAACGGCAATGTGATTGAAGTACGCATTCCAGCGGGCTTAAGCACAAAGCGGGAAGCCGCTTTAATCGAGGATGTGGTCGCCAAAGTCCATCGTCGCTCAACCAGTGTTGGGGTGGGCGATGAGCAGCTGACGCTGCGCGCGGAAGAGCTGAACCGAACGTATCTGGATTCCAAAGCGAGCTGGCGCAGCATTCGCTGGGCGAGTAACCAATTGCGCCGGTGGGGTTCGTGTACTCCAAGTACCGGGGAGATTCGGATTTCGAGCAGATTACGAGAAGTGCCTGGCTACGTACTGGATTCAGTGCTCCTCCATGAGCTGGCACATACTATTGAGTCCAATCACTCCAAGGCCTTTTATGATTTGCTTGCCAACTACCCCAAACAAGAACGCGCCGAAGGCTTCTTAGAGGCGTGGGGACGAATGGAGTAATAACAAGAACAGGAAAGAGGGCCAGAAAAGCCAGTAACATCAAGCCCCGACAACAAGCATAGGTAAAACAAAACCCCGGTAGCAGTTTGGAAGTGCGTAGAAAGTCTGGAGAAGAGGCACTTATGTGGGCTACCGGGGCTAAAATCGCGTAGGCGCGCTGTACCTAGTAGCAGTGTTTTCGCGTATTAGCTGATCCTATTCTTGGGGAGAATCAGGATTCTCCCCATCGGAGTCACTGCCAGTTGAAGTATCATCGCCTGCCGAAGCATTGTTGGCATTATCGGGCTCCTGCTTCTTCTGGTTTTGTAGCATCTCTTCGAGCTTGGTGATCTCTGCAATGGGGTCGAAGTCATCGCTGGTATCGAGCAGACCATCGATGAACTCCGCAGAATTTTCCAAATCATCCGCACCTGGCAAGAAGTCTGGGTGATCCCAAATGTGGTCGCGCCGGTCAACGCCAACTGCCACGGTGACTCGGCGCCATAACTCGCGGGCCTGGGCAACTGGAGGAGTATCGAATTCGATGGCAGCCAGGGTAGAGAAGACTCGATCAGCGCTACCTCCAGATTCGCGGCGGCGTTGCCATGCGGCATCAAGACTTGCAACGTGCGGCATGCGTGGCTCTAGAGCAGCCGTGACCACATAATCCACCCAGCCTTCAATCAAAGCTAACAACGTTGCCAGGCGGGTGGCTGCTTGCAAATTACGCGAGGTAATGCGAGGGGAGAGGTCGGAGTTTTGCAGGCGCGACATAGCCTCTTGAATGGCGGCAGGATCGCCCCCATCAATATTGAGCTCGCGCATGGCCTCTTCTACATGAGAGGTATCAATAACCAACCCGGCGGCATATTCCTCGATGGAGACGATCAGTTGCTCACGCAGCCACGACACATGGGTGAAAAGGCGCTGGCGGGCAACCTCGCGGGCAGCGACGTAATAGAGGACATCATTGGCATCAATATCTAAGTCCGCGGTTTCCCGGCGGATATTTTGCACGAGCAAGGCGGTGATACCGGTTGGCGCAAGCGGCAAGCCAAAATCTGTGCCAGAGATAATCTGCAAAGCTAAATCGCCTAAGGTATGTCCCACATTCATCCCGAAATTCATGGAGGACATTTGGTTCATCATGCCCACCATAGGGCCCATGGCTTCGCGTGCCTCTTCCGGAATCGAATCTAACTGAGCTTGTGACATGCTTTCCGCGATAGGGGAGATCATCCGTTTCCACATTGGCAACGTTTCTTGGAGCCAGCGCTCGGCATCCCAATTTGTCACCTGATTATTCGAGGCAGGTAAAATGGTGTGCTCTTCTAACCACAGCTCTACTAATTGTGCGGCTTCTTGGGCGCGCTGAGTGTCATCGGGCTGTGCTGGAGCAGGGTTCTTGCGCTGCTGGCCACTAATCTCTTGGCGGGCAATGCGCTCAGCCAAGGAATAATTCACCGGGCTAGCATCCCCAGAGCTCATGGTATTGCCCATCCCAGAGAGCATATTGCCCAGCTGATTGAGCATATCGCCTAAGCCGCCACCGGGATTATTTTTATCGCGGTCATCATCGCCGCCACCAAAGTTAAAAGAAAATCCAAAGCCATTGTTATTCATGTTTCCACGCTACCTATTTCCAGGGCGTTTAGCCAGAATAACCGCACGCTCTCAGCGAACAGTTACACCCCACAGTCAATTTGCAGTCAGCACAATCACCAGGCCAATTCACAAGCACACATAACTGAAACCTTAGGGCGCCTTCATGCGCCGAACTTCTAGCGGGTAGTTGCTAGGGTGATGCGCTAAGCTAGAGCGCGTGAAATTGCGACTGCAAACTATTGCGCTGGGCGCACTCCCGCTGCTGGTGCTCGGCACCGTGGTAAGCGTGGAAACCATTCCCGGTACTGATATCCACCTGACTGTGCCCTATGTGGCAGAAGGTCCAGGACCTATGTATAACACCTTAGGGGATATCGAAGGTGTGGATATCATCGACGTCACTGGCGCTGAGGTTGATGACACAACCGGTAGCCTATCGATGACCACCGTGGCAGTGCGCAGCAATATGACCTTCATGCAGACTCTGGAGCGCTGGTTAGTCGAAGGCGATACCATCATTCCGCGCGAGCACCTCTATCCTGCCAATTACAGCGAAGAGGATATTCAACACGCCAATGAGCAGGCATTCTCCCAATCTGAGGCAAATGCCACCAGCGCTGCCTTGAACTATTTGAAGATGCCGATCTATTCCCAAGTTGAGACCGTGCAAGATGAGGGGGCAGCAGCAGATATCCTCGAGCCCGGTGATGTCATCGTCAAATTTGAAGGCGAAGACATCAGCAGTCCGGCACAACTGAGTGAAGCGGTGAGCGAGCAGAAACCAGGGGCAGAAGTTTCTTTGACCTATGTGCGCGATGATGCGGAGCACACCACCACCCTCACCCTTGGTGATGATGATGGCCAAGCCCGCATAGGCATTAGCCTTAGTGCCACTCCGGCTGAAGGTGTCACGGTGGAGTACCGCCTTAAAGATGTCGGCGGTCCTTCTGCCGGCATGATTTTCTCTTTAGCCCTGATCGATAAGCTCAGTGAAGGCGAACTTACCGGTGGCCGTGACGTTGCTGGTACCGGCACAATTAGTGAAGACGGCACGGTCGGCCCCATTGGTGGCATTGCCCACAAGATTACCGCGGCAAAGGAGCAAGATACTGAGCTCTTCTTAGCCCCAGCGGGAAATTGTGCGGAAGCTATATCCGTTGATGCCGGGGACATGGTTATCGCCAAGGTAGAAACCCTGGAGGATGCCATTGCGGCCATGGATGATTTCGCCGCGGGTAAAGATGTGCCGACGTGCTCATAGCACCGCCATCGCAAGCGGCCGCTGCCATCAAAAGCTCCACCCAGCTGCATCCAGTGTGCATAACTCTTTAGGCGCCTAGGAAACGATCTTCCTAGGCGCCTTGAGCGACTGAGCGACTGCTTTAGTACTTGAGCGACTGAGCGCTCTCGCGCAGTAAACCTGAAATGCCGAAAACCCTATTTGCCAACTAGATGGGAAGAGTCAACTACTCGATTAGTCTTCATCCTCATCTTGAGTGTCTTGCGTGGTGGTGTTCGATGCGCTCGTCGAGCTAGATTCACTGCTTGATTTCGCAGTGCTGGTGGCATCCTCGGCAGGGGTAGCAAGCTCTAACTCGTAGATGCGCTCGGTAGGATCCACATCATCAGTATCCACCATCTGTTGCAGTACGAGGCCTTCATTAGGCGCTACCACGGTGATAATTGCAGTCGACCCCAAGGTAGACCAGCCCACAATACGATCGCCCTCATCAGCGACTACCTTTGCCCCACGCAGCTGAGTCAGCAACTGGGTCGTAGAAGAGGCCTTGGCATCAGAATCGAAGAATTGGAATTGGCCTACCTTCGGCCCGCTACATGCCATAGAGTTATCCACCCCGTTGGCATTGCAAGAATCAAAATCCTCAAATAGCGACTTGGGCACCAAGGAACCGAACTGCTCATAGGCGGCTTGAATATCTTCATCAGCAAAGTCAGTGTCGGGAGTCGAACTACTTTCACTAGTAACTTCACTATTGGTCGCGACAGCAGGGGTACTGGTTTCGGGAATTTCTTCATCACCACCACAAGCCGCTAAGGCCAGGGGAAGTGCAAGAACTGCAATAGGCAGCAGACGCATGAGGGGATCCTTTCTTCGCTGACTATCCTAATTGAGGGTATCAGCTAACGTCGCCAAAACTTCTGGAGCAATATTGCCGCCGCGCAGCTCATAATCATCAGAGGCAAAGGCATCTTCAGGATCCACGTTGGAATCTTGGGGCAATTGCAAAATGGTGCGCGCAACATTGCCGCGCAGCACCCCGGAGAATAGCCGCGCTGGGCGGGCAGGGGCATCCAGATTCTGGGCTTCGCGGAAGTGGATCTCTTGAGCCAAGATGGTGCCTACAACCTCTGATGGCCAACTCACTCGGGAGAGATACTCGGCTAATTCCGGGGAACCAGGGGTAAGGTTTTCGGGCAGGTTGTCTTGCACCACCAGGGCCAAGGGGGATTCGTCATCATCAGGAACAAAACCGGTGAGTAATTCTGCTGGTACCAACGCGAACAGCGTGGGTGGCTGCCCCCAGCCTTCAGCATGGATAAAATCCACGGCCTCAAGGAGGGCCTTATTCAATGCCGGATCACTGCATACAGATGCCGAATCCATTCTTCCTCTTTTCTTCGAGTGCGGGGTTCCTGGTTAATTGCGTCGAGTCAATGAAGCCGAGTCGATTGCGCCGATATTCAACGAGTAATCGTGCCTGTGTGCGCAATTGCACTTGCGGCGGTGGCTCACCGTGGTGGATGAGTAGATAGCCAACAGTTGGGAGCACACCTCAAGGCCACGCGATTGCCAGGATTCTCACGTACAGTAGTACGTACCTGTACGAAAGTGTAAAGGGCGCTGCCTGCAATATTCCAATTGCGCCGCTGCAGCATAGAAAGATACTGACAACCTTTTCAAGCACAACCTAAAGGAGACGGAGTTGGTAAACGGACCAATGCCGCAACCCCCATCGGTGCCCCGGCCCCAACTTTCCAGCCGGCAACGCCGTTGGGCCTGGATTATTGGCATCACCGTAATAGTTCTCGCCCTCATCCCGATGGCAGTTGGCATTTACACCGATTGGCTGTGGTTCGGCGAAGTGGAATACCGCCAGGTATTTAACACAATTTTAGTATCGCGCATTGTCTTATTCCTGGTGTTTGGCCTCCTCGGCGCAGCGCTAACCTGGCTGGCCAGCTGGCTGACCTATAAAGGGCGTCCGGATGAATTGGAGACTTTCACTCTTGATGGACCCATCCCAGATTACCGGGCCAGCATAGAAAAGCTGATGCGTTGGCTGCTGGTGGGCTTCCCCGTATTCATCGGGCTGCTCACTGGTTTTATCGGCCAACAAAACTGGCAGGTAGTCCAGCTGTTCTTTAACCGTCAGGACTTTGGAATGGCCGATCCACAATTCGGCTTAGATTATGGCTTCTATGCCTTTGCTTTGCCCGGCTGGAATTTCTTGCTCAGCATCTTCTCTCTGCTCATAGTAATCGCTTTCTTCGTGGCCTTAATCGGGCATTATCTGTTGGGTAGCATCCGCATGGGTGATCGTGCCAATGGTACGAAGGCGCACATTAGCCCCTATGCGCGTAACCAACTTGGTATTACTGCGGGTATTTGGATGTTGCTGCAGGTAGCTTCCTACTGGCTCGAACGCTATGAGTTGCTCACTCGCGAGCACGAGACCTTCATGGGTGGTTCCTTCACAGACATCAATGCGGTGCTGCCGGCCCGCATCATCTTGATGGTCATCGCCTTGATTACGGCGATTTCCTTCTTCGCGGTCATCTTCTTAAAGGACTTGCGTATCCCCGCCTTGTCGACCGCATTGATGCTGGTGAGTGCCGTGATTATCGGTGGTGCTTGGCCACTGCTGATGGAGCGCTTCTCGGTAGAGCCAAACCGTGCAGAGCGTGAATCTGAGTACATTGCCCGCAACATCGAGGCCACCCGCTATGCGTATGGCATTACTGATGAGCAGGTGAACTATGTGACCGACTGGGGATCCGGTGGGTCCTCAGAAGAGGCTATTGCTAATGATGTGGCTACCGTGTCGAATATCCGGTTGCTTGACCCAGAGGTCTTATCGCCAACCTTTACCCAGCAACAGCAGCTGCGTAACTTCTATGGCTTCCCAGATTCGTTGAACATTGACCGCTATGAAGTCGATGGGGAACTGCGTGACTTTGTGGTTGCCGCGCGTGAGCTTAACCCGAACTCGTTGCGCGAAAACCAGCAGGATTGGATTAACCGCCACACCGTCTACACCCATGGCAATGGCATTGTTGCTGCTCCGGCCAACCAAGTTGATGAGGTTGCCCGTGATGTTGGATCCTCGCGTGGTGGCTACCCGGTTTATAGCGTTTCTGATCTCCAAGGCACCAGTAGTGAAGCTGAGGAGATTGGCCTGGGCCTAGAACAGGCTCGGTCTTACTTCGGTCCGGTTATCGCGAGTGCGGCCGATGGCGCTGACTATGCGGTGGTTGGTTCTGCGGATGGCTCTGCTGTGGAGTACGACACCGATAACTCCAGCTACACCTATACCGGTTCCGGTGGTGTCGATATTGGTAACTTCTTTAACCGTGCTGCCTATGCCATCCAATACCAGGAGCTTAACCTGGTGCTCTCTGAACGTGTGAATGAAAATTCCAAGATCATCTACAACCGCGATCCGCGGGAGCGTGTGCACGATGTTGCACCATGGCTGACCACCGATTCGAAGACCTACCCAACGGTGATTGATGGCCGGATTAAGTGGATTGTTGATGGCTACACCACTGTTGATAGCCTGCCGTATACCCAGCGCACCTCACTGTCGCAGGCCACGGCTGATTCGTCGAGCCAAAATGACACCGGCAATATCGAAGATCGACTCTTTAACGACAGTGTCGGCTACATGCGTAACTCGGTGAAGGCCGTAGTGGATGCTTACGACGGTAGCGTGAAGCTTTACCAATTCGATGAAGATGATCCAGTGCTGAAGGCCTGGATGGGTGTATTCCCGGATAGCGTGCTGCCAAAGAGTGACATTAGCGATGAGCTTAATGAGCACCTGCGCTACCCAGAGGATATGTTCAAAGTGCAGCGGGCCATGTTGGCGCACTACCACGTTGATGATGCCCGGGACTTCTTTACGAATGACCGCTTCTGGTCGGTGCCAACTGATCCTTCTGAAGAAGAGACCACACCTGTTACTGATTCCACCACTGTTGCCGCGGGCACCATGAACAATGATGTGGCCCAGCCACCGTATTATGTGGTGGCCGCCGACCCGGACACCGGAAAGTCTAGCTTCCAGCTGATCACCCCATTCCGTGGTCTGCAGCGTGAATACCTCGCAGCTCATATGGCTGTGAGCTCTGATCCAGAGACCTATGGCAAGATCACCGTGCGTGTGCTGCCCACCGAGTCGCTGACACTTGGCCCTAAGCAGGCCCAGGACACCATGATGTCTTCGGACCAGATTGCCTCGGATCGCACCTTGTGGCGTGATACCAACGATCTGACTAATGGCAACCTGCTAACCCTCCCGGTTGGCGATGGGGAGATCCTCTATGTGGAGCCACTGTACTCCCAGCGCAAGGATCAAGAATCTGCGTTCCCGAAGCTGCTGCGTGTGCTGGTCTTCTACAACGGCCAGGTAGGCTACGCTCCAACGATCTCTGAGGCACTCTCGCAGGTTGGTATTGATCCGAAGGCAGCTCAAGATCTCGATGAGGCTGTGGACTTGGACGAAGGTCCGGTCGCAACCATCGATGATGCCGATGCGGATGCTAAGTCCGAGGCGGAATCCTCGACTGAATCCACCACGAAAACCAGTTCGGCAGAGGCAACCACTACAACCAGCACCACGACCTCGAGTGCACCGGCTAGTGGGGATGAGCAAGCAGCGATGCAGCGCATTGCAGATGCTCTCGATGGTTTGGAGGATGCTCGCGGTGGCACCAATGAGGAATATGGACGTGCCTTGGATGAGCTGGATGCTGCGGTAGCGGAGTATCAGCAGCTGACCGGCACGAATTAAGCGGTTTGCGGTTGGATTTGTGCCTAGGGGTGAAAGTGTGTATAGTTACTTTTTGTTGCACACAGCCCCTAGGGCTGGCCGCAAATTGGCGCGGGGTGGAGCAGCTCGGTAGCTCGCTGGGCTCATAACCCAGAGGTCGTAGGTTCGAATCCTGCCCCCGCTACTAACTTTTTCAGCCCCCACCAGCAGAAATGCTGGTGGGGGCTTTCTTTGTGTTTGGGTGAAAATTGGCGATTGCCACTTTAGGATTCTGATGTCGCGCAGAGGAAGCCACCTGTCGATCTATGCCCAGATTTCTAAGCAGCTTGAACGCCAGCTCTGGTGACGGCACCCGGCAGTGATGCGCCGCATGATGCTGATGTGGGTCAGCTACGAGGCAAAGGTGGCCGCGTCACCTGCCACTGGTGAGGAAGGGTGGCTGCGCACCGTTGGGCACTTTCACATGAAATAGATGACCAGCCGAACCGATGGCCCATCTAGTCGCAGCCGTGGTGGCCACGACCACATTTTGGAACCTTTGCCCTCGGAAGCGATAGGAGAAGCTCATGGACGATAGAAAGGCAGTTGTCGATGACGAGTTCCGACGGATGGTTGCCCGTGTAGTGGCCAGCGCCCGCAGAGTGAACAGCCGTGGGTTACCACCGATGCGGCGGACTGCATCGGCGTCTCGCGCTGGTCTTGAAGGCATGACCAATGGCCGGTTGTTGAAAGAGATGTGGGTGCACCAACTGCGGGAGGACAGTAAAGGAAAGGAATTGTCTGGGCAGTTTATCGCTGATGAGCTGGCTCGTCGTGGTCTGGTGGAGTCGCAGCGCCAGTGGTATACGGCTGGGGTGTATGGGCGGGAAGCCCGAGAGCGGGTGGAAGATCTTGAAGATGATGTCGCTGAGTACCGTGCAGCGCTGTGAGCTGCTGACCGTGATCGCCGGGTAGGAGCGCTCGATGACGCCGCTGCTGCTGGTGTGTGGTTGCCGGAGCATCGGTAGCTGTAGCCGCTGCCGTGGGGAGTTTCGCGAACTGATGGCAGAAGCGGATGCGCTCGGGGCAGCGAAGCTGTGGTAGCCGTTGAACCACTGACTGCCGGTGATAAGGCAGAAGAAGTCCCACCTCTGGAGAGTGTGGAGTTTGCGTATGCAGCGTTTCCTGAGGGCGTTGATGTTGCCCTTGTGCAGGAGGAGACCGTGGCCACGGAATCGCCGGAGCCGACAAACGAGGTGATCGATTCCAACACAGAAACGGCGACCGATTTGAGTATGTCAGGTTTGGAGCTGTGAACAATAGAACGAGGCAAGGGCTGATGTTGTTCTGGCGCGGATGGAAGTGAATCTCTTTACGAAGGGGCTTCGATGTTGCGAAGAAGAATTATATGCCCGCAGCTATTGACTTTCATTAATGAGTCATGACGTATTGAGATTTGAAAAAGTTTTTGTTGGCAGCTGTCGCTGCGGTTTTCTTGTTTATCCTTGTTCAGTATATCAACTGGTCAGGCCTCAGCGAGTGCTTCCGATATGTCATTGGACTTTGTCGAAGTTGATGAAAACAATTCCTTCACGTTTTCGTTTGACAATGGTGACGCACCGGGGATGTATCGTTCATTTGGCGCAGGGGCGTGTACCGGGACATTTGCTGGACCTCAACTAGAGGCGGGCGGAATTATCGGATACTCGCTTCATGTTACTTGTAGTGGTACGGGGTTCCTACCGCTCAGCGCGAGTATTCGGCTCGAAGAAGAGCATCTTGGATTCAAATATGAAACTGTGGCGAGTGCTCAGAGGGCGCTAACTGAAGGAGGATACGGTACTGTCCGCGGTGAAGCAATCTGTGGGCCATCATCTTCAGGACATGATTACCACATAAGTGGTTTTATCCAAGCGGGGGACTCATCGTGGTATTGGTATATCCAAGGAAGTTCATATTCCCTGTAACGTCTAGGTCTAATTACAGAGCCACGTAGACAGTTCGCTAGTAGCTTTTTCGAGTCCTCCAGGGTAGTCTCGTCCAATTCTTTCTCTACGTCTTTGAGAATGGCGTATGCAAGCTCTTTAGTCTTGTCAATTGTAATCTTCTCACGCAGTTCGTCGAGCGGGAGTTTTAATTCAACTCTCGGCTCAGTGTGCATACTGTAAGAAGTTAAATCGTCGGAGTAGATTCGAACGGTGCAGCCTGTGAGATTGGACTCCAGAACTACGTTTCCAAAAAATTAGAGCAGGCAGGCTTCTTATAATCACACGAGCCGACTCCACATCGTCGCGGCAATGACCGATATGGATTCAATGAACATTTCTAAGCCATGTATCTGAAGTTCCGTCTCACGTGACCTTAGCAATGCCTCTGCCTTGGCTAGTTTAATCCCAAGCATTCTTTCCGCGGCACGGTCACAAACCAGGACCAGTTTTCCATCATTCTTCTTAGGGCACCTTTGCGATCGTCAAGAGTTGGAGTGTTGACATTGAATGTGACGAAAAGGACATATGAGGTTCGATCGAAGCATGTCGTTGCGGACACTGACGGCCTGAAAGTGATTGCTTGAGAAGCGCTCATGAATCAAATCTACAGCAAGTCCATCAGCGAATAGCGAAGTAGCAGCGGATCCAAAGGCTTAGGCAGTCTAGAGCATCGAGCCATCGACTTTGCTGTCGACGGAAAGGAGTTCCGCGCTGTACTGTTCGCATGGTCGCCCAGTCGAGCGTGTCATTGACGGATTCATCATGAATCTTCTGAATTGTTTCTCGCGTCTGCTCATCGTCTAGTGCCCAGAGAACAGACACTGATTTCACAGGCGAGAACGTCATATCGAAACCGGCTGTCGCCTGGCGGATGGAGTCCTTTTTCTCATTGACCCACGCCAAAATCTCCTTTGGTGTTGCCCGGTATCCGCACTCAGACTCGTGTGCAGGGCGGGCGATGCGCAGCGCTATGGTGTTTCGTTCTTCCTCAGTTGGGCGGCACCCATCGGTGTATCGGAATTCCTTTTCAGCCACTTGCATCGCCTTGAGTACTTCATCGCCGCCGGTGTAGATCGGGTACGCGCGGCCTAGTTGTAGGTTAGTAATGGAGACTTCGGCCGTGATTTTTGCGTCGGCTTCTGGATGCAGTCCCTCACCGTAGAGCGCTGCCATGTGCTCCTCAATAACGGTCGAACCAGGGCGGATTGCATCCGAATGAAGCAGCGAAAGACCTTTGCCGTACCAGCGTGCACAGGCGTGCCGGTGGCAGCGTAATAGTCACCGAGTTTGGTTTGAGCCCCGAATACAGGGCATTTAGGTCAGTTTGTTGTCATAGGGTGATAGTCAACCGACTCGCTAGCACTCCTGGGGTTGAGACGCTGTATTGAGCGCGGATTGTGGCTGAATAAACGTGTGGAGCTTATTATCCCTTGTTTCTTTTGATTTGGCCTGAGGTAATGACCGTGTAGTGGACAGGCTTCCTACTACTTAACCCCAAAGTGTCGACTGGCCGGAGAGTCATCGGAGTGCAAGTCAAGGCTGTAACGATTGCCGATAGGTTTCTTCAGTCAAAATAAAATTTTCACCGCCTTTTCGAGAACCCCTTCCTTCACAAATTACAACCAGCGCTGGCTGGCTACACTATGCGTAGTACGCCACATAACTAAAAATAGGGGATATTTATCACATTTAACTGCAAGGCGTTGGCGGTGCCACTTTCCGAGGTATCATCTTGAATAACACAGGGTGGCACTCTGTGGACCGTTCATAGCACATGGAAGGGGAGGCATTTGTTTCGAGAATACTTTGGCATCGAAAAGTCTGCTAATTCCACGACCTCAGATAAGAGGGGAAAAGGTGGATCAGCAAAATCTAGACTAGTATCCGTAGTTTTAGCATTGGCCACTTTTTTCATTTTCAATTGGCTGTTATCAAATGAGTTGATTGGGCACACCAATGCTGCATTGATTATTGCAGTATTCACTGGCCTGAATTTTTATCTCGCCACATCATAGTGGAAGGAATGCGTATTGAAAATCCACAGCAAACGAAGGATTTATATATCCCACTTTGCTGTGTGTTGACCTCTTCAGCTGTCGCTCCAGTAGCTTTTGCACAAGAAGAGCCAGCTTCTGTAGCTACAGATGAAACAATTCATAGCCGTGAGCCTTACTAAGAGTGTGCGAACAGTCCCGGAAACAAGGTTCCTGAGGCTCTTCCCATTGGCCTGGAATACGGGCCAGGGATCACCGAACCCCTGACTGATGAGCTCAAGGGCAAGCTTGAGGCGCATGGAAAGAGCGTTCCCGGTGGAGCATCGGCAAATCGGCACCTAGACGACGGGCAGTCTATATATCTCAATTCCGACGGTAAGTCTGTGGGTGAACTTACGTCTAAAAACAGTGCCCGCGTCACACGAGACTTAATCCCTCCGGAGGCGAAGGAGATCATCGGCGCCTGCCTCGGCGTCGCATGGGAGAGTGGGCCGATTGCTGAAGCGGTTTTCCTAGAAGTTACCTCAGTACAGACAGCAGTAAAGTTTGTCATTAGACGAATCGGACTAGGGGCAGCCATTGGGTGCGTTGGCGGGATCATCTGGCACTACATCTAGGGCATAGACAGAAAACCCTGAATCCCAGTACTCCTCGCGTGGCGCCATATACACGCGAGGAGCGCGTTACCATACAGCGAAGACTGGGTTACCCGGATTATCCGCTCGCGAACTGGCACGTCGCTGAAAAAATTAGCCAACTTTGGTTATTAGTTCTGGAGCTGTCGGAACAGTAACAATGCCATGCTCACTGAAGCAGTTAGAGACAGTCGGGTGGGTGACTGTGGAAAAGATTTTAGTGCAAGATTGTGCCGTATATTTCTGATTAGCTCTTTTGGCGAACTACCGAAGATTGGGAACACTAGAAACTATGGCAGTGGGCGATTATCAGCGGGGTTCAAAATCGAGATCTTGAAGGAGAAGGTATTTACCTGCCATTGCACTATTGGCTGCTCTAGGTGAAGCTCTAGGTGAAGTTGTATTCTGGGTATCTACCCACTGCTAGATTGGCGTTACAAAAGTCACCATTTTTTATTGGAGTTGCGGTGTTTGCGGCTGGGAGTATTGGCTATGCCCGGGGCCTGCGGGAACGCATGAAGTCAAATCCGGACCTTCAGGAAAAAGCCTTAAAGCTCTATTTAAGAAGCGCTAGCAGATAAACCTGCTACTGACATTTCGCTCTTAGATGTTAGCGAGGATGGTTCGTGCGGCTATGTTGCGTCCATGAACATTTTCGGCTCGGGGGCGGAGAAGTTTGTGGACTTTTCCAATGCTACCTATTTCTTTTTTCCGACGGTTCCCCCCCCCGCTGATGGCACCGCTCAGCTCTGTAACGGGGCCGACCGCCTCGGTACTGGGCCAGCCGATGCAAAGTCCAGTATCGACGCCTTGGTCAGTGGTATGGCATTGCTGCTATCCATGTTTCCAGAGGTGTCGAGGAGAACGCCATGATGGTTACAGAACTGCACTTGGAAGATAAAAGAAAACCCGACGTTATGATGGCGAGCACTACACCTAGAAAGAAAATCTTTTGAAGATGTTTGGGTCGCTGTTTCTCGATGGGTTGCGTATCCAAGTTGACAAGCTCGCGGCCAGCCCCCTGCGACTTCGGTGCGGAATCTGTTACCACAAGAATCGGATTGCCGCAACAGATTCCTCCGACGGTGATGACACCACCAGCGGAAGAAATGGTGGTGCGGAGTCTCATGCGTTTTATACTATCAGCGCTATGCGCACTAATCGGTGCTACTTTCCTGGGCATTCTTCCAGGAGCGCACAATCAAATCAGCAAAGACGACATCACCGAGCCCAGAGCCTAAATTCTGTACGAGCACGCGGCCTTGAGGGCGTGGCGCATCAAAAAAGTCTCCCGTAGCCTGGTGCGCCTGCGGGTAGCCTGCTGGGAATTTATAAGACAGTAGAGAATTGAACTGTTCTGGATCGTCAGCAAATAGGGCGCACTGTTTGGCTATATCGGACCCAACTACGGTGGCGTAGTCGATTGGCAATAGGGATGCATCTGGGCGCAACCGTGCAAGGTCGAGTTCGTAGCCACTTGCCCCAAAGGCAAGTCCGCTGACGATAATTTTGTGCGAATAGATCTCGTCATGGTCAATAGGAGTAATTGTGAGGTCGGGGGTGTGGGTCGCAGCCCATTGCTGTAATTCACTGACTGCAGCTGGGCGCCGGCCCCAGACGAACATGGTGTGATACCCCAGGGTTTCGAAGATCTGGGCATGGCTGCGCGCTTGCACTCCTGTGCCCATAAACACTGCCCTGTGTGCGTCTGGTTCAAGGCGGCGCAAGCTGGCACCGGTGACGGCCGCTGTGCGTAATCCAGTAACACCGGTGCCGGCAATCATAGCGGTGGTGTGTCCGCTGTGGGGATCATCGAGGAGTATGTTGGCCTCAATGCTGGCGGCAATTTTGACCCACTTCATACCAAGTAGGTTCTTTGCCGGCCAAGCTGCGGGCATCGCATTAGCAAAGCCGCTGGGGAAGGTCACTTGATTTTTGGGGGTAACACTTGCTGCACCTGTGGCAATAGCGCGCAGTGCTTCATCCATGGCATCAATCGCGGTAGCTGGGCTGGGCATATGCTGGGCAACGGTGGCTTCATCCAAAACAATCATGCCATCTACTCTAGGTCACAATGGGATTTAGCAGGTGTGAGGCGGGTTGTGCGCGGAGACTATTAAGGGGGCAGAAACGCAGAAAAGGGCAGCACCTGAACGTTTCAAGTGCTACCCATACAGTCTGCAGTGCAATCCCGGAAAACTGCAACAGAGTCAGAAGCTAGTTCGGAGTATCAGTGAGCGGAGTAAAGTTATTTTCCACGAAATCTACTGAGTCGCGAAAAACTCGCTGAAAAATCTCGACATCAAAGCTTCCATGCGGACCAAAGTGTGCAGGAGTCAGCGGGAAACAAGCGGGTGGTTCATCGCTGGCAATGATGACAGCATAGCGAGAGGTTGCAAATGCAATCTCCAGGGTCATACTGGCCAGTTGCGGATTAAGTTCAATCCCAGTGTGTTGTTTCGTGGCCGTGATGAACCCGGTGATCATCTGGTCCGCGAGGCTCTCGTGCAGACTAACAATGGCTTCAGTGGTGAGTACCGAAGTTAGGTTGGTGATGCCAATCACTCTGGCCGGAGTGAGGTTCGGATTGCTGGGTTTAGTGAGTAATAGTTCCAGGCTGTGAGCAGCTACTTCTAGCGGATTAGTTGCTGAGGTCACCTTCGCGAAGCCATCAACTATTTCCTGACAGAGTTGCTCAGTGAAGAAAATGAGCGCATCCTCGCGGGAGTCGAAGTAGTTGTGGAAAGTGCGCGGGGAAACCTCAGCGCGGGTGGTGATGGTTTGGATAGTTGCTGCCTCAGGTCCACCTTCATTGATGAGGTCCACAGTGGAGACTGCTAAGCGCAGCCGGGTGCGCTGTTTCTTCTCTTCACGAAACGTTGCCATGATTCACACTCTAGTCTTTAGCTGCACTATCTGGGGAGTTTTGCGCGTCTTCGCCCTTGTCTCTACCAGTGTTATTTTCGCTGCTGGCATCTGCTTTGGTGTCATCGCTGTTTTCCGAATTAGCCGTTGCGAGCACTAGGGGTTCTGGGCTTTCCAGGCTCTCACCTTCGACATCCGCATGTGGGAGGATCTTGTCCAACCACTTCGGGAAGTACCAGGCGCGCTCGCCGAGTAGGAACATGGTTGCCGGGATTAAGGTCATGCGGACGAGGAATGCGTCGAAGAAAATCGCGGCAGCCAGAGCAAAACCCATCACCTTAATGAATTGCTCATCCATGAGCATGAAGGCGGCGAATACCGAGATCATGATCAATGCTGCAGCGGTGACTACACGAGCCCCGTGCTTGAAGCCATTGGAAGTAGCATTCGCGGCAGTCTTGCCATGCGACCACCCCTCACGCATACGGGAGACCAGGAAGACTTGGTAGTCCATGGCCAGGCCGAAGATGATGCCGATCAGCATGATTGGTAAGAAGGAGATCAAAGGCTGAGTATCGGATACTAAGCCGAGGTAGCCTTCCTGCCAAATGCCAACGGTGATACCGAACGTGGCAGCAACCGAAAGGGCGAAGCCCAAGGTAGCGATCAGCGGGACCCACAGGGAACGGAAGACGATCACCAGCAAGATGAAGGCCAGGCCGATCACGATGAGCAGATAAGGGATGAGAACCTCCGACAGGCGTTCGGAGATATCATCAAAGATTGGGGTAGTACCGGTCACTACATAGCTGGCGTTGAAATCAGCAGCGTAATCAGCCTCAGCATCACGTAGGTGCTCGAGAGTTTCGGAAGTACGCTCGTCTGTTGCACCGGAATCCGGAGTGATGAGCAGCAGGGCGTGGGCGTTTTCTTCATCCATCTGGATGATTTGGGCATTCTCAACACCCTCGACATCATTCAGCGTTGTCAGTGCGCCTTGGAAGCTGAGCATGGCAGCCTGTGGATCGTCTTCCTCAGTGGTCACCATAGCCAGCATCGGAGCATTGCGGCCGGGGCCGAAGCCTTCATCAGTGAGATCGTTAGCAATGCGCTGTGGGCTACCCGCACTAGCCATGGCATCAGTTGGCATTGCCAGGCGCATCTGGGTGACAGGGATTGCTAATATGCCAAGGATCAATACCGAAACGATGGCATAGAGAGCTGGACGCTTGCGGATACGGCGGACCCAACGTAAGCCGTGTACCGGTTCTTCACGCTCTGGGTCTGGAGCCTGCAGGCGTGTAATGCGGCCACCGAAGGTATGCAGGCCAAGAGTGCCAACGAGTGCCGGTAGGAAGGTCAAAGCGACGAGGACAGCCATGAGTACTGCCCAGGCAGCAGCATAGGTCATCGCGGTTAGGAATGGAATATTCACCATGCGCAGGGCTAGCAAGGCAATAATTACGGTTGAACCTGCGAATACCACGGCAGAGCCGGCTTTGCCTAAGGCGATACCCATGAGATCAGCGCGCTGTTCGCGGGTGGTCTCACGCATGCGGTCTTGGAGTTCTTGGGGACTAAGATCTGCACCACCAAGGAATCGCACCAATTCAGAGCGATAGCGTGCCAGGATGAACAGCGAGTAGTCGATACCTACAGCCAGGCCAATCATGGAGGCCAGGGTAGGGGTCATGGAGTTAATGGCGTTAGTGAAGTAAGTAGCTGCATAGACCCCAAGCAGGCTGATCGAAAGGCCTAAGACCGCAGTAATCAGCGGTAGGCCGGCGGTGATGAGGGCGCCGAAGGTGATGATCAAGATGATCGTGGCTACTGCCAGACCAATGAGCTCACTGGTTGCGCTAACTTCACTTGGCTGGAAGACATTGCCACCATAGGCGATGGTGTAGCCATCGGTGGCATATTCATCGACTATTTTTTCGAAGGTCTCGATATTTTCATCAGTGACATCCATAGCGGTTTCAGCATCAAAGGCGATGTCAATGGTACCGATAGTTGCGTCCGCACTTAAGGGGGTGACGGCAGCGAGGTTCGCGTCAATCTGTTCCTGGGGCACCCCTTGGGCAGTAAGTGTCTCAGTCATCTGCTGACTCATGCCTTGGGCTGCATATACCGGGTTGATGATGGATTCTGGATCGCTAATGTCTTCGATTGCTTGGAGATCTGCAATGAAGTCATCGACGGTTTCCATCACCTCAGGGTCGGTGAGTTTCTTGCCTTCTGGTGCTTTGATAATTACTGTGCCGGTTGCGCCATTGAGGGCATCATCCATTCCGAAGATTTCCTGAATTTCTTCATTGGTCTCAATGGACTCCATGCCTTCGATGGTGAAGGTGGTACTTGTCTGTTGGCGCATGGTGCCGAAAGCAGCCGCGAATCCAATGAGGATAATGAGCCAAGCGGCAAAGAATCGCCACTTGTGTAGGTAGGCAGTACGCCCAACCTTGTATAGGAAATTTGCCATTGTAAGCCTTTCTAGAGAAGAAATTACTTGCACTAATTTAGAAAAAATGCATTAACAATGCAAATCTGCTGGCGAGCAGTAAAAATGCTGTATCATTGCAAAAAGTCTGGGTTTTTGGATTATCTCCATTCTGGTGGGCTTATATCGCGGGCTGCTTTTGAGGTTCGCCGATAGAGCTCCACTATTGCGGCCTCCGCACTGCGGACTTGTGCTGATGATGCCCAATTCGATCTTGATCCTTGCGACGTGTGAGAATCTCGAATAGGGGTGAAATAATCTGGAAATACGCCGCTATCGAAGTAAAATAACCACCACAGATACACCCCAGTGCCGCGGGCTAGCGTTGCTGAAGCCTACTCTCACGCTGATGCCACGCGGCACTGAATCAATGAAAAAACTGGGAGGATTTATGGCTCGAAAAGTGCGCCAACGCCGGCAATTGCCCAATGTGAAAGAACTTATTCCCTTAATGCGCTTTGGTAAGCCCGAACTCGATCGCCGGCACGCCCGCCTGCAGAAAGCTGCAGATGTCTATGACCTACGCGCAATAGCCAAACGACGAACGCCAAAGCCTGCATTCGACTATGTTGATGGGGCAGCAGTGGACGAAATCACCAAAGATCGCACTCGCGAAGCTTTTGATGAAGTAGAGTTCATCCCCACCATGCTCAACGGCCATGGCAGCATTGACTTAGGCACCACAATCGCCGGCGGGCAAGCGGCCCTGCCAATCGGAATCGCACCAACTGGCTTCACACGCTTCATGCACACCGAAGGCGAAGATGCCGGCGCTGGTGCCGCTACAACTTTCGATATCCCCTTCAGCCTTTCCACCATGGGCACCCGCTCCCTTGAAGAAGTCGCTGCCCGCAGCGGCAAGGGACGCCGCTGGTTTCAGCTCTACCTATGGAAAGATCGCGAAGCCTCGGCAAACTTGCTACAACGCGCCAAAAGTAATGGCTTTGACACGCTGCTGGTAACGATCGATACGGCAGTCGCCGGTCAGCGCCTACGTGATGTGCGCAATGGCATGAAGATCCCGCCAGAACTCAGCCTAAAAACCGTACTGGATGCCTCTTACCGGCCAGAATGGTGGTTCAACTTCTTAACCACCGATTCGCTCAAATTTGCCTCGCTGTCTGATACTTCCAGCGACTTGCCTTCCCTTGTCAATGCAATGTTCGATCCGACACTGAGCTACGAGGACCTTGCCTGGATTCGAGAACATTGGGACGGCAAGCTCTTCGTCAAAGGCGTCCTAAATCCAGAAGACGCCATAAAGATCATCGCCACCGGCGCTGATGGCTTGGTGGTTTCCTCCCACGGGGGACGACAATTAGACCGCGCACCAGTGCCGCTCCAACAACTGCCAAAGATTCGTGACGCCGTCGGTAACGATGTTGAGATCATCTACGACTCCGGAGTGATGTCCGGCAATGATGTGGCCATCGCCCTAGCACTCGGTGCAGACTTCGTACTCATTGGACGCGCCTACCTCTATGGCCTCATGGCCGGTGGGCAAGAAGGCGTGGAGCGCGTGCTCGAGCTTATGGCCCGCGAACTTGATGTCACCTTGCACCTACTCGGTGTGAGTAGCGTTCGCGAACTAGATCGCTCAATGGTGCAGGCACCTTGGCTAGAAAGCTAAGCAGCTATCGAGCGCCTTTAATCGGCTGGCTAGAGCGACTATACATGGTTATTCGGCCCGGCTCGTTTTGTGCAGCTCGTTAGGCGTGGCGCTGGGCGTGGCTGCCATCGTTAGGATACCGATCGTTGGGTGCCAGGCTATGACATCATGAACTGCTTGTGTGACTGATATGAGCGGCCATGTCCCGGGTGAATCCTAAAAAGTAGGGGGCAGGACCTTCTTCGTAGAAGAGATCCTGCCCTTTTTATTGTGGTCGAGGGATAACTGTATCGGACGGGTGGCATGCGATGCTGAGTACGCCCGGTTAGTGCCCAGTTAGAACAGCCTAGAATGCGTACTCGTAAGGAGTGCCTGGGCCCAATGGAATGCCGATCCAGTACCACAAGACGAAGAAGGCGAACCAGCCAACGAGCATTGCTATGGAGTACGGCAAGGCCAGGGACATCAATGTGCCTACGCCAGCACGCTTGTAGTAACGCTGTAAGAACATTAAGGCCAAGGCGAAGTACGGGCTCATTGGGGTGATGATGTTCGTTGGAGAATCGCCAATACGGAAGAGCATCTGGGTTACCTCCGGGGCAATACCCACATACATCATCATTGGCACAACCACCGGTGCCATCAGCGCCCATTGCGCAGAACCAGAGGTGATGAGCAGATTTAGGCCGGCCACCATCAGTACCAAGGCAGCAAAGAGCACGATATTAGGCAGGTCCCAACGTTGTAGGAGGTCAGATCCCTTAATCGCAGTCAAGATTCCGATATTGGACCACTGGAACCAAGCTAAGAACTGAGAGACCGCGAAGAAGAGTACGATCATGGGGACCAAGGTCTTAATGCCGCGTGCCATGAACTCGGGGACATCCGCAGCAGCTTTGATGGTGCCAGCTGCTACACCATAGACCAGGCCTAAGGTGAAGAACATCAGCGCGATTGGCACGGCTACCGCGCGAATCAACGGGCTTTCCATCGCGCCTTCGTCGCTATACAGCGGGGAGGCGGGGATGAATAGTAGCGCAAAGTAAGCCGCCAAATAGGCCAAGGTAGCCCACCCCGTAATCGCCAGCGCCCTTGATTCGGTTGCGCTTAATTGCAAATCTTCTCGGGTGACAGGGGGATTCTCGTTGGGTTCCTTGCTATTGGCATTATCGCCGCTGGTATCTTTAGGGTCTTCTGCAGGGGCATCGGCAGTGCCATCTTCGACTTTCTGGAATTGCAGCTGTGACGTATCCAGGTCGTCGTGGTCCACGAGCTGGCGAGCTTTGTCTTTTACGAAGAATTCGGTGACGGCGGTAATGATGAGCGATAGCACGATGGTCGAGGCGATAACGAAGAAGTAGTTCGCCAGGGGGGAAACCTCGTAATCAGGGTTAACGAATTGTGCTGCCGAGGTAGAGATGCCACCTAAGAGCACGTCGGTGATATTCAGAATCAGCGAGGCGTTAAAGCCTGCCGAAGATGCAGCGAAGGCCACCATCGCGCCGACGATAGGTGAGCGCCCTAAGGCGTGGAAGCTCATTGCACCAATAGGAATCAGGATAACGTAGACCGCATCTGAGGCAATGGAGCCGGTTACACCAGCGATCGCCACCGCGAAGGTGAGCATTGGCGCGCTGACTTTGGAAACCATGGCGCGCACCAGGGCGCTAATCAGTCCGGCATGTTCGGCGACTGCCACACCTAGCATTACCGTAATAATTACGCCCAGCGGTGGGAAAGAAGTGAAGTTCGTGACTGCGTCGCTAAAAATCTGCTGAATACCTTCAGCAGTCAGCAGGTTTGTGACCTCGATGTTCTCTCCGGTTGCAGGATCTTCTGCGCTGACGCCAATCCGGCTACCAATCCAGCTGAAAACTAAGACAGTAGCGCCGAGGATAACGAACAGCCAGAAGGGATCAGGCAGCCTATTGCCGATTTTCTCGACGACTCCCAGGAAACCGCCCGGGGAATTTTTCTTGTTCGAGTCAGCCTTGGTGGGTGCAGCCTGTGTATCTTTGGTTGTGCTCACAGTGCTTCCTCTCCTTATTACAATGCTTCTAGTATTGCGGCGAGATTGACGGGGACATTGTGCGCATAGCCTATCAGGCTATAGTTACTAGGGGAAGTGGAAGCACATTGGATGGTGGGCAACTAGGCAAAGTCGTTGCAATGGATATTGTTGTTTACTACTGTTACCACTGTGATTAAATTCGATAACGTCACTAAGTCATACAAAACCTCGACGCGACCAGCCCTGGAGAATATCACCCTGGAGATTAAAAAGGGTGAATTCGTTTTCCTGATTGGTCCCTCTGGGTCAGGCAAGTCTACATTCTTGCAATTGATGATCCGCGAGACCAACCTCACCAGCGGAGACCTTTACTTAGAGGACTTCCACGTCAATAAGCTGCGTGGTAAGCAGATCAATAAGTTGCGCCAACACATAGGATATGTCTTCCAGGACTTCCGCCTGCTCCAGCAAAAGAATGTTTATGACAATGTTGCCTTTGCCTTAGAAGTTATTGGGGCGAAAAAGGAGCGAATCGATCGCCTAGTGCCAGAAACGCTCGAACTTGTTGGCCTTGCTGGAAAAGAAAACCGTATGCCGAAGGAGCTCTCTGGTGGTGAGCAGCAGCGTGTGGCCATCGCGCGTGCCTTCGTGAACCGTCCAACACTGTTGTTGGCCGATGAGCCCACCGGTAATCTCGACCCCGAGACTGCGCAGGGCATTATGATGTTGCTGAATAAGATCAACCGCACCGGAACTACGGTGGTGATGTCCACCCACAATGCGCGTGCGGTCAACGACATGCGCCGCCGCGTTATCGAATTAAAGCTAGGAACCTTGGTGCGTGATGAGGCCCACGGTGTCTACGGCGAAAGTTTCTAGAAGGGGAAGATAGCAATGAATTTAGGCTACATACTGCGCGAAGGCATCCGTGGACTCAACCGCAATGTGACGATGACCATCGCTTTGGTCATCACCACGGCTATCTCTCTTGGCTTGCTTGCCACCGGATTCTTGGTCACCAAGATGACTGAGGAAACCAAGGAGATCTATTTAGATCGCGTGGAAGTCATGGTGCAGTTTAATGAAGACATCTCACGAAATGATCCCGATTGCTCTTCTGCTGAGTGCCAAGAAGTTCGTGACAAGCTCGTGAGCTCCGACAATGTAGAGTCGGTGACGTATCGCAGTCAGGCACAATCGTATGAACGCTTTGTTGAGCTCTTCCAAGATACCGATCCACAATTGGTAGCAGAAACTTCTGAAGACGCCCTGCCAGCAGCATTGCACGTGCGCCTGGAGGATCCATTGGATGCGAGCGTCTTTGATGAGATACGCAATATGGAGCAAGTCTCGACTGTAGTAGACCAGGCAGATGACCTGAATGCTGCTACCGAAAATCTAGATTCACTGCGTAATGCCACCTTCTTATTTGCCGGTATCCAAGCAATTGCGGCAATCTTCCTCATCGCCAATATGGTGCAGTTGGCTGCCTTCCACCGCCGCGATGAAATCGCCATTATGCGTATGGTTGGTGCCTCACGTTGGTATACCCAGGCTCCATTTGTTATCGAAGCACTCTTGGCTACGGTCTTAGGTTCGTTGCTTTCCATTGGCTTGCTCTTCATGGGGAAGAATATGGTCATCGATAAGAGCTTGGAAAGCCTATATGAATCCCAGCTCATCGCACGCATCGATGCCGCGGATATTTGGGCCGTTTCGCCAATTGTGGCGTTAACCGGAATGCTTTTTGCCGGTATTACTGCACAGATAACGTTGCGCTGGTACGTACGTACCTAGCGAGGTTTCCGGTCTTACTGTGTTGAAACGCGGTGGGAACAGGGATCGTTCCAGACGTATGTAGTGCTGGGGTCACTTTCTACAAACTGTGGAAGGTGGCCCCTTTCGCTTGCTGTAGATAACCTGTGTTTTTGGGGCGCTTGCACTAGTTGTTGCAGTAGTTGAGGCGAGTCTTTTGCTGCTCTAAAGTAGCTATACTTGGATAGTTGCGGTGGGTGCGCATACAACGCGCATGACATCAGTAACCGATTAAGCGTAAGTAATATTAGTAATAAAGGAAATAATTGTGGCCAAAAAGAAAAAGGCGCCGAGTAATATCATCGCTGCCAATCGCAAAGCGCGACATAATTACAATATTTTAGATACGTACGAAACTGGCATTGTCTTAGTTGGTACCGAAGTCAAATCCCTACGCGAGGGTAAAGCATCGCTGGTCGATGCTTTCGCAACCATAGACGAGGGGGAAGTGTGGCTTCGCAATTTAAGTATTCCGCTGTACTCGCACGGCACTTGGACGAACCACTCGCCGCTGCGTCACCGCAAGTTACTGCTGCATCGCCGGGAGATTGATTCGCTGTTAGGTAAAGTCCGTGATGGCAATAAGACACTAGTGCCCTTGTCGCTGTACTTTAAAGACGGCCGCGTGAAGGTCGAATTAGCACTTGCTCAAGGAAAGCAAGATTATGATAAACGCCAAGATATTAAGCGCCGTACCGCAGAGCGCGAAACAGTGAGCGAGTTAGGCCGCCGCGTGAAAGGCATGCGTGGCTAGGGAAACCACAGCGCTAGGACTAGTCATTGTAATTGGGCTTTGTAATTAGGCTTTGTAATTAGGCTTTGCTTGACTCTCGCGTGAAGCCGGAGTATCTTTGGGCTTCTTAGAACAGCTGCACATTCCGGTTCTAAGTCTATGGGGTCGATTTGGTTTCGACTACGTTGATCAAGCTAGGGGAAGCGTGCCGGTGAAGGCTAGAGACCACCGTTAAGCGTCGTAGCACATTGATAAGCGCCGAGAACACTCAGCGCGACTACGCACTCGCTGCCTAATTCGTAGCGACTAGCGTGTCTGTCAGCCCAGATACGTTCCCGATCTGGTGACTGGCATCGACTAGGGGACTTGCTGATTTTGGGCGTTAGCAGCCAAAATTGGGACTTCTAACTGCTAACTGGGCTCATCATCTGGAAGCGTTCGCCCTATCCAGAGAGCCGAGTAGAGATCTGCGCGCGAACTGCGCACGGAGAAGCCCTGGCAAGGTGGCGTAGGACCCGGGTTCAAGTCCCGGCGGCTCCACTCTAGGCATTTCCCCCGGTTCTTGTGACCGGGGTTTTTGTCTGTCTGTGCAGGTGAAGGGCGGTCTATACCGAGATGGAGTAGTAACGCAACGGCACGGTTAATCACCCTTGGTCGCCATGTGGTTGCCACGCTTGCCACATGCCCACGTAGTCTAGAGTCGAGACGTTGCCGCGACTACAGATATGAGAGGCCTGACATGGGTCGACCGGAGAAGCTGCCGACCGGGGTGGAGAATCTGGCTAGTGGGGCGTACCGCGCGCGCTACCGGGGCCTGACGGGGAAGAGCTACCGCACCCCTCACCGGTGACAACAGGACTCAGGTCCACTGGATACGGCTACTCCCACACATCCCGGAACTGCCCAAACCAGATCGTCCCCTCACGGTCTACCGGGGCACCTGTGGCGACGAGCACGACTTGGAATGATAGGGCAGGTCCTGGTCCACTAACCGTAACGTGGCCCGAATGTATTGCGACTATCACCGGTACTTCTATGGCGGTGACTGGCACAGCGCACCGACGATGTTTAGTACTGTCGTGGAGCCTGATGCGGTTCTCGCTGATGTGTGGCCCTTCGGCAACGCCGATAGCGAGATTATCGTCAATCCCCGGTTACTAGGGACACGTGACCGTCTCTGACTCTGCGGAGGTGCCCACATGAGCGAACTCGTTGCAAAGCTCTACGGCCAGTGCTCTGCCGGACTCCTAATTACGGCGAACCAACTGGTACGCGCCTGGTGTGCAGCGACTGATCCCGAACAGGAGCTACCGCCGTCGTGGTGGGTTGCTCGCTTCAGGGAGGCACTACCGGAGAGGACAACCTGGTACCCAACGCGCCTGTACCGTGCGGCGACCGCTACTGAGATTGACGAGGGCTTTCTAGGCATTCAGTGGACCACGGAGCGCGCCGATGCTGAAGCCGAAGCACGGAAGTGGTTGAGAGTACTTGTGGAGACCGTGGTGAGCCCCGGTGCAATCCTGGCTGTCATCGGCACTGAGTGCGGCGGGACGGCGTTGGTCGACTCCTGGCAGGTCAAGACGATCTACCTGTCCGAGGACGTACGGGAGAATCGTCCGTCTGTCCACGGTGCCGCCCACTCCGACGAAGAGCCTTCTCAGGACGACCGTAGCGGGGATTGGGCGCACCGGCGTCGCTCGAAACTGCCCCCGAAGCGGAAGCAGGCCGGGTGGGAGTTCACAGCTGGTATGTCAGACGGGGCGCAGACGAAACGGGGGGACGATAACCACGATCAACACACGCCAGCAGGGGCATAAGACGCTCGGATCCCTGGGTAAGAGCTGTTGCACCCCAAACTCGTCAGAGCGTAGGCCTCACTCTCAGTTCAGAGCAGCGATGAATGCCCGCTGAGAGGAGCTACAAGATGACCAACCAGCCGAAGTGCAAGATTGAACAAAAAGGGAAGCCTACTCAAAGCTAAGGAAATCAAAAGCGGAGCGAAGAGGTTCAACGCCGCAGGGTTCGGAGGAGAACTTCTAGGAACCGGAATTGTCGTCTTCATCGTGTTCCTTATTATTGGACATTATTGGACTAGTCTTCGGAAAAATCGCCGGAGTATCCGTCGCGATCACCATTGCAGTACTGCTAGTACTGATGGTTGCGCTACATCGTTGGCTTGAGTCCGACTATCAAGAATCCCTGACTGTGAATGTTTTCTACCTAGAACATTCGCATAGCAACTACAGGGCTTGGTAATTGGAAAATCTAGTCAGCGAAGCGTTGGCGCATGACGATTACCGTATTGATGCTGAGTCGATCATTGATGCGGGTATCGCCGGGTTCAACGCGGCTGTGGATGAAGACGGGCGTATATAACGAGCGTGCTCGAAGAGGCCGCCGCGAAGCTGTAGCAGAAGATGCAGGAGAACAAGAACGTGCACAACACCACCGCCGAAGACGTGACACGCAACTACCTAGAAGGGTTCAGATAGTCAGCACGTAACTTGATGCAGGCTGTGGTGCCGGTGTATCAGGCGGTACGGCGGCGAGGAAGATGCGTCATCGGTTCGCGTCAACGATGGCCCTCAATGCGACCTCGCGCTCTGGTATCATCCGGTGGCACAGCTCATCGAGGAGTTCATCAGTGGTCAAGTTTCGCGCTGTAGGCTGTTCGCCCATGTCGTGTGTTCCCATGCGAACGTAGGAAGCTCGTCTCCGCCCTAGGACGCGCTTCCTACCCCGCGCTGCTCTACAAGGCTAGAAGGCACATTCGCAGGGGGGTGTTGAGGGGCGTGCTAGTAATCTACTCGCTTACGATTCTTGGCCTTTTTGGTCCGGCCAATTCCAGATATGCGAATGAAGAGGATCGCTAATACTGCCACGGCTGCAATAGCTGCGAATTGCACCCACTGCGACGCATCTGCCGTGACCACATAAATAGTCAATATCACGACAACGGCGAGTGCAAGAGTGCTCAGCTTCATTCCACCTGAGTATTCTTCGAACTTGTTTCTCATTGCTCTCCTTTTCTTAGAGGAGGTACTCAGCTAACACGCCTCCGCCGAAAGAGATTGCGTCGCCTTGTCCGATCTGCCTTAGAGCGTCCTTTGTCGCATTTTCTTAAGAGTTTACTCGGGATTCAATGGCCTCTCGGGCGCTCGCGCTGTTGGCAAAGTAAACTCCGAGGCAGCCACCCACGACATGTTTGATCTCGTCTCCTGCGCGCCGTGCTTGAATCACGGGCATAATCGGTGCTTGCTGACGGATGTTAACTGAATTGATTGCGCTGGTTGATAGTGTTGTTCACATTGACAATGTTTATGTTGTTATCACCATTGTGTAGCGCTGAGATCCCTTTTGGATAGCTGCTTGTCCAGGTGCACCATTGATCAGCTACCGATTAGAGGCGGCTGATCAATATCTTTAGCCATTATAGCGGTCGTTCTTCTCCGCGCACACGGAGGTATTTATTGCTGCTCAACATCCTAGAGTTACTCATAAAAATAGGGGAGCTGGCAGTCATTATCTACGCATTAAAAAACAATGCAGATAAGGGCAAAGACTAACCATCTCCCCATCAGCTAGTCGCCTCGGCTCAGCCGGGGCGACTAGCCCAAGCGTACCACAAAAGAAAGGGCAAATCATGAAAAAGCAGACCGGGCAATAATTATTCTTTTTGCCGTAATCCTAGTAGTGTCAGTACTGCTACAAAGCTACTCATTCACACTGGTACTGGCAGCAATCAGTGCCGGGTACATACTAGGACAGGCGAAACGATGAACATCACCATTTCGGAAACTGAAACCGGAAAAATATTGTGGCGGGCTACAGACTGTGCAGAACACTGTGGCATAAGCGCTACCACATGGCGCACCTACGTGTCAGCAGGGTCAGCACCAAAACCAGCCATACACCTAGACTCACGCACTTCCCCTATGGTACGCAGACGAGGTCAAAACCTGGCAAACACAACGCCCAGGCGTACCAGGATGGATGGAATACATGCGAGACAGGAAGTAAACCCCCACCTTTCTCTCTAGCCCAACAAGAGAGAAAGGGGAATTTCCTCCAATTCTACCACCAAAAAAGAGGAGCAGACATGAACAACTACTATAGTCCCATCATAATATTTGCCATATTCATAGCTGCAGGCGTACCGGCAGTTTTCCTACTCGTACCAGCAGCAGCCATGCTATCTACTTTCATCAGAAACAGGAAAATCCACCATGGAAATAGCAATAATTAACCCAGCTACCGGAAAAATATTGTGGCGGGCTACAGACTGTGCAGAACACTGTGGCATAAGCGCTACCACATGGCGCACCTACGTGTCAGCAGGGTCAGCACCAAAACCAGCCGCACACCTAGACTCACGCACTCCCCTATGGGACGCAGACGCGGTCAAAATCTGGCAAAAACAACGCCCAGGCAAACCCGGACGGCCATCTCGTAACCTCACGCAATAGCCGGTTGCTTTGCACGAAACTGCGGGGAGATGTGCGCTAACAGTACTTCTCAAACAGCGCGCCACGTTAGAAGGAGAGGGCGCGCATTAATGCATGTGTAATCCACTTATGAAACCACCTAATACGGTGTAGGAATCACATTGTCAAAATTCGTGAAATACGGGTACAGTCCTTCCAAAAAAGAAACTGCTGGACCTCGTATGTGTTGGACGCTGCACCCACCACGTTTGCTACTCCCCACGGGTAGATCCAACACTCTCAACGTGTACAAATGAGAAAAGTACACTCTGCTCCGCGCGCTCGGAGGTATTGTATTTCCTAAAAAAAACTAAACACCCCGCTACGGCGGGGCTTTCCCCCCCCCATTTTATCGAAAGGTTTTTTATAATGACCCCACAAGAATTCCGCCTCCGCCTTAATCCAGAAAACCGCAGCTAGACGGGTGAAGTGTCCCTAATGTTACTTCCTACTGCACCGCATAATTTGCAATATATGGCGCCTTGCCATATTTCAATAGCCAAAGTGGCGAAGTAAAAGGCGATCCCCACTAGTCCAGAAA
The DNA here is from genome assembly GCA_030531005.1 of Corynebacterium sp. GTDB lineage: Bacteria > Actinomycetota > Actinomycetes > Mycobacteriales > Mycobacteriaceae > Corynebacterium. The sequence continues at coordinate 200,344 of JAUMTW010000005.1, forward strand.
GGCAATACTATGGACACCCAAAACATCACCACCGGCTGCCACGGCATTGATGCCGTCGTCTCCGCAAAGTAGATTTACTCTTTTCCACGCATGCGGAGGTATTTCCGAGCGTTAAGAAGCTGAGCAGTGCGAAGGCACCTGGGATGATGGTGTGTCGGGTAGGAATCAGGGGCAACGCTGGTAGCGGTGTGTGAGCGCCAAGGCCTTAGGTGGATCCGTTAGACTGCGTGGCATTCTGAAAAAGATTAAATCCAACGTTCCTAAAGGTTTCGGTGTTTCCCTGAAAAAGTGAATCCGAGCGTTTCTCACATTTGCTTCATTCGTAGCGTTGTAGTTGTAAGAAGTTCAGCCTGTGGTGTTGGGGGGGGGATGGACGAGTGGGATGCCAGGTATTACGTGTTTTCCCGGTATGTCCTAGGTGGGTGCTTGAATTGCTGGGAGCGTGAATTCTTATGGTGTTAGGTAGGTCATGGGTTCAGTGGAATCAGTGTAGCGGAGAGGTTTGGTAAAGGCGTGATGCGTTTGATTCTGCGATGCGGAAGGTTCCTGCGGTTGATGAGCCAGTACAGGTTGTTCGTCGGTTACGGGGTGAGGAGCTTGCAGGCAGCGTTATTACTGACGGTTTCGAGCTAACGGATATAAAGACTTGGCGCGGACAGGAGTATAAGAACTGGGGGTATTTATCGACTTCCACGATCGCGCAAGAACACTTTGGTGAGGTTGAACTACGGTTAACCGTGCGACCTGGTACGCGCGGGATTTATGTAGGAGAAGACCGCAATGGGGTCAATGGGCTTTCGGCAATTCGTGGTGAGAATGAATACCTGCTAAATCGGCAAACACGGTATAGAATAGTAGATGTACAAGAAGAAAATGAGACGATTGTTGCATATGCGGAGGTGATTGGTCAAGATGTCAAGTAAGTATCCCCCACGGTATAAGCCCTCTGGGCTAGAGATGATCCCAACACCTCGCTACGCGGTGCGTTGTCTGGAAGGCGCTAAGCCTGGTTTTGTTTGGCTGTATGAGGTTCCAGATGGCTTTGTCATTATGAAGAGTGATGGCGAAAAGATTTTGACTGCCACGTCAAAGAATTTAAGAGACCTTGATGCTGACTTCTACAGTAATCAGTTGCAGGATTTTCTCTTGGATCGTGCAACGGAAGGATTATCTGTTCCAGATGCGTTAGCTCGAGTGCGTGAGCATTATGGTGATCCAGCGTATGAGCTTGCTTGTTCTGATATTAATGACGTGGAGCCAGAGGTACGCGCTTTGGTTACGTCGTTAGTGTAGCCGTGAAGTAGTCACTGGTGGCAGGTGCGAGTCCTGCCCACAGTACGAACCCCGCTTTTGTGGCGGGGTTTTTCTATGCCCAAAAACACGAACCCAGGAGGTTTATCATGGCAGAGGAAATGACCGCCACCGAAGCACAAGAGCCACAGGTGGCTGCAGCTGCCCAGGAGGCAGCACAAGGTCGTAGCCCCGAAGATTACGAAAAAGAAATCGCGGAGCTACGCCGGGAAAGCGCGAAGTACCGCACACAACGCAATGAGCTGCAGGCGGATGCTGAAGCATATCGCAAGCAGCAGGAAGCGGAGAAAACCGAGTTGCAGCGCGCCCAAGAATCGATCAATCAATACCAGTCACAGTTTGAAGCTATACAGGCTGAGAATCTTCGACTGCGCCTCGCATCCAAATACGGTATCGCCGAAGAAAATATTGATTTGCTCGGTAGTGGTGATGCTGAGTCTTTGGAGGATCGTGCGCAGCGGATTGCAGAAATGCAAAAGAAGGCGGTGACCCCACCACCATCACAAACACCGGTAGAAAAGCTTGGTGCTGTGCACCGGGATGATTCGAATCCGCCGGATGCTTTCCCATCGAACTGGCCAGTCTAAAACAGACTGGCTTTTTTCATACCCAAATTTTTTTTAAGGAGTTTTGATTATGGCTAGTACCCCTATTGAGTACACCCCGGCCTTTAATGTCACCGTGAAGGCAAATGAGGCCCTTGCGGCTGGCACGCTCGTTGCTATCAGTGGCGAGGCGGTTGATCGCTGCCCAGTTGTAGCCAAGGCCGCAGCTGGTAAGCCGGTTTTCGGTGTTGTAGCCCAGGATGCGGCAAAGGATGCTTTCGTAACCGTATATCGTGCGGGTGTCTACGAAATTCTTGCTGAAAATGGTGTTACTGCAGGTGATGCTGTTGAGGTCGCTGCAGGCAAGGCAAAGAAGTCTGCTGGTACTAATCCGGTGATTGGTATTGCTGTTTCTAAGACTGCTGCGGGTCGTGCCTTAGTGGCACTCAAGTAAGGAAGGATAAAAAATTATGAGTCGAGATCCGATGTTCCCCCTGGCTACTGCCCAGGTCAATGATGGTGCAATCACCATCGATATGATGCTCAATGAACCTACTCGCATTGATCGCTATGTAGGTACTTTGGTCGAGCGTGATTTGCTGGCCAAGCACATTTTCGGCAATGTGACCACCTCGGGTGGCGCGCTGCTATTTGATCAGCTGACCAGCAATGAAGCGCTGGCAGCGAATAAGCCTGGTATTGTGGCACCGGGTGCGGAGTTCCCCGTGCTGCACACCACTACTGAGGACCCAGTCATTGCGAAGGTCCAAAAGACCGGTGGCAAGTTCGGCGTGACCGATGAGGCAAAGATCCGTAATGACTCTATGTTGCTGCAGCGTAAGACTGCACAGGTAGCGAATACCATGGTGCAGGACTTGGATCGCCGAGGTGTTGAAGCATTACGCGCAGCCAGCGCTACCGTATCCGGTGCGTTGACTGTTACCTCTAATGGCTGGGCAGCAGCCACAGGGGTGAAGGCAGCTGAGAAGGCAGCGAAGACTGCTGAGGGCGAGCTGCTTGCTAATCTGCTGGATGCGCAGGAAGCTATCGAATCTAAGTCCCTCGGCTACAAGCCGGACACTCTGGTGTTGTCTCCGAAGGACACAAAGAATCTGAAGCTGCTGCTTGGCGTAGCTAATTATGCTGAAGTGCTGTCCAGCTTCGGGCTTACCCTGTACACCACCACTGCGGTGGAAGATGGCGAAGGCTACGTACTGCAGGCAGGTGCGGTCGGTGTTATGGGCGTTGAATCCCCAATTTCCACTGAAACCTGGCGTGACGCCTCGATCCAAACTACCTGGGTGCAGACCTGGGCTACTGTCGCATTCGGTGTGACCGATCCATTTGCGATGGTCAAGCTCACCGGGCTAGGGAGCTAGCCATGTTTGCATCCCCAGCTGATGTTCGCATCCGGTGGAAGCATATTCCAGCTGGCCCTTCTCCGCGCACGCGGAGGTATTTCCTCTCGCGTCGGTCGGCGTCGGTCGGTCGATGTAATAGTGGCCAAGGGCATTACTCACTCGGCAGTGGCGGCATGTGCTTAAAAGTCTTGTCCACGGTCAACATCATGTCGCGGAACCCACATCTCTGTTGGTCAGGCTCGGCACACCCTTGCCCTCAAGCCTCACGGTCATAAGGAGCGCCTGCTGTTTTTGGGCTCGTTGAACGTCCACCCTCTAACGGCTGGCTCGGGTCCGGGATTAGCGGAGGGGGTAGTTTTAAAGTATTTTCCTGTCAGAGAAGGCGGGTGCGAGTGAATCCCTCTCCTCGCTCCTTGGCTTACGCGCCTCGTTGGCAAGAGCCACTATGACGTGTAAACTACGATATTGAATTTTTGATGTAGAAAAAGCATACCCCCCGGGCACACCCGGGGGGCTTTTTCATGATGTGTGTCATTTATGATATACGTCACATCAAGTAGATAGAATAGCTAGAGAGCCTTATTTCCCTCTACGTAGCTCTTCAATTCCTTTTTTAGTTTCATTTACGTTATGGAAAAGTTTCACGAAGAAGACGACTACTGCTAGGAGAATCAATAAAGCTATTCCAGGAATAATAAATTCGACCATCACACGTTCCTTACTTGCTCTTCTCCGCGCACGCGGAGGTATTTCCATCGCCGGGGTGCGAGATAGTCACGGCCGGGACTCTTCACTCTTCTCCGCGCACGCGGAGGTATTTCCTAAGACAAACTAACTTGAACACTACCATATATCTCTTCTCCGCGCACGCGGAGGTATATTTTGGCGATGGAAATCGCTCAGCGTCGGAAGCGGATCATGCGAGAGCAACGTGCTCTGAGATCGCAGATTCCGCAGGCAGCGACCGCGCTAAAAGAAGCTTATTGGTCGACTCGGGATCAAGCTGAACTGGTTGGTATGACCGGAGGGCGGATCTCTTGGATTGGCAGAACGATACCCTCCAGATCGACCGGACCCAAACGCTCCGCGCTCAGGCAATAAGAGCACCATTTGCCGTGAGGCAACCTGCTAACTACTTCAACGACTCCATGGTGCAGACTTTCAGTTACATAAGCTCGGCAAAGCGCCGCCGGTTGGTACTTGTTCTAGCGATTCGTCGGAAATGGCTACAGGTTGTTTTCTGCTGCAGGGTGGTTGGTCTGATCTTGTGTGGATATGGCGCTAGTTTTTGGGTTTAGTGGGGTGATGGTAGCGGATAGTTGCGTAATGAGCCCGGGTATGGTGATGTCGTAGATTCCGTGTCCGTTGGAGGGCATGTCGGCTATTTGGTCAGCGTTTTACGGCAGTGCGACAAAACGTCTGAGCGATTCGAGCGTCTAACTTAGCTCAAGATTCCATACGAACCTTAGCGTCACCTAGATTGTCGATCTTCATAAATCATGGAACCGACAACACTTATTACCCCCGTATATAGTGCAGCAACTACAAGTTCGGAAACACTTGCTCTGCGATATCCACCTACCATTATATTAAAAAGTATAAATAGAGCAGGGAAAGAGTACAAGAAACATGTAGCCAGTGCTAAATTTGCTATCGGTTTCCTCCCTGCTCTCATCCAATAGATCCACAATGCGAATAAAAAAATAGAACCTAGAGCAAAGAGCGCAAACAATCCCCAACTATGCATTTTAAATTACCTCTATTTTCTTATGTGATCTAAGTAGAATCGAACTACAGCATTAAGTACCTTTTGCTTAATTGAATTGGGGATAATTTTCCAGGCCCATGATCCTATGTTTCCTGCCGCGCATCCGTAGATTGCATTCCTGACATAATCACCGCCACCATCACCTCGATTAACAATGTCCGCAAGAACCGAGGTTGGTATGCTACTTAGAGCTCCGGACGCGCACCAGGCGACGGCTGCGATAGCAGCACCTGCGATTACCGGAGCTGCTCGTTCACCGTTACTTGCCTCTATTTGAGCTCGCCTTATTTCAGCCACTGCTTCGGGGCCAAGATAGTCATGGATATCTTGAATTTGCTCTGGTGTAGGTGTCGGACTGTAGGTCTCATTAGGCTGAGAGAGATCGATGTTGAAAGATGTATCTCTTGTTTCAGAGTGCGCTACTTCAATCGTAGCAATCGGAAGCGATAGTGCCACAACTATCGATGTCAAGCGTAAAAAGAATTTACCCATAGATACATTCCTTTTCACATCAGATATATTATCAAAACTTAACGTAGTAGTGGAATATGCTGATGTCAAGAGTTTTCTCAAGGGATCACTAATGTAAGGGGAGGGTTGTTGATCTACGCGGTGGCGTAGCCTCCCCAGAGCTCTACATAATTACAGCCTTCGTACAGTTTCCCACGCATGATGGACCTGTTCAGTCATGGATGCTCCGGGCTGAGCGGCTTCCAGCGTCATCTGCCTGTGCATACATGCTATCTGGGATCATGAGATTGAAGCGTCGTGTGGGCTCTTTATCCACTGCCTTCGGCAGGTTGAAGGCCGCTTCAACGGATGCTGCCATGAGGGGTCCCGGATTTGTGGGCCAGGGCTTACTTGGAAAATGTCATTTTTACGCGGCCGCTTTGGCAACTCACTCAGCCGGGGTGAGGTACCCCAAGTGCTGAGTGGCGATACGCCAGGTTGTGCTCTTCATGGAAGCTGCCAATGAGGGCTTTCGCCTGCAGCATCGAATCGAATACGTTGCGTTCCAGGCACTCATACCTGCGGCGACGGTGAAACGACTCGACGAAGCCATTGCTCCACGGTGATCCCGGGGGAGGGGATAAAACATATCTTCACGGTGGCCCTCACACAACGCGGCCAAGCGCCGAGAAACAAACTCAGGGCCATTGTCTATGCGAAGGATTTCAGGGATGCCGCGTGTGCAAACATACTGGTCAGCAGGCTACAAAGGTCGCTAGCGGCAACTGACCGCTGCGCCATGTCCACGAGAGGCTTGCGGGTGAACTCATCGAGCATCGATACGATCTTGAAGGGATTACCATCAGCGGTGACGTAGAACTGAAAGTCTATGCTCCACACATGGTAGGGACGCGACGCTGTCACTGGCTGGATTACGGTGCTATCACCAGTGCGCCGCATCCGTCGAACCTGCTTTGTGCGTCAAGTCCTCCCTAGGCCACAATCGCTGCACCTTCTTACGGTTGATCACCATGGATTCATCATGAACCAGCCAGGAACATGCGCGTTTAAACTCGTGACAAGGGTGTTTGCGAACGCAGTCCAGAAAGCGTCGTTAAGCGAGTCTGGGGTAAAACCTCAGAAAACTCGTGGCTATATGTAGGTTGCTGAAGCGCTAGGAAAGCTAAGAGAGGGAGAATAACTGTGAAAAATGCGATGCGACGGAGGAGGAAAGCGTACAAAACGTAGCAGATGCGTTTGCTGTGGCGTTAGACGATCGAGCCAAAATTGTATGTCGCGTTGATGTGGAAACTCGTCGCAATCCAAAATGGCTTGCCGTAGTGAAAGACATAACTGTGAACGAAATCGTTGCTGATCTAGTTGATCCTTATGCTAAGGAACACAAATTAGCATGGTAATTGAAGCTAATAGATGCCTAGCTAAGCTGAGTGATCTTCTCTAATGTTGGAGCATCGACTGGAAAATCCTTAGCGCTTAATTGACCAGTCACATCTGCGCCTCACCATCTTTGAGTTTCGCGAATCTTATCGCAAACGATAGAAAATGTCTGATCAATTTCATCAGAATTTGTTTGGTCAATCAGGAGGGGAAGCCGGCCAAGTCCATGGAAATTTGCAAGCCGACAATGCTCCTTCGCATGAGTGGCGGCTGAGTCCATTTTTTAATGTACAGAGAATTGAGTTGCCCTATAGCAGCGCGAAAAACATCTAATCCTGTGTAATCGTCCTGATCTGGGCTGAATTCTGGCTTATTGACATTTTGTCCCTTCTCTAAATACAAAATCGCTGGCGATAGGCAGTAGCGTCGCTGCACCAGTGTCTATTCCTGATGACGTCTTCATTGTGTTGCCCTTTGCTTTAGGCTCCCAGTGCCCTAGGTTACAAGTTCCTAAGCGTAGTGGACTGATCTATCACCCTGTCACTGGAAATTTGTGCATGCTGTATAGTGAGCAGAAAATCTATGAGCTAACATCGTGAAATTTTTTTTCTCCCTTGAGAAAAATTGATTCTTCCGTTTCTATCAGAAGAGGATATAGCACCTGTCGATATCCAACAGCTCTCGGATTTAACTGCCTTGGAGAAAAAATCTATCAACTGTTTCCTAAGGTTTCTTGATTGCGCCCAGCGTTATATCTATCTGGTTGATGGATGCTTGTGTTGATAGGAGTATTGGTTGCAGACGACTTGAGGTATCAGCTGATGTCATGAGAGTTCATCTACTCCCCGTGAGTGGGGAAGGAACGCTTGCCGTATATCTCGCGAAGTTTCTACTTGTCGTCAAAGAGAGAATCTAAAGAAATGAAAACTGATCTGCCTCGCCGTATAGCGCCACCCCAGAATGCGCTCCGCAAGATGGAATATCGATCGTCCCTAGCATCCAAACCGGAGCGAACTGTGCATTAAAGTTCTCTGCATAAGCGATTTTTTGGATTTGAACGGTGTCCTGTACGTCGTTTGTGCCCCTATAAAAGGGTAGATGTATCCATTTCTTGCCACCTATCTAGTCATTTGTTATTGTAGAGAATATCCAAAAGGGCAAAATATTGAGTTCAGATTTCTGGTTTTAATAAATAAGAGGTTGTCATGCGTCATCTAAAAGCTGCTGGTCTTGTATTTTGACGCTTGGACCGGTGGAAGCTACGGGAACTCAAGTAACTTTTGCTGGGCCGGATTTAAGTGTTCAAGTAGTTTCTGATAGCGATATCAACACAAAAGCCGCTCCGGCTGTCATTCGGGTTTTGCTTTCCCGTAGCTTGCGAAGCGGCCCGTGCTTCTTATGAAGCAGCGTTTCCCAATAACTCAAAGCTAAAGTGCGTAAAGAAAGGGAGAGTATGGCACCTAGTACGAGCATAACGGACACTCCAGCCCCTAGAAGCTGGATAGATTACTGTGAACAACTCGTTTCGCATGACTTCGACGAAGTTTTGGGGGTCTCAACCGAAACGGTCTTTGATGACCAGAGTATTTACGATATGAGCGAAGTATTAAATTCGCAATATCCTTCGGCAAATGCAGTGCCGGAAAAGATTCGCAAGGCTCAAGAAGCATACCTCGGGCTGTATATCTTGCACTACAACAGTGGACGGTGGATTCAATTGGCTAAAGATATTCATGGCCTTGAGGGGGTTGGGATATTTATCGAATCAGATGAATCTATTGCAGTTCCCAGTGAACTTTGGCAATTACTCTTCCAACAAAAGAACATAGAAATGTTACTTGCCGCCTTGAAAACGATGAGCAAGTAATGGGTTCTCATTAAGAGCTGGAATTCTAGGCCGGCTCTTGATTTTTTTATATCTCACCTTTTGCAAAAATTTAGATTAACAACCATCGTCTGCGGTATCATACGCTTCTTCGTATACGCGGAGATATCGCCTTCATGAAAGATTAGGAGTGAAAAGCTGCTTCAGTGCCTTTGTCATGCGGAAAATACATGAGGGAAGCCGGGGCGCATGGGTGTTTTAAGTGGATCAGAATAATGTAGATATGGGGGTTAAACAAAGATTCACAAGGGCATGCAGATATATTAAGAATACAGAATTTTATCCCGGTGCGTTTTGTTTGATGCCTTGCTTTATTCCGTTCCGATGCCTTTTCGGGGCTTAGGATCTATTACTTAGCCACGGAGTTCCCAGGCTAGGCACGCACGTTGCAGGCAACATTATTTGGGAGGTGGGGGGGGGTAGAGGCATGGCTGTTTTGAGGGAGTATGACACAGCAACATTTAATTGTGGCAAGCTGTGACTAGCGCTGAATATACTATCGCGGTATGGTCACAAAAAGACTAAAGTCATCATCCACGATGTAATTCCTCGTAGTTTAGTCTGCTGAGAAACTGAGTTGCGTGTAGGGGCTACGAAAAGCTTTCGGTGGCGATACAGCATTTAAAATGCTGAGAATGGCGTATCGAATAATAGTCTTTCTTGTTTTCTCCAGTAATCGGCCATGAATAGGCTTTGCTGCTGTTGGTCAATTTTGAAAATGATTAATTATTTTCGGAGTGCGGCTAAATGAAAAGGATCCTAATGAGGGCGCTTATGCGACCTAGGTTGAGGGATAGGGCAAGATCAGCATCCCTATAAATGATAGGTGCGCAGGTTCTTCTTGACCCATGGTGAAAAGTTCTTGCTCGGTCGCCTAAGTAAAGGTGTGCGCATGTGTATTGGGCGATTTACGAGTTTGTGGTGATGAACATTCCCGAAGTACTTGCGTCATATTTGGGAGCGATGTGGTGATCTGCTTATCGATGTTGAAGCCAAGGAGGTGAATGACGCAGCTTCTGAGGTGTGAGCGAGAATCGAGCCACTGCAGTAGCCGTGAAGCAGATGCTGATGATGATGAGTGCCTCGCAGCAATTTGGTGTCCTAATTGAATCTCCCATGTAAGGTGCGCGACCTGAATGCCTATTGGGATATTTGCTTGTTTCACAAAAGTCTCCTTACTTGGAATGATGAGGGGATTTGCTTCCAAGGTGTATTCGCGTTGGTTAGAAGAGTTATGGATGCTTCATTCCTATTGGGTCTTCGCTCAGAATTGCTAGCTCAAAAACCGCAGTGCATGGCCTAATTATTCGAATGCTGCGGCAAGGTCAGCATTGCTAGGGTTGCAAAATGCCTCAGATAGTGGGCCGGTTGCGGAATCTTCAGCGATGATGACTCCATTTGCCTCGACTTGGCAGGTAGTTTCCCCTTCTTCATCGATACCATTGGTGGTGAATAAATATGCGCCGAATGATTCAGACACTGGCGTAGTAATCTCCCAACCAGGCCCTACGCCTTGTTCTTGGGCATTGGTCTGTTCGCCGTTGTTATAGGTGACAGCGACATCGGTGGAGGTGCCCACGATGCGATAAGTTACTTCAAAATTCTGTGGCAAAGGTGCCATGACTTCGCTGGCGGGTTGTGTACTTGTACTGGCAGCATTATTGGCACTACTACCTTCCTCATCATTCGTGGTGAGGATTGCAACCAACCCGATGAGGAAGACGATGACAGAAAGGGCGAGCAAGGCGAAGACCCAATTCATTGGCTTCTTATACCAAGGGGTATTGAAGGGATCGTGGGCTTTACCTTTGTTCTTCGCAGGTTGCTGCTTAGGCTGTGAGGCCGGACCAGTTGGTTGCGGCGCACCAAGTTGGTGAGCAAATTGTGTTGGCGCACCAGGATGCCCAGGGGGCATGCGTTGAGCATGAGGTCGAGCTTGCGGCTGGTTTTGTGGCTGGCCAGCACCTGGTCTGCTCGGAATTCCCTTACCGGCACCTTGTGGGTATACAGGAGATTGCGGGGTATCGTTATGGTGCGGAGTGGCACCAGGAACCTTATAGTTCGGAGTCATTCCTTGGGAAGGTTGTTGCTCAGGATATTGGCCTTCAGGGAATGGCTGCTGTGGCGTGGTATTTCCCTGTGGCTGCGATTGGGACGACCGTGGGGCGCGGGGATGCTGGGGGTGGGTCACGTGCAGTTATCCTTTATTGCTCTGGGCACTTCGAAACTGTGCTACTCGTATTTGGCGGCAACGTTGGCCATTGATTCTTTATCATAGGCAATCCTTGCCTGATTTGGGGAGTGTTAGCTGAGAAACTTTCGGAGGATGCCGTATGAGCCTGCTGTGTGGAGCAGTAGGATTTGGCTTTTCTGCCGCAAAACATTAAGCGCGATAGTGTTTCGGTTCAGTGCGCGTTGGCCAAGTTTTGGTTGAAGTGATTTTAGTGCGGTGTCATTGAAATGCCGCTAGCCCCTAATGCCATAGTGGCTACTAGGGGGTAGCGGGGACACGATTCCGTGCGAGCATGGCACCGGATTCGCTGATGTGGGGGAATCTCCTGGCGCAGGATTAGAATTCGACGTCGCCGCCTAAACGTTGGAATGAAGAATCCGCAAAGATGAGCGGGCTGGCTTCTTTGTCATTTGCTGTACCCAGTACTCTAAAGATTCCCAACACGTGGTCGCCAGCAGCAACTTCTTCTTCCAATTTGCAGCTGTAGAAGGATGTGCCATTTTCCAGGCCCACTGCGCCATGCTCAGTGGAGAACCAATCCACATTTGCGAAACGATCGCCTTCACGGGCAGCAAGCTGGCGGGTATAGAGGGCATGATCGGTCGAAAGGATCGTCAGTCCAATTGCTGGTAATTCGCGCAGACGCTGCCACGTGCGGGAGCTGCGCTGGATACTGATACTCACCAGCGGAGGATCCAGGCTCAGCCCTACAAAAGTAGCGACAACAAAACCATCGGGTTGGTCATCAACAAGACCTGCAACTAGGGTTACCGCTGCAGGAGCGCGGGAAAACTGCTTGCGCAACCGGTTGGCGGAATCCGGATCCGGGTGAAAGGGCATAGCCGTAGTGGCAAGTGAGCGGCGCGTCATAAGCGTATCTCCAAAAGGTGAGTCGAGTTTCAATACAGGGTGCTGCACCTTGTCGTTTAGCCGTGAGTAATGCTTAATCCGCGGCGCTTCAGTGCGGGAATTACTCCATCGCCGATGTGGTAGACCTCTTCGAGGTGTGGGTAACCTGAGAGCACATAGTGGCTGCTCTGTGCCGTGCGGTAATACTCTTCAATACGTTCGGCGACTTCATCGTATGAACCGACCAGGGCAGTGCCGGCACCGCCGCGAAGCAGGCCCACGCCAGCCCAAACATTTGGGTAGATTTCCAAGGAGTGCACGTCGTCAACTCCCTGGAAAGCCGCACCATTGTTGTGCAACGCGGCCATGCGGCGCTGACCTTCCGACTGGGATTGTGCCAGGCGCTGCTGCACCTTCTTGACCTCTTCTGGATCAATGCCAGAGAGCAAGCGCCGTGCCTCATCCCAGGCTTCTTCGCTGGTAGGACGAGCTATGATGTGGAAGCGAATGCCCTGCTCGATTCCATCGCCTCGGCCTGCGGCCTGTACTTGCTGGTTGATCCACTCTGTTTTTTCTGCCACGGCAGCTGGTGGCTCACCCCAGGTGAGGTAGGTGTCTGCCCACTGGCCGCCAATCTTGCCAGCGGCTGCCGAAGAGCCACTGAAGAAAATTGGCAGGTGGCGCTCCAAAGGCTTTGGAAGTTGCGCGCTCTCGAGCTGGTAATATTTGCCCTTAAAATCGCTCGGGGCGCCGCTATAGAGGATCTGCTCTAAGGCGGATAAGAATTCCCCGGCGCGCTCATAGCGTTCTTCCTTGGTGGTGTGATCACCATATGCGCGCATTTCCGTATCCTCACCACCGGCAACCAGGTTTACGCGGATGCGGCCACCGGATAAGCGTTCCAGGCTGGAAATAGTTTGTGCGGTCAGTAGTGGGCTGGTGGAACTTGGGCGCAACGCAATTAAGAACTGCAGGCTCTTGGTCGCTGCAACCAGACTGGCAGCGATGATGAATGGATCCTCGCACCAGTTACCAACTGGAATGAGTACCGAATCAATGCCATTGCTTTCTGCAGCTTTGGCCAATTGGATGAGGTAGTTGAGGTCCACATCACGGTTTATGGCCGCTAACTCGTTGTGGTAGGTGCCACTGCCGTGGCCGCCGCTGAGGATGCCGCGAGAGTCTACGAAAGGAGGCAGAAACCAGTGCAAAGTGATGTCAGTTTGTTGCGTCATGCTCTTCATTAGACCAGCCGGTCTAGAACTACTCAACAATTCGGTACAGAAGATGCACACCGACAAACCTACATGCACAAGCGATTTTCAGCTTCTTTGCTCGTTGATGCCTATTTCGCTCCTAAAAGCAGCAATGCAGATCGTGCGGAAAAAGCCACTACCTTTGAATAAAATTACGCAGGTTTTTGTGTGTGATTGCAGTTGCGGGACTTGTCAGCTCCAGCTTCGCAGCGTTCCAACATATTCAGTGTGCCAGCATGTCGATTCCTGGCATGTTCCAGTACGTCGATTCCCGGCATAGTGTGAGCCTCGCATTCGATAGCGTCACCTGGGAGCGAAGATGCTGGAATCCTATTCTGAACAATCCAGGGGAGCGGGAGTGTATAAACTAGTTATCTAACGCTGCTGCGACCCAGAAAATAGTATAACTTTCCTGTCGAATTCGACCGTAAGCAGCGTTTTGCCCGTTTGTGCAGGCAGCTGAGAGTGTGCTCCTAGAAAGGATAAAAGTCATGCGCTTATGGTCGCTTCATCCAAGTTATTTGGATGCCAAAGGGCTCGTCGCAGCCTGGCGTGAGGCTTTGCTTGCTCAAAAAGTCCTTGCCGGAAAAACCGCAGGATATCGCCAGCATCCGCAACTCATGCGCTTTCGTGCGGCGCATGATCCCGGAGCAGCGATCGCGACTTTCTTGCGTGCAATCCAGGAAGAAGCTACCAGCCGCGGCTATAACTTTGATGCCACGAAGATTCCAAACCTATCAGCGGATGCGCAAATAGAAGTAAGCAGCGGCCAGATAGCGTATGAAGCCGATTTCTTATTAGCAAAGCTTCGTAGTCGTGCACCGGGCTCGCACCAAGAGGTCATCTTGGCCCAAGACTGCGTCGAACCAGACAACCTAATAATACGTGTGCACCCCTTATTTACAGTGGTGCCTGGCCCTATTGCCAATTGGGAGAAAATCCCTCCGGACTATCAACCGCAGTTCTTGCCGCCGCACTATTTTTCCCGCGAGCAACCTTAAAACTGCAGGATGCAATTATGGCCGAGGTATTTTATCGTGCGGTTGGCTAGATCCACACTAGAACCGGGGGACGGCCTGGATGCGCGCGGTGATTCTCCAAGTTATCGCCTACTCAGCACTACTTATTTGTTGAGCGCTCACTGTATTTAGCGTCCCCTTGGGGAGTATCAGCGCCGGCTGATGCAAGCGTGACGGTGGTACGCAGGTTTGTGCACCATGGCCCCACCCATGGGCTTTCTCTGGCAAAATTTTGAGCATCCTTCAAATTCGCCGTACCTGGCCCTACGGACCGTATAAGAGCGGCCCGTGCATCGGATGCGGCGGGCATGTTTGTGCTGCACTGGCTTGTGTTCGAGGTCTCGGACGGACGCACTGATTCGGCAGCTTAGGCTAGTAGTTGTAGAGTAGAGATCGTACGGAATAGCGGGGTTGGGCCTGAGTGTCCATTGTCGACTGTGGATTACGTTCCGCAATAATCAGCGCGGTGCTGCGGGTGGGCAACTCTCGTCGTGCAGGTTGCCCACCGAGTCGAAACAAAGACGCCTTCGAGTTTGATGCTCCTTCAATTTCATGAGCCCACGCATTGCCTGGCAAGAGCAGGAGTGGGTAGTGCTGCGAGCCACGTAAAACCAAGTATCGCAGTTGCGGTTGCTGCGATGGGGGAGCATCGTTGGTGAAAGCTGCAGGTAGGAGCTTGAGGCGTCGCCCCCGAATCGCCCCCGCTGCAACAATTATTTTAAGTGCATATTAAGTGAGGCTACAATTAGTTTTGTTAGGCTTCCCGTGGTTGGCATGTTGCGCATTTGCACAGGGTGCTCATCGAGTGGAAGTTAGCTCAAGAAACTGCTGTCACACAATGCCAGAAGGCATAGAAAGGTTCGGCAATGGCGCACGTAGAACGTCAAATCCCAAATCCTTCGGAAATTTTTGAACTGCTGCAATTCAAAAAGCCCACCCTCAACTTTAAGCAACGTCGTCTTGATGATGCTCAAACCATTTGGGATCTGCGCAAGATTGCAAAGTGGCGCACTCCTTCTGCAGCCTTCGACTACACCGATGGAGCTGCAGATGACGAGATCTCTATGGAGCGCGCTCGACAGGCATTCCGTGACGTGGAGTTCCACCCCTCTATTCTCAATGACGTTTCTGAGGTAGACACGAGCTGTGAAATCTTCGGTGGCCCTTCTGCGCTGCCATTCGGTATAGCACCGACCGGATTTACCCGCCTGATGCAAACTGAAGGCGAACTTGCCGGTGCTGCAGCTGCGGGACGCGCTGGTATTCCTTTCAGTCTGTCTACCCTGGGCACCACTTCAATTGAAGATGTTAAGGCTGCTAACCCCCATGGCCGCAACTTCTTCCAGCTCTATGTGATGCGTGAGCGTGAAATCTCTTACGGCTTGGTAGAACGTGCTGCCAAGGCTGGCTTCGATACGCTCTTCTTTACCGTGGATACTCCTGTAGCGGGCGCTCGCCTGCGTGATAAGCGCAATGGTTTCTCCATTCCACCACAGATTTCTGCGAAAACAGTGATTGATGCCATTCCACGTCCTTGGTGGTGGTGGGACTTCCTGACCACCCCACAATTGGAGTTCGCCTCCTTGAGCTCTACTGGCGGTACCGTGGGTGAACTGCTAAATAATGCTATGGATCCATCCATCAACTTCGAGGATCTCAAGATTATCCGTGAGATGTGGCCAGGAAAGCTCGTGGTCAAGGGAGTGCAGAACCTCCCGGATTCCAAGAAGCTCGCCGATCTCGGCGCTGATGGCATCATCTTGTCCAACCACGGTGGGCGTCAGCTTGACCGTGCTCCTGTGCCATTCCAGCTGCTGCCCGAGGTTGCCCGCGAGGTTGGCAAGGACTTGGATGTAGCCATGGATACTGGCATCATGCACGGTGCGGATATCGTGGCAGCTATTGCTCAGGGCGCGAAGTTCACCTTCATTGGCCGCGCGTACCTTTACGGCCTCATGGCTGGTGGCGAAGCCGGTGTGGATCGCGCAATTGCTATCTTGGCTGAGCAGGTTGAGCGCACTATGAAGCTGCTGCAGGTTTCCAGTCTTGAAGAACTTACCCCAGATCACGTTACTCAGCTGAACACGCTGACCCGCAATCAGGTAAACGGCGTTTCCGAGAGTCAGTGGCTGCATCAATAGGGAAGGCATCTCACTAGCTTGAGCTGTAGCCCGCGCTATGCAGGTGCGCATTCAGCGCTTCTAATTTGCCGGAGTAGGGATTATCCTCGAAGGGATTCGAGCATTTCCTACCCCGGCTTTTGCGTGTAGTTAGAGGCTGAATTGCTCTTTGTGGATCTGTTGAAGAGGTGAGGAGCTCAGAATTTTCGCATTTCATCAGGGTTATATTTAGATTCTGCCCGCATTTCTATCCGAAAAGTAGACAGAGTAGTACGCTTTGGCAGTAAGCAAGCGCGAATGAGTTAGCGAGTGCTTGTGGAAACGAACAATGACTCCAACAAAAGGAAGATCTCATGCCACAATATGACAATAGCGATGCTGCGAATTGGGGCTTTGCCACCCGTCAGATCCATGCCGGCCAACCCGTAGACGAAACGGGAGCGCGCAATCTGCCTATCCACTTCACCTCGAGCTATGTATTCAATGATGCCGAGCATGCCAAGCAACGCTTTGGGCTCGAAAACCCAGGCCCAATCTATTCCCGTTTAACCAATCCCACGGTTTCTGCCGTCGAAGAGCGTCTGCAGTCTCTCGAAGGTGGTGTGCACGCCGTGGCCTTCGCCTCTGGCCAAGCCGCGGAAACCGCCGCAATCCTCACTATCGCCGGGGCAGGCGATCATATCGTGGCATCTCCACGCTTATACGGTGGTACCGAAACGTTGCTGCAGGTGACCTTGGCACGCCTTGGGATTAGCACCACTTTCGTAGAAGGCCCCGACGATCTTGCATCTTGGCAAGCAGCAGTACAACCGAATACCAAGTTATTTTTCGCGGAGACCTTCGCCAACCCCCAAGCAGATGTGTTAGATATCCCGGCAGTTTCAGCAGTAGCGCATGAAAACCAGGTGCCTTTGCTGGTAGATAACACTCTTGCCACTGCCGCTTTAGTTCGCCCTTTGGAATTGGGTGCAGATATTGTGGTGGCCTCGTTGACTAAGTTCTACACCGGTAATGGCTCGGGACTTGGTGGCATCATCGTCGATGGTGGCACATTTGATTGGACCCAAGAAAATGCAGCCGGTGAGCCAGTATTCCCGGGATTCGTTACTCCAGATCCGGCATACCATGGGCTACGCTATGCCGACCTTGGGGAGGCGGCCTTTGGGTTGAAAGCACGTGCTGGTCTGTTGCGCGATACCGGAGCAACCCTGTCTGCCTTCAATGCTTGGGTGATTGCCCAAGGCCTGGATACTTTGAGTTTGCGTGTGGCTAAACATAATGAAAATGCGTTTGCTGTTGCTCAATATCTGGCGGCACAGGAGAAGGTGGCCAACCTTAACTATGCCGGCTTGCCCAGTTCGCCGTGGTATGCGGTCAAAGAAAAGCTTGGTCTGGAATACACTGGCTCGGTCTTGAGCTTCGATCTTGCCGTGGATGACCCAAGCAGTGATGCCGCACGTGCGCTGGCCTGGAAGTTTATCGACGCCCTGCGCTTGCATTCGGACCTGGCCAATGTAGGGGATGTGCGCTCCCTTGTGGTTCATCCTGCCTCTACCACTCACTCGCAATCTGATGAGTTGGGCTTACAACGTGCTGGTATTAGTCAGGCAACAATCCGGCTTTCGGTTGGCATTGAAGATGTCGAAGATATTCTGGCTGATTTGGACCGTGGATTCGCCGCAATTGCGGACTAAGTTGCTACCTCGGAAGCATTTTTCGTAAGCACAAGTATTTCTTGTAAGTATTTGCTAGCATTTGCTGCCGCCGCAGCTTCTAAGTGCAGGCTGCCCCGTACACCGTGGCAAGGGGAATTTACATGGAGGGGAGCGGTGGCAGCTTGCGCAAAATGTTTCCTCTCGGCGCTGCCCACTGGTTTTACTACTGCTAGTGGGCAGCGCCGCAATTGTCTGCAGCAAGCGCAGGCCCTTTCGTGTAAGAGAGCGAGTGGGTACTCATTACGAAGCAATGAGATTTTCGCAGTCGTACCGCAAGATCTTGTGTTCAGTGGGCAAGAAACCTACCCCCGATAATAGGGGAGCCTGCGATAACTATATTCACAATATTTTCCCAGCTTATAGGGGATTACTGGGAAATTTGCGCCAATATACTGCGAGCGGGATAGAAAATTCGGTACCGTGGAATGGTGCGAGGCGAAAACCTTTGCATACTTATGCGCCAAAGGGTGCGAAGTGGGGTCCGCAAGTGATCCACAAGTAGTGTGTCGTACACAGCCGACAGAGGTTTTCGCGGGATTACCCGCCACATAAACGTTGTTATGAAAGGAAACTATGTCAAAGACTTTGCCAAAGTTTGTTGCAGTCCTCGCGGCTACCTCTTTAGTGTTGGCCGGCTGCAGCAGTGACGATAGTGATGATGCCAGTGACACCGCCGTCAGCACCACCGCCGTTGATGATGTCGCCGTAGTTTCGGTTGAAGACAACCACGGCACCGTTGAAATTGAAACCCCTGTGGAGTCGGTCATCGCCACCGACAACCGCACCTTCGAACTCCTCGATGATTGGGGAGTTAACGTTGTAGCAGCGCCACAACCGCTGGTTCCAGAGACAGTTCCTGGCATTAAGGAAAATGCCGACATTGTGGACCTCGGTAACCACCGTGAGCCAAACCTGGAGGCAACGGTTGCTGCGGATGCCGACTTGATTATCGTCGGCCAGCGCTTCTCCCAGTACTACGATGACATCAAGGATCTGAACCCAGATACCCCAATCATCGAGTTGGAGCCACGCGAGGGTGAGCCGCTCGCCGATGAGCTCATTCGCCAGGTAGAAATCCTTGGTGAAATTTTCGACCACGAAGATGAAGCACAGAAGCTCGTGGATAACTTCAATGCTGCTATCGATCGTGCGAAGGAAGCCTACAGCAACTCCGACACTGTGATGGCTGTGAATGTCTCCGGTGGCGAGATCGGTTACATTGCTCCAGGTGAAGGCCGCACCTTCGGCCCCATCTTCGATCTTCTGGGACTGAATCCAGCACTTGAGATCGATAATTCTAGTGACAGCCACACCGGTGATGATATCTCTGTTGAGGCAATCGCTGATGCCAACCCAGACTGGATCTTCGTACTCGACCGCGATGCAGCTGTCGATGCTGCGGAGGAGGGCTACACTCCAGCGCTCGACGTGATTTCGGATGCAGCGGCTTTGGCGAATGTGACTGCTGTCGTTGAAGGCCACCTGGTACTGGCGCCAGCTGATACCTACACCAATGAGGGCATTCAGACCTACACCGAGATTCTTGACTTGATTGCTGATGCCTTCGAAACCGCTGGTAACGGTGATGTAGATAACGGCGCTGTCGATGCGGATGCCGACGCCATCGACGGTGCGAATGCCGACTCTGAGACGGAAAACGTAGAGAACGAGTAAATTACTCATCTACTGCTCTGTTTACGTGTGTGCATAGAATAACGGATGAGACCCATAATTTTGTCTGGTCTTATCCGTTTTTCTCTGCCTGGAATCGACGCATACAATATTTGTAATGCATACTATTATAAGCCTTATCTAAGAAAAGTCCTTCATGACAACTCAAACCCTGCGCCGGGGCAGGGCGCCCCTGTTTACCTGGCAATTCTGGATTGCAGCTGTAGTCGTCTTCGGGCTGATCGTAGCGTCACTTTTTATCGGCGAATACGATGTGCTCAACGCTGAGGACGGCTGGGAAATGTTTGGGATTACCCGCATTCCGCGCACAATTGCCCTCATCCTTTCAGGCGCAGCCATGGCCATGTCTGGTCTGGTCCTGCAGCTGCTGACTCAAAACCGCTTTGTAGAACCTACGACCACAGGTACCACTGAGTGGGCAGGGCTCGGCCTGCTGGTTTGTATGTTCATGTTCCCTGGAGCAAGCGTGCTCAGCCGCATGGTTGTGGCCGTGTTTTTCTCTTTTATTGGCACCATGATCTTCTTCGCCTTCTTGCGCAAGGTCAGTCTGCGATCTTCAATTGTGGTCCCAATTGTGGGCATCATGCTCGGCGCGGTGGTCAGCTCCATTTCTACGTTCTTTGCGCTACAAACCAATATGCTCCAAAGCCTTGGGATTTGGTTCCAAGGCAGCTTTACATCGGTATACCGCGGCCAATATGAAGTGTTATGGATCGTGTTAATAGTAGTGTTCGCGATCTTCTTTTATGCTGATCGGCTGACCGTTGCCGGACTTGGTGAAGAGGTAGCCACGAACTTGGGCGTGCAATATCAGCGCATGGTCTTAATCGGTACGGGCCTCATCGCCATTGCGACTGGAGTGGTCACCGTCGTTGTCGGCAACCTGCCCTTCTTAGGGCTGATCGTGCCAAATTTGGTTTCAATGTTTCGTGGAGATGACCTGCGTTCTAACTTGCCGTGGGTGTGTCTCTCCGGCATTGCACTGGTGACCGTGTGTGATCTGATAGCCCGCACCATCATCTCACCTTTTGAAATTCCGGTATCGGTTGTGCTTGGCATCGTAGGTGCAGTGGTCTTTATTGGTCTCATTATTCGGCAGGTGCGCAATGGATAAACTTCACGACCATAACTGCGAAACCAACGAATCCGAATTGCTGGTAAGCGGCGGATCAGTGGTACGTCAAACAGCTGGGAGTGGAACTGAACTTTGTTTTGGCGACACGAGTCAGCAAAACACACGTCGCGCTGGTGCCTTCCAAACTGCAAAAGCGGCGCGCCGCTATTGGATCATCTTGAGTGCCACGACCATCCTGGGGCTATTGATGGCCTTTGGGCTGCTAGCCTATGACAATCCCATGGATTTTGGGACGCGAGGCTTTTGGCTGATCGCTGAACGCCGCGCTGTCGCAATCGTTGCAATGTTGTTGGTTGCCTTAAGTCAAGGTATAGCTACAGTAGCCTTCCAAACGGTAACCAATAACCGCATTATTACCCCGTCGATTATGGGCTTTGAAGCTTTATATCGAGCAATTCATACTTCCACGGTATTTTTCTTCGGGGCAGCTGGACTGACAAACGCTCGTACGCTGGAAATGTTTGTTTTCCAGCTCGTGCTGATGGTTGGACTATCGCTCCTGCTGTACTCTTGGCTGCTAACCAGCAGTTTTGCAAATATGCATGCAATGTTGCTTATTGGCATCGTTATTGGTGCAGGCTTGGGAAGTCTTTCAACGTTCATGCAGCGTTTGCTTACTCCAAGTGATTTCGATGTGCTTACCGCCCGGCTGTTCGGTTCGGTGAATAATGCCGACAAAGAATACTTCCCGCTCGCTATTCCGCTGGTCGTCGGTGCCTGTTTAATCATCTACCTGCTTTCAACACGACTGAATGTGTTGGCGCTCGGCCCGGAAGTAACCACCAATCTTGGTCTGCGCCATAAGTGGGTTGCAGTTGGAGTATTGGTTTTAGTTTCGGTTCTGATGGCAACCTCGACGGCGCTTGTTGGACCAATGACCTTCCTGGGATTCCTCATTGCCACCTTGAGCTACCAATTCGCCGGCACCTTCGACCACCGCTATATTTTTCCAATGGCAGCAAGTTTGGGCTTTGCAATTATGACCGGCTCGTACTTCTTGATGAATAACATCTTCCATGCCCAAGGCGTAGTTTCCATCATTATTGAGCTAGTCGGTGGCGTAGTCTTCCTCACCGTGCTGCTTAAGAAAGGACGCTTATGATTAAGCTCAATAAGGTAAGCAAGAGATACTCCTCGGAGGTCGCCATTGGACCAGTTACCCTAGAAATTCCCCGTGGGGGCATTACGAGTCTGGTTGGTCCAAATGGAGCAGGAAAATCCACCATGCTTACCATGATCGGCCGCTTATTGGACATCGATGAAGGCGCGATTGAAGTTGCAGGCATGGATGTCAGCAACACCAAGTCCGCTGATCTAGCAAAAATCTTGTCAATTCTGCGCCAAGAAAACCACTTCATTACCCGCCTAACCGTGCGCCAACTCGTTGGATTTGGTCGCTTCCCCTATAGCAAGGGACGTTTGAGCAGAGGCGATGAAGAAATAATTTCTCGTTATATCGACTTCTTCGGTCTCAAAGAATTAGAGAACCGATACTTAGATCAACTCTCAGGAGGGCAACGTCAACGCGCGTACGTTGCCATGGTGTTATGTCAGGAAACCGAATATGTACTTCTTGATGAGCCGCTGAATAATCTCGATATTGCACACTCAGTGGAGATGATGAAGCACCTAGAACAAGCAGCGCGTGAGTTCGGGCGCACCATCATCGTAGTTCTGCACGACATTAACTTTGCTAGTGCCTATTCGGACTACATCTGTGCGATGAAGGAGGGGCGAGTTGTCGAGTTCGGTCCGGCACAAGAACTGATGCGAGATGAGGTTCTCACCGAGATCTTTAATACGCCAATTCACGTAATTGAAGGCCCCAACGGGCCCCTGGCAACGTACCACTAAAGAACAGCGGGGTGTGATGTTTAAAATCCCCAACTACCAGCTGATTTGTTAAGAAAGTGAAAGCTGTGTAAATTGATGGAGGTCGCAACGAGCGGTCAGGGAATAAATCCTGTGACTGTGTGCTTGAGAGAGTGGTTGTGGCGGAAACATTTTTTGGTCGGGTTGACAGG